>CAWARX010000009.1:0-68341 GCA_963784595.1 uncultured Actinomycetes bacterium | reverse complement strand
ACCTCCACATCAACATCGTTGTGGTTTGCACAACATCGCGGCTTTGCGAGAACCATCGCGGTGAGCCCGGCACCGACGCAGACGCCTGAATCGGTCGCGTCAGCGCTCGCCTGCGCGTGATCGGGGCTCGTGTCGAGACGAAGCTCGGAGTTGTTCTGACCTCACGGAACCGTTCCGTGGACACGACACGGAGAATCCCCGGTGCCGACGAACGCGGGAAGGCCAACGGGCCGCTGGATACAGTGCTTCGGGAAGGCGATGGGGCTCGCCATAACCGCCCGCCGGGCTGATGGCTCCTACCTCGGCTCGGTCTTGCCGATTGGGAGAGAGCGGCGGTGGGCGAACTCAAGGCGCTTCGGGATCTTGCGGCCGAGATCGGGTCTGTCGCGGGCGCGCGGCCACAGTTGGCGGCCCGGTCGGCGCGGTTGGCGAAGCGCATCGCGGCGGGCCGTTTCCATGTCGTGGTGCTTGGCGAGTTCAACCGCGGCAAGTCGACGCTGGTCAACGCGCTGCTCGCGGCGGAGGCACTCCCTATCGGCGTGGTGCCTCTCACGGCGGTAGCCACGGAGGTCGTGTACGGGGAGCCCGGGGCGACCGTGACTGTGACCGATGGGCAGTGCTTCGAGATCGGACTCGATGACCTTGCCACCTATGTCACCGAGGCGGGTAACCCGGCCAATCAGCGTGGTGTCGAGCGGGTCGAGGTCCGCTGGCCCGCCCCGCTGTTGAGCACCGGTCTCGTCCTCGTCGACACTCCGGGCCTCGGCTCGGTGCACAGCCACAACACGGAGGTGGGCCGCGCCGCGCTCTTGGAGGCCGACGGTGCGGTGCTCGTCTTGTCGGCCGACGAGCCCCTCTCCGAGCAGGAACGCGACCTGCTCGCGCTCCTCGCCGAGCGGCACACCCGCACGTTCGTCGTCGTGAACAAGGCCGATCACCTCGACCCACACGAGCGCGACCAGGTCATGGCGTTCCTCGGAGCGCAGACCCGCGAGGTCCTGGGCCCTCAACCCGAGCTCTCCTTCGTCGCGGCCCGCCCGGCGCTGACGGCGCTCACCCACGGCGGGTCTCCCGGTGACGACACGGTGGGGTGGGCCGACTTCACCGGTGCGCTCGAGTACTTCGTGCACAGCGAGCTCCTGAGCGCCCGCGCCGAGGCTGCCCGCGCCGAGCTGCATCGAATCGCCCAGGACCTGCGCGACGCGGTGTTGATCGAGACAGCGGCCGCCGAGTTGGACGTGGCGTCGTTTGCCGACCGTGTGGAGCAGCTGCGTGTAGCCGCGGACGCTGCGGAACGATCCTTCGAGGACGACCGACTGCTCCTCGCCCACGAGGTCGACGTCCTCGTGCAGACCGTGGGCGACGCGCTGCACACCTTCGCGGCTGCGGAACCGGCTCGTGTCCGGGAGGACGTCGCGCGCGCGCGGCGGCCGATCTTCCGGTCGGTCAGCTCGATGAGGGTTTGCGGTCGGTGGTGGATCGTCTGGTACGCGAACGCTTCGAGGCGTTCCGACTCGCGGAGGCGGCTCGGACCGAAGCGGCGTGGCAGGACCTCGCCGAACGGTTCCGGGCCCGCACCGAGGACCGCGTGAATGCCCTGCGAGCGCGGTGAGTGATCTCCTCGCGGTCGAACTTCCGACGCTCACGATCCCGGCGGTGGCCGAGGAGCGGGAGCGCTTCTTCTATCTGTTCGTCCACGTTGGTTCGACCAGTGAGAGCTTCGGGCGAGCGGCCCGCCGTCTCTTGCCGGCAAGTGTCGTGCGCCGGCGCATGCTGGCGAGCGTGGAACGCGAGCTCATCAGAGAGTTCGACAAGCACGCCGGACGGGCGCGGTGGGACCTCGCGCAACGCCTCGACACGGTCCGACGCCGTTTCGAGCAGGCAATGCAGGCCGAGCTCGATCACGAGATCGCGGCGATGCTCGAAGCCGCGCGCACGCCGACGAGCGTCGCTACGCAACCGAACAGGAGCGCGATCGCCACCTCACCGCCGACTCGCGTGCCCTCGAGGTCGCCGACCGTGTGCTCGCCGAGCAGGCGACGAGCGAATGATGGCGGCTGATGGCACCGTGTACCTGGTACGGCACGGGCAGACGGCGCTCAATGCGGCGAGCGTGCTCCGTGGGCGGCTGGATCCTCCGCTCGATGCCGTGGGCCTTCGGGAGGCCCGTGCACTCGGGGAGACGTTCGCCGGGGTCCGCCTCGCGGCGGTGGTGACCAGTCCGTTGGCTCGGGCACGGGCCACGGGCGAACCCATCGCGGCGTCGGATCCTCGTCCGGCACCTTCAGGCGGACTCGAGGGAGAGCGCCCGTCCGTGAAGATGGGTTGATCGCTGCGACGTCATGGCATCGAAATGCTATGATGCTGTTGTGTCAAAGACGCGAACGACCTTGACGATCGACGAGGACGTGCTTCGAGCGGTGAAGGTCCGGGCCGCTCGGTCCGGCAAGGGGGACAGCGAGGTGATCGAGGAAGCCCTCCGGCGCGACCTCGGCCTCGAGCTCTTGGACCGGCTCTGGGCGCGCAACGATCTTCCGGAAGCCGAGGCGGTTGAACTCGCGCTCGAGGCACAACACGCCTCCAGGCGCAAGCGCTGATCCCTGCGGGTGCGTGCCGTCCTCGATCCCAACGTGCTCATCTCCGCGCTCATCTCGCGGGATGGCAGCCCCGCGCTCGTGCTCCACGCGTGGCTCGACGGAGCCTTCGAGCTGATCGTGTCCGACCAGCTTCTCGCCGAACTCGAACGTGCCCTCTCCTATCCAAAGCTGCGGAAGCGGGTCGAGCCTTCCGAGGCGATCGAGTTCATCGACTTGCTTCGCCGCGGCGCGCGGATCGTCGACGATCCGAACAACCCGCCGAGCGTCCGGTCACCCGACCCCGGAGACGACTACCTGATCGCCCTCGCGGAAAGCCAGCAAGCGATGATCATCTCGGGTGACCGCGATGTTCTCGAACTCGCCGGACGGGTGCCGGTGCTTTCGCCCGCCGATTTCCTCGTCGAACTCGATCGCCGTCCCTGAGGTGTACCACACGTGCACCACAACGGAGAGTCAAACGCGGTCAACCACGGTCACTCGGGGACACTGCGAAACTCGGCGTGACCTGCGGAACACCCGAATGTGCTGATCAGCGAGTTGTGACGATTTACGTTCGCAACGTAGAAGTCGTGGGTTCAAGTCCGATCACCTCCACTCTGGGTGCCGACGGAACTCCACGTTCGCGCCGACGGAATTGGCTCGCTGAGCCTGCCGTCGGCGTCTTCGCGGCGTAGGTCTCGGCCTTGCGGGGTCCGTGAGACGCGTTTTGCTCGCGCTCCGGTGGGCGCGACGTGACAGCTGGTTGCTCTGAACCATTCGCGGGCGCGTCGAAGCCGCCCGGTGAGGGCGGCGGAGTTGCTCGACGCGGGACGGGTCAGGGAGGTGGCGCGCCGTGAACGTTCGTCCACCCCCGCGTGCGCCAATGTCCCCCGAGCAGATCGACGCTCCTATGTCTTGTCAAGGGTGTCTCTCGGCGGTGCTGGCAGACCAGTGATGGGCCACTCGGGTGAGGGCAAGCTCTTATCAGGCCATGCGGTGCCGAACGTGCTCGGGTGTGGCGGGCCGGCGGTTCGTTCGAAGGACAGCCGTGGCGTCGGGGCATTCGTGGGCCAGGCCCGCCACTCCAGATCTGGTCAGTCGCCCGCGAGGTGGGGGTAGAGCTCGCGGGCGACGTAGCGCTTGAGGGCGCGCATGATCTCGCGGGTGGTGCGTCCTTCGGCGAGTCGACGGGCGACGTATTTGCGGGTGCGTTCGTCGCCGGCCATGCGGGTGAACACGATCCGCCAGAGGGCATGGTCTCCACCCGTGATCAGGCGCGTGCTCTCTACGATGGTCATCACCATCCCTTCTGCTGCTTCAACGGTTCGAGGGGTGGCACGCACGTCCCGGGAAGGAGACCGTGACGATCAACCTGTTGCTGCAGGAAGATCGATCACCCTCCGGAACGGGGCGTGCCCAATTCCAGACCCACGTCGACGATCAACACGCGTCCGACCGGAACGTACAAGCCACCACCAACACCACGGTGGACCCCACAACCCGGGCCCGACCCATCCTCACTGACAGTTCTGGCGCGCCCGGCTCCGTCTCGGACCAGACCCGGCGAGTCGATGTCTGCGAGGCTTCGGCTGTGCTCACCCAGGCCATCGGCGAATTGTTGCCAGCCGCGGTCGCGGTCGCGCTCAGTCCGATCCCGATCGTCGCGGTCGTTCTCGTACTCGACAGCTCGCACGCTCGGCGTAGTGGGCCCACGTTCGCGGCAGGTTGGGTTGCCGGGCTGGCCGCGGTCAGCGTCATCGTCGTGGTCATCGCGAGCAGTGCCAGCGACCCCGGTAGTGATGTCGCGACTGGAGTGAACTGGATCATGGCCGCGATCGGGGCCCTGTTTCTGGTGATGGCCGGGAGGCAGTGGAAGAAGAGACCGAGGCGAGGTGAAACGACAGCGATGCCGAGTTGGATGGCGTCGATCGACTCGCTCTCGCCGATGAAGGCGCTCCTTCTCGGCGCGACTCTCTCTGCCGCCAATCCCAAAAATCTGGCCCTGACGCTCGCGGCTTCCGCGGCCATCGCCAACTCAGGGCTCAACGGAACTGACACAGCCATCGCCGTCGCAACGTTCGTTGTCATTGGCTCTCTCACCGTCGCCGGCGCGGTCGTGTTCTACCTCGCTGCACCGACGACGGCCGAGCGTCCGCTCGCGGCCGTCGAACAATTCATGACCGACAACAACGCGACAATAATGATGGTCATCTTGCTCCTGCTCGGAGCGAAGCTCCTCGGCGACGCTCTCGCTGGCGTCTGGAGCTGAGCCCGCACAGTTGCCCAGTGCGCTCAGCCACCGTCGATGACACACAGATCAGCGAGCGGCTGGTCGACGACTCGGGGGCACACACTCGTGCCGTTCTGGGCGGTCTGCGCTGGAACTCGCGTGAACGTTCGGTGCGCCGATCTGTGCTCGAGGCGTGAGCGCGACACATCAGGCAGCTATGTGCGGGTCGACCGGCACGCTCCGCGTCAGAGCCGACCCCGTGATCGGGCTCGAGACGGCAGGGCGCGGTCGCGCAATGTTCACTTTCTCTCCGAAGCCGAGCGAACTCGATTGCGGCCGCTCGATGCAGAACTCGTCTGGCTGCTGAAGCTTCCGCTCGTCACGCGTGGCGGCACCAGTGGACGCGACGCGCTCCGTAGCTGGACGCGCCGGTCCCGCTGCCGACTCGACTCGGTCGTCAGCTCGACCCGGAGCCGGTGTTCGTGGCGACGAAGAGCACGCGGTGGAAGCGGTCGAGCACGACGAGACGCCCGTCGGCCACGTGCACACGGACACCGGAGCGCGGCAACGTGCCGGTAGTACGTGTAGGCCGCGTTCCCGGATTGCACTGCGTCCGATCGCGCAATCCCTCGGGCGCGTCGGACCGTAGAACCCAACGTGAGATCTCCGCGCTCCCCGGAACCCCGCCCTGGGGCACGTGGTGCAGCCCGGGGCGTCCCCCGGCCCTGGGCTGCAGTTCCTTCTGACGCACACGCATCGAAAGGCAATCTCTTCAGCGCCTGCGCCCGTACATCACATCGCACCCCGCGAGGACCAGGAGTGACGACATGCAGCGAACATGCATCCAGCGAGCAGCGAGTTGGCGAAATGCCTTTGGACAGCGTCCTGACCGTCGCGGTGACGGTCGGCGGGCTGTCCGCGGTGGCCTTCGCGCCGGGCGTGGCCGCAGCTGCGACGAGCCCGAAGACCGCGACGGTCATCTCGACCGCGAAGCATGCCAAGTCGGGCACGATCCTGGTGGCCGGGACCACGGTGTACGCCTTGAAGCCCAGCGAGACTCCGTGTACCGGCAAGTGCCTGAAGGCATGGCCGCCGGTCGTCCTGGCTCAGGGCGTCAGCTCGCCGACGGCAGGTCCCGGGGTCGATGCCGCGAAGCTGGGCACGATGGCAACGTCCGACGGCGCCATGCAGATCACCTACGCGGGCAAGCCGCTGCACTGGTTCGCGAAGGACACGAAGCCCGGTCAGGTCAAGGGAAACCTGAAGGACAAGTGGGGGAAGTGGCACACGGTGGTGACGGCGAAGTCGCATTCCGGTTCGACGAACACGAACGCGGGCACGGGCGGAACGGCGTTCTGATGCCGAGCACGGTGCTGGGGGCGGTGTCATGGCCTCGCTCGTAATCGCACCTTCCCGGCACCGCGCTCCGGGAGCAACGGAGCATCGAGGTCGGGCGACCCGCGTGCCGCGGTCTGCGCTCTCGTCGCGTGTCTACCTGCCCGCCTGCTCGTTCGCGGCCGCGGCGGTGCTCCTCGTCGCGGTCGGATGGGCGATGGGTTGGCGTGGCGCAGATTTCGCCGGTTCGGCGACGAGTCTGCGTGCGGTGGTGGCCGGCCCGGTGACGCTGGCCGTCATCGGGATCTTCCTCGTCGTGGAGCGGGTGTGGCCCGCCCAGCCGCGGCCGCTCGTCGCCCGTGGGCATCGCCACGATCTCCTGTTCGCCGTGTTGAACGCGACCATCCTGGTGCCACTCGTGACGGCACTCACGCTCTCGTTCGTCGCGGTCGTCCGTACGGCGGCGCCGTGGATCGTCCTACCGCGGGTCGGTGGGTTGCCGCGATGGGGAGCGATCCTTGCCATCGTCGTGGTCATGGACGCATGCAACTGGTTCGTGCACCTCGCAAATCACCGGGTGCGCATGCTGTGGCGATTTCACGAGCTGCACCATTCGCAAGAGGACCTGAGCGTCCTCACGGTGTTCCGAACCCATCCACTGATCCACCTGTCGTACCTGGTCGCGCTGATTCCCGGAGTCGGTACTGCTCGCGAATGGCGCGATGTCGGTCACGGTCCTCGTCGTCTACGCCACTCTCGTCGCGTTTGCGCACTCGAACACGCGGTTGGGGTTCGGACCGCTCGATCGGGTCCTGGTCAGCCCGAACTATCACCGAGTCCATCACCTGCTCGACGGACCCCAAGACGTCAATCTCGGGTTCGCGCTCACGATCTGGGATCAGCTCTTCGGGCGGGCGGTGTTCCCGACCGCAGAGACGATCAAGGCCGACACCGGGCTGCCCGGTCGTCCGCTCGTCGTCGAGCACGCGACACCGCGGGCACACCACCTGTCGGTCTTCGCCGCACAGCTGGTCGCCCCGTTCCGGCCCATGCACGAGCTCACCGACCTACCGCCAATCCGGTCGGAAGGTGCTCGCCGTCGCGGGCGGGCCGAGGAGTCGCGGGTGGTCACGGTGGCGCCGCGACCCGGCGACGGCGCCGAAGTTCTCGAAGGTCGTGAGGTCGTCGCATGGTGACGACGACCGTCTCCACGCGGCACTCTCGCGGCCGTGCGTTCCTGGCGGCACTCTCGAGTACCCGTACCGCGCCACGCGCCGCCGACTGCGTGCTCGTCGCGGTGCGTGTCGTCCTGGCCTGGATCTTCGTCTACCACGGCTCCAGAAGGCTCTTCGGGTGGTTCGGCGGCCCGGGAATTCATCAATCCGCGCAGTTTTTCGCGAACACGGCCCATCTCGATCCGGGGACGTTCTTCGCAGTCCTCGGCGGCGTCATCGAGTTCTTCGGAGGCGTCGCTCTCGCCGTCGGCCTCCTGTCGCGGCTCGCCGGCACAGCGATCTTCGTCGACATGATGATGGCGATCATCACGGTCACCTGGGCGAACGGGATCAACGCGACCGGGACGAAATCGGGGTACGAGCTCAACCTCGCGCTCGGCACCCTCGCGCTCGTCATCGCCGTGTTCGGAGCCGGTCGCTTCAGCGTCGACGCGGTGCTCGAGCGTCACCTCCTCCCGGCGACTGTGCCGCCCTAGGCCGCGGCGTTCGACCTCGTCGTGGTCTGTGAGTCGCCACGGAGTTCCCGGCTCTGGGCCGGCAGTCGAGCCCGGCCGGGGATGTTGTTGCGGCTTCCGCCGGTTGCGTCTCCGAAGGTCGGGAAGCGCACGCGGCACGCGTTCGGCAAGTATTCCGGTGTGGGATTGCTGTCAGCAGCGCAGCGGGGGCTGATCCGCATGGTGAGCCGCGACGAGGAGGACGTCGCAGTGGTCACTGGGGAGATCGACCGCCGGTATGGCTTCGACGTATCCACTGAAGTGATGCCAGGTTCCATGCGTGGCCGAAGGGCGCGGAGGTTCCGTCGGCGATCGATCGACCGCCCCGTGATCGTCGCGTTGCTCGTCGCGGCGCTGATGACCGGACTCACCTCGGCGGGAACGGCTGCCTCCGGCGGTGACTCGACCGGGGTGACCGCCAAGGAGATCAAGCTGGGCTTCATCTCCTCCGAGACGGGCGTCGCCGGCTCCGTCTTCCACAACGCTGTGAAGGCGTTCCAGGCCCGCGTCGATCGCCAGAACGCGCACGGTGGGGTACACGGGCGCAAGATCGTCACCGAGACCATCGACGACGGCGGTGCCGTGAACAACCTGCAGGCCGTGCAGGAGTTGGTACAGGTCCGGAAAGTGTTCGCCGTCGTCAACGACTCGTCGTTCGCGTTCCTCGGGTACCGGTACCTGCTCGAGAACGATGTTCCCATGGTCGGCGGCGGATACGACGGCAACGAGTACGGTCAACCCGGCAACGAGGATCTCATCTCCTTGTTCGGCAATGCCGGGCCGCAGCCCGGAGCGGCGTACTTCAGCCCCGGCTCGTCCCTGAAGCAGCTCGGGGCGACGAAGATCGCCGCGCTCGGATATGCCGTCTCGCCGTCGTCGGTCGCCGCCACCAAGAGCTTCCAGAAGTACACGGTCCCGGCGATGGGACTGGAGGCGGTGTACACCAACACGGCGGTCGACTTCGGCACCACCGACGTGGGCCCACTCGTGCTCGGGATGAAGAACGCGGGCGCCGACGGCGTGTTCCTGCCACTCCAGTCCTCCACGAACTTCGCGATCCTCACCGCCGCCGCCCAGTCCGGCCTGCAGTTCAAGGTGGCGTTGCTCGCAACCGGCTACGGCCAGGACCTCCTCGACCAACCCATCGCCAAGCAGCTGGGGCCCGAGGTCCTGTTCGCGCAGGGGTGGGCGCCCGTCGAGCTCGAGACGAAGGCGACGAAGCAATTCCAGGCCGACCTGAAGAAGTACCGCGCGGTACACGGGCGTGCCCGACTTCGGGCAGTACACCGGCTACCTCACCGCCGACCTCGCCATCGCCGGACTCGAGGCCGCGGGCGAACAACCCACACGGACGCGGCTTCATCACCAGCACAAAGGCGCTGGGCACGTGGGACGCCGCCGGCCTGGGTTGCCAGCCCGTCGACATCAGCAAGGAGAACTTCGGCAAACCTCCCCCCACCCAATGTGGGTGGAGTCTGCGAGTCGAAGACGGCAAGTTCGTGCCGGTTCCGAAGAACGGCAAGCCGACCATCAGCAAGCTGATTCCCCGGAGCGTCGGGCTCACGACCGATGCGGCGACGACCACGGCACCGTCCGGCTCGGGGTAGGGGCCTGACGAAGCGGAACACGGAACACGCATCGAACTCTCGCCGTACGAGCCACTCGACGTGTACGAGTGCCATGTCGACGCCGGGATGCGCGACAAGGCAATACGCCTGCTGACCGACCCGACGGGCAATCGGGTCCATCCCTACGCGGGCAAGCCGCGTCCCGATCGGGTCGGTGGGCTTCTCATGGGTCGCGTACCGTCTTCGGTATGACGCCGGAGGAGATCGCCGACCTCGTGCACCTGCGCCGGGCGCGCGACCTCATCGACCGCGAGTACGCGCAGCCCCTCGATGTCCCGGCCATGGCGCGTGCCGCGCTCATGTCGCCGTCGCACTTCTCTCGCAAATTCCGGGCCGCGTACGGCGAGACGCCGTACACCTATCTCATGACCCGCCGCATCGAGCGCGCCAAGGCGTTCCTGCGCCAGGGGATGTCGGTCACCGACACCTGCATGACCGTCGGCTGCACGTCGCTCGGCTCGTTCAGCTCGCGCTTCACCGAGATCGTCGGCGAGACGCCGTCGCAGTACCGCGCGCGTGACCACCGCGACAGCGAGGCCGTTCCGTCGTGCGTGAGCATGGTCGTGACTCGACCGCGCCGTACCACCGTCACCGTCTGAGGGCCACCGACCGGCCCTCCCACCGAGCAGGATCGGAGAAGCACGCGACGGGTCGGTGCTCCTACGCTCTTCGCATGGCAGTCACCGTCTCCTCGATGTTCGTCCCCGTACACGACCCCGACGCCGCGCTCCGCTTCTACTGCGACGCGCTCGGCCTCGAGGTCCACAACGACGTCGCGTCCGACGGATTCCGCTGGGTCACCGTCGGTGCCCCGGGCCAGGACGTCGACATCGTCCTGTTCCAGCCGCACGGCGGTCGTTCGCAGGCGGAGGGCGACGCCCTCCTGTCGCTGGTGACACAGGGGTCGCTGCAGGCGGCGATCTTCCGGGCCGACGACCTCGACAGCACGTTCGAGAAGGTCCGGGCGTCGGGTGCCGAGGTGCTCCAGGAGCCGGTGTCCCAGCCCTGGGGTGCGCGCGACTGCGCGTTCCGCGACCCCTCGGGCAACCTCGTCCGAATCGCGCAGGCCTGACCCTCGTCGGCCCGGCTGGAGAACGGTGAGCAGGGCCTCCCGCTCCACCCTCACCGGCGAGCACCCCTCGCGGTCCAACCGGCACCTGACCGAGGCGACGGCGTCGCGCGGGAAGGGCTGCCACCCCGAGTTGCGCAACAATGCGGTCTTCGTCTCGTACGGACCATCGACAACGAGGAGCGAGGATGCCAGCCTCGGACGACGTGTGGGAGGTGCTGGCCACCGCCCGCACCATCCGCCGCTACACCGACGAGCCCGTCGACGACGCGACGCTCCGCCGCTGCCTCGAGGCGGCCACCTGGGCGCCGAACGGCGCCAACGCCCAGGCCTGGCGGTTCATCGTCCTGCGCTCACCCGAGCAGCGTGCGGTCGTCGCCGAGGCGGCCCGCCGGGCCCTGGAGGTGATCGAGCCGGTCTATGGGATGACCCGCCCCGCCGATGACGACACCAGCCGGCGAGCTCGCAACAACCGCGCCACCTACGAGCTGCACGACCGCGCCGGCGAGCTCACCTCGGTGGCCTTCGCCACCTTCGGCTACGACACCGCGTCGGAGATCCTGCTCGGCGGCTCCATCTACCCTGCGGTCCAGAACTTCCTGCTCGCCGCCCGCGCCCAGGGCCTGGGCGCCTGCCTCACCAGCTGGGCCGCGTACGGCGGCGAGCAGTTGCTGCGCGACGCCATCGGACTCCCCGCCGGCTGGCTGCTCGTCGCCCACGCCGTCATCGGCTGGCCCCGCGGCCACCACGGCCCCGTCCGCCGCCGCCCTCTCGGTGACGTCGTCGACCTCGACCACTGGGACCAACCCGCGACCGCGATCGCCGGCGACCGGAGCGCGGATGCCGGCCGCGACGTCCTCGGGCGACGAGGCGGATGACCGACATCGACGAGCGAGCACGGCGAGATCGAGACGAGGAGACCGCATGAGCGAGACGCCTTCCCGCGTCGTCCAGTGGGCGACCGGGAACATCGGGACGAAGTCGTTGCGGGCGGTGATCGAGCACCCGGGACTCGAGCTCGTCGGGTTGTACGTGCACTCGGCCGACAAGGCCGGGAAAGACGCCGGTGAGCTCTGCGGCGTGGGGACGACCGGGGTGGTCGCGACGAACTCGATCGACGACGTCCTTGCCGTCGGCGCCGACTGCGTCCTCTACATGCAGCAGGGCTGCGACTTCGACGACGTGTGCCGCATCCTCGAATCGGGTGCCAACATCGTGACGACGCTCGGCGAGTTCCACCGCCCGGCGAGCATGGACCCGGCCGTCCGTCGACGAGTCGAGGACAGCGTGCCGCGAAGGGCGGTACCTCGATCCACTCGACCGGGAGCAGCCCGGGGTTCATCACCGAGGCGCTGCCGCTGACCCTGTTGTCGATGGAGCGCAGCCTCGAATTGCTGCAGATCGACGAGTTCGCCGACATGTCGTCCCGGAACTCGCCCGAGATGCTGTTCCATCTCATGGGCTTCGGCACCGACCCGGGCCGGTTCGATGTCCGGCGCTTCGGCTACATCGCACGCGCCTTCGGCCCGTCGCTCTCGGCCCTGGCCGACGCCATCGGTCTGCCGATCGACTCCGTCGAATCGGGAGGTGAGATCGCCGTGGCCACCCGAGACGTCGTGATCGCCGCCGGCACGGTCGAGGCCGGGACCGTCGCCGCCCAGCGCCCGGTCGCGACCGGTCTTCGGCGGGGGGAGCCGCTGCTGCGCTTCCGTGCCAACTGGTACGTCACCACCGATCTCGAGCCCGCCTGGGACCTCCGGGAGACCGGCTGGCGGGTCCAGGTCTCGGGCGACACGCCGCTCGACCTCGAGATCCGGTTCCCGGTGGAACCGGAGCGCTACCCGCAGGTGTCGCCCGGGTTCACCGCGCATCCCGCCGTCAACGCCATAGCGGCAGTGTGCGACGCGAGGCCCGGGATCCGCACCACCTTCGACCTGCCCAGGGTCATCCCCTTGCTGGCCGACGCTCCCTCGACGAGCGGCTGAGCCGGCGAGGGTGTTGTACCGGTCGGTCCAATAGGATCCGTTCGTGGACTTCTCACTCACCGAGTCGGAACGCGACCTCGTGGGCCTCGCTCGCGACTTCGCGCAGCACGAGATCGCGCGCGCGCGCGCCGGTGGCATGGGAGGAGGCGCGCTGCCCGACGGACCTGCTCCGGGAGATGGGCGAGCTGGGGCTGCTCGGCATGCTGATCCCCGAGGAGTGGGGCGGGATCGGCATGTCGACCGTCGGTTTCGTCGCCGCGATGGAACAGATCGGCCTGGCGGACCAGTCGGTGGCCGCGGCGTGGCAGGCGCACGTGACGATCGGCTCGCTGCCGCTGTACCGGTTCGGCGACGACGGACAGCGCGAGCGTTGGCTGCGGCCGCTGGCCGAGGGACGCGTTCTCGGAGCGTTCGGCCTGACCGAGCCCGACGCGGGCTCCGATGCGCGCGGGATCACCACCCGGGCGGAACGCCACGATGGCGGCTGGTTGATCAACGGCCGCAAGACGTTCATCTCCAACGCGGGCACCGACATGTCGTTCGGGGTCACGCTGCTGGCCCGGACCCACTCGGCCGAGGGGGAGGGCCCGAGGTTCGGGACCTTCGTCGTGGAGAAGGACACCCCGGGGTTCACGATGGGCGCGAAGATGCGGGGCATCGGCTGGCGCGGCCTCGACACCCGCGAGCTGTTCTTCGACGACGTCTTCGTGCCCGACGAGCACCTCGTCGGCGATCCGGAGATGGGGCTCGGCCAGTTCCTGGGGACGCTCGAGGTCGGCCGCATCTCGATCGCCGCGCTGTCGCTCAGCCTGACCCAGGCGGTGCTGGACCTGGCGACGGACTACGCCAAGCAACGCCACCAGTTCGGGCAGCCGATCTCGAAGTTCCAGGCGGTGCAGTTCAAGCTCGCGGACATCGCCACCGAGTTGGAGGCGGCACGGTGGCTCACCTACCGCGCCGCGTACCTCCGGGACACCGACCAGCCCTTCCTCAAGGAGGCGTCGATGGCGAAGCTGAAGGCCAGCCGCGTCGCGGTGTGGGCGGCGTCGGAGGCCGTCCAGATCCACGGCGGCCTCGGTTACATGCTCGAGACGCCCGTGGCCCGCTTCTACTGCGACGCGAAAGTGCTCGAGATCGGCGAAGGTACCAACGAGATCCAGCACATGGTCATCGCCCGTACGTTGGGCTGCTGAACGCCCGCGTCGGCACCGCCCCGGTCGCTCAGCGAGAACGCGCGAGGGTCGCCTGGAGCCAGGTGCCGATGTGGTCGAACGCAAGGCCCGCGGCGGGGAAGTCGAAGTTGACGAAGCCGTGCGGTTGCCCGGCGTAACAGACCTCGTCGACGTCGACGTCCGCTTCACGCAGGCGGGCTGCGTACGCACGGCCCTCGTCACGCAACATGTCGCAACCGCCGACCACCACGAGCGCGGGTGGGAGTCCATCCAGACGCGGCGCGCGCAGCGGCACGGCGTACGGGTCGTCGTCGAGGTCGCGTCCTCCGCTGTACGCCTCCCAGTACTTCGCCCCGATCGCGCGGCCGATGACGAGGCCGTCGAACTCCACCGCCGACGGGTAGGTGGTCGTGCCGGACACCTGCGGGTAGATGAGCACCTGGCCGGCCGGCGGCGCGTCGCCCGCGTCCCGGCGCCGGAGCGCGACCGCGGCCGCGAGGTTTCCCCCGCGCTCTCGCCGGCGACCGCGACGGCCTGCGGCGACACCGCGAACTGCTCGGCGTTCGCGAACGCCCACCGGGTCACCTGCTCGCAGTCGTCGAGCCCCGCCGGGTACGGGTCTTCGGGCGCCAGCCGGTACCCGACCGACACGACGACAGCCCCGCTGGCGTGCGTGAGCTCGCGGGCGACGTTGTCCATCAGGCCGATGCTGCCCAGCACGTAACCGCCGCCGTGGAAGTACACGACAAGCCCGGTCGGGACGCCCTCGCCCTGATAGATCCGGATCGGCACACCGTCGACGTCGTCGTCGGCGATCTTCGCGATCTCGCGGGTCGGCGGGAATCCGACCGGTCCTCGCGCGAGCTCGAGCAGCTCCGGCGGGAGGTCGACCATCGGCGTGGCGCGTTCGGGATTCGCGGCCACCCACTCGGCGACCCACGGATCGAGCACGCCCTCGTCGGTCGCTCGCTCGTGCTGCGAGGTCATGGTGCGTTCCTCTCCTCCGCGGTCGCGGCCCGGCGCCGACGACTGGTCTCAGCCGAGGTCCATCTTGATCTCTCGCAGGTTCTTCTTGTTGCAGTCGAACGTGCCGGGCTTCGACGGGTAGGTGCGCACCAACTTGCCGTTCTTCACCTGCGTCATCACGATGCAGCGCGGAGGCATGTGGTTGGCGACGTCGGTGGCGCCCATGATGCCGTCGGCGTCGAAGGCGTGCTCCTGCTTCAGCGCGCCGAAGAGCGACTCGCGAGACAGCGTGGCGCCGTTGGCCGTCGCCTTGCCGACCGCGTCCTGGAACAGGAGCGCGGCGAGCCAGGAGGCGACCGCGTTGCTGTCGACCTTCTTGATCCCGCCGACCGCGGCGACGAGCTTCTTCATCGTCGGGTTGCTCTTGTACTCGGTGTAGAACGGCAAGGTCGTGATCACGCTCTGCGTGCCCTCGACGTCGCTGCCGCCCTGATCGACGAAGGCCTGGGAGTAGCACGCCTGGGTGCAACCCCACACCTTCACCGAGGTGACGCCCTGCAGGGTGGCCTCCTTGCGCAGGTCGAGCATCTTGTCGCTCCCGCTGTACGCGAAGGTCGAGTTGTTCTGCTTGATGGCCTGCACGACGGGGGTCATCGCACTCTGCGGATCGCGCTGGAAGACGTCGTAGATGCCCTTCCCGTCCTCCTTGATGCCGAGGTCGATGGCAGCCTGGTAGGTCGGGAGCAGCGAGTCCTTGGTCGACTTGAGATCGGCCGGGATCGTCCAGATCCCGTGGAGGTCCTTGTAATTCTTCAGGTAGTAGCGAGCGTCACCCTGCTGTGCGATGTACGTCTGCGGGTGGTCGTTCTTGGTCGCGCAGGCCGGACCACGCCCGATGATCACGTAGGTGACCGGCGAGCACTGCTGGGCCGGGTCGAGAGCCAGCCCGGGGACGTCGGGGATCCCGATCGCCTGACCGGCCGCGTTCTCGCACGCGACCATGTCGTCGACGTTGTTGAGGAACAACGCCTCGCCACCGACCATCGCGAAGTCGTCGGCGCACGCCTTGATGGTGGCGCTACGGGTCTCGTTCGGGTTGAGCTTCGAGTCGACGAAGTCGATGACGACCTTGCGACCTGCGAGCCCACCCCCCTGGTTGACCACCTTCGCCCACGCGTTCATCGCGTCGACCGACGCCTGGAACACTCCGGGTGCCACGGGCGTGTCGACGTCGGCGATGACGGCCAGACGGATCTGGGTCGCGGTGATGCCGACGTCGTCCGCCTTGGGCTTGGCGCTCTGCGCTTCGGCGACCGAGAAGGTGGCGCCGACCACCGCGATCACCGCGATCACCATCGTCGAGACTCGTGAGAATCGCAAGGTTCCCCCCAACACGGCCCGGAGCGCTACCGGGCGACCAGTCGGTACAATATCGCGCCGGCGCGAGCTCGTCGTCTTGTCGAGGGAGGCCGCGGCGGGGGAGAGTTGCTGTCATGGTGGACCTCCAACGGACCGACGGATCCCGCTCGCACGCCCCGGGTGGGACCCGGCGTGGGACCTCGGACCCGACTTCATCCCGTCCAAGCGCTACACGTCCCGGGCCTTCACCGAGCTCGAGCACGCCCGGCTCTGGCCCCGCACGTGGCAGGTCGCGTGTCGCGAGGAGGAGCTGGCCGCACCGGGTGACTTCGTCGAATACCGGATCGCCGACCAGTCGATCCTCGTCGTACGCGCCGGGGCCGACGAGATCCGGGCCTTCTACAACTCGTGTCGCCACCGTGGTACCCGATTGGCGAACGGGTGCGGCGCACTCCCGGACGGCGAGATCACCTGCCCCTTCCACGGATGGCGGTGGAACCTCGACGGTTCGTGCGCGTTCGTGCTCGACCCCGACGACTTCGGCGTGGCTTCGCTCGACGCTCCGGGTCTGCAACTCGGCGAGATCCGCTGCGAACGCCGGTGGGGCTTCGTGTGGATCTGCGCCGACGCCGACGCGCTGCCCGCTCGACGATCACCTGGCCCCGCTGCAGCAGTCCTTCGACCCGTACCACCTCGAGGACATGAGGTTCCTCTGGTACCGCACCACCGTGCTCCCGGCGAATTGGAAGGCCGCGCTCGACGCGTTCCACGAGGGGTACCACAACTACGGCACGCATCCGCAGCTGCTGCAGTGGTCCGACGACACCGCCATGCGCTACGAGCAGTTCCCCAACGGCCACGCCCGCTACGTCACCGTTCGGGGCGCCGGGCCGTCGAAGCGCTTCGGCCTGTCGCCCGAGCAGTGGGACGACCGCGAGCTGCTGTACCAGCAGGTGATGCATCTCGGCCGCTCGTTCGAGGGTGGCCTCTACTCCGAGGCCGACATGGAGGCCGCCGAACGCCTGCGCACCATGGAGATCCCGGAGGGCTCGTCGGCCGCCGCCGAGTTCTCCCGGCTGGTCGCCGAGCACGCGCGTGGAGGACGGCATCCGCTTCCCGGAGCTGACACCCGAGCAACGCGCCGAGGGCACCGGCGTGTTCTCCGTGTTCCCGAACCTGGTGATGCTCGTCAGCCTCGCCAACTGCTTCATGTACCGGGCGCGGCCGAACGGGGACGACCCTGATTCGTGCATCTTCGACATGTGGGCCCTGCGGCTGTTCTCGCCGACGGCCGACCCGCCCACGCTCGTGCGCGAGACCGCCGACTTCGACGATCCGCAGGCATGGGGCGTGATCCCCGGTCAGGACTTCGCCAACATGCCGGAGGTCCAGGCCGGACTCCACTCGTGGGGCTGCCAGGGATTGCGACTCAGTCACCGCCAGGAGATGAACCTGCTGAACATGCAGCGCGAGCTCGACCGCTACGTGAAGCCCTGATGCGCGGCTGATCTGCGGCTCAGGCGGCGGCGAGACGCCGGATGGCGTCGGCGATGTCGTCCCGATCGGGCAGCCACGCGTGCTCGAGGGTGGGTGCGTACGGAGGGGGAGTCGGCGCGGCGCCGATCCGCTCGATCGGCGCGTCGAGATCCCAGAACCCCTCGCGCGCGACCGTGGCCGCGATCTCGGCGCCGATGCCGAAGGGCACGACCGCCTCGTGCGCGATCAGGATGCGGCTCGTCTTGTGGACCGATTCGAGGATCGGCGCCATGTCGAGCGGAGCCACCGTTCGCAGGTCGATCACCTCGACCGAGATGCCCTCGCCGGCGAGGCGCTCGGCAGCGGCGACCGCCTCGTGGACCATCCGGGAGACCGACACGACCGTGACGTCGGTGCCCGGACGCACGACGACCGACCGGCCGATCGGCAGGATGTGGTCGGGCGGCGGCTGCGGACCCTTCATGCCGTAGAGCAGCCGGTTCTCGATGAAGACGACGGGGTTGGGGTCCCGGATCGTGGCCCGCAGCAGTCCGTAGGTGTCGGCCGGGGTCGACGGCATCACGACCGTCAGGCCCGGGATGTGCGCGAGCAACGCCTCGAGGCTTTGCGAGTGCTGGCTCCCCGAGGAGCGACCGGCACCGAACTGCGTCCGCACCGTCAACGACATCTGTGCGGCCCCGCCGGTCATGAACGGCAACTTCGCCGCCTGGTTGAGCAGCTGGTCGAGGCAGACGCCGACGAAGTCGAGGTACATGAGCTCCACCACCGGGCGCATGCCCGCCATCGCCGCACCCACGCCGAGGCCCATGATCGCGGTCTCGGAGATCGGCGTGTCGCGCACGCGATCACCGAACCGATCATGGAGCCCCCGCGTGAGCCCGAACACGTTGCCCCCGGCGCCCACGTCGATGCCGGCGACGAACACGCGGTCGTCACCGGCGAGCTCGGCTTCGAGGGCCGAGCGGATCGCGTCCATCGTGCGGAAGATCGGCGCGTCGTTCTCGACGGGTGGCGGCTCGGCGCGCGCCGGGCGAGGGCGGGTGACGAAGTCGAACAAGGTGGCGGGCGCGGGAGCGTCGAGGCGCCGAGCCGAGTCGACGGCGTCGTCGAGCTCCTGCGTCACCGCCGACTCGAGCGAGTGGATCGTGTCGGCGGTGATCCCCGTGGAACGGAGCCGGCGAGCGTGCACGAGCAACGGGTCGCGTGCCTCCCACTCCCGGACCTCGTCCGCGGACCGGTAGCGCTCGGGATCGCCTTCGTAGTGGCCGTGCCAGCGGTAGGTGGTGGCCTCGACGATGGCAGGACCGTCGCCGGCGCGCACGGCATCGACCACCCGGGACATCACCGATGCGGTGGCCACGGCGTCGTTGCCGTCGACCGCGACGTAGTCGACCCGGTAGCCCTTGGCCCGACGTTTGAGCGACGCCGCGTGCTGGTCCGATGCCGACGAGAACTCGGCGTATCCGTTGTTCTCGCAGAAGAAGACCACTGGGAGCTTCCACACCGCGGCCAGGTTCATCGCCTCGTGGAACGCGCCCTGCGCCACTGCGCCGTCGCCGAAGAACGCCACCACCACCGCGGCGTCGGCGCGAAGCTGGGCCGCGGTCGCGGCGCCGACCGCGATCGGCAGACCGGCGGCGACGATCCCGTTGGCGCCGAAGATGCCGATGGTCGGATCGGCGATGTGCATCGAGCCGCCGCGCCCGCGGTTCGTGCCCGCGTCTTTGGCCATCAGCTCCGCGAACATCCCGGGCGCGTCGAGACCCTTCGCGAGACAGTGGCCGTGGCCGCGGTGGGTCGAGGTGATCACGTCCGTCGGGTCGAGCGGCCAGCACGCGCCGACGGCCGATGCCTCCTGCCCGATCGACAGGTGCACGAACCCCGGGATCTCACCGTCGCGGTAGAGCGCGGCGACGCGCTCCTCGAAGCCGCGGATCACGAGCATCCGTCGGTGCATCTCGAGGAGGTCGGTGTCGCGGAACATGAAGCGTGTATTGTACTGACCGGTACAAACCAGGGGGCGCGATGTCCAGCGACGTGACCGGGAAGCGGGTGGTGGTGACCGGCGCCAGCCGGGGCCTCGGCCGCTGGGTCGCGTGCGCGTTCTCCCAGGACGGCGCCCGGGTGGCGCTGGTGGCGCGCACGGAGGCCGACCTCAAGGCGGTCGCCGACGAGCTCCCCGGACCCTCCCTCGTGCTCCCGGGCGAGGTGACCGACGAGGAATTCAACGAGGCGGTCGCCGACGCCGTCGTCGCCGAATGGGGCGGCGTCGACGTGTGGATCGCCAATGCGGGGATCTCCCCCGTCGTGGCCGGGCCGCGAAAGACCTCCCCTTCGGTCTGGCGCGAGATCCTCGACGTCAACCTCACCGGCGCGTTCCTCGGGGCGCGCGCCGCCGCCCGCGTGATGGGCGACGGCGGCCGGCTGATCTTCACCGGTTCCGTCCTCGGGGAACGCCCGCGCGAGGGGCTCGCGGCGTACAGCGCCTCGAAGGCCGGTCTCGTCGGCCTGGCGAAAGCCCTGGCGCTGGATCTCGCCCCCGCGGGCATCACGGTGAACGTGGTCGCGCCGGGCTGGTTCGACTCGCCGTTGGTCGAGCCGTGGAAGAACAACCCCGAGCTCGGCGCAGGCGTGCTCGCCCACACCGCGCAGCGACGCTGGGGAGCACCCACCGAGCTCGTCGGCGCGTACCGGTTCCTGGCTTCCGACGCGTCGGCGTTCGTCACGGGCACCGTGATGAACGTCGACGGCGGGTACCTGCTCGTATGAACGAGCCCAGGCGCGTCGTCGTGATCACCGGTGCGGGCGGAACCCTCGGTGCCGCGCTGTCGCGCCGGTTCGTGGGTGAGCCGGACACCGATGTCGTGTTGAGCGACGTCAGCGCGTCGTCGCTGCAGGGCACCGTCGACGGCCTCCCCGGGACCCGGGGCGCGGTCGAGACCCTGACCGCCGATGTGAGCGAGATCGGCGAGGTCGAAGCGGTCGTCGCATCGGCGACGGAGAAGTTCGGGCGACTCGACGTGTTGATCAGCAACGCCGGGGTGCTGGCGCCGAACGGTCGCATCCACAACCTGGCGACCGAGGACTGGGAGCGCGCGTTCCGCGTCAACGTGCTCGGGGCCGTCAACGGCATCCGGGCCGCGGTGCCGGTCATGCGCGCGCAGCAGTCCGGATCGATCATCCTCACCGCGTCCGTCGCCGGGCTCACCGCGTGGTCACACGCGGCGCCGTACTGCGCGACCAAGGCCGCGGTCATCCAGCTCGCGAAGGTCGCGGCGGTCGAGTACGCGCGCGACGGGATCCGGGTCAACTGCGTCTGTCCCGGGACGTTCCTCTCGGGCATCCACGAAGGTCTGCCGCAGGAGGCGATCGACGCGATCGCGTCCAAGCACCCACTCGGGCTCGGCGATGCCGCCGATCTCGTGGGCGCCTACTCGTACCTCGCGAGCGACGCGTCCCGCTGGACGACAGGGTCGGCGATCGTGGTCGACGGCGGCTACGCCGCACCGTAGGGGGGAGCGACCGTGCATCCGGACATGAATTGGTTCGGGGTGCTGGAGCACCACGCGCGCCGGACCCCGAGCAAACCGATCGCCGTCTTCGGCGACGACGTCGTCACCTTCCGGGAGATGGCGGAATGGGCAGGCGCGCTGGCCGCCGGACTGCACGAGCGCGGCGTCGGGACCGGCGACGTCGTCGGGCTGCTGTCGTACAACAACCTGGAGTTCCTGGCGACGATCTTCGCCGCCAACCACCTCGGGGCGATCGCGATGCCGGTCAACTGGCGGCTCGCGGCGCCGGAGTTGCGGTTCATCCTCGAGCACTCCGGGGCGCGCGCGTTGGTCTGTGATGCCGACCTCGTCGACCTGGCCAACGACGCGACCAACGGTCTCGACGGCGAGCTCGCCCGTATCTGCATCGCCGGTGACGCCGCCTCGACGGAGGCGAGCGCGGGTTGGGAACGCTTCGCCGACCTCGGCGTCGACGTCGCGCCGCGCTCCCGCGTGGCGGCGGCGGGCGAGGATCTCCACCGGCTCATGTACACCTCGGGCACGACCGGGCGCCCGAAGGGCGTGATGATCACGCACGCCAATCTGGCGTGGAAGAACTACGCGCACATCGCCGAGTTCGGGTTCACCGCGGAAGACGTCGGCCTCGCCTGCGGACCGCTGTATCACGTCGGTGCGCTCGACCTCGTCACCACCTCGATGATCGCGGTGGGCGCGACGACCGTCATCCACCGCGTCTTCGACGCCGAGCGCGTCGTCGATGAGATCGAGCGCTCGCGGGTGACCCTCGTGTGGGCGGCGCCCGCCATGGTCCGTGCGATCCTCGACGTCCCCGGGATCGAAGCGCGGGATCTCTCGTCTGTCCGTGCGATCATCGCCGGCGGGGAGAAGATGCCGATCCCGTACATCGAGCGGCTGCGCAGCACGTTCCCGGCGGCGTGGTTCGCCGACGCCTACGGCCTGACCGAGACCGTCTCGGGCGACACGTTCCTCGACCGGGAGAGCACGCTGTCGAAGCTCGGGAGCGTCGGGCGACCCTGTCAGTACCTCGAGCTCGACATCTGGGACGAGCACGGGAAGCCGGTACCCGCGGGGGAGCGCGGCGAGGTCGTCCTCCGCGGCCCGAAGGTGTTCAAGGGCTACTGGCGCGATCCCGACGCGACCAGCGCGGCGTTCGCGGGCGGCTGGTTCCACACCGGCGACATCGGTGTGAGAGACGACGACGGCTACCTCTCCATCGTCGACCGGCTCAAGGACATGATCGTGTCCGGCGGTGAGAACATCGCCAGCTCCGAGGTGGAGCGTGTGCTGTACGAGCACAGCGCCGTGCTCGAGGCCGCCGTCGTGGGCCGCCCGGACGATCGGTGGGGTGAGGTTCCGGTCGCCTACGTCGTGGTGGAGCCGGCGGCGACGACGACTCCCGGGGAGCTCGTCGAGCACTGTCGCAGCCAGCTCGCGAAGTTCAAGGTCCCCAAGGACGTGGTGCTCATCGACGCACTGCCCGCGGAACCCGTCGGGCAAGGTCCTCAAGCGGGAGCTGCGCGACCAGTCTGCGTGACTGGTCAGCGTGACTGGTGCGCCAGGAACGTGTTCGACCAGTCGATGAGGTCGGTGGGGATCGAGTAGCCCGACTCGTCGTTGATCGCGCCCCAGTGCTCGGCGACGTCCTCGACCGTCGGCTCGAGGGTCGGGTGCACGTACCCCTCGGTCTGGGCGATGAAGATGCGGGCGAAGCGACCCGCGCCCGCGGCGTAGACCTCGCCGCTCACCGGGCAGTCCTCGTGCGCGAGGAAGGCGACCATCGGGGCGACGAGGGCCGGCGCCATCGGCGTCGCCTCGGGCGCGTCGTCGGCACCCGGGCCCGCCATGCGCGGTCATGGCCGCGGGCGCGACGACGTTGATCTTGATGCCGTGGGCGGCGCCGGCCGCGGCGAGGCTGTTGGTCATCCCGATCACGGCCGCCTTGGCGGTGGCGTACGAGAGGTTGGTCGGGAGCCCGAACATCCCCGACGAGCCGGTCATGACGATGCGGCCGTAACGCTGTTCGACCATCCGGGGCCACGCCGCGCGCGTGGTGCTGAACGACCCGCCGACGTGCACCGCGAGATGGCTCGCGAGGTTGTCCTCGTCGACCTCGGGCATGCCCGCCCACCTGATGATGCCGGCGTTGTTGACCAGGACGTCGAGGCGTCCGAATTGCCGGACCGCCGTGTCGACGAGCACCGCCGCGCCGGCCGCGCTCGCCACGTCGCTGGTGTCGGCGACCGCGACCCCGCCCGCGGCGACGATCTCGGCGGCGACGGTCGATGCCGGTCCGGCGTCCGTACCTGCGCCCTCGATCGACCCACCCAGGTCGTTGACCACGACGCTCGCGCCCCGTTCGGCGAGCAGCCGGGCGTACGCCCGCCCGATGCCGCGGCCCGCGCCGGTGACGACCGCGACGCGCCCCTCGAAGCCGTACCGGTCCATGGTCCTCCGCCGTGGTCTTCGCTTGTACCGACCAGTCACTCTACATTTGGGCCCGTGCCCGCCGTCCTGTACTCCGCCGCCGACCACATCGCCGTCGTCACCCTGAACCGCGCCGAGGCGCGCAACGCGGTGGACCGCGAGATGGCCCGGGGTCTCGAAGCGGCCGTGGACCGCCTCGAGGACGACCCCGAAATCTGGGTCGGGGTCCTCTGCGCCGACACCGCAAACCAGGAACGCCCCGTCTTCTGCGTGGGCGCCGACCTCAAGGTCATCCGCGAGACGGGTTCGGCGGACGTGCTCGACACCGAGCGCGGCGGGTTCGGCGGCTTCGTCTACCGCGAGCGCACGAAGCCGATCGTGGTCGCGGTCGACGGCCTGGCAACCGCGGTGGTCTCGAGATCGTCCTCGCCGCCGACGTCGTCGTGGCGACCACGCGATCGTCGTTCGGGTTGGCGGAGGTGCGGCGCAACCTCGTCGCCGCGGCCGGCGGGCTCTTCCGCCTCCCGCGCGGTCGGCCGCGCGGTGGCGATGGACGCGATCCTCACCGGCGAGCCGATCGACGCGACGCGTGCGCGTACGAGCTGGGCCTGGTGAGCCGGCTGGTCGAGCCCGGCGCGGCGCGCGACGAGGCACTTCGCGTCGCGCAACAGGTCGTCGCCGCCGCGCCGCTCGCGGTGCGCGCCAGCCGACGCGTGGTCCTCGCCGCCGAGCAGGAGGACGACGCCACGCTGCGCCAGGTCTCCCGCGACCTGCTCGACGAGCTGCTCACGTCGGAGGACGCGACCGAAGGACTGGTCGCGTTCGCCGAGAAACGTCCGCCCCGGTGGCAGGGGCGCTGAAGCACGTCAACGGGAAGGTACGGTCAGGGCCGATGGCGCGAAGCACGGCGAGCGACGAGTCCCAACGCAGCGCGAAGTGGCAGGGTCGTCGCGACGCGATCATCGACACCTCGGCGACCGTCTTCGCGCGACGGGGCTACCACGCCACCGGCATCGCCGAGCTGTGCGAGGTCAACGGGTTCGGCAAGGGCGCCTTCTACTACTACATCGGGTCCAAGGAGGAGCTCCTCGCCGCGATCCACGACCGCGTCATGGACGAGGTGATGCTCGGAGCCGACCGCGTCGCCGCGGCCGGCGGTTCACCATCGGCGCAACTCGAGATGCTCGGCACCGAGCTGCTCGACGTGATCCACCGTTACCCGGACCACGTCTGGGTGTTCCTCCACGAGTTCCCCGCGCTCACCGACGAACGCGCCGAGCAGTTCCGCACCCGACGGCGCGAGTACGAGCGCCGCATCGAGGCGGTGCTGCGGGCCGGCGTCGAGTCGGGGGAGTTCCGCGACGTCGAACCGTGGCTCACCGCCCGCGCCTGGCTGGGCATGCACAACTACACCTACCTGTGGCTGAAGGCGGGTGGCAGCGTCTCGGCGCGCGACGTGGCGAAGCCGTTCGCCGACATCTTCATCCGGGGGATCGGCGCCCCGCCGGCGTGACCGTGCTCAGACGGGAACCGGCGCGCTGAACCCGAGCAGCCCGCCGAGGGTGCCGCCGATCATGGCGGCCTTCTCGTCGGCGGGAACGCCCCGGAACAGCCGGTCCATGAGCTCGCGGCTGCCACGGAACGTGCCTTCGGCGTGCGGGTAGTCGTTCCCCCACACGATGCTCGACACGCCGGTGATGTGCCGGCACGCGACCGCGACCGGATCGTCCTGGAACGAGATGTGGAACTGGCGCGCGACGTACTCGCTCGGCGCGAGCGGGTAGGGCCATTTGTCGTTGAGACGGAAGAGCTGCGCGACGTTGGGCTGGTCGGTGGGCGGGCGGGTGTCGTCCCAGATCCCGAGCCACCAGTCGGGGTCCTGGCCGATGCCGGTGACCCAGCTCTTGTCCATGGCGCCGACCAGCGACCCCAGCCAGTGCGCGTTGAACTCGATCAACGAGAAGTGGAGCGTGGGGTAGCGCTCCGCGACACCACCACCGATCAGCTCGCAGATCAACTGCGACGGCACGATCGGGCTGTACACGGCCTGGGTGATCATGCGCTTCGACGCTGACTTCTCGGTCATCGGCTGGTTGACCTGCTTCGCCTGCTCCATCACGACCCGCAACGTCGTCGACGCCGGGTCGTTCACCTTCACGCCGCCGGTCTGGGTGTGGAAGAACGGCTGCACGCCGTTCGCCACCGCGGCATCCCAGACGGGGTCGAGATCGCGCGAGTAGTACGGGATCGGCGGGGTCGCCGGGAGCAGGATGGCGCGGAACCCGGCGGCCGCGACGCGCTCGATCTCGGCCACCGCGTCGTCGATGTCGGTGATCGGGATCGGCGCGGTGGGCGCGATGCGGTCGAAGTACGGAGTGAACCGCTCGACGATGTAGTCGTTGTACACACGCGCGTGCGCCATCGACAGCTCGTGATCGTCCGAGTAGAGCCCGAACAGCGAGAGGTTGGGGTGCATCACCGCGGCGTCGACGCCGTCGAAGGCAAGGTCCTCGATGATCATCTCGGGGTCACCTTCGGGCGTGCGCCCGCCGGTCTGGCGGTAGCGGGAGATCGTCCATCCCTCGAATCCCGGCGTGTGCAGACGGCGGAAGACGCGCGCACCGTTCTCGACGAGGGGCTCGATCTCGAAGTCCTCCTCCCAGACCCCGCGGTCGCGCAGGTGCTTCGGGAGGCGGGTGATGAACAGGTCGGTCGGCTCGAGGATGTGGCCGTCGGCCGAGACGACGAGGTCGTGTGTGTCCGGCATTCGAACCCCCTGAGCGAGCGATTTCCGACCGCGCTAGTCGTACCCCGCGACCGGTAAACCAACCGGTCGGTACAAGACAAGGGAGACGGCGGTGGCGCAGCGCTGGGTGCAACGTCCGGAAGGTTCGACCTGGGGTGACTGGGGCGACGACGACGAGCTCGGTCGCATCAACCTGCTCACGCCCGAGAAGGTCCTCGAGGGCGTGCGCGAGGTGGAGCACGGCGTCACCTTCTGCTTGAGCCTGCCGCTCGACTACCCCGGCGGCACATCGCTGAACCAGCGGCGCTACCCGCCCCGCCTCGCGCCGACCGAGGACATGCAGGGCAATCCCGAGACCTTCTACAACGTCCCCATGCGCGAGATGCGCGAGGGCGACGACAGCTTCTACGACGTGTGGGCCGACGACCAGGTGACGCTCTGGTTGCAGTACTCGACGCAGTGGGATTCGCTCGCGCACGTGGGCGCAGAGTTCGACGCCGACGGCGACGGTGTCGTCGAGTCCGTCTACTACAACGGCTACCGCGCCGGGGTCGACCTCGTCGGGCCCAGCACCGATGCCCGCGGCGACGGCGCGGGGCACGCGTGCTTCGCGCACCACCTCGGGCTCGAGCACATGGCGTTCCACGGGGTGCAGGGACGCGGCGTGCTCGTCGACCTCGCCCACCACCTCGGCCACGATGCCAAGGCCGTCAACCTCGCGACGCTGCAAGAGATCATGGCGGCCGACGACGTGGTGGTCGAGCCCGGCGACATGCTCCTGCTCCACACCGGCTTCGCCACCAAGGTCCTCGAGTGGAACAAGGAACCCGACCCGGTGAAGATCCACCGCATGTGTTCCGCGCTCGACCCGCGCGACGAGTCGCTGCTCGAGTGGATCGCGGAGTCGCGGATCTCGGCGCTGGTGGCCGACAACTACGCGGTCGAGGCGATGCTCGGCGGTTCCCCGCTGGTCGACGGCAAGCGCACGCTGCTCCCCATCCACCACCTCTGCCTGTTCAAGCTCGGGGTGCCGCTCGGCGAGATGTGGTACCTCCACGAGCTGGCGGCGTGGTTGCGCGGGCACGACCGGAGCCGCTTCCTGCTGACCGCGCCCCCGCTGCGGCTGCCCGGGATCGTGGGCTCCCCGCTCACGCCCGTCGCGACCGTCTGACGACGGCTCAGACCGGATCGCCGGTGCGTTCGGGCGCCTTCGACATCTCGTAGGCCCGGTAGTCGTCGGACACGACGTCGGCGCTGATCTCGAAGAGCTTCACGCGGCCGCCCGTGTTCAGCAGGTACCGCCGCGGCTTCCCCGGGATGTTCGAGCCGACGTACTGGCCGATCGTTCCGAACGTGGTCACCGACGCGCCCTTGTCGACCATGCGGGTCCATCGCTCCTCGGCCTCGGCGGTCACCTCGATGACGTCGTGGCCGTGCTCGGTCGCGTACACGAGCGTCGCAGTGAGGATGTCGACCATGTCGCCGTTGTACCGCGGGTTGTTGCCGGCCGCGGCGTGGGGTCCACCGGGGAAGAAGAAGTTCGGGAACCCCCGCGTCTGCAGACCGAGGAACGTGGTGGGGCCATCGGCCCAGTGCTCCGTGAGCGCGAGGCCCTCGCGACCGCGGATCCCCATGCGGTTGAGCGCGCCGGTACCGAAGTCGAAGCCGGTCGCCCACACGATGATGTCGAACTCCCGCAGACCATCGGTCGTCTCGATCCCGGTCTCGGTCACCCGCACGATGGGCGTCTCCCGGAGATCGACGAGCGACACCTTCGGGTCGTTGAACGCCTCGAAGTAGCCGTTGACGAACGGCGGGCGCTTCCCGCCGAAGCGATGGTCCCTCGGGATCAGCCGCTCGGCGGTCTCGGGATCGTGCACGATGCCGCGGATCTTCTCGGCGATGAACTCGCACCACTCGTCGTTGGCGGCCTCGTTGAACAGCAGGTCGTAGTAGTTGCTGGTGAGCTTCATGAAACCGGGGCTGTTCCACAGCTGCTCGAAGAGCGCGCGCCGCTCTTCCTCGGAGTCGTCGAACGCCGCGCGCGTGTTCACCGGGTGGGCGAAGCCACTGAGTGACGTGTTCAGGATCTCGCAGAGGTCCTCGAAGCCGGCCCTCAGCTGCGCCTGTTCCTCCGGGGTGATCGGCCGGTTGTTGAGCGGTGTGCACCAGTTGGCGGTGCGCTGGTACACGGTCACGGACGCAACGTCGTCGAGGATGGTCGGGACGACCTGCACGCCGCTCGACGAGGTACCGATGACCGCGACGCGCTTGCCGGTGAAGTCGACCGGCTCCTTGGGCCACAGCCCCGTGTGGTGCTGCTCGCCCCGGAAGTCCTCGCGTCCGGGCACCTCGGGCGTGTACGGCACCGAGAGCACACCCGTCGCGGCGATCAGGAACCGGGCGCGGCACTCGGTGCCGTCGTTCGCCGCGACCGCCCACCTCCCCGCCGCCTCGTCCCACACCGCCGACGTGACCCTGGTGTCGAACCGCATGTCGCGGCGGAGGTCGAAGCGGTCGATCACGTGGTTGAGGTAGCGCTCGATCTCGGGCTGTCCCGCGAAGTGCTCCTGCCACTCCCAGTCCTCGAACAATTCCTTCGAGAACAAATAGCCGTAGGTGTAGCTCTCCGAGTCGAACCGGGCGCCGGGATAGCGGTTCCAGAACCAGGTCCCCCCGACGCCACCGCCCGCCTCGAGCAGCTGCACCGAGAACCCGGCCTCCCGCGCGCGGTAGAGCTGGTAGATGCCGGTGATGCCGGCCCCGACGATCAGGACGTCGATGTCGGCCGCGACCCGAGGTGAGCTCTCGCCGGCCGGCGATGTGGCGCGTTCCATGGATTCCTGGTGCCCCCGGGGAGATCCTGTACCGACCGGTTAGTCTAACGAACGCGACGAGGCACTCTTGATGGTGAGGGGGCGCCGCATGGCGATCGTGGAGCAGAAGAGGTCGGCACTCCCGGTGCCCCATGCGATGGAGCTCCGGGACCGCGTGCCCAAAGCGCGCTACTACGACCCGGACTTCTTCCAGCTGGAGGTCGAGCACCTCTGGTCCCGGGTCTGGCAGATGGCGTGCCGGCTCGAGGAGATCCCCCAGCCGCGCGACTTCGTCGAGTACGAGTTCCTCGACCAGTCGATCGTCGTGGTGCGCACCGAGGACATGGGGGTGACGGCGTTCCAGAACGCCTGCCGCCACCGTGGCGTGAAGGTGGTCGAGGGCAGCGGGACCTGCGCCCGTGGGTTCCGGTGCCCGTTCCACGGCTGGTGCTACGGGCCGGACGGCACGAACACCGCGGTCACGCAGCGGCGGACGTTCGCCGAGCACAACCTGGCGGCGGACGACCTCGACCTCACGCCGGTGCGGTGCGAGACCTGGGGCGGGTGCGCCTGGATCAACCTCGACCACGACGCACCTCCGGTTCGCCAGTGCCTCGAACCCGCGGCGGCGAGCCTCGACGCGTGGAAGGTGGAGTCACTGCGGACCGAGAAGTGGTACGCGTGCCGCCTCCCGGTGAACTGGAAGCTCGCCATCGAGGCCTTCGTGGAGATGTACCACGTGGTGCAGACGCACCCGCAGCTCGTCATACCGACGAGATTCGGGCTGCGCGAGGGCGCGACGTTCGACCCGCGGGCCTTCATCGACGCCGACATCCAGTACCTGCGCGCGATGAGCGAGGGCATGGACGGCATGTGCCACGCCGACGACGTGCGCGTCGCCGAGAGCCTGCGCGATCTGGAGCTCCCCGCCGACCCGGCGCAGGCGATGACCACGTGGAACCGTACGCTCAACGACGCGGTCGTGCGTTGGCACCAGGACGCGGGCCACGACGTCCCCGACCTCAACGAGCTCGACGCGCAGGGGATCAACCTGACCTTCTTCCACGGCTTCCCCCACTACTTCGTGTTGCCGATGTACAGCAGCGCCTCCGCGTACCGGTTCCGCCCGTTGGGCCCGGAGGAGACGCTGATGGAGATCTGGTCGCTCGCGCGCTTCGCCGAGGGAGACGAGCCGGTCAAGCCCACGCCGCCCGAGGTGTGGGAGTGCGACGATCCCCGGTGGCCGCCGATACCCGCGCAGGACTTCTCGAACCTGCCGAGGCAGCAGCGGGGCCTGCACGCGAAGGGCTTCGAGTACATGCGCCTGTCGAGCGGACTCGAGGGGCACATCTCGAACTGCCAGCGGACCATCGACGGCTTCCTCGCCGGGCTCCCCTACGAGCAGCTGCTCCCGGCGCTGCGAACCGTCAACGTCTATCCCTTCGACAAGCCGATCCTCGACGTCGGCTTCTGAGCGTCATCATCACGATCTGCAACCTCGACCTGGCCCAGGTCGAGGTCGCCGCGACTGGGCGGCAGACGAGGGGTGGAATCCGGGCATCCACGACGCGGCGGCGTTCTTGCCGCGGACCCGGGCGGGTTCCTCGGGCTCTTCGTCGACGGCGAGCTCGCAGTGACGGTTTCGAGCATCGGGTACGACGCGTCGTTCGCGTAGGCGGGTTGCTACATCTGCCGGCCGACCACCGCGGCGAGGGGTTGGGTCTCAGGGTGGCCGAGACCGTGCTCGCGCGGTCGGACGTCGCGACGAACTGCGACAGCTACGAGCACTTCCCGCCGAAAGGCTTCGATCGGATCGCGGGCCTCGCCCGGCGGGGCTTCCAGGCATTTCCCGACAGCAAGGGCACCCGTCGCGACGCACTGCGCGTCACCCAGTCGCTCGAACCCTCGGTGACGCTCGACGCGGCCGACGCGCTCCGGGCGTTCCCGAAGCCGGTCCTGCTCGCCTGGGGAGACGCCGACAAGCTCTTCCCACGCGACGACGCCCGCCGTCTCCAGGGCGACTTCCCCGACGCCCGACTCCAGATCGTCGAAGGTTCGAGCACCTACGTGATGCTCGATCGCCCCGATGAGCTCGCCGCCGCGATCCGCGAGCTTCGTGGCGCGTGACGCCTCCGGCGAATGACCGGTGACGCTGACGAGCGCAGCCGCACACCTTGCCGCGTGCACGCTCGGAGCGCGCGGCGAAGTTGAATCCACCGGTGTCCATGCTGCACAGTGGTTGCTCAAGCTGACGAGATGTGTCGAGGCGGGGGGCTCGGCCGGAGAGGACTGTTGTGACGCTGCGCCGTGTCGTGCTCGGGGTCGATGGCTCTCCAGCGGCAGACCGGGCGCTCGCCTGGGTCGCCGACCTCGCTCGGGGCAGCGAGACGGAGGTTGTCGCCGTCCACGGTTGGTCCGGCCCGGAATTCGCAGGCCAGGAGCACGTCGTCCTCGACGACGCGACGGCGTATCTGCACGAGCAGGGGGTGTCGGCGCGGGGCGTCTTCGAGATGACCGACCCGAAGGAGGTGCTCGTCACGGTCGCCGAGCGTGAGGACGCAGACCTCATCGTCATCGGATCCCGCGGCCAGAACCTGGTCGCCAGCCTGCTGCTCGGAAGCGTCGGCGAGTACCTGGTACACCACTCGCCGCGGCCGGTGGTCATCGTCCCGCACGAGCGCGGGGAGAAGTCGAGCTGAATCGCACCTCGCGGCAACCGCGAGGAAGGAAACGCGATGATCGCGACCATCCCCGACGTGCCTGCCGGATGCCTCGGCTTCGAAGCGGTCAGGTGATGGTGTCGAGCTGCACGCAGTTGCCGCGGTCCCGAATCGGGGCCGAGAGGCTGCCACCCGGCAACGGTTGCGTCAGGTGGGTGGGCCCGTACGCCGCATCCTCACCACGACATCGCCCGGCGTCGCGCGTGCGGCGCCGGTACCGGTCGGCGCGACCCGGTTGAGCTGTGACATCCCGCCGTCGGTCACCAGCGACGGACGCGGAGGACCGCGGCCTAGGAGAACTTCACCCGCACCACGGTCGCCTCCGAGACGCTGCCGTCCTTCGCCGACACGGTGAGCAGCACCAGTGCACCTGCGGGTGCCGAGGGTGGGCTGAACGCGAGCGTTCCGTCGAAGGGTCCCATCACCCCGTTGCCCCCGCCCATCACGATGCCGGTCCCGATGGGTTCGGTGGCACCGTCCTGGCGGACCTGCGTGTTCACCGTGCCCTCGAACGCGGTGCTCGTGCCCTGGAGACGCACGGGTGACGTGATCGACGCCAGCGCCGCGGGAGAGCTCAACCGGATGTTCGCGGTCGCCGCGCCGAGCACCCACCACGAGTCGCCGAGTTGCCGGACGAACACTGTGGTCTCGGGCCCCGACGGGTCGGGTTGCACGGGCACCTCGCCCGATCGCGCGTCGCCCTGGCGGAACTCGCCGACGATCGGGTTCGTGAAGCCGACGAAGTCGGTCGCGAACCCGCGCGCCGCCGCGATCGGGTCCGTGTACCGGGTGCTCGCCGACGCGTACGGCCAGACCGCGGTGGCGGTGTCGATCGGCACCGTCACGGTCGGCGGGGGCGCGGAGGTCGAGGTCGCCGTCGACGTGGCGGTCGCGGCCGTCGTCGTGGTCGACGCGGTGCGGCTCGCGGTCCCGTCGTCCCGGGTCACGAGGTAGATCAGGACTGCGATGCCGACGACGGTGACGAGCGCGCCGATCCCGATGAGGAGCACACGCCGGTGCCCGTCGGGCTCTGCGTCGGGCTGATCGGTCGTCGGCTCGGTCATCTCCACCTCCAGGGTGTGGGGTACGAGTCTGTCCCCGCTGATCGCGGCCCGACAGGGCCGAAAGACACGTTCGACGCGAGACTGCGGCGATGGACCGCGCGCCGGGCGACGACGAGGAGCACCGGCTCCGGCGCTACGCGCTGCGTCTCGAATGGGGCACCAACGTGTGGAACCTCATGGAGGTCGTCGTGACCGTGACCCTCGGCCTGATGGCGGGCTCCCTCGCGTTGATCGCGTTCGGGCTCGACTCACTCGTCGAGGTGTTCGCCTCTCTCGTCGTGATCGTCCACCTCCGGGACACTGAGCCGGATCCGGGTGACCAGCGCACCCATCGTGCGTTGCGCCTCATCGCGGTCGCGTTCTTCGTGCTGAGCCTGTATCTGCTCGTCGCGAGCACGAGGAGCCTGCTCGTGGGCAGCCGCCCCGACTCGTCGCCGTTCGGGATCGCCTACCTCGCGGTGACGGCCCTGGTGATGTTCGGTCTCGCGCGCCTCAAGGGGGACGTCGCCGCGCGGTTGGGGAGCGAGCCCCTCGGGCGTGAGGCGACGATGACGTTCCTCGACGGCTGCCTCGCGACCGGCATCCTGAGCGCGCTGGCTCTGAGCTGGTGGGCCGGATGGTGGTGGGCGGATGCCGTCGCCGCCGGCGGTGTCGGCGTGTACGCCGCCCGCGCCGGGTTCGAGAGCTGGCGGCAGGGCGCGCCGCACGATCGCGCGCGCTGATCGGGCGGTCGAGCCGTGGCCTCAGCCGCCGGGCGCGTCCACCTCGGTCGGGACGACGACGACCGGGCACGGGGCGTGCTCGGCACATCGCTGGCTGACCGAACCGAGGAGCAGGCCGGCGAACCCGCCGCGACCGCGGGTCCCGACGACGAGCACGTCGGCGTTCCGGGCGATCTCGACCAGCACCGCCGCGGGCTCGCCCTCGACCACCAGCCCGTGGACCGTCACCGGCGGGGGATCGGGCAGGGTCTCGGCGATGATGCGGTGCAGCTCCTGCTGCGCCCTCTCGGTCGCGTTCTGGATCCACGCGCCCTGGTAGTCCGACCCGACGTCGATCCAGGCGAGCTCGAAGCTGAACGCGAAGACCACGATGACCTCGGCGTGGCTCTCCTTCGCCTGCTCGACCGCCCAGACGAGCGCCGTGCGGCTCCCCGGTGACCCGTCCACACCCACCACGATCTTCTTCATCGCCGACTCCTTGCCGGGTCGCTCACTGGCGCAGCAGCGACAGGAGACGCAACACTTCGAGGTAGAGCCACACCAGGGTGACCATGATGCCGAACGCGCCGTACCATTCCATGTACTTCGGTGCGCCCCGGATCGAAGACTGCCGGATGAACTCGTAGTCGAGGAAGAGGTTGAGCGCGGCGACGCCGCAGATGACGACGCTCACCGCGATCCCGAGGGCGGTCGGCTGGTTCCAGAACACGACGTCGACGCCGAAGACGGACAACAGCGCGCCGAACACGTAGAGCAGGAAGATCCCGCACGTCGCGCCGATCACGACCATTTGGAACTTCCGGGTGACCTTGACGACGCCGAACACGTAGAGCGCGAGCGTCGCGAAGAACACGCCGACAGTCGCCAGCACCGCCTGGAACACGATGCCGTCCCAGTGCATCTCGAACGCCTTCGAGATCATGCCGAGGAACACGCCCTCGAGCAGCGCGTAGAGCGGGCCGACGAACGGCGACGCCTTGGGGCGGAACACGCAGACCATCGCCAGCCCGAAGGCGCCGAAGAGGCAGACCCAACCCCAACCTGGCACCTGCACCTGATTGGTGACCGAGACGTCGGTCTGTGACCAGCCGAAGGTGCCGCCGATCAGGACGAGGACGAACAGCGCGAAGGTCTTGGCGAACGTACCGTTCGCGGTCATGGCGGCAGGGGCCCGGGGGCCGGCGGGTCCGCCGGCGGTGCGTGCCTGCTCCGCGTCGCGGGCGCGGCCCAGCCGGCCTGCGTCTCCTCCTTGCGCACCTGGTCGAATCGCTTCTCGTTGAGCGCGGGGTTCGCCATCGTGGCCTTTCGGTCTCGGCGATCAGGCGATCAGGCGATCAGGCTAGGAGGTCCGCGGCGTAGGTTTCCGGCATGGATCCGAAGCGAGTCGTGCAGTGGACCACGGGCAACGTCGGGCGTCGGTCGGTCATCGCGACCGTGGCGAATCCCGGACTCGAGCTGGTGGGGTGCTACGCGTGGTCGCCCGAGAAGGTGGGCCGCGACGTCGGCGAGCTCTGCGGCATCGAGCCGATCGGTATCGCCGCCACCGACGATGTCGCCGCGTTGCTCGCGCGGCAACCCGACTGCGTGCTGTACAACCCGAAATGGCCTGACGTCGACGAGATGGTGCGCATCCTCGAGTCGGGGGTCAACGTGGTGACCACCGCCGCGTTCATCACCGGCCACGCGCTCGGAGACGACCGCCGCCGGATCCTCGACGCGTGCGAACGCGGGCAGAGCTCGATCTTCGGGTCGGGGATGAACCCCGGCTTGGCGAACCTCCTCGGGCTCGTGTCTGCCGGGCTGTGTGACCGGGTCGAGTCGATCTCGGTGCTGGAGTCGGTGGACTCGACCGGGTACGACTCGCCCGACACGGAGCTGCTCGTCGGGTTCGCGCGCCCCCTCGACGACCCGGAGCTCCCGGCGATGACCGCGCACGGGACCGCGGTGTTCGGAGACGCGGTGCGACTCATGGCCGACGCGCTCGGACTCGAGCTCGACGAGGTGCGCTGCGAAGCCGAGTACGCCCAGACGACCGAGGATCTCGACCTCGGTTCGTGGTCGATCGCCGCGGGCTGTGTCGCCGGAGTGGCGGTGAGCTGGCTCGGCGTCCACGACGGTCGCGAGGTGGTGCGGCTCGACGCGCGCTGGCGCAAGGGTCGCCACCTCGACCCCGACTGGCAGATCGAGCACGGCTACATCGTGGAGGTCAAGGGCCAACCGTGCGTGCGGACCAAGCTCGAGGTCTCACCGCCCGCCGACTTCCAGGCGTCGTCGTTCCAGGACTTCATGGTGCTCGGGATGATCATGACCGCGCTCCCGGCGGTGAACGCGATCCCGCACGTGTGCGCGGCGCGCCCGGGCATCGTCACGTACGTCGACCTCCCCCTGGTCGGGCCGCGGGGATGGGTGCGGTCGTCCTGAGCGACGGCATCCGGGCATCGGTAGTGTCGGCGGCACACCGGCAGCGGAGGAGCACGTCGATGGAAGACCGCGAGACCCCCGTCCTGTATCTCGAGATGACCGAGGCGACGCCCGCCGGCTACGCGGCGCGCGCGTCAACGAGGTCCTTGCGCTCCCCGGTGTCGAGCGGGCGACGTGGTGGCGCAACGTCTACCGCGACCGGCCCGACCTGCCCCGCGAGCTGCCGGAGTTCGACACCCTCGGCGTCTACGAGTGCGCGTCGTCGTTCGTCGCGCCCGCGACGCCCGATGGCGTCACCGGCCATCACTTCGTCCGCACACCCCGCCCCGGACAGGGGCGCCTGACCGGGCAACCGACGGTCTCGCTCTCGCTCGTGCTCATCAGCCCGACGGCCCCAGCCGACGCACAGGCGCTGCGCGACTGGGGCGACTTCGTGCACATCAACCACATCGTGGAGGCGGGCGTACCGGGATTCACGATGATCACGCCCTACGAGAACGTCACCCGGGGCGATCCCCGTTACCTGCACTTCTACGAGTTCGACGATCCCGAGGCCGAGATCACGTTCAAGCGGATGCGGCCCATCCTCGAAGCGCGGCTCGGTCCCTGGGGCACGCCCGAGTGCGATGCGTGGGCCGTCCACCCGGCGCTGCGCATCATGTACGTGAACTCCTTCGCGCTCGAGGGTGAGCACCGGGCCTGACCGCAGCGAATCCCGTAGGCTCGCCGCCCATGACGGACGGCATCGTGATCGCACAAGGGCTCCTGGGTGTGGCGCAGGTCGGCGACGGTCCCACGCCGGAGCAGACCTCGTTGGTGCAGAGCCTGCTGCACGGATACTTCGGGCTCGACGTCGACGTCTCGACGCTCGAGCCCGCGTCGGCCGTCGAACTGGAGGCCGGCGTCGACGCGGCCGACCACAAGCGAGTAGTCGATCTCCTGGTGGTGACGGAGTTCTGCCGGCATTCCGACGGTGATGCGCAGGCCCGACGGGTGGAGACGTATGCCGCCGCGCTCGGTGTCGACGAGCCGTTTCTCCTGGTCGCGCGCGACGCGCTGACCGAAGGTCGCGATCGGGTCATGACCGACTGGGCCCGCTTCCGGGACGTCGCGTCGGAGGAGCCGGGGCTGCCCGGCACCGACGCCGAGTTGGCAGCGCGGCTCCGCGCGCTCGGTGACTGCCCGCCGGGCAGCCTCGGGCGCACGTACTTCGACTTCTACGACCAACACGGCATCGCCTTCCCCGGGGAAGCAGGCGGGGGCGACACATCCCTGGTCGCTCACGATTTCAGCCACGTGCTGGCCGGTTACAGCACCGACGCACCGAGCGAGCTGGCGCTCCAGGCCATGCTCACGAGCGCGACCGGCTTCGAGCATCACTTCTCGGGCCTGGTCGCCTCGCTGGCGCTCTTCGAGTCCGGGAAGTTCGACATCCTCGACATCGTCACACGCGTCGGCGCGCTCGACCGCCCGGGCGCGAGCGCCGAGTTGGCCGACGCGTTCCGCCGCGGCGGCCCATGCACCTGCGACTTCTCGGCCATCGACCACCTGGGACGGGCCGACGATCCCATCGCCGTGGTCCGCGTCGACTGCGGGATCCCGCCGCGCGAGTCGTGACCGACGTGCGGGCGTCCGCGGGGCGCGCACCGAACGTCGTGCTGATCATGGCGGACCAGCACCGCGCCGATCTCATGGGCTGCGCGGGGCAGCCCGCGGTGCAGACCCCGCACCTGGATCGACTGGCTGCGGAGGGAGTGCGCTTCACGCGCACGTCGTGCCAGGGCCCGCTGTGCATGCCGGCGCGCGCGTCGTTCGTGAGCGAGCGTTACGTGCGCGACCACGGCGTCTACACGAACTGGGCGGAGCTCTCGCCCGACACGCCGACCTACCTCCACGCGCTGCGCGCCGCCGGGTACCACACCGTGCACCTGGGGAAGGCCCATCTCTACCGCGACAGCATGCATCCCGAACTGCACGTCGACGAGCTCGCACCGCGCCTCGAGCAGCTGGGGTTCGCCGAGGTGCACGAGACCGGCGACAAGTTCGATCTCGCACAGCCGAACCGCTACACCGACCATCTGCGCGATCGGGGGCTCCTCGACGCGTACGCGAGCTACATCACCGACCGCAGCTACCAGGGTGAGCAGGAGAGTGGCCGGGGCGCGACCAAGCGCATCCCCATGTGGGACGCCACGCCGTCGCCGTTGCCGCTCGATTCCTACATCGACGCCTGGCACGGCGACCTCGCGGTCCGCTGGATCGAGGAGCACGACGCCGAGCAACCGTTCTTCGCGTTCGTGGGATTCCCCGGGCCCCACGACCCGTGGGACGCGCCACGAGCGGCAGTCGATCGCTACCGCGATGTCGACGTGCCGATGCCCCGGTCGACGCGCCGACCGTCGGTCGACGGCAGCGACAACTACACCCGGTTGCTGCAGGCGTTCCTCCACCTGGCCGACAGCGACACCATGACCGACGACGCCATCGCCGGCATGCGGCGCGCCTACTGCGCCAACGTGTCGGTGATCGACGACGCGGTGGGTCGCATCGTGGCCGCGCTCGACGAGCGCGACCTGCTCGCCGACACGTGGTTGATCTACACGAGCGACCACGGCGAGATGGCCGGCGACCACGGGCTGATGTCGAAGTGCGTGCTGTACGAGCCGTCGGTCCGCGTGCCGCTGATCGTCCGCCCCCCGGGCGGGCGCGCGGCGCGTGTGGTGGACGACCTCGTCGAGCACGTCGACGTGCCGGCGACGGTGCGCGCGGTCACGGGTGCGTCCGCGGTCCCGGGCAGCGCGGGTCACTCCCTGCTCGGTTACGTGACCGGCGACGATCCGGCCGGTCGCACGGTGGCGGTGAGCGAGAACTGGGGGTTCGCCGCGTTCGAGACCGACCGCTACCGCCTCGTGGTGGACGAGGACTCGTCGACGCCGTGTCGCCTCTTCGATCTGCAGGACGATCCGGCCGAGGATCACGACCTCGTCGGTGATCCGCAGCACGCGGTGGTCCTCGACGATCTGATGGACACGATCGTGCGCCCGTTCCTCACCGTGGCGCCCGCCCGCCCCCACGCCAGCCCCTTCACCGGCTGACGAAGACCGCCATCCCCTTGGCGGCGAGGTCGACACTCGCGTTGTCGTCGCGGTAGCGGCGACCCTGCACGTTGAGCAGGCGGACGCTCGTCGCGCCGCCGATCGGGAACGGTCCCCAGTGCCAGGTGCCCCGGTCCAGCACCAGGGTCTCGCCGGGCTCCACCACGAACGCGCGGATGGTCTCGAGGTCTGCGGCGCTGGTGAACGCGGTCGAAGCCGGCGCGACCGCGATCACCGCTCGTGCGTCGAGCGGGGTCAGCACCTGGGTGTGGGTGTCGTGGCGGTACATGACCGTGCACCGGAATCCGGCGCCGGTCGACTCGACCTCGTCGGTGCGGTGCCCGATCGTGTTGAGGTGCGCATCGGCCCAGGCGAAGTGCAGCGTGTGCTCACCGTCGGCCGCGTCGGTGTCCGGGAGGGGTAACCAACCGAATGGCGCCCACGCCGTCGCGGTGAGCGGTTCCGGGGAGATCGTGAGCGTCGCGCCGTCAGCCATCGCCTTTCCTCCGGGTCGAGCGGCCCTCTACGCTGGCGCGATGGACGTGCGCTCGATCGAAGAAGTCGCGCCGGTCGTCGAGCACAACGGGACGGTACCCGTCTGGTGGCTGGTCTCGCCCCGGGAGATGCAGGAGATCACCGCCGGCGGCCACCTCGAGCTCGTCAGCGAGTTCGAGGTCGCGGGCGGGGGCTTCGTCGACCCGCACTCGCACCCCACTCACGAGTTCTACTACGTGACCGCGGGCCGAGGCCTCATGACGATCGCCGACGAGACCCGTGAGATCGGCCAAGGCGATCTCGTCCACATCCCGCCCGACGCGGTGCACAGCCTCCGGCCGGTCTCCGACCACGCTCCGATCCACTGCTTCTGCTTCGCGGTCGCGGTCGCCGACGCACCACCGATCGACTACACGACCCACTGACGCGCCGTCATTCGCCGCCGACGACCGACCGGGGATCGAGCTCGAGGAGTTGCACCGTCGTCGCGCCGGCCCGGAGCGCGGCGAAGAGCTCGGCTTCGCGGTCGGCACGGGCGCGGCCGGCGGCCAGCACCGCGTCGATCGCGGCGCCCGGGATCACGACGACCCCGTCGGTGTCCCCGACGACCCAGTCGCCGGCGGCGACCTCGATGTCACCCACCGTCACGGGTTGCGCGAGGGACCCTGCCAGGGTCTTGCTCGCGCCGGTCAACGCGAGGCCGGTCGCGAACACCGGGAACCCGTGGGCCTCGAGTGCGTCGCAGTCGCGGACGCACCCGTCGATCACCAGAGCCGCGACGCCGCGGGCCTCGGCGCCGGTGGTGAGGACCTCGCCCCAGTAGCCGAACTCGCGCGAGCCGCCCATGTCGGCCACGAGCACGCTGCCCGCGGGCGCGCGGGAGACGCCGACGTGGATGCCGAGGTTGTCACCGGGCGTGCAGCGCACGGGAAACGCCGGCGCGGCGAACCGCGCGCCGCGCCACACCGGTTTGATCCTCGGGTGCATGCGGCGCGCGCCGGTCTCCCCGAGCGTGGCCGCCCCCAACGCGACCGCGGCGCGTGTCGTCTCACTGCGGTGTTCGGTCACGTGGTCTCCTCCATGGGCGCAGGGCGTGAGTGTGACGCCGCCGAGCGGACTCCGCCACCCCGTGCGCCGAATGCCGGTACGGTGCCGGCATGCGCCGAACCCTGGGGGTACTGCTCGCGTGCTCGCTCGGGTCGATCGCCGCCGTCGGCGTCCCGCCGGCGGCGGCTTCGGCCGCGACCGGGTGTCCCAAGGCACCGTTCGTGGGGACCATCGAACGCGAGGACGATCCCGCCAACGACCAGAAGTCGGCGACGATCGGCGGATCCGACGTGCGCAGCGCGGTGGCCGTCGACTTCGGTACCGCCCGCAACACGACGGTGTACGTGTCGGACGCCAGGATCGCCGACGCCGACGTCGGGAGCACCATCACCACGGAGCCCGGCACCACGGAGCCCGGCACCACCATCGCCACGATCTTCCTCCGCCCGAAGTCCGGGGATCTCGCGCCCGGCAAGAAGGTGCTGCTCCCGCGTGACCAGATCTCGGTGATCGTGGACACCGGCGGCGGCGCCGGCGCCACGACGTCCGGAGCGGAGGCGACGGCCAAGGTCCTGGCCTTCACGAAGAGCCGGATCTGCTTCTCGATCGACTACCGGGACGATCTCCAACGCGTCAAGGGAACGGTGCGCGCCAAGTTCGTCACTCCGTCGTGACGCTCAGCCGACCTTACGCAAGGTGTTGTGGTCGGTGTGCGGGAACGGCTCCGGGAACTCGTCCATCTCGAGCATCGTGGTCTCGGCGTAGGACCAGCTCCCGTCGTCGTTGACGGTGATGGTGACGTCGTAGCTCAGCGTCGACGCGTGCTGGGCGAGGTACTGGTTCTCGCCGATCGAGTACGTGCGGTGCCCGGGCCGGGCCGTCAGCGTGAACGACGTCGCGTCGGCAGTCGCGGTACCCCCCGCGAGCACGGTGATGCCGCGCGGCACGACGAAGCCGCGCAGGACCTCACCGGTGGCGCCGTCCCAGAGCCAGTACCCGACCTCGGTGTGGAAGGGGTTCTCCTCGTCACCGCGCCACATGGCCGACTTGTAGTCGAGCCCGTAGAGGTGCTGGTTGCCGTTGTCGACGGGACCGAACGGCTTCATGGTCAGCTTCTCGAGGTACGGCGAGGCGAGGACCTCACCCTTGGAGTGCGAGTACGCCGAGTCGAGCCCGCCCCGGTCCGATTCCCACTCACCGATCAACGCCTCCAGCGGACCCCATTCACCGGCCATCGGCCACCTTCTCCTGCTCCCGGCCGTCGCGGCCGACGGCGTGCGCCGAGATCCTACCGAGCGCCGTCGGCCGCTTGCGCCTTCCGCGCCCGATGGAACTCGAGTCCCCCGTTGATCGCGGCGAAGAAGGAGTCGTTGTCGCTCGAGATCCTCTCGTGCACCCACTTCTCGAGCCCGATCCGCCGCATCCACGGATTGAACGTCTCGTACGACTCGGCGAAGTGCACGCGGGTGCGACCGTCGCCGAGGTCGTGGAGGCTGATGTGGCCTTCGGCCCGCGACCACAGGGGCTTCCCGACCGCGTCGTACTTCCACGACTCGTTGGGCTTGACCTGGGTGACCCACTCCCACGACTGCCCGACGCCCCCCGACCCGAGCACCTTCGGCACCGGGAACGTGCAGTGACGCACCAGACCCTCACCGATCTCGTTGCCGGGATGGAGGATCTCGATGGTCACCGACTTCGGCTTGGGCTTGTCGGGGCCCCGGTACCAGAAGACCTCCCAGACCTCTTCGGGTGTGGCGTCGAGCTCGATCTCGTAGTGGTGTTCCTGCACGGGGGCAGCGTAGGCCGGATCGTCGACGTGCTACCGGGACGCGCCCGTGCGCATCCGCAGCTCGCCGCGATGGGCCTCGACCAGCCGGCCGGCCCAGCGGGGGAGGCGCGTCCTGATGCGGTCGGCCGCCCCCTTCGGGGTCTGGCCGGTGGCGACGGCCTGGTCGAGCTTCGCCGACGCGTCCGCGACCACCGCCGCGACGACCGTCTCGACCGTGACCCCCGCCGCACCCGCCACCTCCGCGATCGAGCGGCCCTTGGCGAACTCGATCCGGAGCTCCGAGGGGGCGATGCCGATCGCGCGGGCGCTCACCTCGAATTGCCCGCGTGCCAGAGTCCTGAGCACCGGTGGGGTACCGGCGGCCGACGTGTCGCGCGGCGCGGACCGGAATTGCCGGCGACGGTGACGTACCGAGAGCAGCAGCACGAGGCGCAGCAGGGCCAGGCCCCCGATGACGGCCCCGAGGAGGTAGTTCCCGTCGGCGATGAGCAGGGCTCCGGCGACCAGCCCGAACCCGAGGACGACCCAGTGGAGCGTGCGGAGCGAGGTGAGGTTCATGCCGCGATCGTGTGCCGCCGCGCTCCGAATCGTGCCAGGGGAGTGTCAGGAAACCGTGAAGCCCACCGGATGGCGCCGTCGGTGAGCTGTCGTCACCAAGGTGCTAGTTGCGCAAGGTCTCGTTCCAGGGCACGCCACGGTCGACCGCCGGCTCGCGCGGCAGGCCGAGCACGCGGTCACCGATGATGTTGCGCTGGATCTGGTCGGTCCCGCCCGCGATGGCAGTGGCAGGGCTGCCGACGAAGGCACGCTGCGCGGCGAACGGCGCGTCGGGCGTGGCGCCGTAGCCGCCGGACGCGTGGTAACCGTCGATGAGCGTCGCGTCGGGGCCGAGGAGGGCGACGACGAATTCACCGAGGCGGCGACCGGTCACCGACGTCGACAGCTTGCCCAGCGAACCCTCGGGTCCGCTCCCGCCGGCCATCCGTAGCGCCGTGGCGCGTGCCTGCAACAGCCGCAGCACCTCGGCGTCGACCCAGTGCCGGAGGAGCTGGTCCTTGAGCGCGAGGGCTCCCGGTGACGTCTTGTCCTCCCGTTGGTCCCACGCGTGGAGCGCGATCCGCGATCGGCCCCTCCCCGCGACCGGGGATGCGCGGCATGTTGTAGCGCTCCAGCACGAGGGTCTGGTGCGCGACTGCCCAGCCCGCGCCGACGTCACCGAGTCGTTCCGCGTCGGGGATGCGGGCGCCGCTCAGGAACACCTCGCTGAACTCGGCGCCGCCGTTCATCTGCCGGAGCGGGCGGACCTCGACCCCGGGACGGTGCAGGTCGATGGCGAACGCGGTCAGGCCCGCGTGCTTCTCGGCGGTCGGATCGGTGCGTGCGAGGAGCAGCGCGTGCCGGGCGAGATGGGCGCCACTCGTCCACACCTTCTGGCCGTCGACGACCCACTCGTCGCCGTCGAGCGCGGCGCGGGTGGCCAACGACGCGAGGTCGGAGCCGCTCCCCGGTTCGCTGAAGAGCTGGCACCACGGTTCCTCCCCGGTGAACAACGCCGGGAGGTAGTGGTGCTTCTGCTCGTCGCTGCCGCACTGGAGCACCGTCGCCGCGCACTGACCGGTGCCGATCCGGTTGGTGATACGCCCACTCGGGGGCGCCCCCGCCGCGGCGAGGAGGTCGTCGACCAGCGGTTGCTGCTCGATCGACGCCCCGAGGCCGCCGAAGCCCGGCGGGTAGTGGAGCCAGGCGAGCCCGGCGTCGTACTGGGCGCGGAGGAACGCGACCGCGGGCGTCGATGCGGGTGGGTGCTCCGCGAGCAGTTCTTCGGCGCGCGTCACTGAGGGCGGCATCGTCAACGGTCATGCGCCGAACCTATCCCGGACGCGTCGCGTGTTCGAATGTGCCGAGCACCCGGGGAGACGTGCTGATCGTCACGGGTAGCCGGCTCGCCGAATTCAGGTCCGGCTGGACCGAGCAGGGTCGGCGATCGGCCGGACGGAATCAGGCCGTCGCGGCGCGGCACCGCGTCGAGGTCGACGTCGGCGACGACGTCACCGCACGCATCGATGTCGTAGTACTCGACGCCGTCGGTGACCTCGGGCGCATCGCCGCCGAGCGCGACCGCGATCTTGTTCGCCGCGTTGCGGACGACGTCGAGCACGACCTCGGTGATCTCGGCGGGGGTGAGGTGCGTGCGGACGCGTACGGTGAGCGCGCCGTCGATGGTCATCGGCTGCGTGACGATGACATCCGTGAGATCGACGGCCGCTTGCTCGCGCTCGGTTCGGGCGCCGCCGGTGTCAACATCGAAGATCGCGGCGTCGCCGGCGGCGTCGAGGGCCCGGACGCTCAGGCGCGACTGGCAGACGCGGCACCGGTGGACACGCGCGCCGCGGAGACGCACGAGTTCGGTCGTGACGGGATCGAGGGCGTCGGCGCGGGCCACCACGCGCATGAACTCCTCGAGCGTCGCCCAGAGGTCGCCCGGCTCGGGTGCACGAGCGGGTCCGTACGCGGTCTCGAACAGGCGACCGAGCGCGATCCGTCCGCGCTGGAACGCGTCGACCACGTAGAGCGCCTGCGCGAACAGGAAGGTGTCGGCGCCGAGCGCCCCGCCGAGCTCCGCCCGCACTCTGTCGGTGACGCCCGACACGTCGACCACGAACTGCTCGGCGAACGCGACGCAGACCGCGGCGCGCGGATCAGCGGGCGCGCCTCCCGGCTCGGGGACGGGGGTGCGCTCGGCCTCCTCGGGGTGCATGAGCGCGGCCGCGACGGCCCGTCGCACCGGATCGAGCAGCACGGGATCAACGGCTCCCGCGGCGAGTGCCTCGGCGCGGTCGAAGAGCTCGAACGCTTCGGGAGCGTGCTGCGCCCACGGGAACCCGTCCATCGGGCTCGACAGTAGTCCCGAGCGCGTACCGTGGAGCCGTGCCCGATCCACTGGTGCTCGAGACGGTGCCCCTCACCGGGAGCCCGTGGCCGACCGTCGACCCGTTCCTGTTCTGTGTGCACCATGTCGACGCGTATCCGGCGGGCAACGAGCGGTTCGGGCCCGCCGCGTCACTGAGCGGCCGGGAGCTCGGCGCCGACTTCGCCGGCGTCGACGGCTGGCGCATGTACCACGGGCTCGAGGTCCCGGGCTTCCCGCAGCATCCCCACCGCGGCTTCGAGACCGTCACCTACGTGCGGGAGGGCCTCATCGACCACGCTGATTCGCTCGGCGCCGCGGCGCGCTTCGGCAGGGGTGACACGCAGTGGCTCACCGCCGGGCGCGGCATCGTGCACTCCGAGATGTTCCCATTGGTGGAACCCTCGTCCGGAAATCCCTTGGAGCTCTTCCAGATCTGGTTGAACCTCCCGGCGGCGTCGAAGCTCTCCGATCCGCACTTCTCGATGTTGTGGGCGCGCGACGTTCCCGTCGTGATCGCGCGCGACACCCGGGACCGCACCACCGAGGTCACGGTCGTGGCGGGGGAGCTGGACGGCCGCCGTGCGCCCACCCCGCCGCCCGACTCGTGGGCGTCCCGTGACGATGCCGACGTCGCCATCTGGCATCTCCGGTTCGAGCCGGGCGCGGAGTGGGTCGTGCCGCCCGCGGCGACGGATGGGACGGCCCGAGTGCTCTACGTCTACGCGGGAACCCTGACGGTCGGCGGGCAGCGGGTCGACGTGCCCACGGGTGTGGTGGTGCGGGCCGACACGCCCGCGCCCGTGACCGCCGGCAACGACACCACCGAGGTCCTCCTGCTCCAGGGCCGGCCCATCGGTGAACCGGTGGCGCAGTACGGGCCGTTCGTGATGAACGAGGAGTCGGAGATCGCCGAGGCCTTCGCCGACTACCGGCGCACCGGGTTCGGTGGCTGGCCATGGTCGCGCGACGACCCGGTGCACGCGGGCGCGCCCGGCCGTTTCGCTCGCCACGCCGACGGCCGCGAGGAGCGCATCACCGCGCCGGTGACCCCGTAGCGACGACTCACGGTGCCGACGGTGGTGCGGCGGCCCCGTTCACCGGCTGAGCGGTCAGGCGCCGAACAGCTCGAGTCGGCCGTGCTTGATCACGGTCGCGCCCCCGCAGGTGGCCTCGAACGCGAACGTCAGCGGGTCGACCTCGAACACGTCCACGGTGAGGTCATCGTCGAGTCGCGTGGGTGACGCGAAGCGGACCGCGACCCGCCGCACGCGTGCCGGGTCGCCGTCGGCGACCGCCGCGATCGCGGCCTGACTGCACATCGCCATCGTGCAGAGGCCGTGCGCGAACAGGTAGTCGAAGCCCGACCCGCGCGCGGCGTCGAGCTCGAAATGGTGGGGCGACCAGTCGCCCGAGACCTCGGCGTAGCGCGCGGGTTGGTCGGCATCCACGTGCCGGGTGACCGAGGCGACCGGGTGCGCGCGCGCCGCTTCGGGAAAGGTGTGGTCGGGTGGTTCGGGCCCGGCGTCGGCGAGCACGTCGCTCCCCGCGAAGAAGATCGTCCACCACTGCTCCACGACCAGCTCGCGCCCGGCGTCGAACTGCTCCATGTGGAGCACCACCCGGGTACCGGCCCGCGTGTTGCGAACCGCCCACGGCTCAGACCACGTCTCGAGCGACTCGCCGGGCACCAATGGCCGGTGCAGCACGATGTCGTGCTCACCGTGCACGCCGTTGCGGCCGGACTCGTACACCGCGTGGGGCACGGCGCGGTTGGCTGCGTTCTGCGCGTCGAAGACGAGGATCACCGGGTAGGTGGGTGGAACCGCCCCACCCGCCAGGAGCGTCGGGTCGGTCTCCCCGATGGCGGCGGCGTAGGTGGCGATCGCCGCAGGATCGAGCGTCCCCGGGAAGGGTCCGTGCCGCGATCCGAGATCCACCTGGAGGTCACCCACGGGCGGGCAGCCTAACGGCGTCGACCGCGTGCGGGTCGCGTCCGACGGCGGCGCGCCCTGCCGCCCTGCGGGCACGACGCCGCCCGATCTCGTAAGGTCCCGTCCCGTGCAGGTCGGTGTCCACCTCCCCCAGTTCGGGCGTGCCGCCGGCGCCGATTCCATCACCCGCGCGGCGTGGGCGGCCGAGGGCCTCGGCTTCGCCGACGTGTGGGTGAGCGACCACGTCGCGGTCCCCGCGGCGCAGGACTACCCCTCGCCCTACCTCTACGACCCGTTGCTGTCGCTCGCCTGGGCGGCGGCGGCGACCGAACGGGTCGGCCTGGGCACCAGCGTGCTCGTCGTCCCCCAACACAACGCGGCTCGCGTTGGCCAACTCGCTGGCGAGTCTCGACGCGTTGTCGGGCGGTCGCCTCACCGTGGGCGCGGGCGTCGGCTGGTCGGAAGCGGAGTTCGTCGCGCTGGGCCAGCCGTTCCACGACCGCGGCCGGCGCACCGACGAGATGATCGACGTGTTGCGGGCGTGCTGGGGCCCGGACCCCGTGACCTTCCAGGGCGAGTTCGTGCACCTCCACGAGATGAAGGTGTTGCCGAAGCCGGCCCACGACATCCCGATCTGGATCGGCGGCAGCAGCGAGGTCTCCTACGTGCGGGCCGCGTCGCGTGGCGACGGCTTCCACGCGATCGGGCTCGATCCCGCCGGTGCGAACGTCGTCGTCGAGCGACTCCGGCGCGACCATCCCGACCCGTCGTTCACGATCTCCCTGCGGACGGGCTGGGACCCGCAAGGAATGGACGTCGACGTCATCCGCCGCGAACGCGACGAGTTCGAGGCCGCAGGAATCCAACACATCGTGAGCGCCCCCTGGCGCAACGACATCGACAGCTGGTTGCGGTCGATGGAGCTGCTCGCCGAGCTCGTGATCGATCGGGCGACCTGACCCCGCGGCGCGCGACGCCGCGGGGTCGGCCGACCGTTCGGGTTCAGACGCCGAGGCGCCGGGTCACCGCCGCGTAGCGGGCCGGCTCGAGGACCGACCCGGCGAGGCCGAGCATTCCGGCGAAGACCTCCGGCGGCGCGCCTGCCTGCACGCCCCCGAGCAGCTCCACCTGGTCCTCGATGTTCATGGCCGGCAACATGATCGCCCCCGACCGCGCCATCATCTCCGGGGAGATGCTCGCCACGATGGCGTGGTCGATCGCCCGCAGCTCCTCCGGTGCAACGTGCTCCGAGAGCATCACCATGACCTCGCACTCCTCGAACTCCTGGTGCTGCAGGTAGGACGCGGTGAACGACGCCAGGCCCAGGTAGAGGCGGTGGGTGAGCAGCCGTCCCTGCTCGGGGCACGAGTCGGCGGCACGGTCGGCGAGGAGCTCCAGCTGCGCGATCTCGTTCTCGAGTGTGGCGTGGGTACCGGAGATCTCCTCGGCATACTCGGGCGCGAAGCGCTCGATCACCGGAAGCACGAACTCGTCCTCGTGCTCGGCGTGGGCGACGAGCAGCTCGACGAGGTTGCCCCAGCGACTCGCGACGGTGGCCACCGCGGCGTGGTCGAACGGGTCGGCGCGGCCGGCCTCGAAGGTCACCGCGAACAACTCGTTGCGGATGCCCTTGTGGATGTCACGGTAGATGTCGACGACGACGCGGTCCAGGACGGTGGTCTCGACGGAAAGCGGGGCGATGGTCGTGCTGGCGGTCATGATTGGCTCCTCGGGTTCGGGTGCGGGACCTCGCCCGGCACCGTGGGTCGTGGCTTGTGTCACGATCTTGCGGCCCACCCGGGTCGCTCGCTCCTGAAATGCGCGTGAACGAACGCTAAGAATTCGCTACTTCCGACGTTGCTGGAGTTCCGTCAGTGATCGACACCGAGTTGGCGAGCTTCCTCGAGTCCCCGTGCTCGCTGATCGTGGGCACGGTCGACGCCGACGGAATGCCCGATGCCGGCCGGGCCTGGGGCGCCGAGGTCATCGGCGGCGATGGGGTCCGGGTCCTGCTGTCGGCCAACGCCGCGATCACGCGTCGCAACGTCGAGGGGGGTGGCGCGATCGCGGTCACGGCCACACACTTCTCGACCAACGAGTCGGTCCAGCTCAAGGGCCACGCGGAGTCGCTCGAGGAGCCGACGCCCGCCGACCGGATCCGGTTCGACCGGTACTGTGCCGGTGCGGCCCGGGCCATCGCCGAGGCCGACGGCACCGCGGTGGAGCTGGTGATGCGGTTCATGCCTGCCGGCGTCGTCGCCTGCCTGGTCCGGGTGGAATCGCTCTTCGACCAGACCCCGGGCCGCTCCGCGGGCGCGCAGCTCGCCCCGGAGCCGACATGAGCGCCGACGACCGCCTGATCCCGCTGTCGCAGATCGCGGCGTGCTTCGAGGGCGTGATCCCGGCTGAGATCGCCACCGCGTCAGCCGACGGGGTGCCGAACGTCACGCACCTGTCGCGGGTGCACATGGTCGACGACGAGCGCGTGGCGCTCTCGAACCAGTTCTTCTCCAAGACGACGCGCAACCTGGCCGAGAACCCCTACGCCTGCGTCGTGGTCGTCGACCCGACGAACTACGACTCGTTCCGGATGATGTTGCAGTACGAGCGCACGGAACGGCGGGGACCGATCTTCGAGCGCTTGCGACGGGACGTCGACGCCATCGCCGCGCTGACGGGGATGGAGGGGATCTTCAAGTTGCGCAGCGCGGACGTGTACCGGGTCGTCGAGCTCGAGCAGGTGCGGACCGCGGTACACGAGTCGGAACCGTGAGCGACCAGCCGACAGCTGGCGAGGGGCTCGTCCGGCGGCTCGCGACGCTGAGTGAGCGCCTCGCCCGGTGTCCGGATCTCGACACGCTGGTCAGCACGACGTTGTCCAGCCTGGCCGAGATGTTCGGCTACGAGCACTCGCTGCTCCTCCTGCTCGACGAGCGCGGCGAACGCTTGTACACGATCGGTAGCTTCGGCTATCCCGCGGAGGGCGTGGGCTCGGAGGTCCGGATGGGCGAAGGCGTCATCGGGATGGTGGCGGAACGGGCCGAACCGATGCGGATCGGCAACCTCGGACGGATGCTTGCGTACGCGCGCACGGTACGGCGGAGCTACGAGGTGGGCGGGGAGGCGCCCGGTCGCGAGATCCCGCTCCCGGGTCTCGCGAACGCCCAGAGCCAGGTGGCCGTGCCCGCCACGGTGCTCGGGCAGCTGGTGGGGGTCGTGGCGATCGAGAGCGAGACGCCGGGCGCCTTCCGGCCCGACGACGGGGCCCTGCTCACCGTCGTCGCGACGCTGGTGGCGAGCGCGATCGAGATCGACTGGGCCCACGAGCGCGCCGCCGGCGACACGGCGGCGGGCGACACCCGGGCCGTCCGTGCCGCGCGGCCCCCCGTCGCGCAGCCGGCGCGGGTGCGCTTCTTCGCGGTCGACGGCAGCACCTTCCTCGACGGCGACTACCTGATCAAGGGGGTCGCCGGACGCATTCTCTGGGTGCTGCTCGGCCACCACGCGCGGGAGGGCCGTGCGGAGTTCACCAACAAGGAGATCCGTCTCGACCCGTCGCTGGAGCTCCCCGAGTTCCGCGACAACCTCGAGAGCCGCCTGATCCTCCTCAAGCGCAGGCTCGACGAGCGGGAGGCCCCGATCCGAATCGAGAAGACCGGCCGGGGGCGCTTCCGCCTGGTGGTCGAACGCGAGCTGCGGCTCGAGTGTGTGGAGGTCGACGAGTGAGTCCGACGTTCCGCCATGACGAAGGGGTCGATCGCGAGCTGACGTTGCGCGACGGTCGCCGGATGGCCTATTCGGAGTTCGGAGATCCCGGGGGCGTACCTGTGCTCAGCGGTCACGGCGGGTTGCTCTGCCGGTTCGACGTCGAGCCGTGCGCGGCCGAGTTCGCGGCGCTCGGCGCGCGGGTCGTCTCCCCCGATCGGCCGGGGGCCGGCGGGTCGGACCGGAAGCCCGGCCACTCCACCGGAGACTGGGCCGACGACGCGCGCGAGCTGCTCGACGCGCTGGAGATCGAACACTGCGCGGTGATGGGGTGGTCGCTCGGCGGCCAGTACGCCGCCGCGGCGGCCGCCCGGCTTGGGGATCGGGTCACCCGGCTCGCGATCATCGCCGGCTGCCCGCCGCTCGACGATCACGAACGGTTCGCGCAGCTCAACCGGCTCGATCGGGAGCTGGCGCGGCTGTCGAAACGCGCCGCGCCGGTCGCACGCGCCGCGTTCACACTCTCGGCGCGTGTCGGACGTCGTTCGCCGCTGCGCTTGGCCAAGTACGAGGCGAAGCACTCGTCGGAGGCCGACGCTGCGGTCATCCGCGACCACGGCGAATGGCTCGGGTCGGCGATGGGCGAGGGTGGCCGCAACGGCGCCGGCATGGTCGACGAGTACCGCGCGTTCGTCGGACCGTGGGGGTTCACCCTGGGCGACATCACCGTACCGACCACCATCTACCAGGGAACTGCCGACACCCTCGTGCCGCCGGCGTGGGCGCAGGTGCTCGTCGACGGCATCGCGGGGTCGACCTTGACCGAGTACGAGGGCGAAGGCCACATGATCGCGTTGTCGCGCCGCGCCGACGTCGTGCGCACCCTCGTCGTCTGACGCGGTCCGGGCGGTCGCGCTCTACGCGTAACCCTTGGCCCGCAACCAGCGGAGGGTGAAGAACCCGAAGAACGGCGGGATCACGAAGGTGATGCCACGGAACACGAGCACGGTCGCCAGCGCCGGGGTCGCGGGGATGCCGAAGGCGGTGAGACCGGCGGTCAATGCCGCCTCCTGCACGCCGATGCCGCCGGGGACGGGTGCCACGTTGCCGACCATGCCGGCACCGACCTGGACCACCACGAGTTGCGCGAAGTCGAGATGCTGGTGGAAGGCGAGCAGGCAGAGCCCCAGCAGCGCGGGGTAGATGAGGTTGCCGGCGAGGTCGCCACCGAAGAGCTGCATCGCCTTGCGCGGGTTGCGGAGCACGGCCCAGATGTCGGAGGCGGCGCGCTTCACCGCGGGGACGACCTTCCCGCGGATCTTCGGTACGGCGAGGACGATGCCGACGACCACCGCGACGATCACGATCACCCACAGCGTGGTGGTGCCTGAACCCGACGACGAGCTGCTGCCGGTGTCGACCGCGGTCGCGGTGATTGCGGCCGCGATCAGGAAGAGTGCCATCTGGATCGCGCCGCCCACGCCGGTGCTCAGCACCATGGCGCTCCCGCCCGAAGCCACCGGGACACCCTGCTTGTGCAGGTAGTCGAGCTGCAGGGCGGTACCACCGATGCCGTTCGGCGTGATCAGGTTGAGGAACGTGCAGGCGAGCTGCGTCAACACCGTGGGCACGAACGGCAGGTCCTGGTTGACACAGCCGAGCAACGCGGTGGCCCAGGCGGTCGGCACCAACGGGTAGAGCACCAGGGCCAGCACGGCCCAACCCCAGACCGCATTCTCGAACTCGCTCTGGACCGATGCCCAGTTGACTCCCTCCAGGCTGGGAATCGCGATGGCGAGGGCGAACAGGATGCCGGCGAGCATCCCGATGTTGACCAGGGTCAGGCGCTTGATCTTCAGCGGTGGGACGTCGTCGACGCCGCATGCGGTGGCCAGGGTGGCGCGCAACTCCTTGAGCGCCTTGCCCTGGTGCTTCACTCCCTTGGTCAGGCCGGCGGGGAGCGCGGCCGGCTGCACCACCGGGATCACCTCGGCGATGCGTTCGGTGCCGAGCGCGTCGACCGCCTCCGCGACGGCGCGTTCGTCGCCCACGAGCTGCGCGGTCAACACGAGGAGCGCGGCGTCGTCGCGGTCGTACCGGTATTGGTCGCCGGTCGCGTCCGCGCTGGTGAAGTCGTCGAATGCGACGCGACCGTCGTCGCCGACGAGCACGCGGGTCCGGTCGAGGTTGCCGTGCGCGATCCCGGTCGTGTGCAGCCGATCGATCTGCGCCCACGCGTCGGCAAGCACGGTCGCGGTGATCTGTTCCACCGCCAGCGTGCCGATCGGCGTGCCCGGTGGCGGGGTGGTGACGAGCACCGCGGCGTCCGCTCCGCCGACCCCGGTCCGCACCAGCCGTGCGGCGTCGACCGCGCCGCGCTCGGCGAGCATGAGCGTGTACGCGATGTGCTCGACCTGCTGGATCCGGCTCCCGAACACGGGCAGCCCGGGATCGTGGTACATCAACGAGTGCCACGCCTTCGCCGCCACCCGCGCGTCGCGCTGGTCCCGTCCGAACGCGTCGACGCGCACGTGCTCGCCGGTGGAGAACACGACGTCCATCACCGATGCTCGTGGCACCTGCTCGACGGCGTCATCGATCCGGGTGACCTCGTAGCCCATGTCGGTGAGTGCCGCCGTCACCTCCGCGATCGACGGCCGCCCGCCCGGCGAGCCGAATACCACGCGCACGAGCGCGGCCACCGCGAATCCCAGCACGAGGCCACCGAGCACGTCGGCGGGGAAGCCGGCCCCGAGATACATGGCCGCCACCGACACGAGCAGGATGACGAGCGCGAAGACGCGCCGCAGAGGCCGTACCAGGTACGGGGCCAGCGCGAACGCGAGCCCGGTGACGGCGGCGACGTTCGCGACCGGGAAGCTCGGGCCGTCGCCGATCCGCACGTGGACACCGAGGCCGCTCGTCGAGTGGGTCCCCAGGATCTCGTTGAGCAGCAGCGCGATGGCCCACGCCCCCGCGCCCCCGAGCACGCCGTGCCACGCCGTGCGGGTCTGGCGTAGGAGGAGCAACACGACCGTGACCGCGAGCACCGCCCAGATCGAACCCAGCGCGTACACCGACTTGGCCAGCCCGACGAGGTTGTCGGACAGGTCGTTGAAGGTGTGGAACAGGTTCGCGTCGACGGTGGAGCGGGTCTGGGCCCACATCCCGGCCAGGAGCGTTGCGACGGCCGCGAACACGAGCAATCCGATGTCGGTCGGGCGTCGCTCGGCCCGCTCGTTCGTGTCGCGAATCCACCCCACCACGGCGGAACCCTAACTGAATACGCGCTCGCGTGAGATCACCCGGATGGGGCGATCGCGGTGTCTTCGGCGTGGTACTCGTCGAGGAGCTCCAGCTCGCCGTCGTGCGACGGGAACAGGAAGAACACCAGGGCGGCGCCCAGGAGGATGGCGATGATGCCCGCGGCATAGGCCCAGTTCGCCCCGTCGACGAACGAGGTCTTCGCCGCGTCGGTGATCTGCTTGGCGTACTGCGGGTACTGGGAGGCGGTGTTGGCCGCGCTGGAGAACGACTTCGTGAGCTGCGCCTCGACGCTGGTGCTCACGTTGCTCGCGTTCGGTGACGCGGCGATCTGCTTGGAGAACGCGGTCGCGTAGCCCGCGGCGAGCAGCGCCCCGAGGATCGACTGCATGATCGCTCCGCCGAGGTCACGCTGGAGATCGGCGGTGGCCGACGCCATGCCCGCCCGTCGGACCGGGACGGACCCGGTGAGCGAGTGGGAGGCGGGAGTGCCGGCCAGGCCGACTCCGAGGCCCACCAACGCGTAGGCGAGCCCGACCTGCCAGTAGGGGCTGTGGTCCGTCCAGAGGATCAGCATGGTGAGGAAGCCGAGGAGGCAGAAGAAATACCCGGCGAGGAGGGTGACGCGGGAACCGTGGGTCTCGATGAGCTTCGCGGAGCGGGGCGCGGCCACCACCATGAGCAGGACCGCGGGCAGGATCGACGCGCCCGCCTCGAGCGGTGAGTAGCCGAGCACGTTCTGCAGGAATTGCTGGCCGACGAACATCGCGCCCATCAGGGAACCGAACACGATGATGCCCGCGGCCGCGGCGACCCAGAAGATCCGCCGGCGCGCGACGGCGAGGTCGTAGAGCGGGAACCGCGCCGACCGTTCGCGCAAGCCGAAGGCGATCAGGGCGGCGACCGCGATCGCCCCGAGACCGAGCGCCAGCGTGCCCTTGTCGGGGACCGGGGCGAAGTTGATGGCCAGCACCAGTCCGGCGACCATCACGACCGACAGGATGCCGCCCAGGTTGTCGACCGGGTCCGTCGCCTCGTTCACGTGGCCGGGGACGAACCGCAGGGCCATGAACAGCGCGACCGCGGCGAGTGGGAGCGTCACGAGGAAGACCGAACCCCACCAGAAATGGCCGAGCAGCCACCCGGCGGTGAGGGGGCCGAGTGCCGAGATCGCCCCTCCGAGCGCGGACCACAGGGCGATGGAGCGCGTCCGTGGCTGGCCCGACCACAACGCGGTGATGAGCGCGAGCGTGGTCGGGTAGGCCATGCCGGCCGAGAGCCCGCCGATCAACCGGGCGACGACCAGGATCCCGTCGGTCGGGGCCCAGGCGGCGAGCATGCACGCGGGGATCGACAGCCCGGTGCCGAGGATCAGCATCATCTTGCGGCCGTGGCGATCGCCGAGCGCGCCCAGGTAGAGCACCGATGCCGCCAGCCCGAGTGAGTAGGCGACCGCGACCATGTCGAGCGTCGTCTGCGACGAGTCGAACGCCTTCCCGATGTCGGGAAGCGCGACGTTGGCGACCGCCAGGTTCAGGTTCGCCACCGCCGCCACGAGGATGAGCGCGATCAGGACGAGCGGTGCTCGATCCGGTGCGCTGTCGGGCTCGCCCCTGGGGTCCCTCGCCGCCTCCGCCACGGGGCGGAACGATACCCGTACGCGAGCGCCCGTGTTCCACCCCACCCACTCGCTACGGTGGGTCGCCCGCGAATCCGTGTCCCGATCCGAGGTCCGATGCCCGTGTCCGCACCTGAAGCCACGTCCGGCTCGACCACGCCCGTCGTCCACCTCGACCCCGCCCAGCGGGCGGCGATCGGTCGCGCGGCACGCACGGTGGTGCCCCGCTCGGCGCACGCCGAATGGGAACCGGCGACGGACCGGCCGGATCCCGCCGAACTGCTGCTGACGCAGGAGGCGACGAGGGTCCCGGACCTCGTGCCGTTGCGCCACGAGCGGATGCTGGTGTCGCCGTTCACCTTCTACCGCGGGGCGGCGGTCGTCATGGCCGCCGATCTCGGCGTGGGTCCCAACACGGGGCTACGGGTCCAGGCCTGCGGCGATGCCCACCTGTCGAACTTCGGTGGCTTCGCCTCACCCGAACGCGCCCTGGTGTTCGACATCAACGACTTCGACGAGACCGGGCCCGGGCCGTTCGAGTGGGACGTCAAGCGTCTGGGTGCGAGCTTCGAGATCGCGGCGCGCGCGAGCGAGTTCACGCGGAAGGAGGCACGCAACGTCGTGGTGCGCGCCATTCGCACCTACCGCGAGACGATGACCTCGTTCGCGGCTGCGACCAACCTCGACGTGTGGTATGCCCGGCTCGACGCCCCCGCGTTCGTGGAGCGATTCCGAGCGGGCGCGAGCCCGGCCGACGTCGAGCGCTTCGACCGCAACGTGGCCAAGGCGCAGTCGAAAGACAACATGAAGGCCTTCAACAAGCTCACGGAGCTCGTCGACGGTGAGTACCGGATCAAGGCGGACCCGCCCGTCGTGGTCCCGATCATCGACCTCATGCCCGACGACGACGCCCGGGAGTTGCGAGCCTGGTTGGAGGACCGGTTCCGCGTCTACCGCCGCACCCTGCAGCCCGACCGTCGGCGCCTTCTCGAGAGCTACCGGCTGGTGGACTTCGCCAGGAAGGTGGTCGGGGTGGGGAGCGTCGGGACCCGGTGCTGGATCGCGCTGTTCCTCGGGCGCGACGACGCCGATCCACTCTTCCTGCAGATCAAGGAGGCGGAGGCTTCGGTGCTCGAAGCCCACGCGGGCCGCAGCGGCTTCGCCAACCACGGTCAACGCGTCGTCGAGGGTCAGCGGCTCCTGCAGGCGTCGAGCGACATCCTGCTCGGGTGGATCCGCACGAAGGGCCTCGACGACGTCGAGCGTGACTTCTACGTCCGCCAGCTGTGGGACTGGAAGCTCTCCGCCAACATCGAGTCGATGTCACCCGCGATCCTGGGGATCTATGCGGAGATGTGCGGCTGGACGTTGGCGCGGGGCCACGCCCGGTCGGGCGACCGGATCGCCATTGCCTCGTACCTGGGTTCGGGCGACGCGTTCGATCGTGCGATCGCCGAGTTCAGCCGCGGCTACGCGGACCGGAACGATCTCGACTACCGGCACGTCGCTCAGGCCCTCCAGGCACGCGAGGCCGAGCCGAGTGCGCGAAGCTGACGGCGTGACCGAAGTCCGGCGCTGAACCGGACGGGTCGCGCGGCCCGGGAGGACCTTCGTGTACATCGGCATCGGCATCTTCTTCTTCGTAGCAATCCTCTGCGTCGTCGCCTACTTCGGCGCGCAGAAGCAACGGCGCCGGTACGAAGAGACGGGAAGACTCGACGGCGACGACGAGTAGGAGGGCACCGGTCCCGTGCACGCGCTCACGACGCTGCTGGCAGTAGACCCGGTTCCGTGGGCGCGCTCGCAGATGGCGTTCACCCTCGCCTTCCACATCGTGCTCGTGCCGCTGGGGGTCGCTTGGGGCGCGATCACCCTGATCGCGAACTACCGGGCGGTCAAGCACGACGACGCCGATGCGCTGGCTCTGGCCCAGCGGTGGTCGAAGTACATGGCGGTCACGTTCGCGGTTGGCGCGGTCACCGGCACGGTGCTCACGTTCGAGTTCGGGCTTCTCTGGCCGCGGTTCATGGGTCGTTTCGGCGACGCCTTCGGCATCCCGTTCGCGGTCGAAGGGCTTTTCTTCTTCCTCGAGGCGATCTTCATCGCGATCTACATCTACGGCTGGAAGCGGCTCAAGCCCTGGCCGCACTTCTGGACCGGGGTCCCGGTGGTCGTCGCGGGGATCGGCGGCACCGTCTCGGTGGTCGCCGCGAACGCGTGGATGAACGAGCCGGCCGGCTTCACCCTGAACTCGGCGGGCAAGATCGTCGACGTCGATCCCTGGGGCGTGATCTTCAACAAGGCCATGCCGCTCGAAGCGCTGCACATGCTCATCGCCGCGTATCTCGTCGGCGGCTTCCTGGTTGCCTCGGTCTACGCCGTCGGCCTGCTGCGCGGCCGGCGGGATCGCTATCACCGTCTCGGCCTCATCATCCCGTTCACCGTGGCGGCGATCGCCATGCCGTTCCAGATGTTGGTCGGTGACGAGATCGCCCGGTGGGTCTACAACAACGAACCGGTGAAGTTCGCCGCCATCGAGATGGTGCCCCAGACGTCGAGCGACGTTCCTGAGACCATCCTGGGTCATCTCAACTCGAAGGGCGAGGTCGTCGGCGGGATCCCGATTCCCGGACTCGCGTCCTGGCTCTCGGACCCGACCACGGGCACCAGCACCGTCGTCCAGGGTCTCGACACCGTGCCCGCGAGCGAGCGCCCCACCAACGGCGAGGTCAACGTGGTGCACCTCGCGTGGGACGTGATGGTGGGTCTGGCCACGTTGCTGTTCCTGCTGGCGGCATGGTACGGCGCGACCTGGCTGTTCAAGCGCCGGATGCCGCGGAGCAAGCTCTTCCTCTGGATCGCGGCGGCGGCCGGTGCGCTGTCGGTGGTTGCGCTCGAAGCCGGGTGGGTGGTGACCGAGGTCGGGCGCCAACCGTGGATCGTGCGCAACTACATGAAGGTGGAACAGGCCGCCACCGGCAACACGGGCGTCTGGATCACCTTCCTCGTGGTGCTCGGCATCTACGCGGGTGTGGGGGTGACCCTCGTCCTGATCCTGCGCATGATGAGCCGTCGTTGGCGGGAGGGCGGCGAGGAGATCGAGGGTGGCGGCCCGTACGAGCCGCGGGGCGGCGCGGCCGTGATCGGTCACGACGGTCTCGACCAGGGCGATCTCGACGAGGAGGTGGCGGTCCCGTGAGCGATGTGGTCGCGGTCATCCTCATGATCGGCATCACCGCGTACGCGCTCTTCGGTGGCGCGGACTTCGGCGCCGGCTTCTGGGATCTCGTCGCCGGGGGCGCGCGACGGGGTGCCGAGCCGCGTGCCGTGATCAGTCATTCGATCGGTCCGGTGTGGGAGGCCAACCACGTGTGGTTGATCTTCTGCCTCGTGGTCCTGTGGACCGCCTTCTCCGAGGCCTTCGCGTCGATCACCCTCACGCTCTTCGTTCCCCTGTCGCTCGCCGCGCTCGGCATCGTGCTCCGCGGATCGAGTTTCGCCTTCCGCAAGGAGGTGACCCGCACCTCGAGCCAGCGCAACTTCGGTGCCGCGTTCGCCGCGTCGTCGGTGGTCGTGCCGTTCTGCATGGGGGCCGTCGCCGGTGCCATCGCGTCGGGGCACGTTCCCTCGGGTGGGAAGGCGGGCGATCCGTGGTCGAGCTGGCTCAACCCGACATCGGTCCTCGGCGGCGTGCTCGCGGTGATCGTCTGTGCGTATCTCGCCGCCGTCTACCTGGTGTGGGACGCCCGCCGTCTCGGACGCGACGACATGGTCGAGTACTTCCGGCGGCGCGCGGTGGGCTCCGCGGTCGCCGCCGGCCTGGTGCTGTTCGTGGGATTCTTCGTCCTGCACGACTACGCCCGCTACGTGTTCGACGGCCTGACGTCGCGCGCGCTGCCGCTGGTGATCCTCTCGGCCGTCTGTGGGATCGGCTCGCTCCTCCTCCTCCTCCTCACGCGTGAGAACCACAACGGCGCGCGGGCGTTGGCGATGGGGGCGGTGGCGACCGTGGTGTTCGGTTGGGGCGTGGCGCAGTGGCCGTACCTCCTCCCCACCAGCCTGAAGGTCGCGGCCGCGGCCGCGCCCGACCCGACCCTGTGGTCCGTGGTGATCGTCTTCCTGGCTGCGGCGGTGGTCATCCTGCCGTCGCTCGGGTTGCTCTACTACCTGGACCAGAAGGACCTGTTGGAGGGGACGTCCGAACTCGAGGACGAGCCGGCCGGGATGTCCCCGCGGGAGGCGTGAGGACTACGGCGTCGTGTCGGTCGCCTCGACAGAGCTCTCGGCGTCCACCGCCGGCGTGGCGTTGCGCGGGCCCAACCGGCTCACCAGCACGGCGATGATGGTCACGAGGTAGAGCTGCCCGGTGAGCGCCTCGAGCACGGAGAGGGCGCGACCGAGGTCGCCCCTGGCGGTGAAGTCGCCGTAGCCGACCGTCGTCTGGGTGATGAAGCTGAAGTACAGGAAGTCGGGCGTGGTGGCGTGGCTCGTCTGCACGAAGAAGTCGCCGTTGCCCAAACCGTTGATCGCCGCGTAGACGAACGCGTACATCATGCCGAGCAGGACGTAGATGCACACCGCGCCGAGCACGGTCTCGATGTCGACGATCGCACGTTGCCACAGCGCGCGGGCGATCAAGACGGGGACGGTCGCGACCAGCAGGAGGTTGAGGAGGAAGAACACGCTGGACGGGTCGGCCGACGAGCTCACGATCACCGAGGTGACCGACGTCACCAGCGCCACCAGTGCCACGATCGACGCGATCCGGAACAGCCGGCGGTTCACCCGTGACGCCAACAGGGCGGCGAGCAGGGTGAGTCCCTGGAGGAGCACGGTGAGGACCCGCGTCCACCCGTCGGGCGGTCCCGCCGCCATCACCACGAACGTGCCGCCCAGCAGCAGCAGCACCCAGCCGTAGCGGTATCCCGGGAAGCGCTGTTCGAGCCACGACTCGACGCTGCTCGGCTTGGTTCGCTCTCCGTAGGCCACGATTCCTCCGCTTCGATGACGCGCCGTGCCTCATCCTCGCCGCGCCGAGCCGGGAGTGTCGAACGTCGCGGCCGGCGGGCCGGGGGTGTGGTCCTGCTAGACATCAGGTGTCCCGGCGCCGCGGCGCCCGGCCCGCGAAGCGCGAACGCGCAGCGCGCAGCACGAAGGAGGGACGGCGGTGGTTCACCCGACTCGTACGTTGCTCCGGGCCGCGTAGGTCGGTCGGGACGGCCCGGACCATGGACTTCGGCCCGTTGCACGTCGACGTGTCGGGAGGAGTGGCGGAAGTGGTCATCGACCACCCGCCCACCAACCTCGTGGACGGCGCGTTCATCGCCGCGCTCGGATCACTCCTCGACGCGCTCGAACCCGACGACGCCGCGCGCGTCGTCCTGTTCTCGAGCGCCGACCCCGACTTCTTCCTGATGCACGGCGACGTGCACGGCATCCTCGCGATCCCCGCGGGCCCGCACGCCCCGGCGGTCGAGCCCAACGTCGCGGCCGCGGCGTTCGAGCGCGTGCACCGCAGCCCCCTGGTGACCGTGGGGCTGATCGACGGTGCGGCGCGCGGGGGTGGTGCCGAGTTCCTCGCCGCCCTCGATCTGCGGTACGGCAGCGAGCGGGCGTTGCTGGGGCAACCGGAGGTCGGGATGGGCATCCTCCCGGGCGCCGGAGGGACCGCCCGCCTCCCGCACCTGCTCGGGCGCAGCCGGGCGCTCGAGGTCATCCTCACCGGCCGCGACGTCGGTGCCGAGGAGGCAGAACGGATCGGATGGCTCGACGCGGTCGTGCCCCGTGCCGAGCTCGCCGAGGCCGGACGCCGGCTCGCCCGCCGGATCGCTTCGATGCCCCCGGCCTCGGTCGTTGCGGTCAAGCGGGTGGTCGACGCCTCGCTGGAGTCGTTCACGAACGCGCTGGTCGACGAGACCGACGCGTTCGGCGCGCTGACCGCGGCCGGATCCCACACCGACCGGATGCGGCGGTTCCTCGACGCGGGAGGTCAGACCCGCGAAGGCGAGACCACCCGGTGGGACGAGATCGAGCGCGCCATGACGGGCGACGAGTGACCCGTGACCGCGACTACTGACGGGTGGCCGGATGTTTGCGTCGCGCGACCCCGTCGGCCAGGGTGCGAGCGAGGCTCATCAGCGCGTCGACCCTGGCCACCTCAGACGCGGTGAACCGGAGGGATCCCGGCCGGGCCAGGAACGCGATGCTGCCGCGTGTGCGGATGCCCGTCGGGGACGGCCAGCAGCCACATCGGTGACGCCGGGCGGCCGCCGAGGGGCACCGGCAGGTCGTGGGAGCGCTGGACCAGTGGCGCGCCGCGGGCAAGGGCGAGACGACCCACTGGCAACTCGCGTGCCTCGTCGATGGGGGCGACCCACACCTTCGCCGAATGGCACGCCGACGCGAGCACCCGCCCGAGCTCACCGGTGTCGGGGTGCTCGGCGATCTCCCGGGCCCAGCCCAGCGCGTCGAGCACCGGTTCGGCACGCGCCGCGGCGGGCGCGCAGGAGAGCAACGCTCCGGCGCCGGCCTGCTCGAGCGCGGACGCCAGGACCCCGCCGTCGAGCTGGGTGAGGACCTCCACCACGAGCTCGTCGACGGCCTGGTGGCCGTCGAGCTCGTGGATGTCGACCGAGACGACGTCGCCGTCGAGCTCCGAGATCACGGTCGCGACCCTGGCCAGCGCGCCCGGCAGATCCGGCAGCTCCACGCGGAGCCGGTACCTGCTCATGCCTGCTCCCCGCTCCCGGGCCGGTTCCCGCTCGTCGTCTTCTGCATCGACGAACCTTCGCCGACGGGCGTTTCCGGGTCGTTACGGGGCGGCCACCTTCCCGCGAACCGTCCGGTTGCGGGCCCGACCGCTCAGGGCCGGGGCACCGGATCGGGCGGTGTGCCGGGGGCGGCCTCGTCGACCCGCGCGGGCACCTCGGCCGGTGGGCCCGCGCGCAGCAGACGGGTGCCGAACGCGATCGAGCAGACCGCGAACCACGCCCAGCCGAGCGCGAGGCCGCCGAGCACGTCGGTGAGCCAGTGCACGCCGAGCAGCACGCGCGACGCGGCGACCGCGCAGGCCACGAACACCGCGACCCCGGCGAGCACCGCCCGGGTGTTGCGCGACCGGCCGCGTCCGAGCACCAGCGCGAACGCGGCGAAGCACGCCGCCGCGGCGGTGGTGTGGCCGCTGGGGAACGCGGGGCCGAGGGTGTGCGCGATCGGGCTGACGGTCGGCCGGGCGCGGTCGACCAGCGACTTGACCTCGCTGCTGAGCAGGGTCTGGCCGATGGCGACTGCGGCGAGGAACACCGGAACCCAGCGGCTCGGACGCCGGAGCATCTCGACCCCGAGCACGACCAGCGTCGCGACCACGATGAACCTCGTCGCGCCGAGCGACGTCACGAAGTCGACCGTCCATCGGGAGAAGCCGGTCATGTGTTGCTCGCCCCACGGCGCGACCGATCGGTCGACGCCCAGCAGGCTCGAGTCCGACCGCACGACCAGCCCGAGCGTGCCGAGCACCACGCCACCGACCACCATCACGATCAGGGCGAGCGTGCGGGGGAGGCCGTCCTCGGTTGCCGCGTCGACACCGGAGTGCCGGCGAACCAGCACGCCGAACGTCGCACCGATCAGGAGCGCCGGAACGAGCAGGACGAACGTGACGACCAGGAGGACCTCCGACGGTGCGCGGCGCCCGTCATGTCTACCCCCTGCCCGGTCCGGTCGGTTCTCACCCCCGCCGCTACGGGGAAGGCGCCGACCGGCCGGTCAGTCGAGCAGCGCCAGCAGTTCCTCGACCGCGGGCCGCGGGTCGGGACCCACGAGGACGCCGTGCATGCCCAGCGCCCGGGCGGCGGCGATGTTGCCACTGAAGTCGTCGAGGAACACCGCCCGTGCGGGATCGGAGACCCCGAGGCGATCGAGTGCGGTGTGGAAGATCACCGGGTCAGGCTTGCGCACGCCCTCTTCGCACGAGTCGACGACGAGGTCGAAGAGCTCATCGACCGCGAGGCGCGCCCGCCAGGCATCGCCGTACTCACGGATGTTGTTGGTCACGATGGCGGTGCGCAGCCCACGAGCGCGGACCTCCCGCACCGCGTCGATCACGACCGTTCGGTCGACGTCGTCGGCCACCATGCCGCTGAACATCTCACCGGTGTCGAAGCGGAAGCCCGCGGCGTCGGCGTCGGCCGAGATCCGCGTGAGCGCGTCGACGAACGTCAGCTCACCGCGTTCGAGTCGGTGCCACGCGTGGTCGGTGTCGGTGTCGTAGGTGCCGAAGACGATCTTCACCATCACGGCCGGGTCGACGCCCTGCGAACGTGCGTAGGAATGTGCGGCACCGAACGGTGACGGCGTGAACACGCCGCCGTAGTCCCACAGGACCGCTTCGAACCTGCTCACGACGCGGTGTGGCCGGCCACGCGTGCATAGGCCGCGGCGACGTCGGGACCGAGATGATCGGCGGAGTAGCGCACCTCGTCCATCATGTCGGACGGGATCTCCCAACCTTCGACGCGGAGCAGCTCTTCGACGCGGTCGGCGAATCCCTCGGGCGTGCCGTCACCGATCACCCCGGGACACTCGGCGAGGAAGACCCGCGCAGCGCGGTCGGCTCCCACCGAGAACGTCTCGCCGTTGATGGGGTTGCTCTCGTGGGCGAGGAACACGACGAAGGGGGCCACCTTCTCGGGCGGGAAGTACGTCTCGAGGAACGTGCGGAACCCGTCGTCGTCGGGCAGTTGCGCGGTCATGCGGGTGAACGCGGCGGGCATCACCGCGTTCACCGCGATGCCGCAGTAGGCGCCCTCGGCGGCCAAGGCCCGGGTGAGCCCGAAGATCCCCGCCTTGCTCGACACGTACGGGCTGGTGAACGGGGTGCCGAACACCGATGCCGACGACATGTTCACGATGCGCCCGGTGCCGGCGGCCTTCAGGTGGGGCCATGCCGCCCGGCTCACCCGCACCGCGCCGCCGTAGTGCGTGTCGACGAGCCGGTCGAAGTCGGCGGCGGGCATCTCGTCGAACGCGCCGCCGCCGGAGATACCGGCGTTGTTCACGACGACGTCGATGCGCCCGAACTCGTCGACGGCGTGGGCGGCGATGGCCTCGGCCCCGTCGAGCACGCTGCTGCGGTCGGCGACGGCCGCGCCGCCGGCGGCCACGATCTCCGCCGCGACCTCGTCGGCCGCGCCCTCGTGTTGCGGCTGACCGTTGGTGGTGACACCGGGATCGTTGACCACGACCCGGCAACCGCGTGCTGCCAGCTGCCGGGCGTAGGCCCGCCCGAGCCCGCGTCCGGCGCCGGTGACGATCGCCACCTTGTCGTCGAATCGCAATTTCGTCATCGCCGTCCCCCAGAGTTCAAACAGTGTTTGAACTCTGGCACGGGGCACCGTAGGGTGCAACCCGTGGCCGCGGGGACGAGGACATCGAGCACGAAGGTCCTCCTGCTCGACGTGGCCGAGCACCGGTTCCTCCGGGAAGGGCTCGGGGTGTCGGTCCGCGACATCACCGACGCGGCCGGGCAGAACGGCGCCGCGGTGCACTACTACTTCGGCTCGCGCGACGGTCTGATCGGCGAGGTGATCGCCCGCCGGTGGAACGACCTCTCGCGCCGGCGCAAGGAGTCGCTCGACGCGCTCCGTGCCGCGCCGGCGCCGCCGGGTGTGCGTGACGTCGTCGAGTCGCTGGTGTTCGCGAACGTCGCCATGGTCGAAGCCGACGGGCCCGACGCACAGCGCTGGCTGGACCTGATGCACTCGCTCTGGCTCGCGCGTTCGCCGGCCCTCGACTTCATGGCGACGTTCGCCGACGAGGAACGCGACTGGGAGCGCCTGGTCCGCAACGCGTTGCCGGAGCTCCCCGAGGCGGTGTTCGAAGCTCGGTTCGCGTTCGCGATCGAGATGGTCATCGTCGGGTTGCGTACTCCCGCGCCCGCGCCGGGGTCGCGCGTCGTGAAGCTTCCCCGCGACCTTCGCGTCCGGGCCAGGATGCTCGTCGACTTCGTGGTCGCGGGGCTCGAGCGAGCCTGATGTCACTCGTCGGTCCCGCGACTCGAGCGGGACTCGTTCCGGAATGGAGAATCTGGTGAACCGCGAGCAGTTCTCGAAGCTCTTCGACCTGACCGACCGCGTCGCCATCGTCACCGGCGGCACGCGCGGGATCGGCCGCGCGCTCGCCGAAGGGCTCGTCTGCGCGGGCGCCAAGGTCGTCGTCGCCAGCCGCAAGGCCGATGCGTGCGCCGAGACCGAGGCGCACCTCGTCGGCATGGGCGGGGAAGCCCTGGGCATCCCGACCCACATGGGCGACCTCGACGGCCTCTCGGCGTTGGTCGACGCGACCGTCGACCGCTTCGGCCGCCTCGACATCGTGATCAACAACGCGGCGACCAGCCTGGCGATCCCGCTCGGCGAGTTCACCGTCGAAGGGTGGAACAAGTCCTACGACGTGAACCTCCGGGGCCCGGTGTTCCTCGTGCAGTACGCGTTACCGCACCTCGTCGCCAGCCCGCACGCGGCGGTGGTCAACGTGATCTCCGCGGGGGCGTTCCTCGCGTCGCCGCAGGTGTCGATGTACTCCGGTGCCAAGGCTGCGCTCATGGCGTTCACCCGCGCGATGGCCAAGGAATGGGCGCCGCTCGGGATCCGGGTCAACGCTCTGGCTCCCGGCACGATCGACACGGACATGGTCCGCAACAACCCGCCGGAGGCGCAGGCCCGGATGGCCGCCGCCAGCCCGATGAACCGCGCCGCGCACGCCGACGAGATGATCGGGCCGGTCATGTTCCTCGTCTCCGACGCCGGAAGCTTCATGACCGGGCAGGTCGTGCTCGCCGACGGCGGGATGGTGCCCCACTAGCCCGGACATTTCAGTAGCGAGTCGTTGATGCGGGGCCGCGTCCGCGAAAACGCCCTCCTGGTGGGGGAAACTGCGCTTGTCGAAGGTGCAGCATCCCAAACCAGAAGGGCACTTTCAAGATGAACGTTACACGGGCGTCACGGCGGGTGAAGGTGACCGGTGACGGCAAGGGTGTCGCGGGCCATGCGGGCGCGTTGTTGTTCGCGGAGCTCGCAGATCGGGTCGGGCTCACCCAGGGCTTGTCGGCGGCGATGGCGCACACACGTCAGCGTCGCTCGGCGCACGATCCGGGTGTCGTCCTCGCGCATCTCACGGTGTCACTCGCGAACGGTGGTGACTGTCTGGCTGACGTCGCGGTGTTACGCAACCAGCCCGAACTGTTCGGGTCGGTCGCGTCGGATCCGACGGTGTGGCGGGTGATCGACTCGATCCACGCCGATGGGCTGCGCAACATTGCTGTGGCTCGCGCTGCGGCTCGTGCTCGGGTGTGGGCGGCGGGCGTGACCCCGAGCGAGGTCGTGATCGACATCGACGGGACCCTCCTCGACGCGCATTCCGAGAAGCAAGATGCGACACCGACCTACAAGCGAGGGTTCGGGTTCTATCCGATCGTCTCCTACTTGGACACGACCGGTGAAGCGCTCGCTGGACTGTTGCGGTCGGGGAACGCGGGATCAACAACGCCACAGATCACCTCGAGGTCCTGGACCGGTCCCTCGCCCAACTTCCCGTCGCGCCGGACGACATCGAGATGTTGGTGCGCACCGACACCGCCGGCGCGACACACGACTTCGTGGACGGCTGTCGGGACCGACGGGTGCGGTTCTCGATCGGCCTTCCTGTCGATCAACGGGTCCGCGACGCCTTGTGTTTGGCCCAAGAAGAAGACTGGCGACCCGCGGTCGAGACCGACGGCTCACCCGCGATGGCGCGTGGGTCACCGAGCTCACCGGTTTCATCGACCATGGGTGGCCGGAAGGCACCCGGGTGATCGCCCGGCGCGAACGTCCACATCCCGGCGCGCAACTCACCTTGTTCGACATGGCGGAGGGGTTCCGCCACCAGGTGTTCATCACTGATCAGACCGACCCGGACATCGCCGCGCTGGAGTTGCGTCACCGTCACCGCGCGCACGTCGAGAACCGCATCCGCGCCACGAAGGACACCGGGCTACGGAACCTGCCGTGCGTCGATGTCGTGTGCAACGACGCGTGGCTCCAGTTGGTGCTCTGCGCGCAAGACCTCATCGCCTGGATGCAAGCCCTGTGTTTCGACGGTGCGCTACGTGTCGCGGAACCGAAACGGCTCCGCCATCGCGTCTTCCACGCAGCCGCCACGATCGCGCGCACCGGAGGCCAGACCATCGTCCGGTTCCAACGCACCTGGCCGTGGGTCATCGACATCAGTCACCGCGTTCACACGCTTGCGCGTCGCGTTCCCCGGCTGAACACACGCCGAGCACGCCGAATATCGACGCTGTGTTCGCGACGCACGCCCCGACACCGGTCAGAACCAGCAGCGCCACCCCCGTCGCCGCCGCGAACACCGACCTGTGCGTTCACGACCGCCAAGACCTCCCACTCGACGGTCACCAGCACCGAAACCAGACCTCACCCCAGCCCTACTGAAAGGTC
>CAWARX010000008.1:0-216265 GCA_963784595.1 uncultured Actinomycetes bacterium | reverse complement strand
GTTAGGGCGTCTGTGGTCGACTCGCGGTGGCGAGGGAAGACCGGGGGTCGGGACCGGAAGCGCGTCGGACTGAACAGTGCACGCACAATCTTCCCTGACGGACATGCGACGAGGATCTTCGAGCTACCCGACACGTACTTGTGCCCCTTCATCGCCGGACCGTCACCTCGGGCCTTCCACGCGACCTCCAGCGACACGGCTTTGCCTGTCCATGCACCCTCACCACTCTGAAGGTTCGTCCCCGTGTTTCCGTCACTACCCAGAACCTTGAACCTGTGCCCGCCCATCGCACGCATGAACACACGGAGTTGCGACTTCGTGTGCACCTGAAGGTTCGAGTGGCTCGCCGCCGTTGAACCCTGGGCAAACGCGGCGAAGGTCGGGGCAAGTTCCAATCCGTCGTGGCCGGGCACCGGTCGCGCTATGAGAGCACGCACTCGGGACTCTTTCCCTGACGAGAAGCCAGCGAGCAGTGACGCAACTTGCTTCGTACCGCCGTCCACAGTGCACTCGAACTCAGCTGCTTGTCCTGAAGCCCTGCCGGTCGCAGCAGGCACGAGCAGCGACGCGACGAGCAGCAGTCCAAGAGCAGGCAGATTCATCGACGGTACGACTCGCACAGTCCGCACATGGTTGCCTCCCAAACGACCGCCCGTACAGACGCCAGTGCGAAGGCAGTTCTGGCGCGTCGGATCTGAGCCGTACTACCCGGTGAACTTGGGAGCGTTCATGAGGGGCACGGTCTGGAGTTCGACGGCACCGATGTCACATCCGTCGGCGTTGGCTCGTGGCAGACCGCGGTTGGTCGGTGGTGATGCCGTTGACAACGTGTGCTTGGCAGGTGGTCGAGTCGATCGCCCGGACGAGCGGTGACGTGGTGCTGGCAGCAGGGTCGGCGTCGGTCCTCCGTTGTCGGCCAGCGCCTCCAGTTGCGGGTTCAGTCCCGCTCCTTGATGATCTCCGACGGCAGCAAAGGAGCACGACTCGTCGTCCGCGAAGTTGTATCCATTCGAGGTGACGAATCGCGACGCGCAGTTCGGGATTCCGCGGGCCTGTGCGATAACGGAACCGAACGAGCTGATGTGGCCGCCCGCGGACATCTGCGCCGCGGGATTCGGGGGCACCGTTGTCGACGACGTCGGTGAACTGGAGATCGATGTCGTTCGCCGAGGCGACGCCGGTGCCCTCGTTCGCGGTGACGGTCGCGTTGGTCAATGCGACGTCGCCGTTGGCGACGATCCCGGCTGCGCCGCCGCCCGATCCCGGTGTGGTGTCGGCGATGGTCGAGCGGGTGACGCTGACCAGCTCGTTCTTCAAACCGAACACGCCCGTCGTCGAACTCGGCCCGTAGCCCGGCCGGGTGCTGACATTGAGCACGGAGGAATCAGTGAGCGAGATGCTGCCCGATGCGGCGACTCCCATCACGTTTCCGGAGTTGTTGAGCACGACGTCGTGGATTCGGGATCGGGTCAGTGTCACCGCGCCCGTGTCGGCCAGAACGCCTGCGAGTGGACTTCCGATGCCTCCAACGCCCCCGACCTCGGAATCCGTGACGTTGACTCGGCCGCCACTGCTGCGAACTCCCGCCGAGGGGCCGTGCCCACCGTTCACAATGCCGTTTACGGTCGACCGCGAGAAGATCGAGATCGCCCGCAGCGAGCAGTCCCGTCGCCCTTGCCGGGATGCCCGACCCGAGTTGCGAGATGCTCGAGTCGGTGACGGTCATCGAGGTTCCCGCCTGGGCACCGATGACGTCGCCGCTCGCGCCGGGCCCGGTGCAGCAGTTCGCGCTGAGAGCGGTGATCGTCGAACCAGCGATCGTGACGACACCGGCGGACGGGGACTTCGCCCAGACGCCGTAGGCGTTGATATCCACGCTGCGAAGATTGGTGATCGTGGAGTGATCCAGCGAGATCGGGCCACCGTCGCTCAACACCCCGATCGCGCCCTGGCTGATCGTCACGTTGAGCAACGTCACCGCACCCGAACCTTGCTGCCAGAGATCCGTTGCGTTGTCGCAACTCTGCGTGATCGTGAACCCGCCGCCGTCGACGGTGACATCCGACGCACCATTTCGCGTCACGGGACCCGCGCCGCAATCCGACAACGTGATCGCCGCGGTCAACACGATGCTCGAAACGCCCTCATCGGCAAACGCCGCGGAGACCCGCCTCGTCGCTCACCGCTGTCGTCATAGCCGCAGCCGCACCGACCGCGACCAGACTGAATCCGCCAACGAGCACGAGAACCAGACCGGCAATAACCAGGCGATGTCGCCCTGGCGCCGCGGCGCCGCATGCTCTCATCCTCGCCCCCCTGAAGATCGGTTCGGCACCCCGTAGATGGAGCCCCAGGGTGAAGACAACGCTCACCATGACACAACCAGGATGGTCCGGCCACGAACACACGCATAATGCCCGGTCCGGTGTTGTTCCGGCGAGCGCCGAGCGGCAGTTCTGGCGCTACGAAGTCGGGTAGCGTGTCTCTCCGAATACCGGGGTCATTGCGGTAGTTGGCCTTGCACCAGGCACCGAGCCTCACCCAGCGCGTGTCACTGTTATCACCAATGATCCTGTGCACCTCCGGCACGGTCGACTCTCCGAATCGTGTGAGAGCGTCGTGCTGAAACGTGGCGAACTGTTGCGCGGAGAGATCGAAGCCGGGGAGATAGGCAGCTCCGAGGAGGCGACAGCCTCGTTGCTCGACCGGAAGCGGCTCGTGTTCATTCGAATGTGTCCTGCGAGAACGCCAATCGAGAGAACGAGAACCGTTGCGATCAGCGACACCACCAGCACGACCAGACCACTTCGCTCGGACACCCACGCATGATGGCACCGATCCGCCGTGGGCCGAGCAGGCAGTTATGCACTCGGCCGATTCGGAATGCCCGCTGCCCACCACCAGAGCGTTAGACCTCCGATCATCACGAGCGTGAGACCGGACACGTCGCTCTCCGCGCCGTCCATCGTCGTGGTCGCAGCCTTGTACGTCGCGGTGAAGCTTCGGCGCTCCCGGTGTCGCACGGCGACAAGTATGCCCGATCTGCCTAGAATCGCTCGAGCGGCAGTTCTGGCGCGGGTCAGTCCGTTCCCGCGATCACGACCGAGTAGCCGAGGTCAAGCTCTGACATGTCGAGGAGATCGCCGTGGTGGCGGTGCCACGCGCCGCTTGCGAGGTCGCGGTCGAGCCTGTCCATCGACTTCTCGACTACTTCGGCATCAAGCAACGCCATGCCAGAGTTCGACAACCGGACGCCCGGGTCGAGAAAGGCTTCGGGTCGCCGCCAGTACGCGCGAAGGACGCCATCAGTGCAGTCATGCGGGACCGACAACGGTTCACTGTGTTGCGCGTTGAGAAGCGTCCTCACAGTCTCCTCGGTCGCGAGACCCGCCTCGCTCTCGTACACCTCAGGCAAGTAGTCCGCGACGAGCCACATCCGCTCGGCAAAGATCGATGGGTTCCAGGTGACCACCACTTGTCGCCGAGAAACCCGTCGAAGCTCCGCGAGTCCACGCACCGGATCCGGCCAGTGGTGCACCGTGAAGATGGCGAGAGCGACATCGAACGTCTCATCCGGGAGGGCAGCGTCTCAGCACAGCCTCGGACTATCGGGGCCGACCCGGCGGCGTGTTGTTCGATCATGGTGAGCGATGGTTCGAGCGCGACCACGTCTCGGTCAGTTGGTTCATACGAACCTGCACCCGCGCCGACGTTCAAGATCTTTGAGGCATCACCGAGCGCCGCATGGATCGCAGCTTCCCACCGTGGATCCGGTGTACGCAGCGCTGCGTACCCGACACCGATCCGGTCGTACCGGAGCCCGAGCGAGTCCGCGGTCACGGCAGACATATTGCTCGGTCCAGCAGAGCCAGTGCGGCAGTTCTGTCGCGTTGTCCTAGCCGGTGAACTGCGGCGTGATCAATACTTCGGATGCAGGCGTTGGCTGGGGTGTCGGCGTTGGCGAACAGCTTGGCCTGGGAACGATTGCGGCGGAGGCGCTTGTGAGACAGGCGTCGATGCCACTTGCTCCCGCACGCACCGTGGTCGCGGCCAGCCTGCAGTGCGAACCCGTAGGGGTCCACGTCGAGTTGGGGACTGCTGAGATCGAGGAAGACGTTTCGGTACCAGACCGCTTGCAACGCGCCGGTGCGGGGACCGGTGGTGGACCGTTCGGCGTCGTGCACGGCCCATCGGGTCCGCTAAACGGTGGTGAGAACCCGATGACGATGTCCGTGTCGACCGGGATGGTGTCAATGGCGTAGCTGCCGTCAGCGCCGGTGATCGTGTAGCCGACGAGCGGATTACTGTCCGGACCACTTGTTTGGTGCAGCGCGTACACGCAAGCGTTCGCGACGGGTACCCCACCGTTTGTGACCACGACGCCGGACACCGCCGGGCCCGGTTCCGATACCTGCGCGACGGCAACCCCCACGCTACCAACCGCGGTACTACCCCGATCGCCAAAGCCGCGACGTGTTTCACGTGTGGAAGCGTACACAGCCGCGCTGGCACAGAGTGTGACCCCCGTCGTGTTGGGATCGCCTTGGAGACGTGTCCGTCAGTCGACCATGGGCAGACCCAAGGAGAGCCGCCGCCAGGGTGTCTGCTTCAAGACCTCCGGCGACCCGACAGATTGCCCGCTCGGGCTCATTTACGCGGGGCGGAAGGCCCGACCGGACGCGACCGCTCGACGAATTGGACCTACCGTACGAGTGCATGGCGAGGAAGACGACCGCGACGGAACAAGATCACGTCGAGGCCGCACGTCTCGTCCTTGGAGGTCTGGCACGAGACGAGTCGCTCGACGAGGTCCTGCTGCAGTTGCGTTCGTTCGCGGACTACGCCTTTCCGTTCCCGGGGGACGTGCTCACGGAAATTGGTGCCGCAGCGCTCGCGGTCGCGGGTGCGGCTCCTGCGGCGCCGCTGTCCCTGAGCGACGGAGCCAACGGCACCTGTCCGAGTGGACCGTCAGCGGAAATGCCGCGAGGCAGAAGCATCGAGCGGCGATCCAGGCGGCCGTCGCGCTGCACGCAGGGATCGTCGTCGACTACTACGAGGTGGCCGGGTGGTGGCGGGTCCAGGACTACACGCTCCACGCGTTCGAAGCGGCGGTCGTGTTGATCCGCGTCGCGGCCGAGCACACCCAACAGCCGGCGAGATCAATCTGCGAAGAGATCGCCGCCCGACTCGGCGTGTCGCTCGATGACACCAGCGCTCAGGACAACCCGCTCCCATAAGCGGGCCCGAGCGGGCATTCTGTGCGTCGTTGAGGCCAGGGTTAGCTGGCGGACCACGACAGCGGCTTGCTGTCTGAGCTTCCCGTGTCGTACACGACTTTTGTGAGGGTCGCCCCAGAAGCGGGTGTGTAGGCGACATTGCCGGTGGTGCACGCACCGTCGTTCAGGGTGGCGGAGTTGAACGGCTCTTCGCGTTCTTTCAGTAGGGGAGCGTGTTCGGGCGTGGGTCCTGATGCGTGGTGGGTGATGGCCGGTCGGGCCAGGTGACGCCGCCGGTGTGGAGGAGCACGCGGAGTCGGTAGTGCTCGAAGCTGCGGAACCCGTGCCCGCAGCGCTTCACCTTCTTCACACAGAGGTTCAAGCCTTCGGTGGGCCCGTTGCTCGCGCCGGTCTCGTGGTGGGCGAGGATCTCGGTGCGCCACGCCCTGAGGGTGCGACCGAGCGACTGGATCTCGGGCACGTCATCAGCGAGGCAACCGCGGATCGTCTTGTCGAGCAGCACGCGGCGCGCCCCTTGAGCGTGTCGGTGAGGTACACGTCGCGGACGGACTCTTTCGTGAGCCATGCGCCGAGGACCTCGTCGTGGGGGTCACCGACGCGGAGACCGAGCAGCACGCGGTCGTGGCCACGTTCGTCGAGCGTTCGGCGCCGGTGAGCAACAGCTTGCGGATCCGGTAGAGCGGGTCGTGTTCCCGGCGACGATGACCGAGCGTCTCGTTCTGCACCCGGCGTCGGACCTGGTCGACGCAACGGTTCGCCAACCTGACCACGTGGAACGGGTCCGCGACCCGGGTCGCGTGATCGAGGTGGGGTGAGAGCCCAGCCCGGAACGACTCGGCGAGATCGGTGGCAACGACCTTGATGTTCTCGAGCCAGACCGGATCCGCGTTGGTGGTCCATCGCCGCAGGTCAGCGGCCGTGTTGCCGTTCACGAAGTCGATCACGATCCGGCGTTCGAGATCGACCCAGACCAGTCGCATAGCGGGTCGCGTGCCAGCGGTTCGGCGCGGAGGAACGAGGTCTCGTCGACCCCGAGCTGACGCACCCGTCCGACACGATTCGGGTCGTCGACCAGCGGCGTGCCGTGCTCCACGACCGCGTTCATCACCGTCCACCAGCACACGCCGAACTCATCGGCGACCTTGCTCACCGGACGAGCGTGCTCACCGACCAGGCGACACGCTCCATCCCGGCGTGCCGTGTGATCACCGCCTGCGCGTTCGACGTGCTCAGAGGCCTCGGTCCACGTGCGCGCTGTCACATGCGTCCTCACGGCAACGCCACCGCCGCTTCGCCCACACCAGCCGCGCCGTTCGACCGCCCGAAGCACGGCAAGTCGCGGAGTTCCACCGCCTTGCGTTCATGCGCCTCCGCACGCGGCCCCCGCACGAGGCACACCACGCGATCGTGGCCGTCGACTCGACACTCACCACGAGCTCGTCGACGTGCTCGCTCACCCCCAACACCCGGAAGCCGGGCAGTCCCAGCAGCGCCTCCGCCAGGCCGATACCGTCGCTCACGCAGGGGTCCTCTCGTCGTCGCAGCCGTCAAGCAGCCGCAACGATGACGGGACCCCTGCCCTGAACTGGTGGACCCTCAGCTACAAGTCACTCCCTACACCGACGCCGCTCGGCGCTTGCCGTGAGGCGCTCCTGGTCGGTCATTGTGCGTGGACAAGTCTTGGCGTCGCTGCGGAGGATTCGCGGGTCATGCGTCGGATGGCCAGACGGGTGCTCCCGCCCTCCCGAACCTCACGGCAATAGGGACCAAGGTCCCTATTGCCTGTCCCTTCCGTAGCGGACACTGACCCAGCCGAACGAGAGCCACCCCACGTAGCCCCCACAACACTGCGTGGTCCGGAGCCCGCGGCGCAGAAGGAGTCCTCTGGGTGAACATCAAACCCCAGAGGACCTCTTCGCGACTCGCGCCAGATCTGCCATCGATCGGCTCGGTCAGTTCAAGTGACATCGACGCACGATCGGGTGAGCGTCGATGTGTCGAGTCCCGGGCCCATGCCGCATGGTGCTGCAGCTGGGCTTCGTGGCCAGTCCGGTCAGAGGCGTTGACGCGCCGTCCGTTCGAGTATCCCGAGCGTTGCGCGCAGGGCCGAATCGGGCACGATCGGGAAGCGATCCTTGAGCTCGCCGGTCACCTTCGACCAGTCGTAGTAGGAGGTCACGTTGGTGAGGCCGTCATCGGCGGGTTCGAGACGGTAGCCATAGAAGTGGGGAATCCCGATGTCGTCCCCCAGATTCCAAGCGATCTCCCGGTCGCGATCGAAGACGATGATGTGGACGGTCACGTCGTACTTGCCGAGCGGGAAATCGTTGAGTGATTCGCGGTCCATGTGCACGACGAAGGTGTCGCCGACCTTCTCGGCGGGCTCACCGGTGAAATCCTGCAACATCCCGGACGCGTCGATGGCGACATGACCGGCTGGGCTGCGCACGATGTCGAAGATTACGGAGGGTGGTGCTGGGATCGGCCGGGTCACCTCGATGCGGTCGGAAAGAAACACGGTGTCGGGCATGTGAGACTCCTCGGCGAGGGCCGCCGTCGCTCTGATGGCAGGGGCGTGTGATGAGCATCGCGGCACAGACGCCGCTTGCGGTACTGAGCGACGCGCCCGATCTGCCGCTCGGCGCTGCGGATCGGGCATCATGTGCAGGTGACGCCGCGATCGCGACGGGATCGAAGCAACCCTGTGCTCCGGGGCAGCTCGCTGGTCGTCGCGGCCCTGTTCGTCTTGGGTCTCGCGGCTTGTAGCGGCGACGGCCACGTTGTCCTCCCGTCCGACACGAAGCCCAAACCGCCTGCGACGACCGTGCAGAACCTGACGTGCGCCCAGGTGCTCGCCACGACCACGACCTCTCCGAACTCGACCGCGATCGTCTTGTGCGCGGAGCGCAGGTAGCACGAGTAGTGGCATAACTGCCGCTCGGTCGCCGCCATTCGCTCATCGTGATCTATGCGAGATGGAGTCGGTATAGGCTCATTGAGTGCTGTCGTTCGCCGCGAGCGAAGTGACGCCGAAGAACCCGGTGCTGCCGTCGACGCATCACTTCTGGGTCAATACGATCATCGGACTTGTGTTCCTCAGCATGGTCATCGCCGGAGTCATTCTTCTGCTCAGGCGGCGTGGCCCGTCGACCAGCGCCACGGGTCAGGCGGAGGCATTGCTCGCGGATCGGTTCGCACGCGGCGAGATCGACCAGACCGAGTACGAGCAACGCCGCGAGGTTCTGCGCGGCGTAGCTCGGCTGCTTACGGCCGATGCCTGCACGCGCCAGATCTTCGATCGGTGCGCTCAATAGCAACCGTCGGTGACCTGCTCCAGCATCACCTCTCCTGCCGCGCTGAGCCGTTTTTGCACATCTACGGCACGCTCGTCGCGAAGTCCTGGCCTGCTCGCAGGCTCACTCAGTCATAGGACAGACGAGTGCATTCCCTCGGAGAAGACGGTCGCCGGGATGTCCGGCGGGATATCGGTATGGATGGTGGTCGTCGTGATGCGGGTCACGACGTTGAAGGCCACGGCCGCCAAGCTCCCCGGGTTGCTCGTCTACTACGCGGGCTTGGCGGAGGACCGGCAGCGTTCGGGCCCGGCTCGGGGTCCGGTGGACTACTACCTCGATCCGGAGGAGCCGCCGGGCCGCTGGGCGGGAGAAGGTCGCGCTGCACTGGGTCTCCGCGGCACCGTCACCGGCGACGATCTCCGGGCGCTGTTGGAGTGCCGTCACCCGATCACGGGCGACGGGCTGGGCCGCCGGTTCGGCGACAAATCGGCACGAGGGTTCGACGCGACGTTCTCGGCCCCGAAGTCGGTGTCGGTCCTGTGGGCGCTGTCACCGGATCCGTGGGTGCGGGCCGAGGTCCTCGCAGCACATGACCGCGCGGTCGAGGCTGCGTTGGGGTGGCTCGAACGTCACGGGGCGGTGACCCGCCGGGGCCGCGACGGCGTCTCCCAGGTGGACACCAAGGGGCTGGCGGTGGCGGTGTTCCGGCAGCACACGTCGCGGGCGATGGATCCGCAACTGCACACCCACGCGCTGATCGCCGCGAAGGTCCAAGACGCCTCGGGCCGATGGTTGGCGTTGGACGCCCGGTTCCTGAAGTTCCAGCAACGCGCCATCGGCGCGATCTACGACGCGGCATTGCGCGCCGAGTTGACCAGCCGCCTCGGTGTGGGCTGGACCGAACGCGATCCCGGTGTGTTCGACCTGGCGTGTGTCCCCAACATCGTGCGGGACGCGTTCTCGAAACGCCGCACCAAGGTCGAGACCAAGCTGGCCGACCTGATGCGCCGTTGGAGCGAGGAGCATGAAGGCGCGACACCGGATCCCCGCACGATCGCCCGCCTCGAGCGGACCGCGGCCCGGACCTCCCGGCCGGGCAAAGCGCACGGCATCGACGCCGACACGTTGCGGGGTGAGTGGATCACCGAAGCGCGCAGCATCGGTTTCGATCCAGCCGCACTCGCACCCCACAGCAGCGCTGGAGACGCCCGGCTCGTTGGCCGGATCCCGGATGAGGACCTGATCGAAGAAGCCCTGCTCCACGCCAACGACGAAGCGTCGTCGTGGCTGCGCGCCGATCTGGCCCGCCACCTCGCCACCATCCTCGAGACGCACAGTGCGCCGAGCGGTGTCGCCCTGGTCGACGAGATCGACCGGCTCGCCACCCTCGCCGAAACCCACTGCGTCGTGCTCGGCCCGGACCAGCCGAACACCACCCGGCGACGCGATGGCCGGCCGGTCACCGAGCACGTCACCGACCGGCGCCTCACCACTCCGACCGTGTTGCGCGAGGAACAACACCTGCAACGCTGGGCCACCGCCCACGTCCGGCGCGTCGCACCGGCTGCCGATCCACAGGCAGCCGCCGCGGCAGCGATCGCGGGCGACGACCGGCTGGTGCTGGTCGTCGGGCCGGCAGGCACCGGCAAGACCCACGCCACCGCCCGCGCTGTCACCGCACTGCAAGCAGCCGGTCGGTCGGTGGTCGGGCTCGCACCGTCGGGCAAAGCTGCTGACGTCCTCGCCCGCGAAGCAGGCTGTACGACGGACACCGTCGCCGGGTTCCTGACCCGCCATCGCGGACGGCCGTCGCCGTGGACGCCGGGCACGACCGTGATCCTCGACGAAGCTGCCATGACCGCGACCGGTGACCTCGCCCGACTCGTCAAGCTCGCCGAACAGCACGGGTGGCGACTCGCCGCGATCGGTGACCCGCACCAGCTTCCCGCTGTCGGCCGTGGCGGGATGTTCGCTCACTGGTGCGACACGCTCCCCCACCACACCCTCGAGCAACCCCGCCGCTTCACCCAACCCTGGGAAGCAACCGCCAGCCTCGCCTTGCGCGCCGGGCGACCCGAAGCTATCGACGCGTACGCCGAACACGACCGCATCCACGCCGCTCACCCTGCGCTCGCCGCCACGCAGGTCGCGCGAGAACACCACCACCACGTCGCCGCGGGGCGGACTGTCGCGATCACCACCGCCAGCACCGAGACCGCGTGGGCCATCAACCAAGAGATCCAACGGTTGCGCGGTCGTGTCGCTCGTGGTGTCGCCCTGCGCGACGGCACGAGCGCACAGGTCGGCGACCAGATCGCGACCCGTCGCAACCAGCCCGCGCTGCGCAGCACTACCGGCGAATCGGTCCGTAACCGTCACACCTGGACCGTCGCCGCCGCTCACGCGGACGGCAGCCTCACCGTCACGCACCCGCAGCGGGGTGACGTCGAGCTCCCCGCCCGCTATGTCGGCGCGCACGTCGAGCTCGGCTGGGCAGTCACCGGCTACGGCACCCAAGGAGACACCGTCGACATCGGCATCGCCGTCCTCGACAACACCACCAGCCGCAACCACGCGTACGTCGCCATGACCCGCGGCCGCCACGCCAACCACGCCATTCTCCTCGATTCGACCGGAACTCAGGACCCCTCGGAACAGCTCGCACGGATCATCAGCCGCCCCGCCAACGGCGAATCAGCCCTCGCCATCCAACAACGCCTCCACCACGCCGCCGGCATCGCACCACCCACGACCGACGACCCGGTCCGCACGACCGAACCCGACACGCCACCGTGGACCGAGCCGACCCTCCAACAGGAAATCGACAAGCTGCAACAACGTCTCGACCGCCTCCAAGGCATCCCGGTGAAGCGCACCGAGCCGTCGATCGGCCGATGACCATTCGCGCGTTCATGGCCGTGTGCCGAACAAATCTCGAACCGGACGCGACGTTGCGGATCGTGGAGGGGCCTACCCGGGTGCAGCGGTCGACAACGCTCGGAGGATCGAATATGGCTCGCACCACCAGGTCGCACGAGTTGCCGCACCTGCTCACCGTCACGGACGTCGCCGAGCACCTCGGTGTGGAAGTGCGGCACATTCGCCGACTCGTCTCTGAGCGTCGCATCCCGTTCATCAAATGGGGCCACCTGTTGCGCTTCGACCCGATCGAGATCGCCGAGTGGCTCGACCAGAACCGCCGAAGTCCAGACCAAGCTCGCCGCTGACCGGGTCGGCGGCACGACGCTCGGCCTGAGCCAGGTCGTCACACCCGGGTTCTACGATTCACGTACGCCTTCGGGCGCTCGCCGTTCACTCGGCCTCGATGACTCCACGCATCTGGAGGCCACGCCATGCCTGCACGACGCCGATTCGGATCGGTCCGCCGCCTTCCGTCGGGACGGTGGCAGGCGCGTTACTGGAACGCGGCGGACAACCGCGTCGGCGCGCCAACGACGTTCGCCACGAAGAGCGACGCGCAGCGGTGGCTGTCCGCCGCGGAGACGGACCAGAGCCGCGGCGAGTGGTACGACCCTCGCCTCGGAGACGTTCCGTTCCGCGAGTGGGCCGACAAGTGGATGGCCACGAAGGCGCCCAAGCTCGGGGCCGCCACGCAGGACCTCTACCGATACCTCCTGCGCAAGCACATCGTGCCGCGCTTCGGCTCGACTGCCGTCGGCCGGCTCACCGCGAGTGAAGTGCAGGCGTGGCTCGCCGACCTGCATCGCAGCGCGCTGAGCCCCAACACAGTGGCGAAGGCATACCGGTGTCTGAGCGGCGCGATGGACGGTGCCGTCGACGCCGGGCTCATCGCGCGATCACCATGCACGCTCAAGGGCGCGGGCACCGAGCGACAGGCCGAGATGCAGATCGCGACACCCGAGCAGATCGCCGAGCTGGCGGCCGCAGTCGGTCCGAGATGGAGGCGCTCGTCTTCGCAGCCGCGTACACCGGCCTTCGGTGGGGCGAGCTCGCCGGACTGCGCCGGTGCGACGTCGACCTCGAGCGCAACCTCGTCACCGTCACTCGCAAGCTCGGCGAGGTCAACGGACAGCTCTCGTTCAGCCCGCCCAAGACCGCGGCCGGGAAGCGCACCATCGGCATTCCGTCGTTCGTCGCCCGCTCGCTCGCCGTGCACATCGACCTGTACGCACTGCCAGGCGGCGAGGGCCTCGTGTTCCCGAGCGCCGACGGCCTACCGATGCGGCGGAGCAACTTCCGGCGCCGCGTGTGGGAACCAGCGATCACCGAGGTCGGCATGGTCGGGTTCCGCTTCCACGACCTGCGTCACACCGCGGCGACGCTCGCGGCCGCGAGCGGCACGAGCCTCAAGGCCCTCATGGCACGCATCGGTCACTCGTCCGCAGCCGCCGCTCTCCGGTACCAACACGTGATCGACGGCCAAGACGCCGACATCGTGAAGTACCTCGAGCGCTTCGGCAACGAACCGCCCGTGCCCGCCCGTGCCCACGACGACACGCAAGAGCCCGTCCGTGGTGGGCACGTAGTGGGCACGACCAGCGATCCGGCAGGGTTCGCGGACGAGCAGCAAGCCTCTGACCAGGACTTTCGCGGTGGAGACGATGGGACTCGAACCCACGACCCCCTGCTTGCAAAGCAGGTCACGGCCGTCGGCGTAGTTGCACTGGTCAGAGCGCGAAAGTCCTGGTCAGAGCGGAGACTCGGGTACCGGCCGATACCGTCCTATGTCCGCCCGTTGCCGTGCTCTCGCGGAGTTTTCGCGGAGTCGGCACCAGACCCGCACCGTGTGCTGATCCGGTTCATGGTTGACACTGCGGCTCCGGTACGTGGGTGACACTTCGCGGACGCGGGTCCGGTAGCTGGGCGACAGTGGGTCCGGTTGCTGGGTGACGGTGGGTCCGGCTGGTGGGTGACATCGGCGTGGCTGACGGGCTGTGCTTCCGCTCCGACGAGGAGCGGGAGGGTCGGTCGTGTTGGTGGAGCTGCGGGTCGTGGATCAGCGGGTGTCGGCGGTGCACGAGGTCTTGGACGGAGCGACGGTCGTCGGGGTGGCCGCCCGCTATGGGGTGAGCCGCCAGACGGTGCATCGGTGGCTGCGCAAGTACGCGGACGACGGGGTGGTCGGGCCTGGTGGACGGCTCGCCGGTGCCGGCGTCGTGTCCGCATCAGATGCCGGCGGTGGTCGAGGCGCGCATCATCGAGATGCGTCACGACCATCCGGGCTGGGGTCCGCGCACGATCGGTCATCAGCTGGCCCGGGAGGGCTTCGATCCGGTCCCGGGGAAGACGTCGATCTATCGCGCTCTGGTCCGTCACCAGCTGATCACGCCCGTGCGCGCGTCGCCGCAAGCGGGCCGACTATCGGCGGTGGGAACGAGCCCGGTCGATGGAGCTGTGGCAGATGGACATCACCGGCGGTGTCCGTCTCGCCGATGGGACCCGGCCGTCGATCGTGACCGGCATCGATGATCACTCGCGGTTCTGCGTCTGCGCGTTGGTCGTCGCCCGCGCGACCGCGAAACCGACCTGTGATGCGCTCAGCCTCGCGATGCGTCGCCATGGGATCCCCGAAGCGATCCTGACCGACAACGGCAAGGTGTTCACGAACCGGTTCGGTCGCGGGAACGGTGAGGTGCTCTTCGATCGGATCTGTCGGGAGAACGGCATCCGTCATCTGCTCACCGCGCCGCGGTCACCGACCACGACGGGGAAGGTCGAACGGTTCCACAAGACGCTCAAGAGCGAAGGCCTCGCCGGCCAGGTCTTCGCTCGATCTCGCGGCCGCGCAAGCAGCCGTCGATGCGTGGGTCGAGCACTACAACCACCAGCGACCGCATCAGGGCATCGGGATGGTCGCGCCGATCCGTCGCTTCGAGCTCGCCGCCGTCTCCAACCGCGAAGCCGTCGAGGCGCCGCCACGACCGACCCGAACCCGAACTCGAAGCTCGAGCGTCGCGCCGTTGATGGCGACGCGTCGCGTCAACACAGCACGGCATCGTCAGCTTCGCCGCCGTGAACTATCACGTCGCCCGGTGGCTCGCCGGCCAGACCGTGCGGATCTCCATCGAGGGTGAGCTCGTCTCGTTCCATCACCGCGGCGTGCTCGTCGCCACCCACGCCCGCACCCACGACCCCGCTCAAAGAACGCGCTGCGCTCGCGCGTCAGGTCTCAGGCCGCAAGCCCCGCAAACGTGAAGCCGAGCCGCCCCGACCATCCCGTCGCGCCCTCGAGCGACGCGGTCACCCGCAAAGTCGACTCCGCCGGATCGATCTGCTTCGCCGCCGCCAGCTACCCCGTCGGCAGCGCCTATCGCCGCAAGCAAGTCCAAGTCGCCGATCGTCGACGACCAGGTCCAGATCGCGTTCGAAGGCGAACTGATCCGCACCCATCCGATCCGTCACGACCCCACCCGCCAACACGGCGCCCTCGCCAACCCCGCCGGCCGACCCAACCGCATCAACGCCGCCTGACCGTCGCAGAGCTACCGGACCCACACCGTCGCACGGGTACCGGAACTTGACAGCACCAGACCCTCACCAGCCCCGGTTGACCGTCGCCATCCCCGTGTGACGGGTCTTCAGGCTGGCGCTACACGCACACTTGCACCACCGGCGCCAGGAGGTCGCGTGGGAGGTCCCGCAGGTTGCCCGAAAGGAAAGCTGCAAATGTGTGCGTGCCGGACCTGCCCGTAGACCGACTCGCTCGACGTAGTCGACGAACGTCACCGACATCGTGCAGATTGCCAGCGAGGAGGTCGCCAAGTCGATCGGCACCGTCGGGCGTCGTCGAATGAGGTCATCGCTTCTCCACGTTGGCGGCCATCAGGCGACCAGCCCCGTATTCCGTGGCTGGTGCTCGCTGACGGGAATGTTCCAACCGAATGGGCTCGGTCGCCCGTAGCTGCGGGGGATGATGCCGCACCGGCGAGCCCGCTGCACGAGGCCAGCTCCGAGAGCGTAGAGCAGGAGCACGGCCTCGTCCTCGGTAAGGAGATCGGGATCGAGTGTGATCACGCCACCCAATGTGGTGAAGGTCGCGAGTAACCGTGCCGTCGAGGCGCTCCAGCTGCACATGGTTTCGAAGTCCGGCCGACCGGAGTTGCACCTCCGCGGCATCATCCAGTTGCATGGTGATTCGGCCACCGCGTCTTCTGCACTCGGATCCGAGCGTTCGGGACAACCTGCATGTCAGCTGGCTGCTTGAGCCACCTGCGAGGAAACTGCAGCGATTCGCCACCCACGTGACCGATCGTGTCCGACCAGATACAGAAGAACCGCGTTGCTCCAGTTGCAGACACGGCCTTAGTAATTTCGAGACCGCCTTCGTCCGAGAAGCGAAACCCACGGTTTTTGCGGGCCGGCATCGAGTCTTCGCAGGGTGTCGCTTCGGAAAGCGACACCCTGCTCGTGTTCAAGTGAGTCAGCATCCAAGCTCCGCTATCCGGTCGATCAACCACTTGTCAATGACCCCGAGCGCGATCCATCCGGCACCGCCAGCCGCTGTAGTGCCGCCGGCTTGGAGCGCACCGAAGCACGTCGTCCCGAGTGTCCACACGCACGTCGCGCCGGTTGCACTGGAGACGAGCCCGTGCCCAACGGCTTGGTACAGCGTGAAGTCGTTGTCTGGATCGTCGAATATGGCGTCTACACCGAAGTGAGCGGCAACGCCGCCGAGCGCCGCACCACCTACCACCGCCAGCCCACAGCCTACGGAGGCCGCACAAGCAACGACGCCAAAGCCGGCAGCGCCTGACGTAGCGATGTCGACGATTGTGTGTCGATGCTCGACGACGAACTCGCCGACATCCTCCGCACGGTCACCGATGTCATCGGCGATGCCGCCGGGAGTGCAGGGGCCGTCGCCGAGGAACCCGCACAACCCAGACGGGTCGGTGGAGTTGAGGGGGTTGCCGCCGACGTAGCCGTAAGCGGATCGGTGCGACAGCGCCGAGCGGATCCCGGCTAAGGAACTGGCCGGTGGCGGGGTCGTAGTAGCGGGCGTGGAGGTATTGGAAGCCGGTCTCGTCATCGGTGTACTGGCCCGCGGTACTGGAACACGCTCCCCACGCTGCCGGCGTAGTTGGTGGTGCGTCCGTAGGTGTCGTAGTTGTAGGTGCCGACTTGGGCGCCGGTGGTGTCGGTGATGAGTCGGGTGGAGCCGAGTTGGGTCGTGGTGGAGCCAGACTGCGGCTCCGTTAGGGAGGATCTGTTCGATGGGGAGGCCACCAGGCCCGTAGACGGTGTAGGTGGTGTTGGTGCCGGTGGTTTCGGCGAGCAGGGTGGCCGTGACGCCGCCGGGGGTCCAGGTGTAGTTAGTGGTGGTGGTGCCGTCGGGGGCGGTCTTCTGTCGTCGGAGTCCGTCGCCGTTGTACTTGTACGACGTTGTGCTCGGTGCCACCGGCGTTGTAGCCGATCACATCGATGATGACGTCGGCTGATGCTTGCGAGTAGAGGCTGACGCGGCCGTCGCTGCTCAGCGGGACGATGGCGGTGTTGGCGACGGTCTGCCCGGAGAGATAGTTGACGTTCGATCCTGGGTTGGGCCGAGTTGTGCCTTTCTGCCAGAGCTGCGCGCAGCCCGTGGCGGACGGGCTGACAACAGTGAGGTTGAGTACGACGGAGCCGATGCCCGACGCGGGCAGGTCCTCCCTTCCCCGCGATCTGGAGATCGGTGCACTCCGCCGGCATCCCATGGGCGGGCAGAGGCCGAAGGGTGGCGTTCCTGGGCATTCGTTGGGGTACGAGCCGGTGGAGCGGGTGTCGAGAATGCGGTTCGGCGAAACCGGGGTGTACGCGTGCCACCGGTGCTGCCGAACCAGCCTTGGACGTCGACGATGGCGTCAGCGGTACCGCTGCCTTTGACGTTGATGCGGCCGTCGCTCGCGCCGACCTTCACGAAGACGAGGAGCGCAAGAGTCTGGCCCGTGGAGTAGTTCACGTTGCTGACGGTGGGCTCGGTGTCACCCGACGCCCAGACTTTGACATTCCCGGCGGTGGGGGCGCCGGTGACAGTGAGGTTGATCGTGACTGGACTGCACGCCCGAGGAAGGCACGGTGCCCTTGCCCGTGACCTGCAGGTTGAGGGTGTTCGAGCCGGTGAGCGAGACACAGTTCGAGGGTGTCGTGACGGTTGGGCATGCGCCACTGCGGCTGCTGCTTCGAGTGTCCATGATGCGGTGCGGAGAAAGCGGGTTGTAGTAGTTCCCGGCACCGCCGCTGGCGGTGCTGTAGTAGCCCTCGACATCGATGATGAAGTTCGACGCCGAGCTCGAGTTCATCTTGATCCGACCGTTGGTGCCGATCTTGGCGACCGCGAGACCGGAGATGTTCTACCGGCAACGAAGTTGACGTTGCTCGTGGTCGGCTCTCCGAGTTGCCGTTCGCCCAGATCACGGCGCTACCGTTCGAGGTCGGTGAGACCATGGTCACGTTGATCACCACCGCGGCGACCCCGCTGCTTGGAACACCGCCCCGGCCGGTGATCTGGATCGTCTTGTCGGTGTTCGCCGCGAGCGCCGTGCACGCGGACGTCGGGCACAACCCAACGGCGGGAGAGACGTTGGTCGCGACGATGCGCGTCGGCGCGAGGCTGGTGTAGCCCCCTTGGTTCCCTGCCGTGGGCTGGCTCACGCTGGTGAGCCGGTTGCCCTGATCGTAGGTGTACGCGGTGGGCAGGGCGATCCCCGCGGTGTCACCTCGGTGCGGTTCCCGCGACTGTCGTAACCGAACGTCTGGTTCCGGCGTCGGTCGGCGATGTAGGACAGGTGCTGACGGGCGAAGTGAAGGATCCTGTGTTGGGCGTGGCGAAGCAGAGCTGGTTGGCGTTGTCGAACACCTGCTCGTTCGAACCCGACGTGGTCTGGGATCTTGGTCAGGTTGTCGGCCGTGTCGTAGTTCCAGGTGTTCGTGGTGTTCTTCTGGGTGAGTCGGTTGAGCGTGTTGTAGGAGAACGTGTCCGCAGTGCCGCTCAACCCGGCGGGTTGGGCGTTGAGTTGGCCGGCGTCGTCGCGGCCGTAGGTGATGTTCGCCAATGACGTCGGTGCAGCGCTCGTCCCAACGGTGGTACTGGTCTGTTGGTCGGCGTCGTTGTAGCCGTAGGCATCGAGCAGCGGTGTCGCGACGGGGGCGGGAATCGTGTCACCGATCTGGTTGCCGTTCAGGTCATACGAGAAGGTGGTGGTGTTCCCAAGCCAGTCCTGGGTGGAGGTCAACCGGCCAGCTTCGTCGAACCCGCGGGAGACGGTGTGGCTGGTGCCGGGATAGGTGATGTTGGTCAGGTTCCCGGCGAGGTCGTACCCATAGCCGGTCATCTCCGCGGTCCCCGATTGGTCGTCTGCGCTGTGATCCGGTGCAGCGAGTCCCAAGTCCAGCTCGTCGAGTTCTGCCGGACACCACCGAGGGATTCGGTCATCGAGAGCCGCTGCCCGTTCCCGTCGTAGGTGTACGCGACGTTCGGCGTGTCCGGGTCGCTGTAGTCGGCGGCAACCAGCTGGTTGAAGGTGTCGTAGCTGTACTGCGTGCAGCCCGAAGCCGTTCCGGAACAGGAGCCACCAGGGTCGGTCTTGCTGACGACGTTGCCGAGCGGATCGCTGGTGTAGCTGGTAGTCCGGTTGTTCGGGTCGGTCACCGAGGCGAGAGACCCGAGCGTGTCGTAGGTGTAGTTCGTGGTCTGGTTGGCGCCATCGGTCTGCGACTTGAGCGTTCCGTCGGGCCAGTAGTCGTTCTGCAACGTCGAGCTGTCAGGACGATGCACGGTGACAAGCTCGCTGTCGAAGTTGTAGTCGTAGCTCGTCTGCTGGTTGTTTTCGTCTTTCGATGTGGCGAGGTTGCCGTCGGGGTCGTACGTGAAGACCTGCTGCTTGCCGAGCGGGTTCGTCGCGGTCAGTACCTGGCCACGGTTGTTGTACGTGTACGTGTCGGTGAACTGTGGCGTGGCGGTCGAGCAGTCGGTTCCCTGCGGCGGTGCCTTTCGGGCTGATCACCTTGATCCGACGGCCGATCGCGTCGCTGCAGTACCGCGTCGTCCCGGCGGTCGGCGTCACTGGATCGGTCACCGTCGCGAGGTTCCCATCGGTGTCGTAGCCGTAGAGCCAACCCTTGCCGTTCGGATCGGTGATCGTGGTGATGTCACCAGGATGGGAGCCATCACCGTACGCGAATGTCGTCACCTGATTCGATGCCGTCCCGACGAGCGGCGCGGTGCGCGTCCAACAGGTTGCCGTTGCCGTCGTAGGTGTAGGCGGTCACGACACTGGCTGCCGCCTGGACAGGATTCTGGGAGGTAAGCAGTTCGCCGTGATGCGCGGTGTCGTAGGTGAACGCGCCGGTGCGACCGCTCACCATCGGCGACACGACGGCGTTGATCCCTTCGGTCCTGGAGAGCTGATTTCCATCCGCGTCCCACGTGTACTTGGTCAGCGAGCCGTTCGGATCGATGACGCCGGTCGGCAGCATCGTGACCGGATCGGTCGCGTAACCGCCACGTTGCGGCTACGCCGGCGGCGTCCTTCGTCGCCACCACGGGGACGCCGCCGACGAAGGACTCGACGGTCACGTTGCCCTTCGGGTCGGTGATGGTCGTCACGTCCGGGGTCGAGTAGTCGAACGTCGTCGTGCGACCCTGAAAGTCGGACTGTTCGGTGACCTTGTGCGACGTCGAGTCGTAGGTGTTCGTAAGTTTGTTCGTCGACGAGCCTTGTTGGCGGGGATCGAGCATCGTGGTCATGCGGTGGTTGTCGTACTCCATCGTGGTGACCCCGCCGTCGACATCGGTGATCGACGTCAGATCGTCGTTGCCGTCGTAGCCGAACTGGACACTCCGGTTCGGTTACGCTGCCGTGTCGGTCACGGTGGAGATCAACGAGCCGCTATAGGCGAACGTGAACTACGGCCCGCCGGATCCGTCGCCGACGCCAGCTTCCCCGAGCTGTACGCAAATGATGTCGAATACCCGTTCAGATCGGTGATCGCGCCAGCCCAGCTGACCCGACGTGTTGAACGTGAACGTGTCGCGCTTCTGACGCACGAACGTCCAGGACCCGTCACCGTTGTGCACCAACGTTCGCTTGCACCCGCGACGGCACCGCGTACACGCCGCCGTTGAGGGTGAACGTGACCTGCGACCCGTTCTCTTGATGCACCGTCACCGGCGTGTCTCCTGAACCGATCTCAAGATGCATCCCGTAGCTGAACGACCAGCCATGCCCCAACGGCCCATTCGTTGCTGCCGCCAGCGAGTTGTACGTCTGCGTCAGATGCAGCGCCGGACCACGACCAGGGACACTCATGTCATCGAAGGTGTGCCAGAAGTTCCCCGTCCACGCCTCCACCGGATCGTCGGTGAAATTCGTCATCTTCGACACGAAGCACTGCACACATTTCATCGCGGGGTTCGAACCGCCGTAGAGCTCCTCGGGAGAGAGTCCTCCTGGCAGACTGCGGCCCGACGCGACATAGTGCTTCGCGATCGACACGGGATCGACAGCCCTCGCGTACAGCGCCACCTCAGCGATTTCGCCGCTGAACTGGAGAGGTCCGCTACACGCAGATCCAGTGTCATTGGCCGGGCGCCCGATGTACAGCGCGTTGGTCGCTACCTGGAACGGAAGGCTCGCGAAGACGCCTACCGCGACGCCGTCCACGTACACGATCCATGCGCCGTTCACGTGGGTTGCGCTGACCTGATGCCAATCGACGGGCGGTCCCGAGGGACTGGTCCAGTTGACGGGCACCGTTCCTCCTGTCCCCCGTTCGTGGCCGTGAGTGAACCACCCGGACCGGCTCCTGGCCGGTTGGTGAAGAGACCATCCCCCGAGTTGCCGGTTCCGTGTGGGATTCCGAAGAGCGTGCGCGACGAGGAGTAGACGTCTGAGCGGTATTTTGCCCACATCTCGATGGTGAACGTTCCCCCGAGCACGATGTCCTTCGCGTCTCCGGGGAGTTCGACGCCCCAACAGCGTGTGCCGGAACCCGGCCACTGGTACGCCTTCGATCCCGTATCGATCCCAGCCATGGGCCCGTCGACACCCCGCGTCACGTCTCCGCCACTCGCTTGACTATTCCTGCGCAGGGTGCCACCACCGATCGAGGCGCTGTCGGGAACCGGATCGTTCTGTGCGGCGGTACCACTCCCATCACGCATCCGCCAGAAGCCATCCGGACTGTCCGCGCACACCGCGGCGCCGTACGTGTCGCTCGAGGTGGGCGTGAAGGAACAACCGGTCGTTGCCCCAGCCGGTGGAGCAGCGACCGAGTCAGCGATCACGAACATGCTGCTCACCAACGCAGTCGCGACGACGACCGCAAGAACACCCCGCGACGCGCAGCGCCCTCGGCGCACCCGACCAGACATTGCGACCTCCAACAAGGGCCTCGCGACCACACTGAATGAGACCTCGGGCGACGCTGCGCACGCTGCTCGATGCGGCGGCTCTATCGACACGAACTCCCGAGAGCTTGAGCCTGGCGAGGATCCAAGCGCCGCGACACGTGCGGAACTGCGCTCACCTGTCGGGGCGAAGTCAGCCCGCTTGGCTCCCCGCTGAACGGCGCGCGAAGTTCCGGTCGCTTCGCGGGCCTACTCGGTCGTGGAGCGACAGACGAGTGCATTGGCCGCGGCGGGAGGTCCCGCGGGACGTCGGTGTGGATGGTGCTCGTCGTGATGCGGGTCACGACGTTGAAGGCGTCGGTCGACAAGCTCCCGGGTTGCTCGACTACTACGCCGGGCTCGCCGAGGACAGTGCGCGCCCGGGTCCGGGCCGGGGACCGGTCGACTACTACCTCGACCCGGACGAGCCGCCGGGCCGGTGGTGGGGCGACGGTCGCCAGGCGCTCGGGTTCGATGGCGCGGTCGCCGGCGAGGAGTTGCGGGCGCTGCTCGAGGGCCGCCACCCAGTCACCGGCGAGAAGCTTGGGTCGGCGGTTTGGCGACTCGTCGGCCCGCGGGTTCGACGCCACGTTCTCGGCGCCGAAGTCGGTGTCAGTGCTGTGGGCCCTCATCGCCGGACCCGTGGGTGCGCGCCGAGGTGCTCGCCGCCCACGACAGCGGCGGTCGACGCCGCCTTCGGCATGGTTCGAGCGGCACGGGGCGGTCACCCGCCGGGGAACCGACGGCGTCCACCAGGTCGACACCGCAGGGATCACCGCCGCGCTGTTCCGCCAGCACACCTCCCGGACGGTGGACCCGCAGCTGCACACCCACGCCATCATCTCCGCCAAGGTGCAAGACCCGACCGGCCGGTGGCTGTCGCTGGATGCCCGGTTCCTGAAGTACCAGCAGCGCACGCATCGGCTGGATCTACGACGCCGCGCTGCGCGCCGAGCTGACCGCCCGCCTCGGGGTGGCCTGGCGACCGACCGCGGCGACGGCGTGTTCGACCTCGCCTGTGTCCCCGCCACGGTGCTCGAGACGTTCTCGAAGCGCGAACGCCCAGGTCGACGCCAAGCTCGCCGAGCTGATCGCGCGGCTGGTCCGACGAGCACGACGGCGCCGAACCCGACGCGCTGAACCATCGCCCGGCTCGAACGACGACGCCGTCGTGGCTTCCCGCGCCGACGAAGGTGCACGGCGTCGACGCCGCCGAGCTCCACGTCGATTGGGCGGCCGAGGCCACGCGCCGCCGGGCTTCGACCCCAGCCGACTCGTCCCCGAAGCAGATCCGACTCGACCGACGCCGCACGACCGAGCGGTGGACGAGGACCTGATCGACGAGGCGCTGCTCCACGCCTCCAGAGGAGTCGGCGGCATGGCTGCGCGCCGACCTCGCCCGCCACCTCGCCACCCTCGTCTCACCACACCGCCCGGGCAGCGCCGTCGAGCTGGTCGCCGAAGTCGACCGGCTCGCCGCCGCTCGCCGAAGCAGCGCTGCGTACCCGCTCGGACCCGAACGTCACCGGCACGAGCCAGCACCGCGGACGGCCGGCCGGTCACCGAGGCCGTCACCGACCGTCTGCTCACCAGCCCGCGCGGTGCTCGTCAGGAACACGCACCTCCAGAGCTGGGCCGCCAGCCCATGCCGCCGACAGTCGAGTCCAGTCGACGAGCCGCAGGCGGCCGCGTCGAGCGCGATCGCCGGGCGCGACCGGCTGGTCGCTGGTCGTCGGGACCCGCGGGGACCGGCAAGACCCACGCCACCGCCCATGCCGTCGCCGCCCTGCGGGACCAGGGCCGACCGGTGGTCGGGCTGGCGCCGTCGGGCAAGGCCGCCGACGTGCTCGCCCAGCGAAGCCGGCTGCCCGACCGACACCCTCGCCGGGTTCCTCACCCGCCATCAGCGGCCGGCCATCACCATGGCCGGCCGGGACGACCGTGATCCTCGACGAAGCCGGCATGACCGCCACCGGATCTGGCCCGTCTCGTCGAACTCGTCGAACAGAACGTGTGGCGACTCGTCGCCGTCGGCGACCCCGCAGCAGCTTCCCTCGCGTCGGCTCGGGGCGGTGTGTTCGCCCACTGGTGTGACACGCTCCCGCACCACGACCCTCGAGCAGCCGCGCCGGTTCACCCAAGCGTGGGAAGCCGCCGCCAGCCTCGCGTTCCGCGCCGGGCGACGCCGAAGCCGCCGACGTCTACGTCGACCACCACCGCGTGCACCACTGCGCATCCCGCGCTCGTCGCCCGCCACATCGCGCGGCTCACCAACGCCACGTCACGGCAGGGCGGTCCGTCGCCATCACGACCACCAACACCGAGACCGCCCGAACCATCAACCGCGAGATCCAACGCCTCCGACACCACGACGCGGATGCGGATGTCGGCGTTGCGCGACGAGACCCGCGTGCACGTCGGCGACCAGATCGCAACCCGCCGCAACGATCCCGCGCTTGCGAACCGCGACCGGGGAACAGGTCCGCAACCGCCACACCTGGACCGTCACCGCAACCCATCCCAACGGTGCGCTCACCGTCGAGCACCGCGAAGCGGGGAAGCGTCGAGCTACCCGCTCGCTATGTCGCCGAGCACGTCGAGCTCGGCTGGGCGGTCACCGGCTACGGCACCCAGGGCGACACCGTCGACGTCGGCATCGCCGTCCTCGACCACACCACCAGCCGCAACCACGCCTACGTCGCGATGACCCGAGGCCGCCAGGCCAACCACGCGGTGCTCCTCGACCCCACCGGCATCCAAGACCCCACCGAGATGCTCGTCCGGATCATCACCCGCCCCGCCCACGGCGACTCCGCCCTCGCCGTCCAACAGCGCCTCCACCGCGACGCCGGCCTCGCACCGCCCACCCATGACCATCATCCGGCGCTCGAAGCTCCGGAACCGGGGGCTCCGGAGCCCGGCCAGCCGCCATGGACCGAGCCGACCCTCGAGCAGACGGTCGACACGCTCCGCCGTCGCCTCGACCAGCTCGAGCACCGCCCAGTCGAACATGGCAGAGGTTCTTCCCTCGGCCTGTAGTCGAGCGTTACCCTGAACCCCGCGTCGCCCGGCCGCACATGACGGGCCTCTCCATCCGGACCTCAACGGTCCGCTACGTGGAAGGCCCGGCCGATGGCGATCAAGAAGCTCCCGAACGGACGCTGGGAGGCGTCGTACCGCGACCCGACCGGGCGCGAGCGCGTCAAGCATCACCGCACCCGCACCGACGCCGACCGGTGGCTCACCACGATCAAGACCCAGCTCAACCGTGGCGACTTCGCCGATCCCCGTCTCGGCCGACGACCCTTCGCCGCGTGGGCTGCCGATTGGATCGCAACCACCGCGCACGTGCGACCCAAGACCCACGCGCACTATGAGTCGATCCTTCGGGTCCACGTCCTGCCCGCCTTCGCCGACACGCCCGTCGGCGCCATCACGTCATCGGACGTGCGCAGATTCATCGTGGACCGGATCGGCCGCGGGGCGGCACCGGGCACCGTCCGCTCGGCCCGCAAGGTCCTCCGGCTCGTGCTCGCCACCGCGGTCGCCGAGCGCGCGATCTACACCAACCCCTGCGACGGCGTCCGCGTCCCGGCGTCACCTCGAGCGGAGATGGTGTTCCTGACCGCCGAACAGATCGAGGCACTCGCTTCGAGCATCGACGATCGGTACGCCACGCTGGTGCGCCTCGCCGCCTACACCGGCCTGCGTGCCGGTGAGATCTGCGCCTTACGGGTCGGCCGGGTCGACCTCGACGCCGGACGGATCACCGTCGCTGAATCCGTGACCGAGGTACCGGGACACGGGCTCTACTTCAGCGAACCGAAGACCTACGAACGACGCTCGGTCACCCTCCCCGCCTTCCTCACCGAGGAGTTAGCGAAGCACGTCGTCACTCGCCCCGACGACCCCGCAGTGCTCGTGTTCACCTCACCCGAAGGCTCGACGCTCAACCACAAGAACTTCTACCGGCGACACTTCAAGCCTGCCGTTGCTGCCGCCGGGCTGCCCGCCGGAACGAGGTTCCACGACCTGCGCCACACCTGCGCTGCACTCTGCATCGCGCTCGGCACGCACCCCAAGGCCATCCAGGAACGCCTCGGCCACAGCAGCATCACCGTCACCCTCGACCGTTACGGCCACCTCTTCCCCAAGCTCGACGAGACACTGACCGCCAGGCTCGACGAGCTGCGCCGTCGCGCCCACGAGTCCGGAGAGTGACGCCCCGTGACGGCCCATGCCGTCGCATGCCGTCCTGTCCCGCGGAGTATTCGCGGAGTTCCCCGGTGCGCACCCGTCGCGTGAACGCCTCACGAGGCTCTGACCTGGACTTTCGCGGTGGAGACGATGGGACTCGAACCCACGACCCCCTGCTTGCAAAGCAGGTGCTCTAGCCAACTGAGCTACGTCCCCGCGCTTGCCTCTGACCGGCGGCACCGTGCATTCGACGAGTGCACGACGACTCCACCGCTCGGCGTCGGGACACGGAGAGCGTAGCGGGCGACACCGCGCCGCTCAGGCGGTCGGGCCCCCGGCGGCCCGGCACGCGTGGGCCGGCAGCGTCCGAGCCTGGTGCGTGGCCCCGTCGACGAGCCGGGCGATCGCGGTGACCTGCAGGTGGCGGCCGGTGCTCGGGTCCGCCGTGAAGCAGCCCCTCACCCGAACGGTCGTCCCCCGGTAACTCCGGGCCGCACCGGAGGGCTCGAGCTGCACCCGGTCATGGCCCGCGTCCTCGAGCACGTAGTACTGCTGCCCGTCGGCATCCACGAAGGGGCGCACGTGACCCTCGACCTGCACCCGGGTGCCGTCGTAGCGCTCCTGGCGCGTGGCCAGGGACGAGAGGGACACCACGGGTACACCGCTCCCACCGTCGCACCCTGCCAGCAGCGCCGCGCCCACGAGCAGCGCGACGAGACACGCCCGGACCCGGGCCCGTCCCACCGGTCGCGGCTCAGCGCGGATAGGTGGGCCCGTCGACTGCGTTGCTGTCGATGTTGATGGTGATCCCGCCGTAGGACTCGTTGTGGCCGCCGCTGTACTGGTGCACGCGCTGGTGATCCGCCCAGAGGGTGTCGGACAGCGTGCACGGCGCGCCGAACCCGAAGATGTTCGGGGTGCCGTTCCAGGCCGCGATCCACACCGCGTCGAGCGGGTAGTAGAGCGAGTTGCCCCAGGTTGCCGCCTGGTCGAGGATGCCCGAGCAGAGACTGCTGTACATGCCGGCGAGATAGCCGCTCTGATGGAGCGTGGACACCCAGCCGTTGGTGAAGACCTGTACCGCCGACGTGCAGTTGCCGCCGCGCGGGTACGCCTCCATGTCGTAGTAGATCGGTGTCAACCAGCCGAAGCCGAGCGCGTTGGCCGCGGAGATAGCCGCCGACGCCTGCGCCGCGCCCTGGGCGAAGGCCTGGGTGGGATCCGACGTGATCTTGGTGGTGCTGCCGAGCGTCGTGCACGACGCCTGCGGGCCGACCCAGATCGGGAGCAGCTTCCAGCCCTGACCGGTCACCGTGCTCACCCACGAAGGCGTGAGGTTCGGCTGCGCACATGCACGATTGGCGCCGCCGATGTAGACGCCGACGCTGCTGTAGGGCGACGACCGCCACGCCGACATCGTCGACGTGCTCGGCGCTGTACACGCGTCGAAGCCCTTGGCGATGGGCGGCGGTGACGTCGGGGCCGGCGGCGTACACGCGGCGAGGAGCAGCGCGGCGCCCACGAAGAGGACGACCAACGCGCGCTTCACTTCGACACCGTCCCAGTCGAAGCGGGCCGGAACGACGCGAGGATCTGCTGCGCGGTCGCGTCACCGTCCTGGTAGGTGATGGTGGCGGCGAGCCCGGCCGCGGGGAACGTCGCGTCGAGCTGGTAAGTGACATCGGCGCCCGACACCACCTCTGCGCTCAGCCCGTTGACGCTCTCGGTCGACACCCCGCCCGTCGAACTCGGGCGGCGCGCGTTGACGCCGGCAGCCGGTTCCACGAGCACCGCGTCGGCACGTCCGACCAGGCCGGCAGGGCATTGCATGTCGGCGCCCGGCTGCCCGAGATACACCGCGTGCACGTCGAATCGCACGCACGTCGACGGGTCGGCGCCGAGGTCGTACACCGGCCAGTCGGCGGGCACGTCGAACTCGACGCCTCCATACGCGACGGTGCGCAGGCCCGCGGCGTCGACAGCGCCGTCGGCGGCGTGCACGCTCGTGCCCGCACCCCGGGTTCCACTCCTCACGCTCGTGTCGGAGGCACTCGACCCGCACCCGTAGGCGGCGAGCAGCGCGGCGACCGCCACGGCGGCACTGATGATTCTGCGGGACAAGTGGGTTCGTCCTTCCAGGGTGTCGTGAACGGTTTCCGCCCGCTCGCAGAGCCCACCGGCGTCGGGTTCGACGTCGGGGAGTCTGCTGGCCCCGCATCAGAGTTCGGCAGCTTGCCGGGTGTTCTTGACGCTCGTCGCGTTCGGAAGGTCTCGCTGCCCGCGGACCTTGGGTCAGGACCGGCACGGGTTGGTCGACCACGTGCACGTCGAGCAGGGATGATAACCGGCCCGTGACCGCACCCGCCGAGCGGGCGACCCCACCCCGTCAGCCCACGCCCACGCCTTCGAAGGCCGCGGCCTTCACCCCCCGGCGGGCGAGCTCGGCCAGGAACGGCACGGTGTCGACGACCGACCCGAGCCCGAAGGCTCCGGCGGCCTCTCCGTCGGCGACGGTCGGGAGTGCACCCGCCAGCCAGGCCGCGGCGACCCCGAGGACGGTGCCGGCCGCCACCCCGGTCCGCTCGATCACGCCGTAGATCACCGAGGTCCGGACGCCGCCCTGCCAACCCCACGCTTCGGACCGCACCGCCCCCCAGGCCACGCCCGGGTCGCGGCGGCCCGGCGGTGTGAACCGACGGATCGTCGGGATCCCCAGCCGGGCGGTCACCCGGCCCGCGCCCGGGTTGGCGTCGACGAGCAACTCGACCCCGGTCGCCACCAGCTCGCACTCACGCGCGCCCACCGGGTCGGGGAACCAGATCAGCTCGGCGTGGCGGTGCTTGTCGTGGACCATCTCTCCGTCGCGCCACTCCAGCGCCGGTTCCCGCTCGGCGTGGCGCGCCTCCGATGCCGACGCCGGCCCGGCGACCCCCCAGCGCGCGACGTGCAACTCGTCGACGGCATCGAGCACGCCCACGGCGTGGCGCGCCAGCACGTCGGACAGGCCCGGTGCGAGCCCGCAGCCCGCCACCACCCGCGCGCCGGTGGCACGCGCATCGGTGTCGAGTGCGAGCAGGGCGCGGATCGTCGCGTCCCGATCGGCGCAGGACGCATAGGGAATCCCCGCCGCGACCGCTCGCCTCGCGTACCCGGCATCGACCTCGCTCGGCAGCGCCGACGCGACCGCGTCGATCCCGGGCGGCAGCGGATCGTCACGCCCGAGCTTCAGCGGCTCGGCGCCGTCGTGCAGCGCGCTCGCAACCTCACGTGCGTGTTCGAGGTGACGGGCCGCCACCACGACCCGGTCGACACCCGAGGTGTCGATCAGCTGGCGGGCGGTCCGGACCCCGACGTCGCCGAGACCGACGACCATGACGGCACTCACGCAGACGGGCTCACCGGTAGTCCGGTCCCTGCAACTCGCGCCAACCGCCGCTCGTGGGGGGCACCCGGCCCTTGCCCCGCACCCGCACCACCAGGGACACGAGGGCGGCGATCGCCGCGACGAGCAACCCGCGCTGGAAGGCCTTCATACCGTCCGGAGTCTAACGACGGTGCGCCCAGACGGCCCAGAGCGGGTCACCGTGCTGGTCGGGTGGTGTACGCCGCGAGATCACCGGCGCATCCCACCCACCCGCCTGGCGGAAGTAGCCGGCGACGATCTCGCCGTGGTCGTCGTCCGAGGCGTACAGCCAGCCCCGGATCGCCTTGCTCGGGAAACACCGATTCGAGAACGTGCACACGAACGGACCCCCGGGCCGAACCACGCGGGCCAGATCCCGAAACACCTCGATCGGGCGCACCAGGTAGTCCACCGAGACACAACAGGCCGCGCCGTCGAACGAGCCGTCGACGAACGGGAGGACGGGCTCGGCGTTGAGATCGTGCACGACGGCAGCCGCGGCCTGGGTGTTGCGCGCCAGTTCCGTGGTGTTCATCCCGAGCACGGTCAGGCGCCGGGGGGAGCGCCGGAAGTGCGAGACCCACGACCCCATGAGGTCCAGCACCTCACCGTCGAGACCCAGTTCCTCGTACAGCGTCCCGACCGCGGCGATGGCACCGTCGTCGATGTGCGTCACGATGCGAGGGGCCCGGTAGAACACCGCGTCGCGGCCCGGGTCCGCGCGGTCGAAGAACCCCGGCGGGTAGTCGCCGGCGTTCAGGCCGGTCACGGTGGCGCGGGGGAGTCGGGCGCGATCGCCGCGGGCGCGTCACGATGATCTGCACCGTCGCGATGAGCAGCACGACGATGGTGAAGATCCGCTCGCTGCGGGGCACCTCGTAGAAGAGGGCGTACACCTGGAGTGACAGCGCGAGCACCTGCGCCGCGACCGGCAGGGCGATCGCCCGCCACCCGGTCACGATCACCGGCTCGAGTTGGCCGGGGTGGGGCAACCAGGCCGCGTAGGCGATGAACGCGATCCCAGCGAGCCACAGCGCGTCGAACGTGGTCTCGGTGCTGTAGGAGTGCCCGAGCGCGTCGACCGAGTACACGGCATCCGAGATCGCCAACGCGAGGAATCCCACGCCGAGGACGATCCACATGCGGCCGGGTCGCCAGCCCATCAGCGCCATCACGCCGAGCGTCGCACCGACGAGGATCGCGTCGCCGAGCGGGTACGCGAAGTCCACGACGTCGGCCATGGTCGAGGCGTTGGAGTGTTCCGCGGCGGGCTGCAGGAACAGCGCCACCCAGGGCGTCGCGACGATGAGCATCACCACCACTCCGTCGATCCAGCGGTGGAGCTCGAAGGTCGGCACCCGATCGCGAACGAGCAGCACCAGCGCCGCGATCAAGAACGGGTACCACGCGAGCCAGAACACGTCGGAGACACTCGCCACCTCCGACGGGTCGCCGCGCAGGCTCCAGATCGTGTCGCCGATCGCCCAGGCGACGAGGGCGGCGCCGATCAGGAACCAGGCGGCCCGGCTGCGCTCCGCGCGGGCCGCCCCCGCCAGGCACACGAACGCGGCGACCCATACCGCCACATCGCTCAACCAATTATCGAGGAAGGCGTGGGTGCGCTCACCACCGAAGCCGGTCGTGCCGTGGATGGCCAGGATGGCCGCCGCCACCGCGAGCGCGACCCACACCGCGGCAACCATGCGGGTTGTCGAATGACCGGCCGGGTCGATTGCACACTCTCTTCTACCTGCTCCGATCCGAGCTCGCGCGAACACGCGGCCGCGCGCCGTACGGACTGACCACTCCGAGGTCCTCGTCGCTTCCATCCTGGGGCAACCCGGCGGTGGTTACAGTCGCGCCGTGCGCGGGACGGGGGGGCAACCGTGAGCAGGCTCGTACGACGACCGACTTCACGGCGTCTGGGTGTGGTGATCCTCGCGATGGCGCTCCTCGCGCTCGGGCTCACCGCCTGTCTGCCGCCCCCGCCGGGAACGCCCACGGCGATCACGACCGATCCCCCGTTGTTCCCCGCCTTCCAGGCCGGCGTCACCGACTACGTGATCCGCTGCAACCCGAACACCCCGACCGCGGTGCACGTCGCAACCCCCGACGGAACCCTCGTCTCGGTCAACAGGACCTACCCGCGCAGCGGCCGGTTCGGCCAGTACGTCACCCAACGCGTCGGGCAACGATTCACCATCGCGGTCACCACCGACGCCACCCACGACGTCACCACCGTGCACAACGTCCGGTGCCTCCCCAGCGACTTCCCGCAATGGACGACCACCCACACCGGCCCCACCGGCGCCGAGTGGTACATCACGAGAGCGGTCTCCCCGGCAGGGAGTCGCCCCGTCATCTTCGACACCAACGGCGTGCCGGTCTGGTGGGGACCCCCGGTGCCGACGTTCTTCACCACACTGCTCCCCGACGGCAACCTCGGCTCCGTGATCGGCGGGGCGGCCGAGGAGCGTCGCCTCGACGGTTCGCTGGTGACATCGGTGCAGACCGTGAGCGGCCCCGCCGACCTCCACGACCTGCTGGTGCTCCCCAACGGCGATTTCGTGATGGTCACGCAGGTCTCGCGCTCCGGCGTGGATCTGAGCTCGGTCGGCGGGCCCGCGGACGCCACGATCCTCGACCACGTGATCGAGGAGATCGACCCCGCGAACGGGAACGTGGTCTGGTCGTGGGACGTCGCCGACCACATCCCGGCCACCGCCATCGATCCCCAATGGTGGGACGAAGTCGTCGTGAACGGTCCCGCGCCCTACGACGTGTACCACTGGAACTCGATCGCGGCCACCGGCAGCGGGTTCATCGTGTCGTTCCGTCACCTCGACGCGGTCTACGACATCGACCAGGCGAGCAGCGACATCGTCTGGAAGCTCGGCGGCTCGGCCATCCCCCAGAGCCTCACCGTCGTCGATGATCCCGTGTTCACCGGCGGCGGCCACTTCGGCGGCCAACACGACGCCCGATTCCTCGCCGACGCCACCGTCAGCCTCTTCGACGACGGCACGAACCTCGGCCGCGCGCCGCGAGCCGTGCGCTACGCGATCGACGAGGGGGCGGCGACGGCGACGCTCGTGGAGTCGGTCACCGATCCCACGATCGCCGCGTCGTTCTGCTGCGGCAGCGCCCGCAAGCTCGCCGACGGCGACTGGGCGATCGGCTGGGGAGGGACGGCCACGGGCACCGAGAGCGTCGGCGGGGCGCGCCACTTCTCGCTCTCGATCTCCGGCACGGTCATGTACCGGCTCGTGCCCGTACCGCCCGGCGAGCTGAGTCGCGACGCGTTGCGTGCCGGCATGGACACCCAGTACGCGCCGGGCGGCGCCGGCGTCACCGCCGAGCAGCAACCCGCCCAACCGATCCCGTACCCACCGTGATCCCCGGCACCGACGCGCCCGTCGGGTCGGCGCCCGCGTACGACGGGTTCGGTGCAGCGACTCGACGGTGAAGGCCTCGTGGTGGTGGTGGTGGGGCTAGCTGGAATCGAACCAGCGACCTCATCCTTATCAGGGATGCGCTCTAACCGACTGAGCTATAGCCCCGGGGAGCGGGCGGCCGAGCGTAGCAAAGTGACCGGCCGGTCCTACAGAGCGGACTCGTCCTCGGAGATCGTGATCTCGACCCCGCCGAACAGCTCGGAGAACACGTTGTAGAACGCGGCGGCAATCACGGTGATCACGATCTGCAGCACCACGAGCACCGCGGAGACCAACAACGCGCCCCGGAGGATCGCGCCGTCGAGGAAGCTGAAGTTCTTCGTCTGGAGCAGATCGCCGAAGAACTTCTCGACGCTGTGGATGACGCCGGCGGCGTCGGCGATGACCCAGAGCGCGACCAGGGCCACCATGGTCACGGCCATCCCGCAGATGTAGAAGCACACCGAGATCTTCAGCACCGACCACAGGTCGACCCGGTGGATGGTCTGGCGGTACCGGCGCTCGGTGACGACCGGCGCGGCCGGGTGCGGCGCCGGGGTTCTCGCCGGTTCGGCCTGGCCGGCCGCCGTTGTCGACGGCGGCACCGCAGGATTCCGCGCCGGCGGCCGGACGGCCGTCTCCGGCCCGATGTCGTCGGCCACGCTCCCCATCGATCTCAGGCGTCCTCTCCGGCCGTTTCCTCGGCCTCCAGCACCGGTGCGACGGCACTCACCGTCTCACCGGCTTCCAGTCGGGCGACCCGCACCCCGGTGGCATCCCGACCCTGCGCCGAGATCTCCTTGGCTTCCATCCGGATGATATTTCCACCCGACGAGAACACGAGTATCTCATCCGTGGGCGCCACGGTGAACGCGGCCACCACCGCGCCCCGGGATGCGGTGATCTTCATACCCCGCACGCCCTGGCCGCCACGTCCCTGGCGGTGGAAGGCATCGAGCTTGGTGCGCTTGCCGTGGCCACTCGAGCTCACGAACAGCATGACCGCGCCCTCACGGGCGATGGCGCAGCCGACGACCGCGTCGTCGGCGTTCTTGAGCTTCATGCCCCGCACCCCGGCGGTGGCCCGGCCCATCGACCGGACGTCCCCCTCCGAGAACCGGATGGTCATCCCACCCCGCGACACCATGAAGATGTCGTCCTCGCCGCTGGTCTGGATCACCTGCACCAACTCGTCACCGGGCTGGAGGTTGAGTGCGATGAGCCCGTTCCGGGCGAGCGGCGAGTCGTACTCCTGCATCTTCGTCTTCTTGACGATCCCGTTCTTCGTGGCGAAGAACAGGAAGGAGCCGTCCTCATAGGTGCGGGTGTCGATCACCGCCTGGATCCGCTCGTCCGCCTCGAGTGGAAGGAGGTTCACCAGAGCGGTGCCGCGTGCGGTGCGTTCCTTCATCGGGATCTCGTGCGCGCGGAGCCGGTACGACTTCCCGCGGTTGGAGAAGAACAACAGGTACGAATGCGCGGTGGTGGTCAACAAGTGTGCGACGAAGTCTTCGTCCCGCAGGTTGCCTCCGCGGACTCCCCGGCCGCCGCGGCCCTGGCGCCGGAACGCGTCGGCCGCCACCGTCTTGATGTAGCCCTTGCTCGACAGCACGACGATGACCTCTTCGTCGTCGATGAGATCGAGCACGTCGAGATCGCCGACGTCGACGGTGAGCTGGGTGCGGCGCTCGTCGGCGTACTTGTCGCGGACCTCGGCGAGCTCGTCCTTGATGACGGCCGCGAGCTTCGCCGGGCTGTCGAGGATCGACTGCAGCTCGGCGATCGTCGCGCGCAGCTCCTCGAGCTCGTCGCGCAGCTTCTGGCCTTCGAGCTGGGCCAGGCGGCGCAGCTGCATGTCGAGGATGTGGTTGGCCTGGATCTCGCTGAACTCGAACGGCGCGCCCATGAGCCCGGCGCGGGCGGCGTCGACGTCTTCGGCGCCCCGGATCAGGGCGATGATCGCGTCGATCATGTCGAGCGCCTTCACCAGGCCCTCGACGATGTGCTCCCGCTCCTTCGCCTTGCGCAGGCGGAACTCGGTGCGACGCTGGATGATCTCCTTCTGGTGCTCTATGTAGACCTGGAGCGCCTTCTTGAGGTCCAACAGTCTCGGGACGTTGTCGACCAGCGCCAGCATGTGCACCGGGAAGTTGGTCTGCATCGGCGTGTGCTTGTAGAGCTGGTTCAGCACCACCTGCGCATTGGCGTCGCGCTTGAGCTCGATGATCAGGCGCACGGTGTCGCCCGACGACTCGTTGCGCACGTCGCGGATGCCCTCGATCTTCCGGTCGTTCACCAGCTCGGCGATCTTCTGGCCGATGACCTCGACGGACGTCTGGTACGGAACCTGGGTGACCGACGATGCGGAGGTCGCCCTTGCGGCTCTCCTCGATCTCGGCGACGGCGCGCATCTTGATCGAGCCCCGACCGGTCGAATAGGCATCGTGGATCCCACTGCGGCCGAGGATCAGCGCGCCGGACGGGAAGTCGGGGCCCTTCACGAACTGCATCAGGTCCGCGATCGAGGCGTCGGGGTTGTCGAGCAGGTGCTGGACCGCGTCGATCACCTCGCCGAGGTTGTGCGGCGGGATGTTCGTCGCCATACCGACGGCGATGCCGCCACCGCCGTTGACCAGCAGGTTCGGGAACCGCGCCGGCAGGACCACCGGCTCGACGGTGTTGCCGTCGTAGGTGGGGACGAAGTCGACGGTGTCTTCGTCGATCTCGCCCAGCAACTGCATCGCGAGCGGCGCGAGCCGTGATTCCGTGTAGCGCATGGCCGCCGGACGGTCGTTCGGGTCGGGGGTGCCGAAGTTCCCGTGCCCGTCGACGAGCGGGTAGCGCAGCGAGAAGTCCTGCGCCATGCGGGCCAGCGCGTCGTAGATCGACTGGTCACCGTGGGGGTGGAACTTGCCCATCACGTCGCCGACCGCGGCGGCGCTCTTCTGGTGCTTGCGGTCGGGTCGCAGCCCACCCGCGTACATCCCGTAGAGGATGCGCCGGTGTACCGGCTTCAGGCCGTCGCGCGCATCGGGCAGTGCGCGCGCGGTGATGACCGACATCGCGTAGTCCAGGAAGGATCGCTCCATCTCCTCCTGGATCTCGATCGGTTCGATGTTCGGTTCGAGCGTCGGCTGGGTGCCGTCGGGCACGCAACCACCTCCTCGTCAGCGTTCGGGTGGGCAGCGAATGATCGGGCCCGGTCAGATGTCGATGAAGCGGACGTCCTTCGCGTTCTCCTGGATGAAACCCTTGCGCGACTCGACGTCATCGCCCATGAGCCGGGAGAACACGTTGTCGGCGATGGCCGCCTCGCCCTCCGACACCCGCAGCAGCGAACGGGTCATGCGGTCCATCGTGGTGGCGCCGAGCTCCTGCCAGTCCATCTCGCCGAGACCCTTGAACCGGCTGACCTCGATCTTGCGGTTGGGGTGCTCGGCCTCGAACGCCGCGAGCGCGGCTTCGTCCTTCAAGTAGTTGCGCTCCTTGCCGATGTCGGCGCGGAACAACGGCGGCTGCGCGATGTACACGTGGCCGTTGCGCACGATCTCGGGGAACTGCCGGTAGAAGAACGTGAGCAGCAGCGTGCGGATGTGCGAGCCGTCGACATCGGCGTCGGTCATCAGCACGATCTTGTGGTAGCGGAGCTTGGTGAGGTCGAACTCCTCGCCGATGCCGGTGCCGACCGCGGTGATCAGCGCCTGGATCTCCTCGTTCTTCAGCATGCGGTCGAGCCGGGCCCGCTCGATGTTGAGGATCTTCCCCCGGATCGGGAGGATGGCCTGGAATTCCGGGTTCCGGGCCCGCTTGGCCGGGCCGCCGGCGCTGTCGCCCTCCACGATGAAGAGCTCGCACTGACGCGGGTTCTTCGAGGAGCAGTCGGCGAGCTTCCCGGGCATGGCCGACGACTCGAGCAGCGACTTGCGCCGGGTGAGGTCGCGGGCCTGGCGGGCGGCCACCCGGGCCTTGGCCGCCTGGGTGGCCTTGGCCATGGCCTGGCGGGCCTCCGAGGGGTGTTCCTCGAGCCAGTCGGCCAGCTTCTCGTTGGTGGCCTTCTCGACCAGCGACCGCATCTCGGTGTTGCCGAGCTTGGCCTTGGTCTGGCCCTCGAACTGCGGGTTGCGCAGCTTCACCGAGATGATGGCGGTGAGACCCTCCCGGATGTCCTCGCCGAGAAGGTTGGGATCCTTCTCCTTGAGGAGGTTCTTGGCCTTCGCGTAGCGGTTGACCACGTTGGTGAGGGACTTCTTGAAGCCCTCCTCGTGCATCCCGCCCTCGGTGGTGGCGATGTTGTTGGCGAACGAGTGGATGCCCTCGTAGAAGCCGGTGTTCCACTGCATGGCGACGTCGATCTCGTAGTCGTCGCCGGTCTCCGTGTAGGCCACCACCCGCTTGAACAGCGGCTCCTTCGAGGAGTTGAGGTGACTTGACGAAGTCGCTGATCCCGCCGTTGAACTTGAACTCCTGCGCGAGCACGGGGTCGACGCGCTCGTCGCGGAAGCGGATCTCGAGGCCCTTGCTGAGGAACGCCATCTCCCGCAGGCGCTCGATGAGCGTCTGGCGCACGGAATTCCGTCTCCTCGAAGATGGTCTCGTCGGGCCAGAAGGTGATCGTGGTGCCGTGCTTCTTGGAGGACCCGGCCCGGGTGAGCTTGTCCTGGGGCTTGCCGCCCTTGGCGAAGTGTTGGACCCACCTGCCGCCGTCGCGGTGGATCTCGACGTCGAGTCGGCTCGACAGCGCGTTGACCACCGACGCCCCCACGCCGTGCAGGCCGCCCGAGATCTTGTAGCCCTCACCCCCGAACTTCCCGCCCGCGTGCAGCACCGTCATGATCACCTCGGCCGCGGACTTGCCCTTGTACTCGGGGTGGTTGTCGACGGGCATACCTCGGCCGTCGTCGACGACTCGACAGCCGCCATCGGCCAACAGGGTCACGTCGATCCGCGTGCAGTAGCCCGCCATCGCCTCGTCGACGGAGTTGTCGACGATCTCGTAGACCAGGTGGTGGAGGCCCGTGGGGCCGGTCGATCCGATGTACATCCCGGGCCGCTGGCGGACCGGTTCGAGACCTTTGAGAACCGTGATGTCCTTGGCGCCGTACGCCACGCGCGCGCACCTCACTCACTACTCGGCAGACCGTCGGGGGAAGCGGGCGCTCGACCAGGGGCGGAATCGGTAAAACCGCAGGTCAGAGCACTCAAAATCGGTGCCTTCAGTGTACCAGACGGGACCCCGGATCGTGGGTTGTTCGTGGGGATTTCGCGCCTTATCCCGGGGCCGGAGGAGGGCCCACGCGCACGTGGAGCGACGTGACCGCTCCCGGTCCGACGACCGCCGCGGCGCGCTCCACCACCGCGCGCTCGAGATACCGCATCTGGGTGGCCCAGATCGGGCCGTCGACCGTCACCGTCAGCACGCCGTCGCGGACCGACACCAGGCGGGCGTGCGCGGCGACGTCGTCACCCATCACCTCGGCCCAGTGCGCCTCGAGGTCGGCGTGCGCGTTCCCGGCCGGTAGCCCGAGCTCCGCGCCGACCGCGGCCAGCGCGTCCGCCAGCGGCACCGGCTCATCACCCGCGTACCTCACGCCGCTTCCTCGATCCGGCCGGCGGCGACGCGCAGCGTGCGGGCCGCGGAGATGCCGTGGGGGACGGCACCGGCGGTGGTCACGAGGGTCTGACCCGCGTCGAGGTGCGCGACCAGTGCCACCGCCCGCTGGTCGTCGAGCTCACTGAACACGTCGTCGAGCAGCAGCACCGGCGTGCTGCCGGTGAGCTCGCCGCACAGCCGATGCCCACCGAGTCGCAGCGCGAGCGCGAGCGTGCGCTGCTCGCCCTGCGACGCGTGCGTCCGGCTCTCGAGCCCGCCGACGAGCAGTCGCCACTCGTCACGGTGCGGACCCACCAACGTGACTCCCCGTTCCACCTCGGCCTTCCGGCGGGCCGTGAACGCGTCGAGCAGCGCCGCTTCGAGATCCGCGTCGAGGCCGGCTGCAGCCCACTCCGCCTCGTAGACGGCCGTGATCGGAGTGCGTGCGCCCGCCAGCTCGGCGTAGGCCTCGGCGATCGCGGGCACCAGGCGCTCGAGCATCTTCACCCGGCCCCGCGCCAGCTCCGCGCCCGCGCCCGCGAGCTGGAGGTCGAACACGTCGAGGGTCCCGACCGCGTCCTCCCCGCGCAGGCCGCCGCGCAAGAGGGCGTTGCGCTGTTTGAGCACCCGCTCGTAGTCGGCCCGGGCCGCCTCGTAGCGGGGCGAGATGGCCACCAGCAGGTCGTCGAGGTAGTCCCGACGACCCGCGGGACCACCCTTGACCAACTGGAGGTCGTCGGGCGAGAACACCGTCACCCGCATCAGGCCGAGGAGGTCGCGGATCCGTTGCACCGGATGCCGGTTGAGCTGCACCCGGTTGCGGCCGCTCGCCCGGATCTCCGCCTCGAGGAGCTGCACCCGGGCACCGTCGACCACCTCGGCCCGCACGATCGCGGCCTCGGCCCCCATCCGCACCAGCGCGGAGTCGGCGACACCCCGGAACGACTTCCCCGTCGCGGCCCAGCCCACCGCCTCCAACAGGCTCGTCTTGCCCTGCGCGTTGGCGCCGCAGATCACCGTCACGCCCGGCGGGAGCCGTAACTCGGCCTCCTCGTAGCACCGGAAGTCGGTCAACCAGAGCCCGGCGAGGTACACCTCGCTCAGCGCGACACCGTCACGCGATGCGTACCGGCATGAGCAGGTAGAGGAAGTCGCCCGAATCGGTGGCCTTCATCACGGCCGGCTTCAGCGGGTCGATCGACTCGATCACGACCTCGTCCGACGCGGCCGCGTCGAGGCCGTCGATGAGGAACTGCGAGTTGAACGCGACGGTCAGGTCGGTGCCCTCGTACTTCGCCTCCACCGATTCGTGCGCCTCGCCGACGTCCTGCGCGATCGCGGACAACTCCAGGCCTTCGGACGTCATTCCGAGCCGGATCGGCGCGGTGTCCTTGCTCTGGCCCACCAGCCGGACACGGTTGACCGCCGACTGGAGCGCGTCCCGTGACACGGTGAGCCGGTTCGGGTAACCGCTCGGGATGAGTTGCTGGTAGTTCGGGAAGTCACCCTCGATCAACCGCGTCGTCACCTCGGTGCCGGCCACGCGGAACACCACCTCGCGCTCGCCCAACACCACCTCGATCTCACCGGTCTCGCTCGAGAGCAGCCGCTGTACCTCGCCGAGACCCTTGGCCGCCACGAGCACCTTCTGGCCCTCCTCGAGCATGCTCACACCCTGGAGATCGCGCAGTGCCAGGCGGTAGGAGTCGGTCGCGACCAGACGCAACCCGCCCGCCGACGCGGTGAGCAGCACCCCGGTGAGGATCGGACGGGCGTCGTCACGCGACGCGCCGGGAACGACCTGGCGCAGCGCCTCGGCGAACGCGGCGGCCTCGACCCGCACCCCACCCTCGCTCGCGTCGGGGAGCCTGGGGAACTCCGCCGCCGCCAGCGTCCGCAGCGTGGTGGCGAACCGGCCGGCCTCGATCTTGGCGTCGTCGTCGGCGAGCTCCACCGCCACCGTGTCGCCGTCGAGTTGGCGGACGATCTCGGAGAACAGGCGGGCGGGAACGACCGCGCTGCCGTCGTCCTCGGTGTCGACCGGCACCTGCACCCGGATGGTGAGCTCGAGGTCGGTCCCGACCAGCTCCAGCGATCCCGGGGTCAGCGTCAGACGCAGACCCGAGAGCACGGGCATCGCACCGGTACGCGAGGCGACCGCCCGCTGGGCGGTGGCGACGGCGTCGGCGAGGGTGTCACGCTCGCAACGAAACTTCACTCGGGCCTCCCTACGAAGAAACAAGAGATCTTCGTACTGTTGTAGTAGGGCTTGTGGATTGGGGATGGACGGTGTTCCGGGCTGGTGGGGCCGTACATTTTCATCCCCCGGTTGTCCACCGTCATCCACACCGGACGGTGTGGTCATGCGGTGTCGTGTGCTTCTCCCCAGAACGGAGGGTGTCTCTCCCCAGGAGTCCACAGCATTATCCACTGCTCCCGAGGCGGATGCGTGCGATCAACTCGTTGACCTGGTCGAAGATGACGTGGCGCTCGGTCATCTGCTGCTTGATCTTGTCGACCGCGTACATGACGGTGGTGTGATCGCGGCCTCCGAAGGCCTCGGCGATTCGCGGGTAGCTCAGGTCGGTGAGCTCGCGCATGACGTACATGCCCGTCTGGCGGGCGGTGACGAGCGGCCGGCGGCGGCTCTTGCCACAGATGTCGTCGACGGTCCAGCCGAACATCTTGGCGGTCTCGTCGAGGATGAGCTCAGGGGTGATCACCCGTGGCGTGGTGGGCGGGAGCAGGTCGGCGAGGACCTTCTGGGCGACCTCCTCGGAGAGCTCGGCCCGGTTCAGGCTCGAATAGGCCGCGACCCGGATCAGTGCGCCCTCGAGCTCGCGGATGTTGTCGCTGATGTTGGTGGCGATGAACGCCAGCACCTCCGGCGGGATACCACCGAGGTGCTCCGACTCCGCCTTCTTGCGGAGGATGGCGAGTCGGGTCTCGAACTCGGGGGGCTGGACGTCGGTGATGAGGCCCCACTCGAAGCGGGTCCGGAGGCGGTCCTCGAGGCTGGCGATCGACTTCGGTGCACGGTCCGACGAGATGACGATCTGTCCGCCCTCACCGTGGAGCTGGTTGAAGGTGTGGAAGAACTCCTCCTGGAGCTCCTGGGTGCGTTCCAGGAACTGGATGTCGTCGATGAGGAGGACGTCGAGGTCGCGGTAGCGGCGCTTGAAGCTCGGCATGGCCTTGGCCCGGATGGCGTCGACGAACTCGTTCATGAACGTCTCGGTCGACACGTAGCGCACGCGCTTGTTCCGGAAGACGGTGCGCACGTGGTGGCCGATCGCATGCAGGAGGTGGGTCTTGCCCAGTCCGGCGGGGCCGTAGATGAACAGCGGGTTGTAGGAACGCCCCGGGCTCTCGGCCACGGAGAGGGCGGCGGCGTGGGCGAAGCGGTTCGAGGAACCGATCACGAACTGGTCGAACGTGTACCGGGCGTTCAGGGTGCCCGAGGCCCAGGTCGCGGCCGCCTTGTCGTCGGTCGGGCCGCCGGTGCCGTTCGGGCCGCCGATGGCGTGAACGTCGACGTCGTGGTCGTCGTTGGCGACCGAGGCGGGCGGTGGCGCGAGGGCCAGCGACTCCCGTTCCTTCGGGGCGGTCTCGACGAGGAGGTCGACCTGGACCGTCACCCCGGTCGAGTCGCGGATGGCATCGGTGAGCATCCCCGAGTAGCTCGAGCGGATGCGCTCGGCGGCGAGGGAGCTCGGGACGCTGAGGAGGAGTACCGCCCCGTCGTAGGTGAGCGGGCGCACGCCGTGGAACCACGCGGCCCAGGTGGCGGGCGCGAGCTGGTCCCGCAGCGTCGCGGAGCCCTGGTCCCAGATGTCGTCGGCCGTCACGCTCGCGGTCTCTCTTCGTTGTCCACAGGAGCGTCCACAGGTGTGGAGATCGTCAGAACGGGCTCAACCCCGTGCCGGCCGGGTCGGGCCGAAGCCCACCGGGGAAGTCCGAACGGCTGGCCGTCGCCGAGCGAGGCGCGCAACGTAGCACCGGCGTCCTTGCGCCACAAGGGCTCGCGAGGGTTTTCCCCGAGACCTGTGCTCCGCATTGCGTGGGAGCGCCCGGAGCCGTACACTTGTTGGTTTCCGCCTCCCGCGCGGTCCCCGACCTCGGGCTGCGCGCGGCCGCCTCGAGGAGGCTCTTCGTTGAAGCGTACGTACCAACCGAACAACCGCAAGCGCGCCAAGACCCACGGCTTCCGTCTCCGCATGCAGACCAAGGGAGGGCGTGCCGTGCTGCGCGCCCGCCGGGCCCGCGGGCGGAAGCGTCTCTCGGCCTGATCTGGCGCGTTCCGCGACCGTGCGACGTTCGAGGCCCTCGCGGGGGCCCGCCGGCGGCGAGCCGGCCCGGTCTCGCTGCGCTTTCTCTGCGACGGCTCTGACGACCCGCCGCGGGTGGCCTATGCCATCGGCCGCCGGGTGGGCTCCGCGGTCGCGAGGAACCGTGTCCGTCGCCGTCTCCGGGCGGCGATCGATCACCACGCGTCGGAGCTCCTACCGGGCGGCGCATATCTCTTCGCCGCCGACCAAGCGGCCATGAGCGTGCCCTTCACCACGTTGAGTGGTCATGTTCGCGCGCTGCTGGACGGGGCCCGTGAGGACCGCGAGTGCCAGGCGTGACGACGACCGTCGAGCTTCCCCGGCCCAGCTTCGCCGCCCGCGTGCTGATGCTGCCCGTCAAGGCCTGGCGGCTGATCAGCGTGCACCTCCCGCCCCGCTGCCGGTACTACCCGTCGTGTTCGCAGTACGCGATCGAAGCGCTGACGCTGCACGGCGCCGGCCGCGGCTCCTGGCTGGCCATCCGCCGGGTCGGTCGCTGCCACCCCTGGCACGACGGCGGGCTCGACCCGGTGCCTCGACCAAACGTACGTTCGTCCCTGACCGCGCCGACCGGCGCGGCGGAAGAAGGCTGATCCGATGATCTTCGCTGCTGGTTCGCCGTTCGACCCCGTCTACAACTTCTTCGGCGGGATCCTCGCCTTCTTCTACAGCCTCATCCCGAACCTCGGGGTGGCCATCATCCTGCTCACGGTGCTGGTGATGCTGGTGCTCTTCCCGCTCACCGCCAAGCAGGCCAAGGCGATGATGGCGATGCAGCGCGCGCAGCCGGAGATCAAGAAGCTCCAGGCGAAGTACAAGAACGACCGGGCCAAGCTCAACGAAGAGATGATGAAGTTCTACCAGGAGAACAAGATCAACCCGCTCGCGGGTTGCTTGCCGCTCCTGGTCCAGATGCCGATCTTCCTCGCGTTGTACCGCGTGATGCGCGAGCCCTACAAGCACATCCCGAAGTCGTCCGACCTCTACGCCGCGTTCTGCACGGCGGGGCCCCCGGAACACGCTGCACACGGCGCAGTGCGACCTGCCGAAGCTGGGTTTGCCGAAGGCGCAGTACTTCATGGGGATGGACCTGTCGAAGCACGCCACCGCAATCGCCGGCGGCTTCCTCGACGCACTCCCCTACTTCATCCTCGTCGGCCTCGTGATCGTCACCGGGTTCCTCCAGGCGCGTCAGAGCCGTCGCAACGCGCCGAACATGAACTCGCAGATGGCGCTCATCACCAACATCATGCCCATCGGCTTCGGGCTCTTCTCCCTGCAGTTCCCGGCCGGGCTGGTCCTCTACTTCCTGATCAGCAACCTGTGGCGACTGGGCCAGCAGGAGCTCATCATGCACAAGATCACCCGACCAGGTCAGGCCGCGATGGCCGCGGCCAGCGGGTGACGCGATCGAGGTGACGGGCAGCGACAAGGACACGGAGCCATCCCCTCGATCGCCCGGTGGCCTGCGCAAGCTCTTCCAGTTGCCGGCGGCGGCGGGCGGCGGCGGGAACGGCGAGGCGGGCGACGCCAAGTCGAAGGGTGCCAACGGAGCCGCCAAACCGAAGGCGGGGCAGCCCTCGGGGGGCGCCAAGGCGCCCGGCTCGGGTGGCAAGGGATCGACCGGTGGCGCGCAGGCCGGCGGCTCGGGAAGCAGCGGGTCGTCGAGTAGCGCCCGCCGGAGGAACAGCAAGAAGCGCAAACGACGCTGACGGTCCCGTCGCGTCAGTCCGATCACCCGGCAGCGAGCATGTGCCGCCGGAACCGACGAAAGCGATCACCATGGAGTGGGTGGAGACGACCGGGCGCACGATCGCCGAGGCGCTCGATGCGGCCTTGGACGAGCTGGGTGTCGACGAAGACGATGTCGAGTACGAGGTGCTCGAGGAGCCCAAGAGCGGCTTCCTCGGTCGACTGGGAAGCAGCGAGGGAAGGATCCGGGCGCGGGTGAAGCCGATCTCGCGTGAGAAGCCGGGAGAGCGTCAGCGACGCAAGGGCCGCGGTTCGTCGCGTCCCCGGGGCGACGCGCCCTCGCAGTGCCAACGGCGGCAACGGAGGCCGCGGGGGCGGCGCAGGTGGTTCCGCGGGCAACCGGCCCGACGGCGAGCGTTCCGGCGCAGGTACGTCGAGCCGGCGTCGTCGCGGCGGCAGGGGCGGCGGGAATGGTGGCGGGTCCGGGAGCAACGCGGGCTCGGGGAATTCGCGCAACAACGAGCAACAGGGGAGCACCGTGGAGACGACCGAGCGTGAAGTACCGATCGAGGAGCAGGCCGAGGCGGCCGAGACGTTCACGCAGGGGCTGGTCGACACCTTCGAGCTCGGTGCGCGTGCCAAGAGCGTGATCGACGACGACGTGGTCGTGGTCGAGGTCACCGGCGACAACCTGGGCCTGCTCGTGGGGCCGAAGGGCGCGACCCTCCATGCGATCGAGGAGCTGGTGCGCACCGTCGTCCAGCGCCAGACCGACGGCCACGGCGTTCGTATCCACGTCGACGTGGCGGGTTACCGGGCGAAGCGTCGCGAGGCCCTCGCCGAGTTCACCCGCTCGCTCGCCGAGAAGGTGATCGAGACGGGACGGGTCCAGGCGCTCGAGCCGATGTCGGCGAGCGACCGGAAGGTCGTCCACGACACCGCGGCCGAGATCGACGGCGTGCTGACGGAGTCGGAGGGCGAAGACCCCCGCCGCCGCGTGGTGCTGCGTCCGGCCTGATCGGGCACCTGATCGAGATCGCAGGGGCCTGCACGACGGCTCGGTGCCCCTGATGGACCGAGCCGAGCTGCTCGCGGTGCTCGAGGAATCCCGCGAGCTCGGACTCCTGGGACCCGGCCCGGTCGAACGTCAGTACGCGCACGCCCGGGACCTGGCCTCGGCGATCGGACCCTTCGCCGCGAGCTTCCTGGATCTCGGCTCGGGCGGGGGAGTTCCCGGCCTGGTGCTCGTCGAGCAGTGGCCGACCGCCCACTCGACCTTGCTCGACGCCGGCCGCCGCCGATGCGAGTTCCTCGAACACGCGGTCGAGCGCCTCGGTCTCGGCGATCGCGTGGCGGTCGTGTGCGGCAGGGCCGAACGGCTGGCCCGCGACCCGGGGCTGCGCGGCGGGTTCGATCTGGTCGTGGCGCGTTCGTTCGCGGCGCCGGCGGTGACCGCCGAGTGCGCGGTGGGGTTCCTGCGGGCCTCGGGTCGACTTGTCGTGACCGAGCCGCCCGATGGCGAGTCCATGGACGATCGCTGGCCCGCAGCGGGCCTGGCCGAGCTCGGGTTGGCGCGTCCGCACGCCCTCCGACACGGTGAGACGGGAGCGATGAGCACGCGGTTGGACGCCGAAGCGTCGGACCGGTGGCCCCGCCGCGAAGGAGTTCCCGGAAAGCGCCCCCTCTGGGACTGAAGCCGGGTACTGTTCCACGTGGAACGGTCTCGCGAGTTCTGGTCGAGACTTTCTCGTGTTTCACGTGGAACGTCCTTGACCCCGCTCGATTGGTGGTCGAGGATGGGCCTTCGGTCCTGAAGCTTTCTTGGACGGTCGATGACGGACGAATTCAGCGATCAACGCCCCCGCCGGCGCCTGTTCGGACGCCGTCGTCCCGACGAGGATTTCGTGGACGCTGCCCCGACGGCGACCGAACAGGCGACCGAATCCTCGACTGAACCACCGGCCGCGGCCGACGGGCCAGCACCGGATCCCGAGATCGGGCCGGAAGCGGCACCGGCGGCGGAGTATCCCGCAGACCTTCCCCGTCGCCGGCGAAGGCGGCGAGCGTGCCCGGTCCCGAGTCCGGCGCCGCCGCGGCCGAGCGTCCGCTCCCCGACCCTGAGCCACCGCCGCCACCACCGAATCCCGCACCGCCGCCCCAGCCGCCCGAACCGCGGCCCATGCCGCGGCCGGAGCCGGAGCCGGCTCCGGTTCCGAGCCCCGAGCCGGTTCGTGCGGCGGAGCCCGCCGCCCCGCCCGCCGTTTCACCGGCGGCTCCTCCACCACCGCCGTCGCCGGCAGTTCCACCAAAGTCGCCGACCGCCACGGTGCCCGACGGTCTCGAGGATGCGGCGTCGATTGCGACCGCGACCGCCGCCGCGGTCGACGGTGAACCGGTACCGCTCGAGATCCCCCGGATCATCGCTATCGCCAACCAGAAGGGCGGCGTGGGCAAGACGACCACCGCGGTGAACCTCGGCGCGGCCCTGGCGGAGTCCGGGCTGCGGGTCCTGGTCGTCGATCTCGATCCCCAGGGCAACGCCTCGACCGGGCTCGGGATCAATCCGCGTGACGTCGGCGCCTCGATCTACGACGTCCTCATGCAGGACACACCGGCCCTCGACGCGGTCGAGCCCACGAGCCTGAAGAACCTCTTCGTGATCCCGGCGACCCTCGACCTCGCGGGGGCCGAGATCGAGCTGGTACCGGCGTTCAGCCGGGAGCTCAAGTTGAAGCGGGCGCTCGACGCCGTGCGCTCCGAGTACGACGTGGTGCTCATCGACTGCCCCCCGTCGCTCGGCCTGCTCACGGTCAACGGTCTCGCCGCCGCCGACGACGTCATCGTGCCCATCCAGTGCGAGTACTACGCGCTGGAGGGTCTCGGCCAACTCCTCCGGAACGTCGCCCTCGTGAGGTCGAGCCTGAACGCCTCCCTCGACGTGCGCGGCATCATCCTGACCATGTACGACGCTCGCACCCGCCTCGCCGAGCAGGTGGAGACCGAGGTCCGTGAGCACTTCGGCACCAAGGTCTACAAGACCGTCGTTCCGCGGACCGTCCGCCTGGCGGAGGCTCCGTCGTTCGGCCAGCCGGTGATCGTGTTCGACTCGACCTCGCGCGGAGCGACGGCATATCGGAACCTGGCGAAAGAGGTGAGCGGTGGCGCGACGCGGCGGACTGGGTAAGGGGCTCGGGGCGCTCATCCCGCCGGGCGGGACCGAGGGCGCCACCGAACCCGGCGGGCTCGACGAGTTGCCGCTCGCGTCGATCCGGCCGAACCGGTTCCAGCCGCGCGACCACTTCGACGAGGAGGCGCTCGTGCTCCTGGCGGATTCGATCCGCGAGGTGGGCGTGCTGCAGCCGGTGCTCGTCCGGCCCACCGGCGACGACGGGCCCGAGCAGTACGAGCTGATCGCCGGGGAGCGCCGGTGGCGCGCCGCGCGCCGGGTCGGACTCCAGACGATCCCGGCGCTGGTCCGCGAGACCGACGACGCCGCCGCGCTCGAGCAGGCGCTGGTCGAGAACCTCCATCGCGACAGCCTGAACCCGCTCGAGGAGGCCGCGGCGTATACGCAGCTCATCGAGGACTTCGGCCTCACCCACGACGAGGTGGCGGCGCGGGTCGGGCGGAGTCGTACCACGGTCACGAACACGCTGCGGCTGATGCAGCTCCCGCCGGCGATCCAGAAGCTGCTCCAGCAGGGCAAGCTCTCGATGGGACACGCCCGGGCGCTGCTCGGGAGTCCCGACCGCGGCTTCCAGGAGATCCTGGCCAAGCGGGTCGTCGCCGAGGATCTGTCGGTGCGGGCCGTCGAAGACGCGGTGCGGGAGCACCAGGTTCAGCACGATGCAGCTGCTCCGGTCGGCGCGTCCGACGGTGCCGCCGACGCGACCCGCAAGCCTCTGCGCCCGCCGGGCCTGCTCGAGCTCGAGGAGCTCTTGGGGGACCACCTCGAGACCCGGGTCAAGATCTCGATGGGGAGCGGCGCGCGGGAAGGTCGTGGTCGAGTTCTCGACGCTCGAGGATCTCGAGCGGATCTATCGACGCATGACCGACGGCGCGGCGGCCGCCGGCTGACCGGAGGTAGTTGCGTACGCAATAATAGTAGCGTGCAAGGGTCGGGGGAGCGGAGGGCCTAGACCGGATCGGCCGCGTTCGGCGGTTGCTCGACCCCGCGTCGGACTCCCCGGACGACGGCACGGGCGACGTCGGCGCCGTGGCGCACGAGCGCACCCATGGCCTCGACGTCGACCTGGGCGACCGGTTCGCAGAGCATCGCGGCCATACGGGTCTCGCGGAGGACTGCGTAGGCGCGACCGGTCACGCAGGCGTCACCACCGAGCAACGGCGCCAACTCGGCGCTGACCGCCTCCGCCACGGCGTGCCCGGCCTCGGAGCGGAAGCGGCCGGATTCGAAGTAGCTGCACCGACACCCGGGGGTGTCGCCGGGGCGGAACGCCAGAAAGAGGTCGGCGGCGTAACGGTTGGCTTCCGCCGCGAGCACGGAGTCGGCGGCGCCCGAGGCGTCGAGGGCCGCGGCCGCTCCGACCTCGAGCAGCTCGTGCACGACCGCGCCCGCCAGCGCCTCGAAGCCGGGCGCGGCGGCGACGAAGACCCGCCGTCCCGACAGGCGGTGGTGGCCCCGGCGCAGGGCCTCGCGTTCGCGCACGCTGGCCACCGAGCCTTCGGCGAGAGTACCGACCCGGTCGAGGACCGCGATCGTCGCCGGGCCACAGATGCCGTCGGTGACGAGGTTCATGTTGCGCTGGAACTCGGTCAGCGCGACGGTCGTGTCGTCGCCGAGGATGCCGTCCTCGCGGCCCGCGTCGAACCCGAGCCCGTTGAGGCGGCGCTGGAGCTCGGTGACGTCGTCGCCGCGCAACATCGGACGGCGGCGGTAGAGCAGGCGGTCGCCCAGGCGATATCCGCTCTCCACCACCGCGGCCCAGGTCTGGGGACCGCACAGCCCGTCGACGCGCAGGCCGCGCGCGTCCTGGAAGGTGCGCACGACCTGCTCGGTCGCGGGGCCGTATTCGCCCAACTCGAGGTGGGGGATCTCGTGCCCCAGCCCGCCCAGCCGGCGCTGAAGGTCGCGGACCGCCTCGCCGCGGCTACCCGGCCCCAGGACGGCCGGTTCGCTCAAGCGATGAACTCGGCGAGGTCCTGCAGCAGCTGACCCTTGCCCTTGGCGCCCACCAGGCGCTTCACCTGCTTGCCGTCCTTGAACACCAGCAGCGTGGGGATGCTCATGACGTCGAACCGGCGTGCGGTGTCGGGATTGTCGTCGACGTTGAGCTTGCCGATGGTGAGCTTGCCGCGCTGCTCGGTCGCGATCTCGGCGAGAGTGGGGGCGATCATCTTGCACGGCCCGCACCACTCGGCCCAGAAGTCGACCAGCACGGGGGTGTCGGATCCCGCTACCGCCTCGTCGAATGTCGCGTCGGAGAGATGGAGGATGTCGTCGGCCACGGAGGATCCTTTCCTGAGGTCGGTCGAGTGTACCGACCGGCTAGTGGGCAGCAACGCTCGGGCGGGTGCGGGCATTCCTGGAAGGTGCGCCGGCGTTCAGCCCGTGGTCGCCGCGTGCGCCTGCTCGCCCAGCCAGCGCTCGGCCTCGATGGCGGCCATGCAGCCCGACCCCGACGCGGTGATCGCCTGGCGGTAGACGTGGTCCTGCACGTCGCCGGCGGCGAACACGCCGTCGACGGAGGTGCGCGTCGAGTCGGGCGCGGTGACGATGTAGCCGTTGTCGTCGAGGTCGAGCTGCCCCCGGAAGAGCGCGGTGTTGGGATCGTGGCCGATGGCGACGAACAGCCCCTGCACGTCGAGCTCGGACTCGACACCGGTGACGGTGTCGAGGAGGCGGACCGCTTCCACCGAGCCGTCGCCCATGACGTCGCTCGACCGCGGAGTTCCACTGGAACTCGATCTTCGGGTTGGCCAGCGCCCGGTCCTGCATGATCTTCGAGGCGCGCAGCTCGTCGCGCCGGTGGACGATGGTGACGGTCGTCGCGAACTTGGTGAGGAAGATCGCCTCCTCGAGCGCGCTGTCCCCGCCGCCGACGACCGCGATCGGCTTCTCCCGGAAGAAGAAGCCGTCGCAGGTGGCGCAGGTGGACACCCCGTGGCCGAGGAGCCGTTGCTCCGACGGTAGGCCGAGCATGCGGGCCGACGGCGCCGGTGGTGATGACGATGGAGCGTGCCCGGAACTCGCGGTCGCCGACCCAGACGCCGAAGGGCTCGCCGGAGAGATCGACGCGGTCGGCGTCGGCGGTCACGAACTCGGCGCCGAAGCGCTCCGCCTGCTCCCGGAACTTCATCATCAGCTCCGGGCCGAGGATGCCGTCGGGGAAGCCGGGGTAATTCTCGACATCGGTGGTGAGCATGAGCTGGCCGCCGGCGCCGATGCCCTCGACGACGACGGGTTGGAGGTTGGCCCGCCCCGCGTAGACCGCGGCGGTCAGCCCGGCGGGACCGGAGCCGACGATGACGAGCTCGTGGAGATCAGGCATCGGCGTCCTCGTTCCGCGGTGAGCGCAGCGCCCAGACGAACGCTCCCGCGAGCACGAAGATTCCGCCCAGGATCAGATATGACGCCCAGACCTCACCGGTGAGCACCACCAGCACCCGGAAGAGGGCGATGGCGAGCATGAACACCGCCGTCAGCACGAAGAAGGCGACGAGCAGCCCGAAGACGACGGCCTTGGTGGCCTTCTGGGCGGGGACGACGGTCTTGTCGCGGACGGCGGCGACGACGTTCTCGAGGGTGTCGACGGCATCGGTCGTCCAGTCGCCCACGGCTCGCTCCCTTCGTGCATTCCGGCTCGCAGAGTCCTGGGAGCGTACCCGGTGTCCGCGGCCGCGGAACGGGTCACGAGAGCGGACGGACCTCGCACGGCGGGCCCAGCAGCGCATCGACGGACCGGGAGCCGTCGGGCAGGGTCGTGAGCACCACGAGCGTGTGCCGCCCGTCGAGGGAGCCGGTGGCCAGCGCGGTGACGGTGCCGTCGGGGAGCCGGCTGGCGTCGAGCGCGTCCTCGGCCTGGACGACGATCCTGCCGGCAGACCGCGTGGACGCGGTCGGCATGGCGGTCCAGGAGCTGCTCGAGGGCACCCCGGTCCCCGCGCGACGCGCGATCGACGAGCGCGGCGTCGTCGTCACGCAACCGTCACCCCGGACACGTCGACGTAGTGCCGACCATTCGCGCCCGTGGGCAGTTGGGTGAGCCAGAGCAGCACCGAACGGCCCTGCACCCCACCCGTGTCGAAGGTGGCCGAACGATCGAGATTGGTGCCGTCGGCGCGCGCAGGGCCCCAGTCGCCGAGCGAGGTGAGCTCACCCACGGGGCGGTCGCTCACGTAGATCTGCGCGCCCCAGCCGCTCTCTTGCGTGCCGACCACCACCCGGCTGACGTCGTAGACGCCGTTGAGGTCGAACGCGAGCCCGACGCCGGTCTTGTCGCCGTCGGGGAACTGCTTGAAATACTGATCGGTGCTCCAGACGGTGGCCGGGTTGCCGTCGATGGCGTTGTTCACGCCCCCGGGGTCCTCGCTGCCGTCGCCCAGGGGGTCGAAGGAGCCGGCGGTGAGGGCGGCCTCGCTCGCCGGCGGGACCGACGCCGCCGCGCCGCCGTTCGAGCTCCCGGTGCCCGTGTCGCGCACCAGGAGATAGGCCCCGACGCCGGCCGCGACCGCGACGATCACCACGAGGACGAACCACAGCCAGCCCAGCCGGCGCTTGCGGCGCGCCGGCGTCGCGGCCCGTGGCGGCCGGGGCGAGGCAGTGGCTGGGCGCGTGGGGGCGGGAGCCGGTCGCGGCGTGGGCCGGGCCGCGACCGGGCGCGGGATCGCACCGGTCGGGTCGATGCGAGCGTGATCGAGGGCGTCGCTGACGGCGGCCGCGGTAGCGAAGCGCGCCGACGGTTGGCGTGCCATGCAACGGTGGATCACGTCGTCGATGGCACTCGAGACCTCGGGCCGTTCGGCGCGGATGGCCGGCGCCGAGGTGGTGAGGCGGGCCATGGCGGTGGCGATGTCGGTGTCGCCCCCGAACGGGGGATGACCGCACAGCGCTTCGTAGAGGAGCAGACCGAGGGCGTAGACGTCCGTGCGGGCGTCGGTGGGGCGGCCGTTGACCTGCTCGGGGGACAGGTAGCGGGCCGTGCCCATCACCGTGCCGGTGCGGGTGAGGTCGTCGCCGCCCGCTGCCTTGGCGATACCGAAGTCGGTGACCTTGACCGGACCGGCCGGCGGCACCAGCACGTTGGCCGGCTTCACGTCGCGGTGGACGAGGCCGGCGCGGTGGGCGGCGTCGAGCGCGTCGGCCACCTGCTTGCCGATGCGGATCACCTCGGCCACGGGGAGGCCGCCGTGCTGGTCGATGAGGTGACGCAACGTGGGGCCGTCGACCAGCTCCATCACGATGTAGGCGATGCCGTCGTCGTCACCGGTGTCGTAGGTCGAGACGATGTTGGGGTGCGACAGGCGCGGCGGCGGCGATCGCCTCGTGGCGGAACCGGGCGCGCGTCCCCTCGTCCGCGGCGAGATCGGACCGGAGGATCTTGATGGCGACGCGTCGCGACAGCACCGGATCGTCGGCGATCCAGACCGTCGCCATGCCGCCGCGGGCGAGCGGCTCGACGAGGCGGTATCGGTCTCCGAGGACGCGCCCCGGTGTGGTCAGCTCCACGGGTGCATTGTGACTCTCAGCCGACGACCTGGAAGGTCACGCCGATGACGCGCGGTCCGGCGTGCGTACCGATGACGGGCCCGACGACGCCGGTGATGATGTCGTCACTGGGGAAGATCGGGTCGAGAAGCTCGAGCAGCTCGTCGAGATCGGGCGCGTTGCCCTGGAGCACGGCGAGGTGCTCGATCTTGCCTTCGGCGGCCTTTGCCGCGAGCAGTTTCAGTGCCTTCGACCGGGTCCGCACCTTGCCGGCCTCCTCCACGACACCTTCACGGATCTCGATGACGGGTTTGATCGAGAGCACGGTGCCGAGCAGCGCGCGGGCGTTTCCCACTCGACCACCGCGCTTCAGGAACTCGAGGGTATCGAGGGTGGCGAAGAGCTTGGTGCGGTCGCGTCGATCACCGACCTCGGTGACGATCGACTCGAGTGAGTCGCCGTCGGCGGCGCGGCGGGCGGCGGTCAGGCAGAGGTTGCCGAGCCCCATCGACGCGCTGCGCGAATCGATGACCTGCACGGGGATGTCGGCCGACACCGCGGCCGCGGCGACCTGCGCGGCCTGCATCGTGGCCGAAAGGTGCGACGACAGGTTGATGCAGATGATCCCGGTGGCGCCGCGGGCCTGGAGGTCTCGGAACTTGGTCTCGAACGCGCCCGCCGACGGCGCCGCCGTCTCGGGGAGGACCTTCGAGTGCTCGAGCCGTGACCAGAACTCGTCGGTGCTCAGCTCCTCGCGGTCGACGAGCTCCTCCTCGCCGAAGCGGATCGTGAGCGGCACGATCTCGATACGCAGCGCGTCGACCAGCGACTGGGGCAGGTCGCAGCTGCTGTCGGTGACCACTCTGATGCTCACGTCGTCGGCCTCTCGTCGCGTGGGGACATGATCGTTACACGCGCGCGCTCGGGCTGGCGCCCCGGCGGCGACCCGGCAGGAGTGCGGTGAGTGACGTCAGCTCTTCGACCCGCAAGAGCGCGAGCAGCCCGAGGTAGACGATCCCACCCAGGATCCCACCCACGACGACCGACGCGAACGCGGCGGAGGTGCTCGACCAGCCGATGAGCTCGCCGACCCCCCAGCTGAGCCCGGCGACCCCCGCCCCCGCACCCAGCACCTTGGTGACCGTGACGGCCACGCGGCGGCCCTCGATCCCGTCGAGGCGCTCACGGAGCACGAACAGCGCGAGGGCGGCGGCTGCGAAGTAGGCGAGCGAGAACGCCAACGCGAGTCCGGGTATGCCCAGCCACGCGTACAGGGGGAAGGCGAGGCCGATGTTCACGGCGTTCTCGATGCAGTTGATCCAGAAGGGCGTGAACGTGTCGTGGCGTGCGTAGAACGCACGCATCGCGAACAGGTAGATGGAGAAGGGGAGGAGTCCGACCGCGAACAAGACGAGGGTGTCGGCCACCACCGACGCGTCCGCGCCGGAGAACGCGCCGCGCTGGAGCAACGCGACGATGATGGGCCGGGCCAAGCCGAGATAGAGCGCGGCCGCGGGCACGACGACGACCGTCGCGAGGCGCAGCCCGCGCGACAGCTGGGCGCGCAGCGCGGCGAGGTCGTCGCGCGCGGCCGCGCTCGCCATCTCCGGCGTGAAGGTCGTCATGAGCGAGACCGCGAAGAGCCCGTGGGGTAGCTGGAAGAACGCGTACGCGCTGATGTAGATGAACGGGCCGCCGTCGGTCCCGTTGGCGAGCACCGTCACCACCAGCAACGCGATCTGGTTGGCGACGACGTAGCCGACCGTCCATCCCGACAGTCGCAACATGGCCGACACCGCGGGGTGACGCCACGCGGGGAGGAATCGCAGGTGCGCGTGGAGGCGCGCGAGCGGAGGGACGAGCGCCAGCGCCATGACGACGACGCCGGCCGTGGTGCCGAGGCCGATGAGCAGCACCAGCGCGTCGTCGTCGAGGACGCTGCGGACGGTGAGCGTGCCGTCGGCCAAGCGGGGGAGGGCCAGGAACACCGCGATGACGACCACGTTGTTGAGCACGGGCGCGAACGCAGCAGCGAGGAACCGGCGGCGGGCATTGAGCATCGCGGTGGCGAGGGTGACGACGCCGTAGAACAGCATCTGGGGCATGAAGAGCCGCAGCAACGACGTCGCCAGCTCCTGCTGGCGGGCGGCGCCCGGGCCGTGCACGTTCAGGGTGTACAGATCGACGATCCAGGGCGCGGCAAGGACACCGACGAGGGTGATCGCGGCGAGCGCGAGCATGGCGACGGTGAAGATCGCGCTCGCGGCGTCGTCGTCGCGCGTTTCGAAGTGCTTGACGAAGAGCGGGACGAGCGTCGCGGTGAGCACCCCACCGAGGAGGAGCTCGTAGACGATGTTGGGCGCCTCGTTGGCGTAGCTGTACGTGCCGGCGAGCGTGGTCGCGCCGAGCGCGTAGGCGATGGCGGCGATCCGGACGAAGCCGGTGACGCGGGAGAGCATGGTCCCGACCGCGACGACCGCGCTCGACCGTACGAGCGAGGTCTCGACCTCGGTCGGGTTGGTTCCCGGCTCGTTCAGGCCGACGTCGTCCGGCTCGGCGTCCTGGTCGTAGGGCGGCGGGCCCGGGGCGGTCACGCGGGTTGGCCGGACGGCGTCGCGACCGCGTGCGGTCGCGACGCGGGGTCGCCCTTGCGCTTGTGACGGCGCCGGATGTCCCAACCCCACCAGAGCGCGAGGAACACGATGGCGCCGACGGTCAGGAAGATCCCGACACCGCTCACGAACGACGAGCGAACCTTGATGACGGTCGAGCCGCCGGGGATGGTCAGGCCGTCGGCGGTCGTCACCGACATCTGCACCGGCGACGTCCCCGACCCCCGGGTCTCCACCGCGATCCGCACCGTCGTGCTGCGGTTCTTCGGGAGGAGGATGTCGCGCTCGGCGCCGTCGGGGAACAGGAGCCGGTCGCTGTTGAGCTTCAGGTGCACGGTGACGTCCTGGTCACTGGTGTTCTGGAACCCGACGGGGATCTCGGCTTTGCTCGAGGTGATGGTGATGGTGCCGCGCGGCTGGACCTTGATCTGGCTGAGGAAGCCGTGCACTGAGTCGCCGATGGCGGCGAGCAGGGCCCGGGCGCGACCCCGGCCGTCGTCGTTCTGCCAGTCGGCCGCGAGCGACGCTGCCAACGCGCGTTGGGCCCGCATGGCCCGCGGGTCGTCGGCGCCGACGAGGTTGGCCACGGCCTGGGCGTCGTGCTCGCCCCGCTGGTACTGCGCCAGGCTGACCGGTGTCGCCGTCGCCGCGTACGGGGCGAGCTGGCGGTACACCGGCGCACCGTCGGGAGCGTCGTCGACGGTCGCGCTCGGGACCGCGGCGAGCAGGCTCGCCACGGTGTCGGGCTCGAGCAGCGGGTTGCCGCGCAGGCCCGCGAGCACGGCGGTCACGAACGTCGGGTCGGCGTCCCACCGTTCGGGGTTGGCGATGGCGACCCCGCGGGCGAGGCTCGGTTGCTCACCGGCGACGAGGGCGAGGCCGGCGAGCAGGTGCGCGGCGCGCAGCGCGGGCGGGTCGGATCCCGAGAGGAACTTCTCGAACCCGGGGTCGGTCGCGACCACCGTCACCGCGGTGAAATCGTTCCCGGGTACCGCCTGGATCTTGTAGGGATGCGCGGGGGTGTACTGCTCGGTCACCGGGGTGAGCGCGCTTCCTTCGACGACGAGTTGGCGGGCGCTGGCGTTCTGCAGGAGGCGCAGCGACGGGCCGTCGAGCGGACCGGGCAGGGCGGTGCTGGGGTCGAGGGGGGTGCCGAAGAAGTTCTCGAGCGTGACGATGCCCCGGGCCAACTCGGGGTTCACGACCCCGGCCAGGCCGTTGCCGAGCACCGACGGCAGGTCGAGCGGCACGAACGGGCCGGCCAGCACCTGGTTGCGCAGCGCGCTGAGCTGCACGGCCGCCGCACCGGCAGCGAGATCGGGCAGCTTGGCGCCGAAGTCGCGCCAGGCGTCGAGGGTCTCGGGGCTGGGCGCGAGCGTGAGCGGCACGTCGATGTTCGCGGCGAGCTGTTGGGCCTGGCGGCCGAGGCGTCCCGACGGTTGCAGGTCTTCAAGGGTGGTCGGGTTGATCGGGTACCTGCCCGCGACGTACGCGGGGTCGGCCTGCAGGGGCCAGATCCACGCGACGTGGAGCGGGCCGCCCACCGCGAGCTTGCCGTCGGCAGCGACGGCGGCGACGACCACGTGGGTCACGAAGTGGGCGATCGACTCGTCGGCGGGGTTGCGCAGGTCGACCTCGAGCGGGTACACGCCCCCGCCGGGAAGCGCGGCGGTGGTGTAGGCGAGCACGCGGTCGCCGGTTGCGGGGTCGCTGCGCAGCGCGTCGAACGGGACCTTGGTCAATTCCCGGGTCGGGGGGAGGCTGCCGCCGTTCACGCTCTCGTCGAAAGCCGTGCGCGACTGCAGCGCGTCGTGCACCGTGAGCGCGACCTCGGAGCCGGGCGGGACGTCGGCCGTCCGGAACCGCAGGAAGAACAGCCCGCCCTCCTGGGTCCACGCGCTCTGGCCGGCGAGGACGAACGACGGTGCGGCGGTCGTCTGTGCTCCTGCGGGTACCCCGCTCAGCGTCGCGGCGAGCGCGAGCGCGGTCGCGAGCACGAGGCCCGCGACCGCCTTGCGGCCGGTCACAACGCCCGGCCGAGGACGCAGAGGCCGGCCGGGAGGACCGTGAAGCCGAACGACTCGTAGAGCGAGAGCGCCCGGTGGTTCTCGAGCTGGGTGTTCACGAAGACGCGGTCGCTGCCGTGCCTCCACAGCCACCTCAGCGCGTCCGCGACGAGCGTGTGCCCCCAACCCCGGCCGCGCGCGTCGGGGTGGACGGCGATGCGCTGGAGGTAACCGTGGCGACCGGCGAGGCCGGTGATCGCGTACGCGACGACGTGGTCGTCGACGTCGCGACCCACACGGAAGCGGCTCGTGGGAGTGGCGCTGAGCGCGTCCTTGAGCCCGACGGTACCGAGGCGCCAGAAGCCGTCGAACGACACGTCGTCGACCTCGAGCACCGCGGGCCGGTCGTGGCGCGCCGCCTTCCGCAAGGGGAGCGCGGCGGCGTCGGGCTCGGCGGCGAGGTCGAGCGCGAGCAGGTGGAGGCGCTCGCGCACGGAGAAGCCGGCGTCGACGAACACACCGGATTCGGCCGGGCTGACCGCGCTGGTCAGCACCGAGTCGTACCCCGAGGCCCGGGCCCGGTCGACGCAACGCTGGACCACGGCGGCGGAGACGCTCGCGTCGGGCGCCACCACGAGGTGGGCGGCGCCGCCGCCCCCACGCCAGGGCGCGATACGCGCCCAGGTGTCGCCGAAACGCAGGGTCTGCTGCCGCACAGAAGCAGGGTAATGGGCCACCTGTGACCCATGGCGGGCACCGGACACGGTCTACAGACTCCCGCGCCGGGCGCCGATACAGGGCTCGGAGGCGCCTACGTGTTGGATCTGGACGGACTGCTGCGATTCGCCGTGGAGCAGGGAGCCTCCGACGTCCACGTGAAGGTCGGGTCGCGCCCCCGGCTCCGGGTCGACGGCCGCCTCCGCGAGGGCCCGTTCGACACGGTCGAGCCCGGTGACACCGAGCGCGTGGCTGCCGGGATCATTCCGCGCGGCCGGGCCGAGACGTTCCAAGCGACCGGTGAGTGTGACTTCATGTATGGAATCGCCGGCCTTGGTCGCTTCCGGGTGAGCGCCTTCCGCCAGCGTGGTTGGGTGGGCTTGGTGCTGCGGCGTGTGCTCCCGGGTATTCCGAGCTTCGATGCCCTCGGGCTCCCTCCGGCGATTCCCACCCTGGCGGAGGGTCGCCACGGCCTCGTGCTCGTGACCGGCCTCGCCGGGTCGGGCAAGACCGCCACGCTCGCGGCGATGGTGGACCACGTCAACGGTCAACGCGAAGGCCACGTGGTCACGATCGAGGATCCCGTCGAGGTCCTCCACCCGGACAAGCGGTCCATCGTGGACCAACGCGAGGTCGGGGTGGACACCCCCAGCGCGGTGTCGGGCCTCGAGCACGCGTTGCGCCAGGATCCCGATGTCGTCGTGCTCGGTGAGCTGCGCGACGCCGAGGCGGCCTGGGCGCTGCTGCAGGCGGCCGAGATCGGGCACCTCGTGTTCGCGGGGATGTCGACCGTCAGCGCGATCGACACCGTCGACCGGTTCGTGGAGCTCTTCCCGCCGCACCGGCAACGCCAGGCGCGCGCGTCGCTCGCGGTGACGCTGCGGGGCATCGTCTCACAGCGGCTGCTCCCGCGTGCGGGGGGTCGCGGCCGGGTGCCGGCGGTCGAGGTGCTGGTGGTGAACGCCCGGGTGACGGAACGGATCGCCGATCCCGAACGCCTCGGTGAGCTCGACGACGAGATGATCCACGGCGACCTGTACGGCATGCAGACGTTCGACCAGAGCCTCGTGCAGCTCTATCGCAACAGCCTCGTCGCCCACGAGGACGCCATCGCGCACGCCAACGAGCCGAGCGAGATGCGCTTCGCGCTCGATCGGGCGGATCTCGAGCGGACCGCGGCGCCTCCGGCCGCGCCCCGGGCGCCCGAACCCGCGCCTGTTCCGCACGCCGCCGCCCGACAGTCGGCGTGAGCCGGGCCGGGTCGGCGGGTCGCCCTCAGTTCTCCTCGGTCGGCCGCGCCGAGTCGAAGGCGCGGGCGAGCATGGGCGTCCGGGCGTCGAGCACGTGCTCGAACTCGGGGCCCGGTCGATCGCGAGGTGACCAGGTGCGCGGGGTCGCGTCCCTCGTGGAGGCGACCGGCGTGGTGGGCACCGGCTCCGGCTCGGTGTCGAAGGGCAGGAGCGGTCCGGGTACCGCGCACGGCCGTGCTCGTGCGGGACGCTCGCGGCGGGCGGTGCGCGGGGCAATCGGTGGGGTGCTCTTCGCCGCGGCCGGGCGACCGGTCCACAACCGGGCTTCCGGGGCGCGGCGGTCGAGGAGGTTCCAGCCCCGGGGGGGCGAGAGCCGGTCGGCGTGGCGTTCGCACAGGACACCGGCGCCGCGACCGGGGGTGGAGATGGGGTCGAGCCACACGAGCGACTCGTGCGCGTCGAATGCGAAGACCGCGACGGCCGCCTCGTCACATCCCAGACGCGAACAGGCCGGACGCGAGCAGGGAGGTGCGGCTTCCACGTGCCGAACGTAGCGGAGCGTGTGCGACGCGGTTGGGATACGCTGCGATGTTTCGCAGCTTCTGCGTCCTGGCGGGTGACAATGGTGGGAATGACCGCGATCCCGCCCCGTCTCCAACCGCTGCTCGATCCTGCGCAGCCGGCCCAGCAGCTCGCGCGCCTCATCAGTGACGCCGGGCACGAGTGCTACCTGGTGGGCGGGAGCGTGCGGGACGCGCTTCTCGACCGGGTGACGCGCGCCGGGGAGGAGGCCGACGTCGATCTCACGACCGACGCTCGTCCCGACACGGTGGAAGACCTCGTCCGGGGCTGGGCCGACGCGGTCTGGCTCCAGGGTCTGCGGTTCGGCACGATCGGTTGCCGCAAGGACGGCACCGTGTTCGAGATCACGACGTTCCGCGCCGAGGTCTACCGGCCCGAGAGCCGCAAGCCCGAGGTGAAGTACTCCGACGACATCGAGACGGATCTGTCGCGCCGTGACTTCACGGTCAACGCGATGGCGTTGCGCCTCCCGGTGCCCGAGCTCGTCGACCCGTTCGGCGGTGCAGCCGACCTCGCGGCCCGAAGGTTGCGCACGCCGCTCGCGCCGGAGGTGTCGTTCCTCGACGATCCGCTCCGCATGTTGCGCGCGGCGCGGTTCGTCGCGCAGTTCGGCCTCGAACCCGACCCGGCGCTCGTCGACGCCGTGGTCGAGCTGCGCCACCGGCTGGAGATCGTGAGCGCCGAGCGCATCCGCGACGAGCTGTCGAAGCTCCTGCTGGTCGACGACCCGAGCGCCGGCCTCTGGTTCCTCGCCGAGACGCGCCTCGCGGATGAGTTCCTGCCCGAGCTCAACCAGATGCGACTCGAGCAGGACCCGATCCACACCCACAAGGACGTGCTCGCCCACACCATCGCGGTGGTGCGCAACACCCGACCCGAGCTGCTCGTGCGCCTCGCGGCGCTGTTCCACGACGTCGGCAAGCCGAAGACTCGCTCGTACGCGGGAGGTGGAGTGAGCTTCCACCACCACGAGGTGGTCGGGGCGCGCATGACCGAGGAGCGCATGCGGGCGCTGAAGTACCCGAACGACGTCGTCGACGACGTCGTCAAGCTGGTGTACCTGCACCTGCGGATCCACACCTACGCGATGGGCTGGACCGACAAGGCGGTGCGGCGCTACGTGCGCGATGCCGGTGACCTGCTCGACGAGCTGAACGAACTCCAGCGGTGCGACTGCACCACGCGCAACCAGAACCGCGCGCGCGTGCTGCAACGACGGATGGACGAGCTGGAGACCCGGATCGCCGAGCTGCGCGAGCAGGAGGAGCTCGACTCGATCCGCCCGCCACTCGACGGCCGTCAGGTCATGGAGCTCCTCGGGGTGAAGCCGGGCCGGGTGGTGGGCGAGGCGCTCGAATTCCTGCTCGAGGCCCGCCTCGACGACGGGCCGATCAGCGAGGAGGAGGCGTACGCCCGCCTCGCCGCCTGGGCGCGCGAAGCGGGGGATCTCGTAGGGGATCAGCCGGTGTACTTCGGCTCCGCGACCACTGGCGTCACCTGGGATCCCGTGGGAGCGCCGGCCCGACCGGGAGGGGGGCGAGCGCGGCACCCGCGAGCGCGGTAGCAGCCGCCCCCTGAAGCGCCCGTCAGGCGCCTTCCTTGCGGGCACGCCAGACGATCGTGGTCGGCACGTTGGCGCCCGGTGTGTCGGGGCGAGGCTCGGCGATGGTGTCGACCCGGAAGCCGGCCCGCCCGAGCTCGGTGAACACGTCGCCGATGCCCCGCGCGTGGAGCCGGATCGCCTCCCCGTGGCGCTCGACGGTGACCGGCCCCGGCTCGAAGTACGAATGGTCGACGGTGCCGTCGGGTCCGACGCACAGCGCCATCGGGTGCTCGTAGGAGAACACGAACGGGCCGTTGGGCTTCAGCACGCGCTGGACTTGGCGGAACAGCCGTGACGCGTCGTCGACCTCGGCGACCGCGAAGGCGCTGAACGCGATGTCGATCGACTCGGCGCGCAGGAACGCGAGGTCGGCGAGGTCGCCCTTGCGCCACTCGACCTTGGCCTCCTCGCGCTCGGCGCGCTCGCGTGCCCGCGCCAGCTGACCCTCCGACGCGTCGAGCGCGATCACGATCGCGCCCTGGTGGGCGAACGTGATGGCCGCCTGGCCACTGCCACACCCGAGATCGAGCACCCGCTTGCCCTGCACGTTGCCGAGCAGGCGTAGCTCGCGTTCGGTCGGCCCGTCGGTGCCGTACCAGGCGACGTCGACGGGGAAGTCGGCGGCGCGTTGCGCGCCGATGCGGTCCCAACTCTCGATGTTCACGAGTCGATCATCGCACGGATTGTGGTGCGCTACTCGCCTTCGGCGAAGCGCTGCACCAGCTCGCGGGCCTCGTCGTCGTGGTACTGGACCGCCGGCGACTTCATGAAGTAGGCGGAGGGGCCGGCGAGAGGGCCGCCGATGCCACGGTCGAGCGCGATCTTGCAGCACCGCACCGCGTCGATGATCACGCCGGCCGAGTTCGGTGAGTCCCACACCTCGAGCTTGAGCTCGATGTTGAGCGGCACGTCGCCGAAGTTGCGGCCCTCGAGGCGGATGTAGGCCCACTTGCGGTCGTCGAGCCAGGGCACGTGGTCCGACGGTCCGATGTGCACGTTGTCTGACTCGATGCCCTGCTCGATCTGGCTGGTGACCGACTGGGTCTTCGAGATCTTCTTCGACTCGAGACGGCTGCGCTCCAACATGTTCTTGAAGTCCATGTTGCCGCCGAAGTTGAGCTGGTAGGTGCGGTCGATGCTGGTGCCGCGATCCTCCATGAGGCGGGCGAGCACGCGGTGCGTGATGGTGGCGCCGACCTGGCTCTTGATGTCGTCGCCGACGATCGGGAGCTTGGCGGCCTCGAACTTCGCCGCCCATTCGGGATCGCTGGCGATGAACACGGGGATCGCGTTCACGAAGCCCACCCCTGCGTCGAGGCACGCCTGCGCGTAGAAGCGCTGCGCCTCCTCCGAGCCCACCGGCAGGTAGCTCACGAGCACGTCGGCCTTCGTGTCCCGCAGCACCTGCGTGACGTCGACCGGCGCGGCGGGCGACTCCTCGACCGTCTCGCGGTAGTACTTGCCGAGGCCGTCGAAGGTCGGGCCCCGCTGGACCTGGACCTCGAGCGGGCCCACGTTGGCGAACTTGATGGTGTTGTTCTGCCCGGCCGAGATCGCCTTGCCGAGGTCGAGGCCGACCTTGGCCGCGTCGACGTCGAACGCGGCGACGAAGTCGACGTCACCCACGTGGTAGCCACCGAGCACGACGTGCATGAGGCCCGGCACCTCCTCCGCGGGATCGGCGTTGCGGTAGTACTCGACGCCCTGGACGAGGCTGCTCGCGCAGTTCCCGACTCCGGCGATGGCGACACGAACGCGTCCACTCATGATGCGGTGGCTCCTTCTTGTTCCGAGAGCTGTTGGTGGGAAGGGTTGGGATTGGGCGGGTCGGCGGTGTCGTGGCCTTCGGCCGCGATCAACGCGTCGACCCATTCGAGATCTCGTTGGGTCGAATCGGCGCGGTGCTCGAAGAGCGAGCGGGTGTAGCGGTCACCGCGGCCGGGTGAGGTGCGGCGAGCGCGCGACAGGCGGTCGGCGAGCGCGCTCCGGCGCCGCTGGAGGAGCTCCAGGCGGGACTCGGGGTCGAGGTGGCGGCAGAACGCGAGCTTCAACGCGAAGGTGCGCTCGTCGTCGCCGCTCACGTCGTCGTCGAGCAGGAGCTGCGAGAACCGCGCGTCGCCGCGCTCGGTGAGGCGGTAGGCCTTGCGGGTCCGGCGGGTCGGTTTGGCGGGTCGGCGCTGCCGGGCGGCCGCGAGGTCACCGTCGAGCGAGCCGGTGGCCGGCATCGGCCGGGCGGCGGTGTCGGGCTCGACGATCTCGATCGCGCCGTCGTGCTCCAGGCGGCGCAACGCCGGGTAGAGCGAGCCGTAGGAGATGCCCCACAACGAGCCCAGCGTCTCGCCGAGACGCTTCTTCAACTCGTAGCCGTGGAGCGGTTGCTCCTTCAGCAGTCCGAGGATGGCGAGCTCGAGCACGGTGGGCGACGTCCTGTGCGGTCAGTGTGTTCCTCGATATATCGCTTCGATATATCGGTGCAGAGTATACACACACCGGGGTCGGAGTGGAGGAGCCGCCGGGCGAACGCCGGTCCGCAGCCGGTCGCGGGCCCGTGGCCGCTTGTACAGTGGCCCGGTGCGCCGGCACACCGACTACACGCTGGCCCGGAAGGCCGTGCTCCGCGACCTGCATCGCGGCAGTGTCGCTCGCCTCGACGTGTGCGACGCCCACCCGGAGCTGATCCGGGCCGCCCGCCACGTCGGCGAGGCCGCACCGCACGAGTGCCCGGTCTGCTCGGGCCGGCACGTGCGCTACGTCTCCTACGTGTACGGCGAGCACCTGCGTCAGGCCAACGGGCGCTGCATCGTGCACCCCAGCGAGCTGGACCGCCTCGGTGCCGCTCACGACGAGTTCGCCCGCTACGTCGTGGAGGTGTGCCCCGACTGCGGGTGGAACTTCCTCACGCGGCGCGAGCTCCACGGTCGCCGCCACGGCGCCGGCGCGGCGCCGGCCGAACCGTCGACGGGCGCCGGACGAGCACGGTCGTTGCCACAGGGCTAGTGTTTCGACTGCCGCCGGGAGCCGTGGGTGCCCTGGACGGTGGAGGAAGCGAGATGGCCGACGCCCCGCAGGGTGGTCCGCGCGCACTCGGTGTGCCCGACGTGATCGCGGAAAGGTTCCGGAACGCCGCTGGTGATGGTCACCGCGTACGACGCGCCCTCGGCGCGTGCGGTCGACGCCGCGGGGGTCGACGTCATCCTCGTCGGCGACTCGGTGGCGATGGTCGTGCTCGGGTACGACGACACGCTCCACGTCACCGTCGACGACATGGCGCACCACACCGGTGCCGTCGCGCGTACGAAGCCGCGGGCGCTGGTCGTCGCCGACCTCCCGTGGATGAGCTACCACCGGTCGCGCGAGGAGACCGTCGGCAACGCCGCGCAGCTCGTGCGGGCGGGCGCCAGCGCGGTCAAGCTCGAAGGTGGCCGCAAGCGCCTCGACGCGGTGGGTGCGATCCTCGACGCCGAGATCCCGGTGATGGGCCACCTCGGGCTCACGCCGCAGTCGGTGCACCAGTTCGGCGGCTACCGGGTGCAGGGCAAGACGCTCGATGCAGCCCGGGTCATCGTCGACGACGCGGTCGCGCTCGCCGAGGCCGGGTGCTTCGCCATCGTGCTCGAGTGCGTGCCCGACGCGGTCGCGCGCATGGTCACCGACTCGGTGCCCGTGCCGACCATCGGCATCGGCGCGGGCCGGCATTGCGACGGCCAGGTGCTCGTCTTCCACGACATCCTCGGGTTCGAGGACCGCGTGCGCCCGAAGTTCGTGCGCCGCTACGCGGATCTCCAGAGCGACGCCACGCGCGGCATCGAACGGTTCGCCGACGACGTGCGCGCCGGCCGGTTCCCCGCCAGCGGCGAGACGTACCACGCGGCCGACACCGTCTCGGAGGCTCTCGGTCTCTACGGTTCGGTCGAGCACGCTTCCGCCTGAGCCCCCGGGTCCGCCCGCCGGGCACGGCGCCGCGCCATCTCTTAGCCTCGGCGCCGATGCAGAACCGCCGCGCCGTCATCGTCACCCTGCTCACGCTCGGCGTGATCGCGCTGGCCGTCGGCATCGTGAAGGTGCTCGACACGGTGGCCGATCCCGCGCCGCACGCCGGCGGGCTTCCGCTGTCGGCGGTGCTGGGCCGTGCCACGCCCGCGGCCGCGCCGTTCGAAGGACTGAGCACGCTCCACGCTGCGGTGGGATACGACCACTGCCTGAACCTCGTCGTCGCCGACACGCTCGAAGATCGGGTGGCCGGCCTGCGGGGTCGTACCGACCTCGGTCCGTACGACGGCATGCTGTTCGTGTTCCAGGGCCCGAGCGACTCGGCGTTCACGATGTCGGGGGTGACCGTCCCACTCGACATCGGCTTCTTCGGCGCCGACGGCGCGCGCAATTCGACCCGCCTCATGAAGCCCTGCGCCAAGGCCGAGGCGCAGTGCCCGGTGTATCGAGCCGACGGCCCGTACCTCTATGCGATCGAGACCCTGAAGGGGCAGCTCCCGTCGGGCCCGGTCACCGCCTGCAGCCCGGCCTGATGCCGGCGCCGGCGTAGCTGTCACACCCCCGGTCTAGGTTTCACGTCGATAGGTCGCGTCGAAGCGGGGCTGCTAGCCTCAACTGGTTCGGTCATCGGATCGCTCTTCCCGAGCAGCCGGTGGCCGGCACCGAATTTCATTCCTGCGCCCACCGCGTCGGGTTCCCCCGTCGCCACGTCGGTCGCCCGTGGCCGTCGCCACGGTCCGAAGGAGGTCGGCCCATGAGGCCGTACGAGGTCATGGTCATCTTCGACGCGGATCTGGAAGAGGAGACGATCCGGTCCGCCGTCGCCCGCTACACCCAGCTGATCGAGTCGAAGGGCGCAGTCCCCGGCCCGGTCGACTTCTGGGGAAAGCGGCGCTTCGCCTATGAGCTCAAACACCGCTGGGAGGGCTACTACGTGGTCCTGCAGGCGAAGGCCGAGCCCGCGGCGATGGACGAGCTGCACCGCACGCTCTCCCTTGCTGATGAAGTCCTCCGGCACAAGGTGCTCCGCATCCCGGAAAGTGTCTACGGGAAGCTCGCGGGCTCCGGCGTGTCGGACGCCTGAGGGAGGAAGTCAAATGGCCGACAGCACCGTGACCATCGTCGGGAATCTCACGCGTGATCCCGAGATCCGCTACACCACCGGCGGCGCCGCCAAGGCGTCGTTCGGGGTGGCCGTGAGCCGCCGGTGGCAGAACCGCCAGTCGCAGGAATGGGAGGAGCAGACCAGCTTCTTCAACGTCGTGTGCTGGCGCGAGATGGCCGAGAACGTCTCCGAGTCGCTGGGCAAGGGCTCGCGCGTGGTCGTGACCGGCCGCCTCGAGCAGCGCAGCTGGGAGACCGAGAACGGCGACAAGCGCAGCGTGGTCGAGATCGTGGCCGACGAGGTCGGCCCGAGCCTCCGGTGGGCGACCGCCCAGGTCACCCGCAACGAGCGCCGCGGTGGCGGCGACTTCGGCGGGGGTGGCGGCGCCACCGGCGGCGGAGCAGGCGGCGGGAGCCGCCCGCGCCCGCGCCCGCGGCGGCGACGGAGACCTACGACGACTTCGGTGAGGAGCCGTTCTGATGGGGAGCGAACGATCGCGAGCCGGGTATCCCGGTGAGCAGAGAGCGAGCAGGTAGAGATGGCGAGAGAACGGCGCAGCAACAGCAAGAGCGCCGCGGCCGACCGGCGTCGGCCGCAGAAGAAGAAGATCTCGATCCTCAACACCGAGCAGGTGGAGTGGATCGACTACAAGGACGTCAACCTCCTCCGGCGGTTCATGTCCGAGCGCGCCAAGATCCGCGCCCGACGGGTGACCGGCAACTCCACCCAGCAGCAGCGCCAGGTGGCGAAGGCGATCCGCCTGGCGCGGGAGATGGCGCTCCTGCCCTACAGCGTGCGTCAGGTGACACAGCGCAAGGGAGGGCGGCGCGATCGCGGTGACCGCGGCGAGCTCCGCGAGGAGGCGCCGCCCCGCGCACCCGAGCCGATCGAGTCCGACTACGTGAGCGGTGCCGCCGCCGACGCTGCCGGTGTGGAGGCTGCCGGTGTCGAGGCTGCCGGTGTCGAGGCTGCCGGTGTGGAGGCTGCCGGTGTGGAGGCTGCCGGTATCGAGGCTGCCGGTGTCGACGTGGTGGAGGTCGCTGCTTCGCCGGGTGACGGCGAGGGGGCGGCATGAAGGTCGTGCTCCGCGAAGACGTCGAGACGCTCGGCAAGCGCGGTGACCTGCTCGAGGTGGCCGACGGCTACGCGCGCAACTACCTCGTGCCCCGTGGGCTCGCCATCAAGGCGACCAAGGGCGTGGTGGCGCAGTCCGAGTCGATGCGGCGCAGCCGCGAGGCCAAGGAGACACGCGACCGCGAAGCGTCGCAGGCCCTGGCCGTGCAGCTCGGTGGCCAGACCATCCAGGTGACGGCGCGCGCAGGTGAGGGCGGCAAGCTCTTCGGCTCGATCACCGCGTCCGATGTCGCCGACGCCGTGCTCTCGCAGACCGGCATCGAGCTCGATCGCCGCAAGGTGGTGCTCGCCGAGCCCATCCGCGAGCTCGGCGACGCCCAGGTCCAGGTCCGGCTGCCCGCCGAGGTCGTGGTCGCGGTGGCGGTCGTCGTCGTCGCCGAATAGCCCCGTGCGGGCCTCGCGTCCGCGTCAGAGCAGGCCCTTCTTCACGAGGTCGTTGGTGGCGAACCAGCCCGGGATCGCCGGGAGGTACGTCACCGCGAGCTGGTGGGTGAGCACCGCGGCCGATGCCGCCGCGGCGGGCACGCCGAACGCGGTCACCATGCCCGCGAGGCCGACGGCGGACACCGCGGTCCCCCCGCCGGGGATCGGCACCAGCGATGCGATCACCGAGATGCCGATGTTCAGCGCGAGCAGCGTCCAGAAGTTGATGCTCGTTCCGAACGCGTGGAGGCACGCGAGGAGCGAGCCGGCGTAGAGGCACTGGGCGACGATGTTGCCCCCGATGAGCAGCGCCAGGCGGCTCGGTGTCTTCACCGCGCCCCAGACCGTTGCCAGCGCCCGGCGGATCGGGGGGAGCACGGTGTGGCGGATGCGGCGCACGCCGAACGTCACCGCGGCCGCCACGCCGAGCAGCAACACCACGATGAGGACGACCACCACGATCTGGTCGGTGTCGATGCGGCCGAAGTCGATCGAGTCGGGTGCCAACCAGATGGCGAGGAACAGCAGCCCGACCTGCACGACGATCTCCGACACCGAGCTGAGGATGCCTCCCGCCGCCACCGCGGACGACAGGTCGAGGCCGTTGCGCTGGAGGAACCGCACCTGGAGCGCGGTGTCGGCGGCGACGGGGACCGCGAGGTTCGAGAACGACATCGCCGACTGCAGCTCGATGCTCGGCCACACCGGGAGGCGGATCGGCACGTTGCCGAGGAAGGTGATCCCGAACGCGACGTCGGTGGCGATGCCGAGCACGAAGGCGAGGATCACGAAGCCCCACTCGGCGTTCTTCACCGTGTCCCAGAACACGACCGGGTCGCCGACCCGGCTGAGCAGCACCCCCACCCCGACGAGCGCTCCGACCGCCATGAGCAGGCTGCGCGGCTGCACCCGGTAGAGACGTCGGAGCTCCGGGGCCTCGGTGCCCGTGGCCGTCGCGCCCACCCGCCGAAGCTCGTCGAGCGCGTCGTCGAGGTGGTCACGACCCCCGAACGCGTCGTGGGTCCAGCCCGAGAGCGCGGGCGCCTGGAGCACCGGCAGCGCCGATCCGACCGTGGCGGCTCCGACGCCCCGCACCGCGGCCTCGACCGCGCGTCCGGCGCCCACGATGGCCGCGGTCGCGGCCAGGAGCTGGGCGACGTCGCCGGCGGTCTGGCGGTAGCGCGCGCTGCCCGACGCGAAGTCGAAGCTCACCAGCCGTGGGTTCGCGCCGTCGACCATCACGTGGCGCCCGTCGAGCTTGCCGTGCGCGACGCGGGCGGCGTGCAGCATCCGCAGTTGGGCCCACAGCGCGTCGAGGAGGTCGTCGGACACCGAGTCGGGGGCGAGGTCGTAGAGCTCGGTGCCCGGCACCTGCTCCACCACCAGCAGTGCGAGCGCCCCGCTCGCACCAGCGGCGACGAGGCGTGGGGTGTCCACCCCGGCGTCGCGGGCGAGGAGGGAGAGGTACGCCTCGTATTCCACCTGGGCCCGGCGGCTGGGCAGGAGGGTCGGGGGCGCGTCGCGGTACGCGAGGTAGCGCCACGCTCGCGACAGGAGCTGTGCGTCGGCCTCGTCACGACCCAGCGCGATCACGCGGACGGCGCCGTCAGCATGGTTGGCGATGAACACGGCCCGGCCCACGGGCTGTTCGGTGGCGAGGCGCACCCCGGTGGCCTGGATGCCGAGGGCGACGAGGGCTTCCTCGACCTGGCGGACCGCCGGCCGGCCCACCGGCGTGCCGAACGCGTACTCCACCGCGTGGGCGACGCCCCACCCGAGCACGATGGCGGCGATGAGGTCGGTCGGGAACCCGCGGGAGAGGTACAGGCTGGAGAGCGCGAGCAGCGCGACCAGGGACTGGCCGAAGCGGCGGGTGGGTCGGGCCAGGTGGGGCGAGGCCACGAGCACCGTCGCGACCGCGACCGACAGGCGCACCATGGGAAACCGGGGCGCGCCGGTGAAGTCGAACGTGACCCTGAACGCGTTCCACAGGCCGCTGTCGTGGACGACGAAGGCCATCAGCCGCCCCAGCACCCACGCCGCCGAGGGCGGCCACCGCCAGGTCGCGGGCCAGGCGCCACCGGCGCAGGAGCAGCACCGTCACCACGAGGAGGCCGACCGCCCACAGGGCCGCCAGTTGGTACAGGATCAGGAAGAGGGTGCGGGCGCCGTGGGGGATCGACTCGAAGAGCCGGACGACGGCCTCCTCGGTGGCCGTCGGATGGTGGGCGTGGAGGACGAGCGGGACGAGGAGCACGGCCGCGAGGGCGGCCCGGGCGGCGTCACCCGGCCGGCGCCGGGTGGTGCCTTCGGTCCGTTCACGCGTGGCGACCCCGCGGAGGTCCGCCAGCATCGACCGGACGGTGCTCATCACCCACCCTGCCACGTGCGGCCGGATCCAGCAGGCGAATCGGGGGGATGGTGGCGCGGCGGTGCCGGGTGACGTAGTTTCACCCGCAATGGGCGAGGCCGCCGCCGCGGGGTGGACGTAGCTTCGCCAACCACTGCCAACCTTTTCGAGGAGAACGAATGCCCACTCTCGCTGTCCGACTTCGGCTCCGGGCAGGTCTTCCTGTCGATGCTCTGGTTCTTCCTGTTCTTCATCTGGATCTGGCTGCTGATCGTCGTGTTCAGCGACCTCTTCCGCAGCCATGACCTCTCGGGGTGGGCGAAGGCCGCGTGGGTGATCGGCATCATCATCCTCCCGTACCTCGGCGTGCTGCTGTACCTCATCGTGCGGGGCCACAAGATGGCCGAGCACGCGCAGCAGGCCGCGGCCGCGCAGGACGCCGCGGCGCGCCAGTACATCCAGCAGGCCGCCGGCGCCTCGCCGAGCACCGCCGACGAGCTGCAGCGCCTCGCCAACCTCAAGGCGCAGGGCGTCATCAGCGACGCCGAATTCGAGACGGCGAAGGCCAAGGCCCTCCAGGGCTGACCTGCCCGTACGCACGCGGTACACCGGACGTCCCGGAGTCGCTCCCCGCGGGAGCCGGCTCCGGGACGTCCGCAATTCCGGCGGCGCCGGCGGATGAGTGTCACACCCCCGCGCTCCACTACGGGGTGTGCACCACGCCCGCCATCCCCAGGCCTGGGGACAACTCGCGCCTCCATCCCCAAGAGAAACCGGGGTTTTCGGGCTAGCGATCCACAGGGTGGGTAGCTCATGCTCCGTGGTTCACGCGTCGCGTGGGCATCGAGGTCGGCAGGTGGGTGGATGACACCCGGGGCGGAAGCGGAAGCGGCGGGAGCGGCTGTGGTCCAGACGATCGAATCGGCACGTCGGCGCGCGAGCGGCCGGGTCCCGCCCCACAACCTCGAGGCCGAGGAGTCGCTGCTCGGCGCGATGCTGCTCTCGCGCGACGCGATCACCGCCGCGGTGGAGGCGCACGTCGAAACGGACGACTTCTACAAGCCGGCCCACGGTCACATCTACGAGGCCATCCAGTCGCTGCACGGCCAGGGCGAACCCGCGGATCCGGTGACGGTGGCCGAGGAGTTGCGCCGGGCCGACATGCTCGACGGTATCGGTGGGCGTGCCGCTCTCCTCCAGATCCAGGCCAACACCCCGGCATCGGCGAACGCGGGGCACTACGCGCGGATCGTCAACGAGCTCGCGTTGCTGCGCCGCCTCATCGGCGTGGCCGGCGACATCGCCGAGATGGGCTACGACACGTCCGACGACGTGACCGAGACCCTCGATCGGGCGGAGTCCCTGGTGTTCGAGGTGGCCGAGCGGCGCGTCTCGGACTCCATGGTCGGTATCCGCGACGCGCTCCAGGAGACCCTCGACGAGCTCGAGGCACGCTACGGCGACGACAGCGACCTCGTGGGTGTCCCCACCGGCTTCGACGAGGTCGACAAGAAGCTCCACGGGTTGCAGCGCTCCAACCTCATCATCCTCGCGGCCCGCCCGGGCATGGGGAAGACGAGCCTCGCGCTCGGTATGGCCCGCAACGTCGCGACCCAGACCGGCCGGCCGGTCGTGTTCTTCTCGATGGAGATGGGCGCGCTCGAGCTCACCAAGCGCCTCCTGTCGATGGAGGCCGGGGTCGACGCCACCCGGTTGTGGACGGCCAAGCTCACCGAGCCCGACTGGGGCAAGATCAGCCACGCGGTGGGCCGGTTGGCCGAGGCGCAGCTCCACATCGACGACAACCCCCACTGCACGGTGATGGAGATGCGGGCCAAGGCCCGGCGCCTGCGCGCCCGTCACGGCGACCTCGGGCTGGTGGTGGTCGACTACATCCAGCTGATGACGCCCAGCAGCTCGGGCCGTCGCTCGGAGAACCGCCAGGTCGAGGTCTCGGAGATCTCCCGGGGCCTGAAGATCCTGGCCCGTGAGCTGGAGTGCCCGGTGATCGCGCTCTCGCAGCTCAACCGTCAGCTCGAGTACCGCACCGACAAGCGCCCGATGCTGGCCGACCTGCGCGAGTCCGGCGGTCTGGAGCAGGACGCCGACGTCGTGGCCTTCATCTACCGCGACGAGGTCTACAACCCCGAGTCCGACGACCGCGCCCTGGCCGAGATCATCATCGCCAAGCACAGGAACGGACCCACCGGCACCGCCCGTCTCGTGTTCCGGCCCGAGCGCGCCGAGTTCGTGAACATGGCTCGCGAGTAGCCGATCGCTTCACCAGTAGCCCCGCATCAGCTCGTGTGACCACGGTCACAGCGCCCCAGTCGTCGTCGGTCGCTTCGGTGCGGCTCGACGTGACGGTGCCGACCCGATGGACGGTCCAGGTGGCGTTCTCCATGGGCCGATCCTGCACCGTGCGGGCGAGTGCCCTGGGCAGAAGAGGAATAAAGATATATCGTGATACGTACTCGTAAGCAACGAGAACCTACGAAACAGGGAGAACCCCATGAGATCCCGAAACCCCGAGAACCACGAACAGCCCCGGGAGCGCGGGCGGTGGGACGCCCCACCGGAGCACTTCGGCTTCGGCTTCGGCGGGCCCCGCCGTGGCCGGCGCGGCGGGCCCGGTCGGCGGGCCCGGCGCGGCGACGTGCGGGCGGCCGCGCTCGCACTGCTCAACGAACGGCCGATGCACGGCTACGAGATGATCCAGGAGCTCGAAGCCCGGACCGACGGCGTCTGGCGCCCGAGCCCCGGTGCCGTCTATCCCGCCCTCGCCCTGCTCGAGGACCAGGGCCTGGTGCAGGCCGACGCCGAAGCCGGCAAGCGTCTCTTCTCCCTCACCGACGCCGGACGCGAGGAAGCCGCCAAGGCGGGCGACCGCACGCCGTGGGACGACGTGACCGAGGGCATCGACCCGAGCCAGTTCAAGCTGCGCGACTCGCTCGCCCCGATCGCGGTGGCGGCGCGTCAGGTGGCGTTGGCCGGGACCCCGGCCCAGCAGGCGGCCGCCATCGAGCTGCTGGCCGAGACCCGGCGCAAGCTCTACGCGATCCTCGCCGAGGAGCCGGCCGAGCCCGGCGCCACCTGATCGGGCACGACCCGCCCGATCCCCGCGAGCAGGTCGTCGAGATCCGGCCACCGTACCCCCGTGTCCCGGTGCCCGAGCGGCGGGTCGTCGGAGTCGATGGTGACCGGCACGACGTTGGTGCCTCGGCCGAGCCGCTCGACCCCGGCGGTCGCGCGGTCACCGACGATCGCGACGACCGTGGTCCGGGTGCGGCGCGCGATCCGGCGCACTGCTCGGCCCCGCGCCTCAGAACAGGCGCAGGTCGAGGGGTGCCCCGGCCCGCAACTCGTCGAGGTCGATCTCCACGCACACGACGCCACGGCTGGCGGCGAACACCTTCGCCTGCGGCTTGATCCGGGTGGCGACGAACATGCCGACGGTCGGGGCCAGGTTCGGGTCGAGGTCGAGACGCTCCTGGTAGCGCAGCAGCTGTTCCACGCCGGCGATCTCACCCACCCGCTTGACCTCGACCACGATGGCTCGGTCCTCGGCGTCGCGACAGAGGAGGTCGACCGGGCCGATGTCGGTCGGGTACTCGCGCCGGACCAGGCGCAGGTCGTCACGTAACGCGGCAACCCGTTTCGCGAGCAGCTCCTGGAGCTCGGCCTCGACGCCGTCCTTGGCCAGGCCGGGGTCGTCGCCCAACTCGACGGTGTAGTCGTGCAGGACCTCGAGCAACTCGATGGTGAGTTTCTCGCCCCCGGGGTTGGTGGCGACGAGCCGTCCGTCTTCTTCGCGCACCGTGCACGGCGGCGTCATCCAGTTGAGCGGCTTGTAGGCCTTGGCGTCGGCGTGCACCGCGATCGAGCCGTCGGCTTTGAGCATGATGAGCCGCGGTGCCGGTGGGAGGCGCGCCCCCAGGCGCCCCTCGTATTCCACGGAGCAGTTCGCCACCAGCACGCGCACGCTGCGCGTTGTACCACACGTGCGCGCGCCGCGGGTCCGTGCGCGCGTCGTGCCGCCGATCTACGATGCGCCGGTTCTTCGTCTCGGAGGTGCTGTTCCCATGGTCCTGGCTACGATCAGCAGCGGCTTCTACAAGGTCGTGCTCGTCCTGCACATCCTGTGCGCCATCATCGGGTTCGGCGCGGTGTTCCTCAACGGGATCTACGGCCAGCAGATGAAGTCGCGGATGCAGTCCGGCCGCGGCGCCGAGGCATTGGGCATCTACGAGGCCAACTACACCGTCTCCAAGATCGGTGAGTACTTCATCTACGCGGTGTTCGTCCTCGGGTTCGCAGCGCTCGGCTTGAGCGATTCGTTCTGGGAGTTCTCCCAGACCTGGGTCTGGCTCTCGGTGGTCCTGTTCGTCGTCGCCCTCGGCCTGTCGCACGGGGTGCTCCAGCCCGCGGTGCGCCGCATGGGCGTGCTGATGCGGGAGATGCTCGCCGGTCCGCCTCCCGCGGGGGGCCCGCCGCCGGAGGCCGCCGAGATGGCGGAGATCGGCAAGAAGCTCGGCGCCATCGGGCCGGTGCTCGACCTGATCATGATCGCCATCCTGTTCCTCATGGTGTTCAAGCCCGGCGGTCCTAGTCTGCGCTGAGCAGCGACGTACGATGACGCCGTGCATCCGGTTGTCGCCAACTTCTACGACGAGGTCCTGCGCGAGCTGATCGCCGCCATGGGTGCCGCGCTCTTCTTCGGCAACCTCTACGCGCTCGCCCGACGCGGTCGCGACGCCGACCGGGTCTCGGCGAGGACCGTCGAGCGCGGCCGGCCGGGCAGCCCCGTCCGCTCCCCGGCGAAGCCCTCGGCCCGGCGCGAGCTGGCCCAGGCCCCGCTCGCGCGCACCCTGGGGTTCCTCGTGCTCGGCTTCGTGGTGATGATCGCGGGAATCGCGTCGCTGGCGGCCTGATCCCGATGACCGGCCGGTATCGCGTGGAGGCGTCGGTGGTGGCGACCGCGTCGCCCGAGACGGTGTGGAGGCTCCTGGCCGATGCGTCGACCTGGTCGACGTGGGGTGGATGGGACGAGACCGTGCTCGATCGCGAAGGTGTCCCCGCTCCCGACGGCGTCGGCGCGCTCCGGCGCTTCCGGCGAGGTCGGCGCACGACGGTCGAAGAGGTGGTCGCGTTCGAGCCGCCGCCGTCCCGTTCGGGCACGGAGCCGGTCTCCCGTTCGGGCACGGAGCCGGTCTCCCGTTCGGGCACGGAGCCGGTCTCCCGTTCGGGCACGGAGCCGGTCTCCCGTTCGGGCACGGAGCCGGTCTCCCGTTCGGGCACGGAGCCGGCATTGTTCGCGTACGAGCTGCGGTCGGGGCTCCCGCTGCGTGGCTACCACGCCGACGTCACGCTCGAACCGGTCGGCGGCGGGACGCGCATCCGGTGGGTTTCGACGTTCGATGGCAGCTTCCCCGGCGCCGGCGTGCTCATGAAGGCCGCGCTGGGTCGCTTCATCCCGGCGACGGCCCGGCGCCTGGCCGCGGCGGCCGAAGCCGGGTGACCTACGCCGAGCCGCCCGACGCGCCCGACGGTCCGCTCGCGGGCATCCGGGTCGTCGACCTCACCCGGGCCCGGGCCGGGCCCACGTGCGTGCGCCAGCTCGCCGATCTCGGCGCCGACGTGGTCGCGGTACAGGGCCGAAGCGGCGGCGGAGCGTTCTCGTCGCTCGGGTCCGATGGCGCGAACCTGCACCGGAACAAGCGTGCCATCGCGGTCGACCTCACGACTCCCGACGGTCTCGCGGTGTTCTTCCGTCTCGTCGAGCGGGCCGACGTGGTCGTCGAGAACTACCGCCCGAGCGTCAAGTACCGCCTCGGCATCGATCCGGAGGCGGTGTGGGCGGTCAACCCGCGGGTGGTCTACGCGTCGATCTCCGGGTTCGGCCAGAGCGGTCCCTACGCGTCGCGTCCCGGCGTCGACCAGATCGCCCAGGGCCTGAGTGGCTTGATGAGCGTCACCGGTCCGCCCGGCTCGGGCCCCTGGCGGGTCGGCATCGCGGTGTCCGACACCGCGGCGGGCACCGTCCTCACCCAGGGCGTGCTCGCCGCGTTGCATCGCGCGCGACCGGACCGGTCGCGGCCAGTGGGTGCACACGTCGCTGCTCGAGTCCGCGGTGAGCTTCATGGACTTCCAGGCCGCGCGCTGGCTGATCGACGGCGAGGTTCCCGGTCAGGCGGGCAACCAACATCCCACGATGGTGCCGATGGGCACCTACCCCACCGCCGACGGTCACCTCAACGTGTCGTCACTGCGCGACTTCGCCGCGTTCTGCGCCCTCCTCGGGGAACCCACCCTGGCTGACGATCCGCGCTACGCCGACCACGCGTCACGCGTGGCCCACCGGGTCGAGCTCGATGCCGACATCGGTCGGCTGCTCCGGCGCGCCCGACCGCCGAGTGGGTCGAGGTGCTGGCCGACGCGGTGCCGTGCGGCCCCGTGCTCACCGTCGATCAGGTGTTCGCCGACCCCCAGGTGGAGCACCTCCACCTGACCCGCACGGTCGAGCACCCCGACCGCGGTGCGATCGACGTGTTGCGGCCGCCGCTCACGTTCAGCGACACGCCCGCCCGGATCCGGTCGGGCCCGCCCGCCGACGGGGCCCACACCCGCGAGGTGCTCGCCGAGCTCGGGTACTCGGCGGGCGAGATCGACGACCTCACCGCGGCCGGCGTGGTCGGAACCACCGGGCCCGAAGACAGGGAGCTGCGTTCGTGAGCACGACCGTCGACACCGGCACCGGGAAGATGCTCGCCCACGTGGAGGGCGGGATCGGGTGGATGACCTACAACAATCCGGAGCGCCTCAACGCGATGTCCCACGAGATGCAGCTGGCGGTGCCGCGGATCCTCGGCGCGTTCGCCGCCGATCCCGACGTGCACGTGATCGTGGTGCGCGGCGCGGGCGACCGGGCGTTCGTGTCGGGCGCCGACATCTCCGAGTTCTCGGAGAAGCGCACCACGGTCGCTGCACGCGCCGAGTACGACGACGCGCTCGTGACGGCGTGGGCGTCGTGGCGGCTGGTCGACAAGCCGATCCTCGCCATGATCCGCGGGTACTGCATCGGCGGGGGCCTGCTCACCGCCATGAAGACCGACATCCGGATCGCCGCCGAGGACAGCCAGTTCGGGGTCCCGGCGGCGAAGCTCGGTCTCGGATACGCCTACGGCGGGGTGGAGGAGCTGCTGGCGCTGGTCGGGCCCTCGTGGGCGGCGGAGATCCTGTTCTCGGCCCGGCGTCTCGGCGCCGACGAGGCGCTGCGCATCGGGTTGGTGAACCGGGTCGTCCCCGTCGGGGAGCTCGAGGCGCAGGTGCGCGAGCTGGCGGCGACGATCGCGGGGAACGCGCCGCTCACGGTGAAGGCGTGCAAGGCCGCGATCCGCGAGGCGCAGCGCGAGCCGGCGCAGCGGGATCTGGCCGGGATCGAGCGCCTGGTCGAGGCCTGCTTCCGTTCCGAGGACTACCTCGAGGGCCAGGCGCGCGTTCGCCGAGAAGCGGCCGCCGCGCTTTCGCGGTCGCTAGCCGTCGGGCGGCGCGGAGCCGCCGGCGCGTGCCACCACGGTGAAGCCGTAGAAGAGCAGGAACGCCCCCACCGCGATCGTCACGATGTTGAACGCCGACGCGCCGCGGTCGGCGGCGTCGATCACGTTGAGGGCGAGTACCAGCAGGCCGCTCACGGCCATCACGATCCCGCGGTTCTTCTCGTGCATGGTGGCGCAAGCTAGCCGTCGACCCGAGCGGGAATTCTCGGCCTGAACGATTCGGGTCGACGGAACGTGCCATGATCCCCTGACGAAAGATGACCAAGAGGGGGATAATCCATGGTGAGGTCGTTTGCGGTAGGGGCCGTGGCGGTGTTGGTCGTCGCGGCGACAGCGCTCATGGGCGCGCCGGCGGTGGCGCAGTCCAAGTCGAGCTCGAGTGCGAGTGACGTTGGGATCACGGCGAAGACGATCCGGGTCGCGGTCGTGGCCGACGTCGACAATTCCATCGTGCCCGGGGTGCTCCAGGGCATCGTCGACGGGGTGAACGGCTGGGCCAAGTACGTGAATGCCAACGGCGGGATCGCCGGGCGCAAGGTCCAGGTCGACTTCATCGACTCCAAGCTCAACGCCAACGATGCCCGCAACGCGATCATCAAGGCCTGCCAGGAGGACTTCGCGCTGGTGGGCACCGGTGCGCTGCTCCTGCAGACCGTCTCCGACGAGGTGCAGTGCAAGGACGCCGCGGGCGCGGCGACCGGGCTCCCCGACATCGCCGCACTGGTGACGAGCGTGGCGGAGGCGTGTGCGCCGAACGCGTTCCCGATCGTGCCGAACTCGGTGGAGTGCAGCACGGCCGACAGCAACCCGCAGACGTACCGCACGAACAACGGTGACTCCAAGTACCTGGTGAAGACGTTCGGGAAGTTGCACGGCTCGTTCGTCCTGGCCGACGACTCGCCCTCGGTCGCGCGGACGTCCGGCGTGCTGAACAGCGCAGCGCAGGCGGCCGGCATCAAGGCCGACAAGGAGTGGCAGGTGACGGGCTTCTCGCCGCAGAGCGCGTACACGCCGATCATCGCGGGCATGAAGACCGACAGCTCGAACTACGGGCTCAGCCTCCAGGCCGTCACCGGGGTCGTGCTCGAACGCAAGGAAGCACAGCTCCAGGGCCTGACCGATCCGAAGATCATCTGGCAGTGCACGCTCGCGTGTTACTACGACAAGTCGTTCGTCGACGCGGGCGATGCCGTCAACCGTGAATACATGGCGTTGGGGTTCCTGCCGTTCGCCGAGACCGGCGCCAACAAGATGACGGCGAACTTCGTGAAGTACGTCGGCAAGGCCAAGCTGAGCGGCTTCGCGAGCTGGGGGTTCACCACAGGCCTGCTGTTCGAGCAGGCGGCGAAGGCGGTCGTCCAGAAGGACGGGAACAACGGCCTGACCCGCGCCAGCCTGATGGCCGAGCTCAAGAGCATCCACGACTTCAACGCCGACGGCATGACCGCGACGACCGATGTCGGCAACAAGGTGCCGTCGAACTGCTTCATGCTCGAGCAGTTCAAGAACGGCAAGTTCGTGCGGACCTACCCGACCAAGAAGGGCACCTTCGACTGCAAGGCGTCGAACATCTACACGTTCAAGGACAACCTGAACAAGTAGCGGTTCAGAGCTCGCGCATCCGCTCCCACCCGGGGGGCGGAGGCGCGAGCATCCAGAACTGCTCGGGCACGCTGCCGTCGATGCGTTCGGCGAGAGCGTGGTCGGCGTACAGCGGAGCGAGCTGCGAGCGGTAGCACTCGATCGCAGCTCGCTTGCGCGCGTGGTCCTGCACGGTGGGCACGATCATGGGTGTCGGCCAGAAGTCGGACTGGAACAGCTTCGACACCCGCCAGGCGAGCATGCCGGGGATGTGCTGGTAGCCGGCGTCCTCGTAGCAGAACCACGCGAGTCCGGCGCGCTGCGCAGCGACGAGCAACGCGGCGTCGTGGGTGGCGACGTGGTCCGGGTTGGCGAGCCCCATGGGCAGGAACACCGCGGTCGGTCGCACCGCGTCGATCACCGCCGACAGCTCGGGGGCGATCTCCTCGGGCGTCGCGCGTTCCTCCGGGGCGAGGTACTGGTGGTCCACGAACTCGAGCCAGTGGGGTCGCGCCCCGAGCACGGCCAGGCCGGCCGCGTCCTCCCCGCGGCGGAGCGCGACGACGTCGTCACCGGCGCGGAAGCCGCCGAGGGCGTCCCAGTCCGACGGTGGGTCCGGGTAGCTCGGCGGGGGCCCGCCGAACACGGTGACGACGGTCGACCCGGGATGGGCGAGGAGGAGGTGTCCAGCACCCATCGCCGCGTCGTCGAAGTGGGGCGAGAGCACGAGCACGTTGGCGAACGTGTCGGCGGGGAGCACGCCCCACGTGATGGGATCGGTGGCCACGGCGGCACACTATCCACGCGGGTTTCGTCACGGGCGGGTCGCCCGGTACGATCTCGCCTCCACGCGGGTGTAGTTCAGAGGCAGAACATCAGCTTCCCAAGCTGAGAACGCGGGTTCGATTCCCGTCACCCGCTCCAGTCATCCGCCCTGGTCGCAGCCGGTTGCGGGTCTCCCGGTGCTTGCCGTGCAGGAGGCCGAGTCGCCCGCGTGACCCTAACGTGACCTTGCGGATCGAGGCGCGTGCGTCCTCGATGCCTGACACGGGACGAATCGGGGCCGCGAATTACACGGGTGTGATCGTGGTTCGGTTCGGTTCGGTCTAGGTGCACCCGCGCAAACTGGGGATTTGTTCGGTACACTTCGATGCACGATGAGCGAACAAACGCCAGGCCGGCGGGGTCGGCCTCCCCGGGAGGACGTGTACCGCCGCCTCGACTTCCAGATCGAAGAGCTCTGGCAGCGCATGGGCGGGCTTCCCGACCCGCTCGAGGCTGCTGATATCTGGCGTGGCATCTGGTTCGAGGAGGCGCACCACTCCACGGCGATCGAGGGCAACACCCTCGTCCGCAAACAGGTCGAGGTACTCCTCGCCGAGGGTCGAGCGGTCGGTGACAAGGAGCTCCGCGAATACATGGAGGTCCGCGGCTACGCGGACGCTGCCGACTGGGTGTACCGCCAAGCCATCCAGCCGGGATCGTGGTCGGGCGACGGCCTCCTGACCCTCACCGAGCTCCGCCAGATCCATCGAGCGGCGATGGCCCCGGTCTGGGACGTCGCACCTCATCCGCACGCGACCGAGCGAGAGGGACCGGGAAGCTTTCGGGAACACGACATCGAGTCGTTCCCCGGAGGCATGACTCCTCCGTCGTGGCCGCTCGTCCCGACGGAAACCGACGCTTGGATCGACGCCGCGAACCGACTCGAGGCGCGGGCACCGGAGTTTCCCGACGATCTCGCTCGGCTGCACCAGAGGTTCGAGCACACCCACCCGTTTCTCGACGGCAACGGGCGCACCGGCCGCCTCGTGCTGAACCTGATCCTGGTCCGCCTCGGATATCCACCGGCGATCATCTACAAGCGCGACCGGCAGCCGTACCTCCGCGCGCTCCGACGCGCCGACGCCGGCGATCCCGGACAGCTCGGCGAACTCCTTGCGCGAGCGATCCTCGACAACCTCTACAAGTTCATCGTCCCCGCCGTCGCGGGCCCCGCGCGCCTTGTTCCACTCGCGGCGCTCGTCGACGATCGAATCACGGCGGACGCGCTCCGTGTCGCCGCGCTGCGCGGTCGGTTGCAGGCAACACGCGCCGCCGACGGCCAATGGCGGAGCTCACGCAACTGGGTCGACGACTACCTCGCCGGCCGATGGCGACGCGACCTGGCGGACTGAGCGGGCGGCGCGTCCGGCCGCCAGGAGCCGTTCAACCTCGCGCGTGACCTTGCGACGTGCACGTCACGCCGACAGTGAACCGGGCCTGTTCCGCCTCGCAGGATGGGAGCCGACCCGACCGCGGACCCGCCGTTCCGCGAGTCCGATAGACGGCGGCAGAACGACGAATCCATGCGCAGGGAGTGACCTCCGACTTCCGTCAGACCGCGCTACCCGGTGGTCTGGGACACCTGCGTGACGTGATCGGTGGCGGCCGGCTCGAGACCAAGCTCACCTGCGATGAGGGTGGGCGACCGAACGTAGAATATGTCCATGCCGTCTCCGAAGCGCGCCGACCTCCACGACTACTACGCGCAACTCCCTGCTGTCGCTGTTCCGCATCTCACGAAGTTGCGCGAGCTGTGTCAGCAGGGGCTGCCGAAGGCCGAAGAGGTGCTTCACTGGAACAATCCGGCGTTTGTGCAAGACGGAACGCGGCTCGTGATGCTGCAGTCCTACAAGCAGCACTGCTCGCTGCGGTTCCCGACTCGTCTCTTCGCTTCGCAGCGCGAGGCAGTCGAAGCAGCTGGCTACGAGGCAGGCGAGGGCTTCATCAAGCTCCCCTACGACCGCGAGCTGCCGATCGCCCTGCTCGAGCGGCTCATCGAGGCACGCCTCGACGAGTTCGAAGCCACCGGCGCCGGCTGGTAGCAGCTGCGGATCGATCTCCGCATGCCCGGTGCCGACGTACTAGATGGGCTGAGCGGATCCGAAGGCGGCGCGGGTCCGGCGTTGTGGGACGCCCGCCTCGGGTGCGGGCATCATGGTCGAGATGGCGCTCAAGGGCTGGCCGTCTACATGCCCAGCCCTGACCAACTCGAGCGCTTCCGCCCGCCGTCGACGATGGCGACTCCGGCTCGAAGTTGGAGTCGATCGTGTCGACGTTGCGCAAGGACGGGTACGACGTCGGTGCGCACGAGTTCCTCAAGACTGCGCCCAGGGGCTATCCGAAGGACCACACCCGCATCGAGCTGCTCAGGCACAAGGGCATCGTCATGTCGAAGTCCTGGTCGGTGGGGGCCTGGCTCGGCACCAGGACGGCGAAGAGCCGGGTGGTCGCCTGCCTGGACGCCGCTCGCCCCCTCAACACGTGGCTGCAGCGCAACGTCGGCTGACTCCCGCCTTCCGCATGGTGAGCTCGTGGGTGTCTGAGTCGCCTATCTGGCGCCGCGGGGGCCGGTAGTGACCGGGGTGCCGTGGTAGCAGCCGACGGTGTAGGGGTACTCGAGTGTGGCGTCGTAGTGGTACATGTCGATCTGCTCACCGTCCCAGGTGACCGAGCTGGTCCGTCCGTGACAGGCGTCGAGGTCCGCGTTGGTCGGAAGGTTCCCCTGCCGCGTCGCGTTCGACGTAGATGCCGTAACCGTCGAGCGCGTACCCGACGAGCGTCGATGACGAGGCGCTCGGGTCGAGCAGGCAGGGCGAGAGGTCGTGGTAGTGGTAGATGCCTGCGCCCTGTGGGTGACCGTTGCAGCGGTCCTGGATCTCGTGCGCACCGGCGTCACGACCCGCGTCGTCGAGGGCGTCGAAGATCATGACGCCGTTGGTCATCACCCCGATGGGTCCCAAACCCAGACACGACGGGGTCGCGGCCGCGCTGGGCGTCGCCGGGAGCGAATAGGAGAACGACTGTGCAGTGATCTGGTTCGGGTTTCGGTCGTACTGGTAGGCGGGGTCGCTCGGCGCGATCGGGAACGTTCCGGTGGGAGTGTCCTTCGGGAGCGCGTTCGTGGTGACGACCCTCGTCGCTCCCGGTACGGAGAACGAGTTGCTCGCGGACGGCCAGCGCACCGAGCCTTCGACGGCGGGTTTGATCGTGGCGTTCCATGTCTTCGTGGCGTCGTCGATCCAGTCGCCCGTGTGTGCGGCACCGCCGCGGCGGAAGTTCGTCGTGCACGAGTCGACGTCACCGACGCGGGGGTCCGTCGAGACCTTCCCGTCACCCAGCGGGATCGCCGTCGGCGACACTGCGGGCCCCTTCCACGCATTCTCGCCACCCGACGTCGGGGCGCTCGTCGTCGTCGATGACGGCGTCGGCCGGCTCGAACTCGAACTTCCGTCACTGCCACACGACACCAGCAGCATCGCGGCGAGCACCGTCATCGCCAGAGTCCGCACCGACCCTGCTCGACGGCGTGTCCTCGACGCGAAGCTCACCGGATCGTCCTATCACACGACGAGCACCACGAGTCGGACATGGCACACGTTGCAGTCGGACGCGCCCGGTGGAAATGTGTCTGCCACCGAGATGGAGAGACCTCGAGCAGCGAGGAACCTCCCCGCCCGGCGCGCTGGTCCGGCGCGGTTCGGTTACGAGCGCGCCCGCCTGAACCAGCCCCGCTGCGAACGAGCCGTGACGGCACTCGCGCCGGGAGCGGTGGACGCCCGCGTCGGGCTCGACCCGCAGTGGCACCGGTCGGCGACGGGCACGTGCCCGAGCACCTGTTCCACATGGGCTCCGCAGCCCTTCCAGGTCGGACGATGGCATCGGGGGCAGGTCGCTTGTCTACACATACCCCCTAGGGTATCACACGTGAGGTGACCTGTACTGCGGCTCAGGTCCAGAGCCCGGCGGCCCGCAGGGCCTCGAGCACCTCGCCGTGGGCCTGCGACTGGTCCTCGCCGTAGCCGCTCGCGCCGTCCCACTCCCAGTGGAAGTAGGCGCTGCCCTGCCCGTGCTCGCCGTGGTGGCTCAGCATCTCGCCCACCGCGGACAGCTCGCGACCGTGCTCGTCGACGGCTTCCAACCAGATCGTCCGCATCCAGCCCTTGTCCGGGTCGAACTCGCAGCGGCGGTTGCCGTCGACGAGCAGGCCGTAGCGGCCGTCGCGCACGAGGTACCCGGTGGTGACGACGTCGCGGGCCTCGCCGTCCCAGAGGCACGGCAGCGTGTAGGCGAGGAACATCTCGTCGGCGTCCTGGGTGGCGAACACGTAACCGATCCCGAACGGGCTGTACGGAGGGCGCTGCGCCTGCGTGGGGTCGCGCGGTGGACGCGGCTTGCTGCCCGATCCGGCGCCCGGCGGGCGCGGCCCCGGTCGCGGGCCCCACGAGCGGTCGCGGACCGAGTAGGAATCGATGTCGATGGTATCGCCGTCGAGCTCGATCTGACCGGTCACGTGCATGCACTGGTCGAAGTGGCGTCCCCGCCAGAACGGCGCCACCCCGAGCGGGTGCGAGTGCGGGGGCCGCAGGCCTTCGAAGAGGAGGTCCGCCTCGAACCGCCCCGGATCGGAACGGCGGACGCGGTACCTGGTGAGCGGCTCCAGCATCTGGAGGTGGTTGCCGTTGGGCAGCACGACGTCGCGCAGGTCCATGTGCTCGGGGTCGACCAGCGGCAGGTCGCGCTGGTTGACCTCGTAGAGCGCGCCGGACGGCGAGGCGTCCCACACCCACGCGCCACCGTTGCAGACCCCCTGGTTGAACAGCACCTGGTTGTAGAACCAGCCGCCGAGCCTGCGTTCGGGATCGTGGAACGACGTCCAGAAGGTCTCGGTCTCGTAGGGGTGCTCGCTGACGGGATGGAACCGGTCGTCGTCCCCGGTCAGCGGCACCACCGTCGGTGCGTCCATCGATCCTCCCGTGGTCAGACGAGCGCGGGCCAGCCGCGCTCGTACATCGCGCCCGACGACGGCTTCATCATCCAGTCGTCGCGGGTCAATCGGGCCCAGTGGTAGAGGAGGTAGTCCTCGAAGCCGACGTCGCCGTCGCGCGCGGCACGCGCGAGCTCGGCGCGCCCCTCGCCGAGCGACGGCGGCATCCTTCCGAGCAGACGGCCGATGTCGTCGAGCTCGCGCTCCTCGAACAGCCGGCCGTTGCGATCGATCTCCTTCAGGTACTTGACCTGGCGCGCCGCACCCTTGGCCAGGCTCGAGACGGCCCGGTCGTCGGCCCGGTCGACGATGCCCTTGAGCTGCCCGAGGACGGTGTCGTAGAGCGCGGCGTGCGCCCGGGACTGCGCCTCTTCCCCCACGTCACGACCGGGGAGCTCGATCCCCATGGCGTCCGCCTCCGCGGTGAGCCGCATGCGCCGGTGGAGCATGCTCATGATCAGCCCGCTCCCGTCGGCCGTGCGGTCGACCGCCGCGTCGGCGCCGCCGGGCGCCCCATCCCCGCCTCCGCGCTCCCGCGGCGGCCGGGTACCCATGTCGGCGAGGCCGAAGCCCGGCCCCAGCCGCGCGCATGCGTTGAGCCGGTAGTACTCGACCCGAGTGGGATCGACGTCGATGCCACTGGCGCGTTCGTACTCGCGCAGACGCGCGGGGAAGTCGGGCCATCCGTGTTGCGTGGCCCGCCACGACAGCCACGCGATGTCGTCCATCGGGTCACCGAGGTGCGCGAGCTCCCAGTCGACGATCGCGGAGACGTGCTCGCCGTCGTACATCAGGTTCCCGGGTCCGGTGTCGCCCTGCACGAGCACGGGTTCACCCTCGTCGTCGGGAACGTGGTGCACGAGGTGGTCGAGCTGCACGCGTGCCAGCAGGTCGATCGGTTCCCTGCGGTCCTGCTCGGTGAACGCGGCCTCGATCCCGGCGAGCTGCTCGACCTGGTGGGCACGGACGGACCGGACCGGACCGAAGCTCGGGAGCTCGAGGCCGCGGGCGCCGGCCGCGTGCCAGGTGGCGAGATGGCGCATGAAGTCCTGGGCGACCTTCCGCGCGACCTCGGGGTCGCGCGGCGCCTGGAACCAGGTCTGGCCCGGCGCCCGGTCGACGAGGAACACGTCGAGTGCCTCGTCGACGGCCCACACGTGCGGGATCGGGATCCCGAGCGGCTCCAGCGCCCGGTACACCTCCGCCTCGCGGGTGAACCCCATGAACGACCCCACGCCTCCGCGCCCACCCCGTTGCAGGAACAGGGCCCGTGTCGTGTCGTCGGGTGCCCGCACGTCGACGGCGAAGCCGGTCCGCCCCCCGCCCGACACCTGGCGGGCCGAGACGACCTGCCCTCCCGCCGCGTGTTCGACCCACGCGGTGGCCGCGGCATCCAGGTCGTTCGTCGGACCCGCGCTCATGGTCGTTGCACGCCCGGGACGTCGACGCGGACGACGTCGAGGTGGCCGACGGCGCGGCCGGCGAAGTAGTCCTCCTGGCTCGTCTCCGAGGTGCAGAGCAACAGGCTTCGTCCGTCGTCGCCGCCCAGGCAACACGCCATGGCCCAACGATCCGGGAACGTGAGGCGCTCGAGGACCTCGCCGCCCTCCCGTACGTGCAGGAACTCACCGCTCAGGTACGACGCGACCCAGACGTCGCCGGCCTCGTCCAGGCACAGGCCGTCCGGGTTGGTGCCCTCGGGGAGCGCGGCCCAGACCCGACGACGCGAGAGGGTTCCGTCGGTCCCGACGTCGAAGGCGGTGATCCGGGACCCGAACGTCTCCGAGAGGAGCAGGATCGCGCCGTCGACGGTGGTCGTGATGCCGTTGGGATACGCGAGTTCGGTCGCGACGACGGCCGGCGCCCGGCCGGGCTCGATCATGACCACGCGATGTGAGCTCGTGTCGAAGTGATCGTCGTACGCGTCGACGTACGCGCGGCCGTCGGGTCCGACGAACATGTCGTTCAGGTGACGGGCGACGCCGCGGAGATCGACGATCTCCTCGGCCGACCCGTCGTCGACGCGCACCAGGCTCGGGTCGCTCATGCGGGCGACGAGGAGGGATCCGTCGGGCAGGAATCCGAGACCCGACGGCGCCTCGGTCTCGCAGACCGGTTCCGACCGGCCGCGCTCGTCGACCCGCAGGACGCGGCCGGCGAGCTGGTCCGACAACCACCACGTGTCGTCGCGCCAACGCGGCCCTTCGGGGAATTTCAACCCGTCGACACGGAGCTCCGTCAACGGTCGGCCGGCGTCCACTGGAGGGGGAGGTTGTCGACGCCGGCGACACCGCCGACGTGGAAGTGCACCTCCGCGCCCTCGGCGAGCTGGTAGTCGGGGATGCGGCGGTGCCACTCCTCCACCGCGATCCGCAGCTCGAGCCGCGCCAGGTGGGAGCCGAGGCAACGATGCGGCCCGGCGGCGAAGGCGATGTGGCGGTTGTCGCGGCGATCGACGTCGAAGCTGGCCGCGTCGGGGAACTCGAGCGGATCGCGGTCGGCCGCCGGCATCGAGAGCAGGACGCGATCACCGGCTCGCATCGGGCAGCCCGCGAACTCGACGTCCTGGGTGACGATGCGGTTCGTGGTCACGATCGAGTACATCCGGAGCGTCTCCTCGACGAAGTCCGGGATCCGTTCGGGCTCCTGCGTCACCAGGAGACGGTGCTCGGGATGGTGCACCAGGTGGTGGAACATGTAGCCGAGCTGGCCGGCGACGGTGTCGAGGCCCGCGGCGTAGAGCAACGTGCAGATCTGGCGCAGCTCGTCGTCGTCGAGTGGTCGACCGTCGACCTCGATGTCGAGCAGGTAGCTCACGATGTCGTCCCGGCGTTCGGACCGGCGCTCCTCCAGCACCGCCTCCATGTACTCGTACATCGCCATCACGTAGGCGCCCGTCATCGACTGCGCCTCCGAGAACCCCGTCTGCGACGCCTCGCGGATCCGGTCGTTCACCTCGGTGAGGAAATTCCCGGCGCCGCCCTCGGGCAGGCCCATCAGCCGCAGGAAGATCATCGTCGGGTACTGCCGAGCGAAGTCGCGGTTCAGATCGCAGTGGCCGCGGGCGAGGAAGCCGTCGATGAGCTCGACGCACCAGGCGCGGATCATCGGCTCGAGCGTCTCGATGGACTGGGGCGCGAAGAGGGGCGTCAGGAGCTGCCGGTACTTCGTGTGCTCCGGAGGGTCGAGCTCTTCGGGGATCATGCCGCGGACGGCGGCGGCCTCGGCCGGATCGACGAGCTTGGGGCCCTCGTAGACGTGCAGCACCGAGCGGCTGGAGAACAGCTCGGGGGTGCGCAACGCTTCGTGCACGTCCCGGTACCGCATGAGCGTCCAGACGTTCCAGTCCTCCGCGGCGGTGCTGGCGACGAACGCACGCGATGCCTCCCGCAGGTGGTCCCAGGTCTCCCACGGCGCCGCGATCAGCTCCGGGTCGTCCGTGTACGTCCAGCCCCCTCGATCGAGCGGGGCCTCCGCGTGCCCGGCCTCGCCAACCGTCATGGTCCACCTCCGTCGTCGCCGTCCGGTGCGCACCGCGGCCGGCACCGGACGCCGATGTTGGCACAGTGCGCCAACATCGGCAACGACGCTCAGGTCGACGAGGCCAGTGCCGGATCGACCGCGTGCAGGTGACCGAGCAGCTCGAAGGCCCGGTCGACGCGGCTCGAGAAGTCCGCGGCGTCGTCCTCGTCGAGCGTGCGGGTGAAGACGTACCAGATCACCGCGGCGAACGCGGCGGAGAGCACACCGACGGTGTCGCCGCCGTCCGGCCCCAGGGCCAGACGCCGGCGCACGACGTGCTCGAGCTCGACGGTCAGCGCGGTCATCGCCCGGCTCTCCGCGAGGACGAGGTCCGGCTCCGCGCGCACGATGCTGCTCCACAGCGCCAACGACTCCGCCTCGAGCCGGGCGGTGTCGCCGTGCACGTCCCGGTGACGGTCGAGCTCGTGGAACCAGGCGTGGAAGCCGTCGAGCAGGCTCTCGTCCTGCGGACGGGCGAGCAGTGCACGGCACATCCGGCGTGACTCGCGGGCCGGCACCGCGGTCAGCACGTCGCGAGGGTTGCGGAAGTACCGGAAGAACGTGCGGGTCGAGATCCCGGCCGCGGCGGCGATCTGGTCGACCGTGACGTCGAGGCCCTGTGCGCTCAAGAGCTCGAGGCCGGCGCGCTCGATCCGCAGCGAGGTCTCGATTCGCCGGCGTTCCCACACGTCGGCACGGTGCTGAGGCTCGAGCGGGGGCACGGGCCCATTGTCGCATCCGGGGCCGGGCGGCGCCTGACTGCACGCGGTTGGCGGACTGTGCCAAGATGCCGCGAACAATCCGCACACGACCGGGGGGTACGTGCGATGCGAACGTCAGACGACCGGAGTCGGGCCGACCACGCGAGGAGGTCGTTGCACCGATCGTTGGCACTCGGAGTCGCCGTCGCCGCGATGGTGACCGCAGGGCTGGTCGCTCCCGGGTCGGCGGCCACCGGTGACGCACCCGGGGTGACCGCCAAGAAGATCAAGGTCGGCTACATCTACGCGAAGGCCGGTGCCGCGGGCTCGACCTTCGCGAACGCTGCGGACGGCTTCAACGCGAGGATCGACGCCCAGAACGCCCAGGGCGGCGTGAACGGGCGCAAGATCGTCCCGGAGATCGTCGACGACAGCGGTTCGGAGAACAACCTCGTCGCGGCCCAGGACCTGGTGCAGAACCGTGACGTCTTCGCCGTGGTGAACAACTCGCCGTTCGCGTTCCTCAGCTACCGGTTCCTGCTCGACAACGGCGTGCCGATGGTCGGCGGCGGCTACGACGGCAACGAGTACGGCCAACCGGGCAACGAGAAGCTGATCTCCATTCTCGGCAATATCTCGCCGGTGTACGGCGCCCAGTACAAGGGCGGCATGACCGACCTGATGAAGAAGGCCGGCGTCAAGAACGTCGGCGTGGTCGCGTACGGCGCGTCGGCGTCGTCGACCGCGGCGGCGAAGAACCTCCAGAAGTACGCGGTGCCCGCGGCCGGCCTCAACCCCGCCTACACCAACACGTCGGTCGACTTCGGCAGCACCGACGTCGGGCCGGTCGTGCTGGCGATGAAGAACGCGGGGGTCGACGGCGTGTACCTCCCGCTGGTGCTCTCGTCGAACCTCGCGATCATCCAGACCGCGGTCCAGAACAACCTCAAGTTCAAGCTCGCGGTGCTCGCCACGGGGTACGGCCAGGCGCTCCTCGACCAACCGGCGTCGCAGGGCATCGGCCCGGAGGTCCTGCTCGCCCAGGGCTGGGCGCCGGTCGAGCTCAAGACCGCGGCCACCAAGAAGTTCGTGTCGGATCTCACCAAGTACACGAGCTACCGCGGCGTGCCCGACTTCGGTGTGTACACCGGCTACCTCACCGCCGACCTCTTGATCAAGGGGCTCCAGGCGGCCGGGAAGAACGTCACCCGTGACGGGTTCGTGAACGCGACCAAGGGCCTCAACACCTGGGACGCCGCCGGGCTGTCCTGCCAGCCCGTCGACGTGAGCGCCCAGGGGTTCGGTACGCCGCCCAAGACCGCGTGCGGGTGGTACGTGCGGATCAAGGACGGGAAGTTCGTGCTCTACCCGAACAAGAAGCCGATCAAGGGCACGCTCATCGCGGCCAGCCTCAACGGGTCCTGACCGACGGTCACCCGCTTCGATCGCCTCGCGCGTCGAAGCGGGTGACCACCTCGGTGTGGTGGGTGTGGGGGAACAGGTCCACCACGACGGCTTCCACGGGTTCGTAGCCCAGGCTCCCGAGCAGCCCGAGGTCGCGCCCGGCGGCCGCGGGATCACAGCTGACCAGCACGATCCGTGACGCGCGGGTCGATGCCAGCACCGCGGCCCCGGCGCGGCCCAGCCCGGCGCGTGACGGGTCGGCCACGACGAGCTCGGCCCGGGCGCGCGGAGCCGCTCCACCGCAGTGGCGACGGTTCTGACGTCGAGGTCGGCCAGGTTCACGCGGGAGTCGGCCGCCGACGCCCGGTTGTTCTCCGCGGCCACCGCGTGCCAGCCGTCGCGGCCGTCGAGGAGCGCGCCGGCGAACAGGCCGACGCCGCTGTACGCGTCGAGCAGCGTGCCCGGCGCGCCGTCGAGCACGTCGGCCGCCATGGCGCCTACGACGTCGACCAACGCCGCGGCCCCGTCGGGGCGGGTCTGGAAGAACGACTCGGCCGAGATCCGCCAGCGGCGACCGGCCACGTCGTCGTGGATCCACGCGCGCTTGCCCGCCGCGAGCTCGTCGGCCCCGACCACGCGGACGTCGTCGGGGAGGCGCACGCCGTTGCGCCCGGGGGTGACCAGCGCCAGGCGCTCGCCGGTCGCGGCGCCGACCCGGAGGGTCACCTCGGTCGCGTCGCCGTAGGCACCCTCGGCGATCAGCTCGTCGAGGAGTGGATGCGCCACCGCGCAGTGGTCGAGTGTCACGACCGCGTCGCTGGCCGCCCGGTGCAATCCCGCGCGCCCGCCGGTCACCGCGAGGCGCAGCGTGGTGCGGAACCCCCACGGATGGAGCGCCGGCCCGTCGCGCACGACCGGCGCCGCCCACCGTCCCAGACGGTGCAGCGCATCGGTGACGATCGCGGCCTTGGCGCCCGCCTGCGCGCCGTGCCGCATTTCCGGGAGATCGCAGCCGCCGCAGCCGTCGGCCACGTGGGGACAGCGCGGCGAGATGCGGTCGGCGGAGGGCTCGACGATCCGGAGCACCTGGCCGCGGTCGGCGCCGTGGCGGGGGGCGACGGCCACTTCGACCAGCTCCCCGGGGAGCGCTCCGTCGACGAGCACGATCCGGCCGTCGCCCCGGCGCGCCAGCGCGGCGCCGCCGGCGACGAGACGCTCCGCCCGCACCACCGCGGTCGCTCCTTGGCCGGGCCCGTCGGTCACCCGCGCAGCGTAGGACCGCGTGGTGGGGCCGCTATCCGAGCAGCGCCTCGAGCGGGTCCTCGGCGGAGAACGCCACGCCGGAAAGCACGGGCCACTCGGTGAGGGGCGTGGCCACCTCCTCGACGGTCGGCCCGACCGCGGCGGCGATCGGGGCCAGCTCGGCGAGGTCGAACCCGTACCGCGCCGCCGCGTTGCCGCCGAGCATCAATCGCAGGTCGGCTTCGGGCACGTCGAACAGCGTGGCCCGCAGCGCCGCGGTGGTGTCGGGTGCCGATCCCTCCGGGTGGGGCGAATCGGTGCCCCACATGATCCGGTCGACGCCGAGCACGGCGCAGTACTTCACGTCGTGGCGGGGCAGCATGCTGGCACCGATCGAACAGTTCCGCTGGAAGTACTCGAGCGGCGTGAGCGACAGCCCGTCGACCACCGGCGACCCGAACGTCTGGCTGTAGTTGAGCGCGCCCGGTTCGCCGGCGAAGCGGGACTGGACGTTGCGCAGCCGCACCGTCATGTGCGCCAGCTCCTCGATCACCCAGCGCAGGCCCCACATCTCGGTCCACACGACCTGGAGTTCGGGATGGCGCTCGAACACGCCGCCGACGATGAGGTGGTGCATGGTGCGGCGGGTCCAGAAGTCGAGCTCGGTGAAGAAGATCGAGGTGGCGACCGGTTGGTCGGGGCCGATGTCGGGCGCGCCCGTGCCCTGGTGCTGGTGGACGGGCAGGCCGCGCTCGGCGCAGGCGGCCCACAGCGTGTCGTACCGCTCGTGGAAGTAGGGCTCGACCACGTGGTTCGCGGGTACCGCCGGCAGCATCACCCCGGCGACCGCGCCGGTCGCCTCCGCCCACGCGAGCTCGTCGACCGCGGCGTCGATGTCGTTCGGGAGCAACTGCACGATCGCGCGCCGGCGCGCCGGGGCCTGGTGACAGAAGTCGACCAGCCAGCGGTTGTGCGCCTGCAGCCCCGCCCACTTGCGCTCGAACGTCGCGCGGTCGCGGGGCACGCCACTGAGGTGGGCGAGGATGTCGAAGAACGGCGGGAGCGTGTTCGGGAAGATGATCTCGCCGCTCACGCCGTCGGCGTCCATGGCTTCGATCCGTCGGTCGTTGTCCCAGTTCGTCGTGTCGGTCACGTCGACCCACGGCATGACCACACCGTCGAGCCACGCGTCGAACTCGTCGTGCCAGCGGGGATCGAGATAGGGCTTGTAGTCGGCCATCGCCGCGCCGCCGTGGGCGTCCGACGTGATGATCAGGTATGGGTCCCGGTCGTCTGCACGCGTCATGTCGGCTCCTCGCGGCGTGGCTGCGCCGATGGTTGTATCAGCCGCCCGTGGTGCGTGCCCGCTGGCTTTCGAGCAGCTCGCCCAGGCGAGCTTCGATGGCGAGCAGCGCGTGCACCTGGGCGACCAGGAACGACTCCCCGGCCGACAGCACCGGGTTGCCCTGCGCGTGGGCCAGCGCTTCCTCGGCCGCGGTGCGGTGCGCGTCGGCGGTCATCGGTGGGCCGTGGGGGCGCCGGCCGACGCCGGGTCGCGGGTGCGGCCGTTGGCGCCGACGAGCACATCGAGGAGGTCGCCGATCGTGCGCTCGCGGCCGGTGTGTTCGGGGAGCGGGACGTGGTGCTGGATCTCGTAGCGGTTGCGGCGCCCGTCGCGTTCCTTCACCACGTAGCCCGATTCGGCGAGGTCCGTCACGATGCCGAACGCGCTCCGTTCGGTGATCCCGAGCGTCGCGGCGATGTCGCGCAGGCGCACGCCGGGATCGTGCGAGATGCAGAGCAACGCACGTGCGTGGTTGGTCAGGAAGCTCCATTCCGCCATGGGTTCAGGCTAGTCTTCGTCGGAAGATCCTTACCGGAATATGATTTCGTGAATCGGGAGCGGGTCGACGCGACCGCGGTGTCGAAACGTCCCGACTCGAAGGGAGCACCCATGGGTGACAAGTCGCCGAAGAAGAACAACGCCAAGAAACCGGCGAAGTCCATGAAGGAGAAGCGCGCCGCCAAGAACGAGAAGCGCCACCCGACCGCCGGCTTCGGCGCGTCGTAGACGCGCGGCTCGCCGTCGGCGCTACGGGCGGACGGTCGAGCCCCCGTCGACGCTGATCACCTGGGCGGTGATCCAACCGGCGTCGTCGGACATCAGGAACGCGACCGCCGCCGCGATGTCCTCGGGCTCGCCGAGGCGCGCGACCCGACCGAGCGAGAGCGCGAAGTCCTGGAAGGCCTGATCCGAGTTGTCGCGGATGGTCTTGGTGAGCACCATGCCCGGCGCGACCGCGTTGGCCCGGATTCCCTCGCGGCCCCAGCGCGCGGAGACGTGGCGCATGAGTGCGTTGATGCCGCTCTTGGAGATGCCGTAGGAGGGTCGCTCGGGCTCTCCGACGTGACCGGCGGCCGAGCTCGTGTAGACGATGGCGCCGCCGCCGCGCTCCAACATGAGCGGGATGGCGTGCCGCGTGCACAGGAGGTGTCCGCGCAGGTTGACCGCGATGGTGCGGTCGAACACGGCGAGATCGACCGCCACCGCATCCGAGTCCTGCATGATGCACGACTCGGAGAGGTCGGCCGCGTTCGCGTGCATGAGGTCCAACCCGCCGAACTCGGAGACCGCGACGGCGCAGAGCTCGGCCACGCTCTCGTCGATCGAGATGTCGAACTGCGCCGAGACCGCCCGGCCGCCGGTGGCGCGGATGCCGGACGCGACCGCTTGCGCGTTCTCGCCGACGAGGTCACCGACCACGACGGCGGCGCCCTCTTCGGCGAGGCGCCCGGCCGTCGCGGCCCCGATGCCGGAACCCCCGCCTGCCACGATCACAACCTTGCCGTCGAGTCCTCGCACGATTCCTCCGGGATGGGTCAGCGGTTCGGAAACAGGGTCAGAAGCAGAGCGGCAGCGCGTCGAGTCCCCACACCGCGGAGCCGTCCTTCCAGGGGACGTCGGCCGCGGGAACGGCCAGCCGCAGGTTCGGGAAACGAGTGAACAGGGACTCGAGCGCGACCTGCAGCTCGACGCGGGCCAGGTGCGCACCCAGGCAGAAGTGGGCGCCGTGCCCGAAGCCGAGCTGGAAGATGTCGGGGCGTTCCACGTCGAGCCGGTCGGCGTGGGCGAACACCGACTCGTCGCGGTTGGCCGACGCGGTCGACGCCATGACACCCTCGCCCTTGCGGATCGTCACGTCGCCGATCTCGACGTCCTCGGTCGCGAGGTAGGCGATCTGGGCGCCTGCACTCAACGGGATCAGGCGCATGAGCTCCTCGACCGCGTTGGCCGTCAACTCCGGGTGCTCGCGCAGGATCCGGAGCTGGTCGGGAGTGTCGAGCAGGCACAGCACGAACTTGCCGAGTTGGTTGGCGGTCGTCTCGTAGCCGGCCACCAGGATCGCCATCGACAGCGAGATCAGCTCGCCCTCGGTGATGACGGTGTCGTCGCCGTCGCGCGCCATGACCAGCGCACCGAGGATGTCGTCGGTCGGTTCCGCGCGCCGGCTCGCGATCAGATCGGCGAGGTAGCCGGTGAGCTGCCCGTGGGCGTCGAGTAGCTCCTCGACGCTGAAGCCGCTCGACGTCATGAAGATGTTCGCCCACCCGTGGAACCGCGCGCGATCCTCGAACGGCACGCCCAGCAACTCGCAGATCATGGTGATCGGCAGGGGAAGCGCCACGGCCTGCACGAAGTCGACGGGCTGCTCCATCCGCTCCATGGCGTCGAGCAGGCCGTCGACCACCTCCTGGGCGCGACCGCGCAAGGCCTGCATGCGTCGAGCAGTGAACGTCGCGCTCACCAGCCGCCGGATGCGGGTGTGCTCCGGCGCGTCCATCCCCAGGATGGAGTCTTCGATCGGAAAGAACTCCGACATCCGCCCGACGTCGGTGCCGATGGTCGCGGCGCGGCTGAAGCGCGGGTCGGCGAGCATCGCGCGCACGTCTTCGTAGCGTGTCAGCACCCAGCAGGGCTCGCCGAACGGGAGCTGCACCCGGGCGATGGGCTGCGTGACCCGCAGCTCGTCGAGGAGCGGGTCGGGGTCGAGGCCCTGCTCGGTGATCGTCGGGAAGTGCGGGCAGCCGGCCACGGTGTCAGTCGGACGGTACGGCGCGTTCGACGCCGCGCCAGTAGTCCGGCATGTCGTCGCCCATGGCGGTGAGGATGCTGTTGGCCATCTCGGGGGGGAGGTGCCCGTCGTCCTCGGTGAACCCGTACTCACGGGCGAGCGACGCCGACCAGTACGAGCCGCCGGTGCGTTCGAGGATCTCCGGGTCCGACGCGAGCGCCACCACGGCCCGGCCGTTGAACGCAGGGGTCTCCCCGAAGCTGACGTCGAGTCCGTGGAGCTCGCGCCGGCCGTCCTCGGTCACGACGGTGTTCGCGAGCAGGCCCTCGGTGAGCACCAGGCCCGGCCACAGCGACACCACCGCGACACCCCGGGGCTTCAGCTCGAAGGCGGTGTCGCGTGTGACCTTGTCGATCGCGGCCTTGCCGACGCCGTAGGGCACCGACAAGAGGTAGCTCTCGGCCCCGTGCGACGAGATGTTGACGATCAACCCGGAACCCGGCTCGATCATCATCCGCGCCGCCGAGCGCGGTGGTCACGTAGTCCGACCGCGGTCCGATCTCGAGGCATTCGCTGATGTGGCGGAACGGCAGATCCCAGAACGCCACGCCGACCATCTCGGAGAAGTCGGGCGAGGCGACGTTGACCACGAGGTCGAGCCGGCCCTGCTCGGCGCGGATGCGGTCGAAGACGGCCTCGACCTGGGCGTCGTCGGTGTGGTCGCAGGCGACGGCGACGGCCGTACCGCCGCGCGCCTCGATCTCCGCCGCCGTGCGGTGCAGGCTGGCGAGCTGCCCGGGCACGTCCTCGACCGAACGCGCGGTGAGGTACGTCACGGCCCCGCTCGCGCCGACCTCGAGCGCGATGCCCTTGCCGATGTTCTTGCTCGCGCCGGTGACCAGCGCGACCTTGCCCGACAGTTCGTTCGCCACGATCGACTCCTCCTCGCCGGTCTTCCCGTCAGCTGGTCAGCTGCCGGACTGCTTCACGGTCACGACGTTCTTGGGGTTGCAGTCGAACGTGGCCGGCTTCTTCGGGAACACCCGTACGAACTTGCCACTCTTCACCTGGAACAGCGAGGTGCACGGCGTGGCCTTCTTCGCGGGGATGTCACTCGTGGCGAGCATGCCGTCGGCGTTGAACGAGTGGATCTTCCGGGCCTGGGCGAGGAAGTTGGCCCGGGTCAGTGCGTTCACCCCGCCCGCCTTCACGGCCGCGTTGACCGCGTCCCGGAAGAACAGCGCGGCGGCCCACGCCTGCTCGCCGTTGCCGTCGATGACGCCCGAGCCCACCGACTTCACGTACGCCTTCACCGCGGGCGAGTACTTGGCCTCCTCGACCGGCACGAACGGCATGTCGACGTACTGACCGTCCGCCTTGGCTCCCGCGGTCTCGAGGAACCGCTTCGAGTAGCACGCCGAGGTGCAGTCCCACACCTTCACGGTGTTCACGCCCTGCACCGCGGCCTCCTTGAGCATGTAGGCCTGCGAGGTGTCGTTGACGCCGCTCGACTCGATGGTCGAGCCGTTCGACTGCATCGCGGTGGCCATGGGTAGGTACTTGTCCTGCCCGTCGGCGCCATGGACGTCGAACACGCCGTCGCTCTTGATGCCGACCTTCTGCGCCCCCAGCCAGATCGGCATGGTCGCGGTCTTCAGCGCGGCGAGGTCGGCCCCGACGAGGAAGATGCCGTGGAGGTCCTTGGAGACGTGCTGGAGATACCAGCGGAAGCGGCCGACCCGAGCCTGGTAGGTGTCGCCGCTGGGATCGCTGAACACCTTCGACGGCGCGGTGATCGGGAACGACACCGGCGAGTTCTGCTCCGCTTCCCAGATCGTCACCACCGGGACGTCGGGCAGGCCGGTCTTCGCGCCCTTCGCGTCGGCGCATCCGACCATGTCGTCGACGTTGTTGAGGAACAGCGCACCCGTGCCGACGACCGCGAAGTCGTTCTGGCACGCCTTGATGATCGCGTTGCGGGTCTCGTCGCCCGAGAGCTTCGAGTCGTAGAAGTCGACGACGACCTTGCGGCCGGCCAACCCACCCTGCTGGTTCACGTACTTGGCGAAGCCCTGCACCGCGTCGCGGGCACCGGCGTACGCTCCCGGCGCGAGCGGGGTGTCGACGTCGGCGATCACCGCGATGCGCAGCTCGGTGGGCGTCACCCCGATCTCGGAGGCGGTGGGCTTCTCGTCGGCGGCGGTGGCCGGGAGCACGGAGGTGGCGGAAGCGAGCGTGGCCGCGCAGCATGCGACGGCCACCCCCACGACGAGACGTCGACGATGCACAGCTCGGCTCCCCCCGACCACGATCCCGAATATGTGTAGTGTTATGTGTACGGATATCACAAACACCCGAGGAGCGCAATGGCCGCCGCCCGCGACGCAGGCGTGACCACGAAGGCGACCGGCGGCGCGCCCCGGCGTGGGCGGCCGCCGCGCGTCACCCCGGAGCAGATCGTCGACGCCGCGGTCGCCCTGGTGCTCGCCGAGCCCGACGAGCCGTTGACCATGGCGCGCGTGGCCCATGCGGTGGGGCTCACGCCCATGGCGCTCTACCGGCACTTCAAGGATCGCGACGAGCTCATGGACGCGGTCGTCGGTCGGATCCTCATGGAGCGCAACGCCGCGATCTCACGCGAGGGACCGTGGCAGGACCAGCTACGGGCCTGGGTGCTCGGTGGGCTCGAGTACCTGGTGCCGTGTGCGCAGATCGTGCAGGTCGTGTTCGCGGGCGGCTCGTCACGGTGGCTGCACGACGCGGCGACATTGGCGTGGATCCTCGAGCAGGCGGGCTTCGTTGACGACGACCTCGCGGAGATGCAGGTGTGGATCGCGCTGTCCGTGGGCGGGTACGTGATGGCCGAGGCGTCGCGGCGTCAGGGCCCGAACATGTCGGAGACCTACGCCGCGCTCGCGTACCTCGCGCCGGAGGACGCCGACCGCGTGGCGCGCCTGATCCCCAAGCTCGAGCGCGCCTTCGACCAGATGCACGAGCGGTTCGCCGACCGTCTCATCCAGACGGTCGAGGCTGCCGCACCGTGAGTGCGCGGTGTTGACGTAGCCGGCGAGGACGCGGACGGGCACGGGGGGTGCGGTGACGACGTCGGGCAAGTGGCGGTGGGGGCTGGGCTTCGCGATCGCGGTGTTCGTCGGGATCGTCGTCGCCGCGTCCCTGAACCAGTCGGCCTTCACCAGCCAGACGATCACGGGCGCGGTGATCTACGCGCTCACCGCCGGGTCGATCTACGCGATCGCGGCGTCGGGACTGGTCGTCACCTACACGACGTCAGGCGTCTTCAACTTCGCGCAGGGTGCGATCGGCATGATCATGGCCTTCCTCTACTGGGAGGTCCGGATCAACCACGGATGGCCGGCGTGGATCGCGCTCGTCTTCGTGGTGTTGATCGCGGCGCCGTTGTTCGGCGTGGTGATCGAGCGCACGCTGATGCGCCGATTGGTCGACGCTCCGCTGGTCGTGCAGCTCGTGGTCACCATCGGCCTCATGTTCTTCCTCATGGGCCTCGCCGCGACGATCTGGGACGAGAACTCGATCTCCCCGCTCCCAGAGTTCTTTGCCGACAAGCACGGCATCGACATCGGCAACGTCGTGCTCACGTGGCACCGGTTCATCACGATCGCGGTGGCGGTGTTCATCGCCATCTTTCTCCGCGTGCTGCTCTACCGCAGCCGCACCGGTGTCGCGATGCGCGCGGTGGTCGACAACCGCGAGCTGGCGGCACTGAACGGGGTGCGGTCCGGTCGTGTCTCCGCGCTGGCGTGGGCGCTCGGTTCGGTGATGGCGGCGATCGCCGGGATCCTGTTGGCTCCGAACATCGGCCTGCGGGTCGATGCGCTCACGCTCTTCATCGTCGACGCGTTCGCGGCCGCCATCATCGGCCGGCTGCGCAGCCTCCCGTGGACGTTCGCGGGCGGGCTGATCCTCGGGGTGGCGCAGAGCTTCGCGCTCAATTTCCTGCAGTGGGGCGGCCGCTGGAGCACCGCGTCGGTCGCGATCCCGGCGGTGATCCTGTTCATCGCATTGCTGGCCTTGCCCGAGGCCCGCATCGAGGCCGGACGGCTCATCCCGAAGCACCGGGTGCCGCGAATCGTGGGGCTGGGCCGCGCGGCGTCGGGCATGGCCGCGCTCGTGCTCGTCGTGGCGTTGCTCGCGGAGTTCGGCGGTCTCGACACCACCAACCTCCGCCGGCTCACGCTCGCGCTGATCACTGCCGTCATCATGTTGTCGTTGGTGCCCCTGACGGGCTGGGCGGGTCAGATCTCGCTCGCGCAGATCACCTTCGTGGGCGTGGGTGCGTTCGCCATGGCCGAGGTCGCGGGCGACGCGCAGTCGTGGTTGGGCCCGGGCAACCCCTTGGGCCTGCTGGTGGCCGCGGCCGCGGCGGTGCCTTTCGGCGTGCTCATGGCGCTTCCCGCCCTGCGCCTGCAGGGGCTCTACCTGGCCCTGGCGTCGATGGCGTTCGCGGTGATGGCCATCCCGTTGTTCTTCGCGCAGCCCGAGATCTTCGGCGCCGCGGGCCGGAAGTTGGCGACGCCGCGCTTCTTCGGGATCGACTTCGAGAACGCGCACAACTTCCTCGTGTTCGCCGCGGTCGTCTTCGCGCTCCTCGGACTGTTCGTCGTGTGGCTGCGGCGCGGCGCGTTCGGCCGGCGCCTGATCGCGCTGCGCGACAGCCCGGCCGCGAGCGCGACCATCGGGGTGAACCTGGTGTGGACGAAGTTGCTGGTCTTCGTGCTGGCCGCGGCGATGGCGGGACTCGCCGGTGGCCTGCTCGGCATGTACCGCGGCACCGTCGGTACTCCCGACTTCGTGATGCTCCTGGGTATCCCTTTCCTGTTGTTGCTGGTGGTGGGGGGTGTCGGCACGGTCAGCGGCGCGCTCATCGGCGGTGTGAGCACGGTGTTGCTGCTCATCGTCCAGGACGAGGTGACGTTCGTGGTGTTCGGTGTGTCGGTGCTGGTGGCGCTGACCCGCATCGGGCCCGGCCTGGCCGCGGTGGGGGCCAGCCGCAACCCCGAGGGGATCGCCGGACAGTTCACGCGGGAGCCGACCTCGCGACGGGGGCGGCCGGTCGACGGTGCCGGTTCCGTCGGAGTCACGCGCGGACGGACGCCTGCAACCGTTCGGCCCGCCCGTGCGTCTTCCTCTCGCGGGGGATGAGGAGGTGCTCGCACCGTGATGCCGTGGCGAAGCCCCTGTGACCGGCGGCGGATTCCGCCGGTACGCTCGCACCATGGACGCACGGAAGATGTTCGGCCTGACCCGGATGGTCGTAGGCGGATCGACGTGGATCGCGCCGCGCACGTCGGGACTGACCTTCGGTTTCGGCAACGTCGGCGAGGACGCTCGTGTGGCGCTCGTCGCGCGCCTCTTCGGCTCCCGGGATCTGCTGCTGGGCGCGGCCGTCTTCGCGGCCGACGACCCCGAGGCCGTCCGGAGCGCGCTCGCGCTGGGCGTCGCGGTCGATCTGCTCGACGTGATGGCAACCGTGCTCGGGGTGCGCCGGGGCGTGTCGAAGCACGCCGCGGTCGGCGTCGGCGTCGGCGCGGCGGCGTTCGCCGGCATCGGGCTCGCGTTGCTGGTGCGAGGTGAACCGTCCCGTCCGCCCATCGGCGGTGTGTGAACCGCCGCTAACGTCGGACGGGCACCAGGATCCCGGGGGATGAGCATGGCCGGTGAGAGCGACCGCACGGGAGGTCTCGCGGCGTGGGCCCCCCGCGCCGTGCCCGGACCGGGCATCGCGCTCACTCCCGCGCAGGAGCTCGCCATCGCGCTGCGCCACCTCGACGACATCGGTTGGTGCGAGAACCTCACCGGCCACATCACGGTGCAGCAGGGCGACGTGTTCCTCGTCAATCCCTGGGGTCTGTGGTGGGGAGAGGTCCGCACCAGCGACCTGCTCACGATCGACGCCGGCGGCACGGTGCTGGCGGGCGCGTGGGATGTCACGCCGGCGGTGCACATCCACACCGAGCTGCACCGGCGCCGGCCCGATGCCGCGGTCGTCGTGCACAACCACCCGCCCTACGCGTCTGCGCTCGCCGCGATCGGTGAGCTCCCCGATCTCGTGCACCAGAACTCGTCGATCCTCGCCGACGAGCTGGTGCTCGTCGCCGACTACGACGGCGAGGTCGACAAGCCCGCGCTCGGTGCCGAGCTGGCTGCGAGCATCGGTGACGCGTCGGTGGCGTTGCTGGTCAGCCACGGTGTGATCGTGACCGCGCCGACCATCGAAGAGGCGGTGTACAAGTCGGTGCTGTTCGAGCGGACGTGCCGGTTGCACTGGCTCGTGCGGGCCATGGACCGGGCCCCCGTCCCGATCGCGCCCACGCACCAGAAGCAGTTGAAGGCATCGCTCGTCGAGCGCGCCGCGCCCGTCTACTGGCACGGCGTCGTGCGCGCGCTGGTGCGCGACGAGCCCGAGGTCCTGGAGTAGCGATGGCCATCCCGCTCGAAGAACTGCAGGCCAAGCAGGGTTTCACCACGGCCACGGCGGGGGAGGTGACGTGGCTCCCCGAACCGACTCGGGCCGAGCGGCGTTACACCGTGATCTCGGTCGACGACCACATCGTCGAGCCCCCGGACGCGTTCGAACGGCGCCTCCCCGCGGCGCTTGCCGACCGCGCGCCTCGTGTCGTCGAGCGCGCCGACGGCAGTGAGGCGTGGGTCTTCGAGGGCCAGGAGCTGCCCAACGTCGGCTTCAACGCGGTGGTCGGGCGCCCGGTCGCCGAATACAGCTTCGAGCCCACCCGGTTCGACGAGATGCGACGCGGCGCCTGGGACATCCGCGCCCGCATCGCCGACATGGACCTGAACGGTGTCTACGCGTCAGTGTGCTTCCCGTCGTTCCTGCCCGGGTTCGCCGGTCAGCGGCTGCAACAGCTGACGACCGACCCGGAGCTCGCGCTGGCGTGCGTGCGGGCGTGGAACGACTGGGTGATCGACGACTGGGCCGCATACGCGCCCGGGCGCATGATCCCGCTCCAGATCCCCTACCTCCTCGACCCCGAGGTGGGAGCGGAGGAGGTGCGGCGCAACGCGACGCGCGGGTTCAAGGCGGTGACGTTCTCCGAGGCGCCGCACATGCTCGGGCTGCCGTCGCTGCACTCGGGCCATTGGGATCCGTTGATGGCGGCGTGCGAGGAGACCGGCACCGTGGTCTGTCTCCACGTGGGTTCGTCGGGTACGTCGCCGGCGACGTCGCCCGACGCGCCGTCCGACACCATCGGCGTGCTGTTCTTCGGGTACGCGATGTTCGCGGCGGTCGACTGGCTCTACTCGCGCATCCCGGTGCGGTTCCCTGAGCTGCGCATCTGTCTCTCCGAAGGCGGCATCGGTTGGGTCGCGGGCCTGCTCGACCGGCTCGAGCACGTCCGCAAGTACGACGCGATGTACGGCACCTGGAACGACGTCGCGCTGAGCCCGGCCGACACGTTCCGCCGCAACTTCTGGGTGTGCGCGATCGACGACCCCTCCGCGTTCCTCCAGCGCGACGTCATCGGGATCGGCAACATCCTGGTGGAGTCCGACTACCCGCACGCCGATTCCACCTGGCCGGTCACCCAGGAGCGCCTGGCCGTGCAGCTCGCCGGTCTGTCCGCCGAGGAGATCGCGCGCGTCACGTGGGCGAACGCGGCGGAGCTGTTCCGCCACGAGGTGCCCGAAGCCGTGCAGCGGGATCCGAATGCCTACTGACGTCGCCGTCACCTGTCCGTCCGGCCCAGTACGCGGGACGCGTGACGGCGCCGTCGTACGTTTCGGCGGGGTGCCGTACGCGCGCGCCGACCGGTGGCGCGCCCCCGAGCCGTACACGTGGTCCGACCCGCTCGACGCGACCGCGGCCGGCGCCGCGCCGCCCCAGACCGTCGGCGGCCTCGACCTCGTCCCCGGGATGATCCCGGAGGCGCAGTCGGAGGCCTGCCTCACCGCGGAGATCTGCACACCCGATCCCGGCGGGAGTCGTCCGGTGCTGGTGTGGGTCCCCGGCGGCAGCTACCGCATCGGCGCCGCCTCGCTCCCCACCTACGACGGCGCACACCTGGCCGCGCACGGGGTGGTGGTCGTCGCGCTGAACTACCGGTTGGGCGCGCTGGGATGGCTGGCGGCCGACGGGGTGCCGTCGAACCTCGGCCTGCGCGATCTCCGCGCCGCGCTCGAGTGGTTGCGTGTGAACGTGGCGGCGTTCGGTGGCGATCCCGGACGCCTGGTCCTCGCCGGCGAGTCGGCCGGTTCGGGGTGCATCGCGCACCTGCTGGCCGTCGGTTCGGGGTCCGGGCCGCGGGCGGGCGATGCCCTCGTCGCGGGCGCGATCCTCCAGAGCGGCGCGCCCGCGGGCACGCTCGATGCCGACGCCGCCATCTGGGTGGCCGAGCAGTACCTGGACGCGGCGCGGGCGTCCTCGATCGACGACCTGCGCGCGGCGCCGCTCGACGCGCTGCTCGCCGCGCAGGAGCAGACCGTCGAGACGGCGCTGGCGAAGGTCGGCATGATGCCGTTCCACCCGTGGGTCGACGGCGACCTGTTGACCGGGCCCGCGTACCTCGCCGACTTCCCGGCGATCCCGCTCGTCGTGGGCACGACCGCGCACGAGATGGAGCTGTTCCGCGACCAGGTGCCGGCGCTGCCCGAGGACATCGCGCGGGTGTTCCTGGCCGGGAAGGCTGCGGCGCTCGGGATCACCGACGAAGCACGCGTGGCTGCCGCGTTCGATGCGTGCGGAGGCGACCTGGTCGAAGCAGTGGCCGATCTCGAGCTCCACCTCCCGAACGAGCTGCTCGCCCGTGCGCACCGCGCACACGGCAACGCCGTCTATCGCTACCGCTTCAATTGGGAGGCACCCGTTCGCCGCGCCTGTCACGCGCTCGATCTGCCCTTCACCTTCGGGACCCTCGACGTCGCGGGCTGGCGTGAGTTCGCGGGCGCTGACGGAACGCGCGCGGCCGATGCCGACGCGCTCTCGTCGCGCGTGCAGGAGGCGTGGACGTCGTTCGCGGCGGACGGCGCGCCGCGTGACACGACGATCGGCCCCTGGCCCGAGGACGTGGTGGTCGGGCTGGGCATCGATGCGCCGATCGGTGACGACGACGTGGCGCGGCGGATCCGCATCTGGTTGGGAGAAGCGTGAGCACGCTCGACGGCAAGGTCGCGATCGTCACCGGAGCCAGCCGCGGCATCGGTAAGGGGTGCGCGCTCGAGCTCGGCGCGGCGGGGGCGACGGTGTACGTGACCGCGCGGTCGACCACCGAAGCCGACCACCCGCTGCCCGGCACCATCGGCGCCACCGCTGTCGAGATCGACGCGGCGGGCGGGACCGGTGTCGCGGTCGCCCTCGATCACCGCGACGACACCGCGGTGGAGGCGATGTTCGCACGCGTGGCGGCGGAGCACGGCCGGCTTGACGTGCTGGTCAACAACGCGTTCATCGTGACCGACGAGCTGACCTCGGGGCGTCCCTTCTGGGACGTCTCGATCTCGAACTGGGACGACATGATCGACATCGGGACGCGGTCGGCCTACGTCGCGAGCGTGTTCGCGGCGCGCGCGATGGTGCCGGCCGGGTCGGGCCTGATCGTCAACGTGAGCTCCTCGGGCGCCGAGGAGTACGCCTGGCAGGTCGCCTACGGCGTCGGGAAGTGCGCGCTCGACCGCATCACCGCCGACACCGCGCACGAGCTTGCGTCGCACGGCGTCTCGGTCGTGTCGGTGTGGCCCGGCTTCGTGCGCACCGAGCGCATCGACGTGGGCGCGGCCGCGGGCCTGCTCCCCGAGACCCTCGACCTCAGCACCTCGGAATCGCCGCGCTTCACCGGCCGCGCCGTCGTCGCCCTCGCGACCGATCCCGGTGTCGCCCGCTGGAGCGGTCGCGCGGTGGCGGCGCGCGACCTGGCCGACGAGTACGGCTTCACCGACGTCGACGGCCGCCTCCCTGCCGGCCCCCTCCGCCACCGCACCACCTGATTCCCCACCCCAACCGCCCCCCGAACGAACCGGCGTCAAAGTCCGACAATAATTGGCAGACTTTGACGCCGGTTCAGTTCGGGGAAGGGGTGGGGCGGGCGACGACGCCCTGCTCGGTGAGCGTGGTGAGCTCGGCGTCGGTGAGGCCGAGCTTCTCGCGGAGCACCTCGGCGGTGTGCTGGCCGACGGTGGGTGCGGGAGAGCGGTAGGAGTTGTCGAAGTCGGGCGAGCGGAGCCCGGTGCCCGGGTATCCGACGAGCCCGGCGACCGGGTGCTCCAGCCACTGGGTGAACCCACGTTCGGCAAGCTGGGGGAGTGCGTCCTGGATCATCTGGTCCCACACCGGCGCCGCGAGCACGCCCGCCGCGAGCAGCGCGTCGACGGTGTCGTCACGGTCGCGCCCGTCGAACCACGCGCTCAGCTCGGCGTCGATCACGTCATGTGCCGCTCGCCGCCCGGCGCGCGTCGTGAGCTCCGTGGCCGTCGCCCATTCGGGCGCACCGAGCACCCGCGCGAGCGCGCGCCACTCGTCGTCGGTGGTGACCGACACGGCCAGCCACTGCTCGTGTCCGGCGCACGCGTAGACGCCCTGTGGCGCGCCCGGCGCGCCCCGGTTGCCTTCGCGCTCGAGCAACGTGCCGTACGCGGAGAACGTCACGATTGGTTCAGCCGCCACGTTGAGCGCGACCTCAGCCATCGGCATCTCGACCAGCTGCCCCTCGCCGGTGCGTTCGCGGTGCTCGAGCGCGGCGAGCACGACGAACGCGCCGTGGATGCCCGCGATCGGGTCGATGGTGCTGCGCACGATCGCCTCGCCACCGTCTTCCCCGGTCATCCACGCGATGCCCGAGACCTGCTCGGTGGTCTGCGCGAAGCCGCTGCGGTCGCGCCACGGGCCGTCGAGCCCGAACGCGGGCATGCGCAGCAGGATGACGGCGGGATTGCGCGCCGTCAGGTCGGGGTACTCCAGGCCGACGTTGCCGAGCACCCGCGGCGTGAAGTTCTCGACCACGACGTCGACCTGTTCGACCAGGCGCAGGATCAGCTCGCGGCCTTCGGGCTCGGAGAAGTCGACCGTCACCGAGCGCTTGGCCGGGTTGGTGCCGTGGAAGGTGGGTCCGAACTCCATCCAGTCGGGATCCGTGGGCGGCTTCACCGTGGCGAAGCGCATGCCGTCGGGCCGAGTCGGCGACTCGACCTTGAGCACGTCGGCGCCGAGCGTGGCGAGGTGGTGGGTCGCCGCGGGCCCGGCCCAGAACGCGGTGAGGTCGAGGACGGTCACGCCGTCGAGGGGCAAGCCCGAGCGCGCCGGCTGCGACGGCCCGGACGGCTGCGACGGTGCCGGCGCGACGGCTCGCCGCGACGGGTCGCCGTTGTCGGCACCGACAGCAGGTGCCGCGGCGGGCGGGCGGACCGGTGACGCCGACATCAGGAAGGGCGGTCGGGGCGCCACAAACCCTTCCGGGCGTTCGACGAACACCTCGCGCTCGACGAAGTGGTCCATGCCCAGCACGTCGCGGCCGTTCCCGACCAGGGCCACGGGCACCCGGAACAGCTCGCCCAGCTCGCAGATCTCCTCGGGTGTGTGGGCCTCGAGCCACGGGCGCACGACGGACTCCGCCAGCTCGCGGTTGCGGGCCCGGCCACCCATCGAGTTGAGCCGGTCGTCGGCCGAGAGGTCCTCGCGTCCGATCATCGCGGCGAAGTCGGCCCACTGCTGCGCGGTGAACACGCACAGGCCGATCCAGCCGTCTTTGCAGCGGACGGCCTGGGGCCAGTCACCGCTGCGAGACATGAACGAGACCGAGCCCGTGAACTGCCGGTACAGCGCGGGGTAGTTGTTGAGGCACACGGCCATCACTTCGAGCGCGCTCACCTCGACCTCGGCTCCGGCGCCGGTCCTCCGGGCGTGCCGGTGCGCGGCCAGCGCGGCCATCGCCGCGGCCGCGCCGGTCGCCCATTGACCGTGCAGGATGCCCATCTGCAACGGCGGGGTGTCGACCGTCCCGCACCCGGACATCATCCCGCACCACGCCTGCAGCGTGAACTCCGAGGCCGCCACCCCGGCCAGCGGACCGTCGCCGCCGAAGGGCTCGATGCGCACGACGCTCGTCGCGGGGCGGCGCAACGCGCGAGCGACGAGGGCAAAGTCTCGGTCGGCGATGATCACGTCGGCCCACGCCACGATGTCTCCGGGCGCGGTGCCGGTCATGCTCGCCTTGCCGCCGTTGAGGAACGCGAACAGGGCACCGGTGGCGCCGGTCGGCGCGTCGGGCGTCGCCGCCGACCACCGGCGTAGCGGATCGCCGGCGCCGGACGGTTCGAGTTTCACGACGTCGGCACCCTGGTCGCGCAGGAGCTTGCCCGCGTACGCGGTCGCCACGCCCGGACCCGCCTCGACGACGCGCAACCCGTCGAGCGCGGGCAGCCGGTCGTTCACGCCGGGTACCGTGCCGCGAGCGTCGCCAGCGTGTCGTGGAACTCGGCCATGGTCTCCTCGATGATCTGCGCCACCGGTTTCACCTCGTCGATGCGCCCGGCCACCTGGCCACCGAACGCGAAACGCGGCGTCGAGGTCGCCGCCGAAGTACAGCTCGAACAGCCCGTCGAGCGACGCCATCGGGACCTGTTCGTTGCTCTGCTCGCGCGCCTCGCTGTACGGGGTCGCCAGCACCCGGAAGCCCGGTTTGTGGAACCGGTTGAGGAACACGGTGCCGGTCTCGGCCGACTCGACCACGAGCTGCTTGTAGTTGTCGTGGACGGGCGACTCGGCCGCCGACACCATGCGCGTGCCCATCTGCACACCTTCCGCACCGAGCGCGAACGCCGCCGCCATCGTGCGCCCGTCGCAGATGCCGCCGGCCGCGATCACGGGGACCTCCACCCGCGAGCACACCAGCGGGATCAGCACCATCGACGCGACGTCACGCGAGTTCTTGAAGCCACCCCCTTCGCCCCCTTCGGCGACGATCCCGTCGACGCCCGCGGCGATGGCCTTCAGCGCGGAGCGGAGGTTCGGCACGACGTGGAAGACCGTGATCCCGGCCTCGTGGAGCGCGGCGGTGAACCGCACCGGATCCCCCGCGGAGGTGGTGACGAACCGGACACCCTGGTCGTGCACGAAGTCGACGATCCCGGGATCGCGTACGAGCATCTGCGCGATGTTCACCCCGAACGGCTTGTCGGTGAGGTCGCGCATCCTGGTGATCTCGTCGCGCACCTGGTCGAGCTGGCCCGACGACGTCTCGATGATCCCGAGGGCGCCCGCGTTCGACACCGCCGACGCGAGCTGGGCGCGGGCGATGTAGCCCATCGGGGCCTGGATGATCGGGTGCTCGACCCCCAGCAATTGGGTGACTCGGTTCAGCATCCGGCCCACGCTACCGAGGCGGGCCCAACCGGTTCTCCGCTCGGGCACGGAGCCGGATCCAGGTAGGTTGGCGCCATGGATCTGCTCACGGATCTACAGGTGGTGGACCTCTCCTCCGGGATCCCCGGGGGGTACTGCGCCAAGTTGCTCGGCGACGCGGGCGCCGAGGTGATCAAGGTCGAGTCGCCCGAGGGCGATCCGCTCCGCCGGTGGACCAACACCGGGTACTGGTCCGGGGCGCCCGGCGGCGAGGACGGCGCGCTGTTCCAGTTCCTCCACTTCGGCCACCGGTCGGTGGTGAAGGCCGCTTCGCCGTTCGGGCACGGAGCCGGGCTCGACGACGACCTCGTCGCGCTCCTCGCGGGGGCTGACGTCCTGATCACCGACGGCGAAGGCTTGGGGAGCGACCCGGCCGCCCTCCATGGGCGCTTCCCCCAACTCGTGGTGGTGGCGATCACGCCCTACGGCCTGCAGGGTCCGTACGCCGGTCGTCCGTACACGGAGATCACCCTCCAGGCCGAGAGCGGCGCGGCTCGCGGTGCGCGGCCATCCGAGCCGGGAGCCGGTCCAGGCCGGTGGGCGCACGATGGAGTGGGTCAGCGGCCTCTACGCCGCGGTCGCCGCGCTGGCGGCGACGCGGGTCGTGCGCAACGGTGGGCCCGGCGAGCTCGTCGACCTCTCGATGTCGGAGGTCGCGAACACCACCGGCACGACCGCGGCCGACTTGATGGACGCGCTGCGGGGCCGCCCGAATCCGGGGAGCCCGGGGCGCAGCTTCGAGACGCCGTCGATCGAACCCACCGCGGACGGGTACGTCGGCTTCAACACCAACACCCGCACCCAGTTCGACAGCTTCCTGCTGATGATCGAGCGCCCCGATCTCGTCGAGGAGGGGTTCTGGGCGCCCATCAGCGCCCGCGTCATGAACTGGGAAGAGTGGAACGGGATCATCCACGAGTGGACGACCAAGCACACGACGGCCGAGGTCGTGGCGCTCGCGGCCGAGCTGCGGATCCCGGTGGCCCCGGTGTCGGACGGGCCGGCCGTCGTCGCGTTCGAACAGGGGGTCGCCCGCGGCTCGCTGGTGGACGATCCCACAGGGACGTTCCGGGTGCCGCGCCGCCCGTGGAAGATCGACGGCGAGGTGTCGCCACCGCCGCGGCCGGCGCCCCGTCTCGGTGAGCACACCGGCACGGTGTTCGCCCGCCCGCCCAAGGCCCCCGCGTCCCGCGCCGGTGAGCTGCCGCTCGCGGGCGTGAAGGTCGTCGACCTCACCGCGTGGTGGGCGGGACCGTCGGCGTCGGCGATGCTCGCCGCGCTCGGGGCCGACGTGGTCCACGTCGAGTCGGTCACCCGGGCCGACGGCATGCGCTACACCAGTGGCGTCAGCGCGGATCGCGACAACTGGTGGGAGTACAGCGCGCTGTTCCTCACCTCGAACACGAACAAGCGCGATCTCACCATCGACCTGGCCCGACCGGAGGGACGCGCGCTCGCCCTCCGATTGATCGAGCAGGCCGATCTCGTCGTCGAGAACTACACGCCGCGCGTCATCGACCAGTTCGACCTCGGCTGGGACGTCGTGCACGCGGCCAACCCCCGCGTGGTGATGGTGCGGATGCCCGCGTTCGGCCTCGACGGCCCGTGGCGCGACCGGCCCGGCTTCGCGCAGACCATGGAACAGGTCACCGGGTTGGCCTGGCTCACCGGTCACGTCGACGACCAGCCCCGCATCCAGCGCGGTCCGTGTGACCCGAACGGCGGTATGCACGCAGTCGTCGGCGCGCTGGTCGCGCTCGAGGTGCGCGACCGCACGGGTGTCGGGTCGCTGGTCGAGTCCACCATGTTCGAAGCCGCACTCAACATCTCGGCCGAGCTCATCGTCGAGTGGACGAAGTACGGCAACCCGCTCTCGCGTGAGGGCAGTCGCAGCCCCTGGGCGGCGCCGCAGGGCGTCTATGCGACCGACACCCCGGAGCGCTGGCTCGTCGTCTCGGTGGCGACGGACGCGCAGTGGACGGCGCTGGTCGACGTGCTCGGGCGCCCGGACTGGGCGACCGACCCGGCGCTGCAGACCCACGCGGGCCGGCGCGCCGCCCACGATCTCCTCGACCAGAAGCTCGCCGCGTGGGCGGCGGAGACCGACCGCGACAAGGCCGTCGACCTGCTCGTCTCGGCGGGGGTCCCGGCGGCGGCGGCGGTCGACGCGCGGCGGACGTCGGAGCACCCGCAGTACGTCGCCCGCGGCTACTACGAGTACCCCGATCACCCGGTGGTGGGGGTGCTCGGCCACCCTTCGCTCCCGTTCCGTTTCGCGAGCGTCGACCACTGGATCAACACCGCCGCGCCCACCCTCGGCGAGCACAACCGCGAGATCCTGACCGCGATCGGCTGTACCGACGACGAGATCGCCGAACTCGAGGCGAACGACGTCGTCGGCACCAGGCCGCTCGGCCTGTAAAGGGAGACCATGGCCACCGACCTGTTCGACCGCGTCGCCGTCATCGACGTCGACACGCATCTCACCGAGCCGCCCGACGTCTGGACGGCGCGCGTGCCGGCCGCCCTGCACGACCAGGTACCTCACGTCGAGCGCATCGACGGCAACGACGTCTGGATGGCGGCGGGGGAGCGCCTCGGCCACCCCGGCTACTACTCCATGGCCGGGTTCGACGGCGTCATGCCGGTGTCGATCCCCAAGACCTTCGACGAGATCCCGCGGGCCATGTACGACGCCGACGCCCGCCTCGGCTTCCTCGACGAGCAGGGCATCCGCGCCCAGGTGCTCTACCCGAACGTCGGCGGGTTCGGCAACGGCTACTTCCTCCGCCTGGGTGACCGCGACCTCGTGGCGCGGTGCGTGCGGGCCTACAACGACTTCCTCGCCGACTGGTGCAGCGCGGATGCCGACCGGTTGCTCGCGGTCACCGCCCTGCCGTTCTGGGACGTACAACTCGCCGTCGCCGAGCTGCACCACGGCATCGAGCTCGGGCACCGCGCGGTGAACTTCTGCAACCAACCCCAGGACTACGGCGAACCGCCGCTCGCGCACGAACACTGGGACCCGGTGTGGGCTGCCGCCCAGGAAGCGGGCGTCTCGGTGAGCTTCCACGTGGGCGGGGGGTCGATGGGCACGCAGTTCGGTGACGCCGCCGAGATGGGATGGATGACCAACTTCGCCAAGGTGTCGTCGTTCATCTTCCTCGACAACCTGCGCAGCATCGGCGACCTCATCTTCGGTGGCGTGTGCCACCGGTTCCCCGACCTGAAGCTGGTCTCGGTCGAGTCCGGCGTCGGCTGGATCCCTGCGGCGTTGGAGACGTTCGACTGGCAGTGGCGCAACGGCGGCGTGCGCGACGAGCACCCCGAATACGACCTGCTCCCGAGCGAGTACTTCCGCCGCCAGATCTACGGGTGCTTCTGGTTCGAGCAGCAGGTGGCGCTCGACGCGATCCGGCAGTATCCCGACAACATCCTGTTCGAGAGCGACTACCCGCACCCCACCTGCCAGCACCCCGGTCCGCGCACGCCGGGGCAACGGCCGCGTGACTACGCGCAGGGCCTGCTCTCCCAGCTCCCGGGCGACGTCGCCGCCAAGGTGCTGCACGACAATGCCGCCGTGGTGTACCGGCTCCCGTGAGCGCACCGGATCTCGGGAGTCGCCACCTCGTCACCCACGTCGACGACCGCGTGCTGCACGTGCGCATCGACCGGGTCGAGAAGCGCAACGCGTTCACCCAGGACATGTACCGCGGTCTGAAGCGCGCCGCGATCTGGGCCGATCGCCAACCCGAGCTCGACGCCGTGTGCCTCACCGGCACCGGCGAATGGTTCGGAGCGGGCGGCGACCTCGCCGGCCAGGCCGAAGATCCGGAGGGGCTTGCCGCCGAGTGGGACGGCACCGACCACTTCCCCTTCCGCCACATCGAGCGCTGCCGCAAGCTGTGGGTCGCCAAGATCAACGGCGCGTGCCACGCCGGCGGCCTCGACCTCGCGCTCCACTGCGACGTGACCGTCGCGTCGGACCGGGCGCGGTTCCGGGTGCCGGAGCTGCTGCGCGGGCTGCCGGATCCGTTCATGTCGGCCCGCCTGGTCGACGTCGTCGGTCTCTCCCGGGCGCGCTACCTCTTCTTCACCGCGGCCGAGCTCGACGCGGCCGCGGCCGGCGCGATGGGTCTCGTCGGCGAGGTCGTGCCGCACGACGAGCTCGATGCCCGCACCGAGTGGGTCCTCGAACAGATCCGCAGCACCGGCCCCGTCGCCGCGTGCCACCATCAAGCGCGACCTCAACGCCCAGCTCCGGGCTGGAGACGTGGCGCTGTTCTTGGTCCCCGGGCTCTCGGCCGAGATGGCCGAGGGCATGGGCGCCTTCGTCGAGAAACGAGCCGCCGTATGGCCCCGCCCGTGAATCACCTGGCCCTGACCCCCACCGTCACGCGCGTCGGCGGCTCGCTCGGCGCGCAGGTCGACGGCCTCGACCTCACGCGGCCCCTCGATCACGCCGCCGCCGCCCTCGTGCGCGACGCGCTGCACGAGCACTCGGTGCTGTTCTTCCGCGATCAGGACCTCACCGAGGAGGAGCAGATCGCGTTCGCGTCGCAGTTCGGGAAGGTGGCTCCCTACGCCTTGACCCGCATGCTCGGAGGGGAGAGCCTCACCTCGATCATCGAGGACACCGCCGACAGTCCACCCGATGCCGACGGCTGGCACACCGACGTGAGCTGGGTGGCCGAGCCGCCGGCGTACGCGGTGTTGAACGCACGCCTGATCCCTCCGGCGGGCGGCGACACCATGTGGTCGAGCCTGTTCGCGGCCTACGACGCGCTGTCGCCGGTGATGCAGCGAGTGTGCGAAGGGTTGGTGGTGCGCCACCACGCGGGTCAGGACTTCCACGAACGCATCGAGCGGACCGTGGGCGTCGAGATCGCCGACCGCGTCGTCCGTGAGTTCCCGCCGGTGGAGCACCCGCTGGTGCGCACGCATCCCGCCACCGGGCGGCGCGCCCTCTGGGTGTCAGGCCGCTTCATGGACCAGGTCGTGGGCATGCACCGCGACGAGAGCGAAGCGTTCCTCGCGTACCTGAACCACCACATCGAGAACCCGAACTTCTGTGTCCGCTGGCGCTGGCGTGCCGACGACCTCGCGATGTGGGACGAGGCGAGCACCAACCACCGCGCGCTCTCCGACCACTTCCCGCAGCACCGGGTCATGCGTCGTTGCACCGTCGAGGGCACGCGCCCGTTCTTCCGTTCGTAGTCGTCACGTCCGACAGGAGGCAGGTCGATGGAACACCAGGTGATCGGTACGACGATGCCCGTGCTCGAGATGCAGCTCGCGGCGGGTGAGTCGATCGTGGCCGAGGGTGGTGAGCTCTCGTGGATGACCGGCCCCATCGACCTGCACACCGCCGCCGGGGGCAAGGCCGGCGCCAAGGGCGTGTTCGGCGCGGTGAAGCGCGCGGTCGCCGGGGGCAGCCTCTTCATGACCGAGTACACCGCCAACGGCGGCCCCGGCATGGTGGCGTTCGCGACCAAGGTGCCGGGCCGGATCCTGCCCATCGCGGTGTCGGCGGACAAGACCTACATGGTCCACCGGGGCGGTTACCTCTGCGGCCTGCCCGGTGTGAACCTGGAGATCGGGTTCCAGCAGAAGTTCAGCGCCGGACTCTTCGGCGGCGCCGGGTTCATCCTCCAGAAGGTGTCGGGCGACGGCCCCGCGTGGATCGAGCTCGACGGCGAGATCGTCGACTACGAGCTCGGCCCCGGCGAGGTCATCCAGGTGCACCCCGGGCACGTCGGGATGTTCGAGGCGGGCATGGCGTTCGAGCTCGAACGGATCAAGGGGATCAAGAACATCCTCTTCGGCGCCGACGCGCTGTTCCTCGCCAAGCTCACCGGGCCGGGCAAGGTGTGGTTGCAGACCATGCCGCTGCCCAACCTCGCCGCCGCGCTGGCCCCGTACCTCGACACCGGCTCGAGCGACGGCGGATCGGGCAAGGGCTTCTCGCTCGACCTCGGCGGGGGCGACTGACGCCGCCGATAGGCTCCCCGCCGTGATCCTGTCTGACGTCACCATTCGCGAGGAGCTGGCGGCCGGTCGCATCGTGATCGATCCGCTCGGCGACGGCGCGATCCAACCCTCCTCGGTCGACCTCCACGTCGACCGGTACTTCCGTGTGTTCCGGAACGACACGACGCCGTACATCGATCCCAAGGAGCACCAGGAGGACCTCACCGAGCTGGTCGAGGTCGGTGACGGAGGTGCCTTCATCCTCCATCCCGGCGAGTTCGTCCTCGGCTCGACCCTGGAACGGGTGACGCTGCCCGACGACCTCGTGGCTCGGCTCGAGGGGAAGTCGTCGCTCGGTCGCCTCGGACTGCTCATACACAGCACCGCGGGCTTCGTCGATGCCGGTTGGGACGGCCACCTCACGCTCGAGCTGTCGAACGTCGCCAACCTGCCCATCGCGCTGTACCCGGGGATGAAGATCGGTCAGATCTCGTTCCTCCGGATGACGACCGCGGCCGAACACCCCTACGGGAGCGACGTCACCGGCTCGAAGTACCAGGGCCAGCGAGGGCCGACGCCTTCGCGCTACTACCTGAACTTCCGCGACGCCGACTGACGCCGACCGGCGGACCGCGATGCCCGAGCCGACGCGCTGCGAGTGGGCCGGTACCGATCCGCTCATGGCCGACTATCACGATCACGACTGGGGCGTGCCCAGTCATGACTCGATCGTGCGCCACCGGGGCAAGATCGAGTCGACCCTGAGCAACGCGCGGGCGATCCAGCGCGTCCGTGAGGAGTTCGGAACGTTCGATGCCTACGTGTGGCGATCGGTCGGCGGCTCACCGATCGTCGGTGCGTACCGTGATCTCGCTGCGGTCCCCGCGGCCGCCGCCGAGGCCGCGGCGCTGAGCAAGGACCTCGAGCGCCGCGGGTTCCGGTTCGCGGGGCCCACCACGGTGTATGCATTCATGCAGGCGGCGGGACTCGTCGATGACCACGTCCTTTCGTGTTTCCGCCACGGGACCGGGCAGGGCCGATGACCGAACCTCCAGGCGACGCCGCCGCGCTCTCCCGGCGCGGGCGCCGGCGTCGGCGGCGCAACACCACCGTGCTCGTCGCGGCCGTCGTCCTCTTCGTGCTCGCGCTGGGTGGGGCCGCGGCCGCGTTCGTGGTGCGGTCCGACACCGCTGGGCTCCGCTCACGCGCCACACCCATCGAGCGACGACGGCGCGAGCTCGCCGCCAACGAGCACCACGCCGAACGGCGCCTGCGCGTGCTGCGCGACCGGAGCGCGAGTGCAGCCGGTCGCCTGGCCGAGCTGCTCACCGCGTACCAGGCCCAGGTCGACGCCAGCAACCACGCGGTCGACGTCGCCAACCAGGCGGTCGATCAGTACAACACCGGCCAGGCCGGTGTTGCCGCCGCGTTTCAGGGCGCGGGCGACGCCGCGACCGCCGACCTCGAGCAGAAGACCGCGGCGGTGACCGCCGCGGTGAGCGCCGCGCAACGGGCGGTGACCGCGTTGGAGCAGGTGAGCGGTGGGTGACGCCCGCACGTCCCGCGTCCGCATGCTTGCGTTCGTCCTCGCGCTCCTGCTGGCGGCGGGCGCGGCCGCGTTCCTCGCGATGAGCCTGCGTGAGCACGACGACGCGCAGTCCGAGCTCTCGTCGGCGCGGGTGTCGTTGCGCGCCGAGCGGGCGGCCAGCTCCACCGCCGCCGTCCAGCTGGCGGAGGCCCACCGCGTCGTCGGCGCCGCGGCGAAGGCGCTCGCTGCGGTGCCCGCGGCGGCGGACGCGGTGGCCAAGCTCGACGAGCAGGATCTCGGGTTGGTCAAGGCCGCCCTGCAGGCCGGCCTCGCCGGTGACCTCGACTCCTACAACCAGGCCGTCGACCAACGGGACGTGATCGATCCCGAGCACGACGCCGCGGTGGAGAAGCTCCGCCAGCAGGTGAACTCGCTCATCACCGCGCTGGACCAGCTCAGCTGAACAGGCCGGTCACGCTGGTCGGCTCGAGCTGGCGCTCGTTGCGGAGCCGGTCGATGAGGGTGGGGAAGCCGGCGGGCGTGAACTCGGTGAAGTGGATCAGCACGATGGTCCCGTTCCCCGCGCCCGCGATCACCTTGTTGATGAAGGCGGCGTTGCCCTTGACGCCGTTGGCGTCGACGGTCCACATGGTCATGGAGTAGTCGAACGACGAGATCACGTTCATCACTCGCGGGTCGCCCCCGGTCATGTAGCCGCCGCCGCCGCCGGGCGGGCGCATCAGGCGCATCGTGTACGGGTACGACGGACCGAGGCACTGCGCGAGCAGATCCTTGGTGTGCTGCATCTCGAATCGGATCTGGTCGTCGGTGAGCTTGGTCAGGTTCGAGTGGGTGTAGGTGTGGTTGCCGATCACGTGGCCTTCGCTGATCGCCCGGCGCCACACGTCTTGACGGCCGAGCGCGATGTGCTCCTCGATGGCCCCGCCGGTGGGGAAGAAGGTGAGCTTCACGCCCTTCGCCTTGGCGACGTCCATCGCCGCCATGGCGTTGTCGGCCCCGAAGTCACCCCACATGTCGTCGATGGTGATCGCCGCCCGGGCCCGGTCGACCGGCCCGTTGTGGATCCACGGGGGCAACGGCGTGAGCAACGGCTTGAGCGCGTGGCGCGCCGCGATCGGCGGCATCGTCGGCGTCGGGGAGTGCTTCGCCGAGCGCGCCACCGCGGGGCCCGCGGTGGCGAGGATCCCGAGCTGCGCGGCGGCGGCCGTCGCACCGGCGAGACCCGCACCGGTGAGGAACCGTCTCCGCGAGATCTCGACCACGGCTACACCCCGGGTTGGAACTCCGCGCTGAGCGGCGCGGGCGCGCGCTCGACCCGCCTCGATGGCTTCGATGAGGAGCTCGGCGATGTCCTGGACCTTGACGTCCTCGTCGCGGCCCTTCTCCTTGACGCCGTCGTCCATCATCACGTAGCAGAACGGGCAGGCGACGGCGATTCGCTCGGCCCCGGTGGCGAGCGCCTCCTCGGTGCGCTCGATGTTCACCTTCTTGCCGATCTTCTCCTCCATCCACATGCGCGCGCCGCCGGCACCGCAGCACATGCCCTTCGTACCGTTGCGGGGCATCTCCACGATGTCGATCCCGCCGAGCTGGCCGATCACGTTGCGGGGCGCGAGGTAGACGTCGTTGTGACGGCCGAGGTAGCAGCTGTCGTGGTAGGTCACGCGCTCGTCGAGCGTCGCCCCCGCCAGGGAGAGGCGTCCGTCGGCCACCAGCTGGCTCAGCAGCTGCGAGTGGTGGACCACCTCGTAGTTGCCGCCGAGCTGCGGGTACTCGTTCTTCAGCGTGTTGAAGCAGTGCGGACACTGCGTGATGATCTTCTTGACGCCGAGGCCGTCGAGCGACTCGATGTTCTGCATGGCCAGCATCTGGAAGATGTACTCGTTCCCGGAACGTCGCGCCGGGTCACCGGTGCACAGCTCGCTCGGGCCGAGGATGGCGAAGTCGAGACCGGCGCGTTGCAGCAGCTTGGCGACCGCCCGACTGGTCTTCTTGTTGCGGTCGTCGAACGAACCTGCGCAGCCGATCCAGTACAGGTACTCGTGGCCGAGGGGGCCCGAGCCCGACTCGACGATGTCGACGCCCTCGAGCTCGGCGGCCCAGTCGCCGCGCTCGCCCTGGTTCATCCCGTAGACGTTCGACGAGTTCTCCATCGAGCGGTACGTGTTGCCCAGTTCCACCGGGAAGTCGCTCTCCATCAGCGAGAGGTACCGGCGCATGTCGAGGATCTTGTCGAGGATCTCGATGTTCACCGGGCAGATCTCGTCGCACGCCTTGCACGAGGTGCAGCTCCAGAGCTCCTCGGACGTGATGCGCTCGAACACCGAGTCCGCGGTGACGGTGATGCCCCGCACCGTGCTCACCGGCGGCGACACGACGGGGTCGCCGGTGGCGGCCATGACCTCGCCGACCTTCAACACGATCTCGCGGGGGTCGAGTGGCTTGCCGGTGGCGTGCGCCGGACACACCGAGGTGCACCGACCGCAGACGGTGCAGGCGTCGGTGTCGAAGAGCTGCTTCCAGGTGAAGTCCTCGACCGTCGCCGCCCCGAAGGTCTCGAGGTCGGTCTCCATGAGGTTCGCCATGGCCTTCATCGCGCCCTTGGGCCGGTCCTTGTCCTTGAGGTACATGTTCATCGGCGACGTGATCATGTGGCGCAACTTGGTCGTCGGCAGGATGATCAGGAAGGCGAGGAACGCGGCGAAGTGGATGGCCCACAGCCACTGGTGCGCGGTGTCGAGCCCGCTCGACGCCCAGCTGTCGAACAGCGACGACACCGGGTACCCGACGAAGGACCACTTCTCGAAGTCCGGGCGCCCGATCTGCGCGATGCGCACGGCCTCGGTGAGGAACCCGGTGAGCGCGATCACCAGGAAGGTGAGGAGGATCACCGCGTCCTCGGGCTTGGTCTTGATGCGGATGCGGTAGGGGCGTTCGAGGTAGCGGCGGGCGAGGGCCCAGAGGATGCCGACGGTGAACACCACGCCGGCGAGGTCGCCGACGAAGGCAAAGCCCTCGTACACGCCGCCGTGCAGGAACTTGAGGTTGTCGGGAAGCTGGTGGTCGAGCTCCAGCACGACGGTCACGATGAACAGCCAGAGGAAACCGAAGTAGATGAAGGAGTGCATGACGCCCGCGGCCGGGTCGCGCAGCAGGGTCTGCATCCACACACCGGCTCGGAAGTCGCGCATGCGGCGGTGGAGGTTGCGCTTGGTCGTGCGGCGGTCGTCGGGAGCGCCGCGCTCGTAATTCCGCACCCGCAGGCTCACCAGCCACGCGCACACGAGCAGCATCACCGCGGCGGTCGCGTAGAACGCCCAGTACATCGCGTCGGGCACACCGCCGAAAGGCTCGCGTGTCACCGTCGAGTGGTCGGTCCACTCGGTGATTCTCGGTGCGATACCCGAAGCGATCGTGCCGAGCGCGACGAGCACACCGACGACGAGCACGAGCTGATGCGGCTTCGGCAACTTCAGTCGACGCACGGATCGCCTTTCCACTCCGGGGAATTCCGCGAAAACTACCCGACGCTCTTGGCGTCCTCTTGACGCAGACGTCGGGCGAGTCCGGCGAGGAGCTTCTTCGAGAACCCCGGATGGTCGAGGAGCTGGTCGAAGGTGCGCTGGCCGATCTTGGCGACCTCGAGCTCGGAGTCCGCGATCACGCTGGCGTTGCGGGGCGCGCGGTCGAGGAGCGCGAGGTCGCCGAAGAAGGCGCCGGGGCCGAGCGCGGCCACCTGCCGGCCGTGACGCTCGACCCGGGCCCGGCCGTCGATGATGACGAAGAACTCGGTCCCGGCTGCGCCCTCGGTGACCACGACCTTGCCCGGGGGGACGATCACGTGCTCGGCGCTCTTGGCCACCATCTGCAGCTCCTTCTTGGAGCAGGCCGAGAAGAGCGGGACGGTCGCGAGGGTCTCGACGAACGGATCGGATCGCGCCACGGCAGAAATCTAACCCGGCCAGTCAAGGTGCGGGAATGTCTTGCCGAGAGTCAAAGTTGATACAGGAACACTCAAGGTTCTAGCATCATCTACCTGCAAGTCCCCCCGAAGTTTCTCGCCAGGAGGCAACGCCCATGTCCAAGGCCGTCGGAATCGACCTCGGCACCACCAATTCAGTCGTCTCGGTTCTCGAAGCCGGCGAGCCCGTCGTCGCTCCCAACTCGGAGGGTTCGCGCACCACGCCGTCGGTCGTGGCGTTCTCCAAGACCGGCGAGGTCCTCGTGGGAGAGGTGGCCAAGCGCCAGGCGATCACCAACCCCGACCGCACGATCCGGTCGGTCAAGCGCCACATCGGCACCGATTGGTCGATCGACATCGACGGCAAGGCCTACAACTCCCAGGAGATCTCGGCCCGCATCCTGCAGAAGCTCAAGCGCGACGCCGAGGCCTACCTCGGTGACACCGTCACCCAGGCTGTCATCACCGTCCCCGCCTACTTCGGCGACGCCGAGCGCCAGGCCACCAAGGAGGCCGGCGAGATCGCGGGCCTCGAGGTGCTGCGCATCATCAACGAGCCCACCGCGGCCGCGCTCGCCTACGGGCTCGACAAGGACAACGACCAGACGATCCTCGTGTTCGACCTCGGCGGCGGCACCTTCGACGTGTCGGTGCTCGACCTCGGCGAGGGTGTGTTCGAGGTCAAGTCGACTGCCGGGAACACGCACCTCGGGGGTGACGACTGGGACCAACGGGTCATGGACTGGCTGGTCAGCGAGTTCAAGAACGCGCACGGCGTCGACCTCTCGGCCGACAAGATGGCCGTGCAGCGCCTGAAGGAGGCGGCGGAGAAGGCCAAGATCGAGCTCTCGTCGCTGCAGGAGACCACGGTCAACCTGCCGTTCATCACGGCCACCAGCGAGGGCCCGCTGCACCTCGACCTGTCGCTCACCCGCGCCAAGTTCCAGGAGCTCACCGCCGACCTCCTCGACTCCTGCCGCGGCCCCTTCGAGCAGGCGATCAGAGACGCCGGCCTCAACAAGGACGACATCGACCGCGTGATCCTCGTGGGCGGCTCGACCCGCATGCCCGCGGTGGCGAACCTCGTGAAGGAGATCGCCGGCAAGGACGCCGACAAGGGCGTGAACCCCGACGAAGCCGTCGCGGTCGGCGCCTCCCTCCAGGCCGGTGTGCTGAAGGGCGACGTGAAGGACATCCTGCTCCTCGACGTGACGCCCTTGTCGCTCGGGATCGAGACCAAGGGTCAGATCATGACCAAGCTCATCGAGCGCAACACCACGATCCCCACCAAGCGCTCGGAGGTGTTCACCACCGCCGACGACAACCAGCCCAGCGTGGAGATCAAGGTGCTCCAGGGCGAGAGTGACATGGCCTACCGCAACAAGCTGCTGGGAACCTTCCAGCTCGTCGGCATCCCGCCGGCGCCGCGTGGTGTGCCGCAGGTCGAGGTCACGTTCGACATCGACGCCAACGGCATCGTGCACGTGTCGGCCAAGGACCTCGGCACCGGCCGTGAGCAGCAGATGACCATCACGGGCGGTACCGCCCTGAGCAAGGACGAGATCGAGCGGATGATGAAGGAGGCCGAGGCGCACGCCGAGGAGGACCGCGTCCGCCGTGAGGAGGCGGAGATCCGCAACAACGCCGACTCGCTCGTGTTCCAGACCGAGAAGCTCCTCAAGGACCAGGCCGACAAGGTCCAGCCCGACGACAAGGAGAAGATGGACGCCGCGCTCAAGGAGCTGAAGGACTCCCTCGCCGGCGCCGACGTCGACGCGGTGAAGCGCGCCCACGAGCAGCTCGTGAGCGTGAGCCAGGAGTTCGCGCAGCGGCTCTACGCCCAGGCCCAGGCCGCGCAGAACGCGACCGACGCCGGTGGCGCCGGCGCGGGTGCGACCGCGCCCGACGACGACGAGGTCGCCGACGCCGAGATCGTCGACGAGCCCGGCGAGCAGAGCGCGTGAGCGCCGTCACCGCGCACCGATCCGATTCGGGCACGGCGCGGGGCCCGAGCGGCCCGGCGCGCAGCGCCGAAAGCGGGAAGCGATGAGTGACGCGTTCGAGGACGAGGCGGCCGAGGCGGAGGCCTCGGTCGCCGAAGCCGAGGCTGCCGTCGAGACCGACCTCTCGCAGCTCGAGGGCGAGCGGGCCGAGCTGGTCGACACGCTGCGGCGGGTCCAGGCCGACTTCGAGAACTACCGCAAGCGGGTGCTGCGCGAGCAGACCGCGCTCGTCGAGCGGGCCACGGAACGGCTCATCGAGGACCTGCTCCCGGTCCTCGACTCGTTCGACGGCGCGCTCGGCAGCCTGGGATCGGTCGACGCGGCTGAGCACGAGAAGCTGCGCGACGGGGTAGAGGGGATCCACACCCAGCTCGTCACCGTGCTGCAGAAGGCCGGTCTCGAGCGCATCGAGGCGGACGGCAGCGCGTTCGACCCCAACGAGCACGAAGCGGTGATGCAGGACGACGGCTCCGGCGAGCCGCACGTCGCCGAGACCATGCGGACCGGTTACCGGCTCAAGGGCCGGGTGCTGCGCCCCGCGATGGTCCGCGTGACGCGCGCCTAGCCGCGGTACGAGCAGGAGAGATGGCGCCCCAACGAGAGTGGTTCGACAAGGACTACTACGCCGAGCTCGGTGTGTCCCCCGACGCGTCGGAGAAGGAGATCACGCGCGCCTACCGCAAGCTGGCGAAGCAGTACCACCCCGACGCGAACGCCGGCGACAAGGACGCCGAGGACCGTTTCAAGGAGATCTCCGCCGCGCACGACGTGCTCGGCGACTCGGCCAAGCGCAAGGAGTACGACGAAGTCCGCGAGATGGTCGCGTCCGGCGTCGGTCCAGGTGGCCCCGGTGGCTTCGGGGGCGCCGGTCCGGGGTTCGGGGGCTTCGACGGCAACATCCGCGTCGAGGACCTCGGCGACCTCGGCGGCATCTTCGGGAACCTCTTCGGCGGCGGTCGTGCCGGCGGGCGGCGCGGCCGCGCGCCTGGGCCCGCCGGGCCGCAACGGGGCAACGACATCGAGACCGAGCTCCACCTCGACTTCCTCGAGGCGGTGCACGGGGTCACGACCTCCGTGAACATCACGTCGGAAGCGCCCTGCCACGTGTGCAACGGCACGGGCGCGAAGCCCGGCACCTTCCCCGAGGTCTGCCCCACGTGCGGGGGTGCCGGCTCGGTGGCGGTCGACCAGGGTCCGTTCTCGTTCTCGCAGGTGTGTCCCACGTGCGGTGGCGGCGGGAGCGTCGTCAAGGACAAGTGCAAGAACTGCAAGGGTCGCGGCATCGAGGTGCGGCCGCGCACGGTGAAGGTCCGCATCCCCGCCGGCGTCGACGATGGCCAGCGCATCCGGGTGAAGGGCCGGGGCACCCCCGGACGCAACGGGGGACCACCCGGAGACCTCTACGTGGTGGTGCACGTCGCCCCCCACCCGATCTTCGCCCGCAGCGGCAAGTGGGACCTCACCGTGAAGGTGCCGGTCACGTTCGCGGAGGCGGTGCTCGGTGCGCAGGTGAAGGTGCCCACGCTCGAAGCGCCGGTCACGGTGAAGGTGCCACCGGGTACCCAGACCGGCAAGACGGTGCGGGTCCGGGGCCGGGGCATCCCGCGGGCGTCGGGCGATCCGGGCGCCCTGCTCGTGACCTTCGACGTCGTGGTCCCCCAGGATCTCGACGACGACGCCCGCGCCGCGGTCGAGGAATTGGCGGCCAAGCTCCCGGGCAATCCGCGAGAGCACCTGGGGGTGTAGGTGATGGACGACGACCAGCGGGCCCTCTACATCATCTCGGTGGCGGCCGAGCTCGCGGGCGTGCATCCGCAGACCCTGCGGATCTACGAGCGCAAGGGCCTCATCGAACCGAGCCGCACGGAGGGGCGCAGCCGCCGCTACTCCGATCGCGACATCGCCCTCCTCCAGCGAATCCAGGAGCTCACCAACGAGGGGGTGAGCCTGGCCGGGGTCCGGAGGATCCTCGAGCTCGAGGCGGAGCTGGAGGAGGTGCGCGACCAGGTGGCCGGCCTGCGCGAGGCCCTCAGCCGGGCCCGGGAAGACCTTCAGGCCGCGGTCCGCGACGTCCATCGCAGCTACCGGCGTGACCTCGTGCCGGTGAGCCGTGCCGTCGTGCGCGTCCCCCGCCGCTGAAGTCACCCCCGGGGCTCGAATTCTCTGCTACGGTCCCCGAGGTTTTTCAGGAGCCCGACCGAGACCTTGCTGCCACAGACCGGCAGCCCCTTGGTCGATGCCATTCCGACCGCGGCCTGTCAGACGGGCCCGGCGAGTGGGATCACGACCGACCAGCGTGGTTTCACCCGGCCTGAGGTGGCGGGTGGCAACTGCGACATCGGTGCCGTCGAGGTCCAAGCGGCGCCGGCCCCCGAGCCTTCCCCGGCCGTGATCGTCACGCCGAAGTTCACCGGCTGACCGACCACCACCTCGTCGAGTTGCGACCGAAGGCCCGGCGTCGTCCGTCGGCCCTCCGGCGCTTCCGCGACCATCAGCTCGCCGACCCCGGTGATCGGTGTACTCTCTCGCCGAGTTTCACCGCGGTGTGCGGTACGAACCGGAAGGCTCTGGAGCACATGACCCCCTCGCGTCTCCTCCCACGTCGCGCGCTCACCGGCGTCGCCGCCCTCTCGTTGTCGCTCGGCGGAGCGGTCGGCGCCCTCGTCGCCTTCGCCGGTCCCGCCTCGGCCGACACCATCACCGTCACCAACACGGCTGACGACGGCACCAGCACCTCGCTGCGCGGTGTGCTCGAGACCGCGAGCGACGGCGACGTCGTCGTGCTCACCGCCGGCGCGACCTACGACCTCACGATCTGCGACCCGCCCGTGCCCAACGCCGCCGAGGGGTCCCCGGGTTGGGGCGACGTCGAGATCAGCGGCGCGGTCACCATCGAGGGCAACGGCGCCACGATCGCGCAGACCTGCCCTGACCGCGTCCTCTACACGCAGTCCGCGATCACGCTGAACAACGTCACCGTCACGGGCGGCAACGTCGACGGGTCCGGCGGCGGGCTCTTGCAGGACTCCGGGAACGACGTCACCCTCCATGGCGCCACCTTCACGCGGAACACGGCCAGCGACAGCGGCGGCGGGATCGCGACGTCGGGCAACCTCTCGATCACCGGTTCCACCATCGGCGACAACGACGCCACGAACGGTGACGGAGGTGGGGTCAGGGTCTTCTCCGCTCTCGGTTCGACCACCATCGACGGATCCACGTTCAGCGGCAACACGAGCGGCGGGTGGGGCGGTGCGTTCGAGCAGGGGGGCGCCCAACCCGGCGCCGCCGCGGGGACCGGCTACGAGCTGACGGTCACCGGCTCGACCTTCACTGGCAACACCGCCGACAGCGACGGCGGCGGAGCGCTCGACACCGAGGATCCCGCCACGGTCGAGGTCTCGAACTCGACGTTCACCGGCAACAGCGGTGGCTGGGGTGGCGGTATCGGCACCTTCGGCAGCGACACGACCCTCCATGTGTTCGGCAGCACCTTCAACGGCAACACCTCGCAGGATTCCGGCGGTGCCGTGCAGATGGCGAACGGCGAGTTCGAGGCGAGCCAGGTGGGTTCCAGCTCGGCGGAGTTCGTCGACTCGACCATCACGGGGAACAGCCAGGCGGCTGACGGTGCGGTCAACATCGACGGTCCGCTCGACCTCGGCTACGTCACCATGACCGACAACACGAGCACGGGCGCCGGGCCCAAGCAGGCGTCGGCCCGCCGGGGGGCACACGCCCAGTTCAGCGGCACGAACAACGCTGCCAACATCACGGCCGAGGCGCTGCGCTCCTTCGGGAGCGTGGTGGCCGTGCCGAACGGCGGCCCGAACTGCGAGACCCTCGAGGCCACGGTCGACGGCGGCTACGAGTTCTCCGACGACACGTCGTGTGGCTTCACCTCCTCCACCAGCAACGTCAAGACGCCCAACGACCCGGTGCTCGGCCCGCTCCAGGCGAACGGCGGCCCGACCCAGACCCTGCTGCCGCTCACGGGCAGCCCGCTGCTCGACGCCATCCCGCCCTCGGCGTGCACCCAGGTGGGCATCGACGTCGACCAGCGGGGCGTGACCCGTCCCCAGGGCACCGGGTGTGACGTCGGCGCGGTGGAGGTCGAGGTCATCGCGCCGGCACCGCTGGTGATCACGCCCAAGTTCACGGGGTGAGCGGCTCCGGGCGGCGCGGGCCCGGATCCGGAATAAACTTGACAGTGGTGTTGTCAACTTTGGGGACAGATTCCTCTCACTCCGAGGTGGACGTATGCCGCTCGACCCCAACAAGCTGACCCGCAAGACCGGTGAGGCGCTGGGCGCCGCCCAGGCGCTCGCCCGCGAGCTGAACCACTCGCAGGTCACGCCCGAGCACCTGCTCGCGGCGCTCGTCGGCCAGCCCGAAAGCGTGGTGCTGCCGGTCCTCGAGCGGATCGGCGTGTCGAGCAAGACCGTGCGCGACCGCGTCGACGACGCGCTCTCGACGGTTGGCCAAGGTCTACGGCGAGACTGCCCAGCAGGCCCAGTTGTCGCAGGGTTCCTACGCGGTGCTCGAGGCGGCGGACGCCGAGCGCTCGACCCTCGGCGACGACTACCTGTCGACCGAGCACCTGCTGCTCGCCATGAGCGAGGTGGCCGGGGGGGTCGGCGACCTGCTCCGCAGCCTCGGCGTCACCCATGACGCCGTCCTCGCCGCGCTGCAGGAGGTGCGCGGCAGCCACCGCGTCACCAGCGAGAACCCCGAGGAGCAGTACCAGGCGCTCGAGAAGTACGGCCGCGATCTCACCGAGGACGCCCGCAAGGGCAAGCTCGACCCGGTCATCGGCCGCGACGAGGAGATCCGGCGCGTCATCCAGGTGCTCTCGCGCCGCACCAAGAACAACCCTGTCCTGATCGGTGAGCCCGGCGTCGGCAAGACCGCCATCGCCGAAGGCCTCGCCCGGCGCATCGTCGAAGGTGACGTGCCCGAGGGCCTCCGCAACAAGCGGCTCGTCGCGCTCGACATCGGGGCGATGGTCGCGGGCGCCAAGTACCGCGGCGAGTTCGAGGACCGCATGAAGGCCGTCCTCAAGGAGATCGTCGACAGCGACGGCGAGGTCGTCACGTTCGTCGACGAGTTGCACACCATCGTCGGTGCCGGTGGCGCCGAGGGCGCGGTGGACGCCGGCAACATGATCAAGCCGATGCTCGCGCGCGGTGAGCTGCGCATGATCGGCGCGACCACGCTCGACGAGTTCCGCAAGTACATCGAGAAGGACGCCGCGCTCGAGCGCCGGTTCCAGCAGGTGTTCGTGGGGGAGCCCTCGGTGGAGGACACCGTCGCCATCCTGCGCGGTCTGAAGGAGCGCTACGAGGTGCACCACGGCGTCCGCATCCAGGACGCCGCGCTGGTGGCCGCGGCGGTGCTCTCGCACCGCTACATCCCCGCCCGTCAGCTGCCCGACAAGGCGATCGACCTGATCGACGAGGCCGCGTCGCGGCCTGCGCATCGAGATCGACTCGATGCCGTTCGAGATCGACGTGGTCGAGCGCCGGATCCGCCAGCTCGAGATCGAGAAGGCGGCGCTGGCCAAGGAGACCGACGAGCCGTCGAAGCAGCGGCTCGCCGCGCTCGAGGAGGAGCTGGCGACCCTGGCCGAGGATCGCGACGCGATGGTCGCCCACTGGCAGAACGAGAAGGATGCGATCGCCGAGATCCGTGAGCTCAAGGAACGCCTCGAGAACGCTCGCATCGAGGCCGAGAAGGCCGAGCGTGAGGGCGACCTCGAGTCGGCGGCGCAGCTGCGGTACGGCACCATGCGTGAGCTCGACGCCGAGATCACGGTGAAGACCGAGCGTCTGAACGAGCTCCAGTCCGATCAGCAGATGCTGAAGGAGGAGGTCGACGAGGAGGACGTCGCCGAGATCGTCGCCAAGTGGACCGGCATCCCGGTGAGCCGGCTCATGGAGGGCGAGATGAGCAAGCTCGTCCGCATGGAAGACGTGCTGCACGACCGCGTGATCGGTCAGGACGACGCCGTGCGCGTGGTCGCGAACGCGATCCGTCGCTCGCGCGCGGGGCTCTCCGATCCCAACCGTCCGATCGGCTCGTTCCTGTTCCTGGGCCCGACCGGCGTGGGCAAGACGGAGCTGGCGCGGCACGCTCGCCGACTTCCTCTTCGACGACGAGAAGGCGATGGTCCGCATCGACATGTCGGAGTACCAGGAGAAGCACAACGTGTCGCGCCTCGTCGGCGCGCCTCCTGGCTACGTCGGGTACGAGGAGGGCGGTCAACTCACCGAGGCGGTGCGCCGCCGGCCCTACGCGGTCGTGCTGCTCGACGAGATCGAGAAGGCCCACCCCGACGTCTTCAACGTGCTGCTGCAGCTCCTCGACGACGGCCGTCTCACCGACGGCCAGGGTCGCACCGTCGACTTCACCAACACGGTGCTCATCATGACGAGCAACCTCGGCGGCGGTGCCGACGAGCCGGTCGTGATGAACATCGTCCGGAACCACTTCAAGCCCGAGTTCCTGAACCGGATCGACGAGATCGTGGTGTTCCACCGGCTCGGCGAAGCGCACATCGAGCGCATCGTGGAGATCCAGGTGGACCAGCTGCGGGGGCGCCTGGCCGAGCGCGGTCTCGGCCTCGAGCTCACCGAATCGGCGCTGGCGCACATCGCCCGCACGGGCTACGACCCCGACTTCGGGGCGCGCCCGCTCAAGCGGGTGATCCAACGGGAGGTCAGCGATCCGGTCGCGCTGGCGCTGCTCAAGGGCGAGTACCACGACGGCGACATCGTGGTGGTCGACGCCACCGCCGACGGCGGCCTCACCTTCGCCAGTCAGCGCCCCGTCACCGTGGACTGAACCCCTCCCCGCCGAACATGTGTCGATCCGGTGCTACATGACGCCCTCGATCGGCACATGCTCGGGGAGCATCGGGCCCGGGTCGACTACGATCTCGTCAACGTGACACCTGTTGATGTTGCGTTTCCCGGGGGGCCGATCATCTGGGGGCTGGCGTGCCAGGCACGGTGATCGTCGGCACCCAGTGGGGTGACGAGGGCAAGGGCCGGTTCACGGACTACCTGGCCCGGGAGAGCGACCTCGTCGTCCGCTACCAGGGTGGTCACAACGCGGGCCACCGCATCGTGGTCGGCAGCGAGGTGTTCGCCCTCCAGCTGGTGCCGAGCGGCGTGCTCTACCCCCACGTGACCGCCGTCATCGGCAACGGCGTGGTGGTCGATCCCGCGGTGCTCATCGCCGAGCTCGACATGCTCGAGGGCAAGGGTGTCGACACCTCGCGCGTGAAGCTGTCGGGCAACGCGCACCTGATCATGCCGTACCACCAGGAGCTCGACCGGGTGACGGAGCGGTTCCTGGGCAAGAACAAGCTCGGCACCACGAAGCGGGGCATCGGCCCGGCCTACGCGGACAAGGCGCTGCGGGTCGGGCTGCGCGTGCAGGACCTGCTCGATGCCAAGATCTTCCGCGAGAAGCTCGAGCTCGCGCTGCGCGAGAAGAACGGGGTGCTGGCCAAGGTCTACAACCGCCTGCCGCTCGACGCCGACGAGATCTGCGAGCGCTACCTCGCCATGGTGCCGCGCCTCGAGCCGATGATCGACGACACCGTCCACCGGGTGCACGAGGCGCTCGACGCCGGTCGACCGGTGCTGTTCGAGGGCGCACAGGCGACCTATCTCGACCTCGACCACGGCACGTATCCGTTCGTCACGTCGTCGAATCCGGTGGCCGGCGGCGTGTGCACCGGCGCGGGCGTGGGCCCGCGGGCGATCGACCGCGTGATCGGCGTGGCCAAGGCCTACGTCACGCGCGTCGGCAGCGGTCCGTTCCCCACCGAGCTGTTCGACGGCGACGCGGTCGGTGACGAGTTGGTCGAGCGCGGGCACGAGTTCGGTACCAACACCGGTCGGCGACGTCGTCCGGGCTGGCTCGACCTCGTGATGCTGCGTCACGCGGTGCGGCTCAACACGTGCAGCGAGATCGCCGTCACGAAGCTCGACGTGCTCGCACCGTTCGCCGAGCTCAAGGTGTGCGTCGCCTACGAAGGGGAAGACGGCACGCGCTACGACCACGTGCCGTATCACCAGTCGGTGTTGCACAAGGTGCGCCCGGTGTACGAGACCTTGCCGGGCTGGCGCTGCGACATCGACCAGTGCGGGCAGGTCGAGGACTTCCCGGCCGAGGCGCGTGACTACCTGCGCTTCGTGGAAGAGGTCGTCGGCGTGCCGATCAGCTTCGTCGGTGTCGGTCCCGACCGCGCCCAGACGGTCGTGCTCCCCCGCGCCGCCTGAGCGCAGAGGCATGCGGGTCCTCGTCGTCGGTTCGGGTGGGCGTGAGCACGCGCTGGTGTGGGCATTGCGACGTTCGCCCGGGGCGCCCGAGGTGTTCGCCGCGCCCGGCAATCCGGGCATCGCGGAGCTCGCGTTGCGCTTCCCCGTCGACGTCGCCGACCGCGCCGCGGTCGCGGAGCTCGCCGACGATCTGACCGTCGACCTCGTCGTCGTCGGTCCCGAGGTGCCGCTCGTCGCCGGCGTCGCCGACGCGGTGCGGTCGAGGGGCCGTCTCGTGTTCGGTCCCGACGCCGCGGGCGCGCGGCTCGAGGGTTCCAAGGCCTGGATGAAGCACGCGCTGGCCGATGCCGGTGTCCCCACCGCGCGCCACGCCGCGTTCGGCGCCGACGAGACCGAGCGCGCGCTCGCGTTCCTGGAGGAGTTCGCGCCCCGTACGTCGTGAAGACCGACGGTCTCGCCGCGGGGAAGGGTGTCGTCGTCACCGAGTCGCTCACCGAGGCGCGCGACGCGGTGCGGGCCTATCTCTCCGGCGAGGCGTTCGGTGACGCGGGCCGGACCCTCGTCATCGAGGAAGGGCTCACCGGCCCGGAGCTGTCGCTCCTCGTGGTGTGCAACGGCGATCCCGACGCCGCGCTCGCGCTCGCGCCCGCGCAGGACTTCAAACGGGTCGGTGAAGGTGATTCCGGGCCCAACACCGGTGGGATGGGCGCGTATTCACCGGTGCCGATCGTCAGCGACGCCACCGTCGACTCCGTGATGGAGCGCGTGGTGCGCCCCACCTTGCGCTGGCTGGCCCGCAATGGCGCCGACTACCGCGGCGTGTTGTACGCCGGGATGATGCTCACGGCCGACGGCCCGAAGGTGATCGAGTACAACGTGCGCTTCGGCGACCCCGAGTGCCAGGTGGTGCTCCCGCGGATCACGTCGGACTTCGCCGAGCTCCTGCGCGCCGCGGCCGCCGGGGCACCCCTCGAGGTCGCGTTCTCCGCCGACGCCTGCGTCACCGTCGTGCTCGCCAGCGAGGGCTACCCGACCTCGGCGCGTACCGGCGACGTCATCACCGGGATCGACGTGGCGAAATCGGTGAACAACGTCACGATCTTCCACGCGGGAACCGCCCGCGACGAGCACGGCAGGTTGCAGACCGCAGGTGGACGGGTGCTGGACGTCACCGCGACGGGCGCCGACCTCGCGGTGGCGCGGGACGCGTGCCTACGAAGCGGTCGGGCTCATCCGGTGGGACGGGATGCAGTACCGCGGCGACATCGCCGCGGCCGCCGCGCTCAGCGCACCCGGCGGCGGGTCCGCACCCCCGCGATGACGAGGGAGCACGGGATGCACCGCAACGGGCCCCCGTCCTTCGGCGGGGGGACGAGGCAGACCGCGCACCAGTGCTGGCCACAGGTCTCGCATTGCGCGACCGCGTGTTCGGTCCAGTGCTTCGTGCAGTTCACCACCCCCGATCGACCTCCTCGGCCTTCATGACTCGCCCCAATTCGCCCCGTCCCGCCCCCATGGTTGGGCGGGTCCACACCATTCCCGGCTCGTAGAGTGTTCGGCAGGAGGAAGGGCCGCCTTGATAGACCGCTACGCACTGCCTGAGATTGCCGGCCTCTTCACCGACGAGGCCCGCTTCCGCGCCTGGCTGGAGGTGGAGATCCTCGCCACCGAGGCCTGGGCGAAATTGGGGGTGGTGCCCGCCGCCGACGCCGTCGCCGTCCGGGAACGGGCCGGGTTCACGGTCGAGGCCGTCCACGAGCGGGAATTGACCACCGAGCACGACGTCGCCGCCTTCGTCGACGTGGTCCAGGAGCGGATCGGCGCGCCCGCCGGCTCCTGGCTGCACTATGGCCTCACCTCGAGCGACGTCGTCGACACCGCTCTCTCGGTGGTCCTGGTCCAGGCCTGCGACCTCGTCCTGGAGGCGGCCGCCGCCCTGGAGGCGGCGATCGCCGTCCAGGCCCGGGCCTACCGGGCCGTCCCGATGGCCGGTCGCACCCACGGGGTGCACGCCGAGCCCACCACCTTCGGCGCCAAGCTCGCGCTCTGGGCGATGCAGGTGCACCGCGACCGTGAGCGGCTCACCCGCGCCCGTCGGGGGATCGCGGTGGGCAAGCTCTCGGGCGCCGTCGGCACCTACTCCAACATCGACCCCGCGGTCGAGGCCTACGTGTGCGAGGCGCTCGGGCTCGCCGCGGTGCCCGCCACCCAGGTGATCGCCCGTGACCGTCACGCCGAGCTGCTCTACGCGTGCGCGTCGGTGGGAGCCAGCGTCGAGGCGTTCGCCACCGAGATCCGCCACCTCCAGCGCACCGAGGTGCGCGAGGTGGAGGAGCCGTTCCGGACCGGATCCCAGAAGGGCTCCAGTGCGATGCCGCACAAGCGGAACCCGGTGAAGGCCGAACAGCTCAGCGGCCTCGCCCGGGTGTTGCGGAGCAACCTCCAGGCCGGGCTCGAGAACGTCGCACTGTGGCACGAGCGCGACATCTCGCACTCGTCGGTCGAGCGCATCGTCCTTCCCGACTCGTTGCAGCTCGCCTACTACGTCCTGGTCAAGTTCCGTAGCATCGTCGACGGCATGCACGTGTATCCCGAACGGATGCAGGAGAACCTCGACGCGTCCTACGGCCTCGTGTTCAGCCAACCGGTGCTGCTCGCGCTGGTCGAGTCGGGGATGACGCGCGACGACGCGTACCGCGCGGTGCAGCGCAACGCCATGCGCACGTGGGAGTCACGCCGACCGTTCCTCGACGTGTTGCGTGAAGACGCCGACGTCGTCGCCGCCCTCGGCGACGACCGCCTCGCTGCGTGTTTCGATCTCACCGCGGCGCTGGCCAACATCGACCGCACGTTCGCCGCCCTCGACGCACTCGGCCCGCTCGACACCCGCGGTTCGGGCACGGAGCCGGCCGCGTGAGCAAGCTCTCGCTCCCACACCACTACACGGGCAAGGTCCGCGAGCTCTACGAGGTGGACCACGACCGCATGCTCGTGGTCGCTTCCGACCGCGTGCTCGGTGTTCGACGTCGTGCTCCCCGACCTCATCCCCGACAAGGGGCGGGTGCTCACCGCGCTGTCGACGTTCTGGTTCGAGCTGACGGCCCACCTCGCGCCCAACCACCTCGTCTCGTCCGACCCCACCGACTTCCCCGAGACCGCCGGACCGGAGATCGCGGGTCGGGCGATGCTGGTGAAGGCGGCGCAACCCGTACGGCTCGAGTGCGTGGCGCGGGGCTACCTCTTCGGCTCGGCGTGGTCGGACTACCAGCAGACCGGCACGGTCGCGGGCCGGCCGCTGCCCGCGGGGCTGCGCCAGGCCGAGCGCCTCCCCACGCCGATCTTCACGCCCACCACCAAAGCCGACGAAGGGCACGACCTCCCCCTGGGCGACGCCGAGGCGGCGGAGCTCGTCGGTTCCGACCGCTACGAGGAGCTGCGCGAGCTCACCCTCGCGATCTACACGTTCGGCGCCGCGCACGCCGCGGCGCGGGGCCTGATCCTCGCCGACACCAAGCTCGAGTTCGGCGAGGTCGACGGCGAGCTCCTGGTCATCGACGAGATGCTCACGCCCGACTCGTCGCGGTACTGGGGCGCGGAGGAGTACGCGGTCGGCACGTCGCCGCCGTCGTTCGACAAGCAGTACGTGCGCGACCACTACCTCTCGATCGGCTGGGACAAGCGACCGCCCGTCCCGCGCATGCCCGAGAGCGTGATCGCCGGCACGCGGGCGAGGTACGTGGAGGCCTACGAGCAGGTGAGCGGACGCAGCTTCGACGCCTGGTACGGAGACGACGAATGAGATTCGCGGTACGCATCGACGTCACCCACCTGCCGGGGGTGCTGGATCCGCAAGGGGCGACGGTGGAACGCGCGCTGCCCGCGCTCGGCTACGACAACGTCACCGGAGTGTCGATCGCCAAGACGATCCGGTTGGCCCTCGAGGCGCCGTCGGAGTCCGAGGCCCGCGCCCAGGTCGACGACATGTGCCGGCGTCTGCTCGCCAACCCGGTGATCGAGCGCTACACCGTGGAGCTCGACGAAGTGATGGTGCAGGCGTGAGCGCGCGGGTCGGCGTCGTCGTGTTCCCGGGCACCAACTGCGAGCTCGACGTCGTCTGGGCGGTCGAACAGCTCGGAGCCGAGGCCGAGCTGCTCTGGCACGGTGACCGCACCGTGCGCGGCGTCGACGTGGTCGTCGTCCCCGGCGGCTTCGCCCACGGTGACTACCTCCGCACCGGGGCGATCGCCCGGTTCTCGCCGGTGATGGACGCCGTCACCGAGCACGCGGCCAGCGGGGGCCCGGTCGTCGGGATCTGCAACGGATTCCAGGTGCTGACCGAAGCGGGGTTGCTCCCCGGCGCCCTGCAGAAGAACACCGGGCTCACCTTCGTGTGCGACACCGTGGAGCTCGAGGTGGTGAGCACGCGGTCGGTGCTCACCAACCAGGCGACGGTGGGCGCGGTGCTGCGCATTCCCATCAACCATTTCGAGGGCAATTACGTCTGCGACGACGCGACCTTGGCGCGTCTGCACGACGAAGACCGGATCGTGGTGCGCTACGTGCAGAACCCCAATGGCAGCCTGGATGACATCGCGGGGATCAGCAACGAAGCGGGCAACGTGGTGGGGCTCATGCCCCACCCGGAACGCGCCAGCTCTCCCCTGTTGGGGAGTGCCGACGGCGTCGTGTTGCTGGAGTCGATGCTCACGGCGGCGCGTGACCGCGCCGCCGCCCGCGTGTAGCGATCGGGGCTAGGAGGCCCGGGCGATCCCGGCCTTCTTCAGCACGTCGGCGGAGACCCCCAGCTCACGCCACGCGGCGTAGGAGATGCCCTTGCGCTGCGCGTACTGGGCCGCGGTCTTCACGAACGCGGACTCCAGCGCCGAGAGGTCGACCTTGGTGTTCATGGCCTCGAGCTCCCGGTTCAGGTCCATGCGCTCCTGGACGAGCTGGAGCTGCTGGAGCGCGGACACGTCGTCGAACTGGGCGTCGATCGCGGCCAACCGCTTCTTGATGGAATCCGGCGTTCGTTTGCGGCCCCGCCGGGGGCGGTTCTGCTGCAATGCCTCGAGGTAATTCTTCACCGCCCGGCCCTCGGAACGCCCTTCGGCGAGTGCAGCTTTGTGCTGCGGGGTCATGGTACGAGTAGCGGCTTTCGCCATGGTCGGTTCTCCTTGGCCAAGTCCTGCGCGACTTTCGGGCGTATTGGTTGTATCACGTCGGACGCTATTCATACATAGCGGCGCCCGACCGCGCGAGACCCAGGGACGAAAGAGAGCCTTGGCTACGATGCGTCCCGACTCATGAGCGACGCCGCGCCAGTGCCACCGCAACCGATCCACCGGCAATTGGGGCTCACCGACGACGAGCTCGGCGCGATCGTCGACGTGCTCGAACGCGAGCCGACCGAGCTCGAGCTCGCGATGTACGCGGTGATGTGGTCGGAGCACTGCTCCTACAAGTCGTCGAAGCGCTACCTCGGTCGCTTCCCCACCGAAGCGCCGTGGGTGCTCGTGGGTCCCGGCGAGGGCGCGGGAGTGATCGACGTGGGAGACGGCCTGGCCGTCGCCATCCGGATCGAGAGCCACAACCATCCTTCGGCGGTCGAGCCCTACCAGGGCGCGGCCACCGGGGTGGGCGGCATCATCCGCGACGTGTTCTCGATGGGCGCCCGCCCGATCGCGTTGATGGACCCGTTGCGCTTCGGTCCGCTCGACGACGGACGTACGCGCTACCTGTTCGAGGGCGTCGTCGCCGGCATCAGCGGCTACGGCAACGCGGTCGGCGTGCCCACGGTGGGCGGCGAGGTCGTGTTCGACGAGTGCTACCGCGAGAACCCGCTCGTCAACGTCCTCTGCCTGGGTGTCCTGCCGGTCGAGCGGCTCGTCCTGGCGAAGGCCGAAGGGGTCGGCAACGTCGCGGTGTTGCTCGGTTCGGCGACCGGCCGGGACGGCATCGGCGGTGCGAGCGTGCTGGCGTCGGCCGGGTTCGTCGAGGGTGACGACGCCAAGCGGCCCTCGGTGCAGGTCGGCGACCCGTTCGAGGAGAAGCGGCTGATCGAGGCGTGCCTGGAGCTCCTCGACGCCGGCCTCGCGATCGGCGTCCAGGACCTCGGCGCCGCGGGCATCTCGTGCGCGGCCTCGGAGACCGCGGCGAAGACCGGCGCCGGGATGGACGTCGACCTTGCCCGCATGCCCAAGCGCGAGCCCGGTATGAACGGCGTCGAGGTGATGACCTCGGAGAGCCAGGAGCGCATGCTGGCCATCGTCACCCCCGAGCACCTCGACGCGGTGCTCGCCCTGTGCCGGCGCTGGGAGATTCGCGCGTCGGTGATCGGCCGGGTCACCGACACCGCCCGCTTCCGTGTGTACGACGGCCTGTTCGACGCGGTGGGCGTGCCCGGCGCCAACCCGCCGGTGCCGCGGGGCGACGAGCCGGTCGCGTTGTCGTCGGATCGCCGGCCGGTGGCGGACGTGCCCGTGGCCAGTCTCGGCGACGGCCCGGTCTACGACCGCCCCGCGACGCCGCCCGCGACCCGCGCCGCGCTGCACGCCGACGATCCCGCGCCGGCCCTGGCCGCGGCCTTCCCGGCCGGGAGCGATCTCTCCGCGGAATTGCTCGCCCTGCTCGCCACGCCGACCATCGCCGACAAGTCGTGGGTGTACCGCCAGTACGACCATCAGCTCTTCCTCAACACCGTCGTCGCGCCCGGCGGTGACGCCTCGGTGTTGCGGCTCAAGGGCACCGGGCGCGCGCTCGCGCTCACCACCGACGGCAAGGCGCGCTTCTCGCGCGCTCGACCCCTACGCCGGCGCCCGCCTCACAGTGATGGAATCGGCGCGCAACCTGGCGTGCGTCGGCGCGGTGCCCAAGGCGCTCGTGAACTGCCTGAACTTCGGCAATCCCGAGCATCCCGAGGTCATGTGGCAGTTCGCCGAGGTGGTCGACGGCATGAGCGAGGCGTGCCGCGCGCTCGGCATCCCCGTCGTCGGGGGCAACGTCAGCTTCTACAACGAGTCACGCGGTCGCGACATCGACCCGACCCCGGTCATCGGCGTCGTCGGCCTGATCGACGAGCTCACCTCGGTGCCGCCGGGACCGCGGTTCGGCGCCGGTGATGCGCTCGTGCTCCTCGGTCACACCGCCCCCGAGCTCGGCGGTTCCGAGTGGGCGGGGCTGCACGGCGCGCGCGGCGGTACTCCACCGGCTGCCGACCTCGAGACCGCGGTCGCGCTGCACGACCTCGTCGCGCGCGCTCGTGGTCGAGCGTGCGGTGTCGGGTGTGCACGACTGCGCCGAGGGCGGGCTGGCGGTCACGCTGGCCGAGATGGCGGTCGCGGGAGCGTGCGGCTTCCGCGTCGCGCTCGGCACCGATCTCGTGCCCTCGCTGGCCTGGTTCTCGGAGTCGGCGTCGCGGGTGGTCGTAGCCGTCGACCCCGATCGTGCCGCGGCGCTGGTCGACCGCGCCCGCTCCGCCAATGTCCCCGCGCAGCGGCTCGGCACCGCCGGGGGCGAGCGCCTCGTCGCGGAGGGCGCGTTCGACGTCGCCCTCACCGCCGCCACCTCCGCGTGGCGCGACGCCATTCCCGCCGCCCTCGGCCACACCCCCTGACCCCCCTGGCCCAACATGTGTCGATGGACCCTCGCCGGCGGTGCCCGATCGTCACATGCTCGGGTGGGTGCGGGGAATCCTGGTGGTGGAGTGTGGGTTGCAGGCTCTGTGCATGGGATACTGGAGCGGTGAACGACCCGCAGATCGGCCACGCGTGCGGCGTCTTCGGCGTGTACGCACCGGGGCAGAGCGTCGCCCACCTCACGTACCTGGGCCTGTACGCCCTCCAACACCGGGGCCAGGAGTCGGCCGGCATCGCGGTGAGCGACGGTCAGACCATCACCGTGTCGAAGGACATGGGCCTGGTCACGCAGGTGTTCGACGAGCGTCGTCTGGCGCCGCTCGACGGGCATCTCGCCATCGGCCACGTGCGCTACTCCACCACCGGGTCGAGCAGTTGGCGCAACGCCCAGCCCGTGTACCGCTCCGTCGGTGACGCCGGCTTCGCGCTGGGTCACAACGGGAACCTCACCAACACGCTCGAGCTGGCCGAGCACCTCGGCATGCTCCCGGGCATGGTGCCCGGCGACACCGGCCTCGACTCCACGACCGACTCCGCGCTCGTCGCCGAGTTGATCGCGGCCGAGTACCCGAGCGAAGCGCGCTCCGACGGCCGGGATCTCGAGCAGGCGTTGGCGCGCGTGCTGCCTCGGCTCGCCGGCGGCTTCTCGTTCGTGATGATGGACGAAGCGCACCTCATCGGTGTGCGCGACCCGCACGGGTTCTGGCCGCTCGTGCTCGGGCGGGTCGAAGGCGGTTGGGTGCTCGCGAGCGAGACCGCGGCCCTCGACATCGTCGGCGCGCACTTCGTGCGTGAGGTCGAGCCCGGCGAGATGATCGTGATCGACGCCTCGGGTGTGCACACCGAGCGCTTCGCCGAGCCCGATCCCAAGCTCTGTCTCTTCGAGTTCGTCTACTTCGCGCGCCCCGACACGATGCTCTACGGCAAGAGCGTCCACGCCGCCCGTCAACGCATGGGTGAGGAGCTGGCCCGCCAGGCTCCCGTCGATGCCGACATGGTGATGCCGATCCCCGAGTCGGGTATCCCCGCGGCGCAGGGGTACGCACGCGGTGCGGGCATCCCCTACGGCGACGGCCTGGTGAAGAACCGCTACGTCGGCCGGACGTTCATCCAGCCCAACCAGACGCAGCGCGGCCAGGGCGTGCGGCTCAAGCTCAACCCGCTGCCCGAGAACATCCGGGGCAAGAAGCTCGTCGTGGTCGACGACTCGATCGTGCGGGGTACCACCACCAAGCAGGTGGTGCAGATGCTGCGCGAGGCGGGCGCCGCCGAGGTGCACTTCCGGGTGTCGTCGCCTCCCTACAAGTGGCCGTGCTCCTACGGCATGGACACGGGCAGCCGTTCCGAGCTGCTCGCGGCCGACATGTCGGTCGGCGAGATCCGTGACTTCCTCGGAGTCGATTCGCTCGCCTACCTCGAGCTCGACCGCCTCACCGCGGCGACCGGCGCGTCGTCGGACTCGTTCTGCACCGCGTGCCTGTCCGGCATCTATCCGGTGCCGATCCCGCTCGCCGATTCGAAGCTCGCGCTCGAGCACGACGCCGACGCCCCAACCGTGCCGCACGGTGAGCGACTCGAGCCGCGAGGCCGCGCTCACCTACGCGGGCGCCGGCGTCGACATCGCCGCCGGCGAGCGCGCCGTCGAGCTCATCAAGGCGCACGTGCGTTCCACGTTCCGGCCCGAGGTCGTCGGCGACATCGGCGGGTTCGGTGGCCTGTTCTCGTTCGACCCGCGCCGTCTCGACCACCCGCTGCTGGTCTCGTCGACCGATGGCGTCGGTACGAAATCGCTCATCGCGCGGCTCACCGGTCGCTACGACACCATCGGCATCGACTTGGTCGCGATGTCGGTGGACGACATCGCGGTCCAGGGCGCGGAGCCGCTGTTCTTCCTCGACTACATCTCGATCGGCAAGCTCGTCCCCGAGATCATCGACGACATCGTCGGTGGCGTCGCGCACGGATGCGTGCAGGCCGGGTGCGCGCTCCTCGGTGGGGAGATGTCGGAGCATCCCGACCTCATGGAGCCGGGCGAGTTCGACCTCGTCGGGTTCGCGGTCGGCGTGGTGGAGCGCGCCCGCGCGCTCCCGGCCCAGGTGAAGCCGGGCGACGCGGTGATCGGCTTCGCCAGCCCGGGCCTGCGGTGCAACGGCTACTCGCTGGCCCGCACGGCGCTGCTCGACCGCGCCGGGCGCCGGCTCGATGATCCCGCGTGGAAGGGCGCCCACCATTCGCTGGGCGACGAGCTGATCCGCCCGAGCGTGATCTACGCGCCGACCATGCGGAAGCTGCGCGAGCGGGTCGACGTGCACGCGTTCGCGCACGTCACCGGGGGCGGGCTCCCCGACAACCTCGCCCGGGTGCTGCCGGCGCACTGCGACGCCGTGTTGCACCGGGGGGAGTGGGAGGAACCGCGGATCTTCGCGGAGATCCAGGCCGCCGGCGACGTCACCGACGACGAGATGGCCCACGTCTTCAACCTGGGCCTCGGGATGCTGGCCGTCGTAGCTCCGGAGGACCGCAACGCTACCCTGGACGCGGTGCGCTCGGCCGGCCACGAGTCGTGGGTGGTCGGAGAGGTGTCGGACGGACGGGGTCGGGTACACGTCGCCGTCTGAGCCGCCCGCGCACTCAGTGTCCCAATGTGCACGGAAGCTGCTACTCTGCGCATACGGGACCGATCCCCCGAGCCCCCGGCGAGGATCCGTATCGACTGCGAGGAACCCATGCCCCAGAACCCCGCTCCCGAGCCCGAACAGCTCCTCACCCCGTCCGAAGTCGCCGCGATGTTCCGCGTCAACCCCAAGACCGTCACCCGCTGGGCGCGCGCCGGCAAGATCTCCGCGATCCGCACGCTCGGTGGACACCGCCGGTTCAGGGCGTCGGAGATCCGCAAGTTCCTCGAGCAGGTCGACGAGGCGCACGACGAGGCGTGATCGGCGACGCTGCGCCGGGCCCGCGGGATCAGCGTGCCCGGTGAGCGACGATCCGCCGGAGTGGGATGCCGAGCGTCGTCCCGACCCAACCTTCGACGACGCGTGTCGCGCCCGCGGTGCGGGTGCCGTCCACCCCCGGGAGATAGAGCGACGCGACGAACACGCGCGCGGCACCGGTGGCCGCAAGGGTGGAGCGACGAAGGTCTCCGCCGAGCTGCAGTCGCTCTACGAGCAGTTCGACATGTCGCTGACCAAGGCCAACGCCGACGGGACCTGGAACGTGCCGGTGCCCGCGACGTCCGTGATCGACGGCGCCGGAGACGTCCGCGCGTCCCATGTCGATGCCGATGACCGCGAGCGCATGGAACCGACCGACATCCGCGCTCGAGGGCCTCGACCGGTGAGCCGGCCGCGGGGGTACCGGGCTTCCTGGAGCGGCGTCGTGCTCGCGGAGACCGACGACGCCGTGCACCTCGAAGGCAACGTCTACTTCCCGCGGAGCGCACTTGTCGCGGAGCACTTCCGTGCGTCGCGCGCACGTTCACTGTGCTTCTGGAAGGGGATCGCGTCGTACTCCGACGTCGTGGTCGACGACGTCGTCGTCCCGCGTGCCGCCTGGTACTACCCGCACCCGTCACCGCTGGCCCGCCGGATCAAGGGCCGCGTCGCGTTCTCTCCCGGCGTCACCGTCGAAGCGAAGTAGCGGATCTCGATGACCGACGCCCAAGGCGCTCCGACCGCCGAGGCGATCCAGTTCTTCACCCGGCCGGGGTGTGCGGTCTCCGCCTCTCTCGCCCGACGTCTGCGCAAGCTCGACTTCCCCGTCGAGTACCACGACATCTGGGACGACCCGGCGGCCGCGGCCTTCGTCCGCTCGGTGGCCCGTGGCTACGAGACCGTTCCGACCGTCGTCGTCGGTGACGTGGTCCTCGTCGCCCCTGGGATGCGCCGGCTGATCAGGGCCGCGCAGGAGCACGCGCCGCACCTGCTGCCGGAGGCCGTTCGTTCGCGTATCGAGCGCGCGCCGAACCCGGGCCGCTGGTCGAAGCTCGCGTGGTTCAGGCGCGCGTGAAGGCTGGTGGACGCTCCCAGCGCGAACGCCCCCGAGTGGCTCAGCAGGATCCGACCGGCTGCGTCGTGCCCACGCCCACCCCGAGCCCATAGAAGCCGGCCGTGCCCGCGGGTGAGCGCGGTGGGTTGGAGACCGCGTGCGGTACGCGCGTGGCTTCGAGGGCCTTCTGGTCGATGACCTGCTTGCCGTCGAACTTGTTGTTGGCGAGTCGGAGGCGCACCCACTTCTCCATGTCCTCGAGGTTCGAGCTGGCCCCGCCTGCGGGCGATCGCGCATCGGCGTTGCGCACGTACTTGGCCTCGAACTTGCCGTCGACCAACGCGTGGTTGACCGCCTTTTCGGGCGCGTTCTCGTAGTCGGAGAATCGCGAGCTGGTCGACGTCATGATGAGGGGGTCGTAGAGGACCTGCTTCGAGAGGTCCTCCCAGCTCGTGCCCGCGGCGTTCGCCGCCGCGACCCCCGCGGCGGTGAGCCCGAAGTTCGTGTAGGCGTAGCTGTCCCGGAACGGCGCGAGCGGTTCGAGGCGCAGCGCGTTCAGCACGTACTCGCGGTCGTGGCCGAGGTCTTCGAGGAGGTCCCCCGCGTGGTCGGGCAGGCCCGACCGGTGGGAGAACATGTCGGCCACGGTGACGTCCGCGGTGACATAGGGGTCGACCAGCGCGAAGGACGGGAGGTACTTCACGATCGGGTCGTCCCACGAGAGCTTGCCTTCGCCCACCGCGCCGGCGACGACGGTGGACGCCAGGGGCTTGGAGACCGACGCGAGCTCGAACACCGTGTTGGCGTCGACCTTGTCGGGCTTGTTGACGTCGCGCACGCCGAAGCCCTGCTCGAAGACGGCGCGGTTCGGGGGAGCTTGCTCGGTGATCACGATGGCACCGGGTCCGCTCGGGCGATCAGGAGTTTCGTCGGATCCCTTGCTCGGCCGGCTCGGTGACGCCAGTGAGGTAGGTCGCCTCGATGTCAGTGATCTGCGTCAGGAGATCTGCTGCCGAGCCCGACAGCGCCACGACGCCACGGCGCAACACGTAGCCGCGGTCGGCGGCGGTCAGCGCCGCTCGAACCTGCTGTTCGACGAGCAGCACACCGACACCGCGCGACGCAGCATCACGGATGGCCTGCATCAACCGTTCGACGACGAGGGGCGCGAGCCCGAGCGAGAGCTCGTCGGCCAGGAGAGCGCGGGGCTCCCCGGCGAGCGCACGGGCCAGGGTGAGGATCTGCTGTTCTCCGCCCGACAACAGGCCGGCGGGACGCTTCAGCAGGGGTCGCAACTCGGGAAAGAGGTCGAGCGCCTCGCCGACCGGTCCCGGACCGAGGCGAAGGTTGTCGAGCGTGGAGAGCGAACGAATGATCGACCGTTCTTCCGACACGTACCGCAACCCGGCGCGCGCCCGGCGATGAAGCGGGCTCCGCACCGGCTTCCCCAGCCACTCGACCTCACCCGACGTTGCCGTGAGCCGACCGGCCAGCGTCATCAGCGTGGTCGATTTTCCCGCGCCGTTCGCGCCCATGAGCGCGACGATCTCGCCCGCGTCGACGTGAAGGTCGAGATCGGTCAGCACGGGAATGGCGCCGTATCCGGCCGAAACGCCGCGGGCCGCGAGCACAGTGGTCACGACTCGACCGCGCTCTCGGCGTCGGTCGTCGCGACCTCGGACGAGCCGAGGTAGGCCGCGACGACCGCGGGATCGGCGCGGATCTCGCTCGGGGTTCCGCGTCCGATGACGCGGCCGAAGTCGAGTGCGACGACTCGGTCACACGTGCGCATGACCATCCCGACGTCGTGTTCGACGAGCAGGACGCCCATGCCCCAGTCGTCGGCGAGCCGTCGGATCAGGATCGCCAGCTCGTTCGTCGCCCAGTCGTCGAGCCCGGCGGCCGGCTCGTCCAGGAGCAGCACGGACGGGAACGACGCAACCGCCCGAGCGATGGCAATCGTGCGACGCTGTGCGTACGGCAGCTCGCCGGGCTTCGTGTCGAGGACGTCACGCAGCGCGAACTCATCGATCGCCGCGAGCCGCGGCCGCGGGAAGCGGCGGTGGGGCGGGCCAGACCAGGTCCCGGACGTATCGCAGCGGGTTCCCGTCATCGGCGGCGGCCCGGATGTTGTCGAGCACCGTCAGGTCGTCGAAGAGCTCGAGCGACTGGAACGAACGAGTCACGCCGAGCGTCGCCCGTCGCCGTGGCGATGCTCGTTCGATCGGCCGGTCGTCGAGCAACACCGTTCCGCCGGCGCGGACGAATCCGGTCGCGGCTTCGATCAGCGTCGTCTTGCCCGCGCCGTTCGGGCCGATGAGCCCGACGACCTCCCCGGGCTCCACCGTCAGATCCACGGCGTCGAGTGCAACCACCGCGCCGAACCGAACGGTGATGCCCGAGAGCTCCAGTCGCTTCGGGATCGCTCGCGTGACCGGGCGCCCGGTCCCGGCCGCGTCGACCTCCTCGGAGAGGGGAGACGTCGGGCAGCGGACGCGCGCCATGAGGCGTGAACCTTGGCGGCCGAGGTCCGACGCGATGCCGTCGGGGTGGAAGACGATCACCAGCAGCAACGCGACGGCGGCGATCACCGGGTACCAGTTCTCGGTCGAGATCACCTGGGTGATCAGGTGCTCGCTGATCCCGGCGACCTGCAGCGCGCCGGCGATGAGCGCACCACCGATCCAACCGATACCACCGATGGTCACCAGGAGCACCGCTTGGATGTTCCCGAAGAAATCGAAGGTGAGCAGGTTCAGGCGTGAGTTCCGGAACGCGATCAGACCTCCACCTATGCCCGCGAGGGCCGAAGCGAGACAGAAGGCGTAGAACTTCGCGCCGACGATGCTGATGCCCAGGCTGGCTGCAGCGCGCTCGTTGTCCCGCACGGCGATCAACCTGCGACCCGCCGGACCACGTCGGAGGTTCGCGACGAGGAGTGCGGCGAGCGCGAGCAGGACGATGACGACCGTGCCGTACCGCTCCGGGTGGGTGAGCGCGTCGATCTTCCAGCCGAAGATCTCCGGAGGAGGAATGTTCGCCGGGTGTAACAGCCCGCCGGTGTAGATGTCGTTCGACAGAACCATGGTCGAGAGCACGAGACTCAACGCGAACGTCGTGACCGCGAGGTTCACGCCGCGCACGCGGAGCGCGGGCAGCGACACCACCATTCCGACGGGAACGGTGAGCAATGCGCCGACGGCGACGGCGAGGAGAAACGGCATCGACCACAGGTCCGCGGCGTAGCGGCCGACGAGGAGCGCCCCGACGCCCGCGATCGACCACTGCGCCAGGCTCAATTGGCCGGCGAACCCGGTGACCACCACGAGCGACAAGGCGATGAACGCGAACGAGCTGCTCGTGATCACGACGTTCGTCCAGTCGCCGGTGAACACCCACAACGACCCGACGAGACCGGCCGCGAGCAGCACGACCGGGAGCGGGCGCACACGGCCCGTCCCCACTGACGGCAGCCGATCGGCCAGGAAGCTCCGCAGCGGCAACGCACGGCCGCGGACGACCAGCAGCACCACGATCACGAGGAACGGAACCGCGGTGGAGAGTCCCTTCAGGTACCCGGTCGGGTTCCCGTAGTGGAGGGCCTCCGACTCGAGGACGCCGACCAGCAGTCCGCCGAAAAAGGTCAACGGGAAGGACGAGAAGTTCCCCACCAATGCCGCGGCCAACGCGATCACCACGACCAGCACGGGGCTGTCGACCGACAAGCCTCCGACGATGCCGGCCAGGAGGATTCCCGCGAACCCGGCGAGCGCGCCACCCAGGGCCCAGTTCACCGTCGCGATCAGCATGGGCGACCAGCCCTGGGCTGCGGCGACGGCTTCGTTCTCGGCGACCGCCGACGTCGCCAGGCCGAAGCGGGTGTACCGATACGCGATCCACAACACGGCGACGAGGACGACCGTGATCCCGAAGATCCAGATGCGGTCCTCGCCGATGATGATCCCGCCACCGAAGGGTTCGACCGCTCGCGCCGGGAGGAATTGATCGACCGGGCGGAAGCCGGCGCTCCCGAGCCGGTGCGCCCACAGTTCGCGCCCCAACGCCAACACCCCGAGGGTCGCGATGATCCGCACCAGTGGTGACGACCGCCGCAACGGGGTCATCACGACGATGTTCACGACCGCGCCTGCCGCCGCGCCCGCCGCGATCCCCAGCGCTACGGCGCCCGCCGTGCCCAGCGAGTGGCGAACCTCGGTGAAGACGCCCGCACCCGTCAGCGCGAACACGCCGTGCGCGAAGTTCACCACTCCCGAGCCCCGGTACACGAGCACGATCCCCAACGCAACCAGCGCGTAGACCGCCCCGCTCCCGAGGCCCAGGAGGAAGAACTTCCAGAACTCGTTCACGCCCCGAAGACGTTCACTCTCCCGGCTAGGCCGGTCCGCCGAACGCGTCCTGCCACGAGCCCGTGATCGGTACCGCCTTGCCGTTCTTGTACGCGTATCCGAGCGCGAACGGCAGGATCACGTTCGGGGCCAGACCGCCGAACACGGCGGGGTTCGGCTTCCGGGCCGTGTAGTCGAGCGGCCCCGACAGCATGCCCTTGGTGTCGTAGCCCGTCTCGGCCTCGAGCGCGGCGAGCAGCCCGGCGCGATCCTGCGTGGTCGCCTTCTTCATCTCGTCGGCGACGATCTTCACCGAGAGCCAGGCCTTCGCGCTCTGATCGCTGATGAGGCTGGCCTTGCCGTTGCCCGACGCCTTCATGTCCTTGACGAACTGCTTGTAGGGAGCGGACGAGAGGTCGTAGGTTCCGACGAGGACCGTGTTCTTCGCCCCGCCTCCCAACTGCGACTTCAGGCTCGCCGCGGTGTGGACGTTGCCGGAGATGAAGACCTTGCCCTTGTAGCCCTGCTGGTTGAGCGCCTTGGTCAGCTGCGTGGCCTGCTCCTGCGGAACGGCCTCGACGATGCAGTCGGCGTTGTCGCTCACGAGCTGTGCCGCCTGCGACGACAGGTCGGCGGCGGTCGCCGGGATCGGCACCGACGTCGTCAACTTGGTGTCGAACGGCTTCAGGACGAAGTTGTCCATGACGGTGATCACCTGCGCACCGGCCGCGACGTCGAGGTAGGCGACCGAGACGGTCTTGCCCTTCAGGTCGTTGATGCAGATCGGACCCGCCGCCGCGATGCCGGTGATCGAGCCACCGTCGGCCGGGAACACCGCGGTCGACTTGAAGTCGGTGAGCCCATACATGCCGGGACCCACCGAGGGCAGCTCGGCCTTCTCGAGCGCCGGGTTCACCGTGTCACCGAAGTTCGTGTTCGCGCCGACGAGCGCGACCACCGCCGGATCGGCGCCGAAGTCGCTCGCGCACTTCTCCGCGACGTTGGCGTCGTTCTTGTCGTCGCAGAACTTCGCCTTGAGCTTGGCGCCGTCGACGCCGCCGCTCGCGTTGATCGTCTTGATGGCCGCGGCGATCCCGGCCCGGTTCTGGGCCACCAGCGACGGCGTCTCGCCCGCCTGGATCGACGCGATCGTGATGGTCTTGCCGGAACCGGCAGCCTCGGTCGTGCGGGCGTAACCCGCGCCCGCGCCGCCGAGTCCCGCCACCGCCGACGCGACCGCGCACACCAGTGAGCCAACCACGAACTTGCGCCTCATCGACGCACCCCCATCCTTCGTCACCCCCGGACACGTCGAGCTCGTCGTGACTCGACGTGCGAACGTGTGCGCATCGCGCGACGCCCTCAGCCGCCGGATTGTAGTTTGATTCTCTAATCTTGTCCACGGGTCGGCCCGATCCGACGGGTCTGCCGATGCGCACCGCTAATCTCCCCCCGATGGTGCAGCGTCCCCGTGAGCTCGAAGCCGACGATGATCTGACGCGCGCCATCCAGTTGCTCGCGCGCCTGGCGTCGTTGCTGAACACCGCGTGCGCGCAAGCCGATCTGAGCCTGGTGCAGTACCGGCTGTTGCTGCTCGTCGAGCGTCAACCCCCGCGAGCGCGCACGCTGGCGAGCCTGCTCCAGATCTCACGACCCACGCTCACGTCGAACTTGAAGACGGTCGAGCGCCGGGGATACGTCGTCCGTCAGACGGTCCCGAGCGACGGACGGGGGGTGCGCGTCGCCATCACGAGTGCTGGTCGGCGGGCGCTGCGGCGCGCGGAAGCAGAACAGCGGGCGGTGCTCCACGCGGTGCTGAAGCCCGCCGATCTCCGTCGCGTACGGAATCTGGTACCGATCGCCGAGACCTTCGACGCCGCGCTCGAGCACTACAACGCGACGGGTGAGACCCCCCTCAGCTGACCGCGAACCGGTGGACAGCGGCTCGGGTGCCGCGGCACGGCGACCCTTGACTTCCCCGGCGCGTGCGCGTCAATATTAGTTAGAAGGTCGAACGAGGGGGAGCCATGGGTTACGACCTGTTCAGCGTCGACGACCACATCATCGAGCACGCCCGGGTGTGGACCGACCGCCTGCCGACGAAGTACCACGAAGCGTGCCCGCACGTGGTCGAAGAGGACGGGCGTGAGTACTGGGTCTGGGAAGGGACCAAGTCGCCGCAGATGGGGCTCAACGCGGTCGCGGGCAAGCCCCAGGAAGAGTGGACGATGGAGCCGACCCGCTTCAGCGACATGATCCCGGGCTGCTACGACCCGACCGAACGGGCCAAGGACATGGCGGCCGACGGCATCAAGGCCAGCCTCTGTTTCCCGACCCTCGCCGGGTTCGGCGGGCGGGTGTTCGGTGGGTACGCCGACAAGACGCTGGCGGGGCTCTGCATCGAGGCCTACAACGACTTCCATCTCGACGAGTGGTGTGCGGCGGCGCCCGAGCTCTACGTACCGATCATCGTCGGGCAGGTGTGGGACCCCGTGGCGATGGCTGCGGAGATCCGCCGGTGCGCGGCGAAGGGTGCCCGCGCGCTGTCGTTCCCGGAGGGCCCGGTGTCGCTCGGGCTCCCGTCGATCATGAGCGAGTCCTGGGATCCGGTGTGGGAGGCGGTCACGGAGACGGAGATCGTCGTGTGCATGCACATCGGCTCGAGCGGTGAGCTGACGAATCCGGCGCCCGACGGCCCGTTCGTGATCCCCATCGCCCTCGGCAACGTGAACGCCCAGGCGGCCACGGTGGCGTTCGCGTTGTCGCCCGTGCCCCGCAAGTTCCCGACCATCAAGCTCGCCATCTCGGAAGGAGGCGTCGGCTGGGTGCCGTCGGCGCTGGAACGCGCCGACCGTCAGTTCCTCAAGCACCGCCTGTGGGCGGGCATGGACGACCTCCTGCCCAGCGAGGTGTGGAAGCGCAACATCTGGGGCTGCATGATCGACGAGCCCGTCGGACTCACGTTCCGTGAGCACATCGGAATCGACAAGATCATGTGGGAGTGCGACTACCCGCACTGCGACAGCACGTGGCCCCACAGCCAGAAGCAGGTCGACGAGCTCTTCATCGCGGCCGGTATCGACGACGACGAAGCCGATGCCATCACCCACGGCAATGCCGAGCGGCTCTTCCGGTGGGAGCTCGGCGTCGGGAACCGGGTCTGACGATCATGGAACTCCCGCGCATCATCTCCGTCGACGATCACGTCATCGAACCACCGACTCTCTGGCAGGACCGCCTGCCGCGCGCGGTACGCGGAGCCGAGGGCCGCGGGTCGAGCGCAGCGTCGGGCGCATGGTGTACGACGGTGGTCTCGTGTTCACCGAGGACGACGGCCCGGGCTCGGCGCCGATGGATCTCTGGCGCTACGACGACCTCGTCTGGGCCATCCCGCGGGGCATGGCCCAGGTCGGCCACCTCGACGAGCCCTCGGCCCGTTCGATCACCTACGACGAGATGGTGCCGGGTTGTTGGGAACAAGCGGCGCGCCTCGAAGCCATGGACGCCAACCACACCGAGGCCAGCCTGTCGTTCCCCAGCTTCGCCCGGTTCTGCGGGCAGACCTTCCTCGAACGGTCGGACAAGGATCTCGCGAAGCTCTGTGTGGAGGCCTACAACGACTGGATGATCGACGACTGGTGCGGAGGTGACGGCCGCGGGCGCCTGATCCCCTGCACGCTCGTCCCGCTGTGGGATCCGGAGCTCGCCGCGAGCGAGATCCGGCGGTGCGCGGCCAAGGGCTCGTTTGCGGTCGCGTTCTCCGAGAATCCCGTCCCCCTCGGGCTCCCGAGCATCTACGGACCGCACTGGGACCCGTTCTTCCGGGCCTGCGGCGAGACCGGCACCGTCATCAACATGCACATCGGATCGTCGTCGGCCATGGCGGTCACCGCCCCCGATGCGCCGCTCGAGGTCGGCATGGCCTTGACCGCCGAGAACTCGGTCCACGCGTTCGTCGACTGGCTCAGCTCCGGCGTTCTCTCTCGGCACGAGAACGTGCGCATCGCGCTCTCCGAGGGCCAGGTCGGATGGATGCCGTTCATGATCGAACGGCTCGACAGCATCTGGAACCGGAGTCATTTCTACGGCGGCCAACTGCGTGCCGCGCTCCCCGAGCCACCGAGCACCTTCATGGCCGGGCGGGTCTACGGCTGCATCTTCGACGACGTGCACGGTCTCACGAGCCGCGACACGATCGGGATGGGACAGATCATGTTCGAGACCGACTACCCGCATTCCGATTCCACGTTCCCGCACTCGCGCGAGACCGCCGAGAAGATCGCCGCCGCCGCCGACCTCGACGACCACGAGGTGTGGCAGCTCGTTCGCGGCAACGCCATCGAATGCTTCGAACTCGACCGCATCGGCATCGCCCGATGACCGCTGCCTACGAGGAGCACGAGCTGGAGAGCGGCGTCTTCGAGAAGAACGACGTCACCCACCGGGCACGCGACCCCTTCAAGATCGGCGTGTGCATGGACTTCGCCGGCGGCACCAAGATCGCGCAGGACTTCTACGACGGCATCCGCCTGGCGATCGACGAAGCGGTCGAGCGCGGCGACCTCGATCGCCCGGTCGAGTTGGTGATCCGCGAAGTGAACGGGCCCATGCGGGGCACGAGCCCCGTCGTTCTCGACGCATGGCGAGAGCTGGCCCACGACGAGGACTGCCTCGCCATCATCGGCCCCGTCGTCACCGAGGCCAACCTCGCCATCGTCGACGAGGTCAACCGGTCCGAGGTGCCGACGATCTCGTTCTGCGCGACGTTCGAGTGGGCCGGTCCCTACTGCTACGCGCTGCAGAACGGCGGCTTCCCCGACGAGGCGAACGTCCTTGCCGCCTACATGGCATCGCAAGGTCACGACCGGGTCGGTGTCTTCCACGAGGACGGCCTCATCGGCGAGGAGTTCTTCGCGGCCTTCAAGCACGCCGCCCGCCGCCACGGTGTCAGCATCGTCGGTGATCACGTCGTGGGGCTGTTCAACACCTTGCAGCCGGTCGAGCCGCAACTGGCGTCGGTCCGAGACGCGGGTGCCGACGCGATCGTCGTGCTGTCCGCGTACGGAGGGCTTGCGCCGGTGCACCGCGCTCTCGTTCAGGTCAGTGAGGAGTGGGACTGGCGCCCGGCGCGCTACCAGAACATGACGTGGGTCGCGATGACCGCGCTCGGCACCGCGGGCGACTACGACAAGGCCGCGCTCGTCGACAGTTTCGAAGGGTGGGTCGGTCTCGACCAGATCCACGAGGGCAACCAGCACTTCCAGGCGGTCCTCGATCGCTTCGAGAAGCAGCACGGCCGGCGGCCCTTCCACTGCTACACCGCGCTCGGCTTCGACCACGGCTTCGTGGTCGCGGACGTGTTGTCGCGGATGAAGCCGCCATCGCCCCAGGGCTTCAAGGACGCGCTCGAACGCCTGCGCATGCAGCCGGCGTGCATCGGTGGGCCCGGCACCACCATCAGCTTCGGCCCCCACGACAACCGGGGCTACAAGGGTGACTACATCGTGCTGCGCACGGTCGAAGGTGGCGAAGAGCGTCTCCTCGACGTCTCGTTCGTCGATCTCCTCCCGACCGAACCGCGCTCGCTCGACACGATGGCGCCGACGACGACCAGGCGTTGACCGGCGCCGGGTCCCGGTACGCCCTCGTCGGTGACCGCACCCCGTTTCGCATCGGCGTGCTCCAGGACTGGGCCCTCTGGGCGAAGCTCGACCTCTGGTACAACGGCCTGCGGCTGGCGTTCGACGAAGCCTTCGACGCCGGGCTCATCGACCGACCGATCGAGCTGGTGATCTCGGAGATCGAGGGCCCGCCCGAGCGAGGCGCGGCCGGGCGTGGTGCAGGGCGTGGCGCAAGTTGGTCGACGAGGAGCACGTCCTCGCGGTGGTCGGGCCGTTCATCACGGACATGGTGCGGATCATCCGCGACCAGGTCGAGCGTGACGAGGTCCCCGATGATCACCTACGCCGCCACCGTCAAGGCGGCGGGCAACTACGTGTTCCAGACCCCGAACGGCACCTTCGCCGACGAGACCTTCCACACCGCGCGGTACCTGCGCAGGCGGGGCGCACGATCAGTCGGGGTGATCCGCGAAGACAACCCGATCGGCGACGAGTACTTCGACTTCTTCCGCCAACACGCCCGGCGCCTCGGCCTCAATGTCGCGAGCGACCAGATCGTCGGCGGTCACGCCACCCGCGGCGACATGCGGCGCGCGCTGAGCGCCATCCGCGACTCGGGCGCCGAGTCCGTCATGCATCTCGGCTACGGGCTGACCTTCTTCGAGGTGCTCACGGTCGCGCAGGAGATGATCGAACGGGTCGGCTGGGATCCACCGCGGGCCACGATCACCACCTGGGTCCTGGCCAGCGGCCTCAGCGAGGAGGGCGGGAGCCCGTTCCTGATGAACCAGACGCTCCCCGAAGGGCTCCTCGAAGGCTGGGTCGGCGTCGACCTCCCGCACGAGAAGAACCCGGTGTTCACCGCGTTCCTCGACCGCTACGTGGCGCGTTACGGCGGTCCGCGACCGTTCGGCTGCTACCCGGCCCACCTGTACGACATCGGGCGGGTGCTCGCCGAGGGCATCGGACGGGCGCGGCCCGTCACCCCGAAGGGGGTGAAGGCGGGCTTGGAGCAGGTCCGCATGCTGCCGGCGACGATGGGTGGCCCCGGCACCGTCGTCGGGTTCGCGCCGTACGACCATCGTGGGTACAAGGGCGACTACCTGGTGCTGCGCGGCTACCGCGACGGCACCGAGGGACTCGCCGAGGACCTCTTCGCCGACGCTGCTGGAACCACTGCAGTGAAGGTCACCGCGGCAGTCGTCCGCGGACCGGCGCAACCGTTCACCCTGGAGACGGTCGTCCTCGACGAGCCGCAGCCCGACGAGGTGTTGGTACGCGTCGTCGCCGTCGGTATCTGCCACACCGACATCGCGGTCCAGCACGGGCACATTCCCGTGCCGCTGCCCGCCGTCCTCGGGTCACGAAGGCGCCGGGATCGTCGAAGTGGTCGGTCGCCGACGTGACCACCGTCCGGCCCGGCGCGCACGTGGTGATGAGCCAGGCCCTGTGCGGCCACTGCGCGCGGTGCACCGGCGGCCAACCGGCGTACTGTGAGCACGCCGCCGCTCTGAGCCTCGGTGGTCGCCGCGAAGACGGCACCACCCCGCTGCACGACGCCGACGGCCCCATCTCGGGCAACTTCGTCGGCCAGTCGTCGTTCGCGTCGCACGCGATCGTCAAGGCCCGCAACGTCTACGAGCTCGATGCCGACCTCCCGCTCGACGTGCTCGCGCCGATCGGTTGCGGGGTCATGACCGGAGCCGGCGCGATCTTCAACGACGCGCGCCCCGCTCCCGGCGCGACCGTGGTCGTCGTCGGCTGCGGCACCGTCGGCCTCGCCGCGATCATGGCGGCCAAGGTCGTGGGCGCCGAGCAAGTCATCGGCGTCGACGTCCAGCCGGCGCGCGCCTCCGCTCGCGACCGCTGTCGGAGCGACCGCGGTGATCGAAGCCGCCGACGACACCGGTCGCGCGTGCAGGAGCTCACCGGCGGGGGTGCCGACGTCGCGATCGAGGCATCGGGGGTCCCGGCCGCCGCGGTCACCGCGGTGTCGAGCACCCACGCCACCGGCCACACGGTCGTCGTCGGGGCCGCGCCCTTCGGCTCGGTACTCGAGCTCGACTGGTGGACCCTCGGCGCCGGACGCCACGTCCAGGGATCGGTCATCGGCTCGAGCGATCCCGGGGTCGACCTGCCCCGGCTGGTCGAGCTGTGGCGCGCCGGCGCGCTCCCACTCGACGACCTCGTGACGCGGTTCCCATTTCCTGCCATCAACGACGCGATTGCCGCCGCCGCGACCGGCGAGGTGGTGAAGCCCGTCCTCCTGATGGACGATTGACCGGAGAGGCAGTGAACCGATGACCGCGTATCACCCCGCCGATCCCGACGCGACCCGTGATCCGTTCGGCGCGCTGGCCGAACTGCGCCGGTCGTGCCCGGTCGCCCGGCTCACGCCGCCCGACCTCCCGCCGGTCACACTCGTCACCGGTTACGAGGACGCGCGCGTCGTCTACCGGGACTACCGCACGTTCGGGAACATCGGCTTCTACCCGTCACTCGACGTCTACGGCATGACGCCCGACGACGAGCGCACGATCATCGAGCTCGATCCGCCCCGGCACACCCCGGTACGGCGACTCAACATGCTGGCGATGAAGACCGCCGCGATCGACGAGGTTCTCCCCCGCATCCAGCTCGTCGCGCAGCAGCTCGTGGCCGGGATGGTGGAGGCGGGAGCCGCCGAAGTCGTCGGCGACCTCGCGGTTCCCCTGCCGGCCGATGCCATCGCCGCCGTGCTCGGACTCCCGACCGCCGACGCGTCCAGGATCCACGACTGGATCGAGACGGTCTTCAGCGAGCCCGCAGTCGACCGGGCGGAGCAGACGGTGAACCCGGCCATCGACATGACCGCCGACTTCGATGCCTACCTGACCGAGCAGATCAAGGCCCGTCGTGACGGCACGATCACCGACGACGACGCGATCCGCCGGATGGCGGAATTCGAGCGTGACGACGGCTCCACGTTCACGGACGAGGAGTTGTGCATCCACATCCGCACCATGCTGATGGCCGGGAACGAGACGACGACGAGCTTGATCAGCAATCTCGTCTACCGGCTCTTGACCGCGCCGGGCGCGCAAGCGCGACTGCCGCGGCGAGCCCGCGCTGATCGAACCGTTCATCGAGGAGTGCCTCCGCTACGACGCGCCGCTGACCCAATTTCCTCGGCGTTGCCTCGCACCCACGAAGATCCGCGACGTATCGCTCGCGGTCGACGACATCGTGTCGCTGTCGATCCAGTCGGCCAACCGCGACGAGGAGACCTGGGGCGATGCCGCCGAGGAGTTCCAGGTCGATCGGTTCGTGACCGCGCAACCTGATCATCTCAGCTTCGGTCTCGGCGCGCACTTCTGCATCGGTGCCTACCTGGCCCGGAACACCGCGACGGTCGCGCTGCGCGCGCTCCTCGATCAGACCCGCGAGCTCGCGCTCGCACCGGGAGTCGAGTTCGACAAGGTCTGGTTCTTCGAGTTCTGGCGTCCCAAGCGCCTCGACATCCTCCTGGAGGTCGACCAGTGAGCGAGACCGGCTTGGCCGCGGTCGAGACCTTCCTCGATGCGTACTGGAGCAGCGACGTCGACACGACCCTCGCCGCGTGCACCGAGGACTTCGTCTGGGTCAACACCGCGCTCCCCAAGCAGCATCTGGAAGGCCGCGCCGCGCTCAGCGCGCTCATGACCGAACAGGCGTCGGGGTTCCCGGAGCCGATCGACCCGGGCAGCGGTGGGCACCGCACCATCACCTGGGCGACACACGGTGACACGATCCTGCACGAGCGGGTGGACTCCTGGGACCTGCGGGGCACCCACATGGAGCTCGCGTGCTGCGCCATCTGGGTCGTGCGTGACGGCAAGGTCGCCCTCTGGCGCGACTACTACGACGTCGGCGCGTTCCTGCGCCAGCTTGCGGGCGTGGGCATCGAGATCGACACCTCGGCCTGGTGGTGAGGTCGACGGTTCACGGGCGCAGCGGCGATCGGTGCGGGTCGGCTGGTCAGACCTCGGGGTGGCGGTCCGCCCACGGCCGCGCCGCTTCGAGCTGCGCGGCGAGGCGCACGAGCGTCGCCTCGCCGAGGGGCCGCCCGCCGAGCTGCATGCCGATCGGCAGGCCCACGTCGCTCCACGCGAGCGGCAGGCTGAATGCCGGCTGGCCCGAGAGGTTGAACGGCTGGGCGAAGTTCGGGAACGTCATGAAGGTGGCCAGGTGCTCTTCGGGCGTCTGCTCCCAGGGGGCCCAGTCCACCGAGGGCGCGACCATGCCCGCGGTCGGGGTGAGGAGCACGTCGAACCGGTTCCAGAACGAGACGAACCGACGCGAGGACTCCCGGACGAGATCGACCCACCGCGAGTGTTCCAGCACGGTGAGGCGCGCGCCCGCCTCCAGGATCGGCCGGTTGCGCGGCTCGACCATGGCGTACTGCTCCGGCGCCACCAATGCGGCGGGCCCGGGGACCGACATCGGACCCGCCGCGGCCGCGAGGATGGTCGGCCACGACGGGGTCTCCTGCTCGACGTCGTGGCCCAGGGACTCCAGCAGGTCCGCGACCGCACACGTCGCCCCGCGATCTCCGCATCCACCTCGCCGAACGGCGGGTCCCAGCTCACCGCGACCCGGAGCCGCCCGGGATCCACTCCCACCTCGTCCGAGTAGGGGCGCTCGGGCCGCGGCGACCACCGTTCGTGTTCGAGTACCGGGTTCGTGACCACGTCGAGCAGGTGGGCGGCGTCACGCACCGACCGGGTGAGCACGCCGTCCTCCGTCGTGCCGAAGTACGCGTTCCCGTGATCGGGTCCGAACGCCGCGTGTCCCGTGTGGGCTTCACGCCGACGACTCCGCAGAACGAGGCCGGGCTGCGGACCGAGCCCGCGCCGTCGGTCCCGTGTGACACCGCGCACAACCCGGCCGAGAGCGCGGCGGCCGCACCGCCGCTCGATCCGCCCGGCGTGCGGTCCCGGTCCCATGGGTTGCGGCAGATCCCGTTGAGCTCGGACGACGTCATGGTCGTGCAGAACTCGGGCACGTTCGTCTTGCCGAGGACGACGAAGCCGGCGTGGCGGAAGCGGTGGACGACCGGATCGTCGGCGGCCGCGACGTTGTCGACCAGCGCTTTGCACGAGTGTGTGGTCGGCAGCCCGGCGACGTCGGTGACGTCCTTCACCGACAGCGTGACCCCGAGGAACGGCGGGAGCTGGTGCGGGTGCACCCGGTGGACCAGCTCGTCCGCCCTGCGGGCCGCCGCCGACGCGCCGGCGACGGTCGACGGTGACGAACGCCCGGAGGTCGGCGTCGAGGTCGTCGATCCGGGCCAGGTACTGCTCGAGCAGCCCGACCGCGCTGGCCTCGCCCGCCCGGATGGCGGCCGCCTGTGCGCAGGCGTCGTCCTCGATCACGAGAGCGCGGCGTACGACTCGAGCTCGGAGGCCGCGGTCCCGAGTCGCCGGAGGAGCGCGGCGATGATGTCCGGCTTGACGTACATCGTGATCGCCCACAGGAAGAACCCGTACACGACGCCGCGGCGGTACTCGATCCACGCGTCGTCGAACGCCGGTGCGTCGACCCCGTACCCGCGCAGCTCGTCGAGGTAGTCCGCGAGCAGGTCCCGCTCGGCGCCTCGCACGCTCCGACGGCTCGAGTGCGGAGGCGATGTGGTAGCCGACGTCGAGGCTCCAGTGCCCGTGCTCCACGAGCTGCCAGTCGAGCAACCCGGGTCGGCCGGCCGAGTCGAGGAAGATGTTGCCGACGTGGGCGTCACCGTGGATCAGCGTCCAGCCCGGTCCCGGCTCGCGCGCCGCCAGCGCGCCCATCGCCGTGATCAACCGCTGGGCGTCGCGCACGTCGCCGGGGACGCCCATGCCGTTCGGTCCCTCGAAGTTCCGGTTGATCTCGGTCGGGCCCCGGACCGCCAGGGTCTGGCCGACCGCGGCACCAGCCAGTCGGCGCGGAGCAACTCGGGGCGTTCCCACGCGTAGCCGTGGAGGCGGGCGAGCTGCCCGAGTGAGAAGGCGACCTGCTCCACCGAGTACGGGCTCAACGCGTCGAGGAACCGGCCACCGGCGGCGACGACGTCCCCCGTGATCGCGACACCGTGGTGCGTCGCCGGATCGACGTCGGCCCACACGCTGCGGAGCGTGTGCACCCCGGCGGCTTCGGAGAGGTCGCGGTAGAAGCACGCCTCGGGCTCGCCGACCGACCCGATGGACCGGCCCTGCTCCGAGAAGTACCCCTTGACGCAGAGGTCCAACGGCAACTCGGGCGGGGCCGGCAGGGTGCACTCGATGCGGAATCGGGCGTTGGTCGAGAGGCGCTCCACGACGGGCCCCCGCGTGACCTTGGTGATGTCCACTCCGGGGAAGTGCGACGAGAGCGCCGCGTTGAGCCACGTCGGCGTCAACAGCTCGTCGAGCGTGTCAGGGATCTGCACGGTCGGTGCGCTCACGGCGCCGCCGTGGTGGTGGTCGCGGCGCCGCTCTTGTTCGCGACGAGCGCCTCCGGGGAGCCGACGAGCTTGGCCGGGATCGGCTTGCCGTTCTTCGGGAACGGTACGAACTTCCCGTTCTTCAGTTGCACGACGTACGCGCAGTTCGTCGCGGGAACCTTCCCGCGTCCCGCGAGGCTCACGTCGACGGGCTGGCAGGCGAGGCCGGCCTGGTCGTACATCCCGATCGCGTGCGTGCCGTCGATGAGGCCCTGGCGGGTCGGCGGGTTCCCGGCCTTCCGAAGACCCGCGATCGCGAAGTCGGCGAGGATGTATCCCTGGTACATCCCGTAGTCAGGCACGCCCGAGAACTTCGCGTATTTCTTGAGGTCGGCCTGGAACCGCTTGGTCGCCGCGTCCTTGATCTCCACCGGCTTCCCGCCGACGGAGAAGTAGGCGGTCGACGGCAGGGTCTTCGCCGCAGGAGAGTCGAGCAGCTCCTGTCCGTACCCGGTGGCGAGGATCGTGGCCTTCACGTCGACGCCGCTCTGCTGCAGACCCTGCGCCACCGCGATGTTGGTCGCCGCGGCCATCGGCAGGTACACACCGTCGACCCCCGCGTTCTTGATCCCGAGCACCGGCGCGCCGACATCGGCGGTGCCGAAGTCGATCGACGTGTTGGTGTACGCAGGATCGAGGCCGACTTCGGGTACCGCGTAGTTCATCAACGCCTTCGCGGTCGCGACCGACGACGATGCCGCCCCGTAGGCCAGGACGCCGACCTTCTTGACCCCCAGCATCTTCATGATCCGCGCCGGGGAGTCGTACGTCAGGTCTCCAAAGGGATTGCTGTTCCCCGCCGACGAGAGGATGTCCTCGTTGCCCTTCTGCTGGTAGTACGTGCCGTCCACACCGTTGCCGATCATCGGGACGCCGTGCTCGAGCAGCCAGCGGTACGACAGGAACGCGAACGGTGACTCGTTCACGACCGCGAAGACGTGCTGGTTCTCCACCAGGTCCTCCGCGGCGGTGAGATTCTGTCCCGAGGATGCGTCGTCCCGCGAGACCACTTCGATCTTCCGGCCGTTCACGCCTCCTTTGGCGTTCTCGCGGTCGATCGCGCGCCTGGAACGCCTCGAGGCCGTTCTGGGAGATCGACGCCGCGACCCCCGTCGCCGGATAGATGAAGCCCAGCTTGACCGTCTTGCCGGTGACACCCTCGTCGGCCGCTCGCACGGCGGCGCCGCCGGCGGTCGACAACCCGGCGACCAGCAGTATCCCGGCGACCGCGGTACAGACCGCGGCGCGCCCTCCTCGCCGTACATTGCGCTTCATGACATTCTCCCCGTAGCTCGGTGACGTACGTGTTTCTCGGTCAGGGTTCGCCGGTTGCTCCACCCACGGCACCCACGGAGAACCTCCAGAGGTCGTCGCGGATCTCCGTGACATCGTCCGGGAGGTCCGCGAACGCGTAGTGATGGAACACGGCCATCACCAGCTTGGTGATGAACCAGGCGTCGCGTTGCGGATCGGCCGGCGCCAGCGTTCCGTCGGCAGCCGCCAGCTCCAGTTGCGTCGCCACGAGGTCGGCGAACGGCTGTGTCGCGCGCGACATCTCCTCGGGGAAGAGCTGGTGCAGCCGCCAGTGTTCCGCGGTGACGAAGCGGGGCGCGATGCCCGCCTCGCCGTCGCCGAGGGTGTGCAACGCCTCGGTGACGTAGAAGTGCAATCGTGTCACCGGGTCCGGGAGCCGGCGGGCCGCGGCCTCGTACTGTGCGCAGTTCTCGGCGATCAGGTCCTCGAAGACCGCCAGGAGCAGCTGGTCCTTACCCGCGAACAGTCGATAGAAGGTCTGGAGCGCGACGCCGGCTTCCTTGACGAGCTCCTGGGTCGTGAACCGATCGCCGCGTTCCAGGATCAACCGGCGGGCCGCAGCGACGATCAGCTGTGCCTGCTCGATCCGTCGCGCGCGCGATCGCCGGGCCGCGGGTGACCGGTCGGCCACGCGCTCGGCCGAGGGCGATGGCGCGGTGACCTGGGTCATGAGGGCGACAGCACGACGATCGGGATCACGCGTTCGGTGCGTGACTGGTACACGTCGTAGTTCGGCCACACCTCGGTCACGATCCGCCAGAGGCGCGGCTTCTCGTCGTCCGTCGCGGTGCGAGCGGTCACGGGGATCCGGTCACCCTTCACCTGGATCTCGGCGGGCGGGTTCGCGGTGAGATTGAGATACCACGCCGGGTGGTTCGGCGCGCCTCCCATCGAGGCGACGACGAGGTAGTCGTCACCGTCGCGCCCGAAGATCAGCGCGGACGTCCGCGGCTCGCCACTGCGCCGGCCGGTGGTGGTCAGGAGCAGCGTCGGCACGCCGTTCCAGAGGTAGCCCACCTCGCCGTCCGTCTCCCGGTACCGGCGGATGTGCTCCTCACCCAGCAGGGTGATGTCGGGGGCCTGGTACCCGGGCTCGTTGCCGCTCATCGTTCCTCCTCCTGCTCGCTCATCCGAACACCACCGGGATCGCAGTGGCGCCGCGTTCGTACATGCCGATGTAGCGGGGCGCCTCGACGTCGGGATCGAGGCGCAGGTCGGGCAGCCGCTCGAGGAGGGCGGTGATCCCCACGTTCATCTCCGCTCGGGCCACGTGCATCCCGAGGCACACGTGCGGTCCACTGCCGAACCCCAGCGACGGCTTGGGCGGCCGGGTGAAGTCGTACTCGTCGGGACGCTCCCAGCGCGCCGGGTCGCGGTTCGCCGCGCCGAGGCAGAGGTGGAGCACCGACCCCTGGGGGAGGTCCACCCCGAAGAACTCCGTGTCGCGCGTGACGTGCCGCGAGAACATGGGATCGGTCGGCATCCAGCGCACCGACTCCTCGATCGCCGCGCGCACGAGCTGGCGGTCGTCCCGCACCGCGGCCAGGACGTCGGGCCGCTCGAGGATCGCGGCCAGCGTGATGCCCATCTGCTTCCACGTCGTGCCCGAGCCGGCCGCGAGCAGGAGCATCGCGAACGAGTAGATCTCGGCGTCGGACAGGCGGTGCACGACGCCCTCCTCGTCCGTGTACTCGGCCTCGACGAGCACGCTGATGAGGTCGTCGGTCGTCTCGCACGCGCCGAGCCGCGACGATCGGTTCCAGGATGTCGAAGACCCGCTGCGAATCGCTCATGAGGAACTCGCGGATCACGAGCGCCTGCTCGACGCTGACGCCGAAGCTGCCGGTGATCGTGAGCACGGGGATCGCCGCCGCGAAGTCGACGTTGAGCTCGGCGTGCCCTTCGTCGACGAAGCTGTCGATGAGCGAGTGCACGGTGCGCTCGATCCAGTTGGTGATCCACCACTGGGCCTTGGCGGGCACGAACGACGGCTGCACCAGCGCTCGGTACCGTCGGTGCTGTGCACCCCCCATCGCCAGGATGCTGTTGAACACGCCCGGCTCGGTCGTGTCGATGTGCTCCTCGGCCGCCGACGACGCGAACCGGTCACCGTCGCGGAACGCCGCGTCACACGCCTCGAACGAGAAGGCGGAGAAGTGCGGACGGTCCGGGTACGGCAACCCCTGGAAGAACCAGTCCCCCGGGTAGCCGGTGAGATCGTGGACCACGCCCTCGTGCACCGGTGCCCGGTCGCGCAGCTCATGCCAGGCGGGGTACGGGTCGTCGGTGTAGCCGCCGCCGGAGTGCGCGTTGTAGCTGCTGCGGAGGTCGAACAGCCGCCGCAGCTCGTCCCGGTCGAGCGTCTGAATTCCGTCGCTCATCGGGCGACGTACCCGCCGTCGACGGGCAGGAGCGCGCCGGTGACGTTCTTCGCGTGGTCGGAGACCAGGTACACCGCGGCCTCGGCGCAGTCCTCGGCGGTGATGGGACGGCCGAGCGGATGCATGGCACCCACGCCCTGGGCCATCTGCCTCGCGCTGGTCCTCGGCCACCTCCATGCCCATGGCGTTGGTGAAGTTGGTGTACGGCATCCCCGCCGGGCAGATTGCGTTGCAGCGGATGTCGAACGGTGCGCCTTCGATGGCCACGGCCTTGGTGAGCTGGTGGACCGCGCCCTTGGTGGCGCCGTAGACGCCCCCGCCCCACGACACGAGACCGGCGACCGAACCGGTGTTGAGGATGACACCGCCGTCGCCCTGCTGCCTTGAACCGGAGCATTGCGTGTTTGGAGCCGAGGAACACGCCCTGCGCGTTGATCGCGAAGAGGCGGTCGAAGTCGTCGACGGTGTGCTCCTCGAAGATCAAGCCGGGCCGCGGCGTCGGGACGCCGACGTTGTTGAAGATGATGTCGAGACGCCCGAAGGTGGAGACCGCGAGGGCGATGGTCGCCTCGACGTCGGCCTCCTGCGACACGTCACACCGGTCGGCGATCGCGGTGCCCCCCGCGTCCTCGACCAGGCGTACCGTCTCCTTCGCCCGTTCGAGGTCGACGTCGGCGACGACGACGCGCGCGCCTTCCTCGGCGAAGCGCAACGCCGAGGCGCGGCCGACCCCCGATCCTGCACCCATGACGACTGCCGACTTGCCCTCCAGCAACATGCTCATGCTCCTTCGTCCTTCTGGCCGTTCTGGTCGGTCACGGCGTCCTTGGAAAGCAGGTGCAACGCGCTCGTCGGGCACGCCTGCACCGCGTTGCGGATCGCCTCGATCGGGTCACCCGCGGGATCGACGACCACCGCCTTGGTGTGCTCGTCGTGTGCGAACGTGCCCGGTGCGTACACGATGCACATGCCGCTCCCCATGCACAGCTCCCGGTCGACCTCGATCGACCACGCCGGTCCCGCTTCAGGCATTCGCGGGTACCGGAGGCGCCGCCGGGGTGAAGCGGAACAGCTTCTCGGCGTTGCCGCGTTGGATCTTGTACTGCGTCTCCTCGGAAAGGTCGGCGAGCAGCTTCTTCGCGACGCCCATGCAGTCGGGCCAGGTGGTGTCGCTGTGCGGGTAGTCCGTCTCGAGCATCACGTTGTCCTCGCCGATGATGTCGAGCGACCGCAGCCCGGAGCTCTCCTCGATGAAGCAGCCGTAGATGTGGTCGCGGATCGTCGCCCGCACGTCGAGGTGGTCGAGGTCGGCCATCACCTGGCGGGTCTCGACCTTGTTCTCGTAGAACTGGACGTTCGTGTTCTTGGCCCAGTGCCGCTGCTTGTCGATCACCTGCTCGGCCCGTTCGATGAAGTAGGGCATCCAGCCGATGTTGCCCTCGGACAGCGCGATCTTGAGCCCCGGCATCCGCTCGAAGTAGTCGCTGAACAACCACGCCAGCATCGTGCCCGCGGCGCGGATGGCGCCGAAGGTCAGGTTGGCGAGCCCCGGCGCATCCTTCGAGATGAGCGGCATGGTCGACGACGAGCCCACGTGCATGCACACGACCATCTGCGTGTCCTGCGCCGCGGCCATCACCGGGTCCCAGTAGCGGTCGGGGTCGTGGATCGTCGGCAGACCGAGCGGCTCGGGGTTCTCCGAGAAGCAGAACGCGGTCGCGCCCTTCGCCGCGCACCGCTCGAGCTCCGTCGCCGCGAGCGCGGGATCCCAGATCGGGATCAGGACCAGTGGGATGTAGCGACCCGGCGCCGCGCCGCACCAGGCGTCGATCATCCAGTCGTTGTAGGCCTGCAGGCAGACGAAGCCGAAGTCGCGGTCCTTCGCCTCGTAGAAGAGCTGGCCGCAGAAGCGCGGCAGCGTCGGGAAGCACAGCGAGGCCAGGATCCCGCCGCGGTCCATGTCGTCGAGCCGGGCGACCGGGTCGTAGCAACCGGGCCGCATCTCGTCGTAGTTGAGAGGGTTCGGGCTGAACTCCTCCTTCGCCTTGCCGACGACCGCGCTCAAGCCGGACGTGGGCATCTTCTTGTCCTCGTACAGCCAGTACTGGTTGTCGCCGTCGCGGACCATGCGTGGCGCGCGGTCGCGGTCCTTCGCGGGCACGCGGTCCACCCACAGATCCGGCGGTTCGAGGATGTGGTCGTCGACGGAGATGAGCCAGTCCAGGTCGTACGTCGTCATCGCAGTTCTCCGATCGCCAGGTGCTTGACCTCTTGGAACGCCCGGATGCCGTCCGGGCCGCGCTCGCGGCCGAGGCCGCTCTGCTTGTAGCCCCCGCTGGGTGCGTACGCGCTGAACAGGCTCGTGTTGACGTTGACCGCACCGGTCCGGAGTCGGCGCGCCACCTCGGTCGCGGCGTGGACGTCGGCGCCGTAGACCTGCGCCGAGAGCCCGTAGACGCTGTCGTTGGCGATGCGCACCGCGTCGTCGAGGTCGTCGTACCCGAGGACGCCGATGACGGGCCCGAAGATCTCCTCCTGCGCGGCAGGGTTCGCGTTGTCGGGGAGGTCGAGCACCGTCGGCTCGAAGTAGTACCCGCGCTCGAGGTCGGCAGGTCGGTGACCGCCGACGGTGACCTTGCCTCCCTGCTCCTCGGCCAGCGCGACGAAGCGTTCGCACCGCTCGCGTTGCCCGGCGGTGATGACCGGCCCCATCAGCGCACTGGGATCGGTGGGAGGCCCGACGGTGATGGACGCGTAGGCGGCGCTCACCGCGTCGAGCACCTCGTCCTTGCAGTCGCGCGGCACCACCATCCGGGTGGCGGCGACGCAGGCCTGGCCCGCGGTCATCGCCACCACGGCCATGGCACCGGCTGCGGCGCGCCCGACCGCGTCGGGGAGATAGATCTGGGCCGACTTGCCGCCGAGCTCGAGCGCGACCCGCTTCACCGTCGGCGCCGCCTGGGCGAGGATCTGCCGGCCGACCGCGGTCGAGCCCGTGAACGACACCATGTCGACGGCGGGATGGGTGGTGAGGAGCTCGGCACCCGCGGCACCCGACTCGACCACGACGCTGAGCACGCCGGGCGGCAGGCCCGCGGCGTCGGCGGCCGCGCCGAAGATCAGCGACGAGATGGGCGTGAGCGGGCTCGGCCGCAGGATGACCGAGTTGCCGGCCATGAGCGCCGGGATGAGCTTCTGGAACGCCATGATGATCGCGCCGTTGTACGGCGTGATCGCGGCGACGACGCCGATCGGCTCGTGCCGGCGGATGCTCAGCGCCACGCGGGCGCGGACGAGCTCGTCGACGGGGACCGGACTCGCCTCCTCGTGCGGCATCGACAGGAACAGGTCGATGGTCCCGCGCGCCAGGGTGACGCCCATGTTCAGCTGGGCGAACTCGGCGAACATGGTGGGTTGGCCCGCCTCGGCGACCATCGTCGCGACGAGGGCCGCGCCGTTCGCCTCGACGTGGTCGACCAACGCGTGCAGGATCCGGGCCCGCTCGGCCGGCGGCATCGTCGCCCAGGGACCATCGTCGAAGGACCGGCGCGCCTCGGTGACGGCCCGTCCGAACTCGGCTACGGGCGTCACCGCGACGTCGGTCAGGTGCGACTCGTCGGCCGGGTTCTCCACCGCGAGCGACTCGTCACCGTCGACCCACCGGCCGGCGACGTACGACCGGCGCTCGTCGATCATGGTGTCCATCGGACTCCCCCCGCTGCCGCCGCGGACGGCGCATGCAGAACGAGGTTCTACCTATCACGGAACGAGCTAGCCCGCAAGGGGTGGGCCATCTGATTGGTCGATTCCGCTCCACCCGCCCGTGCGGAGTCGGACTGTCGCCGGCAGGTTCCGCTACGTCTCCTGGATCACCGGTCTCCGCGCTGGTAGACCACCGCGCCGCCGAAGTGGGGGGAGCTGTGGCAGGCGATGCCCACCGTCGCCCGTTCGCGCTGGCGATCCCCGGCCCGGCCCGAGAGCTGGAGGTAGCACTCGAGCATCTGGGGGATCCCGTGCATGCGGCCGTTGCCCAACGCACCCCCGCCCGACAGGGCCGGGAGGCCGCCCGGCGCGTCGCTGTCGATCCCGCCGGCCCGGACGAACTCGTGCGCCTGACCCTCGGGGCAGAAGCCGAGGACCTCGAGCCAGAAGTACACGAAGGGCGAGAAGCCGTCGTAGACCTGGGGCAGGTCCACGTCGCCGGGTCCGAACCCGGTCTGCTCCCAGAGGCGGCGCGCGGTCTCGTGGCCGATGGACATCATGTCGTCGAGCGGCCAGTGCGTCTGCACGCGGCGCGTGGTCGGCTGTCCGGTCGCGTACCCGCTGACGTGGACCGGCCGGTGCGGCAGGTCCCGGGCCCGTTCGGCCGACGTGAACACGAACGCGGCGACGCCGTCGACGGGGATGTCGCAGTCGTACTTGCAGATCGGGTCGGCGATCGTCGGCGCCGCGAGGTACTCGTCGGCGGTCAGCGGCTGCTCGTACCAGTACGACCACGGGATGCGGGACCCGTTCTTGCGCGCCTCGACCAGCACCGCGGCCATGGCCTCGCGTGTCGCGCCGTAGCGCTGCAGGTACTCCTGATAGGGCAACGCGATCATCGCCAGCGGTCCGAAGTAGCCCTGCGGGACCGTCCACTGCGCCGCGCCGCGGGCTTCGCGCATCGGGTTGCCGTGGTAGCTCCCGGCCGGGTTGTGCAGCGCACGGTGCATGAGCACGTAGTCGGCGGCACCCGTCGCGATGGCGTTGACCGCCAGCGCGACCGCGCCGGGGATCTGCCCGAAACCCTGGAAGCCCGAGGCGTAGCGGGGGTTGACGCCGAGGTGCTCCGCCAGCCAATTCGAGCTGACGATGCTCACGCCGTCCTGGATCGTGTGCGCACCCGCGGTGGGGAACAACGCACCGGTCGTGAAGCCGTCGACCTGCGAGACGGTCAACCCCGCGTCGGCGATGGCGCGCGTGGCGGTGTCGACCGCGAGAGCACCGAGCGGCTGCGGCGCGTGCCGTTGCACCGGGCTCTGCGCGTACCCGACGATGGCGACCTCGTTGCTCGCCGTGAACCGCGCCGTCATCGCGGGTCCAACCCGAACGCCGGAATCGCGACGCCCGGCGCGAGGTCCTCGAACGCCGCGTGCACGCGGTCGCCGAGGTGCAGCGCGACGTCCGGGCCGTCGAGGAGCCGACCGATCATCCGCAGGTCGGGTTGTTCGTCGAGCTCGACGTCGACGAGGACGAACGGGATGTCGCCGTCGAAGCCGGGCAGGAACGACTGATGCATCGTCGTCCACGACCGCAGCACCCCGCGACCGCTGACCGGTTCGAAGCGGAACGCGGGATCCGTGCTGTGACAGTGCGGGCAGACCACGTCCACGGGGATCGTGAACCAGCGGCACCGCGAACAGCGCGCCACGGTCAGCGAGTGGGCGGCCGCCGCCTCCCAGAAGGGTGCCGAGGTGTCGTCGGGCACCGGCACCGGTCGCACCCAATCGGTCACGGGATCACCCCGGCGTCGCGGAGTGCACCGATCTGCTCCCACGTGTAGCCGAGCTCGAGCAGCACCATCTCGGAGTGCTCACCGTGCTCCGGCGCGCGTCGCAGTGCCGGAGCATGCTCGTCGAACTGCACCGGGACGGTCGGCAGCCGGTAGGTGGGGCCACCCTCGATTACCACCTCGCCGAGATAGTCGTTGGCGAGCACCTGCGGATCGTCGAGCAGCTCCTCGACCGCCTGTACCGGGGCCCACGGCGCGTCGATGCCCGCGAGGAGGGCCTTCCACTCCTCGAAGGTGCGACTCGCGAATTCGGCCTGCAACTCCGCCACGCACTCCTCCGCGTGCTCGCGGCGCGCCTGCAGATCGACGAAGCGAGGATCGTCGATCAGCTCCTCGCGTCCGATGAGACGGCAGAAGTCCGCCCAGTAGCGATCCGCCTCGAGGAACACGAGCTGGATGTGGCGACCGTCCTTCGTCCGGTACGACCCGACCAGCGGGTTCACGTAGGCACCCCCGCCCGACATCGCACGCGGCCGCTGGCCCTGGAGCGCAGCCAACACGTCCGACGACAGGGTCCACATGGCGATCCCGAGGAGCGAGACGTCGACCACCGACCCACGACCGGTACGGGTGCGCTTGAGCAACGCCGCCGCCATCCCGAATGCGAGGGCCATGGCGCCGTTCCGGTCACCCATGGCGCCCCGCTGGCCGATGGGCTGGTCCAGGTCAGGCGGGGTGAGGACGTGGGCCATCCCCCCGCGCGCCCAGAACGCCGACGAGTCGTACCCGGGCCGGTCGGCGTCGGGGCCGCGCACGCCGTAGCCGTGTCCGCGCGCGTACACGAGCGACGGGTACTGCTCCGTGAGCGTCTCGGCGTCGAGCCCGAGGCGTCGCAGCGCGCCCGGCCGGAAGTTGGTGAGGAACACGTCGGCGGTTTCGAGGAGCTGGTGCAGGATCGCCCGACCTTCGTCGCGTTGCAGGTCCAGTGCGATCGAGCGCTTCCCGCGGCTCGCGAGCGCGACCGACATGTTCACGCCGCCGCTGTCGACCCCGATCCCCTGGGTCATGAGGCCGCGGTACGGGTCGCCATCCGGTCGCTCGACGCGGATGACGTCAGCTCCCCAGTCCGCGAGCAGCGCCCCGGCCACGGGGACGAACACCCATTGCGCCAGCTCGACGACGCGCACGCCTTCGAATGCACCTTGCTCCACGGGAGACCCCCTCGTCGTGGTCGTGCGCCTCGCGACCGAACCGTGTCTAACACGCGCGGATCCGAGCACGTCACGGTCAGGACGACCCTGGTCTCGCCCGAGATCGGTCACCCTCGACGACCGACCCATGACGAAGCCCCGGCCGGCGCAGTGCCGTGACCGGGGCTTCGATGGTGGCCGGGACCGGCGTCGATCCGGTGACCCCGCGCTTTTCAGGCGCGTGCTCTGCCGACTGAGCTACCCGGCCTCGCGAAGACACGCCGCCGAGGCGACGGGTCTTCCGCGGTCCTGACGGGATTTGAACCCGCGGCCTCCGCCTTGACAGGGCGGCGTGCACTCCAAACTGCACCACAGGACCAGATGAGCCGACGCTTCCGTTGCTGGCGGCGCCGACGGTGCCCCCAGGGGAGTTCGAATCCCCGTTACCGCCTTGAAAGGGCGGCGTCCTGGGCCACTAGACGATGGGGGCTCGGCCTCACCTGAGGCAGCGCATGGTAGCAGCAGCACCGGCGGAGGCTCCCAGTCGTTCGCGGGTGGTCAGGCGGCCGTCCGGTTCTCGACCGTCCGGCACCCCGCACCGCCACAGCGCCGGAGCTCCGCGATGCGCAGGGCGAGCGCGCCTTCCAGCCCGGGACGGGTGCCGGCCAGGTTGTCGATCTCGTCGGGATCGACCTGCGTGTCGTACAGCTCCCGGTCGCCGTCCGCGTACTCGACGTAGAGGAAACGGCCGGTACGGACCGCGTCGTAGTCCGGGATGTGCACGAGTCGGCTCAGGACCAGGCTGTTGTGGATCGCCTGCCCCGGCTTGATGCCCGCGTCGGCCAGCTGGTCGGGGTCGGGACCCTCGAGCGTCGAATCCCGGTCCGGATCCGGGCGGGCCGGGTGTGACACGCCGGTCGCGTTCCGGTGCTCGAGCAGATAGCTCTGGCGCCAGTGCGACGGTGTGGCGCCGCGCAGCAGCGGCAGGAGCGACCGCCCGTCGGTGAACGCGGGGGAACGTACGCCGGCCATCGCTTCCAGCGTGGGCGCGAGGTCGATGTTGCCCGTGAGCGCCTGCACGTGGACGCCGGCGCGAACGCCCGGGCCCCGCACGAGCAGCGGCACGTGGATGTCCGTGTCGTAGGCGGTCTGCTTGCCCGCGGGCATGCGGTGCTGGCCGAGGTGGAACCCGTTGTCGGAGCTGAACACGATGTAGGTGTCGTCGAGCTGGTGGGTGGCCCGGAGGGTGCGGACGAGGCGGGCCACGCCGCGGTCGGCGGCCTGGAGTGACCGGATCCGCTCGCGGTAGAGGTGGTCGATGGCGTCCGTCTCCTGCGGGGTGAACCGCGGAAGCTCACGGATGAACCGGGGCATCCGGCTCACGTCCGCCTGGTCGAAGCTCGGGGTGCGCGGCGCTCGAGCGGTCGGGAACTTGTCGACGTCCTGTGGCGCCGGAGTGGAGGGCTGGTGCGGCGCGTACACCGGCAGGTAGGCGAAGAACGGTCGGTCCCCGCCGGCCGCGCCGCGGATGAACCGGTCGGTGAGGTTCACATAGACGTCGGTCCCGTAGTCGCGCGGGTGATGCTGGTACGCGTGGTAGCTCTGGTTCTGGTTCAGCACGTAGTCGTACTCGGAGTACGGGTTGCCGTAGACCGCGCTCGCCCACTCGTCCCAGCCCGCGGGGACGTACTCGGGACTCGCGCCGTTCGGGTAGCCGTTCAGGTACTTCCCGCTCAGCGACGTGGTGTAGCCGGCGCCGTGGAGGCGGGTGGCGACGGTGTCCTGCTCGATGCCGGTGCTGTACGCGCGCTCGAAGCCGCCGTTCTCCCCGCCGTTGGACCAGACGCCGGTGTTGTGGGCGTACTGGCCGCGGAGCGTCGTGGCCCGCGACGGGCAGCACAGCGAGTTGCTCACGAAGTAGTTGTCGAAGGTGGTGCCCCGGCGGCCGATGAGCGCCAGGGTGTGGGGCATGGAGCGCAGCTCGGCGGCGTCGAGGTCGTCGGTGAGCACGAAGAGCACGTTGGGCCGGTGCTGTGCCGCCGCGCCGGCCGCCTGCGGACGGCGCACGGCCAGGCCCGCGACCGCTCCCACGGTGCCGGCGACGAGCAGGAAGACGCCGAGTCGACGAGCCACGGGCGCTGTCTAGTCGCCCGGTCCCGCGATCGGGGGAGGGAGCACCCATCCGGACGGGGTTCGGTGGCGAACACCCGGGGAACAGTCGATCGAAGCGCCGGAAGCCGTGCGGGACCGCCCGGTGGCGCGCGGGCGAGGTGCTCCAACGTGGCTCTGACGGACCGGTACGACGTGGATGAAGGCGCTCGGACCGCCGAGCCGTTCCTGGACCTCCCGCGCCGGCCGGACGCGCCCCGGGCGGCGGTGCTCGTGCTCCACGGCGGCAAGGCCCGGAGCACCGCCCCCGTCGAACCCGCGCAGCTCGCGGTGCGGCGGATGCAGCCGTTCGCCCGAACGCTCGCCGCCCTCGGCGACGACCTCGCAGTGGGCCAGCTCCGCTACCGCTACCGCGGATGGAACGACGCCGAGGCCCACCCCGTCGCCGACGTCGAGTTCGCCCTCGCTGCCGTCGAGGCGCGCTTCGGCCCGGTGCCGGTGGTCCTGGTCGGCCACTCGATGGGCGGCCGCGCCGCCCTGCGCGCCGCCGGCCGCGCCACCGTGCGGGGGGTCGTGGCGCTGGCGCCCTGGCTTCCGGGGACCGAACCCGTCGAGCAGCTCGGGGGGCGCGACCTCGTGGTGCTGCACGGGACCCGTGACGCCACCACCGGGCCGGGCGCGTCGAGCCGGTTCGTCGAGCGGGCCGAGCCGTTCGCCCGCCGGGTGGCGTGCCTGCGGATCCCGTGGAGCGGCCACGGGATGCTCCTGCGCGGCGGGCCTCTGGCACCGCCTCACGGCCGGGTTCGTCGACACCATCGCGCGCGACGCGCCGTTCGCGGCCGTGCTCGGGGACGCCCGGGCTGCCCGCTGTCGCGTCTGCACGCCGGGAGCGGGCCGATGACCCGTTCGCGCTCGACCGGCCACACGCAGCGGAGCACGGTCGCGGTGGTCGGCGCCGGGGTGTCCGGTCTGACCGCCGCGTACGTGCTGCAACGCCGCGACGATGTGACCCTCTACGAAGCCGAACCGCGCCTCGGCGGCCACGCCCACACCCATGACGTCGTCACGCCCGACGGCCGCGTGGTCCCGATCGACAGCGGATTCATCGTCCACAACCGCAGCACCTATCCCAACCTGCTCCGGCTCTTCGGCGAGCTCGGCGTGGAGACACAACCGAGCGACATGAGCATGTCGGTCCGCTGCGACGGTTGCGGGCTCGAGTACGCGGGCGCGCGGGGCGTCGGCGGCGTCTTCGCCCAGCCGGGGAACACCACCAACCCGCGCTTCCTGCGCCTGCTGGTGGAGGTCAAGCGGTTCCACCGCCAGGCGCACGGGCTGCTCGACGCGCCCGACCGCGACGGTGAGCCGGTCGTCACCCTCGGCGAGTTCTTGACGAGCGGCCGCTACTCGCAGTACTTCGTCCGGCACTTCATGGTGCCCCTGGTCTCGTGCGTGTGGTCCTGCCCACCGCAGACCGCGTTGCGTTACCCGGCGCGTTCCCTGTTCACCTTTCTCGACCACCACGGCGCGTTGAGCGTCACCGGCTCTCCCCAGTGGCGCACGGTCGTAGGCGGCTCGTGCAGCTACGTGGAGCGGGCGGCCAAGGAGCTCACCGCCACCGAGCTCTCCACCCCCGTCCGGGCCATCACCCGAGTCGCCGGAGGCATCGAGATCCGCGACGACGCCGGCGACGCGCGCCGCTTCGACCGGGTGGTGGTGGCAACCCACGCCGACGACGCGCTGGCGCTCCTCACGAACCCGACCCCGGCTGAACGTGTCGCGCTCGGGGGCCTTCGCGTCGTCGACCAACGAGACCGTCCTCCACACCGACGCGTCGCTGCTGCCCCAGCGGGCCCGGGCGCGCGCGTCCTGGAACTACCTGCTCGACCACTGCGCAACCGACGCCGGCGCGGTGCGGGTCAGCTACCACATGAACCGGCTCCACCGGCTCGACGAGCCGCTCGACTACGTGGTCACTCTGAACCCGGGCACCCGCGTCGCCGACGACGCGGTGCTGGCGCGCATGACCTACACCCATCCCGTGTACACGACCGAGTCGGTGGCGGCGCAGGCCGCGCTGCCGGGCCTCAACGACGGCCGGGTCGCGTTCGCCGGCGCCTACCACGGGTGGGGCTTCCACGAGGACGGGTGCGCATCCGGCGTGCGCGCGGCCGCGTCGTTGGGGGTCGAGTGGTGAAGGCGACCCTCTACCGGACGCGCGTCGCGCACGGGCGCACCGAACGCGTGCACCACGGCTTCGCCTACGGCCATGTGATGTGGCTGGTCGACCTCGACGACGTGCCCCGGCTGCCACGCCCGCTGCGCGTGCTGGGTCGCTTCGACGCGCGTGACCACCTCGGCGATCCGGAACGTGACATCCGCGCCAACGTCGACACGTACCTCGCCACCCGGGGCGTCGACCTCGAGGGTGGCCGGGTGCTGATGTTGGCGAACGCGCGGTCCTGGGGTTACGCCTTCAACCCGCTCAGCGTCTTCTGGTGCTACGCGCGCGGCGGCCAACTGGCCGGCGTCGTCGCCGAGGTGCACAACACCTACGGCGAGCGGCACTGCTACTTCCTGCGGCCCGACGCCCACGGCCGTGCGGACGCGACGAAGGAGTTCTACGTCTCGCCGTTCTTCGCGGTCGACGGCTCGTACGAGATGACCTTCACCGAGCCGCGTGAGGAGTGCTCCGTCGCGATCACGTTGCGGCGCGGCGAGGCCGCGGCGACGGTGTTCCGCGCCACGCTCGACGCGCGGCGCGATCCGGCGCGTCCGTCGTTCCTCGCCGGCTCGCTCCGTCATCCGTTCGCCAGCCACCGCGTCATGGCGCTGATCAGGTTCGAGGGCATCCGGCTCTGGCTCCGGCGCCTGCCGGTCGTCCCCCGCCCCAATCGGGGAAGTCCGATCGAGGAGGGAGTTGCATCGTGAGCGCCGCCGTGTTCGAGCAGTTCCACCGTGCGGAACGACCCACGGGTCCCTGGGTCGATTTGCCGCCCGCGCCCGTCGCCCGTCCCGTCCACACCGCCATCGCCAAGGCGTTGTTCCTGCGGGTCGTCCCGCGGCTCGCGGTGCGGGTCGAGCTCCCCGGCGGACAGGTCGTCGGGGGCGGCGACGCCCGCGCGCCGCTGATGCGCGTCCGCCGCGAGGCGTTCTTCCGGCGGCTCGGGTCCGACGGCCTCGTCGGCTTCGGCGAGGCGTTCATGGCGGGCGACTGGGACGCCGATGACCCGGCCGCGGTCCTCGCGCCGTTCGCGGCCCGGATGTCGACGCTGGTGCCCGCGTGGATGCAGCGACTGCGGCGCTTCTACGTGCAACACCAGCCGGCGCGGGAGCAGAACACCAAGGTCGGGGCACGGCGCAACGTCTCGCGCCACTACGACCTGTCCAACGAGCTCTTCGCCCTGTTCCTCGACGAGTCGATGACCTACTCGTGCGGATTGTTCGAGGCCGGTCTCCCGTTCGGGCACGGAGCCGGTGTGCCGTTCGGGCACGGAGCCGGTGTGCCGTTCGGGCACGGAGCCGGCGACGCCCTGGAAGAGGCGCAGCTGCGCAAGGTCGACCGGCTCCTCGATTCCACCCGGGTCGGGCTCGGCGCGCGCGTGCTCGAGATCGGGACCGGATGGGGCGCGCTCGCGGTACGGGCCGCCCAGCGCGGCGCGACCGTCACCACCCTGACCCTGTCGCGCGAGCAGGCGGCGTTCGCCCGGGAACGCGCGCGTGCGGCCGGCGTGTCCTCGCGTGTCGACGTGCAGCTGCGCGACTACCGCGAAGCCAGCGGCGAGTACGACGCGATCGTGAGCGTCGAGATGATCGAGGCCGTGGGCATGGAGTACTGGCCCACGTTCTTCACCACCGTCGAACGGCTGCTCGCGCCCGGCGGGCGGATCGGGATCCAGGCCATCGTGTTGCAGCACGACCGCATGCTCGCGACGCGCGACCAGTACACGTGGATCCACAAGTACGTGTTCCCGGGTGGCGCGCTGCCGAGCTTGCGGGCGATCGACGAGATCGTGCGGCGCGACACGCAGCTGCGGGTCGACGGCACCTTCGCGTTCGGTGCGCACTACGCGGCGACCCTCCGGTGCTGGCGCGAGAGGTTCGACGCCCACGCCGCGGCGGTCGAGGCCCTCGGCTTCGACGCCACGTTCCGGCGGATGTGGGATTTCTACCTGGCCTACTGCGAGGCCGGTTTCGCCACCGGCTACCTCGACGTGGCCCAGCTCGTGCTCTCGTCCGGTGGAGGCTGACATGACCGTTGCCGAGTCGCTCGATGGTGCCGTCCGCGCGCTCGTGGGTGGCGACCTGCCGATCCGGATCCGGGCCTGGGACGGGAGCGAGACCGGCTCCGTGCCCGAACGGGAGACCGGCTCCGTGCCCGACGCACCGGTCGTGGTGATCCGCAACCGGCGGGCGTTGCGGCGGCTGCTCTGGCAGCCCGACGAGCTGGGCCTGGCGCGCGCCTATGTGACCGGCGACCTGGACGTCGACGGCGATCTCGACGACGGGTTCCGCCGCATGTGGAGCTTCGCCCGCGGCCGGGACCGCGCCGTCCGGGTCGGCGTGCGTGAGCGGGTCCGGGTCGCCGGGCTCGCGCTCCGGCTCGGCATCGTGGGGCTCCCCCCACGTGCGCCCGCGTCCGAGGCGAAGGTCGCGGGCCGCCTGCACAGCCGCGGTCGTGACCGTGCGGTGATCGCGCACCACTACGACCTCTCGAACGAGTTCTACTCGTTGATCCTCGACGAGCACATGGCGTACTCGTGCGCGTACTTCACGTCCGACGCGCGGAGCTACACGCTGGCCGACGCCCAGCGCGACAAGCTCGACCTCGTGTGCCGCAAGCTCGCGCTGGCGCCCGGGATGCGGCTGCTCGATGTCGGGTGTGGATGGGGATCGCTCGGCATTCACGCGGCGCAGCACTACGGCGTGCGGGTCACCGGCGTCACGTTGTCGCGCGAGCAACTCGACTTCGCGCGCAAGCGCGCCGCCGACGTGGGTGTGCAGGACCTCGTGGAGTTCCGCCTGCAGGATTACCGTGACGTCGTCGACGGTCCGTACGACGCCGCGTCGTCGATCGAGATGGGTGAGCACGTGGGGGCAGCGAACTATCCGGTGTTCGTCGCCACCGTGCACCGCCTGCTGCGGCCCGAGGGCCGTTTCCTCGTGCAGCAGATGTCGCGCGCCGCCGGGAGCGCGCCGGGAGGGGGCGCGTTCATCGAGGCCTACATCGCCCCCGACATGTACATGCGCCCGGTGGGCGAGACCGTCTCCCTCCTCGAGGCCGGTGGCTTCGAGGTGCGCGACGTGCACGCGCTGCGTGAGCACTACGTGCGCACCGCCGAGGAATGGCGTGCCAACTTCGAGGCCCGGTGGGACGACGTCGTCGCGCTCGTGGGGGAGGAGGTCGCGCGGGTCTGGCGGCTCTACCTCGTGGGGGGCGCGCTGGCGTTCGAGGAGGGGCGGATGGGGGTCGACCAGATCCTGGTGGTGAGGCTCCCGGCCGGCGGCCGTGTCGGGTCCGCGCCGGCGCGGTCGGCGGGTTGGTGAGCGACTTCTCGACCGGCCCGTTCCTCGCCGCGCTGGCGGTGACCGCGGCCGCGGTGCTGGTGTTGGTGCTCGCCACCTGGTGGGTGGGCAGGACGATCGGCCGCTTCAACGTGATCGACGTCGCGTGGGGGCTCGGGTTCGTCGTGGTGGCGTGGGTCGCCTACGCGCTGTCGTCCGGCCACGGCGACGGCACCCGCCGACTGCTCGTGGCTGTGCTGGTCACCGTGTGGGGTTGTCGCCTCGCGGGCTACATCGCCTGGCGCAGCCGGGGCAAGGGCGAGGACCCGCGCTACGCCGACATGCTCGAAGGTCACGCCGACCCGGCGCGGCGCGCGCTCGGCATCTTCCTCACCCAGGCGGTCGCCGTCTGGTTCGTGTCGCTGCCGGTGCAGGTGGCGATGTTCGAACGCGACGGGCCGGGCCTGTTGCTGTACCTCGGCACTGCGCTGTGGGCGATCGGGTTCTTCTTCGAGAGCGTCGGCGATTGGCAACTGAGCCGTTTCCGCGCCGATCCGGCCAACCGGGGCCAGGTGATGAACCGCGGGCTGTGGCGCTACACCCGCCACCCCAATTACTTCGGCGACGCCTGCGCGTGGTGGGGCATCTACCTGATCGCCGCGCAGCAGTGGGTCGGCGCGCTCACCGTCCTGTCGCCCGTGCTGATGACGTGGACCCTCACCCGCAAGACGGGCAAGCCATTGCTCGAATCGGGCATGGCCGAGCGTCGACCCGGGTACGCCGACTACGTCGACCGCACGAGCGGCTTCTTCCCGCTCCCGCCGAAGTAACTCTCGCCGCCCCCGTTTTGGCGTCGATCGCGCGTCACTATGACGCGCGATCGGCGCCAGAACGCTGGATGGGGCCGGCGGGGCGGGCGCCGGTGGCGACGCCGTCCGTCTGGGTGACGACACCGGCGACGGCGGTGGCGCGGTACCCGCCCGGCGGGCGGGTGAGCCGGGGCGCGCCGCCGGGCAGGTCGTGCACGAACCACTCGGGCCCGTAGGCGAGCTCGTCGAGGGCGAACACCACCAGGTCGCCGGCGAGCCCGGGCGCGATCACCCCGCGGTCGGGGATGCCGAACGCGTCGGCGAGCCGGCCGGTGAGCTGGTGGACGCCCGCCTCCACGCCGAGGTCGCCGCGGGCCCGCACGTGCTCGGTGAGCAGCAGGGTGGAGTCGCCGGCGCCGCACATCATCTGGAGGTGGGCGCCGGCGTCGCTCGCACCCACCACGGTCGTCGGGTCGGCGATGAGCTCGGACACCTTGCCCGCGTCGTTGTTCGACAGCGCCTCCGCGGTCATGCCCGGCGCGAGGTCGTGCTCGAGCACCCAGTCGGCCAACACGTCCGACGGGTGACCGCCGCGCGCCGCGACCACGTCGGCCAGGGTTCCACCGAGGAAGCGTTCCTCGCCGGCGCGCACCGACGTGAGCCGTACCCGGTCGAGGCGGGAGACGGGGAAGATGGTGAAGCCGTCGCCGACGCGGTCCCAGTCGGCCCGCGCCCGCGCCCGCCATTCCTCGTCGACGAGCGTGCGGCGCTTCTCGGCCGGCGTCCCGGTGATGAGCGCGCCCCACGCCGGCACCGCGACGAACGCCGGTGTCTGGTCGAAGCTCACGTTCAGGTTGAACGGCCGGGGCGACACCTGCGCGTAGACCCGGCAGCCGTCGGCGTGGAGCGCGTGGGCCTGCTCGATGATCCGCGCCGCGCGCGACGGGTCACGACCGTTCTCGGCCAGCTGGTTCCAGGTGCACGGCACATCACGAGCGCCGCACCAGCGCGCCACGCGCTCGATGTCGGCGAGCTGGCGGTCGATCTCCTTGATCCAGGGGAGGAACTCCAGCACGCGCGGGCTCCCGGGCGCGCCCGCGAGCACGTCGACGAGCGCGACCAGCTCGGCGTCGTCGGCAGCGCGGCTCGGCACCGCGTTGCCGTGCCGGTCCTGGTCGATGAACGACGTCGACAACCCGAGTGCGCCCGCGGCCAGCGAATCGGCGAGCACCGTGGCGAGTTGGTCGCGTTCGGTGTCGGTGGCGGCGCGGTGCCAGGCGTCGTCGCCCATCACGTAGACGCGCAGATTGGAGTGTCCGATCAGCGCGGCGACGTTCACCGCGGTGCCGTGGGCGCGCAGCACGTCACGCCATTGCGCGTAGGACTCCCACGTCCACGGGATGCCGGTGGCGAAGGCGTCGACGGGGATGTCCTCGATGAACCCGAACACGTCGCTGGCGGCGAGGCGGTCCGCGGCGCGCACCGGCGTGAGCGAGAGCGAGCAGTTGCCGGTGACGACGGTGGTCACGCCGTGCTGGGGCATCGGGTCGACGAGCGGGTCCCACCACACCGACGGGTCGTAGTGCGTGTGGCAGTCGATGAACCCGGGCGCCACGTACGCGCCGCCGGCGTCGATCGTGGTCTCACCGTCGGGCGCGAGGCCGGGCCCGACCTCGGCGATCCTGCCGTCGCGCACCCGTACGTCGGCGGGTCGCGCCGGCGCGCCGGTGCCGTCGACCAGCGTGCCTCCGCGTACCAGCAGGTCACCCGTCATGCCGGATGACGCTATCTGGCGGTGTCGCTCCTCTGCTCGGCGGTCCGCAGGCGGTGGCTCAGGTCGCGGGCCATCGCCCGGGCGAAGGTGGGTGCCTCCAGGAGCAGGCGGTCGAGGTCGGCGGCGTCGATCCGCCAGACCGTCATCGGCGTGGTCGCGACGACGCGGGCCCCGTAGGGGCGACGTCTGAGCACGTCGACGTCGCCGGTCATCGCGCCGTCGGACAGCTCTGCAGCGGGATCGCCGCGCACGAGCACCTCGGCGCGCCCTTCGGTGACGAGGAAGCTCGCGACCGCCACGGCGCCCTGGTCGTAGAGGCAGTCGCCGGGTTCGAGCCGTCGCTCGCGCGCCAGCGCCCGCAGCCGCGCCAGATCGGCGACGGAGCACTCGCCGAGCAGCCCGGCGGCGGCTGCCGTGGCGGTCCGCTGACGCCGGCGGGGGACCGGCGCGGTGGCCGTGGTCCGGGTCACCAGCTCCACCGGCATGTCACCATCTCCCTGAGTAGAACGATCGCTCCCTGAGTAGAACGATCGATAACTATGTCTATCACTCTACATAGTTCGGTGCTACTGTTTTTCCATGACCACGGCCGTCGATGCCCGTGAGACCCGTGACCGGATCCTCGATGCCGCCATCGTGCTCCTGCGCCGCCAGGGGTACGCCGCCACCGGCATCAAGCAGATCGTGCTCGAGGGCGACGCCCCGCTCGGCTCGCTCTACCACTACTTCCCCGGGGGCAAGGAGCAGATCGGTGCCGAGGCCCTCGCCCGGGCGGGCGAGAAGATCCGCCGCACCATCGAGCGGGCCGGCGACGCCCCCGATCTCCCGGCCGCCATCAACGCCTACTTCACCGTCAACGCCGAGCGGCTGCGCGACTCCGACTACGAGCGGGGCTGTCCCATCGCCACGGTCTGCCTCGAGACCGCCAGCGTCAACGAACGCATCCGCAAGGTGTGCGAGGAAGCGTTCAATCGCTGGCAGACCACCCTCGCCCGCGTGTTCGTCGACGCCGGGATCGCCGAGCCCGACGCCGGCCCCCTCGCGACCTTCGTGCTGTCGAGCTACGAAGGTGCGCTCACCATGAGCCGGGCGCTGCGCGACGTCGAGCCGATGATCACGAGCGGTGCCGCCGTGGCATCCGTGTTGCACGCGCACCTGGGCGACACCCCCCGAGCTGGGTAGCGCGCGCGAGACTCCCTCCCTGTGTTCGAAGCGGGGCTGTGGGCGGCGCTGGGCCAGTCGGCCCTGATCATCGGCGCGCTGCTCGTCGCCCGCTTCCCGAAGCTCACCGAACCCCGCTGGCTGGGCCTGGTGATGGCGTTCGGCGCCGGCGCGCTCGATCAGCGCGGTCACCACCGATCTCGTCGCCCAGGCCTACGAGGAGGCGGGGCGCGCTCCCGCCGGTGTCGGTCTGTTGGTGGGCGCGGGCGGGTACTACGCGCTGACCAGGTGGCTGAACCTCCGTGCCGAGCGGGAGGACCCGGAACTACCGGTAGAGGAGGCGGAGGAGTCGGCGGGCGACGAGGCGCTCCCCGCGGGTGCCGACGCCACCGCCGCGCGCAACCTCACCGTCGGCATGGTGCTCGACGGCATCCCCGAGTCGATCGCGGTGGGCCTCACGTTGCTCGGCGGTGCCAGCGTGTCGTTCGCGCTCGGTGGGCGCGGTGTTCCTGTCGAACCTGCCGGAGGCGATCGGCGTCGCCGCCGCGCTCCTCGCGGGCGGGATCCCGCTGCGCCGGGTGCTGATGCGCTTCGGTGCCATCGTCGCGGTCGGCTTCGTCGCCGGGCTCGTCGGCTACGCGGTGCTCGAGCCCACCAACGCCGACGCCATCGCGATCATCCAGTCCATCGCCGCGGGCGCCATGATCGTGGTGGTGGTCAACGAGATGGTGCCGATCGCGGTGCGCGGTGCCGGTCGGCGCGCCGGGCTCGCGGCCGCGGCCGGGTTCGCGGTCGCGGCGTTCCTCTCGACCCTGAACGGCTGATCCTCGACGTCACCGGGCGCCCGCGCCGAACCCGGCGCCGTTCCGCGCCACAATGGAGCGATGGACGACACCCTGCTCGAACCGAGGATCGACGAGACTCCCGAGCCGAAGCTCGACACGCGGGCCTGGCTGGGTGAACGCATCGACGCCAAGCTCGGCGCCGGCGTCGCCATCGCCTGGTTCGTGCTGATGGAGGTGGCCTGGGCCCTCGAGCCCGCGACCAACCGACCCGAACCGGTCTACGGCGTCCTCCTCGAACTCACCATGTGGGCGTTCGTGGCGACGATGATCACCGGCCTCGTGATGCAGCGCCGCTTCGGCCTGGTCGCGTCGCTGGGTGGTGCGGTGTTCCTGACCGCGATGTCGATCGCGTGTCCCGTGTCCGGCCATCATCCGTTCGGCGCGTGGTGGTTCGGTCAGATGGCGTGTGTGCTGGCGCTCGTCGCCACCAGCCTGGTCGCACTGCGGCTGTCGGTGACGACGCGGGCGGTCGGCCAAGCCGACAGGTAGATCCGAGCGCGCGCGGGGCCGGACTCAGGCGGTGCGGGCGCGGGCGTCGTCACCGTGCAGCGACGCCCAGGTGGCACCGACCTCGACCGGGTCGTACTTGATCACCGGGTCCTGTTCGCCGAACGCGTCGAGCGTGTGCAGGAAGCGGTGGTACCCGATCATCGTGCCGCAGGTCTGGCCCAGCTCCATGATCTCGGCGGTCGTGAACACCTCGTGCAGGCCGCGGTACGTCTCGTCGTCGATCGCCCAGTGGTCGGCGGAGAGCTGATCGATGAAGGCGAGCGCGCGCCGCTCGCGCTCGTCGAGATCGGGCCGCAACGCCGGGTTCATCAGGCAGGCGACGTCCTCGTCGCTGATGGTCTCCTGCTTGCGCGAGCCCATGCACGGTTCGCACCCACCGAGCTGGCCGCTGCGGATCCGGAGCAGCTCGAGCAGGCGGCCGGACAGCAGGTGGGTGGGGAAGTTCGGGTGCCGGTCGCCGTCGTCGGGCACCTCGGAGTGGTCGGCGTACGCCATGATCTGCAGCGGGACCGGAGTCGTGAACGCGCCGGATTCGGCCCCCGCTTCGATCATCGCCTTGTACTGGTCGCTGAGATCTTCGTACGGGACGGGTTCGACACGCGGCACGGCGGCCCCCTCTGACGGCGGTTCGGTCCCCGCAAGGTACGTCACTTCCGCGGAAAGAGACCAGGACCGCGGCGCACGCGAATCGTCGGTTGGCGTCGCGCCGGGCAGAGTGTGCACGTGGTGAACACCCGCGATCCGGCCCCACCCGCGCCGGCATCGCCCCCGGGGCCCGGCTGGCGGAGCCGGTTGTTCCGTCCCGCCGCGGAGGGGGACCGCCGGCGCCGGACCCGTGACTGGTTCGGCCTGGTGTTCGGCATCGGCCTCCTCGTCGTCACCTCCGTGCACCACGGTGACGTGACGCGCAGCGAGCGGGCGGTCTTCGACCTGTTCAACACGCTCCCCGACGGCCTCGAGACCACGTTCCGCGCCCTGTACCGGCTCGGGGCGCTCTGGGCGGTCGGCCTGGTGGTGCTCGCGGCGCTGCTGCGGGGACGCCGGCACCTGGCCCGCGACCTCGTCGTCGCGGGGGTGCTGGCCTGGGCCGGCGCGCGTGCACTCGGAGAAGTCGTCGTCGCGGACGAGTCCATCGCGCGCAGCCTCCGTATCGCGACCGGCTTCGGCCGCGTGCCGGGCGGGTTCCCGTCGGTGCGGGTCGCCATCATCGTCGCGGTGATCGGCGCGTCGGCGCCGTACGTCACCCGGCCGGTACGCGTCTTCGGGTGGATGCTCGTCGCCGCCCTCGGCGCGTCGGCCCTCTACCTCGGCACCGCGTTCCCCAACGACCTGTTCGCCGGCGTCGTGCTCGGCTGGACCGCGGCATCGGTCGTGCACCTCGCGTTCGGCTCGCCGGGGCGGCGTCCGACCATCCCGCAGATCACCGTGGCCCTGGACCACCTCGGAGTCCGGCGCGCGACCTGCAGCTCGCGCCCGATCAGACACCCGGATCCACCCTCGTGCTCGCGACCGACGACGACGGCCCGCTGCGCATCAAGATGATCGGGCGCGACGACGCCCACGCTCGCCTGCTCGAGAAGCTGTGGTTCACGATGTTCTATCGGAGCTCGGGCCCGCGGTTCGCGTCGACGCGCGTCCAGCAGGTGGAGCACGAGGCGTACCTCTTGCTCGTCGCCGCGCAGGGCGGCGTGCGCGTTCCACCGGTGGTGGGGGCGGGCCGCGCCGGGCCCACCACCGCGCTGCTCGTGCTGCGCCCGCTCGGCGGGGTGCACCTGTCCGAGCTCGACGGAGCCGACGTCACCGACGGGTTGCTCCGCTCGGTGTGGGAGAACGTCGCCGCGCTCGGACGTGTGCGCATCGCGCACGGCGCGCTCGACGCCGATCACGTGGTGGTGTCCCACGACACCGCCTGCGTCGTGGGTTTCGACGACGCCGAGGTCACCGGTGACCCGCAGCGCGCCGCGGCCGACGTCGCGCAGCTGCTCGCAGCCACCGCCGCGCTCGTGGGCGACGAACGCGCGGTGCAGGCCGCGGTCAGGGTGTTGGGGCGATCCCCGGTGGCGTTGGCGCTCCCGTTCCTCCAGCCCGCGGTGTTGTCCGACGCGACCCGCAAGCTCGCGGGCGAGCGTCGCCGCTCGTTCGGCTCGTGGCTCGACGACCTCCGGAACCTCGCGGCGGTGTCGATCGGCATCGAGGCACCGCGGCTCGTGCAGGTGCGCCGCATCACCGCCACCAACGCGGCGATGGCCCTCGGCGCGCTGGTGGCGGTCGGTGTGCTGCTCGCCGACGTGGGTGATCCCGGACAGGTGGCGACGACCCTTCGCGGCGGTGACTGGGCCTGGTTGGCGCTGGCGATGGTGGTGTCGCTGGCGACCAACGTCGCCTACGCGCTGGCCCTGCAGGGCACGGTGACCGTCCGCCTCCCCGTGGTCCCGACGACCGAGGTGCAGCTCGGGATGTCGTTCTCGAACCTCGCCGTCCCCGCGATCGGCGGCCAGGGCATGCAGGTGCGGTTCCTCCAGAAGATGGGCGTCGACCTCTCGTCGGCGGTGGCGGCCGGCGGGGTGCTGAGCTCGTTCGGCGCGTTGGTGGCCGCGCTCGGATGCTTCGCGGTCGCGCTGGCGGTGGAGCCGGCGCGTGTCGACCTCTCGCTCATCCCGACCGACGGGCTGCTGCTCGCGCTCGTGGTGGGAGCCGGGCTCGTCGCGCTCGGCCAGCGCGATCGTCGCCTGGGTGCCGTTCGTGCGCGCCCGGGTGATGCCCCCGTTCCGTCGGGGGGTCGCCACCATGTGGGAGGCGATGCGCTCTCCCCGGCACCTCGCGCTCCTGGTCTTCGGCAACGTGGTCGCGACGGTCATGTCGACGTGGTGCCTGGCGCTCTGCCTGCTCGCGTTCGGGGGCCACGTGTCGTTCTGGGCGCTGCTCGCCGCCAACGTGGGGGTGGTGGCGATCGCGTCGATCGTGCCGATTCCCGGGGGCGGCACCGCGGTCGGCACCGTGGGCCTCTCGGCGGTGCTGGTGTCCTTCGGCGTCCCCAAGGACATCGCGGTCGCCGGTGTCCTCGCGAACCAGTTGGTCTTCTACTACCTGCCCGCGATCCCCGGTTGGTTCGCCACCCGCGACCTCGTGCGCCGCGACTACCTGTGACGTAGCGTCGCGTCGTTCCCGAGGAGGCGTTCATGGCCGACCACCCGACGCACCAGATGTGGGAGCAGGCGTTGCCGTGCCGCATGTCGGTCGCGCTCTCGGGTGGCGGGCACCGAGCGTCGGCGTGGGGGCTCGGCGCCCTCTACGGGATCCTGAAGATGCGCGACGCGGAAGCGGCGAAGGCCCACGGTGTCCCGATCCGGGCGACCGCGGTCGCGTCGGTGTCGGGAGGATCGCTCACCAACGGTGTCGTCGCGTCCGAACTGCACGCGCGTGGCGTCGGGATCGCCGACGTGGACATCGACGAGTTCCGTCGCGTGACCGAGGCGTTGTTGGCGACGGTGGCGACGAAAGGGCTGATCCCGGCGAAGGGGCGCACGTCGAAGTACGTCGCCGCGTTGGTGGTCGTCGTCGTCGTGGCGCTGGCGGCGCTCGTCGCGACGGTCGTGGCGGTGTTCACCACGAGTCGGGGTACGCCCGGCTTCGCCGTGCTCCTCCCCGTGTGGCTCGGTGCCGGCGCGCTGCTCGGCCTGGTCGTCGTGGGCGCGTTCCGGCTGTGGTGGTCGTTCATAGCCGTGCTGTTCGTGGCGGCCGCCGGCGCAGTCACGTGGGGCGTCCTCGGTGACACCCACGGTGACGCCGCGTGGATCGCGGTGGTGGCCCTGGTCGTCGGCGCGGTCGTGCTCGGGCTGCTGGTCCTCGTGCCGGCGTCGCGCCGTGGCCGGGTGCTGGAGCGGGTGCTCGAGCGCTTCCACTTCCACGGCGCGCCGCTCGCCGACGTCCGCGCCGGCGGCACCCGGCACGTGTTCTGCGCGACCGAGCTCCAGTCCGGCCACCAGTGCTTCCTGTCACCCGAGCTGGTCACCGAGTGGAACGCGGGCGAGGGCGGGCCCGGCGGGATCAGGCTCGCCACCGCGGTGCGGGCCTCGGCCGCGTTGCCGCTGGGCTTCCCACCCGTCGACCTCGAGCTCGCCGCGCTCGACGTGCACCTCACCCGCCCGTGGAACCCGCAGGGCCGACCCCGGGTGCCCGTGCCCCGGCTCGTCCTCGCCGACGGCGGGGTCTACGACAACATGGGCGACGAGTGGGAGTACGGCTACCCGGAGCGGGCGAAGGAGAGCGCGGTGCTCCCGCCGGACGGCGCGGCCAACTTCCTCGTCGTCGCCAACGCCGGGAAGGACCTCGGGTGGCAGACGTTCCGCCGGGTCGGGCGGCTCTGGCGCGAGGTGCGGGGCCTGAAACGCGACCTCGACGTGGTCTACGACGTGACCACCAGCCAGCGCCGGCGCACCCTCCTGCGGCTCTTCCGCGAGGCGGAGGAGGCGGGTGTCGGGCTGGTGGGCGTCATCGCCCACATTCCGACGTCACCGCTCGACGTGTGCGCCGCGTTCACGGGCGATCCCCAGCGCGGGGAGCGCGCGGAGGAGGCCCGGATCGCGCTCAACAACATGCACGAGCACTGGGCGGAGATCGCGTCCCGCAACAGCAACGTGCGCACGACGCTGGGCGCGATCTCCGTCGCCACCACCGTCGAGCTGATCCTGCAGGCCGCGGCGCTGGTGACGGTGTCGTGCTACGTGGTGCACGGTCTCGGCGAGGCACAACCGCCGACCCGTGACGAGATCCGTGCGTGGGTGGAGGGAAGTCAGATCGAGAGGATCGACTCGACCCGGTGACCCAGGGGATCGAGCCGGGCACGTCCGCCGAGCGCGGTTAGCTCGAGCAGGAACGTGATGCCCACGACGGTCGCGGCGAAGAACCCCGACACCAGCGCGCACGTTGCCGTCGCCGTCCCGCCGGTGGCGAGCACGTCGTCGACGATGAGCACCCGGTCGTCGGGCGTGAGCGTGTCGCGGTGGACTTCGAGCACGTCGCTGCCGTACTCCAGCTCGTAGCTGTGCGCGTGGGTGTCCCACGGCAGCTTGCCCGGCTTGCGCACCGGCACGAACCCGGCGCCGAGGGCGAGGGCGATCGGCGCCGCGAGGATGAACCCGCGCGCCTCGATGCCCACGACCTTCGTGATCGGCTCGGCGAACGGCGCGACGAGAAGCTCGGTGGCGAGCCGGAAGGCCTCCGGGTCCCCGAGCAGTGGCGTGATGTCGCGGAACACGACGCCGGGCTGCGGGAAGTCGGGGATGTCACGGATGAACGGCCAGAGGTCGTCGGCGGAGATCACGCCGTCAATCTACGGGTGCGAGGGGAGAGCCCCGCCGCCGTCGCGGCATCCGCCCCTGGGAACGAATGCGCTGACGGCGCGCGGGACGTGCCCGGTTCGGCGAACCGGGGGTAGGGTCCGCCCGGGCGCAGGGTGCAGGGGGCGCAGGGGGTCTGGCGTGCACGAAGTGGTCGTTCGGAACGGGACCGTGATCGACGGGCGCGGTGGCCGCCCCTTCGTGGCCGACGTGGCGATCGACGACGGGCGCATCACCACCGTCGGCACCGTCGACGAGCCCGGCCGCGAGGAGCTCGACGCCACCGGCCTCGCGCTCACGCCCGGCTTCGTCGACGTCCACACGCACTACGACGGCCAGGTCACGTGGGACCCGCTGCTCACGCCGTCGATCTGGCACGGCGTCACCACCGTGGTGATGGGCAACTGCGGGGTCGGGTTCGCCCCCGCCGCCCCCGACCGGCACGACTGGTTGATCGGCCTCATGGAGGGCGTCGAGGGCATCCCCGGCGCGTCGCTGCGCGAGGCGATCACGTGGGACTGGGAGAGCGTGCCCGAGTACCTCGACGCCCTCGACCGCATACCCCGCGCGGTCGACGTCGCCGCGCAGATCCCCCACGGTGCGGTGCGCGCGTTCGTGATGGGTGAGCGGGGCGCGGCGAACGAGCCGGCCACCGCCGACGACATCGCGCGCATGGCCGAGCTGGTCACCGACGGAGTCGCCGCCGGCGCCGTCGGCGTGTCGGTGAACCGGTTGGAGCTGCACAAGGCGGTCGACGGGCGCGAGGTGCCGGGCACGTACGCGGCCGAGGAGGAGATCGTCGCCCTCGTGCGCGCCCGGCGCGCCGGCTCCCCCGACGCGGTGTTCACGACCATCCTGCCGGGCGCCGCCGGGCCCGACCGCGACGCGTGGGACCGCGAGGTCGACTGGCTCAGCCGGATCTCGCGCGAGACCGGGCTCGCGGTCACGTTCCCGTTCGGCGCGTCGGGCGGCGCGACTGGCGTGACCGCTTGGCGCGTCTCGAACGCGAGAACGCGGCCGGCGCACGGATCGTGCCCCAGGTCGGTTCGCACGGCCAGGGCCTGCTGTGCGGCCTGCGCACCTCGCATCCGTTCCGGGGCCGTCCGAGCTACGAGGCCCTCGACCACCTGCCGGTGGCCGAGCGCGCCGCGCGCATGGCGGACCCCGCGGTGCGCGCCGCCATCGTCGCCGAACGGCCCGAGCCGGGCGTGCCCCGCCTGCGCGACCTCATGCTCGCCTCGGCCGACGCGGTGTTCCCGTACTCGCCGGTCCCCGAGTACGAGCCCGATCCCGGCGCCAGCCTGGCGGCGCGGTCCGCCGCGCTGGGGGCCGACCCCGAGGAGCTCCTCTACGACTGGACCATCGCCGCGGAGGGCGACGCGCTCGGTGCACTTCTTCCTCGGCGGCTACCCCGGCAACCTCGACGCCAGCGCCGAGCTCCTGGTGCACCCGGCCAGCGTGCTCGGCCTCGGTGACGGCGGTGCCCACGTCGACCTGATCTGCGACGCCGGCTACCCGTCGTTCCTGCTGTCGTACTGGGCGCGCGACCGCTGCCCGTGGCACGGTGGCGCTCGAGACCGCGGTCAAGATCCTCACCAGCGAGCCCGCGAGGATGTACGGCCTGCGCGACCGGGGTGTCGTCGCGCCCGGCTTCCGGGCCGACCTCAACGTGCTCGACCCGGCCGCGATCGCGCCCCGGCCCACCGAGGTCGTCCACGACCTGCCCGCCGGCGCGAAGCGCGTCCTGCAACGGGCCGACGGCTTCGTCGCCACGCTCGTGCACGGCGAGTTCGTGCAGCGCGCCGGCGCCGACACCGGGGCGCGTCCCGGCCGGCTCGTCCGCAGCACGCACTGACGCCGATGCCGCTCCTTCCCGACCCCGAACCGCGCCCGCGGCACTTCCCGCTGATCTCGGTCGACGACCACCTCATCGAGCCGCCCGACCTGTTCGAGGGTCGCATGCCCGCGGCCCTCGCCGACCGCGCGCCCGGATGGTCGAGTTCGACGACGGACGCCAGGCGTGGGCCTACGAGGACAACCTCTTCCCCAACATCGGGCTCAACGCGGTCGTCGGCCGCCCCAAGAGCGAGTGGACGATGGAGCCGGCCCGCTTCGACGAGATGCGCAAGGGCTGTTGGGACATCCACGCGCGCATCGCCGACATGGACGTCGCCGGCATCTGGGCGTCGCTGTGCTTCCCGTCGCTCATCGCCGGGTTCGCGGGCGCCGCGTTCGCCCGCAGCCAGGACCCGGAGCTCGGGCTGGCGTGCGTGCGCGCGTGGAACGACTGGCACCACGACGTGTGGGCCGGTGCGTACCCCGAGCGGATCATCCCGCTGCAGCTCGCGTGGCTGCGCGATCCCGAGGTCGCCGCGGAGGACGTGCGCCGCAACGCGACGCGGGGCTTCCGCGCCGTCACGTTCCCCGAGAGCACGAACAACCTCGACCTGCCGTCGGTGCACACCGACCACTGGGACCCGTTCCTGCGCGCGCGTGCGAGGAGACGGGGACGGTGGTGTGCCTGCACACCGGGTCGGGCTCGATCTCGCCGCCGCGCTCACCCGAATCACCGCTCGAGCAGAGCACCACCCTCTTCCCCGTGCACGGGATGCTCGCGGCGGCCGACTGGTTGTGGGCGCGCATCCCGTTGCGGTTCCCGCGCCTGGACGTCGCGTTGTCCGAGGGCGGGATCGGCTGGGTGCCGATGCTGCTCGACCGGCTCGACTACGTGATGGCGCACTCGGGCATCGGCGGTGCCGGGGTGTGGGACGGCGACGTCACCCCGTCGGAGGCGGTGCAACGGAACTTCTGGTTCTGCAGCATCGACGACCCCACCACGCTGCGGGTGCGGGACCGGATCGGCGTCGACCACATCATGCTGGAGAGCGACTACCCCCACGCCGACTCGTCGTGGCCCGACACCCAGGCCCTGCTGGCCCGCCGGCTGGAAGGGCTGCCCGAGGCCGACGTGCGCAAGCTCACCCACGAGAACGCCGCGAACCTGTTCCGCCACCCGCTCCCTCCCCCGGAATGGATGGAGTCACCCGCCGGTTGAGTACACTGGTCGGCGGATCGGCTCTGCACCACGGTCCCGGCGGGGCATGCGCAGGGACGGGCAGGGGCAGGCGCCGATCGGTACGGGCGGAAGCCCCTGTACCGCATCCTCCTTCGAGGCCGCTTGTGTTGGCCTCCAGAATCGCCCATTGGCGGTGATGCACGATCAACCCGACGGCTACGCCCGGCACCGCGACGCCACGCGTCGACGAGTCGACCTTTGATCTCTATGTGGAGCTCGAGGCCGACGACCTCGCCACGCCGGAACAGGTCGCGATCCTGGAGGCCGACGAGGCCGGGTGGCGCGCCTCCCTGCTGCGGCTGCTCGTCGACGCCGACGAGCATCTGGCCGCCGCCCGCTCGCTGCGCGGCGAGGAGCGCGACCAGGTCGTCGCCGACGCCGAGCACACCCACCGCCAGCTGACCGCGGCGCTGGCCCGCCTCACCGGCGAGCAGCGCGCCCCGCTGCCGCCGGATCGTCCGCCCCAGGCCCCGCGCCGGCGCGAGGCTCCCTCCGGGGCGGAGCCACCCCGCGCCGAGCCCGAGCCCGCGATCCCCGGCGTGGTCCGGCTGCAGCTCTCGTGGGAGCCGGGCCGGGTGGTGGCGTGGGCCGGCGGCGCGCGTTGCGAACCGGCCTCCGCCGACGAGGTCACCGCCCTGCTGGCGCACGCCGAGGCTCCCGCCGCGCCGTGGACCCCGCACACGGCGGTATCGGTCCTGGGGAGCGGCAAAGCCGAGTCGGTGTCGGCGCCGGTCGGCGAGGTCCTGGGCTGGTTGGTGGCCACCGGCGCCGGTCAGGTGGGCGCCGACGTCGGCCCCAGTGTGCGGTGGCTGGGCCAGGTCGCGATGTGGGCGGTCGAGCTCGCGGCGCGGGGCGCGATGGTGCCCCTGCTGCGCCAGCGCCGTCGCCGCGGCGGCGGCTCGCGCTCCGAGAGCGCGCTCGTACGCGGTCCGGTGGACGCCCGCGCTGGTCGACCCGACCCGCATGGCCGAGATCGTCGGTGCGATGCCCGGCAGCGTGGCCGCCCTCGACTCGAGCGTCGACGCCCGGGCTCTGACCCGGTCCGCCCTCACCGGCATGGTCGATGCCATCGGGCGCGACAGCGCGCGTCGTATCGAGGTGCCGGCCGCGCCCCCCACCGTCCGCACCGGCAACGACGCCACCGAGGCGTTCCTCGCCCGGCTCGACGGCAGCGCGTTCGACGCTCCGACCCGCGTCGCCGGCGAGCTGGTGTCGCGTGCCGAGAGCTGGGCGCGTTCGGTGACCCGTGAGCACGCGCCGCTCGTCGTGCGGCTCGACCCGCCCGACGCCGCCGGCGCGTGGGACCTCGCGGTGTTCGTGGCCAAACCGCGCGGCGGTTCGCAGGGCCGCGTGCTGGTGCCCATCGAGCGGGCCATCGTCGACGACCGATCGAAGCGCACCGACCTCGAGGGCGAGCTCGCCCGCATCGAACGCATGCTGCCCGCGCTGCTGCGCGCCGGTGGCGACCGCCGCGGTCAGATCATCCTCAGCCAGGACGAGGCGTGGGAGCTGATGACCGTCACCGGGCCGCGCCTGGCCGCCGCCGGCTTCGACGTGCGCGTCCCCGCGCTCTCCACCCGGCAAGCGCCACCCCGACGCTGCGCGTGTTCGCCGAGGCCTCCGAGACCGTGGTCGGCGCCAGCCAGCTCGCCGACGTGCGCTGGTCGGCGGTGTTCGACGACGTCGAGCTCACCGCCGCCGAGATCGCCCGTCTGGCCAAGGAGGCCCGTCCGCTCGTCCGCTCCGGTGGCAAGTGGGTCGCGCTCGACCAGGCCGACCTCCACGCCGCGGCCGCCGCGCTCGCCGAGCGGGCCTCCACCACGCAGCTCTCCGGCGCCGAGATGCTGCGCCTCGCGCTGGGCCTCGAAGGGTCGCCGCTGGCCGGCGGCATCAGCGTCGAGGGCGGCGGGCTGGGCCGCCGACCTGCTGGCCGCCGCGGGCGAGCTCTCGGGTGAGCCCGCGCACGCGCCCGAGGGCTTCGACGGCGAGCTGCGCAGCTACCAGGCCGAGGCGCTGGCCTGGCTGGGCTTCCTCGACTCCGCCGGCCTCGGCGGCTGCCTCGCGCTCGACATGGGCCTGGGCAAGACGCCGACCATGCTCGCCCATCTCCTCGTCGAAGCCGACCGCGGTCCCGCGCTCGTCATCGCGCCGCCCGCGGTCGTCGGCAACTGGGCCGCCGAGGCCGCCCGCTTCACCCCCGGCCTGCGCGTCGTCGTGCACCACGGCGCCGGCCGCGCCGGCGCCGACGAGATCGCCGCCGAGGTCGCGAACGCCGACGTCGTCATCACCACCTACGGCACCGCGGTGCGCGACGTCGACGCCCTCGCCGACGTCGACTGGGCGCGCCTGGTGCTCGACGAGGCGCAGGCGATCAAGAACCCCGCCAGCGACACCGCGCAGCAGCTGCGCCGCATCCCGGCGCGCACGCGCGTCGCGCTCACCGGCACGCCGATCGAGAACGGCCTCGGCGACCTGTGGGCGATCCTCGACTTCACCAACCCCGGCCTCGTCGGCCCCCGCCCGCAGTTCATCGCCAGCCTCTCCGGCGACGGCGAGAGCGGCGGCTCGCGCGCCGCCGCCGAGGACGCGCTGCGCGCGCTCAACGGCATCCTCGTGTTCCGCCGCACCAAGGCCGAGCCCGAGATCGCCGCCGAGCTGCCCGACAACATCGACGAGCTCGACCACTGCGCGATGACCCCCGAGCAGATCGGCCTCTACCAGGCGGTGCTCGACCAGCTCGTGCTGGCCAACGACCTGCCCGACGGCGCCGAGCCCCGCAAGGGCCAGATCCTCGCCGCCATCACCGCGCTCAAGCAGATCTGCAACCACCCGGCCGCCTACCAGGACGACGACCAGCCCCTCGACGGTCGCTCCGGCAAGCTCGCCCGCCTCGAGGAGATCGTCGACTCGGTGTTCGCCGCCGGCGAGCGGGTGCTGGTGTTCACCCACTTCGCCGAGTGGGGCGTGCAGCTCGCCGAGCACCTCACCGAGCGCACGGGCACGACCGTCGACTGCTACCACGGTGGCCTGTCCCGCGGCGTGCGCGACCGCATGATCGAGGAGTTCCAGGCGGCGGAGGGCCCCGGCGCGCTGGTGCTGTCGCTCAAGGCGGGCGGCACCGGGCTCAACCTCACCGCGGCCAGCCACGTGGTGCTCTACGACCGGTGGTGGAACCCCGCGGTCGAGGACCAGGCCCGTGACCGGGCCTGGCGCATCGGCCAGACCAAGACCGTGATCTGCCACCGCCTGGTGTGCCCCGGCACCGTCGACGAGCGGGTCGAGGAGGTCGTGGCCGGCAAGCGGCGCATCGCCGACCTCGTGCTGCCCAAGTCGAGCTCGCTCGCCGACCTCGACCCCGATCAGCTCGGCGCCGCGCTCGGCATCCGTCCCGACACCGTGCTCACCGAGGACGCGCAATGAGCGCCACCCGCCGTCGCCGGTCGTCGGGCCGGGGTGGCCAGCGCCCGACCGCGGCGCAGAGCCGGAACTTCTGGGGGACCGACGACCGCATCGACCCGCTCGCCGAGGGCGACACCATCGTGGAGCCGACGAGGCTCATCACGCCCGGCGTCGACCCCACCGCGCTGGTCGAGTCGCTGGGCCCGTTGCCGTTCCCCGGCGGCGGGATCGCGCAGCACTACTTCCACGCGGTCTACGAGCGGGCCGCCAGCCTCGCGGTGGCGCTGGCCGCCGCCGCCGGCCTGCTCGAGCTGTCGCCCTCGGGTGAGCTCGCCCAGTGGGACGACGCCGACGAGTACGGCTGATCGCCCGACCGACCGGCGTCAGCCGATCTTGCTGCCGTACATCTCCCCGAGCGGATCGCTGATCAGCTCGAGGCGCACGCCGTCGGGATCGGAGAAGTAGAGCGACGAGCCGCTCATGTGCTGGTAGGGCACACCGGCGGCGTCGAGCTTGGCCTTGAGGTGCTCCCACCGCGACGGCTCCACCGACAGGGCGAGATGTTGCAGCCCGCCGAGCACCTCGGCGTAGGGCCCGAGGTCGAGGCCAGGGAAGTCGAAGAACGCCAGCGAGTTGCCGTTGCCGATGTCGAAGAAGAAGTGCGTCGAGCCCCGGTAGTCGCGGTTCTCGAACATGTCGGTGAGCGGGAACTCGAGCAGGTCCTGGTAGAAGCGGACCGTCCGCTCGACGTCGGAGCACATGAGCGCCACGTGGTGCACACCCCGCGCCGCCGACGGTGGGCGGTCCGCGTGCAGGTGCTCGGCCCGGATGCGGTCACGGGCGCCTTCGATGGCGGCGTAGTCGAGGCTCGGCTCGGGCACGACCGCATCGTAGGACCCGCTTGGCCCGGCCCGCCCCGCGGATGAGAAGGTGCGCCATGGCCATGACCGAAGAAGACCCGCTGCTGCCCCCGAGCTTCGTGGGCGCGCTCGGCATCGAGCTGTCGCTCGACGGCGACCTCGCCGTCGGGCGCGTCGAGGTCATCCCCTCGTTCCTGAAGCCCGGTACCGACCGCGTGCGCATGGGGGTGCTCGCCACGTTGGTCGACATGGTGGCCGGATCGCCCGCGCACGGCGTGATCAACCCGACGGTCGACCTGCGGGTCACGCTCCTCGACCGCGCCCCGAGTGACGGGACCATGTTCCTCGTGTGCCGGCCGATCAAGGTCGGCCAACGCCTGTTCGTGGGGGAGACCCTCCTGCACACCGGCGACGTCGAGCGCCCGTTCGCCGCGCTCGATGGTCACCTTCATCAATCGGCTGCTCCCCGAGGCGAGCCTGCTGCGTGAGCAGATGCCGCTCGCGCCCCTCGGCGCCGACTCGTACGACGAGTCGCTCCTGTTGCGCGAGCCCGAGCCCGGTGTCTACGAGATGCACGCGCACGAAGCGGTCCGCAACGGCGTCGCCGGCACCATCCAGGGCGGCGCGCAGGCGTTGCTCGCCGAGCTCGCGGGTGAACGCGCGCTGGCGGCGCTCGGCGACCACGAGGTCGTCGACCTCGAGATCCGCTACCTCAACCGCGTGCGCACCGGGCCGGTGCGCGCCGTCGGCGAGGTGCTCCCGGGCGGTCGCGACGGCGTCGTCGTGCGCGTGCCCATCGTCGAGCCCGGCGACGACGCCCGGATCGTCTCCCTCACCAGCCTCGGGTGTCAGCGGGTCGCGCGCGCCATGTAGAACCAGAGCGGGAACGGTGCCTCCTGCTCCTGCATCTTCGCCCGGGCCGCGAGCAGGGTGCGGCCCGCTTCGGTCTCTTCGTAGAACCACGCCTCGAACCGGCCCGCGTCGGGCGGCCGGTCGACGAGCTCCTGTGCGGCCTCGTCGTAGTAGGCGCGGATGTCGTGGCTCGCGCGCACCGGGTCGCCGGCCAGCCCTGCCTCCTTCCAGTGCGCGCCGCCGGCGATGCGGTCGAGGGCGGCCAGGGCGTCGGGCACGTCGTCGGGGGTGAGCACGCGTCCCACCGAGGTGACGCCGCGATGGGCCAGCCGGCGGTCGAACGCGGCGCGCAGGCCCATCGCCTCGTCGACCGCGGCGGGCAGCGCGGGGTCGTAGCGCGGCGGGAGCGCGCACTCCATCGGCACGTCGTCGGTCTCGATCACGACGGGATGGTCGACGAGCACCGGCCCGGACTCCGCGTCGAGCAACGCGAACGCGCGCGCGAGCACGTCGTGCTGGAACTCGGGATCGCCGGGGCGCCCGAGCGGGCGGCCGAGGGGGAAGTCGCCGTAGAGCGCGCGCGGCGGCGGCAGGCGCTCGGCGACCTCGCGCACCGACATGAGCGCGATCGTGGCGATCCCCGCCGCTTCGATGATCCGTGAGAGCACACACACGGTGCGCGGGCACAGCGGTCAGACGGGCGTGAGCAGCACCACGTCGACCGCGTCGTCGCGCAACAGCTGCGCGGCGCGCGGTCCGCTGTCGAGGCGGATCCCGGTGAGGGTGTCCTCCTGGTTGCCGGCGAACGCGAGGTGGCGGGGTGCCACCGAGCCGATCACCCCGCGCGCCGCCAGCTCCTCCAGCCGGTCGATGGGGAACACGACGTCGAGGTCGGCGCCGAAGCCGCTGCGGTCGAAGTTGGGGCTGTAGTGCCCGAGCACGAGGTCGCGCCGCTCGCGCGGCAGCACGCGGAAAGTCGTGTCGTCGTTGGTGAACCGGTCGTCGTCGGCCAGGTGGAGCGCGGCGGTGGTGACGATCGCCACCCGTGACTCGGCCAGGGGTCCGGGGGTCGTCCACGGCAACGCACCCATGTCGGGGACGGGGACCCCGGCGGCGAAGCTCTTCATCGGTGCGTCGCTCATTCGCCTGAGTCTGGCACGCGTGCGAGGCTGCCGGTCCGACCACGCTCGAGGTGGGTGACGACGGGAGCACGGGTGACGGCACAGCAGGACATCGGCGAGGCGGCGCCCATCCGGTGGGTCGACGACGACCGCGGGCTCGCCGACCTGGTGAAGGTGCTGCTCGACGAGCCCGCCTACGGTCTCGACACCGAGTTCATGTCGGAGCGCACCTACTGGGCGAAGCTCTGCCTGGTGCAGGTGTCGTGGCCGCACGGCGTCGCGCTGGTCGACCCGTTCGCGTGTGACGTGCGCGCGGCTGGCCGACGTGCTGCGCTCGCCGGCCACCATGATCACCCACGCGGGCGCGAGCGACCTCCCCATCCTCGAGCGCGCGGTCGGTGCCCGCCCCGCCGGCTTGTTCGACGTGCAGCTCGCAGCGGGCTTCGTCGGCCTCGGCCTCCCTTCACTGGGCTCGCTGGTCTCGGTCCTGCTCGGGGTGCGCCTCGACAAGTCCGAGCAGCTGGCCGACTGGTCGGTGCGGCCGCTCACCCCCGCGATCCGCAAGTACGCCGCCGCCGACGTCGAGTACCTCTTCCCCCTCGCGCTCGAGCTCGGACACCGGCTGCAGGAGCTGGGCCGGGAAGCCTGGGCGGCGAGCGAGTGCGAGCTCATCCGTACCGCGCGCGAGCGGCGGGTCGACGCCGACACCGCATGGTGGAAGATCAAGGGCGCCACCTCGATGCGGGGCGAGAAGGCACGGGTCGCGCAGGCCGTCGCCGGATGGCGCGAGCGGCGCGCCCAGCGCCTCGACGTGGTGCCCCGCTTCGTGCTGCCCGACCTCGCGCTCGCCGCGGTGGTCGGCCGTCCCCCGCGCACGAAGGACGACGTGTTCGCGCTGCGCGGGGTCAACCGCATGTCGGGCGAGGTGGCGACGGAGCTGCTGGCGGCGGTGGAGGCGGGGCGGGCGATGTCGCAGAGCGAGGTGCGCCAGCCCGAGAAGTCGGCCGACGGCCCCGAGCTCGACGCCGCGGTGTCGCTCCTCGTCGCGTACGCGTCCGAGCTGGCACGCACCGAGCGCATCGAGAGGCAGCTCCTGGCGACGCGCGAAGACGTGAAGGCGCTGGTCTACGGTCGCCCCGGCCGGCTCGACGTCGGCTGGCGCGCCACGCTGGCCGGCACCGGCATGCGCCAGCTGCTCGACGGTGAGGCCGTCATCCGCCTCGTCGACGGCGGCCGCCACATCAAGATGGAACACGAACCGGCGCCCATGACCCACGAACCGGCGCCCATGACCCACGAACCGGCGCCCATGACCCACGAACCGGCGTCAAAGTAGGCGAATAATCGTCGGACTTTGACGCCGGAACGGGGGGAGAACGGGGGGAGGCGGGATCAGGCGCCGGGGGCGTCGTCGGCGAGCTCGCGGCGGAAACGCTGGTCGTCACGCGCCCGGAAGTGCGGCGACACGTAGCACCGATCGCGGGTCGAGGTTGTGGATTTCCGCACGGCCCTCTCCTGCCGTGACCAGTTGGGCCCGCGCGGGCTCCGCGGGCCTTCCCGGCTGGCGGATGCGATCGCCATCGGCGAGCCTGTGCGCATGACCGACGCCGAGACCGAGACCGCGATCGAACGCAACCCCCACGCCGGGCGCCCCTTCACCGACGACGACGCCACCATCGCCGCCGCGCTCGAGGATCTGAGCGTCCCGGCACTCCTGTGCTCACTCGTGCACATGACGGGCGACCCGTCGTGGATCCGCACCGAGCTCCGCCCGCAGGCGTCGACCCTGAACGACTACCAGGGCTCGATGAGCCCCGAGATGATGGCCGAGGCCCGTCGCCGCGCCCTCCCCGCGATCGTCGCCTACCGCGACGGCGGTTGCGTGCTGCCGCCCCCGCCGTCGGACGACGTGATCAGGGAGATGATGGCGTTCCTCGCCTGCGCGCCGGTGTCGGACGACGTCGCCCCCATGTTCCTCGAGGACCTGCACCTCGACGGCTCCGACGCCGGCGCCGTCACCTGGGGCGACGAGATCCCCGACGACGTGCGCGCCGACGCGCACGTGGTCGTGATCGGCTGCGGCGAGGCCGGCCTCCTGGCCGGCATCCGCCTGGCGCAGGCGGGCATCCCGTTCACCATCATCGAGAAGAACGGCGGCCCCGGCGGCACGTGGTGGGAGAACCGCTACCCGGGGGCGCGCGTCGACATCGGCAGCCACTTCTACTGCTACTCGTTCGAGCCCGCCGACCACTGGACCGAGTACTTCTCGCAGCACCCCGAGCTGCGGGCCTACTTCGATCGGGTGATGCACAAGTACCGGATCGAGGAGCACTGCCGGTTCGACACCACCGTCGAGTCGGCGGCGTTCGACGACGACTCCGGCCGCTGGTCGGTCACCGTCACCAACCCCGACGGCAGCACCGAGGTGATCGACGCGCGCGCGATCGTCAGCGCGGTCGGCGCGCTCAACCAGCCGAAGCTGCCGGACATCCCCGGCATGGACGACTTCGCGGGCCCGTCGTTCCACTCGGCGCGTTGGGACCGCTCGGTCGACTACCGGGGCAAGAGGTTCGCGCTGATCGGCGCGGGCGCCAGCGGCTTCCAGATCGCGCCGACCATCGCCGACGACGTCGAGCGGCTCACCGTGTTCCAGCGCACCGCGGAGTGGGTGTTCCCGAACCCCAACTACCACCGCGCCGTGCCCGACGGTGAGCGTTGGGCGATGCGGCACCTGCCGTTCTACGGGCGATGGTTCCGCTTCCTCACCTTCTATCCGGGGGCCGGGCTCGCCATGGAGCGGTCGCGCATCGACCCGAACTACGACGACGGCGGCCACGCCATCAGCGAGGCGAACCGCGAGACGGGCGAGCTGTTCGCCCACCTGATGCGCGCGCAGCTCGGCGGCGACACCGAGCTCGAGGCCAAGGTCATCCCGGACTACCCGGCGACGGCCAAGCGCATGCTGCAGGACAATGGCTCGTGGCTGGCATGCCTGCGCAAGCCCAACGTCGAGCTGGTGCGCACACCGATCGAGAAGATCGTGCACGACGGCGTGGTCACGAGCGACGGCACCTTCTACCCGGCCGACGTCATCTGCTACGCGACGGGCTTCCGCCACAACGACTTCCTGTGGCCGATGCACATCGTCGGCCGCAACGGGGTGGTGTTGCGCGAGCAATGGGGCGAGGAGCCGACCGCGTACTACGGGATCACCGTCCCCAACTTCCCGAACCTCTTCTGCCTCTACGGCCCGGGCACCAACCTCGCACACGGCGGCAGCCTGATCTTCCAGTCCGAGTGCCAGGTGAACTACGTGATGGGCGCGCTGCGGGAGCTGCTCACGTCGGGGCATCGCACGCTCGAGCCCAAGCCGGACGTGCACGACGCGTACGCCGAGCTCTACCAGCACGAGATCTCCCAGATGGTGTGGGCGCACAAGTCGGTGAAGCACTCGCACTTCAAGAACGCCGAGGGCAAGGTGTTCACCCTCTCGCCGTGGCCGATCCCCACGTACTGGAACTACACCAAGGAGTTCGTCCCCGCCGACTACCTCTGGGACTGACGTGGGCGCGCCGCTACGCTGATTCCTTCTTCCCCCTGGAGATCGTGGAGTCCGGAGGGAAGAAGATGTCGGTCGACGAACGCAGCCGTCTGCAGCTCGCCGAGGCGCTGAAGCGTGCGCTCGGCGACGACGAGGGAGTCACGCTGATGGAGCTCCTGCCACCGGTCGGTTGGGCAGACGTGGCGACGAAGCACGACCTCCTGCTGCTCGACGCCCGGTTCGAGAGCCTCGAAAGCCGGATGAACGCCGGGTTCGAGAGCCTCGAAGGCCGGATCGACGCCCGGTTCGAGATCTCCGAGTCGCGGATGGAGGCGAAGTTCGAGCGCGGGTTCCGCCAGGTGATCGTGACGACCGCGTCGCTCATGGTCTCGGGGTTCATCGCGATGATCGTCGCGGTGATCGCCCGCTGAGGCGTTCCGTCCCGGGGCGAGAGCGCTTCAGATCCGCTGCAGGGTGACGGTCGCCAGCGCGAGGACGCGGTCGTCGTTGCCGGCGTCGACCGCCTCGACCCGGCACACGACGTGGTCGTTCGTGTCGCGCACCACCGCGGTGTGCGTGCGGGCGGGGCCGGTGCGGGCCTGGGCGAGGTAGTGGATCTGGAGGTCGGTGGCCACGAAGCCGGGAACCGCCGCCTCGGCCGCGCCCTGGAAGATCATGCCGAGCACCCCGCCGTTGATCGCGCCCATGCTGTTGGCGACGTAGGGCGAGTTCGCCAGCTCCACCACGCCCGCCGGCGCGTCGACGACGCGCAGCCCGCAGCGTTCGAGCAGCGGTTCGACCGGGAGGCCGGCGACGGGCTCCATGCGGCGCCGTTGCCCGACCATGCCGAGCGGGTCGAACGTGCCCGACACCCCGGAGGCCGAGCCCGGCACCCGGGCGAAGGTGGCCAGGCCGGTCGCCACGGGCGTGAGGGCGATCGGGTCGCCCAACTCGTCGAGATCGGTGATCCCGGCGCCGTCGTAGATGTCGGTGCCGACGAGCACGAGCTTGGAGCCCGCGCGCACGAGCCGGCTCTCGACGACGGCCGGGCCCCGGGTGAGCGGGCGCGCCTCGTGCAGCGCGAGGTCGGCGGTGGCGGTCCAGTCCGGGTGGGCGGCGCACAGCGCGACGAGCGCCGCGTTCGCGTCGACCAGCGACACGAGGTACCCGAGCGCGGCACCGCCGCCCTCGTTGCGCACCGCGTCGGTGACCGGCGAGAGGCTGCGCGAGCAGGTCGCGCTCGACCTGCTCGGTCGTGATGTCGAGGTCGCTGATCGAGTGGCGCTCACCGAGGAACGGGTCGCTTCGGGTCGGTTCGGCCATGGTCTCCGTACTCCGGGGCGGTGGGACTCCGTGAGTTAAGTCGCCGCGTCCGGTCTGCGACCAGATCGGGCTGGGCGGGCGCCCCGAGCGGTCGTATCGTCGCGGCCATGCAGGTGCGGGCCGGATCGCTCGAAGACCTCCGCTCGACCGGCCGGCTGCTGACCAAGGTCGGGTCGCTGCCGGTGGTGGTGTTCTGGGCCGACGACCGGGCGTGGGCGATCGAGGACCGTTGCCCGCACATGGGCTTCCCCCTCCACCAGGGGACGGTCGAGTCCGGCCTCGTCACCTGCCACTGGCACCACGCCCGCTTCGATCTCGTCACCGGCTGCACCCTCGACCCCTTCGCCGACGACGCCCGCGGCTTCCAGGTCACCGTCGACGGTGATGACGTGTTCGTCGAGGAACGACGCGGTGGGGATCCCGTCACGCAGCTGTTCCAGCGGCTCGACGACGGCCTGGAGACGAACCTCTCGCTCGTGCTCGCCAAGTCGGTGCTGGGCCTGCTCGAAGCCGGGGTGACTCCCGAGGAGATCGTGCGGCGCGGCGTCACCTTCGGGACGCGCTACCGCGACACCGGTTGGGGTGCCGGTCTCACGGTGCTGATCGCGATGGCCAACGTGTTGCCGTCGCTCGACGACGCCGACCGCGCCCAGGCCCTGGTGCACGGGCTCGCCTTCGTGGCGCGAGACACGCGCAACCATCCGCCCCGGTTCCCGATGCGCCCGTTCGACGACGGCGGCGAGATCGACCGCGCCCGGCTGGCCGGGTGGTACCGCCGGTTCGTCGAGACGCGATCGGGCGATTCCGCCGAGCTCGTGCTCACGACCGCGCTCACCGCACCTGGCCCGCTCGCCGACGTCGAGCGGATGATGTTCGCCGCGGTCACCGACCACGTGTTCGTCGACGGTGGGCACACCATCGACTTCACCAACAAGGCCTTCGAGTCGCTCGGGTACGTGGGCCGCAAGGCGGCGCCCGACGTGCTGCCCACCCTGGTGCGCGGCACCGCGGCGGCGAGCTGGTCGGAGCAGAACGGCACCTGGCGCCACCCGCACGACCTGCCGGTGCTGATCGCGCGCACGCAGCCCCGGCTCGACGCCGCGCTGGCGGCGGGCGCCACCCGCCTCGGTTCGTTCACCGACGTGACCGGGCTCGCGTGGCAGTTGCTCGACGACGATCCCGAGCAGGTGGTCGACGCGCTGCTCGACGCGATCACCACCGGCGCCGCGCCCGAGCAGCTCGGGCGCGCGCTCGCGTTCGCCGCCGCGCTGCGCATCACGAGGTTCCACACCCAGAACGACTTCGGCGACTGGGACACCGTGCACCACGCGTTCACGGCCGCGCACGCGCTCCACCGCGCGCTGGAGCGCAACCCGACGCCGGAACTGCACCGCGGGCTGGTCCACGGCGCGCTGCGCGTCTATCTCGACCGCTTCCTGAACGTTCCCGCGGCGCGCCTGCCCGACGCGCAATCGGGCGACGTCGCCGAGCTCGACGAGTGCTGGGAGATCCAGGGCGGTGTCGACCGGGCCGGTGCGATCGCCGCCGGCTTCCTCCGCGGCGGCGGCGACCCGGCGCGCCTCGTCGCCGCGCTCGGCCACGCGCTCTTGCGGGAGGACGCCGAGTTCCACTGGTACCAGGTGTTCGAGGCTGCGGTCGGCGAGTTCCACGGCTGGCCGGCGGGTGCGGAGGAAGGCGTGCTCATCCTCGCCGGCTTGGCCCGCTTCCTCGCCGCCCACACCCCGACCCGCCGTGAGCTCTCGCGCACCGTCGACATCGCCGCCCGCCTGCGCCGGGGCGAGGAGCTCTACGAGGCGACCTGACCGCGGAATTGGTCTGAGTCCTACTACGGGCGGCAGACTGCCGGGGTGTTCACCATCGGCAGGAACTTCCACCTCATCCATATGAGCGACGACATCGCGGCGCTCGACGCCTGGTACGACGACGTGTTCGGCGTGACCCGCTGGGTGACGAACAGCGTCTCCACCGAGCTGTGCCGCATCGCCTCGCTCGTCGGCATCGGCAACCTGTGCATCGAGCCGATGCAACCGACCTTCGACATCGACGGGTGGGAGACCGTGCCGCTCGGCCGGTTCTTCAAGCGCTACGGGCGCCAGTGGCACTCCATCGCCTGGTTCGTCGACGACGCCGAGGGGCTCACCGAGCTGCGCGACCGGCTCGAGTCCGCCGACGTCGAGCTCCTCGGCCTGCTCGGGGGGAAGCTCGAGCACGCGGCGGACGCGCCCGAGGACCGGCCGATCTTCACCCATCCGAGCTCGACGCTCACCCAACTGGAGTTCATGGTCCCGATCTCGGAGATCCCCGACCCCCGTCTCCACGAGTCGTACCGGGCGACGTGGTGGCACGACACCCACCCGCTGCACATCCGCAAGCACTCGCACTTCACCCTCGGCACCCGCGATCTCGACCACGCCCGGAAGATGTACGTCGACGTGATCGGCGGGACCGTGCTCCACGAGGGCGAGAACGACGTCTTGAAGACCCGCAGCATCTTCGTCGCGGTGGGGCGTGACGACATCGTGGAGCTGGCGGAGCCGCTGGAGTCGGGCACACCGATCGCCGACTACCTCGACGTGAACCACCACGGCCTGTTCTCGGTGTGGCTCCAGGTCGAGGATCTCGCCGGCGCCGCGCGCTACCTGAAGTCGAAGGGCGTCGAGGCTCGGGTCGAGGACGGCGCGACGTTCCTGTCCGATCCCGCGACGACCCACGGTGTCCACTGGGGCTTCACGACCGCCGAGATCCCCAACGACTCGCGTCAGGACTGGTGATCGCCCGGCGTCGACCTATTTCGGTTCCGCTCGGGCCGCGTCGACGAGGCGGCGCATCGCCCGCCCGGCGCGCTTGCGCTTGGCGGCGGTCGACTTGATCGCGCTGTACCCCGCGAACGTCTTCATGCCGAGCAGCGTCGAGAGGTCGCCGGCGAGTTCGCGGTCGGCGGTTCTGAGCAGCGTGATCGCCTCGTCATGGTTGTCGCCTCGAGCGTGTTCCCCAAGACGCGCGCAGCACACCACGTCGGCAGCAGCGATCCCCGCGTGTACACACACGGTGATGTAGGCGTCGCTCAGGTCGTCTCCGTTCACGAAGGCCTCGATGATGTCGGCTGCGTCAGCGAACTGGGTGGCCTTCTCGAGTCGGCCGGAACGAGTCGCCTGAGTACACCGGTGTGTACGGCCCGCCATCAGTTCCCCTTCACCTTGCGTCGGAGATAGCGGCTCGGGCCGTAGATGGTCACGCCGTCGGTCGCGATGTCAGCGAGGACCCGATCACCCCGACGCAGACCCAGTTCGACCTCGTCCTCGCTGTACTCGAGGACCGGGGCGTCGTTGCCGGTCCGACGAGATGCCGCCGCGGCGAGATCGCCGACCTGCCGCGATCCAGAACGGATCGTCGACGTCGATCCGGTTCGGACGCACGACGAAGAGGTCGATGTCGCTGTCCGGCCTCATCGCCCCGCGCGCCGCGGAGCCGAACAGCGCGGCGTAGCGCGCCTCGACGGACCACCCTTCGATGATGTCTCGCACGAATTGGATGAATGTGGCCTGGAGACGGGCGATCTCAACGATCGGGCCGGCGGCGAGGTGCTCGCGGTTCAACCGGTACGCCACGGCACGTCCGACGCGTTCGGCGTCCACCACGCCCTGGTCTCGCAGGCGACTCAGAGCGTTACGAACGCCCGCTTCGGAGCGTGCACCGATGAGGCGATGAACCTCGGGCGGCGTGAACGCGGCCTCGGCCCGTGCGAGGACCATGAGGACGTCGCCATCGACGGTCGGGGTGATCGCCATGAACGGGCGGTCCAGCTGCATCTTGAGAATATTACGGATAACCGTAGAAAAGTCAAGATATACCGAGAAAACTCCAACGGCCGTTTGCCGTGCCTCGGCAGACCGCGCTCACCGGGCGAACCGGCTGGAATCGTCGGTCAGAGGAGCGTGGCCGTCGCTCTCGGGAAGGAGGGGGTCGATCATCTCAAGGGGTCACGTCGACCCAGAGCCCACGACGGTCGACGAGTTCCTCGGCGAGATCGCCGACGAGGTCGTCCGTGTCGTCGTTGCCGATGGCCTGGTCTTCGAGCTGCATGTTGTGGCGAATGCCGGCGAGGCGCGCCTCGGCTTGGTGCGCGGGCCTGCGCGCGGACGCTCTCCTCCAGTGTCGTCCTGGGGACCAGGGCGTACACCAGCTCGCAGTCGAGTGCGCGAGCGGCGCGCTCGAGCGTGTCGAGCTTGAGCGAGCCGCGACACCTCGCCCCGCTCGATCTCGGGGATGCGCGATTGGCTGATGCCCATCCGGGCTGCGAGCTCGGTGGTGGACATGCCGAGCGCGTCACGGACCGCCCGGATCCATCCGCGTGGTGGAGCTTCCTGCGCCAATGCGTGCCAAGGCTCCAGGCGGGTGTCGAGATGACGTCGGGCGTTGCTGCGGGCAGTCATGGCGCACAATCTATCAGAGATACACGATAGAAAGGAAGAAGTGCCACCATGTTCAGCAGATAGATACATCCATGATCTATCTGGTACGCCGAATGGCACAGGGCCGCTGATCGAATGACATCGATGTAATCGTCGCACCCCCTCGTCATGCTCGGAACAGCACCTCGACCAAGGGACGGCGATGCGCACTTCCCCGATCACCACCCGACCGGAACCTGACAGACTCGGCCTCACACCCGACGTCTGCACGGGGTAGGGCGGCATGCACCTTCTCGATGACGGAACGTTCGCGCTCAGCCCGAGCGACCTCACCGGCTTCGCCGCGTGCGAGCACCTCACCCAGCTCGAGCTGTCCGCCGCCCGCGGCGAGCGCGACCGCCCGAAGCGTGACGACCCCATGCTCGACGTGCTGTCGCGCCGCGGCGGCGAGCACGAGACCAAGCACGTCGAACGGCTGATCGCCGAGGGCAGGACCGTCGTCGAGATCGCCATGCCCGGCAACACCGTCGCCGCGCTCGCCGCCGCCGAGGCCGAGACCCTCGCCGCCATGCGGGCCGGTGCCGACGTCGTCTACCAGGCCACGTTCTTCGACGGCCGCTGGCGCGGCCACGCCGACTTCCTCCTGAAGGTCGAGCGCCCGAGCCCGCACCTCGGCGCCTGGTCCTACGAGGTCGCCGACACCAAGCTCGCCCGCCGGGTGAAGGCCGCCGCCCTCCTCCAGATGTGCGCGTACTCCGAGCAGGTCGAGCGCCTCCAGGGCGTCGCGCCGCGAGCAGATGCACGTCATCACCGGCGACGGCGAGCAGCACCCCTTCAAGCTCACCGACTACTCCGCCTACTACCGCACGCTGAAGGCCCGCTTCGTCGAGCTGGTCGACCGCGCCGACGACACACCCGGCATCACGACCTATCCCGATCCCGTCGACCACTGCGGCATCTGCCGCTGGGCCGACGTGTGCAAGAGCCGCCGCCGCGCCGACGACCACCTCTCCCTCGTCTCCGGCATGCGCCGCGACCAGACCCGCAAGCTCACCGACGTCGGCATCGCCACCCGCCGCGACCTCGCCGTCGCCGATCCCGAGCTCACCGTCGCCGGCATCGGCGAGGCGACCTACGAGCGGCTGCGCCACCAGGCCGAGCTCCAGGTGAAGGGCGAGGGCCACGAGCCGCCGATCTTCGAGCTGCTCCCGCCCGAGCCGCCCGCCGCCGACGACCCCACCGGCACCTGGCCCAAGCGCGGGTGGGCGCTGCTGCCCGAGCCGTCGCCCGGCGACCTCTACTTCGACATGGAGGGCGACCCCTTCGCCATCGACGACACCACCCTTTCCGGATCTGGCGACACCGGCCTCGAGTACCTCTTCGGCGTGTCGTGGACCGGCGCCAACGACGCAACCCGAGTACCGCGCCTTCTGGGCGCACACCCGCGCCGAGGAGAAGGAGGCGTTCGAAGCCTTCGTCGACTTCGTGCAGGAGCGCCGGGCCGAGCACCCCGACCTGCACGTGTACCACTACGCGCCCTACGAGACGACCGCGGTCAAGCGGCTCATGGGCACGCACCACACCCGCGAGGCCGAGGTCGACGAGTGGCTGCGCGCCGAGGTGTTCGTCGACCTCTACGCGGTGGTGCGCGCCGCGGTGCGCATCGGCGCCGAGTCGTACTCGTTGAAGCAGGTCGAGCACCTCTACCTGGAGCGCGACGCCGGCGAGGTGATGAACGCGGCCGACAGCATCGTCGAGTACGAGGCCTACCTCGACGACCGCAGCCAGGCGCGCCTCGACGCCATCGAGCGCTACAACGAGGAGGACTGCCGCTCCACGCTCGAGCTGCACCGCTGGCTCGAAGAGCAGCGCGCCGACGCCGACGCGCAGTGGGGTCCGAATCCCGCGCGCCGAGGTGAAGGACGGCACCGCGCCCGAGGCGGTCAGCGAACGCGAGGCGATCGTCGCCGACCTGTCCGCAGCGCCTCCTCGCCGACGCGCCCGACGACGAGCACCAGGCCCGCTGGCTGCTCGCGCAGATGCTCGACTGGCACCGGCGCGAGGCCAAGCCCGACTGGTGGATGTACTTCGCCCGCCAGCACCTGAGCGACGACCAGCTCTTCGACGACCGCGAGTCGATCAGCGGGCTGCGACTACGTCGGCGACGTCGGCGAGGTGAAGCAGTCGACGGTCCAGCGCTACGAGTTCACGCCGCAGGACCACAAGTTCAAGGTGGGCGACAAGCCGCACGACCCGCTCACCGCGAAGGGCGCCGGCGAGATCACCGCCATCGACGACGTCGAGGGCTGGGTCGAGCTCAAGCGCGGGCCGAAGCTCGCTCGACGGCGCGCACCCGCGTGCGCTGGTGCCGCCGACGCCGGTCCCGACCGACGGTCTCGGAGCAGGCGATCCAGCGCGTCGCCGAGCACGTGATCGAGCACGGGCTGCACGCGCCCGGGTCCGTACCGCGCCGCGCTCGACCTGCTGCTGCGCAAGCGGCGTGATCCCGACGCCGGCCCGTTCGACGAGTCGTTCCTCGCCATCCAGGGTCCGCCCGGTTCGGGGAAGACCACCAAGGGCGCCGAGCTGATCGTCGAGCTCGTGCAGGCGGGCAAGCGCGTCGGCATCACCGCGCACAGCCACGCGGTGATCGGCAACCTGATCGAGGCGGTCGGCGAGCGCGGCGCCGTGGTGCAGCGTGCTGCAGAAGGCCGAGGACCACCAGCGCTGCTGGGACGGCATCGTCACCTGCACCGACAGCAACGACGTGGTCGAGGCCGCGGTGCGTGACGGCGAGTTCGACGTGATCGCCGGCACGTCGTGGCTGTGGGCGCGGCCGGGGATGACCGGCGCGGTCGACGTGCTGTTCGTCGACGAGGCGGGGCAGAAGTCACTGGCCGACGTGCTCGCGGTGAGCGGCGCGACGACGCAGCTGGTGCTGCTCGGCGATCCGCAGCAGCTGGCGCAGCCGTCGAAGGGGAGTCATCCCGAAGGTGCCGAGGTGTCGGCGCTCGAGCACGTGCTCGGCGAGCACGCGACGATGCCCGCGGATCGCGGCTGGTTCCTGGAGTCGACGTACCGGATGCACCCGAGGATCTGCGAGTTCATCTCCGAGGTCGCGTACGACGGGCGGCTGCACCCGGCGCCCGGCGCCGGGCTCGAGCGCCAGGAGGTCGACGGCTTCGCCGGGCTGCGGTACGTGCCGGTGGTGCACGCAGGGAACCGGAGCTGGTCGAGCGGCGAAGTACAGAGTAGTGGACGAGATGGTGCGGGGGCTGCTCGGCAAGACGTGGATCGATCGCTTCGGGCATGGAGCACGAGGTCACGCTGGACGACGTCCTGATCGTGACGCCGTACAACGCCCAGGTCGCGAAGCTCACGGCCGCGCTGCCCGACGGCGCGCGCGATCGGCACCGTCGACAAGTTCCAGGGCCAGGAAGCACCGGTCGTCATCTACTCCATGGCCACGAGCAGCGCCGACGACGTCCCGCGCTCGATGGAGTTCCTGTACGACCTGCACCGCCTGAACGTCGCGGTGTCACGTGCCCGGGCAGTTTCCACGGTGGTGGCAAGTCCGGCGTTGATCCGCGTGCAGTGCAAGACTCCGCTGCAGCTTCTGCTCGCGAACGTGATTTGCTTCTTGGTCAGGTCGGACCACACGGACTGGAGCGACGCGTTGACCTTGTCGGGGTTCTGGGCCGACTTCTCGGACTACCTGATCCACTTCACGCGTCCGACGGACTCCAACGACTCCGTGACGGTCTTCCTCTCGATCTTGTCGCAAGGCTGCCTGAGACGATCCGATCGGCCTTCCGGAGCGGCCAAGAACCTGAAGATCCTTGGTGACACGCAACGATGCGTCTCACTAACCGAGGTACCTCCCGGAGCGTGGGACCGACTGATCATCGACCGCAGCTCTCACGGGCTCGCCTTCTCGAAACCGTTCATCGCTTCGAAAGGGGGCGCACCGGTCTGGTATCTCGAAAAGGACTCACCGGTTCAGCGGATCGCGTTCGGCCTGTTCAACACAGCGCAGTCGCGTGATCCAGAGCACCCAATCTGGCGGTTGACGCCGTTCATAGATTTCCCGGGGTCGTATCCCTCTGGCACGTACCGCTACGAGTGGGAGCGTGAATGGAGGGTGCCGGGGGACCTCGTGTACTCAACCCGCGACGTGTAGCTTTCTCCTGATACCGGAAAGGGAGCATCGGCAGGCGCGCGACTTCTTTTGGCATGCGAGAGAAGAAGGCACCGGCCCTGTCTACGACTGCCCATTCATCGATCCGCTGTGGGACGCCGATCGGATTCGCGAGGTGCTGAGGCAAGCGGAGTCGTCGGACCTGTGGCGTAGCGAGCGGTGATCCGATGAATGAGGAGCTGATCACGGCGATCTCGAGGCGCCTCGATGCTGACGCAAGCATCAGTGATGACGCCGGTTTGCTGGTCCTTGCGGCATGTGACGGCGATGCCACATTGATGTCCGCAATCTCGGGTGACTTCGCGCCTTACGAGACCGAGATCGAGGAGCGTGGCACCGCTGAGCCCGGGGGCGCGTATCTGCGATCGATCACGGTCGAGGGGTTTCGTGGGATCGGCCCGCCGCGCACGCTGGAACTGACGCCCGGCCCCGGGCTCACGCTCGTCGTGGGCCGTAATGGTTGCGGCAAGTCGAGCTTCGTCGAAGCCTTGGAGGTGTTGCTAACTGACGAGTCACGTCGGTGGAGCGCGCGCCGTGAGAAGGTCTGGGGCCAGGGCTGCTGAACCTGCACCACCCGGATCCCGTCCGGTTGAGCGCCGATTTCGTGCTGGACGGCGTGTCGGCGCCGACAACCGTCACGAAGGAGTGGTCGCGGCAGGCCGACGTTGGTGGAGGTACCACCGTCGTGCAGGTACACGGACAACCGAAGACCACACTCGAGCCGTCGGGCTGGTCCGACGGCGCTCGGTGTCCCACCGTCCAATCCTTTCGTACAACGAGTTGGGGTCGATCCTCGACGACGGACCATCGAAGCTCTACGACGCGCTCGTCGGGATACTGGGTCTCGACGAGCTCGGTGAGGCGTCGAAGCGCTTGACCTCGCTGAAGGGCGATCTCAAGAAGGTCACGGACCGGGCGAAGGCAGAGGCCCAGACACTTGTCCACGATCTCGAATTGGTCGACGACGAGCGCGGCGGTGGACGCCGCGAAGGCGCTCGCCGCGCGCGAGTGGGATCTTGATCGGATCGAGGGTCTCGCGAACGGGAGCGTCGTTGAGCGCCGGCACGTCCGATGTCGACGTGTTGCGCGGGCTTGCCAACCTGCGTGGACCCGACCTCGATCTCGTGACCGACGCAGCGCAGGTCGCTCGCGACGCCGCTGACCTCGCTGACTCGGTGAGGGGTACCGAGGCCGAAGCGGCGTCGCGTACCGCTGCCTTGCTCGAGGCTGCGCTCGACCACCATGCGCACGCAGGTGACGAAGCGTGCCCGGTGCTGTCGGCGGGGGCTCGACGCTCCGTGGGGCCGCGGCGACGCGGGACGAAGTCGACCGACTTCAGCGCGAGGCTCGCGAGGCGAGACGGGCGGAACACCGCTGAGCGAGGCGCGATTGCGGGTCGACTCGCTGGTGACCTGCTCGCCCCCCGTCCTCTTACAGGAGGCCACGCGACTGGGCCTTCCTGCCGACGACGCACGCGCCCGTTGGCTGGAGTGGATCGAGATCCGCGACGCCGAGCTGCGGGTCGCGGCGACTTGTCTCGAAGAGCTCGCACCGAGCTAGTCGAGGCGGTTACCGATCTTGCTGAAGCGGCCGCGGTCGATGCCGAGGCTCGAGAGGACAGGTGGACGCCTCTCGCAATCGCCCTGAGCAACTGGATCCCACTCGCTCGCAGCTCAGCAATGGCGGCGGCACGCCGAGCGACCGTCGAGGAGGCTGAGCGCTGGCTGAAATCCGCCCTCGATGCCATCCTGGAACGAGCGACTCGAGCCGTTGTCCCAGGCGTCGGAGCGATCTGGCGTGAGCTTGCGCTGCACAGCAACGTCGTGCTTGGCCCGATCCAGCTGTCCGGCTCGGGAAACCGCCGTCGGGTAGATCTCGACGTGAGCGTCGACGGCGTGGACAGCGTCGCGCTTGTGGTGATGAGCCAGGGCGAGCTGCATTCGCTGGCACTGTCGATCTTTCTGCCACGAGCCACGATGGCGCAAAGTCCCTTCCGGTTCCTTGTGATCGACGACCCCGTGCAGGCGATGGATCCGTCCAAGGTCGAAGGCCTTGCCCGAGTCCTCGAGGAGATTGCAGCGTGCCGTCAGGTCGTCGTATTCACGCATGACGACCGGCTGCCACAGGCCGTTCGGCTGCTTGGGATTGAGGCAACCGTGATCGAGGTTCGCCGGCGGATGCACTCGGAGGTCGAGCTCGCGATCGGTGGCGATCCGGCAAGCACCCAGCTCGACGATGCCATGGCCGTCGCGGCCGAGCAAGGGACTCCCCGATGGCGTTCGCGAGCCAGTCGCCCCCGGCTATTGCCGGCTCGCGGTCGAATCCATCCTCAACGACGTCATCCGCCGGAAGCTCTACGACATGGCGTCGCTCACGAAGACGTCGATGGAGCAGATCAACGTGGTTACCACGCTCAACACACGCTCCGCGTCGGCACTGTTCGGCGACTCGAGCAGAGGCGCGGATGCGCTCTCCCGCCTCGGCGCGTTTGGCAAGAATGCCGGGACGCTTACCAGGCGGCCAACAAGGGTGTCCACCAGGGATACTCAGGAGATCTTCCTGCACTCGTGCGCGATGCGGCGTCATCTGGAGCGTGTGGAGTCCGCATGACCGCGCCGCACACCGGAGTCGTTCCTCGACGTGGCCCGTGCCCTGTGCGACGAGGGCGAGGCGAGGCTCAAGGGCCGTTGGCAGCGCGCCGCTGCCATCGTGACGCGAGGCGCGGCCGAACTCGCCCTCGACGAGTACTGGCGGAAGCGCGCTCCCGGGGTCGCCGACTGCTTCGCAGTGCGCTCGAAGATGCTTTGCCTGCCGTCTTACCTCGGCGACCCGGAGCAGGCGCACGCCACGTATCAGGTCTGGGCAGCGCTGAGCGCGGCGTGCCATCGCCATGCATATGAGATCGAACCGACGACCGAGGAGCTGCTTCGTTGGATCGACGCGGTCGACAGCCTGCGGGTTGGTCTGGCTTCATCCCAGTGAGATGGGGGCGCACATTGCACGAAGTGGGCAAGAGCGAATGCGTCGTTCAGCGTGGCTCTTAGAAGATGAAAGACTGGTAGCTGTTGCAACGGTCGTGTCACAGGCCGAGAGCGGGGTCTTAGAGATGCTGCATCCAGTTCGGCGCACAGTCAGCCGCGAGACGAGCCATGGAAATGCTCGTAGTCTCGAAAGAAGCGTGAGAACGTGATGACCGAGAGCCCCGAAGAACGCACTTGTCGACAGCTCATGCAATGGCGGGACGAGCTTGTCGATCTGAGTCGTCGGAATCGTGCGCTCAACCTTCCGACCAAGTCCGGCCCGTCGTTTTTGCGCCTTCTCGAGCCTGCGCCAGCGGAGATTCTCTCGGGATTGACCCGCAGCCCCGGGTGGCGGTTCCACTACCCGCCGCTCAACGAAGAGGAATCACAAGACACCGCGTGCGAGGCAGCAATCCATGCGGAAGACTCCGAGCTGACGGACGAGCGCCAACACGATGAGCTGCTCACCGACGTGCCGCTCTCTCCGTGCGCTCTCCACTGCGGTGAGAAATCTCGAACGTCGTGCTGCTCAGGGAGTATCTCGACAAGGGGCTGCGGATCCTCTACCTCGCGTGCTTGGGACTGTGACCTGGACCGACGAGGTCGCTGGAGACACCTGGCGCAGTCCCGTTGTCCTCGTACCCGTCCAGCTTCAGCGCCCGAACCCGCGCACGCCGTTTCGCCTCTCCTCGACCGACGACGATTCGTTCGTCAACCCCGCACTGGTGCTCAAGCTCCAAGAGTTCGGCATTGACCTTCCCGATCTCACAGAGGATGCGGATGTCACGCAGGAGTTGGATGCCGTGCTCGATGCACTCCAGCGTCACGATGCTCTCGATGTTGAGTTGACAGCAGCGCTGTCGGTGTTCTCATTCCAGAAGGAGGTGATGTATCGCGACTTGAAGGACAACGAAGACCTGATCGTTGCTCATCCGATCGTCGGGGCATTGGCACTCGGACCGGAGAGCGGAGAGGGCTTAGCCTTCGAGCCGCCGAGCGAAACCCGCATGGACGACGCTGCGCCGCCCGAGGACATGACCTCGATCCTCGATGCCGACGTGGACCAGCGTGCATGCATCGTGGCCGCATGTAGCGGCAACAGCTTCGTCATGGACGGTCCTCCGGGTTCAGGAGAGTGAGACGATCGCCAACATGATCGCGGAGCTCATCGCAGGTGGACAGACGGTGCTCTTCGTCAGTGAGAAGGCCGCCGCACTCGAAGTGGTGAAGCACCGACTCGACGGCGCTGGGCTCGGAGCTATGTGTTGGAGCTCCATAGCCACAAGGCCACTCGGAAGGCCGTCGTGGAGGAGCTCGGCCGTGCGCTGAAGGAGCGTCCCGTCCCCGGCAAGGAGCTGTCGACGGCTGAGCTCTCCAAGGCGTGGAAGCGTCGCCAGGAGTTGTCGGCCTACGCCGCCGCCATGAACACGGTTCGTGCTCCGCTAGGCCGCTCACTCCACTGGGCCCTCGGCAAGATCGCATCGCTCACCAGTGCTCCGGTCATCGCCGCGCCCGACGCGATCAGCTTCGAGCTCACCGCCGACGCTCTCAATAACATCTTGGAAGTCTCAGCGACTCTGGCGGACGCATGGGGCCCAGTGGCGCGTGTACACGAGTTCTTCTGGTTCGATCTCGCCGACCCGCAGTCGTCCCTGCGACGCCAGGCGAAGATCGAGCTGCTCCTTCAGACCCTTTCAGCGCAGATCAACCAGCTTGAAGAAGAAGCGCGGACGGTCGCTCTGGAGCTCGGTTTGGAGCGCCCTCGCACGCTCGCCGGCGTCGAACGCCTCCAGCAGGTCACCGAACACCTCGAGCATCGGCTGGCCATCCCGATGTCTTGGTTGACGACGGATGACCTCGATGACATCCGTGAGCGCATGCACTCGATGCGGGACTTTATCATGCGATGAGCTGCCCAGAGCGTCTCCTCGCAG
>CAWARX010000007.1:0-904861 GCA_963784595.1 uncultured Actinomycetes bacterium | reverse complement strand
TGTGTGTCCTCTACTTGGTACGGTTGGGTCTTGCTCCCACAGAAAGTGCCTCCTCGAGCTGACGACAACGACGACTTCGACACCGTCATCGTCCCAGCCCAGGAGGCATTTTCCGCGGATACACGACGCTACTCAGCCCACAAATGGGTGGATCGAGGCTAAGGACCCGAGCGGATAGGGCTCAACTCGGGTCTCCAGCGGTCGCGCCAGTTGATGAGTCTTGCCGACGATGAGGATGGTGGTGGCGAGGCAGAGCGCGGCGTGGCGGTGTCGGGTGCGCCGGTCGGTGTTGCGTCGGAGTTGGCCGTAGTTCGACCACCAGGTGTTGGTCGCTTCGACGACCCAGCGCAGGCCGAGGCGGATCGGCTGCTTCTTCACGCCGGGGACCTTGGTGCCGCGCAGTTGGATCTCGAGCTCGGTCGATCCCGAACGTGGCGAGCGTGCGACGCACCGCACCGGGTAGTCGTAGCCGCGGTCGAGATGCAGTGTTCGATGTCGGCGAGCAGCCCGATGTCGCGCGACCGCTTCGAGGGTGGGTTCGAGGAGGCGGATGTCGTTGCGGTTCGCGCCGTCGATCGCCCAGCCGATCGGGACGCCATGACGCTCCGAAGCGACGGACCACTTCCAGCCCAACTTGGCCCGATCCGTGGGGTTCGGGCCGGTTCCTTCACCGCCGTAGGGAGCTTTGTGCAGCGACCCGTCGAGGCGACGTCGTCGAGATCGAGGCCGATGATCCGATCGAACGCGGCGAGGGCCTCGTCCTTGAGCGCTTCGAACACCCCGGCGTCGATCCATTCGTCGCGTCGGGCACGCAACGTCGTGTCCGACACCCGATGCTCGAGGATCGCTTCGATGTCGACCCACGACGCGCCGGTCACGAGCCGGATCAGGATCCCCCGGAAGCACAACCGGTCCGGCACGCGGGGCCGGTGACAACCCAGCGGATGCTCGTCGCTGCGGCGCCGGCATCAGCGGCTCGATCGCCGCCCAGACCGCATCTACCACTTCGGGCTCGAGCGCGCGCATGATGACAGGGACCTCCACTTGGTCGTCCGGGCTTGGGCAGCACCCCGATCATCTCGGGGCCATCCCGGCGACCGGTGGATGGTCACCTCACATCGCGCCTATCCGCGCGAGTCCTATGTCGAGATCGAGGGTCGCCGGCGGCCGGAGTGGTCGCGTGCCGTGGCGTGCGGGCGCGTTGGCGTCGTCGGTGTCCGGGTCGGGCCCGCGGTCTCGAGGTAGGCGTCGAGGTCGGCGAATGGCTCGGCGGGCCCGTGGTGGGCCGACCCTTGGTGCTGATGAAGACTTCCGCCGCAGCACGAGACGGGACGCACCGTGCCCACCCCGACGCACTCACAGCTCAACCTCGACCTCGCACCGGCCGAACCGCCCCTGCCGCTCGCGCTGACGGTGCCGGAAGCGGCCGCCCTCGCCGGTGTCAGCACTCGAACGATGTACCGCGCCGTCGAAGCTGGATCCGTTCCGACGGTGCGCCTGACGCCTCGAGGTCGCGTGTTCATCCCTCGGCTCGCGCTCGAGCGGATCCTCGCCGAGGGCAGTTGAGTTCAGACTCGACGGTGCAATGGGCCAGAGCGCAGGCTTCGGCACATCGTCGACACACCCCTGCTACGAAAGGATCTCGGAGCTTCCTTGCGCAACTGCGGCTCGGCGGGTACGATCACGTTACGAAAGGATCTGTGCCTTTCCTTTTGCACTGGTCCCCGTCCGAAAGGAACGTCCGCTGGCTGAGCTCGTCGACTGCATCTGGGAGGGAGGCGGCTACGGACCCCGCCGAGACCGCCGCCCGTTCCGCTACCAGGCGTTCGTCCCTGATCCGATCGCGAGCTGGGACCACCCGCTGGCCGGTCGCGCCGCGGACGCGGTCGTCGAGCGCCACCGCCGCGCTGAGCGAGCTCCAAGCCACTGGCGCCGGCCATGACCTCGAGGCGATCGCCACCACGCTGCTCCGCTCGGAGGCGCTCGGCTCTTCGTTCATCGAGGGCCTCCGCGCGTCGAACAAGCGACTGGCCCTCGCCGCCTACGAACCGGTCGCGGCCGACCCGACCGCACGCGCGGTGCTCGGCAACGTCCGCGCCATGGAGCGCGCCATCGAGATCGGCACCGCGCGCCGCCGATTCCGACTCGACGACGTGCTCGACATCCACCGGACGCTGCTCGAGGGCACGACCGAAGCCCGATTCGCCGGAGTCGTGCGGACGGAGCAGAACTGGATCGGCGGCCGAGGCACGAGCCCACGCGACGCGACGTTCATCCCGCCACCGCCGGATCGCGTGCCGGGCCTGCTCGACGACCTCGTCACGTTCGTGAACCTCGACGACCTGCCCGCCATCTCGCAGGCCGCGATCGCGCACGCCCAGTTCGAGACCATCCACCCCTTCGGTGACGGCAACGGCCGCGCCGGACGCTGCCTCATCCACGTGATCCTGCGCCGGCGCGGCGTCGCACCCCGCCTCGTCCCCCCGATCAGCGTGGTGCTGGCAACCAACGCCAAGCGCTACATCGCCGGGCTCACCGACTTCCGGGAAGGACGCGCCGACGACTGGATCGGCAGCTTCGCCGACACCGTCACCACCGCGACCCGCAGCACGCGACCAACTCCGCACCCGGATCGACGCACTGCTCGACGAGCTCGTCCAGCGCGCCGGCTCACCGAGAACCGACTCGGTCGCCCGCAAGATCATCCTCGGCCTCCCCCAGCAACCGGTCGTGAACGCCGACGTGGCCGCCTCGGCCTACGGGGTGACGCCCGACCGCCGCACGCGCCGCCCTCAACCGCCTCCAGGACACGGGCGTGCTCGTCCCCACGCGCGTCGGACGCCGCCGCGACCGCGAGTGGATCAGCGACGAGCTCTTCCAACTCCTCGACGCGTTCGAACACGACCTCGGCGAGTGAGCCCGCTCGCGAGCCTCGACCAGCGCCGGTCGTCCTGGGCTTGATGAGCTTGCCCAGGACCTCCGCGGCGGCGCGGTCGTTGTCCTGCACACGGTGGGTGTAGATGTCGAGCGTGATCGACGGACGGGAGTGGCCGAGGCGGGCCGACACGGTGCGGATGTCGACGCCGGCGGCGACGAGCTGGCTCCCGGCGAAGTGGCGGAGGTCGTGCAGTCGCACTCCCTTGATCTTCGTCCGTTCGCAGAGACGCAGCGAACCGACGCGAGAGCACCTTGGGGACGTAGCAGGTGTCGTTCCCGGGCCGGGGCGAGAACACGAACCGATCCTCCGTCAGCTCACTCCCGCACTCCCGCCGCCAACTCCTCGACCCGCTCCCTGTGCGCAGTCGAGCATCGCCACCGTCTCGTCGTCGAGCGCCACGGCACGCACCTGGTGCGACTTCGTGTCCTTGATGAGGATCGAGTCGCGATCCTCCGCGACCGATTGGCGGATCGTGATCGTCTTCCCCTCGAGGTCGACGTCGCGCCACCGCAGCGCGGCGAGCTCGCCGCGCCGCGCGCCGGTCGTCGATCGCGACGAACAGGAACGTCCGGAAGTCGTCGTCGGCTGCGTCGAGCAGCTGGGTGAGCTCCTCGATCGTCGGCGGCCGGGTCTGCTTCCCGCGCACGGCCGGCGGCTCCGCGTTGAGCGCGACGTTGCGGTCGAGCAGCTCGTGGCGGACCGCCTGCGCCAGCGCGGCGAGATCATGAGGTGCGCCTTGCGGATGGTCGACGTCGCCTTCCCCTGCCGGGCGAGCTCCGCGTAGAGGGCGTCGAGGTCGCGGGCGCTCACCTTGCCGAGGGGGATCGAGCGCAGCGGCTCGCACAGCCTCATCGACGACTCGTAGCCGAGCCGGGTCCCGGGCACGAGGCGCGGCTTCTTGTTGGCGTACCAGTCGTCGAGCTGCTCGCCGAGGGTGACCGCGGTCGTGCCCCTGGGTGCCGCGCCCGGTGGCGACCTGGCGCTCGAGCTTCCGGCAGCTCCCGCTGCGCCGCGCTCTCGGTCTTGGCGTGGATCGTGCGGGCCGCGTAGCGCCGCGCGCCGGACACCGGATCGAGGCCGTTGTAGACCCGCGCCTGCCACACACCCGGCGATCGCTCCCGCAGCGAGCCCATCTGCGCACCGTACATCACTTTGATGGCCCGAGATGATGGACACAACCTCGGAACGCGAATCAGGGGCCCTCGAAAGGGCCCCTGACCTGCACTTTCACCGTGGGCGATAGCAGATTTGAACTGCTGACCCCTTCCGTGTCAAGGAAGTGCTCTCCCCCTGAGCTAATCGCCCGGTGAGCGGGTCATGGTAGCAACGCCCGTCCGCTCACTCCGTCGCGATCGCCTCGAGCACGTCGAGCCGCGACGCCCGCCACGCGGGCAGCACCGCGGCCAGCACGCCCGCGACCATCGAGCCGCACGAGGAACACGAGCACCTCGACCACGGGCACGCGGAACACGGTGAGGCCCTGTTCCTGCGAGCGCGCGCGTGAACGCCCAGCCCCACAGCACGCCCGAGCGCGATGCCCACGACCCCGCCGAGCACCGCGATGACGACCGACTCCCAGCGCACCATGCGGCGCATCTGGCGCCGCGACATGCCCACCACCCGGAGGAGGCCGAGCTCCCGCGTGCGCTCGAACACCGACAGGGCGAGCGTGTTCATGATGCCGAGGATGGCGATGATCTCCGACAACGCCAGGATCGCGACCAGCACGGTGAGGAACTGGTTGATCTGCGCTTCCTGCTCGTCGCGGAACTCGTCGCGTGTGAGCACCGAGATGTTGGGGAAGTCGGTGGCGAGGCACGCGCCAACGCGCGTTGCGCGGCCGGTGTCGCGCCGTTCGGCGGTGCGCACCAGCACGATCGAGTCCTGCGGCGTGCCGCCCGTCGCCGATCGTCGAGCGTCGTCGGCGCCACGATCAACGGCACCGACTGGCCGAAGATGCCGATGAAGTTCTTCCGCCGGTAGACGCCGCGCACGGTCAGTGGGCAGCTGCCCGCCCGAGAACGTGACCACCAGCTGGTCGCCCGTGGTCACGCCGAGCTGGCGGGCCAGGTCGTCGGCGACGAGCACGCCGTCGCGTCGCCAGTCCATCGTGCTCCGCTCGCGAAGCCGAGGTCGACCACCCGGTCGAGCGTCGACCGGGTCCATGGCGCCGACGGTCTTGACGTCGCCGCCGACCGACCCGTCGGCGAAGCGCACCGGCGCCGCGGTCTCGACCACCGGCAGCTCGCGGAGCGCGCGTGGCCACGTCGGCCGAGAAGCCGGCGAAGCCGTCGGCCTTCACGACGAAGTCGGCCCGCAGGCCGGCGCCGGTGTCATCGCGCGACCGAGCGCGCGCGCCGACGCGCCGAAGGTGGCGGTGAGACCGACCAGCGCGAGGCCGATCACGAGCGCCGACGCGGTGACCGCGGTCCGCCGCGGGTTGCGCATCGCGTTTGCGCGCGCCAGCGCGCCCGGTGGGCCGAGCCGACCGAGCGGCGCGCCGATGACGCGCGCCGCGGGACGGGCGATCGACCGGCAGGATCATCACCACGCCGACCAGCACGCCGAACGCGCCGAGCGCGACCACCTGCACCTGGTCGACGAGGCCGGTGACGTTCCGCGCCCGCGCCAAGCCCGTAGACCAGCACGCCGGCGCCGCCCAGGAGCACCGCCGACCCCGCCCGCGGCCCGGCCGCGCGAACCCACCGGTGGCGCCGCGGCCGGAGGTCGGCGATCGCGGCGACCGGCGGGACCCGCGCCGCCCGCGTCGCCGGGAACACCGACGCCAGCACCGTGATCACCACACCGACGACGAGCGACACGACGACGGTGCGCGGCAGCAGCACGGTCGTGGTGTCCGGCAGGTCGAGGCCGAGCGAGCGCAGCAGGCCGAGCAGACCCGACGCCGAGCGCGATCCCGGCGACGAGCCCGATCGCCGACGCGACCGCACCGACGACGAACGCCTCGAGCACGACGGAGCGCACGACCTGACCGCCGGTGGCCCCCATCGCCCGCAGCAGGCCGAGCTCGCGGGTGCGCTGGGCGACGAGGATGGTGAACGTGTTGAAGATGATGAACGCGCCGACGACGACCCCGATGGCGGCGAAGCCCAGCAGCGCGTAGGTGAAGAACCCGAGGAACTGGCGCACGGGCCTGCCGACCTGCAACGTCGCCTGGTCCGCGGTCAGCACGTCGTACCCGGGGCCCAGACGCCCGCTCGATGCGCCGCTGCAACACCGCGTCGGAGACGCCCGGGTCGCGCTGCACGTACACCGCGTCGAGCGAGGGCCCGGCGTCGAACTCCCGTTGCGCGGTCGGCGAGGTCGAACGCGGCGAACGTGACCGCGCCGAAGTCGGTCTGATCGCCGAACCCGAAGAGCCCGACGATCCGGTACTTCTTGGCCGCGCCGCTGAGGAGGACGCGCACGGTGTCCCCGACGGCGAAGCCCTGCTTCGCGCGCCGTGCCGGCGTCCATCGCCACCTCGCCGGCCCGGGTCGGCGCCCGTCCGGCGGTGAGCCGCAGCGGGCCGCCGTCGACCCACGAGATGCCGAACGTGGGCGGGCCGCCACCACCGATCGCCTCGCCGTTGCGGTCCACGAACTGGGCCAGCGACGTGCGCACCAGGCCCTCGGCGCGGGCCACCCCGGGGACCTCGCGCACCTGGTCGACGGTCGAGTCCGGGATCCGGGCCGGCGTGGAGGAGTCACCCAGCGAGCTGGCCCCCTGCACCTGGAGGTCGACACCCGAGAGGGTCTGGGAGAACACCGCGTCGAAGGACTGCTTGACCGTGTCGGTCAGCACGTAGGTGGCGCTGATGAAGCTGACGCCGAGCAGGATGGCCAGCGCGGTGAGCACGAGGCGGACCTTGCGGGCCAGCAGACCCCTGATCGTCGCCTTCCACATCGCGGTGCTCGCTCCCTCGCCGAATCCCATCATGGTCGAGCGGGCCCGCCGCACCCGGACACCCCGTGCGCGAGTCGGTCCGGGTGGACCCCCGGGTTGCGCCGCATTCCCCTCGTTCCCCCCGGAATCGGACATTCGGTCGGGTGCGCCGGGCAGATTCTCGCAGGATCCCGGCATTCGGGGCTCAAGGACAAGGTTCGGGCGCGCCGATGAATCCCTTGACCGCTCATGGCGACGTCGGGGAGAGGGCACATGCGAGTGAAGACCTTGCTGGGCAAACGAACCGCGGCGATCACGATGACCGCGATCGTCGCCCTCGGCCTGTCGTCGTGCGGGTTCGCCAACACCTCGAGCACCGGTCCGAGCGACCCGACGACCGCCGCCATGTTCAACGCGCTCAACGCCGACCGGGCCGCGAACGGGGTGCCCGGACTCACGTGGAGCCCCAAGCTCGGCAACACCGCCGGGACGTGGGCGCACCAGATGTCGAACGCCGGGACGCTCTATCACCAGAACCTCAGCGCCCTGATCGCGTCGCCCGACTACGCCGGCTACTACACGCTCGGCGAGAACATCCTGGTCGGACCGGGCAGCATGACCCCCAGCCAGATGGAGGCCGCGTGGATGGCCTCGGCTCCCCACCGGGCCAACATCCTCTCCCGGAGCTTCAACCTCGTCGGGATCGGCTACTACCGGGGCCCGGACGGGCGCCTGTGGGCGGTGCAGGACTTCGGCGGCATCTGATCCTCCCCTCCTCCGCGCACGGCACGCGTCAATGGGCGTACAGTCCACCTCACTGCGCGGGTGCGGGCTACCACCCCGCGCGACAGGCAGGGTTCGTCCGCCGGAGAACCGCAGTCGAGCCGGAGACGGGCGCTACCCCGGCTGCTGGTCGTCCACCTCCGGCGGCGTCCACGCGCACGCTTCGGCGATGTCGAGCACGGCGTTGAGGCGACCGAAGGCCAACCAGCTGCCCACCATCGCGGTGAGCTCGAGGATCTCCGCGTCGGTGAACTCGGCCTTCATCCGGTCGAAGAACGCGTCGTCGAGCGACCGGTGGTCGAGCGCGAACCGCTCGGCGTACTCGATGGCGAGGAGCTCCTGGGCCGTGTAGGCGCCCGCGGTGGGGTCGGCGACGCCGTCGTAGAGGTCCTCGGTGACACCGTGCTCGGCCAGCTCCGGGAAGCGCCAGTCGAGGCACACGTTGCAGCCGTTGATCTGTGCGATCCTCATGCGCGCCACCTCACGAACCCGCGGTGCGACGAGGCGTTCGCCGTAGACCGCAGCGCTCAATTTGCCGACCGCGCCGCCCAGCTCGGGCGAGAGCCCCCACACCTGGACGAGCTCGCCGCCGGGGCCGTCGGGAACCGTGATTCGTGCCATCGGAGGACTCCTGCGCTGGGCCGCCTGGTGCCGACGAGCCTACCGACGCCGCGGATGATGAGTGTCGTACCCATCCGCGACAATGGGACGGTGACCACCCTGCCGCTCCCGCTCCTCCCCGCCGAGCGGGCCGGGCGGCCACCCGCGCACCCGGCGCTGGCCGGACTCCATCCCGCGGTCGCCGAGTGGTTCCGTCGCCGGTTCCCGGACGGCCCCACCGAGCCGCAGCAGCAGGGATGGCCCCACGTCGCGGCGGGCCACGACACCCTGATCGCCGCGCCCACCGGCTCGGGCAAGACCCTCGCCGCCTTCCTGGTCTGCATCGACCGCCTCTACCGCGCCCACGAGCGCGGCGAGCCGGTCGAGCGGGTGGCACGGGTGGTCTACGTGTCACCACTCAAGGCCCTGGCGGTCGACATCGCCGAGAACCTGGAGCGCCCGCTCGCCGAGATCGCGGACATCGCCGCCGAGCTCGGCCTCGTCGCACCGCGGGTACGCGTCGCGGTGCGCACCGGCGACACCACCAGCTCCCAGCGCGCCGCGATGCTGCGCACGCCGCCGAGCTTCGTCGTCACCACGCCCGAATCGCTGTACCTTCTCGTCACCGCCGAGAAGAGCCGCGAGGTGCTGCGCACCGTCGAGACCGTGATCGTCGACGAGATCCACGCGGTCGCGCGCGACAAGCGGGGTGCGCACCTCGCGCTCACGCTCGAACGGCTCGAGGCGCTCTGCGACACCCGCCCCGCCCGCATCGGGCTCTCGGCGACGCAGCGGCCGATCGAGACCGTCGGGCGGCTCCTCGTGGGCGATCGCCCGCTCCCCGCCATCGTCGACGCCGGCCACCAGCGCGACCTCGACCTTGCGCTGGAGCTGCCCGAGGGCGAGCTCGAGGCCGTCACGTCCGCCGAGCAGATGGGCGACGTGCTCGACCGTATCGCCGCGCTCGTGCTCGAGCACCGCACCACGCTCGTGTTCGTCAACACCCGCCGGCTCGCCGAACGGCTCGCGCACCAGCTCGGCGCGCGCCTGGGCGACGACGTCGTCGCCGCCCACCACGGCAGCCTCTCCAAGGACCGCCGCCACCGGATCGAGACCCGCCTGCGCGCCGGCGACCTCCGGGCGCTCGTCGCCACCGCGTCGCTCGAGCTGGGAATCGACATCGGCCCGGTGGAGCTGGTGTGCCAGATCGGTTCGCCGCGCAGCATCGCCACCTTCCTGCAGCGGGTGGGGCGCTCCAACCACAGCCGGGCGGGCACGCCCAAGGGCCGCCTCTACCCGCTCACACGCGACGAGCTGGTCGAGTGCACCGCGCTGCTCGCCGCGGTGCGCGCCGGGCGACTCGACGCGATCCATCTCCCCCACCTCCCGCTCGACATCGCCGCCCAGCAGGTCGTGGCCGAGGTCGGCGCCCGGGAGTGGCGCACCGACGACCTGTTCGCGCTGGTGCGGCGCGCCGCGCCCTACACCGAGCTCACGCGCGGGCAGTTCGACGAAGTGGTCGACCTCGTCAGCAACGGCATCGCGACCGGACGCGGCACGCGGGGCGCGTACGTGCACCACGACGCGGTCAACGGCGAGCTGCGGGGCCGCAAGGGGGCGCGGCTCGCCGCCGTCACCTCGGGCGGCGCGATCCCCGAGAACGGCGACTACCGCGTCGTCGCCGAACCCGACGACACCTTCATCGGCACCGTCAACGAAGACTGGGCCGTCGAGTCGATGGCGGGCGACATCTTCCTCCTCGGCACCCACTCGTGGCAGATCCGCAAGGTCGAGCCCGGCGTCGTGCGCGTGCGCGACGCCGGCACCGCACCGCCCACGGTGCCGTTCTGGATGGGCGAGGCGCCGGCGCGCACCGCCGAGCTGTCGTGGGAGGTCTCCGAGCTGCGCGCCGCGGTCGACGGGTTCCTCGCCGCCGGTGACCCCGACGGCGCGCGCCGGTGGCTGATGGAGACTGCCGGCGTCGACCTCGACGCCGCGACCATGGTGGTCGACTACCTCGCGGTCGCCCGCGCCGCGCTCGGCGCGATGCCCACGCAGCAGCAGCTGGTCCTGGAGCGCTTCTTCGACGAGACCGGCGGCATGCAACTCGTGGTGCACTCGCCGTTCGGCGGTCGCATCAACCGTGGCCTCGGTCTGGCACTGCGGAAGAAGTTCTGCCGCACGTTCAACTTCGAGCTCCAGGCCGCGGCGAGCGACGACGCCATCGTGCTGTCGCTCGGCCCGCACCACAGCTTCCCGCTCCAGGAGGTTCCCGGATACCTGCAGAGCGCCACCGTCGACGACACCCTCCAGCACGCCATCCTCGACTCGCCCATGTTCCTCGCCCGGTGGCGCTGGAACCTCAACCGTTCCCTGATGGTGTTGCGCTTCCGGGGCGGGCGGCGGAACCCGGCACCGATCCAGCGCATGGAGTCCGACGACCTCATGGCCGCGGTGTTCCCCCAGGCCGCGGCGTGCCAGGAGAACGTCACCGGCCCCATCGAGATCCCCGACCACGTGCTCGTGCGCCAGACCATCGGTGACACCCTGCACGAGGCGCTCGACGTCGACGGGGTGCGCGAGCTGCTCGAGTGCATGGAGTCCGGCGCGGTCACGGTGCACTTCGCCGACACGACCGAGCCGTCCGTGCTCGCCCACGAGATCCTCACCGCGCGCCCCTACGCGTTCCTCGACGACGAGGAGCTGCAGAACCGCCGCACCAACGCGGTGACCCTCCGGCGCGGTCTCGCGGTCGACCTGGCGTCGATCGGCGCGCTCGACCCGGACGCGATCGTGCAGGTGCACGCCGAGATCACGCCCGAACCCACCAGCGCCGACGACCTGCACGACCTCCTGTCGTCCATGGTGGTCGCGCGCGAGCGCGCCGATTGGCGGGCGCCGTTCGACGAGCTGGTCGCCCGCGGACGCGCCACCGTGCTCGAGCGGGGCGACGACCGCCTCTGGTGCACCACCGAGCGCACCATCGACGCCACCCTCGCGTTCGCGGGCGACGAGGACGCCATCGCGTCCCTGCTCCGGGGTCACCTCGAGATCGCCGGGATCACAAATGTCGCTTCGCTCGCGTGCGCCACCACCATCACCGAGTCCCGGGTGCTCGCCGGGCTCGCCTACCTCGAGCAGAGCGGCTTCGTGCTGCAGGGCTCGTACACCCCGCACGCGGACGGCACCGAGTGGGTGTCGCGCCGGTTGCTGGCCCGCATGCACTCCTACTCCCGCCGCACCCGCCGGGGCGGGGTCGAACCGGCCACCGCCCAGGACTTCATGCGCTTCCTCCTGCGCTGGCAGCACGTGGCCCCCGGCACCCAGCTCACCGGCGAGGCCGGGCTCCTCACCGTCGTCGAGCAGCTCCAGGGTTACGACGCGGCCGCGGTGGCGTGGGAGCCCGATCTCCTCGCGTCGCGGCTGCGCCGCTACGAGGCCGCCTGGCTCGATCGTCTCTGCCACGACGGCGAGGTCGCGTGGCTCCGCCTCACCCCACCGGCGCGCGACGCCGACGCGCCCGCGGTGGCGCCGTCGAAGGCCACGCCGATCTCCGTGGTCGCGCCGCGCCGACCTCCCGTGGCTGCTGCCCGCGGCGCGCGTGGGGACCGACCCGGTGGAGCCGGTGCTCGGCGGCACCGCCGAGATCCTGGAGGTCCTGCGCGAGCGAGGCGCCTGCTTCGCCGCCGAGCTCGGCGCCGCGACCAACCGCCTCCCCGAAGACGTCGAACGCGCGCTGTGGGACGGCGTCGCCCGCGGCCTGGTGATGTCGGACGGCTTCGGCGCGATCCGGGCCCGGGTCACCCAGGGCAAGCGCACCAGTGACGTCCGCCGGTTCTCGCGCCTGGCCCGGGGCGCGCGGCCGATGGCCGCCGCCGCCGGTCGCTGGTCGCTCGTGCCCGCCGCCGAGGCCGCCACGACCACCGACCCCGACCGCGACGAGCTGGCCGAGGCGGTGGCCGAGCTGCTCCTCCACCGGTGGGGCGTCGTGTTCCGCGACCTCGTCGTCCACGATTCGCTCCGGTTCCCGTGGCGCGACCTGCAGTGGGCACTGCGTCGCCTCGAAGACCGCGGCCTGGTGCGCGGCGGTCGCTTCGTGACCGGCTTCAGCGGCGAGCAGTACGCGCTGCCGGCGGCGGTCGAGCAGCTGGCGCAGGCCCGTCGTCAGCCCCGTACCGGGGAACGGGTCACGGTGAACGCCACCGACCCGCTCAACCTGGTGGGCGTCCTGCTCCCGGGCGCCCGGATGCCCGCGGTCCGGACCCGGCGGGTCACGTTCGTCGACGGCCTCCCCGACACCGCCGACACCGCCGACACCGCCGGAGACACCGACGAACACGCGCGGACTGCCTGAAGCGCGCGAGTATCACCCTGTGAGCACGTTGGACGCTCCACGCCACGAATACCGCGACTACGCCGAGCTGCTCGACGACTACTACGAGCGCGGCTGGACCGACGGGCTCCCGGTCGTGCCGCCCACTCCCGAGCTGGTCGACGAGTTCCTGGCCGTCGCCGGACTCGCCCCCGACGCCGTGCTCGGTGCGGTCCCCACCCGCGACGTCGTCGTGACCGCCGAGCACGTCGCCATCAACGCGGTGATGGCCGGGTGTCGGAGCGACTACATGCCGGTGGTCGTCGCCGCGGTGCGCGCCCACCTCGACGAGAAGGGCAACTGCCACAGCGTCACCGGCACGCTGTCGGGCGCGGCGCAGGCGGTGGTGATCAACGGACCGGCCCGCACCCGTCTCGACGTCAACTGCACGGCCGGTTGCTTCGGCCCCGGGTGGCGGGCCAACGCGACCATCGGCCGCGCGTTGCGGCTGGTGATACGCAACGTGTGCCGTGCCATCCCCAACTTCCTCGACCGCGCCACCTACTCCACGCCCGCGCGCTACTCGTTCTGCTTCGGCGAGGACGAAGAGGGCAGTCCCTGGCTGCCGCTGAGCGTCGAACGCGGCATCCCGGCGGGGACCAGCGCGGTCACCGTGCACTCGCTGATGACGATGGGCTCGGCCCTCGACCTCACCAGCCGCACCCCCGAAGGGATCCTCGACACCATCGCCGCGCACATCCGCCTTCGGGGCGTCGCCACCGACGACTGGTTGGGCATCGACAACACGGTGATGCTGGTGATGGGCCCCGAGCACCGGCGCTTCCTCGTCGACGCCGGGTGGTCGAAGGCCGACGCCCGCGCCTACCTCTTCCCGCTCCTGAAGGCGGGAGAACGCCCGGTACGGATCGGCAAGCCCGACGGCATCCTCATCGTCGCCGCGGGCGGCCCCGGCATGTCCGAGACGTGGGTCCTGTTCCCCCACCTCGCCGCGGCCATCACCGAACCGGTCGTCCCCGAACCCCCACCCTCCGAGATGGCCGAACCGGGAGCGTCGACATGAGCATCGTGGGTCTCGACCCGACCAGCGGACCGCTCCCCGAACCACAGCAGCGCGAGGCACCGCGGCCGGTGTCGCTCGACGGCGCGGTCGTTGGAGTCGTGTCGAACGGCCTGGGTGAGAGCGACCGCATCCTGCGCGCCGCCTTCCGGGAGCTGGCCGCGGTGAGCGGCGCGCGCGACATGGTGTTCGTACGCAAGCCGAGCGTCTCGGTGCCGCCCGACCCGATGGACTGGGAGAAGCTGATCTCCCAGGTCACCGTGGCGCTCGCGGGCTTCGGTGGCTGAGGCTCCTGCAGTGCGCGCGAGTTTGCGCGACTCCGTGGAGCTGGAATGGGAAGGGATCCCGAGCGTGGCCGTGGTGCACGAGGCCATGGCGGGCAGCGCGCGGGCCATCGCACGGGTCTCCGGCATGGCCGAGTACGAGTTCCTGACCGTGCCCTACCCGCACATCCCGCTGGCGGTGTGGTCCGACGACGAGATCGAGGAGGTGGCGCGCGCCCTCGCGCCCCAGCTGCTCGCCCGGCTCACGACGAGCGCGACATGACCGAGCCCGCGCCCGTGCTCATCGAGGCCGCGATCAACGGCGGCACGACCAGGGACCGCAACCCGCACGTGCCGCTCACCCCCGCCGAGATCCGGGCCGATGCCGAAGCGGCCCTCGACGCGGGCGCCACCATCATCCACGCCCACAACCACGACATCCACCTGAGCGGCGAAGCCGCGGCGCGTGCGTACCTCGACGCGTGGGCACCGTTGCTGGCCGACCGACCCGACACGCTGTGGTACCCGACGCTGTGCGTGGCCCCCGATCCGGCGACGAAGCTCGAGCACGTGCGGCTGATCGCCGACGCGGTCCCGCTCAACATGGCCGCGGTCGATCCCGGCTCCACCAACCTCGGCTCCCCCGGCGCCGACGGCCTGCCCGAGGGCGGCGTCTACGCCAACACCTACGCCGACATCCGCGAGGCCTTCGACATCTGCGCTGCGCACGGCTTCGGCCCGCAGCTCGCCATCTACGAGCCGGGCTTCCTGCAGTGCGTGCTCACCTACCACCGCGCCGGGCGCCTCCCCGCGGGCTCCATGGTGAAGCTCTACTTCGGAGGCGAGTGGGGCATGTGGGCCCGCGGCCCCGGCGTCACGTTCGGCCTGCCGCCCACGCGCAACGCGCTGCTCGCCTACCTCGACATGCTCGAGGGCACCGGGCTGCCCTGGTCGGTGTCGGTGTGGGGCGGCGATCTCCTGGCGACGCCGGTGGCGCGCCTCGCGCTCGAGCGCGGCGGCCACCTCCACGTCGGTCTCGAGGAGCACTTCGATCCCAACCGCACGCCGACCAACGTCGAGCTGGTCCGGGAAGCGGTGGCCCTCGTCGAGACGGTGGGGCGCCCGCCCGCCACCAACGCCGACGCCGCGAAGCTCCTGGGACTCCCGGCCCCGACCGCCGCTCGCCGGTAGCGACGCGCCGGGTCGCGCCCGGCGCGGGTCAGTGCTCGGCGCGGTCGAGATCCGCGGTGGGATCGTGCTCGAGATCGGCGCGGCGGAACGCCGCGGTGTCGGGCAGCGCGAGGTGGATCTCGCCCTCCTCCTGGAGCTGCACCCGCAGGCCGGAGCCGCGGCACGAGAGCACGTGACCGCCGGCGCGGTGATCGTCGGTGAGGAAGTGCAGGTGGTAACCGGCGACCTCCACACCCGAGGCGTACGGCGGTGACCAGAAACCCACCATCGTTCCCGTCACCGGGCCCAGCTCGAACTCGCCCTGGTGCTCGGTGGCGACCACCAGCGGCACCCCCGGCGCGGTGCGGCACGCGGCCCGCACGTGCACTGCGTCGAACCGACCGTCGACGCGCACCGCGAAGAACACGTTGCTCGAGTCCCGCATCTCGTCGAGCGCGTCGGTGAGCGCGGCGAAGCCGTCGACCGCGCCGAGCTCGACGGCCGGCCCCGGCGTGAAGCGGGTCACCACGGCGAAGGGCGTGCCGGCGTCGTCGTCGACCCCGCGGACCGAGCCGTCCGCCGCCACCCGGTACACCTGCCCGTCGAGCACCACCATCTCACCGTCGAGATCCTCGAAGGTGCCGAGGCCGAAGTCGCCGTGCTCCCGGATCGTGCCCACCGACACCGCGCCCTGGTAGACGCCCTCCACCAACGCACCCGCGGTCGACACCTGATAGAGGGTGTGGTGTTCGACGCCGAGGTACTCGGCGAGCGCACGGTTCACGAGATGGTCGACCGGCGCACCGCTGCTGTCGGCCTGCTCGTGCAGGGCATCGAGGATCGCGGCGTCGACGCGGGCGCGGAGCTCGGGCATCCCGGCAAGGTATCCGAGTGGCCGGGAACGAGGGACGCATGGCCCGGTGGTGGCGACGGCGCACTCCCGGTAACGTCGCGGCGGATCCGACGCCGACGATCTTGGGGGAATGCCATGGCCACCGCTGAAGCCGGTCTCCGGTACATCGATTCCGACGGCCACATCCTCGAGCACCCGACCGCGATGCCCGACTACGCGCCCGCGAAGTACCGCGACCGCATCTGGCACGTCGAGACCGACGAGCAGGGCGAGGAGTGGTTGCAGTACGACAACATGCGCATCCCTGCGAACTACATGGCCGCGGCCGGTACCGCGGGGATGAGCGACGAGGACCGGGCCAAGTCGTTCCGCGGTGAGCTGCGCTACACGGAGGTGCGACCCGCGGCGTGGAACGCCAAGGCCCGCCTGCAGGACATGAACCAGGACGGCATCGACCTCGCGGTGCTGTACCCGACGATGCTGCTCGGGCTCCAGAGCATGCACGACGTCGACTTCGCCGAAGCCCAGGCGCGCGCGTACAACGACTGGTGCTCCGACCACACCCTCGAAGGTGAAGGGCGTCTGTTCGGGGCGGGCGCGGTGCCGCCGATGCACGACGCCGACGACGTCGAGAGGGTCGCGGCCGAGATCCGCCGCGTCGCCGACCTGCCCGGCATGGTCTCGGTGTTCATGCGACCGAACCCTTCGGTCGACTGGCGACCGTTCAACGACCCGGTCTACGACCCCGTGTGGCAGGCCTCGGCCGACACCGGCCTGCCCATCGCGCTGCACCCGTTCCTCGCCGCCGACCTGCCCGGTGCGTGCGTGGGCCTGCGCCTCGGGCGCCCGCGCCACGCCGACGGCCGCTACGTCGACGACTTCGACCCCGAGAACACCGCATCGCTGGAAGAGCAGCAGGGCCGTGACCCGTCGCTGCAGCCGTCGGTGCTGTTCACCCAGGCCATCGCCAACCCGGTCGACGTGATGAGCTCGATCGCCTACCTCACCGCGGGCGGGGTGTGCGAGCGGTTCCCCGGGGCCAAGTTCATCTTCCTGGAGGCCAACGGCGGCTGGCTGGTGCCGTGGCTCGAGCGCCTCGACCACCACTGCCGGAAGTTCCAGTGGGAGGTCCAGGACCTCTCGCTGCTGCCGTCGGAGTACATGAAGCGGCAGTGCTGGATCAGCTTCGATCCCGACGAGTCGATGCTCGCGTTCACCGCGAAGTCGCCGCTGGTCGGGGCCGACCGCATCATCTGGGCGTCGGACTACCCGCACCCCGACGCCAAGTTCCCCGGCGTCACCGAGGAGCTGGCGGAGGCGCTCGAGGGTCTGAGCTTCGAGGAGAAGCAGGCGATCACCAGCGAGAGCGCGATCGCCCTCTACGGCATCGGCGCCTGAAGTTCGGGCGATCCGCGCTCGGCGCCCGCGCGCCGCGCGACCACTGCGGCGATCCCGAGGGCGGCGAGCACGATGATCGACGGTTCTGCCGCGGCGCGATAGCGGGGGACGCCGCCGATCACGAGGGTGATCGATGTCACGACCGCGATCGGGACGACCAGCGGCCAGACCGCCACCTTGCGCCTGCGGGCCGCGATCAATCCGACGATCCCCGCCGCAACGAGGGCGTAGAGCGCGGCGATCCCCGCGTACGACGCCCAGCGGGGCCGTCCCTCGCCGACGTCGAAGCCGACGGTCTGGGACACGTGGAACACCGACCACATGCGCGCGATGCGTGCCACCACCACGACCGGCCACCGGTCGAGGTGGTCACCCATGTAGCGGAGCGCGCGCGAACGGAACCGCGCGTTGGCCACGGACGGATCACCCTTCGGCCGGTGGTCCGCGCAGGCGATGTCCCCCGATCCGAGCGTCGCGCCGTAGTAGGAAGGGTCACAGTTGGCCGCGAGCATGGTGAGGCCGTCGTTGGTGGACACGAACGTCGGCTTCTCGAATCGTGCGAGGTTGAAGCCGACCCAGGGTGCCACCACCAGGACCGCCACCGCGACGCAGCCGGCCGCCCGCCCGACGCGGTGCGCCGACGGCGGCGATCGTCGCGTGCTCCCGATCCAGACCGCCGGCAGCGCGAGCAACGGCGTGAGCGCGGCGAGCTCGGCCCGCACCAACGTGAGCAGGCCGCACAGCACACCCAGGGCCGTCACCCACCGCAGCGACGCCCCGCGCAGCACGCGGTACGCGAGCAGGAGGATGGCCGCCACCAGCAGGATCGACAGGGACTCGGACATGATGAGCCCGTCGTTCATCCAGAGGTTGGGGTCGAGGGCGGCGATCCCCGCCGCGATGAGCCCCACCGTGTCGCCCCCGAGCTCGCGGCCGAGCAGGGCCAGCACCACGATCGCGCCGAGTCCGACGAGCACCATCGTGAAGCGCATCAGCAGGGCGCTCAGCTCGGTGTCGTCGACGAAACCCGCCGGCACCAGGATCAGGCTGGTGAGCGGCGCGTGCTCGGCCGATGGTTGGGCCTTCGATCCCGGCGAGCGGATCTCGGCGAACGGGTCGACGAAGCCGTCGCCGTGCGCGATCGAGGCGGCCTCGAGCTGGTAGTAGGCCGCGTCGTAGAAGTGGGTGTCGTGGCGCGTGACGGTCAGCACGTACGCCACACGCAGCCCGCCGGCCGCCAGGAGCACGAGGCCCAACCACGGCCAGAATCGCGAACGCACCACGGGACAACCTAACCCGCGCCGTCCCCACCCGCGGCGATCTCGCCCGGCCCGCACCCGCTCCGGTCGTGGCCGACGGTCACGACGCATCGCGTCGTCCGGTCGTTCAGGCCACCCCGCAAAGTCGGGGTACGACGTCGTCGAACAGCCGATCGATCGTCGCCGCGGGATCGGCCGACGCGGGTGCGAAGATCAGGTGTCGGGCCCCCGCGTCGACGAACCGCTGCAGCGACGTGGTGACGTCGTCGACGTCGCCGACGGCCGCGACGTGGTCGACCATCGCCCGGAAGTCCTGGCGGTAGGTGCCCCCGAGGAACCGCGCCGCGTCGTCGCGCGCCCGGTCGGCGTCCTGATCGAGCCCGACGAACACGAACGCGCACCACTCGAAATGGTCGAGCGTCCGGCCTGCCCGCTCGGCGTGCGCGCGGATGACCGCCACCGACTCGGCGTAGCGCCGGGGCGAGTACAGGTACGGCATCCAGCCGTCGCCGAGCCGCGCGGCGCGGCGCATCGCCGGGGGCCGGCGGCCCGCGACCACGATGGGCGGCCCACCGGGCTGCGCGGGCGCGGGATGGATGCGGACGTCGTCCATCGCGTAGAACGGCCCGTCGTGATGCACGGGCTCGCCGGTCCAGAGCTGGCGCAGCAGTGGGATCGCCTCGTCGGTACGCGGTCCCCGCTCTTCGATCGGGACCTGGCAGGCACGGAACTCTCCCGGGTACTCGCCGCCGATCCCCACGCCCAAGGTCACCCGCCCGCCGCTCAGGTTGTCGAGGTCGGCGATCTGCTTGGCCACGATCGCCGGCGCGTAGAGCGGCAGCAGCAGGATCGAGGTGCCGACCCGCACCCGCTCGGTGCGCGCGGCGAGGACGGCCAGCGCCATCAGCACCTCGGGACTCGGGTTCGGCGACGCCACGTGGCCACCCATCCACAGGGTCTCGATGGGCAGCGCTTCCAGGTGGGCCAGGCGAGCCGCGTCGAGACCCCCACCCGGGACGACCCCGAACGTGAGGCCGGTCACCGCGTCGACCCGGCCTCGGCGGGCCCACGCGGCCCGAGCTCGGAAGCGCGCGCGTCCACGGCCATCATCCGCACGGTACCGGAACCACGTTCGTGCTCCTATGAGAACTGCGTTGCCCGTGGGTGCCGTCCGGCCCGACCGACGTGCTCGGCCGAGCCAGGACGGCGTTGTCCTTCCTCGCCGATCAGCCGTTCGCGAACTTCGGCAGGATCGGATAGGTCTTGGTCGTGCAGGTGAACGGCTGGGCGATGGTGAACGCGCTGCCGTCGGCGTCGTACTCGAGCGTCGCGCACGACTTCACCGCGTACTTGTACGAGGCGGGGTACGTGACCGGCCCGATGGTGCCCTTGATCTGGTAGGTCATCTTCGACGCGGCCTTCTGCACCGCGGCAGACGTGAGGGTCTTCGACGTCTTCAACGAGTTCTTCACCGCCTGGATGAACATGTCGGCGGCGAAGTACCCCGCGGCAACGGTGAGCGAGTACGACGTGCCCGGCTTGAATGCCTGGACGTCGGTCTCCATCTGCTTGACGCCCTTCGCGGTCGACTCGAAGCCGGCGAACTGCAGGAACACGTACGCGCCGGTCAGCGGCTTGAGCAGGATGGTCGAGTAGAACGGCGACAGGAACGTCCCCGTGTACCCGTTGCTCTTGACCAGGTTGATGAGCGAGAGCGAGCTGGTCGGCGCGATCGACGTGTAGATCACGTCGGGACCCTTGCCCCCGTTCGAGTCGAGCAACGCCTGCGCGTAGGGCGAGTAGTCACCGACCACCGCGGGCGGCCCCGGGAATGCGCCCTTCGCGTACACCACCTTGAACCCCGCGCCGGTGGCGGTGGACGCCGCGCCCTGCACGCTGACCTTGCCCGAGTTCGTGTCGGTACCGAGGAGTGCCACCGTCGGCTTGGCGATGCCCTTCGCCGCGAGCTCCTTCTTCAGCAGTTCCCACTGCGTGCCGGGGAGGCGCTTCGGGTTGGTGGGGATCAGGCACCCGTACGCGCTGAACCCGAACCCGCCCTTGCCCGAGTCCGGGCAATAGGTGTTGTCGTAGCCGGACCCGAACCACGGGATCTGCTGCTGGGTGAGGAAATCGGACGGCGTCACCACTGACACCGCGGGCACCACGGCGAAGACGCCGTCCTGGGTGACCAGGCGGCGGGCTTCCGACAACGCGGTCGCCGGGTCGTTCTTGTCGTCGGCGAATTCCTTGTAGTCGAACGTGTAGCCCTTCACCTCCTTGTCTGCGTTCGCGCGCTGGAAGCGGGCCGCGGCGCCGACGCCGGCGTCGCCGAAGTTCGCCGCGTAGCCGAGCCCGGCGACGGTGATCTTCCCGTTCGACGCGGTGACGGCACGCGGCGTCGCCGCTCCACCGACGGCCGGGGTGAGCAGTGCGACGACGAGCCCCACCACCACAGCGACGAGCAGAACTCCCCCGCCCTTCTTCTTCCTCGACTGGTGCATGTTCCCCCCTGGGTCGTGTCCCGCCCGGTGATTCGGCGCGGCATGGTTTCGATACGGACGTTCAGGAGTGCAGTGGCGCCGTCACGCTGCGCGACGTTCCCGCGTCGACGGGCAACGGGTCGGACACGGGGTCCGAGCGGCTCGAACGATCCCGGGCCGGCGTGCGGGCGCTCCATCGACAGCAGAGTTCTCGTCGCAGCAAGACCATCGTTCTACTACGTTCGCCCGTCGCCTCGCCGCACCCCACGGTCCGCACGACGTGCACCCCGAGACCCGTCACGGCGCGGCCATCACGGGGGGAGACGTCGTCGCGTCAGGCGGAAATCCCGTGCCGAGCCGATGTCAGGCCTCGACGTCGGCACCGACTCAGTGCGGTTGTCTCGTTCTCGGCCGGCGACCACTCACCGTCGCCTCCGTACCGCGCCCGCCTGCGACCGGGGCCGCGGCTATCCGCGCAGTGCGTCGCGACGACGCCGGTATTCGTCCTCGTCGATCTCGCCCCGGGCGAAGCGTTGCGCGAGGAGCTCCTCCGCGCCGCTCGCCGCGGTCGGCGTCGCCGACGGCCCGGGCTGCACCGGGGAGCGGCGTACGAGCACGACGACCGCCGTGACGATCAACGCGATCACGATCCCGGCGACGAAGATCCAGAAGATCGGATGTCCCACGTGACCACCGTCGAATCGACCGCCGAACCCGCCCCGCTCACGACGATGGGACACCGCACGGCCGACGAGGAACGCTCCACCCCCGACCACCAGGAACCCGAGTACGACCACGAGCCAGACCGGTACGTGGAACCCCTTGCGGGGTTCGGCCGGTGCTCCTGCAGCGGGGGTGGACATGGTTTCTCCAGAGTCTCAAACGTGTACTTCCACCCCGAAGGGAACCACGGCGACTCTGAGAGCCGCCTGAGCACCGCCACAGAGGCCGAAGGAGATCGTGCACGGGTAGCCCGGCGATGCAGCGGCGTGCGCGCGATGTGCCTGATCGTTGCGCCTACCGCTCGATGCATCGTTACACTCTCCCCCTTGGTTGTAATGACCGCTGAACCGAGGTGACCGGCATGACCATCGCACCCGACATCGAACGACCGCCCCACGTCCGTGCCGACGTGAACTACATCCGGAATCCGCCGGCCCGACCCGGCGAGATCCTCGAGTTCGTCACCGAGGCCGAGCAGCTCTCGACCATGCGGACGCTTCCGGGGCGAGCCGTCCGGATCACCGATGCGCGAGGATTCGGCACCGAACTCGATCGCGAGGGCTTCGCGCTCGTGCACCACGTCAGCGCAGTCGAGGACTTCGATCTGATCCAGGTCGATCCCGCGGTCGATCAGCGCTACGTGGATGAGATCACCGATCTCCTCGCCCACACCACCGGCGCGTCGCGCGCCTTCATGCTCGGTGGCGGCAAGAAGCGCTACGGCGAGAGCGCGACCGACAAGCTCGAGTCGCTCTCCAACGCCAAACCGGCGCGGTATCCCCATGCGGACAACACGGACACATCGTCGGCGGCGCTGGTCGACATGATCGCGACGTTCGTGCCCGACCTCGACCTCGCCCGATACTCGCGGTGGGCGCTCTACAACCTGTGGCGGGCCACGACGCCGCCGCCGCAGGATTTTCCACTCGCGGTGTGCGACGCCCGCACCCTCACCAGGGCCGACGAGGTGACGGTCAAGGCCATCACCGAGGAGGCCGGCGCGGGTGAGATCCGTCACGACACGACGGGCTACCTCTACAACCCGGCCCACCGTTGGTACTACTTCCGGGACATGACGCCGGACGAGGTCCTCGTGTTCAAGGCCCACGACACGGATCCGAAGCGCGCGTGCCGCGTCCCGCACACCGCGTTCACGGATCCGACGTGTCCGGCCGGCGTACCGACGCGGGCGAGCGTCGAGATGCGCGGCCTCGCGCTGTTCGACTGAGCCACGAGAGGATCATCATGGCAGCACTGACCGTCGACGAGGTCGTCGAGCACGCCCGGCGCCTCACCGACATCGAGGATCCCGACCCGACGCACTTCATCGAGAACCTCGTCGCGGTCGTCGACAGCATGAACGACGAGGCCGCGCTCACGGCGGAAGGCGTGCAGGGCGCCGTCGGCATGATGGCCGTGGCTCTGCGCAACCGCATGGAAGTCGACCGGTACGTCGCCGACGAGCCGCGCATCGACGACACCCCGCTCGAACCACCGATCTTCCTCACCGGCCTGCCCCGGTCGGGCACCACCTACTTCCAGTACCTCTTCGATCAGGACCCTGCGCTGCGCATGCTCCGCACCTGGGAGGGCGATCGGCCCGTCCCACCGCCGGCGACCGATCCCACGTCGGTGCAGCGACGGATCGAAGCGAGCACCGAGACCGCACGCCGTCAACACGAGGCGACGGGCGGGAAGATCGACGCGTTCCATCTCACCGACGTCGAAGGTCCGCAGGAATGTCTCGCCATCCTCGACCAGACCTTCGTGAACCCGGGGTTGCTCTGGACGATGTCGGTCGCGAGCTACCTCGATTTCCTGCTCCACGATGCCGATCTCCGCGCAGCCTACGAGTACCACGCCCGCGTCCTGAAGCTGCTCCAGTGGGAAGCGCCGCCGCGTCGCTGGGCGCTGAAGTGGCCGTGCCACCTGCTCGCGCTCGACGCCATCGCCCGCGTGCACCCCGACGCCCGCTTCGTGGTGACCCACCGGGATCCGGTGCAGGCCCTCGCATCGAACTGCAGCCTGACGCACATGCTGCGCGCCGGGACGTCGCCGAACGCCGACCCGGAACAGATCGGCCGCGACATGTTGGAGCTCGTCCGGCAGCACGTCGACCGACTCGTCGCGTTCGACATCGCCCAGGCACACGCCGGCAGCTCCGCGCTCGTACACGTCGACTACTACCGACTCGTCGACGCTCCGGACGAGGTCATGCCGGGCGTGTTCGAGGCCATCGGCCTCGAATGGACCCCGGACGTCGAGCAGCGCGTCCGCGCGTGGCACGACGCGAACCCGAAGGGGACGCGCGGCACGCACGAATACCGTCTCGACGACTACGGGCTGGATCGCGGGATGGTCACCGAAGCGTTCGCGGACTACACCGCGCGCTTCGAGATCCCGAGCGAGGACGACCGTCGGTGACGAGCACTGATCCGGTCGGGTGGATCGGCTGTCTCGACGACCTGCGCGCCTTCGCCGAGCGGCTCGCAGGTCGAGCCCGCGCCGCCGTTGACTCCGCCCGGGAAGTCGACGTCGCGGTCAAGACGTTCGGCTCGATCATGGGTGCGTACCTGACCCACCTGTGGGCCGAGCCCGAACACCCGGCGTTCCTGCCCAGCGTCGGATACCACCAGATGTACGGATCGCCGAATCCCGACACCATCTACCGCAACGCGGCGATCGACGGCACCGGCGAGTACCGCATCGTGGGACACCGCGGGACGGCGCCCGACGTCAGCATCATGCCGTTCGGCGCACCGGTCGCCGGAGGTCTGCAGACCTTCGACCCGTTCGACCTCGACGATCTCTCGATCGACGACGGGGCGTTCGAAGTCGTGCTGAGCGTTCGCCGTCCGGCGACCGCTCGGAACTGGTGGCGGATCGAACCGGAGATGCGAACGTTGATGCTGCGCAGCGTCTCGGACCGGTGGGGCGAGCACACCGATCCCCGCATCGCCATCGTCCGCCTCGACACCGAGCCCCGTCGCCCACGCGTCGATCCCGGCGATCTGCAACGCCGGTTCCAGTCCTACGCGGCGGTGGTGGAGGCGATGGTGATGTCGGGTGTGAACCGCGTCGCCCGGCTGCGGGACGACGGTGTGGTCAACCGGGTTGTGAGCGTCGACTACTCGGCGACCGGAGGCGGCCTCGACGACCAGTGGTATCAGGAGGGATGCTTCGCGTTCGACGATGGCGAGGCCCTGCTCGTCGAGGCGCGCGGCGCCGCGGAGTGCACCGCGTTCTCGTTGTCGCTGACCGATGCGGCCTTCTCGACCATCGACTGGGCCAACGCCCACAGCAGCCTCAACCGTCACCAGGCGACGATCGACACTGATGGGGTGGTGCGGGTGGTGGTCGCGATCAGCGATCCCGGCGTGAGCAATTGGCTCGACACGACCGGACACCGAAACGGCGCACTGCAATTCCGGTGGTCGGGCACCAGCGCCCCACCCGAGGTGTCCGTCCGTGCGGTCTCCCCGTCCGCGCTCGACGACGCACTCCCGGCATCGGCGGTGCGCGTCAGCCCGGAGCAGCGCGCGACCGCGATCCGGGCCCGCCAGGTCGGCGTGCAACTGCGGACGCGGTGGTGACGCGATGAGCACCGCGCCAACGACGTCCGAGCTGATCCTTGCCGCAGCCCGGCGCACCATCCGCGCTCGGGGACCCGCGAAGCTGACGCTCTCGGCGGTTGCGGCCGAGGCGGGCGTGTCCCGCCCGACCTTGTATCGCTGGTTCCCGACCAAGTCGCTGCTGCTCGGGGCGATCACGGCCTACGAGGTGGAACAGTTCGACGTCGGGCTGCACGCCCTCGCCGAGCGCCACCGCGATCCCGCTCGTCGTCTCGACGCCGCGCTGCGCTACCTGGTCACCTACCTCGAGGAGACGATCGGTTCGGATTCGATCCACGCCGATCCCGAGTTCTCGCTCCAGGGCCTGGCCGACTCGCTGCAGCCACACGTCACGTCGCTGGCGCGGGTGCTCGGTGATGCGCTCGACGAGGTCCCGACCGTCCGGGCCGGTACCGTCACGCGAGAGCAGGCGGCGGAGATGTTCCTGCGCGTCGCGTACTCCCAGTATCTCGTGCCCAACCACGACCCCGAGGTGCTCCTGGCTACCATGCGGGCGTTCGCCGGGCTTCCTCATTGCAAGCGGAGGCGCACGACCGCCGAACGGTCACGCCGACCCGACGAGTCAGGTTGAGACGTCGACGCCGAACCTCTCGTGGTGGAACGCGAACTCCTCCGGAGCGCCGACTTTGTCCGCGAGTGGCATCGTCTCGAGTAGCGCCGCGACGCTCCGGTCGACCTCGTTGACCTGTCGAGTCAACAGCCAGCGCCATACATCCTTCTGAGCATCGTCGCTGCTCGTCAGCGTCGGCGGGCTCGACCCCAGGACAGGGCGATGAACGCGACAATGAGAATGGCGATGACCGTGATGGTCCACGCGGCAGTGTTCATGCCTTTCTAGCTACCCATTTTCCCAGGATCAGCAACGCACTACTCGCCGCGCGTACAGAATGTCAAAGGTCGCTGCGACCTCACTCCACGGCCCTCGCGCCGTCGGTTCCCGCCGGAGGGCGGGAAGGTTCGGGCAGCGATGGGACCGATGCCCCTGGCGGCAGAGTCGGCGGCTGACGACGATCGGATGAGCAGCAGCTCTACTAGGGAACTCTCATGACGGATGCGGAACCGAAGAAGAGCGCGCGTCGACCGTTCTTGGCTGCCGAGATCTTCGTCGGCGTCGCCACGACAGGTCTGGTCGCGGGTGTGGCCGCGTGGGTATTCGGCGCGCACGACGTGGCCGATGCATTGTGGGCCTCGACGACCGTGCTCGGGTTCGTCGCCGCGATGGTCTGGGTGGTGGCGAGTTTGCGCGCTGGTCGTCCCGGCGTCGATGTGCTGGCAGTCCTCGCGCTCGCGGGAACTCTTCTCGTCGGTGAGTACGTCGCGGGCGCCCTGGTGACCGTGATGCTCGGCACGGGTCGAGTGCTCGAGCAGCGAGCCGCGGGCCGCGCCGAGCGCGAGCTCCGTGCCCTCCTCGCCCGTACACCACGGGCGGTGCGTCGTTACAAGCACGGTCAGCTCACGACGCCACCGCTCGAGGCCGTCGGACCCGGCGACCTGCTTCTCGTCGGCCCCGGCGAAGTGGTTCCGGTCGACGGCCGCGTTGAACACGGCGATGCGGTGCTTGACGAGTCGGCTCTGACCGGCGAGGCGCTGCCCGTCACCCGAGCCACCGGTGACGGGGTGCGCAGCGGCGTCGTGAACGTGGGCGGCCCGTTCGATCTGCGCGCGACGACCACGGCAGCTGAGAGCACCTATGCCGGAGTCGTGCGCCTGGTCGAATCGGCACGCGCCGAGCAGGCACCCTTCGTGCGCCTCGCCGACCGGTACGCGTTGTGGTTCGTGCCTCTCGCGCTCGCCGTGGCCGCCGTCGCGTGGGCGCTTTCGGGCGTCGCCGAACGTGCAGTCGCGGTCCTCGTGGTCGCGACCCCGTGCCCGCTGCTGCTCGCCGCACCCATCGCGATCGTGTCAGGCATGTCGCGTTGCGCGGCGCGCGGCGTGGTCGTGAAGGACGGGGGTGCCCTCGAACGCCTCGCGCGAGGCGAGGTGCTCCTCTTCGACAAGACCGGCACCATCACACGCGGTGTTCCCGCGCTGGCCGAGGTCGTGATCGCACCGGGCGCAACGTGGGATCGCGACGACCTGCTCCTCGCCGCGGGTTCACTCGACCAGGTGTCGCCCCACGTGCTCGCCTCGGCCATCGTGCACGCCGCGCTCGCCAGCGGTCGAACCCTCGCGCTGCCCACCGGCGTGCACGAGGAAGCAGGCGCCGGGATCCGGGGCACCGTTGAGGGCCACGAGGTACGGATCGGCCGGCGGTCGTGGGTCGCAACGGGCCCGCCCACCGACTGGGTGCACGGGATCCGACGCCGCGCCGAGCTCGACGGGTCCACCACCGTGTTCGTCGGCATCGACGGCGTCACCGCCGGAGCGCTCTTCCTCGACGATCCCGTGCGTCCCGACGCGGCTCGCACGCTGCGCAACTTGCGCCGTGCCGGCATCCAGCGCATGGTCCTGGTGACGGGCGACCGCTCCGAGATCGCCGAGATGGTCGGCGCGGTCACCGGAGTCGACGAGGTACTCGCCGAACGCACGCCGGGCGAAAAGGTCGACGCGGTGCTCGTGGAGCGACGCAACGGCCCGACGATCATGGTGGGTGACGGCGTGAACGACGCACCCGCGCTCGCCGCGGCCGACGTCGGTGTCGCGCTCGGCGTCCGCGGTTCCACCGCCACCTCCGAGACCGCCGACGTCGTGCTGAACGTCGACCGCCTCGACCGCCTCGGCGAAGCGATCCACACATCGAGACGCGCCCTCGAGATCGCCCGACAGAGCGTCGTGGTCGGCATGGGCCTCTCCCTGCTGGCGATGGGCGCTGCCGCCGTCGGGCTGCTCCCGGCGGCGTACGGTGCGCTCCTCCAAGAAGCGATCGACGTCGCAGTCATCCTCAACGCGCTACGTGTCGCGATCGAAGCACCCAGCAACGTGCACCTCGAGGGTCCTCAAGCCGAGCTGGGCCTGCGTTTCAGCGGCGAGCACGACCTCCTCCGAAACGGCCTCGATCGCATCCGCACGGCGGCCGAGGCGCTCGGCACCGTCCCCCCGGCGGAAGCCCTCGCGGTCCTGCAACGAGCACGCGCGTTCCTCGACGACGACCTCCTCCCCCACGAAGCCGCAGAGGACACCGAGCTCTACCCGATCCTCGCCGAGACGCTGGGCGGCGAGGACCCGACCGGCACGATGAGCCGCGGACACGCCGAGATCGTGCACCTCGCCCGACGCCTCGGCCATCTCATCGACGACCTCCCCGCCAGCGGACCCACCGAAGAGGACATCCCCGAGCTGCGCCGGGTGCTCTACGGCCTCGATGCCATACTCCGCCTGCACTTCGCGCAAGAAGACGAGGGATACTTCTCACTCATCGACGACGACCTCGCAAACCCCTGAACCGATCCCTCCAGCCGTTCCCGACCACAACACCAAAGGTCGGCTCCACACCGCCACAGCCAGAACGCGCACGACACGATCAAGCCGCACAGAACGACCGGTCGACGAAGATCTTGAACTCATCGTCCACATGTTCGGACCGCAGAGCGATGCGCTGCGGTCTGCCCCGAACGCCACCCGGGGAAGCTCATCGCAGCCGCTTGCCCACGTCTTCCCCTCCGGCGACGCGGCCGGCGTAATCGTCGAGCCAACGCGCGAACTTCCCGCTTTCCTGGCTGTCGGCGTCGATGCGGGGGTAGGCGGGGACGACGTAGTCGGGATCGATCGCTGGATGGTCTGCGACCGGCTTACGGGCCAAGACTCGTTCGATGACGGGCTCGAGTCGCTGTGCCTTGTCCATCTGGGACCGCTCGTCGCGTTCGACGAACTCAGGCATCACCTCGCGAGCGAACAGCTCGATGTTCTCCATGATGTGCTCGTGGCGGTTGTTGCCGGCTGAGCACGACAGGATGATCTGGTCGACGCCGCACGCCTCGTAGCGGCGCATGTAGTCGCGGATCTGGGCCGGGCTGCCGACCGCGCCCCGAAGCCCGGTGGAGCCGGCTTCGACAGCTTTGGCTCCGAGCACGTCGGAGTTGGCGGCTGCCACGGCGACGGCTTCGGGGTCGAAGCCGTGCTCGCTGCGGCGTTCGATGTACTCGGCCCACAGGTCGGTGGTGCCCGGGGCGTGGTATCCGAAGACGTAGTAGTGCCCGAGGGAGTAGCCGAGGAAGTTGGACCCTTCGGCGCCCCGTCGCACCGCCTCCCGGGCGTCTTCGTGGCAGAAGAAGGAGGTGACGCAGGCGATGTTGGCGTTGACGGCGTCGCCGAGCGGAACACCGTCGGCCTCGAGCGTCGCGTAGTAGTCGCGCACCCACGCCTGCGCCTCTTCGGGATCGAAGAACGAGAACGAGAGCGCGCCCAGGCCGTGTTGGGCGGCCGTGTGAATGGTCTCGCGCCGGCTGCAGGCCACCCACGTCGGCGGGTGCGGCCGCTGGAGCGGCTTGGGCACGACGTTGCGCGGCGGCATCCGGACGTGATCACCCACGAAGCCCGTGAAGGGTGCCTCGGTCATGCACCGGAGCGCGACCCGGGTTCCCTCCTCCCACATTGCCCGCTTGTCCTGAGGGTCGACCCCGAATGCGTCGAGCTCCACGGCGGCCGAGCCTTCGCCCGTGCCGAACTCGACGCGGCCTCCCGACAACACGTCGAGGGTGGACACGCGCTCGGCGACCCTCGCCGGATGGTTGATGGCGGGAATCGTGTGGACGATGCCATGACCGAGGCGGATCCGCTCCGTGCGCTGGGAAACGGCGGCGAGGAACAGATCGGGAGCGCTCGAGTGCGAGTACTCCTCGAGGAAATGATGCTCGACGACCCACGCGCAGTCGAAGCCCAGCCGATCCGCCAGCTCGATCTGCTCCATGGCTTCGTCGAACTTGCGCTTCTCGTCACCCGCGTGCCAGGGCCGGGGCACTTCCTGCTCGAAGAACAGGCCGAACTTCATTGCGCGCCCCACACAACCGTCGGCTGATGCATCGTCACCATGAGGGCACACTAGGCAGGAACGGGTGGCGACCGCCGGAGCGCCGGCGCGCCTCAGGTGCCGAAACGTTCGACGAGCAGCCGCTGCACGCCCCTGAGATCGACCTTTCCGCTGTCGAGCCAGGGGAGGTCGTCGGTGGTGGTGAAGACCGCGATGTGCCGGGGCACCTTGTACGACGACAGCTCCTGCTTCACGCGCGTGCGGAGATCCTCCGGCTCGATGTCGACTCCCGGGCGAGCGACCACCGCGGCGGCGACGTCCTCACCTCGCTCGCGGTGAGGGACCGCGGCGACGAAGGCATGCATGACGTCGGGCTGTGCCTCGATCACGAGCTCGACCTCGCGGGGGGTGACGTTCGTGCCCGACGACTTGATCACGTTGCCGAGCCGCCCCTTGAAGTAGAGGTGGCCGTCGTCGTCGAGGTAGCCACAGTCGCCCGTGGCGTACCAGCCGCCCTCCTCGAAGACGTCGACGTCATCGCGCCCGAGGATCCCGATCATGAGCGAGTAACCCCGGATCCAGATCTCGCCGACCTCACCCGTCGGCAACGATCGTCGGGTGACGGGGTCGACGATCCGGTGTTCGACGCCCGGCACGCTCCGACCGAAGGAACCCTGCTTCCCCGGAGGGAGCGCGCTGCCGATGACCTCGAGACTGTGGGGACCGAGCGACTCGGTCATGCCCAACGTGTTCGCCCGCAGGTTCGGGTCGCCGACCCTGCGTTCCTCGGGGAGGAGGTCGTCGAGGCTCCCGCCGCGAATGGAGCCGAGGTCGCGCTCGCGATACGTCGGGTGCTCCGTGAGCGCCTTCGAGATGTGGGGCCAGCCGATGACGTGGGTGACTCGCTCGCGTTCGAGCAGGTCGAGCGTGGCACCGGGTTCGAACTGCTGCTCGAACACGACGGTCGCACCGGCATGCATGCAGGTGAGCAGGGCCCAGACCAGCCCGCCCACCCAGAAGAGCGGCATGGGCGTGTAGATGACGTCGCCGGCACCGATGTCTCGGAACGGCAGGACGTTGTAGGGGTGGCGGATGACCGCACCGTGGGAATGAACCACACCCTTTGGGTCCGACGCGCTCCCCGACGAGTACACGACCACCATGGGGTCGTCCGGGCCGACGGCAGCTTCCGTGTCGGCCAGCGCCTCGTCGGTCACGGCACCCGCCGACGCGAGGAGGTCGTCGACCGATCTGCCCCAGGGACGGCCGGTCGCGGCCCAGATCCAGACCGACCGCAGCTTCGGGTGACTCTCGACGTGGATCTGCCCGGCGAGCTGACCGGCGAGACCGGGCGCGATCACCTCGAGGCGATCGAGGTAGTCGTGGCCGAGGTGATGACCGACGGTGAGCAGGACCTCGATACCGGCGTGCTCCATCACCCACGAGAGCTCGCGGGGCTTGGAGTAGGTGTTGAGCGAGATGGCGACAGCACCGATCCGTGTCACCGCGAAGTATCCCGCGACCCACTCCGGTCCGTTGGGGGCGAGCAACCCGACGTGGGTCCCGCGACGGACACGGTTCGCGAGCAAGCCCTTCGCGAGCTGCCGCGACGCAGCTTCGAGGTCGCGGTACGTGCAGCGCCGCTCGTCGAGGACGACCAGCTCACGGTCACCCCACGCCTCGACCACGTGGTTCAGGAACACGCCGGCCGTAGGCGTGTAGTCGGGAAACCGGACGCGGCGCCCGTTCATCACTGAACTGTACGCACTGCGGGCGGTCGGGCGACGGACGAAGCGTTCGCCGGGCTACGCTCGCCGACGCCTGTTGCTTCGCCGTGTCCAGGGGAAACGAACATGAACGCACGGGTGCTTCCCGAGAGCGACGATGGACTGCGCGCCCAGGTCGTCGACTGGTTGCGAGCGACCCTTCCGCCCGAATGGATCGCGGCCATCGACGCCGACGACAAGCCGGCGCTGCGGATCGCGCGCGAACGGCTCGACACCCGCGACTGGTGGGAGCGGCTGGGCGAGGCCGGCTGGTACTTCTCGAACTGGCCGATCGAGTACGGCGGCCTGGGCCTGGACGCAGTGCGGGCTTCGGTCGTCAATCGGGCGCTCGGCGAGTACAAGGTGCCCCGCACCGACAATCCCCTGGGCATCAACGTCGCCCAGGCCCTCCTCCAGTGGGGAACCGAGGACCAGCGCCGGCGGTTCCTCCCCGAGATCGCGCACCAGCGGGAGACCTGGGTGCAGCTGTTCTCCGAGCCCGGCGCCGGCTCGGATCTCGCGGGGCTCGCGACGCGGGCAGTGCGCGACGGCGACACCTGGACCATCAACGGCCAGAAGGTGTGGTCGAGCCACGCCGAGCGATCGCAATGGGGGATCCTCCTTGCGCGCACTGACCCCGACGTGCCGAAGCACCACGGCATCAGCGTGTTCCTGCTCGACATGTCGCAGCCCGGCATCGACGTCAGGCCCCTGCGGCAGATGACCGGAGAGTCGTTCTTCAACGAGGTCTTCCTCGACGGCGTCGAGTGTCCCGACCGACAACGCCTGGGAGGGATCGGCGAAGGGTGGAGCATCGCCAGCCAGCTGCTCACCTTCGAGCGTGGGGCCGGTGGCGGCTCGGGATCGTCGAAGCCGAGCATGGGCATCGGGCGCTCCGTCGACGCGCTGTGCACGCACTACCGTCCGGTCGTCGACCCGATACTGCGAGCTCGACTCGTGCAGGCATACATCCGCGACCGCGTGGGCCACTGGACCCGGCTGCGGGCCGACGCCCAGCGGAAGGCAGGCCGCGATGCGAGCCGCCCGTCGATCATCCTCAAGCTCTTCAGCAGTGAGACAGCACAGGCACTCCAAACGCTTTCGCTCGACCTGGAAGGCGTCAACGGCGTCGCTGCCGATCCCGACGACCGTTGGGCTGCCACATCCGTCTACGGATTCCTCCGCACGCGCTCGGCCACGATCTCCGGTGGAAGCTCCGAGATCCAGCGCAACATCATCGGCGAGAAGGTGCTCGGATTGCCGCGAGACCCGGCCGTCGACGTCGGAGTCCCGTGGCGCGACGTCCTGCGTTCGTGAGGCCCGGATGATCGGGCCCGACCCCGAACCGCGCACTGCCCTCGACATGTTCGACCGCCGTGTGGCGTCCGACCCGGAGTCGGTCTTCGTGGTCACTCCCGACGGCGGCGAGCGCACCTACTCCGAGGTCGACGCCGCCGTCGACCGCCTCGTCGGCGTGCTCGGCGAGGCGGGCGTCGTACCCGGGAGCGCAGTGCTGCTGCACCTCTGGAACGATCCGGCCTGGGTCGTCGCAACGCTCGCGTGCTGGCGCCTCGGGACGGCGATGGTCGCGTGCGGGGGCCAGTCGCCGGGGGTGGAAGCAGCCCGGAGAGCGGAGCTGCTCGGGGTGGGCGTGGCCGTGACCGCCGATGACCTCGAGCCCCTCGGGGGCCTGACGTCCGTCGTCGTCGACCGCGAAGGCGGTGCATCCTCGATCGCGACCTCGGTGCCGCACCGGGCCGTGCCAGAGCCGAACGAGCTCGCGGCAGTGTTCTTCACGTCGGGAACCACCGGCGAGCCCAAGCCGGTACGGCTCTCGCACGGAGCGGTCGCGGCGGCACCGCGCACGACGGCCGCCGCCTACTCCCGATCGGCTGCCTTTCGCCCCCGCACAGCCACCACCTCGACCGCTCCGGCGGTCAGCTTCAACCCTTTCGGCCATCGGGCGACGCTCGGACGCGTCGTCTTTCGCATGTACGTCGGACGGCCGGTGCTGCTCGTCCGCAAGTTCGACGTCGCGACCATGCAGGTCCTCGCGGCCCGCTACGCGTTCGACACGCTCCAGCTCACGCCGGCGATGATCTTCGCGCTGGCGTATACGGAGCTCGACGTCACGCTCGGATCCTTGCGCTACGTCACCTCGGGCACTGCCCAACTGCCGATCGCGACTCGTGACGCGTTCGAGCAGCGCTACGGCGTGCCGGTGCTCGCCGCCTACGGCTCGACCGAAGGGAGCGTCACCGCGCTCGAACGCTACGACGACGTCGTCGCCGGTCGCCGAGGCCCGGGCTCCGTCGGGCGGGTGACGGAGGGCACGGAGTTCCGGATCGTCGACGCCGACGGCAACGACGTTCCTCCTGGCGCGGAGGGTGAGCTCATCGGACGCCCGCGCGGGGAAGGCGGACTGGCCGTCGACGCGGACGGCTGGCACCACACCGGCGACCTGGCCCGGGTCGACGAGCACGGGATCCTCTCGATCACCGGTCGGCTCGACGACATGATGATCGTGGGCGGATTCAATGTGATGCCTGCTCAGATCGAGGACCTGCTCCGCACACATCCGGCGGTGCACGATGCCGTCGTCGTTCCGATTCCGGACGACCGTCTCGGAGACATGCCCGTCGCCGGCATCGTCTGGGCAGGCACGCCGATCGACGACGACGCGCTCGCCGCGCACTGCCGCGCGTCGATCGAGGCGTTCAAGGTGCCCCGGCGGTGGTTCGTGCTCGACGAGATCCCCCTGACGGCTGCCGGCAAGCTCGACCGTCGGGCGGCGGAAAGGTTGGCGAGCGCGCGGCTGGGCGTGTAGCGCGTGGTCCGGCCCGACGGACTCGAAACCGCTCGCGGCACGGACTACGGTCCCTCCGCGCGGCACAGACCCGACGGAGGATGCCTCGCATGGCCAAGGTCGAGCTCGAGCAGTCCGACGGAGTCGCGGTGGTGACTCTCAACCGTCCCGACGCGCTGAACGCGCTCGACGACGAGATGCACTCCGAGCTGCCCGCCGTCTGGTCCCGGATCGGTGCCGATCCCGCGGCTCGGGCGATCATGATCACCGGAACCGGCCGCGGCTTCTGCGTCGGCATGGATCTCAAGCGGGTCGGTGAGCGGGGCTTTCGGGTCCCGTCATCGGACCGGGTCGACGAACTGCAGCGGATGACGCCGCTCAACAATGACGTCTGGCTGCCGACGATCGTCGCCGTCAACGGCGTCTGCGCGGGCGGCGGGCTGCATTTCGTCGCCGATGCCGACGTCGTGCTGGCGTCAGCCGACGCCTCGTTCGTCGATACGCACGTCACCAATGGCCAGGTCACGGCCCTCGAACCGATCTCGCTGATGTCCCGGATCGGACTCGGGAGCGCGCTGCGGTTGGCCGTGCTCGGTCGGGCCGGGCGCATCGACGCCGCAACCGCCCTCCGCATCGGCCTCGTCGACGAGGTCACCCAACCCGACCTGCTTCGCGAGCGGGCCATCGAGCTGGCCCGCGCCGCCGCGACCGGCTCTCCGGCCGCGATCGAGCGGACGAAGCGCGCGATCAGGGCGTCGCTCGAGTTGCCGCTCTCCGAGGCGATGCAGGCGGGATGGGATTCGATCGTCGCCCATCGAGAGCACCCCGACGCGCTCGAAGGCCCCCGTGCCTTCGCCGAAAAGCGGGCGCCGGTGTGGATGACGTCACAGCCGTGAACGAGAAGGCGTCGCTCGACGAGGCGACCATCGCCGCGCTCCGGGAGCGGATCGGAATCGCTCGGCCGAGTCGGGGTGCGAGCCGGGGCCATATCGAGATCGTCAACACCGACGCGATTCGCCACTTCGCCCTCGCGTACGGCGACGACAACCCGCTCTACTGCAACCCCGACCACGCGGCGTCGAGCGTCTGGGGCGGACCGATCGCCCCTCCCCTCTTCGGTGCGATCGCCGGGCGAATGGAGCAATCTGAGTTGAACGCGGACGAGGCGGCCGCGTTGAAGGGCGATCCTCTCGCCGGCTTGGGCCAGGTCCTCTGCGGTGATCGATGGGTGTTCCTGCGGCCGATCCGCCCCGGCGCCGACATCGTGAAGCGCCAGTGTCTCGACTCGGCCGCGCTCAGATCGAGCACCTTCGGTGGGGGCGTGGGCGCGCTCGTTTCGCACCGGGTCGAGATCCGTGACGCGGCCGACGGTGATCTCTTCGGTCTCCGCTACCTCGACTTCTGGCACACCGAGCGAAGCCAGTCGCGTTCGGCGGGCAAGTACCGCGACGTGCCGCGTCCTCATTACAACGCGTCGGATCTGGCTGCGCTCGACGACCCTCTACGAGCACGAACAGGTCCGTGGTGCCGTCACGCGCCGGTGGGACGACGTCGCCGTCGGCGACTCGCTCGGGCCGATCGCCAAGGGCCCCCTCACCCTCACCGACATGATCACCTACCACACCGCCATCGGCTGGGGAGGTCTCGGGGGCGGCGACGTCGAAGATCGCGTACAAGAACCGCAAGCGGGTCCCCAAGCTCTACACGCTCAACTCGCTCGGTATCCCCGATACCTCGCAGCGCTGTCACTGGGACAACGAGTGCGCCATCGAGCTCGGCCATCCGGCGCCCTACGACTACGGGCAGATGCGCGGCAATTGGATGGTGCATCTGCTCACGAACTGGATGGGTGACGGCGGGTGGATCTGGACCATGTCGACGGTCGTCACGAGGTTCAACTACCTCGGCGACAGCCACCGGATCTCGGGCCGGGTCAGCGCGGTGCGCCGCGTCGGCGATCTCGGCGAGGTCGACGTCGACGTCGAGGGCGTCAACCAACGGGGTGAGACGACCTGCCGGGCGACCGCGACCGTGCTCCTTCCCATCGGCTCCGACGAGACTCCGAACCTGCCCGGCTTCGATGACACCGCGGTACCGGAGCCCATCGGCCCGCGTGGGGACATGGAGCTCGACGCGTGAGCGCGCCCGACGGCCGGTTCGAACCGCTCACCGGACTGCGCGTCCTCGAGATCGGCGACGGCGTGGCGGGGGCGGCCGCGGGATCGGTGCTCGCGTCGTACGGGGCCGACGTGACGACGGTGCGCGAATCATCCTCCCGGCACGACGCGGCACCTTTGGCCCGCGACGACGACGGCGCAACGCGCGCCGTGTTGTCGATACTCCTCGACGTCGGCAAGACGGTCGTCCTGGAACGCGAGACCGAGATGTTCGAGTCGTTCGACCTCGTGATCTGCGACCGCGTCGACGGACCTGCGGCCCACACGCCGCGCGGCATCGATGACTACCTGGCCATGGTCGAGGCGGCGAACCCCGGCGCCTGGGTGACGATCAGTGCCTTCGGCCTCGTCGGTCCGAGACGCGACGAGACGGCGAGCGAGCTTGTCGTCGCCGCGGCCGGTGGGCTGCTCTCGGTGGTCTCCGACGTCGACACCGGGCGCCCGCTCGAGCTCGCCGGCTCGCAGGCATTGCTGTCCACCGGGCACGCCGCGGCGCTCGCCGCGTGCCACGGACTCAGTCGCCACCGCCACGAAGGGCGTCCCGTCCACGTCGACGTCTCCGCCCAAGCCGCGACGCTGGCGACGGGGCCGGTGCTGAAGGTCGTGGGTCTGCTGCTCGCCAGCAGTCCGACCGGCGGTGCCGTTCGCTACGCCGCACCCGCCGCCTTCTATCCCTGTCGTGACGGCCTGCTGCGCATCTCGGCGCTCGAGGACCACCAGTGGCGAGGACTCACCGACGCGTTCGATCGGCCCGAGTGGCGCGATCGGTTCCCCGAGCCCGCGGATCGGATCGAGCACTCCGACGAGATCGACGCTCTGATCGCGGAACTGACCCGCACTCGCGCGAAGGCCGAGTGCGAGGCGACGCTCCAGGCTGCGGGCGTTCCGACCACGGCGATGTACGGACCCGGCGACCTCCTCGCGTCGGCGCAGTTCGCGGCCCGCGGCGCGCTGGTGACCCACTCGATCGGCGGACAACAGCTCCAGTACGTCGCCCGGCCGTTCCGGGTCGGCAGCGAGAACGAAGCCGTCCCGGTCGGATCACCCGGTGGCCTCGAAGGGTTACGCGTCGCCGAGGCCGGCCATGTGCTCGCGGTGCCCCTCGCCGGAGCACTGCTCGGCGCGATGGGCGCCGACGTGGTGAAGATCGAGGACTTCGATCGGGTCGACATCTTCCGACGAAAGCGCCCGTTCGTCGACGACCAGCCCGGCGATGAGCGCGCCGTGTACTTCTCGATGGTCAACCACTCGAAGCGCAGTGTCGCGTGCAGCTTCGCGCGGAGCCCCGACGCGCTGCAGCGAGATGCTCGACCGGAGCCAGGTCGTCCTCGAGAACCTCGGGCCGAGTCGAGCCACCAAGTTGGGTCTCGACGCCGACGGGGCACGGGCGTCCCATCCCGGTCTGCTCGCCGTGAGCTCGAGTGCCTACGGCCACCAGGGTCCGTGGTCGCAGTACCGCGCGGTACGCATACAACCTCCACACCGCGGTGGTCTCGGGCACCTCACGCGGTCAGACTCCGGGGAGCCGGCCCGCCTCGAGATGCCGTGGGCCGACGTGATCGCCGGCTACGCGATCGCGACCCTCGTTGCGGCATGGGCTCTCGGTGACGGCCGGGCCGCCTCGGTCGACTTCTCGATGGCCGAACTTGTCGCCAGTCGATTCAACGAGTACCTCGGCGCCGAGTCGCTGGGTGTGCCGTACTCGAGCACGCGACCCGTCGACGACGAGTTGATCGACGCCGGCGGCTCGTTGGTGGCGCTGAGCCCGTCGACGGCATCGCAACGGGGGGCGGTGGCGCGCCTGCTCGCGGACCCCGTGCTCGGCGGGTCGGCGACCGCGCTCGTCGACGAGGTACACCGGCTCGGCGTGCCGGCGACGATCGTCGCCGATTTCGAAAGCCTCGTCGATGACGAGCAGCTCGCGTCGTTCGGCATCTACGTCGAGGTGGATCACCCGGAATGGGGTCGGCGGCGGATCGTCGGCGTGCCCTGGAGATTCGTCGGTGAGCCGCCCCTCGCGCTCGGTGCCCCACCTCGCTTCGGCGCGACCGCCCGGATACCCGACGGCGCGGCCGGCCGTTTCGATCCGTGGTCGACCGACCCAACCGGAGGGATCTGAGTGGACGCTCTCCTCGACGAGACCGAACAGCTGCTGGCCGAGTCGATCACGGCCCAGGTCCAGGCGGCGATCCCGACCACGGTGAGCGGGCTCGAGTCCTTCGGCGATTCCGCGTTCTGGGGCCAGCTGGCCACGACCGAACTTCTGGGCCTCGGTCTCCCCGATTCGTCCGGCGGGATGGGCACCATGGTCGATACCACCATCGTCCTCGCCGCGCTCGGTCGGGCGGTTGCCCCGGTTCCGTACCTCGGCGCCGCCGTGCTCCCCGGTCAGATGCTGGCCGGCGCGGGCGCCGATCCGGGCTCGATCGCGGAGCTCGTCGGCGGGACGCGGCGCTGGGCCGTGGCGTTCGACTCCCGCTTGGCCGACGTCGCGACGACCGAGGCGGCGTCGGTCGCCTTCGACGCCGCCGGCTGCGACGTTGCGCTGGCGATCGAACCCGACGGCGACGTGGTCTGCGTCGAGCTCGAAGACGACCGCGACGCGCTCGACCCGACCCGACACGTCGCCGGCGTCACGCCGGGCCAGAGCGGTGACCGGGTCGGAGCGCTGTCCGCCGATGCGCGAGCACGATGGCGGGCTGTCGCGTTGGTCGCCGTCGCCGCCGACCTCGTGGGCGTGATGGCCGGTGCTCTCGACCTGGCCGTCGAACACGCCAAGACGCGCGTCCAGTTCGGCGTGCCGATCGGCCGGTTCCAGGCGGTGCAGCACCTCCTGGCCGACGCGCACGTCGACGTCGAAGGCGCTCGGAGCCTCGTGAACCACGCGGCCTGGGCGATCGATCACCTCGATCTCGCCGACGCCGTGACCGCGGCCCACGTCGCGAAGGCCTATTGCTCCGAGAAGGGCAAGCTGGTGTGCGAACGCGTGATCCAGGTGCACGGCGGCATGGGCATGACGTGGGAATGTCGCGCCCACCTCTATCACCGCCGGGCGATGGCCGATCGGGCCCTCCTCGGCGACGAAGCCGTCCACTATCGAGCGATCGCCACGCGCCCCGCCGCGGGCGACAGCTGAGGACGACCATGGACTTCGCCGACACACCCGAACACGCCCGGTTCCGAGCCGAGTTCCGTGCGTGGCTGGCCGACAACCATCCGGGCCCGACGCCGGACTTCCGTGACTCCGCGACGGAGCAGGCGTTTCGCATGTCGTGGCATCGCACGATGTACGCCGGCGGCTGGCTCGGGCTCAGCTGGCCGGAGGCCTACGGCGGGCGGGCGTTGAGTCCCCTCTTCGAGGCGATCATCAACGAGGAGCTCGGAGACGCCGGCGTCCTCAACGCCGTCGGGCCGCTCAACTGGCTCGGGCGGGCGATCCTGCTGTTCGGAACCGAAGAGCAACGCCAGCGGTACCTCGCGCCCCTCTTGAGGGGTGAGACCCAATGGTGCCAGGGCTTCAGCGAGCCGGGCGCGGGTTCCGATCTCGCGGGACTCTCGACGTACGGCGAGCTCGACGGCGACACATATCTCGTCACCGGTCAGAAGCTGTGGACCAGCGGTGCCCAGTTCGCCGACTACTGCATGGTCCTCACCCGTACCGATCGAGACGTCCCCAAGCACAAGGGAATTTCGTGCCTCATCGCCGAGATGGACGCGCCGGGCATCACGGTGCGTCCCATCACCCAGTCGTGGGGCGGCCAGAGATTCTGCGAGGTGTTCTTCGACGCGACCCCGGTGCCCGTCAGCAACCGGCTCGGCGACGAGGGCGACGGATGGGGTCTGGCTTCCGCCGTTCTCGCCTACGAGCGTGGACCGTCCGAGTTGGGCGTCGTCGCAGCGTGGCGATCGAAGTTGCGTGAGCTCCGCGAGCTCTCGAACGGTGATGCCGTCCGCGAGCACGCGTACGGGCGCGCCTTCGTCGATGCCCGGGCCTGCCAGATCCGGTTGATGGAGGGGTTGTCACGACGGGCGAGGGGCGAGGATCCGGGGCCGTCGTCGTCGGTCGACAAGCTCCTCATGGTGCGAGCAGAGCAGTCACTCGGCACCAGCCTCTTCGACGTCGGCGCCGCTCGAGCGGTGGTCGGCGACGACCCCCTGACCATCAAGCACTACATCTACTCCCGCGCCGCATCCATCTACGGCGGAACCGAGCAGATCCAGAAGGGCATCATCGCCACCCGGATCCTCGGGCTACCGCACTGACCGCGCCACGTCGACTCGACGTCTGGAAGGCGCGGAATGGCTAGTGTCCGCAATCGTGTCTCCCACCGATGTCGCCCTCGCCGACGAGCTGGTCGCCACCATCCGGAAATGGGTCGCCGACGTGGTGATCCCCGGGGCCGACGAGTACGAGCACGCGGACGAGTACCCCGAGCCCTTCGTCGAGCAGATGAAGGCGTTCGGGCTCTTCGGCGCCAGGATCGCGCCGGAGCACGGCGGTCTCGGTCTCGACACGGTGACCTATGCGCGGCTCATGGAAGAGCTGGCGTACGGGTGGATGTCGCTCGCCGGGGTGCTCAACACGCACATGATCGCCGCCAACCTCATCGAGCGGTTCGGTACGGCCGAACAGCAGACCCGATGGTTGCCGGGCATGGCCCTGGGCGAGCCCCGGGCGGCCTTCAGCCTCTCCGAACCCGATGCCGGGAGTGACACCCAGGCGATCCGGTGCAAGGCCGAACGCGACGGCGACGAGTACGTCCTCAACGGCACGAAGATGTGGGTCACCAACGGCGAGCGTGCGGGGCTCGTCGCGCTCGCCGCCAGGACTCCCGAGGGCATCACCTGCTTCATCGTCGAGAAGGAGCCGGGCCCCGCGTACGGGGGTATCGCAACCAGCAGGCGCATCCCCAAGCTCGGCTACAAGGGTCTCGAAACCGTCGAGGTGACCTACACCGATCACCGGATCCCGGCGGCCAACGTGCTCGGCGGCGAGGAGTGCCTCGGTCGCGGCCTCCATTTCATCCTCGGATCCCTGGAACTCGGTCGCATCAACATTGCGGCCCGGGCCGTGGGCGTGGCCCGAGCCGCCTACGACGCTTCGATGCGCTACGTCCACCAACGGCAGACCTTCGGGGTGCCCATCCACCAGCATCAAGCCATACAGTTCAAGTTGGCCGACATGGCCACGAAGCTCGAGGCGTCCAAACTGATGGTGCGGTCGGCCGCGGACAAGTTCGAGGCAGGCGAGCGGGCCGACGTCGAAGCAGGCATGGCCAAGCTCTTCTGCTCGGAGACCGCACTCGAGCTCGCCACCGAAGCCATGCGGATCCACGGCGGCTACGGCTACACGTCCGAACTCCCCGTCGAGCGCTACTTCCGCGACGTCGCCGTTGATGATCATCGGCGAAGGAACGAACGAGATCCAGCGGATGGTCATCGCCCGCGGCTTGCTCAAGCGCTGGACCGAAGCCAACCCCACCTGATCCGGCGAGTGGTCGCTAGCGTCCCGACTTGATGCTCACCGCGTTCACCGGAGGCCGCGTCCTCACCATGGACCCCGGTCTGACCGGCGCCACCGTGGTCCTCGTCGACGGGGACCGCATCGCGGCCGTCGGTGGCCGCGAGCTGGTGGCGGCGCACCCCGATGCCGAGGTGATCGACCTCGGCGGATCGGTCCTCATCCCCGGCTTCATCGACGCCCACAACCACCTCTCCGTCGCCGCGCTGCACCCACGTTGGCACGACGTCGCCGGTGTGCGCGACCGCGACGTCCTGATCGACGCGATCCGGTCCCAGGACGTTGCGGAACCGGAGACGGCGTGGATCCGGTGCCAGGGCATCGACGCGCAGGCGTTCCCGTTCACCCGTCACGATCTCGATGCTGCCGCCGTCGACCGACCAGTCATGGTGGCCGACTACACGTTGCACCAGTGCGTGGTCAGCTCCGCTGCGCTCGCCGCGCTCGGAATCGGGCGCGACACGGTGGACCCGCCCGGCGGCGAGATCGCACGCGACCAGGCCGGGGCACCCACCGGGCTGTTGATCGAACGCGCGTGGAGCGACGCCCACGCGCGTTCGATGCGCGACTACGCCGATCCCGATCGCTGGCCCCTCCACATTGCTGCGCGCGCTCGGACGTTGATCGCCGACGGCATCACCTGCGTGCACGACGCCGCCTGCTCCCCGGAGGCGGAGGCCACGTATCAGGCGATGGCGCGTGCCGGAACGCTTCCCATCGGTGTGCTCGGGCTCCCTCACCCGGCGGCGCTCCTGATGAACGATCCCGGCTCTCGGCTCGATGGACCGCCCACGGGCGAAGGCGACGAGCGATTCCGCACCGGACCGGCGAAGTTGTTCGCCGACGGTGGTGTCGCCATCGCGCTCGACACCTCGATCGGCGGCCACCCGCTGAAGATGGGCATGCTCTTCGGCGATCTCGCCGAACACGCACAGCGCGCCGTCGCCCGCGGCTTCCGCGTCGCGATCCACGCCATGGGCAACCAGGGTGTGCAGGCGATGATCGACACGTGCTCCGACATCGAGCGGCGACACCCCGACGACGATCACCGGTTCCGCATCGAGCACGCCGGCGTGACCGGCGCGGATCAGTGGCACCGGCTGGCCGACCTCGGCGCCGTTGCCGTGGTCCAGCCCGGTTTCGTCGAGCACGTCGGGACGAGCGCCGGCGGTCTGCGCTTCGACGACCACCACTGGCTTGCGTTCGCCGGCCTCGCCGAAGCGGGCGTCACGCTCGCGGGCTCGAGCGACGACCCCTGCGCACCGCCGCCACCGCTGTGGGGCGCAGCCCATGGCCTGACCCGGCGCACAGATGCCGGCGTGGACTTCGAGCCCGCGCAGTCGGTCTCCTTCGACGACTGGCTCGACGCCTACACGTGCGGAGCGGCGTTCGCCGGCGGACAGGAACGTGAACGCGGCAGCCTCACGCCCGGCAAGCGCGCGGACTTCGTGATCCTCGACCGCGCCGACGTCGGCGCGTGGATCCTCGAGACCTGGATCGGCGGGACGTGTGTGTTCCGAGCTGGTGCGCAGTAGCGTCGGACCGATGACCACCGCCTCGGACGAGAGCGAGCCGAGCCTGCGAGGTGCGGTCGCGATCGTGACCGGCGCGAGCCGCGGCATCGGCAAGGGTTGCGCGATCGAACTGGCGTTGGCCGGCGCGACGGTATACGTCACCGGGCGGACGCTCCACGACGGCGATTCCGAGCGATCCGGCAGTCTCGATGCGACGATCGAGGAGATCGCGCGCGGTCGGCGGTCATGCCATCGCGGTGCGGTGCGACCACGCAAACGACGACGAGGTCGACGCGCTCTTCGCTCGGGTCAGTGCCGAGCACGGCCGCCTGGACGTGATGGTCAACAACGTGTTCCGGGTCCCGCCGCACATGGATCCCCGCGTCCCGTTCTGGGAGACGCCGATCAGCGATTGGGACGCGCTGATCGACGTCGGAACCCGTTCCGCGTACACGGGTACCCATCACGCGGCCCGGATGATGATCGACGCCGGGCGCGGCCTCATCGTCAACGTGAGCTCGGCCGGCGCGATCCGGTACTTCCACCACCTCGCCTACGGCGTCGGAAAGGCTGCGCTCGACCGGATCACCATGGAGGCGGCTCGGCCACTTGCCACGCGTGGCATCACGATCGTGTCGATCTGGCCGTACCTCGTCCGGACCGAGACGGTGATGGGCATGCCCGGCATCGATCCCGAGATCACCGAATCGACCCGGTTCTCCGGGCGCGCGATCATCGCGTTGGCGACCGATCCGGGCGTCCAGGAGTGCACCGGACGCGCGTTCACCACCCGCGGCCTCGCCGACCGCTACGGCTTCACCGACGTCGACGGTCGCCTCCCGCCCCACCAACCGTGGACGCCACCACATGGAGCAGGCATCGCGAGCTGAGCGCGGAAGTTCTTCAGGCCACGACCAGGCCGAGCCGCGCGCACATCCTCCGTGCTCGCCACCGGTCGGCCCGTGTCCCGAGCCCATTGCACGACCTGCTCGACGAGCTCGGCGTTCGTCGCCCACGGATTGGCCGCGGGGCTGTCGCCGATCCCGATGCGCACGTGCCCACCGCGTTCGAGCGCGGCACGGCTCAGGCGTTCGACCAGCGCTGGGTCGCTATGCGAGTAGGGCACCGCGAACCACTCGACGTCGAGGTCGTCGGGAAGCTGCTCGAGGTGCAGGTCCAGCGCCGCCTCCGACGGAATTGGGCCCACCGCCCAGCCCTCCGAGAGGAACACCTTGTGCAACACCGGACCTTGGATGCGACCGGACGCGGCAAGCATTGCCACCACGCGCGTGCAGCCGACGTCGAACGCGCCGAAGGTGCACGGCATCCCGAGGCCGTTCGCGCGGTCGACGGAATCGATGACGAATGTCAACGGGTTGTCGACGACACCCGACTGCGTGCGCAACCAGTCGAGACCGACGAAGTCGTTGAGCTGTCGGTTCCACGGGATCGTGCTCACGGAGCCGACGTCGATGGGGGCAAGCTCGAGCAATCCCCGAGCGCGGAGCTCCCACACGTGGTCCAACCGGTCGCCGACCGGGACCTCGGGATCGACCGGGTAGCTCGGGTAGCCGAGCAGACCGCCGGCCTGCATCGCCGCCAGGGCCTCGGCGTACAGGTCGGCATCGCCCAGGCACTGTTGTTCCGTTGCCGGGTCTCGGGCGTGCCAGTGGATCGTCGATGCGCCAGCGTCACGACAGCGCAGCGCATCGGCGGCGCACTCCCCCGGCGTGATGGGGACGTTGGGGTTCACCCCGCGGCCCGCGCCCTCGTTGAGCCCCAATTCGATGATGACAGCGTCACCTGCGAATGGCATCCCGGTTCCTCCCCAATCGCTCTCGTCGAGTCCGGCTCGCTCGACCCGCCTGCACAGAGTGCCGCGTTCGCGGCGCGGATGCACGTGGCGTCGCGCTGCTCGGGGCTGAGCCCGTAGAAGGTAGCGATCTGTTCCTTCGCTGAAACGAATCGCTACCTTTTCCGCGAGCTCGGCGCACCTGACGCGGCGCAGGGTGCCGAATAGGCACCCTGACACGCTCGGTCGAGGGACAACACTTCGGCACATCGGGGCTACGGCGACGGCTGCACTCTCGCGTCGCACGCCGCCTCGCGGCGCCGGCGGATGCCCCAGGGTCGTCGGATCACCGCTCGTTCGACTTGACCGTCACCCGCCGCCCATAGCGCTATTCCACTATGCACCTAGGGAACTGTCCCTTCGGGGCCCCGAACGCGCATCAGCGGCCCCGAGAGGCCGCTGACCTGCACTTGTGTGGAGCGGACGACGGGATTCGAACCCGCGACCCCAACCTTGGCAAGGTCGGGACGTTGCAATCCCTAGAGATCACGATCGCGCAGAATCGAGCAGTACCAACGCCGTCCGCATCTCATCACCAGCCCGCAACGGTCGCCGCAGCGTCGTTTGGGTGGCAAGTTGGGTGGCACGTCGGATGTCTCCGAATGCCTCCCCGGAGCTTGCGAACCGTGACGCCGGTGATCGCAGCCTTCTCCGGTCGATCGATGGTGATGACGGCGATCGCATCGGTCACGCCGACGCGCCAATCACCATGTTCTCTGTTCGTCGCTGCAACAGGACTTCGACTTCGACGCGCCGTCGAACGCGGTCGCCTCACGGTCCGCGGGACTCTGCCCCTCAGGCCATGTACGCACCAGGGCGTCCTGCGAGAACGACGCGACGAGGCGGCCCTCCTCGGTGAACACGTCAGCTCGGCCGAATGCACGTCCGTTGCCGGCGTGCACCGACTCGTGATCGATCAGGAGCCACTCGTCGGACCGGAACGAGTCCTCGAAGGAGATCGAGTGACTCACGACGCCAGTGGAGATCTCTCGGTGTGCCATTGCCTGCCCGAAGCCGATGTGCGGTCGCAGGGCAGTCGCGATGAGCCACCCGTCGGTCGGATAGGCGAGCAGTGCGCGGAGGGTCACGTCGTTCTCGGGCGCGCCAGCGAAGCGCACCCACAGCTGCAGACTCGGTGGCCCGCTGAGCGCAGGATCGACGACGTCCACGTCGCCGACGATGATCGTCTCGGGAGCCGCCAGCGCGTGCGCCTCGGCGCGAGCGGGCTCTGGCTTGGGCACAACCGGCATCGGGCGTGAATGCCGAAGCAGGTCGGGCTCCTCGACGTCGAGGAGCACAAGCGATCGCGCGCAGACGCGATCGGCCTGACAGAAGCTCACCGTCACGCTGGCGAGGTTGCGGCCGGCGTGCATCGATTCCACTCGGATCTCTGCCGGTTCGCCGGTGAGGACTCCTTTGGCGAAGAGCGTGTGCACGGCTCGAGCGCGCTTGTCGGGGTGGGTGCGGGACGCGGCGACGATGGCTTGGGCGAGGAGTTGGCCGCCGAAGACGACGCCACGGCCCGCCGCCACGTGCGGAGCCTGGTAGGCGTCGGGTCCGATCTCGTCGAGATCCAACGCCGCGAGCATGTGTTCGAGCTGCTCCACCCTCACTCCAATCCCGACCGGTGGTAAATGGCGTGGAATTCCGCTCCTCGCGCCGCGGCCGACCTCACGCCACGCGCCTCGGCCCATGCGTTCACGGCTGCCTTCGTGACGCTGAGCCGATCCACGTCGACGCCGGCGATGTGCGCGGCGAGCTCGTCGACCCGACCTTCGAGCTCCTCGTCCACCACACATTCGAGCGCGAGACCAAGCTGCACCGCCTCCGGTCCCTCGACCAGACGACCGGTGAAGAGGAGCTCCTTGGTCCGTTGCATCCCGATGCGGTCGGGCCAAAAGCCGAGGGTCGGGAACAACGCGACCTCCCGTACTTCCGGCATCCCGAACCGTGCCGACTCACCGCACACGACGAGATCGCAACAACCGACCAGTTCGTTGGCGAGGCCGAGGCAATACCCGTGGACTTGCGCGATGACGGGCTTGGGCATCGCCCAGAGAGCGAGCCACTCGTCGACGCGACGGCGGGTCGCGAGCATGTCGTTCGGCGTGTCGGTCAGGCGGTGCTGTGACGCACTCGCGGACGCCGAGCCCTGTCCTTCTTGGACTGCCTTCACGTCGGCACCGGCCGAGAACGCACGTCCGGTCCCGGAGAGCACCGCGACCGCGGTGCGGTCGTCGGTCATCGCCTCGCGCAGCCCGGCCTCGAGCTCGGCGATCAGCTGCGGTGAGAGGGCGTTGAGCTTATCGGGCCGGTTGAGGCGAAGCCGTCGCACCGCGCCCTGTTGTTCGACATCGACCAGTCCCATAGCGAGTCCCCCTGCTGAAGAACCCGATCATCTCCGTTGCCGATCTGACTTGCAAATTCTTGCTTTTGCCATGTTCAGATGCAGCACTTCACATGCACGGAAGTATCAAATCGGTCGCGGGGTCATCCGATCCCTGCGGGTAGAGGGGGGATCACGAACATGGGACACGCAGCACCGCCGCGACTTCGTCGCAGTGTCATCGCCGCGATGGTGACGGGCGTTGCCCTCGCGGCACTGGCCCTACCTGGCGCCGCGCAGTCGGCGTCGACACCCGGGGTGACCGCAAAGTCGGTGAAGCTTGGGTTCATCTTCTCGCAGACCGGCGTCGCGAGCTCGGTGTTCGAGAAGTCGGGTGACGCATTCCAGGCGCGCATCGACCGCCAGAACGCGCAAGGCGGAGTGAATGGTCGCAAGATCGAGACGGAGATCATCGACGACAAGTCGAGCGCCGCAAACCTCACCGCGGCGCAGGATCTCGTCCAGAACCGTCACGTGTTCGCGGTGGTCAACAACTCGTCGTTCGCCTTCCTCGCGTATCGCTACCTGCTCGAGGCGGGGGTGCCGATGATCGGGGGCGGCTTCGACGGCCAGTACTACGGCCAGGCCGGCAACGAGAACATCATCTCCGCCGGAGGGAACATCTTCCCGAAGACAGGACTCGCGTATGACGACACCGCGAAGGTCATGAAGCAACTCGGCGCACCAAGACCGCGGCCCTCGTGTACGGCGCATCGGCATCGTCGGCGGCGTCCGCCGAGACGCTTCAGAAGTACGCGGTGCCCAAGCAGGGCATGGACGCCGTGTACACGAACACGACGGTGGAGTTCGGCACTTCAGACGTGGGGCCGTTGGTCCTCGGCATCAAGAACGCCGGCGCGGACGGGGTGTACCTCCCCATGGTGAGCGAGACGAATTTCGCAGTGGTCCAGGGACTCCAGCAGAACGGCGTGACTTCCAAGGCCAACGTGCTGGCCACCGGCTACGGCCAGGATCTCCTCGAATCACCGACCGCCAGCACGCTGGGCAAGAACACCGTGTTCTGGACCCAGAACTACCAGCCGGTCGAACTCAAGACCAAGGCGACGAAGCAGTTCCAGGCCGACCTCAAGAAATTCGCCAAGTTCACCGGCGTGCCCAACTACGGCCAATACCTCGGCTACATCACTGCTGAGCTCGCGATCCTCGGACTCGAGCACGCTGGCAAGGACCTCACTCGCCGGGGTTTCATCGACGGGATCCACAAGATGGGTACCTACGACCAGGCTGGCCTCTCGTGCCGCCCAATCGACGTCAGCCTCGAGAACTTCGGGAAGGCTCCCGCGAAGTCCTGCTCGTACTACGTGTATCTGAAGGACGGGAAGTTCGTCGTGACGAACAAAGGCAAGCCGATCATCGGCAACATCGTCGGCACACCGGAGGACGTCGCGGCGGCGACGAGCGGCACCGGGGCATCGTCGGCGACCACGACGAGCAGCGGAGGTTGAGCCAGGATCTGGCTCGAGGTCCCGCGCCCTTCACTGCATGATCGGAGCCCGCGTGAATGCCGAGCTGTTGTTGCCGGGCGAGGTTCCGGTTGCGGATGCGATCGTTGCTGCGATGGCCGACGCCGGGATCGAGCACGTGGTCGGCATCCCGGGAGGCTTGACCGGACCGATCTGGCAGGCGCTCCACGGACACACGTCGATCCGCACCTCACTGGTGCACGAGGAGTCGCTCGGCTCCTACATGGCAGAGGCATACGGACGACTGCGTGGCCGCCCGATCGTCGTGATGGGACAGGGCGAGTGGATCGTCGGGAACGCAGGACAGGGCTACCTCGAGTCGCTCCTCGGCAGCTCCCCGATGGTGATCCTCACCGAGATGAGCGACGGCGGTGCGTTGTCGCACCACGCCGTCTACCAGAACGGCAGCGCCGACTACGGGGCATGGGACGCGCGCAAGGCGCTCGAGGGCGTGACCAAGCGCACCATGGTCAGTCACCATCCATCTCAGGCCGTGCAGCACGTGCAGCTCGCGGTCAAGCACGCCATCACCGGCGAGCCCGGGCCCGTCGCCGTCGTGTTCGCGTCGGCATCCCTACGCGGCACCGTCGGGCCCGCGTCGACCCCACGGACGTTCCGCGCCGCCGGCCACCTCATGGCGCGCTCGACCACGGCTGATCAAGACGCCGTCGCCCGAGCCGTCGACCTGCTCGTACGAGCAGAACGCCCGGTCATCATCGCGGGCAATGGGGTGCACGCGGGTGCTGCCGATGGCGCGCTCCTGTCGTTCGCCACCGCGGTCGATCTCCCGATCGTCACGACCGCGCACGGCAAGGGTGTCGTCGACGAGCGGCTCCCAGTGGCGGGCGGTGTGATCGGAGCATTCGGGTGGCCGTCGGCGAACGACCTCGTCGCCGAGTCCGATGTCATCCTGGCGATCGGTACGAAGCTCGGCACGATGGACACCATCGACGAGTCACCTTCGCTCATCGATCCCACTCGCCAGACCTTGATCCAGGTCGATGTCGAACCACTCAACGTCGGTTGGACACTGCCCGTCGCCGTCGGAGTCACGGCCGATGCCAACGCGTTCCTCGAAACCGCACTCGCGCGTCGCGCAGACCCTCGACATCAGGCCGCGAGCTGCATCAGCGGAGACCAAGGTTCGCGAGGCAAAGGATTGGCACGCCGTTCGCGCGCCACGACGTCGCGTCGAAGGCTCCCTTCGACGCCCCGGATGCCATCGCGCTGCTCAACGAGTTCATCCCCGACGATGCGATCGTCACGTGTGACGCGGGCGAGAACCGCCTGTTCATGATGCGCTGGTACCTCAGCAAGCGGCCCCTGGGCTACCTGCAGCCGGCAGCGGGTGGCGGGATGGGTCACGCCATACCGGCCGCGCTCGGCGCGCGCCTTGCACATCCCGACGCGCCCGGCAGTGGCGGTCTGCGGTGACGGTGGCTTCGGGATGACCTTGCACGGTCTCCTCACTGCGATCGAGCTCGAGCTCCCAATCGCCGTGGTCGTGTTGAACAACGGTGCACTCGGTTGGGTGCTGCACGGCATGGGGAAGACGCGTCATCGCTTCGGAGTTCGCCGACTTCGACTATGCAGCAATTGCTCGGGCTATCGGCTGCGACGCCGTCAGGGCCAGGACGCGCGCGACGATGTGCCGCGAGGCATTTGGCCGCCTCCCGACGTCGAAGGTGCCCGTCGTCATCGAGCTGCCCGTCACGCTCGCCACGTCGTTCAGGGACATCCTCGATCCGCTGGACAGCCGGCGCGCCGCCTCCGGCGGCTACTGACGTCGCGTCGGCGCGAGAAGGGTTCCGACCGCTCAGTACCTGTCGGGCAGGGTCCCGCCCAGGCCTTCGATGCAGAAGCGGACGAACTCGCGGGGTTCTGGCAGAGTGGCGCCGAATTCCATCCCCAGCAGGCGCGACTGGTTGTAGAGCCGCTTCAGTCCGATCAGGAAGTACGCACCCACCTCCGAGCTCGCGACGTGCAGGACGCCGGCCTCGAGCCCGTCGGCGACGATCTGCTCCGCGACTCGAGTCTCCGGCGTGTGGAGCAGCGAGACCTCTTGCGGGTGGGTCGCGACGAGCTGCATCTCGTACTTGAGCAGCGTGAGGTTGTGCGCCGAGGACTCCGCCGCGTCTGCCAAGAACCGTTCCAGCAGGATCACGAGCCGGCGGATCGGGTCGGGCTCCTGGGCGAGCTCGGCGCGGGCTCTCGTGATCCCGGTACGGAGTTCTTCCTCCAGCACCGCGAGGAGGAGGTCGTGCTTACCGCCGAAGTGCTGATAGAAGAGACGCAGCGAGTACCCCGCCTGGTCGGACACCTCCTGAAGGGTGAAGCCCTCTCCCTTCTGTTGCAGGAGCTCGATGGCGGCCTGGATGAAGGCGGTCGAGCGGTCGATCGATCGCTTCTTCGCCGACTCCAGCGAGCGATCGAGCACGCGTGTGCGCCAGCCCTCGTCCTCGAGCGCGTCGTCGACGCTGGGCGCCGCGATGTCTTCCTCTTCTTGGCCTCGGGCCACGTTCTGACTCTGATCTCTCGAAGCGGTTGTGCTCTCTCTCAACCCTACCCGTGTGCACGTGCGGCACACGGCGTCGGCGCCGGGGGCCCGCTGGTGTCACCGGCCTCACGATCCACCCATGCACCGGGGAAAGGCGCGGTGATGCACGGATTGAGCGCTACTTGACCGCGAGGGTGTTCGCCGGCGACCCGATCGCACCGCGAGCACGCAAAGGCGCGCTCGTCAGGAGGAATTCGTGACGCCCATCCGAGGCGCAGTCACGGGCGAGGTCGGCAGTCCACCACAACTCGCCAAGGGCGAAGCCCAACTGTCCGATCAGGAGACGGTGGAGGAACTCCTCGGGTCGCGCGCCACTCGAGGAATCGGCAGGCCATACCTCGACGGCGAACGTGTCGGACACGATCGCGGCGATCCCGAGGTCCCAGAGGTACTCGCAGAGTGCTTCGTCGTGCGCGAGCCCTGGCGCGCTTCCTGGGCGATTCGATTCCCAGCGCTCCTGGCGGGTGCGTGCTGCATACTGCTCAGCGAAGCCGGTGTGGAGCACGAGGATGTGAGCCGTGCCCAAGACCACTCCAGCCGTTTCGCGGCGAGCTCGAGATCGTCGACGAAGAGGGGCGAGGAACCGGCCGGATCCCAGTCCTTGCCGGCCTTGGCGAACGACCGCGGAATGTCGAGCAGCACACCACGTCCGACGATCCCCCGCTCCGCCCACGCGATGATCGAGTTGCGCTCACCCGCCGCAACCTCGCGTGCGGTCGCCCCGTTGTAGAACTCGTCGGGCGTGTATCCGACGTGGGCCAACGAGTCCCATTGGCTCCCGCCCTGCGGATGCACGTTGTCCCACACGTCGTCGTACGAGAGCGCGCCGTCACGGTGCAACACGGTGTGCCGTGCCGTCGTACGAATCGGATACAGAGGCGGATCGAAGGTCCCCCACGGCGCGTCGAGAGGGAAGATCCGACCATGCTGCACGAGTCGAGCCGCGGCTGTGACGTGCTCGGGTGTGATCGCGCCGAGGGTGCCCAACTCGTCGTGCGCACCGAAGACACCCTGTGCGCTTCGACCTCCGAGGTGAGCCTCGGGCAACTCTCGGTACCTGGGTCTCGGCACGAGACTTCCCTTCTTGTTCGTCATCCGGCGCCAGATGTGGTGTAGCGCGCCTTCAGTTCCCGTTTCAGGACCTTGCCGGTTGCTGTCGCGGAAGCGGTTCGTCGGTGAACTCCACCCTGGTCGGCACCTTGAAACGAGCGAGCTCCGCAGCGGCGAACAACTGGAGATCCGCGGAGGTGAGCAGACTCCCGGGGCGGCGATCGACGATCGCCACGACCTCCTCACCCCATTCGTCATGCAGGAGACCGACGACCGCCACGTCAGCGACCGCGGGGTGCTGGAACAGGACTGCCTCCACTTCGGCGCAGTACACGTTCTCGCCGCTCCGGATGATGACGTCCTTCATCCGGTCGACCACGTCGAGCAAGCCGGCGTCGTCGGCGTTGCCGAGGTCGCCGGAATGGAACCAGCCGTCCGTGAACGCTGTGCGGTGTCATCCGGCCGGTTCCAGTACCCGCGGACGATGTTGGGGCCCCGGAACCACAGTTCACCGACCTTCGAAACGTCCACGTCGGCACCCGGATCGGGGTCGACGATCCGCACGTCGGCGCCGGGGACCGGCCGCCGATGCTCTCCGGGTCCGCGAGGTAGTCGTCACCGGAGTTGGTCACCACCGCTGACGTCGTCTCGGTCAGGCCGTCACCGTTCCCCGGCACGACGCGCCCGTCGAACCGCGTCCCGAGGCGGCGGATGAGCTCCGGGGGAACGGGTGCACCACCCATCGACACTCGGGTCAGCCCGTCCAACGCTTCGCCGTGCTCGTCGGCGTGGTCGAGCAACTCGGCACGATGGTGGGGACCATCGATACCGCGGGGATGCGCCTTCGCGAATCAGACGCGTGGCGATCGACGAGTCCCACCGGTGCATCAGCGCGACTTCGGCGCCCGCCCTGAGCGAGAGGTACAGCGTGTTGAAGCCCGCGATGTGGGACAGTGGAAACGTCTGCAATCCTGCGGGCTGCACGGTGGCCGATGCCACAGGCTCACCCACCGTCGTGGCCGCGACCGCAGCCTCGAGCTCGCCGTTGCGCAGATTGGTCACGTGGTTCCGATGCGACGCGACCGCGCCCTTGGGTGCACCGGTCGTGCCCGACGTGTAGAGGATGGTGGCGTCGTCCTCGGGAACGATGAGGACATCCGGAAGTGTCGCTTCGGGATCCAGTGCTGCGGCTTCGTCGTCCCACGAGATGGCGCTCGGTGCCAGGTCATCGGCCGTCCGCACGGCAACCACGCCGGCGACGTCGAGGCCCTGCAGTTCCTTCTGCAAGCGCTCGATTCGCTCGCGTCTGCGATGAGGATGCGCGGTCGGCAGTCACGGATCGGTAGGCGAGTTCCGACCCCATCCACCACGCGTTCAAAGGAACGGCGATTGCTCCCAACGCCTGACTGGCCCAGAACGAGAACACGAACCTGGAAGGTTCCGCATCGCCAACGCGATTCGGTCACCTTTGCGCACACCGAGTGCGCTCCAACGCGCTGCGAGGCCGGTGACGATGCGCAGGTGCTCGGCGTAGGTCCAGCGCTCGTCGCCGTAGCGCAGGAACGGTCGGTCTCCGAGGGTCGCCGTGCCTTCCAGCACCTCGCGAAGGACTGCGGCGCATTCGCGTACACGCGCCGATGGCACGCCTGCCACTTCGATGTGTGCAAGTGCGAACCGAGGGTCGTCGTGCACGAGCCGATCCACGACTTCACGACGCGAGGCGCTCACAGTGGGCTCTGGCAGCGGCAGCGGCGCATCAATGGAGCACCGCTGAGGCCAGTGCCTCTTGGTTCTGGAGCCAGGTGGCGAGATTCCCGCGATCGGGAACGATGTTCACTGCACCGATTCCTGCTTCTCGGTACTCCTGGAGATCCTCCGCCAGCGCCGCGGGCTGAACCTGTTCCTGTTCCATGTGATGCGTGTCGACACGACGAAGCCTTCATCCGGGCGTCGCTCTCGGAGCCTCTCCACCAACGTGCGGGCGTCCGATGGTTCGACCTCGCTGGCGTGGTATCCGTCGTTGCGAAGCGCACGTTCGATCAGGGCGGCGGCGCTCCCACCGATCCAGATCGGGATCGGGTGTGCCGGATCGGGAGCACCTGGATCTCGCGGAAGCTCGGGTAGTAGTCGCCTTCGAAGTCGGCCGTGCGATGCTGCCAGACGGTTCGGAACAGCCGGATCATCTCGTCGAGCCGAGCGCCGCGGTCGTCGTAGTGGCCACCGAGTGCATCGGACTCACGCTTCGACCAACCGATGCCGATCCCAAGGGTGACGCGACCATCGCTCATCGCATCGAGACTCGCCAGGGTGTTGGCAATTTGCCCTGGGCTCGCGTACTGCGGGCCTACGAGCACGCTCGTGCCGAGCCCGATGTGTTCCGTGACGGCCGCCGCGAAGGCAAGGGTTGTGAGTGGGTCGAGGATGTACGGCGCCGGGTACTGCTGCTCCTTCGGTATGACGAGGTGGTCGCTCACCCAGAGGTCGTCGAAGCCCTGCTCTTCCGCAGTGCGGGCGGCGCGTTGCACGCCTCCCACGGTGATCGCCCGGCCGAACTGGGGCAAGTGGATGCCGATTCGCATCACGTCAGGTCGCGAATCTTCCCACCTGCAGCGCCCGCTCGAGCGCTCCTCCCATGATCAGCTCCTGCTGATCGAGCGGGAGATCCTTCACGATCTCGTGGTAGGCGAGCGGATCCGCCATCCCTTCGGGATGCGGGAAGTCGGATCCGAACATGAGGTGGTCGACGGGGATGCCGAGATCGAGAGGCCCTTGGGATCACGCTCGTGGAAGATGTGGATCCAGACATTGCGGTTGAACACGTCGACCGGGTTCTCGTCGAACAGCACTGCGCTCTGCTCCCAGGTGCGCTGCAGCTTTCCGTAGAACGGCCGGATCCACGCGGCTCCGAACTCGACGGGCATGAACTTCAACGTCGGAAACCTCGTCGCGAGGCCGTGGCCGATGATTGACGCGTAGCGCGTCGACGAGGTTGTTCTTCTCCGACGCCAGCGCGAACGAACGCGGGACTCCTGTTCGTGCGGAACGCGCTGTACTCCTGGTGGGTGCCTTCCCACTCATTGGTGTACCGGGTGTAGCCGGGTCTCCCGAGTGCATGCCCACGACGAGATCGAGTTCCTGCACGCGTTCCCAGAAGGGGTCGAACTCGGCCAAGGCGAACGACTTGCGTCCCTTCCATGTGGGTACCGGTGCCACGCGGATGAGGAAGAGCTTGGCGCCGCGCTCGGCGATGTACTCGAGCTCTGCGATCGCGACGTCGTTGCCCGCGGCCAAGCTGATGATCGGGGTCGAGTAGATCGCGTCCTGCGAACACGAAGCTCCAGTGTTCGTGCAGCCACTGGTTCAGCACGTGGATCACCGCGACCACGGCGTCGGGGTCGTCCGCGACACGTTCCTCGAGCACGCTTGCGAGCGTCGGCCAGAGCACGGTGCGGTCGATGCCCAGTTCAAGCATGAGCTCCAGACGCGGCTCGGGGTCGAAGAAGGCTTCGACACCCGGCATCACCAGCATCTTCTTGCCGTCGGGGGCAGACACCGTGCGGCCCGCTCGCTGCTCCATGCCTTCACCGCCCTTGGTGACGTCGAACCCGGCTGCGCCAGGCGCCGCCACCTTCCCGAACGTCGGGTTGGGGATGTAGTCGCTGATCGTGTTCCTGATCGCGAGCTTGGTGCGGCCGTCGATGTCGATGTACCGGATCACGTCCTTGTATTGCGCGGGAGGAACTTCGTGAGCGTGTCACGGTTCTCGTAGAGATGGTTGTCGGCGTCGAACGTCGGATACGGCAGCTTCCGGTGCGCGACTTCGATGTACTCCAGTGCGCTCTCGCTCATCGCGTTCCCTTCATGAATCGATTCCGTCGGTCTGCTCGAGGATCATCCTGGTGAGCTCGTGTCGACGGACCTTGAACGTCGGCGTCCACGGGATGTCGCCGGAGTCGAAGAAGGCGATCGTCGCTGGCACCTTGTACGGCGAGAGGTCCCGCTTCAGCTCGGCTCTGATCGCAGCGGCGTCGAGCTCACTCGTGTCGTCGAGCACCACCGCGGCCGCGATCAGCTCGCCGCGCACAGGATCGGCGATGGGAAGGACGTAGGCCTCGTGCACGTCGTCGAGGGCGAGCAGCGCTTCGATCACCTCGGCCGGCGCGCCGTTCGCGCCGGCCGTCTTGATCATCTCGGTCATCCGTCCGAGGAAGTGGATCGAGTCGCCGTCGACCCGGCCTCGATCCCCGGTGTGGAACCAGCCGTCGGCGTCGAAGGCGGAGCTGCGCGGTCGCTTGTAGTAGCCCGGCGTGACGCATCGGCCGCGCAGCACGATCTCCCCAGTCGCGCCGTCGCCGAGTGGCTTGTTCTCGGCGTCGACGACGCGGATCTCGAGACCGGGCTGGATGTCCTGAGTCGCCCGATCACCGTCGTGCCCCCGGATCCCCAGGAGTAGGGCCCGAAGGTCTCGGACATGCCGAGGGCCATTCGATGGCCTTCGGGCGTGAGGATCCCGGTCGTCGCACCGCCTGGTGCGAGCCTCGGGTCTGCGATCTGCAACGCGTCTGCGGTCGGTGGCGGCGAACCTCGGGTGCACGAGGAGCTGCTCGACCTGGTGCGGGTAGTGGCGAGGCGCGTGATGCGCTCGTCCTCGACGAGGGCCAACACCTCGCCTGCCTCGAAGCGCTCGCACCACACCGATGTCGCCCCGGCGGCGATGCTCGTGAGGAAGCTCATAGTCAGGCCGCCGATCCAGAACAGCACCTGGCTCGTGTACGTGCGATCACCGGGCCGGTACTGCATGCGCTCGGCGAGGTACCGAGCGCGGAAGCAGGCGGTGTCGTGGAGATGCGGGACACCCTTGGGATCGGCAGTCGTCCCCGACGTGTGGATCATCAGAGCCGCATCGGTCGCGACGACATCGTCCTCGACCGCGTCGAGCAGCGCATCGTCGACCTGCGACGCGACATCGTCGTGGTCCGGCGGCGTGACCCACGCCGGCGCACCGTCGGCATCACGCGGGAACTCGATCCAGCGCAGGCTCGGAGCGGCCGCCAGTGCGAGTGGTCGGCCTGTGCTGTTCGCGAGACCGGGATCGGGGAGGTGAGTCGATCCACCTGGTCGACGCCGACCACGTGTCGGGTCGTGAGAATCGCGGCAAGGTCTCCGTACCGGATGAGTCGGAGCAACTCCCGGCCAGGTGCGAACGTCGAGATCGGCACCGCAATCGCGCCGATTCGACTCACCGCGAGGAACGACAGCAGGAAGTCGGGATTGTTCCCGAACGACACGCCGACGTGCATGCCCTTCGCCACTCCGCGCCCGAGGAGCCGTCGCGCCAGCGAGCGCGACCGATGGTCGAGGTCCGTGAAGGTCAGCCGGATGCCCGCACCGACGACGGCTTCGGCGTCACCGAACTCGGCCGACGCATTCGTGACCAATTCCCGATCGTGTCTGCCTCGATCGGCCGCGCCATGCTGATCTCCCCCTGCCGTTCCGACGATCAGAACGGCTGGTCGATGAGGTCGCGGTCGAACTTGAACACCTCGAGTGCGTTCTCGCGGAAGATCCGGCGCGCCTCGTCGGCGGACACGTGCGCGGCCTGTTCGTCGACGAGCTTCCTGGAGTGCGGGAAGGTGCCTTCTTCGTGTGGGAAGTCGTGACCCCACATCAACGACATGTGTCCTGAGTACGGCACGTTGCGCATGCCGATGGTGTCGACCTGGAAGGTGGCATGACACTGCCGTTGTACGTACCAGCTCGGAGAGTGCGCGAGGTCGGGGTAGACGGTCGGCTTGGCGCGACGGTCCTTGTGGATGTCGTCGTACTCGCGGAAGACCCGGTCGTAGTAGTCCATGAGCTCCTCGACCCAGGCCAGCCATCCGGTGTTGAACTCGACGAACACCACGTGGAGATTCGGGTGACGTTCGAGGACGCCGGACGTCGCGAGCAACGTCGCAACCCGTGGCCCGATCGTCTCGGTGGCGATGAGATTGGCGACCGTTGCCCCCGGTCCCCGGTACCAGATGGTGTCGAAGCCGGTGCCCTGGTGCATGACCACGGGCAGGCCGGTCACGTCGATGGCGTCCCACATCGGATCCCAGACGCGATGGTTCCACGCGACCTCGGTGTGCGACGGCGGCATGATCGCCCGTAGGCCGAGTTCCGCGACTCGCTCGACTTCCTCCGACCGCGCGTCGGGTTCCCATACGGGGATGATCCCGGCGCAACAGAAGCGATCCGACTTGCTCTGCAGCGTGTCGTGTATCCACTCGTTGTAGACGTGACAGCTGGCACGCCCACCTTCGGGATCCTCGAGCATCCAGACGTACAGCCCGATCGTGGGAAAGATGCACTCGGCGACGATGCCTTCCGAGCGCAGGACATCGAAGCGCTTCGCCGGATCGAGGACGGCCAGGCGTTCCTCCTCCGACGCCATGTCGCGCTTGAAGACGTGCTGGCCGTTGAAGACCACGTTCCAGCTGCCGTCCTCTCCCGACTCGATGCCCCGCATGGCCTGGGCTCGGAGCGACGGGGGAAGGTTGCTCGACCAGAGGTCGCGTGGCTCGTTGACGTGGGAGTCGGCCGAGACCAGGCCGATCTCGGAGATGTTCGACGCTCCCGGTGAGGTGTCCTGCGTCGCGGCCATCCGCTTCCCCCTCAGATGTGAACCTGATGCGCTGCTGTCGCGAAGCCTATGTCCGTACCTGCCGGAGGGCCAGCCCGTCAGAACTTGCTGGGGTTCCGCGGCGCCTCGCTGAACGGGACATCCCGGTAGAACGACTGCTCACGAGGGAGGTTGAGGAGTCGTTCGCTGACGATGTTCCGCTGGATCTGGCTCGTACCACCGCCGATGGTGCTGTGCGTGCTCCCACCCGCTGGGCTCCGGCATCGTCCTCTCGCGGCTCATCACCGTCCCACACGAGGCCCTGGGCTCCTTCCACCGCGAGCTTGACGAGCGGGCACGGTGGCCGTCCTCCGGACCCATCGACTTGCCCGGCGATCCCCAAGGACCCTGATGAGTTCCGAGTGCCTGCCTCGCATGACCCGAGCACCGGTAGGCCGGGTTGCCACTGTGTCGACGTAGACATCGGCGAGCACTTGTGCATGGAGCTCGAGCAGTCCGGGGCGTTGCGCCACCTCCGCCAGCCCCTCGGCGATCATCGTCCGATCTTCGACCATCGTCGTGCGACCCTTGCCACCGAGGTATCCGAACCCGATGCTCGCCGTCTGTTGCGTTCGTGCGCCATCAGCGCCTGCGCCACCGACCAGCCCTCCTTCTCGTCACCCACGAGGTTCGTGACCGGGAGCACCACGTCGTCGAAATTCCTCGCACACGTCACCGAGCTCGCCGGTGGCCATCCTCGTCCGCCGCAGCGACACACCCTCCGTGTCCTTCAGCGGAACCAGGATCATCGACATGCCCTGATGCTTCGGCACGTCCCAGTCCGAACACGCCAGACACAGGCCGTAGTCGGCGAGGTCCGCGTTGGTGCTCCACATCTTGGCGCCGTTCAGCACGTAGCTGTCGCCATCTCGCGTCAGGCGCGTGGTGACCCCGGCGAGGTCTGAACCGCCACGGGGCTCGGACAGCAACTGGATGCAGATGATGTCGCCGCGGAGCAGCGACGGCAGGAGCTGTTGCTTCTGCCCCTCCGAACCGCGCTCCAGGAGCAACGGCGCGATCATGCCGATCGACACCCAGTACTGCATCGGCAGCTGCCGGCCGAGGTCATCCGCGGTGTCATAGAAGGCCCTCTGATGGGCGAGCGTCAGTGCCTGCCCTCCGTACTCTCGAGGAAACGCCAGCCCTCCGAAGCCGGCGTCGAAGATCCGGTTCTGCAGTTCGACGTCGTCGACGGGCGGCTCCTCCCAGGTGGGGAGGTTCGCTTCGAGCCACACGCGCGCACGAGCGACGAACTGCTCGACCGACCCCGACGCGTCGTGTTCACTCATCGTGTTCCTCCTCGGCGAGGTCCGACGCCAGGCGGAGCCGATGCAGCTCAGGCGAACCGAACATCGCTCGAGAAACGGCCACGCGTCGGTTGTAGAGGTGGATGTCGTGCTCCCACGTCACGCCGATGCCGCCGGTGATCTGGACGCAGTCGTCGACGATGTCCAGTGCATGCGCCCCGACGTACACCTTGGCCACGCTCGCAAGGCGCGCGACGTCGGCTGCATCGCCGTCGACCGCGACCGTGAGCGCTTCCGTCACGGCCTTGCTGCCCTCGAGCCACACGGCCATGTCTGCGAAGCGATGCTTCAGCGCTTGGAACGACACGATCGGTCGCCCGAAGGCGATACGGTCACGGCCGTATTCGATCGTCGTCTCGAACGTGCGCTCTGCGATGCCGAGAAGCTCTGTGCACTGCAGGACCAGAGCCAGCGCGAGCTGGCGTTCCACCGGTGCCGCCGCCCGACCTGGCTCTCCGACGACGGCAGCGAACGGAAGACGGACCCGGTCGAGTTGGAGACGCCCGTAGCGGCGGGTCATGTCGATGCTCCGACCGGCAACCACCGAGACGCCCTCGGCATCGGCCGGTACCAGGACCTGCGTCAGTCCCCCGCTTCCCTCCGCGGTCACAAGGAAAAGATCGGCGACTCCGGCGGCTTCGACGTACGCCTTCTCACCGTCGACCACGACGTCGGTGCCGTCCACCGATGCGGTCGTACGAAAGAGCTCCGGTCTCCACTGATCAACAGGTTCACCAAACGCCCATGACGTGATCACCTCGCCCGTCGAGATCCGCGGCAGCAGTTCGGCAGCGAGTGCGTCGTCGCCTTCCCACGCGACTGCGGCGGCCACGACGTTGACCGGCAGGAATGGGCCCGGCGAGACAAGCCTCCCCATCTCCTCCGCCACGATGACCGCGTCGGCAGTTGCGCTCCCGGAGACGCTCCCGCCGCCGAGCTCTTCCGGGACGAAGAACGATGTGAAGCCGAGCTCCACCGCGCCGAGCCACCAGTCACGATCGAAGCCATCGGCGGTCTCGTACAACGAGCGAACCACGCTGAGCGGAACCTCCGAAGTCAGGAACTTCCGCGCAGTTTCACGGAACAGAGCCTGATCTTCGCTCAGGTCGAGTTGCACCCCTCCCCCTTCCCGCGACTACGGCGCACGCTACTGCGGCGGAACGGATGGTGCTCAGCAGATGCGCCAGAGCAGCACAGCAGATTTACGCCCGCCCGCTGAGCGGTACCACGGCGCGCCGAAGAGGCAGCTCACCGCATCACGCGCTCGCTCGACAACGCCAGAACAACGCGGGACCCGCTCAACTGGAGCGGGAACGCACGCTTCTGGCTCGAGCCGCTCTGACTTCCGGTAACTGACACGAATCGGAAGTCAGCCGTTCTAGGTTCGACGATTCGTCTATCCAACTCCTCGACGAGTCGAAAGATCGGCACGTCGTGAATGACTCGATTAAGCCAGTTCGATTGGTCGTAGTCCCGCTTCGGTCACTCCGCGCATCCAGGGCCCGTCGAGGTCGTCGTCGACGAGCCTCTCGATCTCAGTCCAATGCAACTCGAGAACGGCCTTGCTGGTCGCGGTCGATTGGCTCTTCTTGCCCGTGAGCACGAACCCGCGCACGCGGTGCTCGACCCACGCCAGCTTCTCGGCAGGCCGATAACGGATTCGCTGATCGCGGGTGATCACTACCAGTCTTACGCGGCCGATCACGGGCAACCAGGTGTCGTCCAGGGCGCCGCGCGGCACCTCCGGCAGGTCGGGGTGGCCCGGGTAGACGACGTTCCCGTGTTCCTGCGCCAAGAGCTTTCCGAGAGCCAGGTCGTTCTCGTCGACGAAGAACCTGGCCGACAATGGTCGCTACGCAGCGAGGGAGCGGAACTGCTCCTCGTACGCGACTGCGGCGCGGACGTCTTCCATGGAGAGGTCGTAGCCGTCGGCGATCTCGTCGATCGTCTCGCCTGCGTCGGCCAGCTCCCACAGGCGCTCCGTCGCAACGCCCGAGACAGACGGGCGGCCGAACCGGACCAGCGGGTCGATCACGACAGGCGATGCCGGTCCTGCTGGAAACAGCCGCCGGATCGCGTCGTGCTCATCCGGATCGAATTCCACCTTCTTGTAGAACTGCTTCGCCGCGTCGGCGAGAAGTATCTCCTGGCCGGAGCGGATCACGATCGCGATCGGTGTCGGCAGATCGTGGCGCTCCTGAACCTCGAGGACCAACTCCTTGCCGTACACATAGGGCCGCGCGGTTGCGAGTGGATAGGGAGTGTGGAACTCCCGACGTAGCTCATCGATGACTGGACGAAGCCGCTGCAGAGGAATTCCCTTGCGTCGGTACTCCCGCAGATATCCGAGCTCTACGAACTCGCCCCAGGTCACAAGGTCCTGGCCGGTGTGTTGTGCGCGGATGACTGGTAGATAGTCGACGCCGGAGCGCGCATAGCCGTCCAGCCAAGCCCGCGCGCGATCAGACCGCAGGCCGAGGAGGCCTGCCGCCTCGGATACGCCATACACCGGGCGTTCGAGGATTGCCGGCACGGTAGTCACGCAGAGCATCATGCCTCATGCTCCGCCGATCTTCGCGGAGTCGAATTCCCCGCGCCGGTAACGCGATCGAGCATGGACACACACTTGGGCCGCACTAGCTCCGTTTGACGGCTCTGCGACTCGCCCTGGCCGTACATACGTGGTGATCTTCTCTGGGGTGAGATCCGGGGCTTGAGGACGTGTTGGTCGAAGCCTCCAGATGACCACACATTCGGCGCGGCCTCCTATCACCAGTCTTCGATCGTCCTGCGCGATCCCGGCCTGACTAGCTCGAACACCATGCGTCGCGCCCGACAACCCCTTCCCGACGCGTCCCCGCCGGGCCTCCAACGACGACATCCACCTCGTCGCAGCCATGATCTCAACCTAGACACACTTCTAGGGCCCGCAAGCGGGCCCTAGGCGGGAGTCATCGAGCAGGGTTCGGGAGTCATCGGCTCATAGCTCGCAATGGGCTTCCCCCGTAACCGTGGAGGGTTTCTGATTCGGGTGTGAGCTTCGCAGCCGACGTGGTGATCGCGCCAGCGGTTGAAGCTGGTGGTCATGCTGCTCGGTCTTGTTCGTGGTCGGCGGCTCGCTCGGCGAGCAGTGCTTCGTAAGCGACTGGCGGCAGCATCTCGCAGCTGCTGTGGCGACGGCGGTGGTTGTACGCGTCGATGAACCGCGTACTGCGCGGCGGGCATCGGCCTTGGTGGCGAAGCGGTGTCGTGAGAGCACCTCGTGTTCGAGCGTCGAGTTGAAGCTCTCCGCCGCGGCGTTGTCGAGCGTGGAGCCGACCCGGCCCATCGACTGGATCACGCCGAGCGCGTCGCATGCCTGGGCGAAGAGATCGCCGGTGTATTCGCCGCCCTTGTCGGAGTGGAAGATCACGCCGGTGACGTCACCGCCGCGCACCGCGGCCGCCATGCACAACGCCGCCTTCGCGAGGGCAGCGTCGTGATGGTCGCTCATGGCGAAGCCCGGCAGCCGGCGAGACGCGAGGTCCTCGACCGTGGCCAGGTAGAGCTTGCCCTCGTCGCAGGGGATCTCGGTCAGGTCCCCACACCACCGCTGGTTGATCTCGGTGGCGGTGAAATCGCGTCGCACCAGGTCCGGGATCGGCGCCGCGGCCTTGTCGGGACGGGTCAGAGAACGCCGCTTGCGTTTCGGGGACCGGCCCACAAGACCCTGACGGGCCATCGACGCGGCCACCGTCTTCTTCGACACCCGCCAGCCCACCTCGATGAGGTCCTCCCAGATGCGCGGCGACCCGTAGGTGCCCGGTGTCCCACCGGAGTCGTCGAACAATGCGCGCACCGCCGCGTCGAGCTCGGTGCGCCGCTGCTCGCGACGCGTCGGTTCACGGTCGAGCCACTTGTAGAACCACGACTCCGACACTCCGAGCCACCGGCAGCACTTCGCGTGGGACACCCCATGGTCGGCCCTCTGGGAGGCGATGAACGACGCCACGCTCATCGCGTCGCCTCCTTGACCCACAGGACCACGGATCGCTTGAGGACATCACGCTCCATCCGCAACTCCGCGATGTCCTTGCGGAGCTGGGTCAACTCGGCGCGTTCGTCGACGCTGAGCCCTTCCTTCTCGCCGCGCTCGATCCGGTCCTTGTCAACCCAGTTACCCAACGTCCCCGGGTTGATCCCCAGATCCCTGGCCACCACCGCGATCGGCTTGTTCGTCTCCCGGACGATCCGCACCGCTCCCTCACGGAACTCCGGGTCGTACTTCCTGCGCTTCTCTGACATGAGAACTCCTCATAGTGGAGTCCTCCACACTTCGGGGGGATGCCCGCAAGGGAACCGCGTGAACGGCAGCCGACGTAGCAGTCAGGGGTGAGCGCGGCACGCTCGACCGCGATCGCTCGCGCAATGTCGGCGGATGACTCTCGGTGATCGCCCACACTTACCGGATCACTCTCGGTCGAACCCGATCACTCCCGTCTGTCTCGCGGATTGCTCCCGGCGATGGTTCATCCCAACCGGATCACTCCCGGGTCGCTCCCGGCAGCCCCCATAGCTCCCGCCCGACCGAGGGATGACTCCCGGCAAGCCATCCATCTTGAACCGCATCATTTCAGATCGCTCCCGGGACCCTGCCCGATCCGTCGCGGCGGCCAGCCACACAGGCCTCCCACGCTCCCGGCTGCACGGCCGATGGCGCCGGGCAATCGTTCACGCGACCCGACAACTCGAGGCGCACGTAACCCGGCGTCGTGCCAATCCATCGTCCAGCCCCTAGCTCCCGGGCGGTTCAGCCGAACACTTTCTCGGAATGGGAGTGATCCGCCGTCGATTCGGGAGTGGTCCCGGGAGTGGTCGGGTGCATGGTCACCGCTTGGAGGCGACTCAGGAGGTGCTGCGAATGACCACGCCGAACACCGCGAACGAGGTGACTTGGGTCGACAACCGGTCGTCGCGGCCTGACAATCTGGCCGCGTTTCCGGGGAAGCCAGTCGCGACGGTCTCCAAGTGCTCAAGCCGCGTCGACGAATTCGCTAGGTACGACTGCGTGATCGTCGCGGGGCACATCCGTTGAGTACCGCACGCTTGCCCATCGAGCGGCCCGGACTGGCGAACGCAGACGATGAGGCAAGCGATGCACGACCTCGTCTGATTCGCTCGTCCGAACCAAGGGGTGATTTGACCAAGGGGCCAAAGCTTGCGCTGACTCTTGAGGAGGCTGCAGCGGAGTTGTCGGTGTCGACTGCAACCATCCGACGAATGATCACACGCGGGAGCCTCAGAGCCGTGCGCCTGGGCGATGGCCGCGGCGTGTCGTCGGGTATCGCGTTCCGCGCTCGAAGAGTTCCTGAACGCTGAGCGTTAGCGGCGGCCGAGTTTCTCTCCGACGTGTTCGGCAGCGCGCCGGTCCGTCGCAGGGAGTCTTGCTTGGTAGCGATCTTGCGTCGTCGAGGTGCGGGCATGAGTGAGACGGCCGGAAACAGTCTTGATGTCGAAGCCGTCGTCGAGCAGCAGGGTCGCGTGGAAGTTGCGCAAGTCACGCAGCTGCCCCTTCACGCCGGCCAACTCCCTGACGCTGCGGAACCTCTTCGACGTGTGGTCGGGGCGCCACGGCTTTGAACACGTCGGATCTGCGGAGAAGAGAAATCCCGTTGGATCGAGTCCTCCAAGGTCCTTCGAACGGATGAGCATGCGCAAGCGATGCCATCGCAGAATCGTCACAGTGTCGCGATCGAGCGCGATTGTGTGGCTGACGCCGGACTTGGTTGGCTTCTCGTACGGAGCGCCCTTCCCCATCCCAATGGCGCGCTGGTGCAGAAGCGTCCCGCGCTCGAAGGTCCAGGTCTGGCCAACGGAGGCCGCAGATACTGGGCTTCCCCGTAACCGTGGAGGGTTTCTGATTCGGGTGTGAGCTTCGCAGCCGACGTGGTGATCGCGCCAGCGGTTGAAGCTGGTGGTCATGCTGCTCGGTCTTGTTCGTGGTCGGCGGCTCGCTCGGCGAGCAGTGCTTCGTAAGCGACTGGCGGCAGCATCTCGCAGCTGCTGTGGCGACGGCGGTGGTTGTACACGTCGATGAACCGCGCGACTGCGCGGCGGGCATCGGCCTTGGTGGCGAAGCGGTGTCGTGAGAGCACCTCGTGTTCGAGCGTCGAGTTGAAGCTCTCCGCCGCGGCGTTGTCGAGCGCGGAGCCGACCCGGCCCATCGACTGGATCACGCCGAGCGCGTCGCATGCCTGGGCGAAGAGATCGCCGGTGTATTCGCCGCCCTTGTCGCTGTGGAAGATCACGCCGGTGACGTCACCGCCGCGCACCGCGGCCGCCATGCACAACGCCGCCTTCGCGAGGTCAGCGTCGTGATGGTCGCTCATGGCGAAGCCCGGCAGCCGGCGAGACGCGAGGTCCTCGACCGTGGCCAGGTAGAGCTTGCCCTCGTCGCAGGGGATCTCGGTCAGGTCCCCACACCACCGCTGGTTGATCTCGGTGGCGGTGAAATCGCGTCGCACCAGGTCCGGGATCGGCGCCGCGGCCTTGTCGGGACGGGTCAGAGAACGCCGCTTGCGTTTCGGGGACCGGCCCACAAGACCCTGACGGGCCATCGACGCGGCCACCGTCTTCTTCGACACCCGCCAGCCCACCTCGATGAGGTCCTCCCAGATGCGCGGCGACCCGTAGGTGCCCGGTGTCCCACCGGAGTCGTCGAACAATGCGCGCACCGCCGCGTCGAGCTCGGTGCGCCGCTGCTCGCGACACGTCGGTTCACGGTCGAGCCACTTGTAGAACCACGACTCCGACACTCCGAGCCACCGGCAGCACTTCGCGTGGGACACCCCATGGTCGGCCCTCTGGGAGGCGATGAACGACGCCACGCTCATCGCGTCGCCTCCTTGACCCACAGGACCACGGATCGCTTGAGGACATCACGCTCCATCCGCAGCTCGGCGTTCTCCCGCTCGAGCTGGGCGAGCCTGGCTCGGTCGTCGACGCTGAGACCTTCGGTCTCGCCACGCGCGGCACGATCCTTGTTCACCCAGTTCCCGAGCGTGCCCTCATGGATCCCGAGATCCCGAGCCACCTGCCGCGACCGGCTTACCCGTCTCCCGGACGATCCGCACCGCCCCCTCACGGAACTCCGGGTCGTACTTCCTGCGCTTCTCTGGCATGAGAACTCCTCATAGTGGAGTCCTCCACGCTTCGGGGGGATGCCCGATACTCCCTCTGCGCAGGCCGGTCGCCGAAGCGAGCCTCAAGAACGCGTACATCTCCTTGTCCGTCTTGTAGGCGGTCGACAGCATTGCTTTCACGCTCTCGACACCAGGCGATTCGGGCACCTTCTCGACCTGCCGGGGTGGGCGAGCACGAGCCGCTGGGTTTGTCGCGATCCAGCCGTTGGTGACTGCGAGTTCGAGGCAGGCGCGGATGATGCCATGGATGCGCACGACGGTGGAGGGCGCGAGCGGCTTGCGGTCCGCGCCGCCGGCTTCGAGAGCGAGGTAGAGGCGGTTGAGATCTGCTGGCCCGATCTTCTCAATCCGCTTCTTGCCAAGCGCCGGGCGCACGTGGCGATCGAGGAAGATCTCGGTCTGGTAGCGAGTGGACTTCTCGTGGCGGGCGATCGCCAACCACTGGTCAGCGAGCTCGTCGAATGTGATCGCCGCGGCAGGAACACGACCTGCGGCCGCCTTGGCGAGCAACTCGCCCTCTTTCTGTTTTGCTTCTCGCTCGGCTTTGCGGCCCGTCCCCTGCACCGTGGCGTAGAAGTTCTGCTGCCTGCCGTCGGCATCGATTCCTGCGTACACGCGGATCTCGAAGCTGCTGCCGCGCCTGCGGATCATGGGGCCACGATACGGCTTGGGTGGCAAGGAGGGTGGCACGCTCAGCTGCACGAGGAAGGCCCCCTCCGGAGAGGGGGCCTGACCTGCGCTTTTGTGGAGCGGACGACGGGATTCGAACCCGCGACCCCAACCTTGGCAAGGTTGTGCTCTACCAACTGAGCCACGTCCGCGTGAGTGACGAGAATAGCGCGGGAACCCGGTTCAGGTCCCGGCGAGGCGGGCGACCACCGGCGCGAACTGCTCGTACTGGTCGTCGCCGAACACCACGTACGACACCCCCCACTGCTCGCGCCGGGCGAGGAGCGTGTCACACACCTCGTCGACCGTCCCCGCCAGCACGGCGCCCGACGTGAGCGCGGCGCCTGCGTCGACGCCGAACGCGGGTGCCATCGCCTCCGCCAGGCCCGGCGCATCGTCGGTGATCGCGGCCACGAAGTAACGGATCTGCAGCTCGAGCTCGTCAAAGCGCTCCCCCGCCCCCTCGCGGATCCAGCCGACCTTGCGGGCGGTCGGCGTCGCCCATGGTGTCGAGGGCGGCGTCGACCCCGATGGCGCCGGCACGCAGGTTCGGGTTGATGCCCACGATGTCGGCCTCGCGCCCGGCCAGTCGCAGCACTTTCGGACCGCCCCCGCCGACCAGGATCGGCGGGCGGGGCTGCTGCCGCGGCTGGGGCAGGCCGTCGTAGCCCGCGATGGTGTAGTGCTCGCCGGCGAAGTCGAACGGACCTGCACCCCACACGCCCTTGACCACGGTCAGCGCCTCGGCAAGTCGGGCGATGCGGGTGCCGTGCGAGTCGTAGGGCAGGCCGAGCGCGCGGTAGTCGGCAGTCATCCAGCCCGCCCCGAGGCCGAACTCCAGCCGGCCACCGGAGAGCACGTCGAGCGTTGCCGCCTCCTTGGCCGCCACTGCCGGGTGCTTGTGGTCGTTGCCGAGCACGAGCATGCCGATGCGCAGCGTGGTCGTCGCCGCCGCCGCGAAGGAGAGCGCGACCATCGGCGCGAGATCCGTGTCGACGAAGTGGTCGGGCATGAACAGCGTGGAGTAGCCCAACCCTTCGATCCGGCGCGCCTGCTCGACCCATTCGTCGCCCGAGCGGCCGGTCGAGGCCTGCACCCCGAACCGGAACTCGTGTCTCGTGCCCATCGCGTCAGACTCCCGTCGATCCGAAGCCGAAGACGTCGCGTTCGGTGACGTCGAGCTCGGCGACCTCCCGCCAGTCCACCGCTTCGACCTGCTGGATCACCAGCTGCGCGATGCGATCGCCGCGCTCGACCGTGTACGGCTCGCCGGGATCGGTGTTCACGAGCAGCACCTTGAGCTCACCGCGGTAGAGCGAGTCGATCAACCCGGGCGTGTTCAGGCACGTGACGCCCGACCGCAACGCCAGCCCGGATCGGGGCAGCACGAAGCCCGCGTAGCCTGGCGGGATCGCCACCGCCAGCCCGGTCGACACGAGCGCGCGGCCGCCACGCGGGGCCAGCTCCACCCGTTCGCGCGCGTGGAGGTCGTAGCCGGCGTCGTGGGCATGCTGCTGGCGCGGTAGGGGCAGCTCGGGATCGAGCCGCTGGACCCGGATCTCCACCGGGTCAGTCGGCGAAGTCGCCCGCGAGCTCGTCGCGCTGCGCCTCGGTGAGCTCGGTCCGGGCCTGGTACGCGGCGTGGTCGATCACGAGAAAGGCCGGCCCGAAGGCCAGTTGCGCCCGCTGGTGCGCGTCGAACGGGAACTTCAGGTAGTGCACCGTGGAGGTGACGTCGTCACGGGTGAGGCGCTCCTCGTCGCTCGGCACCGCCGCCACGCGCGACGAGCCGTCGCCGAGCTCGAAGCGCACCGCGAACTCGATGCCGATGAGCCTGGGCAGCCACTCGCGCAGCGCGGCGTCGTCGGTGATCTCGATGAAGAGCGTGCCCGACAGCTCACCGGCGTCCGGGATCAGCTCGTTGTAGGTCTCGACCTCGTGGGCGATCGCCTCGTCGGTGAGCATGCGCTCCGCCCGGGCCATCTCCTGCACCTGGAAGCGCATGGTGTCGGTGTTCTCGAAGACGACGGTGACGATGTCACCGAGATGGATCCGGCGCCGGCGCTTCATCGCGATGACTCCGGCGCGGAACTCCGGCCGTTCGCGTTCGTACGCCGCGGTGGTCGACGATGTCGTCGACGGTGAGCTTCCTCATCCGCCACTCCTTCCTCGAGCGTCTCGCGAGCGCACGCGACCCCGGGGGCACTCCCCGGGGTCGCGCCGCACGAACCGGACGGGTTGCGTCAGGACAGGCTCTCGAGGCCCTGGGTGAAGCGGCCGGCGTGGCTCTTCTCGGCGCGGGCGAGCGTCTCGAGCCACTCCGCGATCTCCTCGAAGCCCTCGTCGCGGGCCGTCTTCGAGAAACCCGGGTACATCTCGGTGTACTCGTAGGTCTCGCCGGTGATGGCCGAGTTGAGGTTGTCGGACGTCGCACCCACCGCGACGCCGGTCACCGGGTCGCCGACCTCGGCGAGGAAGTCGAAGTGACCGAACGCGTGACCGGTCTCACCCTCCGCCACCGAGCGGAACAGGGCGGCGACGTCCGGGTAGCCCTCGACGTCGGCCTTCTGCGCGAAGTACAGGTAACGGCGGTTCGCCTGGCTCTCACCCGCGAACGCCTCCTTGAGGTTGTCGTGGGTCTTGGTGCCGTTCAGGTCGGGCATGTGTCGCTCTCCTTGTTGATGGTTGGCGTTGGTTGACTGCAGTCGTCGCACACGCCGCGGAAGACGACTTCGACGGCTTCGACGGTGAACTGGCGGCGGTAGCGCGCGGGGACCCGGAGATCGGCGACGTCGAGGAGCACGTCGCGCACGGTGCCGCATTCGGTGCACACGAGGTGCTGGTGCGCGTGCTCGACATTGGGATCGACCCGGATGCTGCCGGTGCCGACGTCGAGCAACGCGACCTCGCCCATCTCCTCGAGGTCGTGGACGGTCTGGTAGACGGTCTTGCGCGAGATGGTGGGCATCTCGGCCCGGGCCGCGTCGAACAGCGACTCCACCGTGGGGTGCGAGTCGACCCCGTGGAGCAGGCGGAAGATCGCCTGGCGCTGCGGGGTGACCCGGAGTCCCTCGTCCCGGAACCGGGAGGTGAGCTCGTCGACCGTCTTCACGGCCTCCATGCTATCAACACTCGTTGTCAGTTGACACCCCGACGTGCCTGGCCGTGGGCGGCGTTGGGGTCCCCCACCCGCAAGCTGCCAGAATCCCGGGATGCCGCAACCGACCGCCCATCGCGCACTCGTCACCGCCCCGTTCCGCGGGCCCGGGCTCGACGCGCTCCGCGAGATCGCCGACGTCGTCCTCGACCCGTGGATCGAGCACCAGCCGTTGCGCATCTACGACGCCGACGCGCTGGCCGAGCGCGTCACCGCCGAAGGCGCCGACCTCTTGATCGTGGAGTCCGACAGCGTCAAGGGACCGGTGCTCGACCTTCCCCTCGTCGCCATCGGCTCCTGCCGGGGCGACCCCACCAACGTCGACGTCCCCGCCGCGACCGCCAAGGGCATCCCGGTGCTCCGAGCGCCGGGGCGCAACGCGGACGCCGTGGCCGAGATGGCCGTGGGTCTCCTGTTCGCGGTGACCCGCGGCATTCCCCGCGCCGACCTCGACGTACGGGCCGGCGAGACCTACCGCGACGGCACCATCCCGTACCAGCGCTTCCGGGCGTGGCAGATGGCGGGCCAGACAGTGGGCATCGTCGGGTACGGGGCGGTCGGGCGCGCCGCGGCCTGGCGCTTCGCGGGCCTCGGCATGAAGGTCATCAGCTACGACCCGTTCGCTCCCGACGCGACCCACTCGCTCGACGACCTGCTCGCCGAGGCCGACGTCGTGTCGATGCACGCGGCGGTCACGCCCGAGTCGCTCCACATGATCGGCGCCGACCAGTTCGCCCGCATGCGTGAGGGTGCGTGGTACGTCAACACCGCCCGGGCCGGGTTGCACGACACCGACGCGCTCGTCGCCGCGCTCGAGCAGGGCCACCTCGCGGGCGCCGGCCTCGACCACTTCGACGGCGAGCACCTGGCCGTCGACCACCCGTTGTGCTCGATGGCGAACGTCGTGCTCACCCCGCACATCGGCGGCGCGACCTACGACACCGAGGCGAACCACACCTCGCTGATCGTCGACGGCCTGCGCACGCTGCTCGCCGGCGGCCGTCCCCCCAACCTCGTCAACCCGGAGGTCCTGTCGTGAGCGACGCCCCCGAACCCACCGTGGGCGAGGTCAAGCAGCAGCTGCTCGACGTCGCGCAGGAGATGCTCACGTCCGGACTGGTGCAGGGCACCGCGGGCAACGTCGCGGCCCGGCTCCCCGACGGCAACGTGGTGCTGACGCCGTCGTCGGTCGACTACCTCACCATGACCCTCGACGACCTCGTGGTGTGCTCGCTCGACGGCGACGTCGTCGAGGGTCACCGGGGCCCGACGTCGGAGAAGGCACTGCACCTCTCCGCCCTGCGCCGCTACCCGGAGATCAACGCGACGATGCACTGCCACGCCAAGCACTGCACGATGTTCGCGCTGACCCGCCGCCCGATCCCCGCGGTCATCGAGGAGTTCGTCGTCTACGTGGGGGGCGACGTCCCCGTCGCGGCGTACGAGACCACCGGCACCGACGAGCTGGCCGAGGAGGTCGCCGGGCACGTCGGCAACCGCAGCGCGGTGCTCATGGCCAACCACGGCCTCTTCGCCGTCGGCAAGAACCCGCCCGACGTCCTGCACATCGCGGGCCTGGTGGAGCGCACCGCCGAGATCGTCTGGGGCGCGCAGCGCCTGGGCGAGATCGTGGCGCTCCCGCCCGAGACGAACACGCAGTTCGCCGGCTACTACCGCTATGGGCGCACCGGGAAGTTCTGACCCGCCCGCTTCGGCTCAGCGCTTCCGCAGCAGCGTCAGGCCGTCGCCGAGGGTGAGCTGCACCGAGTCCACGCGCTCGTCGGCCGCGACCATGTCGTTGAAGGCGCGGAGCGCGAGGGTCTGGTCGTCGTCGACGGAGTCGTCGACGATCGCGCCGCCCCAGAGCGTGTTGTCGACGAGGATCACGCCGTTGGGCCGTACGCCGCGCCAGCAGCTCCTCGTAGTAGACGGGGTACGCCGGCTTGTCGGCGTCGATGAACGCGAGATCGAGGTACTCCTCGGCGGGCAGGGCGCGCAGCGTGTCGGCGGCGGGCGCGAGACGCAGCTCGATCTTGTCGGCGACGCCGGCGGCGGCCCAGGCGCGGCGCCCGATCGACGTCCACTCCTCGCTCACGTCGCAGCACAGGAGGTGCCCGTCGTCCGGGAGGCCGCGCGCGATCGACAGCGCCGAGTAGCCGGTGAAGGTCCCGACCTCGACGGCCTGGCGGGCGCCGACGAGCCGGGTGAGCATGGTCATGAACGCGCCCTGCTCGGGCGAGATCTGCATCATCGCCATGGGCAGTTCGGCGGTCTCGTCGATCAGGGCCTGCTGCACCGCGTCGGGCGGTGTGCCGTGCGCGACGACGTACTCGTGGATCTCGGGGGTGAGGAAGAACGACTTGGGTCCGGCCATGCCGGCCACACTACGACGCGGTCGAGGCCCGTTCGTCGGACGCATCGCTCCCCAGCCGGCCGGAGATGCGCTCGAAGAGCGTGCCTCCGCCCCCGCGCACGGCGTCGCCCCATTCGAGCCACTCGAGGCGGCGGCGCCACGTGACCTCGGCGAGTCGCGGCCGCAGCGACCCGTGCAACGGCAGGTAGCCCAGCTCCCACGGCACGACCAGGCCCCAGAAGGTGAGGTCGTCGCCGGCGCCGCCGGGCCGCAGGTGCACCCGGATGCGCATCGACCCGTGCACCACGTGGACCAACCGCTTGGCGATGGCATCGGCGAGCACCGCCTCGTTGACGGTGACGATGCTCGCGGTGTCCGGCGGCGGCGCCGAGAGCCGGTAGACGGCGCGGCGCTTGAAGTCGAGCACCCAGTAGGGCAACGGTGACGACGGCACGTGGAACACGACCGGGCGCCGCAACGCGAACCGGCCCAGCACGCCGAGCGGGAACGCGTGCATGAACCCGTCGAAGTAGTCGGCGAAGGTGGCATAGTCGAGCGTGATCCCGGCCTCGACCTCGGTCTGCGCGGCGATCTTCGGCGCCACCTGGGCGGCCAGCTCGTCGAGATGGCCGGCGCGATCCGCGTACCAGTCGACGCCCGACAGGTCGAACCCGGACTCCGAGCTCCAGCTGTCGCCGGGATCCATCTGCACCGCCTCGGTGGCAGAGTGCGGTCGTTGCTCCCGGAACGCCTGCACCACCTCGCCGGGCGCGATGAGGTGCTCGTTGACGCCCCGGGTCTCGGGATGCAGGAAGGCCACCATGCTCCCGAAGGGGACGCCGTAGCGCGGCGCGAGCTCGTCGACCACCCGCACCCAGTCGTCGAGGTAGGTGTCGCGGGTGATGAGCGTGAGGTCGGCAGGATCGTCGGCCGTGTAGAGCACCGGGTACGCCTGCGCGAACGAGTAGCTCTTGAACACGAAGGTGGGGCGACCGAAGTCATCGAGGATGCGCGCCAGTGTGCGCCCCCGGATCTTGCCGTCGTTGATGTCGACCAGCACGTGCTCGCCGTCGGCCACGACGAACACCGAGTCGTCGGGACCGTTCTGGTACGACGCCACCCGCACCCCCGGAGCGAGCTGCACCACCTGCGCGTGCGGGAGCTCCATCACCTCGTCGAAGCCGAGGCTGCGCACCTCGCCCGCGAGGGTGTCGACACCGAACTTCGGCACGAGCACGTGCGCGCGCTTGTCGATGCGGCGCATGGACGGGAAGTGGAAGTGGTCGAAGTGGTGGTGGGTCAGGTAGACGTAGTCCGGCGCGAGCACCTCGGGCGACGGCTCCGCCACCGTCGGGTAGTGCCACCACGACCGCCAGTAGCAGGACCCCAGCAACCACGGGTCGACCAGGATCGTCGGGCCGCTCGTCTCGATGCGCAGGCAGCTGTGGCCGATCACGGTGAACTTCACGCGCGCCCCTTGCGGGCCGACGCCGAGGCCGCCAGGACCTCGAGCGTTCCTCGCGCCGTGGCTTCCCACGTGTACCGAGCCGCGTGGGCACGCGCCGCCGCGCTCATCTCTGCCCGCAGCGTGTCGTCGCGCAGGACCCGGTCGAGGCCGTCGCGGAGCGCGTCGACGTCGTCGGCCAGCACGCCGGTCACGCCATCGACCACCGCGTCGGCGTGGCCCGACACGTTGGTGACGACCGACGGGGTACCGCACGCGGCAGCCTCGGTGATCGTCATCCCCCAGCCCTCGCGTGCCGACGCGCTCGCGAGCACCCATGCCCTCCGGTACAGGTCGACCTTTTCGTCCTCCTCGATGCGGCCGGGCAGCGAGATCCAGCCCTCGGCCCGGGCGGTGTGGATCTGCGCCTCGAGCTCCTCACGGCGGTAGCCCTCGCCCACGATCACGGCTTCGAGGGCGGGGTGGCGCGTCTTGAGCGCGACCAAGGCGTCGACCAGGACGTCGAACTGCTTCACCGGCACGAGGCGGCCCACCGCGACCACGAGCGGAATGGCCGACTTCTCGCCCCCCGGCGTGTAGTGCGCGTCGATCCCCGGCGCGACGACGGTGACCCGGTCGGCCTTGAACCCGAGATCGTGCACCAGCTCGCGCTTGCTCGATTCCGACAGCGTGACCGTCGGCGTCCGCCGGTAGATGGGCGGCGCCAGCGTCGACTCCACGAAGTTCCCGAACGCGGCGAGGCGTGGCGGCAACGTCATCTGCCACATCTCCGCGTGCACGTGGTGCAACCATGTGACGTGCGCGGTGCGCGACCAGAGCGGCGAGAAGAACGGCATGCCGTTCCAGATCTCCACCAGCCCGTCGCGGCCGCCGTGCCAACCCATCATCTCGCTGAACGCGGCCCGCGGGAACACGAGGTAGCGGCCGGCCTTGCGGATCACGCGGTAGCCGTCACGCCACGACACCTGGGGGTGTCCGGCCGCGTACGACGTGCGCATGGTGACCTCGATGCCGGCCTCGGCCCACAGCGCGGCGATGTTCGACGCGTGGAGCTCCGAACCCCCCGCCTCGGGATCGTCGAGGTCGCGCCACGCGAGCATGCTGACCCGGTGCAGGCCTGCGGCGGCGGCGATGTCGCCGAGCTTGGCCACCTCGACCGCGTGATCGGGGCGCGGGACGTCGGCCGGGCTCGTCATGACGGATGCATGCTAGGTGGGCCGGGGTTCGGCGCCCGGGAAGGACGCCCACCTAGTCTCTCCCGATGGCCCGGCTGACCGGCGAGCGCCCCATGGCGGGCGCCACCCCCGATTCACTGCTCGCGTTCCACGACGCCGGCTACCGCGAGATGCGCGACCGGCTCGGTACCGGCACCGTGCTCGACGTCGGCTGCGGGGTCGGCGACGAGACCGCCCGCCTCGGCGGCATCGGGCGCTTCGTCGTCGGTGTCGACTACAGCGCGGAGACCGCGATCGACGCCGGCCACGAGTGGGGCCCGCGCGGGCTGCGCTTCGCGGCGATGGACGGCGGGCGCATGGGGATCCGCGCCCGGTCGATCGACTGGGTGTGCTCCTCCCACATCATCGAGCACTTCGTCGCCCCCGAGCAGCACGTGGCCGAGCTGGCGCGCGTCGCCACCGGCGACGGCACCGCCCTGGTCATCACCCCGAACCGTCCGGCCGACTTCGAGAACCCCTTCCACGTGTCGCTGTTCGAGGCGCCCGAGCTCGAGTCACTGCTCGCGCTCTTCTTCGACGACGTGACCGTCCACGGGCTCGAAGGCTCACCGGAGCTCCACGCCGACTTCGCCCAACGCCGCGCCAGCGGCGAGCGGCTGCTGCGCCTCGACCCGCTGGAGCTGCGCCACCGGGTGCCGCGCCGCTGGTACGTCTGGGGCTACGAGCGCGTGCTGCCGGTCGCCTACAAGCTGCTCGGCTCGTCGCGCACGGGCATCGGCTCGGGGCTCGACGAGTCGCACTTCTTCCTCACCGACGAGATCGCCCCGACCACTCCGGGGCTCTTCGCGGTGGCACGCGGTCCGCGACGCTGAGCACCGAGCGTCCGGGCTGCTAGCGCGCCTGCAGCTTGCGCGGGTCGTACAGCTCGGGGCTCGCCGCCCCGTCGGTGCCGCCCGCACCGCCGCTACCCCCCGCACTCCCGTTCGCCACCGCCTCGAGCTGGGGTACCAGCCACGTGTCGATCATGACCGCCCCGTCGTGGGTGAAGTGCACGCCGTCGTCACGCACCCGGACCCCGTTGATGTACTCGGCGAACTTGCCCCCCGGCGACACGAACCGGTTGAGGTCGACGATCGTGTACCGGCCGGGGTGGGCAACGAGGAAATCACGGTACAGGGAGTTGAGCCGGTCGACCCGGGCCGGGTCGTACTCCGGCCACTGCCTCCCGGTCTGGCCCACCAGCTCCGGCCGGGAGAAGAACGGTGTGGTGAGGAGCACCACCTTGGCGCCCTGGCTGGCGAGGAGCGCGGTGGCGTCGTCGAGCTGCTGGAGGAAGGTCTTGTCGTACTCGACGGTGCCGAACTTCACCACCGTGCCGCCGACGTCACGGTCGAGGAGGTCCCACGCGCCCACGAGCATCAGCACGATGTCGGGCTTGAAATCGGTGAGCTCCTGCGGCCACGACCCGTGCCAGTCGCACGCGGGATCGACGGTTGTCCACCGGCCGCCCTCCAGGACCGAGCCACCGTAGAAGAGGCCGCAGCCGAGTCGGCCCCGGTTCCACACCCAGAGGTTGTTGTCGCGCCCGACGGTCTCGAAGCCGAGGCCGAGCGTGCTCGCCACCGAGTCGCCGACGATCATCACCTTCGTGGGGGGCGCGGTGACCCCGGGCGGGGTCGGTGGCTTCGCCCGGGGGGCCGCGGCCGATTCCCGCAGTGCCCGGGTCGTGTCGGCCGCGATCGAGTTGCTCCCGCCCGTGGTCGTGGCGAACACGGCCGCGATGATCGCGGCCGCGGTGACCAGCGCGACGAGCGGGGGCTTGGGCAGCCGCAACGTGCCGCGGCGGATCGGCTGCTCGAGCGCGTAGTACGAGAGGGTCGCGAAGGCGAAGCTCACCCCGATCCGCGTGAACAGGAGCGCGCTGCCGTCGAGGCCGGTTCGGGTGTGGGTGAGCGTGAGGAACACCGGCCAGTGCCAGAGATAGAGGCCGTAGGAGATCCGCCCGACCCATCGCAGCGGCACCACCGACAGGGCACGCCCGAGGTGGCCGGGGTCCGGCTGCACGACCGACGCGATCACCGCCGACACGGCCAACGCCGCGAGCAGGAATCCGCCCTGGTAGAGCGCGTCGGTGCGTTCCGACATGCGCCAGAACAGCCAGAGCGTGTACCCGGCACCGACCACCGCGCCCGCCCGGAGCGCGGTACGCGCGTAGAGCGACCGGATCGGACCGTGCTGGAACAGGAGGATCCCGACGACGGCGCCGATCAGGAGGGACTGCGCGCGGGTGTCGGTGCCGTCGTCGACGCGCGACGGGTCCTTCCCGGGGACGTAGAGGACGGCCATCAGCGTCGCCGAGGCCGCGATCATCAGCCCGCAGGCCACCAGGAGCGAGCGCAGCGATCGCCTCCACCACAGCAGGAAGTACACGATGAGCGGCCACACCAGGTAGAACTGCTCTTCGATCGCGAGCGACCACATGTGGCGCAGCGGCGACGGTTGCGAGAACTGGTCGAAGTACGACTGGCCGGAGAAGATGAAGCGCCAGTTGGCCACGTAGCCGAGCGCGGCGAGCGAGTCCTTCCGGATGCTGTCGAGCTCAACTCGACGCCGCGAACACCCCCGCGTACACGACGATGCCCACCATCACGAGGAACAGTGCCGGGAGGAGGCGCTTCGCCCGCCGGAGCCAGAACCCCGTGAGGTCGATCCGGTCCCGGCCGGACCATTCGGTCACGAGGAGAGTGGTGATGAGGAACCCGCTCAGCACGAAGAAGGTGTCGACGCCGAGGTACCCGCCCACCGCCCAGCTCTGGCCGGCGTGGTAGAAGAGCACCGCCCCCACGGCGAACGCCCGGATCCCGTCGAGCGCCGGTTGGTAGCCGAAGTGCCGGGGTGTGCCGCGTGAACCGGCCGCCGACCGGCGCGCCGATCGACGCGTCGAGGGGTCGGTTCCCACCTCCTCCTCGGTCGGCTTCCCGTCGGGGTCGCGCGGGGTCTCGTGGAGTGTTCGAGCCAGTGCCGTCTCCCCCGGGAGCGCGTGGCGGCATCCACCGCCGGAGCCGTCCAGCGTAGGTCACGACCCCCTGCGGACCACGGCGCGCAACCCGCTCGCGACCGCGGCGCGGGACCTCTTCGTGCGCCGGCTCCGTGCAACGGCCTGAAGGCGGCCCACGACTAGCGTTCGACGCCGTGAGCGGCTCTCGGCGATTCCTGGCGCGCCTCGGGCTCATCGCGGGAGCCGCCGCCGCCTGGCGCATCTGGTTCGCCGCCGGTCCGGTGACGTCGCGCATCGGGCGACTCCCGGCGCTGTCCGACGAATTCTTCTACCACGCGCAGGCCCGGCTGGTCGCCGACGGGAAGGGGTTCCTGAACCCCTTCGGGTATTTCGCGCCCGTGGGCTCCCCGGCGCACCGCGTGTTCGAGACCGCGGTCCACCCGCCGCTCTACACCGTGTTCCTGGCCGTCCCCGCGAAGCTCGGGCTCTCGACACCGCTCGAACAGCGGATCTTCACGGCCCTGCTCGGGACGGGCACGGTCGTCCTGATCGGGTTGCTCGGTCGCAAGCTGGCGGGTGACCGGGCCGGACTCGTCGCCGCGGTCATCGCCGCCGCGTACCCGGCGCTGTGGGTGAACGACGCGATGCTGGGCCTCGAGACGATCTACGGCTTCCTGGTCGTCCTGGCGCTGCTCGCCTTCTACCGCCTGTGGCGGGCACCCACCGCGGGCAACGCCGCCCTGCTCGCCCTGTGCCTGTCGCTGGCGACGCTGGCCCGCTCCGAGGGCGCGATCCTCTTCGTGCTCGTCGCGGTCCCGACCCTGCTCCTCCTCCCCGGGGTCGCGACGATGCACCGGGCGAAGTTGCTGGGGGCGATGGCGCTGGTCGCGGTGGTCGTCGTCGGCCCGTGGGCGCTGCGCAACCTCACCACGTTCGAGAAACCCACGCTCCTGGGGACCGGGTTCGGCTGGGTGCTGCTCTACGGCAGCTGCGACGCCGCGTTCTCCGGCCCGCACCTCGGATACTGGGATGACAGCTGCTCACTCAAGGACTACCCCCCGGACACCGAGGAGAGCGTCCTCGACCAGCAGGCCCGCACCAAGGCGCTCGACTACCTCGGCGACCACAAGAGCCGGGTCCCCGTCGTCGTCGCCGCCCGGATCGGCCGGATCTGGGACGTCTACCGGCCGTTCCAGAACGTCGAGCTCAACGACGTGCTCGAGCGGCGCGGCAAGGTCGCGTCGTGGGCCGTCCTGATCGGCTACTGGATGGTCATGCCGTTCGCGATCTTCGGCCTGGTCGTGTTGCGTCGCCGCCGGATCCCGATCTTCCCGTTCATCGCCATCGCGGTCTCCGTCACCATCACCGTCGCGCTCAGCTTCGGCATCACCCGGTACCGGGCGCCGGTCGACACGGTGCTCCCGGTGATCGCGGCCGTCGGGATCGACGCGATCTGGCGGCGTTCCCGCCGTGGCCGCGCGCCGGATCCCGCGCCGCTCGACGCGCCGGCGGAGCCGACCGCGCCGGTCGAGATCGGGGCCCCGTGACCGCGACGTCGCTCTCCGATCCACCGGCGGAGGCCACCACCGACGGCCCCCGCTCCGCGCCGATGGCGCGCGGGTTCGTGCTCGGCCTCGCCGGGTTCACCCTCCTGGGGTTCGTCGTCCGGGTGCTGAACGTCCTGTGGTGGCGACCCACCACCGAGATGGCCGGCTACCACGGCTACCGCCTGGGCGGCGACGCCTACTACTACCACTGGGAGGCCAACGCGATCGCGAAGGGCGCGTTCTTCGTCGATCCGATCCGCTGGTACCTCGACGGCCTCCGGCTACCGAGCGCCGGCCACCCACCGTTGTACCCCTTGTACCTCGCGCTCTGGTCCGCCATCGGCCTCGACGGCGTCACCGCGCACCGCCTGGCGTCGTCGGTCCTCGGCAGCGCGACCATCGTGATCGTCGGGCTGCTGGTGCGCCGGATCGGCGGGAACACCGCGGGCCTCGTCGCGGCCGCGATCACCGCGGTCTACCCCGAGATCTGGATCAACGACGGCATGCTCCTGTCGGAGACCATGGCGATCTTCATGACCGCGGTCGCGCTCACGGCCGCGTACGCGTTCTGGCGCAAGCCGAGCATGCGCAACGCCGCGCTCCTCGGGCTCGCGTGCGGCTTGACCGCGTTGAGCCGCACCGAGCTCACGCTGCTCTTCCCACTCGTGGTGATCCCCCTCGCGCTGCTCGTGCGTGACGTCGACTGGGGCCGACGCGCGCGCCTCGCGCTCGTCGCGTGCATCATGGGCGGCGTCGTCCTCGGCCCGTGGATCGTCTTCAACCTCACCCGGTTCGAGGAGACCACCACCATGACCAGCGGCACCGGCGCGGCCCTGTCCGCCGCCAGTTGCGACGAGGTCTGGTACGGGACCCTCATCGGCTACTACGCCAACTGCTTCCAGGGCCCATGGCCGGATGCCAACCTCGACGAGTCCCAACGCGATCTCGTGCCGCGCGAGCAGGCGATCCAGTACACCAAGGACCACATCACCCGTCTCCCCCTCGTGGTCGCAGCGCGCGTCGGGCGGCTCTGGGGCCTCTTCAAGCCGGGGCAGACCACCGCTCTCGACTGGTGGATCGAAGGGCGCGGACGGGCGCCCACCTGGATCGGCCTGTTCGCCTACTACGCGCTCTGGCCGTTCGCGATCTACGGCCTCGTCGTGCTGCGGCGGCGCCGGATCCCGATCCTGCCGCTCGTCGCCATCGCCGTGATCGCGACGTTCGCCGCCGCGATCACCTTCGGCGTGACGCGCTACCGGGCCCCCGCTGAGGTCGCGCTCGTGATCGCCGCCGCGATCGGGATCGAAGCGGTCTGGCGTCGATCGCGCAACCGCACGCGCGCCGCGCCCGTGATCGAGCGATGACCTCGGTGGAACGCCCACGGCTCCGGAACCGGCGCGACTTCGGCGCCGGTCTCGCGGTCATCGTGGTGTTCGCGCTCGCGCTGCGAATCGCGTGGGTGCTCGTCGCGCGACGGAACTTCGCGCTGCACGGCGACGACTACTTCTACCACTGGCAGGCCAACGCGCTCGCCGACGGCATGGGCTTCCTCAATCCCTTCGCGTGGAAGGCGCTGGGACGCATCGAACCGAGTGCCGCCCACCCGCCGCTCTACTCCCTCTACCTCTCCGTCTTCTCGTGGTTCGGCTTCGTGACCCCATTGGCGCACCGCCTGGCGTCGTGCCTCCTGGGCGCGGGCGGCGTGACGCTCGTCGGGCTCGCCGGGCGCCGCATCGCCGGGCCCCGCGCCGGGCTCCTCGCCGCCGGTGTCGGTGCCGTCTACCCGATGCTGTGGATCAACGACGGCATGCTCACGTCGGAATCGATGTACGTGCTCGTCATCGCCGGGATGATCCTGGCCGCGTACCGCCTCTGGGACTCCCGTACCTGGCTGAACGCGGGGATCCTCGGGGCCACCATCGGCCTCGCGTCGCTGACCCGACCGGAGGCGATCGTCCTCGTCCCGTTCCTCGGGCTGCCGTACCTCTTCGCACGCGGGACCGACCTCCGGAGGCGCGTGTCGCGATCTTCCTGGTGATCGGGGCCGCGTGTCTGGTCGTGATCCTCCCGTGGTGGATCCGCAACATCGCCTCGTTCGAGAAGCCGACATTCCTCGCCACCGGGAACGGCAGCGTGCTCCAGATCGCGAACTGCGACAGCACGTACTCGGGACCGCTGCTCGGGTACTGGGACATCCAGTGCGCCATCGGTGACCGCCCGCCCGCGAACGCCGAGCAGCGCAAGTTGCAGGAGAGCACCAAGGTGCCGGGCCTCGTGTACCTGATCGCCCAGGATCCGCGCGACGAGTCCATCCCCGACGCCACCGCGCGTAGCAAGGGGCTGCACTACATCCGTGACCACCTGGGCCGGGCGCCGATCGTCGCCGCCGCACGCGTCGGGCGGGTCTGGGGCATCTTCCGGGTGCAGCAGCAGGTCGACTTCGACGTGTTCTTCGAGCGGCGTGGTCGGATGCCCTCGTGGGCAGGGACGTTCATGTACTACGCGCTCCTTCCCATCGTGGGCTGTGCGCTCGTCGCCATGTACCGGCGCCGGACCCCGATCTCACCCATGGTCGCGATCTTCGCGATGGTCACCGTCACCACTGCCGTCTCGATCGGCATCACGCGGTATCGCGTCGGCGCCGACGTCGCCCTCGCCGTCCTCGGTGGGGTGGGCATCGACGCGTTGTGGCGCCGGCTCCGACCGTCCGCCCCCGCACCCGAGACCCCGGTCCCCGAGGCCGTCGCGTCGTGACCCCGGTGACGCTGGCCGCCGAACCGACGGCCCACGCCGCGCCGCCGCCGCTCACCGCGAAGCGGGTCGCGCTCGAGACGGTGGTCGTCACGGCCGTCGCGCTCGTCGCCGCGATCGCGGTGACCTGGCCGCTCGTCACCAAGCTCGGTCACATCGGGCACGACGCGTTCGATCCGCGCTTCCAGGCCTGGACCATCGACTGGGTGCAGCACAAGCTCGGCTCACCGGGCTCGATGTTCGACGCCAACATCTTCGCCCCCGAGCCGCACACCCTCGCGTACTCCGATTCCCTCCTCGGGATCGCCGTGCCGCTCCTCCCCCTCCGGTGGCTCGGCGTCTCGCCGATCGGCCAGCTCAACATCGCGCTGCTCCTGGCCTTCGCCGGCTCGGCCGGGTCCGGCTACCTCTTCGGACGCGTCGTGACCCGCTCGGTCGCGGTCGGCGCCCTCACGGGAGTCGCGTTCGCGTTCGGGCCATTCGGCTCGGTTTCGAGTGGAGCACTCCACGCCGCCGCCCACGCGGGCGTGGGCGTCGCGGCGGTTGCGGCCTGGTGGCTGGCCGACCGCGCCGAGCAGGGCGAGACGCGACCGTTGCTGGCCCCCGCGGCGCTGCTCACCGCCGCAGTGGTGTGGCAGGCATCGGTGTCGTTCTATCCGGGCGCGTACGCGTTCGGCGCGGCGGCGGTGGTGCTCCTCGTCCGCTGGCGGTCGCTCGGGCGTCGCGGGTGGCTGTGGGCCGCCGGGGCGTTCGTCGTGGCGGCCGGCTGCGTGCTCGTGATGGCGATCCCGTACCTCCAGGTGCGGAGCGACCAACCGGGCTTCCACCGCACGCTCGCCGACCTGCCGGCGCTCAGCGCGGACTTCGGTTCCACCGACCCCCGTCTGTCGATCTGGGGCTCGCTGCTCGGGAAGGGAAGCGGCTGGCCGATCTACGGCGAGCCCGCGTTCCCCGGCCTGGTGCTGCTCGTCCTCGCGCCTTGGGGGGCGATCGCCGGCTGGCGCGCGGCAGGGCGCACCCGCCTGGCGGTGATCGCCGGTGGCGCGTTGACGCTCGCCGGAGCCGTGCTCGCCATCGGCGCGGGGCCCACGGGCTGGCGCCGGTTCGCGCCCTACCGTCTGCTGTTCACGTACGTACCCGGCTGGGAGGCGCTGCGCGCCACCGGTCGGGCCTGGGTGGTCGGTCTGCTCGGTGTCGGCCTGCTCGCGGGGCTGGGCGCGGAGGCCGTCGGCCGCACCGTCGCGGAGCGGACGCGGCTGTCGACGCGGCGCGCGGTGGGGCTCGTGGCCACCGTCGCCGTGCTGGGCGTCCTGGTCGAGGGGTACGCGCCGTGGACCGGGCGTCCCGACATCCGCGTCACGCCGGTCGATCAGGAGCTCGCCACGATCAGCGCGCCGGGCGGGGTCCTCTACCTCCCCGCCCTCGAGCCGGGCCCCGCCGCCGGCGCGTTGAGCGGATTCCGCCAGGCCGAGAACGTCTACGGAACCACCGCGCACCACCGCGTCACCCCCAACGGCTACTCGGGCTACTTCCCGCCGTCCTGGGTCGAGCTGTCGAAGGCCATGCGCCGGCTGCCCGACGCTGATGCGCTGGCGCGGCTGCGAACCCTCGGCGTCCGTTTCGTCGTCGTGCGCGACTGGGCGAGCGGGGGCGTGTGGAGCAAGTTGCTCGACCCGGCACAGGCGAGGCCACTGCGACTGGTCGGCCGCTTCGGCCCCGATCTGCTCTACGAGGTCCCGGGCGTGAGTCGCCGATGACGAACCCGCAACCCGCACCCGCCACGGCCGAGGGGAGCCGACGGCGGCGCTTCGACGGCCCGGCCGTGGCCGGGATCGTCGCGGTGGCAGCCGTCGTGCTGACCGCCGGGCTCGGCCTGCTCTTCGTCGTACGGGGCGCGTTGAACGCCGACGAAGGCTGGTACCTGTACGTGTCGCGTCTCGTCTATCGCGGTCAACTGCCGTACCGCGACTTCAGCTTCACCCAGATGCCGCTCCTGCCGTACGTCTACGGGCTGGTGCAGCTCGTCAAGCCCAGCCTCTACCTCGGTCGGGTCGTATCGGTCGTCTTCGCGATCGGGGCGGTCGCACTCTGCGTACGCGTCGCGTGGCGGGAGGCGAACCGATTCGGCGCCGCCGCAGTCGGGTTGCTGTGCCTCGCCGCTCCCACCACGATCTACAACCTCACGCTCACCAAGACCTACGCCATCGTCGCGTTCTTCCTCGCCGCACTCCTCGCCACGCTCACGTCGCCGGCGGCGCGTACACGGACGCTGCCACTGGCGACCGCGGCGGCGGTGGGACTCGCGCTCAGCCGGTCCTCCGGGATACCGCTCGCCGGGATGGTCATCCTCTATGCGCTGTGGTGCGCGCCGGACTCGCGCACCCGGATCCGGGTCGCACTCATCGGGGGCGCCGGCGCCATCGTCGCGTTCGCATTCGTGCTGCTCGACCTGTCGGCCGCTCGCTTCGACCTGTACTCGTTCCACCAGCTCCTCTGGTACGACGCGTCGACGGCGACCCGACTCGACACCATCGTCACGTCGCGTCTCCCGGACTGGTTCGGCGAGTACTGGGGTTACGCACTGCTGTGGGGCGCGGCGGTCGTCGCCACGGCCACCTCCACCGACCTCCGGGGCTACCTGCGTCGACACGTCGAGTATCCGATCATCGCCGTCGGCCTGCTCATCTATCTCGCCTCGCAACTTCCCGCCGGGCAATTCGCTCCGGTCGAGTACTTCGCGCCGGTGATCCCCGTCGTGATCGCCATCCCGGTGATCTTCCTCACCCGGCGCATCTTCGGCGCCGACGGCGGCCTCGCGGTGCGTCCGGCGCTCGCCGTCGGAGCCGGCGTTCTCGTCGTGCTCCTCGGCGTGTTGACCACGGTCCATCCCAGCGCGAGTGGCTATGTCGTCGCCGACGGCGCGCCCGAGAGCGTCGCCGCCGCCAACCGCGTCGCGGGATTCGTGAAGGCCAACACCGGACCGGATGACGAGGTGCTCGCGCTCTGGGGCCAGCCGGCGACGTACGCGGCCGATCGGAAGCTGGTGCGGGACGTCACGTTCGGCGTGTTCTCGTACGAGGACCTGACAAGCACACAGGCCAAGGCGTACAGCTACGTGAACCGCCGCCAACTGCGTTCGATCATCGAGTCACGCCGCCCCACCCTGATCGTGCTCACGGGTGTCGACGACTTCGTGTTCGGGCTCCGCGGCTCGTTGTCGAATCGGCTCGCCAAGCGGGGTGACCTCGCCGCCGCGCTGCGAGCCGGCTACCACAAGGTCTTTTCGGACGTCGGCCTCGGGATCAACGGTCCCGCCAATGTCGACGTCTACCGGCGCAACGCCCACTGACGACAGCGACGACCTCGGCGGTCAGTCGAACGTGGTGACGGCGTCCGTGAGCTCGACTCGGCGCCCCACCACGAACATCTGCTTGCCGACGAATCGCCAGACCCACGGCATCCTCATGTAGAGGCGCACGAGCGGGAGCAGACGCGGCACCCGTGAGTGCTTGATGGTGTACGGCAGAAAGCGCGGCAGCACGACCTCGGGACGGAACCCCGAGAGCGCCAGCGCTTCGACCAGGCTGAAGTGCGTCAGCGCGAGATGGTGGTCGAAATAGTCCCAGTACCGCCCGGGCAGGTACCTGATGTTGGGCATGACCACCATCAACCGACCGTCGTCGCGCAGGATGCGGTGACATTCCTCGAGCGTGCCGATGAGATCCGCCTTGTTCGGGAGGTGCTCGAAGAAATTCGACGTGAACACGACGTCGACCGAGCCGGTGGGGATCTCGGGCATCGCGTTGCTCGCGGCGACGATCGCCTTGCCGTCGTGGATGTTGCGCTCGACATCGGGGTTCAGGTCGACGGCGATCTTGTCGCCGCAGTGGATCGCGTTGATGAACTCGCACGTGCCCGCGCCGAGGTCGACGACCGCGTCGGTGTCCTCGACGTACCGTTGGAAGAACTCCTCGCAGAAGATCTTCCACATCGCCACCTTGAACGCGAGTTCCTGGCGCGTGAAGCGGTTCGAGTAGAGGCGAGACAGCTGTGAGCCGCTGAAGCCGACTGATTCCGGCATGGCGGGCGATCTTAGTGGCGGGCGTTGCCGCGGCCTGGTTACCGGCAAGCGTCGTGCGGCCCAGGTACGCTCGTCCTCGATGCCGGCCGTCGATCCCGAACCGCCCGCGCGCGAACCCACCGGGGACGACAACCGGCTCAACACCGAGCTCTTGGCGCGCGAGCTCCCGGCCGCCCGCTACGTCGACGAGACCTACCTCCACTGGCTCTACGACGAGAACCCCTACGGGCCCGCGATCCAGCGGGGCGTCGACGAGGACGGGCTGCGGGTCGCGCACTACGCGCTCGTCCCCCAGCGCTACCGCGGTCCCGACGGTGTCGTCCCCGCGGCCTTCTCGCTCCACGCGGTCACCCGCAGCGGTACCCAGCGCAAGGGCTACTTCCAGAAGCTCGGCGCCGAGATCTACGCCGAGGCCGGCGAGGCCGGGTGGCAGCTCTCCACCGGCGTGTGCAACGACAAGTCGATCGGCGCGGTCGTGAAGTACATGGGGTGGAAGACGCCGGGGCCGCTCCCGGTCAGGGTTTGCGTGCCGGGGCTCAAGGGACGCGCGGTGACGAGCCACCGGGTCGAACCTGCGTTCCTCGAGAGCGAAGAGTTCGCCCGGCTCACGACCGGGCTCGACGACTTTCCCGTCGACCACTACACCAACTCGTACACCACCGAGTACCTCCGCTGGCGGCTCGCGTGCCCGAGCGCCACGTACGCGGTCCACGCCAGCGACGACCTCGTCGCCGTCACCACCCGCGACACGCGCTTCGGAGTCCGGGCCGCGGTGATCCTGAAGTTGTTCCGGCGCACCGGCGGCCACCAATCGCTCCGGGCCGACACGATGGTCGGTGCGGCGTGCCGGTTCCACCGCGCGCCGTACGCGGTCTACGCGGGATTCAACCGCAGGGTCACGGTACGCGGCTTCCAGCCGCCGCGCCGCCTGCAGCCCTCACCGTTGCACCTGATCCTGCGGTCGCTGTCGCCCGCCGTCGACCAGGAGACCCTGGCGGTCGACACGTTCGAGTTCCTCGACATGGACGCGTATTGACCAACGAGCAGGTGACGTTCACCCTCGACCTCGAGGACCACCGCCCGTCGACCGACGGGGAGGTGCGCTATCCCGCGCTCGACGCGCTCGGTGCTCGACTTCCTCGACGCGCGCGACGTGCGCGGGACGTTCTTCGTGGTCGGTGAGACCGCCGCCGCCCACCCCGAGCTGGTGCGCGAGGTCGCGGCGCGTGGCCACGAGGTCGGCCTCCACGGCTGGCGCCACCAGCCGCTCACCGAGCTCGACCCCGACACCTTCCGCGCCGACGCCCGGCGCGGCAAGGAGCTGCTCGAGGAGCTCGCGGGGGCGCCGGTGGCGGGCTTCCGGGCGCCGACCTTCTCGCTGGTGCCCGAGTCGCGCTGGGCCGCCGACGTGCTCGCGGAGGTCGGGTTCACCTACTCGTCGAGCGTGCTGCCGGCCCGCAGCCCCCTGTTCGGCGACCCGACCGTGCCCACCTCACCCTTCCGGTGGCCGAGCGGCCTGGTCGAGCTGCCCTGCCCGGTGGCGCGGGCGGGCAGCGTCGGGCTCCCCTACCTCGGGGGCGTGTACCTCCGAGCGATCCCGGGCCCGGCGTCGGCCGCGGCGCGGCGCGGCGCCGGGAAGCGCCAGCTGCTCTGGATCTACTGCCACCCGTACGACTTCGACCCCGACGAGGAGTTCTGGGTCGTGCCCGACGCCGGTCGGCTCGGCAGCCGCCTGCTCTGGTACAACCGGCGCCGCACCTTCGCCAAGGTCGAGGCCATCCTCCGGGGCCGCGCCGGTCCCCCGCTCGCCGAACGACTCTCCGAGGTCCCCGCCCCATGAGTGACGCGACCCATTTCTCACAGCTCGAGATGGTCCACCGACTCCCGCCGGCGGCGCTGGTCGACCGCTTCGAGTACCTGTGCGGGCTCGCCGCCGGCAAGCGGGTGATCCACATCGGCTTCGTCGACGCCGGGTGCCAGACCCTGAACCTCGACGCGGGGGCGTGGCTCCACGAACACCTCGCCGACGTCGCGGCGGACCTGGTCGGTCTCGACCTCGATCCCGCCGGGGTCGAGGACGCCCGCCAACGGGGTTACGCCGCGCACGTCGTCGACTGCCGTGACGTCGACGCGGTGCGCGCGCTCGGTCTGGCTCCGGCCGATCTCGTGGTCGCAGGCGAGGTCATCGAGCACCTCGACGACCCCGGCTCCTTCCTCGACGGCGTGCACGCGCTCGTCGCGCCGGGCGGCATGCTCGTCGTCACCACGCCCAACGCGACCGGCCTCGTGAACGCGGCGGCCCTCCTCGGGAACTACGAGGTCAACCACCCCGATCACGTCGTGATGTACACGTGCACGACGCTCGATGCCATGCTCACGCGCCACCGGTGGGAGCCGGTGGAGCACGCGGTCTTCCTCCAACAGGTGAAGAGCGGCGGGACCGACCCCCGCAGCCGTCTGCTCACCACCGGCGCCCGCGCCGTCCTCGGAGCGGAACGCCTGCTGGCTCGCCTGGGCCGTCCTTACGCGGCCGACGGCCTCATCGTCGCGGCCCGCGCCGCGTCAGCCTGAGTCGCGCTCGGGACGCGGCCCGAGCCGTTCCTCGACCTCTTCCCGCAGCAACGCGTGCTCCTCGGCGAGCGCCCGGGTGCGGTCCTCGAGGCGCGACAGCTCCCACGAGAAGTGCAGCACCAACACGAGCAGGAAGCTCAGGGCCAGCAGCATGAACGTGGCCGGCGGGTAACCGATGCCGACCAGGTCGGAGAGCCAGACCAACAGGTCCGGGAAGATCGCCAGCACCGCGAGGCCGAGGCCGATCGAGAACCAGAGGACCGAGTACTTGGCCCGCAGGCGCCGGCTCCGTACGAGATGGACGATGAACGCGATCACGCCCGCCGCGAGCACGATGACCAGGACGTGGGCTCCGGTGCTCATGGTCGTCCGCTCACCGGTCGCCCCCGTCGCGTTTGGCCGTGCGCCGGGCCCGTTGCCCGCGGCTGGTGGTCGACACCAGGAGCACCACCAGCAGCCGGACGTAGTAATAGACCAGCTTGAAGTTGCGGGTGCTGGGCGCGCCCCCGGTGCGCCCCCGCATGTTGGCGGGCACCTCCTCCACGCGGAACCCTCCGTTGCACGCCTGCACCAGGGCCTCGACCGAATCCATGTACTCGACCGGGTAGGACTTCGCGAAGTACTCGAGCATCGGGCGCGAGAACGCCCGGAAGCCCGAGCTGGTGTCGGTGAAGTGCTGGCGCACGAGCACGCCCACCAGCCGCTGGAGCACCTTCATCGCGCGTCGCCGGATGCCGCTCACCTCGTAGGTGACCGCGCCCCCTTCCGTGAAGCGGCTGCCGATCACCATGTCGGCGCCGCGATCGAGGCCGTCGAGCAGCGCCTGGACCGCGAGCGGATCGTGCTGCCCGTCGGCGTCGAACTGCACCGCGCGCTCGTAGCCCCGCCGCACCGCGAACGTGAAGCCGGTCCGCAGCGCGCCGCCGATCCCGAGGTTGAACGGCAGCGCGGCCACGTGCACGCCGGTGGCGAGCGCGAGCTCGGCGGTGCGGTCGGTCGAGCCATCCGACACGACGAGCACGTCGTACTCCGGGGTCTGCTCGGCCAGCTCCTTGAGCACGGCCGGCAACGACGCCTCCTCGTTGTAGGCCGGAATGATCACGAGCGTGCGCGGGCCCGACGTCACGCGTCCACCGCCTGGCGTCGCCACAGGGACGCGATCGGTCGGTCCTTCAACCGCAGGAACGGCTTCTCCACCACGTAGTAGCTCAGGAACGCGAGCGCGATCGAGATGACGCAGGTGAGGCCGAACACTGCGGGCAGGCTGCCGTAGAACACGCTGCTCGTGCCCGACGGCGCCAACCACTCCTGCACGTCCCCCATCACCGCGAGGTGGAAGAGGTAGAAGCCCAGCGACACCGTCCCGAGCATCACGAGCGGACGGCTGGCCAGGATCCGCCGGCCGACCCCCTGCGTCTGGTCGCCGAACATCGCGGGCGCGAGCAGGAAGAACGCGAACACGCCGAAGAGGAACCACCGGAACCAGTACTCGGCGCCGTAGACGCCGGGCATGTCCGGAGGCCGGAAGGTGGCGAAGCTCAGGCCCACGACCGCGGCCACGCACCACGACCAGGCCGGGTGGTCACCGAGCACGCGCAGGATCGAGGGCAACTTCATCCCCGCGCCGTGGGCCGCGCTGAACACGGCCATCCCCATCCCGATGGCGAAGAAGTCGATCCAGTTGGGGGCCCAGATCGTCGCCACCCGCTCCCACGACGGAGAGGCGACCAGGAAGTAGAGGCGGAACAGCTGGCCGAAGAGATAGAGGCCGAGGCAGATCAACAGGGCGTAGCGCACCTGCGTGAGCGGCGCCTTCTTCGCCGCCAGGCGCACGAGGAGGATCGCCACCACCGGCAGCATCAGGTAGAACACGAACTCGGCGGTGAGGCTCCAGGCCTGCGGGATCGCGTAGTCGCCCTCGTGCCCCGGCCCGCCACCCAGGGCGACGTTCTGGCTGGCGAAGGGGAACAGCAAGGAGTAGTAGAGGAAGGCGTCCTTGACACTGCCGAGCGCCTGGCCGAGCACGACCACGCAGAACGTCAGCGCGAACCAGTAGCCGGGAAGCACCCGCAGCGTGCGTCGGCGCAGAAAGGTACTCGTCTTCATCGTCGGCTTGTCGGCCAGGCGCCGCGCGACGAACGGGCGGAAGAGCAGGAACCCCGACAGGACGAAGAAGATCGCCACGCCGACGTCCATGCGCTGCAGGAGCGACTGAATCCACTCGGGGAGGTGCTCCTGCACCCAGGGGCGGGTGGCGAATGCCGCGTGCACGAGCAGCACCATCGTCATCCCGAAGAACCGGAACGCGTCGAAGCACGGGAAGTGCAAGGTGGGACCCGCTTCGAACCCCGCCGCGCCGATCTCTTGTGGAGGCCCCCCGGTCGGGCTCACGTCAACTCGATGACTCCGCGACCACTTCGTGGTATTCCTCGTCGACGTTCACGGACCAGACGTCGTGATCGGCGCCGAAGATGTTCTCCACGCTGAGCATCGCGGTGTACATGGAGTGGTCCTGGTTGTTGTACCGATGCATGCCGTTGCGGCCGACCGGATACACGTTCGGGGCGTGCTCACCGAGCCAGCGGCGCAACGTCTCGACGTTGGCCTTGTACTCGGCGTCGTAGAACGGATACGCCTTCGGCGTCCGGACGACGTAGCCCACCTCGACCTTCGATCCGTCGATCAGGTCGATCTGGTCCATCTCGCGCGTCCCGGTCGCGATGAGCTCCTCGTCGCTCTTGGTCCACCACTCGTCGCCCTCGTCGACGAAAAGCTCGAGCCCCAGACAGGTGCGCCCGTCCTTCACGAGGTACGGAGACCACCGGCCGAAGTTCTGCACGCGGCCGACCTTCACGTTGGCGTCGTTGATGTAGATCCAGTTGTCCGGGAAGCTGAACTCCTCGGGCACCACCAGACCCACGGTGATGTGCGCGGTAGCGCAGCGACTCGGCTGCGTGCCGCACGTTGTCGGGAACCGGCGGGTCCATCGCCTCGAGCAGCGCACTGATCGGCATCGACGACACGACGTCGGTGCACTCGTACCGGTTGGTCACCCCGTTGCAGTCCGTCGTCACCGCGACCGCTCGCCCGTCGGCGTGCTCGACTTTCGTGACGGTCGACTCGAACTCGACCTTCGAGCCGCTCTCGGTGATGAGCTCGGTGGCCTTCTCCCACATCTGGCCGGGTCCGTACTTGGGATAGTTGAACTCCTCGATGAGGCTGGTGATCTGCTGGCCCTTGCTGCGGCGCGCCTTCACCCGCTTAGGGGTGAGCGCGTCGACCACCGCGCGCCAGATCGACAGGTCCTTGATGCGTTGCGCGCCCCAGTCGGCCTGGATCTCGGTGCACGGCACGCCCCAGACCTTCTCGCTCTGCGTCTTGAAGAAGTGCTCGTAGAGCCGCCAGCCGAACCGCGAGGCGACGAAACCCTCCAGCGTGGTCTTGTCCTTCGGCGGCTTGACCCGCACCCAGAGGTACGAGGCCATGCAGCGCACGGCTTCGACCGGTCCGAGGTTCGTCAGAGCGTTCTTCGCGTTGATCGGGTAGTCGTAGAACTTGCCGCGGTAGTAGATGCGGCTCATGCGGGGACGGCGCAGGAACTCGTCGGGGCCGAGGATCTCGAACCAGAGGTCGTTGACCGGCTTCACCTTGGTGAAGAACCGGTGCCCACCGATGTCGAAGCGCCACCCGTCGCGCACCGCGGTGCGGCTGATGCCACCCACGACCGTGTCGGCCTCGAGCACCGTGGGGGCCACGCCGCGCTTCGCCAGCATGTAGGCCGCGGTGAGGCCGGCCGGCCCCGCCCCGATGATGACGACGTCGTGGTCGGCTTTCGGTGTGGATTCGCTCACAGGTCGACGCTCCGGACGGGACGATGCTTCACAAGGGTTCGCGAGGGCTCTGACCGCCCAGCCTCGCGCCCCGGCAGTCTACGGGGCGGGACCTGACCATCCGGTGCCCGGAGCTGGCTCATCCGGTGCCCGGAGCTGGCGGCTCAGGGGCCCGAGATGCCGAGGAATGCCAACACCGCGTACCCCACCAGGCCCGCGCCCGCGAGCACCAGTGCCCCCCGTTCGAGCTCCTCGCGGTCGGTCACCATCGCCAGCGCGAGCAGGAACGGGAACGTGCTCATGCAGTAGCGCTCGAAGGAGTCGAGGTTGTGGGCCGAGAGCCCGAGCACGAGGGTGGCCGCGGCGTAGAGCGAGTACGAGGCGGGCGTGCGCCGGATCAGCACCACGAGGAGGGCCGCGAACACCAGCGCCCAGAGGATGTGGAGGCCGGAACCGAACCGGTCGCCACCGACGAGATCCCCGACCGCGTCGATGGTCCGGGTCACCGGGTCCTGGAACCCGCCCCGGAGCGTCGCCCGGTTCTGCAGCGAGATCGGCTTCCAGAAGTCGCCGAACTCGCTGCCGACCCAGGCGAGGTACACGAGGGCGCCCGCGGCCGGGGCCACGACCGCGCTCGCGCGCGCCGCCCGCTCCTTCGCCGGGGTGCTCCGCCAGTCCCGCGCCGCCTCCACCGCGGCGGGGATCACCAGCAGCACACCCACCGGCCGGCAGAGCCCAGCGAGGAACCCCGCGCCCGTGGCCCATCCGAACCGCCGCGACCGCAGGCCGAGGAACATCACCGCGCCCAGCATCATCGCGGTTGCTTCCGCATAGCCCAGCACGAGCACCGTGGCCGCCGGGAACAACGCGGCGAACCACGCGGCCCGGCGGGCGGTCCCGACATCGCCCGTCTCGCGCAACACGAGACGGTGCAACAGCGCCCCGAACACCAGCGCCGAGCCGTTGGCCAGCACGAGCAGCGCGAAGGCAGTGTGGCCCAGGAACACCCAGCCCAGCCCGCGTGAGACGAGCGGCACCAGCGGGAAGAAACGCAGCGACGCTTCCCCGACGGCGCGGTAGCCGTGCTCAGCGATGTCGCGGTAGAACGCCGCGTCCCACGCGAAGAGGCCCTGGCCGAGCGCGACCGGGCGGGGCGGCGCGCCGATCTTGGTGAAGAGGTCGCGCGACGAGCGCGAGCGCGCCGAGCACGAGTACACGCGCCACCACCCACGGCACCGCGGCGACCCGGAGGTCACGCCGCGAGACCTTCGTCCCCTTTTTCTCGTGCCGATCGCCGTGGTCGTCACCTGCCGGTCGCCGGTGCCTTGCGCCGCGGCGGCTCAAGCGACACGGCAGCGCCGCCATCTGGGTCGTCTCACGGAACGTGACGGCGAGGATTGGGAGATCGGCCGGTGGCATCATCCGCGCTCGGTACCGTACCGTTGAAGGTCGCACGAGGCGTGGAGACCCCCGCACCGCCGCCACGGCGCCGCCACATCACCCTTGGGTCCGTTCGTGGCCGAGCCGACGCCGTTCAGCTGTGGGCTCGGCGGTACCGGCGGTCGCCCTCGACCCCGATCTGTTCCGGGACCACAACGGCGTGTGGTACCTGTACGCCGCGTTCGGCAACACCGAGTCGCTGATCTACGCGTTCGTGCTCGATCCCAACGCCAACGCGAGCCGTGATGCCTCCGGCTACGCCGGCTACTTCGGGTTCCCGGTCCTCGGGAAGCACTTCGCCTGGGAAGGCCGGTTCATCGAGAACCCGTCCATGACCTACGACCCCTCCACCGGCACGTACCTCCTGGCCTACTCGCCCGTTGCCCACGGCCAGCGGGACGAGCGGCCTCGGCTTCTTCACCGCTACCGACGGATCCCAGAAGGCGGCCTACGCCTCGTTCGCCGCCGGCCAGGAAGGCCCGGGCCAGCGCCGTTACGGCACCGTCGCCTCCGTCTCGCTGGGCAACGCCCCGTCGCTCGGCGGACCTTGAGCGACCTTGCCTCGCCGTGGCCTCCGTACCAGCTCGACCACGACGTCGGACGCGAGGAGGATCACCGCGAGCCATACCAGATCGTTCACCCGTTCGAAATTGGCAGGCCAGTCGAACGAGCTGAAGTAGTGGTAGCGGTACTGCTGGACCACCACGTAGAGCCCGGTCAGACGCGACCGCGGCCGGCGCGCCGACCGTCAGCAGGAACCTGAGCCGCGGGCGGAGCAATGCCGCCAGCACGCACAGCGCGGCCACCGCGCCGACCCACCAGCGAGCGAAGACCAGTCCGGCCAGGCCTGCGAGCACCGGCCCGACCACCAACCCGGCGCCGGACGTCGCCGTTCCCGGGATGACCAGAGGGTTCGCCAGCACCGGCTCCGGATCGCGGTACCACGCCTGGATCGACATCCCGCGTCGCCTTCTCTGCAGGGCGAGGAACATGCAAAGGAGCATCGCCCCCGCCGAGATCGCCAGGGCGATCCAGACCGTCTCCTGCGGCTTCCATTTCAGGGTGACCGTGAACGTCGACGATGTCGGGTGGACGAACCAGCCGTTGGCGTACCCATCGACCAACGTCGAGCCGCCCGCGTCCCGTCCGGCGATCGTCGCCTGCCAGCCAGCGTTGTTGCTCTCACCCAGCACCAACCAGAACGGTGAGCCCGGAGTGGCTCCGGTGACCTTCAGCGTGAGCCTGGTGCGACCGTTGCCCACGACCTGCACCGTCGCGCCACCGGCGGGGTGGGCCGCGACGGTCTCGGCGCTGGTGACCGCGCCGCCGGGACCCAGCGTCATCGGGCGGCCACCGGCCTCCGAGCCGAGGACGAGGCCGTCGACGTCGATGCCGGAGCTGGTGCCCGGGGTGGAGCGGATCTCGTGGGTGCCCTTGTCGAGCGCGAGCGACGGCGCCGGCGCCGTCGGATCGGTCGGGTTGCACAGCTGGTAGTCGATCGGATCGAGGGCGGTGGCCGCGCCGGTGGTGCCGGAGAGGCGGATGCCGATGGGTCGTCCGTCGACCTGCAGCAGGTCGGTCCGACACGTGCCGGACATCGTGGGCGGCACCGGCGCCCGGCGCACGCCGGGAATGCCGAGCTCCGCCACCGCCACGGGCATGTTGATGGGAACGATCTCGTGGTACTCCGTGGTCACGACGTTCCGCGCCCCGGTGATGGTCACCCGGATGGTCGAGCCCGTGAGCGGCGCGAAGCTCACCGGCACGCTGACCGTCGCGTTCTTCGCCCGCTGGTCGGTGATGGCGGGGAGGTCGACCGTCCGCGCCTGGCCACCGGCCTCGATCTGGATCTGGGTCGGCACCGAGTGCCTCCCGTCGGCGACGAGCTGGAGATCGAGGTGGTCGAAGGTCGTCGGGGCTGCCGTCTGCACCTCGATCCACTGTCCGGCAGGTGACCCGAACGCGGTGCTCCACGCGGTCGTGGGATCGCCGTCGAGCGCCGCCGATCCGCGCTGCTCGACCGATCCCGGCAGGTGCTGCGACGTGGTCACGGTGACGCCACCGTGGGCGGCGTCGGGTATCCCGAGGTCGGCGTCGATGGTCGCGTCGTCCGCCGCGGTCGCCAGCCGGATGGTCCCGGCGGCGCCGAACGTGCGCGACCCGGGGACCTCGAATTGCCGGACCAGCGCCGGCTCGTCCTGCGCGGTCCGTGGGGGGATCACGATGGTCCGCGATCGGCTCATCTCGTAGACGAGCGGACGGCTCGCGGCCTGGGTCCCGCGGCGCGGATGAGATCCGTCGGCATCTGGACCACCTCGTCCACGCGCACGTCTCGGGCGCCGGGAGCGTCGTCCCGCAGGCGGATCTCGGAGAATCCGACGTTGTTCACGGGACCCAGGATGTCGTCGCCGACGTTGGTGTCGGCGACCGCGATCTCCATCTCCTTGAACGTGTGCTTCGGGAAGGTCACCGTCTCGCCGGCCGGAGTGCGGGACGCATCGTGGAGGGGCACGGTGACGGCCTCTTTGCCGTCGAACGTGAGGGTGACGGCGGTGACGTACCTGGTGTTGTCGCCGTGGAGCCGTTGTACGAGGTTGACGTGTTCCGTCGTGATCGGGTGGTCGAGCGCGACCTGAAGACGCTCTCCAATGACGTGGTCGTGCGTGCCGAACTCCCAGGCCGTGTTGACGTCGCCGTCGAAGGCCCGGGAGCCGCGCTCCTCGGTCCAGTAGGTGATCCGGTTTCCGTACCGCGACGTGCTGACCTCGGCGGCACTCGGTGCGATCACGGTGAACGCATCCGACGACGCACCCGGGAAGACGTCGAGGCGGGCATCGGCCTCGTCTTTGGTCAAGGCCGACTCGTTGGCCCGCTCGGTGGCACCCTCGATGTCCTTGATGGCCCCCCACCGCCGACCTCGCTTCCGGTTGGAGTCGGTCACGACCAGCACGGAGCCCGGCTCGGACACTTGGCGACGCAGCGCCGCCGCGTCGTTCGCATAGCTGCCCGAGTACAGGATCACGCCCCGGCCGTCGATCAGCCCGGTGGGCGCCAGATCGACCAACCCCTCGCCGTCACCGGAGACGATCAGCGGGGCATCCCCGGCTGCCGCGCGGACGATCGGCTGCGTCCCCTGAACGGGGAACACCGACACCGGCGGCGGTTCCTTGGCGGCGGGCGGCAGGGCGAGCGCCACTTCGTCGATCTGGCTGAAGTGCAGCGGCGGGCCGAGGCTGTTCCCGTAGGTGGTCGGCGCCTCGAGCCCCGCGGGTCGCGGCTGGGTGAGGAGGAGCCAAGTGGGCACGGCGCGTGCGAGGTCGAAGCGGTCGGTCTCGAGGTCGGCCCGGTAGACGACGTCGCCCACGTTCATCAGGCGTGCGATGGGCGCGATCGCCGCCGGGTCGAGCACGCCCTCCTGGAGTCGCCGGTCGAGCGCGTTCAACAGGTCGGCCGATGCCGGGGAACCCCACGGGATGAGCTCCCGCGCGACGTATGGTCGATCCATCAACCCGGGCGTGATCGGATCGACGGTGTTGCCCCACCGGTACGAGGCGAAGTCGGCCCCGGGGATCTCCAGAACCCGCGTGTCGTGCGGCTGTCGATCGAGCGCCGCGATGGCCTGCGTCCAGTAGGAGGGGATCGTCTCGTCGCGCTGCAGGTTGGATCCGTAGAAGGACCCGTTCCAGAGGGCCGGGAGGTCGACGACCGCGAGGACGATGATAAGGCCCGCGAGCACCAGCCCTCGCTTCCGCACCCCCCGCACCGTCCACCGGGCCGCGGCGGCGTTGACCCCGGCGCCGAGCAACACCGCGAACGCGAGGGCGACCAGCGGTACGGCCCGGCCGGTGCTGCGGAGCGCCAAACCGAAGCTCGACGACGCGGCGAACGCCTTGAACAACCCACCGAGCACCGTCGGCTCGGTGTACGGATGTGCTCCGACCGCCACCACCACGCCGACCAATGCGAGCAGCACGAAGTAGACGCGGTGGCGCCACCGGATGCACGCGGCCGACACCATGGCGAGCGTCGGAATGGCGAAGCCAATCGCGATCAACCAGAGGTGCTGCGTGTAGTCGACGCTCGACTCCGTCCAGGGCCCGAGCTTGTCGCGCCCGTAGAGGAACCAGTAGCCCAGCCCGCGGAGCACCTCGCTCGCCAGCGATGCCGCCGACACCGTCTCGAGTGTCTCGGTGTACTTGAGCACGTCGAGCCCGTAGTTGCCCTGCGCCCAGAGACCGGCCATCCACCACAGGGACGTCAAGACGGTGAGCAGGCCGATGCGCGCGGTGACCTTCAGGGCGTGCCGCCGCTCGACCTCGCGCTCCACGAACACGGCGTAGAGGATCCAGAGCACGGGCGCGATCCCTGCGAACACCAACGCGGTCGCGTTCACGCTGCCGACGATCTGCACGACGATCGCGAAGATCGCCGGGTACTTCCATCGCCGTTCGTCGCGCAACGCCCGTATCACCGAGCGCGATCATCCAGGGCAACGCCGCCCACGGCAGCAGGATGACCGAGATGCGTGACGCGAAGTCGAGCGAATAGGGCGACAGCATGAAGAGCAGCGCGGCGGCCGGCACACCGGGACCACGCACGTGCAGCGTCCGCAGCAGGAAGAGCACACCGAGCCCCGCGAACAGCAGGATGCTGCCGAGCCAGATCCGCTGCGACACCCAGGCCGGCACGCCGAGCCATGTGCATGAGCCAGTAGTACGGGCCCATGGGGAACAGGTAGCCGATGTTCTGGTGGGTGACGGTGCCCAGTCCGATGTTGGGATCCCACATCGACGGTGCCCGGTCGAGGAGGCGCCCGGGGTCGAGATAGAGGTAGCTCTTGGTGTCGGCGACGACGCGCCCGGGTGAGGTGAGCAGGATCGGCACGTAGGCGAGTGCCACCAGCGCGGCGTAGCCGAGACGGTCCCAACGCGTCGAGGTGCCGCCCCGTGGCGAACCACCTGCCGGGGCGATCGGCCGCGGCGGGACGGCTGTGGTGGTCATGCCCGTCCGTCGGCGAAGCGCATTCCGTGCGCGACCCACGATGCGCATCGCCGCGGGGAAGCAATCATCGGGAGCCGATAGTATGCGGGGCCACCTTCGACACGGTCGCGGCTCCGGCGCCCGATCGGGCTACCGCTTCCCCGGGAACTCCACGAGACCGGCGCTCTCGAAGAACGTCTTCTCGTCCTGCGACACCCGGATGCTGGACCCGGGGCGCTCGGCGCTGAGCGCGGCCTGCACCGCAGCGCACTCCGTCTCGATGCCGTAGTAGCTCGACGAGGTGACGTACCAGATCGTGCTCGTCGCCGCGGCGCGGGCGATCACCTTCCGGGCGAACGCCGCCGGGTCGGTCCGGCTGATCCGTTCGTGGTAGTCGATCCAGTCGACTCGCTGTGGTGCGGCACCCGCGGGAAAAGTCAGCTGCTTCAGGTCGTTCCGTCCGGTGAGCAGGCGACTCACCGAGGGGCCCAGCTGATCGGGACAGTAGGCCACCACGTCTCCGGGTCGGGCGTCGGCCAGGATCACGTCCGCGATCTCACCGGCCTGCGTGCGATTGTCGAACGCGTTACTCACCGAGCCCACCAAGCACACCACCGCGAAGACGGCGACCGCGCCAGCCATCAGGGTACGGCCGCTGAACGCCGTGAACCCGTAGGCCACGACCAGGACCACCAGCGGGAAGAGCACCGACGCGTACCGGGCGTCGTACGCACCGTCGGTGACCCATGCCGCTGTGAGACCCACCACGAGCGCGACGAAGGCGATCAGCGCCTCCCACCGCACCGCCGGAGTGGTGCGCAGCTCGAGATCGACGTGCCCAGCACCATTCGGCCTCCCGAACAGCGCGAGTGCGATGAGCAGCACGATGCACAACGCCACGGCATCGGCCGGCGTGTGGACCAGCGAGGCGCCGTTGGAGAACTGATCGAGGGTCTGGCGGAGCGTGGCGATCGGGACCTGGCCCGATCCCCAGGGCGTCGCCGTGTGTTGCGACTGGAACAGGAAGGTCGGCAACCAGGGCAGGAACGTCAGCGCGCCGACGGCCATGCTCGCCGCCACCGCCAGCGCAGCGCGGCGCGCCGAACTGTCCCCCCTTCGCATCCGCCAGACGAGGAATCCGAGGAGCGCGACGAACAGGTAGATCGACCAGTAGTGCGTGTAGAGGAGCAGACCGGTCAGCAGCGCGACCACCGCGAGACGCCCGAGCGACGGCCGCTCGAGCGCTCGCCGGAACGCGAGGTAGCCGACGCTCACGAGGAACATCACGAGCGCATACGGGCGGGCCTCGGTGCCGTACCGGATGGCAAAGGGCGACGTGGCCAGCACGATCACGGCGAGCCCGCCGAGCAGCCGCTGGCGCGGCGAGTCGGTGGTGATCGGACCGGGAGGTGCCTGGCGGTCGACACGCCGACCGGCGAACCAGATCACGGGAAGGGTCGCGACCGAGAACAGTCCCGAGAGCGCGCGGACCGCGACGTCACTGGAGCCGAAGACCGACATCCACCCGTGCAACAGCAGGTAGTACGCGGGAGGTGCCCCGTCCTGTCGGAGCGCACCGTGCAAATCCGACAGCGGCAGCTTGGCGATGTTCACCGTGAGCGCTTCGTCGAGCCAGAGATCCGACGCGGTCAGGAATCGCAACACCACTCCGACGAGCACCGCGCCGGCCGCGATGCCGAGCAGCCAACGGGGGAATCGGGTGTCGGCGGTCGTGACCTCGGGCCGGCTCGGCGCGTCGTCGTTCGATGCCGACCGCAGCGACTCGGTCGTCACGTTCATGAAGGCGAAGCTAACACCGCGCGTCGCGCGATCAGGCGACGGTCACCTCACGGCGCGCCCAGCGACGGGCTGTTGCCGAGCGAGACCGATGCCACGGTCCCGTACCGGCGCATGGTCGGTCCTTCCTGACCCGCCGCGAACGACGCGTAGACGGCCTTGGGAGACCCGTCGGCGGCGGCGAAGAAGTCCAGACCGCCGACACCCGTGCGTCCGTTGCTCGACGCGAGCCACGGACCGGCCGGATTGGACACGCACAGACCTGTCGGTGTCGAGCACCGGGCCAGCCCGGTCGAGTAGGAGGCCGACGCCCAGTTCCCCGCCGAATAGGACAGCAGGTAGGTATTGGTGGACGCGTCGTAGATCATCGAGGGATTCTCAATGAAGCTCCCCTCCCAGGCGTACTTCTTGCCGAGGATCGGGAACGGCCAGGCGGGGGCATATCCGGACGCGTTGCGCGTTCGCGTTCCCGGAGCCGTCGAGCACGATCACGTTGATCGGGCTCTCTGTGTTCCCGAACGCCGCGTACAGGTACCAGATGCCGTTCGGCGCATGGAACAACGCCGGGTCGAGCGCGCCCCCGGTGCCAGCCAGCCCGCAATTGAACGGCGTCGGCTCGGCGACGTAGGGGCCTGCGGGCGACGATGCGGTCGCGTGCCCGATGCACTGGGAGTTGGCGGGATCGGGCGGGTTGACGCGATTGGCCGCGAAGAAAAGGACGTACGTGGAGCCGATCTGCGCCACGGTGGGCGCCCAGAGCACGTTGTCGGCCACCCAGGCCGGCTTCTGCGGCATCCCCTCCTGCACGATGCCGTCCCACGCCGGGATGCTGTAGGTCTGCGACAGCGAGTCGACAACGTGGATCGGCAAGCGGTTCGAGTTCGAGTTCGAGCTGAACACGTAGTAGTGGTCACCGCTCCACAGCACGCTCGGATCGCCGATCAACGGCCACTCGGGCGCGGCCGCGACTTGAGGGGTCACGGTCCCGAGCGGCGGAGGCGGGGCGCAAGCGGCGACGACGAGGCCGAAGAGCGCCAGCCCCAACACGGCGAAGGTCGACGTCCGCCGGCGGGACCTGCGCGGCCGGGTGCTCGGGCCGCGCGACATGTGTGTCTCCTTCTCGCTTAAAGGCATTGGGGCCGCGACCCTAACATTCTCAGTACGCCCGCTCGTACCGCGAACGACGATCGTCGCCGCCGTGACGTTCGGCCGCCCGCGCAGATCGCCCACTTCCACCGGACGCCACGCGACTGTCGAACCGGCGTCCTCCCGGCGGACGGCGGGAGCGTAAGCGCACCTGCCAGCATGCGACGGTGCCCGAACCGCTCATCGACGTCGACGCCTACGAGCAGGCCGCCGGGGCGGTCGCCGAGCCGTACGCCTTGGACTACTTGGCGCGCGGCAGCGGCGCGGGCACGACTGTGCGCGACGACGTCGACGCGTGGCGGCGATGGGTGCTGCTCCCGGACCGGCTGCGTGACGTCTCGACGATGGACCTGTCCACCACCTTGCTCGGCACGGCGGTGACGGCGCCGATCCTCGTCGCACCCACCGCCATGCAGCGCTTCTTCACCGCTGTTCACCGCTGACAGCGAGGTCACCATCGCGCGCGGCGCGGGAGCGGCGGGAACCGTGTATGTGGTGTCGATGGCGGGGACGGTCTCGGTGGAAGCAGTTGCCGCGGCGGCCCCCGCGGGCGCGCGCTGGGCGCAGATGTACATGCTGCGCGACGCGCTCGCACGCGCGCGCTGGCCGAGCGGGCCCGCGTCGTCGGCTACGCCGCGATCGTGGCGTCGGTCGACGGCGCCGCGGTCGGGCGCGGCATCGCCGCCGCGGTGGCCGGGCGCCTGGAGCCTCACCAAGGTCGCGGTCGACGGCGACCGTTGGGTGACCGCGCGCGAGGAACCAACCGGTGTGGCGCCCGGCACCGCACCCACGTCGAGGACGGAACCGCAGTGCGCGACCTCGACCCCGAAGCGAGCGATCCACCCGGACGCGCTCACGCCGACGACGACATCGCTTCGCTCGCGGCAGGTCGCGCGGCGGGTCGCGCCGTGACCGCGCGCCGGGTCCACCAACCGTCGATCGCGACCGCGGCCAGCACCACCAGGCTGACCTCGGCAGGGACCCGGAAGCGGGTGATCCCGTAGATCGCGGCCGCGGTCACGGTCACGATCACGAACTGCGCCACCAGCGGCGTGATGGGAACCCGGCGACGGCGCAACCCGACGGCACCCACGACCGCGCACGGCACGAGGATCCAGAACGCGAAGAAGCCGGCCCACGAGATCTCGACGTCGCGTCCCTCGTTGACGTTGTAGTTCGCCATCAGACCGGGCGCGTACAGGCTCCACACGCGTGCGACACGCACGGCGACGACGACGGGCAACCGGCCGAGGTGATCGCGGATGAAGTGGAACCCGTCGCTGCGCAGCGCGTTCGACACCACCGACCGGTCACCCTTGGGCACGGGGAAGCCGGCGCAGTCGAGCGCCCACAACCCGGTCCCCTCGCCGTAGTACGTGCGGTGGAGGTTGGCGCCGCAGATGGTGAGCCCGTCGTTGGTGGAGAACACCACCGGTTCGTCGAAGCGGGTCAGGTTGGCGACCAGCCACGGGCTCACCACGGCGAGGGCGGCGAGACACGCGAGGAGGAACAACCCGATCTGGCGCTTGAACGAGCACGCCTCCGAGAAGAGTGCCACCGGCAGCACCATGAGCGGCAGCAGGAGGCCGAGCTCGGCGCGGACCAGCATCGCGAGGCCGCACGCGGCGCCCAACCAGGCCGCGTTCGCGAGCCGCGGGTCACGGAGGAACACGTAGGCGAGCATGATGGCGAGCGCGACCGCCAGGGCCGCCAGGGTCTCTGACATCACCAGGCCGTCGTTGATCCAGAGGTTGGGGTAGATCGCGGCGATGCCCGCGGCCAGCAACCCGGCCCGGTCGCCCGCGACGGTGCGGCCCACCAACCCGATCAGCAGCACCACGGCGGCGCCGAAGAGTGTCATGGTGAGCCGTTGGGCGAGCAGGTGCCTGCCCCCCGGGTCGAACTGCTCCATGACCCACGACGTCGGCGTGAGCGCGAGCGCGGTCAGCGGCGGGTGCTCGGCCTGCTGACTGCCGTCGCGGGGGTCGGTGAAACCCTGACCCCGGGCGAGGGTGTTCGCCTGCACGGAGTAGTAGATCTGATCACCGAGCACGGGCTCGGTTCGTTTGGCCAGCATCACGTAGCCGACGCGCAGCACGAGCGCGCCGAGCACGACGAGCAGCAGGAGCCGCCAGAACCGCTTCCGATCGGTCACGGGTGCATCGGGCATTGGCGCGTCGGTCACCCCGGCACCGGCCCTGCGTTCCCTCCGGCCGTGCGTCGACGCACGATCGTGATGTCGAACGCCTGCATCAGGGTCAAGCACCTCGTCGGGGGACGGTCCGGTCACCCTACCGGGGTCAGTACATGCGGTAGGCGATCGTGATCGCGAAGGCGACGTAGATCGGCACCACCGCGAGGGCGACGGGCACCCGGGCCGTCGCGGCGCGCGCCCACCGCCACGGCGCCGGGCCCACGAGGATCGGCAAGAGCACGAGCAACGGCACGAAGAAGCGGGCCCGCATCCCGCCGACGACATCGTCGCCGGGCGCCGACCAGTACACGTACTGCGCGCCGAGCACGAGCAGCGAGCCGGCCACGAACACGATCGCCAGCACGAGCCGCTGCGACCACGCGAGGCCGTCGGGCTCCTGTCGCGACCGCTGGACCGACGCCGCGCTCAGCACGACCAACACGGCCACGACCGCGACGGTCGGCCACACCGCCACGCTCGGACCCGTGGTGACGAGCTGCTTCGCCCACTGCCAGGAGTCGTCGACCACCGTGCGGAGCGCGGCGCCGACGAAGGTCCACGGCTCCGTGACGAGCAGGTGGCGTTGGCGGGCGGGGTCCACGTGCACCCCGAAGAGTGCCGCGTCGGTCTTCCAGAGATCGCTGATCGCGCTGTTCCACACGACGGACACCAGCGCGCCGAGCACCGGGGCGAGAGCGAGCGGCCACAGCTCGCGCCGGCGGCGCGGCCCGAAGAGCGGGAGCAGGTAGCACCCCGCCAGCACGGCGTATCCGGGTTTGCAGCTCGCCAGCAGCGTCGTCAGCAGCGCCGCCTCGACGAACAGGCTCGTCCGGGTGGCGCCCGGCGGCGCGTCCATCGTGCGCAAGGCGGACGAGACGACGACCAGCGAGACCGCGATGGTGAGCGCGTCGTGTGACACCGACGCCGACGACTGGAACACCGCGAGCGGCAGGAGGCCGACCGCGCAGAACGCCCACTTCGACCGTGGGGTCCGGCGGATCGCAACCGTCACCACCGCCACGTAGGCGAGCAGGAGCGCGAGCCGTGCGGCGACGAGCATCGTGTCGGTGCCGGCGCCGAGTGACCGGGTCACGAAGATCGCGGCGGCCTGCGGAAGGTAGGGAAGCGGTGCTCCGAACGTGGAGAACGTCACGAAGCACTCGGTGCGGTCGGCGTTGCAGCGCGTGACCTTCTCCGGGTCGTACGTCAGCTTGTAGCCCTTGATGCGGGACACCTGGTGCTCGAGGAAGTCCCGCGAGTCACGCTGGCGCGCGCGGATCACGTCGATGGGGATCCAGGCGCCGCTGAACTCCAACCCCGGATACCGTTCGGGCACGAACTGCCCGGTCGAGATCTGGTACGAGCGGTAGAAGTGCGCAGGCTCGTCGACGCCGGCAAAGTGCGGCACCACGCCGGCGAGGTAGCCGCCCAGGACGATCGCCAGCACCAGGAAGGTACGGACCGGGTCGCGGAACACGTCGAGCACGCGCGCCACCATCCCGGGGCGCGCCGGCTCCGTCCCCAGGTCGGCGTTCTCCCCCGCCCCGACCGTCATCGGCTCCGGCTAGTCGTCGATGGTGTCGACGATCAGCACGCTGCACGGCGCGTGATGCGACACCGAGTTCGGCACGCTGCCGAGGAAGCGCCGCCCGCCCTGCATCCCGCGGTTGCCGACGACGATGAGGTCGGCCTGGAGGTGCGACGCCATGTCGCACAGCACTTCGGCCGGGCTGCCGAACCGGGCGTGGGTCTCGATCCGCGTGTCACCCGCCCGCCCCGCGGTGTCGGCGGCGCGCCCGAGCGTCTGCTCCAGCTCGGTCCTGATCTCCTGCTCCCAGCTGCGCTCGGCGGCCACCGGCGCCGCCGCGGCCATCTCCGACGCGGCCAGGGCGGTGGGTGAGAGGGGCTTCTGCACGGTGACGATGTGGAGCACGGCCTCGGGCTGGGTGGCCGCCAGCTCGGCGGCGGCGAGCACCGCCTTCGACGCGCCCGCCGACCCGTCGGTCCCCACCACGATCGCCTTGAACATCGCCGCCTCCGTCACCCGCATCGGTCCGTGCCCTGTGGGGGCTCGTCGGGAGACGCTACCCCCGGGCGGTCCGCGACCGGAGGAGCGCCCGGATCTCGGCCTCGTGGTACACGAAGCGCTCGGGGATCGTGACCGTGCCGAGGTACTGGTCACCGAAGTCGAGCCCCCACGCCGGCACCGAGGTGCGGGCGAGGCCGGCCCACACCACGTAGAGCCCCACGCCGTAGTCGCCGCGGCGGCGGTACTCGGCCCGCGCCGGCGCCTCCGGCGAGCCGGGACCGGCGCCGACCGTGGTGGTGCCGTCACCGAAGGACCACGCGTAGGCGACGGGGTGCGCGGCCACGGTCACCACGTAGCCGCGCAGCTCGACCGTCGCCCGCACGTCCGGGAGCGCCGCACCCCAGAAGCGGCTCTCGAGGTTGACGATCCCCGGCCAGGCGCGGGTGCCGGGCGGGCTGGCGTGGACCGTGGCGCGCGGCAGGGGCGTCTGCTGCCAGATCTCGGCCGCGCTCGGGGCGCTCGGCAGCAACGGCTCGCCGGGCTGGACGCAGCGCGGGACGATCAGCAGATCGGTGCCGACCCGCGGCGTCGCGACGTCCACCACGAAGTCCCCCGCCGGGACGACGCCGGGCGGTAGCACCGGGTTCCCGTCGACCCGCACCGCACCGGGCGGCGCTCCGAGGAGCGCGCCGACGCGGATCGAGACGTAGGGGAACGCGAGGATCCCCGGGAGGGGGGTGACGGAGCCGACCAGCCCGCGGGGGACGGCACCGGGGAACACCATGCAACGACCGCCGGTGGGCGTCCGGCTCCAGTCGTAGGGGGATTCCACCGCGGGCGGCACGCCGGGGAGCGCGGCACCGGGGAACGTCCCCGCGCCGAGATCGGCGGCCGACGCCCGCACGTAGTCGGGTCCCAGCTCCCCACCACCGCTGGTCTGCGCCCGGACCGGCACGGCCAGGCCGAGGAGCACGACCGCGGTCACGATCGTGACGAGACCGCGCGGCGCGTTCATCCCGACCGGCGGGGGGTCGCGGTGGCCGTCACGCGGACGTCGAAGGCCCCCGGTTGGAGGATGCCGAGCAGCGTGAACCCGACCTCGCCGTGCACCACGACGGTCACGGCCTCGTCGTCGGCCCGCACCGACACCGAGCGCAGCGCCGCACGATCGAGTTGCCCGGCGAGATCCGCGCGTGCTCGCGATTCCGCGAGTGCGGGCACGAGGACCACCGCGCCCGACGCGCGGTACTGCGCCTCGTCGATGGCCGAGGCACCGGCGAGCGCGGCGGCGTCGGCGGCGTCGGCGAGCGACCGCCGCGCGGAGAATCCCCGCCACAGGTCGAGGCTGATCCCGCCCAGCGCGAAGAGCATGAGGCAGAGCCCGAGCAACCAGAGCGTCACCGTCCCGGACCCGCCCCGGGCCCTCACGGGGCCGACCCGTAGCGATCGACGGGTTCGCGGTGACGAGCCGTCCACGACCACGCGCCCACCGCGCCGACCCCCGGGATCTCGACGGCCGGCATCGGTACCGTGACGCGCGCTTCGACGTCGGCGCCTGGCGTCAGCGCCGCTCCGCCGGGACACACGACGTCGACCTCGATGCCGTCGGCGGGCACTCCGAGGTTGCGCGCCATGGTCACGCCCAACGACCGGGCCGCACCGCGGTCGCACACGCCGTCGCGGGCGATACGACGCGCGACCTCCCGGCTGATGATGCGCGCCGTGGCCTGGCGTTCCGACCACCCGGGCAGGGTGAGGACGAGCAACGCGATCGGGAGGACGAGCAACCCGATCCCCATCGCCAATTCGGTGGCGATGAAGCCGCGCTCCGAGCCGCCGCTCACGGTAGATGCTCCTTCGTGACCCTCGCATCGATACGGAACGACCACGTCGGCACCACCGGGAGCCATCCCGGGAGCGCGACGTCGGCACGGGCGCGCATCGCACCGCCCGTCTCACGGCACGACACCCGCACGGAACGGCCGGCAGCCCCGCCGAGCAGGGCCGTGAGCACGTCCCGGGCCCGGCGCGTGCAGTCGGCCGCCGATGCGTCGACGGTGGCGCCGGCTCGCGCCGCCTCGTCGACCGCGGCGCGTACCGCTCCCCTGGCGTAGAGGTCGACGACGAAGTTCGCCAAGCCCACGAACACGACCAGCGACAAGGCGGTCGCGGCGACGTACTGGACCGTCGTCATCCCCGCCTCGTGCCGGATTCGGTTCAGACACGCAGCTGGCCCCGGATCCAGTTGACGACATCGAGGCCCAGCGTCTGCATGACTGCCCAGATCGCGACCAGTGCCGCGATGCCCAGCGCGGCGTTGCCGAGCAGCTCGGCGGTCGTCATCCCCGCCTCGGGCGCCGACCGGGAATCGGCCCGCACCACCCACGAGCCCAGCGCCCCGAGCAGGCGCGTCGTCAGGTTCTTCATGGCATCTCCTTGCTGTCGTGGCCGGGCCCACACCGCGACCGCGGTCTCGCTCCACGACCACGCGCATCACCGACTCCCGAACACGATCGAGGGCAGCGGCGCGGCGATGAACAGCAACATCACCGGCGCGAGCACTGCGATCGTGGGCACGAGCATGGCGGCGCGACGTTTCGTCGCGGACTTCCTGATCTCCTCCCGGCGCGCGTCCCGCAGGTCTTCGCTCAACGCGCGCAGGCCGTCGGCAAGATCCACGCCGCGTTCGGCCCCCGCCGCGAAGAGCTTGTAGGTCCGTGCGGCCGACGGTTCGGGGGTGAGTTCCGCCGCCCGCCGGAACGCCACGGGCTCGGCGACGCCGTTGCGCATCGCCAGCAACACCGCTTGCAGCTCGTCGACCACGGCGCCGGCACCGCGGTCGACGATCCGCTGCGTCGCCTGGACGGGACCCGCGCCGGTCCGGACGTGCATGGCGAGGAGCTGGTTCACGGTGTAGAGCTCGAGTCGCAGGCGCTCGCGCTGTTCGTCGACACCCCGCGCCAGCCGGCCGCGCAGGCGCGATCCCCCGAACACGACCCCGCAGACGGTCAGCGCGAGTGCCGCGACCGCCGAGCGCACCACGAGCGCGCCGACCGCCGCGCCGGCGGCTCCGAACGCCAGCACCTGGACCGCGACCCGCGCCCGGTACTCGTCAGGCGTCACCTCGTGATACCCCGCGTGGAGCAGCTGCCGCGCCAAGACGGGGTCGCTCCGCCGTTCGAAGAGCCGGCCGACACGCCCGACGATCGCGCGCAGGGGTGGGCCGAGGAGACAACTCACCGTCGACGGGTTCGCGGCGACGGGTGTGAGCTCCGCGACGTCGGCGCCCCGCCCGAGCTGGGCCCGCGCGGTCACCGTGTACGGGCGTACACGGGGCCCCAACCGTCGGGTCGGGGGAACGGCGGCCGCGGCCGCACCGGCCGCGGCGACGCCCGCCGACACGCAGCCCAGCGCGAGCGCGGTGTCGGGCATCAGCGCACCTCCGCCTGCGGCCGCGCGCCGAACACCCGCTGCTCCCGGTCGGCGCGCCCCAACCGGCTGATCCACCACGACCCGAGCCCGCTGAGTGCCGCGCCCGCGAGCACGACGAGCAGCCCCGCCGGCGAACCGTAGAAGTCGCGGAACGGGCCGGGCCGGAGCGTGAGCGCGAGCAGCACGAACCAGGGCATCACGAGCACGGCCCGGGCATTGATCTTCATCTCCAGCCCCTCGGACTCGATCTCCTCGAGCACCTTCACGTCCTTGGTCGTCGACACGACGAGGTCGTCCAGGATCTGCTTGACCATCGGCCCACCCCGCTCGTAGGCGAGGATCAGGACCTCGATGACGCGGTCGCTCGTCGGGTCGGCCAGCTCCGCTTCGAGCACCTCGAGCGCGGGCACGCTGCCGAGCATCCGGGCGAGGGTCGGGAACCGGGCGAACGCCGACCGCAGGGGCGCCGGACCGGTTTCGGCGAGGGTCGTGAGCGCGTGCGTGAGGGAACGCCCGGCCGCGATCGACGCCCCGAGATCGCGCAACCCGTCGGGCCACGCGAGCTGGAGCTCACGCATCCGCGCGTCGCGGCGACGCCCGAAGTACGCCCGCGGGATGGACGCCGCCGCGACGGCCGGGACGATCGCCACCAACGCGGTGCCGGTCACGAAGAACCCGGCCGCGAACGCGACCGCGCCGACCACCGCGGAACCGAGCACGAACTGCCGCACCGACACCGTGAGTCCGGCCTGCGCCAACCAGACCTCCGCCGTCCGCGGCCCGCCCGGGCGACGCCGCCAGCGTCGGAACTCCAGAGGCTGGCCCATCACGTGGCCCGCGAGCAGCGCGCAACCGCATCCGATGGCCGAGCGCGGCACCGAGGCTCAACGACGCCCTGGTCATGCGAACTGCTCTGCGCCGACCAGGACATCGTGCACCGAGGTTCCGCCCGTCACGCGCTCCAGGCGAGAGGCGAGCGTCGCCGGCAGCGCGCCGGTCCAGCGCAACGGCGCACCGATGCTCTCGCGCACGAACATCGGCTCGACAGTGAAGTCGTCGCGGAGCGCAGGGACGACCGCGGCGATCTCCATCACGCGACGACGGACGCCGTCGGCGTCGGCGCTCACCCCGTCGTCGCGGTCCAGATGAACGACGACGTCGAGTGATTCGGAGAAGATCTTGCGCACGATGCGTTCGGTCACGTTCTCGCCGGCCATGAGCGCGGCGTTGACGAGCGCGTCGAGCGCCTCCGCCGCGCTGTTCGCGTGCACCGTGCAGAGGAACCCGCACCCGGCGTTCACCGCCCGGCTGAGCTCGAAGGCCTCGGCGCCGCGCACCTCGCCGACGACGATCCGATCAGGCCGCATCGCCAGGACGAACTTCACGAGGTCGCGGAGGCTGATCTCGCCGGTACCGTCGAGCGCCGGTGGTCGCACCTCGTAGTACGACCCGTGCGTGATCGGAACCGCGAGCTCGCGGATCTCCTCACACGCGCGGACGCAGTGGGCGGCCGGCGCGGCGGCGAGGAGCGCGGCGGCCAGCGTCGTCTTCCCCGCGCCGGGCTCGCCCGACACCGCCACCCGGCTGCGCAGCTGCATCAGGAGCCGGAGCAGACCCGCGGCCTGCTGCGAGAGCGAATCGCGCTGCACGAGGTCGTCGAGCGTGACGTTGCGCACCACGTAGCGCCGGAGCGTCGCCGACAGCTGGTCGCCGACGGGAGGGATGGCAGCAGTCAACCGTGCCGTGCCTCCGAGGACACGCGCCTGCACCAGCGGATGCTTGGTGTTGAGCTGACGTTCCGTCGGGGCGAGGAGCCGCTCGACGATCTGGCGGTTCTCGTCCTCGCTCGTCGGGAGCGTCAATCCGCGCAGCCGGCCCGATCCGTCGAGGTAGGAGACCCGGGCGCCCTCGATGAAGATCTCCTCGACGTCCCGGCGCGCCACGAGCTCGGTGAGCGCGCCGTAGTCGGTGATCGACCGGAGCACGCGGTCGCCCAGTTCGACGGGGTCCACGAGCGGGATCTCCTCCCCCAGCAACGCCAGGCGCTGGTATGCCGCGACGGCGCGTTCGACCTCGGTGCGCACCTCGTCGAGATCGGCCTCCGGACGCAACCGGCGACGCTCGACCCGCGCCAGCACGTCGCGACGGATGGCGTCGTACGCGTCGGGGTTCATCGCCGCCTCCTCCTCCGCCCCGCCCGGCTCCGGCGCGGCGGGTCCGGGATCACGACGCCCGCGAGCTCGACCATCGCGTCCCGGAACGGCCCGCGCCCCGGGAGCCGCCCGTCCCACGCGGCGGCGTCGAGGCCGCGGTCGGTGGGGACCCAGGTGATCGATGCCGGCGCCAGGGTCCGGGTGATCTCGGCCCGGATCTCCTCCCGCCGGTAACGGGCCACGGGCGCCCGGTTGACCGCGAGGTGGATCGGGGTCGCGTCCGCGGTCCCGCGGATGCCGGCGGCCCACCCGAGCGCGCGCACGACACCCACCGGGCAGGCGGCCACCACCCCCACGATCGCGCTGCTCTCGGCGACGAGCGCCTGGCTGGTCGACGATCCGTCGTCGGCGTCGACCACCACGATCGGATGTCGGTCGCACAACGCGTGGACGAGCTCGACCACCTCGTTCGCCGTCACCTGTGCCGCCGCGACCGGGCTCGGGTATCCGGGCACGACGCCGAACGCCGCGGGAGCCGGTGCGGCCACGACCGAGCGGTCGAGGTCGCCGAGTCCGTAGCCGAAGGCGTCGACCGCGCTGCGCAGGTTGGGTTCGAGACCGAGGCCGAGTCGACCGGCGACCGACGGCGCCGGTTCGTGCGCGTCGACGAGGACCGCGGTCTCCGATCGCGCTCCCAACGCGTCGACGAGCCCGATCGCGGTTTCGGTGACACCGCCGCCACGCGGCCCCGAGACGACCACGAGCCGACCGCGCGCCGACGGGGTGGCGCTGAGCTCGTCCATCGCACGCCGCGACTGCACATCCGCCGCGGTCGACGGCGCCGGAGGTCCGAGATCGGCCAACGCCCCGACGAACTCCGTCATGGGCGCGTCGCCCGGAATCGTCGCGTCGACTCCGAGCGCGACCAGGTGGTCCTTGCCCGCCGGTTCGTCGGGATCGAACACGCCGAGCAGGCGACGCCCCTGCTGGTGCACCGCGCCGACGAAGCGACTCGTGAGCGCGGGCCACCGGTCGCTCACGACGAGGGCGTCGTACTCCTCTTCCAGCGCCACCGAGGGCTCCACGACGATCTGTCGCACGCGCGCACCGCCGTGATGGACGAGGTGGCGGTGCAGGTCCTCGACCCACGGCTCGGGCGAGAAGACGAGCGCGACCGTGGGCTCCACGCCGGTCACCGTGCCGTCGGGTCGACGGCCCCGACCCGGTCCAACGACTCCGGCGCCGTGCCCTTCGACGACACCGAGCCGGTCGTGCGCGCCAGCGAAATGTTGCCGTCGGCGACGGCGGCGGCCACGAGCTGCGATTGCGGAGCCGACACCGCGACGGTGACCGTGAAGGGGCTGGCCGACTCCCCGATGCCACCGCGGCCCCGCGCGTCGACGGCCAGCACCTCGGCGTCGGCGACGATGATGGACACCGCCCGCTGGCCGGCGAAGAGCACGTCGACCCGATCACCGGCCGCGAGGCGCCCGCCGACGGCGCGTGCGGGGTCGATGGGGATGCTCATGGCCCGCAGCCCGTGGCGAGCTGCTCGCGGCCGGAGCACCCGCTTCGAGACGAGTTCGCCTTCGGCCACCGTGGTGCCGGCGATCCGCCCGACGACCCGGTCGAGATCGTGCGCCCGCACCACGGTGGCGAGCAGCGGTGCGCTCATCGTCACCGCCACGCTGCGGAGGTCGTCGGCGCCCACGCGTTCTCCGGCGCGGATCTCGCGGGCCGCCACCATGACGCGGGCGCGGCCGTCGTGCTGGCGCAACGCCGCGAACGACAGGACGATCCCCACGACACCGGCCACGATCATCACCACGTGACCGCGGGAGATCCGGCCGCCGAGCACCCGGGCGCCCGGCCGCGCAGTTCCGACCTCGGCACCCGCGGCGGGAGTGGCGGTCGTCGGTGGCGCGGACGGGATGGTGGCGTGAGCCATGGGTCGACCCCCGGGAGGAAACGCGGCGCTGGTGTCGGAAATGTCCGAGATACGGAGACCTGCGGAGTATGCACGATTACGGCAAGTCGGTCAAGCTGCTCGAAACGGGCCGCGAGCTGGGGGGCGTCGTCGGCGCGGCAGGGTGTGAAGAACAGGAACTGACCGTTCCAGACGGTGGCGGACGCTGACGGCAGGCCGGGCGCGGGCTACGCTCCCCGGCCGATGGGAACGAACGAGAGTGCCGAACCGCTCGGGCCCCCGGTCGAGACCTTCCCGCCCGTCCTCACCACGGCCATGGCGTCCGAGCTGCTCCAGGTGCACGTCGAGTACCTGCGGCGCATGGTGCGCGAGGGGCGCATCCCCTGCCACCGGTTCCCGGGCGGACGCGAGATGCGCTTCCTGCGCGACGAGCTGCTCGAGTGGCTCGCCGCTCTCCCGGGCGAGGATCAGTCGACGTCGACGGGGCGCACCCAGTTCACCGACCCGATCGGCACGTAGCGCGCCGCGCCGTCGCCGTCGAGCACGCGCACCTGATCACGGCCCACCCCCAGCTCGCCGATCAGCGCGTCGTCGTGCACGCGGGTACCCAGCTCCACGAGCGTCCCTTCCAGATGGAGCAGACGGGCACGGAACGTCGTGATGCTCCGGTCCCCGCGCCCGCCACCCGCGCGCGCCGCCACGACGACGCGCACCACGAGCACAGCAGCCCCGTCGAGGTGCGCGTCGACGCTCCCGTCGGTCGTCGCCAGGCGCGCCAGGTCGGCCCCCACCGCGCTGAGCGCGCCGACGAAGGTCCGGCCGGTGAACTCGAAGGCGACGGTGTCACCGCGGTGCATGCACGTCCGGAGCACGTCGAGCAGCGTGCGGTCGTGCTCCCACTGCTCGAGCGCGGCACGCGCCCACGCATCTTCGTCGGCCCGCCACTCGGCCCGCAGCGCGGCGGCCGCCGCGAGATCGGCGGCGTCGAACCCTTCGAGCATGGCGCGTCATTTGAGCAGATTGTCGGCGTCGCTGCACGCGCCCGGACCCTCGCTACCGTGTCGGGATGCGGTTCCCCACGGGTCGTCGCTCGCATACGCGTGGCGCGGTTGTCGGCACGCTGGCCCTGGCCGCGGTGCTCGGCCTGACCGCCTTCGGCGGCACCGCGCCGACGCGCACGCGCTCGGGTGGGGCCACGAAGTCGGCGAAGGGCGTGCAGCACCTGCACTTCGAGTACGGGCCACTCGACATCGAGCCCGGTCAGAACCTCATCGACACCAACACGTATCAGATCCCCCAGCCCGAGGAGGACGGATGGATCGTCGGCTTCAAGCCGAACCTCCGCCTCGCGAACGGCAAGGTTCCTCCCGTCGACGTGATCCACCTCCACCACGGGGTGTGGGCCAACGCGCTCCGGCGCGACCCGACGGCGCCCGTGTTCCCCGAGCGCTTCTTCGCGTCCGGCGAGGAGAAGACCACGCTCGAGTTCCCGCCCGGGTACGGCTACCCGTACCGCACGTCGGACGCCTGGTACCTCAACTACATGATCCACGACCTCACACCAAAGCCGTTCACCGTGTACCTCACCTACGACATCGACTTCGTCGCCACCGCCGACGCGCCCGACGACGGCATGAAGGACGTGCACCCGATCTGGCTCGACGTGCAGAACGGCAAGATCTATCCGGTGTTCGACGCGCTGAAGGGCACCGGCACCAATGGGAGGTTCACCTACCCCGACGACGATCCGACCGCGCCGCGCAAGAACACCTACACGCTCCCCGACGACGGCGTACTCGTGAAGACGTTCGGCCATCTGCATCCGGGCGGCCTGTACGACACGTTCTCGTTGACGCGCGGCGCACGGACCACCAAGGTGTTCACGTCGAAGGCGCACTACTACGAGCCCGCCGGGGCGGTGTCGTGGGACGTGTCGATGACCGCGACGCCCGACGACTGGGCTGTCGCGGTGAAGGCGGGCGACACCCTCAGCCTGTCGACCACCTACGACACGTCGCGTGCGTCGTGGTACGAGTCGATGGGGCTGGGCATCGTGTGGATGTACGACGGTCCCGGCGGCACCGATCCGTTCGCCGGCACGATCGACCAGAAGGGAGTGCTCACCCACGGCGAGTTGCCCGAGAACGCGAACCACGGGGGCGCGAAGACGTCACAGGCGGACCCGCGCCGGGTGGACGCGGGCCCGATCACCACCGCCGTGCCGATCGGCAGCTTCGAGTACGGCGCCGGTGATCTCAGCGCGAAAGGCAAGATCCCCACCGTGACCGAGGGCCAGTCGATCACCTTCGACAACCTCGATGCGAACAGCCAGCGCGTGTTCCATTCGATCACCGCATGCGAGGCACCGTGCACCCGCACGACCGGTGTCGCGTACCCGCTCGCCGATGCGGCGGTGCAATTCGACTCGGGCGAGCTCGGCACCGGTGGGCCGCAGACCGCGGGACGCGACACCTGGAGCACACCCGCCGACCTCGAACCCGGTACCTACACGTACTTCTGCCGCATCCACCCGTTCATGCGGGGCGCGTTCCGGGTGGTGGCGCCGCCGACGTCGGCGGGCTGATCAGGCCGTGGTCGCCGCCTCGTCCGTACCCAGGTAGCTCGCGATCACCAGCGGATCGGCGCGCACCGCCGCCGGCGCGCCTTCGGCGATCACCACCCCGGCTTCGAGGCAGTACACGCGGTCGCTCACCGACATCACCAACGGCATGTCGTGCTCGATCAGGAGCACCGCGGCGCCGAGCGCACGCTGGATCTCGCCGATGCGGGGCGCGAACGCCTCGGTCTCCCGCTGGGACAGCCCCGCGGTCGGTTCGTCGAGCAGGATCACCCGCGCGCCCAACGCGACCTGGGATGCCAACTCCACCATGCGACGCGTCCCCGTCGACAGCGCGGCCACCGGCTGGTCCGCGGTGGCGCCGAGGCCGAGCACCCCGAGGATCTCGTCGGCCTGCGCCCGCTTGGCCCGTTCCGCGGCGGCGACGGCGGCACGTGCAACATCGAAGGCACCAGCCGCGACCGCGCCCGTCCTTCGAGCGCCACCATCACCGTCTCGCGCACGGTGAGATCGTCGTAGAGGCGGGCGGCCTGGAAGCCACGGCCGAGGCCCATGCGGTGCCGGCGGTACGCGGGAAGGCGACTGACGTCGTGACCGAGCACCTCGACCCGGCCCTCGGCCGGCACGAAACCGCCGATGGCGTTCATCAGGGTGCTCTTCCCCGCGCCGTTGGTGCCGATCAGGCCCACCATCTCCCCCGCCCCGACGCGCAGGTCGACCCGGTCGACCGCGACCCGGCCGCCGAAGCGCACCGTCATGCCCGTCGCCACCAGCCAGTCCCCCACCCACTGCGAACCGGCGTCGCCGGCCCCGGGTATGACCCCGGCGAACGACGCCGGTTCGGGCGCGGGGCGAACGTCAGCCTTCGTGCGCCGTCGCAGCACACGGTCTTCGACGGCCCGGAGGATCCCGGCGAAGCCGCCGGGGAAGAACAGGAGGATGACGAGGATGCCGGCGCCGGACACGAGGAACGGCACGATCGGCTCGTCGGGCCAGATCGCGGGAACGCCGATCACCCAGAGCGCGCCGAGCACCGGGCCGACGAGCGCGCCGAGGCCGCCGATCACCACGATCGCGACGACCCGCACCGACTCCTCGGGCGCGAAGGTGACCGCCGGGGTGTTGCTCGGCAGCAGGGTGACGAGCAGGCATCCGGCGAGCGCCGCCATCCCGCCCGACACCGCGAACGCCAGCAGCTTCATCCGCGTCGTCGAGATGGTCATCGCCGCGGCCGACGTGGGGTTGTCGCTCACCGCGATCGTCGCCCGGCCGATGCCGGTCCTGCGAAGTTGCGCGACGATCGCCACGCACGCGATCAGGAACACCAGGCAGAGGTAGTAGTAGGACCGCCGCGACGCGAAGTCGACGACGCCGGCGTCGGGTTTGGTCAGCGTCGGCAGCAACCCGCTGAGGTCGACGAACGCGGACTGGCCCACCAGCCAGGTCGACACGAACACCGCGAACGCCAACGTGGTGACCGCGAGGTAGAGACCGGGAATCCGGAGCGCGGGCAGGCCGATCAGCACCGCCACCGCGGCGCCGACGAGCACGCCGAGCGTGACCGCGACCCCCCACGGCAGGTCGTGCAGGCCGAGGACGCCGTCGCCCCCCACGAGCTTGACCGTGGTGAGCCCGCCGACCGCGGCGAATCCGAACTGCCCGAGCGAGAGCTGCCCGGCCCATCCGGTGAGGATCGTGAGCGAGCACCCGGCGATCGCGAAGACGAGCACGCGGGTCCAGAGGAACGACTCCGACGCACGCGAGAACACGACGGGTACGAGCACCAGGCCGGCGAACAACCCGATCACCGCGGCATGCCCCAGGTGCCGTGACCACCAGGGCGCGCCCGCGTCGACGGTCCGCGCCGGTGCGCCCGCGGTGAGCTTCCACCCGCCGTCGTCGGGCGTGCGGGTCAGGCGCGAGAACACCAGCACGATCACGAGGGTGGCGACGAACAACCACAGCTCGGTGACGCCGAGGTCGCTCGGATCGACGTTCTGCTGCAGGATCACCTCGACGATGCCGACGCCGATCCCCGCGAGCAACGTGACCGGCAGACTGCGCATGCGGGCGATGAGCGCCACCACGAGCGCGCGCAGGAGCAGCTGGTAGCTCAATGCCCCGCCGGCCGTTGCCGCGCCGGCGATGCTGACGCCGCGCACCGGCGCCAGCACGATCGCGGCCACCGCGGCGAACGCGGCCGCGATGCCCCACACGACCGCCGAGGTGCGGAACACCCGGATCCCCACGAGGCGTGCCTTGTCCGGGTTCGCCGCCGCCGCCCGCACCATCAGCCCGGTGCGGGTGCGGGTGAGGAACACCGCGAGCGCGGCCACCAGCACGGGCACGATCACGATCACGCTGAGCTCGCGGCCCTGGAGCAGCAGCTCGGGGCTCACGCTCCAGGTCCAGTCGAACAGCGGCGGGAAGAAGCCCCCTTCGCTCACGTCCGGCAACAGCAGCGCCACGAGCAGGAGCACTTGGGCGATGCCGATGGTCGCCACGAGCAGCACCAGGCGGGGAGCGTCGGCGAGGCGACGGATCACCAGCCACTCCACGAGCACGCCGACCGCGGCGGCCGCGGCGGTCGCGAGCGCGAACGCGAGCCAGAACGGGACGTGCCAGCCCCAGATCCCGCCGCCGAGCAGCACGCCCATGAACGCGACCGCGGTCGTCCCGAACGCGGCCACCGCGAAATTGATCACCCCGCTGGCGCGGTACACCAGCACGATCCCCGCGGCCAGAACCGCGTATGCGAGCCCCTGGACCACACCGCTCAGCAGCATCTGCTGGCTGACGTCCCAGCCGTGCACGGTGATCACGGCGCGCCGCCCAGGAAGACCGCGCGCGAACTCGTCGCGGGCGGTGAGCTCGGCGATCGGGCCGTCGAAGCGGATCGCGCCCTTCTCGAGGAACACGACTCGCTCGGCGAGCTGGGCGGCCACGGTCAACGACTGCTCGACCACCAGCATGGCCTGCCCCGCCGCGCGCAGCTCCACGAGCACGTCGAGCAGCCGTTGGACGACCAGCGGCGCGAGCCCGAGCGAGAGCTCGTCGACGAGGAGCAGCTCCGGCTCGAACAGCAGCGCGCCTGCGAGCGCCACCATCTGCTGCTCGCCACCCGACAGCGACGCCGCGTCCTGGGTGCAATGCGCCCGCAGCGCCGGGAACACCTCGTACACCCGGTCGATGCGCCGACCCGCGTCCTTCCGCAGCTCCGGGTGGGACACGAGCGCGGCGCGCAGGTTCTCGTCGACGGTCAACCCCGGGAACACGTCGGCCCCGCGCACCTGCACGACCCCGCGCCGGGCGCGGTCCTCGGCTTCCAGCTGCGTCAGGTCCGTGTCGCCGAGCATCACCGAGCCCCGCGCCGGGGCGACGAGGCCGCCGATCGCGCGCAGCAGCGTCGTCTTGCCCGCGCCGTTCGTGCCGAGCATCGCCACCGTCTCGCCGACGGCGATGTCGAGATGCAGGCCGAAGAGGATCTGGACGCGCCCGTAGAACACGTCGAGGTCCCGCACCCGCAGCGCGGTGTCTGCCGCCTCGGTCACGACGCTCCCCCCACAACGGCGCTGTCGCTTCGGATCCCGGGATCGGTGCTAGGGCAGTCTCGCGAACTCCAGCGCCTGGGCCGGCGCACCCGGCCGGTGGAGCCAGATCTCGCCCGTGTGATCGGACGCCAGCAGCTCCACCACGGTGGCGGCGAGGTCCTCCGGCTCGAGCGCCGTGATCCCCCGCTCGCCGAACCACCCGTGCGGGTCGTCACCCATGAGCGGTGTCGCCACCGCCCCCGGGCACAGCGCGTTGATGCGGATGCCCCGCCGCCCGAGCTCCTCGTGGATGCTGCGCACCAGCCCGACCAGGCCGTACTTCGTCACCGCGTACAACGGGTTCGCGGGCAGCGGCATCACCCCGGCCATCGACGACGTGACGACCACCGCGCCGTGCGCCGGCTCCAGGAGCGGGATCGCGGCCCGCAACCCGAAGAACACCCCGTCGACGTTCACACCCAGGTAGCGGCGGTATCGCTCGTCGGAGATCGCGGTGATGTCCTCGAGCGCGGTGTCGTAGATCCCGGCGTTGAGGTGCAGCAGGTCGAGTCGGTCGAACCGGCGGAGCAGCTCGGCCCACGCGTCGGGCTGTGACACGTCGAGGTGCACGTATGTGCCACCCGCTTCTTCGGCCGCCCGCGCACCAAGCTCGTCGGACACGTCGAGGAGCGTCACCGATGCTCCGGCGTCGGCGAGTGCCCGCGCGGTGGCTCGGCCAATTCCGGACGCCGCGCCGGTCACGATGGCGTTCTTGCCGTGGAAGTCGGTCACGGCGCGGCACCTTACCGGTCTCGCGGGGTCGGGGTTTGCAGTCGGAGGGCACGTCGGTTACGAAGGACGCATGCACCTCACCGGCACCGGCATCTGGGGCGGACAGCTGCGCTACGGCGACGCGGCCGAGAAAGCCGACGCCGCCGCCGAACTCGAAGCGCTCGGGTACTCGGCCCTTTGGATCCCCGACGTGGGCGGCGACGTGTTCGGCGCGCTGCGCGACCTGCTCGGCGCCACCTCGACCGTGACCGTCGCCACCGGCATCCTCAACCTCTGGATGCACACCGCGTCCGAGGTGGGCGAAGGCCTCGCCGCGCTCGACGCCGAGCACCCGGGCCGCACCCTGCTCGGCATCGGGGTGAGCCACTCACTGCTCATCGACCAGACGCAACCCGGCGCCTACACGAAGCCGCTGAGCGTCACCCGAAACTACCTCGACGAGCTCGATGCGGCATCGCCGACCGTCCCCGTCGACCGGCGCGTGCTCGCCGCCCTCGGGCCGAAGATGCTCGGGCTGGCGCGCGACCGCGCCGCCGGCGCGCACCCGTATCTCGTCACCCCCGAGCACACGCAGGTCGCCCGCGACGCGCTGGGCGACGGCCCGATGCTGCTGCCCGAGCAGCACGTCGTGCTCGAGACCGATCCCGCCCGGGCCCGCACGGTCGCGCGCGAGGGCCTCAGCGTGTACCTGCAGCTCCCCAACTACGTGAACAACTGGCGCCGGCTCGGCTTCACCGAGGACGACTTCGTCGGCGGCGGGAGCGACCGGCTGGTGGACCACATCGTGGTCTGGGGCGACGAGGCCACCATCGCCGCCCGCGTGCAGGCCCACTTCGACGCCGGCGCCGACCACGTGTGCATCCAGGCGTACACCGGAACCGAGGCCGGCGACTTTCCCCGGGCAGAATGGCGGGCACTCGCACCAGCCCTGGTGGGACTCACACGAAGGTGACCATGGACATCGAACAGTTCTACGACGCCGACCCGCGCCGACGCGAGTCCGAGGAGACCGAGTTCGGACGCGAGTGGTCCGACGCCAACGGCGTCCGCACCGAGCTCTCGTGGGTCGCCGACACCGGTGAGCTCTACGCGATGGCCGAGCCGGCCGAGCAGGTCTACATGGACCCGGTCGGCGACACCCGCGTCGGCGAGCTCCCGACCGAGCTGGTGACCGTCGAGGTCCTCGGCGTCGTCACCGACCGCGCGGAGCTGGACCGGATGCTCGACGGCTGGGAGCAGGCCATGGGCACACCCAACAGCATCCGGTGGGTCCGCGACCGCCTGAGCCGGTCGACCTGACGCCCCGTCCCTGCAACCGCGTCCGCGGTTAGAGTCCGCCGCGCCCGAGCCCTGAGCTGCCACGAGGTCGTGACGCCCATGAGTGATGCCCCCGCCAGTGCCGGCCGTTTCGTCGGACAGGCCGTGTTGCGCAAGGAGGACCCCCGTCTCCTGACCGGGCGCGGCCGGTACACCGACGACGTCACGCTGCCCGGTCTGCTGCATGCGCACTTCGTGCGCAGCGACGTCGCCCGGGCGAAGATCCGGGTGGACGCATCGGCGGCGCGTGACGCCGAAGGGGTCGTGGCGGTCTTCACCGCCGCCGATCTGAACGACAAGGTCGTCGGCACGATGTACCCGTCGATGTTCGTCGGCGCCGAGGAGTTCATGTCGCCGATGTACCCGCTGGCCGTCGACGACGTCCGGTTCGTGGGCGACCCGATCGTGTTGATCATCGCCCACTCGCGCTACCTCGCCGAGGACGCCGCCGAGCTCGTCGAGATCGACTACGACGACATCGTCGACCCGGTCTTGAGCTACGACAGCGCGCTGGCGGGCGACGGCAATTCCGTGCACCCGGATCGTCCCGGCAACGTGCTGATGCAGATGGCGGTCCCGATGTCGGACGAGGGCACGGCCGTCGTCGAGGGCGCGGCCCACGTCGTGTCGCAGTCGTTCGTCCAGCACCGCTACTCGATGGTGCCCATGGAGTGCCGCGCCATCGTCTCCCGGTGGGAGCCGTTCGACCAGCGCCTCGACGTCTGGATGTCGAGCCAGAACCCGCACGAGGTCCGCCTCGTGATGTCGCGGGCGACCGGGGTGCCCGAGAACCAGATCCGCGTGCAGATCGGCGACGTGGGCGGCGGCTTCGGGCTGAAGTCGTTCGTCGGCCGCGAGGAGATCGTCGTCACGATGGCGGCCCACCTTCTCGGCGCCGCGGTCAAGTGGACCGAGGACCGCCGCGAGAACCTCATCGCGTCGGCACACGCCCGCGAGGAGAAGTGCGACATGACACTGGCCGTCGACGACGACGGCATCATCCTCGCCGCCGAGTGCCACCACTTCGACAACGCCGGCTCGTACGCGATGCCGGGCGGCTCGGCGGGTCCGTTGGTGGGCATGCTCATCACCGGCGGGTACCGCATTCCGCACCTCGGGTGGGACAGCACCGCGATCTACACCAACACGTGCGGCTCGGCCTCGTACCGCGGGCCGTGGATGATGGAGACGACCGCCCGCGAGCAGATGCTCGACTACACCGCCCGTCAGCTCGGGCTCGACCCGCTCGAGTTCCGCCGCAAGAACATCCTCCACGCGTCCGACCTGCCGTACGCGTCGCCGGGCGGGATGGTCATCGAGAACGTCACGCCCGAGGAGTCACTCGAGCAGGCCGCCGTCGAGATCGGCTACGACGCGTTCCGCGCCGAGCAGGCGCGTGCCACGGCCGAGGGCCGCTACATCGGGATCGGGTTCGCCGGCTACGTCGAACCGCAGCCGGGTGTCGCCGCCTACGCCAACGAGCCCGCCCACGTCCGCATGCATCCCGACGGGCGCGTCGACGCGTTCATCGGCTCGGGCGCGCACGGCCAGGGGCTGGAGACGACCACCGCGCAGCTCGTGGCCGAACACCTCGGGATCGACTTCGCCGACGTCACCGTCCACCAGGGCGACACCGACAGCGCGCCGTTCGGTCCCGGCACGGGTGGGAGCCGTAGCGGCCCGATGATCGGCCAGGCCGTCACCGAGGCGTCGTTGATGCTCCGCGAGAAGGTGGTGACCATCGCCGCGCACCTGCTCGAGGCCGCTCCGGAGGATCTCGAGATCGCCGAGGGCGTCATCTCGGTGCAGGGCACGCCGTCGAAATCGGTGCCGGTGGCGCAGGTGGCGCACACCGCGTACCAGCAGTCGGCGACGCTGCCACCCGAGCTCGACTTCATGCTCGAGGTGGTGCACCGCTCGAAGGCCCCGCCCACCATGTGGTCGAACGCGACCCACGCCGCGACCGTGGAGGTGGATCCGATGACCGGCAAGGTCGAGATCCTGCGGTTCGTCGTCTCGGAGGACTGCGGGCGGATGATCAACCCGAACATCGTGGAAGGCCAGGTGCACGGCGGGGTCGCCCAGGGCATCGGTGGCGTGCTCTACGAGCACAACGTCTACGACGCCGACGGCAACCCCCTCGCGTCGACGTTCATGGACTACCTCGTACCGACCGCCCACGAGATCCCCGAGATCGAGACCTTCCACATCGAGTCGCCGGCGTCGACGGTCGGGGGCTACAAGGGCGTCGGCGAGGGCGGGGCCATCGGTGCCCCCGCCGCGGTGTTCAACGCGGTCGCCGACGCGCTCGCCCAGCACGGCATCACCGCGCTGGACCAGCCGCTCGACCCCGACACGGTGCTGCGGATGATCCGGGCGTCGACCGCGTAAGGCGCCGTCGCGGTTCGCGTACGCTCACGGGATGACCGCCACCGAGCTCTACTACGACCCGTACGACTACGCGATCGACGCCGACCCGTACCCGATCTGGCGACGCCTCCGCGACGAGGCACCGGTCTACTGGAACGAGCAGCACGGCTTCTACGCGCTGAGCCGCTACGACGACGTTCTCAACGGGCTGCTCGACAACGAGACGTTCCTGTCGAGCCACGGCATCCTGCTGGAGATGATCACCGACGAGCCGTACGAGAACGTCCCCATGATGATCATGATGGACCCACCGGAGCACACGAGGCTGCGCAAGCTCGTGAGCCGCGCGTTCACTCCACGTCGCATCGCCGACCTCGAGCAGAAGATCGCGAAGCTGTGCCACGACCTCCTCGACACCGTCGACGGCCAGGACGAGTTCGACTACATCGAGACGTTCGCGGGGTTGCTCCCGCCCACGGTCATCCTCGCCCTGGTCGGGTACCCCGACGGCTACGCGGCCGAGTTCCGCGCCCGGGCCGACGAGAGCCTGCACATCGAGGACGGCGGCCCGACCCGGGGCGATCTCAGTCGCCCGCTGGTGTCCGAGAGCGGCGAGATCAACAACGAGGCGTTCGCCATCCTCCCGCAACTGATGGAGCAGCGGCGCAAGGATCCCCAGGACGACCTGATCACCGGGTTGGTGCACGCCGAGATCGAAGAAGACGGCGTCTCGCGCACGCTCACGTTGGACGAGATCGTCGGGTTCGTCCAGCTGCTGTCGTCCGCGGGAACCGAGACCGTCGCCCGGTTGCTCGGATTCGCGGCCGTCACGTTGGCGCGCTTCCCCGACCAGCGCCGGCTGCTCGTCGACGACCCCTCGCTCGTCCCGAACGCGACCGAGGAGCTGCTGCGCTACGAGGCGCCCTCCCCGACGCAGTCCCGGTGGGTCGCCCGAGACGTCGAATTGCACGGAACCGTCGTGAAGCGCGGTTCGAAGATCTCGCTGCTCAACGGCTCCGCCGACCGCGACGAGCGCCACTTCGATGATCCCGACCGCTTCGACGTGCGACGCACGATCGACCGTCACCTCGCGTTCGGCTACGGCACGCACTTCTGCATCGGGGCCGCGCTGGCCCGGCTCGAAGGCAACGTCGCGCTGCGCGAGACACTGCGGCGCTTCCCCACGTGGGAGGTCGACGAGGGCCGGCTCGAGCGGGTGCACACCAGCACGGTGCGCGGCTACAGCTCGGTGCCGATGCGGGTGCGCTGAGTGCCGGCGGAGCGCGGCCCCGGCGCGCTGTCGCACCTGCGCATCTGCGACCTGAGCGGGCAGCTCGCCGGCGCGGGCGCGACGCGGTTCCTCGCCGCGTTCGGCGCGCAGGTGATCCGCATCGAGGACCCGGTCCGCCAGGGCGCCTGGGACATCGTGAGGGGTGCGCCGCCGTTCGTCGACGATCGGCGCGGCATCGATCTGGGCGGCGGGTTCAACAACCACAACGTCGAGAAGCTCGGCATCACCCTGAACCTGCGCACCGAGCGGGGCAAGCAGCTCCTGCGTTCGATCGTGGCGATCTCCGACGTGGTCACCGAGAACTTCGCCGCGGGGGTCATGGCGCGGATGGGCTTCCCCTACGAGGAGCTGCGGGCGATCAAGCCCGACATCGTCTACGTGTCGAACTGCGGTTTCGGCGCCTGGGGACCGAACGCGGCGTTCAAGACGTGGGGCCCGATCGTGCAGGCGGTCTCCGGGCTCACGTTCAGCTCCGGCCTCGCCGGTGAGCCGCCCGCGGGATGGGGCTTCTCGTACATGGACCACATGGGCGCCAACTCCATGGCCGTTGCCATCCTCGCCGGTCTGATCCACCGGAACCGCACCGGTGAGGGGCAGTGGATCGACATGGCGTGCACCGAGGCCGGCACCGCACTCGTCGGCCCCGATCTCCTCGACTACACCGTCAACCGCCGCCCGCTGCGCCGGCCCGGCCAGCCCGACTCGAACCGCAGCCACGCACCGGCGCGCGCCCCCCACGGCATCTACCCGGCCGAGGGCGACGACAACTGGATCGCCATCGCCTGCCGTGACGACGACGACTGGAGCCGCCTCGCCGGGGTGATCGACGAGCCGTGGGCCACCGACGCCCGCTACGACACCCTCGCCGAGCGGCTGGCGGTGCAGGACGCGCTCGACGCCCGGCTCACCGAGTGGACCGCGACCCGCGACCGGTTCGCGACCGCCGAGACGCTGCGCGCCGCGGGCGTACCGGCCACTGCGGTGGCGCGTCCCGAGGACCGCGTCGACCACGACCCCGGCACCAGCGAATGGGGCCTCTGGCCGACCGTCCACCACCGGGAGATGGGTGACCTGCGCGTCGACGGCATCCCCGTCCACCTGTCGGAGACCGACTGGTCGATCGAGCGGGGCGGACCCTGCCTCGGCGAGCACACCCACATGGTGCTGTCCGAGATCCTCGGCCTCGGCGACGACGAGATCGAGCAACTGGCGAAAGACGGCGTCACGTGAGCGGGGCGCTCGAGGGGATACGGGTCGTCGAGCTGGCCAGCGAGCACGCCGCGTTCGCGGGCAAGCAACTGGGCGACCTCGGTGCCGACGTGATCGTCGTCGAACCGCCCGGCGGACACCCCAGTCGGGCCTACGGTCCCTTCGCAGACGACGTCGAGGACCCCGAACGCAGTCTCTGGTGGTGGCACTACAACACCTCGAAGCGCGGGGTCGTCGTCGACCTGACCACGCCGGCCGGGCTCGAGCAGTTCCGCACGCTGGTGGCCGGTGCCGACATCGTGCTCGAAGGGGAGGTACCGGGGCGGCTCGCCGCGCTCGGCGTCGATCACCCGGACCTGCGCGCCGGTCACGAACCGCTCATCTGGGTGTCGGTCACCCCGTTCGGCCGCACCGGCACGCGCGCGCTCGAGCCTGCGACCGACCTCACGCTCCTGGCGGGAGGCGGCCCGGTGTGGAGCTGCGGCTACGACGACCACTCGCTCCCGCCCGTACGCGGCGGCGGCAACCAGGCCTTCCACGTCGCGAGCACGTACGCGGTCATGGCCGCCTTGACCGCGTTGCTGCAACGTGAGGTGTCCGGCCGCGGCCAGCACATCGACGTGAGCATGCACGCCGCAGCCAACGTCACGACCGAAGCCGGGAGCTACGAGTGGCTCGTGGCCCGGAGCACGGTGCAGCGCCAGACCGGCCGTCACGCACTGAACTTCATCTCCATGCCGAGCCAGATGCGCTGCGCCGACGGCCGCTACGTCACCACCGGCTTCCCGCCGCGCAGCCAACGCGACTTCGAGGCCCTCGTCGACTGGCTGGCGGATCTCGGGCTGCGCGACGAGTTCCCGGACATCGTGCTGCTCGACCTCGCCGTCGAACGGGGCGGCATCACGATGGCCGAGATCACCAGCGACGAGGTCGTGTCGGAGATCTTCGGTGCGGGTCGGGAGGCGTTGTGCTTCATCGCCGAGCGGATCAGCGCCAACGACTTCTTCGTCGGCGGCCAGACCCGCGGCCTGGCGTGCGGCGTGGTCGCGTCACCCGAGGAGGCGTTCGAGTCGGAGCACTTCGCGGCCCGGGGATTCCCCGTGGAGGTCGAGCACGACGACCTCGGCCGTGTGTACCGCTACCCGGGCGCGCCGTTCCTCATGCCCGCGTCACCCTGGCAGATCTCGAGCCGGGCACCGCACGTCGGCGAGCACACGGGGGACGTCTTCGGGGAGCCCACATGAGCCGACAGAGCATCACCGTGTTCCGCTCGCGTCTGCGCGACGACGTGCCCGAGGAATACGAAACCCTGGCGGCCGAGCTCGAGGAACGGGCGGCGCGGTTCGACGGCTTCGTCGAGTTCAAGATGTTCTTCGCCGCCGATGGCGAGCGACTCGCGTTGGTGACCTTCGTGTCCGCCGACGCCGAAGCCGCCTGGCGCGACGACCTGCGGCATCGAGACGCCCAGCATCGGGGGCGTGAGGAGTTCTACACCGAGTACGACGTCGCCGTGTGCGCGGTCGAGCGCCGGCACCGTTGGGAGTCGTCTGGCGCCTGACCCGCTCAGCCGCGAAGATGCGCCGGTGCTGTTCCTCCACGAGACCCACCGCGTCGCCGGCTACCACGAGGACGCGTTCGAGACGGCGTTCCGCGACGGTTGGATGCCCACCCTCGCCGGGGGCGACGACGCCCGCCTGCTCTGGTACCTGAACCTCGCGCACGGGAGCGGCGAGTCCTACAGCGTCGTCACCATCACCGGCGTCCGTGACGGCGCCGCATGGGAACGACTGGCCCGGCGGATCCAGCACGGCGACCTCCAGGCGTGGATGCGCGACCTCGACACGCTGCGCCACGACGTGGCCGGCAAGGTGCTCCTGGCCCTCCCCTGGTCGCCGATGGCCGACGCCGACCTGGATTCGGTCCCCGCGTACGACGCCGAGCGCGACCCCGCGATGTACATGGAGGACACGATGTGGCCCTATGAGGACCGGTTCCTCGACTACGTGGACGCGTCGGGCGCGGTGTACGCGAAGTCGCTCGAGCACCGCGACTCGGGCGCGCCCCGTTTCCTCGAGATCGAAGCCGCGTTCCAGCCCGCGTTCGGATCCCACGTCCGGCGCGAGGTGACGCTGATGCAGCGGATCCTCGACGCCGATCGTCTGCTCGATCTGCTCACCCACGACATCCCGCCCGAGGCCCGCGCGCCGGGCACGTGGATGCACGACGCGCTCGAGCTCCGTGACCGCTGGCAGAGCAGGTTGCTCCGCACCGCTTCGTGGTCGCCGCTGCCGCAACCCGTCGGGGGCGCGTGATGCTGTTCGTCCACGAGGTGCACCAGGTGGTCGGGGCGAAGGAAGACGAGTTCGAGGCCGCGTTCCGCGACGGTTGGATGCCCACCCTCGCCGAGGGTGACGATGCCCGCCTGCTCTGGTACATGAACCACGCGCACGGGAGCGGCGCGTCCTACAGCGTCGTCACCATCACCGGCGTCCGTGACGGCGCCGCATGGGAACGACTGGCCCGGCGCGTCCAGCAGGGCGACCTCCGCGAGTGGGCCCGCGAGGTCGACGGCTACCGGCACGACGTGACGGCCAAGACCCTCCTCCCGGTCGACTGGTCCCCGATCCAGGAGGTCGACTTCGCCACCGTCCCGACCGACGGCCGGGAGCACGAGCTGCACCTGTTCATGGAGGACACCGGATGGCCCACGTCGTCACTCGACGACTACATCCGCGCGTGGGACGAGATCTACCGCCAGCCGCTGCTCGCGTACGCGGACGACATGCGCGCCATCCCCATCGACATCCAGGCGTGCTTCCAGATCGCGCACGGATCGCACCTCCGGCGCGAGGCGATCCTGTGGCAGTACATCCCGGACGCCCAGACCGTGCTGCACCTGCTCACCACCGACCTCCCGCGGGAGCGGCGCGTCCCCGGCACCTACATGTACGACGCGCTGGCGTTCCGCGACCAGTGGAGAAGCCGATTGCTCCGCACCAGCGCGTGGTCACCACTCTTCTGACTGGGCGCGTGAGCGCGCTCAGGTGACCTTGCGGTACCGGTAGACGGCGATCGGCGCGCACACCGCGACGATGCCGACGATCCATGCGACGGCCGCGAACACGTCGTGGGCCGCGGGGCCACCGATGGTGAGCACGCGCGCGCCGCGTTGACGACCACCGACACCGGCTGGTGCTCGGCCCAACCCTGTAGCCACGACGGCATGGTGGCGACGGGCACGAACGCCGAAGAGGCGAACACCAGCGGGGCCATGATCGGGAACGACACCGCCTGCGCGGTCTCGGCGTCCTTCACCGACAGCCCGACGATCGCGAAGACCCACGTCAGCGAGTACGAGAACGCGATGATGATCCCGATGGCGCCGAGGAAACCGAGGAAGTCGGTCCCGATGGTCCACCCGACGATGAACCCGACCACGCACATGAGGATCACCACGAAGAAGTTGCGCACCAGGTCGGCCAGGGTGCGCCCGACCAGCACCGCCGACCGCGCCATCGGCAGCGAGCGGAAGCGGTCGATGAGCCCCTTGTTCAGGTCGTCGGCCAGGCCGACGCCGGTGGTGAGCGCGCCGAACACGATCGTCTGCACGAAGATCCCGGGCATGAGGTAGTTCACGTAGGTCTGCCCCGGCGGCAGGCTCCCCTGGATGGCGCCGCCGAACACGTAGCGGAACATCACCACGAAGATCACGGGCTGGATCGTGGCGAACACCAGGAGCTGCGGGTTCCGGCGGATGTTCAGCAGGTTGCGCCACGCCATCGTGCGCGCGTCGCCGATCACGTGGGCACGGTTCGTCCGCACCGCGGTGCTCGCGGTGGCGGTGGTTGCCGTCATGCTTCGGCTCCTTGTCCGTCCTCGACGGCGGTGTGCCCGGTCAGCTCCAGGAACACGTCGTCGAGGGTGGGTTCGCGCACGACCATGGTCGCCGGGTCGAGGTGCGCGCCGTCGAGCAACCGGACGGCCTCGAGCATCGAGCGCGGCCCGTCTCCCCCCGCCACGCTGATCCGCACCAGAGTGCCGTCGCGCGACACCCCACCGACGGGCGTCAGGGTCTCGGCCGCCCGCGCGGTCGCCTCGTCGTCGCGGAAGCCGATCTCGACGACCGTGGCGCCGAGGCGCTCCTTGAGCTGCGTGGCGGTGCCCTCGGCGATCACCGAGCCGTGGTCGATGACGACGATGTTGTCGGCCAGCAGGTCGGCCTCCTCCAGATACTGCGTGGTGAGCAGCACGGTGGTGCCACCGCCCACGAGCTTCTGGATGACGCCCCACAGCTCGTTGCGGCCCTGCGGATCGAGGCCCGTGGTCGGCTCGTCGAGGAAGAGCACCGGCGGCCGGTGGACGAGTGCCGCCGCGAGGTCCAGGCGGCGGCGCATACCGCCCGAATACGTGCGACACACCCGGTCGGCGGCGTGGCTCAGCGCGAACTGGCCGAGGAGCTCCCGGGTGCGCGCCTCGAGCGCGCCGGCGTCGAGATGGGTCAGGCGACCGACGAGGGCGAGGTTTTCGCGCCCGGTGAGGTTCTCGTCGACGGCCGCGTACTGCCCGGCGAGACCGATCGACGCGCGCACCCGTTGCGGAGCCCGCCGCACGTCGACGCCCAGCACCCGGGCCGTTCCGGCGTCGGGGCGCAGCAACGTCGTGAGCATCCGCACCGCGGTGGTCTTGCCCGCGCCGTTGGGCCCCAGCAGGCCGAGCACCCGTCCCTCCGGGACCTCGAAGGAGACGTCCTTCACTGCTTCGAGCGCTCCGAAGCGCTTCACCAGGCCCTCGGCCACGATCGCGGGTTCTGCCACGGCGGGCATGCTACGCGTGCTCCTCGGCGTCACCGCGCGGAGTTGCGCGCAACGTCGGCTTCAGGGAGCCGGCACGAGCATGCGGTGCTCACGCACGAGGTACGCGGTGCCGGTCGACGGCCCGAGCGCGTCGACGCTCGGCGCCCACGTCGACACGATCGTGACGTAGGGCGGGGCGTCGGGGTTCAGCGCCTGGAGCACCCGGTGCTCGACCACCCCCGTGACGCCGGGCCCCGGCGCGGACACGGCCTCTCCTTCGCGGTACCACGCCATCCGCTTCACCGCCGCCGCCGGGGGGCGCTCCCCCACGACACGCTCGTCGACCACGTACGTGTCGTACGGCCCGATGAACGAGTCGTGGTCGGCCATGAGCTCGGCGGCGGCTTCGGGCGAGGCGAACGACTTGGCGGGATCGAAGAAATCGGCCGTCGACGCGGTCCAGACCTCGGTGATCGCGTCGGGCACGGCCTCGCCCTCGGTGTCGACCAGGTTCACGGTGTAGCCGGCCATGGTCTGGGTGAGGCGCAGGCCGAGCGGCGCGTGGACGTCGAGGTAGTGGTCGAAGAACTCCCGGCGCGTGAGGCCGTCCTTGCGGTGGAAGAGGAACACGAGCTTGTCCATCGCACGGCACCGTATCGTGTGGCGGATGGAGCTGCTCGCTGGTCTTCGCGTCGTGGAGGGTTCTGCCTTCGTCGCCGCCCCGCTCGGCGGGCTGACCCTGGCCCAACTGGGAGCCGACGTCATCCGCTTCGACACCGTCGGCGGCGGCCTCGACTACCACCGTTGGCCGGTGACCGAGGAGGGGGTGAGCCTCTACTGGGCCGGTCTCAACAAGGGCAAGCGTTCGATCGCCTTCGACCTCTCGAAGCCCGAGGGCCGCGAGCTGGCCACGGCGCTCATCACCGCGCCGGGCGACGATGCCGGCGTGTTCCTCTCGAACTTCCCCGAGTCGGGATGGCTCGCCGACGCCCGCCTCCGCGAGCGGCGCACCGACCTCGTCTACCTGAACATCGTGGGGAATCCCGACGAGTCGACCGCGGTCGACTACACGGTCAACGCGGCCTCCGGCATCGCGTCGGCCACCGGGCCCGTCGGTTCGCTGTTCCCGGTCAACAACGCGCTCCCGGCGTGGGACATCGCGACCGGGCTGAACGCGGTGATCGGCATCCTGGCCGCCGAGCGCCACCGCCGCGCCACCGGGGAGGGTCAGCTGGTGAAGCTGTCGCTCGCGGACGTCGCGTTCACCATGGTCGCCAACCTCGGATTCCTGGCGCAGGCGCAGGTCAGCCACGAGAACCGTCCGCCGCTGGGCAACGACATGTACGGCGCGTTCGGCCGCGATTTCGCCGACACGCGACGGCCGGCGCGTGATGGTCGTGGCCATCAGCCTCAACCAGTGGCACACGCTGGTCCGCGCCACCGGCATCGAGGAGCACCTCCCCCCGATGGAACGCGCGTTCGACGCCGACTTCCGCAAGGAGGAAGACCGTTACCGCGCCCGTGACGGCATCGCCGCGCTGCTCAAGCCGTGGTTCGAGGCCCGCACGCTCGATGACGTGCGCAAGGCACTCGACGAGCACGGGGTGTGCTGGGGTCCGTACCAGACGTTCACGCAGCTCCTCGACGACGACTGGCGGGCCTCGCCCGTCAACCCGGTGTTCGGCGAGGTCGACCACCCGGGCATCGGGCCGCTGCTCACCCCGGCGTCGCCGCTGCGGTTCCCGACGGAGCCCCCGCGCCCGCCCGCGCCCGCACCGCTGCTCGGCATGCACACCGACGAGGTGCTCGAGTCGGTGCTCGGCCTCTCCCCCACCGAGATCGGCCGCCTGCACGACGACGGTGTCGTGGCCGCCGCGGTGCCGCTCGGCGCGTGAACGTCGAACCGATCCTCGCCGACACCGGGTTCGACGAGCGCGCCCACGGCGCGATCTCACGCGAGCAGGCGACGCGTCTCGCGGCGTGCATCGACGCCGATTTCGCGGCGCTGGACTCCGGCACCGTGCCGCTGCTGTGGCACTGGGCGTGTTTCCCGCCCCTGGTGGCGACCAGGCAGCTCGGGCGCGACGGTCACCCCCGGCGTCGCGTCGAGATGGAGCGCTTCCCGCAACGCATGTGGGTCGGTGGGCGGGTGCAGATCGAGCGGCCGCTGCGGCTCGACGTCGACGCCGCGCGCTGGTCGCGCATCGTCCGGGCGGACCTCAAGGAAGGCCGCGGTGGGCGGTTCTGGCTCGTGACCGTCGGTCACGTCGTCAGCCAGGACGAGGAGGTCTGCATCGACGAGGAGCAGGACCTCGTGTTCCGGGAGGCGTCGGCCGTGGTGGCGCCCGGTCCGGACCGCAGCCAGGGCCCCGAGGCCGAATGGGTCGAGGAGCTCGTCGCCGATCCGGTCCTGCTCTTCCGGTTCAGCGCGATCACCGCGAACTCGCACCGCATCCACTACGACCACCCGTACGCGACCAAGGTCGAGGGCTATCCCGACCTCGTGGTGCACGGACCGCTCACCGCGATCCTGCTGGCCGAGCTCGCCCGACGTCGCGGCGACCGCAGGTTCCACTCGGCGTCGTACCGTGCCCGCGCGCCGCACTTCGCCAACCACCCGTTCTGGGTCACGGGGACCCCGACGCCCGGCGGCGGCGCCGACCTCGCGGCGATCCGTGCCGATCACGCGGTGGCGATGACGCTCGAAGTGCGCTGACCTCAGGCGCCGGGGATGGCGCTTTCGCCGTGCATCATCACGACGACCTCGCCGTAGTCGGGCCCGCTGCGCAGCGAGTTCCCGCCGTCGATGTTGATGATCTGCCCCGTGACCCACCGGGACTCGGGGCCGAGGAGGAAGCGCACGACGTGGGCGACGTCCTCCGGCGCGCCGACGTCACCGAGCGGGGTGTTCGCCATGTAGCTGGCGTAGGTCGAGCCTCCGCGCGAGATGCCTTCCATGATCTCGGTGGTGATGAAGCCGGGCCGCACTGCGTTGAAGCGGACGCCGAGCACGCCGTACTCGTCCGCGGCGTTCCGCACCACCTGTTCGAGCGCGCCCTTCCCCGCGGTGTACCCGGTGAAGTAGCGGTGCGTGGTCGCACCCGCGAACGACGACATGCCCACGAACGAGCCCTTCGATTCGATGAGCGCCGGGATCGAGTGCTTGGCGGTGAGAAACGTCCCGGTGGCGTTGAGGAGCAGCACCCGCTCGAAGTCCTCGAGGCGCTGCATGGCCAGGGGCGCGAGGCTCCCGCCCCCGCCCGCGTTCGCGACCACGCCGTCGAGCGAACCGGTGGGCCCGGTCGCGGCATCGGTGATGCGCCGGACGTCGTCCTCCACGGTGACGTCACCGACCACGTAACGGACGCTCCCGCCGTGCCCGGCGGCCGCCTCGATCTTCTCCGCCGACGCCGCCAGCGAGCTCTCCGTGCGGCCGCAGATGGTGACCGCGGCACCGTCGGCTGTCGCGATCCGGGCGCACGCCGCGCCGATCCCGGTCCCGCCACCGGTGACCAGGACCCCGCAACCCTCCAGACCACCTGTGGGCTTCAACTGTGCCGGCATCGTGCTCCCCCGTCGTCGCTTCGGCTCGTCCGCCGAAAGTAGTGGACTTCCCGGGCGCGGCGGTAGGTTCCCCGAGCCGCCGAATCGAGGAGACACCGTGGCCGAGTCAACCGGGCGCATGCTGCCGCAGATCAGCGAGACCAACGAGTTCTTCTGGAAGTCGGGGGAAGATGGCAAGCTGCGCTTCCAGCGCTGCTCCTCGTGCGGTGAGCTGCGTCACCCCCCGGTCCCGGTGTGCGCCTATTGCCACTCCACGGAGTGGGCGCCGGTCGCGGTGTCGGGGAAGGCGGTGGTCACCGGGTTCACCATCAACGAGCACACGTGGATGCCGAGCTTCCCGCCGCCCTACGTGATCGCCATCGTGGCGATCGACGAGGACGACCGCGTCCGCCTCACCACGAACATCGTCAACTGCGACCCGGCCGACGTTCGCGTCGGCTTGAAGGTGCAGGTGACGTTCGTGCACGACGACGACGTGTGGATCCCGCTGTTCGAGCCGACCGGCGACACGGAGAAAGGCCCGTTCCCCGCCCCGGACCCGAAGATCCACGACTTCCGCCCGATGCCGAGAAACGCGGACAAGTTCGAGGACCACGTCGCCATCACCGGCATCGGGATGTCGCAGGTCGGGCGACGCCTCGGGCGCGAGCCGCTCGATCTGGCGGTCGAGGCCGCGCTGCTGGCGATCGCCGACGTGGGCCTCGAGCCGAGCGACATCGACGGTCTGTCGACGTATCCGGGACCGACGGTCGGCGCAGGCATGTCCGAAGGCGGCATCACCGCGCTCGAGGACATCCTCCGGCTGCGGCCCTCGTGGATCAACAGCGGGCTCGAGCTCCCCGGCCAGGCCGGATCCGTGATCGCGGCCATGCTGGCGGTGGCCGGTGGCCTGTGCAACCACGTGCTGTGCTTCCGCACGGTGTGGGAGGCGACCTTCGCCCAGAAGGAGCGCGAGGCCTTCGGACGCGCGTCGAGCAACATGATGGCGCAGAGCAGCTCGCCGCGCATCGGCGGCGACATGCAGTGGCGCTTCCCGTACGGCGCGCAGTCGGCAGGCAACTGGATCGCCCTGCAGGCCTCCGCGGATTTCGACAAGTACGGCACGACCCGGGAGACACTCGGCTGGATCGCGTTGAACGCGCGGAAGAACGCGGCGCTCACGCCGTGGGCGATCTACAAGGAACCGCTCACCATGGACGACTATCTGAGCGCGCGGCATGATCACGACACCGTTCGGGCTCTACGACTGCGATGTGCCGTGCGACGGTTCGGTCGCCGTGATCGTGTCGCGCAAGGACCTCGCCGCCGACATGAAGCAGAAGCCGGTGTACCTCGAAGCCGTCGGCACCCAGGTGAGCGAGCGCATGAGCTGGGACCAGGGCGTTCTCGACCACGAGCCGCTCGTGACCGGTCCGGCGGGCCACATGTGGACCCGCACCGACCTCGGTCCGGCCGACGTCGACATGGCGTTGCTCTACGACGGGTTCTCGTTCAACTGCCTGTCGTGGCTCGAGGCCCTCGGCTTCTGCGGTGAGGGTGAGGCGAAGGACTTCCTCGACGGGGGCACGAACATCGCGCGCGACGGCGTGCTGCCGCTCAACCCTCACGGCGGGCAGCTGTCGTCGGGCCGTCTGCACGGCTTCGGCTTCGTCCACGAGGCCGTCGTCCAGCTGCGCGGCGACGCGGGCGAGCGCCAGCTCGAGCGTGCCGAGACTGCCGTCGTGAGCAACGGCGGTGGCGCGCCCGGCGGCTGCTTCCTGTTCACCGTGGCACGGTGACCAGCAGCCCGTGCTCCGGCCCCGACCTGAGGGCGAACGGCGGTACTCTGACCGCTGAATGACTTCGCTCTCGTTGGGGCCCGCCGACCCAGGTGACCTCGGGCACCGTGGAACCGGTGTGACTGATCCTCGCGCGAGTCATTGGAGCACGCTCCGCCGGTACCGCTGGATGATCGTGTGGATCGCCGGCCTCGTGGCGTTCTTCGTCACCTCGGGCGTGCCGACCACGCACACGCAGATCTTCCTCCTCGTCGGGACCGGACTGATCGCGTCGCTGACGACGGCGGAATCGGAGACCACCTGGAAGCGTGTCGTCATCGACTGGCTCCCCTTCTACGTGTTGCTCACGCTCTACGACGTGCTGCGAGGATCGGCCGACTCATGGCTGATGCCGCACGTGATTCCCCAGATCCAGATCGACGAATGGCTCTTCGGCGGCACTGCCCCGACGGTCTCGCTCCAACACGCGCTCTATACGCCGGGCGTGGCCCATCTCTGGGACTACGCCGCGTTCTGCGTCTACATGACGCACTTCATCGTGCCGTTCGCCGTCGCCGCGCTGCTCTGGAGGTTCTCGTACGATCGGTTCCGCCGGTACGCGTTTCTGTTCGTGACGCTGACGTTTGCCGCGCTCGTCACGTACGCGATCTACCCGGCCGTCCCTCCCTGGCTCGCAAGTCAGAACAACTACCTGTCGCCCACCGCGAAGATCATCGACGAGATGTGGACGCACGTGCACCTCAGCGGCGGTTCAGGCGTCTTCTCGGGCGCGGGCCACTTTGCCGACCCCGTGGCCGCGGTGCCGTCGCTCCACTCGGCGTACCCGATGCTGCTCGCACTGTTCTTCTGGCCGACCGCACGCCGTTGGCGGTGGCTACTGGCGTGCTACCCGGTGGCGATGGGACTCACGCTGGTGTACACGGGAGAGCATTTCGTGATCGACGTGCTGCTCGGCTGGCTGTATGCGGTCACCGTCTTCGTCATCGGCAACCGGATGTACGTGCGCTGGGACCGGCGTCTCATGCATCGGCGGGCGACCGACGCTGACGAGTCACCGGACCTCCGGGCCCCGATGTCGGCGTGAGGGCCCGGCTCAGCACCCGGGGTTGTCGACCGTGCCGTCGGGCATCGTGGTGCGGCAGAGCCGGGCCCGGGCGAGTTGGGCGGGAGTCACGATCGCGCCGGTGAGGTCGGCGGCGGTGAGATCGGCGTTCGCGAGCTTCGCCCGGCGGAGGTCGGCACCCGTGAGGTTCGCGTAGCTGAGGGTGGCGTCGGTCAGATCGGCGTTGACGAGTCGGGCTCCCTCCATGCTGGCGCCGCTGAGGTCGGACGCCCGCAATACCACGCCGGTGAGATCGGCGTGGTCGAAGTCGCCGTCGAACAGTCCTGACCCTGCGAGGTCGACGCCGCTCATGTAGTTGCCCGCGCACGGTGCACCGGGGCGGATGGCGCAGGCGCCGATCTTGGAGGTCTCGGACGAGTCGCAGCCGACGAGCGCCAGCGCGAGGACCATCGCGAGGGCCACGGCGACGACGAGGAACCTGCCCTTGCGCACCGAACACTCTGCATTCACGGGCCGACGTTACCCACGGGCTGCGATCGTCGCCCGGGCGCGAGGATCGCGACGCCGTCCACGGTGGCGACCCGATGCCACTGTCCGGAGCGCAGGAACCGCGCGAACTGCGGGTAGTCCCGAGGCGGGTATTCGCCGGCGTGGCGCTGGTTGGCGGTCGACATGTTCGCGATCAGCACGGGCGGTGTGCGCCGGAGGTCGGCGAGCACGTCGTCCCACGCTCCCGGGACGGCGTACTGCTCGCCCACGTGGCTCGCCGGTCGCCCTCCGCTCGTTCCGGTGACGAAGCCGGTCGTCGCGAAACGAATCGCCGGATGACGACGGGACGCCCAGTACACCTCCGGCGACTGACCCCAGACGAGGACCCGAGCATCCGGGTCCGTGTGCGATCGGAAGTACCGGGCGACGTCGAGCGCGATGCGGGTGTCCTTCGTGTTCTCGTACGAGAACGCGGGCACGACGAAGTAGGCGGTCGACGCCACCGCGACCGCGGCCACGACCGCGACCGCAGCCCGATGCGCGCGAAGCGGGCGGGCGTCGAGGCCCCGCACTCCCAAGAGGGTCAGCGGCGGGATGAGTTGCAGGTAGTAGTGCGGGAAGAACCGCAGGCCCGCGACCACCGCCACGACCCCCGAGAGCAACCACAGCCACAGGTCGAGGTCCTCGCTCCGGTGCTTCCACGAGAAGGGCAGCAGGAGCACGAGGGCCCCGCTTCCGAGTAGGAACCATTCGGTTCGGCGGGCACCGAGGTGCAGCGCGTATCCCAGCACGCCCTGTGCGTCGAGGTAGCCCCCATTGCTGGTGAAGACCCAGTAGAAGAAGTCATGGACGCCGAAGAGGGCTGCCGCGACGAGAATCGGAACGAGGAACGCCACACCGAGGGCTGCGAGTCCGCGCCAGCGCCGCGCCCGCCATGCCAGCAGGGAAAGAGGTAGCAACGCCGCGGCCGCCGTCTGTTTCGTGAGGGTGGCGAACCCGAGCACCACACCGGATGCCGCCGGGCGGCGGCGGATGCCCAGGAGCATCGCACCCGTCATGAACGGGAGCATGAACACCTCGAAGTTCGCAGCCTGGGCGTCGGTCGGAAAGAACCCGCTCGCCGCGCAGAGGTACAGCAGGCCGGCGGCGAGGGCCGCATGGCGCCAGCGGAATCGTCGCCGGGCTTCCGCCGCGAGCAGCAACGCGGTCACCGCGTGCGCGAGCACTGCGAGCACGCGCACGGGCCCGAGGTGGTCGCTGCCCGTGACCCAGAACACGGCGGCGTAGAGGTAGGGCACGATCGGCGGCTTGCGGTCGACGGTGTCCACGTAGAGGTGGCCGCCGTCGACGAGCACTTGCGCCTGAGTCGCCAGGTAGGTCTCGTCGGTGTTGAACACCCGGTCGGAGAACGTCGGGATGCGCAGGATCGCCGCCACGCCGAGGAACAGGAGGAACAGGAAGACGAGCGAAAGCCCGGTGCCACGCCGCGGCTCCGGCCGTTCGCTGTCAGACGTAACCGGCGCGGGGCCCTCGACTACCTCCACCAGGCACCTCCCGAGGCCGAGGTTCGCGACTGTGGTGGCGGTGGCCGCACAACGCGGCGCTCGCGGAATACCTTGGGCACCCTGTGAGCACCGGCGGCATCAGGAGCGGTCCCCACCCGTCGTCGCGCCGGAGGCTCGCAGGCGCCGGACGCTGGTCGATTGCAGCCCGGCTCGCCGCCCTCACGGTGAGCCTCCTCTCGGTCGCCGCGACGCCGGCCGTCGCCTCGCCGCCCGAGCCCGCCTACTCCCCACCTCCGCGTGAAGCGTCTCCGTTCACACCGAAGGACTCCTTCTGCAGCGCGACCGACAACACCTTCGCCGACGTGCAACCGGGGGATCCGAGGCTCGCCCGCCGGATCACCGTGGTGATGCTCACGCCGAAGGCGGCGCCGGCGGGTGCCGGGTCGCACGTCGGGGACCCGATCGACGAAGCGCGGACCTTCGCGACACTGATCAACCAGTGCGGCGGCATCGGCGGTCGCAAGCTCGACTTCCACGTCGTCGTGGAGAGCGGGAACCCGCTCGCTGATTGCCTCACCGCGACCCGGGTGCTGCAGCCCGTTGTGGTGGTGGCATGGACCGCGTCCGAAGCTCAATCGTGCATCGTTCGTCAATCGCGGACGGTGATGATCACCGGGTCGGACGCGGCGAACGCCGACCTCGTCGGCGCGCAGGGCCGGTTGGCGGCGACGGGCTCGTCTGAAGGCACGCTGCAGGCGAAGATGCAGGCTCTGATCGACAGCGGTCGCCTCGACCACAAGCGCGTCGCGCTGGACGTGAACCCGGACGATCCGGCCGGCACCGAGTTCTCCCGGCTGGCGAGGATCCTCCTCGCGGCGCAGAAGATCCCGGTGGCGCCGAGAGCGCGCGCGGACGTGGTGTTGACGAGTGCGATCGACCCTCGGGCACTCGGGCTGGGGCAACTGGGTGGCTCTCCGATCGAGATCTACGGGTTCTCCGACACGCCCGGGCTGCCGATCGATGCGGTGCGTACGAGCGGTGAGGTCCCGGTGTCGTCGCTCGACACTACGACCGGGCTCTACTCCTGGACGCCCATCACCGACGAACAGGCGCTCACCGGGAAAGAAGACGGGCAGTTCGTCCGGATGTGCAACGCGGCATACGACGCCAACCACGGGAAGGCGGTGACCGCGGCCCAGCTTCCCGAGCCATCCCCGCCTGCCGGGTCGAACGCTCCCTACCTCCGGGTCGCCAAGGTGTGCCTGGTGATGCGCATCCTCGCACGTTCGCTCTACAACGCCGGCGTCGACCCGTCACCGGAGGCAGTCGTCACGGCGCTCCACAAGCTCGCCTACATCGAGAACGTCCTGCCCGACGGAACCCCGAAGCCGCGCCCGAACCAGATCGTGAACGAGCCGGTCACGAGGTTGGCCCAGGTCGTCGTGCTCAGCCAGGCCCGGTATCCCTGCGAGCGGCGTTCCGCACCGGACACGACGGTGGCGCCCACCAGGTCGCTCCCGCCCGTGGTCTGCTGGGCGCCGGCATCGGGCTGGGAAAATGGGCGTGCGGTGAACGCGCCCCTGCTGCCGACGTCGGCCCGCTCGACGCGTTCGATCAGTCGGGCGACGAGTCGCTGACCTCTGCCCGCCTCCGTTCGGCCTTGCAGTAGCGCGCGGTTTCGGCGACGAAGCCCGAGACGGCCCGCGCGTGCGGTGAATCGACCGCCCGCGAGAGATGGGCGATGGTGCGCCGCATCCGTGCGGCATCGGGGTCGGACGCCGGCCGGCTCGACAGGTGCCGTTCCATCTCGCCGAGCAGCTCGCGCACGCGCGGCCGATCGCCTGCCCACGAACGCTCGACCTCCTCCGCGAGGAGGACGATCGGAGCGGTCGGCGACAGTCGACCCGGACGGTACGTCGTGGCCATGGACAACAGAGTGACGCGCCGAAGATGTGAGCGAGATGAGACGGGCGGGTTCAGACGCCCGGCGGGGCTTCGACCGCGTCGGCTAACGGCGTGACGACGACGCGGGAAGCGCGGCGCTCCTCGGGCCCCGGTACTGGTGCACCGCCGCCACGACGAACGCCACCAGCAACGCCGGCGGCGCCACGTAGGTCAAGCAGACCCGGAGCGTCGAGTGCGCCACGCTCCCGGTCACGGCGATCGGCAGCTTCAGCGCCGCGACGAGCACGATCGACTCCATCCACACCACCCAGGCGACCGGGGTGAGCCGACGAGCGGCGAACACCGGGAGCGCCCAGGCGGCATACCACGGGAACGCGTACTCCGCCCCGATCGGGTACGCGGCGAGCGTCACGCCGACAGCCGCGTCGGGACGCCCTTCGCGTGCGGCCAGCCAACCCAGGCCGCACGCGAGCGCGAGCACGAGGGCGACCGACGCGTAGAACACGGCGGTGAGCGTGGCGTTCGGAGCGAGGGGGTTCGGCACGTTCCGCCAGGCGTCATGATGCAGGAGCTGGTCGACGAGCGGGTTCCACGGCGATGCGTCGGTGACCGTCTTGTCGGACGAGACCAACACGTGCGACGCGCCGGCCACGACCGGGAGATACCCCACCGCTACGACTGCGATTGCGGTCCCGGCGGCCGCCACGCCCACCCGGCTCCGATGGTGTCGCCACGCCCACAGGAGCAGGCCGATGAGGGCGAGACCCGCGGTGAGCTTGATCAACGCGCTGACGCCGATGACGGCGCCCGCCGTACGCCACCGTCCCTTCGCCGCCAGGAGCATCGCGACCAGCAGACCCAGGCCGACCAACGCATCGTTGTGACCGCCGTTGACGACGATCACCGCGAGCAGGGGATTGAGCCCGAGGAACGCGAACGCGGCGACGCTCCGCGTCGTGCGCCACACCATGATCAGGATCGCGAGCAGGGCGAGCGCGGCCAGGATCTGGAAGAACAATCGAGACAGCAGCACGGAGTCGCCGGCCGCGAACGTGCCAGCTGCCGCCAGACCCACGAACACCGTCCCGTACACCGAGCCGCGGTGGCGCCAGCGTGGGCTCACCCGGTGGAGGAACGGATCCGAGCGGAATTGGGCCGGCACCGTGTCGTACGGGCTCGTGCCGTGGGCCGACACCGCCCGGCCGTACATCGTGTAGGACCAGAGGTCGTTCGACGTGCGGGGCGGCGTCACGATCGAGGCGACGACGATCGCGCCGACCGCCACCGCGACCGGGAACAGTAGGAGACGCGGCGCGTGGTGTTCGAGGTACACGAAGGCTCCTGCCGCGGTGGCCGCGAGCAGTACTGCCGACACCGACGCGACCGAGTGGCGCGGGAGCCGCAGGATCGCGTACGACGCGACGACGGCCGTTGCGAGAAGCGCGTAGCGCGCCCACGTGCGTCGATGACCAGATACGAGTGGGTGCGGTGGAGAGCCTTCGTCAGGCCGCGTCATCGGGCGCGGCCCGTCGACGGCCGCAAGGCGTCCACAAGGCACCATCGTACGGCGTGTTTGTGAGACTGAGATGAGTGTCAGGACTTCGGCGCGTCCCTGGCGTACGCTCCGCGCGTGCCGACGAGTCGGGTCCCCGGATCATCGTGTGCGACCTCGATCTGCGTCGCCTTCGTGCTCTCCGTCGCACTCCTCGGAGCCGCCGAGTCGTCGACCGCGCGACCGGCGTCGGGAAGCACGACGACGGTGCCATCGGGGAACGCGACACCGACGCCGCTTCCGACCCCTCGTCCGGCCGACTTCGACGCGAGCGGCACCGTCAGCGCGTTCCCGGCACCGGGCACGCCCACGGCGTCGCCGACAACGACCATCACCTTCCGGGGCGCGGCCGCGGCGGGGCTCCAGACGATCCAGGTCACCGGCGCGAAGACCGGCGATCACACGGGCCGCTTCCAGGCGCACCCCGACGGGATGGGTACGACGTTCGTCCCGGACCAGCCGTTCACGCCTGGTGAGCAGGTGACGGTGTCCACGACGCTCGCGGTCCGGGGTACCACCGACGGGAAGTACACCTTCACGACGGCACAGCCTTCTCCCTTCCCGGATGAGCCACTCCCCGTGATCAAGCCGGTGTCGAAGAAGAGCCCCAAGAGCGATCTGCTCCACTTCGTGACCCGCCCCGATCTCACGCCGCCGAACCTCCAGGTGACGACGCCGGCGACCGGCGCGGGACCTGGTGACGTCTTCCTCACCCCGGCGGGTGGCGACTCGCAGCAGGCGTTGCTCATCGTCGATGCCGAAGGTCAGCCCGTCTGGGAATCTCCCCGCCCCGGCACCCGGGCCATCAACCTCGAGGAGCAGGAGTACCAGGGAAACCCCGTGCTCACGTGGTACGAGGGCTCCGTGGTCAACCCGGGAGTCGGCCAGGGGACCTACGTGATCGCGGACTCCAGCTACCACCAGATCGCACGGATCTTCGCGGTCAACGGTTACTCCGCGGACATCCACGACATGATCATCACCCCGCAGGGCACCGCGTTGCTCCAGATCTACAACCCGGTCGTCGTCGACGCGTCCTCCGTGGGGGGGAGCAAGCACCAGGCCGTGCTCGAGCCGGTCATCCAGGAGATCGACATCGCGACGGGCACCTTGTTGTTCGAGTGGCACGGCCTGTCGTCGATCCCACTCGGGGACTCGTACCAGCCGGTCCCGAAGAAGGCGGGTGACATGTACGACTACGTCCACCCGAACTCGATCGCGCTCGATTCGGACGGCAACCTGCTGCTGTCGGGCCGCCACACGTGGACCGTGTACAAGATCGACCGCCTCAGCGGGACGCTCGACTGGCACCTCGGCGGGAAAGTCGACAACTTCACCATCCCCAGGCGCGCCGAATCCGCGTGGCAGCACGACGTGCGGCGCAACCCGGACGGCACCCTGACCATCTTCGACAACGGGAGCGCCGGCTCCACGGTCACGCACAAGACCCGGGGCCTCGTGCTGTCGCTCGACGAAGGCGCGATGACCGCCGCGCTCGTCCACCAGTACCCCGCCCCGGGAAAGGTGGAGGCGTCGAGCCAGGGCAGCTTCCGCCCGCTCGCCGACGGCAGCTACTTCGCCGGATGGGGAAGCGAGCCGGAGTACACGGAATACGCGGCGGACGGGACCATCGTCTACGACGTCAAGCTCCCGTCGTCGTCGGCCGGGACGATCGCGTCGTACCGCGCGCTCGCGTACGCCTGGACCGGTCACCCGACCGACCTCCCCGCGGTCGCGGCGAGGCGCGCTGCCGGTGACGACATGAAGGTGTACGCGAGCTGGAACGGCGCGACCGACGTCGCTTCGTGGACGGTGCTCGCCGGTCCGGACCGGGCGCACCTGACCCCCGTCACCACGGTGGCGAGGCACGGGTTCGAGACCGCGATCCACACCACGAGCAACCAGCCGTACTTCGCGGTCGAGGCGCTGGACGCCGGCGGAGGCGTGTTGGCGACCTCGCCCATCGTGACGCCGCGGTCTTGATCGCTCGCGTCGGAACCCTCCTGCTGGCACTGCTGGTTCCGCTGCTCGCGAGCTCACCCGCGCGGGCAGCGGCTCAGGGAGCGAAGCCGAAGCGACCGAACATCGTGTTCATCCTCACCGACGATCTCGATGCGACGACCTTCGACCCGGCCCGCTTCCCCGTGTTGCACGATCTGCTGACGAGCCAGGGTGTGACGTTCTCCAACTTCTTCGTCGACGACTCGCTGTGTTGCCCCTCCCGAGCGTCGATCCTGCGGGGCCAGTACATCCACAACACCGGCGTGCTCAACAACGGACCGCCGACGGGCGGATTCGAGAAGTTCCACGCCGACGGTCGCGAGGCGTCGACCGTGGGCACCTGGCTCCACGCCCGCGGCTACCGCACCGCGTTGTTCGGGAAGTATCTGAACGGCTACCCCGACACGATGCCGCCGCAGTACGTGCCTCGGGGCTGGGATTCGTGGGCAAGCCCCAGCGGCGGGAATCCGTACGGTGAGTATCGCTACGAGCTGAACGAGAACGGGAAGCTGGTGCAGTACGGGCACCAGCCCGCGGACTATCTCGTCGACGTGCTGACGAAGAAGACGACGGCCTTCATCCGCCACGCCGCGGGCAAGCAACCGTTCTTCGCGTACGTCGCACCGTACGTCCCGCACCAGCCGGCCATCCCTGCGCCCCGCTACGCCAACGCGTTCCCGGGCGTGCACGCCCCGCGGACACCCTCGTTCGACCAGGCGACGTTCCACGACGAGCCGTTGTGGCTCCGCGACCGGCCGCCCCTCTCGCCGGTGGTGCTCGACTACATCGACACGCTGTACCGCCGGCGGCTGCAGGACATGCTCGGCGTCGAGGACCTGCTCCGCCACGTGGTCGCCACGCTCCAACAGACCGGTCAGCTCGACAACACCTACATCTTCCTGACCTCGGACAACGGGTTCCACCTCGGGCAACACCGCCTGCCGCCCGGGAAGGAGACCGCGTTCGACGAGGACATCCGCGTGCCGCTCTTCGTGCGCGGGCCCGGCGTCCCGCACGGCACGACGGTCGACCAGTTCGGGATGAACGTCGACCTGGCGCCGACGTTCGCCGCGCTCGCGGGCGCGACCACGCCGAAGTTCGTCGACGGACGGTCACTCGTGCCACTTCTGGGGTCCAACCCGGCGCCGAGCAGGTGGCGCCGGGCCGCCCTGGTCGAGCACTACGGGCCCTATCGGGTCCACGCTCCGCCGTCGTCACCGACGACGATCGAGCCGCCGGACGTGTTCCAGCCGAACTCGCCCCGGGCGCCGAACGAGCCCGACGACGACGAGGGATACAACCGCGCCGCGACCGGCGCACCGCGCGAGGAACGGCTCCCGCTGCGCTCCCTCAATCCCTACGGGGTGGGAGTGCCCTCGTACCACGCGCTACGGACGACCCGGTACCTCTACGTGGAGTACCTGGACGGGGCACGCCAGCTCTACGACACCCGGGCCGATCCGAACGAGCTGCGCGACATCATCGACGACGCGCCCCGGTCATTGGTGCGAACCTTGGCCCACCAGCTCCACGCGCTCGCGCAGTGTCGCGGTCGAACGTGTCGCACGACCGAGGACCGTCCGCCGCCCGGATGAGCGCCCGGGGCGGGTCACTGGCCGGGCGCGCCGGAACTTCGACTCGCGCAGGTGGTAGGCATTCGGGCATGTCCGGCTCGGGGCCCGCGCCTACCGCAGGACCCGCGGACGCGACGCCCGACCGCTGGCACCGCCCACGCGTGATCCTGGCCGGGATCTACCTCCTCGCCCTGGTCGTGGTCGTGGTCGCGTGGGGGTTTCCCGCCTCGCGCGACCGTCTCCTCCCCTGGGTGTTCGGCGCGCTGCTCATCGCCGTGGTCGGGCGCCCGCACGCACTGGCCCGGCTCGCGGTCGACTTCCTGCCGGTCGTCGTGTTCCTCTTCGCGTACGACCTGTTACGCGGGACCGCAGACGGCCTCGTCGGTCACATCTTCACGCTCCCGCAGCTGCGGGTGGACGAATGGCTCTTCGGCGGTACCGCGCCCACCGTGACGCTGCAACGGGCGATGTGGACGCCCGGAGACCCGCAACCCTGGGACTACCTCGCCTTCGTCGTCTACCTGACGTACTTCGTGCTGCCGATCAGCGTGGCTGCCGCACTCTGGCGGTACTCGCGTTCGGCGTTCCGCCGCTTCGTCGGCCTCTGGCTCGGCTTGTCGTTCGCCGCGCTGGCCACCTATTCGCTGTATCCCGCCACGCCGCCCTGGCTCGCGAGCCGCGAAGGCTTCCTGCCTCACGTCGCTCGCATCGCCCCGATCATGTCTCGCACGATGGGTGTGGATCTCACGCGCATCATGGGATCACAGCGCTTCGTGAACAAGGTGGCTGCCGTCCCCTCGTTGCACGCCGGCACCGCGTTGCTGATCGCCATGTTCTTCTGGTCATGGACCACGCGATGGCGCTGGGCCTTGGCTCTGTATGCCCTCGCCATGGGTCTCGCTCTCGTCTACTTCGGCGAGCACTACTTCTCCGACGTCCTGCTGGGTTGGTGCTACGCGATCGTCGTGTTCGTGGTGGGGAATCGGCTGTGCGACCGGTGGCTCGCGAGGTCCACGCCGAACCATGGTCAGGGTGACGTAGGTCAGGGTGACGTCGACACGCCGGCGCCGCGGCCCTCGGACACGTGAGCATCGCGTCGGCAGCGCAGGCTGGGTGTCGTCGCGGGCAACCGTCTTCGCGCTCGTCGCGATCGCGTTGGTGCTCACTGGTACGCACCCCACGCTCGCGGCCATCTCGACCGCGAGCGCACCGACCCGCCGACCCCGAAGAGTGCTCGTCCTGTCGTTGCCGACCCTGACCTGGAGCGATCTCTCCGCCACCGAGACCCCCTCCTTGCTCCGTCTGCTGGACTCCGCGGCCGTCGCCGACCTCTCGACCCGGGCCGATCGTCAGCCCGCCCACCTCGGCGCCGCGTACGTGACCATCGGCGCCGGCACCCGGGCGGCGGGTGACGACGCCACCGACGGCGAGGGGCTCACCACCACCGAGACGTTCGGCCGTCAACCCGCCGGTCAGGTGTACCGCCAGCGCACCGGCGCCCCACCGGGTACCGGCCTCGTCGACCTCGCCATCTCGCGCATCGACGCCGCCAATTCCAAGCTGCTCTACGACGCGCAGCCGGGAGCGCTCGGCGACGCGCTCGCCCAGGCCGGAGTGTCCCGCTCGGTCGTGGCGAACGGCGACGGCACGCAGCCCGACGCGCCGGGCGCGACGGTTCATCCGTACTTCCGCGCCGCCGTCGGCGCCGTCATCGGCGGCGACGGCCGGGTCCCCGGCGGCGCCGTCGGCCCGCAGCTGCTGGCACGCGCGAGCTCGGCACCATTCGGCGTCCGTCTCGATCAGCACGCCGTCGAGCGCGCGTTCCTCGCCGGCTGGAAGGACCGCTCCGTCGTCGTGGTAGAGGCATCCGACCTGGTGCGGGCGGACCGGTTCGCAGCGTACGCATCACCTCGACAGCAGGCGCGACAGCGCAACGACGCGCTCCGATGGACCGACCAGCTCGTCGCGCGGCTGCTCCACCACGTCGACTTCTCGCGCGACACCGTGCTCGTGGTCGCGCCGGTACCGCGGTCAGGCGACCGATCCGTCACCATCGCGGGGATGCGCGGACCCGGCATCTCCGCGGGGCTCCTGCGCTCGGCCACGACCCGGCGCTCGGGCTTCGTGACCCTCGCGGACATCGCGCCGACCGTGCTCGACCAGCTGGCCGTTCCCCGTCCCGAGTCGATGGAGGGACGACCGATGCTCGTCGATGCCGGGCACGGGACCCCACCCGAGCGACTCGCGGCGCTCGAACGGGCGAACGCCGGTGGCCTGTTGCGTGACGACCTGGTCAATCCGGTGACCGCGGCGGTGATCTGGACCGCGATCGCACTCCTCGCCGCATGCATCGTGCTGCTCGTGCGCTTCCCCTGGGCCCGGAACGCAGCGCAATGGGCCGGTCTCGCCCTGATCGGCCTCATGGTGGCGACGAAAGCCGCGACCGCGATCGACTTCGGCGAGCACGGCGGGAAGGCCGCCTACTGGCTGTTCGTCACGCTCTTCGCGCTCGGATTCGCAGCCACGTGTCGCGTGACGCGCCGGCGGGGGACACTCGACCCCTTGCTCTGGGCGCTCGGGGCCCTGCTCACGGTGCTCGTCGCGGACCAGTTCACGGGCGGTCACCTCGAGTTCAACTCGGTGTTCGGGTACTCGGCGACCGTCGGCATCAGGTTCTCCGGGATCGGCAACCAGTCATCCGGATTGCTCGCCGCGTCCGCGATCCTGGTCGCCTCGTTGCTCGCGTGGCGGATCGCGTCGCCGCGCGGCACCGCGCTCGCGATCGCCGTCCTGGCGATCTCGTTCGTCGCCATCACTCCCCCGCTCTTCGGCCAGAACTTCGGAGGCACGCTGGCTGCGGCGCCGGCCTTCTCCCTCCTCGCATGGATGCTGCTCGGACGGCGGGTGACGCTGAAGGCGGTCGCCGGATTGCTCGGGGTCCTCCTGGCCAGTGGCCTCGTCGTGGGCTTCCTCGACCTGCTGCGACCTGCCGACCAACGAACGCACGTCGGGCGGTTCTTCGAGAAGGTGGGGAACGACGGGTTCTCCGGCTTCGCGACCGTGATCGAGCGCAAGGGCGGCGAGAACGTGGCGACGCTCTCGCGTCCCATCTACTTCCTCGTGATCGCGGCGGTCATCGCCGCCGGGATCTACCTCTGGCGACAGCCACCGAGACCGCTCGCGACCGCGGTCTCGCGGGTACCCACCCTGCGACCTGCCGCGGTCTGCCTCGTCGTCCTGGCCGTGTTGTCCTACGGATTGAACGACTCCGGTCTCGCGATCCCCGCGGTCATGCTCTCGCTCGTCGCCGCGGCCGGTGCATATCTCGTCGCCGACGCGACCGACGCGCCGGCTCGCGGTCCTCGATCGACGAGCGCGGTCAGTCCGGGACGCGGACGGCCCGGCCCCAGTGGTCGAGGTACGTGAGCTCCTCGACCGGCCGGCGGCGCGCGGGCGCGAAGTCGTCGCCGGTGTAGTACGCGACCGGCAGCAGGCAGGTCTGGACGAAGCCGGCCGGGACGCCGAGCAGTTCCGCAGCCTCGTCACGCCGGAACAGGTGCGCCGTCGTGATCACCGATCCGAGCCCGCGACTTCGCAGCGCGAGCATGAAGCTCCACACCGCCGGATAGATCGACGGCGCCCAACCGGCGGCGCCACCCCGGTCCTCGACGCACGGCACGACGAGGACCGGCACCTCGTGGATGTGCGCGATGAGGTGGTGCACGGAGTCCGACACCCGGCGCTGCTGCGCGGTGTCGGCCACGGCCGGTGGCTTGCCGCTCCCGCTGCCGCCGCCCGCCGCGTCCTGGTACAGCCGGGCGAGCCGGCCCCGCACGCCGGGATCGGTGATCACCAACCACCGCCACGTCTGCATGTTCGTGCCCGTCGGCGCCTGGATCGCGAGGCGCAGGCACTCCAGGACGACGTCGAGCTCGACCGGGCGGGTGAGGTCCAGACGTTTGCGGACCGCCCGGGTGGTGCTCAACAGCTTGTCGACCGTGTCGAGGTCGAACCCGGACGCGCCGGGCCGGCTGCGGTCAGCCAATGCCGTACAACGCCAGCGCGCTCTCGCTCGTGATCACCTGCTGCTGGGCGAAGCTGAGCGGCTCCAGGGCCTCGGCCAGCTCCTCGGTCACACCCGGGAACTTCGCATCCGGGTGTGGATAGTCCGACGCCCACACGATGCGCTCCGCCCCGCACAGCGGCGAGTCGGCCGTGAACGCGAGCATCGACTCGTCCGGGTCGAAGCTGATCCAGCACTGACGGCGGAAGTACTCCGACGGCAGCATCTTCAGCCAGGGCACGTCCCACTCGAACTTCTTCGAGTGGTGATCGAGGCGCTCCAACCACGGCACCAGCCAGCCGCCGTTGGCCTCGAGGAACAGGAACTTGGTGTCGGGGAAGCGCTCGGCCACACCGCCCGCGGTGACGTAACAGATCGAATGCATCACGTCGACCGGGTTGGCGATCGCCTGGGTGAAGAGGATGTTGGCCATCTCCCACCCACCGGCCGGCTGTTCGGACGACGGCGCGTAGCTCCAGTCCGCGAAGGGCCGGCCGAGTTGCAGCCCGCGGCACGCGCCGGGCAGGTCCGGCATGAGGAACGGGTGGAACGCGAGCACCAGGCCGGTGTCGGCCGCGGCCTGCCACACGGGGTCGTAGACCTTGTCGTTGAACGGGCGCCAGTCGACGGACGGGTTCGGACGCAGGAACACCGAGACCATGCCCGGCTTCTCCGCGACCCGCCGGATCTCGGCCGCGACCGCGGCCACACCGTCCTCGTCGTTCATCGGCGGCACCGCACCGGCGGCGAACAACCGACCTTCACCCTCCTGGGTGTGGTCCGACGCCCAGTCGTTGTACGCACGTGCCTGCACCCGCGCGAAGTCCTCGTCCTCGATCGCCTGCAATCCGAGCATCGAGGTCGGGTAGAGCACCGCGAGATCGATGCCGTCGGTGTCCATGTCCTGCAGGCGCGCCTTGGCGTTGTACGCCGCGGGCCTGACCTCGGTGTAGCGCATGTTGCCGCTCCGTGCGCGCGCCACCTCCTCGTCGGGGAAGCCGGCGGTGCCGGCCAGCGACAAGCCGTTCGACGGCATGACACTGCCGTTGTAGTGGAGCCACTCGACGCCGTCCCGGTCGGTCTCGATGTGCCACACGCGGTCTCGGTACTCGGCGGGCGCGTAGTCGGGCATCGCCGTCGGGTGCTCGAGGATGTGGCCGTCGGAGTCGATGTATCGCAGTCCGTCGATCGTGGTCATCGGTATCCCCCCGGGAGGCGTGTGGAGTCCCGAGAGCGTCCACCATGGCGGCCGGATCCCGCAAATTGCACGACGCCGAATTTCGCTTCCCGGTCGGGCGTGCGATAAGCAGGCCCCGACACCGACCCCCCGTAGAGGACATGACCATGCAGCTCCAGGGTGTAGGCGCCATCGTGACCGGCGGGGCCTCCGGGCTCGGCGAAGGCACCGTGCGGCGGCTCGCCGCCGCGGGGGCCAACGTCGTGATCGCCGACCTCAACGAGGAGCGCGGCAAGGAGATCGCCGCCGAGCTCGGCGGCGGGACCGACTTCGTGCGCGCCGACGTGACCTCCGAGGAGGAGATCCAGGAGGTCGTACGCGTGGCGTCGAGCCGCGGGCCGCTCCGGGTCGCCGTCAACTGTGGCGGCAAGGCGGGGGCCGGGGGTCGCACCGTCGGGCGTGACGGCTCCCCCGCGTCGCTCGAGGGCTTCGAGTTCACCGTGAAGACCTTCCTGAGCGGCACGTTCAACGTCTCCCGCCTGGCCGCAGCCCAGATGGCCAAGGAAGAGGCGCTGGAAGACGACGAGCGCGGGGTCATCGTCATGACGTCGTCGATCGCGGGTATCGAGGGCCAGATCGGTCAGGCGGCGTACTCGGCGGCGAAGGGCGGCATCATCGGCCTGACGCTGCCGTTGGCACGTGACCTCTCGGCCATCGGCGTGCGCGTCGTGACGATCGCACCGGGAACCTTCCGGACGCCCGCCTACGGCATGATGCCCGAGGAGATGGTGGCGCACCTCGAGTCGCTCACCCCGTTCCCGAAGCGCATGGGTCGCCCCGACGAGTACGCCGCGCTGGTGGAGCACATCTGCACCAACGTGATGCTGAACGGTGAGGTCATCCGCATCGACGGCGCGACGCGGTTCGGGCCGAAGTAGCGCGTCAGCGCAGCGCCGCGAGCACGATGGCGCGCCGAACGAAGTCGGCGAACTCGCGCGGGTGCGTGCGGTGCGCCGTGTGACCGGCGTCGTCGAACGAGACGAGCTCGGCGTCGAGGATCTCGGACAAGCGACGCCCGGACTCGAAGTCCCACGGCGTGGTGTCGACGCTGCCTCCCACGAGACACGGCGTCGAGATGTCGGCGAAGGCGAACGGCGCCTCGCCGACGAACGACAGATCCCGGGACGCTGACTGCTGATTCGCGGCGCGCGCTTCGGGCGTCGGCTTCGCCATACCCGCTCGCCACCGCCGGAAGAGCGGCTGGAGGCCGGCGGACCGTTCCGCCAAGGTGTCCGGATCGGGCCACCAGTCGGTCCACGCGACGGTCGGCTCGAAGACCGCGAGCGAGGCGACCAGGTCGGGGCGCAGACGCGCCGCCATGAGCCCGACCGCGCCGCCGTAGCTGTGGCCGACGACGGTGCCGGGCCGCTCCCCCATCACCGCGATCGTGTCCTGGGCGTGATCGGCCAGCGACGCAGCCGGGGGCAGATCACGTGACCGCCCCCAACCGCGGCGGTCGTAGGTCACGACCGTGAACTCCCCCACCAGCTCCGCGACGACACCGTCGAAGCTGGCCGCGGAGTCGAGGAGCCCGTGGACGAGCACGATCACCGGCGCGGCGGGGTCGTCGGCCGGGTGCTCGACGACCTCCATCACGTCCGTGATCGACCCAGCGCGACCGCCCGGCGGGCGAAGTCCGCGAACGCCTTCGGTTGCGTGCGGTGCGCGGTGTGGCCGGCGTCCTCGATGACCACGAGGTCGGTCGCGAACAAGTCCGCGAGGTGCTGGGTCGACTCGACGTGCCACGGTGTCGTCAGCGTGCTGCGCCCGATCAGGCACGGCACCGCCACGTCGGCGAAGGCCAACGGCGGCGCCGCGACCAGGGTGAGGTCGTGGTGCATGAGCGCCTGGTCGCGGGCGCGCTCCTCCGGCGTGGGCTTCGGCCGACCTTCCAACCCGGCGCGGAAGTGGTGCTGCACGTGGACGGCCTGCTCGGCGATGGTCTCCGGGTCCGGCCACCAGTCGGCCCAGGCCACCGTGGGCTCGAACACCGCCAACGCGGCGACGAGGTCCGGTCGGAGGCTGGCGGCGAGCAGCCCGACCGCGCCTCCGTAGCTGTGGGCGACGACGGTGGCCCGCCGCCCGCCCATCGCGGCGATCACGTCGTGCGCGTGCTCGTCGAGGGTCTCGGCCGGTGACACGTGTTGCGAGCGGCCCCAGCCGCGCCGGTCGTACGTCACCACCGTGAACTCCGGCACCAGCTCCTCGACCACGCCCTCGAAGCTCAGGCTCGAGTCGAGCACCCCGTGCACCAACACGATCAGGGGCGCGCCGGGATCGTCCGCCGGGTACTCCGCGACGTGCAGGGCCTCGTCGTGCATGCGGAGCGGAGCCTATGCACGAACCCCCGGCGCCGGGCCGATCAGCCGGCGAACGTCGGCCCGCTGAGAATCACGGTTGGTCGCGGCGTGCCGGCCGCGTCGATCCAGAAGGTGCCCCAGGTGAGATCGCCGAGCGTCTTGCCGACGGCGTTCGCGTGCAGCAGTTCGTAGTGACCGGGGGGCAGGTCAGGCACGGTGAAGGTGATCTCAGCGTGGTGCGGCCCGAAGCGCACCGGGCCGTCGCCGTAGGGCTCGAGCGACACGGTGATCTCACCGACAGGGACGGCCGAGATGTCGATCGGTTGACCGGGTACCGGTCCCGACGGCGGGATCAGCGCGACGGACGCGAAGTACGGGCCCTGTTCGGGCGTGCCGAGCGCCGGATCGTGCTCCCAGGCGATCGGGGCCCAGCCGAACGCGGTGTCACCGGGCTGGTAGTGGGGGCGGTCGAAGGTCCAGGTCGAGCCGCCGGCCGACGCGACGCCGACCGGTGCCACCAGCACGAGCATCGAGATCGACACTGCGACCAGGCGTCTGAGGATGCGGCGGTTCACGACCACACGACGCCTCGGGCCACGCCCGCGTTGCCTCGCCGCGGAGCACGAGGCGCGGAGATGTGGCCGCGATCCACGTAGGGTGAGGCCATGAGCGACCTGACGCAGGAAACCGTTGACTACATCGCCGTGAACCGGCTCCAGCACGCGTACGCGGACATCGCGACGCGCCGGGCATGGGCCGAGCTCGACGAGATCTTCCGACCTGACATCCCGATCGTCATCAACCTGCGCGACCGGGAACCACTCGAGTTCGACGGCTGCGAAGGATTCCGTGGATTCGTGAGCGCCGCGGTCGACCGCTTCGAGTTCTTCGAGTTCGTGCTCCTCAACACCCGGGTGTACCTGAACCACGAGGGCGACCGCGACGCGGCGGTCGCCCGCATGTACATGAGCGAGCTCCGACAAGACCACGCGGAGCACAACTGGTCGGTCGTCTACGGCGTGTACCACGACTCCTTCCGCCGCATCGACGGCCAGTGGTGGTTCACGTCGCGCAACTACTCGTCACTGGCCCGGCCGGCACGCGTCGTCGACGCGTTCGACTTCCCCTCCCCGGAACCCTTCTAGCGGCTGCCCCACGGCGATCGCGCGGCGCGATCCGGGCAATCCACCCGCGGGCTGCTCACGGGGAGCAGACTGGTCCACGGTCACGACCAGTGACCGCCCAGCCGAACGGCTGGACCTTGCTCTAGGAGGCTGACGTGCCCCTCGCCTACGACTACCCGCTCCTCGGTGTCTTCTGGTCGCTGCTGATGTTTGCGCTGTTCGTGTTGTGGATCTTCATCGTGATCTGGTGCTTCATCGACAATTTCCGACGCCACGACCACCACGGCCTCGCCAAGGCGCTCTGGTTCCTGTTCATCGTGTTCCTCCCGATCATCGGAGTGTTCAGCTACCTGATCACGCGACCCGCCACGGTCGATGTCGTGGTGGTGACCGAATAGCGGGAACCGCCGGCCAGGTGGACTCGCCGGGAGCTGGCGGACCCGACGTGCATTGCTCGCGGGATGACCCTATGGTGCCAGCAATCCGGCGGAGGCTCCGCCATGTCGGCCGTGGGCCGAGCAACCGGGGGGTTCGACGATGAGACACCAGCACGGACGCGCGCTTCGCGCGCTCTGCGCCGTCACGGTGGGGGTGCTGGGCATCGCGTTCACCGCCGTCGCCGCCGGCGCCCAGTCGAGCAGCACCGAGGGTGTGACGAAGAACTCGGTGAAGTTGGGCTTCATCGGGTCCGAAACCGGTGTTGCCAGCCCGAACTTCCAGGACACGGGGAAGGCCTGCCAGGCGCGGGTCGACGCCCAGAACGCCAAGGGCGGCGTGAACGGCCGCAAGATCGATCTGCAGGCCGTCGACGACGCGTCGTCCGGCGCCAACCTCACCGCGGCCCAGGATCTGGTGAAGAACCGCCACGTCTTCGCGGTGGTCAACAACTCGTCGTTCGCGTTCCTCTCGTACCGGTTCCTCCTCGACCAGGGCGTGCCGTTGATCGGTGGTGGCTTCGACGGCAACTACTACAGCCAGAAGGGCAACGAGAACATCATCGACGCAGGCGGGAACGGCAGCCCCCCGCCCGAGGGGATCATCTTCACCAACGGCACCGACGTGGCGAAGACGCTGGGCGCCACGAAGATCGGGTCGGTGGGCTACGGCGTGTCACCGTCGTCGAGCGGAGTGGCGAAGGACACGCAGAAGTACGCCGCGAAGGCGTCGGGGCTCAAGCCGGTGTACCTCAACACCTCGGTCGACTTCGGCACCACCGACGTCGGTCCGATCGTGCTGGGGCTCAAGAACGCCGGGGCGGACGCCGTGTACCTGCCCCTCGACGGCAACACCAACCTCGCCATCGCGCAGGGCCTCCAGCAGAACGGCGTCCACATGAAGGCCGTCCTGATGGCGTCGGGCTACGGGCAAGCCATGCTCGACTCCCCCATCACCAAGACGCTCGACTCCGTCGATGTCGTGTCGCAGATCTACAAGCCCGCCGAGCTCAAGAACGACTCGGCGGTGAAGCAGTTCCGGTCCGACCTCAAGAAGTACGCCGGCATCACCGGGGTCCCCGACTACGGCGCCTACACCGGGTACATCGCCTGCGACCTGGCCATCACCGGCCTGGAGCAGGCGGGCAAGAACCCGACGAGTCAAGGCTTCATCGACGGCCTGCACCAGCTCGGCACGTACAAGGCCGCCGACCTCACGTGCCAGCCGCTCGACATCAGCCTCGAGAACTTCGGGAAGACCCCGACGAAGAGCTGCCAATACTTCGTCACGTTCAAGAACGGGAAGTTCGTCGTGATGAACAAGGGCAAGCCCATCTTCGGCAAGCTCGTCGGTGATCCCGCACTGATCAAAGCCAACGCCTCGGGCACGGCCGCCGACGTCACGACGACCTCGACGCCGTGACGCAATCAACAGGAGCGGAATCGTCCCGACCCGCTCCCGGAACCCACGAACGTCTGCGGCACCAGCACTAACTCGGAAAGCACTCGTCCACCGCGGCATACACCGCGGGGAGAACTCGATCCGCGAGCTCACGGTTCGCGACGCCGATCCACGAGACCGGTGTCGTCGTGTCGAGCGGCACGTCGAGGTCATCTCCCCGCGGCGTCACCAGCACGCACCCCGCTTCCTCCAGGATCAGCGCGGTGCAGCAGTCATAGGGGTGGCACACGAGATCCGGTGCGACGCCGAGCGCGGCGAGCGCGAGCGGCCGCACGTCCCCCAGCAGCCGGTCACGGCCGGTGAGCAGCTCGTGGAACTGCCCTCCCGTCGCGAGGTACTGGTCGTCGAAGATCGCGAGATCGGCGGGCAGCGGCGCGCCGTACAGCCCCTCCCACACCCGCTCCTCGAACCGGGCCAGCAGCGCTTTCCCCGGGGGCAGGAAGCGGGCGAACGACGCGAACCCGTGGGCGAGGTCGGTGGCCGTCGACGGCGCGGGCACCAGCGGCCGGCGGCCGAACCCCGCAGCACGCACATCGGTGCGCTCGCCGACGATGCCGCCCCGACCGGCGCCGCGCACGACGCTGTAGCGGTCGCTCGCCCACTGCTTCGTGGTCGGCATCTCGGTCATCGCCGCCACCACGACATCGGCGAGGGTGCCCCCTGCCGGAGCGAGCGCCGCCAGGGACCACGCGGCGCGCTTGTCGAACATCAGACCGCGGGTGCCGTCGACGGTGTCGACGATGCACGTCCATCGCGGTTCGCCCGCCCCGACGAGCACCGGCTCGTCGAGTCCTTCCGAGACCACGAGAACACTCTCCGTCGCGGGCCACTCCCGTTCGAACCACGGCAGCAGCACCGCGTCGGCCACGCGGTCGAGGCCGTAGCTCACGTCGGCCGCGGTCCGGCCCACGACGTCGGTGAGCGGTCCCCCACCTTCGGCGCGCGAACTCGAGCAGCGCCCGGAGGACGTGCTCCTGCAACCCGCACAGCCGATGACGGAACGCCTCGAGGTCGGACATCGCCGTCATCTTCGCAGGAGCGCCGGGAGTCCCGAGATCGGTGTGCTATCCACTAGAGCATGACGACCCACGAGCGTGATCTCCTCCTGCGTGGCGGCACCGTGGTCGACGGGACCGGCCGCCCCGCCTTCGCGGCCGACGTGCGGGTGCGCGAGGGCCGCATCGTCGAGGTGGGCCCTGGTCTCGAACCCGAGCACGAAGCCGAGCTCGACGCTTCGGCGGCGGTGGTCGCCCCGGGATTCCTCGACCTCCACACCCATCTCGACCCCCAGGTGTTCTGGGACCCGGCCTGCGACCCGAACCCCCAACACGGGGTGACCACCGCGCTGGTCGGGAACTGCTCGCTGTCGTTGTTCCCGGTCACCGACGAGCAGCGCGGCCCCATCGCCGACATGTTCTCGTTCGTGGAAGACGTCCCCCCGGACGCGCTCGTCAACCATGTGCCGTGGACCTGGCACGACTACGCCGGCTACCGCGACGCGATCGACTCACGTGGGGCGGGGTTGAACATCGCTGCGCTCATGGGGCACTCCCCCTTGCGCCTCGTGGTGATGGGCGACGACGCCTGGGAACGTGCCGCCACTCCCGAGGAATGCGCGCGCATGGCCGAGATCCTCGACGCGGCGATGGCCGCGGGCGCGTGGGGCCTGTCGACGTCGTTCTTCGACGAAGACCGGCGTGGTCGGCCGGTGCCGTCGCGCAACGCCGACGACGCCGAGTTCGACGTGCTGCTCGACGTGCTGGCCCGGCGGGGTCGCGGTCTGGTCGAGTTCGTGCCCGACCTCACCGGTCCGGAACCCGAAGTGGGCATGGACCGGTTGGCCCGTCGCTGCGGGCCGCGCGGCATACCGCTCACGTGGACCGGGTTCACCGCCACCGACGGCAGCACCCGCATGCAGGAATGGCTCGAGCTCACCCAGCGCTACCACGACCAGGGAGTGAAGATCTGGCCGCAGCTCTCGCCCCGCACCGTCGACTTCCGGGTCAACTGGGACAGCAGCATGATGTTCATGCGCTTCGTCGACGGATGGCACCGCGTGATCCAGGCCGACGGCAGGGAGGCCAAGCGCGCCCTGCTCGCGGACCCGGAGTGGCGTGCCCGCGCCCGCACCGAATGGGACACCGTCGACAAGTCGCTGTTCCCCAACACCCGGATCGAGCGGGTGCGCATCGTCGAGGTCACCAACCCCGACGACGAGAAGTGGCTGGGCAAGTCGCTCGCCGACCTCGTCGCGGCGCGTGGCGGCCACCCGTCGGATGCGCTCGCCGACCTCGCCCTCGCCAACGACTGCGCGCCGGGAATCGTCGCGGTCGGTGTGGCCAACGCCAACCCGGACCGGGTGGCGAGCGGGCTCGTCGACGACAACGTGCTGATCAGCTCCTCGGACGCCGGTGCCCACGTGCAGATGCTCTGCGCATCGGGCGACACGACGCTGTTGCTCACGCGCTACGTGCGCGAGCGCGGCGACCTCACCCTCGAGCGGGCGATCCACGAGCTCACCGGTCGCCAGGCCGACGTGTTCGGTTTTCACGACCGCGGCGTGGTCGCCGAAGGTGCCGCCGCCGACCTCGTGGTCTTCGCGCTCGACGAGCTCCACTGGGACGACGACGTGTTCGTCGCCGATCTCCCTGACGGCGCCAAGCGATTCCGCCGCCCCGAGGGCGGCTACCGCGCCACCATCGTCGGCGGCGTACCCGTGCAGCAGGGCGGCGAGCTGACCGGCGCGCTCCCCGGCCGCGTGCTCGACGTCAACGACTGAGGCACCCGATTCGCCCTACCATCCGGTCATGACCGACACGGATCCCACGGCCTCGTACGCCTTCGACCCCGAAGTGGCCGAGTTCGCCGCCCTCACGGTGCAACCGGCCCCGACGGACGCCACCGCCGCCCGCGAGCGATCCCGCCAGTACCTGGACGTGCTGAGCGCCAACGTCGACGTCTCGACCCTGACGGTCGACGACCGCAGCATCCCGGGATCGGAGGGTGGTCCCGACGTGATCGTGCGCGTCTACGCACCCCGCGCACCCGCCTCCGGGCACGGTGCCGGCGGTGCTCTACATCCACGGTGGCGGGTTCTTCGTCGGGAGCATCGACAGCGAGCACATGGGCTCGGCCGCGCTGGCACGCGAGCTCGGGGTCGTGGTCGTGTCGGTCGAGTACCGGCTCGCCCCCGAGCATCCGTACCCCGCGGGACTCGAGGACTGCTACGCCGCGCTCGTGTGGTTGCACGAGCACGCCGACGAGCTCGGCGTCGACCGCGACCGCGTCGCGATCAGCGGCAGCAGCGCCGGCGGAGGACTCGCCGCCGGCCTCGCGCTCCTCGCCCGCGACCGTGGGGGTCCCGCCCTGTGCTTCCAGTACCTCGGTGTTCCCGAGATCGACGACCGGCTCGAGACGGCGAGCATGCGCCGGTTCACCGACACGCCGATGTGGACCCGGGGAGCCGCGGTGAAGAGCTGGGAGTGGTACCTCGGCGATGCCCACGGTTCCGACGACGTGCCGCACTACGCGGCGCCGGCGCGTGCCGAAGACCTCACCGGGCTCCCGCCGGCCTACATCTCGACCATGGAGTACGACCCGCTCCGCGACGAGGGCATCGTCTACGCGCTCCGGCTCCTCGAAGCGGGTGTCTCGGTCGAGCTGCACTCGTTCCCCGGCACGTTCCACGGTTCCGGCATCGTGACGACCGCCGCGGTGACCCGCCGGGAAGCCGCCGAGCGGATGACCGTGTGGCGGCGGGCCCTCGGACTCGGGCCCGCCTGACCGCCGAGATCTCCGACGGGAGCCCGCGACCCCTCACCTGAGCAAGGAGGTCGCGGGCTCCGTCAACCGGGTAACCGGTCCGTCGTCACCGTCGGGTCAGGGTCCGACGACCACCGGCGTCGTCACGAGGTTGAAGGTGTTGCCGGTCGCGAGATCCCCGCTCGGGGTCACGTTCGAGCTGATCCAGATGCCGATCGTGTTCGAGACGATCGTGTTGCCCGAGATCGTCGTGTCGACACCCACGACCGCCGAAAAGACGAGGATCCCGGTCGTGTCCGTCACGCCCGCATCGGGGTCTCCGTTCAGGTCGTTGGTCCCGAGGACGTTGTTGGTGATCTGGTTCCCGTTGAAGTCCTGGTTCGCGGCGTGCGAGTGGACCGTCACACCCGACAGGCCGTTGTTGAGGATCCAGTTCTGGGTGATCGTGTTGTCGTAGACGGCCATGCCGGGGGCGGGAGCCGCGAGCAGCACACCCGCACCCTCCCCCTGGGCACCGTTCTCGACGATCGTGTTGTGCGTGATCGTGTTGTTGTACACACCACCCTGCGAGGGTTGGCGCACCCCGCCCGAGCTCAACGCGTTGCTGTTGTGCGACGGCAGCGTGATGCCGCAGTCGAGGGCGTTGTGGTCGACCACGTTCCCCGACACCGTGTTGTCATGGGTCGGGCCGATCTCGTCGGTGAGCAGGATCCCACCGGCGTTCCCCGTCACGTGGTTGTTCGTGACGCTGGAGTCAGCCACACCCATGAGGTGGATGCCCTCGCCGCAGTCGCCGGGAACCGGGCCTTGGGCCTGGCATTCGCTGTACGAGGTCGACGGGTTCGTCGCGTCGCGGTTGTTGTTCATCACCACGTTGTCGTCGATGGTCACTCCCGACACACCGACCGCGAGGATCCCCTCACCGATGGCGTTCTCGACGGTGAAACCCGTCACCGTGGTGTTGGACGCGTGAACGGTCACTCCGACGTTCTTCGCGGACGTGTCGATCACCGCGTCGAACCCGCGGAAGGTCAGGGGCTTCGTCACGTTGACCCCTTCGAAGTACGTCCCCCCACAGACGACGACGGTGTGACCGGCCGTGGCCGCGTCCACCGCCGCCTGGATCGACGAGTACTTGGCGGTGGCACAGGAGGCGTCGGCCTTGCCGGCCGCGCCCGAAGGCGAAACGAACAGGGACCCTGGCGGCGCCGGCAACCCGTTCGGGAGGCAACCGGCCAGGAGCCCGCCGATGAGCACGAGCGCGGCAGCGAGGGCGACGGATCTGATCTTCACGGAAAGCCCTTTCGACATCGGAACGTGAACGTTCACCGATGCCCTCCCGTGGGCAGTCTGTCACGGGTGACCCATCACCGCACAAACCGGGTCGACCCGGACCGGCATCGCCGTCGGGCTGATCGCTGTACGCTCGCTCGCGGAGCGACGGAGGAGGACGGCGATGGATCTAGGGCTCTCCGGGAAGGTTGCCGCGGTCACGGGCGGGACGCGCGGGATCGGTCGGGCCACGGTGCTCGCGCTGGCACGGGAAGGCGTCCACGTGGCCTTCTGCGCGCGCGACGAGGAGGCGTTGCGGCTCGTCGAGAAGGAAGTGGTCGCGGAAGGTGGCTCGTGCCTGCCCGTGCAGGTCGACCTGGCAGAGCGGTCGGCGGCGGACGACTTCGTCACCCGGACCCACGACGCGTTCGGTGGGCTCGACATCCTCGTTGCCGCGGCCGGCATCCACAAGATCAAGGAGTTCGCCGACCTCACCGACGCGGAATGGGACGAGACCTTCGAAGTGAACTTCTTCGCCCCGATGCGGGTGTGCCGGGCCGCCCTCCCGTACATGCAGGAGCAACATTCGGGTCACATCGTGCTCGTGTCGGCGGGCTCGATCCACAAGCCGTCGATCGGACCCGACGTGCATCCTCACTACACGGCGTCCAAGGCCGCGCTCGCGAATCTCGCCAAGTTCCTGTCCAAGCAGTACGGACCCGACAACATCATCGTCAACACCGTCCTGCCCGGCTACAGCATCCGCGAAGAGCTCCGCGACCTGTGGGCGGGCGAGGCCGAGGCCGCCGGCCTCTCGACCGAAGAGCACTTCGTACGCACGGCCACCGAGATCGGCTACGTGCCGGCGATGCGCCGGGCCGGTACGCCCGACGAGTTCGCGCTGGGTGATCGCGTTCGTGGTCTCCGACGCGAACAGCTTCATGTCCGGGGTCGAGCTCGCGATCGACGGCGCCGGACTCGACGGTTGAGTCGCGGGCCCTCACGGGGCCCGTGACGCCTAGCCCCGGGCGACGGCGCGGCCGGGGACCACCGGGAGTGCCGACAGCCCGCGGAGCACGAGCCCGTCCCCGTGGCCCCAGTGCAGCTCGTCCTTCGGTACCGCGAGCCGCAGGTCCGGGAACCGTTGGATCAGGGTCGCGAGCGCGAGCGCGCCTTCCATGCGCGGCGAGCGGCGCACCGAGGCAGAAGTGGATGCCGTGGCCGAACGCGAGGTGTCGCACGTCGGCCCGATCGAGGTCGAGCCGGTCCGGATCGGGGTACTGGTCGGGATCGCGGTTCGCCGATGCCAGGTTGATGATGACCTGCGCACCCGCCGGGATCGTCACGCCACCGATGTCGATCTCCTCGAGCGCATAGCGGAAGGTCGAGTGCGGCACCGGTGCGTCGTAGCGGAGGATCTCCTCGACCACGTGCGGGATCCTCGTCGGATCCGACCGCAGACTCGACCACGCGCCCGGGTCGCCGAGGAGCGCGACGACGCTGTTGCCGATCAGGCTGGCCGTGGTGTCGTGCCCCGCGACGATCAACTGGAAGATGGTCGAGAGCAGCTCTTCCTGGTCGAGCCGTTCCTCGCCGTCACGCGCCGCGATCAGGGCGCTCACCAACGCGTCGTCGGGATGCCGCTGCTTCTCCTCGACCACGGCCCGGAGCATCCCCACGACCGTGTCAGAAGCCTGCTGGGCGAGCGTGTGCTCCTCGTGGGTCGTCGACGCGGCGAGCAGGACGCCGAGCGCACGACCGAACTCCGCTCGCTCACTCGTCGGGAACCCGAGCAGCTCACAGATCACGGTGAACGGCAGCGGGAACGCGAACGCGGGACGAGGTCGACGACGCCGTCGGGCCCGCCGGCGGCGAGACCGTCGAGCAGCTCGTCGACGATCGCCTGCACGCGTGGCCGTAGCCCTTCGATCCGGCGCACCGAGAACGCAGCCGCGACCAGCCGCCGCAGCCGCGTGTGATCAGGCGGATCGACGACGAGCATGTGACGTGCGAACGTGGGGCCGGGCAGGCCTTCCGCGACGACGTCGCCACTCAGGGCGAGCGCCGCCTGCATGTCCTTCGACAGGCGCGGGTCACCGAGCGCGGCGCGGGCCTCGGCGTGCCGGACGATCAGCCAGGCGCCGTGCCCGTCGGCCAACGTCACCGCGTGCACGGCGCCGAGCCCGCGAACCGCCGAGAACAGCGGGAACGGATCGTCGGAGTCGTAGTCGCCCCAGGACGCGAGCGCTCCCGTGACCGCGGTCATCGACCCAAGGACGCTTCCTCGTCGGTCGGGAGCCAACGGTGGAGCGTCCATTCCTCCGGCAATCCCTTCAGCCGGGCCCGGCCGGCGTCCTCGAAGCGGTACCCCGACCCGAGCAGCGACTGGCGAGCCGCTTCGGAGACCAGCGTCTCCCCCGCGTCGGCATGGCTCATGATCCGGGCGGCGATGTTGACCGCGAGGCCGGACACGTCCTCGCCCCGCTCGTCGACGTCACCCACGTGGATCCCCACACGGATGCGGAGCCCCTGGGCGGCGAGATGGCCCTGGACGGACTGCGCCGTCTCGAGCGCGCCCGTCGCCGAGGGGATGAGCGCCAGCACCCCGTCGCCCGTGTACTTCACGACCCGCCCGCCGTGGTGGCGCACACACCGTTGGACGGTGGAGTCGTGGATGTCGAGCAGGTCACGCCACTGCGCGTCACCTTCGTCGACGGCCCGCTGCGTCGAGTCGACGAGGTCGGTGAAGAGCACCACCGCGATGTGACGCAGCGGGACCAGCGCGGAAGGCGCGCCGGTCAGGAACTCGGCGATCTCGCGGGTCAACAGGTCGACGTCTCCGGCGACGGGGTAGATGTCGACCCCCTCGACCTGCACCATTTCGGCGCCCGAAATCTCCGCGGCGACCGCGCGCACCGCCGCCTCGGGCTCGATGCAGCCGACGTTGTGGAGCACCAGTGCCCGGGTCGCGATCCCCGGCGGCGTGAGGGACCCCTCGTGGCCGAGCAGGTGGCCCCAGATGCGCGACGCCGACGTCGGGCTCGCCCCGGCCCGACCGGACCGCGCCAGCCACGCGACGAAGTCGTCGTCCCTGATCCGGCTCGGGAAGGCGATCTCCTCGACCGATCGGGTCGGTACCGCCTGTCCGCCGGTCGTGGCCAACAGGTCGCGGAAGCTGTGGGTGGACTGTGCGGGATTGACCAGGACCATCGACGAGAACCGGTCGGGTCGAGCCGCGACCGCGGATCGAGCGACGCCCATCGGCTCCCACGACACCACGGCCGGCCGGTCGAGACCGGCCGCGTCGACCACTGCGAGCAGATCCTCGGCCCACTGCTCCTGGGCACTCCGTGTCCAGTCCGTCATGGGGTCGGAGAGCCCCACCCCACGCTTGTCGAACACGACCAGCCGACCGAGTGCCGCGAGGCCGGCCATGAACCGGGACGCGACCCGATCCTCACCCAGCAGCTCCAGCGGGAAGAGCGCTCCCGCGACCATCACGATGTCGACCCGGCCCGGCTCCCCCGTCACCCGGTAGGCGATGTGGGTCTCGTCGGCTCGGGCGTACTCGATGTCATCCACGTCGTCGAGTCATCGATCGGTCCGGTAGAGCTCGTCGTAGTGGTGGTACTCCGGCTGGCCGTCGACGATCTCGAGGAGATGGGCGGCCCACGCCTGGGTCTCCGGCCGGTCGTTGTTGCGCGCCGCCTCGTCGGCCGCGGACACGTCGGGGTCGATGACACCGAAGTCGGCGATGACGAGGTAACAGCCGGGGTTCTCGCGGTCGGCGAGCACGCGGGTGCCCATGTAGCCCATGATGTCGCTCGTGGCCTGGTTGAGATCCCACTGCTCGAGCGACTCGATGAGCGGCGCGGGGTCGGAGCAGCGCACGGCGATGGTCTGGCTGAAGTTCTGGTTCATGTGCTGTCTCCCCGGCGTTGCGCCATGACGCGACGCTGTGTCTCGGACATGCCCGCGAGCTCGAACGGGCCGACGGAACCGGCGTCGATCGCCGCGGACGACTTGGGCGGGACGCCGAGCATCTCGCGAACGTCGGCGACCGGCCGGTCGGCGAGACCGTAGTAGTCGACTTCGAAGAGATCCACGCCGTAGCGATCGCACACGATCTTGCCCCGCCGGATCCCGTCGGCCACGCGCAGGTGCATCCCGGGCGCCTGGATGACGGGCTCGCGCACGTCACGGTCGAAGAAGCCGGTGCTGGTGATGTACCCCGTCTCGAACAGGCCGGTCAGCGTGGCCAACCACGCGAAGCCCTTGGGGTCGGGATCGGCTCGCCCGATGAACGAGAACACCTCGAGCTCGCCCCTGAGGTTCGTGCCGTACTCGCCGAGCACATGCACGAAGTCGTGCTGCGCGAGGTACCTCGGCGCGCCGCCCGCCGTCCCGGGCAGCTCGAAGCCGCGACTCGTCGTACATCTCCCACACGCAGTGGCCGAGCGTCTCCGCCGGGAGCTCCGCGAAGGCGTGCCACTGCGCGGCGAGCTCGGGGTCGAGCTGCGCGGGCTCGAACGGTGCCGGCGCGCCACGACCCGGGGGCGGCGCTGCCTCGGGGTCGTCCCCCGCCTCGCGGACGTGCTCGACGAACCCGCTGCGCTGGAGATCCATCCAGGCCAGCCCGTACGCGCCCTGGGCGTAGCGCCGGGCCACGCGGACGAAGTCGTCCTTCACGCCGAGCGCCTCGGCGTACTTGGCGACCCGGTGGGCGACGATCGTCGGGATCGGGCGCAGCACGAGCTCGCCGAGCACCATGTGATGCACGATCCGCTGCCGGTAGTCGAGGTCGTATCCCGCCAGCACGGCCCCGAACTCCTCGGCCCCGAGCGGGTCGAGCGAGCGGTAGTCGATCGAGAACCCGGTGAGGGCGGTCGCGATGGCTTCCAGCAGTTCGGCCTGGACGCCGGTCAGCCCGCTCTCGGGCGCCACTGCGGTGGCGATTCCCCGGGCGACCAGCGTCACTTCGTCGGCGTCGTGGTCGGCGAGTCCGGAGGTCGGATCGGAGTTCATGCGCCAAGCCTTTCACTCGGGCACGATGCGATGCCACGCGATCGAGCGCACGGACACTGATGTTTTCGGGTCACGGGAGGCCGGCGTGAGGGACGTCCACGCGCAGCGTGCGGATGGTGCCGGTCGCGGCACCCACGACCTCCTCGTCCCTGGAGCTGTCCGCCGCGACCACATAGAGGGTACGGCCGTCGTCACCACCGAGCGCGGACGCGAACGCGTGCTGACCGACCTCGATCCGGTGCGTGACCTCGCCCCCCTCTCGCACCCTCACCACTTCGGTACCGCGTGCGTCGGCGAACCAGATGGCACCTTCGGCGTCCAGCGTGCACCCGTCGGGCAGCACGTCACCGAGGTCGGCCCAGAGACGCCGATCGCGGAGGCTGCCGTCGGCCGCGATCGTGAACGCGGTGGCACGCTTGGCGAACGTCTCGCCGACGATCAGCGTCGTGCCGTCGGGGGTGATCACCGTGCCGTTGGGGAACTCGAGACCGTCGGCGGCGACGTCGACCTCGCCGGTGACCTGCACCCTCGCCAACGCGGCCGGCCGCATGGGCGTACCGAGCTCGAAGCCGAAGTTGCCGACGTACGCGGTCCCGTCCGCGGCGACGACCATGTCGTTGCAGCGACCGGTTGCGACTCCGGACAGGTCGGCGTGGGTGGTGACCGACCCGTCGGTCCCGACCCGCAACAGGCGACGGGACTGCATCGCGACGACGAGGAGGGCGCCGTCGGGCAGCCAGCCGAGGCCGCTCGGAAAGTCGTCGATCTCGAGCTCGACCCGACGCACGCCGTCGGCACCGACCGACGACACCGTGTGCTGGTAGAAGTCGGAGAACCACAGGCGGTCGTCGTGCCAGCGTGGCCCTTCACCGAAGTCGATGCCGTCGACCAGCACGGGGAGACCGACCATCCGGGGAGCCTACGGCCCTAGCATCGACCCATGCGTGCCGCCGTGCTGAACGACACCAACGACCTCGAGGTCACCGACGTCGCCGACCCGTCACCGGGCCCGGGCGAGCTCGTCCTCCAGGTGGCCGCGTGCGGCATCTGCGGCTCCGATCTCAAGTTGCGGCCCTCGATGGGTGCCGGACTGGTGATGGGGCACGAGTTCTGTGGCGAGATCGTCGCGGCCGGGGCCGATGCCGCACCGGAGTGGCGCGTCGGCCGGCACGTCACCGCGCTGCCGATCATCGGGTGCGGGCGCTGCGCGCCGTGCGTGAACGGAGAACCGGCGCACTGCGCGGACGCCGACCTCGTCGGGGTGGGCGGGAGCCCGGGGGCGTTCGCCGAGTTCGTGCGCGTCGACGCCCGGGAGACCGTCGCCCTCCCCGAATCGCTCGACCCCACGTTGGGCGCCCTCGTCGAGCCTCTGGCCGTGGGACTCCACGCCGTCGAGCGGGCACGGCCACGCGCCGGCGAACGGGTGCTGGTGGTCGGAGCCGGCCCCGTCGGCCTCTCCGTCATCACGTGGGTCGCCCAGGCCGGCGTCGGCGAGCTGGTCGTCTCCGACCCGTCCGCGGTTCGGCGCGCGGCGGCGGAGTCGTTCGGCGCGACGCGCACCGTCGACCCCACGGCGGAGCCGATCGAGCGGCGCTACGACGTCGTGTTCGAGTGCGTGGGCCTGCCGGGCATGACCGACGTGTGCGTACGCGCCGCGGCCCTGCACGGCCGCGTCGTGATCGCGGGGGTGTGCACCAAACCCGACCCGTACGTGCCGATCATGGCCGTGCTCCACGAGCTGTCGATGGACTTCGTCGTGTACTACACGCGGCGCGAGTTCGCCGCGGTCGTCGACGCGCTCGCGCGGCGGGATCGTCGACCCCGAACCGTTCGTGACCCGGCGGATCGGGCTCGACGCCGTCGACGACGCCTTCCGCGAGCTCACCGAAGCCAAGGACCAACGCAAGGTCCTCGTGCTCCCCACGCTCTAGGTGTACATCTAGGGCAGCACGACCGTCGCCGTCGCCGGCACCAGCACGGTGTCGGGCGCGTCGTGGTCGACGACCGCGAGCTCGAGGTCGACCAGCGTGGTGCCGGCCTCATCACGGACACCGACCACCGTCCCGCGCGCCTCGACCGTCATCCCCCGGTTGTTGGGGGCACGGAAGCTGCACGACATGGACACGATGCGACCCTCGTCGCCCATCCACCCACGCAGCAGATCGTGCAGGTACGACCACAACAGGTTGCCCATGCCGAACGCGCCGGCGAAGCCCTGGGCGCGCCCGGCTTCGTCGTCCATGTGGATCGGCACGAACTCGTCGTTGACGGCCGCGTAGCGGTTCCAGTTGTGGAAGTCGGTGGTGCGCACGAAGGGGGGCAGCTCGGTGCCCACGGTGACGGTTCCCGAGTCGACGGCCATGTCAGTACCGGATCAGCGTGCTGCGCGACGTCTTGACCGTCTCGCCCCGCTGATTGGTCCAGGTGTCTTCCGAAGTGGTGAACAGCATGAGACCGAGACGTCCCTCTCGTTCGGAGTAGCCGGCCAGACGCGACACGGAGGTGATGACGTCGCCCGGGCGCATGCGCACGCCGTACTCCACCTCGGTGCCGCCGTTGATCAACGACGTGGTCTCCGCCGCCGGGAGCCCGAGGGTCTCCTCGGGTGACACGAACCGGGTCGCGAGCGGCGGCTTCGCTGCGGCGTCCGGGTCGGGCCGGGTCATCCACGCGAAGGGGTTGAACTCCTCCGGCGCCACGATCCCGCCGTGGGAGGTTCCCGCCGCGTACTCGGCATCCCAGAACAACCGCGGCGCGGGCTCGGGGTAGTAGACCGCCAACGCCCAGCGGCGGATGTCGGAATCGGTGATCGGGAACGACGTGGCGCGCCGCAGCTCGAGGCCGACGACGTCGCGCATCGCGGGGGTGATGTAGGTGCGATCCGGTGCCATCGCGTGGTACCTTACGCGGCGCGGGCGGGTCAGATGCGATACCCGCCGTCGACGCTGATCACCTGGCCCGTGATGCCGGCACCCTCGTCGGACACGAGGAGCGTCGCCATCCCCGCGAGCTCCTCGGGTTCGAGCACCCGGTGCTGCGCGTTGTCCCTCTCCGCGGTCGCCACCGCCTCGTCGACGGTCGTGCCCGCCCGCCGTGCGACCTGCTCGAAGTCGAGCAACGACGTGTTCGTCCAGCCCGGGCACAGGCAGTTGACCGTGATCCCCTCGGTGCCCGTCGCCACCGCCAGTTGGCGGGTGAAGCCGATCAGGGCGTGCTTGGCGGTGGTGTAGGCGACGCTGCCGGCCGCGCGTTTGGAGGCGCCGGATCCGATGTTGACGATCCGGCCCCACCGCAGCTCCCGCATGATCGGGAGCGCGGCGCGCGTCGCCCACCACGCGGACGTGAGGTTCAGGGTGAGCGTCCGCTCGAAGCTCTCGTCGTCGCCGGTGAAGGGATCATGCCGGCCCCCGACCGACCCACCCACGTTGTTCACCAGGATGTCGACCCGGCCGAACCGCTCGTACGCCTCGACGACGGGACGGCGCGCGTCGTCACGATCGGACGCATCGGCCACGACCGCGAGGCCGGACGCACCACCGTCGGCGGCGACGCGGGCGAGCACCGCGTCGAGGTCTGCGGCCGTGCGCGACGAGATGACCACGCTCGCGCCCTCCACCGCGAAACGCAACGCCAGCGCCCTCCCGATGCCCCGGCCGCCGCCGGTGATCACGGCGACGCGGCCCAGGAGTTGCCCCACGACCCGACCTTATACTCCGCCCCATGGCCTGGGATTTCTCGACCGATCCGGAGTTCGGAGCGCACCTGGAGTGGATGCGGCGCTTCGTCGACGAGGAGATCGAACCGCTGTCGCTCTTCTACGACGACATGACCGACGCGAGCTGGAAGCGCGCCATCGCGCCGCTCCAGCAGCAGGTCAAGGACCGCGGGCTGTGGGCGTGCCACCTCGACCCCGAGCTCGGAGGCCAGGGCTACGGCCAGGTGAAGCTGGCGCTGATGCACGAGATCCTGGGTCGGTGCGGCCCGGCACCGGTGGTGTTCGGCAACCAGGCGCCCGACTCGGGCAACAGCGAGCTCATCGCCATCGGGGGCACCGACGAGCAGAAACGGCAGTGGCTCGAACCCCTGCTCCGGGGCGAGATCACGTCGTGCTTCTCGCTCACCGAGCCACACTTCTCCGGGAGCGACCCCACCATGATCGCGACGCGTGCCGAGCGCGACGGCGACGAGTACGTGATCAACGGCCACAAGTGGTTCGCCTCGAACGCGTCGAAGGCCGACTTCATCCTGCTGATGGCGGTCACCAACCCCGACAACCCGCCGCACAAGGCGGCGTCGTTCTTCATCATCCCCAAGGGCACGCCCGGCCTCGAGATCGCGCGCGACGTCTTCAACATGCACCACCCGTACCCCGGCCACTTCCGGTCGGGCGGACACGCCGAGATCTTCCTGCGCGACTGCCGGGTCCCGGCGGCCAATCGCGTCGGCGACGAGGGTGACGGCTTCGTACTGGCCCAGAAGCGCCTGAACGGCGGCCGCATCCACCACGCCATGCGCTGGGTCGGCCAGTGCGGCGCCGCCTTCGACATGATGTGCGAGCGAGCGGTCAGCCGGAACACCAAGGGCGAGCTGCTCATCGAGAAGCAGATGATCCAGGAGATGATCGCCGAGTCGTCGGCCGACATCCGGGCGCTACGCCTCATGGCCCTGCACAGCGCGTGGGTCTGGGACAACGAAGGTCCGTCGAAGGCGCGCGTCGAGATCGCGGAGCTGAAGTTCTGGGGCGCGCGCGTGCTGCACGACGTGATCGACCGTGCCATCCAGGTCCACGGCGCGTTGGGCTGGTCGACCGATCTGCCCCTGGCGAACATGTACGTGATGGCCCGCCAGATGCGCATCGCCGACGGCGCCGACGAGGTCCACAAGTCGTTCGTCGCCAACAAGCGGGCCAAGGCCGCCAAGCCGGTCGAGGGCTGGCCGAGCCGTCACGTGCCCACTCGCAAGGCGGCGCTGCGCGAGCAGTTCGCCGCGTACCTCGACAACGAGGCGGCCAACTTCTGATGGCGGCGGAGCAGACGACGCCGGTCGACGTCGCCGAGGCGGTCCCGCCCGATCGGCTCGGCGCCTGGATCGCCCAGCGCGTGCCCGGTACGAGTGGCCGGGTGGAGGTCACGCAGCTCGCGGGCGGGTCGTCGAACCTCACGTTCCGGGTGCGCGACGGTGACCACGACTGGGTCCTCCGCCGCCCTCCCCTCCACGGCGTCCTCGCCACCGCGCACGACATGGGCCGCGAGCACCGGGTGCAGGCGGCGCTCGAGCCGACCGACGTACCGGTGGCCGGGCAGGTCGCCGACTGCACCGACGACTCGGTGATCGGCGCGCCCTTCTATTTGATGCAACGGCTCGACGGCGTGGTCTACGACGACGTCGACGCGGTCGCCGACCTCACCGAGGAGCAGGGCCTCGCCGCCTCCTACGAGCTGGTCGACGTGCTGGCCCGCCTCCACGCGCTCGATCCCGCCGCCATCGGTCTCGGCGACTTCGGACGCCCCGCCGGCTACCTCACCCGCCAGGTGGCGCGATGGCAGACGCAGTGGGCGAAGTCCAAGACCGTCGAGGTGCCGGCGATCGACGAACTGGGGGCCCGACTCGAGCGGTCGGTGCCCGCCGAGCGCCGGCACGCGATCGTGCACGGCGACTACAGCTTCAACAACACGATGTGGCGGACCGACGACCCCACGCGCATGCAGGCGATCCTCGACTGGGAGATGTCGACGCTCGGCGATCCGCTCACCGACGTCGGCATGGTCGCGGTCTACTGGGGTGAGGTCGGCGAGCTGATGTGGAGGTCGCGAAGCCCCCAGGCCCACCGCGCCAACGCCGGGTTCCCCGACGTCGACGCGCTGCTCGCCCGGTACGCGCGGGCCAGCGGCACGGATCTCGGCGAGATCGACTTCTACCGGGCGCTCGCCACCTACAAGCTCGCGGTGATCTCGCAGGGCGCCGTGAAGCGCGCGACCACCACCGATCCCGAGCGCGCCGAGCGCGTCACCGAGACCGTCTCGCTCCTCGCCGACATGGCGCTCCAGCTCACCGCGCGCTACGCCTGAGCCGGGTCACGGGAGCGGGCGGGCGAAGCTGAGCTCGTGGCCGTCGGGGTCGTGGAGGTGGAAGTACCGTTCGCCCCAGGGTGCGTCGGTCGGCGCCATCTGGGGTTCGTACCCGTGCTCGCGTGCACACGTGTACACGGCGTCGACGTCGGCCACCCAGAAGATCACCCGGCCCCAGATCGACGTGACCGGCGCGTGCTCCGGGTCGTGTTGCACGTTGAGGAACCCGTCGCCCACCGAGTAGGTAGTGAACGGGGCCTCGGGCCCACCCATCACGCGGACGAATCCGAGCGTCTCGTAGAACGTGCACGACTTCGCCATGTCCGCCGTCACCAGCGTCACCGCGTTGATCATCTCGATCTCGCTCATGCAGAGATCATGCGTCACGGAGCCGAGGGCGCGTCTCCCCGGACGACCGGCTCCGGCGCGGTCAGGCCACGGACCGTTTGGCTACCGTCCGCCACCGGCTCCCCGGCCACCAGACGTATCGGTATTTCGCCCGCCCAGACGGGCAGCCCGAGGTCGTCGGCGTCGTCGACCGGCCCGCCGGAGCGGACCTTCGCCGAACCCTCGCCGATCAGGAGCCGCAGCACGAGCGTGGCCCGCAGCTCGACCGTTGGTTCAGGCCCGCGATTTTCCGCGCCGCACCGTCTTCCACCACGGGATCGGACGAGGACGCGAAGCGCCCGAGCAACACCATCATGGCTTCGAGCATGATCACGCGCGTCGGCCGGCGGACTCTGCCAGACTCCCTGGATGAGCGGACTCCTCCTCACCGGGCTCGACGGCAAGGTCGCGGTGGTGACCGGCGCGGGCCGCATGCGTTCGATCGGCCGGCCGATCGCGGTGGAGCTGGCGCGCGCCGGCTGCGACGTGGTGCTCACCGGCACCGGGCGCCCTCCCGAGCGCTACCCCGACGACGAGAAGGCCGCCGGTTGGCGCGACATCGACTCGGTGGCCGACGAGGTGCGGGCGCTCGGGCGGCGCGCGATCGCGGTCGTGAGCGATGTCGCCGATCCCGTTGCGGTCGACGCGCTGGCCACGAGCGTGGTCGAAGCGCTCGGGCGGGTCGACATCGTCGTGAACAACGCGGGCGCGGCCCGCGGCGACGACCGGGTGCCGGTGGTCGACCTCGCGGTCGAGCAGTGGCGCACCGTGATCGACGTGAACCTCAACGGCACGTTCTACATGAGCCGCGCGTTCGGCCGGCGCCTCGTCGAGCAGGGCGACGGCGGGAGCATCGTGAACATCTCGTCGATCGGCGGGAAGATGATGGCGGCGCGCACCGCGGCCTACGCGGCGTCGAAGGCGGGCATCCACGCCCTGACGTGCGCGATGTCGTCGGAGCTCGGTGGCGACGGCGTCCGGGTGAACGCCATCTGCCCCGGCATCATCGACACCTACCGGCTGGACGACATCCCCCGGGGTCAGGCTTTCGACGACCTGGTCACTCGCCGGATCCCGCTCGGCCGGGCCGGCACCGGGGAGGACATCGCCTGGATGACCATCTACCTGTGCTCCGACCAGGGTTCGTGGATCACCGGCCAGCTCTACACCGTCGACGGCGGGACCCTGCCGGGCCGTTAGCGCGCGCGCAATTGCACGAGCGTGCGGTCGAGCTCCCCGATGTCGTGGGCGCCGATGAGCGCCATGGTGCGACGGATGTCGGCGTCGAACATCGAGAGCACGTGGTCGACGCCCCGCTCCCCCGCGGCCCCGAGCCCGTAGAGGTAGGCACGCCCGGCCATGCACGCGCGGGCGCCGAGCGCGACCGCCTTCACGATGTCGCTGCCGCGGCGTACCCCGCCGTCGCAGATGATCTCGATCCGGTCGCCCACCGCGTCGGCCACCGGCGCGACCAGCTCGGCGATCGGCGGCGCGGAGTCGAGCTGGCGGCCACCGTGGTTCGACAGTGCGATCGCGTCGATCCCCTCGTCGGCGGCGATGCACGCGTCGTCGACCGTCTGGATCCCCTTCACCACGATGGGGCCGTCCCAGATCGAACGCAGCCACGCGGCATCGCGCCAGGTGAGCCCGGGGTCCATCTGCTCGCTGATGTACTCGCCGAGCGAGATGGCCGTCGATCCGTCGCCGACGTGCTGGCCCGCGACGTTGGCGAACCGGATCGGCTCACTGCGGACGAAGCTCCACGTCCAGCCGGGGTGGATCGCGCCGTCGAGCAGCGTCTCGAGCCCGATCTTCGGCGGGAGCGAGAAGCCGCGGCGAACGTCGCGCTCGCGTCGTCCGTGCACGGTCAGGTCGACGGTGAACACGAGGGCTTCGTAGCCCGCGCTGGCCGCGCGCTTCACCATCTCCTCGACCAGACCCCGGTCGCGGAACATGTAGAGCTGGAACCACTTGCGGCCGTCGCTCACGTCGGCGACCTCTTCGATCGACCGGGTGCCGAGCGTGCTGAGGGTGTACGGCAGGCCCGCGCGCGCAGCGGCGCGGGCCACCGCCAGCTCGCCGTCGGGGTCGGCGATGCGGGTGAAGCCGGTGGGCGCGAGGACGAGGGGGATCGGCAGCGGCCGGCCGAGCAGCGTGGTGGACGGGTTCGGCTCGCCCACGCCCCGGAGCACCCGTGGGCGGAACTGGAGACGGGCGAAGGCCGCCGAATTCTCCGCCAGTGTGTGTTCGTCCTCGGCGCCACCGTCGATGTAGTCGAAGACCCCGCGGGGGAGCCGCCGGCGCGCGATCCGCCGGAGATCGGCCACGTTCGCCGCCTTGGCGAGCCGCCGCGTCAGCGGGTCGGCCTCGAAGCGACGGAACTTCAACACCGACCGCAGGGTTTCGATCACCCGCTGAATGCTAGAAGAGGGTTCGACGAACCGGGGGGTCATCGTGGGAAAGCTGCAGGATCGGGTGGCCGTCATCACGGGCGCGGGCGACGGCATCGGGCGCGGCATGGCCCGGCGCTTCGCGAGCGAGGGCGCGAAGGTCGTGGTCGCCGAGCTGAACGAGTCGTCCGGCCCCGCCGTCGTCGAGGAGTTGGCGACCGACTTCGGCGCCGATGCCCACTACGTGAAGACCGATGTGGGGGCGAAGGACGACAACCTCGCGATGATCGCGGCCGCGGTCGATCGCTTCGGCACCGTCGACATCCTGGTGAACAACGCGTGGGGCGGCGGCGGACTCGGGCGGGTGGAGTACAAGACCGACGAGGCGATGGACCACGCGCTGCGGGTCGGGTTCCTCGGCCCCATGTGGGCGATGCAGACCGCTTTCCCCATCATGAAGGCCAAGGGCTACGGGCGCATCATCAACATCTGCTCGCTCAACGGCGTGAACGCCCACATGGGCACCGCGGACTACAACACGGCCAAGGAGGCGCTCCGCACGCTCACGCGCTCCGCGGCGCGGGAGTGGGCGCCGACGGGGGTCGTCGCCAACGTGATCTGCCCCGGCGCGCTCACCGGTGCTGCTCGCGGTGTTCGCCGAGCACCCCGAGCTCGAGGCCCAGGCGAAGGCGTCGATCCCCATGGGACGACTCGGTGACCCGGAGCAGGACATCGCGCCGGTCGCCGTCTTCCTGGCGAGCGAGGACTGCCGCTGGATGACCGGCAACACGCTGTTCGTCGGCGGTGGCACCCACATCAACGGCTCGGCGTGGGCACCCGAGCTCCCCGACGACGCGTAAGCCCGTTCGAACCGACCGAGGAGAAGCAGTGGAACGATTCCAGAACCGCCGCATCATCGTCACCGGTGGAGGCTCCGGCATCGGCCGCGCCACCGTCCTGCGCCTGCTCCAGGAGGCCGGCACGGTGCACACCGTCGACGTCGACGAGATGGGGTTGGTCGGCACCGCCGAGCTGGCCGACGCCGAGGGCATCGGCCAGCGCCTCACCACCGGAGTGCTCGACGTCTCCGACGAGGTGGCGGTGCGCTCGTCGGTCGGTGCCACCCTCGACCGGCTCGGCGGGCTCGACGTGCTCGTCAACGCGGCCGGCATCCTCCGCGCCGCGCACACGCACGAGTGCACGCTCGACATGTGGAACCAGGTGATCACGGTCAACCTCACCGGCACGTTCCTCATGTGCCGGGCCGCCATCCCCGCATTGCTGGAGTCGGACCACGCCGCGATCGTGAACTTCAGCTCGACATCGGCCACGTTCGGTCACCCGTACATGGCCGCGTACTCGGCGAGCAAGGGCGGGATCGACGCCATGACCCACTCGCTCGCGCTCGAGTACGGCAAGCACGGCATCCGCGTCACCGCCGTCGCGCCCGGCAGCATCCAGAGCGGGATCACCGAGACGACCGGCGGGATGCTCCCGGCCGACGCCGACTGGTCGCTGTTCTCGAAGATGTCGCCGATCGTGTCCGAGGGCTTCGCGCCGCCGGACGTCGTGGCCTCGGTCATCGCGATGCTCGCGTCCGACGACGGCCGCTTCGTGACCGGCACCGCCCTCCGCATCGACGGCGGCGCCCACGCCTGACCCCCCCATCGCGAAGTTGCGTCGCTGCTACATCGCAGTGCTGTCCGAGCGACGCAACTTCGGATTCGGGGACGGGGCCGCCGGTGTTACGGCGTCGTGAGGTCCGCCTCGAACGTGTAGCGGTTCGAGGTCGTGCAGTCGAAGCCGCCCTTCGTCTTCGGGTACACCCGGCTGAACTTGCCCTGGTTCCACTGCACGAGCATGAAGCAGCTCGTCGGGACCTTCGCCCCGATGTTCACGGTGCCGACCATACCGCCGGCGTTGAAGCTCGTGATGCCCTTGAGCGCCTCGAGCAGGGAAGCGCGGGTGAGCCCGTCGGCGCCCTTGTTCGCGTTGGCGGCGGCCTGCTTGAACGCGAGCACCGCTTCGAAGCCGTAGACCGCGAACGCGTTCGCGTTGTCCTTGCCCACGTACTTCAGGAAGCTCGCGAGCGTCTTGTTGGCGCGCGCTTCGGTGAACGGCAGGAAGCCGAGGTCGACGTACTCGCCGTTCATCACGTTGCCGGCCGCCGACATCGCCTGCTGGTCGTAGCAGGCGCTGGTGCACTGCCACACGAACTTCGGGTCGGTGAGGCCCTGCAGCGCCGCCTCCTGGCGGAACAGGACGGCACCCGGCGCGGCGAGGCCGTTGTCGGACCAGTTCGAGCCGTCCTGCTTCATCTGGGTGACGATCGTCGTGAACGCGCTCTGCTGGTCTCGGTTCGACAGCACCGGCATGCTCGTGACGTCGACGCCCGCGTGCTGTGCCGCTTTGCTCAGCACGTCCGTCGATCGCTCCGCGTCGGGCGAGTCGTTCGTCTTGATGAACGGACCGTTGAGCTTCCGGTGCTTCTTGGCGAGGTACTCGAACGGCCCCTGGTTGCCCCGGTAGGTCTGGGGCGTCTGGCCCACCGTCGAGCAGTCGATCTGCGACGGTGTGACCGGGAACGAGACCGACGCGCACGCTTCGGGGGTCCCCAGCACGACCGCTCCGATGTCGGGCAGGCCGGTCGCGGCTCCTGCCTGGTCCTTGCATCCGGTCATGTCGTCGAGGCCGGTGAACAGGGCGGTCGCGGTGCCCACCATGGCGATGTCCTGCGAGCACGCGGTGATGATGGCGTTGCGGGTCTGGTTGGGGTTCAGCTTCGAGTCGATGAAGTCGACCTCGAGCTTGCGACCCGCGACGCCGCCGCTCGCGTTCACGTACTTGGCCCCGGCCTGGGCCCCATCGACGACACCCTTGAACACGTTGGGTGCGATCGGGTTGTCGACGTCGGCGACCACCGCGATGCTGATGGTCGAGGCGGTCACACCGATCTCGGACGCGCCGGACGCCGCGTGGCGGACGTCTGCCCCGGCGGGCACCAGTCCGGCCACGGTCAGGACGACGATCGCGACCAGCGCGAGGACACTGCGACGGACGTTGAGCACGGTTTCCCCCCGGGGAGCCCGAAAGCCCCGACCGTATTAACCACCCATGCTTATGTCAAGCAGGGGCCCGGGCGGACACCGCTGCCGCGACCATGGCCACCAGGTTCTCGACGAACGTCTCGTCGTCCAGCTGCGGCCGGGCCGGGCGCCGGTGCCGTTCGAGCGCGCGCGCCCGGTCGGCCACCGCCCGCAGGATGAACGACGTGATGAGACCGAACCGCTCCGCCATCACGTCGGGACGCACCTCGGGCATCCGCGCCGCGAGCAGCCCGTACACCTCGTTCCCTCCGGTGCGGTCCAGCACGGAGGCCAGCTCGGGGCTGAAGCGGGCCGGGTCCTCGCCGGCGAGCTCGGCCACGATGAGCAGACACGCCCGCCCCTGCCATCCGCTCGCCGCCAGCTCGGCCGCGGGTCGCACGATCGCCTCGACGACCGCGCCCACGTCGTCATCAGGCGTCGTCAACGCCTTCTCGAGCAGCTCGCCCTCCCGCTGGGCCAGGAACTCGACGTGGCGCTCGAGCACCGCGCACAGGACGGCCTCGCGGGATCCGAAGTGGTACCGGAGTGCCGCCCGGTTCCGCTGGCCGGCGCGCCGCGTCACCTCGATCAGCGACGCGTTCCACACGCCGTGCTCGGCGAACTCGCGCGCGGCGGCGTCGAGGAGTCGCTGACGGGTCGCCGACGCGTCCGGTGGCACGCGCCGATCGTAGGGGCACCTCCCACTCCGGTCCGGGAGACCACCGGCCGAATTCGCATCGAGCGCGGCGAATCTGACAGTGTGTCAGATTCCAGTTGTCGCACCTCCGGGGGGACGTGATGGAGTTCGGGATCTTCGTACAGGGGTACACGCCGCAGTTCCGCCAGGACGTGGATCCCGAGGCCGAGCACCACGCGCTGATGAACGAGCTGGAGCTCGTGCAGGCCGCCGACCGCGCCGGGTTCAAGTACGTGTGGGCCACCGAGCACCACTTCCTCCACGAGTACTCGCATCTCTCGGCCAACGAGGTGTTCCTCGGCTACCTGGCGAGCTGCACCGAGCGCATCCACCTCGGCTCCGGCATCTTCAACCCCCTCCCCCAGGTGAACCACCCGGCGAAGGTGGCGGAGAAGGTCGCGATGCTCGACCACCTCTCCAGTGGTCGCGTCGAGTTCGGTACGGGCCGCGGTGCCGGCAGCCACGAGATCCTCGGCTTCCTCCCGGGCATGGAAGACCTCACCGGGACCCGCGAGATCTGGGAAGACGTGATCCGCGAGTTCCCGAAGATGTGGATGCAGGACACCTACGAGGGCTACGAGGGCAAGTTCTGGTCCCTGCCGCCGCGCAAGATCCTGCCGAAGCCGTACGTGAAGCCGCACCCGCCGATGTGGTACGCCGCCGGCAACACGTCGAGCTACGCGATGGCCGCGCGCTACGGCCTCGGCGTGCTCGGCTTCTCGGTGGGCAGCATCGACGAGCTCGCGCCGGTGCTCGAGGCGTACAAGAACGACATCGTCAACGCCGAGCCGATCGGCGCGTACGTGAACGACAACGTGATGGTCACCAGCGCGGCGTTCGTCGCCGAGGACCGTGAGGCCGCCGTGCAGTCCATGGTCGGGGGTCGGCTGTCGTACCTGCAGAGCAACGTGTTCCGCTACCACGACACGTTCCCGCACCCTGACTGGGCGCCGAAGTGGCCCGAGCTGCTCCCCGACCCGAGTGTCGAGGAGGTGCGCGCCGGGATCGGCACCCCGGGCAACGTCGTGGGCAACCCCGACGACGCGCTGAAGGCCTGCCAGGAGTGGGCCGACGCCGGGGTCGACCAGCTCTCCTTCGGCCAGGGCATGGCCACCCAGGAAGAGGCGCTCGAGACGATCCGGCTCATCGGCGAGTACGTGATCCCGAAGCTCGACAAGGATCCGGAACACCGCACCAGCCGCTTCCGTCGCGAAGCCGCCACCCAGACCTGACCGTCGGACACGAAGGATCTCCATGAGCACGCTGTTCAGCTACGAGGGCAAGCGGGTCGTCGTCACCGGCGCGGCCACGGGGGTGGGCGCCGGCCTGCTCGATGTCCTCGCCGAGTTGGGCGCCGCCCACGTGACCGTCCTCGACGTCAAGGCACCCACCGGACCCCACCAGACGTTCCTGGCGACAGATCTCTCGGACCCGGGCGCGGTCGATGCCGCCATCGCCGCGATCGACGGTCCGGTCGACGCGCTGTTCAACAACGCGGGTGTCGCCGACACGCTGCCGTCGGAGACGGTGTTCAAGGTGAACTTCCTCGCCCTGCGCAAGCTGTCGGAGGGGTTGCTCGGGCGCATCCCCGAAGGGGGCGCGATCGTCAACACCGCATCGACCGCGGGTGGCCAGTGGCCGACGCGGATCGACATGATCAACGAGCTGCTCGACATCGAAGGCTGGAACGAGGCGCTCGCCTGGTACGACGGCCGCGACCTCGGGGTCGCGCCCTACTTCTTCTCGAAGGAGCTGGTGCAGGTGTACACGATGCGGTCGTCGCGCAACACCATGCAGCGCGGTGTTCGGACGAACAGCGTGTGCCCGTCGCCCATCGACACCCCGCTGCTCGACGACTTCCGCAAGACGATGACCGACCAGGTGATCGACTGGAGCGTGTCCCAGGGCAACGGCCGGCTGGTGAGCGCCCGCGAGGTCGCGTCGGTGCTGGCGTTCCTCGGCACCGACGCCGCGGCATTCGTCAACGGCGTGAACCTCCTCGTCGATGCCGGCTTCACCGCGGCGATGACGACCAACCAGGTCGACTTCGCCGGGCTCGCCTGAGCCCGGAAAGCGTCCCTTCGTGAGCACGGTGCGGATCGAGCAGCCCCGCGAGCACGTCCGCATCATCCGGCTGGACCGTCCGGAGCGCCTGAACGCCATCACCTTCGAGCTGGTCGGCGACCTCCACGACGCGCTCGACGCGGTGGCCGCCGACGCGTCCTGCAAGGTGGCGGTGCTGACCGGCGCCGGGCGCGGGTTCTGCGCGGGGCTCGACCTGAAGGACTTCGGCACCCCGCCGGAGGCCGGTGGGCACCCCCACTACCCCGTCGGCACCACCGGCCAGTCGTTCATGGCGAACCTCACCCAGCACATCCGGGCGACGCCCCAGATCGTCGTCGCCGCGGTCAACGGCCCGGCGTTCGGCGGCGGGCTCTCACTGTCGTTGGCGTGCGACCTGCGGGTGGCGGCCCGCTCGGCGACCTTCTGCTCGGCCTTCATCAAGACCGGCTTGACCGGCACCGACATCGGCGTGAGCTACCTCTTGCCGCGCCTCATCGGCGCGTCGCGCGCGTTCGACCTGATCGTGACCGGACGGACGGTCGACGCCGATACCGCCGAGCGCCTCGGCATCGTGTCGCAGGTGTTCGACGACGAGGGCTTCCTCGACGCGGCGCTCGGGGTCGCCGACGGGATCGCCGGCTACACGGGAGTCGGGCTCCGCATGACCAAGGAGGTCATGTGGGCGAACCTCGACACGCCGAACATGGCCGCGTGCATCGCGCTCGAGAACCGCAACCAGGACCTCGCCGGCCGCACCACCGAGGTGCGGGACTACATGCGCGACTACAGCGGCCGCGTCACCGGTTAGGACTCGCCGCCGCCCGGCTGCTGCTCGAGCAATTCGATGAGGTAGCCGTCGGGATCGCGCACCAGCGCGACCCGGATCTTCATCTTCTCGATGAGCCACGGCGCCTTCACCGACGTCCCCCCGCTCGCGACCACGCGCTCGTGGAGTGCATCGACGTCGCCGGTGACGAGCACGATCTTCTCGAAGCCGGTGCCGGGCGTCGGCACGTCGCTGCGGTCGGCGTGCTTCACCAGCAGGATCGAATGGCGGTCGTCGGCGCCCCCGACGAGGACCTCGTGCAGCTCACCGAGATCGATCTTGGTCTTCTCTTCGAGGCCGAGCACGGTCGTGTAGAACTCGACCGACCGGTCGAGATCGTCGACGTTGATCCCGAATCCCGAGATGTGCATGCTGTTCGTCATCGGGGCGGGACTGTACCCGCCCGCACGGATTCGTGGAGCGGGGTACGTTGCGCGCATGAGCGCTGCCGGCCCGCTCGCGGGCATCCGTGTCCTCGACCTCTCGATCGCCGCCACCGGGCCCTACGCGGTGGCGCTGCTCGCCGACCAGGGCGCCGACGTCGTGAAGGTCGAGCGACCGGGCTTCGGTGAGATCGGTCGGTGGATCGGCGTGCAGATCGAGGGCATCGAGCGCGCTGTACCAGGTGTGCAATCGGGGCAAGCGGTGCATCGCAGTCGACCTCGACGGTCCGGCCGGGCGCGAGATCGTCCGCGCGCTCGCGTCCCGCAGCGACGTCGTCGTACAGAACTGGCGTCCCGGAGTGGCCGAGAAGCTGGGTGTCGGGTACGACGACCTGCGCCGCGACGACCTGGTGTACGTCTCCATCTCCGGTTTCGGCGACGAGGGGCCGTACGCGCACAAGGGCGCGTACGACACGGTCATCCAGGCGTACGGCGGAATCGGCTGGAGCCAGGGCGGTACCGGCGAGCCCCAATTCGTGCGCCAGGTGCTCGCCGACAAGGTCACGGCCTTGAGCGCGTCGCAGGCCATCACTGCGGCCCTGCTGGCCCGGGAGCGCGGGCACGGGGGACAGCACGTGCGCCTCTCGATGCTCGACGCGGTCGTGTCGTTCCTGTGGGTCGACGGCGCGGGCAACGACACCCTGCTCGACGGCGACGGGTCGCAGCCCGCGAGCTTCTCGGCCGGCGCCCGCCCGTTCCACTTCCGCGACGGATGGGCGGTGGCGACGCCGACGGCCAACTCCGACTTCTTCGGCATGTGCAAGGCATTCGGCGTCGACGGCTGGGACGACCAACGCGTCGCGTCGCCGTCGCTGCGCCAGCAGAACCCGGACGTGAGCCGCGCGCTCACCGAGCGTTGCCACGAGGCGGCGGCCACCATGACGACGGCCGAGGGCATGGCGCGCATGGAGGCCGAGCGCGTCCCGTGCGGGATCGTGTACGACCCGGCCCAGCTCGCCGCCGACCCCCACGCCCGGGCGATCGGGCTCCTCGTCGACGACGTGCACCCGATCGCGGGCCGCATCCGCCAGCCCCGCCATCCCGTGCTCTTCGCCGAGACGCCCGCCGTGGTCGGCGGCCCCGCCCCCGCCATCGGCGCCGACACCGACGCGGTGCTCGCGGAGCTCGGCTTCGGCGACCGCATCGCCGAGCTGCGGGCCGCCGGCGTCGTCGCCTGAGGTCCGGCGCCTACGATGACCCCGCCCATGGACGCGCCTCTGCTCGGCTTCTCCCACGTGCAACTGATGGTGAGCGACGTCGCGGTCAGCTGCGAGTGGTACACGACGGTGCTCGGCCTCGAGCAGTTCGCGGCGGCCGACGACCTCTCCTACGTCGCGCTGCAGCACCGGCCGAGTCAGGTCGCCGTCGTGTTGAGCCGCCGCGACGACTCCGCGCCCCGGAGCCCGATCGACCCGCTCGACCACCTGGCCTTCGCGGTGCGCGACGGCGAGGTGCTGCAACAGTGGGCCGATCACCTCACCGCCGCCGGGGTCGACCATGCCGGGGTCGTGCTCGAGCTCGGGAAGCCGTCGCTCCAGCTTCGCGATCCGGACGGCATCGCCATCGAGCTCGTCGCCCCCGCGCCCGCGCGCACCAGCCCCGCGCCCTGGCCGCGCGCGGCTCGGACGAGTTGCCGTCCCGCGACGGTTGACCCGGGACCGTCGATGCGGTCATCCTCTGAGGGCACGGCGCCCGCGCCGGAGAGCCCGAGCCCGAGGAGTCACCATGTTCGCAGTCGACGAGTTCGTCGCCGGGTGTCGGGAAGCGCTCGGGGAAACGCAGCCGAGCCTCGCGGTGAAGGAAGCGGTCGAGCAGGCCGTCTCGGACCCGGCCGCGATCGATGCCGCGCTCGGGCACGCCCGTACGGGAGACCTGCGTTGTCTGCATCGATCGCCCGACCTCACCGTGCTGCAGATCGTGTGGCCGCCGCGCGTCGTGCTCTTCCCCCACGACCACGGCATGTGGGCCGTGAACGGCATCTACGGAGGCGCCGAGGACAACCAGTTCTTCCGCCGGCACGGCTCGACGATCGAGCGCGCCGGAGGGAAACGGCTCGACGAGGGCACCGTGGGCGTCCTCGGACGGGACGCGATCCATTCCGTGACCAACCCGCGTGACGGGTACACGGCGGCGATCCACGTGTACGGCGGCGACTACTTCGCCACGCCGCGGAGCCAGTGGGACCCGGCCACGCTGGTGGAAGAGCCCTTCGACGTGGAGGCGGTGCGTCACCTGCTCGACGCCGCCGATCGGCTCGCCCGGAACCCCTGACCACGGTTCGAGAGGCATTCTCCGACCGTCAGGGCGTACGGTGTGGCTCTCATGGCCGACAAGACCAAGCGCGCGAAGACAAAAGACCCGAAAGCACCGGCGAAGGCAGCCGCGGGCGAGGCCACGAAGCCCGCGCCGAAGCCCGCCGTCGACTCCAAAGAGGCGCAGGCGGCCCGCAACCGCGCCCGGGAACGATCCGGCTCCGAAGACTGACCTCACCACGGGATGGCCGCATGACGACCTTCGATCCGTTGAGTGCGCCGGGCGACTCCCCCGGGCTCGAGGAGTTGCGGACCGGATGCCCCGTCGTGCGGACGCCGGCCGGGCCGTGGTACCTGGCGCGCCACGACGACGTGCTGCGCGCCACGCAGGACGTCGACCTCTTCCAGGCGAGCTTCCGCGAACCGGGCATCGTGGTGCCACCCGAAGAGCAGCTCATCAACGAGATCCCCGAGCCGCGCCACGGTCAGGTGCGGCGCGTGATCAACTCGGCGATCGCGGTCCACCGGCTGGTGAACATCGAGCCGTTCTGCGAACAGCTCTGCCACGACCTCCTCGACGAGCTGCTCGCGCGCCCGGGCCCCGTCGACCTCGTGCACGACTACGTGATGCCGGTACCGAACAACGTGATCGCCCACCTGCTCGGCGCGCCCCCGGCGGACTTCCAGCTGTGGGCCGCGTGGTCGGACGAGGTCGTGCAGGGCACGTGGCCCGCCACCAACCGCAACGAACGCGGCGTCGGCCTCCCGGGCGCGCATCCGGAGTTCGCGGCCTATGTCGACGCGCTCATCGCCGAGCGTCGCGCCGATCCGCGCGACGACTTCGTCACCCGGCTCCTGCAGAGCGAGGTCGAGGGTCGCGTGCTCACCGACGTCGAGGCGCGCACCCAGCTGGTGTTCCTGTTCATCTCCGGCAACGAGACCACCCGCCATCTGATCGCGAACCTGCTGTGGACGGTCGCCAACGACCGGGCACTGTTCGAGCGGCTGCACGCCGAGCCCGACCTCGTGCCGGCGGCGGTCGAGGAGTCGCTGCGCCACGATCCCCCCATCCGTTTCCTGCTGCGCAACTGCACGGAGGAGCGCGAGCTGCACGACGCGCAGCTGGGCCCGGGCGACAAGGTCGCCTTCGGTCTCCTGTCGGCCAACCGCGACGAGACCGTCTTCGCCGATCCCCACGACTTCCGCCTCGACCGCCCCGACCCGCGCGGACACCTCGCGTTCGGCGGTGGCCCGCACGTCTGCCCCGGCGCCAGCCTCGCGCGCCTCGAAGGGCGCGTCGCGCTGAGCGTGTTCCTCGAGCGCGTGGCGGAGATCCGCCCGGAGCACCCCGGTCGTTACGACGAGGTGCCGGTGGCGTGGGCGCACGGCCCGCGCGCGCTGTCGGCGTGGATCAGCCCGGCGACTTGAGGTCGGCGACGACCCCGGCCCAGTGGCCAGGGTCGGGAGCGCGGTTGTTCGTGAGGCTCACGGCGTCGGCGATGCCGTCGAGGCGGGCGTGCAAGGCCGGTGCGATCGACTCCGGCGGCCCGACCACCGCGACGGCTTCCAGCACGGCGTCGTCGACGAGGGCGGCCATGTCGTCCCACCGGCCCTGCTTCGACAGCGCGTTGAGCTCCGGGTGGAGCGCGCCCCAGCCGTGGCATTCGAGGGTCGGCGCGTAGGCGGGCGTCGAGCCGTAGAACGCGAGCTGGCGGCGGGCGACGTCCTTCAGGCGCTCGAGCTCCTCCTCCCGCTCCGCCGTGACGACGAGCGTCGCGCAGGTCACGTGGACGTCCGACCGCGATCGTCCCGAGGCGGCCAGGCCCCGCTCCAGCGCGGGCATCGTGACGGTCTCGAGCGAGTGCCGCGTGGTGAACGGGTGGGTGATCAGACCGTCGGCCACCTCGCCGGCGACCTCGACCATGCGGGGTCCGAACCCGCCGACGTGCACCGGCGGGCGCCCGAAGGGGTTCGGGCCGGGGTCGAACGCCGGGATCATGAGCGTGTGCCGGTAGAAGTCACCTTCGAACGCGAGCGCCGTGCCCTGCTCCCACGAGGTGAAGATCGCGTCGAGGGCGACGACCATCTCGCGCATGCGCCGCGCCGGCTCCGACCAGACCGAGCCGAAGCGGTTCACCACGTGCGGGCGCACCTGTGAGCCCAGCCCGAGGAGGAATCGTCCGCCGGTGACGAGCTGGAGGTCGTTGCCGAGGTACGCCAGGCTCATCGGGTTGCGGGCGAACGCGATGGCGATGGCGGTGCCGAGCCGGACCCGGGTCGTGTGCTCGGCCGCCACCGCGAGCGCGACGAACGGGTCGTGCTTGGCCTCGAAGCTGAACACGCCGTCGTAGCCGATCTCCTCGAGGCGCGGGTACAGCTCGCGCACGTCGCGCGGGTCTTCCAGCGGGCTCGTGGTGAAGACCTGCATCGAGGCGCTCAGGTTGCGTCGCGCGGGTGCAGCGTGGCGTCGATCTCGGGGAACGGTGTCGGCATGATCTGCTCGCGGACACCGCTGGGTGCGCTGAGGTCGCCGCCGGTGTGGCCGACACTGAACGTCCGCTCCACCCGGTTGCGGCCACCCATCCACCGGATCCAGCGCACGAGCGTGGTGAGGCGGTTGCCGAACCCGTTGAGGAACGCGAGGTGCACGAACACCCACACCACCCACGCCGGCGACCCGCTCAGGCGGATCCCGCGCCAGCTGAAGATGGCGCGGAAGCGCCCGATGGTGGCGACGCTGCCGAGGTCGCGGTACACGAAGGGCTTGGCCTGGTCGAGCCCGCGGAGGCGGCGCCCGATGGTGTGGGCGGCGTGCAGGCTCCCCTGCATGGCGACCTCGGCGACGCCGGGCAGGTCGTCGAGGCTGGTCATGTCACCGACCGCGAACACCTCGGGGTGTCCGGGCAGGGTGAGATCGGGGAGCACCTTGATGCGCCCGGCCCGATCGACGTCGGCACCGCACGCGTCGGCCAACCGGCCCGCGAGCGGTGACGCCTGCACCCCGGCGGCCCAGATCACGGTGCGGGCCGCGATGCGCTCGGTGCTGCCGTCCCCGTCGGTGACGTCGACGCCGAACGCGTCGACGCCGGTCACCCGTGCACCCATGCGGAGCTCCACGCCGAGGCGGCCCAGCTCGCGCGCCGCCGCCTCGGACAGATCGTGGCCGAACGAGGCGAGGGGCTCGTCGCCGCCGTCGACGATGACGACGCGCACCGAAGTGGGGTCGAAGGTGCGGAAGTCGCCCACCAGGGCGCGTGACGCCAGCTCGCGGATCTGGCCCGCGACCTCGACCCCCGTGGGGCCTGCGCCCACGATCAGGATCGTGAGCCAGTCGCGTTGCTCGGCGTCATCGATCGCGATCTCCGCCATCTCGAACGCGCCGAAGATGCGTCGCCGCAGCTCGAGGGCGTCGTCGATCGTCTTCATGCCGGGTGCGAAGATCGCGAACTCGTCGTGCCCGAAGTACGACTGGTCGGCACCGGCTGCGACGATCAGGGTGTCGTATGGGATCTCCATCTCGTGGAGCCCGAGCCGGGTGGCGATCACCACCCTGCGTTCGAGGTCGAAACGGTCGACCTCGGCCAGCTCCACCTTCACGTTCTCGTGCTTGCGCAGCACGTGGCGCAACGCGGGCGCGATCTGGCCCGGCGACAGGATCCCGGTGGCGACCTGGTAGAGCAGCGGCTGGAAGAGGTGGTGGTTGCGCCGGTCGATCAACGTGACCTCGACGGGGAGGTTCCCGAGGTACCGGCACGCGGGGAGGCCTCCGAACCCGCCCCCCACCACCACCACCCGGTGGGTCACGTTTCCTCCAGCTCCAGGGCGATGAGGCGCCGCCCGGCGTCGATCAGGGCCAGGTGGGTGAACGCCTGCGGGAAGTTCCCGAGATGCTGCCCGGTGGTCACGTCGATCTCTTCGGCGTAGAGGTGCAACGGGCTCGCGAACGAGAGCAGCTTCTCGAACAGGGCGCGGGCGCGGTCGACCTCACCGATGATGGCGAGCGCCGAGACCAGCCAGAACGAGCAGATGGTGAACGTGCCCTCCTCGCCGGAGAGGCCGTCGTCGGTGGTGTCGACGCGGTACCGCAACACCAGGCCGTCTTTCGTGAGCTCGTCGGCGATGGCGAGGACGGTGGCACGCACGCGCTCGTCGTCGGAGGGCAGGAAGCCCACGATCGGGATGAGCAGGTTCGACGCGTCGAGGTCTTTGGTGTCGTAGTGCTGGGTGAACACGTTGCGCCCGTCGACGCCCTTGTCGAGGATCTCGCTGCGCATCCGGTCGGCGGCGGCCTGCCACCGCTCGATGTGCTCCTCGTCGTCGCGCACCCGCGCGATGTGCAACCCGCGGTCGACGGCGACCCAGCACATCACCTTCGATGCGACGAAGTGCTGGGGGTCGCCCCGCATCTCCCAGATCCCCTGATCCGGTTCGGGAAACCGCTCGATCGCCTGTTCGACGAGGTAGCAGATGCCCTCCCACACCGCGGCGGGTATCTGGCCGCCACGCCGCTGGTGCACGGAGACGGCGTCGAGGAGCATGCCCCACACGTCGTGCTGGTGCTGGTCGAACGCGCCGTTGCCGACTCGCACCGGTCGCGAGTTCCGGTAGCCGGACAGGTGGTCGAGGGTGTGTTCGCTGAGATCGGTCTCGCCCCCGATCCCGTACATGATCTGGAGGTCCCACGAGCCCGCCTGGCTGCTCGCGCCCAGTGCCTCGATCAGGAAGGCGAAGTACTCGAACGCCTCCCACTCGAAGCCGAGGTCGTGCAGCGCCCGGAGCATGAACGCGGTGTCGCGGATCCAGGTGTAGCGGTAGTCCCAGTTGCGCTCGCCGCCCGGCGTCTCCGGGAGCGAGGTCGTCCCGGCGGCCATGATCGCGCCGGTCGGCGCGTAGCTCAGCGCCTTCAACGCGAGGGCGCTGCGCTCGATGTACGGACGCCAGGGGTGGTCGGCGATGGTGGCCAGCGCGAGCCAGTCACGCCAGTACTTCTCGGTGACGGCGAGCTGGTCCAGGGCCTCGGCCTCGGAGGTCGGGCTGTCGCCCTCCCACGAGAGCGCGAGCCAGGCCGTCTCGCCCTCCTCGAGGGTCGTGCGACCATAGGTGCGCGGTCCGAGGATCCCGAGTCGGAGGCTCCCCGTGAGGTCGAGGGCGAGGTCGCCCGAGCGGACGGTGACCCGCTCGTACCCGCCGTCGTCGTAGGTCCACTCGCCGGCCGTGGTGCCGTAGTCGAACTGGGGGATGCAGTTCGTCTGCACCTCGACCCGTCCGCTGCAACACGTGGCGATGCGCAACAGCGTGCCCTGGGCCATCGTGTCGCCGGGAACCCGCCGGTAGCGCTCGCGGCGCTCGTCGGTCGGCGCGGGCCCCACCACCAGCAGGTCGTGCACGATCAGCCACCCCGTCGGCGTGTGCCAGGTGGTCTCGAGCACGTTCGTGCCGGGTACGTAACGGCGCTGGTTGGGGACGTCGATGCCGGTGGGACCGAACCGGAACAGGCCGGCCGAGCGATCGAGGAGCGCGCCGAAGAGGCTCGGTGAGTCGGGGCGCGGCAGGCAGAGCCATTCCACCGCCCCGTCGGGCGCGATGAGCGTGCTGACCTCACAGTCGGACAGGAACGCGTAGTCGGCGATGTTCGGGAACGTGCTCATGGGCCAAGAGTCTGGCACGATGCGACGGGTCGTCGTGCAGGCCACGGCGTGGGGGTTCGAGGGAAGCACGACCAGGTCGCGACCGACGCGTCCACCGAGCGCAGGAGCAGCTCCATGAGCCTCACGGGAAAAGTCGCCATCGTCACCGGCGGGAACAGCGGGATCGGCAAGGCGATCGCGGTGGCGCTCGCGGGCCACGGCGCCGCCGTCGTCATCGACTACGTCGCGAGCCCGCAGGCCACCGAGGCCCTGGAACAGCAGTTGCACGGGCTGGGCGTGCAGGCAATCGGAGTGGAGGCCGACGTCAGCAGGATCCCCGACCTGCAACGCCTCGTCGACACCGCGGTGCAGCACTTCGGGCGCGTCGACATCATGGTCAACAACGCCGGGGTCGAGACGCGCACGTCGGTGCTCGACACTTCCGAGGCCGACTACGAGAAGGTGCTCTCGATCAACCTCAAGAGCGCGTTCTTCGGCACGCAGATCGCCGCCAAGCAGATGATCGCCCAGGGTGGCGGCGGACGCATCGTGAACATCACGTCGGTGCACGAGGACTGGCCAATGCCTGGCAACACTGCGTACTGCCTCTCGAAGGGGGGCATGCGCATGCTCACCCGCACCGCCGGGGTGGAGCTCGGTCCGCACGGGATCCTCGTGATCGGCGTGGGCCCGGGTGCGGTCGAGACGCCGATCAACGCCGCCACCATGAACGATCCCGCCAAGATGAAGGCCCTCGACGCAGCGATCCCGATCGGGCGCATGGCCAAACCCGAGGAGATCGCGGAGGTGGTCGCGTTCGCCGCCGGCGACGGCGCCGCATACCTCACCGCCACCACGATCTTCGCCGACGGCGGGATCATGCACTCGAGCCCGGGGCTCTGATCGCGGCTCGCGTCGCCCCCAGGTAGTGTGCCGACGTCCGGGACGTCTCCAGGAGGTCGGCAATGGCGAATCTCTTCAGCTACGAAGGCAAGCGGGTGGTCGTGAGCGGTGGCGGCGGTGCCGGCATGGGCGCGGCCGCGGTCGAGGGGCTCGCCGAGCTCGGCGCCGAGATCCACGTGCTCGACCTCAAGGACGCTCCGATCAAGGTCGCCAGCCACCAGGTCGTCGACCTGCGCGAGCCGGACGCGGTCGCCGCCGCGATCGAGAACATCGGTGGCCGTATCGACGCCCTCTTCAACTGCGCCGGACTCCCCGGGCCGCCGTTCTCCGACGTCGACACGATGCTGGTGAACTTCGCTGCCCCCCGCCACCTCGCCGCGCTCGTCGCGCCGCACATGACCGATGGCGGCGCGATCTGCAGCATCTCGTCGACCGCGGGCAGCGGCTACCTCATGAACATCGCCAAGTGGCTGCCCCTCGTGAGCACCGCCGACTACGCCGAGGCCAAGGCGTGGATCGAGGCGAACCCCGAGGAGATCGCCAGCGGGTACTCGCCGTCGAAGGAAGCCCTGATCATCTGGACGATGAACGCGGCGATGGACTACGCCGCCCAGGGGATCCGCCTGAACTGCATCAGCCCCGGCCCCACCGACACGCCGATGATGCCCGCGTTCGAGGACTTCGCCGGCGGCGGCGCGATCATCGACCTCTTCGCCCAGGGTCTCGGGCGACGCTCGACACCCGCCGAGCAGGGCTGGCCGATGATCTTCCTCAACAGCGACGCCGCGTCGTACATCTCCGGTGAGAACCTGAACACCGACGGCGGCACCGTGTCGGCGATGACGACCGGCCGTCTCGTGCTCGACTTCGACCCCGAGACGCTGCTCAACCAGTAGGACGACCAGCGGTCAACCGACCGCGAGCGTGAAGCGGGCGGTGAACGCGTCACCTGGTTCCACCAGCGGCGGGTTCCCGTCCGCCAGCGCGTTGGTGGGTTGCGTCATCGGCTCGAGCGCCGCGAACGGTCGACCCGGCGGCACCCAGACCTGCGCGAAGGGATAGCCCGCGCCCGCGCGCAGCTCGATCGACGCGCCGCCGTCGCCGGTGAACGCGAGGCGGTGACCCCGACCGAGCGCGTAGAGATCGTCGAGCGTTCGCCGGCCGAGGGCGTCCTGCTCGGCGGTTTCGTGCCGTTCGTCGCCCGTCGGGATCCCGCGTTCGTCGAGGGCGAGGTGCCGGCGCGCCGGGAGGCGCAGCTGCCACCGGGCGCGCGGCGTGCCCGGTACCCGGAGGTACGGGTGCCACCCGAACGCGATCGGAACGCGCCGCCGACCGGTGGGTACGACCGTGGTGTCGACCACGAGACGGTCGTCGTGCGCAGTGGCCGCGACCTCGATGCGGTGTGGGAAGGGGAAGGCGGGCGCGTCGACCGGGATCGAGGCGGTGACCCGCGCCGTGCTCCCCCGCGCCCGCCGGGCCTGCACGCTCCAGCCGGGCGCGCCGACGAGGAGGCCGTGGATGGGGAGACCGTTGTCGTCGGTGTGCAGGCGCTGCCCGGCGAGGTCGACCGTCGCCCCGGCGGCGCGGTAGCGCCAGGAGCTCAGCCGGTTGGCCCACGGGGCCAGCAACGGCAGGCCCGCGGTGTGGCCGTCGCGCAACCCGTCGACGCCACCCGGGAGCGCGAGGTACTCCCGGCCCCGCAGGCGCAGCGACACCCCCGTCATCCCGACCGCGGGCAGGAACGTGGCGCGCAACTCCCCCGAACGCAGCTCGATCGCCGGTTCGCCGCGGAAGCGGCGCTCCTCGACCGACGCGCTCAGCGGCCCGGCCAGACCAGCTCCAGGTTCTCGACCAGCCGCAGCCCCGGCGCGTACCGGAGCTCGAGGCCGGGCTTCAGGCCGTAGTCGGGAATCCGGCGATGCCATTCCCGCAGGGTGACCCGCAGCTCACGGCGCGCGAGGTGCGAACCGAGGCACCGGTGCACGCCACCGCCGAAGGTGAGGTGGCGGTTCACCGCCCGGTCGAAGCGCACGTCCATCGCGTCGGGGTACTCCGCGGGGTCGACGTTGGCGGCCCCGACGTTCACGAGCACGAAGCCGCCTTCGGGGATGCTGTGCCCGGCGACCGGGCACGCCGATTTTGCCTGGCGCGGCACGTTCGGCACCGGGGTCTCCCAGCGCAACAGCTCCTCGACCGCGCTCGGGATGATCTCGGGGTTGTCGACCAGTTGGCGGCGGTGCCCCGGGTGTTCGGCGAGGAACGCGAAGAAGCACGACAACGAGTCGGTCACGGTGTCGAGGCCGGCGATGAAGAACAGGTAGCAGATGTCGAGGATCTCGTCACGCGTCAGGCGCTCGCCGTCGATCTCCGCGGTGTTGAAGCGCGTGAGGATGTCGTCACGCGGCTCCTCGAGGCGCTCGTCGAGGATGTTGTCGAAGTACGCGTAGAGCTCTTGGCCGATGTCGCGCTGGATCTGGAGCCGTTCCTCGGGCTCCATGTCGATGGTGCCCGGCCGCAGGATGCCGTCACGTAGCCGCTGGAACGTGCCCAGCTCCTCCCACGGCAGCCCCATGAGGCCCAGGAACACCGACGACGGGAACGGCTCGGCGAACTCGTGGGTGAAGTGGCACTCGCCCCGATCGATGAACATGTCGATGAAGTGGTTCACCCGTTCGGTGACGTCGCCCTCGATGGCGTCCATCTGCTTGGGTGCGAAGATCGGGTCGAGGATCTTGCGGTACTTGAGGTGGCGGGGCGGGTCGACGCTCAAGGGGATGAGCGGCCGCACGTTGCCGAGCTCGAGGAACCCTTCCGAGGAGAACACCTCGCTGTTCTTGAGCGTCGCCTCGACCGCTTCACGGCTCGCGACCATGTAGACGCCGGGCATGGCCTCCACGACGCCGGCCTCGACGAGGAGCTGGTAGCGCGGCTGGGGATCGGCGGAGTCCGAGAGTGCCTCGTTGGCGAGGATGAGCAGCGAACCGTCGACCGTCTCCTCGCCGGCCTCACCGGGCGTCTCGATGCTGGTCACGGGATCCACGGACTGCGCCTCCGGAGGGAATTTTTCGGACTGGGTGCAACTTTCGTCGAGGGTACTCGGGCGACGACGCAGCGCCGGTCCGGCGCTGGACATGTCTGATGGCATCAGTCATACTCCGAAGGTCATCAGTCGAGGAGAGCGCCATGACGACCTACGCCCCCGAGACCGCGGAGATCGCCGAGGACTCCCCCGAGGCCCTGGCCGCGCTCTTCGACGCCCGGGGTTGGGGTGACGGCCTCCCGCTCGTCGCGCCGACGCCGGAGCGAGTGGAGGCGATGCTCGCGTCGGCGGAGGGCGACCCCGACGAGGTGATCGCCACGCTGCTCCCCCGCGCCGGCATCGTCACCCGCCGCGTGGTTGCGATCAACGCCGTTCTCGCCGGGTGCCCGCCCGCGGTGTTCCCGGTGGTGCTCACCGCCATCCGGGCGCTCGCGCAACCGGAGATGAACCTCCGTGGCGTCAACGCGACGACCCACCTGGTCGCGCCGATGGTGCTCGTGCACGGCGAGATCGCGCAGCGCGCGGGCTTCAACGCCGGTGTCGGCGCGTTCGGCCCCGGCAACCGCGCCAACGCAACCGTCGGACGCGCGGTACGGCTGCTCCTGCTCCACGTCGCCGGCGCGCGCCCCGGCTTCGGCGACGCCGCGACCCACGGCCAGCCGGCGAAGTACACGTTCTGCGCGGCCGAGAACCTCGCCGAGTCGCCGTGGGAGGGCTACGCGACCAGCCGCGGGTTCGACGCCCCCAGCGCGGTCACGGTCCACTGCGGCGAGGGGCCGCACAACGTGCACGACATGGAGGCCGACGGCGACCCGCAGCTCATCCTCGACAAGATCGCCTCGGCGATGACGTCGCTCGGCATGAACAACGCACCGATCAGCCAGGGCGAATTCTTCGTGATCCTCGGCCCCGAGCACGCGTACAGCCTGGCGAGCGGTGGCTTCGCCCGCGAGGACGTCGCCCTCTACCTCTACGACCGGGCACGCATGCCGGCAGCCGTGTTCCGCCGCCACTTCGAGGAGCTGGCGTGGACACAGTGGATGAAGACCGTGCCCGACGACCACCCGTTGCCGATGACCGGCGATCCCGACAACATCCGGGTGCTGGTCGCGGGAGGCCCGGGCAAGCACACGCTGCTCGTGCCGTCCTGGGGCATGACCCGCAGCGTCACCCGGCCGGTCGCCGGCTGAAGGAGAGGGACACGATGGCCGTCACCGTCTACCTGCCCGACAGCGAACCCGGTCCCGAGCTCGCCAGCCTCGCGCCGTCACCACCCGCGCTCGCGGGCCTGCGCATCGGGGTCCTCGACAACGGCAAGCCCAACGCCGCGCTCGTGATGACGCGTGCGGCCGACACCCTCGCCGCCCGCACCGGCGCGCGGGTCTCGGTGGTCACCAAGAAGGGGCCGCGGGGCCTGTCGGCGAACGCCGCCATCCCGTGCGCCCCCGACATCTTCGAACGGCTCGTGGCGCAGGCCGACGTCGTGATCACCGGCAGTGCCGACTGCGGCAGCTGCACCGCGTACAGCGTCTACGACGCCATCGAGCTGGAGAAGGCCGGTCGTCCCGCGGTCGTCGTGACGACCACCCGCTTCGAACCCGTCGCGGCAACCATGGCCGCGAACTTCGGTCTGCCCGAGCTCCGCACGTTGGTGCTCGACCACCCGATCGGCGGTACGCCCCAGGCGACGCTCGATCAGTGGGCCGACGCCGCGTGCGATCGCCTCGTGGAGCTGTTCACCGCGAAGGGGTAGCGCCGCCCGGCCAGCTGGCGAAGGCCCGCATGCCCGACGACTGGCTCCCGACCGCCAGCAGGCGGCCGTCGGGTGCCCAGAGGTGCACGGTGCCGTGGCCGTAGCCCCCGTCGCCCAGCTCGGGGAGGCATTCGAGCAGCACCCAGTCGGACTCGGCCCGCGGCCCGACGCGCAGCGTGTTGTCGAGGCTCGCGCCGGCGCCGTCGAGACCGGCCAGGCGGGCGAGCGTCAACGGCAGGTGGTCGGCGACCAGCGCCATCATCGCCGGCAGGCTGGTGCGGTGCCCGGGCGTCGAGGCCCAGATCAGCAGCGCCGGAGGACGGCCGTCGCCGTCGTCGCCGCTGCCGATCTCCCCCGCGGCGCGGATGTCCGTCACCGTCTTGTAGCCGCGTTCTTCGACCGGTGCCGGCGGGAGCAGCGGCGGGCAGTCCCCGGGTGTGGGGACCCGGGGCATCGCGAGGTACGACGCCGCGAACCCGTCGTCGCGCCCCGCACCGGTCGCACCGAGCGCGGTGAACATCGGGCCGTCCGACGTCGATGCCCGCACGAGGACCTGGGAGCTCCGCCCGCCCCGGGCCAGCTCCTCGACCTCGACGTCGATGCGGGCCCCGTGCGGCGCCGACGCGGCGAACTGCGTGGTGGCCCAGACCACCCGCCGCACCGTGGCGGTCTCCATCGCGGTCAGGGCGACCCCGAGCATCGCGCCGCCATAGAGGCGGCCGTCGGGAGTCCGGACGCGCTCGGACACCGGCAGCGCGCCCCGGGTCGCGCCGTCGTCCATCGCGAGCCCGAAGAAGCTGCGTTCGGCGGCGCGTTCCGCCGCGTCCGACTCCGTGTGTGCCATCGGGGTCGGCATCGTAGGCTGTGGCCATGCCGTTCTGGACCGACGAAGTCGTGCCGCGTTTCACCGACAAGATGCTCGGGAGCCGTGAGGTGGCCCGGCACCGCAAACGGGCGGTCGAGGGTCTTCAGGGCGACGTGGTCGAGATCGGCTTCGGTTCCGGCCTCAACGTGCCCCACTATCCCGCCGACGTCACCACCGTCTACGCGGTCGATCCCTCGGCGGTGGGTCGCAAGCTGTCGGCCGCGCGGGTCGCGGCGTCGCCGGCGCGGATCGACTTCGTGGGGCTCGACGGCGAGTCGCTGCCGCTCGATGACGAGTCGGTCGACGGCGCGCTGAGCACCTTCACGTTGTGCACCATTCCCGACGCGGCGCGCGCGGTCGGCGAGGTCCACCGGGTGCTGCGCCCGGGCGGGCAGTTCCACTTCCTCGAGCACGGCCTGTGCCCCGACCCCGGCGTCGCCCGCTGGCAGCACCGGATCAACCCGGTCCAGCAGCGTCTCGCGGGTGGATGCACGCTCGACCGCCCGATCGAGGACCTCATCCGCGACGCCGGGTTCGAGATCACCGCGTTGCACCACGACCAGCTCGCGGGGCCCGACTTCATGCGCCCATGGTCGTATCTCTACGAGGGCGTCGCGACCAAGGTCGCCTGACGCGGACGCCTGCCCGTCGCCGTAGGCTGCGGCGATGGCGCACCCACCCGCGACGGTCGTGCTGGTCCACGGCGCGTGGCACGGCGCCTGGTGCTTCGACCGTGTCGTACCCCTCCTGCACGACGCGGGCATCGAAGCGATCGCCGTCGACCTGCCGGGGCACGGTGACGATCCCGGGCCGCTCGGCGAGTTCGCCGACGACGTGGCGCGGGTCGTCGCCACCCTCGACGCGCTCGACGGCGACGTGGTGCTGCTCGGCCACTCCTACGGCGGGTCGGTGATCACCGAGGCGGGCACCCATCCGTCGGTCCGCCATCTGGTGTACCTCTGCGCCTTCGCGCTGGCGGAAGGCGAGTCGTGCGCGAGCGCGGCCGCCGGCGAGCCGGGGATCGCGGCGATCTTCCACGAGGGGCGTCCCAACCTCGGGGCCGCGATGGTCCACCACGACGACGGGACCACGACGCTCACCCGTGACGGCGCGCGCGAGTGCCTCTACGCCGACGTCGACGACGCGACCTTCGAGTGGGCCTACGGGCGCCTCGGCCGCCAACCGATGAGCACGCTGGTGGCGACGCCGGGCACGATCGCGACGCGGACGGTCCCGTCGACCTATGTCGTGTGCACCGAGGACCAGGGAGTCCACCCCGACCTGCAGCGGCTCCTGGCCCGGCGCTGCACCGAGCAGGTCGAGTGGCCGGTCGGGCATTCGCCGTTCGCCAACCGGCCCGAGCTGGTGGCCGATCTCCTCGTCGACCTGGCGCGCCGTCCCACCTGACCCCACGGATGCCGCGCCGACCCGGGAGGTTGCTCCCGTACTTCCTGCTCAGTGGCAGCGTGTCGTTGGGCTACGGCTCGATCTACACGTTGCTGGCCGACCTGCGCGACCGGTACGGGTTCACCGAGGCCCAGCTCGGTCTGATCGTCGCCGCCGGGTTCTTCGCCGGGTTCGTCGCGCAGATCGGCCTGGCCCGGCTCGCCGACCGCGGGCTGGCGCCGCTCCTGATCCGCGGCGGGGTCGTGCTCGCCATGCTGGCCATGATCGGCAGCGCGGTCGCGACCCAGTTCTGGGCGTTCCTCCTGGCGCGCCTGCTCCTCGGGCTCGGGAGCGGCGCGGTGGGGCCCGCGGTGCGGCGCCTCGTCATCACACGTGATCCCGACGCCGTCGGCGCCAACCTGGGCGCCCTCGCCGCGTTCGACGTCGCCGGGTTCATGCTCGGCCCGCTCGTCGCCGCGGTCGCCGCGCAGCTCTTCGGGCTGCGCGCCCCGTTCATCTTCCTCGCCGGCGTGTTCGTGGGCGTTCTCGTGCTCGCGCTGGGCCTCGACCTCACCGCAGGCCCCGGAGCCGAACAGAAGCGGGCACTGCGCGGCCTGCTCCGCAACACCGCGATGCAGGCCACGCTCGCGGCGGCGGCGGCGTTCTACATGACGGTGGGGATGTTCGAGGCGATCTGGGCGGTCCTCCTGCGGGACCACGGCGCCGAGACGTGGCTCATCGGCCTGACCCTGTCGCTGTTCACCCTGCCGATGATCTTTCTCGCGCCGATCGGCGGTCGCCAGGCGCAGGCGCGCGGGCCGTTACGGGTGGTCTCGGTGAGCCTGACGGTCGCCACCGTCTGCACCTTCTCCTACGGCGTGCTGCCCAGCCTCTGGATGCTCCTCGCGGTGTCGCTGGTGCACGCCGTCGCCGACTCCTTCACGATGCCGGGGAACCAGGTCGCCGCGGCCCTGGCCAGCCCCCCCGACCACCTGTCGTCGGCGCAGGGACTGCTCGGGGCCACCGGGTTGGCCGCTGCGGGGCTCACCGGCCTGGTCGCGGGGTTCGTGTACGAGCACGCAGGCCGGGTCGTGGTGTGCGCGGGGACGGCGGCGATCATGGCCGGCTTCCTGCTCGTCGCCATCACCCTGGGACGACGCGACCTCGCCGACACGCCCGAGATGCTGGGTGGCGTCGCCACACCGGCGGAGGCCGTCGGCAGCGGCGTCCCCGATCTCCCCTGAACCACAACGGAGGCACCCCACGAACCGCCGGCTGCGCAGCGGGCGCGTGATGTGCACCATGGCCGACGCCGACTGCTCGACGCCGAGTGCGCTCGCCGCCTCCACCAGACCCGCGACACGGTCGTCCACGTGACCGATCCCGTGGGTGGCGACGCGAGCGAAGTCGACCGCTACGCCTTCTTCGCCGTCGCCTTCTTCGCCGTCGCCTTCTTCGCCGTCGCCTTCTTCGCCGTCGCCTTCTTCGCCGTCGCCTTCTTCGCCGTCGCCTTCTTCGCCGTCGCCTTCTTCGCCGTCGCCTTCTTCGCCGTCGCCTTCTTCGCCGGAGCGCGTTTGGCGACCTGGCCGACCCGGGTCACCAGTTGTTCGATGTCCTCCTTCAAGTCGCTGATCTGCTTGCGCAGCTCCCGATCGACGGTGTCGATCAGGCGCTCCGTCGCAGCCTCGGCCCGATCCGCGAGCGCCTTGGTCCGCTGCTCGAACTGGCGGACCTGTTCTTCGCTCGCCCGGGCGAGTCGTTCGGAGGCCTTGCTCACTCGGTCGGTCATCTGGTCGATCGCGTCGAACGCCTGGTTCTCGCTGGTCATGGTGTCTCCTGGGTCGCGGTCCCCCGTCACGCTAGAGACTCCCCGGAGGCCGCACCAGGTGCGAAAGTCCTTTCCTCCGCACGCGCGATGTACTCCGCCACGGCCCCGAACGGGGCCGCCCTCCCCACACAACGCCCGGAACTGCGCGAACATCGACCCCAGCGAGGGGGGACCATTCGATGCGGCTACACCCGGTCGACATGCTGGAGCTGCTGGTCCACGACGGCATCCCGGACTCGTTGCCCGGACCCGACGGCAGGCCGCGACCACCCATCCCACTCGGGAGACGAGTGTCCCTGCCGGGGCGAGGCACGACGTTCGTGCGCGAGGTGGCCGGCCCACCGGGTGCTCCGACGTTGCTGCTCCTCCACGGCTGGTTGGCGAGCGGGGGCCTCAATTGGTTCCGCGCGTTCGAGACGCTCGGAACCGACTTCCACATCCTCGCCCCCGACCTGCGGGGTCACGGGCGCGGGGTCCGCTCGTCGAGCGCGTTCCAACTCGGCGACTGCGCCGACGACGTCGCGGCTCTCCTCGACACGCTGGCCGTCGGACCCGTGCTCGTCGTCGGCTACTCGATGGGCGGCCCGGTAGCCCAGCTGCTCGCTCGCCGCCGTCCCGAGCTCGTCGCCGGCCTCGTGCTCTGCGCGACGGCGCCCCACTTCACCCTCGGTCTTGCCCTGGCGCGGCCGATCGATGGCGTCCTCGGCGTGGCCGCGACCGGAGCACGCCTCGGCGGACGCGTGGCGCACGTTCCTTCGGCACCGCTGCGGGCCCTACGGTCACGACGACCCTCGCGCCCGCGCGACTTCGTGCAATGGACAGTCGACGAGTTCCGTCGGCACGACGTGCGACACCTCTTCGAGGCGGCCCGGGCGGCCAGCGCGTTCGACTCGCGCTCCTGGCTCCGAGAGGTGGACACGCCCTCTGCCGTCGTGGTGACAACACGTGACCGACTCGTCCCTCCGCATCAGCAGCTCCAGTCAGCCGCATTGATCGAACGCGCGTCGGTGTACGAGGTCGACGGTGGTCACGCAGCGTGCGCGCGCCTGCACTTCGTCGAGCCGCTCCACCGCGCTTGTCGGGACGTCGCCGCGCGCGCGGCACGCACGTAGCGAACGCTTCGGGCGTTCTCAGCTGCCGTTGGCGAGCATGAGGTCAGCGCCACCGCGACGCCGACACCGAGGCAGGGCTGGTCGCGGTCATCAAGTCGACGAGCACATCGACGAACAGCTGCGGACACTCACAGTGCGGATAGTGCCCGACCCCTGGAAAGATCTCGAGCCGGCTGCGGGGGAGCGCTTCGTGGGTTGCGTAGGCCTGAGCCACCGGAATGAACTGGTCGTGGTCGCCCCACACGATCAGCGTCGGGACCTCGGATGCGAGGTAGAGCCGGTTCGTGGCACTCACGCGTTGACCCACGTGGTCCACCACCGATCGCAATGTGTGCACGAAGCTCGTACGCGCCGCGGCGTCGGCCAGCGATCCGTAGCTCGCCCAGATCTCCTGGAGGTGCGGACCCGGCCGGAGGCCGAGGTTGTCGAGCCATCCGCCGATCTTCACGCCCGTGTCGTGCACCAGGTGCGTGCAGGCAATCGGGAGCACATGCTCGACCCCGGGAAGGCTGAGGGCGCGAAGCAACAGGCTGACTTCTTCACCCAGCCCGCCGCTCGACACCAGGACGAGCCGGTCGCAACGTTCCGGGAACTGGTAGGCGAACTGCAGCGCGACACCGCCACCCAGCGACTGACCAACGAGCGTGGCGCGTTCGTGCCCGAGAGCCACGAGCAGGTCGCGCACGAACGTCGCGAACGCGCCGATCGAGTAGTCGGTCCGTGGCTTCGCGGACTGACCGTGACCGATCAGATCGGGTGCGATGACGGTGAAACGCTCGGAGAGCGCCGGCATGACATGGCGCCACGTCTGCGAACTCCCGGCCATTCCGTGAATCAGCATGATCACGGGGCCGGCACCGCCGATGCGGTAGGCGATGTCGTGACCGTGGATCGCCACGTGTTCGAGATCGAAGCGCGACATCACGATTCCTCATGGTAGGAGCGGCGAGAGGTTGCGGGGGCCCACCGCCCAGGCCGGCGGGTCAGCCGCGCGCGGTGGCGTCGACGAGCTCGACGAGCGCCGGTGGAATCGCGTCGGCGATCTCCCAGGGGTCGTCGACGATGTCGGGACAGCTCACGATTCCGATGTCGACCGAGTCGACGTAGCTGATCACCGTGATGTTGAGCCCGCCGCCGGCGAGGAGCGGACCGAGCAAGTAGGCGTGCGTCAATCGCGCACCCCCGCAGTAGAGCGGCATCGGCGGACCCGGCACGTTCGACACGATGGCGTTGAAGATCGGCGGCAAACGCACGTCGAGATGGAGCCGCTCGTAGGCTCGCACCAGGATCGAGAGCACCACCGGTGGCGGTACGGCGACCAGGTCGGCGAGCAGGTCGTCGCCGAGCGCGCGGTGGAGAGTTCGCCGCGGCACGGGTGGAGGTGCACACCACGCGTAGCCGGTCGGCGGCTCCGTCGAGATGGACGGGCAGTGCCGCGCCAACCGCCGAGAGCAGGTTCCCCGGCATGGCCTCAGGATCGATGTGACGATCGGCGCGGCGGATGGCCATGGGCACCTGGGCGACCATCGTCCGGTCCGGAAGCGCTCCGCGCGCCGCGAGGTAGCTTCGGAAGGCGCCGCTGCACATCGCGAGCACGACGTCGTTCACAGAAGCTCCCGACGCTTCACGTACCGCGTCCACGTCGGCGCGGGACACAGAACAGAACGCGAACCCGCGGCGGGAAGTGACGGTCCCGTTGAACGGGCTCGGCGGAGCCTCGAACGGCAACACTGCCACTGACCTGTCGCGCGAGAGCGCGAAACCGGTGAGCGCAGGAGCCGCGAGCACCGCGTCGATCGCGACCCGCGCGGCGCGCAAGGGTGTTGTAGCTACCGATAGTGTGGTCTCGCCGAGGCGTCTCAGTCGCGAGCTGTCCTGCGGTGCGACATCTCGCGCGAGGTCGGGTCGTTCCAACGGGGCGCCGGCATCGAGGTCGAAGATCACAGACGCGAACTCGACGCCGTGGAGCCCGTCGATGCACGCGTGGTGGACCTTCAACAGGAGCGCGACGCCGCCATCCCGCAGGCCGTCGATGCGCCAGAGCTCCCAGAGCGGCCGGGCTCGGTCGAGCGGGCGTTCGAAGATCTCGCTCACGAGCCGGTCGAGCTGGCGCTCCCCACCAGGCGATTCGACGGTCGAGTGATGGAGGTGCGCGTCGACGTCGAGTGCGGGGGTGTCCTCCCACACGGGCCGGTCGAGCCGCCCCGGCATCTCGACGACCCGCCGGCGGAACAGCGCGAGGTGGGCGAGGCGAGCCGTCACCAGGCTCCGGATCTGTTCGCGCCCCAGACGCGCCGCAGCAGCGGGTTCGAAGGTCGCGAGCAAGCCCACGTGCATGAGCCATTCCGGCGTCTCCGCCGCCAGAAAGCCTGTGTCGGTCCTGCTCAGTCGCTGCATCCACCCGATTGTGGCCATCCGGTCGTGACCGGTCCAGAGGCAAATGACCCTGACGGGATCCCGCGCCCGGCTGTCGGCGCAGTTGTGGACGTCAGGCGTCGGTTCCCGGTCCAGCCGAGCAGCGGGGGCAGGATCACGAGCGCGCACACCGAGCGCGGTCACCACGTTGACCGACACGACGATCCCGAAGTCCGAGAGCAACGGGAAGCCCGACAGCGCGAGCACCCCGAAACCGGCCGCGGTCGTGAGCCCCGACGCGACGAAGGCCCGTCCGATGCGCACCGATGCCGTCTCGACCGCTTCGGTCGCGCCGCGCCCCTCGCGTCGTTCTTCGAGGTAGCGCTCCATGATCAGCACCGTGAACTCGGTGCACGTCGCGATCACCAGCGGTCCGGAGATCGCGGCGAGCGCGTTCACGGTGATGCCGAAGAGGTAGATCACGGCAGAGCTCAGCGCGAGCGCGGTGACGACGGGAAACAGCACCAGGAGCGCGCGCCGGATGCTCCGGAAGGCGACCAGCAACCAGACGAACACGGCCACGAGCGCGACGTACGACATCTGTTCTCGGTTCGCGGTGAGCGACGTGACCGCCTCGGTGCCGACCACGGCGAGTCCCGATGCTGTCACGTGCACGCCCGGAGGTGCATGCACGCCATCGAGCAACTGATTCACGAGCTGCTTGCGTTCGTCGAGCGAGATGGGCCCGACCGCGAAGAGAATCTGCGCACGCGCGCGGTCAGCGCTGAGAAACGAGCGGCGGATGGCCGCGGGTGCGACGGAGAGGACCGTGCGCACATCGTCGGCGGTCGGCTCGGAGCCGGTGATCTCCGACGTGATCGAAGCCACGCTCGTGACGCTCACCAGCTGGTGCCCGAACCGCTTCGCCGCTCGGGCCTCGAAGTCTGCCATCCAGCGCAGCACGTCCGGGCGGAGCACATCGCGCGCCTCGATCATCAGCCCGAGCTCGGCCGACGAGCCGGCGACGCTGCGCAGGGCACGAAGGTCCCGCAGCACCGGGCTGTCCTGCGGGACCCAGCGTTCGGGGTCGGACTCCACGGAAACGCGGCCCATCGCGAACGGGCCGAGCACCACGACCACCAGCGAGACGACGAGCAGCCCGGCCGGTCGGCGCCGACCGGCCGTGGCCAACGCTCGCGTGGCCTGCTCGACCCGGCGGCCGCCCCGAGCGCGCGCGTTCATGCGGTGATGACGGTCGCGCCACGTGAGGACGGCCGGCATCGGCACGAGGGCGGCGACGAACACCGCGGCGGTGCCGATCGAGAGCAACACGCCGAAATCACGCACCATGGGGACCTTCGAGGTGCGCAACGCGAGGAATCCGACCACCGCTGCGAGCGCGGCGACCGTGACGGCGGGGCCGAGGCGCAGGAACGTCCGGCCGAGCGCGTCGGGCACGTTGGTGTGCGGATCCCGCGTGAACTCTTCCTCGTAGCGACTGTGCACCTGCACCGCGAAGTCGACACCGAGGCCGATGAGGATCGGGAGCCCGGAGATGGTCACCATCGTGAGCGGTATCCCGAGGTAGCCGACCGCGCCGAAGGCCCAGATCACCCCGAGCACCATGACGGCGAGTGACAACAGCCGCCACCGGGCCCGGAAGACGAGGAGCAGCACGACGGCCATGGCCAGCGCGGCCAGGACGCCGAGCAAGACCATGTCGCCCCGCATCCGGTCGTTGATCTGCTTGACGAGGAGCGGGGTTCCCGTGGCGATTGCGTGAACGCTCTCGAAGTGCGACGCGTCCACGAGGGAGACGACGCGGTCGGCCGCCGCGCCCTGTTGGTCGATGGAGAGATCGCCGCCGAGTCGCACCACCATGATCGCGTGGCGACGGTCGGGAAAGACGCTGCGGAGCGCCGGGCGCACCGCACCGGTCGCGTCGTGGACGAGAAAGTCCACGAACGCCGGATTGTCGAGCGAGTGGGGCCCGACCACGGCGAGGCGCGCGGCGTCCGCGTCGGTGCGTCGGCGAAACGCCGCCGCCAGTTCTTCTCGGTCGGCCGGCGTCGTCGCACGAGCCTGGTCACGCTCGAGGGCGCCAAGTGCGAGCTCTGGTGCCACCGACAGCTGGTCGGCCGCGAAGCGGAGCGCGGTCAGAGGACCGAGTACGGCGTGGTAGTCGCCGGAGGCCTCGATCCGTCGCTGCAGCGCGCGCAGGATCCGTAGATCATCGCCCGTGAGCAACTTCCGCGTGTCGCCGGTGAACACGATCACCATCGGGTCGCTCCCGAACTGGCGCTGGTACCTGACGTTGTCGGTGTAGACGGTGGATCCCGACGGGATCATCGTGTCTTCACTCGACTTGAACTCGAGGCCTGCGAGCCCACCTGCGAGCACCACGGTCAGTGCGAGCGCACCGAGAACCACCCACGCGGGATGGCGCCAGACGAGCCTCGTCCACCACATGGTCAGCCGGTCCACGGCCAATCCTCGCGCCGTCCGGGAGTCCTCAGCTAGGGCCCGAAGTCCTCTTGCCGAGACCGATGCACCAACTCGAGGAAGCGGTGCACGGCTTCGACCACGACCTCGCTGCGGATCGAGTGGAGGATCTCGAAGGCATGCTGGGTCCCCGGCAGCTCGAGGAAGACGGTCGGGCCCGGCGACAGCGCGCGCAGACGCTCGGCGAAGGCACGTGCCTCCTCGATCGGGACGAGCGAGTCGTCGGTGCCATGGACGACCATGAACGGCGGGGCGCCGCCATGGACCTGGTCGAGTGGTGAAGCGCGCGAGAAGGCCGCCGGGTCTTCGGCGAGCGTGCGCTTGAGCACCATGCGCTCGATGAGGCCGCCCATCCCGTCGGCACCACGGCCTCCGAAGCGACCGGTGAGGTCATAGGCCCCGTAGAAGGGGACACAGGCGGAGACCGACGTGTCGACGGCCTCGAACCCTGGCTGGTAGCCGGGGTCGTTGGCCGTGAAAGCGGCGAGCGCAGCGAGGTGCCCTCCTGCCGAGCCGCCGGTGATCGCCACGAAGTCCGGGTCGCCGCCGTACTCTGCGACGTGTTCGCGGATCCAGCGCAGCACGAGCTTCACGTCGACGAGGTGGTCCGGAAACGTCGCTCGCGGGCTGAGCCGGTAGTTCGGTGCGACACACACCCACCCGTTTGCCGAGAGGTGGTGCATCAACGGGAGCGCCTGCTGGCGCTTGTTCCCGATGATCCAGGCCCCGCCATGGACCTGCAGCAGCACAGGGGCGCCCGTGACCGGCATCTTCGGCCGGTAGACATCGAGCCGGTGCCGGCGACCTGCGCCCTCCGCGTACGTGATGTCGCGAATCACCTCGATCCGGGAATCGGGGAACGGGACCGCAACCGCGAGGCTGACGATCGAAAGCGGCCGCCTCGACGCCGGGGCGTCGACGCCGCCGAGCGTCGCGGCGTAGTCGCCACCGAGCCCCTCGGCGAGCGCGCGCTCGACCACCGTGCCGGCCCGCCGGGCGCGGCGCGCGATCGCGACCAGCCCCACCGACGACACGAGTACGAGTGCGAGCGCGAAGCCGCCGGCCGGTTCGTCGAGTGCACCCCTCCACACGAAGACGACGGTTCCCGCCAGCTGGACCACGAGGAACTGCGGAGCGAGCTCGGTCGTGGGCCAGGCCGCGAAGAAGCTGGGCACGGCGAACACGCTTCGGCGGCTGCGGGGCAGCAGCGCGTTCAACGTCAGGGCCGCCCCCAACAGGCTCAGCAGCAGGAACGCCATGGACCCACGATCGTGTCGAAGGTTGCCCCCACCAACATGTCCGGTGAGCGCCGGATGAGACCGCCGAGCGGGCGTGCGGGGTGCACTGCCGAATCCCGCCCCGGTCACCGACGTTGCCTCACCTGTCCCTCATCGATCGGAACTGCTGGGAGCATAGCTCCCTGCCCGTCTCGTCGATGTGGCGAAGATGGGCGAGCAGCCCTCGAGGGGGAAGCGCTGGGAGGAGGCCCTCGACGCCGTGCCCGCCGAGTGCATCGACGAGGGCCGGCTGGTCGGCCCAGTGGAGCGGATCAGGAAGAACGTGGGGCCGTGGCTGGACTGCGGCCTCGCCGGCCTGGTCGTCCGCTCCGGCCCGCAGATGTCGCACGCGCCGATCGTGGAGAACCTCGACGCCTTCGCTGCGATCGCCGAGGCAGCCGGCAAGGAGCCGCGGAGGTCCTCATCGCATTTCGGTTGCTGCGCGTAGCGTGAGCCGTGATCCGGTCGACCGCCCGCCGTCGCGAGGAGCGGCCGCACGCAGATGAGGAGCGAGATGGCGAAGCAGCCGGGCGGGGAACGCGTGGTCCAGATGCTCGAGGCCGAAGGTGTCGACACGGTCTTCGGCATCATCGACGGCTCGTACTTCGGCCTCTACTCGCGGTTGCGCGACCACGGCATCCGCCTCGTCACTCCCCGCCACGAGACCACTGCAGTACACATGGCCGGCGCGTACGCACGACTCACCGGGCGCCTCGGCGTGTGCATCGCCAGCAACGGACCCGGCGCCGCGAACGCGCTGCCGGGCGTCGCGGTCGAGAACGGCGAGGGCAACCGCGTCCTGCTCCTGACCAGCTGGCGGCGCTCCCCGATCGTGAGCCCCGACCGGGGCGGCACCTACCAGTACTTCGACCAGGTGGCGGTGACGCGACCCATGACGAAGTGGAGCGGTGCCGCGACCAGCTACGAGCGCGTCCCGGAGCTGCTGCGGCGTGCGCTGCGCATCTCGTGGCAGGGCCGGCCCGGCGTGGTCCACCTGTGCATCCCGGAGAACGTGTTGAACGGCGAGTTCGACCCGCCGCCCACGCCCGACCCCCCGCCCGCGCGCTACCGGCGCCAGTCGGCGGCGGTGGCCGATCCCGTGGCCGTGCGCGAGGCGGCCGACATGCTCGTCGACGCCGACCTCCCGATGATCCACGCGGGGAGCGGCGTACTGCACGCCGCGGCGTCGGCAGAGCTGCGCGAGGTCGCCGAGCAGTTGCGCGCGCCCGTGACGACGAGCTGGGGTGCGCGCGACGTGATCGACGAACGCTCGTCCGTCGCCGTGCCCATGCCCTTCGTCGAGCTGACCACGCAGGTGCGCAACGACGCCGACGTCGTGCTCGCGCTGGGGACCCGATTCGGCGAGACCGACTGGTGGGGGAAGGCGCCGTACTGGCGTGCCGCGGCGGACCAGCGGGTGATCCAGGTCGACGTCGACGAGCAGGCGCTCGGCCTCAACAAGCCCATCGACCTCGGGATCGTCGCCGACGCCGCGCGCGTTCCTCACCGCGCTGCTCCGCGAGCTGGCCGACCGGGACCTGTCGCCTGGGACGGGGCACCGGGACACGAAGTTGCGCGAGTACGCGGACGCGCGCGAGGAGGCCAGACGCGTGCTGGACGCGGCGCGCGACGCAGCGGGTGCGCCGCTGCACTCGTCGCACGTCGCGCCCGTCTGCCAGGAGGTGTTCGACGACGACGCGGTGCTGGTGATCGACGGCGGCAACACCGCGGTCTGGGCGAACATGTACCACGAGACGCGGGTCCCGCACACGCTGCTGTCCACCTGGAAGTTCGGCATGCTCGGCGCCGGCCTGGGCCAGGCACTCGGCGCGCAGGTGACGTTCCCCGGCCGGCAGGTCTACTGCATCACCGGCGACGGCGCGATGGGCTTCCACCCGCAGGAGATCGAGACCGCGGTGCGCAACGACCTCCCGGTGGTGTTCCTCGTGCTGTGCGATCGGGCGTGGGGCATGGTGAAGGTCAACCAGGAGTTCGCGATGGACGCCGACCGGCTCCTGACCGACGGCGAGCTCCCCGACGACGCCCACGTCAACACGGATCTGGGCGAGATCCGCTGGGACCTCCTGGCGCAGAGCATGGGCGCGCACGGCGAGCGGGTCGCGAGCCCCGGCGAGCTCCGGGCGGCGCTCGAACGCTGCCTCGCGGCGGGGCGCTGCGCGGTGGTGCACGTCGACGTCGACCCGGTCGCACACAAGTTCGCGCCCAACCTCATGACGTTCAAGGAGATGCACCAGGAGCCCGCCGGATGAGCCGTCACCATGACGACTGACGCGCGCACCGATCGGTCGGTGCTCGTCACCGGCGCCGGGGGCTACATCGGCCGCCAGCTCGTCGCTGCGTTGTCGGCCGCAGGCGTCACGCGCGTCGTGGCCGTCGACGTGCGCGACGAGCCCCTCGCGGACCGGGTCGACGGTGTCGTGTACCGCGTCGGCGACGTCCGTGATCCCGAGCTCAGCGACGTGCTGCGGGAGCACGCGATCGACTGTGTGGTGCACCTCGCGGCCATCGTCACGCCGGGGAAGGGGAGCTCCCGCGAGCTCGAGCACTCGATCGACGTCCTGGGCACCGCGAACGTGCTGGCGGCGTGCGTCGACGCCAGGTGTCGACCAGCTCGTCGTCACCAGCAGCGGTGCGGCGTACGGCTACCACGCCGACAATCCCGTACCCCTCTCGGAGGACGACGCGCTGCGGGGCAACCGCGAGTTCGCGTACTCCGACCACAAGCGTCAGGTCGAGGAGCTGCTCGCGCGAGCACGGGTCGAGCATCCGCAGCTGCGGCAGCTGGTGTTCCGGCCCGGCGCCATCCTCGGCGACACGACCAGCAACCAGATCACCAACCTCTTCGAGCAGCGGGTGGTGCTCGGGGTCGCGGGTTCCGACGCGCCCTTCACGTTCATCTGGGACCACGACGTCGTCGCCTGCATCGTCAAGGGCGTGCTCGAGGGCGCCTCGGGCATCTACAACCTGGCCGGCGACGGCATGACCACGATGCCGGAGATCGCCCGCCGGCTGGGCAAGCGCTACGTGCCGGTGCCCGCCGGGGTCATCCGGGCCGCGCTCACCGTGCTCCGGCCGCTGCGACTCAGCCAGTACGGTCCCGAGCAGGTCGACTTCCTGCGCTACCGGCCGGTGCTGTCGAACACCCGGCTGAAGGAGGAGTTCGGCTACACGCCGCAACTCTCCAGCACCGAGGTGTTCGAGCGCTACCGCCGCGCCCGTACCGGTCGAGTGCCGGACGTCAACCGCTGATGCGGAGGACCTTGTCGCGCGAGTGGTGACCCGACTCGATCGTGACGCGCCGCGGCGGCACACCGAGATGCTCCGCGATCTGCTTGCACACCGCGACGTTGGCCCGGTCGTCGACCGGGGACGCGGTCGTCCGCACGATCAGGCGCCCGGCGCGTTCACCACCGACCTCGTTGCGGCGGGCCCGGGGAATGACCCGGACCGCGAGCAGCGCCGATCGGTCGGGGCTCGCCATCGAATCGAGCGTAGGTGCAGAGCGCCTGGTCGCGCGGCCGCGGCCCGGGCGGCCCGCCGGGGCGCTCGCCCGGCCCGGCACTTCGAGCGATAGGGTCGCCACGCCGGTACCGACCGAAGGAGGACGCGACATGCCGCTCGATGCCCAGGCGAAGAAGACGGCGCTTCGTGCGCTGAATTACGGGCTCCACGTCCTGACCGCCAGGGAGGGCGACGAGCTCGCCGCCGCGGGCGTGAACTGGCTGAGCCAGGCTTCGTTCGAGCCACCGTTGGTCGTCGCCGCCATCAAGACCGACAACGACACGCACCGACTCGTCGAGGCCACCGGCGTCTTCGCCGTCAACGTGCTCGGCAAGGACCAGCTCGACGTCGGCAAGGCGTTCTTCCGTACCTCGACGGTCGAAGGCGACACCATCAACGGCTACCGGTTCGAGCCCGGTCCCGAGACCGGGTGTCCGCTCATCCTGGACCTGCCCTACTGGTTCGAGTGCCGGGTGACCGACACGGTGAAGCGGGGCGACCACACGATCTTCGTCGCCGAGACCATCGGGGCCGGCGTCCGTGACGACAGCGTCGTTCCCCTGCTCCTGCGGGACACCGGCATGAACTACGGCGGCTGAGCGCAGCTCGGAGGCAACGCCGGTCCCGCGTGCGCCGGGACCCTACCCGGGACCGAACGGTCAGTGGTGCTTCAGGAGCTTGCGCAGGGTCAGGATCGCGAGCGCGCCGAGGATCTGACCGCCGAGCACGATGCGCATCACGTCGATGCTCGGCTGCCACGTGACCTTGCCGTCGCGGATGACGTAGACGCCGATCGGGCGTGCGTGCACCCCGAAGCCGAGCCCGCCACCCGCGCCGCTCCCCTCCTTGCCGTCGTCAGGACCGACGCCCTCGCCGCCGCCACCGCCGCCTCCGCCGCGCACCGACGCGACCGTGATGATGGTGACGTCGCCGACCGCGTAGGGCTCGCCGAACACGCGGCGAACGGTCAGCACGTCCTTCACGCCGTCGAGGGTGGCGACCAGCTTGTCGAGAGGGTCGTTCGTCATGGTGGGCTCCCGGTTCGAATCGTCGGAGGCCCGGCATGGGACGGGCTCCGCTAGTCGCAAGTCTGGTGGGCCACCGCGCCGTCTTCAACCGCGGCCCCCGCCAGGCAGTACCGGTTCGGGTGCTTCGGTGTGCTCTGATCGGGGTCGACGACCGAGCGGAGGGCGCGATTGCCATGTGGCGCTGCGAGAACCACAGGTCGGCCAGCGACGCCTCGTGGACGCTGCCGAGCCCGAACTGCGCGTGCAGATCCTCGCAGCTGTCGCACATCGCCCCGTCGTGGCGGACGAGCATCCGCAGCAGGGGGCGGCTGCACGGGGCCGTGCGCGTCCGTGAGGTCCGGGATCCCCGAGCGGTCCCCACGGTCACCCGAACGGCAGTGCGCCCGGATCGATGCGGATGAACACCCCTTCCGCGCGCGGGTCACCTCACCGCCGGCGCTGATGGCACCGACGGTGAAGACCTTGCGGCCCTCGGTGCGCTCGACCCAGCTCTCCATCTCGAGGTCGGTGGCGATCGGAGTCGGTCGTTCGTACCGGATGGTCAGCGTCCCGGTGAACGCGCCCAGGCCGAGGCACGCGTTGACCGCGCCGAGGAGCTCGTCCAGCACCATCGCGACGACCCCGCCGTGCACCGTCCCGGGCGGGCCGACGAACGCCGTGGGCAGGGCACCGGTTCCGCGGAGGCGCTCGCCCTCGAACGTGAAGGTGAGCGGCGGGGCGATCGGGTTCAGCGGCCCGACCACCGGGCTGTAGGGGAAGAAGCGGCCGGGCTCCGCCGTCTCGAACTGCTCGGCGCCCGTCAGCGAAGCGCGGAGCGCGGTCTGCCCGGGGGTGCCGTCGACGTGATGGGGCGCCAGCAGCTCGGTCGCCTCGCCGACGAGTGCCGTCACGCGCTCGAGCACGTCGGCGGGGGCGTCGGCGGTGCGGAGGGCGTCGATCAGCGAGCGGGTCGCCCCGGCGGCGCTCGCCGTCTCGGCCGGATGCCCGACCTGCGGTCCTGGTGCACTCATGTCGCTCCCTCGTGACGCCGCCGAGCCGGATCGGGAGCGGGACCCTACCGCGGGCCCCCGGCGTGCGACCCGCCCGGCCCGGGTGAGGCGGTGCGGTGGTTCTGGGCGCAGCCCGGGAGCCGATCAGCGCCCGGAGACGTGGCGCAACAAGACGAGGGTGCCGTTCCACCAGAGGTCGTTCGCGAGCTCGACGTAGCTCACACCGTCGAGTTGTGTCCAGGGATCGTGCCGGGTTCGGCGGGCGCGTGGGTGGCCAGGATCGTCCGGGAGCGAAGCGCCCGGCGCGGCGACCAACAGGCGACACCTAGGGTGGAGCGGTGATCTCGACGATGGAGCGAATCGGTCTCACCGCGCACCAGTGGCTGTACGAGAAGACCGATGGGCGGATCGGCGCAAGCATCGGTGGCCGACCGATGCTCCTGCTCCGCCATGTCGGACGAAAGTCCGGCGAACTGCGCACCTCGGCGCTGCTCTACGTGCGCGACGGCGACAACTACGCGGTGATCGCTTCCAAGGGCGGAGATCCGAAGCACCCGGGCTGGTTCCACAACCTGACCGCGAATCCCGACGTCGAGATCCAGATCGGCCGGACGAGGATCCCGGTTCGGGCGCGCGTCGCCGAGGGCGACGAGCGGGCGCGCATCTGGGCGAGAGCCAACGAGGTCAACAAGGGCGGCTACGACGTCTACCAGACGCGAACTGACCGGAAGATCCCGGTGGTCGTGCTCGAAGCACGCTGACCTGAGGGCGGCGAAGAGTCCGACGCACAGACCCGACGCTCCTCACGGGTCCTGCGCGTAGGCTCCCCCGCGCACCGAGGCCGGCGAGGAGGAGTTGCCTGTGGCCATCTTCGAAGAGCTCGGGTTCTACACACTCGCCGGCGCTCCGGCGTCAACGCGTGCCCTCGTCGAAGAAGTCCGTGACGCTGAGGCGATGGGGCTCGGCCACGTGTTCGTATCGGAGCGGATGAACGTCAAGGAAGCGGCGACGGTGTCGGGTGCGGTCGGCGCGGTGAGCGAGCGGATTGCGATCGCGACCGCCGCGACGAATCACAACACGCGCCATCCCACGGTGCTGGCGGCATTCGGCGCGTCGATGCACAGCCTCACGGGGGGCAGGTTCACGCTCGGCCTGGGCCGCGGCGTCGACCGGTTGTTCGACGCGATGGGCCTCCCGCACGTCACGAACGCCCAGGTCGAGGACATCGTCGGGATCTTGCGCCGATTGTGGGCGGGCGAGATGATCCTCGGCCACGACGGCCCGGCGGGCTCGTGGCCCTACCTCAACCTCGATGGCGTCGAGGGGTTCGACATCCCGCTCGGTTGGGTGGCGTTCGGGCCGAACTCGCTCGCGCTCGGCGGCCGCTGCTTCGACCAGGTCGTGCTCCACACGTTCTTCACCGACGACACCACCGCGCGCTGCGTGCGGACGGTGAGGGAAGCGGCCGAGCGCGCGGGGCGCGATCCCGATCAGGTGAAGGTGTGGTCGTGCTTCGCGACGGTCGGCGACCACATCGACGCCGACCTGCGTCTCAAGAAGACCGTGGGACGCCTGGCGACGTACCTCCAGGGGTACGGCGACCTGCTGGTGCGCACCAACGGCTGGGACCCGGCCGTCCTCGAGCGTTTCCGCGCCGACCCCGTCGTCGATGCGGTCCCCGGTGCGATCGACGGCACCGCCACGACGGAGCAGCTCGAGCACATCGCCGCCCTCATCCCCGACGAGTGGCTCGCACCGTCCGCCACGGGCTCACCCGAGCAGTGCGTCGCGAGCGTCCGCGGCCAGTTCGACCTCGGCTGCGACGGCGTCATCCTCCACGGCGCCAACCCGACGGAGCTCGCGCCGGTGCTCGACACCTACGCGAGCAGCGCGGCGTCGGGCCGCGCCTGAACGGCGCCGGCATTTCGTCCTGCACACGGGCCGGCCACACCCGCTGCAACTGTTGGAGGCGGCGGCGGGAATCGAACCCGCGTCGAGGGTTTTGCAGACCCTTGCCTGAGCCACTCGGCTACGCCGCCACCGTCGCGCTCACGCACGGCGAGGGGCCGAGGTTAGCCCTTCACCTGGCGGGTTCCCGCGCCGAAACACCGGTATGTCACCGGACAGCGGCCCTGCCGTCGCGCTCTCAGGCGTCCGCCGCTCCTTCGGCGACGTGCTGGCGGTCGCCGACCTGACCCTCGAGGTCCCCCAGGGCACCGTGACCGTGCTGCTCGGCCCCAACGGGGCGGGCAAGACGACGGTCGTGCGCCTCGTCACCGGTGCGCTGCACCCCCACGGCGGCGCCGTGCGCACCCTCGGGCTCGATCCCGAGGTCGACGCCGAAGGCACCGAGATCCGCCGCCGCTGCGGCGTGGTGCCGGCCCGGCCCGCGCTCTACGACCGGCTGTCGGGTGCCGACAACCTCCAGTACGCGGCGTCGCTGTTCCAGGTCGATCCCCAGGTTGTCGACGAGCGCATCGCCGAGGCCGCCGCCCGGTTCGGCATCTCCGACGCGCTCCACCTCAAGGTCGGCGGGTACTCCACCGGGATGCGCGCCCGCCTCGCGCTGGCCCGGGCCGTGCTGCACGGACCCGATCTCCTCCTGCTCGACGAGCCGACCGCCGGACTCGACCCCGAGTCGGCCCGCACGGTGCTCGGGCTCATCGACGAGATGGCCGAGGGCGGCAAGACCGTCCTCATGTGCACGCACCTCCTCCTCGAGGCCGAGGGCCTCGCCGACCAGGTCGTCGTGATGGACCACGGGCAGGCCATCGTTTCCGGCTCACCCCGGGAGCTCACGCGCCAGTACTGGCCCGCGGTGCGCGTCGTGCTCGACGCCGACGACCCGGCGTTGCTCGACACCGCCCGCACGCTGCCCTTCGTCCGCGCCTACGAGCGCAACGGTGTCGCCATGGTCGATCTCGAGCGCGAGACCGACGTGCCCGATCTCGTCGACGCGCTGGTCGGCGCCGGCGCGCGTCTCACGCGCGTGGAGCCCCAGGCCCCGAGCCTCGAAGAGCTGTACTTCGCCATCCGCAAGGAGAACCGGTGAGCCGTACCCCGAAGCGATCACGCCCCTCGTGGGTCATCGCCAAGACCGACCTCCGTCAACTCCTCCAGGCCCGTGACTTCTGGCTGCCGCTCATGATCGTCGCGCTGCTCTTCTTCGTGATCATCCCCACGTTCCTGCTGCTCATCCTCGGCTCGGTGAAGGACGCCAACCTGGCGAAGAAGCTCAGCGACGTCGTCGGCAGCCTGCCCAAGGACCTCCAGGCCAAGGTGCACGGCGAGAAGGGCCCGGCGAGCGCGTCGTACGCGCTGGCCGTCTACCTCTTCGCGCCGCTCGCGATCATCGTGCCGCTCACGGTGTCGTCGGCCGTCGGCGCGCACACCATCGTCGGCGAGCGTGAGCGCGGCAGCGGCGAGTTCCTCGCCCACTCCCCCGCCACCGAGCGCCAGATCTACCTCGGCAAGCTGATGGCGAGCCTCATCCCCGGCTACTTCACCGCCGCCATGGGCTTCCTCCTCTACTCGCTCGTCGTGAACCTCATCGTCGGCCCCAAGCTCGGCGGCTGGTTCTTCCCGACGTCGAACTGGTGGATCCTCATGCTGTGGGTGCTCCCTCCGTTCATCGCGCTCGCGCTGGCGGTGATCCTCGCCATCTCGGCCCGGGTCTCGAGCGCGGCGGCGGCCCAGCAGGCCTCGGCCCTGGCGACCTTGCCCCTCATCGTCATCGCCTACGGGGTGTCGAGCGGCACGCTGTTCCGCGGTGCCGGCGCCGCCTTCGGCATCGGCGCGCTCGCCTGGTGCGTGGCCGTGTTCGCGTTGTGGCGCGCTTCCAAGGCCGTCTCCCGCGAACGCCTCCTCGGCATGGGCGCCACCTGACGCCCGCCCCCTCACCTTTTGGCGCCACTTGCGCGTCACTATGACGCGTAAGTGGCGCCAAAACATAGAGTCCCGGGCGATGTACGAGAGCTTTGCCGACGTGTGGGAGTTGGTGGCCGACGCCGTCCCCGACGCGCCGGCGGTCGTGCAGGGCGAGCGGCGGGTGACCTACGGTGAGGTCGAGGACCGTGCCGCGCGCTTCGCCGGCGCACTGGCGGCGGCGGGCGTCGGGCGCGACACCCACGTCGCCCTGTACCTCCACAACTGCCCCGAGTACATGGAGTGCCTGTTCGCGCTGTCCAAGCTGCGGGCAGTGCCGGCCAACGTCAACTTCCGCTACCTGGGCGACGAGCTCGCGTTCCTCGTCGACAACGCCGACGCCGAGGTTCTCGTGTACCACCGGTCACTGCGCGACCGGGTGCTCGAGGCGCGTGACCGCATGCCCGGCGTGCGCCACGTCGTCGAGGTCGACGACGACCACGGTGACTCCGACTACGAGCGCCTCGTCCGCGACCACGAACCCGCCCCGCGCGTCGAGCGGTCGGGCGACGACTTCCTCCTCTGGTACACGGGCGGCACGACCGGGCTCCCGAAGGGCGTGCTCTGGCACCAGGGCACCCTCATGGGTTACGGCCTGATCGCCGCGTACGCGCTGCAGGACGAGACCCCGACCGACTCGGTCACGCAACTGATCGACGACGTCCGCCGCTGGCGCGAGCGTGGCACGCCCCTCGTGTCGCTCCTCACGACGCCGCTGGTGCACGCCACTGCCGTCCACCAGGCCAACACCGCATTCGTCGTCGGCGGCACGATCGTGCTGCTCGAACGCGGGCACATCGAGGGCGACACGGTCTGCGCCACGATCGAACGCGAGCGCCCGAGCGTGCTCGAGATCGTGGGCGACGTGTTGATGCGCCGCGTCGCGGGCGCGCTCGACGCGGCGGACGAGCGCGGCGAGCCCTACGACCTGTCGTCGCTCAAGCGCATCCACAACTCCGGCGCGATGGTGAGCGCGCCACTGAAGGACGCGCTCCTCTCGCGCGGCACGATGCACGTCTACGACTCGCTCGGCTCGAGCGAAGCGGTCGGCTTCGGTGTCGCCCTCACCACCGGGCCGGGCCAGAGCGAGACCGCCCGGTTCACGCTCGGCCCCAACGCCCGCCTGCTCGACGAGCACGACCGCGACGTGCTGCCGGGATCCGGCGAGGTCGGGGTGCTGGCGGTCCGGACGTCGTGCGCGATCGGCTACTACAAGGACCCCGAGCGCACCGCCGCGACCTTCCGCGAGATCGACGGCGTGCTGCACGCCCTGCCCGGCGACCACGCGACCGTCGACGCCGACGGCACCCTCACGCTGCTCGGGCGGGGGTCGAACTGCATCAACTCGGGCGGCGAGAAGATCTGGCCCGAGGAGGTCGAGGAGGCGCTCAAGGAGCACCCCGGTGTGATCGACGCGGTGGTGATGGGCGTTCCCGACGACGACTGGGGCGAGATCGTCGCGGCCGCGGTCGCCACCACCGGCGACGACCCCCCCGACGCCGAGGCGCTCGGCGACTGGGTCGGCGCCCGGCTCGCGGGCTACAAGCGCCCGCGGCGCTTCGTGTTCACCGACGAGGTCGGCCGCAACACCGTCGGCAAGCTCGACTACGAGTGGGCCCGCAACGCACTGCGGTGACGCGACGCGCCCCGGTCATGCGGGCAGGTGCCGGCGGACGAGCGCCGCCGCCCGCGCCGAGTCCTCCTGCACGAAGAAGTGCGTGCCGTGCACCACCTGCAACTCCACCCCCGCAGCCTGGGCCTGGGCCTCGAACATCCCGTCGGGGAGATCGGTGCCGTCGGCGCTGACGATCGCGACCTCGGTCGTGAGCGAGGCGAGGTGCGCGAACGCGGCGGGAGCGCCGTCGGGACGGGTCCCGCACTCGAAGAACCACGCCTCCACCTCCGGCGGGCACGAGAGCTCGACCTGCCCGTCGGGCCGGTCGCGGAAGCCCCAACGCACGTAGCCGTCGAGCGCGGCGGGTTCCATGACGCCGAGCGGCGGGCGGCTGCCGTAGGACTCCCGGACCGTGGCCCGGTCCGCCCACACCGCCCGGCGGCGGCGGGCCATCGCCGACATGTGGTTCTCACCCTCCGCCCCCGGCAGCGACGGGGCACCGGGCCGCTCGCCGGGCCCGGCCATGGCGATCGGCTCGCACAGGAGCAGGCCTCGCACGAGGCCGGGCCGCAGCCGGTCGACCAGGATCCCCGTCCCGCCACCCAGCGACTCGCCCAGGATCAGGACCTCGGTGAGGCCGAGGGCGTCGAGGACCGCCACCACGTCACCGGCGGCGGCCACGAAGCCGCACTCCTCGTAGGTCGTGGGCGCGTCGCTCGTCCCGTGGCCCCGTAGGTCGATCCCGATCGGGCGGTAGTCCGAGCGGAGCAACCGGGCGAGCGGCTCGAACACGCCGGCGCAGAACCCGTTGGGATGCAGGAGCACCAGGGGTGGGCCGTCGCCACCCCAGTCGAGCGCGCCGATGGTGAGACCGTCGTGCTCGACGCTGACCAGCTGCGGCTCCACCGGCTCCGATCCCCCGCCTTCGACCATGGGCGCACGCTATCGGACCGGCCCGTGCGCTCCGACTGGCCGAACGGCACCGGTCTTTGGGTATCCTGCCCGTCATGCCGACCGCAGCAGGAACCAGATTGCGCTGTGAGCAGTGCGAGACCGAGATCATCGTGGTGAAGGGCACCGACGGCGAAGTGTCGTGTTGCGGACAGCCGATGGCTGCCCGCGAGGGGTGACGAGATGCCGAACCAGATGGGCAAGCGCTACACGTGCACCACGTGCGAGGCGACTGTGCTGGTCACCAAGGCCGGTGACGGCGAGCTGAGCTGTCATGGCGCGGCGATGGAGATCGCCCAGGCCAAGCCGCTCCCCTCCTCCGACTAAGCGCATTACGCCAGACCGGCCAGGGGGCTCCCGTGAACATCGCCATGATCCTCGAGATGGCGGCCGACGCCCTCGGAGACCGCATCGCCATCGGCACCAAGGCCGACGGGCTCTCCTACGCGCAGCTGCGCTCGGCCGCCCGGGGCATCGCCCACCGGATCGGTGAGGAGCACAGGCACGTCGACACGCTGGCCCTCATCGAGCCGCTCTCACCGGTGGTGCCCGCGGCCCTCTTCGGCGCGGCGTGGGCGGGCGTGAGCTACGCGCCCCTGAACTACCGGCTGCCCGACGCCCAGCTCCGCGAGCTCCTCGATCGGCTCCAGCCGGTGGTGGCGGTGGCTCCCAACTGGGTGGATCCCACCTCTGACCCCGGAACCGAGTTCGCCGCCGCGCCCGAGCGCCCCGCGGTGCTGCTCTTCACCAGCGGCACGTCGGCTGCGCCCAAGGCCGCGCTCCTGCGCCACGACCAGCTCCTCGCCTACGTCTTCAACACCCTCGAGTTCGGCTCGGCCGACGAGCACGAGGCGGCGATCGTGTCGGTGCCGCCGTTCCACATCGCCGGGGTGGCCGCGGTGTTGAGCTCCGCCTACATCGGCCGGCGGATCGTGCCGCTCCCCCGCTTCACCGCCGAGGAATGGATCGCCACCGCCCGCGACGAAGAGGTCACCCACGCCACCGTCGTGCCCACCATGCTCGCCCGCATCGTGCAGGTGATGGAGTCCGACCCGGCGGCCCGGGTACCGACGCTGCGCCACCTCGCCTACGGCGGTGCCCGCATGCACACCTCGGTGCTCGAGCGAGCCCTCCAGCTCATGCCCGAGACCGATTTCGTGAACGCCTACGGCCTCACCGAGACGAGCAGCACCGTCGCGCTGCTCGGCCCCGACGACCACCGCCTCGGCCTCTACAGCGACGACCCGCTCTACAAGAACCGGCTGGCGTCGGTGGGACGTCCGGTCCCGGGCATCGAGCTCCGCATCGCCGACGCCGAGGGCAAGCCGCAGCCCGCCGACGTGCCCGGCGAGATCCTGATCCGGGGCGAGCAGGTGAGCGGCGCCTACGTCGGCACCGAGTCCAAGGTCGACACCGAGGGTTGGCTCCACACCGGCGACCGTGGCTGGCTGGACGTCGAGGGTTACCTGTTCTGCGAGGGGCGGTCCGACGACACCATCATCCGCGGCGGGGAGAACATCGGGCCCGCCGAGGTCGAGGACGCCTTCCTCCAGCACGACGCGGTCGCCATGGCCGCGGTCGTCGGGCTGCCCGACGAGGAGTGGGGCGAGAAGGTCGCCGCCATGATCACCCTGCGCCCGGACGCGGTGGAGGTCGACCTCGACCACGTCCGGGACTGGGTGCGCACCCGGGTCGGGTCGTTGAAGACGCCGGAGATCATCGAGCTCGCCGACGACCTCCCCCAGACCGCGACCGGCAAGGTCCTCCGCCGCCGGGTGCGCGACGAGCTCCTCGCGAAGTTCCCGGACGCGTAGTCACCGTTCCACCGTGCCCACGGCGGGCGCGGCCAGCACGTCGCTCGTGACCGCGTCGAGCTGCTCCGGGTGGCCCTTCAGGGTGCCGTCCAGGTAGTCGACGGTGATCCGGCTCACCAGCTCGAACGCGGGATCGCCGGGCTGCGTGTAGGGCGGCACGTGGCTGGAGGCGAGGCTGACCATCCACCGCGGTGCGGTCAGGTTCTCGCGGTCCCATTCGATCGAGTGCTGGTACGGGTCGTACTCGTCGTTGGTCTCCATGATGTGCAGGATGGGCGTGCCGGTGTCGCGCACGTGCGGGTTGTTGGCGTTCGACAGGTCGCCCGCCATGGCGATCACCGACTTCACCCTCGTGTCACGGCAACAGGCGAGGAAGCCGACGCCGAAGGCGATGACCTCACCGTCGGAATGGCCGGCCGCGGCGATCCGATCGGGGTCGACGAGGCCCGCCAGCGGATCGTCGCCGCCGAGCGCCAGCATCTGGGTGATCACGAACGAGGCGTCGCCGAAGGTCTTCTCGTAGTCGACGTGGCTCGCGCCCCCCGGCGTGCCGCTCAGGATCGGGAACGTGGGCGCGGCGACCACGTAGCCGGCCGCGGCCCACCGCTCGAGCAGGGCGGCGTAGAAGCCCGGGGTCACGTCGTAGCCGTGGGCGAAGAGCACCAGCGGGTACGGACCGTGACCCCGGTCGGGCGGGGCGTCGGCGAACGGCGCGCCCCGGCCGCGCCCTCGGCCGGGTACCAGACCTGGGTGGGGAGCGTGCGGCTCGGCGCGCCGGCGAAGGACCCGTTGGGCGACGTGGCGCGGCTGGCGTCGACGAAGGTGAGCGCGCGGGTGCCGACCGCGTAGGTACGCCCGACGGCCATCGGCCGCGCCGTCGCCGTCGGCGGGTCGGCCGCGGGCGCAGCCAGCGTCGTGCTGGGTGCCCCCGTGCGCGTGGTGGGCGCCGCGGTGGTCGCCGTCGCCGCCGGACCGGCCGAGTCCCCACCGCCGCCGAACAGGGCGATGCCGGCCAGGGCGAAGGACACCGCGACCACAGCCGCACCGACGGTCACCGCCGTGCGCCGGCGGCGTCGCGTGACGCTACGCCGCGCCGCCCGGGGAGAGGTCATGCGTAGGCACGGTAGCCACGCGCACGACGCCCGAGCGCGCCACCTCCGGACCCGCGCCGCGTCCCGACGCGGCCGGCGTGTCCCTCGCTAGCTCTCGTCGATGCTGATCGCCTGCTTGGGGCACTGGCGGACGGCCTGGTCGACCTTCTCCCGCAGCTCGTCGGGAGGGTTCTCCTGGAGCACGTAGAGGAAGTTGTCGTCACGGACCTCGAACACTTCCGGGACGATACCCATACAGATGGCGTTGCTCTCGCAGAGGTCGAAGTCGACGACGACCTTCCAGGCCATTGGTGCCTCCTTGCAGCTGGGAACCCAGATGCTAACGCCCGCGCGTCATCGCGAGCAGCCTCGAACTCCGGCGACCCGAATGTTCGCTATGAGGAAGGCGAACGCCGACGAGCCGCGACCACGAACACGAAGCCGAGCACCAGTGCGGCGAGCCCGATCAGCACGTAGGACGGCGTGTCCGACGAGCCGGTGAACGCCAGCGACCCCGCCGCCTTGGCTGCCTTGGCTGCCGTGGCTGCCTCCACCTCGACCTTCACCACGGACGCACCACCCGGATCAGCACAACCGGCGACGTAGGCGTTCTGGTTGCCGTATGTGTAGTTGGCGGAGACGTCGGCGGCCGCGCCGAGGGTGGTGGTCAGCGAGAAGGTCCCGTCGGTGACGTCCTGCTCGGCGACCGCCACGACCGGTCCGGTGGCAGGTGGCGTCTGCGTGTAGAGCGTGAGGTGCACTCCGGCGGGTGCGGTCCCCTTGACCGTGATGTCTGCCGGGAACCCCGGGGGATCGGGGACCGGGTTCGGCTCGATCGACACGATCTTGCAGTTCCCGGGTGGCTCGGGCGCAGGGCCTTCGCCGGGAGTGGTCTGCGCGCCGGCCGACACCAAGGGAACGGCGAACAGCGCACCGAGCACACCCACGACTACCGCCGCCATGAATTTCTGTACGGGATTCCGCACGATCTGCCTCCTCCGTGGTCGGCGCCATTGCACCGCTACTTCGCACCGCCACTATCCGCGGCAACATACTGCCACATGTCACCTGGCTCAGACCACTCTCCGTGGCAGAATGTGGTTCTCCAGCGCTCGGACGCTACGCACCGACGGCCGACTGGTCGAAGGTCCGGAGCGGCCGAAAGAACGTACGCACGTCTTCCACCAGCAATCCGCCTTCCTCGAAGGCCGCGAAATGCCCGCCTCGGGGCATTTCCGTCCACTGGCGGATGTCGTACAACGGCTCGGCCCAGTGACGGGGCGAGCGGATGATCTCCTTGGGGAACGCGGCGACGCCGATCGGCACCTCGACGCGCTGGCCCGGGACGAGCCCCGAGGTCTGCTCCGCCTCGTAGTACAGGCGCCCCGCCGAGTGCGCGGTGCCGGTGAGCCAGTACAGCATGATGTTGTCGAGGAGCTGGTCCTTGGTGAAGCGCCGCTCGACGTCGCCGTCGCAGTCGCTCCAGGTGCGGAACTTCTCGACGATCCAGGCCGCGAGGCCCGCGGGCGAGTCGTCGAGCGCGTACCCGATGGTCTGGGGCTTGGTGCCCTGGATCTTCGAGTACCCCGAGTCGACGCGGGCGTAGTGGTCGAACGCGGCGAGCGCCGCCTGCTCGTCCTCCCGGAGGTTGGCGAAGTCGAGGTCGGCCGGCGGCGGCGCCACGATCATGTTGAGGTGTACGCCGGCGACGTGCTCGGGATCGGCGAGCCCGAGCTGGGTCGAGATCATCGAGCCCCAGTCGCCGCCCTGCGCGCCGTAGCGCTCGTAGCCGAGACCGGCCATCAGGGTCGCCCAGGCATCGGCGATCCGGCGCGGCCCCCAGCCGCGTTCGTGGGTCGGACCCGAGAACGCGTAGCCGGGGATGGAGGGGCACACGACGTGGAAGGCGTCGGCGGGATCGGCGCCGTGGGCCCGCGGATCGGAGAGCGGGCGGATGATCTCGAGGAACTCCACGATCGACCCGGGCCAGCCGTGGGTGATCACGAGCGGGAACGCGTCCGGCTCCGGGGAGGGCGCGTGGACGAAGTGGACCCGGGTGCCGTCGATCTCGGTGACGCGGTGCTCGAACGAGTTGAGGGTCGCCTCGGCGCGCCGCCAGTCGTACTCGTCACGCCAGTACGCGACGAGCTCGGCGAGGTAGCCCCGCTCGGTGCCATAGTCCCAGCCCGCTCCGGGAAGCTGCTCCGACAGCCGCGCCCGGACGAGGCGCTCGTGCAGGTCGGCGAGGTCGGCGTCGGGGATGTCGATCGTGAAGGGCTCGATGGCAAGCGTCATGGCGCGACGCTATCGTGCAGCGCCGCCACGGATCGGAGTGCCAGGTGGACCACACGTACAAGATCACCGAGATCGTGGGATCGTCGTCCGAAGGGATCGACGACGCGATCAAGAACGGCATCGGCCGCGCCGCGAAGACCCTGCGCAACCTCGACTGGTTCGAGGTGACCGACGTACGCGGTGCGATGAACGACGGCGAGATCGCGTGGTACCAGGTCACGATGAAGGTCGGCTTCCGGCTCGAAGACGCCGAATAGCCACCCGTCGTGGGTCGTCAGCCCGTCGTCGCGGGCGCGCGCTTGCGCTTCCCGACCTTGCGCACCACCGGATCGCCGCACCGGTACGGCTCGACCACGAGGTAGCGCGCCCCGTCGCTCTGCACCAACGCGCCGCACGGCACCGGGCGCGAGTGCATGACCGGCCACGTCGACGTCCCGACGGTTCCGGCGGCGCCGAACGAGAAGTCGCCACCGTTGGCCGCGGCGAGGAAGCGCGCCGCCGTCAGCTTGCGGCCGGTGGCGGCGAGCGCGGCCAGGAAGACGTCCGCCGACCAGTACCCCACGGCCACGCCCGGCGTGAGCTCGGTACCCGGGGCGAACTTCTCGACGTCGGCCGCCAGGCGGCGGTTGGCCGCGGTCGACTGCTCGAACGGCGCGTAGGGCACGAGCACGGTGAGGCCGTCGGCGACGGCCGGCACCGTGGGCTGGTAGAGGGGGTCGGCCACCGCGACCGTGCCCGTGTAGCCGCGCGCCGCGAGCTCGCGCGCGAGCGCGCCCGTGGTGCCCGGCGACGTCAGCAGCACCACCGCGGCGGGCGCGTCGGCCAGGAGCGCGGTGGCGACCGGGGCGAGGTCGGGCGGCGGCGCCGGCGGCGCGGGGGTGCGTACGGGCGGGGCCACCACGAAACGCGCGGCGCGCAGCGAGAGGCGGGCCTGTTCGGCCCGTGCCGCCCCCAGGTCGTCGTCGTCGACGGCGATGCTCACCCCGGAGCCCTGGGCGGTCCCCAGGAGTGACCGGAGCTGCACCCCCCACGCGGGGCTCGTGACGCGCGTCTGCAGCACCGCCTGCGCGCCCACGAACCCGAACCCGTAGCGGTTGGCGTCCCATCCCGTGGTGGCGGCGGCGCCGAAGAACGGCAGCCGGGCATGCGCGAGCGCGGTGGTGTCGAGCACCGCGCTCACCGCGGGGACGACCGCGAACGCCGACGCCGCGAGCTTGTCCACCGCGGCGGTGTCGAGCGCGGGATCAGCGGAGTCGGTCTCGGTGCCGGCGTACTCGACGGTCCGGCCGGCCACCCCACCGTGGGCGTTGGCGCGGGAGAAGCGCGCCTGCGCGCCGATGTCGGCACCCGCCGACGACAGGTCGCCCGCGAGGATGCCGCCGACTGTGACCGTGGTGCGGGTGACGCCGACGCTCGGAGCCGCGGGGGCCGTCACCACGCGCGCCACCGCGCCCGGTCCCGAGAGGGACACGACCGCGGTGACCGTCGCCGCGACGAGCGCGGCGCGCACCTGGTGGCGCCGGGGCAACGACCTACTTCACCGGAACGACGGTGCCACAGGTGTACGGAACGTTCACCGCGTAGGCCGTGCCGTTGCTGGTGACCAGCGCGCCACACGGCGTGGGTCGCGAGTGCGCGGCAGGGAACGCCGTGGGCCCGACCGTCTTCGCCACCTTGTAGGTGAACTTCGTGTTCGCCACCTTCAGCAGCCGCGCGGTGGTGAGGTTCTTCCCCACCTTCTTCACCGCGGCCAGGAACAGGTCGGCCGACCAGTAGCCGGCCATCACCCCCTGGGTGATCGGTGTGCCGGGAGCCACCTTCTGCACGTCCGCGACCATCTGTGCGACCGTGGGGTTCGTGGCCGCGCTCTCGGGTGGGGCGGTCTGGAGCATCACGAACGCGCCGCCCGACAGGGCGACGAGGTCGGGTGCGTACTCGAGCTGGTTGGTGAACACCCCGAGGAACCCGGTGGCGCGCATCGCCTGCTGGACTCCTACGACATTCGAGATGTTGCCGACGACGAACACCGAAGCGGGCGCCTTGCCGCCGTTGCTGGTGAGGACGTCCTTCACCACCGCGGCGTAGTCAGGGGTGGCGGGAACGGCCAACGAGGTCTTCGCGTAGACGACCTTGAGCTTGGCGCTGCGGAGACCCGCGGTGAGCGACGTGAGCTGGTACTGACCTGACGGGGTGCTCTCCGCGACGATCGCCGCCGTCTTCACACCCTTGGCGGCGCCGAACGCCTTCGCGACCAGGACACCCCACGCGTTGCTGGTGACGCCCTTGGACACGAGGCAGCCGTTGAAGCCGAACCCGTAGTCGTTCCCGCAGAAGTTCGACGACAGCGCCCACCCGAAGTACGGGACCTTCTGTTGCACGAGGAACTTCGCGCTCGACAGGTCCGGCGTGACGGTCGGGACGACCGCGAACACCTGGTCCTGGCCGACGAGCGTGTTGGCGGCCTGCATCCCGACCGCCGGGTCGCCGCCGTCGTCGGTGAGCCCGAGGTAGTCGATGGTGCGGCCGTTGACCCCGCCGCCGTCGTTGGCCCGCTGGAAACGCGCCTTGGCGCCGATGTCGGCGTCGCCGTAGAGGAACGAGTAGCCCAACCCGCCCACCTTGATCGACGTGGCGGTGACCCCACGCGTACCGACCGGCGCGGTGGTCGCGGGGGCGCTGGTCGCCGGGGGTGCGGTGCTGCCGGTGGTGGTGCCGCTGGAGGTGTCGGTGCCGTTCGACTGCGCGCCGGCGGTGACCGCGCTCGTCGCGAGCACCACGGCCAGCGTGAGCGAGACGACGACCGGGATCCGATGCCTCATGCCGGCACCCGCTCGAGCACCGGGCGCAGGACCGTGAGCAGCTCGTGGATCTCCGCCGCGCACCGGTGGAACACCTCGGGTTCGCCTCCCGCGGGGTCTTCGACGTCTTCCCAGCGCTCCAGCGTGATCTCGTCGAGCCGCAGTGCGGCGATCCGTTCGGCCAGGGTCCCGGTGGTGCCCGGGAGGTCACGGGCTAGGCGCTTGAGCGTGCCGGTCCGCGCCGCGACCTCGGGGTGGCGCCGCCGCACGTACTCGACGTGCTCGCCGGCCATCGCCAGCACGAGGTCGACGTCGGTGAGGTCGGTGCGCCCGAGCTGCCGGCTGCGGTGGCCCTCGGTCCGGGCCCCGAGCGCCACGATCGCGTCACGTGTCCGCCAGCTCATCGGCATGCCCTCGACGACGTGGGTGCCGCGGGTGGACACGACCACGGCCGGGAGGTGCTCGGTGAGAAAGGCACCGGCCATCACCGAACGGGCCGCGTTGCCCGTGCACAGCGTGATCACGTGTGGCATCCGGCGGAGTCTAGAGATCGCGCTCGGCAGCTCCGACGCGCGCCGGGTCGGCGCGTCATACTGCGGAGATGACCGTCGACCTACGCCCCGCCGCGACGCGCTTCCACACCCGGATCGACTGGCTCGACTCCTGGCACAGCTTCAGCTTCGGGCCCCACCACGACCCGTCGAACACCGGCCACGGGTTGCTGGTGGTCAACAACGACGACGTCGTGCGCGGCGGCGGCGGCTTCGCGACCCACGGCCACCGCGACATGGAGATCGTCACGTGGGTGCTCGACGGGGAGCTCGCACACCGAGACAGCACGGGCACCGACGGTGTGATCTACCCCGGACTCGCGCAGCGGATGAGTGCGGGTTCGGGCATCCGCCACTCGGAGATGAACGCCGCCGCGACCGCCGACGTGCACCTCGTCCAGATGTGGGTGCTCCCTGACACCGACGGCATCGAGCCCGGCTACGAGCAGCGCGATCTCACCGACGAGCTCGCCGGGGGCGGGCTCGTCGCGGTCGCTTCGGGACAGGACCACGAGGGCGCGATCACCATCCACCAACGCGACGCGGTGCTGTTCGTCGGGCGCCTCGGTGCGGGAACCGAGGTCGCGGTGCCCGACGCGCCGCACGCCCACGTGTTCGTCGCCGTCGGTGCCGCGAGCCTCGACGGCGCCCCGCTCGCGACCGGGGACGCGGCGCGCCTCACCGACGCGGGCACCCCCGCGCTCGTCGCGGGTCCCGACGGCGTCGAGGTCCTGATCTGGGCCACCGCGTGACGCCGGCCTGACGGTGGGCGTCGTCGCGGTCGACTGGTCGGGGCGCCGGACGGGTGAACGCCGGTACCTCTGGACCGCGGAGGCGGCCGACGGCGAGCTCGTGAGCCTGGCGTGCGGTCGCACGCGGGCACAGCTCGCCGACGACCTCGTGGCCCGCGCCCACGCCGATCCCGGTCTCGTCGTGGGCCTCGACTTCTCTTTCTCCTTCCCCGCGTGGTTCCTCGACCAGCGTGGGTTCGCCACCGCGCCGGAGCTGTGGGACGCCGCGACGCGTGACGGCGAGGCGTGGCTCCGCGACTGCGCGTGGCCGTTCTGGGGCCGCCCGGGCCGGCCCCGGCCCGACCTCCCCCAGCACCTCCGCGCCACCGAGGCCGCCATCGGCGAGGCCGCCGCCGGGGGCATCCGGCCCAAGTCGACCTTCCAGATCGGCGGGGCCGGGAGCGTGGGCACCGGCTCGCTGCGGGGCTTCCCGGTGCTGGCCCGACTGCGGCGCGCCGGGTTCGCGATCTGGCCGTTCGACGCGCCCGCGACGCCGCCGGTGGCGGTCGAGATCTACCCGCGGCTGCTCACCGGCGCGGTCGTGAAGTCGGATGGCGACGCGCGGCGGGCGCACCTCGACCACCGGCACCCGGGGATCGAGCCTGCCTTGCGTGACCTCGCGCTCGCGGGCGAGGACGCGTTCGACGCGGCGGTGTCGGCCATCGTCATGTCGCACCACGGGGGCCACCTCCGTGCGCTGGACGCGATCGACGATCCGGTCGTGCGGCGCGAGGGCTGGGTGTGGGCACCGCCAGCCGCGGATCCGGTCACCGACCCGCGGCCGACACCGCGTCCCGCAGCCGGCTGACCGACGAGACGATCGCCGGCTGCAGCGCGCCCGAGATGTCGGCATCGGCGGAGTAGGCGTACCCGGCGAGCGTGTCGTCCACCCGTACGGCGATCGCGCCGAGCCCGATGGTCTGCACGGTGCCGTCGTCGAGGCCGACCGCCGCCGTGCCCTCGTAGGCCACCGCCTCGTCGCCGATCGCCACCCCCGCGAGGCGGTGGATGCGGACCTTCACCGACGCGAGCCGTTTCCCGACCTTCGGGTCCTTGCGCAGCTGGACCTTGAACACCGTCCGGAACAACTTGTCGAGACAGGTCGGGTACCGCGCGTCGGCGAAGGTCTTCATCGCCGCCGTCGCCTTGACGGCCGACGGGAAGACGCTCACCGTGTTCGTCACGTTCGACTGGTCCAGGTCGAAGTTCGGCGACTTGGCCCGCGGATTGCGCCGGTTCGCCCTGCTGAACACGAGGAAGGGTTTGCAGCTCTTGATCTTCGCCGCGGCCGCGTCCAGCTGCGCGTCCGTCGTCGACGCGCGGGGGCTCTGCTTCCAGCCCGCCGGGAAGTCGCTCGACCGGAGCACGCCCGCCCGCGCGATCTGCCGGTCGGTCGGGCCGACCGACGCGGCGACGGCGACGGGACGCGCCCGTCACCGCGACGACGAGGGCCAGCCCCACGACCGACGTCGCGCGCACGAACCGCGGCGTCACGCCCCGGCTCACGAGCCCCCGGCCGAGCCTCCGAGCGCACTGCGCAGGCGCGCCACCGAGGCGTCGATCGCAGGAGTGAGGATCTCGGTCAGGTCGGCCTGGGTGGTGAGGTAGGTGACGTCGTTGACCGCGTGGCCGACCTGGACGGCGGCATTCCCCACGCCGAGCTGCGCGGTCGATCCGTCGGTGCCGGTGAGCACCACGTTGCCTTCGTAGACGACGCTGTCGTCGCCGAGGCCCGCGATGTCCTGGCGCGCGAGGGTGACCGACACCGACGAGAGCTTGCCCTTCGTCGCCGGGTCCTGGGACATCTGCTTCTTGAAGAGCTGCTGGAGACAACTCACCATGCTGGGCTTGGCGTAGAGCGCGAGCGCTTTGCTCGCGGCACTCTTCGACTTGAACACGTCGACCTCGTTGCTCACCGTCCGCGAGGCGTCTTTGAAGTCCTTGGACTTCGCCTGCGGCTGCGCGTCCGTGAGCTTCTGCAGGGAGACGTAGGGTGCGCAGCCCGACACCCCCTTCGCCAGCTTGATGTTGTCGGCGTTCGACGACGATGTCGCGGCCTTGGCCGCGAAGCCGGCCGGGAAGTCGGCGAGCACGAAGGTGCCGGTCTTGGCGATCCGCTTGTCATTGCTGCCCTTGGTCGCGGCGGCCGCCGGGACGGCGAGGCCGGTGAGGGCCAGGCCCACCAGGAGCGTGCCGGTGAGGCCGCGACGGAGTCGGAGGTGTCGGTGACCGAGTCTGATGCTCATTGGGGCAATCTACGGGCCCGGCGCGCCCATACTTGAGCACTTGGCCACCCTCGAGCCCTCGAAGGCCGCGCTCCGGCGGGGTGCCGCCGGCATCGGGGCCGCGATCGCCTTCCTCCTGGTGGTCCAGGTGCTGTGGGGCCCGCCGGCCGGGATCGTCGTGCAGGGCGCGCTGCTCGGTGGCCTCAGCGCCCTCCTCGCGCTCGGCCTCGCGCTCGTCTACCGCGCCAACCGCATCCTCAACTTCGCCCAGGGCGACCTCGGTGCCGCGCCCGCATCACTGGCCGTCCTCCTCGTGGTCAGCAGCGGCACCAGTTGGCTGGTCGCGTTCGCGACCGGCATCGTGGCCGCGCTCGTCCTCGGTGCCGCGGTGGAGCTCCTCGTCGTCCGGCGGTTCTTCCGCGCACCCCGACTGATCCTCACCGTGGCCACCATCGGGCTCGCGCAGGTGCTCGCCGGCCTCGGGCTCCTGCTCCCGCGCTGGTTCGACGTCGGTTTTCCACCGCAGACCTTTCCCGCGCCGTTCGACGTGTCGTTCAGCATCGACCCGCTGCGCTTCGGCGGCAACGACGTCGTCGCGTTGGTCACGATCCCCCTCGCCTTCCTCGGCCTCGCGGTGTTCCTGCGGACGCGCGGTCGGCGTGGCGATGCGGGCGTGCGCCGACGACGCCGACCGGGCGGCCCTCGTGGGGATCCCCGTACGGCGGGTGCACAGCGTCGTGTGGATGCTCGCCGCGCTGCTCGCATTCCTCGCCGTCTTCCTGCGTGCCGGCATCGTCGGGCTGTCGATCGGCACCGTGCTCGGACCGTCGCTGCTCCTGCCGGCGCTGGCCGCCGCGGTCATCGGCCGCATGGAACGGTTGCCGACGATCGCGATGGCCGCGATCGCCCTCGGCATCGTGGAGCAGTCGGTGGTGTGGGGCTGGAACCAGCCGTCCGACGTCCAGCCGGTGCTGTTCGTGGTGGTGCTGGTCGCGGTGTGGCTCACGCCGGCCGGGTCCGGGCTGCGCGGCCGCCTCGAGCCGTCGACGTGGCGGGCCATCCGCGAGCCGCGCCCGGTGCCGCGCGAGCTGGCACGCCTGCCCGAGGTCCGCATCGCGGGCGCCGCGCTGCTCGCGCTCGTCGCGCTGGCGCTGGTGCTGGTGCCGGTGGTCTTCACCGAGAGCCGCACCAACCTCGCCGCGGTCGCGGTGATCTACGGGATGATCGCCCTGTCGCTGGTCGTCCTCACCGGTTGGGCCGGCGAGATCAGCCTCGGGCAGATGGCGTTCGTCGCCATCGGCGCGGCGGCCGGCGGATCGATCACCGCCCGGCTCGGCTGGGACCTCTCCCTCGGCCTGCTCGGGGCCGGGCTCGTGGGCGCCGCGGTCGCCGCGGTCATCGGCCTCCCCGTCCTGCGCCGGCGCGGGCTCACGCTCGCGGTGATCACCCTCGCGTTCTCCCTCGCCACCACGGCGTGGCTCCTCAACCCCGCGGATCTTCGGCGACGGGACACGCTTCGACTGGCTGCCGCCGGCCCGGGTCGAGCGAGCGGATCTCTTCGGCGTCGTCCACGTGGGGACCGAGACCCGCTACTACTTCCTGTGCCTCGCGGCCCTCGCGCTGGCGGCGATCGGGGTGCTCGGCATCCGGCGGAGCCGCACCGGACGGGTGCTCGTCGCGATCCGCGAGAACGAGTCGGCGGCGAGCGCATACGGCGTGAACCCCCACCGCACGACCCTCGAGCGCGTTCGCGATCTCGGGCTTCCTCGCCGCCTTCGCGGGGGCCCTGTTCGTCCACCACCAGAACGGCCTGCAACTCGACTCGTACACCGCGGGCGAGAGCCTCGTCGTGTTCGCGATGGTCGTGATCGGTGGACTCGGCTCGATCCCCGGCGCGCTGCTCGGCGCGCTGTTCGTGCGGGGCGTCACGTGGTGGTTGCCGGTCGAGTGGCAGATCCTCGCGACCGGGGCCGGGATGCTCGTCGTGCTGCTCGTGTTCCGCGGGGGGTTCGGCGCCGCCTTCGCCGACCTGCGTGACATCGGGCTCCGCCGGGTCGCGACCCGGCGCGGCATCGCGGCGCCCAGCCTGGTCGTGGCGGCACCGCCCGCGCGCCCGTCGGCCCCGCCCGAGGCGGTCGCGCGGGACGGCGACGGCGACGCTGCACCCGCGCTCCTGCGGGTGCAAGGGCTCGACGTCGAGTACGACGGCGTGCAGGTGCTGTTCGACGTCGACTTCGACGTGCGGGCCGGCGAGATCGTGGCGCTGCTCGGCACCAACGGGTCCGGGAAGTCCACCCTGCTGAAGGCGGTGTCGGGTCTGCTGGAGCCCCGGCACGGCTCGGTGACCTTCGACGGCCGCACCACCACCCACGCGCGCCCCGAGCGGATCGTCGCCCTCGGTGTGGTGCAGGCGCCCGGCGGGCACGGCGTGTTCCCGTCACTCACGGTCGCCGACAACCTGCGCCTCGCGGCGTGGACGTCGGGCGATCGCGCCGCGAACGCGCCGGGCCACGGCCGACGCCCTCGCGCTCTTCCCGATCCTCGCCGATCGCTCGCGGCAGGCGGCCGGGAACCTGTCGGGCGGCGAGCAGCAGATGCTGACCCTGGCCATGGCACTCGTCGCGCGGCCCCGGCTCCTCCTGATCGACGAGCTCGCGCTCGGTCTCTCCCCGACGGTCCTCGCCCACCTCCGCGAGCGACTGCGCGCGCTGCGGTCGGCCGGCACCACGGTCGTGCTGGTGGAGCAGTCGGTCGACCTCGCGCTCGAGCTCGCCGACCGGGCCTACTTCCTCGAGAAGGGCACCGTGCGGTTCGCGGGCCCGGCCCGCGGGCTGCTCGACCATCCCGAGCTGGTGCGGGCGGTGTTCCTCGGCCAGTACGCGCACGCGAGCGCCCCACCCGCGGTCGCCCACCCGACGCGCGAGCCTCGACTCGAGGTCGTGGGGCTGCACCGGCACTTCGGCGGGGTGACCGCGCTCGACGACGTGTCGTTCACGGTCGCCGACGGCGAGATCGTCGGCGTGATCGGGCCGAACGGCGCGGGCAAGACCACGCTGTTCGACGTGATCTCGGGATTCGTGGCGCCCCATGGGGGGCGCGTCGTCCTCCACGACAGCACGCGACGCGAGCTCACGACCCTCGCGCCGCACACCCGGGCGCGCCTCGGTCTCGGACGGTCGTTCCAGGACGGGCGTCTGTTCCCGGCCCTCACCGTGCGCGAGACCGTCGCGGTCGCACGGGAACGCGCCGTGCGCGTCCGCGATCCGATCGCGGCGGCGCTGCACCTCCCGATGGTCACCCGTTCCGAAGCCGCGGTCCGGGCGCGGGTCGACGAGCTGCTCGACCTGCTCGCGCTGGTTCCGTTCGCCGACAAGTTCGTCCACGAGCTCTCGACCGGCACGCGGCGCATCGTCGACCTCGCCTGCGTGCTCGCCCACGAACCCACCGTGCTCCTCCTCGACGAACCGTCGAGCGGCATCGCCCAGCGTGAAGCCGAGGCGTTGGCACCCATGCTGCGCGACGTGCGCGACTCGCTCTCGGCCACGCTGCTCGTGATCGAGCACGACCTCACGCTCCTCACCGCGGTCTCGGATCGGCTGCTCGCGCTCGATCGGGGCCGACTCATCGCCTCGGGCGCCCCCGGCGAGGTTCTGGAGCATCCCGCCGTCATCCGCGCCTATCTCGGCGACTGAAGGGCCTGACGGGTCGACCTGACAGGATCGGCGCCCGGTCACGCGCGACGATCTCCCCCTGTGCGTGCATCCCGCTGGTCCGTCGTCATCGTCACGCTGGCGCTCGGCGCCGCGCTCGTCGTGCCGGCGTCGGCGGTGGGTGCGGCGGCGTCGGGCAACGGCCCGCTCACGTTCGACGAGGCCCGCGCGCAGGGCAAGCAGGTGCGATGGGGGCCGGGCTGCGACACCACCACTGGGCGTCTGGCCGTACCGAGCGGGTACGCCCCCCCGTGCGTCGAACCGTGGGCGGGTGGAGACAACGGTGGCGCGACCGCGCCGGGCGTCACCGCCGACACGATCACGATCGCGCTCTACCAGGCGCAACCCGATGTCCTCCAGCAGGCGTTCTTCGAGAACACCGGCAGCGACGAGAGCCTGGCCAAGGAGCGGCAGACCACGCAGGACTTCGTCGACTACTTCTCCGCGCACTACGAGCTCTACGGCCGCAAGGTCAAGCTGGTGACGGTGAAGGCCAGCGGCGCGCCCGACGACGACGTCGCCGCCAAGGCCGACGCGATCAAGGTGGCCACCGAGGTCCACGCGTTCGCGTCGTTCGGCGGACCCGGGCAGACGACGGCGTACGCCGACGAGCTCGCGGCGCGCGGCGTGCTGTGCGTCGGCGACTGCGTCATCGCCGAGCCACAGTCGTTCCTCGACAGCCACGCGCCCTACGTGTGGCCCACCGTCGCGTCACCGGAGCAGGCCAGCGAGCACTGGGCCGCGTTCGTCGGCAAGCAACTCGCGGGCGCCAAGGCCACGCACGCGGGCGACTCGGCGCTCCGGTCCCGGCGACGGGTCTTCGGCGTCGTGCACTACGACGACGACGCCGGAACGTTCGCGAAGAGCGTCGCGCACTTCGAACGTCGCCTGGCGACCTATCGCGTGAAGCCGGTCGTGACCATCCCCTACGCGCTCGACATCACGACCGCGCGAGCAGGACGCACGGAACGTGATCGCCAAGCTCAAGAGCGCGGGGGTCACCAGCGTGATCCTCGCGGGCGACCCGGTGTTCCCGACGTTCCTCACCAAGGAGGCGACCGCGCAGCAGTACTTCCCCGAGTGGGTCGTGCTCGGCTACGCGTTCACCGACACCGCGGTGTTCGGTCGTCAGTACGACCAGAAGCAGTGGGCCCACGCGTTCGGCGTGTCGCTGCTCCCCGCCCGTACGACCGACGCGGCCGACGAGCTCGGCAACCTGATCACCTGGCAGACCGGCCATCCGCCGCCGGCGAAGACGTTCCGCGAGCTGGTGCAGGCGCCGCTGGTGTTCTTCACCGGCGTCCACCTCGCGGGCCCCCACCTCACGGCGAAGACGTTCCGGGCCGGGTTGTTCCGGTTCCCCTCGGCGACCGCCACGACGCCGACCCGTCTGCACCTCTCGTGGGGCCACCACGGCGTCTGGAAGGGCACCGACCTGACCGGCGGCGACGACGCGGTCGTGATCTGGTGGGACCCCGGTGCCACCGGGCCCGACGAGGTCGGGCGGACCGGCAAGGGGCTCTACCGCTACGCGGACGACGGCAGGCGGTACCTCCCGGGCCAGTGGCCGACCGCCCCCATCCGGCTGTTCGACGCCCGGACCTCGACCGGGGTGCTGTCGCAGCTGCCGCCGGGCGAGCAGCCCCCGAGCTACCCGTCGCCCGCCGCGAGCGAACGCTGAGGATCGGGCTGACCGCCGCGGACCACGGCATCCCCTGCCGGGTGCGCCGCCGGAACACGAGCGCGACCGTGGCGCCGAGGACTCCTGCGGTCACCCGTGGTCGACGTGGACCCAGCCCTCCCCGTCGACGAAGCGGCGGATCACGCGCGCCGGGTTCCCCACCGCCACGCTGAAGTCGGGGAGGGTGCCGGCGACGACGGAGCCGGCGCCCACCGCGACGTTGCGGCCGATGTCGGCGCCGGGGAGCACCACCGTCCCGTGACCGAGCCAGGATCCGCTCCCGATGCGCACGGGTCGGGGCGCGGCGAACTGCTTGCCGATGGGCATCGACGTGTCCTCGTAGCCGTGGTTGGCGTCGGTGATGTAGACGTGGTGACCGGTGAACACGTCGTCGCCGATCTCGACGGTGTGGTGGCCGACGATCCCGCTGCCCTTGCCGATGAGCACACGGTCGCCGATGGTCACGACGGGCGAGTGGTCGATCACGTGGCCCGGCATCACACCGGCCGAGAGCGAGCAGTACGGGCCGATGATGCAGCCCTCACCCAGCTCGATGTACTCCTCGCCGTAGAGCGCGGCCACCGGGAAGCAGATGGCCGACCCGGCGCCGAACCGGCGGAACGGCGCGGCGCGCGCCGCTGCGCGGACCGATCGTCGCCTGGCGGGAGACCCGCTCCCAGACCGTCTGGAGCAGGTCACCCGTCCGTCTACCCATCGAGCGGTCTCCTGTCCGGTCGCGCGGCCTCCCGGGCACGGCGCAGGAACACCACCGCCGCGAACAGACCACCGACGACGACCACGACCACGCAGAACACGAGCACCGGCGGCCAGCTCGGGTCGCTGCCGTGCACACGCACGGGCACGATCTCGGTGACAGGTGGCCCCGTGCCGACCATCGCCGCGAGCAGGCCGACGGCCGGGTACGGGAGCATCACCCTCACTGTACGATCCGGTGAAGCCGCGGAAAGGCGGGTCCATGAGCCTTGTCATCGTCATCGTCGTCATCGCGTTCATCGCGTTCGTGGTGTGGAAGTCCTTCCACGCCATCGGCGCGGCGCAGGTCGGGCTCGTGTCGAAGCGCTTCGCCGTCCGCAAGCTCGACGAGGACAACCCGATCGCGTTCCGCGGCGAGGCGGGCTACCAGGCCCGGCTGCTGATGCCGGGGCTGCGGTTCAAGCTCTGGCCGCTCTTCGGGGTCAAGAAGTTCCCGTGGGTGCAGGTGCCGGCCGGTGAGATCGGTGTGGTGATCGCCCAGGTGGGCGAACCGCTGCCGATCGGCGCCAAGAGCGCGGTGTACCGGCCCGAGTTGGCGAACTTCTCCAACCTCCACACCTTCGTCGAGGCCGGGGGCCAGAAGGGCGTGCAGCGCCCGGTGCTCCCTCCCGGCACGCTGGTGCCCGTCCACCCGGTGGCCTTCCTCGTGTTGACGCCCCAGACCGTCTACGGGCTCCCCGTCTCGCCCGACCTCGCCACCCAGGCCAAGGGGGGGATGCTCACCCCGGAGTCGTTCGGCCTGTCGCCCGACCAGCTGCGGGTCGTGGTCATCGCACCCGACCCGAACGGGATCGACCTCGTCGGTGTCGTGACCGCGCTCGAAGGCGAGCCGCTCCCCTCGGGTGACATCGCCAGCCGCCTCGGCGGGTTCGCCGACGTCGCCGCCATCGAGGCCACCAACGCGGGCGGGAGCACCTCGACCACCGACGCCCAGCTCATCGACCTGCTGCTCGGCAGCAAGAACACCCTGCACAACAACTACCAGGACTTCCAGAAGTTCCTCGACAACGGCGGCAAGATCGGGCTGCAGCACGACCCGCTGCTCTACGGCGCGTACCTGCTCAACCCGTTCCTGATCCGCGTCGACCTCGTGCCCATGCTGGTCGTGAACCAGGGCGAGGTCGCGGTGATCAAGGGCTTCGTCGGGCTCCCGACCGCGGACACGTCGGGCGCGGAGTTCAAGTTCGGCTCGATCGTGCGGCCGGGCCACCGCGGCATCTGGCAGGAGCCGCTGCGCACCGGCAAGTACGCGATCAACCCGCGCGTCTACGCGGCGGAGATCGTCCCCACGTTCATCCTCACGCTCAACTGGGCCGACGCGACCTCCGAGGCCCACGACCTCGACGCACAGCTGTCGTCGATCGTGGGCAAGAGCCGGGAGGGCTTCATCTTCCAGATCGACCTCCAGGTGCAGATCCACGTGCCCGACACGAAGGCGCCGAAGGTGATCTCGATGGTCGGCACCATGCGCAACCTGGTGAGCGAGGTGCTCCAGAGCGCGGTCGGCAACCACTTCCGGAACACGTTGCAGGCGTTGGAAGCGGTGAAGTTCATCGAGACCCGCCGCGAGGTGCAGGCCGCGGCGTTCGAGGCCATCACCCGGTACCTCAGCCAGTACGAGGTCGAGACGAAGGGCGTCTACATCCAGGACGTCGCGTTCCCCCAGGAGCTGGTGGTCGTGCTCACCCAGCGCGAGATCGCCAACCAGGAGAAGGCGACGTTCGAGGAGCAGCAGCGGGCCGAGACATCCCGCATCGAGATGGAGCAGGCCAAGGGCACGGCCAACATGCAGTCGCAACTCGCCAGCGCGCAGGTCGGCGTGCAGATCAAGACCAGCGAGGCGCAGGCACGGGAGGCCGAGGCCAAGGGCGAGGCGGCCTACGTGCAGCTCACCGGTGAGGCGGAAGGTGCCCGGCGCCAGGCCATCGGCCTGGGCGAGGCCAAGGCCGCCGAGGCGCTGGGTCTGGCCCGCGCCGTCGGGTTCGAAGCCCAGAAGGAGGCACTCGGCGGCCCCGCCACCGCGATCGTCGCCGTGGCGAACGCGGTGGCCGACGGCCACATCACGGTGGTGCCGGAGGTGCTCGTCGCCGGGGGCGGCGGCTCGTTCGACGGCCTCGCGGCCACGCTCATGCGCTACCTCGGCACCAACGGCGCCGGCAACGGGAAACGCCCCTCCGGACCGTCGGCCGAGGCGCCGGTCACGCCGACGGCGCTCGAGACGGCGGAGCCGCCGGACGACGAGAGCCGACCCGACGCGCCCCTCATGCCGACGACGTGATGTAGTCGAAGAGCTCGCGCCCGTGGTCGGACGCGAGCTCGATGTCGCTCACGTCGAGGTCGACGCCGGCGAGGTACTGGTAGCGCAACGCGTCGCAGTCGTGGATCCGGTTCGGGAAGATCCCGCCGAAGGCGAAGCCCAGGTCGCCCATGCCGTCGCCGAGCAGCTGGATCGCGGGGCCCCGCCTCGGCGACGTCGTCGTCCGGGCGGATGCGGACGAGGCCGACGTGCGCGAGCAGCTCGCCGTCGGGGTCGACCCCCACCGTCGACTGCAGGATCCCCGAGCGGAGCCGCTCGGCGATCGCCGCCGGGTCGTAGACCCAGACCTCGTCGTAGGAGTCGCCGTGGCAGCGGCGCACGAGCCGGGCGAAACCCTCGGCGCCCTCGGGCGTGAGCGGGCGGACCTCGATGGCGGGTTCGGGAGGGTGCTCGCCGGGATCGTCCATGGATGTCACACCTCGGCGCGATGGTGGTCGCAGTGGAGTCCACCGGCTCGGGAACCACAGCAGTTACATTGCACCACACGAGTTACACCGGTGTGATTCGAGCCGGATGATCGAGCCGGATGATCGAGCCGGATGATCAGAGCCGGATGATCGAGCCGGATGATGGAGGAGGCGTCGCCGTGAGTCCCACGTTGACCAGGATCGAGGCCAGGGTGTTCCGGGGTGACTCCGTCCGCTTCGAGGCCTGCCCCACGTTCCGCGCCGGCGACGACCCCGCGCTGTGCACCTGCGGATGGTTGGAGGAAGACCACGACCGTGCGGCGACCCGTGCGGTCGGGCGGATCCGGCGCTTCCCCCGGCGCCGTCCGGCACGGATCCCCGAGCGGCGGGCCTCCTAGCCCCACCGACGCTCAGGCGGATTTCCGGGCGCGTTTGGCGGGCGCCGCCTTCTTCGCCGGCGCCTTCCTGGCCGCCTTCTTCGTCGCGCCGGCCTTCTTGGCCGGCGCCCGCTTCGCCGCCCGTGCCGGTCGCTCGGCCGCCTGCTTGGCCCCCGTGCGGGCCAGGCTGGCCTCGAGCGCGGCCATCAGGTCCAGCACCTTCGCCGGCTCCTCCGGCGCCGCCGGCGCCACGATCTCCTCGCCGGCCGCCTTGCGGTCGATGAGCGCGAGCACCTCCTCGCGGTACTCGTCGCGGTACTTCTCGGGATCGAAGACGCCCGCGAGCGACTGCACGAGCTGGCGTGCCATCTCGAGCTCGCGCTCGGTGGGCTCCGCCGCCGGTTCGGCGATCGGTTGGTCACGGTCGGCCGCCAACACCTCGTCCGCGTACCGCATCGTCTCGAGGCACAGCACGCCGTCGACGGGGCGGATCGCCACCAGCGCCTCCTTCGAACGCAGCACGAACCGACCCACCGCGACCTTGCCCTCGTCCTCCATCACGTCGGTGAGGAGCCGGTAGGCCTTGGCGGCGTCCTTGTCGGGGACCAGGTAGTAGGGCTGCTCGAAGTAGATCGGGTCGATCTCGGCGAGGTCGACGAAGTCTTCGATCTCGATCTGGCGGCTCGCCCTGGGCTTGAGCGCCGCCAGCTCGTCGGCCTCGATCATCACGTAGCGACCCGGTTCGACCTCGTAGCCCTTCACGATCTGGTCGTTGGGGACCTCTTCACCGGTCTGCTCCGACACGCGCCGGTAGCGGATGCGCGCGCCGGTCTCGGCTTCGAGCTGGTGGAAGCGGACGTCCTGGGAACGGGTGGCCGACACGAGCCGGACGGGCACGGTCACCAGTCCGAAGCTGATCGATCCGGTCCAAATGGCGCTGGGCATCGAGCGAGTCTCCCGATCTCGTGGGGCTACTACCTTCGCAGGTCGTGGCGCCTGATTCCAAGAGCCGGCCCGAGCGCCGGTCCGCGCCGCGGGCGGCCGGCACCGCCACCGAGGTCCAGATCGACGGGCGCCGACTCCGGGTCACCAACCTCGACAAGGTCCTGTACCCGGTCACCGGATTCACCAAAGGTCAGGTGGTCGACTACTACGCGCGGATCGCGCCGGTGATGCTCCCCCACCTCCACGATCGGCCCGTCACCATGCTGCGCCTGCCCGACGGCGTGACCGGCGAACGCTTCTTCGAGAAGCGCTGCCCCGGGCACCGGCCCGCGTGGCTCGACACCGTCCCCCTCGACGCCGATTCCGACATCGCCGCGTGCTCGCTCGAATCGGTGCCCGCGCTCGTGTGGACGGCGAACCTCGCCGCCCTCGAGCTGCACACACCCCAGGCCCGGGCCGGCGATCCCTGGCGCCCGACCGCGATCGTCTTCGACCTCGATCCCGGTCCCGGGAGCGACCTCGTCGACTGCGCGCGCGTCGCCCTCGAGCTGCACGACCTGCTCCGGCAACTCGGCCTTCGTGCGGTCGCCAAGACGTCGGGATCGAAGGGCTTGCACCTGGCGGTCGGCCTCCGCCCGTCGGTCGACGCCGAAACGACCAAGGCGTTCGCGCTGGCACTCGGGAAGGTGCTGGAGTCGCGTGACCCGGAACGGGTCACCGTGAACATGGCCCGCGACCAACGCGGCGGGCGGGTGTTCGTCGACTGGAGCCAGAACGACCGCCACAAGACGACGGTGTGCGCGTACTCGCTGCGGGCCACCGACCGACCCGCCGTGTCGACGCCGGTCTCGTGGGACGAGCTCGACGCGACGCTGGAGTCCGGCGACGCGGCTGCGCTCGCCTTCGAACCGGCCACCGTGCTCGAGCGGATCGAGGAGCTCGGCGATCTCTACGCCGCCGGCCTCGCCGAAGACCAGGAGCTCCCCGAGCTGGGCTGATGCCGGTTCGCCCTCATCTCTGGCGATGCCCGACGCAGACGCGCTCCGCGGCGCCCGGTCCTCGCCCGGGGGCGTTGTTCCTCCGGGACGTCCGGCGCAGCGTGCAGGCCTGACGCCGCGACCCGCGCCTCCCGGTGACCGCGCTCGTGTTCGCGTTGTTGTCGACGGTGCCCGCAGCGGTCGCCGACGCGACGGGTGCACACCTCGTCCTCCTGGTCGGTGTCGTCGCGACCGTGCCGCTGGTCGGCTTCCTCGGGGCGGAACGCCTCTGGTACGTCGCCGCCGATCGTGGGGATCACCTGCCGTGGCACGAGGTCCGCAATTCCCCGTCTTCGTCGCGGTCGCGGGATTCAAGCTCCTGTGCCAGGGCGCGACCGTGCTGTTCTACGCGGATCGCTACGTCGTGGCGGGGGCCCGGAACCGACCGCGCCGGGCGATCGCAGCTGACGCCGGCCTGGGCTGGTCCCGGTGCGGGCCGCGGGCCCCTCAGCTCAGGATGTCCTTGCGGCGGAACCACCAGAGCCCGATCAGCGCGAAGAGCAGCACGTAGCCGAGCTGGAGCCCGACGCCCCGCCACAGGTCGGAGTGCCACACACCACGGGTCACGAGGTCGACCCACGCGTCGAAGTAGTGCGTCGGCAGCACGTAGCGGATGTGCCCGAGCGAAGAGATCGAATCGAGGATCAGCGACGTGAAGTAGAGACCGACCCCGGCGAAGATCGCGCCGAACGGCGCGTCGGTCATGCACGACACCATGAACGAGAAGGCGACGACACCGGTGAGGCTCCACGCGACGTACGCCGTCGCCACCCCGAGGTGGGCGAGGATGTCGCCGGTCGACTGCGTGAAGGAGAAGAACCCGACGGACAGCTGGATCGGTTCGGACCCGAAGAAGATGACCCCGACCACCAACCCGGTGACCACGACGGTGACGACCGCCGCCCACGCGCAGAGCACCGCGACCAGGAACTTGGCGACCACCAGGCGACCGCGCCCGATGGGGCGCATCAGCAGGTAGCGCAGGTTGCCCCATGCGGCCTCGCCGGCGATGGCGTCGCCGCCGAACAGCGCGACCACGATCACGAGCAGGAACGCGCTCGTGACGCGCAGCGCGAACGCCGGGAGGATGAGCCCGGTCTGCGACGCGAGGAACAGGAGCCGCCCTTCGCCGTGGGCGTCGGGCGGGTTCAGCTCGATGGCGACGGCCATGATCACCGGGATCAGGACGATGATCCCGAACGCGACGTACGTACGCGTGCGGCGCACGCTCTTCACCAGCTCGGTACGGATCACCGCCGCGGTGGACATCAGCGCTCCAGCTCGGCCGCTTCGACCAACCCGAGGAACGCCTCTTCCAGCCGGCGGCGCGCCTGGACGGTCTCCACCGCGATCCCCGCGTGCACGAGCGCGGCGACGATCTCCGAGCGCTTGCCGCCCTCGATCGCCACTGCCAGGCCCGGCTGTTCCGGTTCGATGCGCTTCACCATGGGGAGCCCCTCGAGCACGCGCCGCGCCGCCGCCTCGTCGTCGACCTCGAGGTAGACGGAACCGGCGTCGCCGATGAGGTCGGTCACCGACCCGGTCGCGACCAGCCTTCCCTTGTCCATGACGACGGCGTGGGTGCAGATCTGCTCGACCTCGGCCAGGACGTGGCTGGAGAAGAGCACCGTGGAACCGGACTCGGCGACGCGGTGCACGAGACGGCGGACCTCGCGCATCTCCTGGGGATCGAGGCCGTTCGTCGGCTCGTCGAGCACCAGGATCTCCGGCTTGCCGAGCAGCACCCGGGCGAGCCCGAGCCGCTGGCGCATGCCCTGCGAGTAGGTCTTGACCTTGCGCTCGACGGCCGGGCCGAGATCGGCGATCGCGAGCGCGGGCTCGAGATCGGCGTCGGACCACCGGGCGCCGCCCGCCTCCCACCAGAGCCGGAGGTTGCGCATCCCCGAGAGGTGCGGCACGAACGCCGACGACTCGATCAACGCGCCGACCCGCCGCAGCTGTGCGGTACCGGGCTTCACCCGCTCACCGAACAGTTGCGTCTCGCCCTTCGTAGGCTTGACCAACCCGAGCAGCATCCGCAGGCAGGTCGTCTTCCCCGCCCCGTTGGGGCCGAGCAACCCGCACACCTGACCCCGTTCGACCGCGAACGAAAGATCGTCGACCGCGAGGACTCCCGCGCCGAAGCGCTTGGAGAGGCCGAGGATCTCGACGACGGGGTCGGTCATCGGGCGCGCACGGGAGACCAGAGGCGCGGGGGGAGCACGGCGGCGAGCGTAGCGTGGCACCCGATGGATCCCACGTCGTCACCCACCGCGCCGACGCCCGACGCGCACCCGGTCGCCGCGCGCCGGCGCCCCGCGCGACGCACAACGGCGCCGGGTCTACCTGGCCGAGACGCCGCTGCCGTCGAGCCCGCTCCCGGGTCTCGACGCCTGCGCCCGCTTCGTCGACCGCGTCGTCGGCACGCTCTGGTGGCACGAGCGCTTCCCCGACCGCGACCTCGGCGGCGTGCCCCGCCTGCGGCCCGGGCAGGGCGCGCGCCAGGCCTTCTACCGTGAGGAGGACACCGGCCCGACCATCACGCTCCCGCGCCGCTACCGCACGAAGGCCGTCGTGCTCCACGAGCTCACCCACTGGGCCCTCGGCATCGACTCCGGGCTCCCGCACCACGGCCGGACGTTCGCCCGGGTGCTGCTCGACGCGCTCGGCGAGTTCTGCGGGCCCGAGCGTGCCGCCGAGCTGGCCGACTCGTACCGAGAGCACGGCGTGCACGTTGCGCGCCCGCCGCGCGCCGGGCCCGACGGCCGCCTCCACTACGGCTGGGACGAACGGCTCCGGCTCGGGAAAGGGCGGGTGCTGACGGTGTCGTCGGCGGTCGACGGCGCCGTCGCCGAGATCGTCGCTCGGTTCGACGGCTACGAACGCGGCTCCTCGGTCCTGCGGTTCACCGACGCCGACGGCCGGGACACGCGGGTCGCAACCAACACCGTGTGGTCGGTACGCGATGTCGGCTGAGGGCACCCGCAAGGCGATCGTCGCCGCCTTCCTCGCCAACCTGGGCATCGCGCTGGCGAAGTTCGTCGCGTTCGCGGTGACCGGCTCGGCGTCGTTGCTCGCCGAGGCGGTCCACTCGGTCGCCGACACCGGGAACCAGGGGCTGCTGTTCCTCGGCGGGAAGCGCAGCCGCAAGGCGCCGACCGACGAGCATCCCTTCGGCTTCGGCACCGAGCGCTACTTCTGGGCCTTCGTCGTCGCCCTCGTGCTCTTCACCCTCGGATCGTTGTTCGCGCTCACCGAAGGCATCCAGAAGCTCCTGGACCCGCACGAGTTGGACTCACCCATCTGGGCCTTCGGCGTGCTCGGCATCGCGATCGTCGCCGAGGGCCTCTCGCTGCGCACCGCGCGCCGCGAGGCGGTTCCCGACCGACGCGGCCGCACGTGGTGGCGCTTCATCCGCACGACCAAGAGCCCCGAGCTGCCGGTCGTGCTGCTCGAGGACACCGGCGCGCTCGTCGGCCTCCTGTTCGCACTGGTCGGGATCAGCCTGGCCGAGATCACCGGCAACACGCGGTGGGACGCGATGGGCAGCATCGGCATCGGGCTCCTCCTCGGGGTGATCGCGGTCGTGCTGGCCATCGAGATGAAGAGCCTGCTGATCGGCGAGGGCGTCGGGCCGGCGGTCGAAACCCGGATCCGCGACGCGATCCTCGACGGTCCCGAGGTCGAACGCATCATCCACCTCCGCACGCTGCACCTCGGTCCCGACGACGTGCTGCTCGCGACCAAGCTCGAGTTCTCGTGCGACACCATCCCCGCGCTCGCGCACGCGATCGACGTCGTCGAGGCCCGCGTCCGGGCCTCGACCCCCGTCACCCGCCTCATCTACATCGAACCGGACCTGTACGACGCGCGTCGTCCGACCCCTGAGGAGCACACCATGATCGACTCCGACGCCACCTCCGACCCGACCGTCGCCGCGGTGGACCGGTTCAACGACGCGTTCAACCGCCACGACGTCGACGCGGTGATGTCCGCCATGACCGACGACTGCGTGTTCGAGAACACGATGCCGCCCGACGGCGAGCGCTTCGAGGGCCAGGCGGAGGTGCGGGCCGCGTGGGAGGCGTTCTTCGCCGCGTCACCCACTGCGCGCTTCGAAGACGAAGACGTGATCGCGACCGGCGACCGTTGTGTCGTGCGATGGCACTACACCTGGACCAACGACGACGGCACCGCGGGGGCGATCCGTGGCGTCGACGTCATGCGCGTGCGGGACGGCAAGATCGCCGAGAAGCTCGCGTACGTGAAGGGTTGACGCGCGTCAGTCGATCCGGCGGAGCTCGCGCCGGTACCGCTCACCGTTGGTCACGTACTCCGCCGCCATACGCGCGATCTCCTCGGTGTCGACCGCGTCGAGTCGGAGCTTGGCCGGCACCCCGAGCGCCATCGCGCCGCTCGGCACGATCATCCCGTTGGGCACGACCGCGCCCGCACCCACCAGTGCGCCGGCCTCGACCACCGCGCGGTGGAGGATGATCGAACCGGTCCCGACGAGCGAGCCGTCGTGGATCGTGCAGCACTCGAGGTGCGCGAGGTGACCGACGACGCAGTCGTCGCCGACCCGGGTGGGCTGCACCGGCGTCGTGTGCAGCACCGCGCCGTCCTGTACCGACGTACGGGCCCCCACGACGATCGAGCCGTAGTCGCCCCGGATGACGGTCTGGGCCCACACCGTGGTGCCGGGGCCCAGGGTGACGTCGCCGATCACGGTGGCGTCGGGGTGGACGAACGCCTCGGGGTCGATCCGTGGCGCGACGGCGCCGAGGGCGTAAATGGCCATCGACTGACCCTACAGCCGAGGGCTTCACCCGCCGATACGAAGGGGCATGGCCGAGGCGTCACCTCTACTCACCGTCACGCCGAAGGATCTGGGCAAGCACCTGCGCGACGTGCGGCGCAAGAAGGGCCTCTCCCTGTCGGAGGTGGCCCGGGGTGCCGGCCTGAGTCGCCGTGAGCTCGTCGCGTACGAGCGGGGCAAGGTCCCGATCCCCGACAGCGATCTCTGGGTGCTGGCCGGGTCGTGCGGCGTCGATGTCGCCGAGCTGATGCCCAGGACGTCGACACCCGAGCTCGCCGCGGCCGTGCCGACGCCGGCCACCACGATGGCTGACAGCATCGCGCAGCTCCGGCGCAGCCAGGACGACGCCGGCCTGGCGCCGTACCTCGCGACGCTGACCAAGCTCCGGGAGCTCGAGCCCGGCAAGCGGATCCCGGTGAAGGACCGCGAGCTCGCGGCCATGGCCGACGCCCTCGGGCGCGATCCCGTCGTCCTCGAACAGCGTCTGCAGACGGGGATGCACGTGTCGCCCCAGGAAGCTGCCCGGCTGCGCGAGATCATCCTCCCGCCGGTCCAGAGCCGCACCAAGCCGCGGGCGCTCGAAGCCGCGGTCGCCGAGACCCTGGCACCACCCGTGCCGCCGGAGATGCCGGAGATGCCGCCCGCGTTCCTCGACACCCCCCTCGACGCTGCCACCGCCAACAACGTCGACGTGTTCGAAGAGCTGGCCCGCCTTCCCGAGCCGGTGCCGCTGGGCGACCCCGGCGCGCCCCCGCCCGACCTGCTCGCGGCTCCGCCCCCGCCCGAGGACGCGGTCGAGCTGGTCGACGGCCTCCCCCTCCCGGTCAACGCCACCAACAGCTTCGGTGCCGCGTTCGCGAACGGGTCGACCGCGACGCCCGATCCGGTGCTCGTCGACACGGCCGCCGCCGCGTGGAACGCCGCCGATGCGCCCCCGATCGACGTGGCCCAGCGCCAGGGCTCGGAGACGTGGGACTGGGTCGAGCCCCCGGCACCGCCGCTGAGCTCACGGGCCGCCGATCCCGAGGTGTGGGAGACCACGCCGTGGCAGCCGCCGGCGCCCCCCGGCGCCGATGCCGACACGCCACCGGCCTTCTGGGAAGGCACCGACGATTGGGCGCCCGCGTCGGAGGCACCGTTCGCCACCCCCGAGGCCGACGCTTCGCCCGTGGACGACCCCTGGACCCCGACCGACTCGTTCTCGACCGACGCCGGATCGGCCGAACCGCCGGCCGACGCCTGGGCGACCACCGGGTGGGAGCAGGCCCAGTGGGGCTCGGACCCCTCGAGCGTCGAGCCGGCCGAGCCCGCGACCGACGAGACCTCCACGGATCCGTGGGTCGCCGACGACCCGTGGACGGCCAACCAGTGGCCCCAGGACCTCACCGGCGAGGCCGAGCTGGTCGAGCCCGAGCCGGTCGGGCACGAGTGGCTCGCCGCCGGGCCGGCCGACACCGAGCTGATCGACACCGACCAGATCGACCCCGGACCGGTCGACGCCGAACCGGTCGACGCCGGGCCTGCGCCGGGCGCCATGGTGGATCATGTCGACGCGGGGCCGTGGGACCACCAACCCGATCCCGAAGCCGTCAGCACCGGCTTCTACGTCGACTGGGGCACTCCCGAGACCGCCGAGGCGCCCGCCGCGTGGCAGTCGCCGGCGGACACCGATCCGGACGGGTACGCCACATCGATCCTCGACGAGGTCCCGACTCGTGGCGACGTGCCGGAGTGGGCGCCCGAGCCGGCCGAGACGCTCGAGGACGACCCGCTGCCCCCCATCATGTGGCGCGCCGACCCGGAGACCGCACCGCTCGCCGCCCCGCCCGCGATCGAGCCCGACGCCGATCCGTCGCTCGAGGTCGAGCCGGACCCCGAACCCGAGACCGAGACCGAGACCGAGGCATTCGTCGCCGCGGGTGACGACTGGCAGCTGGGCAACGCCCTCCCGCTCGTCGAGGTCCGCGGCCAGGGCGCGCTCGTGATGCGCCGGGCCGACGAACGGTGGGCGCTCGCCGACGTCACGACCCGACCCGACTTCGTGCTCGAGGTCGACGTCGACTTCCGCTCCGGCCCCGGCCTGGGCGTGCTGTTCCGGGCGAGCGTCGACGAAGCGGGGCGGATGTCCGGGTACTCCTTCGACATCGATCCCATCTACGACGGTGGCGGCTACCTGGTACGGCAGTGGCAGGCGGACCGCGAGCTGTGGAACCCGATCGCCCGTGCGAACACCGGCGATCCGGCCTCCATGTACGGCTCCCTCACCGTTCGCCTCGTCGTGGTCGACGACCACCTCGTGGCCCTGGTCAACGGCGTCGAGGTGTTGGAGGTCGAGAACCTGAAGCAGGCGTCGACCGACCGGGGTCGCGATGCCGCGAGCGGTGACCGCGTCGGCGTGCAGGCGTGGTCTTCGTCCGACCTGGTCATCGACACGTTGCGGGTCGCCGAGCGCTGAGCGGTCCCCGGCGCGCCCGGCGGCGTGCATGACCGACGCCCGAAGCTGACCGGTACCCTCGCCCGGTGGAGGTCGAGGAGTACGCCCGCATCGCCGCGGTCGAAGACGACCACTGGTGGTATCGCAACACCCGCGCGCTCGCGGCCGACCTGCTCGCGCCCTGGCTGGGCAACCGACCGCGGATCCTCGACGCGGGGTGCGGACCCGGTGGCAACGGTGCGAGCTTCTCCGCTTGCGGTCAGGTGTTCGGCGTCGACGTGTCCCCCGACGCACTCGCCTTCGTCCGGGCGCGCCGACTCTCGACGCTGCCGGCACGCGCCCGCGTCGAGGCGCTCCCGTTCGCCGGGGCGAGCTTCGACGTCGCCGTCGCCATCACCGTGCTCTACTCGGTCGCCGACGACGCCGGCGCGCTCGCCGAGCTGGCACGCGTGCGTGCGCCCGGGCGGTGCGGTACTGCTCGTGGAGCCGGCGTTCGAGTCACTCGGACGCCGCCACGACGCCACGGTCCACGGTCGGCGACGGTACCGCCGCCGCGAGCTCGGCCATCTCGCCCGGCGCGCCGGTCTCGACGTCGAACGAGCGACCTACGCGTACTCGTTCCTGGCGCCAGCCGGCTGCCGCGCTCGGCGCGTTCGACCGTGTCCGTCACGATCGCCACACCCCCGGCAGCTCCGACGTCGACAAGCGCGCGCTCGACCGCGTCTTCACACCCCTCGCGTCCCTGGAACGCCGGTGGCTCGAACGCCACGACGTGCCGTGGGGCACCTCCGTGGTGGTGCTCGCTACCCGCCCGTGACCGACGCCGGCCGCCGGCCTCGACGCAGCAACACCAGCTGCACCCACAATCCCGCCAGCCCCCAGAGCGTGCGCAGGATCGCGCCGGCGCGGAAGAACTCCGATTTGCCGTGGACCCGTCGGTAATGGTGGACGCCGACCTCGGTGAAGCGCGCGCCGGCGTCCTGCAGCTTGCGCACCAGCTCGACGCAGATCACGCCGGTCGTGTGCACGAGCTCGACGCGGTCGAGGGTCGCGTGGCGGATCAGACGGAAGTCGCAGTCGGTGTCGCGGATCTCGAGCCCGAACAAGCAACGATCACGAACCGGTGGTACACGCGCCCGATCACGGCACGGACAGGTCCATCGGCGCGCCGCAGCTTGTAGCCCTGGACCACGTCCACGTCGTCGGATCGCGCGCGCGACGAGCAGCTCGAGCTCGGCCGGGTCGAACTGCCCGTCGCCGTCGGTGTAGAAGACCCACTGGCTTCGTCGCCGGTCGGCGAAACCCGACAGCAGGCGCGCCGCCGTAGCCGCGGTTCCGCTCGTGGGTGACGACGCGCAGGAGCGGTTCGCGCTTCGCCAGCTCGGCGAGCACCGCGGCGGAACCGTCGGTCGATCCGTCGTTCACGACGATGACCTCGGCATCGCTCGACGCCCGACGCGCTCCAGGGTCGCGACCGCGACCTCGACCATGCGCCCGATGCTGGCCTCGTCGTTGTAACAGGGGAAGAACACGGAGATGGCTTCGACTGCCGGGTTCACGCGGATCGCTCGACACACCGCCTCGATCTCGTCGTCGGTCATCTCGGGGAAGCAGGGGAACGATACGCACTCCGCGGCCCACGCCTCCGCCTCCGGGCATCGCTCGCACGGCGAATTGCTGGTAGGCGGGCTGCTGGGTGAGCGCGAGCGGGTAGTGCACGCCCGTCCCGAACGGGACCCGGTCCCGAAAGGCCGTTGCGGTCGGCCATCCGCGCGACGCAGAGGTGGAAGACGTGACGCTCGTGGTCGGCCTGCCAGCGGAGCTCCGGCGCGGCGGCGCGATAGCGCGACCGCGATCTCCGCGGCGGCGCGCGTTGTCGGCCCCGAGCCGGCGCAGCCCGACCCGCAGCGCCGCGGCCGCGACATCCGACAGCCGCGCGTTCGTCGAGATCCGCGTGTGCACGTAGTCGTCGGCCGCGCCGTGGGCCCGGAGCAACCGCAACGACGCGGCCAGGTCGTCGTCGTCGGTGACGACCGCGCCGCCGTCGCTGATCCCACCGAGGTTCTTGGTCGGGTAGAAGCTGTACGCGGCCGCGGTCGAAGGCGCACAGCGCGGTCGAGCGCTCCGTGCGCCTGCGCGCCATCTTCGATGACCGCCACGCCGAGGTCGGGCAACGACGCGGGCCGTCCGTAGAGGTGCACGGGGATCACGGCGCGCGTGCGGTCGGTCGACCGCGGCGCCGCGGCATCGGCGTCCATCGTGGCGGCCTCGGGGTCGACGTCGACGAACACCGGCGTCGCCCCCGCCGCGCACACCGCGGCGGCCGTCGGCACGGCGGTGAACGCGGGCACCAGCACCTCGTCGCCCGCGCCGATCCCGAGCGCGACCAGCGAGAGGCGCAAGGCATCGGTACCCGACGACACGCCGACCGCGTGCCGGCGGCCGGTGAAGGCGGCGAACTCCGCTTCGAACGCCGCCAGCTCGGGCCCGAACAGATACCTTCCCGACCGCACGACCACGCGCCACCGCCTCGGAGAGCTCCGGCTCGAGCGACCGCGGCCCGGCGGGCGAGGTCGACGACGGGGATCACGGGCGACGTCCGCCGCTCACAGGTACCACTGGGGCGCGCCCGGTAGAACGCGAGTGTGCGGGCGATGCCCTCCGCGAACGGGGTGCGCGGCTCCCAGCCGAGCATCCGCTTCGCCTTCGAGGAGTCGCCGAAGTAGGAGCCGATGTCGATGGCGTCGCGGTCGGGCGGCCAGGGCACGTGCTCGACCCGCCCGGCGCCGGCCGCGAGCACGATCGCGTCGGCGATCGCGCCGAGCGAGAGGCGTTCGTCGTTCCCGACGTTGAAGATCTCCCCGGCCGCGTCGGGGGCGACCGCCGCGAGCACGAGACAGTCGACGACGTCGTCCACGTAGAGGCAGTCGCGCTCCTGGGCGCCGTCGCCGAACACGGTGATGGCATCGTCGGCGAGCGCGCGGCGTACGAAGATCGGGAGGAAGCCCTGGAGGTCGTCCCGCAGACGCTGGCGGGGCCCGAACACGTTGGTGAGGCGCACCGCCGACGCCGGCAGCCCGTACACCTCGTGGTAGAGGAGGTGGAGCTGCTCGGTCGCGTACTTGGTGATCCCGTTCACGTCGACGGGAGCGACCGGGTGCTCCTCGTCGACGGGCAGGTACCGCGGCTTGCCGAAGATCTGGCGGGTCGACGTGTACACGACGGTGGCCCCGACGTTGTCCCGACGCAGCAGCTCGAGGAACCGGAACTGGCTCGTCGTGTTCACGCCGAGGTCGAAGAGCGGGTCGTCCATCGAGTCGACGTGGCTCACCTGCCCGGCGAGGTTGAAGACGAACTCGGCCGCGGTCGCGACCTCGCGTACGTCGGGCCGGTCGACGTCGCCGAGGTCCGCTTCGACCACCCGGATGCGAGCGTCGGGCACGGGCTCGGTGGACCCTTCGGGGAGGTCGCCGTCGGGCACGAGGTTGGCGGGGTTGGCGCCGTGGCGGGGTACCCGGGCGTCGAGGACGGTGACGTCGGCACCGCCACGCGCGAGGGCCAGCGCGAGGTTGGATCCGATGAAGCCGAGTCCGCCGGTGACGAGGCACCGGCGCCCGGAAAAGGGTTCGAGCAGGCATGGGATCCAGAGCGCCGGTCAGTGTACGCGTCGGGCGCGATCAGCCCGGGCGACCGTCGTCGGGGGCCGACACGGTGACCCGGGCCGACATCCGCACCTCGCCGCCGACGATCATCCAGACCGCGAGCTGCAGTTCGCCCGTGGCCGCGGCGCGGACCTCGCCCGCGAGGTCCACCGCGTCGCCCCGCTCGACCGCGCCGCGGTACTCGACGCTCACCCGCAGGGGCACGCGCTCCGGGAGCCGGGTCGCCAGCTCGTCCTCGACGGCCTCGAGGTAGCGGGCGTTGTTGACGTGGCCGAGCACGTCGAAGTCGCTCTCCCGCAGCGACCACGGGCGGCACTCGACCCCCGCCGGCGGCCGGTCGTGGCGCAGGCGACCGCGGACCTTGCGCCCCCTGGCCGCTTCTCCGTAGATGGCGAAGAAGTCGGGGTCGAGCGGGAGCGGCCGGCCCCGCTCGCGGTCGACGAACACCCACAACGCGACGACTTCGATCACATCGTCCCGCGTGCCACGGAGGGTGGTGCGCCGTTCGGCCCACCGGGGGCCGCTGCCGCTGCAGAACGTGGCGAGGTCGACCACGTCGTGGTACCAGGGCCGGCCCCCGAACTCGACGTCGACGCTGCGGACGACCCACACCCCGCTGCGTTCCGACAGGTGGGCGTCGTCGGCGTCGTCGGTCGCGACGTCCTGGAGATAACGGGCCAACGCCTCGAGGCGGAGTCGGGCCGAGGCGTCGACGTCACCGAGGTGCACGCGCCGTTGCGAGGAGTAGACGCGGCCCCGCTCGGGCGGGGCGACGAACTCGACGGACACCACGCCATCGTCGCGCGCACCACCCGGAGGGTTCGGTATCAAGGGGGGTCCGGCATGCGCCGACAATCTGGGGATCGGTGGCAGGATGGCCGCCGGCGAAGGGGCGACCGTGTCGGGAGTGCTCGAACGTCTGGGGAGAGGTGCCGTCCGGCACCGCTGGTGGTTCATCAGCGGCTGGATCGTCGCCGCACTCGTGCTGGTCGGATTCGCGATCGGTCTCGACGCGAAGTTCAACGACAACTTCCGCATCCCCGGCGCCGAGTCGCAGCAGGCGCTCGATCTCCTCAAGGCGGACTTCCCGTCCCAGGCCGGCGACAACGCGCTCGTGGTCTTCGAGGCCACCGACGGCATCCGCAACCCGTCGGTCGAACCGGCGATCAGCGAGAGCGTCACCGCGCTCGAGAAGGTCCCCGACGTCACCAGCGTGACCGACCCCTTCGGCCCGCTGGGGGCCGCGACCATCTCCAAGAACGGTCAGATCGCGGTCGTGACGATGCAGTTCGACACGCAGGCGCAGAACCTGCCTAAGGGCGTGTTCCAGCAGATCGAGCAGGCCACCGCGCCGGCGACGGCCACGGGTGTGAAGGTCGCGTACGGGGGCGCGGTCATCGACTACGTGGACCAACCGCCCAAGAGCAACGCCGACCTCATCGGGCTGCTCGCGGCGGTCGTGATCCTGCTGTTCGCGTTCGGCTCGGTCGTCGCCATGGGTCTCCCGATCCTGACTGCGCTGCTCGGGCTCGGCGTCGGTCTCGCGACCATCCAGGTGATCGCGTCGTTCACACAGATCGGCACGGTCGCGCCCGTCCTCGCGACGATGATCGGGCTCGGGGTCGGCATCGACTACTCGCTGTTCATCGTCACGCGCTACCGGGAGAACCGGGCCGTGGGGATGGACATCGAAACCGCGGTCGGTCGCTCCGTCGCGACGGCCGGCTCCGCCGTGCTGTTCGCGGGGACCACCGTCGTGATCGCGATCAGCGGGCTCGCCATCGCCGGCATTCCCTACGTGGCCACGCTCGGCTACATGTCGGGGGTCGTGGTCGCGGTGATGATGGTCGCCGCGCTCACGCTGCTGCCGGCCATCCTCGGTGTGGTCGGCAACGGGATCGACCGCTGGAAGGTGCCGAGCCTCATCCACCATCCCGACCGCGCCGTCGCGACCGGTGAAGACCCGGTGTCGCAACGCGCGAGCGTCTGGGAGCGGTGGGCGACGTTGGTCGCCAAGCACGCGTGGCCCTTCGCCATCGCCGGCGTGATCATCCTGCTGGTGATCGTGTGGCCGGTGCTGTCGATGCGCCTGGGTGAGACCGACGACGGCAACCTCCCCACGTCGGCCACCCAACGGCAGGCCTACGACCTCGTCGCGGCCGGCTTCGGCCCGGGGACGAACGGGCCGCTGCTCGTGGTGGTGTCGTTCCCCTCGCCGGGTGACGACGCGGCGCTCGCCGACGTCACCGCGGCACTCGAGAAGACCCCGGGGATCAAGGCCGTGATCCCGCCCCAGGTCAGCCCGAACCGCACGGTGGCGGAGATCGGCGTGCTGCCCACCAGCTCGCCCGACAGCGCGCAGACCGCCGACCTCGTCGGGAACCTGCGCTCGTCGGTGCTGCCGCAGGCGATCGGCACGAGCGGCGCGCGGGCCTACGTCGGCGGTGTCACCGCCACGTTCATCGACATCGGCAACCGCATCAGCGACCGCCTCCCCTACTTCATCGGCGCGGTGGTGATCCTCTCGTTCCTCCTGTTGATGTTGGTGTTCCACTCGATCCTCGTCCCCCTCACCGCGGCGGTGATGAACCTGCTGTCGGTCGCGGCCGCCTACGGCGCGACCGTCGCCGTGTTCCAGTGGGGTTGGTTCAAGGGACTCGTGGGGCTGCAGAGCACCGTGCCCATCGTGGCCTTCGTGCCGATGATGATGTTCGCGGTGCTCTTCGGCCTGTCGATGGACTACCAGGTGTTCCTGCTCACCCGGGTGCGCGAGGAGTACGACAAGTCCGGCGACACCCGCAAGGGAGTGGTGATCGGGCTGGCCCGCACGGCGCGGGTCATCACGTCGGCCGCGTTGATCATGATCTTCGTGTTCGGGGCGTTCGTGTTGAACTACTCGCCCGAGATCAAGATGTTCGGGCTCGGTCTCGCGTTTGCGGTGTTCGTCGACGCGACGATCGTGCGCATGATGCTGGTGCCGTCGATCATGGAGATCCTCGGCGACGCGAACTGGTGGTTCCCGAAGTGGTTGGGCTTCCTGCCCCGCGTCGACATCGAGGGCGACGGTGGCGCGCGGGCGAAGCGACGCGAGCCGGAACCGGTTCCCGAGCCGGTCGGCAGCGGGGTCTGAACGACGGCTTCGCCCCTTCGGGCTCGGCTCAGTCGAGCAGCTCGAGCACCTTCTCGCTGGGGCGCGCGATGACGGCGCGCCCGCCGCGGAACACGACCGGACGTTCCATGAGCTCGGGGTGCTCGAGCAGCAGCGCGACGACCTGGTCCTTCGTCTCGTAGTCGTCGGCTCGGAGGCCGAGCTCGCCGAAGCGCTTGTCCTTGCGCACGAGCGCGCTCGGCGCGTCGGGGATCGAGTCGACGATACGTTCGAGCTCGGCGCGCTCCGGGGGAGCCTTCAGGTACTCGATCACCTCGAGCTCGACGCCCCGCTCCCCCAGGATCTCCAGCGCGCCGCGGGACTTGCTGCACACCGGGTTGTGGTACACGAGCACGGTCTGGTCGGAGGTCGTCGCCATGGCGGGCAGACTACCGGCGCGCAGACTACGCCGGCACCACGTCGGGGAACGTCGACGGCTGGGGCCGCGTCACCGCCTCGGCGACGAGCTCGAGGTAGCGGTCCCGGGGCACGTCGACGGCGCCGAGCGACGCGAGGTGGGGCGTCGTCCACTGCACGTCGAGCAGGGTGCCGCCACCCTCGCGCAGCAATTCGACCAGCGCGACGACGGCCACCTTCGACGCGTCGCGCGCCCGGTGGAACTTCGACTCGGCGGCGAACAACCCCCCGATGCACACGCCGTACAGGCCGCCGACCAACTCGAAGCGTCCCTCGTCGTCCTCCTGCCAGGTCTCCACACTGTGCGCCCACCCGAGGCGGTGGAGTTCCCCGTACGCGGCGACGAACTTCTTGTCGATCCAGCCGTGCGGTCGCCGGGGGTCGGCGCAGCCGCGCATCACCGCGTCGAACGCGGTGTCGACGCGTACCTCGAACCGCCGGCACGAGCGGCGCAGTGACCGGCTCACCAGCAAGCCGTCGAGGGGGATGATCCCGCGGGGGTCGGGTGACCACCACGCGAGGGGACCGTGACCGATCGGGCCCCGGGCCGGGAGACGCATCGGGAAGAGGCCGTGGCGGTAGGCGGTGAGCAGCGTGCCCGGCGCGAGGTCGGCCCCCACCCCCGCGATTTCGGTCTCGTCGGCTGCCGCCGCGGACGGCAGGGCCCAACGACTCGGGGGCGGTTCGACGGGCACCGCGTGCACGCTACCGAATCGGCCTCTGACCAGGGACTTCGGCCTGCGCCGAGCCCGTTGCGTGCCGTCGCCGGGCACTCCCGCTAGCGTGAATGGATGCCGCTCGTCCGCTCTTCGGGTTCGCGCGCGCTCCGCGTCGTCGCGTTCGGCCGCGTCGCTCACGGCAATCGCCGTGCTGCTGGCGCCGCCCGCCGGCGCGCAGGCTTCGAACGCCAGCGCGGCGTCGTTGCGCGCCGAGGCCGACAAGCTGTCGAGTCACTACTTCTCCGCGCTCGAGCGCGTGCAGTCGCTCGACGCCGACATCACCCGCAACCAGCAGGCCGTCGCCGATCTCTCGGCGCGAGCGAAGAAGGCGCGCGCTGACGCGCGAGCGTGTGCGTTGATCGCCTACACGAGCTCGGGCACACAACTCTCCGCATTGGTCGATGGCGGCGACTCGCTCGAAACGGCGCGACGCGTGCACCTGATCGACCGCGTCAACGCACACGACCAAGCCGTGTACACGAAGCTGCACGCGGCGACGCGCGAGTTGCACAAGCAACAGCGCGTGCTGCGCGAGACACGCCAGGCGCAGACTGACGCGTTGAACGAGCTCCGCGATCAGGGTGCTCTGATCAACACCAAGCTCGCCCGCGCCGAGCAGCAGGAGCAGGCCGCGCAGGCGGTCGCCGCGCTCGCGGCGCAGGCGGCGACGAGCACCACGGCCGCGCCGCCCGGCAGCTCGTCCGCCCCCACGACGACCACCACCACGCCGCCCCCGCCCCCGGCTCCCACGCCCCCGCCCGACTACAGCGGCACGCCCGGGGCCAGCCCCCATCACAACGATCCCTTCCTCAGCTGCGTCCGCCAGCGGGAGAGCGGCGGCAACTACGGCGCGGTGAACCCGGCCGGCCCGTATCTCGGCGCCTACCAGTTCCTCCAGGCGACCTGGAACGTGACCGCGAGCCACGCCGGACGGTCCGACCTCGTCGGCGTGCCCGCCAACGTCGCCTCGCCGTACGACCAGGACGAGATGGCGTGGACCCTGTACCAGTGGCAGGGCACCGGGCCGTGGGGCGGCGGCTGCCCCTGACCGCCCGGTGCCGGATCGGCCTCAGGGGTCGCCGAGCTCGACCGCGGCACCGCTCGGCGAGATCGCGCGCGTGAGCTCGATCGTCTCCAGCAGCCGGCGGTCGTGGCTCACGACCATCAGCGTGCCGTCGTAGCTCTCCAGCGCCTGTTCGAGCTGCTCGATGGCGGGCAGGTCGAGGTGGTTGGTGGGCTCGTCGAGCACCAGGCAGTTGACCCCGAGTGCCGAGAACCGAGCCAGCACCGCGCGCGTCCGCTCGCCGGGTGAGAGGCTCTCGCTCGCTGTGGGTGACGTGGTCGGCACCGAGACCGAACTTGGCGAGCAACGACCGGGCCTCGTGTACGAGGAGGCCGGTCTCGGCCATGAACGCGTCGAGCAGCGACTCCGCACCCGCAAAGCCCGCCCGGGCCTGGTCCATCTCCCCGACCACGACTCCCGGCCCCGTCCACCGCTCACCCGCCGCCAACGGCAAGCGCCCGAGCAGCGCGAGGAGCAACGTCGTCTTCCCGCTGCCGTTGGGGCCCACGATCGCCACCCGCTCCCCCCAACCGATCTCGAGATCGACCGGGCCCAGCGTGAAACTCCCGCGAGTGACCACCGCGCCTTGCATGCGCATGACGACATCGCCGCTGCGGGGCGCGTTCGCCACCTGGAAGCGCAGATCCCAGCCCTCCCACGGCTTCTCCACCGATTCGAGGCGCGCCAGCGCCCGTTCGGTGATCTTCGCCTTCGCTGCCTGCTTCTCCGACGTCGCCACCTTGAACCGCCGGATGTTCTTGTCCTTCTCGGTCGTGTCACGCTTCGCCCTGCTCGCACCCTGGACCGACCACTCGCGCTGCGTACGGGCCCGCTGTTCGAGGCGCGCGCGTTCCGATCGGAAGCTGGCGTAGTCCTCTTCGGCGTGGCGGCGGGCGGCGCCACGGGCCTCGAGGTAGCCGACCCATCCCCCACCGAACTCGGTCGCGGAACGTGTGTGTTCGTCGAGCTCCAGGACACGTGACACGGTGCGTTCCAGGAACGCCCGGTCATGGCTCACGACCACCACGCCACCCGGCAGGTCGTCGAGGAACTGCTCCAGACGCCGCAAGCCCGCGAAGTCGAGGTCGTTGGTCGGCTCGTCGAGGAGGAACACGTCGAAGCGGCTCAGCAGGATCGCGGCCAACGACGCGCGCGCCGCCTCGCCGCCCGAGAGCGCATCGGTGTGGACGTCCAGCAGGTGCTCGGGCAACCCCACGTCGGCGAGGACGCTCCGGGAGCGGGCGTCGAGATCGGGTCCGCCGGCACCGAGGTAGGCGTCGAGGGCGGCGCCGTAGGCGTCCGCCGCGGTGTCGCCGTCGCTCGCGGTCGCCAGCGCCGCGGCCGCCGCGCTCGAGCTCCGCTTCGGCCGCGGCGACGCCCGTCCGGCGGGCCAGGAAGGCCGTCAGGGTCTCGAGCGACCGCTCGGGCTCCTGGGGCAGGTACCCGACCCGCAACGACGGTGGCGCCGCCACGATCGACCCCCGATCGGGCCGGTCCAGGCCGGCCAGCAGCCGCAGGAGCGTCGTCTTGCCCACCCCGTTGGGGCCGACGACGCCGAGGCGCGTGCGGGGCCCGACCGCGACGTCGACGGCTTCGAGGACGGTGACGCCGGCCCTCGTCTTCCGGAGGTCACGGGCGACGAGCGAGAACGAGGAGGTGGAAACGGCTGACGGCATGCGGGATCCCAGGGTGCGCGAGCGAGCGGCGGACGGTGCGGGATCGACCGGCTACATCCGGCTCACGGTAGCCGCACCGGGCTGCCCGTCTCCGTCTGCACGGCCTCGGCATCGAGCGACGCCACGAGCTGGTCCCGGACGTCGACGCGAAGCGCTTCGCCTCGGCCCCGCTCGGCCGTCGCGCCCTATTCTCGCCCTGATGCACGCGGATGGGAAGTCGCGCGATCCCCACCTCCGAGCGGAGCTGCTGGCGATGGCCGACGGTTCCGACGGTGCCGACCCGGCCGAGCACGCCGAACGGCTCTGGGCGATCCTCGATGACTACGAGGCCTGGCCGGGACGGAGCCTGGTCGGCGACGACGGGGCCCACGCCGCGTGGCTCGTCGCCCAGGTGGCGATCGACGACGTCGGCCTGCAGCGCCGCTGCCTCGAGATGCTCGAACTCGCGGTGGCGTGCGGCGACGCCGACCCCGTGCACCTCGCCTACCTGCTCGACCGCGTCCGCATGAACGACGGGCTCGACCAGCTCTACGGATCGCAGTTCGTGCTCGGCGACCACGGCACGCTCGAACCGTGGCCGGTCGACGATCCCGCCGCGGTCGACGAGCGTCGCGCCCGACTCGGGCTCTCCCCGTTCGCGGACCATGCCGCCACGATGTCGGCGCAATGGCACGCGCTGGCAGGCCGATCGACCGCACTCGGCCTGAGTCGGGCTCAGATGCGGGTGTCGGCGGCGCGCCAGCAGTACCACGCCGCGATCGAGCGGTACGGCCGGAGCGGTTCACCCAGCGGCTGCAGCTCGCGCGCGGTGGGCGCGGGCACGAGCCCGAAGAGCACGCCGTACCCTTTGCGCACACCGAGGTCATCGACCGGCCAGACGTCGAGGCGGCCCAGCTGGAACATGAGGAACATCTCGGCCGTCCAGCGACCGATCCCGCGCACCAGCGTGAGCTCCTCGATGATCCTGTCGTCCGAGAGCCGCGCCACCCGATCCAGCTCGACGTCGCCGGCGAGCACCTTCTCGGCCAGGTCGCGGATCGACGCCGTCTTGTTCGCCGACAGACCCGCCGCCCGCAGCTCGGCGACGGGCGTCGCCAGCACCGCCTCCGGCGTCGTCGCGCCGAGCGCGACCTCCAGGCGACCGTGGATCGTGCTCGCGGCCGCGCCCGCGAGCTGCTGGTAGCAGATCGCCCGGACCAGCTCGGCGAAGTGCGTGCGGCGGGGACGCCGGCGCCGGAGCTCGGCGGGCCCGACCTGCTCCACGATGGCGCGGAAATTCGGCTCGCGACGCGCCAGCTCGTCGCTCACGTCGATGACCGCCCGTCGTGCCACGCGCGGCACCGTAGCCGGGTCCGGCCGGTAGTCTCCCCGACGTGCTGCGCCGAGTTTTCCGCCCGTTCTTCTGCGCGGTCGCGCTCGCGGTCGCCCTCGCCGGCTGCGGTGGGGGCGGTGGCGCCACGCTCGGCAAGAAGCCGGTGGTCACCACCGCGAGCAAGGGCGCCACCGCGGCCTACGTCTCGTACATCGCCACCGCCAGGAGCACGGTCACGACGGTGCCGGTCTTCGACTCCCCCACCGCGGCACAGCCGTCCCGGGAGTTGGAGAACCCGTGGCTCGTCGATCCCACCGTGCCGACGTCGAAGGTCACCCAGGTGTTCCTGGTGAAGGACCAGAAGCCCAGCGGTTGGGTCGAGGTCCTGCTCCCGGTACGCCCCAACGGCAGCACCGGGTGGGTGAAGGCGGCCGACGTGACTGTCACCCCCAACACGTACGCGATCAAGATCGAGCTCGGTGCGCACGAGATCACGGTGACCAACGCCGACAAGATCGTCTACAGCGGCCCCGTCGCGGTCGGGGCCACCGACCCACCGCTCCCCGACGTCGGCAAGCCCACGCCCACGCCCACCGGCGAGTACTACCTGCGCGTCCTGCTCCAGGCGCCGGACCCGAACACGGTCTATGGGCCCTTCGCCTACGGGCTCTCGAGCCACTCCGACAGCCTCGACGAGTTCGCGGGTGGCGACGCCGAGATCGGGATCCACGGCAACAACGACGCCTCGGTGCTGGGCACGAACGCGACCCATGGCTGCGTGCGGATGGACAACGCCGCCATCACCATGCTCGCGAAGCAGCTCCCGCTCGGCACCCCGGTCGACATCGTCGCCTGAATCGGATGCTCGCCCGGCGTCTGCTCGTCGCGTGCGCGGTCCTCGTGGTGCCGGCGACGCTCCTGGTCCCTCCGCTGGCCGTCCTCGCCGCCACGGCCGACACGCCCGCGGGCGCGAGCACCGGGCATCCCCACCTTCCCCCGTCGGCCCGCAAGGACCTGGTCGCGATCTTCGGCCCCAAGGTGAAGAAGTTCGGGCTGCGCGTGACGCGCGCGGCGCTCGTCGATCCCGAGAACGAGCGGAGCGCGAAGGGCAGGCACCTGGCGATCTACGTGGAGCCAACCGGCGCGTACACGCCGCAGGACTACATCGACGGCACCGTCGACGTCAGCCGCGTGTTCCTCCCGTACGTGTTCCAGCGCTGGAAGGGCCTGCGGTCGTTCGACGTGTGCCAGGAGCCGCGCCCCGGAGTCGACAACCGGCCCTCGCCGCCACCGGAGACCCAGATCTTCGCGTCACGCGCGGGGAACGCGAAGATCGACTGGTCGACGGTCGACGTCGCCACCCTGGTCGCCCGCTCGAACGCCGAGGCAGCCGCCGCCGGTGCGGCACGACCGGTGAAGTTCTCCCTGTACGTCGCCGCCCACCTGCAGAACACCCCGGCGTACGCTGCCGCCGTCGGCGACGCGACCGCGGGTCCGATCCCCGCCACCGCTCCCGCCTACGGCTGACCGGGACCACGGGAAGGAACGCTTCGATGCAGATCGCCGGCTCCACCATCATCGTGACCGGGGCATCGTCGGGGATCGGCGCCGCGCTCGCGCCCATGCTCGCGGCGCGCGGGGCGACCGTCGGGCTCGTCGCGCGGCGCGCCGACCGTCTCGCCACCGTCCTCGACGCGTGCCGCGAACACGCACCCGCCTCGCGAGCCTTCACGGTCGACCTCGCCGACCTCGACGCCGCCGAGCAGTTGATCCGTGACGCGACCGTCGAATTCGGCGACATCGACGTGCTCGTGAACAACGCCGCCATCCCGGCCCGCATCCCCGTCCCGCGCCTCACCGCCGGCGACGTCGCCCGGGTCATGGACGTGAACTTCCACGCGCCGGTACGCATGACGCTCGCGCTGCTCCCGCGGTGGTTGGCCCGCGCCGCGGGCTGCGTCGTCAACGTGTCGAGTCTCGGCGGCCGCATCCCCATCGCCCAGGAGTCGGCCTACTGCGCGAGCAAGTACGCGCTCTGCGGCTGGAGCGAGGTGCTGGCGATCGACCTCCACGGCACCGGCGTCGAGGTGAAGCTCGTGCTCCCCGGGCCGATCGACACCGAGATCTGGGACCAGCCCGGCAACGAACCCGCCCACTACGACGGCCCCCTGGTCCCGGCGGCGGAGTCGGCGGAGTCGGTGCTCGACGCCATCGAGGGCACTGGTTTCGAGTACTACGCGCCACCCGAGTTCCCCGGCGGTGCGGGCCTGCAGCACGACGTCGTCGTCAACAAGTCGGCCGACCCGGGCGCTTTCGTCGAGCTCATGGGGGCGCTCCGCCCGAGAGGGGATCACTGATGACCAACGCCGCGGGTACCGGCCGCCTCTACTTCCGCCAGCTGCTGTCGGGGCGCGACTTCGCCCGCGACGATCCGATCGCCCGGCAGATGGTGAACTTCGTCTACCTGATCGGCGATCGCGAGACCGGCGACGCCGTCGCCGTCGACCCCGCGTACGGCGTCACCGAGCTGCTCGACACGCTGGCCGCCGACGGTCTGCACCTCAGCGGCGTGCTGGCCACCCACTACCACGCCGACCACTGCGGCGGCGACATCATGGGCTACTCGATCGAGGGCCTGCGCGAGCTGCTCGCGCTCGACGAGGGCGCGGTCCCCGTGCACGTGCAGCGCGACGAATCCGAGTGGGTGAAGCGCAGCACCGGGCTGTCCGACTCCGATCTCACCCTGCACGACAGCGGCGACGTCGTGCCCGTCGGCGACATCCCGGTCACGCTCATGCACACCCCCGGTCACACCCCGGGCAGCCAGTGCTTCGTGGTCGACGGCAAGCTCGTGGCCGGCGACACCCTGTTCCTCGAGGGTTGCGGGCGTACCGACCTCCCGGGCTCGGATCCCGACGCGATGTACGACAGCCTGACCCGGCGCCTGGCGACGGTACCCGACACCACCATGCTGTATCCCGGCCACCTCTACTCGCGGGAGCCGTACGCGACGATGGGCGAGACACGGGAACGGAACTACGTGTTCCGCGTCCGCAGTCTCGACCAGTGGCGCGCCTTCATGGGCGGCTAAGGCACCAGCTCGTAGCGCATGGCGACGTACCCGAACACGATCATGCCGAAGGTCGACAGCGCGAACACCGCGTCAGCGCGCCCGCACCGGCCAGCGTTCCAGGATCTGGCCCGCGCCGACGAACGGCGGGAAGCACTCGTTGGCGTAGCGCCCGACGCCGACCATGCCCAGCTGCAACGAGGGGATGAGATAGAGCGCGCCGAACACCAACCAGGCCACCGGGAGCCGGCGGCGTTGCACGACGAGCACGGTCAGGGCGGCCACCGCGAGCACGACGTGGGGCAGCACCGACCACTTCACATGGCCCTCGAACAGCCCCACGAACGTGATCTCCTGCCAACGCGACTTGCTGGTGAGGAACACCAACGGATCGCCGGTGCGGTCGGCGCAGTACACGCACCACGCGAGCACCGCGGCGACGGCGGGACCCGCCACCACGAGTGCCCGCCGCCACGACCGGACCGCGATCACCAAGGCCAGCGCCACCACGATGCCGTTCGGCCGCACCAGTGCGACGCCGGCCGCGAGCACGCCCGCGACGAGATCGTGACGGTCCTCCACGAGCAGGAAGCCCCACACCGACGCGGCCAGGAAGATCGCGGACGGGTAGGTCATCGAGAACACGAACGACGCGGGGAACACCGCCAACGCCCAGACCGACAGGCCGGCCACCGTGGGCCCGCCGTGGCGGTACGCGATCCGGTACAGCCCCGCGAGCGCGACGAGGAACACGAGTTGGTTCAGCACGAACGTCGCGATCTTCGGGTCGGCGACCTCGCTCACCGCGCGGATCAACCCGGGGAACGCCGGGAAGAACGGCCACTTCGGGAACGGGACGTGGACGGGCCCGTAGCCGTTGCGGGCGATGTCGAGATAGAACGCGCCGTCCCACCGGGTCGCCACCTGGTTGAAGCGTGAACCGCGTGCCGGGTCGTTCGCCGCGAGGAGCAGCACCGTGATCGACACCACACGGGAGAACAGCCACGGCGCGACGACTCCCGACCACGGCACTGTCGGCACCCGTGCTGTCAGGTCGCGTTCAGCCACCGCCACCGCGACACCGTAGGCGAGCCCTCCCGACCCGCAGTGCCTCCGGTGCCGGGGGGTACCATGGATCGCCGGACGAGGAAGGACACCGAATGAGCGCACCAGCATGAGCGAGTCGCCCGCCGTACTCCGCATCGGTACGCAGGAGACCGAGTTGCCCATGGTGGTGGGCTCCGAGGGCGAGCGCGGGGTCGACATCTCCAAGCTGCGCGCCCAGACCGGCACCGTCACTCTCGACAACGGTTTCGTGAACACCGCGTCGTGCGAGTCGGCGATCACGTTCATCGACGGCGAGGCCGGCATTCTCCGCTACCGCGGCATCCCGATCGAAGAACTGGTCTCGGTGCCCGTGCCCTCGTTCCTGGAGACCTCCTACCTCCTGATCTACGGCGACTTGCCGAATCGCACGGCGCTCGACGAGTTCCGCTACGGCATCCGCAAGCACACCCTGTTGCACGAGGACGCCAAGCGCTTCTTCGACGCGTTCCCCAAGGACGCGCACCCGATGGGCACGCTGTCGTCGGCGGTGAGCGCGCTGTCGACCTTCTACCAGGACAGCAACGATCCCCACGACCCCGAACAGGTCCACCTGTCGATCCTCCGGCTGATGGCCAAGCTGCCGACGATCGCCGCGTACGCCTACAAGAAGTCGATCGGCCAACCGTTCCTCTACCCCGACAACTCCCTCGACCTCATCGAGAACTTCCTCACGATGATGTTCGCGGTGCCGTCGGAGCGCTACGAGGTGAGCCACAACACCGTGGTCACCCTCAAGCAACTCCTCATCCTGCACGCCGACCACGAGCAGAACTGTTCCACCAGCACCGTCCGGCTCGTGGGTTCCAGCGAGGCGAACCTCTTCGCCTCGGTCGCGGCGGGCATCAACGCGCTGTGGGGGCCGCTCCACGGCGGCGCCAACCAGGCGGTGGTCGAGATGCTCGACCGCATCCACGCCGACGGCGGCGACGTCGCCAAGTACGTGAACATGGCCAAGGACCCCGACGACCCCTTCCGGCTCTCGGGGTTCGGTCACCGGGTCTACAAGAACTACGACCCGCGGGCCCGCATCCTCAAGGACGCCTGCCACCGGGTCATCGCCGACCTCGGCACGATGGACAGCCAGCTCGACCTCGCGCTGCGGCTCGAGGAGGTTGCGCTCAACGACGAGTTCTTCATCGAGCGCAAGCTCTACCCCAACGTCGACTTCTACTCGGGCCTCATCTACCGCGCCATGGGCTTCCCGACCCAGATGTTCCCGGTGTTGTTCGCGATGGGGCGCCTCCCCGGCTGGATCGCCCACTGGGTGGAGATGATGGAGAGCCCGGCCACGAAGATCGGCCGGCCGCGCCAGATCTACACCGGCGCCACCAAGCGTCCCTACATCCCGGTCGACGAGCGGGGCTGACGCTTCCGGCCCGGGTCCGCGCTCAGGCGACGGTCCGGCCCGACAAGCCGAGCAGTCGCGTCTGGGCGTCCGCGTCCGCAGTGGTGGGCACGATCTGACCGTAGAACCCCGGGCCGCGGGCGCTGTCGTCCACCATCGCCATCGCCTCGGTCGCCGCGGACACCAGGTCGTCGGGCAGGCGTTCGTCGCCGCCGACGGCACGGGCGAAGTCCCAGGTGTGGATCACCAGGTCGCGGATCAGGCCGTCGACGATGACGGCCAGCGGCACCATGTTCCCCCGGATCGTCACCGCTTCGAGCTCGGTGCCGCCGACGAGCGTGACGAGCTCGTCGCGCTCGGCATCCCAGGCCGCGGCCAGGTCGCCCTCGACCGGCTTGCCGAAGCCGTCGAAGAAGTCGCCGCCCTCGAGCGCGAGGTGCAGCGATCGGAGGTTGGCGACGAGATGCGCGACCACGTCGCGGGCGGCCCAGCCCTCACACGGCGACGCCGCGGACCACCGGTCGGGCGGTGCCGCCTGGACACGACTGTCGAAGAGCCTGACCGACTCGGTGAAGTTGTCACGGCACTGCTGGCTCAACGGCATGGCGACAGGCTTACCACGCCGGCCACGGGCGGCGCGTCGGGTGCGTCACCCTCCGATGCGGGTGTTGTACTCGTCCATCGCCGAGGTCGCGTTCTGCGCCGCTGCCTTCAGCGCGGCCTTCGGGTCCTTGCCCTCGAGGAACATGCTGTTCTCGCCGTCACGCACCGCGTCCCGCACCCCCGTGTAGTTCCCGATGACCGATCCCGACGTCGCGATCGTGTTCGGGCCGTCGAGCAACTGGTCGTAGGCGACCTTGTACTCGGGGTTCTGCGCCCAGTAGTCCTGCATCGCCTGGCTGGCGGCCGACGACTTGCGGATGGGGAGGTAGCCGGTGCCGATCGCCCACGTGGTGAGGCTGTCGGGCTGGTCGAGGAATTTGAGGAACTTCCACGCCGCCGCCTGCTTGGCCGGCGCCGACTTGTTCACCATGTAGAGCGCACCGCCGCTGACCAGCACGCCGCCTTTGGCCGAGGTGCCCGGTGACGGCATGGGCGCCACGCCGAGCTCCACGTCGGGCGCCGCACCACCCGCCAGCACCGCGCTGATGGTGCCGAGCGCGGCGCTGGTCTCGAAGGCCATGGCGTGCGAGCCGGATTGGATGCCGAGCAGGTTGTCGAAGTTGCCGGTGCCGAGATCCGCGTTGGTGGTGGCCAGGCCGTCCTTCACCATGCCCGACAGCCAGCTGAAGATCTGGCGGCCGGTGGCGTCGTCGAACACGGTCTTGGTGGCACGGGCCTTGCGGCCGTTGTTGTTGTTCACGTAGAGCTTGTTGGCGAGGGCGCGCCAGTGCTCGAAGTACCCCGGCTCGGTCTTGAGCCCGAGCGGCGCCGACACCCCGTTGGCCTTCAGCTTCTCCGCCGCCGCCCGCACGTCGTCCAGCGTCGCCGGCGGCTTGGCGGGATCGAGACCCGCCGCGGTGAACGCCTTCTTGTTGTAGTAGAGCACCGGGCCCGACGTGTTGAACGGCATCGCGTACTGCGTGCCCTGCACGGTGAAGTAGCTGATCACCCGGGGCAGGAAGTCCGAGAAGCTGTACTTGTCGGCCTTCGCGCACACGCTCGCCGGCAACACCGTCTGCGTGTCGATCATCTGCTGCTGCTCGGTCTCCTGCAGCTGCACGATGTCGGGGAGGTCACCGCTCGAGAGCCCCGCCTTGTACTTGGTGAACGTCTGTGCGTAGTCGATCTGGTTGACGAGGGTGACCTTCACGTCACTCTGCGACGCGTTGAACGCGTCGGTCAGCTTCTGGAGGGTCTCGCCGTTGGCCCGGGGCATCGAGTGCCACATGGTGATCTGGACCGGCTTCGACGCCTTCTTCAACGCCGAGAGCGGGCACTTCGTGCTGTTCGCCGCACCCGCATCGGGTACCGGAGCCACCGCCGAGAGCCCCGTGGCCAACACGACGACGGCGACGCCCGAGCCCGCCCAATGCTTCCACGACCGCATGTCCGCTCCCCGTCCGTCCCTACCGGTGGTCCGGTGCCGGCTACAGCATGACCGATGGCGACCGGCATGCGCTGTCAGCACCGAGGCGCTACCCGCCGATCCGGTCGTTGTAGTCCTGGATGGCGGCCGTCGCGCCCTCGGCCGCGGTCGCGATCGCCGACCGGGGGCTCGTGCCGTTCAGGAACATGCTGTTCATCGCGTCACGGACCGCGGCGCGCTCCCCCGTGTTGTTGCCGATCACCGATCCCGCGGTGGCGATGGTGTTCGGCCCGTCGACGAGTTGGTCGTAGGCGAGCTTGTACTCGGGGTTCTGCGCCCAGTAGTCCTGCATGGCCTTGCTGGTCGCCGACGACGTGCGGATCGGGAGGTACCCGGTGTCGATCGCCCAGGTCGTCACGTTGGCCGGCTCGTCCAGGAACTTCAGGAACTGCCACGCGGCGGCCTGCTTCGCCGGCGCCGACTTGTTCACCATGTAGAGCGCACCGCCCTGCACGAAGACGCCGCCCTTGACCCGTCCCGCGCCCGGGCCCGGCATCGGGGTCACTCCGAGCTCCACATTGGGGGCGTTGCCCGCCGACAGCACCGAACTGATCGTGCCGAGCGCGGCGCTGGTGTCGATCGCCATGGCGTGCGAGCCGGATTGGATGCCGAGCAGATCATCGAAGCTGCCGGTGCCGAGATCCGCGTTGGTGGTGGCCAGGCCGTCCTTCACCATGCCCGACATCCAGCTGAAGATCCGGCGGCCGGTCGCGGTGTCGAACACCGCCTTGGTGGCACGGGCCTTGCGGCCGTTGCCGTTGTTGGCGAACAGGTTGTTGGCCATGGCCGTCCACTGCTCGAAGAAGATCGGGTCGGTCTTGAGCCCGAGCGGCGCCGACACCCCGTTGGCCTTCAGCTTCTCCGCCGCCGCCCGCACGTCGTCCAGCGTCGCCGGCGGCTTGGCGGGATCGAGACCCGCCGCGGTGAACGCCTTCTTGTTGTAGTAGAGCACCGGGCCCGACGTGTTGAACGGCATGCCGTACTGCGTGCCCTGCACCGTGTAGTAGCTGATCACCCGGGGCAGGAAGTCCGAGAAGCTGTACTTGTCGGCCTTCGCGCACACGCTCGCCGGCAACACCGTCTGCGTGTCGATCATCTGCTGCTGGTCGGTCTCCTGCAGCTGCACGATGTCGGGGAGGTCACCACTCGCGAGACCCGCCTTGTACTTCGCCAGCGTCGCCTCCCAGTCGATCTGGTCGACGAGTTTCACCTTCACCGCCGACTGTGAAGCGTTGAACGCGTCGGTCAGCTTCTGGAGGGTCTCGCCGTTCACCCGCGGCATCCAGTGCCACATGGTGATCTCGACCGGCTGCGACGCCTTCTTCAACGCCGAGAGCGGGCACTTCGTGCTGTTCGCCGCACCCGCACCAGGCGCCGAAGCCACCGCGGTCAGCGCGCTCGCCAGCAGGAGCACCGCGAGCCCCGCGCCCAGTTGCCGTTTTCCTCTGCGCATGCCCGTCATCCCTTCACCGCGCCGGCGGTGAGGCCGCGCACGAGGTGCTTCTGGAAGAAGAGCAGGAGGATCACCAGCGGGATCACCGCGATGATCGCCCCCGCGAACGTGATGTTCACCTGGTCGATGCTCGTCTGCTGGAGTTGCTTGAGCCCGATCTGCACCGTGCGCAGGTTGTCGTCCTTGGTGATGAGCAACGGCCACAGATACTGGTTCCACGCGGCGAGGAACGCGAACACCGTGAGCGCGGCGACCGCGGGGCGGGCGAGGGGCACCGCCACCCGCCACAGGAACCGCCAGTGCCCGTAGCCGTCGAGCGCGGCGGCGTCGCGGAGCTCGTGCGGCAGCGTGAGGAACGACTGGCGCATCAGGAACGCGCCGAACCCGGTGGCCAGGAACGGCACCGCGAGCCCGGCGTAGGTGTTGTACCAACCCAGGTCGCTGATCGTCGCCACGTTGGTGACGATGGTGACCTCGAACGGCACCATCAGCGTGGCGAGGAACGCGACGAAGAGGAGCCGCTTGAACGGGAACTCCAGGAACGCGAACGCGTACCCGGCGAGGATGGCGGTGAGCACCTGGCCGGCGGTGATGAGCACCGTGACGATGAAGCTGTTCTTCAGGTAGGTGCTCATGTGCCCGACGTTCCAGGCGTCCTGGTAGCTGTGGAACTGCGGGTCGGTGGGGAAGAACTTCGGCGGCTGCTTCAGGATGTCCTGCGGCGGGAGCAACGAGTTGACGACCGTGATGTAGATCGGGAACAGCACGATCACCGCCAGCACGGTGAGCAACGTGTAGCGGCCGACCTTGCCCCATACCTTGCGGCGGTGCAGCGCCCGGGCGTCAGCGGTCATACGAGACCCTCCGCTCGAGCAGCCGGATCTGTGCGAGCGCCAGGATCAGCGTGAGGAAGAAGAGCGCGACCGCGAGCACTGCGGCCTTCCCCGGGTCGCTCTGGCGCTGCAGCGTGTCGTAGATGTAGTAGGTCAGCACGTTGGTCTTCTTGAGCGGGCCGCCCTGGGTGAGGATGTCGATCTGTCCGAAGGACTGGAACGCGAAGATCGTGCCGATCACCACCGCGAAGAAGATGGTGGGCGACATCATCGGGAGCGTGACGTGCCAGAAGCGGGCCCACGCGCCCGCGCCGTCGACCCTCGCGGCCTCGTAGAGGTCGTCGGGCACACCCTGCAGGCCTGACGCCATGAGGATGAAGGTGAGGCCGAGCGTCTGCCACACGGTGGTGACGGCGACCGCGATGAGCGCCCATTGCGGGTTCTGGAGGATGGTCGGGTTCGTCGTCAGACCGAGCCATGGCAGCAGGCCGACCTGCGGGTTCATCAGCGTGCCGAAGATCACCGCGGCCACCGCGACCGACGTCGCCACCGTCGACGAGAAGAACGTGCGGTACACGGCGATGCCCCGCAGCTTCTGGTGTGCGAGCACCGCGAGCCCGAGCCCCAGACCGATGCCCACGGGCACGGTGAGGAACGCGAACACGAACGTGGTCTTCACGCTGTCGACGAAGTCTTGGGACGTCAGCACGTCGCGGTACTGGTCGAAGCCGACGTAGTGCTTCGGCAGGCCCGGGAACGGGGGGTTCCGGAAGAAGCCCAGGTACACGTTGTGCACCAGCGGCCAGAACACGAACACCCCGAAGATGACGAGCGACGGGATCAGCAGCAGGTACGCGAGACCCCACTCCCGGCGTCGCAGCCGGCGCCGGGCCGCCGTCGGCCGGGGCGGCGACAGTTCGGGCGCCGAGAGCTCGGCCGTCGCCATCGAGTCAGGCCCCGACCCGGGCACCGCTCTCGGGATCGAACACGTGCAGCGCGTGCGGATCGGCGATCAGGAACGTCGAGCTCTCCTCGGCCGGCGCCGCTTCGTGGGCGTCCTGGCGCAGAATCACGATCTGCTGGTCGGCCAGGCGGCACACGACGTGGCGCTCGTGGCCGAGCGACTCGACCACGCTGACCAGCGCGGGGATGCCCCCGGTGGCGTCGAAGCGCAGGTCCTCGGGCCGCACCCCGATCACCACCGTCTCGAGCCCACTCGCCCGCACCGCGCTCGCCAACGCGGGATCGAGGGGGATGTGACCACCGGGGATCTCCGCGACCAGGGTCTCGTCGACGCGGCTGATGCTGCCGGTGACGGTGTTCATCGGCGGGCTGCCGATGAAGCGGGCGACGAAGAGGTTGGCGGGCCGCGCGTAGACGTCCTGGGGCGCGCCCACCTGCTGCAGCACGCCGGCCTCGAGGACCGCGATGCGATGGCCCATGGTCATGGCCTCGACCTGGTCGTGGGTGACGTAGATGATGGTCGCGGCCAACCGGCGTTGGAGCTCCACCAGCTCGGCACGGGTCTGCACCCGCAGCTTGGCGTCGAGGTTCGACAGCGGCTCGTCCATGAGGAACGCCTGGGGTCGCCGCACGATGGCGCGCGCAGAGCGCCACGCGTTGGCGTTGGCCTCCTGAGAGCTGCGCGGGCTTGCGGTCGAGCAGCGTGACGAGATCGAGGCTCTCGGCGGCGTCCTGCACGAGCCGGCCGCGCTCGGCCGCAGGCACCTTGCGCGACCGGAGCGGGAACTCGATGTTGCGCCGCACCGTCATGTGCGGGTAGAGCGCGTAGCTCTGGAACACCATCGAGATGTCGCGGTCCTTCGCCTCGACGTCGTTGACCACCCGGTCTCCGATGGTGATGCTGCCCGAGGTCGGGTCCTCGAGGCCGGCGATCATGCGCAACGCGGTCGACTTCCCGCAGCCCGACGGCCCGAGGAGCACGAGGAACTCCTCGTCGGTCACCTCCAGCGAGAGGTCGTCGACTGCGGCGATGTCGTCGAACCGCTTCGAGACGTGGTCCAGCGTGACGCGACCCATCGTCGAGGTGCCCTTCCGCCCGTCCCGCGGTCAGGCGGCGGACTGGTCCTTCTTGGGCGGGCGCCAGAACGCGAGCAGGAAGAGCGCGGCGCCGCCGATCCCGACCGCGGCGGTGACGATCAACGCCTTCTTGGGCTCGAACGGGAACGTCAGGTCGAAGGCGTTGTCGAGCGACCACTTGCCCGGCCCGAGCGTGCCGAGCGTGATCGACACGACGGCGACGGTGGCAACGTACTCGTAACCCTCCTTGGCGGTGTTCAGGAAGAAGCCGTTCTTGAGGTGGTTGGTCATCAGCGCGACCACCATCAGGGCACAGACGCCGCCGTAGGCCAGCGGTGTGAGGAGTCCGCCCAGCAGCAGGAACGGGATCGCGATCTCGGTGAGCGTGACTGCCCACGCGTGCAGCGCCCCGGGCTTGAGTCCGAGGCTCTCGAACCAGTTCGCCATCCCCGGACCGGAGCGGATCGACTGCACGTGCCGCCACCCGTGGGCGAAGATCATGATCGCGATCCAGACCCGTGCGAGCAGCACCGCGAAGTTCGCGGCGGAGCCGTGATACATGGACGCCTCCCCGATTCTTGACCCTCGAACCGCTCCGTCGCGGCTCCCGGGCAGGGACGCTACCCCGCGACGTGACGCAGCCGCGGCACCAATCCCGCCCGGGCCAGCATGCGCACGGCCCGTTCCTCCTCGACGTCGATCACCAGCGCCTCGCCCGGCTCCCGGTTCACCACGAAGCTCACGACGCAGTCGTCGCAGGCCGCGGTGTGGCGCATCACGCACTCTTCACAGTCGATCGTGATCATGGGAGCAGGATCGCAGAGGGGTGTGACATCTACCGCTCCGCCGCCCGGACTGCTGCTCCGTCGGACCGATTCGTCGGCGATTCGATGAGCCCCGGACTGCTGCTCCGTCGGACCGATTCGTCGGCCGATTCGATGAGCCCCGGACCGATTCGGTGAGACCCGGACCGATTCGTCGGCCGATTCGGGGAGACCCGGACCGATTCGTCGACCGATTCGGTCCCACGGGTACCGGCAGGCACGCTGCCCGCGGGAAACGCGTCGCCTCGGGGTCCGGCCCCGCTCCGGCGCGGGTTGGGCGAAAACGCCGTTCAGCGGCGCAGCACGCTCAGCAGCACCGAGGACTGCACCACGGCGGCGCCGACCGTTTCGGCCCGGACCCGCAGCTCGGTGTCGCTCGACGCCACCACGACCGGGATGGTCGTGGCCGGTTCGGCCGCCTCGCGCACGACGACGTCGTCGGCCGTCTCGCCGGCATCCGAGAACAGGACCCGCACCCCCGGTCGGCGCGGCAGGGGCACGCCCCGGACGTCCGCCCCGTCGAACACCACGACCACGTCGCACCGGATGCGGAGGTGCAGTTCCGCCAGCGCGGAGGTCAGCCGCTCGCGTTGTTCCTCGAGCGGCGCGTCGCCCCAGGCCGTCTTCGACACGTTGTAGCCGTCGACGATCAGCACGACGCCGCGGGTGCGCAACATGCCGTCGAGCCCCACGCGGGAGTTCCCGACGACCCCCGGCGGGCAGAGCGGCCGGACGCGCCGCGGCCGCGGCCGCGGGCGCGACGCCGATGCCACCGGGGCTCGGACGGGCTTGGCCGGGACCGGGGCCGGCGTCGGGTTCGCTTCCGGGACGGCGGCGAGCGCCTCGAGGCGGTCGGCGATCTCCCGGACGTCGCTCACCACGTCGCGCAGCGCGCCGGTGTCGACCGAGGGCCGTGGCCGCCGGGCCTCGGCCAACTCAGCTTCGAGGTCGGCCACTCGCGCCTCGACCCGGCTCGTGCGCACGTCGGCGGCCGAGGCCGCGGCGCGCGCCGCGTCGAGAGACGCGGCGCGCGTCAGCTGCCTCCTGGAGCGCGTCGTCGCGCTCCTCCTCGGCGCGGGTCAGCGCGTCCCGGCGCGACTGGCGTTCGGCTCGCAGCGCCGCCTCGGCGCGTGCACGTTGCTCGTCGGCCCGGGCCCGGGCCGCGTCGGCGCGGCGGCGCGCCTCGGCGGCCGCGGCCAGCTCGGCGGCACGACCGTGGGCTTCGGCCTGCAACTGCGCGTCCTCGGCGCCACGCGCCGCCGTCGCGAAGGCCACGCCGAGCCCGAACGTCCAGCCGACAGGCCGGGCCGCGTAGAGCGTCGACGCGAGCAGCGCGAGCTTGCCGTCCCGCGCGATCCCGTCGGTGAGCACGAGCGCGTCCCGCGCCGACGAGTGGTCCAGCAGCTCGACGGCGTCGTCGCGGGCCAGGAACCGCTCCGCGACCCGAGCCCGGAACGCGTCCGTCGGCTTCGAGCGCGCGCTGCAGCTGGCGCCGGGCCGCACCACTCGTCAGCCGCGCGCGTCGAAGCCCACGAGTGCACGCGCCGACGCCGGGACCTCGGGTGCTTCCAGCGTTCGCAGGAGGGCACCGGCTTCGTCGAGCAATGGCGCCAGCAACGCCTCCGGGATCGGCGCGCGATCGATCGTCACGCGTCGGGGGCACCGGCGACCGGCGCGTCGTCGACGGCGATCTCCTCGATGCTCTCACCCGACGCACTGCACCAGCGGCACGTGACCTGCTCGATCCGGGCGTCGAGCACCTCTTCGTCCTCGATGCTCAGCTCGCCGCCCACGCTGAAGTGGTGGAACGCGCGCGTGCGGCGTGACGACACGACGTCGAAGCGGGTCAGGTTGCCGCACGCCGAGCAGCGGAAGCGCGTCATGCGCGTGCGACCCGGGCCCGGCGACGCGCAGCCCACGCGCGCCCGCCCTCGACGAACAGCTGCACGAGCAGCGCGGTGACCAGCGCCCACACGAGGGTGCCGACCCCCAGCCGCACGTACCGGCTCGTGCCCGTACCCACGAAGATGTTGAGGACGTCGTCCTTCTTGATGAAACCGAGCTGGTAGGCAGGCCACGCGGTGATCGCGAAGCCAAGCGGGATGGCGACGATCCACGCGACGACCCGCCAGTACCACGCGACCTTGCGCGAAGGGGCCGGGGCGGGCTGCGCCCCCCGGCCGCGCCGGGTCGGTTCGCCCGGTCCGGCGCCGGAGTCCACCGCAGCGACGGTCGCCGACACGCCGGCCACCTGACGCGTGGACGCATCCCGCACCGACGCCGCGGGGCGGACCCGGGGGCCTCGTCGCCGGGGGCACGGCGCCGCGCTGGTGGTGCGACCGGAGCGGTCCCGCTCGAACGGGGCGGCGGCGGCGGTCCGCCGGTGGTGACCGGTGCGGGCATCTTCAGCACCTGGCCGCACCGGTCGCACCGAAAGGTCGGCGAGTCGGGCAGGTTGTCGATGCGGTGCTTGGCCCCGCACGCCGGGCACTCGAGCGCGCGGGCCATCAGCCGACGCCTCCTTCCCGGGCGGCGACGCTGACCCGCACGAACGCCTCGAGCGTGGCCGCGGCGCGCCCGTCGTCGATCACCGCGCGAGCCTGCTCGATGCCGGCCGCGAGATCGGGAACCGTGTCGGCGACGAGCAGCGCGGCGGCCGAGTTCAGGGTGACGATGTCGCGGATGGGGCCGGTCGCGCCGGCGAACACCTGGTGCACGACCTGGGCGTTCCCGGCGGCGTCACCGCCGGCGAGCGCGCCGAGCTCGGCCCGCGGGATCCCGAGGTCGACCGGGTCGACGTCGTAGATCCGCACGGCGCCCTGCTCGAGCTCGTAGACCGTCGACGAGTCGGTGACCGTCAACTCGTCGAGACCGTCGTGGCCGAAGAACACGAGCGCACGCTCCACGCCGAGGGTGGCGAGCGTGCGGATCACCCGTTCGGCCATCACCGGGTCCGACACCCCCACGGTGCGGCGGTCGGCGCCCGCGGGGTTGGCGAGCGGACCGAGGAAGTTGAACGTGGTCGGCGTTCCGAGCTCGCGGCGCACGGGCGCCGCGAACCGCATCGCGGGGTGGAACCGCTGCGAGAAGCAGAACCCGATGCCGACGTCGCGCACACACCGGGCGACGCCCTCAGGACCGAGGTCGATGACGACACCGAGCGACTCGAGCACGTCGACCGACCCGCACTTCGACGACGCGGCCCGGCCGCCGTGCTTCGCGACCCGCACGCCCGAGGCGGCGGCGACGACCGCCGCCATGGTCGACACGTTCACGGTGCCGGCGCCGTCGCCTCCCGTGCCACAGGTGTCGACGACCGGACCGTCGAGATCGGTGAGGTCGACGTGGTCGGCGAACTGCAGCATCGTGCGGACCAGGGCCGCGAGCTCCCCGGCCGCCTCACCTTTGGCGCGGAGACCCACCGCGAAGGCCGCGATCTGGGCGTCGGTCGCGTCACCGGCCAGGATCGTCGACATCGCCTGCTCGACGAGGCCGTCGGGGAGGTCCTCGCGCCGGAGCAGACGCCCGATGACGTCGGGCCACAGCGCAGCACTCATCAACCGGATGCTACCGGCGCGGGTGCGGGCAACAGCCGCACCGAGGACGGGAAACGGCTCCGGTCAGGCGGTCTTGCGTCGCTGGCGGACGAGCCGACGCCGTTCCCGCTCGTCGAGGCCGCCCCAGACGCCCTGCTTCTCCCGGGCGGTGAGCGCGTGGTCCAGGCACGGTTCCCGGACCGGGCAGACCGCACAGATCGCCTTGGCCGCCTCGGCCCCGTCGTCGGAGTCCGGCGGCGGGTAGAACAGCTCGGGGTCGGCTCCGAGGCAGCGGGCGTACTGGCGCCAGTGGTTGATCATCCTTCAGTGCCTTTTCGGTTCCGGCGGGTTCGGGGGCATTCCCGCAAACCGCGTCCAACGAAGAGAACTTCGGCCGCTATTCCCCGCTTCCTGAGAGTTCATTCGCCGTTTTCGTAGAATGGTGCGGGTGACGCCGATCGCCCCCGAGAGCTCTCCGTCCAGCCTGCGGGGGCCCCGGGGCCAAGTGCTGGCCTTCGCCGCGGCCTTCCTGCTCACCCTGCCGGGTGCGGTCAGCCGGCTCACGGGGGCCGGCTTGGGCGAGGTGGTCGCCCCGATCGTGTTCGGCTTCGCCATCCTCGGTTCGGCCTTCCTCCTGGCGTGGGCGGCCGAGGTGCTCCAACTCGACGTGTCGCAGGGCCTCGCGCTCACGGTCCTGGCGCTCATCGCGGTGCTGCCCGAGTACGCCGTCGACTTCACCTTCGCCTACAAGGCCGGCGAGAACCCCGACAAGTTCGCGCCACTCGCCCTCGCCAACATGACCGGCGGCAACCGCTTGCTGATCGGCGTCGGCTGGTCGCTGGTGGTCCTGCTCGCGGCGTGGCGCATGAAGAGCATCGCCCGGTCGCGCGGCTACGAGGGCGAGGTCGACACCGACGTCGCGCTGGAGCGACCGCACGCCATCGAGATCACGTTCCTCGCCATCGCCACGCTCTACTCGTTGACGCTCCCGCTCAAGCGCACGCTGACGATCGTCGACTCGGTGATCCTCATCGGGATCTTCGTCTTGTTCGTCGCGCGCATCTGGCGGGCGCCGTCGGAGAAACCACATCTCGTGGGTCCGGCCCGGCTGATCGGGACGCTGCCGACGAGGCAACGACGGATCGTGGTGGGAACGCTGCTGACCTACGCGGCGGGCGTCATCTTCCTCTGCGCCGAGCCGTTCGCGGAGTCGCTCGTGCACCTCGGCGAGCAGGCCGGGATCGACACCTTCCTGCTCGTGCAGTGGGTCGCGCCGTTGGCCTCGGAAGCCCCCGAGCTGCTCGTGGCCGCGTTGTTCGCGTGGAGGCTCAACACCAGCGCGGGGCTCGGCACGCTGCTGTCGTCGAAGGTCAACCAGTGGACGCTGCTCGTGGGCTCGCTCCCGATCGTCTACGCGATCTCCGCCGGCCACCTCTCCGGGCTCCCGCTCGACCCGTTGCAGCGCGAGGAGCTGTTCCTCACCGCCGCGCAGTCGGTGTTCGCGATCGCCATCCTCGCCAACCGCAGGATGAGCGTGCGCGAGGCCTGGGCGTTGTTCGCCCTGTTCATCTCGCAGTTCGTGCTGGGCGCGGTGCTCCCCGACCACCTGCGCGCGCTCGAACGGCTCGGCGTGGGCTGCGTGTACCTCATGCTCGCCGCCGTCATCCTGGTGCAGCAGCGCGGCTACCTCCGGCCACTCGTGCACGACGGCCTGATCGAGCCCGTGGACGAGCTGTTCCACGAATCCGCGCCCGACGAGGCAAGATCGTGAGCATGGACGCACCGGAGCAACCGCCGCCCGTCGAGGACGACTCCACCGAGGAGGGGCCACTCGTCGACTGGCGCGCGGTCTCCCGCGGCGCGCTGCTCGGGCTGTGCGTGCTCGTCGTCGCCAGCGTGGTCGAGGCGATCCTCGACCGCAACGTCGACAGCTTCAAGGACAGCGGTTGGATCTACCCCCTGTTCATCGCCATCCTCTTCGGGTACGGGCTCGGCGGCTGGCAGGCCGGACGCACGGCCCCCGAGGGCGCGCTCACCAACGGCACCCTCGCCGGCCTCGGCGCGTTCGTGCTCTGGATCCCGGTGCGCATCGGGATCTGGCTGGTGCGCGACGAGCACAAGGGCCTGTTCACCGGCCACAGCCCCGCGCTGCGGCCGGGTCAGCTGTTCGGTCAGGTCGTCATCGCCGCCGGGCTCGGCATGCTCGGCGGCTTCTTCGGGGCACGGGCGGCCGCCCGTGCCCGCGGCACGACCCGGTAGGTCGAGCTCGCCCCTAGGCTGGTCGGCGGCAGCGAGTCGGCCGGGTGGCCGCGGACCGGGCCGTCCGCGACGGGACCGGCTCCGAGGAACGTCCGGACTCCACAGGGCACGGTGCTGGGTAACACCCAGTCGGGGCGACCCGCAGGAAAGTGCAACAGAGAGCAGACCGCCGATGGCGGGCCGGCCTCCGGGCCGGTGCGCACAGGCAAGGGTGAAACGGTGCGGTAAGAGCGCACCAGCACCCGGGGTGACCCGGGTGGCTCGGTAAACCCCACCGGGAGCAAGGCCGAACAGGGGGAGGGCGGCCCGCCCTTCGACCCCCGGGTAGGCCGCACGAGCCGTCGGGCGACCGGCGGCCCAGATGGATGGCCACCACGGACCTCGGTCCGTACAGAATCCGGCGTACAGGCCGACTCGCTGCCCCACCGGTCCTGACCTGCGGAAACGTGGGTCAGGACCGACCGTGGGCCGCAGGCGCACGTATCGAGACAATTACTTCAAACTGTTCAGCGTTCCCTTGTAACCGAACACCGAACGCGCTAGCCTAGCTCTGTGGCGAGGCGAACTGCAGCAGACGTAGGGGTCGATGCCGAGGAGGCGTTGGTCCGCGCCCTAAGCGAGGCCCTGGAGGCCTCGATCGACATCGTCCGGAGTCCGGAGGACGGGCCAGATCTCATCGTGTCGATTCCGGGCGGCACCACGTTCGCGGTCGAGGTCAAGGGCGTTGCCAACCGTGCCGAACCGGGGCCGATCGCGAATGCACTCCGGACCTGGGATGCCCAGCTCGAGTCGATACGTCAGATAACCGGAGACCCTGTGCTTGGCGTGGTGGTCGCAGGCGCGGTGCCCGATGCGACCAAGGCAATCCTGCGAGAACACGGCTGGGGTTGGCTCGATCGGCGCGGCGAGATCGACCTGCGCGCGCCGGGGCTGGTGCTGCACACCACGAACATCGTGACGAGCCCGACCTCGATCGGCACCGGCCCTCGCGATCCAATCCGCGGGCGCGCCGGCATCACCACCGCAGCCTGCCTTCTCCTCGACCCCGGCGACCCGCCGGGCGTACGCGAGATCGCCCGCCGCGGCGATCTCGCACCGAGCACCGTCAGCGCAGCGCTCTCCGAGCTTCGAGCCGCGTCGCTCGTCGAGGACGACGGTCGCCCGCTCGTCCCGGAGCTGTTTTGGTCACTCGCCGACGCGTGGAAGCCCGACCGGCACACGTTCGCCGAAACTCCGTCTCCCGGCACCCGGCTCGAGCTGGGTCTCGACTCGCTCGATGAGCCGGGCTGGGGCGTCGGGAGCACCCTTGCCGCCGCGGCGTGGTCGGCACCCGTCGTTGTCGCTTCGGGCGCGCCACCCGACTTCTACGTTCCGAGCGAGCGCGACGTTCGCGCCGCACAGCACGAGCTGCTGGCCGCCCACAGGGTCGACGAACGCGCGTGCACGATCGCGGTCGCGCCAACCGTGCTCGTAGTTCGGCCTCGTTACGACGCTCCGTCACTCGGCACGCCATGGCTTCACTGGCCCGTCGTGCATCCGCTCTTCGTTGCGCTCGATCTCTCCCTTGACCGTGCACGAGGTGTCGAGATCCTCCGCGACTGGAGTCCTCCGGCGCCCTTCCGGCGGGTCTGGTGACGCCGCCGAGCGTCGTGCTGACGGGTGACGCGGTCGCGCAGATGGTGCGCGCTGCAGAACGCGCGCACAACGTTCAAGGTCTCCGACTCGCAATCATCGGCGGCCTCGCGGTCACGTGCCGGCTCGGGCACGTGCACCGGGCCACCGGCGATGTCGACGCAGTCGTCGACGAGGTCGTGGGATTGGCAACCGACTCGGGCGCGCAGTTGCTCGTCGAAGCTGGCATCGCCGAACCGGATCCGGGCGACCGAGCGCACCGGGTGTTCATCGACGGCACCAAACTCGAGATCATCGACACCCAGGCGCTGCCGGCCGACGTCTCCGACATCGGTGCTCCACTCCCCCGATTGTTCGTCCTCGGCCACCGATGGGCTCTCGAAAGCGCGGAACCGTTACGAGTTGTTGTCGCGGCGTCGGACGTCGATGTGATGTTGCCGGTCGCCATGCCCGCGGCACTTGTCGCGACCAAGCTCCACGCGTTCTGCGATCGGCAGCAGGACGAGAAGCGAGCTTCGGATGCGTATGACATCTACCGCCTGCTCGAGACACGAGACCGCGAACGGCGCGGTCGCCGACGCGACGAACAACGGGCCGCGAGGTCTCCCCAAGGTCGTGCGCGAGCTGATGGTCGAGCGCTTCATCGACGGTGCGACGCGGGTCGTCCGCTACCTGAAGGCCTACGGCGATCCGGCTTGGCCCGAGATCACGGGCGACGATGTCCAACGTGTCGTGCGATCGTTCACCTCTCGGCTCAGAGGTTGACCGATTCGCGGAGACAGTTTGGAGGTAATGGCGGCCCTCTTCGCGGCCCCGCGAATCGTGGGCCGCGGATGGGCCGCGGGAGGTCGAAAAACCATGCGAATTGGCGACAACCGCTCAACAACGAAACCGCAGGTCAGAGGGCAGATCGGCTACAGCTCTGGCCCCAGGTCAGGGCCCTCCATGGTCTCCGGCGTACAGGCCGACTCGCTGCCACCTCGCCTCGCCGGACCGCCCAATATGGCCTCTGACCAGCACGTCCAGGCTGTGGTGAGTCGCCGTCAGTGACCGCCAGGACACCGAAAGGTCCTCAATGCTGAGGACGCTTTGAGGACCTGAGGACTTGGTGGATTCCGCCAGGAAGGGCGCGTAATGACGCTCGACTGACCCGAAGGCGTCATGAGATGTGACAGACTCACGCGGCCCGGAGGTGTGCGGGCACACCGTAACCAACTCTGGCCCGTTTCTCGGGAGGGAGAAATCCTCATGCGTATCCATTCGCGGCGCCTGCGTGCCGCCCGGCTCTGGGCCGTCTTCTCGTCATTCGCCATTGTGCTCGCGATGGTTCTCACGGTGACGAGCGTCGCCGGAGCAGCAAGCTCCAACACGCTCGACGTGAAAGCGAGTGAGTACAAGTACAAGGTATCGGGCGCGCCGAAGGCCGGTTGGGTCAAGATCGGCTTCGACAACGTCGGTGTCGAGAACCACATGCTCTCGATCGTGGAGCTCAAGAAGGGCGTCACGGTCGCGCAGCTCAAGAAGGCTGCGAGCTCGAACGACGACACCGCGTTTCAGAAGATCGCCGCTCCCGACGCAACCCAGAACGGCCCGTCGGGCACCCCCGACATCCTCGGGCCCAAGCAGCAGACGGCCACGATCACGCAGCTGCCGGCGGGTCACTACGGCATGCTCTGCTTCGTGCCCGCGCCCGACGGCACACCGCACTTCATGAAAGGGATGATCAAGACCTTCGACGTCGAGAAAGGGAAGTCGAGCCTGAAGCCGCCGACGACAGTGCGGGACGCGACGCTCACCGACACCGGGATCACCTTCGACACCGCCGACATCGGCCGCAACGTCACGGTGAAGGTCACCAACGACGGGCAGAACGTGCACAGCTTCACCCTGGTGAAGGTCGGGGACGGCCACACCCTCGACGAGGTGCGTGACTACTTCAACACCCTCTTCAGCGGGAGCGGCACGGGAGCGTCGGCGACTCCGCCCGGCGTGATCGTCGGCGGCATCTCGTCGATCGACGCGGGGAAGACAGCGTATCTCGAGCAGAGCCTTGAGCCCGGCCACTACGGTTACGTCAGCACGCAGGGCGACGATCCTTCGAGCGACGACTACACGAAGGGCCTCCACGGCGAGTTCGACGTCAAGTAGTCGAGAAGACAACGACGCGACGGGGCCCGGGCCTCCCTGGCCCCGTCGGCGTCCAAGTTGTGACCAGCAGGCGTAGCGCTCCAGATTGCTTCGCTCGGGCCCGGTTATGAGGGACGCCGATCAATGTGCGAGCTGCTGAGGGACATCGTCGAGCTCGAGGAACGCGCTGGCGGCGGACCAGAGGTGCTGCTCCGGGCAATACCCCGCCGCGGTGCTGACGTCCGCCACTCCCGGTCATAGAAGGACTCGGTCACCATCACGAGGTGCGGAGCGAGACGCGGGCCTCTCAGGTGCTCCGTGCCGGTACGGACAGCGCCGAGAGCCGGCGACCCATGACGAGCGGAATGTGGTAGAAACCCCCGAACATAGTCATGGACGGGGGGACATGATGCTCCATCGACTCCGCACCCGGCGCACGCTCGCGACGTTTCTCGTCCTGGTGCTCGCGAGCCGCGCTCAGCACCGCTCTCACGAGCGCGGTCGCGACGGCGAGGACTCCGTCGGCGACCGACGGCGTGGACACCGCCACGAACACGGTGAAGGTGGCAGTGATCGCCCTGAACCTCCAGTCACTCGTCGACGCCGGTCTGGTTCCAGACCTCGGGAAACCCTCCCAACAGTTCACGGAGCTGGAGAACGAGATCAACGCCGGCGCCAAGGCGGGGAAGTACAAGGTCGACGTCGCGCTGCAGCTGTTGCCGTCGCAACCGAAGCCCGAGGACTACCAGGCGGCGTGCCTGTGGGCCACCGAGGAGCAGAAGGCGTTCGTAGTGGTGTTCGCGTCGGTGAGCGCAGAAGACCTCGCACGCTGCGTCGCGATCGACCACCAGACACCGGTGATCGGCAACGTCGGCTTCACCGCCCAGCTCTTCAAGGACGCCAAGGGGCGCATCCTGACCGACGGGAACACCGGGATGTCGGTCGACCGCCAGATGCTCGCCTGGGCACAGGTGAGCGCGGCACGCGGGCTGCTCAAGAAGCAGAAGATCGGGATCGTCGCGAGCGATGGCAACGCGCAGGCGCTCAAGACGATCAACGGCACGCTGGTGCCGACCCTCGAGAAGCTCGGCTACAAGGTCACCGACAACATCGTGCTCCCGTGCGCGACCAGCCCGACGACCTGCTCGCAGCAGGACGTCGCGGTCCAGCGACTGAAGAACGACGGCGTGACCTTCGTGTTCAACGCCGCCGACGCCTTGGCCGGTGAGACGCTGGTCGCCGAAGCGCAGAAGATCGGGTACGCGCCGAAGTGGACGGCCAACCGCAACACCACCACCGACACGGTGGCGAAGTTCTACAAGCCGGTTGCCGATGCGTGGCAAGGCGCGAACGGCGTGAGCGTCACCTGGCCCGACAGCGACTTCTCGCAGGAGACCAAGGACTGCAACGCCGAGGCGACGAAGGGCAGCATCATCAGCTACCAGCCGACGGAGAACGCGTACGCCGCCTACGGCCAGTACTGCATCATCATGAATCTGATCGCCCAGGGCATCAAAGGCGTCTCCGGCGACCTCACCCAGGCGGCGTTCCTCAAGTCGTTGGTCGCGATCGGCACCATCCCGAGCAACTCCGGGCCGGCCGGGACCTGGACGAAGGGCAAGTACGACGCCGGGAACTACGTCTACGCCGCGAAGTACTCGAAGAGCGGGAACGACGGCGAAGGTGGGTTCCTGCCGGTCGGCGGCAAAGTCACGCCCGTGAAGGTCGCGGTCGCGACATCGAAGTCCGGCAGCACGAAATAGCCGCGATGGCCGAGGACGTCTCGGACCCACAAGAGGGCGGAGCTCAGGGCACGGACTCGGCGGCGGCGCTCACGGCGCGCATGCTCGAAGAAGAGGCCCTCCGCGAGCAGCGGACGACGGCGATGGTCGCCGAGCTCGCCGACGAGCAGATGCCGGGGGTCGGCGTCGACGCGATGACCCTGCGCCACGGACTCGAGATCGGCGGCCTGTCGATGGTCGTCGTGCTCGGCCTCGGACAGTTCATCGAGTTCGTCGACCGATCGGGGTTCAGCGTGCTCGCGCCGGACATCCAAAAGACGCTCGGCGTGAGCGACGCCGTGATCGCGGCGATCGGCGGCGCGTTCGGCGTCCTGTTCCTCGCCGGCGCGATCCCGTTGAGCTCGATCGCCGACCGTCGCTCGCGGACGAAGCTGGCCGCGATCTCCATCAGCGCCTGGTCGATCGCGGTGGCGCTCACCGCGCTCGTCCAGAACGCGTTCCAACTGTTCGTGGCCCGGCTCGCAAGCGGGCTCGGCCAGTCCTACCAACTGCCCACGCACAGCCCGTTGCTCATCGACACCTACCCGATCGAGGCCCGCGGCCGGGTCTTCGCCCTGAGCAACATCATGCAGAACTGCGGGAACGGGCTCGGGCCGATCATCGCCGGCGGAATCGCCGCGGTGGCCGGCGGTACCGAAGGCTGGCGATGGGTGTTCATCGCCACGGGAGTCGCGACGATCCCGATCGCCGTGGCCACCGCGAGGCTCAAGGAGCCCAAGCGTGGACGGCACGAGATGCAGGCGGTGCTGGGCGAGCTGGTCGATGAGGACACCGACGAGCTACCGATCTCCCTGAGCGTCGCGTTCGAGCGACTCAACAAGATCAAGACGTTCCACTTCGTCCTCCTCGGTATGGCGGCAGTGGGCTTCGCCCTCTTCAGCGTTCCGCTGTTCCTCAATCTGATCTTCAAGAATCGCTTCGGCCTCGGCGGGTTCGAACGCGGACTGGCCACGTCGGCGACGATCGTGCCGGGGCTGATCGCCGTGGCCTTCGTCGGGAAGCGCAGCGACACGCTGTTCCGCAACAGCCCGCCGAAGTCCCTGGTGTTCATCGGCACCCTGATCGCGTCGTTCGGCGTCTTCATCGCGATCGGCATCTTCATGCCGAGCCTCGCTCCGCTCCTGGTGCTCATCGGGATCGGCAACGCGATGGCGCAATCCGCGTTCGCAATCGTGATCGCACCGATCTCGGCCATCATCCCGTACCGGCTGCGTTCGCGCGGCGTCGCCATGATCGGGCTCTACGTGTTCCTCTTCGGATCGTTCTTCGGTGCGGTGGTCACCGGGCTGCTCGCCGACGAGATCGGTCGCCGCGGCGCGGTCGCGGTAGTCGTGTTCCCTGCCGCGCTGATCGGTGGCGCGCTGATCGCGTACGGGGCCCGGTACGTCCGCCAGGACATGGCCCTCGTGGTGGAGGAGCTCGAGGAGGAGCACGACGAGCAGGCCCGTCTGCGTGACCACGGCGCCGACTCCCCCGTCATACAGGTGCGGAACCTCGATTTCTCCTACGGCAAGGTTCAGGTGCTGTTCGACGTGTCGGTCGACGTGCACAAGGGAGAGACACTCGCGCTTCTGGGCACCAACGGCGCGGGAAAATCCACCCTGTTGCGTGTCATCAGCGGGCTGGGCGTCCCGCAACGTGGCGTCGTCCGGTTCAACGGGCGCACGGTCACCTACGCCGACGCGGAGCTGCGGGTGAAGATCGGAATCGTCCAACTCATGGGCGGCAACGCGATCTTCCCGCCGCTCTCGGTGGAGGAGAACCTCCGGATGGGAGGCTTCCTCTACTCGGGCAAGGACCTCGACCGGCGCGTCGAGCGCGTGTGCGAGCTCCTGCCCGTCGTGCGCGAGCGGATGCGCTCCACCGCGGGCGACCTCTCGGGCGGCGAACAGCAGATGGTCGCGCTGGCGATGACGCTCTTGCACGAGCCCGAGGTGCTCATCATCGACGAGCTGTCGCTCGGGCTCGCGCCCCTCGTGGTGCAGCGCCTCCTCGAGGTGGTCCGCGAGCTCCAGGCTCGCGGCATGACCATGATCATCGTCGAACAGTCGTTGAACGTCGCCCTGTCGATCGCCGACAGGGCGGTCTTCATGGAGAAGGGCGAGGTGAAGTTCGAGGGCGTCGCGAGCGAGTTGCTCGAACGCGACGACCTCGTGCGGGCCGTGTTCCTTTCCGCCGGCGAGTCATGACCTCGTCCCTCGTCACGTTGGCGCTCGACTTCCCACGTCAGTCGATCTTCTCGGGAATGATGCAGGGCCTGACCTACGGTGTGATCGCCATCGGGCTGATCCTGATCTACCGGTCGACACGGGTCATCAACTTCGCGATCGTCGAGATGGGCGCCTTCGCCGCAGCGTTGCTCGCGCGGCTCGTCATCAATTGGGGCGTCGACTACTGGATCGCGCTCCCTGCCTGCGTCGTCGTCGGCGGACTCCTCGGTGCCGGGATCGAACTCGTCGTGGTCCGAAGGCTCTTCCACTCACCGCGCGTCGTGCTGTTCGTCGCCACCATCGGGCTCGCGCAGCTCTTGCTCTTCTTCCAGTTCGTGTTGCCCAAGTTCGACACCTACGCCTCCTTTCCGACCGCCTTCTCCTTCACTTGGGAGTTCGAGGGCTTGTTCATCCGGAGTGAGCACCTGCTCGTGCTCATCGTCGTGCCCCTCCTCGCGATCGTGTTGACCGTGTTCCTGAACCACACGAAGTACGGAGTGGCGATCCGCGCGTCGGCCGCCAACCCCGACGCGGCGCGCCTCTCCTCGATCAGTCCCAAGAAGATGTCGACGCTCGTCTGGACGATCGCGGGGGTGCTCGCAGCACTCGGCATGATCTTGACGACGCCCTTGACCAGCTCCACGGCCACCGAGACGATCACGTTGGGTCCCGGCGTGTTGCTGCGGGCGATCGTCGCCGCGCTGATCGGCAGCATGTGGTCGATGCCGCGAGCCGTCGTGGGCGGCATCGCCATCGGAATCGCAGAGGCGCTGCTCTTCTACAACTACCCCTCCCAGGTCGGCTTGCTCGACGGGGTGTTGTTCGTCGCGGTGCTCATCATCCTCCTGGTGATGGGCGGCCGCGATCGCGACACCGACCACGTCGACGCCTGGTCGTTCTCGCCGCGGGTCCGCCCCGTGCCGGCGAATCTCCAGGGCCTCTGGCTCGTGCGGAACCTGCCGCGACTCGGAACCGCGCTGGCGCTCTTCGCGGCCGTGATCTTCCCGTTCATCGTCACCCGTCCGTCGCAACAGCTGCTGTTCAGCCGGGTGTTGATCTACGCGCTGGTCACGTTGTCGCTCACGGTGCTCACGGGATGGGCGGGACAGCTCTCGCTCGGCCAGTTCGCGCTCGCGGGCATCGGGGCCTTCGGCACGGCCGCGCTCGTTCGTGAAGGTCTGAGCTTCGGCGTCTCCGTGCTGCTCGTCACCGTCGTCGGCATGCTCGTCGCGCTCGTGATCGGCGCGCCCGCATTGAGACTCCGAGGCCTGTTCCTCGCGGTCGCGACACTGGCGTTTGCGATCGCGGTGTCGTCGTGGCTGTTCCGGCGCCCGTTCCTGCTCCCCAGCGGCCTCGCGGTCCAGGTGCATCGCGGCGAGCTCCTGGGCGTCGACCTCACCTCGCAGCGCACCTACTACTTCCTCTGTCTGCTGGTGCTCGCCGTCGGCGTCTATTTCGTCGTGCAGATCCGGCGGAGCGGGGTCGGGCGGTCCTTCATCGCGGTGCGCGACAACGAGCAGTCTTCGGCGGCGGTCGCGCTCTCGCCCGTGCGGACGAAGCTCACTGCGTTCGTGATCGCCGGCGGTCTCGCCGCGCTCGCAGGAGGCCTGTTCGCCGGCCTGCTCGTGAATTTCGCCCCCGAGCGCTTCGGAGCCGCGGAGTCGCTGTCGGTCGTGGCCATGGCGGTGATCGGTGGCCTCTCCTCGATCCCGGGAGCCGTGCTCGGCGCGCTGTGGGTGGTGGGCATCCCGTCGCTCTTCCCTGACAGTCCGGAGGTCGCGCTCTTCACGAGCGGCGCCGGCCTGCTCATCCTGCTGCTCTACTTCCCCGCGGGGCTCGTGCAGATCCTCTACAGCATCCGCGACCTGCTCTTCGGTTGGTTGGGGCGGAAGCTGCCACCGGCTGCGGAGGTGCCGCGAGTGGCGGTGGCCACCGGCAAGCGCATCACGCCGCGGCGCGTCGCCGCCACGGACACCGCCGTCGCGCTCGAGGTGCGGCGACTCAGCGTGAAATTCGGCAAGCGGGTGGTGGTCGACGACGTCGACCTCTGGGTGGGAGCCCAGGAGACGGTCGGCCTGATCGGTGCGAACGGTGCCGGGAAGACCACGTTGATGAACGCGGTCGGCGGGTTCCTGCGGAGCGACGGCACCGTGATGCTCGAGGGCCGCGACGTGTCGCGCGCGAGCCCGCCCCGCCGCGCCGCGCTCGGTCTCGGCCGCTCCTTCCAGGACGCGCGGCTGTTCGCCGACCTCACCGTGCGGGAGACGGTGCAGGTCTCGCTCGAGTCCGGCGCACACGCGGGCCCCATCAGCGTGGCGCTGCGGCTGCCGAGGGCACGCCGGTTCGAGCGGGCGAAACGATCGCAGGCCGAGGAGATCATCGCGTTCCTCGGGCTCGGCAACTACGCCGACCGCTTCATCAACGAGCTCTCCACCGGAACGCGCCGCATCGTCGAACTCGCGTGCCTGGTAGCCGTCGAACCGCGGGTGCTCTGCCTCGACGAGCCGACCGCCGGCATCGCGCAGCGCGAGACCGAGGCATTCGGGCCATTGATCATGCGCGTCCGCGAGGAGCTCGACGCGAGCTTGCTCGTGATCGAGCACGACATGCCCCTCGTCATGGCGATCAGCGATCGCATCTACTGTCTCGAAGCTGGCCGAGTGATCAGCGAGGGTACGCCGGAGTATGTGCGGCGCGACGAGATCGTGATCGCGTCGTACCTCGGCACCGACGAGCAGGCAATCGCCCGCAGCGGTCGCGCGACGACACCTCGCACGTGATCTGCGCGCCGATCACTCGAAGGCGCCGCCCCGCTTGATCGTCGGCAGCTCGCCGCGACCGATCTTCTCGGCCCGTTGCGCCATCAGTTCACCGCTCGACTCGACGTCCAGCTGGATGATGAACTTGCCGTCGCGCAGGCCGTGCAGGACCGAATGGCCGAGCTCGACGAGATCGGCGACCTGGACCCCGGCCTCCTCCATCTGCTGCTTGTGCTCCTGGTAGTCCCACTGCTGGTCGAGGTGGGGATGCTCGCGCTGGAGGTCGGCGGGCCGGTTACGGCCGCTGTTCCAGAGGCGGGTCTCGAGCAACCCGTTGCCACCCGGATAGAACACCGCGGCCCGGAGGTTGGTGCCCTCGTTGATGAACGCGTTGGCGAGACACTCCGTGTAGGTGGACACCGCCGCCTTCGACGCTGCGTACACGCCGAGGTCCGGGAGCGGTTGGAATCCACCGTCACCCGACGACGTGTTCACGACCCAGCCTTCCTCGCCACCCTCGATCATCCGCGGCACGAACGACGCGACGCAGTGGCCGACACCGAACAGGTTGACGCCGAAGCACCACGTCCAGTCGTTGGGCGTCCAGTTCCACGGCTTGGCGACGCCACCGCCGCCCACGCCGGCGTTGTTGAACAGGAGGTGACACACGCCGTAGGTGTCGTACACCTGCTGCGCACAGGCCTCGACCGACTCCGGCCACGCGACATCGGTGACGATCCCCGACACCTCGCCCTTCCCCTCGAGCTTGGCGAGAGCCTCGTCGAGCACCGGCTGCTCGATGTCGGCGATCACGACCCTGGCCTCTTCTTCGAGGAGCGCCGCCACCAGGCCCTCACCGATGCCGCTCGCGCCACCGGTGACGACGGCGACTTTGCCTGCGAAGTCATTCACTGACGTCCTCCAGAGCGGGCCGGTGCGGACGGGACACGCCCGCCACCCATCATCCGACGGCTGACTCGATTGTCGCGCGCGACAACCGGCCCTCGTCGCCCCCCATCAGATCGTTCGATCCTGCTACGCCGTGGTGCCGGGGTCCTCGTTGGGCTTGGACTCGGCGGGGGCGGCCGCAGGGGGATCCTCGTCGTGCAGACCGCTGCGGAACTCCTTGGCGGCCTGGCCCATGCCCTTCGCCAACTCCGGCAGCTTCTTCGAGCCGAACAGGAGGAGCACGACGGCCAGCACGATGAGCAGTTCGACGGGTCCTACGTCCATGACTCGATGCTACTCCCGCTTCCTCAAGCCCTGGGGCTCGGGTGCCGATCCTCCGGGCGGGAGAGAGCCCCGTCGGTGGCACGGCGCGGGTTCCCCCCCGGTGAACCGCCGGGCGGGGTGTGGCTGGGATGGGTGGTACGTGCGCACGACGATCAGGCGATGGAGAACGGCCGGCCGCGCGGTCGAGCGAACCGGGCCGACCCTCGCCCCGGTTCGCCCGCCGCCGGGACTCCGACCAGCTCCTGCTGCGGATCATGCACGCGGCGTCGGAAGGGATGGTCGTCCACTCCGGCGGGACCATCGTCGAGGCCAACCAGGCCTTCGCCGATGTCTTCGGATTCGCCGACCGCTCGGACACGATCGGTCGTGACGTCTTCGACCTGATCGCGCCCGAGTCACTGGCCGACGTCGTCAACTCGGTTCGTTCCGACGAGGAAGCCGTCGAGTACCCGTGTCGTCGCATCGACGGCACCCGACTCGTCGTCGAGTCGCGCGCCGCGGATGTCACGTTCCGCGGCTCGCCGGTACGCGTCGTCACGGCGACCGACGTCACCCGGCGCCGGCGCGAGGACGACCAGCTCCAGGAAGCCCACGAACGGTTCGAGCTCGCGTTCGACAACGCTCCGATCGGCATGGCGCTCATCGGCACCGACGGGCGCTTCCTCCACGTGAACCCGGCGCTGTGCGAGATCGTGGGGTTCGAACCGGACGAGCTCGTGCGCAAGACGTTCCAGGACATCACCTACCCCGACGACCTCGAGACCGACGTCGGCCTGCTGTACCAGGTGCTCGCCGGCCACATCTCCAACTACTCGATGGAGAAGCGCTACGTCCACGCCAAAGGTCACGTGGTGTGGGTCAACCTGTCGGCAGCCCTCGTGCGCGCCTCCGACGGGTCGCCGCGCTACTTCATCTCACAGATCGAGGACGTCTCCGATCGCAAGCGGGTCGAGCAGGCGCTGTGGCACGAGACCGCGACGGTCCGCCTGCTCAAGGGCGTGGCCATCGCGGCGAACGAAGCCGCCTACCCCGACGAGGCGTTCGCCCGCACCATCGACGCGATCTGCGCCCATACCGGGTGGCCGGTCGGCCACGTCTACCGGCACCATCCCGGCACCGACGAGTTGGAACCGTCCGGCATCTGGCACTTCGACGACGCCAGCGTGTTCGCCACGTTCCGGGCCCGCAAGGACGTCCAACCGCTCGGACGCGGCGAAGGGCTGGCCGGTCGTGCGTTCGCCGCCGGTGAAGCAGTCTGGGCCCGCGACCTCACCTCACACTTCCGACGCTGGGGAATCCCCGAGACCACCTTCGGCGTGAAGGCCGGCTTCGCGTTCCCGGTGCTCGTCGGCACCGAGGTCGTCGCCGTGCTCGAGTTCTTCTCGGTGAGCATCGTCGAACCTGACGACGAGCTGCTCGAGGTGGTGGCGAACGTCGGCACCCAACTGGGACGCGTCGTCGAGCGGGCACGGCTCCAGGAACAGCACGCGGCGCTCGACGTCGAGCGCAGCCGCTTCGCGGCGAACGCGGCACACGAGCTCCAAACGCCACTCGCCACCCTCCGGACCGTGGTCGGCCTGCTCGGCACACGTCGCGCCGAGATGTCGCCGGCGGAGATCGCCGAGTGCTGCGACCTGCTCGAGCGCCAGGGACAGCATCTCGACGCGCTGGTGGCCGATCTCCTCGACCTCACCCGGATCGAGGACGGCGATCCCGACACGCCGACGACGGACGTCTGCATCACCGACTGGGTGACACGGGCACTGGAGACCGCGCCGCCGCCGGACGGCGCGACCGTGGACACCGACCTGACCCCGGTCTCACCGTCGTCGGGAACCCCGACCGCCTCGATCGGGTCCTGGTCAACCTGCTCACCAACGCGTACCGCCACGGCGGGTCGTCGATCAGCATCGTCGCGCGACGCGACGGCACCGCCACCCGAGTGGCCGTCGAAGACGACGGGCCCGGCGTGGCCGACGGGCTCGTCGACCAGCTGTTCGAGCCCTTCACGTGGAGCACGAGCAGTGGCGAGCAGGGCAGCGGCCTCGGTCTGGCGATCGCCGAAGGCATCGTCACCAACCTGGGCGGCCGGATCCGTTACGAGCCCCGCGATGTCGGCGGCGCCCGCTTCGTCGTGCAGTTGCCGGTGGCGCCGTGACCGCCCCGGGCGCCGGGACCTACGGGTAGCGCGCGGCGCGCCGGAGCCGACGCCAGACCTCGCCGTAGGCGTCGAGCCCCTCGGCCGAGAGCCAACTGTCCGGTCCCGACGCGATCGTGACCCGTTCCGGCACCGATCCCCAGATCGCCACGCCCGCCTCGGTCCACATGGCGACCGTCTCCTGGTAGTCCCGTGTGAAGGTGCGGGCCGACGCGATCACCAGTCCGGCCGGCAGGCGCTTCGGCAGCATGTCGAGCACCGCTTCGACCCGGAGGGTCTCCACACCGCCGACCCGGGTGGGGATCACGACGGCGTCGGCCCGCTCCAGCGCCTTGCCCAGGAGCCGCTCGTGTCCCGGCGGGGTGTCGACCACGGCAACCGCGTCGTCCGGGATCTTGTCCAGGACCTTGGCCAGGAGCCGTTCGGTCGGCGCCTCGACCACGGTGAGCGCTGCGAGGCCCTCGTCGGCTGCGTGGTCGACCCAGTCGGCCGCGCTGGCCTGCGGGTCGGCGTCGACGAGGGTCACCGACCGCTTCCCCGGGCCCGCGACCGCGGCCAGGTACACGGCGGTCGTGGTCTTGCCCACCCCGCCCTTGAGCGCCGCCACGACCACGATCACGGACAGCAGCGTACTCACTGGCCGGCGTCCGTCGTCCGGGCGGCGCGGGGGCGGGACGGGGCCGGCGGGACGGGCTCAGAGGGCGGGACGGTTGCGGGCCAACCGGGCGCCGTTGTCGCCGAAGACCACCTGGCCGGTGACGCTGCGGCCGAGGTCGGACGCCAGCGCCACCACGAGCCGGCCGAGGTCCTCGGGCTCGCCGAGGCGCCCCAGCGGGTGCGCGGCCACCAGCTGTTCGACCGTGTCGTCCGACAGCGCGGCACGCACCACCGGGGTGAGCGTGGTGCCGGGCGCGACGGCCAGCACCCGGATCCCGTGCGGGGCGAGCTCCACCGCCAGCGTCTCGGTGAGATGGTTGACGGCCGCCTTCGCCGCCCCGTACGGCGCCATCCGCAGCGAGGGCCGCGTGCTCTCACCCGAGCTCACGTTCACGATCACTCCCGCGATCGCGGCATCGACCATCGCCCGCGCCTCGGCCTGGCAACACCACATGGTGACGAACAGGTTCTGCTCGACGATGTCGCGCAGCGTGTCGTCGCCGAGGTCGAGGAACGCCTCGGGCGATCGACCGGCGAGCGACCCCACGTTGTTCACCGCGACGTCGAGACCACCCAGCTCGGCGACCACGCCGGCCACCATCTCGCGCACGGCTCCCGGATCGCGCACGTCGGCCTCCACGCCGACGACGCGTGGTCCGACGGCGGCAAGCTCCGCGACCGCGTCGGCGAGGGCGACGGCGTCCTTGTCGGCGACGGCGACGTCGCAACCGGCATGCGCCAGCCAGAGCGCGACACCCCGGCCGATCCCCACTCCCCCGCCGGTGACCAAAGCCCGCTTGCCCTCCAGCCCGAGGTCGATGGCCATGGTGATCGCGCTCCCGGGTGCGTCGAAGGCCCCCGAACGTAACAGCCACGAATGGTCGCCATCGACCGCGACGCCGCCCGGCGGCGAACCAGTCACCCCGCTCAGGGACCTCTCAGCCGATCCACACCACCATGGTCGCGGGAGAGTCGAACCCGGGAGGATCCGGATCATGAGCAACGAGACACCCCAGGCCGAGGGCGAACCGACACCGTCGGTGCCCGAAGCCCCCAGTCCCCAGGTGCCGGCTGCGGCCACGCCCCAGGAACCGCAGGAGACGCCGACAGCCGAGACCACACCGGTCACCCCGGACGACGCGGCGAAGGCCGCGGGCGACGAGGACGACGTGACCGAGTCGCCCGCGCCGGCCCCCGCGGCCGCGTCGGCGCCCCCGCCCGGTCCGGGCCCGGTCACCGCCCCCGTGACCAGCCCGGCCACGGCGCCCGCCCCGGCGGCGGCCGCCGCCGAGAAGCCCGGCGGGATCTTCATCCCGAAGTGGGTCGGCCTGGTCGTGGCGGCGATCGTGGCGGCCCTGGTGTTCGGCGGGATCGGCTACGCGATCGGCGACTCCTCGGGCGGCTCCGACTCGCGCAATGCCGCCACGTTCCCCGGCAACGGCCGGGCCAACGGCAACGGCCCGTTCGGAAACGGCCAGGGCCAGGGCCAGCTGCCCGGCAACGGCCAGGGTCAGCTCCCCGGAAACGGCCAGGGCCAGGGTCAGCTGCCCGGCAACGGGAACGGCAACGGCAACGGCAACGGTGGTACCTCGGCCGGGACCGCGTTCCTCGGCGTGGCGGTCCAGACCGGCACCAACGGCGTGCAGATCACCGACGTGCAGGCGGGTAGCGCGGCGGCCGACGCGGGCCTCAAGGCCGGTGACCTCGTCACCGCGATCGACGGCACCAACGTCACCACCGCGGCGGCGTTGCAGTCAGCCGTGCAGTCGCACTCGAGTGGCGACCAGATCACCGTCACCTACACGCGTGACGGCCAGCCGACCACCGCCAAGGTGACGCTCGGCAGTCGCACCACCGGCCAGTCGAGCTGACCCTCGGGCCGACACGACCCCCGCGTACGGGGCGGTCAGCCGTCGAGGACCTGGGTGACCAGTGCCGCGATGGCCGACCGCTCCGATCGCGTCAGGGTGACGTGCGCGAACAGCGGGTGCCCCTTCAGGGACTCGATGACGCTCACGATGCCGTCGTGACGACCGACCCGCAGGTTGTCGCGCTGCGCGACGTCGTGGGTGAGCACCACCCGACTCCCCCGGCCCAGCCGGCTCAGCGCGGTGAGCAGCACCGAACGTTCGAGGTTCTGCGCCTCGTCGATGATGACGAAGCTGTCGGTGAGGCTGCGGCCGCGGATGTGCGTGAGCGGGAGGATCTCGAGCAACCCGCGGTCGAACACCTCCTCGATCACCTCCCGCCCCACCATGGCCTCGAGGGCGTCGGTGACCGCGGCGCCCCACGGCGACATCTTCTCGGTCTCGGAGCCGGGGAGGTAGCCGAGGTCCTGTCCGCCGACCGCGTAGATCGGCCGGAACACGACGACGCGTTGGTGCGTGCGGCGTTCGAGGACCGCCTCGAGGCCCGCGGCCAGCGCCAGCACGCTCTTGCCGGTGCCCGCGGTGCCGCCGAGGCTGATGATCCCGACCTGCTCGTCGACGAGCAGGTCGATGGCGATGTGCTGCTCGGCCGAGCGACCGCGGAGGTCGAACATGGACTGGTCGGCGCGCACGAGGTGCAGTCGCTTGTCCGGATGCACCCGTGCGAGCGCGGACTGCGAGCCCGAATGGAGTGCCACCCCGGCATGGCAGGGCAGGTCCCGCGCCTCGGCGAGATCGACGACCCGGTGTTCGAAGAGGTCGTCGATCACCGAGCCCCACACGTCGAGCTCGACGAAGCCCGTCCACCCGGAGTCCGACGCCAGCTCGTTGCGGTACTCGTCGGCCGCGAGCCCGACGACCGCGGCCTTCAGGCGCAGCGGGAGATCCTTCGTCACCACGACGACGTCGCGGCCGTCGCGGATCAGGCTCAACGCCACCGAGAGGATGCGGTGGTCGTTGGCCTCGGCGCGGAGCGGCAGCGGCAACGTGCCGAGGTCCTGGTGGTTGAGCTCCACCCGCAGGGTGCCGCCGTCGTCGTTGACCGGCATCGGCTCGACGAGCGAGCCGTGACGGGTACGGAAATCTTCGAGGAGCCGGAGGCTCCGGCGAGCCGCCCACCCGAGCTCGGGATGGTGCCGCTTGCCCTCGAGCTCGGTGAGGACCACCAGCGGGAGCACCACCTCGTGCTCCGCGAACCGCGTCACCGCCAACGGGTCGGCCAGGAGTACCGAGGTGTCGACGACGAAGACGGTGCTGGTGATCAAGGCATCGGGGACGCTAGCGCCCCGCGACGCGCGTGGCGCGGACGCTCCCGCACGTCGCGCGACGTCGCGCCGCGGTCCCGTCGTGGGTCGGTTGCCTAGGGTGGGCGACTCACCACGGGACGTCCTCGGGAGGGCATGGCCAATGGCAGGCAGCCGCGCCGACGTCATCATCGCCGGAGTCAACAAGGCGGGAACCACCTCGCTGTTCGTCTCCCTCTCGACCCACCCCGACGTCGCGGCGTCGTCGATCAAGGAGACGCGCTACTTCCTCCCGGCGCGCTACGGCAAGCCGCTCGCCCCCGAATCGGTGTGGGAGGGCTACTTCGCGGGACGAAGCGATCGCCCGGTCCGCCTCGAGGCGACCCCGTCGTACTTCTACGGCGCCGCGCGCGTCGCCGAAGCGATGCGCGCGCGCCTGGTGAACCCGCACGTGCTCCTCGTGTTCCGGGAGCCCGTCAGCCGTGCCATCTCGTTCTTCACCTACCAGAAGGTGCGACTGCGGTTCCCCGCCGACTATCCGATCGAGGAGTACTTCGCGGTTGCCGATCGCCTGACCGACGCCGACTTCCTGGATCCCGACAACGAGCGCTACATGGCGTTCCGCGGCGGCTGCTACGCGGACTACCTGCCCGGCTGGCTCGACACCCTCGGCCCCGAGCGCCTGCGCGTGCTCGACTTCGGCCGGCTGGTCGCGAACCAGGCGGAGACGCTGCGGACGACGGCCGCGTGGATCGGCCTCGACCCGTCGGCGTTCCCGGCCGACGCGCTCAGCTCCGAGAACCGGACCACCGCGTTCCGGAGCAAGGGGTTCCAGCGCCTGGCGTTGGCCGGCAACGACCGGCTGGAGCGCGTGCTGCGGCGCCACCCCGAGGCGAAGCGCAAGCTCCGCGCCTTCTACTACCGGCTCAACGGACGCGCCGCCGACGAGGCGATCCCCGATCGGGTCAAGGCCGACCTCGCGGCGCGTTACTCAGCGCCCAACGCGCGCCTGGCGCGCCAGCTCGACGACGCCGGGCTGGAACGCCCGGCCTGGCTCGGCGACTCGACCGATCAGACCAGCTCGGGCACGCGCGGGTAGACGACGTCACCGTCGGCCGGATCGCGGGGTTCCACCACCGGCGGCTCGGAGGCGGGCTCCCGCTCCGGGACCAGCGCGACGTACACCACCGCGCACTCGAACACCACGGCCATGATCGCCGGGATCGCGATCCCGGAGTCGTTGAGCGCGTAGCCGAGGAACGCGACGGCGGCAAGCGCGAGCACGGTCTGGCGGAGCACCGCGACCTCGGCGAAGAGCCGGCGCAGCCGACCGTTCGGGGTTCGCCACAGGTACCAGACAACGAGCGCGACGATCGGCAGGATCCAGATCAGCTTCGTGCTCGTGAACGACGCGAAGTTCTCCGTCAGCTTCCGGTGCAGTGTGAGCGTGAAGCCGCCCAGCCCCTCGTTGGCGACCTTGTCGAAGAACCGCCCGACGTGGGTCTGCTGGTCCTTCGGCCGCATGAGGTCGGCGAAGCCCACGAGCAGGCCCGCCACCACCAGCAGGACCCCGAGGATCGCGACCGTCCGCAGCCGGATCCGGCGCCCCAGGAGCAACCACGCGAAGAGCGCGAAGCCGGGAGCACCGGCGATGGCGGCGCCGAAGTCACCGCCCCACGGCGGCGCGGCCATCACGAGCAGGGTGACGCCGAGCATGCCGATGACGGCGTAGACCATGGCGCGTCCGGGCCGGCGCCACACGGCCAGGCCGCCGAGCAGCAGGACCGCCGCGCTCAGCTGCGAGAACGTGAGGTTGCCCTGGCCCGAGACCCGGATCCCGACCGTCGCCGAGTAGCCGAACACGGAGTTGAGCTCCAACCGCGCCCCGGCGAGCAGGTCGCCGACATGGAGCACGACGGTCGCCGCCAGCGCGATCCCCAGCGGGAGATAGCGACGACGCCCGCTCACCGCGCGGCACACGATCGCGAACGCGACCGCGACCACCACGAGGAAGCCGAAGTAGGCAGCGGAGCTGCCGCTGCGACCGAAATGCAGGGGCGAGGCCACGTACGTCGCGAACAGGAAGCCCAACACCGCGAGCGCGAAGAACTGCACGAGACGCGCGCGGCGCGCCGCACGAGCGACCACGAAGAACGTAGCCAGCGCGAGAAGTGCGGTGAGCGCGATCACGATGTTGTTGGCGGTCGCCACTTTCGAATCACGGAAGACGCCGTCTTCGTTGGCGTGGATGAGGGTGGCGATGCGGTCGCCGTGCGCCACCCCGTTGCCCGTGACCTCCATCGGCCGCCCCTCCATCTTCGCGGGAGTGTTCAGCCCGAGGAGCTGGAGGATGGTGGGTGCGATGTCGACGACGTAGACGAAGCCGTCGCGACGGCTGGTCGCCGAGCGCATGAGCTCCGGCTGCACGCCCGGCGCCCGGAGACCGGCGACCGCCAGGCCCGGACCGCGCCGGGGTGACGCCGGGCTCACCACGAACACGGCGTCGTGGGCCGGATCGACGTCGGCCAGCATGCGCCCGACCAGCGCGTCGGTCCGCCGCAACGCGGCCTGCTTCTGGACCCGCAGCGCGTCGGCGGACAGGAAGTTGCTGTAGAGGTCGGCGCGCAGGAGGTCGGATCCCTCGACCAGCACGACCCCGCCGTCGCTCCAGGCACTGCTGAACGCGCGGTAGGCAACGTCGTTGTCCATGCGCAACCCGAACGGCGCGTGCGGATCCGGGGTGAGCAGCTCGTCACCGATCGCGCCGTTCGGGACCCGGCCCAGACCGTCCATCAACGCGTTCACCGCCGAACGCTGGTAATCGGGCAGCGGATCGTCGACGACGGGTTGCGCACCGTCGCCGTTGGCGATCACCGCGCGCGGGACCCGCGCCTGCTCCAGCGCGTCGCCCAGCGCGCCGATCTTCGGGTCGTAGAGACCGTTGGCGTTCTCCTGCACGAGCGCGTCGATCCCGAGGTGCACCAGTCCGCCCGTCGCCGCGACCCCCGTCCGTTGCCGGTAGACGTCACCGGCGGTGGTCTCGCCGTAGGGCTCGCTCGGCTCGAACGCCTGGCCCGACAGCGGCGTGGCGGCCGAGGCCCGCCCGCCCGCGCCGAGCGCGGTGTACCCACCGGAGATCGAGCTCCGGCGGCCCGCGGCACGCGTGACCATGTCGGCGATGGCCGAGTCCGCGAGCAGTTGGCGGAGGTTCGGGTCGTCGCCGTTCTTGATGTCGGCCCACGACGTGGCCGGCAACGAGATCACCAGCACCCGGCGGACGTCGCGGGACGCGGGCGCGCCCGCCACCGCGACTCCGGCGCTCCCGCCCACCACGGCCGCAACCGCGAGGACGACCGCGAGCAGGTGGGCCACGCGCCGCATCACGGTTCGACGGCCAGGTCGGGGTCAGCGGGCTCGAACGCGGCCTCGAGCCGCGGCCCGCGCTTGGGCAGGATCCGCAACATCAGGGCGTACATGCCGGCCCCGATCACGCCGATCGCGGCGAGCACCACGATGTCGGCCACCCGCGCGGTCGGGGCGACGGCGTCTTCGATCAGCCACGCCAACCCGCCGAGCGCGCCGGACACCAGGAGCGCGGGCACGAACGCGTGCGGGAAGAACCCGTGCCCGATCCGCCGCCGCAGGATGCCTCCGAGCACGAGGGTGCCGACGAAGTACGCCGCGCTGTGTCCCAGTCCGAGCGCGGCCACCTTGGCCGTGTCGCTGGTGAAGGTGAGACCGCCCACCACCATCACCCCCGCACCGACGAGCGCGCTCGCGCCGGCCACGATCGCCGGCGTGCGGCTGTCGCCCAGCGCGTAGGAGGCCCGGGCGAAGAACAGGAACGTGCCGTAGGTGAAGAGCCCGACGCCGAGCGACGCCAGCGCGGCGGCGAACAGGCCGGCTTCGTGGCTGCTGTTCCCCACCGCGAGCACCCGCATGGCAGGGAGCGCGAGGGCGACGAATGCGGCCGACACGGGGAGGAGCAACTGCGACATACCGTCGAGGCCCCACCGGATCCGCCCCGCGAACGACACCATGTCGCCATTCCCCGCGTCGAGCGTGAGTTCGGGGAGGATGGTCGTCTGGATGGGCAGCGCCAGGATGGCGTACGGCGCGAGGAAGGCCACGAAGCAGAACTGGTAGGCGACGACGCCGCCGGCCACCTGGTTGCCCATCACCAGCGCGGCGCCGAGCAACAGCGCGACGTCGGGTTGGAGCGCGACCCACGCCGACAGCCACAGGAGGCGCCGGAGCTTGCGGTCGACCGCGCCGAGCGTCGCCCGGAGGCGAAACCCGGAGCGGAGCAGAGCGACCGTGGGGACGCCCACGAACCCCACGACCCCGAGCGTCCCGCCGATCGCGAGCACGAGTTGCTCGGACGTGGTCAGGTCGAGGCTGGGGGTGGGGCCGTGCATGACCCGGAACACGGCCATGGTGGTGACGAGCACGACGGTGTTGGCGATCGGCGCCACCGCGACGATCACGAACCGGCGTTTCGCGAACAGCACCGCGGTGGCCACGGTGCCGATCGCGTAAAGCATCACCTGGGGGATGAAGAAGCGCAGGAAGAAGGTGGACAGCGCCACCTGCTGCGACTCCACGTGGGCGTTCGGCGCGCCGCTCGAGAGCAGGCGGGCGATCACCGGAGCCAGCACGATCCCGATCACCGACACCACGGCCATCACCACGAGGGCCAGCCCGAGGACGCCGGAGGCGAGCCGCTCCGCCTCTTCGTCGTCGCCGGCCTGGAAGGCGTCGACGAAGGTGGGGACGAGCACCGCCGACAGCGCCCCGGCGGCGAGGAGCTCGAACATCACGTTGGACACCGAGCTCGAGGCCTGGAACGTGTTGCCGAGGTAGGTGGCGCCGAGGACGGCGGCGATGACCCAGACCTTGACGAAGCCGACGCCGCGCGACGCGAAGGTGGCGACGCTCATCCGCGCCGCGGCCCGCGTCGGTCGATCGCTGTCCACCACCGGGAGAGAGCCTACGGGGGCGCGCGCGTTTCCCAGTGGCGACCGGGCATGCTGGACCGGAGGTCGCCCACCCGGCCGCCGTCGTCCAGTGTTTGGGGGGACCGGACGACCGGCGGCGGGTGGGCGTTCTCTCGAGGGGCGGAAGTGGCCGTCCAATAGGCTGCGCTCCCATGACCGCCCCCGCCGGTGCCCTCGCCCAGGCCGAGGCCGCGCTCCTCGCGGAACGGCGGCCCCTCACCCGCGCCGAGGTGCTCGCGGTCGCGCAGCTCCCGCTCGACGGGCTCCCCGACCTCGTCGCACTCGCCCACCGGGTCCGACTCGAGTACTGCGGCGCCGAAGTGGAGCTCGAGAGCCTCATCAACGCCAAGTCGGGCGCGTGCCCGGAAGACTGCGCCTTCTGCTCGCAGTCCAGCCGCTACTCCACCGACATCGACGTCTACCCGCTCCTGCAGCTCGACGAGGTGCTCGATGCCGCGCGGGCGACCCGCGACGCCGGCGCCACCCAGTTCTGCATCGTGGTGGCCGTGCGCGGACCGTCGGAGCGCATGCTCACCCGGGTCATCGAGGCGGTCGACGCCGTGCACACCGAGACCGGCCTCGAGGTCGCGTGCTCGCTGGGACTGCTCGAACCCGACCAGGCCGCGCGCCTCGCCGCGGCCGGCGTCCGCCGTTACAACCACAACCTCGAAGCCCCGCGTGCGTTGTTCCCGTCGATCGTGACGACCCACACCTACGACGACCGGGTGGCCACCGCCCGGCTCGCCACCGACGCGGGGATGGAGCTGTGCTGCGGCGGGATCCTCGGGATGGGCGAGACCCTGGAACAGCGCGTCGACTTCGCCTTCGAGCTGGCCGAGCTCGACCCGTGCGAGGTGCCCATCAACTTCCTCCTGCCCACGGGCACCCCGCTCGGCGACGAGCGACTCATCACGCCGCGCGAGGCGCTCCAGGCGATCGCCCTCTTCCGCCTGGTGCTGCCGGGCGCGTGGCTCCGCCTCGCCGGGGGCCGCGAGTACGTGCTCGGCGAGCTCCAGGCGATGGGCCTGCTCGCCGGCGCCAACGCGCTGATCGTCGGCAACTACCTCACCTCGACGGGCCGCCCACCCGAGGAAGACCACGCGCTGCTCGAGGCGCTCGGCATGCCCGTCGCCGACGGGCCCGGTGAGGGCCGGTTCGTCGTCGACGCGGCCGGCGCCCACGCCCGTCCGGCCCAGCCGGTACGCGTGGCGATCCCCGTACGCGCCGAGTAGCCGCGTCCGTCGGTCAGTCGGTCGTCTTCAGGCGCCCGGTCCGCACGAACTCCTCGCGCGGCCCGGGCAGGTACAGGTCGTACTGGCCGACCAGCACCCAGCACACGAACAGGCCCACCACCTCTTCGATCGCCACGACCCACCACACGGGGAGCGAGCGCGTCGTGGGGGAACGAGGTGCCGAGGAACGGCCACCAGAAGAGGTGGTCGTTGGCGAACACGCCCGACAGGATCAGCCCGCAGAACACGCCGATCGGGAGGCAGAGCAGGCGCCGCCGCACCAGCCGGCGCCGGCCGATGGTGCCGAGCATCACCACCGCGAGCAACGCCACCGCGAACAGGAGCGAGTACCCGTACGCGCGGTACCCGAAGGGCAGGTCGACCACGAGCGGCACGAGTGAGCCGGCAGCCACGAGGCGGTAGTCGATCCCCGAGCTGCGGAAGATCACGGCGACGCCGAACACCGACAGCCCGATGTACCAGAAGAACACGGGCTCAGGGCAGATCGAGCGCGGCGTTCACCAGCGCGTCGGCCTCGACGTTCTGCTCCCGGCGTACGTGCGCGAGGTCGACGTCGTCGTAGGCGTCGAGCAGCGCGCGCGCCTGCGCGTGGAGCGGCTTCAGATGCGGTTGGCGCACCTTCCAACGGCCCGCCAGCTGCTCGATGACCAGCTTCGAGTCGCCCCGCACGTTGGCCCGACGCGCGGGTGTCGCCGACGCCGCTTCCAGGCCGGCGATGAGCGCGCGGTACTCGGCGACGTTGTTGGTCGTCACACCGATGCATTCGCTCACGGTGGCCAGCCGCTGCGGTGGCGCGGTCGACGGGTCGACGACGACGGCACCGATCGCCGCCGGGCCCGGGTTGCCACGCGAGCCACCGTCGAAGTAGATCAAAACCGAGTCGAGCATCACGGGACCAGGATCGCGCCGCAGTTGTCGCAGTACGCGAGCGGGTCCCCGGCCGACTTCTTGATGCGCTCGACCTCGGTGGCAGGGATCGAGAGGTGGCACCCCTGGCACGTGGTGCCGACGAGCCGGGCGACGCCGACACCCTGCGCCTGGTTCCGGCACCGCTCGTACTCCTTCACCATCGCGGGATCGATCCCGGCCGCGATCTCGTCGCGCGCTCGCGCTCCTGTTTCGCCTCCGCCGCGATCACCGCTTCGGCGTCGGCGAGCGCGCGCCGGATGCGATCGAGCTCGCCGGCGAGCAGCGACCGGTGCTCCTCGAGCTCGGCCACGCGGGCGTCGAGGGGCTCGCGGGTCTCCATGAGCTCGAGCTCGCGGTTCTCCAGCCCTCGTTGGTGGCGCCGGAGCTGCTCGACGTCGGACTGCATGGCCTGGAGCTCGCGCGGTGAGCTCACCTCGCCCGAGTACATCTTGGCCTCGACCTCGGTCGCCTTCGCCGCCAGCGACCGGGCTTCGTCGTCGAGGCGCTGCTCCTCGCGCGCGACCTCGTCACGTTCGGCGCGCACGGCCACGGTCCGCGCGTCGAGCGCGGCGGCGTCGGCTTCGCCGCGCGCCAGCGCATCGCGCTCGGGCAGCGTCTGGTGGCGGTGGCGGAGCCGGTCGAGGGCCCCGTCGCGCTCCTGGAGCGCGAGCAGGGCGTCGAGCTCGGCCGCCATCAGCCGTTCGGCCGGTTCGCGGGCGGCGTGTTCGCGGCCGGGGCGACCGGCGTCGCGGGTGCGGGCACCGTCGAGAGCTGCTGCACCTGCGGTTGCGGCACGAACACGGGCTGGTTGGGGTTGGCGGCGTCGCGACCACCGTCCGGGTTCACGAACTCACCGGGCCGCGCGCACACCGGGCCCGGATCGGGCAGTGGCGCGTCGGGCACGTTCGCGAGCGCCTGGCTCATGAAGTCCTGGAAGATCGGCGCGGCGGCGCTACCGCCGAAGCCCGCACCCGACACGTTCCCGTACTGGTCGCCGAACCACACCGACGTCGCCAGTGAGGGCACCGCCCCGATGAACCAGGCGTTGGCCAGGTTGTCGCTGGTGCCGGTCTTGCCGTAGATGGTCTCGCCGCCCACCTCGGCTGCCGTACCGGTGCCGTGGGTCACGACGCCGCGCAGCACGTTCTGCTCGCACTTGGCGACGTCGGGGTTGATGACCTGGTCCCCGGCGTTGTTGGTGTCGTCGATCAGGACGGTGCCGTCGGGGTTCACCGCCTTGGCCACCACGTAAGGCGTGTGGTGCATGCCGTTGTTGGCGATCGTGGCCATCACCGTGGCCATCTCCAGCGGTGTGGCCTCGATGGTCCCGATGGAGAGGTTGAGCAGGGGTTGGAGGGTCTGCTGTTCGATGCCCATCTTGTGGGCCAGGGCGATGAGGTTGTCCTGGCCCACACTGGTGGACAGGCGCACGAACGCGCAGTTCACCGAGCCGGCGGTGGCTTCGGAGATCGACATGTCGCCGCCCTCGTGGGGCTCTGAGTTCACCGGGAGCTGGTCGGGCGGAACGTCGGGGAACTTGCTCGGCACCGCGCACGGGGCGGTGCCGTCGACCGTGTCGTTGGGCGAGTAGCCGGCCTGGAACGCGCCGGCGAGGGTGATGACCTTCCAGGTGGACCCGGTTGGCGCCCGGGCGGGTGGGTGGCGACGTTGTACTGGTTGGTGGCGAAGTCGGTGCCGCCGACCATCGCCTTCACCGCGCCGGTCGACGGCTCGATGGCGACCAGCGACGAGATCCACTCGGGGCCGCTCGGCGAGGACGGCTTCGCGTTGGTGGTGGCGTCGACGGCTTCGGTCTGCAGCGTGTGGTCGAAGGTGCGTGTACACCTTCAGGCCGCCCTTGAGCACCTTGTCGAGCCGTTCCTTGGGGGTGTTGCCGAGCCGGGTGTCGGCGAGGAGGCGGTCCTGCACCTCGGCCATCAGGAAGTTCCGCGGCCGCTGCTCCGCCGGCGGCGGGACGGTCGGCAGCGGCTCGTTGTTGGCGGCGTCGGCTTCGGCCTGGGTGATGTACTTCTCGGACACCTCGCCGCGCAGCACGTCGGCCCGGCGGCGGATCGCCAGCTGGGGATTGCGTGAACGGGTTGTTGCCCTCGGGGTTGGCGATGAGTCCGGCGAGCAGGGCGGCCTCGCCGATGGTGAGCTCGTCGAGGTGCTTGCCCCGCGGGTACACACACGGGTCGTCACACGTGAGGAAGTAGCGCGACGCTGCCGCCTTGATGCCGTAGGACCCGGACCCGAAATAGACGGTGTTCAGGTACTCGGTGAGGATCTTGTCCTTCGAGAACTTCTCGTTGAGGCGCAGCGAATCCTCGATCTCCTTGATCTTGCGGTTCACGTCACGCTTGGGGGTGAGGATGCGGTTCTTCACGAGCTGCTGGGTGATGGTCGAGCCACCCTGCTCGATCTTCCCCGACGTCACGTTGGTGAGGAAGGCCCGGAACACCGCGCCGAGGTCGATGCCGTCATTGGTCCAGAAGGTGCGGTCCTCGGTGGCGATCACCGCGTCGATGACCCGCTTCGGCACCTCGTTGATCGACTTGACCGGGTCGCGGACCTGGAGCCCGAGCGTGCCCATCGGCGTACCGTCGGCCCAGTAGACCGTGGTGGACTCGGCGAGCGCCTTGAGCTTGCCCACCTGCTTGGCGGTGTAGTGGTGGGCCGTCGCGATCTCGACCGTGCCCGGGACGAGCGCGGCGAGGCACGCACCCACCGCGATGCCGCCGATGACGATCGTCAGGAGAAAGGTCGTGAGGGTGCGGAAGGCGGGGCGCATGAGGGCCTACCAGCTTGGCACACGCGACCCGCTCGGAAGGGGTCAGGCCGGTGCGGTCACGGCGACCCGGTACCCAGCGCCTTGGCCACGAACTGGGCGTAGGCGGCCGCGCCGTCGGGGCGCAGGTGGACGCCGTCGTCGTAGAAGAACTCAGGGTGCTGGCTCGCGTAGCCGTGCCAGTCGAGCAGGAACGCGTTCTTGTACTTCTTCACCCCGGCGGCGAGCGTGTCGTTGACCTGCTGCTCCCAGGGCTTCGGCACCTTGGCGTTGATGATGATGACCTTCGTCCGATCGCTGAGGATGCCCATCATGCGGTCGAACTCCCCGGGATCGACGGTGCCGTTGGTGCCCAGCTGGACGATCACGTCCTGGCCGAGCTGGCCGATGTTCTTGAGGTTGGCGATGGTGTCGACGCCCGCGGAGAACTGGCGGCTCTCGGCCGCGTCCATGCCGGTGACGGGGGCCCCGAACATCGTGTCGATCGCGTTGATGAGCTGGGTGTAGGCGCCCAGCATCACCGAGTCGCCGATCGCGGTGACCGTCGGCGGCGGCGTCGCGGCCGGGACGGTCGTGGTCGTCGGATCGCCGGCGACCGTTGGGGTCGTCACCTCGCCGGGGCGGAGGTTCACCGACGCCTGCTTCGGGAAGCCCGGCGGCGCCAGCGTCGTGCCACCGGCGGCGAGTCCCACCACGATCACGGCCGTCCCCGCCGTCACCGCGACCGCCGCCAGCGCGAACCCGCCGGCGAGCTTGCGGCGGGTCTCGCCGGCGGAGGTGCGGTAGAGCGCCCAGCGCCGCTCGATGGCGCCGTGACGGATCGGCTCCTCGATGTACTTGTAGGAGAGGGCGGCGGCCGCGAACGTGAGCACCAGGCGGATCGTGAGGAGCGGCAACCCGGTGATGGGCACGTCGGAATGGGGCCGGGTGACCATGTAGATCGGCCAGTGCCACAAGTAGATCCCGTAGGACCGCACCCCGATCCACCGGAACACCGCGAACCCGAGCACCCACGGCGTGAGGCGCGACGCGGGATGGACCGTCGCCGCGATCAGCACCGCCGACACCATCGCCGCGACGACGAACCCACCGCGGTAGAGGCCGGGGTCGTACTCCCCCACGTTGAGGAACATCCAGCACAGCACGAACGCGCTGAACACGGCGACGACGTCGAGGAGCACCGCGGCGTTCCGGCCGGTCTTGCCGACCAGGCGCCACGGGGCCCAGACGAAGGAGAGCGCGGCGCCCAGGAGGAGCGCGGCGACGCGCGTGTCGGTGCCGTAGTAGACGCGCGACGGGTCGGTGTACGGGTGGTAGAGGATGGCCATCTCGATCGTGGAGACGGCGACGCCCGCAAGGATCCCGGCGAGCAGCGCGCGGCGGTTCTTGCCCCACCGCGCCAGCGCGAACACCAGGATGAGGGGCCACAGGAGATAGAACTGCTCCTCCACGGCGAGCGACCAGACGTGCTGGAGCAGCGGCGGACGGCCGGCGCTCTGGAAGTAGGACAGGTTCCGGAAGATGAGGAACCAGTTCTCCACGTAGAGCAGCGCGGCGACGACCTCACCGCGCAACTGGTCGATGACGTCGGGGAGGAAGAGGATCGCGTAGAGCGACACCACGAAGAGCATGGTGAACAGCGCGGGCAGGAGCCGGCGGGCCCGCCGGAACCAGAACCGCTTGAGGCCGACCCGGCCGTGCTGCTGCCAGTCGGAGAGCAGCAGGCAGGTGATCAGGTAGCCGCTGATCACGAAGAACACGTCGACGCCCAGGAACCCGCCGGGGATCCAGCCCTGGTCGCCGTGGTAGAGGAGCACGGCGATGACCGCGATGGCGCGCAACCCGTCGAGCGCGGGGATGTAGCCGAGACGCGGGGGGTGCTCGAGTGCGACTCGGTCCGAAACTGCCACTTCGGACATCCTCCCATCGTCGCGCGCGAGACTGCCGGTCGTGGTGCAAGAATTGGCGGGCAAGGTCGCGGTCGTCACCGGCGCGTCGAAGGGCATCGGGCGCGCCATCGCGGCGTCGTTCGCCGACGCGGGCGCCGCGGTCATGCTGTCCGCCCGGAAGCAGGCCGGACTCGACGAGGCGGCCGCGGCCATCCGCGCCGCCACCCCGGGCGCGCAGGTCGCCACGTTCGCAGCCAACGCCGGCGAGCCCGAACAGGCCGCGGCCTGCGTCGATGCGACGATCGAGCGCTTCGGGGCGCTCGACATCCTGGTGAACAACGCCGCCACCAACCCCACCATGGGCGCCACCATCGACACCGAGCTCCCCGCCTGGGACAAGACCTTCCAGGTGAACCTGCGGGGCACGTTCGTGTGGACCCAGCTCGCGTGGCGGGCATGGATGCGCGACCACGGCGGGTCCGTCATCAACCTTTCGTCGATTGGCGGCTTACGCGGCGACACCGCCATCGGCGTCTACAACACGACGAAGGCCGCGATCGTCCATCTCACCAAGATCCTGGCCATCGAGCTCGGCCCTGGCGTGCGGGTCAACTGCATCGCCCCCGGGCTGGTGAAGACCGACTTCGCCCGGGCGCTCTGGGAGCCGGCGGGCGACCAGGTCGCGGCCGGGCTCCCGCTGCGACGCCTCGGCGAACCCGAGGACATCGCTCACGCGGCCCGGTTCCTCGCCGGCGACGGCGCATCGTGGATCACCGGCCACACCCTGGTGGTCGACGGCGGCGCGCTCGCCGGCGCCTCGCCCATCACCACCCGTGAGTCGGCCGTCACCAGGGACGGTTGAGCGAGAACTCGAAGTCGGCGAAGCGCGCGGCTTGCGCCCGAAGCTCGGCGAGCGTCCAGCGGTGGTCGGCGTGGATCGAGTCGACGATGGCAAAGGGTTGGAAGAGGCCGACGTCGCCGCCGGCCACCCAGAACACGTGGCCCTTGATCGGGCAGTCGGCCGTGGCCAGGTACGCGACGAAGGGTGAGATGTTCGCCGGGTCGCGGGGGTCCCACTCGTCGGTGCTCACCGGAGGCCGGTCCTCGGCGCCGGGGACCGTCATGATGAGCCGCGTCATCGCCGACGGCGCGATCGCGTTGCAACGAACGCCGTAACGGTCGAGCTCCATCTGGGCGATGATCGTCAGCGTCGCGATGCCGGTCTTGGCCGCGCCGTAGTTCGTCTGGCCCGCGTTCCCGAAGAGGCCCGACGTCGACGACGTGTTGATCACCGACGCGTTGACCTCCTCGCCCGCCTTCGACCGGTCGCGCCAGTAGGCGGCTGCGTGGTGCAAGGGCGCGAAGTGGCCCTTGAGGTGCACGCGCACGACGTCGTCGAACTCGGCTTCCGACATGTTGGCGAGCATGCGGTCGCGGAGGATGCCGGCATTGTTGACGAGCACGTGGAGGTCCCCGAAGGCGTCGAGCGCGGTCTGCACCAGGCGACCGGCACCGTCCCAGTCGGCGACGCTGTCGGTGTTGGCGACCGCCTCGCCGCCCAGGGCCCGGATCTCCTCGACGACCTGCTGCGCGGGCCCCGCGTCGGCGCCGCTGCCGTCGGTGCCCCCGCCGAGATCGTTCACCACGACGCGTGGCGCCCTCGCGGGCGAAGAGAAGAGCGTGCTCACGGCCGATGCCGCGACCTGCGCCGGTGATGATGGCGATCCTGCCGTCCAGTGCCCCCATGGGGGAAGGGTATCCCGGAGCGGTTCCGCGTTACCGTTCCCCGACATGGCCACCTTCGACAGCTTCGACGGGCTGACCCTCTACTACGACGACCAGGGCGACGGGCCGACCGTCGTCCTCCTCCACGGGTTCGCCGCCGACACCAACGTGAACTACGTGCGATCGGGGATCCTCGATCTCCTCCTCGACGAGGGCTACCGCGTCGTTGCGCTGGACGCGCGCGGGTCACGGCCTCTCGTCGAAGCCCACCGATCCGGACGTCGTACGCCGACGACGCGATGAAGCGCGACGTCGTCGCGCTGTTCGACCACCTCGGGCTCGACGACGCCGTGCTCGTCGGCTACTCGATGGGTGCGCACCTGTCGCTGCGACTGGCTCCCGACGAGCCCCGGGTGAAGGCGCTGGTGCTCCTCGGCATCGGCGAGAGCGCCGCCGGCGGCGAGGGCGGGCCCGACCGGCGCGACCAACTCCTGGCCGTACTCGAAGCCGACTCCCCTGACGACGTCGACGACGCGTCGCTCCGGCAGTTCCGGGTGATGGCCGGACTCGACCGCGAACCGCTGCTCGCGTACATCAAGGCGCCCGGCACGAACGACGAGGCGCGCCTCGACGCCATCGAGGTACCCGTCCTCTTGATCGTGGGCGAGGGCGACGAGAACGCCGGTGACCCCACCGGTCTGGCCGAGCAACTCGAGGCGACCCTCGTGCGGGTGCCGGGCGACCACTTCACCGCCAACGTGCGCCCCGAGCTGCACCGGGCGTTGCTCGGCTTCGTGGCCGAGCAGCAGTAGCCGGAACCGGTCAGAGGCGTTCGGCGCGCACCATGGCGACGTGCAGCACCGCGATGTGATCGGCCGGGTTGGCCGGGAGCGCGGCCCGTTCCGGGGAGGCGTAGTACTGCTCCTCGGCGGCGGCGAAGTCGCCGTCGTGGGTGACCGCCCACACGAACTCGTTGCGCTCCTCGTCGACCAGCGCGAACGCGACCGGTGAAGCCGTACCGCTCCCGCACCACGAACGCGGCGCGGATCGCCGCCAGGAACGGCTCCATCTCGCCGGGCTTGATCTCGTAGCGCCGTAGCTGCACCGACCGCATGGGCGTACGCTACCGGCGCCAGCGGGTAGACCGGTGCGCATGAAGATCGAATACCACTGCCCGACCCACGGGAAGGTCGAACCCGACAACGAGGCCGCACCAGTGCCCACGTGTCCGATGATCATCCGACGAGAGGTCGACGGGAAGGTCGTGCCCGAGACCTGCGGACAACCACTCACGGCCTACATGGGGTGAGCCAAGCATGAGAGAATTCGCCGGCAAGGTCGCAGTCGTCACCGGGGGCGGACAGGGCATCGGACGCGCGCTCGTCGAGCGCTTCACCGCTGAGGGCATGCGCGTCGTGCTCGCCGACGTCGTTCCCGAGCTCGTCGAGCGCACCACGGGCGAGCTCCGCGACGAGGGGCGCGAGGTCACCGGTGTCGTCACCGACGTCACCTCGCTCGAATCGGTCGAGTCCCTGCGCGACGCCACGCTCGATGCCTACGGCGCGGTCCACGTCGTATGCAACAACGCCGGCATCGGCTCGGGCTCCGAGGGCCAGATCTGGGAGCACCACGTCAACGACTGGCGCTGGTCGCTCGACGTCAACGTGATGGGTGTCGTGAACGGCATCAACGCGTTCGTCCCGACCATGCTCGAGCGCGGCGAAGAGGGTCACGTCGTCAACACGACGTCGGGCAACGGTGGCTTCACACCGCTCATCAACAGCGCGGTGTACGCGACCACCAAGGCTGCGGTCACCACCATCACCGAATGCCTGTGGGGTCAGCTCCGAGAAGTCGGCGCGAAGATCGGGGCGTCGCTGCTCTACCCCTCGACGCGCTCCCCGGGCATGCTCAACACCGGTATCTGGCGCCCGGGCGCCAACCGCCCCGAGCGCTACGACCGCCCGGGCGCGCCGCCGCAGCGAGGGACGCGATGCACTCGGTGAGTACCAGCGCCGGATGGACGAGGCCGGGCTGCCCGTGGTGTTCGCCCCGCTGTCGGAGGTGGCCGACCTCTGCTTCGAGGGCATCCGGGACGGCGTGTTCTGGATCACCGCGCCGAACGAGCTGCAGCAGGCCAAGATCCGGGCCCGGGCCGAGTCGCAGATCGCGATGACCGCGCCCGACTACCTGCTCGAGGCCAACCTGATGACCTCGAAGCCGTCAGCGGAGTGACGGCCTGCGGCCTTCGTGGTTCTGCACGAACTCGATGAGGTAGCCGTCGGGGTCCTTGATGAACGCGACCGTCACCGGCCAGCGGTCGAGCTGCTGGGGCGCGGTCACCGACTCGCAGCCGGCGGCGATCGCTTTGTCGTAGACCGCCTGGCAGTCGTCGGTGTCGACGTAGAGCTTCCACACCGCGGTGCCCATGTCGATCGGGCCGGGGATGTCGTCGTGCTGCGCCAGTTGGATGCGGGAGCCTCCGACCTCGGCCTGCAGCACGACTTCCTGCGCGCCCGGGGATCTCGGTGCGGCTCTGGACGGGGATCCCCACCACGTCCTGCCAGAAGGCGACCGAACGTTCCAGGTCGCTGACGTTGATGCAGTACTGACCGAGGCTGTTCTCCATGCCCGAGACGGTAACCCGTGCGGCGGGTTGCTGCCCGCAGGGGCCTGGCATACGGTGACCGGTGCCGACCCGGGGGGTTGCACGTGACGACGACGCTGGCCGACGACCGCTACATCGTGATCTCGTCCGACGGCCACGCGGGTGGCCAGATGAACGAGTACCGCGACCACCTCGAGGCGAAGTACCACGGCGAGTTCGACGAGTGGGTCAAGACCTACGTCAACCCGTTCGAGGATCTCCGCTCGGAGGGCGCGTACCGCAACTGGGACTCGCCGGCACGCTTGCGCGAGCTCGAGGACGACGGGGTCGTCGCCGAGGTGCTGTTCCCGAACACGATTCCGCCGTTCTTCCCGTCGGGGAACCTCCTCGCCCGGCCGCCGAGCGCCGAGGCGTACGAGCTGCGGTGGGCGGGCCTCCGCGCGCACAACCGGTGGCTGGCCGACTTCTGCGCCGACGTCCCCGGCCGCCGGGCGGGCATGGCCCAGATCTTCCTCAACGACATCGACGACGCGGTGGCCGAGATCCACTGGGCACGCGAGCACGGCCTCACCGGGGGCATCCTGCTCCCCGGCGTGCCGCCCGACTCGGGACTCCCGCCGCTGTTCGCCCCGCACTACGACCCGATCTGGGCGGCCTGTCAGGACCTCGGCATGCCGGTGAACAACCACTCCGGCGCGTCGGGGCCCGAACCCGGTGCGTACGTCGCGTCGATGGCCGTGTTCATGGTGGAGCTGGGCTGGTTCTCCCACCGTGTGTTCTGGCACCTCGCGTTCGGGGGCGCGTTCGCGCGGTTCCCGGGGCTGAAGCTCGTGCTCACCGAGCAGTCGGCCGGCTGGGTGCCGAGCGTGCTCGCCATGCTCGACCACCAGTACGGGCGCTTCCTCGATCCCGGGACCGCGGAGTCGCACTTCGGCGCCGACCTGGTCCGGGAGGTGACCGAGCCCCCGAGCTGGTACTGGGAGCACAACTGCTACGTCGGCGCCAGCTTCCTCCGCCCGAGCGAGGTTCCGCTGCGCCACGACATCGGCGTCGACCGGATCATGTGGGGCCAGGACTACCCGCACATCGAGGGTACCTACCCCTACACCACCGAGGCGCTGCGCAACACCTTCGCCGGGATCGACGCCACCGAGGTGGCGCCGATGGTCGGCCTCACCGCGGCCGACGTCTACGGCTTCGACCTCGAGGTGCTCGCGCCGGTGGCGGCGCGGGTCGGGCCGAGTGTCGCCGAGGTCGCGGTCCCGCTCGACCACGTGCCCGCCGATTCGCGTTCGATCGCGTTCGCGGGTGAGGACGTCAAGCCGTGGTGACCGTCGGGAGATCGCCGGCCTGATCAGCTCGCGCCGGGCGTGACGACGCCGGACTCGTACGCGATCATGACGAGTTGCGCCCGGTCCCGGGCGAGCAGCTTCGTGAGCAGGCGGCTCACGTGGGTCTTCGCCGTCGCGTGCGAGATGAACATCGTCTCGGCGATCTCCGCGTTCGACATGCCGCTCGCCACCGCCAGCAGGATCTCCCGCTCGCGATCGGTCAGCTCCGCGATCCCCGGGTGGACCTCGGCCACCGGGGCAGGCACCGTCGTCGCGAACTGCTCGATCAGGCGCCGGGTCACCTTCGGCGCGAGCAGCGCGTCGCCGTCGGCGACGATCCGGATCGCGGCGAGCAGGTCGACCGGGAGCGTGTCCTTGAGCAGGAATCCGCTGGCCCCGGCCCGCAGCGCCTCGAACACGTACTCGTCGTGGTCGAACGTCGTGAGGATGAGCACCCTGGTGGGCGCGGTCGCCGCCGCACCGACGATCATGCGTGTCGCCTCGAGGCCGTTCATCTCGGGCATGCGGATGTCCATGAGCACCACGTCGGGATGCTCTCGCTCCACGAGCGCGACCGCTTCCCGGCCGTCGGCCGCCTCCCCCACCACCTCGATGTCGGCGGCCGAGCCGAGCAGCACGACGAAGCCGCTGCGCACGAGGGCCTGGTCGTCGGCGACCGCGACGCGGATCACACCGGCTCCTCGTAGGGAAGCCGGACCGCGACCCGGAAGCCGCCGCCGGCCTTCAATCCCGTCTCGAGGGTGCCGCCGTACACGGCGACCCGCTCACGCATGCCGACCAGTCCGTGGCCGCTGCGACCGTCGGAATGCCCGTTGACCCCGCGACCGTCGTCGACGATCTCCAACCCGAGCGCGCCCGGCTCGTAGCGCACGACGACGGTCGCCCGTGCCGGGCCCGCGTGCTTCAACACGTTGGTCAGTGCCTCCTGCACGATCCGGTACGCGGTGAGGTCGACGCCGCGGGGCAGCTCCTCCCGCTCGCCCTCGTACGACAACGCGACCGGGATCCCGGCGCGGTCGAGCTCGCCGACCAACCGGTCGAGCTCGGACAGCCCGGGTGCGGGTGCATACGCGGGGCCGCCGGCGCCGTTGGCGTCGCCGTCGGTCTCGCGCAGCACGCCGAGCATCCGACGGATCTCCGCGAGCGTCGAGCGGCTGACCCCGGAGATGGCCGCGAGCGCACGCTTCGCCTCCGCGGGGTCGTCGTCGATGACGTGCTCGCCGACGGACGCCTGCACCGCGATCACCCCCATCGAGTGCGCGACCACGTCGTGCAGCTCGCGTGCGACGTGGAGGCGCTCGTCGGCGACGGCCCGGCGCGCCTCTTCCTCCTTCTCGCGCTCGACCGCGTCGGCCCGCTCTTCGAGCGCGGTGATCCGCGCCTTGCGGGTCCGGAGGTTGACCCCGAACATGAACATCGCTGCGAAGAGGGCGGCGTTGACGATGAAGGACTCGCCGTCGAACCCGTATCCGTCGCTGACGAGGAGCGCGAGCAGCCCGGCGAGGAGAACGACGGCGCCGATGATCGTCTTCCGCGGGGGGCACATCGCCCCGACGGTGACGACGGCGACCCAGATGAAGAACGGGGTCAGACCCTCGTTGTGACCGAGCAACATGTTGGCGACGACCGCGATCGTGGCCGCGACCAGCACCGCCAGCGGCGCGTGCTGCCGGAAGACGAAGGGCACGCTCGCCGCGAGCACCAGCACGACCCCGAGCGCGTCCATGGGCTCGTAGACGGAACGGGGCACCTGACCCCGCCCGGTCGTGGACGCCAGGCCCAGGATCACGAAGCCGGCGGCGATCAGGGCGTCGACCACCCAGGGATCCGGTTGGCCGAACCGTGCCCGGATGTGGCGCAGGCGCGCTGACGTCGTCACCACCTCACGGTACCGAGTGCCCGCCCGCGGCGCATCGGTCTCGCGGCTGACTCCGGCGTACCTCCCCAGACGTACGCGACCGGCCCGGCGGGCGGGACGAAGTCGCTCGCACGGCCGCACGGACGCACCTCGCGGCCGACGATTTCGGCGGCGGATTCCCGCATCCTGCGATGGAGCCCGAACGCCGGGCCGGTCGCGCCGGTGCGACACCGGACCCAGGAACAGGAGCGAACATGACCGCAACCATCGATCCCACAAGGGCAACGGGGTACGGCCTACCTGACACCCCGCGTGCCGCACCTCCCGCCGCCTACGCGGTAGGTGCCGTCAAGGTGTACGGCCACGGTGAAGCCGAGGTCCGGGCGCTCGACGGCGTGACCGTCGAGTTCGCGGCCGGCGAGTTCACCGCCATCATGGGCCCCTCCGGCTCGGGCAAGTCGACCCTGATGCACTGCCTCGCCGGGCTCGACACCCTCACCGAGGGCAACGTGTCGATCGGCGACGTCGAGCTCGGGTCGCTGAACGACAAGCGTCTCACCCAGCTCCGCCGCGACCGGATCGGTTTCGTCTTCCAGGCCTTCAACCTGATCCCCACCCTCACCGCGGCGGAGAACATCACCCTTCCCGGCCGCCTCGCGGGGCGCCGGCCCGACCGCGCGTGGGTCGACCGCGTCGTCGCCACGGTGGGCCTCGGAAGCCGGCTGAGCCACCGGCCGTCGGAGCTCTCCGGGGGCCAACAGCAGCGGGTGGCGGTGGCGCGCGGACTCGCGAACCGGCCCGAGATCGTCTTCGCCGACGAGCCCACCGGGAACCTCGACTCGCGCACCGGCGGCGAGATCCTCTCCTTCATGCGCCAAGCCGTGCGCGAGCTGGGCCAGACCATCGTGATGGTCACCCACGATCCGGTCGCCGCGTCGTACTCGGACCGCGCGGTGTTCCTCGCCGACGGCCACGTCGTCGGCGACCTGTCCGACCCGACGTCCGATTCCGTCTTCGACTTCATGCGCACCCTGGGGGGCTGAACACCATGTTCCGACTCACGCTGGAGACCATCCGGGCCCGCAAGGCCCGCTTCATGCTCACCGCCATCGCCGTCGTGCTCGGCGTGGCCTTCGTCGCGGGCACGTTCGTGCTCACCGACACCATCGGCAAGGCATACGACGGCATCGCCGCCACCAAGTACCACGGCACCGACGCGCTCGTGCGTTCGCACCGCGCCGTCGACGACGGCATCGGCGGCACCACACGCGGCTCGATCCCGGCTGCGGTGCTCGACGACGTACGCCACGTCGACGGCGTCGCCGCCGCCGACGTGTCGGTCGAGGGCGTCGCCCGGCTCGTCGGTCACGACGGCCGAGCTGCTCGAGGACGGACAGGACCAGGCGACGCCGATCGGGCTCGCCTGGCAGTCGACGCCGAGCCTCAACCCGCTGCACGTGGTGGCGGGGCACGCGCCCCGGGCCGCGGACGACGTCGTCATCGACCGCGGGTCCGCGGAGGCCGGGCGCTTCGCCGTCGGCGACACCGTGCGGGTGCTGACCGGGTCCGGATCCGCGCGGTACACGGTCGCGGGCATCGCCACCTACGGCGGTGCCGACGACGCGGGAGGCGCCGCGGTCGTGGCGTTCACTCCCGACACCGCCGTCGCCGTGCTCGGCGAGCCCGGCCGCGTCGACGGCGTGCAACTCGTCGCCGACCCCGGCGTCTCGCAGTCCGAGCTGGCGGCGCGGGTGCGGGCGGCGCTGGGCGACCCGACCGTCGAGGTGATGACGGGCACCGCCGCGCTGGACGAGGCCCGGGCCGAGAGCCGTTCACACATGTCGTTCATGAGCACGTTCCTGCTGACCTTCGCCATCGTCGCCCTGATCGTGGGCGGGTTCGTGATCTTCAACGCCTTCTCGATCACCGTCGCGCAGCGTACGAAGGAGACGGCGATGCTCCGGGCGATCGGCGCGAGCCGGCGTCAGGTCGTGCGCATGGTCGTCCTGGAGTCCCTCGCGGTCGGCGTCGTCGCCTCGGCGTTGGGGACCGTGCTCGGCATCGGCCTCGCGACGGGGCTCCGCGCTGCTCCTCGAGTCCTTCGGGCTGGAGTTGCCGGCCGGACCGACGGTGGTGGCGGGCCGCACCATCGTGATGTCGATGATCGTCGGGACCGTCGTGACGGTCCTGGCCGCCTTCCTGCCCGCCCGCAAAGCCGCGAAGGTGACGCCGATCGCCGCCCTGCGGACGGTGGCGGTCGACTCGTCGGGTCACTCGATGCGGCGTGTGGTGATCGGGACCGTCACCGCGGTGGCCGGCACACTGCTGCTGGTCGCCGGCATGGGTGGTTCGACACCGGTGTTCGGCCTCGGCGCCCTCACCGTCTTCGCCGCGGTCGTCGTGTTGGGCCCGGTGGTGGCGTCACGCTTCACCCGAGTCGCCGGGGCTCCCCTCGCATCGCTGCGCGGCGTCACCGGCGTCCTCGCCCGCGACAACGCGTCGCGCAACCCCAAGCGCACTGCGGCCACCGCGTCGGCCCTGATGATCGGCGTGGCGCTCGTCGTGCTGATCTCGGTGTTCGCGGCCTCCGCCCGGACCTCGGTGCAGGCGTCGGTCGACACCGCGCTCCGCAGTGACTGGGTCGTCACCGGCGTGCAGCAACAGGACGGCGTGAGCCCGATGGTCGCCCGCGAGATCGATGCCCTGCCGGAGACGGCATCGGTCACCAGCCTGCGCTCGACCGGCGCGGAGCTCGGCCACACCGCGGTCCTGGTCGCCGGCATCGATCCGACCCGCATCGCCGAGCACCTCGACGCGAACGTCCGCCAGGGCAGCCTCGCCCACCTGGGCGATCACGGCCTGGCGGTGCAGGAGCGCGTGGCACAACAGCACGGATGGCACGTCGACGACGACGTCGTGCTGACGTTCGCCGAGACCGGCCCGCAGTCGTTCACGATCGCGGCGGTGTACGCGACCAAGGAGCCGTTCGGCGAGTACGTGGTGTCCCAGCGGGCGTTCGACGCCGACGTGGCGCACCCCCACGACGACTACGTGCTGGCCACGAACGCGCCGGGAACGTCGTCGAAGGAAGCCCGCCGGGCGATCGAGCGGGTGCTCGCCGGCTACCCGGCCGCCACGCTGCACACCCCGGCCGAGTTCAAGCAGAGCATCGCCGGTGAGATCGACCGGATGCTGAACCTGATCTACGTGCTGCTGTTCCTCGCGGTCGTGATCGCCCTGTTCGGCATCACCAACACGCTGGCGCTGTCGGTGGTCGAGCGGAAGCGGGAGGTCGGGCTGCTGCGCGCCGTCGGGATGCAGCGCGGCCAGGTCCGGGCCGGTGTGCGGTGGGAGGCGGTGCTGATCGCCCTGCTCGGCACCGCGCTCGGCACGCTGCTGGGCGTCGGCTTCGGCTGGGTGCTCGTGAAGGCGCTCGCCGGCGAGGGCATCGACCACCTCGCGGTCCCGGTCGTGCGCATCGCCGTCATCGGGGCCGCCGCGTCCCTCGCCGCGGTCGCGGCCGCGGCGTTCCCGGCCCGCCGGGCCGCCCGGCTCGACGTGCTCGACTCCATCAGCGACTAGGCGCGCGCCGACCGGATCGGGGCACTCCGTCCGGCGGAAGCGGGGGGCGGGACCGTCGGGCCCGCCCCCCGTGTCCGATGGTCGCATCCACGTCGACGTGACCCGGGAAAGCGCGGTCCCGTATTGACGCGTCCCGACAACCGCTTGGACGGCGGCCGCACCTGTGGCAGAGTTCGGACCCTCCGATGACGACCGACGACGTGGCGTTCGTGCGCAAGGAAGATGCGCGGGATCGCGGTCCTGCGCTTCCGCCGACGCGACCGCTGACCGCGCCGGCGTACTTCCACGTTCTCGCCAAGCCGACGGGCCCGATCTGCAACCTCGACTGCGAGTACTGCTTCTTCCTGTCGAAGGAGGCGCTCTACCCCGGGGACCGGTTCCGCATGTCCGACGAGCTGCTCGACACCTACGTGCGGCAGGTCGTCGAATCGCAGACCGCGCCCGAGGTGACCATCGCCTGGCAGGGCGGCGAGCCCACCCTCATGGGCGTCGACTTCTTCCGTCGCGCCGTCGAGCTCGCCGAGCGCTACCGGAAGCCCGGCCAGGAGGTGCACCACACCATCCAGACGAACGGCACGCTGCTCACCGACGAGTGGTGCGAGCTGCTCCACGATCACGGGTTCCTGGTCGGTCTCAGCGTCGACGGTCCCCGCGAGCTCCACGACCGCTACCGGATCGACAAGCAGGGTAGACCCACCTTCGACAAGGTCATGCGCGGCCACGAGCTCCTCGTCGCGCACGACGTCGCCTACAACGTGCTCTGCACCGTCAACGCCGCGAACCAGCACCATCCCCTCGACGTCTACCGCTTCTTCCGCGACGACCTCGGTGCCCGCCACATCCAGTTCATCCCGATCGTCGAACGCGACAACGACACCGGGTTCCAGGAAGGCGACACGGTCACTGACCGCTCGGTCGACCCCGACGCCTGGGAGAATTCCTCACCGCGGTGTTCGACGAGTGGGTGGTGCGCGACGTCGGTACCGTCTTCGTCCAGACCTTCGACGCGGCGCTCGCCTCGTGGTACGGCGCGCCGCCGGCGGTCTGCGTGTTCGCGGAGACGTGCGGCGACGCCGTCGCGCTCGAGCACAACGGCGACCTCTACTCCTGCGACCACTTCGTCGAGCCCGACCACCTCCTCGGCAACATCACCACGACCCACATGGTCGAGCTCCTCGCGTCACCGCGGCAACGGGCGTTCGGGCAGGCCAAGCGCGACTCCCTACCCGCGTACTGCAGGGCCTGTGACGTTCGCTTCGCGTGCAACGGCGAATGCCCGAAGAACCGGTTCACCTTCACTGCCGACGGCGAACCCGGCCTCAACTACCTCTGTGTCGGATACAAGGCGTTCTTCGGCCATGTCGACGGCCCGATGAAGCTCATGGCCGGCCTGCTCCGCGAGGGTCGTTACGCCGATGAGGTGATGCAGATCCTCACCCACGCGCCGCGGAACGAGAGGTGCCCGTGCGGGAGCGGCCGGAAAGCCAAGCACTGCCATGCCGGCTGACCGACCCGGTACGATCACGGCTCGAACGACAGGAGACCTGTGATGGCGCACCAGTTCAAGGGGAAGATCGCGGTCGACATCCGCGAGTCGACGCCGGACTGGGAGCCCTATCTCCCGCCCAAGGCGCCTGACGGCGCGCCCAACGTCCTGATGATCGCGTGGGACGACCTGGGCTACGCGACGATGGACATCTACGGCGGGCCGGTGGAGTGCCCGACGATGCGCGGCATCGCCGAGCGGGGTGTGGTGTTCGGGAACTTCCACACGACGGCCCTGTGCTCCCCCACCCGCGCGTCGCTGCTGACGGGGCGGAACGCGACGACGAACGGGATGGCGACCATCGCCGAGTTCTCGTCGGGCTTCCCGGGCGTCTCGACCCGCATCCCGAACGAGTCCGGCTTCGTCTCCGAGGTACTCGCCGAGCACGGGTACAACACGTACTGCGTGGGGAAGTGGCACCTGACGCCGGGCGAGGAGATCAACCTCGCCGCGTACAAGGGTCGTTGGCCGCTCGGCCGGGGCTTCGAGCGCTTCTACGGCTACCTCGGCGGCGAGGCGAACTCCTGGTACCCCGACCTGGTCCACGACAACCATGTGGTCGAGGCACCCGGACGGCCGGAGGACGGCTACCACCTTGCCGACGACCTGGCCGACCGGGCGATCGAGTTCATCCGCGACGCGAAGGTGATCGACCCCGAGAAGCCGTTCTTCATGTACTTCGCGCCGTGCGCCGGGCACGCGCCGCACCTGGTACCCACCGAGTGGGCCGACAAGTACCGGGGCAAGTTCGACATGGGCTACGAGGCGATCCGCGACGGGATCCTCGCCCGCCAGAAGGACCTCGGCCTGTTGCCCGACGACACCGAGCTGTCGCCCATCAACCCCCACGGCGAGCCCGAGTACCCCAACGACCAGGGGCGGGTGTGGCCGGGGGTCGATTCCGTGCGCCCGTGGGACTCGCTGTCCGGCGACGAACGGCGGCTCTTCTCCCGGATGGCCGAGGTGTTCGCCGGCTACGTCGCCTACTACGACGACCGGATCGGGCGGATCATCGCCTACCTCGAGGAGTCGGGCCAGCTCGACAACACCCTCATCGTCGTCGTGTCCGACAACGGCGCCAGCGTCGGAGGGCGGGCCCAACGGCACGTTCAACGAATGGGAGTTCTTCAACGGAGTCGCCTCGACGACGGAGCGGAACCTCCCGCACATCGCCGAGCTCGGTACCCCGGCGTCGAACAACCACTACTGCACCGGTTGGGCCTGGGCGCTCGACACCCCGTTCCCGTACTGGAAGCGTTGGGCGGGCTACGAGGGCGGCGTCGCCGACATGATGCTCGTGTCGTGGCCGGCGAAGATCGCGGCGTCGAAGGAGATCCGTCAGCAGTACACGCACGCGGTCGACATCGTCCCCACCGTGTACGAGCTGCTCGGCATCGAGCCTCCGGAGACGATCAAGGGCTATCTCCAGTTCCCGATCGAGGGTGAGAGCTTCGCCGCCGCGCTCACCGACGCGTCCGTGCCCGGCAAGGAGACGCAGTTCTACACGATGCTCGGGCAACGCTCGATCTACCACCAGGGCTGGCTGGCCTCCACGGTCCACCCCCCGTTGTCGGGGTGGGGAACTTCCACAAGGACGAGTGGGAGCTGTACAACCTCGAGACCGATCGCTCGCAGTCGAAGAACCTCGCCGCGGACCAACCCGACCGGCTCGAGCTCATGAAGAGCCTCTGGTACTACTACGCCGGCATCTACAACGGGCTCCCCCTCGACGACCGCTCCGCGCTGGAGCAGGTGCTCGCCGACCGGCCCCGCGGCGCTCCACCGCGCGACCAGTACGTCTTCTACCCGAACTGCGCCGATGTACCCGAGAGTGCCGGGCCGATGATCCCCGGTCGCTCGTACACCCTCTCGGCCGGGGCCGACCTCGAGTCTCCCGCCGCCGAAGGGGTGCTCTGGGCCGCGGGGGGCGTTGCCGGTGGTCACGCGCTCTACCTCAAGGACAAGAAGCTCCGTTACACGTTCAACTGGGTCGGCAGCCACTTCCAGGACGTGGTGGGGAGTGACGACATCACGCCCGGTCGACACGTGTTCACGGCGGAATTCACGGCCAGCGGCGCGAGCGCTGACCCCGAGATGCCCGGGACCGCGGGCACGCTCACGCTCTACGTCGACGAGAAGCAGGTGGGTCAGGGGCAGATCGTCACCCAGCCCGGCTACTTCTGCCTCACCGGTGACGGCATCTCGGTCGGCAAGGACAGCGGATCCGCGGTCACTCCCGAGTACCAGGCACCGTTCGCGTTCACGGGCGGCAGGATCGACAAGGTCGTGATGGACCTCTCGGGTGAGCATTTCGTCGACCACGAGGCCCAGGTCATCGGCTGGTTCATGAAGGACTGAGCCCGCCGGTTCAACGGCAAGATCATCCGACTGGGGGCGTCCGACGCTCCGCTTGCGTCCCCGCGACCGACCCCGGGCCGTATGGGAGAGTTGGGAGATGCGAGAGTTGCCGACGTGACCGATCCCGCGGTCGGAGCGCCGCGTGCCGCCGCCCGCATCGCGGACTACGCGCTGGTGTCGGACTGCCAGGGAGCGGCGCTCGTGAGCCGTGAGGGGTCGATCGACTGGGCGTGTCTCCCCCGGTTCGACGCGTCCGCGGTGTTCGCCGGCCTGCTGGGCGCCGGTGGCGGGCATTGGCGTCTCGGACCACGCGACCCCGTGGCCGTCGAGCGGGAGTACCTCGCGGACACGATGGTCCTCCGCACGACATTTCGGACCGCGGGTGGCATGGTCGCGGTCACCGACGCGCTGGCCCTCGGCCCCGACGAGCACGGCCACGACATCGGGACCGCATCACCCCACGTGCTGGTACGACGCGTCGACGGCGTCGAGGGAACCGTCCGCGTGGAGTTCGACCTCGCCGCGCGACCGGAGTACGGGCTCACCGAGCCGCTCCTCGTGCCCGACGGCAGCGGGTTCCGCACGCGCGGTGGTCCACGCTCGTACGTCGTGTCGACCGCGCTTCCGTTACAGGTCACCGGGAGCGACTGCACCGCCACGTTCGACGTCGACGCGGGCGACACGCTCCACTTCGCGTTTCGCGGCCGGCTCCCCCTGGGACGACGACACGACCCGGCAGCTCTCCCAACCCGAGATCGCGGAGTTGCTCGACCGGACGATCGCCGCGTGGCGTTCGTGGTCGGACCTCCATCAGGCGTACACCGGTCCGTACGCGGAGCTTGTCCGTCACAGTGGCCGGGTGCTCCAGGCGCTGAGCTACGCGCCGACCGGTGCGGTCGTCGCCGCCGCGACGACGTCGCTCCCCGAGACTCTCGGAGGACCCCGCAACTGGGACTACCGGTTCTGCTGGGTCCGCGACGCCAGCTTCACGCTCGAGGCCTTGTGGGTCGCGGCATGTCCCGACGAAGCGGAGAAGTTCTTCCAGTTCCTCGCCACCGCGGCGGGCGGACACCTCCGATCGAGCGGCGCGCTCCAGATCCTCTACGGCGTCGGCGGGGAACGCCTCGTCGCCGAGTACGAGCTCGACCACCTCGACGGCTACCGCGACAGCCGCCCGGTACGCGTCGGCAACGGCGCGTGGAACCAGGCCCAGCTCGACGTCTACGGCGAGCTGTTGAGCGCCGCGTGTCTCCTCGCGACCACGATCGGAACGTTCGACGAGATCACCGCGAGGTTCCTCGTCGACGTCGCGGACGCGGCCGCGACCCGGTGGCTGATGCCCGACCAGGGCATCTGGGAGGTCCGCGGGCCGCCCCGCCACTTCGTGCACTCCAAGCTCATGTGCTGGGTCGCGCTCGACCGCGCCATCCGGCTGGCTCCCGCGCTCGGCGCGGCGGAGCACGTCGGGCGGTGGACCGAGAACCGGGAGGAGATCCGCCGCGCCATCGAGGACCGCGGCTGGGACGACCGGGCGGGCGCGTTCGTCCAGTCCTTCGGCGCCGACGCCCTGGACGCGTCGACCCTCATGTTGTTGCTGAGCGGCTTCCTGCCCCCGGAGGACCCTCGCATCCGTGCGACGGTCGACGCCATCGCCGACCGGTTGACCGACGACCGTGGGTTCGTCTACCGCTACCTGGCACCCGATGGTCTCGAAGGCGGGGAGGGCACGTTCGCCATCTGCACCTTCTGGCTGGTCGAATGCCTCGCGACCCTCGGGGAGACCGGACGCGCACGATCGCTCTTCGAGCACCTGGTGTCGTTCGCGAACGACGTCGGCCTGATGTCGGAGGAGATCGACGCCGAGTCCGGTGAGCTCCTGGGGAACTTCCCCCAGGCGTTCACCCACATCGGGCTCGTGAACGCGGCCTGGGCCATCGCGCGAGCCGAAGGCTCCGCAACTGCGGATGCGGGGCCGATGCGCGACGTCGGATGAGCACCGCCGTCTCGTATCTAATAACGTTATATTCTCAGCCCACGACCATTCGTCTGCCGAGGTGCACCGTGGGAACGTACGTGGAGCAGCTGTCCCGGATCCTGCGCCCGGCGGCGCCGCCGCGGATCCTCGACGGGGTCTACACCGACGACCAGTACGAACGGCTGCTCGAAGTCGTCAAGCGTGAGGGTCCGTGGCCGACGATCGCGTCACACCACTTCGACACCGTGGACGAGCTCATCGCGACCGTCACGGGCGTCGTGCCCGAGGGGCACGGCCTCACCCTCGACGACATCGCATCACCGCAGTTCCGCGGCTTCTACGGTCAGAATTCCGTGTGCTTCCATCCGGAGCTCCACGACTGCTTCTACAACGCGGACTTCGTCGAGACGGTGAAGAGCTACTGGGACGCGCGGTATGCGAAGCCCACGATGATGCTGTTCAACATCTGCGGTCCGTACCCGTCGACTGCGCCGCCGCCACCGCATCTCGACGCGGTCACCTTCCGCGGCGTCCGCTACGAGAACGCACCGGTGTGGCTGATGAACTGCATGGCGAAGTCCGGCTTGTTCACCGACCACCTGGTGAAGATGGCGCAGATCATCACGTGGTGGTATCGGGGGGAGAACGGCACCTTCAGCTATTGGCCCGACGGCCCGCTCGGTGATCCCAAGGTGCTCGAGCACCCGCTCTGGAACAAGGGCGTCGTCGTGCAGAACGAGCTGATGTTCCACCGGGGCGACCCGGTCGGCGCGTTCGACTCCCCGCCGATCCACGGCCTGAAGCACCGCTCGATGATGGGCTACGCCGCTGACACCGACGAGTGGTACCTCAGCACCGACGACGACCGCATCCACACGTACCGGCCGCAGGACCTCCGGTTCCTCGTGCACTGGAACGCGGAGGTGTACTCCGACATGACCGAGGTGAAGAAGGTGATGGACCACACCGACGACCTCACCATCGAAGAAGCGTGCGGCCGGCTGCTCGCCGACATGCGCAGCAAGGGCGTGACGATCGCCGAACCGTCCGACCCGCTGCACGACGACGACTTCGTCCGCGCCCTCATCTCCACCTACACCATCGCGCCCACGACCGAGTGGCTCGAGATCCCCGCCGCGTAAGGGAGCCGGACCGTGTCGGAGCGGGTGTGCGAGGGCAAGGTGGCGCTGGTCACCGGGGCGAGCCAGGGCGGGACGGGGACGGCGGTCGCCGTCCGCCTGGCCGCCGAGGGTGCCCGCGTCGCGATCACGGCCCGGACCGTCGCCGGCCTCGAGGAGACCCGCCGGAGGATCGAGGACGGTGGCGGCGCGTGTCTGGTGCTGCCGGCCGACCTCGCCGATCCCGCGGAGCGCGCCGAGAGCTCGTCCCCCGGACCGTCGACGAGTTCGGTACGATCGACATCCTGGTCAACAACGCGGCGGTCAACGGCTATGTACCGTTCGACCAGGTGACGGCCGCCGATCTCGAGCAGAACCTCCAGGTGAACCTCTGGGCTCCCTGGGAGCTCATGAAGGCCGTGGTGCCGGGCATGCGCGAGCGTGGCCGCGGGTGGATCCTCAACCTGACGACCTTCGCCGCCGAGCTGCCGCCCGGGCCGCCGTTCCCGACGAACAAACCGGGCAAGGCCGGGTTCCAGTACGGCGCGTCGAAGGCCGCGCTCAACCGGTTGACGGTGGCGGCGGCGAGCGAGTGTGAAGGTCAGGGCGTCGCGGTCAACGCGCTCACACCCCAGGCGGCGATCGCGACCCCGAGCCTCGTCGCCGGCGGCTGGATCGACGAGACGATGTTCGAACCACTCGACACGATGGCCGAGGCGGCGCTGGCGCTGTGCTCCGGTGACCCTGCGGTGCTCACCGGTCGCATCGCCTACAGCCTCCAGCTCCTGGTCGAGCTGCGGCGGCCGGTCCTCGACGTCCACGGCGAGCAGCTCGTCGAGGGATGGCAGCCGGACGATCTCCCTGCCGTCATCGCCCGCCAGGAGGCGAACCTCGCCGAACGAGGGTGGCCCGATGCCTACTCCTTCGGCCGGGTCCACAGCCCGCGGCCCTGAGCGGCGAAGACCGGCACCGCGGCGGGTTCAGCGCTTGCGGCGGGGGTGGAGCGACGACAGCAGGCGCTCGACGGTGCGTCCCCACGCCGCCGGCTTCGGGAGGTCGACGCCGATCGACTCGAGCACCCCGAGGCCGAGCTCCGCGGCGACGAGCACGACGACGAGCGTGTCCATGTCGACGTCGGCGTCCATCTTCTCGGCGACCTGCACCTCGCGATAGATCCCGCGCCACTCGGCGAGCTTGGCGTCGAGCAGTTCGGTCAGCTCGTCCCGCACGTCCTGGTCGACCCGGGCCGCCGCCGCGCCTTCCACGAGCAGTGCCCGCATGGCCGTGCGCGACCGGTACGTGCTCCATTGCCGCGCGATGGTGCCCGCGAGGTTCGTCGGTCGCCGGGAGGCGGTCGGCGACTCCAGCTCGTTGGCGATGCGATCCGCGATCGTCGCGACGAGCAGGTCCGCCTTGTTCCGGAAGTGGCCGTAGATCGCGCCGCTGGTGAGGTGTGTTCGGCGAGCGAGATCGCGGACGGAGACCGCCCCGTAGCCCCGCTCGACGAACAGCTGCGTCGCCGACTCCACGAGCGCGGCGCGGGTCTGGGCCCCTCGGTCACCGGGCGCGGCACTCGTCGCGGCGGCTTCCTCGACGGCCTCGCGCGCCCGACCCCGATTTCCCGTCACCAGCGCTCCTCGCGATCGGCCACGAAGTCGACGCGGTGGAACTCGGCGGACTCGATCGAATCCAGCACCACGTCGCTGCGGACCACGCGGTATCCGTCGTCGGTGAGCCGGAGCGTCCAGTGCACGATGCCACTCGACAGTGGGCTCGGCGTGCGCTCCACGATCTGCGTGACGAACAGGTACGACTCGAGGTCGAGCTCGTCTCCCCGCTCGGCGATCACGTGGATGTTCGTGGCGTTGTGTCGCAAGGGGTACGGACTGTGCCTGCGGTGCTCCTTCGTCCACGTCATCGCCGAGTCGCGTCCGTGCGAGTCGGAGCGGATGAACTCCTCGAACGGATGCTGCCCCGTCTCGGTGCGCGAGCTCAGGTGGCAGTCGTCGGCGAGGAATCCCTCGATGACGTCGAGGTGTCCCTCGTCGTAGTTGAACCAGTAGCGATGGATGAACTCGTGGGCCACGAAATGGTCATGAACGGTCATCGTGCTCCTCGTTCCCAACGTCGTTCCCAACGTCGTGCCCTGCGTCTCACGATCGGCGAGATCATAACGTTGTCAGAAGTGGGAGCTACGCGACGTCCCCTTCGCCCGGTATGGCCGCGAAGGCTTGGCCAACCGTTCACCTTCGTTGATCGCGGTCGTTCCGCGATGGTCGCGAGAAGCTGGTTTGGGACCGTACCGGCCTCCTGCTCCGACCGGGAGCACTACGACGCCCTCGCCGAGCCGACGGGCCGTCAGCAATCCAACGACGAAAAGGCGGAGCAGACATCCTTGCTCGTGATCGCGAACGACAAGCCGACGGCTGTTCCTCCGTTGGGCGATGAGAGGCCAAGTGTGGAGACGCCGAGGACCCGGGCTTGGTGATCGACAACTGGTCCTCCCGAGTTCCCGGGATTGATCGCCGCCGTGAACTGCAGATATTCACTTCCGGGGTACCGATCGTCTATCCCGGTGCGATATGCGGAGACGATGCCGCTCGTGACGGTCCCGGCGAGCCCGAGCGGTGTTCCGAACACGACGATCGGATCGCCAATCTTGGCTTTCGCGGTGATGATCTTCAGGGCCGGGAGCTTCACGCTGACGCGGATCAGGGCCAAGTCGCTGAAGTCGCTCACTGACGCGATCGTGCCTTGCATGCTGCGGCTCGCGTTCACGACGTTCACGGTTCTCCCGCCGGCCTCCCACACGGCTCGGACCACGTGATAGTTGGTGACGAGGTCCGAGCCGTCCGAACCCGAGCTCGCAACCCAGCTCGACCCCAACGAGTCGCCCGCCTCGATCGTGAAGACCGAGGGCGAAACCTTGTTCGAGATCTTCGAGACATCCGGCTGCGCCCCTCCTTGAATTGCAAGCAGGGCGGCGATTCTCGCATCGGCCTCCTTCAGGGCTCGGACCTGCGCCTGCAGGGCCGAGACACGCGTATTGACATCGTCCGTCGTCCGCGCGGCCCAGACTGTCATCGACGTCAACGCGGTGGCAATGACCACGATCGAAGCCACGAGCGCAATGCGCCGGACGTGCGTTGAAGTCTTGGGCTGCTTCTCGACCGGATGTTGCAGCGAGCCTGGTGGTTCCGGAATTCCCTTCGTCTCGGGTGGTTCCGGAATTCCCTTCGTCTCGGGTGGTTCCGGAATTCCCTTCGTCTCTGGTGGTTCCGGAATTCCCTTCGTCGCTGGTGGTTCCGGAATTCCCTTCGTCTCTGGTGGTTCCGGAATTCCCTTCGTCGCTGGTGGTTCCGGAATTCCCGGCGGCACGGTCATGATCGCTTCCTGCTCACGAGACCAATCGAGGATGGGTCACAACTTCGCCTGAGCGACGAGTTGGGCGGTGAGCGCGTTGTGCTGATCGGCCAGCGCCTGGAATTGAGCGACCAGGGCGTTGTACTTCGCGCCGTCCCCAGCCTGGGCGGCAGCCAGCATCTGAGCCCTAACATCCAGAAGTTGCGCGGTGATCGAGCTCATCTGCGCAAACGTGGCCGCGTACTTCTCGGCCGCTGTCGCCGCAGCGTGCGCCTCTGTCGCTGCGGCAGACCGATCTGCCACTGCGGCAGACCGTGCCTTTCGCGCCGGAGCGAGTTGGGATTCGAGGGATGTGACTCGCTCCTTGTCCGCAGCAGGGCTTCCCTTGTTGAGGCCCGTCGAGAGTCCGACGATCGCGAATACCAGAGCCACCACGACCGCCCCGATCAGGACCAGAAGTAGTGGCGAAGCACCACCACGCTGGTGGTCGCTGAGGGCAGGTCCTTGTGCAGGTCCGCGTTGCACCTTCATCACGAGGCCTCCTTCGCTTGTGTGATGAGCTCCTGCAACTTGGTGAGCGAGGTCTTCTCCTCGTCGAGGAGGCTCTTCAGGCTGTCCAAGGCACGCTGTATCGCCGGATCGGAGTATGCCGAGTTGTCGCCCGCGTTCCACTTAGCCACAGCTGCTTTGAATATCGAGATGATGTTGTTCACTCTCGTTGCTTCCACACGGTCCTCCGCCGCCAGCTTGGAGATTGCGTCGCTGAGCTCGCCCCTCATGCCCGCGAAAGTTGTGGTGCCCTTCTTCGCAGTTGCCGTGGCGCTCTTGATGGCGGCCAACTGCGACGCCACCTGATCGCCCTTCTGCTTCGCGTCGTCACTCGCAGGGCGCGTGAAGCCGAAGATGCCTACCCCGACGAGGACGACGACCAACGCCGCGAGCACTCCAATCACGAGCTTGCTGGGGCCCTTGGATGCATTCTCCGGGGCGGGGACGACGCCCGTCGTCCCCGGATCTGCCGCGACCGCCGATCCCACTGACGCCGCGGCGCTCGATGCCGGTACCGAAGGCGCGGCCACTACTGCGGCGGCAGGTGCGGGATGTTGCGCTGCACCGGTCTCCGGCACTGGATCGCTGCTCGTGGTTCCTTGGTCCGCTACGTGCTCAGTCCAGACGCTGCCGTCCCAATAGCGATACTCGTGATGACCAGTCGGATCAATCCCCCAAGCGGCGCCGGACATCCCCGGAACAGGCGCTACGGGTGCGATCGCCGCCCCGCACTCTCCGCAGAAGTGTTGGTCGCCCGGATTCTCATGGCCGTTCGGGCAAACGCGCATCGTGGCCCGCTCCTTTCAATTGACGGCTCACGCCGCCGGCTCGAGGACTACTGGTCGTCGTGATTACGTTGTCCGGGTTCACGCGATCGTTCAGGCGAGTCGCCACCATGACCACTTCCCCCCTTCGGCCCACGGGTGTCGAGGACTCAACTTCCCCTGGCACGCGTTTGGAGACGCGACCCAACAACTGCCCACGCGACCCAACAACTGCCCACCCGTCTACTGTGACCGGTTCCAAGCCCGAAGCCTAGGGCACAAGGTCACAGAGGTTGTCCCGGGTCTTGTTGAAGTGAAGTGAGGTGGCGGTCCCCCGGAGTTATAACCGGAAGTTGTGGATCGCCGGTCTGTTCGAGGGTCTGATCAGCACTTTCGCGGTGGGCGTTGAGGGTCTCGAACCCCCGACCTCCGCCTTGTAAGGGCGGCGCTCTCCCAACTGAGCTAAACGCCCGCGGCGAGCCAAGGTAGCCGCCTCGGTGCAGGCGTTGCGATTGACCGCGGCAGGCCGGGGCTCGCTGGGGTACCGGGGGGAGGTGTACCCCGGCTCGTTGCCCCGGCCTGCCGATCGCGGTGATCTCTGGCGCCGTTACGCGCTCTCGGCGACCTGGTACGACGCGTCGTAACGCGGGACCAGCTCTTCGAGCACGGGCTCGGGCGGGCGCACCTTGGGTGGCCGGCCCCGGCGCCGCTTGTTGGCCAGCACCTTGCCGTTGGCGAACAGCTCGCCGCCCCAGACACCCCAGGGCTCGCGCCGTTCGACTGCGGCCTCGAGGCACGCCTCGCGGACCGGGCACTCGACGCAGAACGCCTTGGCCCGCAGGATGTCGTCGAGCTGCTCCGAGAAGAACAGGTCGACGAGCGCGCTCGACGTGTCGGCGCAGCGCGCCTCCGCCCGCCAGGGCTCCTCTCCGATGACTGCGGTGTACTCCAGAGCGAACATTGCCGGATCCCCTGTCTGATCTGCTCTCGTGGGTCGTTGCGTATGGTCGGTCGTTGCGGGTCGGTGGTCGGACGGTCGGTGGTTGGCGGTCGGGAGCGGTGCGGAAACGCGAAAAAGGCCGCCGGGGTTGCCCCGGCGGCCTGGTGTGTGGTCCTCGTGCGAGTTACGAGGGGATCACCTGGGGCCGACGGGGCCGGGGCTTGTGGAAGGTCGCCGGTGCGGTGCACGGAATCGACCACGAGCCCTTACCCATGAGCTCGTTGGTGACCACGTAGGCGTCGTGAACGTGCGAGACACCGCTGGCGGCCAGTCCGTGGCGCTGCGTCGTCATGCGGTCCATCGATCGGTCCTGTCGGTGCGTTCGACTCGTGGTCGGTGCGGTCGGTGTCGGGCTCTGCGTGCGAGCCCTCACAGGCAAGCACCCCAAGGTAGCGCGCGTCAACCGATTTTCTCGTCCTCGCTCAACCGGACCGACGCGATCATCGCCACGGCGGAGGACACCATCATCACCCAGAGACCCATCCCGACGTTCGCGTCGACCGACCGGGCGGCATTCATGGTCTGCATGGCGTCGTAGGTGTCGAGCAGATCACGGACCACGAAGCCCGCCAACACGAAGGCCAGAGCCATCGTGAGCCACTTGAACACCCGCATGTGGACGGACAGGAGGGCGCTGATCGCGAGGGCCATGGCCCCGATCGAGTAGCCCAGGCCGAGGCCCTGGTCGAACCCCGACCGGTGGAACGCCGAGATGCCGATCGTGCCCGACAACCAGGGCAGGTAGGCGCCGCCCACGATCCCGCAGGCGGCGAGCGCGGTGATCCCGGCGAAGCCGTAATTCCCCGGTGCCGCGGTCATCATGCTCTCGTTGCGATCGTCCGTCGGGATGGGCTCGGGGGCCTGGGGCGAGTGGTACGACTCCGGCTGGTCGGCGAACGACCGGAAGAACCCGACGAAGCGGGCCCAGAGGCTGCGCCGTTCGCGGGTCGGCTGCGGCTCGGCCACGGGTGCGGTGGTGCCGGCCACCCCGAAGGGCTCCACCCGGGCGACCGGCTCGCGGCGGCCGGCGTAGCGGCGGCAGGGACGGGGGCAGCGACGGGGGCAGGGGCCGCGGCAGGCACGGGTGCCGCTTCGGGAGACGCGGCGGGAGCCGGCGCCGGAGCGGGGGTGGGCGCGCTGGGAGCGGGCGCCGTGGAAGCCGGCGCCGGAGCGGGGGCGGGCGCGGCCGGCAGGGCTGCCGCGGGGCCCGAGTTGGCGACGCGGTTGGTCCAACCGCCGTCCCAGTACCGCCATTCGTACCGACCGGAAGGATCCGGACGCCAACCGGGTTCCAGCGAGGTTGCGACCTGGCTCATCTCGGGCTCCGTCATCCTGCGCCGCGTGTGCTCTTAGGCTTCGGCACCGTGGACGCAGAACTTGACCCAGGTCACATCGATTGCAGCCCGGTGCTGGACCTCCTGGAACGGCAACGGCAGGACGACCTCCACGACTGCGCCCAGTGCTACGTCTCGCTCGGCGGCGAGGTGCTGGTCGATGCCGCGATCGGCGAATCCCGGCCCGGCCGCGCCCTGCGGACCGACGACGTGATGCTCTGGTACTCGGCGGGCAAACCCCTCACCACGGTGGCGATCCTGCAGCTCTGGGAGCGGGGCCGCATCGGGCTCGACGACCCGGTCGCGGGCTACGTCGACGGCTGGGGCAACGGCAAGGAGCGTGCCACGCTGCGCCACGTCCTGATCCACACCGGCGGCTTCCCGATGTACGGCAGCCCCGACTTCGACACCGATCTGCCGTCGGCCGAGGTGCTCGCCCGGATCGCGGCGACCCCTGCGGCCTGGGAGCCGGGCACGAAGGCTGGCTACCACCCGGTGACGGGCTGGAAGGTGCTCGGCGCCGTCGTCGAGGCCGTCGACGGCCGCCCGGTCGAGACCTACGTGCACGAAGAGGTCCTCGAGCCACTCGGCTGTTCGTCGTCGTGGCTCGGGGTGCCCCTCGAGACACAGCGCGCGCTGGGCGAGCGCCTCGTCCCGGTGGCGTGGAAGGGCCACCGCTTTCCCGTGGTCGAGGACGACGGCGGGTTGCGCATGGTGCCGTACCGGATCGACGAGATCCACAACCAGCCGTGGCACGTGGCGAAGGTCGAGCCGGGAGCCTCGATGCGGGGCCCGGCCCACGAGCTGGGGCGCTTCTACGAGTCGCTGCTCGGCCACGGGCCGCGGATCCTCGAACCGGCCACCGTCGAGCTCATGGGCGCGGTACACCGTCACGACCTGCGCGACGCGGTGTTCGGCTTCGCCGCGCCGTGGGGGCTCGGCGTCACCGTCGACGTCAGCGGCGGGGCCGGCCGGCGCGCGTTCGGTCACGGCGGGATGGCGTCGTCACGCGGGTTCGCCGATCCCGACTGCGGCCTCGTGGCCGTCGTGGTGTGCAACGGCCTGCCGAACCCCATCGCGGCCGAGCAGCGCCTCGTGGACCTCACCGACACCCTCTACACCGCGCTCGGCGACGTCGCCGCGCGCTTCCGCCGGCCCCTGTAGCGGTCGATCAGCGGTCGATCAGCGCGCGCCCGCGATCACCTCGAGGATGCGGGCGTGCACCGCCGGTGGCCCGGCGACGATGTCGCCCGAGGTGAGCCAGGCCCGGTCGTCACCCCGCCAGTCGGTCACGACTCCTCCCGCCTCCCGCACGATGAGCGCGCCGGCGGCGACGTCCCACGTGCCGAGGTTCTGCTCGAAGTACCCGTCGAAGACACCGGCTGCGGTCCAGGCGAGGTCCATGCTCGCCGCGCCGGCACGCCGCAGGTCTTCGAACGTGAGCAGCGCACGCTCGAACACCGGGAAGTACTCGGGCAGGCGGTCACGTTTCGCCCGGAACGGGAAGCCGGTCGCGCAGATCGCGCTCCCGGGAACCCGGTCGCTCACCCGCAGCGGCTCGCCGTTGCAAAACGCCCCCCCACCGAGGCGGGCCGAGTAGACGTCACCGAGCATCGGTGCGCGCACCACGCCGACCACGGGTACGGCGTCGGCCACCAGCGCGACCGACACTCCCACCATCGGGAAGCCGTGCACGAAGTTGGCGGTGCCGTCGAGGGGATCCACGAACCAACCGACGTCGGCACGCTCTCCCCCACCTTCCTCCCCGAAGAACGCGAGCCCCGGTGCGGCGTCGTGCAGCACGGTGCGGACCGCCTGCTCGCTCGCAGTGTCGGCATCGCTCACCCAGTCGCCGGGCCCCTTCTCGCGCACGTTGCGGGCACCGCCGAAGGCATCCGCCACGATGGCCGCCCCCGCAGCCGCGGCGGCACCTGCCGCGTCGAGCAGTGCGTCGAGATCGAGGCCGGTCGTCATGGTGCGAGCCCTTCGTGGAGCGCGGCCACCAGTTGCGGGGTGCCGGCGGCGATCAGTTGGCGGCGGATCCCGGTGTCGAGCGCCACCAGGTCGCGCGCCCGGCGTCGACCACCGTCGCGCCCGCCTCGGTACACACGAGGAGGCCGCCGAGGTAGTCCCACGGCGCGTGTTGGTCGACGAGGCCGTCGAGGTAGCCGTCGAGGTGCCCGGCGGCGACGTCGCAGAGCGCGAGCGCAGCCGAGCCCAACGCTCGGAACTGTCGCCATGGCAGCGTGCGGGGCGGCCAACCCGAGAGCGCCACCAGCGAGCGCTCGACGGTGGTCGCCGCCGACGGCGCCAGCGGCGCGCCGTCGAGCCACGCGCCCGCGCCCCGGATGGCGGTGTAGCGCCCCCCGGTGACTCCGTTCTGCACGAGCGCACACAGCGGACCGTCGGCATCGACCGCGCACAGCGAGATCGCCCAGTACGGGAGGCGACGCGAACAGTTGGTGGAACCGTCGACGGGATCGAGCACCACCGTGACCGGCGCGTCGGCGGGACCGCTCCAGCCCGACTCCTCGCTGAGCACGCGCACCCCGGCCGAGGCGAGGACCGGGAGCACCGCGGCGTCGGCGACCAGATCGAGCTGGTACTGGCCCGGGCGGTCGGTGCGGGCCCGGCGTTCCGCGGGCCCGAGGGTCGCCAACGCTCCCCGTTGGGCGGCGCTGGCGACGTCGAAGAGGGCGAGCAGCTCGTCGGGCTTCACCGCGGCGCGGCTTCGACGGTGACGACCGCGTTGTAGTCGGGCACGCCCGACGCCGGATCCCGTCGCCCGGCCTGCAGCAGCACGTTGCCCTCGGGAAAGAAGACCTGCACGTTGCCGGCACGCAGCTCACTGGCGTGGAGCCGTGCCGCCATCTCGCCGTGCTCCGAGCGGATGATCACACGGGCTCCGTCCTGCAGACCGAGCGCGGCGATGTCCGTCGGGGCAATGAACAACGCGTCACGCATCGCGCCGGTCAGCGGATCGCGTGCCGCGTGCACCATGGTGTTGAACTGCTTCCCGCGACGCGTGCTCAGCACGAAGCTGCCCGCGGGCACGTCGGGCTCCGAGGGTGCGACGGGAAGAAAACGCGCCCGGCCGCTGTCGGTGGGGAACGTGCCGCCCTCGCACAGCCGGCTCCCACCCCATTGCACCGCATCGCCGGTGGTGTGCAGCAGCTCGACGCCCGCGTACGAGGGAACCACGCGGGCGATCTCGTCGCGGATGGCCTGACCCGACGCGAACGTCATCAGGTGGGCGCGGTCGGGGTCGACGCACGCGGCGAGGTCGACGAAGATCTCCCACTCACTGCGCACCTCACCGGGACGGGGGCCCGCGATCTCGGGGCTGAACGCGATCCGTCGTTCCGTCGTGGTCTCCGTGCCGCCGTCGCGCTGCTCGTAGCGGGTGGCTGCGGGCAGGAGCACGACCGCCTCGCCCGGGTCGACCAGCATCTGGCTCGACAGCACGATGTCCTGGTGCACGCGCAGCGGCACCCGGGCCAACGCGGTCTCGACGAGAGCCGGATCGGGCAGCACCTCGAGGAAGTTGCCGCCGGAGGAGTACAAGACGTCGAGGTCGCCGCGCCCAGCCGCCTCCACCATCTCCTCGGCGGTGATGCCCGGGTCATCGCCGATCGGGAAGCCGTAGCGCTCGGCGAGCGCGGCGGCCGACGCGGCGTTCACCTCGACCCCGCCCGGCAACGCGGTCGCGTAGGCGCCCATCTCCGCGCCGCCCTGCACGCCCGAGTGACCCCTGATCGGCATCAATCCGGCGCCCGCCCGGCCCACGTTGCCGCGGGCCAGGGCGAGGTTGACGATGGCCGCGACGTTGTCGGCCCCGCGCTCGTGCTGGGTGATGCCCATCGACCACACCAGCACCGCCGACCGCGCGTCGCCGTACATCCGGGCGAAGCGCTCCATGTCGGCACGGCGGGTGCCCGACTGGCGCTCGAGGTCGGGGAACGTCTCGCGTTCGAGCTCCTCGACGAGCGCGTCGAAGCCTTCGGTGTGGTCGCGCACGAAGGCGCGGTCGACGCTCCCTTCGGCCAGCATGACCTTCAGCACGCCGTTCAGGAACGCGAGGTCGCCCCCGGTGTTCACCGCGAAGAACTCGTCGGTCATGTGGGTGCCGAACATGGCGCTCTCGACATTGCTGGGCACCCAGTAGCGATCGAGACCCGGCTCGCGCAACGGGTTCACCACCGCGACCTTCGCGCCACGCTTGCGCGCGAGATAGAGGTACTTCATGAACACCGGCTGGGCGTTGGCGACGTTGGCGCCGAACAACACGATGAGATCGCTGTTGATGACGTCCGTGTAGGAGCACGTCGTCGCGCCCACACCGATGGTGCGCTTGAGCGCCGTCGTGGAGGGCGCGTGGCACACGCGCGCCGCGTTGTCGATGTTGTTCGTGCCGAGGAAGCGGGTGAACTTCTGCGCCACGTAGTAGGTCTCGTTGGTGAGACCGCGCGCGGTGAGGTAGACCGCGAGGCGATCGGGCCGCGACGCGCGGATGCGCGAGGCCACGAGCTCGAGCGCTTCGTCCCATCCGACGCGCGTGAAGCCGGGCTCGCCCCGTTGGCGCACCATCGGGTGCGCCAACCGACCGAGGTCGCGCAGCTCCTTGCCCCGCAGACCTCGGAGCGACGCGACGTCGGCGAGGCGGGCGGGGTCGAGCGCGCCCATGGTGTTGACCCGCAGCAGGTTGAGCCGGGTCGTGCAGAGGTGGACCCCGGAGATCGTCCAGTCGTGGAATCCCGCGACGCCGAGCGCGCAGCCGTCGCAGACCCCCTGGTGCAGGATCCGCCACGCGTACGGCAGGTTGTCGCGGTTCTCCCAGAGGGTCTTGAGCATCTCCTTGTAGTGGTTCGGCTTGGTCTCGCCCATGCCGTACGGCTTGAACCCGACCCAGAGGTCACGCTTCGTGCGCTTGGGCGACTTGATCTTCGCCGAGGTCTTCCAGGCCACAGGTGCTCCGTACCTAGTCGTCGAGATCGACGCGTTCGGGATGGGTGTAGACGTTGGCGGTGTCGCCGCGCACGAAGCCGACCAACGTCTGGCCGAACCGCCGCGCCGCGTCGACCGCGAGGCTCGACGGTGCCGAGACCGCGCAGAGCACGGGGATGCCGGCGACCGCGGCCTTCTGCACGATCTCGAAGCTCACGCGGCCCGACACCATGAGCACGGCATCGGCGAGCGGGAGGCGGTCTTCGAGCAGCGCATGACCGATGAGCTTGTCGAGCGCGTTGTGGCGCCCGACGTCTTCACGCGACTCGACCAACTCCCCGCCGGCGGTGAACCACGCGCACGCGTGCACCCCGCCGGTCGCCGCGAAGACGTCCTGCGTGTCGCGCAACCGATCGGGCAGCGTGGCGATCACCGAGCGCGCCACGACGGGCCCGGCCCCCACGGGGGCGCACCGCTGCTCCACCTGGTCGAGGGACGTCTTGCCGCACAGCCCGCAGCTGGCGTTGGCGACGAAGGACCGCTCGTGCCCGCGTCGGTCGATCGGGTGGCGCAGCTTGACGGTCACGACGTTGTACTCCTGCTCCCCCGCCCCCGCGAGGCGGTCGGCGACGGAGTCCAGATCGGCGGCCGACGCCAGGAGTCCCTCGGTGGCGCAGAAACCGACCGCGAGCTCGAAGTCGTTGCCGGGGGTGCGCATGGTGACGGCCAGCGCCTCGGGCTCCTGGCCCGGACCGTGCACGCGGATCTCCATCGGTTCCTCGGTCACGAGCTTGTCCGGGCGTTCGCGAACCTGGTCGCCGTCGAGCACGCGCACGCGCACGGCGGTGACGGCACGACGAGCGGGACCGGAGCTCACGTCGTCACGCTAACCCCGGGAGGTGGATCCCCCACCGCTCGGCGTCGGCGGGGGTGTCGATGTCGGCGAAGGCGTCACGACCCGTGACCGCCCGCCACTCGGGTTCGTCGACGACGTCGTGCTCGACCACGTCGAGGAGCTCGTGCAGGGCGCGCACACCTCCCGCCATCAGGCTCCCGGCGGCGACGAGCGCCTCGCCGCCGTAGCACCGCGCACACCAGCTGGAGGCGCCCGTCGACCCGGGGCACGGCCGTCGGCACGCCCGGCCGGTCGCGCAGCCAGCGCAACAGCGCCTCGTCGACGGCGGGGAGGTCCACCGCCAGCACCAGCGCGGGCCCGTGGTGGCCCCGCTCGCGGAGCGCGGCGCCGGCCGCGGCCAACGCCGCGAGCGGCCCCGCGCCCGCAGGCCGCTCCCGCAGGCTGGGGAGACCGCTGCGGCCGTCGCCGACCTCGACCACGGCCGCGCACACAGCTGCCAACCGGCGCCCCGCCCTCACCGCGAGCGGCTCGCCGTCGACCGACAGTGTCGCCTTGTCGACCCCGAGGCGACGGCTCCGGCCCCCCGTGAGCAGGATCCCGGCGGTCGGCATGGCACGACCGTAGGGTCGACATCGTGCCGGGGCCACACCGGGCAGGTGCCCGGGCGGCACTCAGCCGCCGGTGTGCGCCTTGCCCTCGTCCGACGGCTGGAGCCAGTAGGCGACCACCTGCCACCGGGCGTTGCGGCGAGCGAGCTCCAGGCGATTGTGCACGACCGACCCGTCGCTCAGCTCGACGCGGGTGATGACCACTGCCGCGTCACACGAGCCGGCGACGTCGTCGATCCCGACCCGGGCGACCAGCCCACGCAGGGCATGCTGGTGCTCGTAGGCAGTCCGCTTGGCCGCGATGAACGCATGGCGGTCGAGACCGTCACGCAGCTCGTCGGCGGACAGGGTGAAGATCGACTCGAAGTCGAGTTGGTCCCACGCCAGTTCGTAGGCCACCGCGACGTCCGCGGGCCCGGGGCCACGGTCGCGGGCGATCGCCACCACGAGCGAGAGCGCGAGGCCGAGCACGACGACGACGGCGACAGCCATGGCCACCACGGCTACCCGGCTCCCACGGTGGCCTCGATCTCACCGGCGAGGTCGAAATCCTTGTCGGTGAGCCCGCCCGCGTCGTGGGTCGAGAGCGCCACCCGCACTCTTCGGTACCGGATGTCGAGATCCGGGTGGTGGTCGGCGGCCTCGGCCGCCCCCGCGATCCGCGTGACGAAGGCGATCGCCTCGGGGAACGAGGGCAGCTCGAAGGTCTTCACGATCTCGTCACCGGAACGCTCCCACCCCGGGAGGGTGGCGAGACGCTCGGCGATACGGTCGTCGGCGAGAGGCGGCATGCCCCCATTGTCGACCTCCGAGGCCGCGACCTGCGAGTCGGGCCTGCTACGGATGGCTCCGGGGGAGGGACTCGAACCCTCAGCCCTTCGATTAACAGTCGAATGCTCCGCCAATTGAGCTACCCCGGAATAGCCGCCGAGGATAGCAGTGCCCTGATCAGTCCCATGATGCGGCGATGCGCCGCGCTGCAGGAGTAGTTCACGTACACGCAGCCGAACTCGTGCTTGTTGTTCCGGATCGTCGTCTCGGCGACCGCCCGGCACGGAGCGATGAACTGACCGCGCGGGATTCCTGCGACGCTGGCCCAGTGATGATCAGCGGCCTCGAGATCCTAACCCTCGTGCAGGTAGACACGCACACGAAGACGAGACTCGTCGACGTCGAAGTAGCGCCGGAACCACCCACAGAAGAACCGCACCATTCGCTCGTCCGGGTTGGCGAACATGACCGCGTCGTCGGTCTCGGCTCCCTCACCTGCGTACAGCGCCCGTGCCCGTTCCTGTTCCTCCACCTTCCCACGGTAGCCCACCGGTGGACGGTAGGACCGGGGTGTGACGGCTACGTGCGGTGGCCGGCCGTGGGGAAGTGTCGCACCGAGCGCGAGTTCGTCCCCGGCCACCGCCCCGGGCGCGGCGGCGGTCGTGGGACCGGTGCCGTCCCTGCGGAGGCACATGATGCGGCTCACCCCGAAGTTCTGGTCCGGGGCGCAGCGCGTATACCCGTCGGCCTCCCGGACCCGCGAGCTCCAGTCGAGCACCCACACCCGCCCCGTCGGCGGCGCACCGCCGAGCGCCAGCCCCGCGACCTGTGGCGTCACACCCGCGACCATGACGGGCCGCCACGGCACGTGCCCCCGTACCCCGAGCGTCCACTGGACCTCAGGGGCCTTGAGCGCCGACCGGACCGCGACCACGTCACCGGGGCACGCGACGGCCTCGAGGCGCCGCAGCGCGCGGTCGGGACCGGAGCTCTGGCTCACCGCGGTGATCGTCGGAGGTACCAGGAGCATCGCCAGGGCCACGATCGCGAGCACGCCCACGACCCGCTCCCGGCGCAGCAGCCAGTCCAGGAGCATTGCGATCGCGAGGAGCGGCGCCCACGCAGTGAGGGTCAACGTCCGGTCGAGCAGCACCGGCGCCGCGAGCCCGGCGAGCGCGGCGAGCGCGAGGGGCAGCGCGAAGAGCGCGGCCCACACCGCACCGAGTGCACGTTCCCTGCGCACGAGCAGCACCCCGCCGCCAACCACCGCCACGAAGAGCACCGAGCGCGGCGGCGGTGTCGTTGGTGACCATGCTCGCCACCGTGTCGAGCACCCCGGAGAATGTCGTGCGCGGGATCCAGTCGGAGTGACCGCCACGCGTCTGCACCAGGAACGAGGGGCCCCACACCACGGCCCACACCGCGCCCGCGCCGGCGATCGCGCCGCGCCACCGCCACGCGTCACGGTCGGTCCGGCGCCCCGCCAACGCGAAGAGACCGGCCGCCACGAGGAACATCGACACGTGGGTGAGCAGCCCCGCCAGCACCAGCACGCCGAGGATCGGCGCATGACGACGCTTGGGCGCTCGCAGCCACGTGTCGGCGAGCACCGCCAGCCCGACCCCGAGCAGCTCGAGCTCGGCGTACATGCGGGCGTTGCGACCGTGGACGACCTCGAACGCGCTGATCGCCATGAGCGCGGTCGCCAGCACCCCCACCCGACCCCGGGTGCGCATCCACCAGGCGAACAGCCCGAGGGCGCCGATCGAGCAGAGCGCGCCGGGGAGGCGGAACCACCACGCGCTCACGCCCAGGCGGGCGAGGGGGAGGTGCAGGAGGTAGTCGAGCGGCGGGTGGGAGTCGTGGATCCGGAGGTAGGAGAACAGCGAGCCGAGGGGCATGCGGCCGGCCATGGCGGTGAAGGCCTCGTCGTAGCCGAGCCGGTTGGCACCCAGGCCCCACATGCGGATCACGGCCCCGGCCACCACGAGCGCAACGAACACCCAACCGGTCGAGCGCGCACGGCCGCCGGCGCGTCGTTCCTCGACGGTCGTGCTCTCGAAACGCTCCTCGGTCGCCGTTCCCACGGCTCGACTCTCGTCGTCACCCCGTGAGACCGACGTGAGCCCCTGATGAGCGCCCGATGAGAGCGCGGGTCAGGCCGCGGCGAAGACCAGCTGCTCGCTCCGCACGATCCGCAGCGCCCAGAAGATGGTCACGACGATCGCGCCGACGGTGACCGCCAGACACGCGACCGTCTTCACCGCGACGAAGGTCGCCACCGGCATGCTCACGAGCATCCCGAGGGTGATCGCCGCGGTCGCGGCGTGCACCCCGGCCCACAGCACGGTCAGCCCGCCGAAGAGGCGCAGCACCGCCGGGCGACCGGCGACCTCGGGGGCGATGGGGCAGAAGTCGTGGGCCAGCCGCGCGATCACCGGGCGACCGATCACCACGGAGCCGAGGAACACCGCGGCCAGCGCCACCGTCGTCGCGATCGGCTGCAGGAAGTACGCGAACGTGCTCCCGCTCACGAGGCCGACCAGGGTCCGGACCGTGAGGCCGAGAGTGGCCAGCACGAGAATGGCGGGAATCCGGGTGCCGCGCACCACCCGCCGCAGGATCGCCACGTAGGCCCAGGCCAGCACGGCCGCCATGGCCACCGGCGCGTTGATCGTGGTGACGACCACGAAGAACAGCACCGCGGGTGCGACGGTCGCTTCGATCAGGTTGGGGAGACCGCGCCGGGCCACTGCGGTCAGCAGTGGCAACCTCGCGACCGAGGCACGATCAGCGGGGAGCGTGTCCGCGTGCCCGCCCGCGACGAGCATCCAGGCAGCCGGGTTGTCGGCGATGGTCTCGCCCATGGTTGATGCCGATCCGAACTCCCGGTCGGCGAACCATCTGTCCGTCGAGCAAGAACCTCTCGCAGGGTATGCGGTGGCCACCCCGTTCCGGACGTCGGGCACCAGCTTTCTGGTGGGGCCGGATGGGATCGAACCATCGACCGAGGGATTATGAGTCGGTCACTGGTCGTCTACGTGGTGATTCGGTGTGCGCGACCGCTGCAAACACTGGACGCGCGCGCATCACGTGGACGCGCCGGACAGCATGGACGACCGAAACCGGTGACAACCCGGTGACAAGAACCCGGCTCGAGCCCCGGCGCGATCGAGTTCAACGCTCGTCGATCAGTGACCACACCGATGCCTCGCGATGGTCGGCGACGAGGGCGCGGAGGTCGCCAGGATCACCGGTCGCGATCAGCGAGGAGCCAAGACGCACCGCAGTCGCGGCAACGATGGCGTCGATCGCTGAGCCACGACCTGCTCGGTGTCGCAGACTCCCGGCTAGCCGCACGGTGTCGAGATCTGCTGCCACCGATCGAGCCAGCCGTGTGACGACGCGATCGACGCCCGCGTCCGAACGACGGCCGGTGTAGACCTCTGCCAGCACGGGCAGCGGGATGACCAGTGTCGCCCGCTCGCGCTCGGCGACTCGCATGATCGCGAGCGCTCGGCGACTTTCGACACCCCTCGGGTTCGGCTCGCTCAGCGCACCGATCGCCGTGGCGTCGAGGATCAGGAAGCGCGCCAGACGCGTTCCGCTTCGGCAACCAGCTCCTCCGGGAGCGGACCGACGGCGGCCTCCATCTCGTCCAGAACGCGGGTGAGCTCGTGATGCTGCAGCTCATGCGCCACCGCGCGCCTGACCAGCGGATCTACCCCACCGGCGCCGGCGATCGCCCGCACCTGCTCGTAGAGCTCGTCACCGAGGACTTCGCGCACATCGCTCACGTCACCATGGTAACTGGGCCCGACGGCCGGTTGGCAGGATCGAAAACCGTCGCTGATGCTCGTCGATGACGAGTGCCACCGACCGGAGCTACTGAGTATCGGATGAGCGATTGGTCAGTGTTGGCTGGGGTTGGTGACCCGGCCGGTGAACAGGAGTGCGTGGGTGGCGTCGTCGTCGACGACGACCAGAAACGGCCTGTCGACGGTAAGTGCAGTCGTCCCCACGATCGCGGAGGTCGCGTTCATCCCGACCGCGGTGGCAGCGGTGGCCTCCGTTCCGTTTTCGTCGACCGCGATGGTCGCTTGGTGGATGACAGTCTTGATGTAGAGGTCGCGCGTCGGGCTGAGGCCGGTGAAATCGGCGCCCCCCGAAGCCGTCGGTGGGATGAAGGCGTTGCCCATGCCGAGGGCCTTGAGGTCGTCATCGAGCCGCGCTTTCGTTGAGAACGCGAATTTCGGCATGGTGAGCCGAACCACCTGGGGAGTCTCAGACGCGTGAATCCTCTCCAGGAGGTCGACGCCGAGTTCGGATTCGACCTGATTGAAGTGCCCAGCGGCCGGGATGATGAGACGCATCGAGGCCCCGCCGAGATAGGGAATCCGCACGGCGTCGTAGGTGTCGGTGTGCGCGACGCTGACGCGCGTGTCGTCGGCCGTCATCATGGTCGGATTGATCGTGGTCCCGTTGAGGAGATGGAAGGGCGTCGGATTCCCGGGCTGGAACGGGGTGGCCCAGCTCCCTTTGAAGTAGACGGTGTTGGCCAAGACGAGCCGAGTGAGGTCGTCGATGTCGGAGGGTGACAACAGCTTGGTTATCCGACCCTTGGTGTTCGCGGAGACGTACGCGTTGATCGCATCGGCCGCGCCCTGAGGATCGCTGGCGTAGTCGACGAGGTGGACGGGTGCCCCGTAGTCGGCGGCGAGCGTGTCGAGGAATGACTTGATGAACTCTCGACCCCTCTGGGCCCACAGCGAGTTGTCGATCTCGAGAGCCAAGGGTTGTCCGGTACCGCCTGGCTGTGTGCCGCGGGGAGCGAGCAGCTGCTGATCGAGCGCGTTGAAGGCCGCGTGCAGCCGACCGGGGTCGAGGTTGAAGTGCAACGCCTTCGCGATCTCGGTTGCGGTCTTCGAGTTGGCGCCCGCGTAGGTCAACGCCAACGCGGTCGAGATGCTCTGAGGCGAGATGAACAGATTGTCGCCATTCCGCGCGGAGAGCTCGTGATAGATGTCGAATCCGAAGGCCGTGTTGTCGTGCACGAGCGTCGCAACATCCGAGCTCGCCGCCGCGGCGCGAGGAATATCCACGGCGGCGAGCTTCGCGTCCGAAGAGATTCTGACCAGCTGATCGCGAGGCACCTGCAGGACCGACGGCTGGTTCTTGCCGTCGTCACGCGTAACCACCACGATGGCGGTTGTCGCCAGTGCGACAATGAGTCCGAAGATCACCACGAGGCGTCGGGTTCGTCTGCGACCATGGCGTCGCGCACTGCTTTCCAGTACGTGGTCGAGTTCATGATCGAGATCGAGCTCGCCGCTCGGCGTTCGACCATGCAAGCCACGTCGGATCCGGTCATCGAGCGTCATCGTCGAGCTCCTCTCGCAGTGCCACGGCGAGCGAACGGCGCGCTCGGTGCAGGTGCGTCTTGACAGTCCCCTCGCTGCAACCCAGCACGGCCGCCACCTCCGAGACGGGGAGATCGTCGAGGTAGTGGAGCACGATCACGGCGCGCTGGCGCACGGGCAGCTCGAGCACCGCTGCCCGCACGGCGACACCGTCGCTTCCGCCGAGCTCGGCCGCTCCCGGGAGAGGGATCGCTCGCTGGGCGCGACGCCGCGATCGCATCGCGTCCCGAATGACCACGCGCCTCAACCACGACCCGGGGTTGTCGTAGCCACGCACCTTGGGCCAGTGCCTCAGCAGGGCCACGAACCCGTCCGCTGCCAACTCCTTGGCAACCTCCCAGTCCCCGACGATCCCGAAGGCCGTGTGTACGAGGCCGGGGAACTCGCGGCGAAACAGCTGCTCGAACTCGGAGTCGACGTCCCGGTCGGACTCATGCCCCGGCAATTCCATCGTCCCGGTAATCCCCTCCATCACCCGTACACAGTCTCGAAGCCACCGAAAGGTTGACATCCGGCGAGCGTCGGCGGCGGTGAAGCCGAGCCCGTCGTTCCATGTCCGGTTCCACCGGCGCCGGAGAATCCGGCCCTGGCCGTCGCGGCCCGCCGCTCATCGGCACGTGGTCGTTCCTCAGGTTCGCGCCCTACCCCGCGACGCGGCAGTCAACCCCGAGATCTCGGGCTCCGTCGATGAGCAACGTGGATGGGACCCCGACGAGAATGTCGGCGTGGATCACGACCGCCACGGCCAGCGCCTCGGCACTGAGCATGTTCAACAGCTCTTGCGCGGCGAGGTCGGGGTCGTCGGCGACGATCTCTGCCACCGCGTCGAACCCTCCGTCGCGAATCCAGGTCACGACGATCTCTCGGGCGGCGGGGTCCAACACCGACTCGACTGTCGGCGAGCCTGGATGCCGCAGCTGGCCAGCCGCCAGGGCCAGGCGCGGAGCGCGTTGCACGATCGTGGCAAGTTCGGTATCGGAGCCCAGCTTCGACGCCATGACGCGGACGCGGACCGCGCCCGGGTGAGGTCCAGGCCGAACGCGCGACAGCACCCGTCGGATAAGTTCAGCCCATTGCGCCGGGCGCCCGAAAAAGCTGCACGAACTTGCATTCGCTCGAATGCGGTGGCGCCCGGCCGCAGTGGGACGCTAACGGGCTCGGTGTCGAGCAGCACGCGTTCAGTCGCAGGCATGGTCGCCTTGCGTCGATCTGGAGCCTCGACGACGATCGCCGGCGCTGGCGCCCGATCGGTGATGCGGCCAGCCGATGGGGAGTTCGGACGCGAACGCGTCGTCGGCAAGCGGACCTCAGGGCATTGCCGGGCCCGGCCTGACCGGGTCCGGTCGGGCCGGGTCCGGCCGGGGTCACCGTCGGGATGGCATCGTCGGCTCGCGCCAGTGTCCCGGGGCGTTCCTCGACGATTCCGACTGGTCAAGCAGGCGTTCCGTGACAAGCATGGACTGGTGTGACAACCGATCAGCGCGCTGGGGCGTCTCATCTGGTAGTGGTCGATTCTGAAGTCACGGGCTCCCCGAGTGAGGTTGAGCGTCCTCGGGCCGCCGCGCTGGAGGCGTTGTTTCGTTGCGAGTATGCCAATCTCCTGCGGCTGGCGTGGCTCTTGGTGTCAGATCGCGAGTTGGCGGAGGAAGCTGTCCAGGACTCGTTCGTCGGACTGTTTCGGCAATGGGAGAACCTGCGCGACGCGGCTGCCGCGAGCGCGTATCTCCGGAGCTCGGTGATCAATCGCGCTCGCTCGCAGATGCGACGTGCTGCGGTCCGCCGTAGGGATCGAAACATCGAGTCCACAACGTGGCCCTCGGCGGAGGACTGCGTCATTCGGGCTGAACACGAGCGCATGGTGCTCGGCACGCTACGGAGCTTGCCGCGTCGTCAGCGTGAGTGCTTGATCTTGCGGTACTTCCTCGATCTCTCGGAACGCGAGACTGCCGACACGCTCCACATCTCTCGCGGGTCCGTGAAGTCGCACACGCATCGCGGTCTCGCGGCCCTCTCGAAGGTCATGGAGGAAACAGATGACAACGAGTGAGGATCTGCCGCGACGTGCTGCACGACACGTCCTCCCGCCTCGGCGTGTCCACTGAGGAGGCTTGGACCGAGTTGCAGCTCAGACTCGACGGGGGTGGCCCGGCCACGCCGATTCGACCGACGCCCGCGCGATTCCCCAAACGTGCACTGCTCATCTCGGTCGCTGCGGCCGTCGTGATCGTCGGGCTCATCGCCGCGCAGGAGTGGCGGGGAGCTCCCGCACCGCCACCCAGAATCGTCAGCCCCGCCACCGTGCCCCAGACTCAGGTCCCAGCCCATCTCCCCGCACCACCCGACAAGATCCTCCCAGACCGGATCGCGGTCTCCGGGCCGGACGGCAACTGGGTCGGCTACGGCGATCGGTCGGTTCTGGACGGCGGCCCGAACTTCCCCGCCTACCCCAACGATCCCGAAGCAGCCGCCAGCGCCTACTTGCACGAACTCGTTCCGATCACCAAGACGGAAGACCCTGGAAGCCCGCTCGTCGGGTACCTACTCCGCGGCTACGGGTTCGTCGACCTCGCCAGCTACAACAGCCCAACGTTCGATCTCGACGCACTCGTCGCTCAAGGCGCGGCAAGAGAACAGCAGGAGCAGGAGCGAGCCAGGGCGGCCGGAATCATCAAGTAGGCGCGAGCAGAAAAGTGCTCGTAGCCCTGCGATCCTGGTCGATTCGATCTTGACCGACCTCGGCCCGGGCTCCCGCGAACGCCCGGTCGCGCCGCCCGAGGCGACCCGCAAACCCCTCGGCCGCGCCAGATTCCTGTTCAGGGCGTGTTCTGGACGACCGGCCCGCCGATCGCACGGAAGAGGTCCTGGCACGCCGTCGAGAGTCGGTCTGACGTGGCACCGGTCGAGAGTTCGCGCACGTGAGCCTGGCACTCGGCGTAGTCGGCCGAGGTCATGCCTTTGATGGCGGCTGGGACCCGCCCTCCAGCGGCAACGACACCCTGCAGGTCGTATTGCACCCAATCGAAGCCGCTGGCCTCGGCGACCTTCGTCTCGACGAAGCCGGTCATGTTCCCGTAGTAGCCAACCGGGTGCCCGGCGTCGTCGTACACGCGTACGAGCACCTGCTTCGAGAGATCCTGCACATACATCTCGTCGTGGACGAACCATCCGGGGGTCGATCCCTGACGGTCCGCCACGTGCACCCGCTGATCGAGTGGGATCCGCACGGCTTGATCGACGGGCAGCAACGGCAACGTGGTCGTCACCGGCAGTGACGTGGCGGTGCCCGCCGGGGCGACAATCGACGGGTGACGAGCATCACGTGACCATGGTGCCGCCACCAGAAGCGCACCGATCGCCACGACGACGAGAGCGCCGGCAACGACAAGCCCGCGGCGTGATCGCCGAGCGCGCCGAGGTGCGGGCGTAGGAAACCCCGGAGGCGCCGGTGCCATTGAGATCACCTCATCAACGAGGGCAGCAACCCTCGGATCACGCGTCAGAGTCATCAGCCATGACCTCCCTGAGCCGTGCATGCGCACGCGCAAGATGTCGAGCAACGGAACCTCGGCTGATGCCCAGCATCCGAGCCGTGGTCTGCTGGTCCTGGTCGTACCAGTACGTGAGGACGAGCACGGCACGTTGGCGCATGGACAGCACGTCCAAGGTCATGAGTGCATCGACCTCGGTGGAGTCCTCGACGACGTCCGAGTACCGGACGCTTCGTTCGCGGGCTACTCGTCGAGCCCGGGACCGATGATGCATCCGCGCCTCGTTCAGCACCGCGCGGAAGAGATACGCCCGCTGGTCACGAGCGCGCCGCCAACTCGACGATGACAACAACCGCACCACCGCTGCCGACACCACATCTGGAGCATCATCCGGTCCGACGAGGCCCGTTGCGAAACGCACCAGGTCCTTCGCATTGGCCGCATAGATCTCCGCGTCAGGAACCGGGTCCACTCACCGTACGATGCCACCACCCGTCCCCTGTGATGACACGGCCGTCGAAGAATGCTGCCTCGACCGTGCACTCGCAGGTTGGATCACGATCATCGTTGCGTCTGGACCCCGTTCGCGGAGATCAACAAGCCGGCGACGACCTCTGCAGCCTTCCGGTCGGCGTTGTCGATGGCGTGGCCGTAGACGTCGAGCGTCATGCGCGCGCTCGCGTGCCCGACCCGCTCGGCGACGTCGCGCACCGGCAGGCCCGCGCCGAGCGCCTGGGTGACGTGCCAGTGGCGGAGATCGTGCAACCGACACGGCACTCCGAGTCTCCTCACCACCCGCCGGAAGCGGTCCGACAGCAGGTTCGGGTGCAGCGGTGCGCATGCCGCGGGATCGTCAGAGAGCACGTACGCGTCGTTGGTGAGTCCCACTCCACACGCCAGCGCGGTGGTGGCCTGAGCGGTGTGGTGCTCACGCAGCATGCGCACCGTCTCGTCGTCGAGGGAGATTCGTCGCACCTGGTGGGTCTTCGGCTCCTTCACCGTCAGCTGGTGCGACAGCTCGATCACCGCCCGCCGGATCACCAAGGTGCCGGCGTCGAGGTCGATGTCGTCCCACCGGATCCCGCACAGCTCCCCTCGGCGCGCGCCGGTGACCGCGGCGAGCCACACCGCGAGTCCCAGCTCGGCGTTCTCGTCGTGTGCGGCGCGAAGAATGCGGTTCACTTCGTCGGCGGTCGGCGGCCTGACTTCCTGGCGCTTCAGTTTCGGTGGCGACGCCAGCACTGCCGGGTTGCGCACGATCCAGCCCCATCGCTCGGCTTGCACCAGCGCGTGTCGCAAGACGGCATGCGCTTGGCGGACGGTCGCCGGTGACAATGGACGCCCCCCTTCGCCGCCCGACTCCCGCAGCGTGCGGTACAGGCGGTCGAGATTGGCGGTGGTCAGCTTGTCGATCCGCACGCGACCGATGCGGGGGACGAGCAGGCGGTCGACGTAGCGGCGGTAGCCGTGCAGTGTGGTCGGCGAGAGGTCCGGTCCGACCTGGGCGAGCCACTCCTCGAACAGCTCCGCCACTGTGATCCGCACCTGGCGGTGCTCCCCGACCCCGGCCTCGAGGAGCAGCTGCGCTTCGAGATCGCGAGCGACCTTCGGCGGGCGCTTCTGGTCCGCGGTTCCCGGCACCGTCCGGGACACCCGGCGCTCCCGCCCGGTGACGGGATCCAATCCGCCATAGACGGTGATTTGCCAGTTCGGCCCCCGTCTGCGGATCACCGTCCCAAGGTAACCCGGTGACAATCCGGTGACAAGACTCGAATTTTCGACCACTTCCTTTGCGAGCACAAGTTCTCGAACTATCTGACCTGCGTTTTCGCGGTGGGGCCGGATGGGATCGAACCATCGACCGAGGGATTATGAGTCCCCTGCTCTGACCACTGAGCTACGGCCCCGTCGCCGGCACAGGCTAACGGCGCGCCGTACCGCCTCCGCCGAATCGGGCCTCGGCGCGACGCCGACGCGTCATGAGCACGAGGACCGAACCGACGAGCACGAGTGCGGCTGCGAACTCGCTGATGCGCCCGAGAGGCTGCCCCGTGAACGCGAGCGAGCCCGGCTCCGCGGCCGCGGTCGGAGCATCGGCTGGGTTCACGCCGGCCGCCACGGCGAAGGCCGCTGTCTCCGGCGACGAAGCGATCGGCACTCCCGTCACCGACGCGGTCACGCCGCACGTGTAGGTCGCCCCGGGGGTGAGGCCGCTCACGATGACCGTCGCGCCATCGGCGCTCGCCGAGCGGCTGACACCGCCCGACGTCGAGGAACACGTCGCGAGGTACGCCATCGCCGGGACCTCCGCGGCGGCCTGCAGGTCGGGCGGGAACAGGCCAGGCGTCGCGTAGGTGAGCGTGACCGCATCGCCGGATGGCGTGATTCCCTGGATCGCTACCGCGTCACAGCCGAAGCAGAAGTCACGGCCGCCGATCGTGTCGCCCGGTGTCACCGCGACGAGGTTCGCGTGCTGGGCGATGGGATCAGGACCTCCGTCTGTTCGCTGATCGAAGACCAGCGGCACCTGATTCCACCAGAGCGCCTGGTACGAGACACCCGCCACCGACGGGTCGGGAACGATCGGGCTAGGATCCGAGTCGCCCTGAGGACACCCCAACGCAGCGACGGCGTAGGTACCCGAGGGGACACCCGGGATCGTGTAGGTGCCGTCGGCCGCGACCGGAGCGAAGAGGGCGTACTGGTCGGGCAGGTAGGCCACGACGCACGCCGAGGTCATAGCCGCACCCCGCAGCGAGGTCACCCGCCCGGAGATGGTGGCCACCGCGCCCGGATCGAGCTGCGCGTCGACGCCCGGCGCCGTCTGTCCGGCGACCACGGGAACGAGCGCGGAGCTCGCGGCCGTGGGCTGGTCGTCCCACCACTGGCCGGCGAACGACGGGGTGTCCCTGCAGTCGACGAACTGCACGCGGAAACTCCCCGCGGCCGCGAGCGTGATCGTGTAATCGCCCGAAGAGTTGGTGCGGGCGAGGCCGCCGAACTGCGAGTCCGTGCTCGCCTGCACGCAGATGCCCTCGAGCGGGTCGCCGGATCGGTCGGTGACGTGCCCGGTGATCGCGCCCGCGCGCTGGAGCGTCGCGTCGACGCCGGTGGTGCTCGAACCGGGCGCCGCGTTGATGGGCGTCGCGGTCGAGTACCCCGGTTGGTTCTGCCACCACTGCTGGAGATACGGGCCCACGTTGTTGCAGTCCATGAAGACGACCTTGAGGGCGGTGGCCGGCAGACCGACGATCGTGTAGCTGCCATCGGCCGCGGTCGTCGAGCCGTTCGCGCCGTCGGGGCCGGACGGCGTGTCGATGACCGCGGCAACGCAGACGCCGGCGATACCGGAGCCGTCGCCACCTCTGACGACGCCGCTGATCCGCGCCGCCGGTGTCATCGACGCGTCGATGCCGCCGTGAGTGGGACCGTCCGACGAGCTGACGTGCAGGAGCTGGGCGGTGTTCCAGGTCAGTTGGCCGGACCAGTACTGCGTCGCCCAGGCCGGGTCCGGTCCGGGCGCCGAGAACTGCACGCGGTAGTCACCGGGGAGCACGCCGCCGGTGCGATAGTTCCCGTCGGCGTCGGTCTGGGCCCAGCCGCCCTGACCGCTGCCGGAAGGGTTCACGCTCACCGAGATGCCGGCCAGTGGCGCACCGGAGCTGTCGGTCACGCGACCGGCGACCGCGATGCCATCGCCGAGCTGCGCGTCCACGCCACCGTGGTCCTCGCCCGCCGCCAGCACGACGCTCGTCGCGCTGTCCGGGCCGGTCGCACCGTCGTACCACTGGTCGACGTGATGACCACCCGCGCAATCGGAGAAGCGGACCGCGTACGACGCCGCCGGGAGCCCGCTGATGGCGTACGTGCCGTCCGGGCCGGTGGTCGTGCCGTCGACGCGGTCCCACGAGCCGTCGTGGGAGACGTTGGCATCGACGCAGATGCCGGCCAACGGGGATCCGTCGGTCGCGGTGACCGTGCCGTGGATCTGCGCCGAGGCCGTCAACGCCGCGTCGACACCACCCCGCTCGGGGACGTCACTGCTCGTCAGGGTCAGCGTGTCCGCGGTGCCCCACGACGGCTGCCCGTTCCAGAACTGCTTCGCCCATGCGCCCGAGCCGTAGTCGTCGGCGAACCGGACCCGGTAGTCGCCGGGGGCCAACGGCTCGGTCGCGTAGTGCCCGTCGACATCGGTCGTGGCGTGCATCGAGTTCCCCGAGTCGGTCGGGCTCACATCGACCGACGCATCGGCGAGCGGCTTCCCGCCGGCCGTCACGGTGCCACTCACGACGACCCCCTCCGAGAGCGCGACATCGGGCAGCGGCGTGTCGACACCGTCGGAGACGTCGACCGTGGTGGCCGCGCCCGAGGTGTCGGCCTGCAGATACCACTGCGTCCGGAACCGGGGCGTCGGGTTGCAGTCGCTGAAGACGAGCTTGTACGCGCCCGGGTCGAGGCCGGTCAGGGAGTACACGCCGTCACCGTCCGTGACGGTCGATGGCCCCTTCTCGAGCGACACACAGATGCCGGACACCGGGGTGCCGTCGCTCGCGCCGACGACGCGCCCGGTGATCGATCCCGCGCCGGCGGCGCCAGCCGGGACCACCCACGCGGCCACGACGAAGAGCGACGCCATGACAACGAGCGCGCGCGAGGCCGCTCCCCTGCCGGTCCTGTGCATGGTGATTCGGATCGGCCGCCGCGCCGCGGTACTTGAGAGCTAGATGAGAGATCGCGGCAGATCCGCAGACGAGCGACTTACGCCACTAGGTGCGCCGACTCACGCGCACCCTCCCGCGCCCGCTCCCCTGGTGTAGATGTGTGGATGACTTGGGCTGAGAAGACGACGAAGGCGCAGCAGACGCAGCCGTCGGCGCCTGATCGGCTGAGAGGATCTTCGAGCTCGTTTCCGCCGCCGGGGTCGACAACGTGATGGTGAGACGAAGGTTGCCGGCGCCGACCTCGGGCACCGGTCGCGGATCCGCGGCCGTCGATGCGCACACGAAGCCATCCATGATGTCGACGGTCCATGGTCCGGAACCGGTCACGAGTGCATGCCCGCCGTCGGAGAAGAACGTGTCGGAGCAGAAGGCGGACTCATCGGGCCATCCCGTGTCGAGGAGTGAGATCCGCAGGAGCACCGCGGTCGGGAACGGGCCGATTGTCGTCCCGCTCACGGGGACGTCCTCGCATCCCTGCGGCTTCGAGTCGAGTTGGACAGTCGATCCGAAGTTGAGCTGGTACCCGTAGGTCAGCACGTCGCACGCCGCGAACGCCGCGTCCGAGATCGTGGCCACCTGACCGGCCGGGATGACGATACCGGTTGCGAACTCGCCGCCGGCGACCCGAAAGGCGACGCAGTCGGCCTCGGAGGCGAACGTCTCCCCCGCCGCGCCGACCAGTGCGAGATAACCGCCTTCGCGGCACTCGGGCGCAGGCGGCGTTGTCGTCGTGGGCGGCGTTGTCGTCGTGGGCGGCGTTGTCGCGGTCGTGGTCGGTGGCGTTGTCGCGGTCGTGGTCGGTGGCGTTGTCGCCTTCGTCGTCGGTGGCGTTGTCGCCGTCGTCGTCGGCGGCGCGATCGTGTCCGGCGGAACGGTTGTCGGGGAGGTCGTGGGCTTCGCCCGCGCGCCAGACGTGGTGGCATCGACGGCGGGCAGGTCGTCGAGGCCGAGACCCTTTCCTGCCGCCTGGTCGCGAAGGAGGTTCATCACGATGAACGGGTCGTTCAGCAGGTCTTGGCGCGTGAGGTAGCGTCTCGACCCCAGCTGGTCATCGACAGAGTCGACCGAGGTGGCCGGCACGAGCTGTACCCGCGCGCCGCCGGTCGTCGTCACACCGACGTCGTCAACGACGTCGACGACGGTGCACGTCCGCGACACCGATGCGGTGCACGAGAACGCGAACGCAGTCCCCTCCACCGCCGCCGTCGTCTGACCGGCCGTGACCTCGAACGATCCGGTCTCGGTGACCTTGGCGGCCCGGCTCCACGTCTGCCCCACGGTGAGCGATCCGCGCGTCTGGTGACCGCCCTGCTCTTCGGTCAGTCGGGCGACCGTGAACTCGGTCGCCGGTCCGAGCCGGGTCAGGGATCCGTCGGAGTAGTCGACCTCCGCGCCACCATCGTCCCCGGTGCGGATGGTGTCGCCCGTGCGCACCTTCTGGCCGTCCGTCGCGACCCGGTAGCTCCGCTTGCCGCGCTTGCGGACCTCGACCACGGGACGATCGACGTGGACGACGGCCGTAGGCGCCACGCTCACCTCGCGGACGGCGTTCTTCTCGGGACCGCTCGACGTCGCAGCGGGTAGGACGGCCAGACCGACGACCAGGGCACAGATCCCGACGACGACCGTGAGGATCACGATCCGCGCGCGCCCGTCGAGCGCGTTCCGCCCTCCGTCGGGAATAGGTCATAGCGCTGCCTCGCTTGCCCCGCAAGAAGCGTACCCGCGCTCGCGACGTGCTCCGACACGCCCGGTCAGGGCTCTTCGAGGTAATCGCGTAGGCGCTGCGAGCGCGTCGGGTGGCGCAGCTTGGCCAACGTCTTCGACTCGATCTGGCGGATCCGCTCGCGCGTGACGCCGAACTCCTTGCCGACCTCTTCCAGCGTGCGGACCTGGCCGTCATCGAGGCCGAAGCGCAGGCGTACAACCACGCGCTCGCGGTCGTTGAGCTCCTCGAGGGCCTCTTCGATGGCTTCGGTGAGCAACGCACGCGCCGCGGCGGTGGCGGGCGCGATGGCGGTCGGGTCCTCGACGAAGTCGCCGAGCGAGCTGTCGTCCTCCTCCCCCACCGGAGTCTCGAGCGAGACCGGCTCGAGGGAGATGCGCTGGATGTCGCGCACGCGGTCGGGCGTGAGCTCGACCTTCGCCGCGACCTCGTCGACCGAGGGTTCGCGCCCGAGCTCCTGGAGCATCTGGCGCTGCACGCGCAGCACCTTGTTCATCGTCTCGACCATGTGCACCGGGATGCGGATGGTGCGGGCCTGGTCGGCGATGGCGCGCGTGATCGCCTGGCGGATCCACCACGTGGCGTACGTCGAGAACTTGAACCCCTTCGTGTAGTCGAACTTCTCGACCGCACGGATCAGGCCGAGGTTCCCCTCCTGCACCAGGTCGAGCAGGGCCATCCCGCGGCCGACGTAGCGCTTGGCGATCGACACCACCAGGCGGAGGTTGGCCTCGGTGAGCTGCTTCTTCGCCATCTCGCCGTCGGTGGCGACGGCTTCGAGGCTGGTGCGCTCCTCGCCCGACAGGTGGGGATGCGCCGCCATGCGCTCGGTGGCGTGCACGCCCGCCTCGATGCGCTGGGCCAGGGTGACCTCCTGCGGCCCGGTGAGGAGCGGGACCTTGCCGATCTCCTTCAGGTACATGCGGACGGGGTCGAAGCTCCCGCCCTCCGAACGCTCCGGTCTCGGCGCGCGGGCGTGGCGCGCCGCGGCCGACGGCTCGGCCGCGGCACCGGGTCGGGGCACCGGAGCAGGCGTCGGCGCAGGCGCTGCCGGCACGCTCGCGCGGTTCCGCGGGGCCTTCACCTCGCCCGGCGCGGCGCTCGTCTTCGCGGCGCAGCTCCTCTTCGATCTCGTCGACGACCTCGACGCCGCGCGCGTTGATGCCCGCGTAGATCGCCGCCAGCTCCGCGGTCTCCGGTTCGAGCTTCGGCAGCGCGGCGAAGATCTCGCCGGTGGTGACGTAGCCGCGGTCGCGGACGCGCAGCAACAACTCGTCGATGTCGTTCGAAGGCACCTCGGTGGCCGGCCCCTCGGATGCTGCGGTGGCTGCGTCGGAGTTGCTCACGGTGCCTCTTTCCACGCGGAGGATGCCCCACGTGTTCCCTCACCGATCCACCCTAGCAACTCGATCGAACGCTGCTGCACTGCTTCCCAGTCGCCGACCTCGCGAGCGTGCGCGAGGGCGTCGAGCAGCAACTTGACCGACGTAGCGCGGTCGTCGTGCGCCCGGAGCATCCCGGCGAGGACGCGCTGCGCGGCGGGCCCGATGGTGTTGGCCATCAGGTGCGCGCGCAAGGTCTCGGGCTCGTCGGAGGCGATCGGCTCCTCCACCGCGAGTCGCTCGAGCAGCTCGCGCACCTGGCCGTCGCTCTCCGCGAGCGCAACGTGGAAGTCGTCGGTGGAAGCGATCTCCTCGAACGCGGCACGCGCGATCGGGTCGGTGAACAATCGGGCGTCGATCCAGTCGACGACGAGCTCGGGCTCGTGCACGGCGTAGAGCAACACGTCGAGCTCACGGCGATCGACGTGCACGGCCGGCGCGTCGCGCCGGGTCGGCGCCGGATGCGACGGCGGAGGACCCGAACCGGGGGCTGGACGGGCTGCGGCTCCCTCACGACGGTGGCGCGCCACCGTCTCACGGAGCCGGTCGGCGTCGATGTCGAGGCTGCCGGCCAGCTTCATGACGTACTGGTCGCGCACGAGGTCACTCGGGTGCTGCGCCACGATGTCGGCGCCGGTCTCGGCGGCACGGGCGCGACCCTCGAGCGACGCCAGGTCGGCGGCGGCCAGCACCCGGTCGAGGCGGAACTGGAGGAACGGCGCCGCCCGGTCGAGCGCACGCAGCAACTCCTGCGGATCGTCCTGCCACACGTCGGCCGGGTCACGACCGGCGGGCAGGTCGGCGACCTGCAGCTGGATCTCGTAGCGCTGCTCCCAGCCGTACCACTTCTCGGCTGCGCCCTGGCCGGCGGCGTCGGAGTCGTAGGCCAGGATCACCTTGCGGGCGAGGTTCTTCAGGATCTGGAAGTGGTCGTCGGCCAGCGCGGTGCCGCAGGTCGCGACCGCGTTCGGCGCGCCGGCGAGCGCGAACGCCATGACGTCGGTGTAGCCCTCGCAGATCACCACTTCGCCGCGCGCCACGATCTCACCCTTCGCCCAGTTGAGCCCGTAGAGCAGGCGGCTCTTCTGGTAGATCGGGGTCTCGGGCGAGTTCTTGTACTTCGGGCCGTCCGCCCCCAGGGCACGACCGCCGAACCCCGCGGGTTCCCCGCGCGAGTCGTAGATCGGGAACATCAGCCGGGCGCGGAACTGGTCCTGCAGCTTGTTCACCTTGTTCACGAACGCGAGCCCGGCGTCGACGATGTCGTCGCGTGCGAACTTCTGCTTCTGGAGGTGCACGCTGAGCTGGTCCCACGCGTCGGGCGACCATCCGAGCTGGAACTGGCGCGCCGCGTCGCCGTCGAACCCGCGCGAGCGCAGGTAGCGGCGCGCCAGGCCGCCATCGGCGGATTCGAGCAGGAGCGAATGGTAGTACGCGATGGCGGCCGCGACCGCTTCGCTCAGCCGTTGCTTCTTGGTGCGGTCCTTGGCGACGGCCTTGTCGTCGTAGCGCAGCGTGATCCCCGCCCGCGCCGCGAGGCGCTCGACCGCGTCGGGGAAGTCGAGGTGCTCGACCTCGCGCACGAACGTGATCGCGTCGCCGCTCGCCTGACACCCATAGCAGTAGTAGAGGTTGAGCTCCGGGTTGATCGAGAACGACGGGCTCTTCTCGGCGTGGAACGGGCAGAGACCCACGAACCGCTTCCCCACGCGTTTCGAGCGAGATGCTCGCCGGCGAGCGCGACGAGGTCGGTGGCGTCACGGGCCCGCGTCACGTCTTCGTCGAGGATGCCCATCGACCGTCGATGCTATGGCTGCGGACCCCGACGCGCGCCGCCGCTCACGGGTGGCCGGTCAGACCCCGCGGGGAGGTCGTCGGGCCGCCAACCGAGGAGCTCGACGCCCAGGCCGAGCGCGTACCGGTCGGTCATCCCGCTCACGTGGTGCACCGCGAGCGCGGCGGCGTCCGGCGAGCCGGCGACCGGCGCGACCACCTCGCCGTCGCGCACCGGCGGGAGACGCCGCGGTGCGTCGGCGAAGTGCTCGACGAGGTCGCCGAGCAGGCGGATCACGCGCTCCGCCTGCCGCCGGGCGGCGGGCCGCAGATAGATCCGCTCGAAGTTGAAGGCGCGGAACTCGGCAAGCGCCGACGCCGCCGGTTCGCTCATCCCGACCGCGCCCGTCCGGTCGATCGCGTCGAGCACCGCGCGCATGAACGCCCCGATCTGGGCCGACGGCTGCGCGCCGACGACGTCGCGCACGCCGGCCGGGAGATCCGCAGGCTCGAGGATCCCGGCCCGCACCGCGTCGTCGAAGTCGTGGCACACGTACGCGATGCGGTCCGCCCACGCGACGACCTCACCCTCGGGCGTCGACGGCGCGGGACGTTGCCAGGAGTGGTTGCGGACGCCGTCGAGCGTCTCGACACAGAGGTTCAGGGGAGCGAGGGTGACGTCGGCGCCGTAGACCGCGTGGTCGTAGCCGGTGCCCGGGAGGAACGGCGAGAACGCCTCCTCCGAGGCGTGGCCGGCGGGCCCGTGGCCGCAATCGTGGGCGAGCGCGATGGCCTCCACCAGCGGGAGGCACAGGTTGGCGACCCGGGCGATGCCGGTGGCCACCTGGGCCACCTCGACTGCATGGGTGAGACGGGTGCGGAGGTGGTCGTCCTCGGGGGCGATGAACACCTGGCACTTGCCGGCGAGACGCCGCCAGGGGCGTGAGTGCTTCACCCGGTCGAGGTCGCGCTCGAAGCACAGGCGGAACTCGTCGGGCGACTCCGGCCGTAGCCGCACGCCCGCGCCCAGCGGCCTGGTCGCCCCCGGCGCGAGTGCGGCCGCCAACTCGGCCTCACGCTCCTCCCGGTGCCGCACCGACGCGCCCACGTAGGCGTGGGCGTCGTCGTGGGCGAGGCGGACCCGCGGTGGGGCCCCGACTTCGGTCATGGTCCGAGACTACGACGGGGCTGTGACATCGAAGACGTCCCCCGCCCCCGCCCCACCTCCAACCCCAACCGGCGTCAAAGTCCGATGATTATTCGCCTACTTTGACGCCGGTTCGCCGTGGGGGGGAAGGGGTTGGCTACGCGGTGCTTCCCGGCCCCTCGTGGCCGAGCGACGCGTGCGCGGCGGCCAGGCGGGCGATCGGCACGCGGTAGGGCGAGCACGACACGTAGTCGAGGCCCACCTGCTCGCAGAACTCCACCGACGCCGGATCCCCGCCGTGCTCGCCGCAGATCCCGAGCTTGATGCCCGGACGGGTCGCCCGGCCGCGCTCGACCCCGAGACGGACGAGCTGGCCGACGCCCTCCTGATCGAGAGTCTCGAACGGGTTCGCGGCCAGCAATTTGAGCTCGAGGTACTCGGACATGAACCGCCCCTCGACGTCGTCACGTGAGAACCCGAAGGTCATCTGCGTGAGGTCGTTGGTGCCGAACGAGAAGAACTCGGCGACGTCGGCGATCTCGCCGCGGCCAGCGCGGCCCGCGGCGTCTCGATCATCGTGCCGACGAGGTAGTCGACGTCGAGGTCGCCCGCCGCCGCGATCGTCTCGGCCGCGACCTCGCGCACCCAGTCGGTCAACAGGGCCAGCTCGGGCTCGCTCACGATGAGCGGGATCATGATCTCGACCCGGGGATCGCCACCGGCCCGCTTGCGCGCGACCGCCGCCTCCACGATCGCCCTCGCCTGCATGCGGTAGAGGCCGGGCTTGATGATGCCGAGGCGACACCCGCGGGTGCCGAGCATCGGGTTGGCCTCACGCCACAGCTGCGCGGCGGCGAGGAGTCGCCGGCCCTCGCCGTCGAGCTCGCCACGTGCGTCGCGCACGAGCAGTTCCTCGACGTCGGGAAGGAACTCGTGCAGCGGCGGGTCGAGGAGGCGGATGGTGACGGGCAGGCCGTCCATCGCCTCGAAGATGCCCTCGAAGTCGGACCGCTGGAGCTTGGCCAGCTCGGCCAGCGCCTCCTCTTCCTCCACCGGGCTGTCGGCGAGGATGAAGCGCTGCACGAGCGGGAGCCGGTCGCCGAGGAACATGTGCTCGGTGCGACAGAGGCCGATGCCCTCGGCGCCGAAGCGGCGCGCCACCTCGCGCGTCGTGCGGGAGGTCGGCGTTGGTGCGCACCTTCATCCGGCGGAACGTGTCGGCCCAGTCGAGGATGGTCTCGAACGGACCGCCCGGATCGGGCGTGACCACCGCCACGGGCCCGATCACGACCTCGCCGGTCGTCCCGTTGATCGAGATCACTTCGCCCTGGCGGACGACCTCACCGTTGACCTGGAACGTGCCGCCGTCGACGTCGATCTCGAGCTCGCTCGCGCCGCACACGGCCGGCGTGCCCATGCCGCGTGCGACCACCGCGGCGTGGCTCACGAGCCCGCCGCGTGACGTGAGGATGCCCTCGGCGGCGATCATGCCGTGGAGGTCGTCCGGAGACGTCTCGGGGCGCACCAGGATCACGGCCTCGCCGGCTTCGCGGTGCTGCTCGGCGGCGTCGGCCGGTGAAATAGACCTTCCCGACCGCGGCACCCGGCGACGCGTTGAGGCCCTTGGTGACCGCGGTGTACTGCGCCTCGGGATCGAACTGCGGGTGCAGCAACTGGTCGAGCTGCGACGGTTGCACGCGCATGACCGCGTCGCGCTTGTCGATGAGGCCCTCACCCTCCATCTCGACCGCCATCCGCAGCGCGGCCGCCGCGGTGCGCTTGCCCACGCGCGTCTGGAGGAGGAACAGACGGCCCTGCTCGATGGTGAACTCGATGTCGCACATGTCGTGGTAGTGGCTCTGGAGCGCCTGCATCAGCTCCAGCAGCTGCCGGTGGCAGCTCCGGGAACTCGTTGCCCATGGCGTCGAGCGGTTCGGTGACCCGGATCCCGGCCACGACGTCTTCGCCCTGCGCGTTCTCGAGGAAGTCGCCGTAGGGCCGATTCTCGCCCGTCGCCGGATCGCGGGTGAACGCCACCCCGGTCCCCGAGTCGTCGCCCTTGTTGCCGAACACCATGGCCTGCACGTTCACCGCGGTGCCGAGATCGTCGGCGATCTTCTCCATCCGGCGGTACACGCCGGCGCGCTCGCTGTTCCACGAGCGGAAGACCGCCTCGATCGCGAGCTGCAGCTGATCCATGGGCTCCTGGGGGAACTCGATGCCCGCCTCGGCGAGCACGATCGCCTTGAAGCGGTCGGCGAGGCCCTGGAGGTCCTCGGCCGACAGCTCGGGATCGGTGGCGACCCCCTGCTGGCGGCGCAGCTCCTCGAGCGCGTGCTCGAACTTCGCGCCGTCGACGTCGAGGACGATCTTGGCGAACATCTGCACGAACCGGCGGTAGGAGTCGTAGGCGAAGCGGGGGTTGCCGGTCTGCTTGGCGAGCCCGCCCACCGACACGTCGTTGAGCCCGAGGTTGAGGACGGTGTCCATCATGCCCGGCATCGAGAACGCCGCACCCGAGCGCACCGACACGAGGAGCGGGTCGTTGGCGTCGCCCAGCTTCTTGCCCATCTTGGCCTCGAGCGCGGCCAGGGCGGCACGCCACCTCGTCCATCAGACCGTCGGGGATGACGTCACCGGCGGCCATGTAGGCGTTGCAGGCGTCCGTCGTGATCGTGAATCCCGGCGGGACGGGCAGACCGAGGTTGGTCATCTCGGCCAGATTGGCTCCCTTGCCCCCCAGCAGGAACTTCTGCTCCTTCGAACCTTCCTCGAAGGCGAACACGTACGGCATCGCGGTGCTCCTGTTCGAATCGTTCGCTCACGACGCGCCGGAGACCCGGCGTGTCGCCCCCCCGCTCACCCTACGCGGCGACGACGACCGTTCGGGCGAGCTTGTCGTGGATCCCCTGACCGTTGCGGTCGAAGTAGCCCCAGGCGACCATGCCGAGGCCGAGGATCGCGCCGAACGACGGGATCGCGATCGCGAGCAGCAGCGGGAGGGCGAAGCGAGTGAACGACGCGTACCACCCCGGCGGCGAGCCGTCGACGCGCACCACCTTGATCCGGCGGTTGCGCATGCCGAGCGTGTAGCCCTTCCGGGCCGTGATCGGTACCAGGTACGCAAGGCCGAGCACGAGCGTGAGACCCGACGTGATGTAGCCGGTCGTCCGGATCTTGGCGGTGAGGTCGTCGGCCTGGGTCTGCAGTTGCTTCGCGCTCCCCGACGTGTTCGTGACGCCCGCCTTCGACGCGTCCTTCTTCGCCTTGGTGTAGTCGGACTGCGCGCTCTTCAGGTCCGACTGCGCCGATTTCGTCTCGGCGTTCGTCTTGGCGTCGGCGACCGACTTCTCGGCGTCGTCGAGGCTCTGGCGAGCGTCGTGGAGGCTGTTGACCTTGGTGATGCGGTCCTGGATGTCGTGGTAGTCGCTCTGGATCAGCCCCGGCACGACCAGGCTCACACCGAAGAAGATGACGATGAGGATCGAGAGATCGAACAGCAGCGCCATGCCCCGCACGCGGGGCTCGGCCAGCTGCATGCCGGCGGGCAGCACGATGGTGGGCTCGGGCCGCGGACGCTTGTTGCCCGCCCCCTTGGCGCCACTCCCCGAGCCGTTCTTGCCCCCGGCACCCTTGGCCGGTGGCGGGGCCATGAGCTTGCGCCACCCGGTGAGCTGGGCGCCGGCACCGGTCTCGGCTGCGTCGTCGTCCGCGTCGGCGTCGACGAGGTCGATCTCGTCGCCCGCTCCCGCGCCGAGCTGGGCGTCGTAGCGCTTGCGCTGGAAAGGGTCGGAGAGCACGTTCCACGCGGCGCGCACCCGCGCCACCTGGTCGCGGTTCTGCTGGAGCTGCGCGTCGGTGATGCCCTTCTTCTCGCGCTGCGCCTCGAGGTCGGCGACGCGCGCCCGGTAGGCGTCGCGGATCTCGTCGCGGGATGCGCTCGGCTCGACCCCGAGCTCGTCGTAGTAGTTCTCGTCGCTCATGTTCGTCTGCTCATGCTTCCAGCCGGTTCTCGAGCTCTGCGAGCAGGCCGTCGATCGGGACCCGGTCCTGGCTCATCGTGTCGCGGTCGCGGATGGTGACCGCACGGTCGTCGATGGTGTCGAAGTCGATGGTGACGCACAGTGGCGTGCCGACTTCGTCCTGGCGACGGTAGCGGCGGCCGATGGAACCCGCCACGTCGACGTCGATCATCAGCTCGGCCCGGAGCGCGGCGGCGACCTCGTCGGCGAGCGGCACCAGCTTCTCGTTCTTCGACAGGGGGAGCACCGCGACCTTGATCGGCGCCAGGCGGGGGTGGAGACGCAGCAGCGCGCGCTTCTCGGTGCCGCCCTTGCCGTTGTCGACGTCTTGCTCCTCGTAGGCCGCGAGCAGGAACGCGAGGGTGGCGCGGTCGGCACCCGCGGCGGGCTCGATCACGTACGGCAGGTAGCGGCGGTCGTGCTCCTGGTCGTAGTAGCTGAGGTCCTGACCGGAGCACTTGCTGTGCTGGGCGAGGTCGTAGTCGGTGCGGTTGGCGATGCCCTCGAGCTCGCCCCAACCCCACGGGTACATGAACTCCACGTCGGAGGTTCCCGCGGAGTAGTGCGAGAGCTCCTCGGTGGCGTGTGGGCGCAGCCGCAAGTGCTCTTCGGGGATGCCCAGGTCCGTGTACCAGCGGTAGCGCTCCTGGCACCAGTACTCGTACCAGTGGGCGGCGTCCTCCGGCGGCACGAAGTACTCCATCTCCATCTGCTCGAACTCGCGGGTCCGGAACATGAAGTTGCCGGGCGTGATCTCGTTGCGGAACGACTTGCCGATCTGCGCGATGCCGAACGGAGGCTTCTTGCGCGTCGTGGTCTGCACGTTGGCGAAGTTCACGAAGATGCCCTGGGCGGTCTCGGGCCGGAGGTACGCGACCGACGCGTCGTCCTCCACGGGGCCGACGTAGGTCTTGAACATCAGGTTGAACTGGCGGGCCTCGGTGAAGGTGTCCTTCATCCCACAGTTGGGGCACGCGCCGGACTCCGGCAGCTGGTCGGCGCGGAAGCGCTCCTTGCAGTTCCGGCAGTCGACGAGGGGGTCGGTGAACGTGGCGACGTGGCCGCTCGCCTCCCACACCTTGGGGGCCATGAGGATCGCGGCGTCGAGGCCGACGATGTCGTCGCGCAGCTGCACCATGGCGCGCCACCACGCGTCCTTCACGTTGCGCTTCAGGAGCACGCCGAGCGGGCCGTAGTCCCACGTCGAACGGAAGCCGCCGTAGATCTCGCTCGAGGGGAACACGAGGCCGCGTCGCTTCGCGAGGTTGACGACGCGGTCCATCAGGTCGGTCTTGGCCATACGGGAGGGCGATCCTAGTTGGGGCCTCCGAGACCGGGCCCTTCGGGCGGTCCGTCCGCCGCGCGGGTGGTCAGAGCAGTGCAGCGCTGCGCAGGCGGCGCTCGAGGTGGTGCTCGAGGCTGGTGAGCGCGAGGCGCTCGGTCTCGACGGTGGTCTCGCTGGGCGGTTCGGCCAGCGCGCTCCGCAACTCGCCGCCCAGGATGCGCTGCACCATGCGGAGCGTGTCGGGCTGGATGCGCCGCCCGGTGAACTTGCCGCACGCCTCGCAGAGCACACCACCCTCGTCGAGGTCGAAGGCGGTGAAGGGCCCGGCGTCGTCGCCGCAGCGCGCGCACATGTCGAGCAGGGGGTGGAACCCCTCGAGCGAGAGCAGCTTCCAGAAGAAGGCGGCGCTCACGAGCGGGTTGGGGTGCTCGGCCAGCGTGCGCAGGGCACCCACCAGCATCCGGTAGAGGGCGGGATTCGCCTCGCGCTCCTGGGCCACCTGGTCGGTGGCCTCCAACATCGACACCGCGTGGGTGAGGCAGCCGTAGTGCTCGCGGAACGCCCGGTTGGAGTCGATGGTCTCGGTCTGCGTGACGATGTCGAGCTCGCGACCCCGGTACACCTGGAGGGCGACGTGGCTGGTGGGCTCGAGCCGCGCCCCGAACCGGCTCCCGGGCTTGCGCACCCCCTTGGCGACGGCGCGGATCTTGCCGTGACCCTGGGTGAGGATGGTGACGATCCGGTCCGTCTCCCCCAGCTTGATCGTGCGCAGCACGACCCCCTGGTCCCGGTACAGGTTCACTACACCAGTGTAGTTCTGCCCCACCCGGCACGAGCATGTGTCGGTTCGGTGTCGCCGACGACACCCGATCGACTCATGTTCGTCGATGTTCCTCCTCGATGGCGCCGAAGCGGCGCTCGCGGCGTTGGAACTCGGCGACCGCGTCGAAGAGATCGGCGCGGCGGAACTCCGGCCAGCGGGTGTCGGTGAAGACGAACTCCGAATAGGCGGTCTGCCACACGAGGAAGCTGGTCGTGCGGCACTCCCCGCCGGTGCGCACCAGGAGGTCGGGATCGGGGAGATCGGGCGCGTAGAGGTGCGCGGCGACCTCGTCCTCGTCGATGCTCCCGGGCCGCAGCGTGCCGGCGCGCGCGGCCGCGGTCATGGATGCGACCGCGTCGGCGATCTCGGCGCGCCCGTCGTAGTCGACGGCGAGCGTCAGGGTCATGCCGTGGTTGACCGCGGTCAGGGTCTCGGTGTCCTCGATCACCCTCTGCAGGCGCCGGGGGAGGCGGCCGTCGCGCCGCCCGATGCACCGCAGGCGGACCCCGCGACGGTGGAGGTCGTCACGCCGTTCCAGCAGCAGCCGCTCGTACCCCTCGAGGAGGTGCGCGACCTCCCGGAGGGGACTCCCCCACAGGTGCGCCGGCAGCGCGTCGACGGTCAACCAGCGCAACCCGATCTCGAGACCACCTTCCACGACGTCGGCCAGCGCGATCCCGCCCGACGCGTGGCTCCCGTCGTCGATCACGATCGCGACGTGACCCGGGACCCGGTGCAGGTCGAGCGCGGGGGTCACGGCCACCCGCGCAAACTACTCAATCGGTCGAGGCCGCTACGCTCCGGCCGATGCGACCGGTACCGAGCGCCTGGACGGCGGTCGTCAACCCCGCGGCCGGGCGGGACCGGGCCGGCGCCCGCCTCCCCCACGTCGTCGACGCGCTGGCCGGCACCGATCTCGACGTCGCCATCCAGGTCTCCGCCGACGCCGACGACCTGGTGGCCATCGCCCGGGGCGCGTTCCACCAGGGTCGCGGCGTCGTCGCCTGCGGGGGCGACGGCACGGTGTGCGCGCTGGCGGGCGTCGCCGCCGACCACGGCGGTGTGCTCGCCGTCGTGCCCGTCGGGTCCGGCAACGACTTCGCCCGCCAGCTTCAGATCCCCCGCGACGACCTCGGCGCCGCCGTCGCCCTCCTCTCGCACGGCCGGGTCGATCAGGTCGACCTCGGGCGCGCCCACACCGCCGACGGTCGCACGGCGTGGTTCACGACCGTCGCCAACACCGGTTTCGACGCCGCGGCCAACGAGTGGGCCAACCGCGTGTCGTGGACCAGCGGCACGCTGCTGTACGTCATGGCCACGCTGCGCACGCTCGCGACGTACCGCCCGCGCCGGTTCCGCCTCACCGTGGACGACGACGTGATCGACACCGACGCCTGGCTGGTCGCGGTGGGCAACACCCGCACCTACGCGGGCGGGATGATGATCACGCCCGAGGCCAGCGTCCACGACGGCCGGCTCGACGTGTGCGTGGTCGGACCGGTCGGGCGGCTCGACTTCCTGCGGACGTTTCCCTCAGTGTTCCGCGGCGAGCACGTCCGCCACCCGATGGTGCGCACGTGGCGAGCGGACCGGGTCACGGTCGAGGCCACCGAGCCGGTCGGCACCGCCACGCCCGTCGACCTCTGGGCGAGCGGCGAGCACATGGGTCCGCTCCCCGCCCGGCTGGAGCCGGCGCCGGGCGCGCTCGCGGTGGTCGTGCCCGCTACTTGACGGTGAGCGTGCCTTCCATGCCGGCCGCCCGGTGGCCGGGCACGCTGCAGTAGAAGGTGTACTTGCCCGGCTTCAGGTCGATCTTCTTCGACTGCGTGCCGCCGCCGCCATCGGCCTCCAGCGAGAAGCCGGAGTACGCGCCGTCGAACACCAGGTCGTGGATGCCGCTCTTGGCGGTCAGCTCGATCTTGGCGATCCCGGCGTTGGTGGTGATCGCGTCGGGCTTGAAGTAGAAGTTGCCGGCTTCGATCGCGATCGTCTCGGTCGCCGGGCCCTTCGGCTCGACGTAGCCCTGGCTCCCGCTGTTGCTACCGCCGCCACCGCCGCACGCGGCGAGGACGGTTCCCCCGAGGAGCAGGCCGAGCGTCAACGCCCGCGACGCCGCGGAGGATCCGGGCCCTCATTTCACCGTGAGGGTGGCGTGCATCCCCAGGGCCTCGTGGCCGGGAACCGTGCAGTAGATGGTGTACGTGCCCGGTTGGAGATCCACCTTGGCGGTGTGCTTGCCCCCGGCGTCGGTGGTGAGCAAGAAGCCGCTCAGCTTGGGATCGTGGAAGGCCAGCGTGTGACCGGTGGCCCCGGTGTAGTTGATCTGGACGATGCCCGGCTTGGCGGTGTACGCGGTCGCGTTGAACTTGATCGATGCCAGCGCCTCGACGTCGACCGTGCTCTTCGCCGGCCCCGTCACGTAGACGGATCCGGCCCCGCCGCCCTCGCCGTCGTTGAGGCTCGGGCCCAGGGACACCAGTCCGGCCATCGATACGAGGACGAGCACACCGCCCAGGATCATCGCCATCGACGACGTCCGCAGGTGGGGGGCGGCGGCGAGGAGCGAAGCACCGACGAGGATGGACAGGGTGATGACGATGCCCATCACCAGCGCGGCGTCCTCGCTGCCGGCGAGGAACACGCGCGAGATGTTGAGGACGAGCACCGCCACGATGGCGATGGAGAACAACGGGACCAGCAACGGCAGGAGGAACCGTGCCTTCAGCGGAGTCTCGGGCACGGTACCGCCGGAACCGAGGGCCTCGCTCTCGACGAGCTCGGGGAGCTCCTCGGAGTCGGTGGTCTCGCCCAACGTGGTGGTGTCGGTCATCTCCTCAGCCCCATCTGGGTCAGCTCACGGTCCATGTCGTCGAGTCCGTGCCGCGGGGTGTTCGCCCGCTCCTCCTCGGAGGCCCAGCGGAAGAACACTACGGCGATCACCATCCAGAGTAAGAGCCCGGCACCGATCTTCATGATCAGGCCGGCAGCCTGCTGGTCCTCCAGCGTCGAGAGGCCGAACAGGTGCGGGACGTGCTCGTAGAACTTGTAGAGCGGCGCCGAACCGAACGTCAGGAACGACGCGGGGACGGTGGGCACGATCGACCACGCGAACAGGTAGAAGATCCGCATCACCGGGACCAGCCGCGGGATCTCGGGCAACGGGCTCACGATCGGCATCCACACGATCAACGAAGACACGAACAACAACGTGTGGAGCAAGAAGTGCGCCATGCCGGATTCCAGGCTCGTGTTCACCACCAGCGGCCAGTGCGTGAACACCAGGATCACGTTGAAGATCAGCAGTGCCGGGATGAACCGCGACAGGGTGCGCACGGTCGAGAACAACCAGCGCGGCGCGAGGAGCCGGCGCAGGAGCCAGGCGGGCATCCCCAGCAGCAGCAGCGGCGCGGCGATCATCGAGTACGTCAGGTGCTGCACCATGTGGACGCTGTAGTTGTACCCCTCGGCGACGTCGTGGATCGGGTAGTCGGACGCCACCCAGAGCGCGAGGACACCGAGCGACCAGCACGTGACCTGGAACCGGGTGACCACCGCCTGGCCGGGCACCGCCCACTTCGGACCGAGGCGCACGACGGCGATCGCGTACCCCGCGGCGAAGAGACCGATGAGGAGCCAGACGTCGGGATGGGCCGTCCAGGCCGGGAACGCGACGGCGGTGGTCACGGTCCGGCCGCCTACCCGAGGACGCCGTGCAGGGTGGCCAGCACGACGAGGTAGAGCGACACCGCCGCGATCGCGCCGAGGACGAACAGCCGCTTGAACACCGGCTTGTCGGTCCGCAGGTGCATGAACCACGACGCCACCAGGAAGAACTTCACCACCATCATCGCGAGCAGGAGCACGACGATGAGGCCGTCGGGGATGTCGCCCTCCATGTAGGAGACGGCGATCTCGACCGCGGTGATGACGGAGAGCACCACCGCGACCACGACGTACTGCCAGGGATCGGGGTGGGCCCGGACCTCGCCCGGCAACAGGTTCGGCGCGACGTGCGACATCCGGTAGGCGAGGTCGCCTTGGGGAAGGTCGGCCTCGTGATCACCGGCCTCGGATGCCGCTTCGATTTCCTGCGTGTCGCTCATACTGACCTCGTTCTCGGCATCATCCGTGGGGCAGCAGGTAGATGACCGTGAAGATCACGATCCAGACGACGTCGACGAAGTGCCAGTACAGACCGGCGATCTCCACCCGCTCCGAGTCGCCCTGTGACAACCGGCTCTGCATGGACAGGCCCCACAGCGAGACCAGCCAGACGATGCCGATGAGCACGTGCGTGCCGTGGATGCCGGTGAGCACGAAGAAGCTCGACCCGAACAGGTTGGTGTCGACGTTCAGGCCCTTGCGGGTGAACTCGGTGAACTCGAAGATCTGGCCGCCGATGAACGTGGCCCCGAACAGCGCGGTGGCCATGATCCAGATCCGGAACCGGCGGTAGTCGCCCCGCTGGACCGCGGCGAGGGCCAGCACCATGGTGAGGCTGCTCATCAGCAGGATGAACGACGTCACCGACGTGAACGGGATGTTGTAGACGTCGGACGGGGTCGGCCCCGTCTGGCCGGCCCGGTCGCGGTACAGGAGGTAGGTGGCGATGAAGGCGCCGAAGAACAGGCAGTCGGACGAGAGGAACAGCCACATCGCCAGCTTGGCGTTGGGGACACCGGTGTGCGTCGCGTGCGCACCGTGCGTCGCGTCGTCGTGACCGTGGTCGGCCGCGACGAGCTCGCCGGCGCCCTGGGCTCCCGATCCGGGGGTGGGGGTCTGCTCGACGGTCGCCATCAGGCTTCGTCCGTTCCCGGCTCGAGACCCCACGCGTACATGCCGAACAGCAGCAGGATCAGGCCCGGGATGACCCAGAGGATCTCCCGGAACACGGCCGCGTAGCCGAGGCACGGGAGCCCGGCCGCCAGCACCAGCGGGAAGTAGGAGGGCGACGGGAGGTGGATGCCGTCGCCGTCGCCGTGGCCGTCGTCGTGCGCGGGGGGTTCGACGGTGGCCACACCGCCGCCGCTCCCGACCGCGACCGCACCGCCGGGGTCGTCGGCGCCGCCCGACGGCAGCTTGACCAGCCGGCCCTCGGCGTCTTCGGTGTACTTGCGGTGCCACCAGTCGTCGCGCGCCTCGATCATGGGGATCTCGGCGAAGTTGTAGGCGGGTGGCGGCGAAGGGATCGACCACTCGAGCGAACGGCCGTCCCACGGGTCGCCGCCCGCGATCGGACCTTTCCGGCCCGAGTAGATCACGTTCACGAGGAACATGAGCGTCGCCAGGGCGATGATGAACGCGCCGACGGTCTCGATCATGTTCATGGTGTCCCAGCCGTACCCGGAGGGGTAGCGGTAGGTGCGCCGGGGCATGCCGGTGAGGCCCAGGATGTGCATCGGGAAGAACGTGAGGTTGAACCCGACGAGCATGGTCCAGAAGTTCACCTTGCCGAGGCGCTCGTTGAGCATGCGGCCGAAGATCTTGGGCCACCAGAAGTAGAAGCCCGAGAAGATCCCGAACACGAGGCCGCCGAAGAGGACGTAGTGGAAGTGGGCGACCACGAAGTAGGTGTCGGTCTGTTGGGTGTCGGCGGGGACGATGGAGTGGAGCACGCCCGACAGGCCGCCGAGGGTGAACATCGCGATGAAGCCGAGCGAGAACAGCATCGCGGTCGTGAGCTTCACCGCGCCGCCGTAGACGGTGCCCAGCCAGTTGAAGATCTTCACGCCGGTGGGGATGGCGATGAGCATGGTCGAGAGGCCGAAGGCCGAGATCGCGACCGGCCCGAGTCCGGTGGCGAACATGTGGTGCGCCCACACGCCCCACCCCATGAAACCGATGGCGATGCCGGAGAAGATCACCACTGAGTAGCCGAACAGCGGCTTGCGCGAGAACACCGGCAACACCTCGGACACGATGCCCATGCCCGGCAGGATCAGGATGTACACCTCGGGGTGGCCGAACAGCCAGAAGAGGTGCTGGTAGAGCAGGGGATCACCGCCCTTCGACGCCACGAAGAACACGGTGTCGAAGTTGCGGTCGAAGAACACCATGATCATCGCCGCGGTGACGATCGGCATGGCGAACACGGTGAGGAAGGCGACGACCGTCATCATCCAGGTGAACACGGGCATGCGCATGAGCGTCATGCCCGGGGCGCGCATGTTGAGGACGGTGACGATGAAGTTGATGGCCGAGGTCGTGGACCCGATGCCCAGCAACACGATGCCGACGGTCCAGAAGTTCGGGCCCATGCCCGGCAGGGCGCCCCCGGAGATCGGGGTGCTGGTGAGCGGCGTGTAGCCGAACCACCCGCCGTTCGGCGCGCCACCGAGGAAGAAGCTCGAGTAGATGAACAGGCCACCGAAGAGCACGACCCAGTACCCGAACATGTTCAGGCGCGGGAACGCGACGTCGCGCGCGCCGATCTGGAGCGGGATGAGGTAGTTCCCGAACGCGACCGCGAGCGGCATCCCCACCAGGAACACCATGGTGGTGCCGTGCATGGTGAACATGGTGTTGTACTGCGCGGCGGTGAGGACACTGCCGTTCGGTCCCGCCAACTGCAGGCGGATCAGCAACGCCTCGACGCCGCCGAAGATGAAGAAGACCAAAGCGGTGCCGCCGTAGAGGATGCCGATCTTCTTGTGGTCGACGGTCGTGAACCAGCTCCAGAAGCCGGTGGTCGACTTCGGCCGCCGCAAGGGCAGCGCGCGCGTCATCGGCTTCGGCAGCGATCTCGTCACCGTGGTCATCGGCTCGCTCCTGACGGCACTGGGCGCGGGGGCACGGCGCTCACTTCTGTTCCAAGAGGAAGTCGGCGATGTCCTGCGCCTGGGCCTTCGTCATCGATTGCATGCCCTTGGGGGTGTTCTCGGTGAACGAGGGCATACCGACGCAGATCCCCTGCCCGGGCGGGAGGCGACATCCCTGCGACGACATCGGGATCATCGACGGCGCGTTCATCACCCAGTTCACGAGGTTGGTCTTGTCGAGCGGGTACGTGCCACTGGCGAACGTGGTCCGGCTGGCCAGGTGGGTCAGGTTGGGCCCGTAGGCCGCCTTCGACGAGTCGTCGAAGACGTGGCAGTTCGTGCACTGGAACGTCTTGACGATGAGGTCCTGGGTCGGGCCCGCCGGGGTCGACCCGTCGGACTCGTCGAGCGCGTTCACCGGACCCCGCTGCTGTTGGTTCAGCCAGGTCTGGAAGTCGGCCGGGCTCTTGGCGATCACGCGGAAGCGCATGTTGGCGTGAGAGAGCCCGCAGTACTCCGCGCACTGACCGAGGTAGGTCCCCGGTTTGTCGGCGGAGATGGTGAGGGTGTTGTCCTGGCCCGGGACGACGTCCTTCTTGCCCGAGAGCTCCGGCACCCAGAAGCTGTGGATCACGTTGCAGGTCTTGGCGGTGCCGGTGCCGTCGCACACGGTGAGGTGCAGGAAGACGTCACGGCCGGTCGGGATGACCATCTCGTCGGCGGTGACCACCTTGGCGCCCGGATACGAGAATTGCCACCACCACTGCTTGCCCTCGACGGTGACCTGCAGCGCGCTGGGCCCGGGGTTCTGGGCGAGGTCGAAGATCGTGGCCACGGTCGGCACGGCGATGATCGCCAGGAGCAGCGCGGGAAGGATCGTCCAGCCGATCTCCAGCTTGGTGTTGCCGTGGATCTGCTTCGGGTTCTCGTTCTTCCCCGGCCGGTAGCGGAACTTGACCGCCAGCACGACGGTGGCGACGATGATCGCGATGCCGACCGCGATCGCGATCATCGCGATCGGAGTGAAGAGGTTGTAGATCTTGTCGGCCTGCGAGCTCTTCGGCTCGAGCGAGTTCTGCCCGTTGTTCTGGACGCCGGAGCAGCCGGCGAGGACCAGCGCGACGGCGGCAACGGCGACGAGCACGAGCCGGCGACCCAGAGAGCGGCGTGGCGTCATGTCCCCTTCCAGTGTCCAGCAACCAAGTGTCGACCGACCCCTTGTCCGAGGCTGGCCGACGTCGAAATCCCCAGCGCGTCGGCACTCTACATGGGTGAACTTCTGTTGCAGCAACTTCTACGACGGCAATCTGGATTCTCCGCCGCGGCCGGTGACGGCGACCGTCCCGGTACCGCCCCGCCGAGCCGTGTGGCGGGGTCCACTTCGTCGTACGGGGGGTGGTTCGCGGCGAATCGGGCGCCGACCGGGACCGGGCCGGATCAGGATCGCTGGTCGAACGCGACCTTGATGGCGCCCGAGCCGTCCTGGGTCGCAAGCACCCTGAACGCGTCACGCCACGACTCGTCGAGCGGGAAGGTGTGCGTGAGCATCCCGTCGAGGTTCACGCGACCCGATCGCGCGAGGTCCAGGTAGTGCTCGATGCCGTGCTTGCGCACGCCGTCGACCTCCTCGACGCCGAAGGCGTTCGAGCCGACCCAGCTGATCTCCTTGAAGTACAGCGGCGTGTACTCCCAATTGGTGGTGCCGTGCACGCCCGCCTTCACCAGGGTGCCGTGCGCCTTGAGCAACCGCACCGACACCTCGAGGGTCTCGCGCCGGGAGATGGTGTCGTACACGACGTCGATACCGCCGGGGAAGGCCATCGGCAACCCGGTGTGCGACGACAGCACGCCGCCCGACCACGCCGCGGCGGCTTCGATGAGGGCGTCGGCCGGTTCGTGCGCGAACACCTCGTGCGCGCCGAGCTTGCGGGCGAGGTCGGCCTGCGCGCCGAACCGGGCGACGACCCCGACCTCGACATCGGGAAAGAGCGTGCGCAGGATCGCGATCGCGCACGAGCCCAGCGCGCCGGCGCCGTACACCAGCGCCTTGCCGCCGGGTGTGGGTGGGTGACGGGTGACCGCGTGCAACGACACCGCGAACGGGTCGGCGAACACCGCGACCTCGTCGGGGACCTCGTCGGGCACCGGGAAGAGCATCGACGGGTGCGCGGGCATGAGGTTCGCCCAGCCGCCGGTGGCGTCGTTCGACGTGCCGATGTGGATGCCGGGCGCCAACGGCGGCGTCTGGAAGCTCCAACACAGGCTGAGATCGCCGGCCTGGCAGGCAGGGCAGACCGGCGAGACCCCTCGCGGCACGCACGACAGCCACGGGTTCAGCGCGACGCGGTCCCCCACGCCGACGCCCTCGGCGTCGGGCCCGAGCGCGACCACCTCGGCCACCACCTCGTGACCGGGGACCTGGGGCATCGACGAGAAGTCACGCATCGGGTTGTCGCCGCCACCCTCCCCCCAATCCATGAACACCTGCTTGGCGTCGGAGCCGCAGATCCCGGTGAGCCGCGGCCGGGTCACCACCCAGTCGGGCCGCAGGAACCCGGGATCGGGCAGCTCCACGAGGTCCATGGGCGTGTGGTCGAGCGCGGCCAGGAGCGGGTTGTCGGGCGTGGGGCCCTCGGTCGGTCGCGGTGCCACCCCGAACAGCAGTGCTCGCACGTCGGTTCTCCCCCTGTGAGTCCGCTGTCATGGTCGCGGGCGCCCGCCCCCGGCGCAAGACGACCGGGCGGGGAGGTCTAGTACCCGAGGCGGTCGAGGCTGTGGGCGCGGCGTTGCCAGTCGCGTTCCACCTTGACCGACGTCTCGAGGAACACCTTCGCGCCGAACAACGCCTCGAGCTCCTCACGGGCGAGGGTGCCGGCCTCCTTGATCACGCCGCCGCCCTTGCCGATCACCATGCCCTTCTGCGAGTCGCGCTCGACGAGCACCCGGACCTCGTAGCGGAGCACGTCGTCGTCGTCCTCCTTGGTGCCCGCGCGCGGCTCGAGCTCCTCGGCGACGACCGTGATCGAGTGCGGCAGCTCCTCGCGCGCGACCCGGAGCAATTTCTCACGCACCAGCTCGGCCACCAAGAAGGTCTCGGGTTGGTCGGTGACGACCCCGCCCGGGTAGTACTCGGGGCCCTCGGGCATGCCGCGCCTCGAGCTCGCCGATCAGCGCGTCGACGCCGTCGCCGGTGAGGCCCGAGAGCGGCACGTAGGCATCGAACTCCCCGAGCTCGCCGGTGGCCATCGCCAGGTGCTCACCGATCGCCTTCTTGTCGGCGAGGTCGGTCTTGCTCACCACGAGGATCTTCGGGGTCGGGACCTGCTGCACCAACCCGGCCACGAACCGGTCGCCGGGCCCGATGGCCGACGACGCCTCGACGAGCAGGCAGATCACGTCGACCTCGGCCAGCGTGGCGCGGGCGCGGTCGTTGGTGCGTTCGCCGAGCAGGGTGCGGGGCTTGTGGATCCCGGGCGTGTCGAGCAGCACCAGCTGCGACGCGGCCGTGGTGCGCACCCCCCGGATCTGCGTGCGCGTGGTCTGCGGGCGGTCGGACACGATCGCCACCTTCGATCCGACCACCTGGTTCACCAGCGTCGACTTCCCGACGTTGGGTCGCCCGACCAGCGACACGAACCCGGAACGGAAGGTCACGCGGACGCTTCGTCGGCGACGGCGGTGGTGGCGTCGGGGTCGTCGTCGGGCAGCCGCCGGATGCGGACCGAGGCGATCCGACGCCCCTGTACGCGCTCGGTCCGCAGCTCCAGGCCCTGGAAGCGGACCGATTCGCCCTCTTCGGGGACGTGGCCGAGCAGGTTGAACACCAGCCCGCCGACCGTGTCCCACTCGGCGTCGGGGAGCTCGGTGCCGAGCACCTCGCTCACCTCGTCGATCGACGTGCGGCCGGGCACGCGGCAGCGAACCGTCGGCGAGCCGCTCCACCGCCGGCATCTCGACGTCGTACTCGTCGGCGATCTCACCGACGATCTCCTCGAGCAGGTCTTCGAGGGTCACGAGTCCCGACGTGGCGCCGTACTCGTCGATGACGATCGCCATGTGGAACTGCTTCGTGCGCATCTCGCGCAGGAGCTCGGCGACGCGCTTCTGCTCGGGGACGAAGATCGCCGGGCGCACCGCGAGGCGCACGGGGTTGGCGCCTTCACCCGCGCGCGCCATCCGCACGAGGTCCTTCAGGTAGACGAGGCCTGCGATGTCGTCGGTCGACCCCTCTTCGCACACCGGGAGTCGCGAGTAGCCGCGTTCGATGGCGCGTTCGATCGCCTCCTCGATCGTGTCGTCGGCGTCGACGGCCACCATGTCGGGACGCGGCAGCATCACCTCGCGGACGACGGTGTCGCCGAACTCGAAGATCGAGTGGATGAGCCGGCGTTCCTCGCGCTCGATGGAGTCCTCGCTGGCCGCGACGTCGGCCATCGCGCGGAGATCCTCCTCGGTGACGAAGGGACCCTGCTTGAGCCCCTTGCCCGGGAGGACCACGTTCGCGACCCCGATGAGCAGGCTCGACATCCAGCGCAACGGGGCGAAGTTCGTGAGGAACCACAGCATCGGCGTGAGCGCGAGCGCGGCGCGTTCGGTGTGCTGCACCGCGAACGTCTTGGGCGCGACCTCGGCGATCACGAAGAACAGCACGATCTGCAACACGATGCCGACGACCACGCCCAACGTTCCCGCGGTGCCCTCGAGCAGCACACCGATGAGGGTCGCCGAGGTGAGCTGCGAGACGAGCACCATCAGGAGCACGACGTTGAGCGTCTGCTCGGGATGCTCGAGCATGACGACCAGCCGGTGCCCCCGCTTCTCGCCCTCCTCCTCGAGCGCGATGGCGCGGATCCGGTTCATGCGCACGAACGCGGTCTCCGACGCGGCGAAGAGGATCGAGAGCAAGAAGAGCACCGCGACGATCGCGACGATCGCCCAGTCCGCGCCGTTCACGAGGTCCGCCCCCTCAGCCCTCGAGCTGCCGGAAACGTTCCAGCAGCTCGCGTTCCCGGCGTTGCATCGATTCCGCCTCGCGCTCGTCGGCGTGGTCGTAGTTCAGCAGGTGCAGCACACCGTGCACGACGAGCAGCGCGAGCTCGGCGTCGACGGTGCCGGCGTGCTCCGGCGCCTGCCGTGCCGCCACCGTCGGGCACACCACCACGTCGCCGAGCACGACCGGTGGATCGACCGGATCGCCCGGCGCGCCCGGGCCCCGACCGCCGGCGTCCGGCTGGCGACCACTCGGTACGTGGTCGTCGTCGATCGGGAACGCCAACACGTCGGTGGGGCCGTCACCGTCGAGGAACCGCCCGTTGAGGTCGGTGATGGCATCCTCGTCGACGAAGAGCAACGAGACCTCGGCATCGGCCGGCGCGCGCTCCTCGGCCAGCACCATCCGGGCCAGGCGCAACCAACGGGGCAGGTCCACCTCGACCGCCGACTGCTCGTCCGACGCGAAGACCGACATCAGGGCCTCACCGCCGGTCGTCCGCGCGCTCGTAGGCGTTGACGATGTCCTGGACGATCTTGTGCCGCACGACGTCGTGGGCGTCGAGCTCGACGAACGCGAGGTCGGGGACGCCGACGAGGATGTCACGCACCGCCATCAGGCCCGAGCGTCCGCGACCCTCGGGCAGGTCGATCTGCGTCACGTCACCCGTGACCACGATCTTGGAGCCGAACCCCAGGCGGGTCAGGAACATCTTCATCTGCTCGGGGGTCGTGTTCTGGGCCTCGTCGAGGATGATGAACGAGTCGTTGAGCGTGCGCCCGCGCATGAACGCCAACGGCGCCACCTCGATGGTGCCGCGTTCCATGAGCCGGCTCACGACCTCGGGCTCGAGCATGTCGTAGAGCGCGTCGTACAGCGGGCGGAGGTAGGGATCGACCTTGGCCAGGATGTCGCCCGGCAGGAAGCCCAGGCGCTCCCCGGCCTCGACCGCGGGCCGGGTGAGGATGATCCGGTTGATCTCCTTGGCCTGGAGAGCCTGCACCGCGAGCGCGACCGCCAGGTAGCTCTTCCCGGTGCCCGCAGGGCCGATGCCGAACGTGACGGTGTGGGTGCGCACCGCGTCGACGTAGCGCTTCTGGCCCGACGTCTTGGGTCGCACGGGCTTGCGCCCACGCAGGACCTCGGTGGTGAGCACCTCGGTCGGCCGCTGGTCGGCCTTCAACATGGCGATGCTGCGGCCGACGCCTTCGCGGTCGAGGACGTGGCCGGCCTCGAGCAGCGCGACCAGCTCCTCGAACAGCCGGCCGACGCGGTCGGCCTCGACCTCGTCGCCGCGGATGGTGATCTCGTTGCCCCGGACGTGGATCGTGACCGGGAACGCGTCCTGCACGAGGCGCAGCAATTCGTCGCGCTCGACCGAGCAGGCCCACCATGAGGTGGTTGCCCGGTACGAGGATCTTGACCTGGGTCGATGACGGTGCTGGCACGTCGGGATGAGCGTAGCCGGGGACCCGGGGCGTTCGGCAGGAGCTCGCCGCGGGTTACGCCGACGTCGCGCGCGGAGGCCGAGCTCGTCGAGCCGGCTGCCGAGATCCTCGGGGCTGCGTCCCATCACCGCGGCGAGGACCCGGAGGTCGTCATGACGGATGGTGAGCATCTGCCCGTTGAAGTCCTGACGTTGGAGCTGGATGGTCGCGGCGTAACGGGCAATGACCGCGGCGTCGGCGTCGTCGATCTCGTGCAGACGGACGAGATCGATGGTGAACCCCTCACCGGCGATGACGTTCGGCTCGGTCAGGTCGATCTCGAGATCGCGCCCGCCCCGCGGGAGGAGCTGGTCGGGCGGAACGCGGTAGAGCTCGGCGAGGCGCAGGAGCCGGGGCACCGAGATGGCCCGCTCGCCCCGCTCGTACGCGCCGAGCACCGAGGCCCTGAACTCATGATCGGACCGGGCTTCGACGTCGTGGAGCGAGAGCCCCTTCTGACGTCGGATCGCGCGGAGGCGCTCTCCTACATGGCGTCCGTCTACCCGTTCCATACGAGTCCGAGCCCCCGTTTGCCGACGTTCCCGGGACCGAGGGTATCAGTCAGTGACCTCCGCCACTACTCTCTGCGGTCGATCCCCGGCGCTCATCCGGGCGAAAGGGTGCGGCGAGCGGCAAGTGCGGCGGCGGCCGCGATCGCCGCGGTCTCCGCACGCAGGACGAAGGGGCCCACCGCCAGTCGCGGGGTCGCGCCGAACGCGGCGAGCTCGGCGTCGTCGAACCCGCCCTCCGGTCCGACCGCGACGACCCACTCGCCGCCGACGGGCGCCGGGAGCGCGTCGGCGCCGACCCCGTCGACGGCCGCGACGACGAGGTCACGGTGTTCGAGCAGCTCGATCGGCCTGACCGGTCCGTCGACGACGGGGACCCGGGCCCGCCGCGACTGCGTGCCGGCACCGCGCGCGACGCGCTGCAACCGCGCCATGGCGGCGGCCGCCCGGACGTCGTCCCAGCGCACCACCGACCGGGCCGCCTCGACGACGACGATTCGGTCCACCCCGAGCTCGGTGAGCTTCTGCACCGCGAGCTCGGGCTTGTCCCCCTTGGTGAGCGAGAAAGCGACGGTGAGCTCGGGGGTCAGCTTCGGTTCGTGGGCGAGTGCGGACGTCGCGTGGAGCACGACGACGCCCGACGCCGCCTCGGTCACGGCGTACACGCGCCACCGGCCGTACCCGTCGGCGGCGGTGATCGTCTCGCCCGGTCGCACGCGCCGCGCCCGTTGGAGGTGGTGGCCGTCGTCGCCGTCGACCGTCACGGTGTCGTCGAGGCGGTCGACGTAGACGTGCGCGGTCGCCGGGACACCGGCCGGGGTCGCGCCGGGGCTGCGGCCAGCCCGGCCACGCGAGCTACTGGAACGCGGAACGCAGGCGGGAGAACACGCCCTTGTCCTGAGCCGTCGCGACGTCCTCGCCCCGCAGCCCGGCCAGGGTCCGGATGAGCTCGTCCTCCTCGGCCGACAGCCGCCCCGGGACCTCGACGTCGACGCGCACGAGGAGGTCGCCGCGCCCGCGGCCGCGTAGCGCGGGCACGCCCCGGCCCTTCAGCCGGAAGACGTGACCGGGTTGCGTACCGGGCGGGACGAGCAGCTCCTCGAGACCCTCGAGGGTCTCCACGTCGAGGTGGGTGCCGAGCGCCGCCTGGGTGAACGCGATCGTGCGCACGTGCAGGAGGTCTTCGCCCTGGCGCTCGAACCGGGGGTCGACGGCGACGCGGACGGTGACGTAGAGATCGCCGGGCACGCCGCCGCGCGGCGCGGCCGGGCCGCGTCCCGAGAGACGGAGGCGCTGGCCGTCGTCGACGCCGGCGGGCACGTCGACGTCGATCGAGCGCGACGCCCGCACGCGTCCGTCGCCGCGGCACTCGCGACACGGGGTGGGGATCCGGCTCCCGGTCGCGCTGCACGCGACGCACGGCGCCGCGGTGACGATCTGACCGAGGATCGAGCGGCGCACCTCGCGGACCTCGCCGGCGCCCCCACAGACGTCACAGCGAGCGGGGTGCGTGCCGGGCTCGCAACCCGAACCCTCGCACCGCTCGCACGACACGGGCAGGCGGACGTCGACGGTGGCGGTCGTACCGAACGCGGCCTGCGCGAGATCGAGATGGACGACGACCTCGGCGTCCGGCGCCCGTGGCGGCCCGGCCTGCCCGCGAGCGTTCCCGAACGGGTCTCCACCGAAGAACGCGTCGAAGATGTCGCCGAACCCGAACGCGTCACCCGCACCCGGCCCACCCGACGCACGCGTGCCGTCGTCGCCGAACACGTCGTAGCGGCGACGGCGTTCCGGGTCGCGCAGGGTCTCGTACGCGAGGTTGATCTCCTTGAACTTCGTCTCCGCGTCGGGATCATCCGGGTTGCTGTCGGGGTGGTACTGGCGGGCCATGGCGCGGTACGCGCGCTTGATGTCGTCGTCGGTGGCGGTGCGGTCGATCCCGAGGATCTCGTAGTAGTCAGCCATGGAGACCGCCGTTGGTGTCTGATCCGATCACGAGAGGACGTCCCCGAGCTGTTGGGAGATGGCCTCCACCGCAGCCAGCGCCTGGCGGTAGTCCATCCGGGTGGGGCCGAGCACGCCGACGGTGCCGGCGACCTCGCCGTCGACACGGTAGGGCGCGACGACGATGGAACAATCACGCAGCTCGTCGATGGGGTTCTCCGAGCCGATGCGGACGGTGGGGCCCTGGTCGAGGAGGTCGTGCACGAGGGAGACGACCTCGACTTGGTGCTCGAGCAGCTCGAGGAGGCGGGCCGCGCTGGTCGTCTCGGGGAACGACTCCTGCTCGGCCGCCAGCCGGCTGGCACCGCCGACGTAGAGCGGTTCGACAACCTCCTGACCGGCACGCACCGCGAGCGCGTCGCGGGCTTCGCGGGCCAGGTTGTCGGCCGCGGCACCGGCGAGCGGCTGGAGGTGGGGCAGCGCGTTCCACCGCGCACCCGACAGCTGCGTGTCGAGCAGCGCGCCCGCGGTGGCGATGGTGGCGTCGTCGGTGTCGGCCGGGAGGTGCAGCACGCTCTTCTCGACGCTGCCGTTCGAGAGGATGGCCAACGCCAGCACCAGCGACGGCTGGAGGCTGACGAGCTGCACGCTGCGGACCGTCGCCGCCTCGGCGTGCGGGCCCAGGACCACCGCGGTGTGGGTGCTGACCCGGGCCAGCAGCTGGCTGGTCTCGTGCAGCAGGTCCTCGAGCACCTGGTGCGCCGACGCGAACAGGGTGAAGAAGTCGGAGACGACGCGGCGCTGGGCGGGGGCGAGGCCGGGCTGGTGCTCGAAGTTGTCGATGAAGAAGCGGTAGCCGCGGTCGGTCGGCACCCGGCCCGCGGACGTGTGGGGCTGCACGAGGTAGCCCTCACGTTCGAGCACGGTCATCTCGTTGCGCACCGTGGCGCTCGACACCCCGAGGCGGCGCGACCGCGCGATCGTCTGCGACCCCACCGGCGCAGCGGTGGTGATGTGCTCCTCCACGATGGCCCGGAGGATCGCGGCCTTGCGCTCGTCGAGCTCCATTGGCACTCGATTCTACCGAGTGCCAGCGCCGGCGCGCTCCACTCGTCGATCGGCGTCACGCGCGATCAGCAGGCGGGCCGCCACCTCGTTGCCCAGCAGGCGCCCCCGGCGCGTGAGGACGGCGCGGTCGGCCGCCCGGTCGAGCAGACCGGCGTCCCGAAGCTCGTCGATGCACGCGGTCACGCTCTCTCGTTCGGCTCCCGGGCCCTCGAGCTTGATCCCGGCCAGCTCGATCCCGGCAGAGGTCCGCAGGCTGAGGACGAGCGCCTCGTCGGCCCGGGCGTCGCGGTCGAGCGTCTCGCTGCCGGCCTCGGTTCCGGCGCCGGCCGCCACCGCGGCCACGTAGCGCTCGGGGGTGCGGAGGTTCCACCAGCGGCACCCGCCACCGGTCGGCAGGCTCGTGTGCCCGTGCGCCGCGCACCCGATCCCGGCATAGTCGCCCTCCTGCCAGTACAAGAGGTTGTGGCGGCACTCCTCGCCCGGGATCGCCCAGTTCGACACCTCGTACCACCGGAAGCCCGCGGCGTGGAGGCGCTCGTCGGCCAGCTCGTACTTCAGGGCCTGGTCGTCGTCGTCGGGCGCGGGGCGCTCCCCCGCCGCGACCGCCCGGCCGAGCGGGGTCCCGGACTCGACCGTCAGCGCGTACGCACTCACATGGGTGGGCTCGAGCGCGAGCGCGTCGTCGAGGGTCGCTTGCCAGTCGGCCGTCCGCTCGCCCGGCGTGCCGTAGATGAGGTCGAGGTTGATCCGTTCGATCCCGGCGTCACGCGCCCAACCGACGGCCCGTTCGACGTTGGCAGGATCGTGGGTGCGCCCGAGCGCGGCGAGCACGTGCGCGCGCATCGACTGGACCCCGAAGGAGACCCGGTTCACCCCCGCACACGCGTAGCCACGCAGCTTGGCGGCGTCGACGGAATCGGGATTGCACTCCACCGTGACCTCGGCGCCGGCCACGCGGGGGATCGCGTCGAGGATCGACGTGAGAGCACGCGTCTCGAGCAGCGACGGTGTACCACCGCCGAAGAACACCGTCGTCGCCTCCGGGAGCGCGCGGCGCTCGAGGTCGCGGACGCACGCGTCGACGTACGCGTCGACCAGGTGACCGCGGTCGGTCCAGGTCGCGAAGTCGCAGTAGTCGCAGCGCGACGCGCAGAAGGGGACGTGCACGTACACGCCGAACGGCGCCGGCTCCGTGCCCGGACGGCGAGCGGACACGTCAGTCGTCCAGCTGCAACGCGGCCACGAACGCCTCCTGGGGGACCTCGACGCGGCCGATCTGCTTCATGCGCTTCTTTCCCTCCTTCTGGCGGTCGAGCAGCTTGCGTTTGCGCGAGATGTCACCGCCGTAGCACTTGGCGATGACGTCCTTGCGCTTCGCCTTGACCGTCTCGCGGGCGATGATGCGGCCGCCGACCGCGGCCTGGATCGGTACGTCGAACAGCTGGCGCGGGATCAGCTCGCGCAGCTTCTCCGTCATGCGGCGCCCGTAGTCGTAGGCCCGGTCGCGGTGCACGATGGTGGAGAAGGCGTCGACCGCCACGTTGTTGAGCAGTACGTCGACCTTCGAGAGGTTCGACGCCCGGTACCCGATCGGCTCGTAGTCCAGACTGGCGTATCCCTTGGTGCGCGACTTCAACTGGTCGAAGAAGTCCATGACGATCTCGGCGAGCGGCAACACGTAGACGAGCTCGACGCGCTCCTCCGACATGTACTCCATACGCGTCATCTCGCCGCGCCGCTGCTGGCAGAGCTCCATGATCGCCCCGATGTACTCGGTCGGCGTGAGCACGGTGACGTTGACGTAGGGCTCCTCGATGCTGGCGATCTCGTTGGGCGTCGGCATCGCCGAGGGGTTGTCGACGATCTCGACGCGGCCGTCCACCAACTCGATCTGGTACTCGACGTTCGGGGCGGTGGCGACGAGCGAGAGGTCGTATTCGCGTTCCAGGCGTTCGCGGACGATCTCCATGTGCAGCAACCCGAGGAAACCGCAGCGGAACCCGAACCCCAGCGCGCCCGACGTCTCCGGGTCGTAGGTGAACGACGAGTCGTTGAGCCGGAGGCTTTCGAGGGCCTCGCGCAGGCTCGCGTACTCGTCGCCGTCGACCGGGTACAGGCCGCAGAACACCATGGGCTTGGGGTCGCGGTAGCCCGGCAGCTCCTCCGCCGGGTTCGCCGCCAGGGTGACGGTCTCCCCCACACGCGCCTGACCGACATCCTTGATGCCGGCGATGAGGTAGCCGACCTCACCGGGACCGAGCGCGCCCACCGGCGTGGGGACGGGGAGGCGCACGCCGATCTCCTCGGCGTCGTGGTTCTCGCGGGCCTGGACGTAGCGCAGGCGGCCGCCGTGACCGAGGGTGCCGTTGAACACTCGCACCGAGCTCACCACGCCGCGGTAGGCGTCGTAGACGGAGTCGAAGATGAGCGCCTGCAGGGGCGCGTCGGCGTCGCCCTTGGGCGGCGGGATGCGCGCCACCGAGCGCGTCGAGGAGCGCGGGCACCCCCTCCCCGGTCTTGGCCGAGATCTGGAGGATCTCGTCGGCCGGGATCCCGAGCACGTGCTCGATCTCGCCGGCCACGCGGTCGGGCTCCGCCGCGGGCAGGTCGATCTTGTTCGAGCGCGGCGACGATGGTGAGGTCGTGCTCGAGCGCGAGGTAGCAGTTGGCGAGCGTCTGCGCCTCGATCCCCTGGGAGGCGTCGACGAGCAGGAGCGCTCCCTCGCAGGCCGCCAGGCTGCGCGACACCTCGTACCCGAAGTCGACGTGGCCGGGGGTGTCGATCAGGTGGAGGATGTGGCCAGCCCAGTTCAGCCGGACGTTCTGCGCCTTGATGGTGATGCCCCGCTCCCGCTCGAGGTCCATCGAGTCGAGGTACTGCGCCCGCATGTCGCGGGGGTCGACCGCGCCGGTGAGCTCGAGGATGCGGTCGGCGAGGGTCGACTTCCCGTGGTCGACGTGGGCGACGATGCTGAAGTTGCGGAAGCGTTCGAGCCCGGGCACCTCCCCATTGTCGTCGCGCGCGGCGGGGAACGCCGATCCGGCCCGAGCCGGCGGCCCGATTCTCCTACGCTGTCGCAGTGGACTTCGCGGCGCGCGCGACCTACACCGTGCTCTTCACCGATCTCGTGGACTCGACGGCGCAGCGCGCCCGCCTCGGCGACGACGCCGCCGACACCCTCCAGCGGGCGCACGACGCGATCCTGCGCGCCGCGGTCGAGCGCAACTCGGGGCAGGTGGTGAAGAGCACCGGCGACGGCATCATGGCCGCCTTCCTCGGGGCCGCCGACGGGCTCGCCGGCGCCGTCGAGATCCAGCAGGACATCCACGAGTTCAACCGCACCGCCGACGAGCCGCTCGGGGTCCGGGCGGGCCTGAGCCTGGGCGACGCCAGCTCGGAGGACGGCGATCTGCACGGAACACCCGTCGTGGAGGCGGCCCGCCTCTGCGCGCGGGCCGGCGCCGGCGAGATCCTCTGCTCGGAGATCGTCCCGCTCGTCGCGGGTTCGCGCGCCACGCAGTCGTTCACACCGCTCGGGCCCGTCGACCTCAAGGGCCTCCCGGAACCGATCGGAACGGTGCGCGTCGAATGGCAACCCCGGAGCGTGACCGACCGCCATCCCGGCCTCGTCGACTTCCCCCGCAGCCTCGAACCCGGCACCCGCTTCCCCTTCGTCGGGCGCAGCGACGAGCTGCACCGCCTGCTCGACGCGTGGCACGTCGCCGTCGACGGGGAGCGGCGGCTCGTGCTCGTCGGTGGCGAACCGGGCATCGGGAAGACCCGGCTCGCCGGCGAGGTCGCGCGCCGGGCCCAGCGCGAGGGCGCCATGGTGCTCCACGGCCGCTGCGACGACGAGATGGGCGTGCCCTACCAGCCGTTCGTCGAGGCGCTCACCTACTTCGTCGACCACGCCGATCCGGCGACGCTCGGCGAAACGCTCGGGCGCCACGTCGGTGAGCTCGTCCGCCTGGTCCCCCACCTGGCCGAGCTGGTCCCCGACCTGGCGGCTCCCCTCTCGTCCGATCCGGAGACCGAGCAGTACCGGCTGTTCGAAGCGGTCGCCGCCTGGCTGACCGCGGCGTCGTCGGATCGCCCGCTGCTCGTCGTGCTCGACGACCTCCAGTGGGCGGCGAAGCCGACCCTGCTCATGCTGCGCCACGTCGTCGCCGCCACCGAGCCGGCCCGCCTCCTCGTGATCGCGACGTACCGCGACACCGAGGTGAGCCGCGCGCACCCGCTCGGCGAGGTGCTCGCCGACCTGCGTCGGCTCCCGGGCGTGTCGCGCATCCCCCTCGGGGGCCTGGTCGGCGACGAGGTCGTCGACATGCTCACCTCGGCCGCGGGACACGACCTCGACCCGACCGGCATCGCCCTCGCGCCGCGTCATCTTCAGCGAGACCGACGGCAACCCTCTGTTCGCGGGCGAGGTGCTGCGGCACCTCGCGGAGACCGGCGCCATCGTCGAGCGCGACGGCCGGTGGACCACTGCGGGCGACGTCGATTCGCTGGGCATCCCCGAAGGCGTGCGGGAGGTGATCGGCCGTCGCCTCAACCGGCTCTCCGACCGGGCCAACGACATCCTCGAGCTGGCCTCGGTGATCGGGCGCGGATTCGAGCTCGGCGTGCTCGCCGAGCTGGTCGACGTCGAGGAGGACGACCTCGTACAGGCGCTCGACGACGCGGTCGACGCCCGCCTGATCCGGGAGATCGGCGTCGGCGAGTACGTGTTCTCGCACGCGCTCATCCGCTCCGCGCTCTACGACGAGGTACGGCCCACACGTCGCTCGCGGCTCCACCTCCGGGTGACCGACGCCATCTCCTCCGTGCACGCCGTCCGAGATCGACGCCCACCTGGGCGAGCTCGCCTACCACTCGGCCCGTTCCGTCGGTACGGGTGACGCGGCGCGGGCCGTCGAGTACTCGCGGCGGGCCGGCGAGCGCGCGCTCGAGCAGCTGGCGCACGACGACGCGGTCACCTGGTTCAAGCAGGCCCGCGACCTCCTCGAGGAGGGCAGCGGGCACGCGGCACGAGATGACCGACGTGCTCGTGCTGCTCGGCATCGCCGAACGGCGCGCCGGCGAGCCTTCGTTCCGGACGACGCTGCTCGCGGCCTCGGAAGCGGCCGAGGCGATCGGCGACGTCGAGCTCATCGCGTGTGCCGCGCTCCAGAACACCCGCGGCTTCTACAGCATCTACGGCGACGTCGACAAGGAACGGGTCGCGATGCTGGAGCGAGCGCTGGACGCGATCGGCGAGGAGGACCGCCCAGAGCGCGTGTGCCTCCTCGCGAACCTCTCCTTCGAGCTGGTGTTCACCGAGCCACTCCCGCGGCGGATGGAGCTGGCGGACGCCGCGCTCGCGACCGCGCGTCGCCTCGACGATCCGGCGACGACCGCGGCAGGTGCTCATCGCCCGCAGCATCTCGCTGTGGGACCCGAGCACCCTCGAGCAGCGCCTCACCGAGACGAAGGAGCTGCTCGCCGTCACCACCGCGCTCGGCGACCCGTACCTCGAGTACTTCGCCAACTGGTATTCCTTCGCGCAGTGCACCGAAGCCGGCTGCTCCGATGACGCCGAGGCGGTGTACGAGCGCGTGCGTGGTCTGGCCGGCCAGCTCGGCCAAGCACTGCCGCAATGGCTCGACCTCCTGATGCAGCTCACCCGGGCGCAGCTCCGCGGCGACCTCGACGACGCGGAGGCGTTCACCGCCGCGCAGGCCGACCTCGGCCAGCGGTCGGGGAACGCCGACGCCGCCTTCTTCTCGGGCGTCGCCCAGTACGCGTTCCGGCGCGACCAGGGTCGCCTCCCCGAGATCGCCGAGCTGGCCGAGGCGTTCGCTTCGGGCGAGCACCCACCCCTCGGCGCCGACGCGCTGTGGGCGATCCTCCTCTGCACCCTCGGCCGCGACGACGAGGCGGCCGCCGTGCTCGACCGGCTCGCCGCCGACTCCTTCGGCGGGGTGATCCGGAACTCCGCGTGGTCGAGCATCGTCTGGGCGTGCGGCATCGTGGCCGCGCACCTCGGTGACCGGGAGCGGGCCGCGATCCTCTACGCGCGAACTCGAGGACTACGCGGGGCAGCTCGTGTACAACGGGCTCGTCTGCTTCGACTCGGTCGACAGCGTGCTCGGGCTGTTGGCGGCAACGGGTGGGCGTGAGAGCGCCGATGCCCACTTCGCGGCGGCCGAGGCGTTGGAGGCGCGGATCGGCGCACCCTTCCTGCTCGCCCGTACCCGGCAGCGGCGAGCCGGGACTCGACGCCTCGATCTCGCCTGAGATCCACTAGCCTGGCGGGCCGCTCCGCCGAACGGCGGCAACCCCTGACGCGCAGCAAGGATCTTCAGTGGCGAACATCAAGAGCCAGATCAAGCGGAACCGCTCGAACGAGAAGCGGCGGCTGCGGAACCAGGGCGTGCGCTCCGAGCTCAAGACCCGCGTCAAGAAGGCCTGCACCGCCCTCGAATCCGGGGCCGAGAACGCCCCCGAGGACGTGCGTCTGGCACAGAAGCGCCTCGACAAGGCCGCCGCAAAGGGCCGGATCCACAAGAACCAGGCGGCCCGGCGCACCTCGCGCCTCATGAAGAAGGCCGGCGCCACCGCCGAATAGCGGAGCAACCGCGTCAGGCCGCGTTCGGCCCGACGCGCCCTGGTAGGAGTCCGAGTCGTCGGGCTTGTTCGGTGGTGAGTTGGTCGACTGGTACGGGTCGGAGGCCGTCGGGCTGGTTGGGGTTGCCGACGAGGGCCCATTTCCCGGTGGAGATGAGCAGGCCGTGGTGCCCACCGGGGCGACACACCGCGGCGAGGTTTGGAGATGTCGTCGGTGCCGCCCCGGGATCGGGGTCGGAGATGGTGGACGTCGAGGCCGTGGCGGATCTCGCAGCCGGGGATGCGGCAGTGGCCGTCGCGTAGCGGCACGGCTCGGATGATCTTGGGTGACCGCGCCGTGGAGTGCCTGCCCACGACGGCGGGGATGCCGTCACCCTCGGCGAGGACCGGCTCGATCCGCTGCGCCTCGCCGCGCGTCGCGCAGCCGCACGGCGACCTCGCGGAACCGCTCGGGCCAGCGGTCGTCGTGTCGACGATCTCGACCGACGGGGCCACGCCGACCACCTTGACAGCACGGCACGGCGCTAGCGGCGCGCGCGCCGCCCTCCGTGCCTCGCCGCCAGGCGGGTGAGCCTCACCACCAGCACTTCCATCACCGCCTGCTCGGGGATGCCACGCGCGCCCTTGAGGTCGAGGTCGGCCTGGAAGAGCGCGTCGAAGGCCTGGCGGATGCCGTCGGTACCGAGCGCGCGGCGCCTGATCCAGCGCCTTGCGGGCCGGGTACTCCTTCACCTTGCCGCCGAGCGCGGCGACCGCGTCGGCGGGGCTGCGCAGCGACGGGTCGTCGAGACGGAGGATCCGCCGGTAGTAACCGGTGAGCACGCCCATGATCTGGAGCGGGTGCATCGGCTTCGGCTGTCGGGGGCTCGACACGGTGAGCAGCCGGTGCAGGATCTCCAGCGCGCCCGGGGGATCACCTGCCTCGATCGCGTTGGTGAGGAGGTACGACGGCACCGCGCCGGCCTCGCCGAGATACGGCGACACGTCGTCGACCGTCAACTGCACGCCGGGGCCGAACGCCGACGCGAGCACGTCGACCAGCGAGGCGACCCGCCCGGCGTTGTCGCCCAAATGGCCCGTGATCAGGTGGGCGGCGTCGGCCTTCAGCAGGAGCCCGGCCTCGTGGGCCGAGCTGACGAGGACCTTGTCGGTCTTCTCGCTCTCGGGCGCGCGTTCCTCGGCCCTGATCTCCTTGAGCTTCTTGGTGAGCGACGGCGGAATCGTGCCGCCGCCGGCGACGAACACCAGGATCGTCGTGTCGAGCGGGTCGGCGAGGTAGCGGAGGATGCCGTCGACGTCGCCGGCGGTGAGCGCGCCGACGTCGCGTATCACCACCACGCGGTGCTCGGTCATGAAGGGCGGGCTCCCGGCCGCGTTGAGCAGCGCGGCCACCGCGGCCTCCCGACCCTCGGCACCTCCGGTGCTCTCGGCGTCGTCGCCGGCGCCGGCGCGTCCGGGGATGGTGATCTCCTCGAGGGCGAGGCTCCGGTCGTCGGTACCGAGCACCTCGGCGACGACATCGTCGACGACGCGGTCACGCAACGACGGCTCCGAGCCCTTGACCAGGTACGCGACGGCGCTCATGCTGTTCCGCTCATGCCGCGAGGAGGGCTTCGGTCATGCGGCAGACCGCGACGGTACCGGCGACGTCGTGCACGCGCACGATGCGACATCCGTGGGCGACGCCGTACGCCACCGATGCCATCGACACGGCGCGGCGCGCGTCGATGTCCAGCCCGAGGAGCTCGCCGAAGAACCGCTTGTTCGACGACGACAGCAGGAGGGTGAAGCCGTGACCGGCGAGCGAGTCACTCTCGCGCAGCAGCACCGCGCTCTGGGCGGGAGACTTGCCGAGATCGAGGCCGGCGTCGAGGGCGATCTGCTCGGGCGCGAGCCCGGCCACTCCGGCGCGCACGGCGCGGTCGAGCAGGAACGCGGTGACGTCGGCCAGCAGATCGTCGTAGCGCGGTTCGGGATCGGGAACGCGCGGGCGCAGGCGGATGTGGGTGGCCACGACCGATGCCCCGTGGGCGGCCGCCACCGCGAGGTAGTTCGGGTCACCGAAGCCGCTGATGTCGTTGCCGACGACCGCGCCGACCTTGCAGGCCTCGTCGAGCACCGCGGCGCGCCACGTGTCGCACGAGATGGCGACATCGAAGCGCCGGTGGAGCGCCTCGATGGGCGCCACGACCCGGTCGAGCTCCTCGGCCTCGTCGACCTCGGGCCCGGGCCCGGCCTTCACTCCACCGACATCGAGGATGTCGGCGCCCTGCTCGACGAGCACCTCGGCCCTCCGCAGGAGGGAGTCGAGCTCGAACGTGGCGCCGTGGTCGTAGAACGAGTCGGGGGTCCGGTTGAGGATGCCCATCACCAGCGTGCGGGTGGTGAGGTCGTGGACCTCATCACCGAGGCGGTACCGGAACGCGGGCATGCGTGCGGAGCCTACGCGCGCGGTACCCGGCCGCCGCGAGGGCCCCGAGCGCGACGAGACCCCAGGCGGCGCGGCCGTCGATCGCCACCGGCACGCGCGACGCGAGGTCGGCGACGGCGATCAGCGCGTGCAGCAGCGCGACCGTCGGCACCTCGAGCAGACCGCGGGATCGCGGGCGAGACCGGACGGGCCAGGCCGCCGAGCACGCCCGCGGTGAGGCCCCACATCGTGAGCGGCGCCGCGAGGGGCACGGCCACCAGGTTGGCGGGCAGCGCGACCAGCGGCATCGACCCGAACACCGGGATGAGCACCGGAGCCACCCCGACCTGCGCGGCCGCGGTGACCCCCAGGACCTCGCGCATCCAGCCGGGTCCCCGCAGGCGGGCGCCGATCGGGCGGGCCAGCACCGCGATGCCCAGGCTGGCCGCGCACGAGAGCAGGAAGCCGACCGAATGGAGGAGGAACGGGTCGGCGAGGAGGAGGGTGATCGCGGCGAGCACCAACACCCGCAGCCCGGCGGTGGGCCGACCGAGGTATCCCGCCACCAGGCCGATGACCGCCATTGCGATCGCCCGCAGGACCGACGGCTCCCAGCGGGTCATGGTGCCGAAGCACACGAGCAACGCCAGCGCGCCCACGACCCGACCCCGCCAGCCGAGACGGCGCAGGAGCGGCGCGAACAACGCCAGGACGAACGCGACGTTCTCGCCGGAGACCGCGGTCAGGTGCGTGAGCCCGGCCGCCCGGAACTGCTCGGTGAGGGTGTCGGGAACCCCTCGCGTGTCGCCGAGGAGGAAGCCGGCGAGCAGGGCGCGATCCGTCGGCGCGAGGTGCTGCGAGCCGGAGAGCACGACGCCGCGGACGTCGTTGGCCGCGTGTTCCAGCGGCGCGCGTGCACGACCGGCACCCAGGAACTCGGTGGCGTGGAACGCACCGACCGCATGTTTCCAGCGCCACCGCGTATCGTAGCCCTCCAGTGGTGCGAACCATCCTCGGAGCACGACACCCTCCCCCGCCGAGAGGATGCGCAGGTGACCGGCGACGTCACCGGAGGCCCGCACGAGGATCCGGCGTCCCCCCGCCCCGTGCCCGGACACGTCGTCGACCCGGACCAGCGCACGCGCGTCGAAGCGCGACGACTCGGGATCGTCGACGAGCGTGCCGGCGAACCGGGCGTCGGTTCCCTGCTCGATCGCGTCACGCAACGGCGACCGCTCGAGGCCGTGGAGCGCGCGCTGCATCACCGCGGTGCCCAGGAGCGCGAACGCGACCACCGCGACGGCGAGGCGAACGGGCGCGGCGCGTACGAACGCGGCCGCCCCCACCGCGGCGACGCCCAGGACCAGCACGCCCGCGGCCTCGCCGGGCCCGACGGCTTCGCCCGCGGCGATACCCGCGACCAGCCCGGCCAGCACCGCGAGGGCGCCCCAGGGAACCTGGCGGGTCACACCGTGACGAGCGGTGCGAGCTCGGCGAACCGCTTGTCGCCGATGCCGCGGACGCTGCGCAGGTCGTTGACCGACTTGAAGCCGCCCCGGCGCTGACGCTCGGCGATGATCGCCTGCGCGTAGGTGGGCCCGATGCCGGGGAGCTCCTCGAGCTGAGCCTGCGACGCGGTGTTCAGGTTGACCTTGGCGCCGGGCGCGCCCGAGCCGTCGGCGCCGGGAGCGGTCCCGACCCCGCCGGCATCGCCGACGATCCCGGGATCCGCCTGGCCGACCTCGGCTACGTAGATCCGCTGTCCGTCGGCGACCTTGGCCGCGAGGTTGAGCCGATCGAGGTCGCCGTCGCCGAGCGCACCGCCCACCGCCTCGACCGCGTCGATGACCCGGGCGCCGGCGCGCAGCTCCACCACACCGGGATGCGTGACCGCGCCGGCGACGTGCACCGCGATCGTCGCGAGTGATCCCTTCCCGGTGGTCTGCGGCAGCGGGCCGGAGGCAGCACCCGCCGGCTCGACCGTCGTGGTGACGGCACGGGGCGCGCTTGCCGCTTCCCCGGCGCTCGCGCCCCCCACACCGATGCGGTACCACACCACGCCGGCCACCACCGCGACCAGCACGAGGACCACCACGCCGAGACGGGCGTCGGTACGCCAGTCGCGCACCCGGTCGACCAGGCGCCCGAGCGGACCGTCGGCCGTCGCCGCCAGCGGCGGCTCGCGCCGAGGCGACGCCGCCCTGCCCGCGCGTCGGCGCGGTCTCGGGTCGTCACGGAACTGGGTGTCCCAGAACTCGCGTTCCTCCTGGGACGACTCGCGGGACGGCGGGCGCGGGATCTCGGCCATGGGGCAGACCTCCGGGACGGCGCGCCGGTGCACGACCGCGCGGGAACCACCGGGGAGATGCCGGGGGAAGCGCCTTTCCCGAACGTACCAGCCGGCCCTCCGGCGCGGAAGAGGGTCTAGGCGTGCGCCCTTCGGCGGTCCCGCGGCGGTGTGCCGGGTGCCCACCGGGTCGACCGCCCAGGGCGGCGGGGCGTCCCACGTCTCGCCGAACACCAGCTCCGACAGCGGCCGGCGCCGGACCGGGCCGTGCGACCCCTCGGGCCTACCGATGGTGATCGTCGCCGCCATGAACACGCCCTCGGGGACCCCGAGCAGTCGCCTCAGCTCGTCCTCCACCGCGAAGTGCCAGCCGGTGAGCACGCCGCCGTAGCCGAGCGCCCGTGCGGCCAGCAGCAGGTTCTGGCACGACGGGAAGATCGACGCACCCTCGAACGGCGTCGGCTCGCGGTAGCGCACGAGACACGGCAGCACCAGCACGGGCACGCGCTCGAACTCGTCGACATAGCGCTGCATGGTCGCGGCCATCCGGGCCTTCGGCGAGTTCTCGACCGTGCCCGAGCCGGAGTCGTAGCCGTCGTTCACGCGCTTGCCGCCCCACGCGGCGCGGCGCCTTCGGCGATCAGCGCCTTGGCGGCACGCGCGTTGGGCCCGTCGGTGAGCACCATGAAGCGGTAGGGCTGGCGGTTGGAGCCGCTCGGTGCCCGCGTCGCTGCGAACAGCATGGCCCGGAGCGCCTCAGGAGGCACCGGTTCGTCGCGGTACCGGCGGATCGCACGCTGTCGACGCGATCCCTTCGAGGAGTCCCACCACGTCGGCGGGAAGCGGCGCGGCATCGAGTTCGGCATCATGCGGCAACGGGGTGCTCTTTCGTCGGGCGGGCGGTCGTCGGCAGTGTGCCATCATTCGCCACATGGCCGTCGACGTCGTCACCCACGGATCGGTACGGGTGATCACGATCAACCGGCCCGAGCGCCGCAACGCCCTCGATCCCGACACCTACTTGGGGCTGGGCCGGGCGTTCGTCGAGGCCGAGCACGACGACACGGTCCGGGTCGTCGTGCTCACCGGTGCCGGTGACCAGGCCTTCTGCGCGGGCATGGATCTCAAAGCGTTCGCCGCCGGCGAGCACGGCGCGGGCGCGGGCAGCGGTCCGGGTACCGAGGTCTTCGTCGAGCGGGTCTACCCGAAGCCGATCATCGCCGCGGTGAACGGCTCGGCGGTCGCCGGGGGCTTCGGGATCATGCTGGGGTGCGACCTCGTCGTCGCCGCCGAGCACGCGGTGTTCGGCCTCCCCGAGGTGAAGCGCGGCCTGGTCGGCGTCGGCGCGACGAGTCGCGCCGCGCTGCGGCTCCCTCCCGCAATGGTGCTCGAGCTCGCGCTCACCGGCGCGCCGATGGACGCAGCGCGTGCGCTCCACCACGGCCTGGTGAACCGGGTGGTCCCGAGCGCCGACGTGCTCCCGACCGCGATCGGACTCGCCGAGGAGATCGCCGCCAACGCGCCGCTCGCAGTGGGAATGGCGAAGGCGATCGCCTGCGACGCCCGCCGACTCTTCGAGGTCGACATCGCCGCGTGGCGGGAACGAGCTGCCCCCATCTTCGCCAGTGACGACGCGCGCGAAGGCGCCACCGCCTTCGCCGAGAAGCGACCCCCGGAGTTCACCGGGCACTGAGCCACCCGGACGGGTGGTCTACCCGGTGAACCGGGGCGTGATCACGACCGCGGCGGGCGCGGGCTGCGTCCAATCGACGGTCACCGAGTTCGACACCTCGGTCACCTCGAGCGTGTCCATGAACGACGCCTCCCAGGTGTCCGTGCCGCCTGCAGTGCTCACGTAAGAGATCGTGGCGACCCCGTTGGCGTCGGTCTGCGCCTGCGCCGTCTTGCCGGCGTTCGGACCCGCGGTGGCGGTGAAGGTCACCGTGATCCCCGCACCGGCGGGCGTGCCGTCCTGCTGCTTGACCGTCGCGTCGAGCGCCGCCGTTCCGCCCACGTCGTGGGCCTGCGTCGCCGGCTGGAGAAGGATGTGGCTGGGCGAGGTGTCCGCACCCCGGATCAGGATCACCGGCGCACCCTGCGTTCCGTCGGGGGCGGTGTAGGGCCCGGTCAGGGTGGCGGTCGTCCCCACCTGGTTGCCGTTTGCGGCCGAACCCGCCGACTCTAACCCGGCCGTGGTCGCGATGGCGAACACGGTGAAGTCGGCGGGCCACGTGTCGATGAGGTTGTGGACCGACGAGTCGAAGTTGGAGAGGCTGGCGTCGTTCAGGGTCGCGAGCTGCGGCGTGGAGCCGGTGACGTGGATGTCGTTGGAAGAGTCGCTCGTGGCCGACCAACCGGGCGAGATGCCGTCGAGGAGGTCGGTCCACGCCGTGCCGCCGTAACACGACGACGAGAGGTACATGCCGGTCCTGCCGGCCTGGGCGACGGCGAACGCGATGCCCTGCGTGGTCAGGGCCTTGGCTCCGTCACTGTTGTTGCCGTACTCACCGTGGTCGGTCGAGTCGAAGGTGTGCACGATCACGTTGCCGGTGACCGCCGGCGTCCAGGTCGAGAGGTTGGCAAGCGGCGCCGCGAGCGTGGAGGCGTCGTCTCCCTGGCACACATCGTCGGCGAAGACGATGGCGTCGTAGGCCGCGAAATCGGCCGTGGTCATCGCCGCCCACTGGCCTTCCGTGACGACGTCGGCACCGAGGCCGAGCGAGGCTGCCGCGTCGACCTCGGTGAAGGCCGCGTCGCTCAGGGTCGTCTCGATGATGAGGACCTTGCCGTTCGACGCGTGGGCACGAGGAGCACCGACGAGGAGCCAGGATGCCGCCAACGCGAGCACGACCATCACGACGAGCAGCGCGTGGCTGCGCCGGGGAACGAGCACGCCTGCCATTCGGGGGGCCTCCGGGTTGTCCTGCCGATGAACGGCGGAACCGTAGCAGGCTCACGCGACGACGAAGTTGACCATCCGGCCGGGGACCACGATCACCTTGCGCACCGTCGTGCCCGACAGCAGCTCGGCGATCCGGGGCTCGGCCCGGGCCGCGGCCTCGTGCTCGGCCTCCGATGCGCCTGCCGCAACCGTCACCTTGGCCCGCACCTTCCCGTTGACCTGCACCGGGATCTCGACGACGTCGTCGACCAGCAGCGCGGGATCGGCCGCCGGGAAGTCCTCGAATGCGAGCGCCGCCGATTCGCCGAGGCGCTGCCAGAGCTCCTCGGCCACGTGCGGGGTGAGCGGCGAGAGCATCAGCACCATCGGTCGCACCACCTCTCGGGGGGCACTCCCCTGCTCCTGGACGACGCGGGTCAGCCGGTTGTTGAGCTCCATCAGCGATGCGATGGCGGTGTTGAACTCGAGCGTGGCCATGTCGGCGCCGACCGCGTCGATGGTGCGGTGCAGCAGCCGGCGGGTCTCGTCGTCGGCCGGTGCGTCGGACACGTGGAGGTCGCCGGTGTCCTCGTCGACCACGTTGCGCCAGAACCGCTGCAGGAACTTGTGCACGCCGACGATGTCCTGGGTGCTCCACGGACGGCTGGCGTCGAGCGGGCCCATGAACATCTCGTAGAGCCGCAGCGTGTCGGCGCCGTAGTCGCGGTAGATGTCGTCGGGGGTGACCGAGTTCTTCAGGCTCTTGCCCATCTTGCCGTCGTGGCGCACCACCTCGGCGCCCGCGAAGAACCAGGAGCCGTCGCGCTCCTCCACCTCCGCGGCCTCGACGTAGGCGCCGCGGTCGTCGGTAAAGGCCGCGGCGGTGATGGTGCCCTGGTTGAACAGGCGGTGGAACGGCTCGGGCGTCGACACGTGGCCGAGATCGAACAGCACCTTGTGCCAGAAGCGCGCGTAGAGCAGGTGCAGCACCGCGTGCTCGGCGCCACCCACGTAGAGATCCACGCCGCCGTCCGCGCCCTCGCCCATCCAGTAGCGCTCGACCGCCGGGTCGACGAGCGCGTCGGCGTTGGTGGGATCGAGGTAGCGCAGGTAGTACCAGCACGAGCCCGCCCACTGCGGCATCGTGTTGGTCTCGCGCCGGTAGGACTCCGGGCCGTCGCCGAGGTCGAGCTCCACCATGACCCAGTCATCGGCGCGGGCCAGCGGGGGTTCGGGGAGCGCGGTGTCGTCGTCGGCGAGGATGCGGGGCTCGAAGTCCGAGATCTCGGGCAGCTCGACCGGCAGCATCGACTCGGGCACGGCGACCGGGCGGTCCTGCGCGTCGTAGACGATCGGGAACGGCTCACCCCAGTAGCGCTGCCGGCTGAACAGCCAGTCGCGCAGCTTGTAGGTGACCGCGGCGGCGCCGTACCCCGCCGACTCGAGCCATTCACCGATGCACACCTTGGCCTCGGCCGTCGCCAGGCCGTCGAGCGAGACGCCGTCACCGGTGGAGTGCGTCGCGACCCCCTCGCCGCTGTAGGCCTCCGGCCACTCGTCGGCCGGCGTGCCGACGGCGAGGTCGCGGTCGCGCAGCCAACCGTCGGGTGGTTGCACGACGTCGACCACGGGCAGGTCGAACTCGTGGGCGAACTCGAAGTCGCGCTGGTCGTGGGCGGGTACCGCCATGATCGCCCCGGTGCCGTAGCCCATGAGCACGTAGTCGGCGATGAAGACGGGGATGTTCCAACCGTTGGTGGGGTTCTTGGCGAACGCCCCGGTGAAGACACCGGTCTTCTCCTTGCCCTCGGCCTGGCGTTCGAGCTCCGACTTCATCGCCGCGAACTCGCGGTAGGACGCCACCGCCTCGGCGGGGAACTTGTCGAGCCCGAAGGTGCCCCGCCACTCGAACGGCGAGTCCTGGGGCCACTGGTCGGGGACGATCTGGTCGACGAGCGGGTGCTCGGGAGCCAGCACCATGTAGGTGGCGCCGAACAGGGTGTCGGGACGCGTGGTGAACACGTCGATCTCGACGTCGGTGTGCTCCTCGACCGGGAACGCGACCTCGGCGCCGACGCTGCGACCGATCCAGTTGCGTTGCATCAGCTTGATCGACTCAGGCCAGTCCAGCGCGTCGAGATCGGCGAGGAGGCGATCCGAGTACGCGGTGATGCGCAGCATCCACTGCTTCAGCGGGCGCTTGTAGACGGGGTGGTTGCCGCGGTCGCTGCGCCCGTCGGCGGTGACCTCCTCGTTGGCGAGCACGGTGCCGAGCGCGGGGCACCAGTTCACCGGCGCCTCGTCGAGGTAGGCGAGGCGGTAGCTGTCGACGACGGCGCGGCGCGCGTCGTCGTCGAGGTCGGCCCAGGCGACCGCGTCGGGGTTGGCGTCGCTCTCCGGCTCGCGCGTCCCGGCCTCGAACTCCGCGACCAGCTCGGTGACCGGCCGCGCTCGGTCCTGTGCGTCGTCGTACCACGAGCCGAAGATCTGCAGGAAGATCCACTGGGTCCAGCGGTAGTAGTCGGCGTCGGTGGTGGCGATCCCGCGACGGGGGTCGTGGCCCAGGCCCAGGGCCCGGAGCTGGCGGCGCATGTTGGCGACGTTGGCCTCGGTCGTGACCCGCGGGTGCTGGCCGGTCTGCACCGCGTACTGCTCGGCCGGGAGCCCGAACGCGTCGTAGCCCATGGCGTGGAGGACGTTGTGACCGCGCATGCGCATGAAGCGGGCGAACACGTCGGTGCCGATGTAGCCGAGGGGGTGGCCCACGTGGAGGCCTACGCCGCTCGGGTACGGGAACATGTCGAGGACGTAGAGCTTGGCGCGCCCGGCCACGGATGCGAAGCCGTCGGCCAGCGGCCCGCCCGGGTTGGGCGCCCAGAACGTGTGGTCGGCCTCCCAGCGGTCCTGCCACTTGCCCTCGATCCGGTTGGCGAGGGCGGCGTTGTACCGGTGTGCGGGCGCGTCGGGAGAGGGGCTCATCAACCGGCGAGCGTACCGGGCGGAGATGTCGCGACCCCCGCTGATATCGTGGCTCTCCCCGCGGGGCTGTAGCTCAGTTGGTAGAGCACTTCCATGGCATGGAAGGGGTCAGGGGTTCGATTCCCCTCAGCTCCACGCGTCGGCGTACCCCTGTATTGGCGGACTTCTTCTCTCGTCGGCTCTTGCCCTCGTCTGTCGAGTCGCAGCGCCAGAGCGGCGACGCGCCTGCGAAGGCATGGCCGGGGAGCTGCGGCGTAGCGGGCGGGATCGTTCGATCTTGCGAGCGCGAGTGTCGGCTCGATCAGGAAGATCCGCCGGTGTGTTTGCGGTGCCTCGATCGGACGAACGCGATTCTGGCGAGGATGAGGCCGATCAGGCAGGTGGCGATGAGGGCGAGCGCCGGCGGGTCGTGTGTGGCCAGTTCGACGGCGAGCGCGATGACCGCGACGATGCAGCCTGCGCTGCCGAGCTGCGCGACGATCCGCGCGGTCGGCGTTTGCGCGGCCCGCGCCGCGAGATGGTTCACCAACGCGAAGACGGCGAGGAACGTCGCGGACCCGAAGGCGAGGAGCTCGAGGATGCCGGGCAGCATCGCGAACACGGATCCGAGCACGGTGAGCAGTGCGAGCGCCGCGACGGGCAAGCCATTGACTTGCCGGTCGAGACGCACGGGCAGTTCGTCGGCGTCGGCGAGGTCGCGCATCTGACGTGCTGTCGCGAAGAGCGTGGCGTTGATCGCCGAGCATGTCGCGAGGAGCGCACCGAGCGTCGCGATCCAGAACCCCACGGATCCGAACGCCTCGCGTCCCACCGTCGCGAACGCGACTTCCTTCTGGCTCACGATCAGCGAGTCCGGTACGAGCATCTGCGAGCCGAGCGTCACGAGGATGTAGACGGAGGCCACCACGACGACCGAGAGGTACAGCGCCCGCGGCAACGTCCGTTTGGGATGGTCGATGTCGTCGTAGTCGTACGCGAGGAGCTCGAATCCTTCGTAGGCGACGAAGATCGACGCTGCCCCCAAGATGAGGCCGCCGAGGCCCTGGTCCGCCAATGGTTGGAGGCGATGCGGCGAGAAGCGCCAGACGCCGGCTGCGGCGATGGCGCACAACACGAGCAACTTCGTCAACACGACTGCATCCTCGGTCAAAGCAGACGCGCTCACACCCCGCAGATTGATTCCGAAGAACAACACGAGCACGCCCACCGACGCGACACGTGCAACGACATCGGGGAGGCCGAGGACGTTCGCGAAATAGTGCCCGAAGGTGAACGCATACACGGCGAGCGCGATGACGTAACCGAGGATCAGCAGCCACGCGATGAGCGCACCGAACTCGGTGCGGCCGAGATCGTGAAGGTAGACGAACGGGCCGCCCGATCGACCGGCGCGCAGGGACAACACCGCGTATGAGCGCGCGGTTATCAGCGCGATCGCCCCGCCGAGGACGAAACACCCGAAGGCGAGATGCCCAGCCAGATCAACGGTCACCCCCAAGACGCTGAAGATGCCGCCGCCGATCATCCCCCCGATCGCCATTGCCGATGCGTCTCGCAACCGCAACTTGCCGCGGCCCCGCACGCGGTGGCGAAGAGTGCGCGGATGGTAAGGCGGCGGTGCCATCCGGGCAATCATGCACTCAACGCCGGCAGACCCGCATGGGGCTGACGCACAGAACGCTCACGGCAACGAGCTCAGAGAGCGCAGATCGGCACCGAGATCACATCGGGAGCGGCGATGCGACCCAGAACGCACACTCCGAATCTCGCGCCCGGGGTGTCCACGAAAGCGGGTCGACTCCAGAACGACGCGCGGCTGTGCAAGACGGCGATCAACTCCGCGCTCAGCTCGACCAGGCCAGCACCGGCAACGAATCATCGATCGCAACGATGAGCGCCACCATCGACGATGTCGCCATCGCCGGTGTCAACTGCCCACCCGCCTGACCAGCACTCGCACACCGAGCCGGTTCACCCTTAGCGCGCCGGCACGGAGATCGCCGCTCGGCACGCCCTCGAACGACCACGATCGACGACCGGCGACGCCAGAACTTCGACCGCCGCGCCGCGTGCGTCGTCGTGGCCTTCGTCGCCGACGGCTGAACCGCGATCAGGTTCGAGGCGGCTCGACTCGTTCGACCGTGTCCATCCGATCGACGGCCCGATCGAACGACGCCACGCGACCGACGTCGGTGGTCTCGGCACAGGCGACGAGATAGGCCTCCGCGAAGTCGAGCCGATCGGTTTCGTAGACCTCGACGGCGCGAAGCAGCAGCGCCGGATCGACGCACACGATCGAGTCGAACGCGATCAACGAACGGATCGCTTCGGCCACCTGGCGGCGCGGCGCCTCGTAGAAGGACTCCAGCACGTAGACCGTCTCGGCAACGACGAGGTCCACCAAGAGGAGGCCACGTTCCGAAGCGAGAAAGCGGGTCGCCCGCTGCGCCATGTCCGGGGGATCGCCGGTCAGGTGCCGAACGAGAATGTTCGTGTCGATGAACGCGCTCACCGCCGAGCTGCGGCTCGGTCAGAACGTGTACGGCGGAGCACCTCGTCCCAGGCCACGTTCCGCTTTGCGGCCGGCACCCGAATCGACCCGGCCAGATCCAGGAAGTCCGGCGTACGCGCGAGAACGGCTCGATTGCCCTCGACCCGGAAGACGACCTCGTCACCTTCCTTGATACCGAGCGCTTCCCGCACCGCCTTGGGCACCGTCACCTGCCCCTTCGATGTCACCTTCGCTGCAGCGTCCACAGAAATGCCCCCTTACCTCCAGTAGGGAGTAAGGATATCACCGGCATGGCCCGACGTCGACTGCCCCGAGACACTCACCCGGCGCCGCGCCGGTGCCCGTCGCCGCGCTCGCTGACTATGCCGAACGAGGTGGTGGACGCAGGTTGTCATCGCAACGCGGCGTCGCGTCGCGTGGTCCCGGCGGTCGGCCGACGTCAACGTGTGCGCGGCGAAGCGTCGAGCTCGGAGAGTGCGCCTGTGACCGGATCGATGTCGTCTTTGGATGTCGCGGGCGATGTAGGTGTACTCCAGATTGCGACCGGCGTGCAGCAGGAACTTGCGATCAGCCGTCGCCAAGACGTCGATGTGAGCGAGGTCCTCGGCGACCGGCATCGCGCCGATGGGTTGTGAGCCGTCCACGAAGACGAGCGCACCGACCCTTCGCGCTGGCGCGGACGTGGTGTGACGACCAGGCTCCCTTCATCGCAGCGGCGAGGAGCAGATCGCTTCTGCTCGTGAGCGCGGGCGAGGACGAGCCCAGGCCGCCGGAGGTACGCTGCCGTATCGGCACTTGCACCAGGACGGCGTTCGGGTCGGTCTCGGCGGTGCCGTGTACCCGGGCTCATCAGCTCGACCCACTCGTAGCCCGAGGGTGAGGGCGCGAGTGTGGCCATGGAGTTCACCAGGAGGCCCACCATGGCGAAGTTCATGTTCCGCGCATCGCTTTCGCCCGAGGGGGTTTCGGGGCTACTCGCTGAGGGTGGCACGTCCCGACGCACCGTTGTACAGAATGCGATCGAGACCCTCGGTGGGACGCTCGAGGCCTTCTACTTCGCATTCGGCGATGACGATGTCGTCGGCATCTGCGAGCTGCCCGACAACGAGGCCGCGATTGCCTTCGGCTTGGAAACGTCGTCGTCGGGCCGGGTATCGGTCACCACGACGGTGCTGATCACGCCCGAGGAAGTCGACCGGGCTCGCGAGCGGAAGAGCGGCTGGCGGGCGCCCGGGGCCTGAGCCGAGGCGACGTCGGGACTCGTCGGCGAGCGCCGCGGGGCGCCGTCCGCGAAGCGAACCGGGCGCCACACCGGCGAGACACCCTGACGACTCAGCCGCTGATCAGGTCCGCCTTGATGGTGACCGCGTTCGACGCCTTGCAGTCGAAGGTGCCCTTCTTCGTCGGGTACTGGCGCACCCACTTGCCGCTCTTGAACTGGACCATGAGGAAGCAGGAGGTCGTCTTGCCGTCCTTGAAGGACCGCTTGCCGATCATGCCGCCGGCGTCGAAGTTGGTGAGCCCCTTGATCCCGGTGATGAGGTTCGCGGGGTGAGGCCGTTGACGCCGTCCGTCTTGACGATCCCGTTCACCGCGTCGGCGAACGCCAGGGTGGCCGCGAACGAGTACGCCGAGAACTGGTCGGCCGTGCCGCCCACCTTCTTCATGTACTTGAGGAAGTTGGCCACCGTCTTGTTGACCGACGCCTCCGCGAACGGCAGGAACCCGAGGAACTGCACCTCGCCCTCGAACGCCTTGGCGTTGTCGGGCACGAGCGTGTTGCCGTAGCACGACGCGCACTCCCAGAGGACCTTCGACGCGTCGATACCCTGGAGCTGCGCTTCGTTGCGGAGCAACAGCGCCTGGCTGGCCGACGCCACGTTCAACGTGTAGTTCGAGCCGTCTGCCTTCATCTTCTGCACGATGGGCGTGAACACGCTCTGCGGATCACGACCCGACACGGCCACCACGGGGTCGCCCTGATCGGCCTTGATCCCGGCTTGCTGCGAGGCCAGGGCGAGGATCGTGCCGCCCCGGGCGGCGTCCTTCGTGTCGTTCCCCACGATGAACACACCGTGCAGTCCGCCCTTGTTCTTGGAGACCTCCCACTTCGCCGGGCCCTGGTTGGCGAAGTACGTCTGCGGATTCTGCGTGACCGTGGGGCAGTCGATCGCCGAGCCGTAGGCCGGGAACGACATCGCCGAGCACGACTCCGGCACACCGGTCGTGACCGCGGACAGGTCGGGGATGCCCGTCGGCTGACCGGCCTGGTCCTTGCAATTGACGATGTCGTCGACCTGGGTCAGGAACAGCGCCGACGTACCCACCAGCGTGTAGTCGTTCTGGCAGCCCTGGATGGTCGCGTTGCGCGACTCGTTCCCGTTGAGCTTGGAGTCGTAGAAGTCGACGACGACCTTGCGGCCCGCGAGCCCGCCTCCGCCGGCCTTGCTGTTCAGGTAGGCGGCCCCCGCCTTCACGCCGTCCACCGAGCCCTTGAACAGGCCGGGAGCGAACGGGTTGTCGACGTCGGCCACGACGCCGATGTGGATCTCGGTGGCCGTGACCCCGACCTCGGTGGCTTGCGGCTTCTCGTTGCTCGACTGTGCGGCCGCCGGTGCCACACCGGCTGCCGCCACGCCGATGAGGAGTGCGCCGATCACGATGACGTTCCGGACCTTGACCACTGGTTCCCCCCCTGGTCGATGTCGCCCCGTCACTCTTGCAGACTTCTTCCCTCGGCGCTCGGCACCATGGCCGGGATCGTGACTGGGCCGGAGCGTGAGCCCTCCGCCGGTGTTGCCGCGAATCCGGGCGCCTGGCAGGCTCCACCCGTCCGCCTCCCGAGGAGCACCCCGTGACGATCGATCTCACCAGTGGCATGGACGCCACGAGTGACCACTTCCTGGCGGCCCGGCCCGAAGATCCGCAGTTCCGCGAGAGCGCGTCGATGTGGATCTCCGACGACGACGGCGTCATCGGGATCCCCCGGGCGGGCATCGAGGCCGTCGCCGAGTCCTGGGACCTCCGCGGGCTCCAGGTCAACGTGGCGTTCCCCGACGGCCGTGCCGTCGTCGTGCGGGAGGCGGGCGCCGGATCGAACCCGGTCGACGACGACGGGATCTGTCGCCGGTTCCGGGCCGGCGGGCTCGAGTTCCGCTGCGACGAGCCGTTCGTCCGGTCGACGATGACGTACGAGGGCACCGCGGTCGACACCACCGCGCAGGCCCTCTCGGAGGCCGACCTCGCCGACGGCCCGCGGGTCCCCCTCGAGGTCCACGTCGAGGTCGCCATGGCCGCGCCGCCGTGGGTCCCCGGCACCCTGGTCGCGGAGGCCGCCGAGGCGTTCCACGAGGGCTTCGCGGGTCTGTACATCAGTCCGCGCTACGAGCAGCTCTGCACGACCCGCGGCACGGTACAGGTCGGCGCCGAGGAGTTCTCCTTCACCGGCACCGGCCTGCGGATCCACCGCCAGGGCGTGCGCGACACCCAGGGCTTCTGGGGTCACTGCTGGCCCAGCGCGCTGTTCCCGAGCGGCCGGGGCTTCGGAGTGCTCGCCTTCCCGGACCGGCCGAACGACCCCACGTTCAACGAGGGCTACGTCTTCGACGGCGAGCGGCTGATCGCGGCGACGCTCGTCGACGCGCCGTGGTTGCGGCGGCGCCAACCGACCGGCGAGGACGTCTCGATCACGTTGCGCACCGCGGACGGCGACGTGCGCATCGAGGGCGAGACGATCCTGTCGACCTACGTCGCCGCGGGCTCCCACCACGAGTTCGCCCCGCTGCTCCAGCAGGCCGGTGCCCGCTACCGGTGGGACGGCGAAGAGGCGAACGGGATGCTCGAACGTTCCATACCCGTCGACCAACTCGAGGAGTGAGCTCGTGGCCCAGGTAGAAGTCGAGCGCGACGGCGCGGTGATGGTCGTCACCCTGAACCGACCGCACCGCAAGAACGCGATGACGCTCACGATGTTCGCGCTGCTCGCCGACGCGTGGGAGGAGGTCACCGCCAACGACGACATCCGGTGTGTGATCCTCACCGGGGCGGAGGGCGACTTCTCGTCGGGCATGGACCTGCGCGCGCTCGCCGGTGACGTCGCCGAGCCCGACGCCATCGACACCGACGCCCGCATGAAGGACGACCCCGGCTTCATCTACCGCGGCCTGCTGAAGACCTACCGCCCCACCAAGCCGGTGATCGCGGCGGTCGAGGGCGTGGCCATCGCCGGCGGCACCGAGATCCTCCAGGGCACCGACATCCGCATCGCCGGCGAGAGCGCCCGCTTCGGGGTGTCGGAGGCCCGTTGGTCGCTCTACCCGATGGGCGGGTCGGCGGTGCGCCTCCGCCGCCAGGTGCCCTACGCGGTGGCGGCCGACATCCTGCTCACCGGCAAGCACATCACCGCGGCCGACGCCCTGCACTACGGCCTGGTCAGCTACGTCGTGCCCGACGGCACCGCGCTCGACAAGGCCAGGGAGGTCGCGGCCACGGTCGCCGGCAACGGGCCGCTCGCGGTCGAGGCCATCGTGCGGACGCTGCGCGAGACCGAGCACATGAGCGAGGCCGAGGCGTTCGCGTTCGAGCAGCCGGTCGGCATGGCGGTGATGGCCTCGGCCGACTCGAAGGAGGGCCCCAAGGCCTTCGCCGAGAAGCGCACGCCGAACTTCCAGCGCAAGTAGCGCCGGTGGCTCCCGACGCACGCACGCCGGTTCTCGTCGGGGCCGGCGTCGCGCAGCAGCGCCTCGACGATCCCGCGGCGGCGCTCGAGGCGATCGCGCTCATGGCGCTCGCCGCCGAACGCGCGGGGGCCGACTCGGGCGCACCGCGGCTCCTGGGCGCGACCGGGGCGGTGTTCGTGCCGCGGGGCACGTGGGCCTACCCCGACCCGGGCCGGCTGCTCGCCGAGCGCTTCGCCGCGTCGGCCCGTTCGGTGGTCGCCGACGTCGGGGTGCTCCAGCAGACCCTCGTCACCCGTGCGTGCCTCGCCATCGCCGCCGGCGACCTCGACGTCGCGTTGGTGTGCGGGGGTGAGGCCAAGTACCGGGACCTGCGCTCGCGCATCACCGGCACGCCGGTGCCCGACACCGGGCAACCCGACGGCACCGCGCCCGACGACGCACTCGTCCCGGCGTCGGAGATCCTGCCACAGGCCGAGATCGCCGCCGGGCTCATCAGCGCCCCACTCCAGTACTCCGTGCTCGAGACCGCGCTGCGCGCTGGCACGCGGTGAGACCATCGCCGCCAACGCGCGCGCGACAGCCGAGCTGTGGGCGGCGTTCAGCCGGGTCGCGGCCGCGAATCCCGACGCGTGGCGGCGTGAACCGGTGGGCGCGGAATTCCTCGAGCACCCGTCGCCTGCCAACCCGATGCTCGCGGCGCCGTACACCAAGTGGCACTGCTCCCAGTGGAACGTCGACCAGGCCGCGGCGTTCGTGCTCTGCTCGACCGACGTCGCCGACCGCCACGGCGTGCCCGAAGAACGCCGGGTGCATCCGCTCGCGGCGGTGGAGTCGAACCACATGGTGCCGATCTCACGGCGCGCCGCGCTGCACCGTGCACCCGCCGTGCGCGCCGGCGCCGACCGGCTCGCCGAGCTCGGCCACGACCCGGCGGCGGCCGAGCTCGTCGACCTCTACAGCTGCTTCCCCGCCGCGGTCCGCATCCAGGCCCTCGAGCTCGGGCTCCCTCTCGACCACTTCGACGACCGGCCCCTCACCGTGGGCGGCGGGATGACCTTCGCCGGCGGACCGCTCAACAACGCGACCTTCCAGGCCCTGGTGGCGATGGTCGAGCAGCTCCGCGCCGCGCCGGGCACCACCGGACTCCTCACCTGCATCAGCGGCATGATCACCAAGCACGGCATGGCGCTCTGGTCGACCACGCCGCCGGACGCCGGCTTCCGCTTCGGCGACGTGTCGGCGGCCACGGAGGCGACGACGGCCGTGCTCGAGCTCGCCACCGACCACCGCGGCGGCGCGGTGGTCGACGGGTACACCGTCGCCCACGAGCAGGGCGAGCCGCGTTACGTGGCCGCGCTGGCGCGCACGGCCGACGGCCGGCGGTGCGTCGTGCGCTGCGACGACGCCGTGGTCGCCGCCGAGATGGCGCGCGACGAATGGTGCGGACGCGAGGTCGTCGTCGACGGAGCCCGGTTCAGCCCGGCGGTGTGAGCTCGTCGAGCACCGCGGCGGTGTCCGCACCCAGTGCCGGCGCCGGGCGCCCCAGGGCCGCGTGGACGCCGTCGAAGGTGATCGGCGTCGGGCACTGCAGCAACGGGCCCTCCGACGGGTGCTCGGTCTCCTCGAGCAGCCCCACGGCGCGGAAGTGCGGGTCGTCGAACAGGTCGTCGACCTGGTTGTAGGGGATGGCGGGGATCCCCGCGGCGGTGAGGCGCTCGAACCACGCCTGCGTCGTGTCCCGGGCGAGGTGCTCGGCCACCAACGCGTACAGCTCGTCGAGCCGCTGGGTGCGGTCGTTCAGCGTGGCGAAGCGCCCGTCGGCGGCAAGCTCGGGCCGGTCGATGATGGTGAAGAACCGCGCCCAGTCGCGGTCGGTGTAGACGACGACGCCGAGATGACCGTCGGCGGTCGGGAACGGGCGCCGGACCGGCGACGACATCCGCGGATAGCGCGCCTCGCCCCGCGGCGGCACGAACGTGCGGCCCCAGAGGTGCTCGAGCAGGCCGAACGCGGCGAGCGCCTCGGCCATCGGCACCTCGACCACCGAACCGGCGCCGTCGACCGCGCGCTTGCGCAGCGCGGCGGCGATGGCGAAGGCCGCGGTGAGCCCCGCGATCTTGTCGGCGACCGCATTGGCGACGTACGTGGGTTCCCCGGCCATCCACTCCTGCGCGCCGGCGATCCCCGACACCGCCTGCACGATGTCGTCGTAGGCCGGGAGATCCGCGTACGGGCCGTCGGCCCCGAACCCGGTGATCGCGCAGTGCACGAGCTGCGGGTGCCCGGCCATGAGCGTCGCGGCGTCGGCACCGCAGCGCATTGCGGCGTCGCGACGCATGTTGTGCACGACGACGTCGGCGGTGCCGGCCAGGGACTTCAGGAGGGTGCGGCCGTCATCGGTGGTGAGGTCGAGCACCACGCTGCGCTTGTTGCGGTTGCAGTTGAGGAACACGGCCCCCATCCCCGAGTGCACCCGGGGACCGAGATCGCGGGCGAGGTCGCCGGCCGGTGCCTCGACCTTGATCACGTCGGCGCCGAAGTCGGCGAGGAGCAGCGTGGAGTACGGCCCCGAGACGACGGTCGTGAGGTCGACGACGCGCACGCCGTCGAGCGGGAGGCCGGACACCGGCGGATCATACGCGGACCTAGATTGCGCCCATGGCGGACGAGCTGACGGGCCGGGTCGTGCTGATCACCGGAGGCAACGCCGGGATCGGCAAGGAGACCGCCGTCGCGCTCGCGTCGGCGGGCGCCCAGGTCACCATCACCGCGCGCGATCCGGCGCGGGGCCAAGCCGCGCTCGACGACATCCGGAGCCGCAGCGGGCGCACCGACGCCGAGGTGATGTCCCTCGACCTCGCCCGGCTGGCATCGGTGCATGAGCTCGCGGCCGAGTTCGCGACCGCGCCACGATCACCTCGACGTGCTCGTCAACAATGCGGGCCTCGTGTTGAGCTCACGCCACGAGACGGTCGACGGCTACGAGACCACGTTCCAGGTCAACCATCTCGGCCACTTCCTCCTGACGCAGCTGCTGCACGACCAGCTCGTCGCCGGCGCACCGGCTCGCGTCGTGAACGTCGCGTCCGACGCGCACAAGAGCGCGCGGCGCGGCCTCGACTTCGACGACCTCCACTCCGAGCGGCGGTACCGGGGCTTCGGCGTCTACGCGAAGACGAAGCTCGCCAACATCCTCTTCACCCGCGAGTTGGCCCGCCGGTGGGGCGGCTCGGCGGTGACTGCCAACGCGGTGCACCCCGGGTTCGTGGCGAGCAGCTTCGGGCGCGACGGCGACACCGGCATGCTCGGCAAGCTCGCCTTCCCGCTGCTCAAGCCGTTCGCGCTGAATTCGGTCCAGGGCGCGCAGACCTCGGTATACGTCGCGTCGGCGCCCGAGCTCGAGGGCGTCACCGGCGGCTACTGGGTGAAGTCGGCGCCCGCGTCACCCAGCACCGCCGCGCAGGACGACGCCGCCGCCGCTCGCCTGTGGGAGGTCAGCGAGCAGCTCGTCGCCTGACCGCCTTCGACCTCACGATGTGAGGAAGGCGCACTCGGGCGTGGCCTTCACCGCGGCTTCGAGCTTCTTGCCCTTGTCGAGCTTGCCGATTCCGTCGAAGCTCTTGCTCAACTTGTCACCGGCTTTCGTCAGATCCGTCCCGAGCTGCTTGCCCTTGTTCTGGAACGCGGCGGGGGTCGTGGTCGGCAGCTTGGCCGCCTGCGCCTTGGCGCCGGCGAACACCTTGGCCGAAGCCTCGAGCCCGGACACGAACTTCGCGGCGATCTTCGCGCCGTTGGGGGTCGACGGCGATCCCGCCTTCTTCACCTGCCGCGCCGCGGTCTTGGCCGCGGTGACCATCTTGCCGAGGAACGACACGATCTCCGCGCGCCCTGTCGTCAGGTCGCCGACTCCGGCCAGCGCGGTCGACACCGCGGCGCTCTGCTCCGTGATCGCCTTCTGGTACCCGTCGATCGTGTTGCAGAACTTCGGGGCCCACTTCCCGGGCGGGACGGTCGCCGTGTGGGCGACACCCATCCCGGCGACGGACAGGCACGCCACCAAGGCAGCGACGGGGAGCAGGCGACGGAACAGACGGAGGGACAACGGAACTCCTTTTTGGTCGGAGCAGGATGGTCGAGCAGGATGGTCGAGCAGGATGGTCGAAGCGATCACGCCTCGGGGCGCAGCGTCGGGAAGAGGATGACCTCGCGGATGCTCGTGACCCCGGCAAGCAGCATGGCGAGGCGGTCGATGCCGATGCCCAGTCCCCCGGTGGGCGGGAGACCGAACTCCAACGCGCGGAGGTAGTCCTCGTCGACCGTGCCCGCCTCGGGGTCGCCGGCCGCCCGGGCCCGCGCCTCCGCCTCGAACCGGCGGCGCTGGTCGACGGGATCGTTGAGCTCGCTGTAGGCGTTCGCCAGCTCGCTGCCGGCGACCACCACCTCGAAGCGCTCGACGAGGGTGGGGTCGTCGCGGTGGACCCGAGCGAGGGGCGACGTCTCGCGTGGGTGGTCCAGCACGAACGTCGGCCGCACCAGCTTCGGCTCCACCAGCTCGTCGTAGGCCTCGTGCGTGAGGCGCCCCGCGCCCCACGAGTCCTCGTAGGTGAGGCCCAGGCCGTCGAGCGCCGCGCGTGGCGGACTCGACCGTCATCGCCGGGGTGATCTCGACCCCCACGTGCTCGCGGATGAGGTCGACCATCGTGGCGCGGGGCCACGGCTCGGCGAGGTCGACGGTGGTGCCCCGGACGTCGAGCACGGTGTCGCCGGCGCGCGCCGCGTGCGCGGCGGCCACCACGAGACGCTCGGTGAGCTCCATCATGTCGTGGTAGTCGGCGAAGGCCTGATACGCCTCGAGCATCGTGAACTCGGGGTTGTGGCTGGTGTCGATGCCCTCGTTGCGGAACACCCGCCCGATCTCGAACACGCGCTCGAACCCGCCGACGACGAGCCGCTTGAGGTGCAGCTCGAGGGCGATGCGCAGGTAGAGGTCGGTGCCGAGCGTGTTGTGGTGGGTGACGAAGGGGCGCGCCGTCGCGCCCCCGAGCTCGTGGCTCAGCACCGGCGTCTCGACCTCGGCGAACCCGAGGTCGGCCAGCTCACGCCGCAGGGCCGCCACCGCGGCGAAGCGGACCTCGAACACCCGGCGGGCGTCGTCGTTGACGATGAGGTCGACGTAGCGCTGGCGGAACCGCGTGTCGACGTCGGAGAGCCCGTGCCACTTGTCGGGCAGCGGACGCAGCGCCTTGGCCAGCAGCTGGAAGCCGTCGACGTTGACCGAGAGCTCACCCTTCTTGGTGGTCATGACCGTGCCGTCGACGCCGACCCAGTCGCCGAGATCGAGGGCGTTGAACGCGGCGTGCTCGTCGTCGCCGAGCACCTTGCGGTCGACGAACAGCTGCATGCTGCCGGACTGGTCGCGCACGGTGGCGAACGTGAGCTTCCCCTGGCGGCGCAGGAGCAGGATGCGGCCGGCGACGCGCACGCGGACGTCGGTCAGGGTGCCCGGTGGGAGGTCCCCGAACTCGGCCCGCAGCTCCCCGAGGGTGCGGTCGCGGTCGAACCGCACCGGGTAGGGGTCGACGCCGGCGGCGCGGCAGCTCGTCGAGATCGGCGAGGCGGCGGGCCCGCTCGGCCGGGACATCGAGCGCTGGGACGTCGAGCGCCGGGACGTCGCCGGACGGGACGTCGGAGACCGGCGCCTGGTCGTCGGCGGGTGCGTCGGGCATCCGGCGATGCTAGGGGCGAGTGCTGCGGCAGGTCGCACCGTTACCCTGGCCGCGTGGCGGTCACGACCCTCACGACGGTCGACGGCGTACGGCTCGCCGCCCATACGCGCTGGTGCGACCGGCCTCGCGCCACCGTGGTCGTCGCGCACGGGTTCACCGCGTCGGCCACCCACACCGACGTCGAGACCCTGGCGGGCGCGGTCCACGAGCGCGGCTTCGACGTGATCTCCTACGACGCCCGCGGCCACGGCGCATCCGGCGGCCGCTGCACCCTCGGCGACCTCGAACACCATGACGTCGCGGCCGCGGTCGCCGCCGCCCGGCCCGGCTCCGGGCCGGTGGTGCTGGTGGGCGTGTCGATGGGTGCGATCGCGGTGTTGCACCACGCAACCGGCCGTCCCTCGGGCTCCGGCGGCCCGGCGATCGCCGGCGTGGTGACCGTGAGCAGCCCGGCCCGGTGGAAGCTGCCCCGCAACGCGCGCGGGCTCCTGAGCGCGGGCATCACGTCGACGCCACCCGGTCGGGTCTTCGCGGCGCGCCGCCTCGGCGTACACCTCGCCGCTCACCGCTCGCGCCCCGCGCCGCCGATCGAGCTGGTCCGCGCACTCGACGTGCCCCTCGCGATCATCCACGGGCTCGACGACCCGTTCATCCCGGCGGCCGACGCACGCGCTGCTCTACGACGCCGCCCCCGGTGCCCGCCGGCTCGACCTGGTGCCGGGCGCGTGGCACGCCAGCGGCCCGGGCGCGGTCCCGGCGGTGCTCGGCGCGCTCGAGTGGATCGTCACCCCGGCGGTTCGCGCGGGGTGACCGGCTCCCACCACCAGGCGAGCCCGACGAGACCCGGGCCGGCGTGCACGACCATCACCGAGCCGAATTCACTGGTGAACGACTCGGCCGCGCCCGTCTCCCCCACCCGCGTGCGAGGAGCGCGTCGGCGGCGTCGGGCGCGAGGGCGTGGAGCGCGACCACGTGGGCGCGTGCCCCGGCGGTCGCCTCGCGCCGGAAACGCGCCACGATGCGGTCGTGGGCGGCTTCGACTCCGAGCGCGGGGCGGAGGCGGTGCACCTTGCCGGCCCGGAACTCGAACAGCGGGCTGATGCCGAGCGCGCGACCCGCCCAGCCGGCGATTCCCGGTACCCGTCCGCTGCGCACGAGGTGGTCGAGGTCGGGCACGGTGGCGACCAGGCGCACGCGCGACACGACGTCGAGCGCCGCCGCCGCCACCGCGTCGAGCGGCGCGCCGGAGGCGGCGGCCCGCGCGGCGGCGAGCACCACGAGCGCCTGCGCGCCCGCCGCGGTCTTCGTGTCGACCACGCGGGCGTGGTCGCCGACCTCTCGCACGGCGACCGCGGCGGCGTGGTGCGACGCGCTCATCGCCGAGGCGATGGTGAGCACGAGCACGTCCGACGCCCCGGCGGCGAGCGCGGCGCGGATGGCGGCTGCGAACTCCCCGGGCGTGGGGGCCGACGTGGTGACGCCGCGCGGTCCCCGAGCAGCTCGCCCAGCGCGCGCCGGCCCTCGGGCACGGCGTCGCCGTCGACCGAGAGCCACATGGGCACGACCGTGATGCCGTAGCGCTCGACCAGCTCGGACGGGATCGCCGCCGCGCTGTCGGTGACGACGGCGACGGCGACGGTCACGCGCCGCGCCCGCGCCATCGCCGGTCGTGCTGCGCACCCGGACGAGCGCCGCGCTCGCAAAGACCAGGATCCCCGCGCTCAACAGCACCACCCGCGCCGGTTCCAGCGTGCCGACCACCGGCCACTTCACGTCGGCGAGGAGATCCCCCGCGATGCCGGCACCGACGGCGGCCACCGCCAACCCGATCCGCAGCACCACGTGGAAGGCGGTGAAGGCCAGCACGCGCCGGCTGCCGTCGAGCGACGATTGGATCGCCCCCATGCCGGCCGCCAACGAGTAGGCCGCGCCGGCGCCGAACGCCACCGCACCGAACAGCGCCGCCCAGAGGGCGGGCGCCAGGCTGAACACCGCGACGACGATACCGATGAACGCGACCCCGGCGCGGGTTCTTGCCAGCAGGTCGCCGTGCGGGAGCCGCTGCAACGCCACGAGGCCGACGACCGCGCCGACGCCGAACAGCGCGATCAGCACCCCGAACTCGGCGTCGGACGCGTGCAGCACGTCGTGCACGAACACGATGCCGAGCGAGAAGAGCGCGCCGAGACCCATCGACACCGCGAGCGCGGCCGGCATCACCGCCGCGACCAGCGGGATCCGGAAGGCATCGCGGAACCGCAGGTTCGCCTCGTCGGGCTCCACCGCCGACCCCGCGCCCGCCGGGCCGAGCTCCGTGAGCCGGGCGATGCAGAGGAACGACACCACGAAAGTGGCGGCGTCGATGAAGAACACGAGCGCGAACGGTCGCTGCTCGAGGTGGACCGGGAGCGCGGCCACCGCCGCGAACAGGGCGGCGCCGATCGGGATGCTGCCGTACGACGTGCCGAGGATCAGCCCGTTGGCCAATGGCAGGTCACCGTCGTCGCCGACGAGATCCGGGATCGACGAGTCGCGCGCGGGGAGGAACACGATGCTCGCGACCTCGAGCAGGAAGCCCCACAGGTAGATCCACCAGAGGGCGCGCACGAAAGGGATGGCGACCACCATGGCGGCGCGCACGAGATCCATCGTGAGCATCGTGCGCCGGCGATCCCACCGACCTGCGGCACGTGCCGCCAGCGGGCCGCCGACCGCGGCAGGGAGCAGGCGCAACGTGAGGATCCCGCCGACGGCGGCGGGCGAGTCGGTGAGCCGAAGCACCAGCGCCATGAGCGCGATGGTGCCCATCCAGTCGCCGAGCGCGGAGACCAACTGCCCCACCAAGAGGTCGCGGAACCCCGTGCGGCGCACCAGGGTGACGAAGCTCATGGAGCCTCCGGCGAAGGATCGTTGTCGAACAGGAGCCGGTGCAGGTAGACGCGACCCCGACCCCGCCCGGGCCCCGTGACCGGTCGGGAGTTGCCGACGACGCGCTTCGCGAGCATGGGTACCGCGATGGCGAGTCCGGCAATCACACCGTCACGGCCGTCGGTGAGCGCGAGCACCGGCGTGAGCGAGAGCTCCGCGACGAGTGAGCCCAGGCCGGTGTGGTGCACGAGGCGCCCGACCGTGAGCCCGGCGAGCAGGAGCACCGCTCCGACCCAGGCGTTCACCAGCAGGGCACCGAGCGCGGGTGCGATCCCGCGGCCGCCCGCGCCGCGGAGGAACGGCGACCAGTTGTGGCCGGCGACCGCCGCCCCGCCCGCCAGCGCCGCGAGCACCGGTCGGCCGGTGCCGGCGAGGAGCGGCCCGAGCGCGCCCTTGGCGATGTCGAGGATGCCCGCCGCCGCGAGCGGCAGGAACCCCGCGACCCGGTAGAGGGACGTGCCCGACACGGTGCCGCTCCCGACCTCCCGCAGGTCGACGCCACGCGACGCGCGCGCGAACAGGTTGGCGGTCGGCACGGAGCCGACCGCGAACGACAGCAGTAGGATGCCGGCCGCGCCCACCGGGAGAGTCTGGCCCACCGCATGCGGTGCCGGCCGCCCGCTACGAGCAGGAGGCCAGCATGGAAGCCGTCATCGTCGCCACCGCCCGCAGCCCGATCGGCCGGGCCAACAAGGGCTCGCTGGTCGATCTGCGCCCGGACGACCTCGGCGCGACCATCGTGCAGGCGCTGCTGGCCAAGGCGCCGGCCGTCGACCCGGGTGAGGTCGAGGACGTCATCTGGGGTTGCGCCCAGCCGGCCGGCGAGTCGGGCTACAACGTCGCCCGCGTCACCGCGCTGCTCGCCGGCCTCGAAGGCGCGCCAGGGGTCACGGTCAACCGCTACTGCTCGTCGTCACTCCAGACCATCCGGATGGCCGCGCACGCCGTCAAGGCCGGCGAGGGCGACGTGTTCGTCGCCGGTGGCGTCGAGACGGTGAGCCGGTTCATGTCGGGGATGTCCGACGGCGCCCCGGGCACCCACAACGCCAGGTTCGCCGACGCCGAGGCGCGCACCGGCGCGCGCGTGGCCGGCGGCCAGGGGGCGTGGGAACCCGTCTCGGGCCTGCCCGACATCTACATCGCCATGGGCCAGACCGCCGAGAACGTGGCCGAGTACGCCAAGGTCACCCGCGAGGAGATGGACGAGTTCGCCGCGCTCTCGCAGCAGCGGGCGGTCGCCTCGCAGGAGAACGGGTTCTTCGAGCGTGAGATCACGCCCGTCACCACGCCCGACGGCACCGTCGTCGGCAAGGACGACGGTCCCCGCCCCGGCACCACCGTCGACGGCCTCGCCCAGCTCAAGCCGGTGTTCCGTCCCGACGGCACGATCACGGCCGGGAACGCGTGCCCGCTGAACGATGGCGCCGCCGCCGTGCTCGTGATGAGCGAAGCGCGCGCCGAGGCGCTGGGCGTGCAGCCGCTCGCCCGGATCGTGGCCAGCGGGGTGTCCGCCCTCGACCCCGAGATCATGGGCCTCGGGCCGATCGACGCGTGCCGCCAGGCCCTCGGCCGAGCCGGGTTGTCGATGGACGACATCGACCTGGTCGAGATCAACGAGGCGTTCGCCGCGCAGGTCGTGCCGTCGGCCCGGGAGCTGGGCATCCCGTGGGAGAAGCTCAACGTGCACGGCGGCGCCATCGCGCTGGGTCACCCGTTCGGCATGACCGGCGCCCGCATCATGACGACCCTCCTCAACGGCCTCGACGACGCCGGTGCCCGGTACGGCCTCGAGAGCATGTGCGTCGGCGGCGGCCAGGGCATGGCCATGGTCGTCGAGCGCCTCTCGTAACCCGTTCGAACCGAACCGGTGTCGATCGGGGGTTCCCGGCGACACGCGATCGACACGTGCTCGTCGTCGCGGAAACCCGCGCGTCTCGTCAATCCGGAGGAACCATGGAAGCAATTGCTGAAGGACTTCCGCGACTTCATGTTGCGCGGCAACGTGCTCGACCTGGCGGTCGCGGTGGTCATCGGGGTCGCGTTCAACGCGGTCGTGAACTCGCTGGTGAACGACATCCTCATGCAGCTGATCTCCGCCGTCTTCGGCGAGGCGAATTTCAATGCGCTGACGTTCACCGTCAACGGCGGGATCATCTACTACGGCAGGTTCATCACCGCGCTCGTCAACTTCCTCATCATCGCGGCGACGCTGTTCGTGGTCATCAAGGCGTTCGAAGAGATGCAGAAGCGCCGCAAGGGCTCGGGTGAGGATGTCGCCGAGGACACGAGCGACGAGGTCGTGCTCCTGGGTGAGATCCGCGATCTGCTGCGCGACCGTTCGTAGCCGGCGTCAGCGACGCCCTACTTGAACGCGGCGTTCAGGCACTGCACCACCTTGGCGGGCGGCACGTCGAACGCCTTCTTGTAGTCGGCGAAGCCCGCTTGCACGGTGGCCTTGGAGTACAGGACCTGCACGACGTCGGCGTCGCCGGCGTCGTTCAACGGGTACGTCCCCACCAGCTGCACACCCGGGATGTCGAGCTTGAGCAAGGCGATCTGCGGCTTGATCGACAGCACGATCTGGCGCGCTTCGTAGCGGGCCTCTTGCTGGGTGGTGCGACGGTTGTTGGGCGGCGACGTGGTCGAGGTCGTCGTGGTCGAAGTCGTCGACGTCGTGGTCGTGGTCGAGGTCGTCGAAGAAGGCGGCGCGGTGGTCGGGGGCGAGGTGCAGTCGGGCGTGCCCGTCGGGTGCTCCCCCACGGTCCCGTTGTTGATCGCCCACGTGACGAGCAGGTCCTGACCCGGCGTGTAGCTCACGACGAAGCGCTGGTCGTCCGGGACGCCGCGGTTGCTCGGCCCGAGCTGGCGGCGCTTCAGCAGCTTGCTCTGGACGGCGGCGGCCTTGGCGGCGTCGGGGTTCGTCGTGGTCGTCGCCGGGGCCGTGGTCACCGGCGGCGCGGTCGTGACCGGCGGGCCTGTGGTCACCGGCGGCGCGGTCGTGACCGGCGGGCCCGTGGTCACCGGCGGTGCGGCCGTCGTGACGGGGGGTGCCGTCGTGACCGGTGGCGGGATCACCGTGATGGTGGGCGGCGGCACGGTGATGGTGGTGGTCACCGGCGGCTTCGTGGTGGTGGTCGTGAGCGGCCGCGTGGTGGTCGTGGTGATCGGCGGCGCGATCGTGGTGGTCGGCGGCTGGGTGGGAACCGCGACGTTGTTGTCCGAGTTGCCACTGTCGAGCGCGAGGTACGCGATCAAGCCGATGACCCAGACCGCGAGCACCACTGCTGCGATCACGCGCGCGGCGGTGACGTACTGGGTGCCGGACTTCTCGCCGCGCGACCGCCGGATCAGGTCGGCCGCGCGCGCGGCCAGCACGAAGGCGACGATGGTGCCGACCAGCGGGAGGACGATGCTGACGAGCGCCCAGACCAACGCCGCGATCGCGAAGGGCTCGACCCGCGGGGCTCCACCCCACCCGCCGGCGCCACCGGAACCTCCGGCGCCGGTCGGCTCGGGCTCGGGACCGACGGGGATCGCGCCGGTCTCGTCGGCGTTCCACGCATTCGGATCTTCGGGTGGTTCCGACGCAGACATCGGGCCACCCTATCGACAACCTCTGCTCGGGTGGTGTCCCTCGGTAGGCTGCATCCGATGGCTCCCGCGACCATGCCGATCACCGGCGACGCCGACGCCGACCGGCTGCTCGTCACCGATCCGCTCGCGCTCGTGATCGGGATGCTCCTCGACCAGCAGGTGCCGATGGAGTGGGCGTTCCGCGGGCCGGCCACCCTGCGCGACCGCCTCGGTGCCCTCGACTGCGCGGCGATCGCGGCGATGCCACCGGAGGAGCTCGAAGCGGTGTTCCGCGAGAAGCCCGCGCTCCACCGCTACCCGGCGTCGATGGCCAAGCGCACCCACGCGCTGTGCGCCCACATCGTGGAGCACCACGGAGGCGACGCCGCCAAGATCTGGAAGGGCGTGCGCGACCCTGCGGAGCTCTTCGCCCGCATCCGCGCGCTCCCCGGGTTCGGCGAGGAGAAGGCCAAGATCTTCCTCGCCATCCTCGGCAAGCGCATGCAGGTGGCGCCGAAGGGCTGGGAGGAGTACGCGCAACCCTTCTCCGACACCCAACCCCGCTCCGTCGCCGACATCGACTCCCCCGAGACGCTCAAGCAGGTCCGCTCCTGGAAGCAGGCCCAGAAGGCCAAGGGCAAGTCGAAGGCGGACTAGCCGGAGGTCCCGGCCAGCCACCCGCGCAGGTGGGCGCGCACGGCCCGGCAGTCGGTGCTCGCCGGGTCGCCCGCCCAGGCGTCGTTCACGTCGGTCACCAGCCCCGGCACCTGCCAGGCCGACGCGCCGGCCTGGATGACGTCCTCGGCCACCGACCACCCGTCGTCATCCCCCACCGGTCGGCCCTCGACCACCTGCTGCACGACCGCCGCGGTCGACGCGTCGTCGAGCATGCCGCCGTGGAAGCCGGGCACCACGACCGTCGGGATGTCGAGGCGGCGCGGCCCCGGCGCGCTGACCGCGGTGTCGAGGGGCACCACCGCGGCCTGGCGCACGCCGGGGAGCGCACACGACATCAGATCGCGCAAGGCCGGGGCGTGGTCGACGATCGACCGGAGGAAGGGCGTGTCAGGGGTGACCTCGACCGGTGACAGGCCGCCGAGCGCCCAGGCGAGCGCCTCCATCTCGAACTTCCCGAACGCGCCCCATCCTTCGTCGCCCGCCCGCGGGTAGTCAGACGCGTCCGGGCTCGACGAGCGGGCTGACGACGACGAGGTTCCGCACGGGGGCGTGCGGCGTCGCTGCCACGTAGGCCTTGGCCAGCAGGGCGCCCTCGCTCTCCGCCACCAGGGTGATCCGCTCGCCGGTGACCCGGTGGTACGCCTCGACCTGGGCACCGAGCGCCCGGGCCAGCGCGCGCAGCGACCGGTGCGTGTCGGCGCGCCCGTAGGGCTGCGGCACACCGTCGACCATCCCGCGGTAGGAGAAGCGTCGTTGCGCGACCGCCAGGCGCACCGACTGCTTGGGCTGTCCGTCCCACTCGGTGTTGAACCCGGTGACCACCAACAGCGGGGATCCGCCCCCGGTCCCGGGGGCCGGACTCCATTCGGGGGCGGCCTCGGCGGGGGGCGCGACGAAGCGCGACACCGCGTGGCGGGAGAGCGCGAAGCCCGCCGCCGTACCTCCGATCACCAGGACGAGCACACCGACGATCCCGATCGCGGCGACCGGCAGCCGACGCGCCGGCGCGCGGCGGTGCAGCACCGCGTCGACGATCCGCACCCACAACCACGCGTTCACCAGCCCGGCCCCGGCCGCCACCGGCACGCGCGCCCACGACGGGCAGACGGTGAGCAGGCTTCCGAACCCGCTCACCGCGGCGAACGCGGTCACGACGACGCCGACGACCCGCCACGAGATCGTCTCGCGCCACCACGTGGCGCTCACCGCGCCTCCCGCGACCAGGACCGCGAGCATCAACACCACCGGAACCGCCACGAAGAACAGCCACGACAGCGACACCACCGCCATCGCGAACATCAACCCAACCCACGGCGAAAGCAGCAGGGCGACGATGGCGACGAAGAGCGCGCTCCGGCGCACGGTGATCGCCACCGGCTCGGGCGCGATGTCACGCGACCATGCCGCACGCACCATGACCGTGAGCAGGCCGGTGCGGACCGCGAGGATCGCCAGCAGCTCGAGCGCGAAGCCGAACCAGCTCTCGTGGTACACGACCAACCAGCGCAGGTCGTGGAACAAGTCGAACGGCGGCGGCGCGGAGACCTGGGTGGCGAGGCCGAGCGCGGCGGCCGGCAGGAGCGCCGACACCAGCACCGTCTCCAGCACCGCCGTCCCGACGCACACCGCGACGAGACGGCGACGACCGGCGAGCCGGTCGAGGAGCCGTGGGACGGTCCTAGGGAGCGGCATCGCCCCGGAGCTCGGCGAGCACCGCAGCCGCGGTGCGCTTGCCCGAGAACAGTGCCCCCTGGATGGCGGGCGTGTCGCGGTGGTCACCACACACGAACCGACCCCCGCCGAGGCGCACCCGACGACGGGCCGAGAAGCCCGGGCGCTGGTCGGGATGCCCGTGGTGGATCCGGTAGGTGCGGAGGTGGTCCCATCCGTCGACCTCGGCGCCGAACCATCCGCGCAGCTGGGCGCGTGCGTCGGCCTCCAAGCCCTCCCGGTCGATCGGACCCACGACCTCCGCCGCGATCAGCGCGCGGCCGGGCGGCGCGTAGCCGGGTGCCACGTTGCTCATGATCGCGACCGCGCTCGCGGGGCCGGACCGGTCGGCGTCGAGCATGATCACCGGCTCGGGGCGCGGCGCCCGGTCGGCGGCGAAGTAGACGCAGGCAGCCGGGCGCGACCCGGGATCGTCGAGGCCGAGCAGGCTCGCGGCCACCGGGCCCTCGGTCGCGACCACGACGGCGCGAGCCGCGATCCGGGCCCCACCGTCGAGCACCGCGGTCGTGCCGTCGAGCTCGGCCACCCGGGCGTCGAGGCGCACCACGCCGCGGGGAAGGTCGCCGGCGAGCTGCGCGGGGATCGCGCCCATCCCCGCGGCGGGCACCGCGGCATCGCCCTCGGCGAGCATGCGCAGGATCACCGCGAAGCGCCGGCTCGACACCTCGAGGCGCGGGTCGAGCTGGATGCCGGCGAACAGGGGCACGAAGAGCTCGTCGATCATCCCGTCGGAGAAGCCGCGGGCGTCGAGCTCGTCGAGCGTCGACCGGTCGGCCCCGGGCGGTGCCGGGGGACGCAGCAGGTCGGCAGGCGTCCCGCGGCGGACGTCGGCCAGAAGGCGGAGCAGGCGCCACCGGTCGAGGGGCGTGCCGATCGGCGCGAAGAGGGTCGAGAGGAGGTGACGCGGGCGCCGGAACGGGTCGGCGATCCGGTGGAACCGCGCGCCGACGCGCACGAGCGCGCCGGGCTCGAAACGCCGGAGCCCCAGCTTGGCGACGTCGAGCTGATGGTGCAGCTCGGGGTACGCGGTGAGCGCGACCTGGAAGCCGCGGTCGAGGAGGAACCCGTCGACGTGGTCGGTGCGGACCCGTCCACCCACACCGTCGGACGCCTCCAGCACCACGCACTCGACCCCGCGGAAGCCCAGCGCCCGCGCGCACGCGAGGCCGGCGAGCCCAGCCCCCACGATGCAGACGTCGACCCGGTCGCTCACGAGCCAAACCGCGCCGGGCGCGCGCCGGGCGTCCGCCGGTCAGGCGGCAGGTTGCTCCTCGGCGGCTTCCGGGATCGCGCCACGCGCCAGGAACTCTATGAACCCGACGAGGATCAGTGCGACGACGGTGAGGAACAGCACCGTACCGATCCCCGGCGTGTTCCAGAGGACCAGCGCCAGCACCGCGAGCCCGGCAACGCTCAGCTCCAGCCCGTGGCGGTGCCGGCCCACGAACGCCTCGAACGAGCTCGGCGCGGCGTCGGCGTCCCCGACCCGGTGGCGGGCCCCCGAGATCCCGGCCGACGCCAGCGCCCGTGCCTTGACCGCCGGCGCCGACGGGCCGACGAAGTAGGCGACGAGGGCAACGATGATCCCGACCACCGCCACGGTGATGACCCCGTAGCGCAGGTTGCGGACCAGGATGTCGAACACGGCGGATGCGGTGTCACGCGACACGTTCGGGCTGGTGGCGGCGTCCAGGTAGAGGGAGCGCGCGATCGCCAGGAGCACGAGCGTGAACGCGCACGCGGCGACGAGCACGATGGCGGCCCGGATCGCCGCTCGCCTCCGCGTGCGGACCACCAGCGCCGATGCGATCAGGGCACCGAAGCCGAGCACGGGGAGCACCCACGCCAACGTCTCGAGGAGCGACACGTACGAGCGCGCGCTCGACAGCCCCTTCGAGTCGATGATGTTGATGCTCGCAGAGACTGGGGGCACGTCGACGCCCTTGAGGAACGTGAGCCCGGCCCCGACGAGGCGGTCCTGGACCTTGGTGACGACCTGCGAGAGGTCGAGCGACACTTTGCCGTCCTTCAGCGCCAGCGCGCCCTTCGCCTTCCCGGAATCATCGGTGAGGATCGCGTCGAGCTGCGCGTGAGCCGCACGGTTCGCGTTGTCCCACAATGTCTGGAACTGGTCGGACGCGAGGAGCCTCTCGGTGACGTCGGTGGCGTAGCCCTGCATCGCGTTCGACAGCGGTGCGCCGAGGAACTTGGCGCTCTTGGGCAACGCACCCGTGATCCTGCTCTCGGCGTCGACCTGGTCGAACAGCGCGTTCACGACCACGGTGGCGACGGTCTGCTGGATGTCCGGGTTGGCGGCGAGGGGCGACACCGTCTCGACGTAGCGGTCGGTGTTGGTGAGCTGGTTGCGCGACCAGACGGCGACGGCCGACAGCGGGATCAGGATGAACCCGATGACGAGCAGGATCACCGACGTGACCTTCTGCCAGCGCTTGGTCACTGGCGGGCCGGCCGCGGGCGGTGCCCCCTCGCTCGTGGTCTGGGTTGCAGCCGCGGGCGTGGTCTCGGTGTCGTCGGCATCGGTCATGGGGCGAAGTCCTTCTCGAGCGTGCGCGCATTATGACCGAACTCTCCACCGATCGACGCGATGGGGGCCGGGTACGCTCCGTGCTCTGAACGACCCCGCACCCACCCACTTCCCCCACGGCCGCTACCGCCGCCGGATCCGCGTCGTCGCGACCGAACCCGGCGTGGTCGAGGGAGGCCTCGAGGACGACATCCACTACTTCACCGTGACCGTGCACCACGACGACGCGCGGGTGCTCTCGGTCACGAGCATCTCGGTGCGCGCACCGTGGGCGACGTGCTCGGCGGCGGCCGAACCACTCCGAGCGCTGGCGGGCATGCCCTTGTCGGACCGCTGCGTCGCCGTGACCGAATGGACCGAATCGCACCAGCACTGCACGCACCAACTCGATCTCGCCGGCCTCGCGGTCGCCCACGCGACGCGCGTGCGCGCCGGCGGGGCGACGCGACGCCAGTACGACGCCGAGATCCCCTACGGCCTGCTGCAGGGCGAGGAGCACCCGGTGGTGCTGGCGCGTGACGGCGCCGCGGTGCTGCGGTGGGTGGTGCAGGGCACGCAGATCGTCTCCCCGAGCCCGTACTCCGAGGTGACCGGCGGATTCGCGCGTTGGGCGGATGACACGCTCTGCGCCGACGACGCCGAGGCCGCGGTGGTGCTGCGGCGGGCCTGCAGCATCGGTCTGAGCCGGGGCCTCGACCTCGACAGCTACGCGACGCTGGCCGACATGCCCGGGTTGGCGCCGGTCTGCTACTCGATGCAACCCGAACGCGCACCGGTCGCGTTCCGTAACCGCGGCCTGATCCGTGACTTCGACGACCGCCCGGACGCGATGCTCGGCGAGGGCCCGAGCTGACTCACGCGAACGAGCTGATGACCTCCGCGCCGAACGCCTCGAGCGTGGAGGGTGGCGCGAAGTCGGCGAACCACACGTAGAAGCGCTCGACACCCCGCTCGCGCATGGCCGAGAAGTGGTCGATCAGCTCGTCGCGCCCACCGACGACGAGGCTGTGGTAGCCGAAGCGGCGACGCGCCGGCTCCTCGATCTCGGCGCGGTCGACGCCTTCGGGCACGAACGCGAACATCTGCTGCACCGACACGCGCGCGTTCTCGGCCGACGCGCGCATCTCGTCGAGGCGGTCGAGCTGGTGGATCGGAACGTTCCACCAGTCCGCGTGCCGCGCGACGAGCTCCATGGTCCGCTTCCCTGTACCCCCGATCAGCACGGGGATCTTGCCGATCGGGACCGGCACCTGGCGCGCCGCTTCCATGCGGAAGAACTGGCCGTCGTAGTCGAACGACTCACCCGACCACAACGCTCGCAGGATGTCGAGCGTCTCGGCCATGCGCTGCACCCGCTCGCGCGCCGCGGTGGGCGTGACCCCGAACGTGGTGAACTCCTCGACCACCGAGCCCCACCCGATGCCGAGCTCGAACCGGCCACCGGACGCGTGGTCGAGGGTCACGGCCTCGCGTGCGAGCACTGCGGGGTGGCGGAACGCGTCACAGAGCACAAGCTGTCCCTGCACCAGCCGCTCGGTGCGGGCCAGGAGCCACGCCGCGCTCGTGATCGCCTCGAACATGGTGTGCTCGAGTGCCATCGGCGGCGCCATGTGGTCCATGCCGGCCATGCCGACGAAGCCGGCCGCCTCCGCGGCCCGCGCCTTCTCGACCATCGCGTCCATGGTGAGACGCATCTGCGGGAGGTAGAGGTGGAACTCCGGAGTCGCGCTCATGCCGACAGCTCCGTCGCCCGGGCTTTCGCCCAGCGGTAGTCGGGCTTGCCTGCGGGTGTGCGTTGCACGGTCTCGAGCACGTGGAACTCCTTCGGAACCTTGTAACCGGCGACGAGCGTACGGGCGTGCGCTCGCAGTGCGTCGAGATCGGGCGCGGAACCCCCGCGCCACACGATCAGCGCGGCGACGTGTTCGCCGAACCGCTCGTCCGGGACACCCACCACGACCGCGTCGAACACCTCGGGGTGGGTCTTCAGCGCGGCCTCGACCTCTTCGGGGAACACCTTCTCGCCGCCCGTGTTCACCACCTGACTCCCGCGCCCGAACACCGTGATGGTCCCGTCGGCCTCGACGGTGGCGAGGTCACCGGGCACGACCCATCGCTCGCCGTCGGGATCCACGAGGAACGTCGTCGCGGTCCTGGCGTCGTCCTTGTGGTAGCCGAGCGGGATGTTGCCCCGGCGCGCCAGCAACCCGACGACACCCGAGCCCGGCTCGACCGGGCGCAGGTCGTCGTCGAGCACCGTCGTGCTCGGGCCGACGGCGAACCGGGCCGCACCGCCCCCGCCGGTGCCGTTGAACCCCGTCTCCGACGCGCCGAAGCTGTCGGCGATGCGCACGTGCGGGAGCTGGCGCTCGATCTGTTCACGCACGCCCTGGGAGAGCATCGCGCCGCCGCTCGCAATCACGGCGAGGCCCGAGAGGTCGCAGGCGCCGGAGGCGGGCGCGAAGGCCTCGACGAGCGGTCGGGCCATGGCGTCGCCGATGAGCGAGATCGAGACCACCCGCTCGGACTCGGCGATGCGCAGGATCGTGTCGGCGTCGAAGGTGCGGCCGGTCCAGAGCACAACGGTGCCCGCGGTGCTGAGCAGTGACCACAGACTCCACTGCGCCCCGCCGTGCATCAACGGCGCCAGCGCGAACGCCACGACCGGTGGTTGCTCCGCGTACCGCGCGAGGTCCGCCGGGGAGGCGAGGGGCGCGTTGCCCCGCGAGCCGCTCATCGCCGCCAGGTAGATGTCCTCGCCGCGCCACTTCACCCCCTTGGGCATGCCGGTGGTGCCGCCGGTGTAGAGCACGTAGAGGTCGTCGCTGCTCCGCGGCGGGAAGTCACGGGAGGGGTCGGCATCCGCGAGCGCGTCCTCGTAGCTCACCACGTCCGGGCCGGCGAGCGCGTCGTCGGGCGGCGTACCGTCTTCGATCACCACGAAGACGTCGAGGTCGGAGAGCGCGGTGGCGACCTTCGCGACCAGCGGCGCGAACTCGCGCTCGAGGATCAGGCCGCGCAGGTCGGCGTTGTCGAACAGGTACGCGAGCTCGGCTTCCACGTAGCGGTAGTTCACGTTGATCGGCACCGCGCGGGCCTTGTAACAGGCGATCATTGCCTCGACCCACTCCACCCGGTTCCACGAGTAGATCCCCACCCAGTCGCCGGGCTCGATGCCACGAGCCATCAGGTGATGCGCGAGCCGGTTCGCACGCTCGTCGAGCTGTGCGTATGTGCGCCGGACCTCTCCCGCAACGAGCGCGAGGCGATCGGGCGCCGCGTCCGCCACCACCTCGAACAGGTCGGCGAGGTTGAAGGTGCGTCCGGTCATGGCGCCACAACGTAGACGCCGGGCCCGGGATCAGACCGGGTTGCCCGCCTCGATGTCGCGCGCGTCCTGGAAGCCGAGTTGTCCCTCGCCGCGGTACTCCCCGGCGAAGGGTGCCAGCACGAACGCGACGTGGTCCCCGGCATCGAAGTGCCCCTCGACGCGCCCCGCGAACCAGTCACAGCCCTCGATCACGGGGGCCCCGTCGGGCCCGGGCACCCACGGCCACTCCGCGAGCTTTCCCGGGTCGTCCTTCTCGGTGACGCCACCGAAGTGCTCGGCGAGGTCGTGCCGACCGGCGCGGACCCGGTGCACCACGAGCGTTCGCGCCTCCCGAGCGAGCTCGTACGTGCGGTTGCGCTTCGACAGGAAGACCGCGAAGCGGGGTGGGTCGATGCTGCACTGGCTGGTGAAGCCCACGAGGCAGCCGTCGACGTCGTCCCCGCTCGCCGCGCTCACGACGAACATGGGGTAGTCGAGATCGTCGACCAGGCGGCCGAACGCCGAGCTGTCGGTCATGGGCGGGCCCTACCCCCGATGCGCCCGCGCTACACCAGCTCGAGCAGGTCCAGCATGTCGTCGTCGAAGTAGTCGAGCGTGCCCTCGGGCATCAGCAGGGCACGGTCGGGCGCCAGCGAACGCACGAAGTCGACGTCGTGGCTCACCACGATCATGGTGCCGGGCCACGCCGCCAGCGCCTCGCCGGTGGCGGTGCGCGACGACGGGTCGAGGTTGTTGGTCGGCTCGTCGAGCAGCAGCACGTTGTGCCGCCCGGCGACGAGTTGCGCCAACGCCAACTTCGTCTTCTCGCCGCCCGAGAGGGTGTCGGCGTCCTGGAACACCTTGTCGCCGCTGAGGCCGAACATTCCGAGGAGGTTCCGCAGCGCGCCGTCGCCGGCCGGCGACGCCTCCTGCATGTGCTCGAGGAGCGAGCGCCCGGGGACGATGCCCTCGTGCTCCTGCGCGTAGTACCCGACCGAGACGTGGGTGCCGAGCGCGACCTCACCGAGATCGGGCGCGAGCGCATCGGCCATGACCTTCAAGAGGGTGGTCTTCCCCGCGCCATTGAGTCCCATCACGAGCAACCGCTCGCCCCGGCCGACGTCGAACGACACGTCGGCGAACACGTCGAGGACGCCGAACGACTTCCACAGCTCCGTCGCGGTGAGCACCGTGCGCCCGGCCGCCGGGGGTTCCGGGAAACGCACGGCCAGCGCGCGCCGCTTCGCCTTGCTCTCGACCCGCGTGGCCTCGATGCGCGCCCGCCGCCCGTCGAGGTTCTTGGCGACCCGGGCCCGCTTGGCCGTCTGGCCCCGCATCCCGCTCGCCTGCGTCTTGAGCCGGGCGATCTCGCGCGTCTGGCGATCGGCCAGCTTCGAGATGCGTGCTTCGTGGTCTTCGCGCGCGACGAGGTACTGCGAGTACGTGCCCTTGTACTCGACCAGCGCGCCAGTGGCCTCCTCGGACTCGCGGTCGATGTGCACGACGCGCGTGATGGCCTCGTCGAGCAGGTCGAGGTCGTGGCTGACGACGAGCAGCGCGCCGCGGTACGACCGCAGGAACTTCAGCAGCCAGCTCCGGGCGTCGGCGTCGAGGTGGTTCGTCGGTTCGTCGAGGAGGAGCAGCTCGCTCCCACCGAACAGGATCCTCACCAGTTCGGCGCGCCGGCGCTCGCCCCCGGACAGCGCGCCCAGGTGCAGGTCGAGCCGGTCGGGGCGCAGCCCCACGCCGTCGGCCAGCTTGCGGACCTCGGCCTCGGCCGCGTAGCCGCCCGCCGCCTCGAACTCCTCCTGGGCGGCTCCGTAGCGCTCGACGTTGTGCGTCGACGGCGTCTCCTCGAGCTCGATGCGGAGCTTCTCCATCCGCTCGAGGACCTCGTCGAGACCCCGGCCCGACATCACGTGGGCGAGGACGGTGGTGTCGTCGGGCACCGCGTCGCTGCGGGGGTCCTGGGAGAGGTAGCCGGTCGCGGCGGCCCGGCGGATGGTGCCGGACCGGGGGCGGTCGGCGCCACCGAGGACCCGCAGGAGCGTGGTCTTGCCGGCCCCGTTGCGGCCGACGAGACCCACCTTGTCCCCCGGACGGACCTGCAGGGTCACGCCGTCGACGATCCGCTTCGCGCCGACCTCGACCACCAGGTCACGAACGGTCAGCACGGGAACAGCTCCGGAGGGGTGACACGCCCACGCGGTCGCGGGCGGAGGACGTCCATTGTCGCGCGCGCGCGACGCCTTCCCCGCCTCATAGCCTGGATCGATGGCCGCTCCGCTCGAATCGACCCCCGCCGCGGTGCCGGGAATCCTCGGCAAGCCCCGCTGGCGCGGGCGCATCCACCTCGGTGCGTTCCTCCTGTCGCTGCCCGCCGGTCTGGCCCTGGTGCTCTGGAGCCGGGGTGCGTCGGCCCATGTCGCCGCGGTGCTGTTCGCCTTGTCCCTCGCCGGACTCTTCGGCACCAGCGCCACCTATCACACCGGCAACTGGAGCCCGAGGATCCGGACCCGCCTGCAGCGGCTCGACCACGCCATGATCTTCGTGCTCATCGCCGGGTCCTACACGCCGATCACGATCCTCGCCCTGCAACCGGCGTGGGGGATCGCCCTCCTCACGATCGTGTGGACCGTTGCGGTCGTGGGCGTCACGCTCGCGCTCCTGCGCTTCGACGCGATGCGCCGAGCCGGTGGCTACCTCTACATCGGGATGGGCTGGATCGTCGTCATCGCGCTCCCGGCGGTCGTGCAGTCGTTGAGCACGCCCGAGCTCGGCCTGCTCTTCGCCGGCGGCGTCCTGTACACGCTCGGGGCCATCGGGTTGCGCATGCAGCGGCCCGACCCGCGCCCCCTCGTGTTCGGGTACCACGAGGTGTGGCACGCCATGACCGTCGCCGCCGCCGCCTGCCACTTCGTCCTGGTGGCCATGCTCGTCCGGGCCTGACCGAGACGCCGCGCCCCTGGCGCGTGCGATCGAGTTCTGTAAAGCTGTCCGTTCGTATGAGCGTTGCGGCTCTCCTGTCCGACGTGCTCGGTCCCGACGTCCCCGTCGCGTTCCGGGCCTACGACGGTTCCCGGTTCGGGCCCGAAGGCGCCCGGACGACGATCGTCGTGCGCTCCCGCGACGCGCTCCGCCGGATCGTCACCGCGCCCGACGAGCTCGGCTTCGGACGCGCGTACGTGGCCGGGGAGCTCGAGGTCGACGGCGACATCTTCGACGTGATGTCGGTGGCGGAGTACATCGAGGAGCTGCGGCTCGGGCCCCGCCAGATCGCGGCGGCGGCCAAGCTGGTGGGCCTGTCGGGGCTGAAGCCGCTCCGCCCGCCTCCGGAAGAGGCACGGCTGCACGGTCGGCGCCACTCGCGAGCGCGCGACGCGGCGGCGATCGCACACCACTACGACGTGTCCAACGACTTCTACCGGATCGTGCTCGGGCCGTCGCTGACCTACTCGTGCGCGGTCTGGGCCGACGACACCACCACCCTCGAGGACGCCCAGGCGAACAAGCACGAGCTCATCTGTCGCAAGCTCGACCTGCAGCCCGGGATGCGCCTCCTCGACATCGGGTGCGGTTGGGGCGCCATGGTGCTGCACGCGGCCGAACGCTACGGCGTGCGCGCAGTCGGCGTGACGCTCTCACGTCCCCAGGCGGAGCTGGCCCGCAAGCGGGCCGCCGAGCGCGGCCTCGGCGACCTCGTGGAGGTGCGCCACTGCGACTACCGCGACGTCACCGACGGGCCCTACGACGCCATCAGCTCCATCGGCATGTTCGAGCACGTCGGGTTGTCCGAGCTCGACCGCTACTTCACGCGGTGCCGTACCCTGCTCCGCCCCGAAGGCCGGCTGCTGAACCACGGAATCAGCCGACCGCACCACGCCGGGAAGATGCACCACCACCGGTTCGCGCCGTCGTGGCTCGGACGCAGCTTCACCGAGCGTTACGTGTTCCCCGACGGCGAGCTCCACGAGATCGGCGCCGTCGTGTCCGCGATCCAGCGAGCCGGCTTCGAGGCGCGTCACATGGAGAGCCTGCGCGAGCACTACGCGCTGACGCTCCGGAGCTGGGTGCGCAACCTGGAAGCCAACTGGGACGACGCGGTGCGCGAGGTCGGTGAGGGACGGGCCCGGGTCTGGCGCCTCTACATGGCCGCGGCCGCGGTCGGCTTCGAACATGACGACAACCAGGTGCACCAGGTGCTCGCGACGCTGACCACCGACGGGGTCAGCGGCATGCCCCGGCGGCCCTCCTTCGCCTGAGGGCGCCTGAGCCCCGAGCGGGGTGGCGCCCGGCCGGGTTAATGTCCGGTGGTTAATCCTGGTCCCGCCGATGCCCGAGGTGTGCACCCGCCATGAAGTTCGCGCTGTTCTACGAGATCCCCGTCGCCCGACCGTGGACCCCCGGCAAGGAGCACCAGGCCTACAAGGACACGCTCGAGCAGGCGGTGCTCGGCGACCAGATGGGCTTCCACGCGTTCTGGACGGTGGAGCACCACTTCCTGGAGGAGTACTCCCACTGCTCCAACCCGGAGGTGCTCTACGGCGCGGTGGCGGCGCGTACGAAGAACATGCGCATCGGCTACGGCGTGCGCCTGCTGCCGGCCCCGTACAACCACCCGATTCGCACCGCGGAGTCGGTGGCGGTGCTCGACCTCATCTCCGACGGCCGCGTCGACTTCGGCACCGGTCGCTCCTCGACCCGGGCCGAGCTCGAAGGCTTCGACATCGACCCCGACCAGACACGGGCGATGTGGCGCGAGGCGCTCGGCCACATCGTGGGGGCATGGACCGAGGACGAGTACCAGGCCCAGGGCGAGTACTGGCAGATGGGCGCGCCGCGCCGGGTGCTCCCGAAGCCGTTGCAGCAGCCGCACCCTCCGATCTTCGGCGCCACCAGCAGCCTCCCCGGCCACGAGGAGATGGGCCAGCGTGGCATCGGGCTGTGCTCGTTCACCGTCGGTCTCCCGCCCGAGCAGCTCGCCGAGAACATCGCGATGTACCGCAAGGGCCTCGCGGCATGCGAACAGCCCGCGGGCAAGTTCCTCAACGACACCGCGGCCACGTTCACCATGGTGCTGTGCGCGCCGACCAACGAGGAGGCCACCGAGGTCGCGCGCGAATCGTTCGAGTGGTACCCGAAGTACGGGGGCGGACTCATCGCCTCCGTGGCGGAGTGGCAGGAGGAGCGGGGCATCACCGGCGGCGCCCTCGGCACCTACCAGTACACGGGTCAGGCGTTGCAGCACAAGCGTGACGGGGCGATGGGCCAGCTCACCATCGACTACCTGCGCGACTCCGGCTCCGCGGTGATGGGCGACCCCGACGCGTGCATCGCCGCGGCCAAGCGCTACGAGGCCGTCGGCTGCGACCTGCTGCTCTGCCTGGTGAACCCGTACAAGATCCCGCACGAGAAGGTCATGCAGACCATCGAGCTCATGGGCAAGCACGTGCTGCCGGAGTTCGCATGAGTGAGGCCCGGCTCGCCGGGAAGGTCGCGTTGGTCACCGGTGCCGCGTCCGGGCTCGGGCTCGCCACCGCCGAACGGTTCGCCGGGGAAGGCGCGACCGTGGTCGGCGCCGACGTGACCGCGGCCGACGGCGTGTGCACGCTCGACGTGCGCGACGAGGTGGCGATCGCCGCGTTGGTCGACACGATCGTGGCCGAGCACGGCCGTCTCGACGTCGTGGTCAACTACGCGGGCGTCGCCGGTGGTGGCCCGGTGCACCTGGTCGACAGCGACGACTGGGACCGCGTGCTCGCCGTGAACCTCAAGGGTACGTTCCTCGTGAACAAGCACGCGCTGCGCCCGATGCTGGCGCAGCACTCGGGCAGCATCGTCAACATCGCGAGCGTGGAAGGGCTCCAGGGCACCGAGGGCGGCAGCTCCTACAACGCGTCGAAGGCCGGCGTCGTCATGCTCACCAAGAACATGGCCATCGACTACGGCCGCGTCGGGATCCGCGTCAACGCCATCTGCCCCGGCTTCATCGACACGCCCATGTTCCGTGCCGTCATGGGCAGCGAGCACATGACGCAGTTCCGCGACGAGTACCGCGACGACCACATGCTCGGCCGGTTCGGCCGCCCCGAGGAGATCGCGGCGGCCGCGCTGTTCCTCGCTTCGGACGACGCGTCGTTCGTCACCGGCGTCGCGCTCCCCGTCGACGGTGGCTACCTCGCCGGCACCCGCACCGGGTTGTCCGATCTCATGGGAATCGTCTAGCACCGCCACACCGAGACGTTGGAGGCAGTCATGCCCAAGTTCCGCTTCAACCACATGGAGCTGTCGTTCGCGCGCGGCACGCTCACCCAGGAGTTCCGCGACCAGGTCGACGCGTTCTACGGCGACGTCCTCGGCTGGCGCACGCTCGACACCGAGGTGGTGGGCCAGCTGTGCCACCTGCTGCTCCCCGACGACGGCCAGTTCATCCTGCTCGCCGAGGGCAAGGAACCGATGTCGTCGCCCGGGTACGACCACCTCGGCCTGTTGATGGACACGCGAGAAGAAGTCGACGCGGTGCTCGAGGAGTGCCAGCGCTTCGCCGAGAAGGACGACCGGATGCGGCTCAAGATCTACGAGGATCTGATCAGTCCTACAGTGACCACCCACGCGTTCTACGTGAAGTACCTGTTGCCGATCTGGTTCGACGTCCAGTGCATCGAGCGCACGAGCGGACCGGAGCCCGAGCACCGCTGGGAGTACGTATGACAGCCACCGAAGACCTCTTCCTGCCCGAGCCCCTCCCACGCGAGGTGAAGTACACCGTGATCTCGGTCGACGACCACGTCGTCGAGCCGCCGCACACCTTCGAGGGCCGCCTCCCCTCGCACCTGCAGGACCGCGCCCGCGCGCGTCGACCGACGCCAACGGTCTCCAGATCTGGGAGTTCGAGGACCAGAAGTTCACCCAGGTCGGGATGAACGCGATCGCCGGTCGCAAGCCCACCCAGAAGAAGGAACCGTTCCGCTTCGACCAGATGCGCCCGAGTTGCTACGACGTCGACGCCCGCGTCCGCGACATGGACCTCAACGGTGTGTGGGCGGCGGTCAACTTCCCGTCGATGGTCACCGGATTCTGCGGCCGGGTGTTCTTCAACGCCAACGATCCCGAGCTCGGCCAGGCGTGCATCCGCGCGTGGAACGACTGGCTGTTCGAGGAGTGGTACACCGCGCACCCGACGCGCATCATCCCGCTCGGCATCGCGTTCCTGAGCGACCCCGACGCCGCGGTCGCCGAGATCCACCGCAACGCCGAGCGCGGCTTCACCGGCATCAGCATGCCCGAACGCCCGCACATGATCGGCCTGCCCGACCTCTGGCAGCGCGACCACTGGGACCCGATCATCCAGGCGTGCGTCGACACCGACACCGTCGTGTCCCTGCACGTCGGCAGCTCCGGCAGCGTCATGGGCCCCCCGGGGTCGCCCGGCCTGCAGATCGGGGCCACGCTGTTCGGCCAGCTCTCGCTCACATCCTGCACCGAGTGGCTCTGGTCCGAGTACCCGCTCGCAGCACCCGACGCTGAAGATCGCGATGAGCGAAGGCGGGATCGGCTGGGTGGCCATGCTCCTCGACCGCCTCGACAACATCATCGACCGCTCGGGCTACGGCGCCGGCTGGGACGAACGCCCGGCCGACATCGTGAAAAGGAACTTCTGGTTCTGCACCCTCGACGACCCGTCGACCATCGACACCCGGTACCGCATCGGGGTCGAGAACATCATGGTGGAGACCGACTTCCCCCACGGCGACGGCACGTGGCCCGACACCCAGCTGGTGATCGAGAAGCTCTGGGGCCACATCCCGAACGACGAGCTGCGGATGATGTGCTCGGAGAACGCGGCCAAGCTCTACCGCCACCCGCTCCCCGAGGTCGTCCTCCCCCGCTGACCTCCCGCTCTCGGCGCTCCCGGCACGCGGCGCCGGGAGGCTCGCGCCCCCGGCTCGGTCTGCCGCAAAGTCCCGGCGTCACGGCCGTTCGCCGCCGGTGCAATTCCGCGGTCGGAGTGCGCCGGTCTGCGATGCTTCGACGCGCATGACCGCCCCGAGTTCGTCCACCGACGCCCCGGAAGCCGCTCCGGAGGCGCAGTCGCACGGCTCGCGTCTCGCCCGGTGGCGCGCGCACTCGTTCGGGCCCGCGTCGGAGCAGCCCTACCGGCGCCGGACCAGCGACTGGATCCGGCTGGTCGTCGGGGCCGGGATCCTCGGCGTCGCCATCGCGCACCAGGCGAACCCCACCGCCTTCGAGACGAACCTGTTCACGTTCGTGAACGGCCTGCCCGATGCCCTCGAGTCGTTGTTCCGCCTGATCTACGCGCTCGGCGCGCTCTGGGCGGTCGGGCTCGTCGTCGTCGCCGCGTTGGTGGCCCGTCGGTGGCGACTCGCCCGCGACCTCGCGCTCGGCGGCGTGGTCACCTGGGCGCTCGCCCGCTTCATCGGCTCGCTCGTCGTCGAGGACGCGAGCGTCACCCACAGCCTCGACATCGTCACCCGCATCGGTGACGACACCGCCCACTTCCCCGCAGTGCGGGTCGCGATCATCGTGGCCGTCATCTCGGTCGCGTCGCCGTATCTGACCCGGCCGGTCCGCCGGCTCGGTCAGCTGCTCGTGGTCCTGATGGCGTTCGCCGCGCTGTACCTCGGTGCCGCGTTGCCGGACGCGGCGTTGGCGGCGGTGGTGCTGGGCTGGGTCGTGGCCGCGGTGGTGCACCTGACGTTCGGCTCGCCCGGCGGCCGACCCACCACCGCGCAGGTGCAGGCGGCGCTCGGCGAGCTGGGCCTGAGCGCCGACGACGTCCATCTCGCCGAACACCAGCCCCGCACCGGCACGGTCATGCTCGCTCACGACGACGACGGCGCGCTGTCGGTGCGGGTGCTGGGTCGCGACGAGGCCGACGCCCAACTGCTGTCGAAGTCCTGGCGCTTCGTGGCGTACAAGGACGGCGGACCCAGCATCCACCTGTCCCGGCTCGAGGACGTCGAGGCCCAGGCCTACGCGCTGCTGCTCGCCGAGCGGGCGGGGGTGAGCGTTCCGCCGGTGCTGGTCGCGGGCACCGCGGGCCCCGGCGCCGCGCTCATCGCGTCCCGCCCGGTCGAGGGCACGCCACTGATCGATGCCGACCCCGCGAACGTCACCGACGCGGTGCTCGCCAACCTCTGGAGCCAGGTCGCCGCGCTCCACGCCGCCCGGGTGGCCCACGGACGCCTGAACGCCGACCACGTGATGCTCACGCCGCCGTCCCGAGGCAAGGGCGCGGGCGTCGCGATCGAGGGCTTCGAGAACGCCACCGGTGCGGCCGCGACGGGACGGCGAGCCGCCGACGTGGCCGAGCTGCTCGTCAGCACGGCCCTCATCGTGGGCAACGACCGCGCGGTCGCCGCGGCGCGGGCGGGTCTGGGGGATCCGGCGCTGGTCGAGGCACTCCCCTTCCTGCAGCCGGCCGCGCTCAGCCACGAGATGCGGCCCGACCGCAAGCACCGCAAGGAGCGCGCCAAAGAGGTGGCGTCACTCCGGGAAGCGGCCGCCAGCGCCACCGGAACGCCCGAGCCGGTGCTCCAGGAGCTGCACCGGGTCAGCGGCACCAACCTCATGATGGCGATCGGCACGCTCATCGCCGTGTTCGCGCTCCTGAGCCAGGTGGGGAGCCCGCAGGAGCTGTGGGACACGGTCACCAGCGCCGACATCTGGTGGCTGGTGCTGGCCATGATCATCTCGCTGGCCACGAACTTCGCGACCGCGATCGCGCTGATGGGCACGGTGCCGATCAACCTGCCACTGATCCGCACCGCCGAGCTCCAGCTCTCGATGTCGTTCTCGAACCTGGCCGTGCCCGCCATCGGCGGCATGGCCGCGCAGATCCGCTTCCTCCAGAAGCAGGGAGTCGACCTCGCGTCGGCGGTGGCGTCGGGCGGGCTGCTCATCAACGTCGGCAACATCGTCGCCCAGGTGCTGCTGCTCGGCGTCGCCGTGCTGCTGTCTCCCACGAGCATCCACACCGAGCCGATCCCCACCGAGAAGATCGTGACGCTCGTGCTGATCGCGATCCTCGTGCTCGCGGTTGGCGTCGGCCTCGTGTTGGGCATCCCCAAGCTGCGCCAGATGGTGGTGCCACCCACGAAGAGTGCGGCGTCCACGCTGTGGGCCGCGGTCCGGTCGCCCCGCCGGGTCGCGCTGCTGCTCGGCGGGAACGCGGTCAACGCGATCATGTACGCCGCCGTCTACATGTGCTGCATCGCCGCGTTCAACGGCTCGATCAACTTCTGGACGTTGCTCTCGCTCAACATCATCGTGTCGACCCTCGCCTCGCTGGTGCCGGTGCCGGGCGGCAACACGGCGGTGTCGTCGGTCGGCATGTCGGGCGCGCTCGTGGCGGTGGGCGTGCCCACGTCGATCGCGGTCGCGGCGGTGCTCGCCGACCAGCTCGTCACCAGCTTCCTCCCCGCGGTGCCCGGTTGGTGGGCGACCAACGACCTGCTGCACGACGACTATCTCTGAGCCCGTCACCGTGATCCCGACTCCGAGGCGCGCATGACCTTCAACGAGACCATGGACGACGTCGCCAAGGCGTTCGAGGCGGTCGGCGTCGTCGTGCTCGGGGTCGGCTTCGTGCTCGGGTTCGCGCAGGCGGGGCTCTCCCGCCTGCGGGGTGGCCCCACCGCCGTCGTCTACCGGGCGCTGCGCAGCTTCGTGGGCCGGACGATCCTGCTCAGTGTCGAGATCCTCGTCGCCGCCGACCTGATCAAGACCGTGGCGGTCGACCCGTCGCTCGAGAACGTCGGCTCGCTCGCAATCATCGTGCTCATCCGCACCGTGCTGAGCTTCTCCCTCGACATCGAGATCGAAGGCCGGGTGCCCTGGCGCTCGGCGCCCACACCCGACCCGCCGCCCACGCCCCACCCGCCGCCGAGCTGAAGGGCCGGCGACCTGAAGGGCCGGCACGACCCGCTCAGGTGACGGCGTCGGCGGCCCCGCCGTCGAAGCGCAGGTGGGCACCGTTCAGGTGCCAGCCGGGTTCGCTCACCACGAAGGCGAGGAACCGGCCCACGTCGTCGGGTGTCGCCACCCTTCCCGACGGGTTCGTCATCCGCCCGTCGAGGATCAGCCGCTCCACGCTCGCCCAGTCGGTCGGCTTCCCCTCGCGCCGCGAGCGTTCGGTGAAGCTCTCGATCACCTCGGCGGTGGCGATGATTCCGGGACTGACGCAGTTCGCGGTGATGCCGGTGCCGGCGAGGTGCTTGGCCAGGCTGACCGCCATCGCCGGCAACGCGCCCTTGGCGGCGTAGTACTCGGGGATCCGGTCCCCCGGCCGGGTGGCGCCGACCGTCGAGACGAACACCACCCGCCCCCAACCGGCCGCCCGCATGTCGGGCAGGAACGCCCGGGTGACGCGCACCGCGGTGACCACGTTGGTGTCGTAGCTCCCGTGCCAGCTGTCGGTGTCGGACGTGTCCCAGTCGCTCCCCTCGGCCACCCCGTAATTGTTGACCACGATGTCGACCCGGCCCGCGGCCTCGCGTACCGCGGCGACGAGCACGCCGGTGCCGGCCTCGGTGCGGAGGTCGCCGGTGACCGCGTGGCACCGTCCCCCGGCCGCGACGATCGCCGCGACGGTCCCGTCCGCCTGGCCCGGCTCGAGCCCGTGCACGAGCACCGTGGCCCCTTCGGCCGCCAGCATCCGGGCGATCCCCGCGCCGGTGCCCCGGTACGAGCCGGTGACCAGCGCGACCCTGCCGTCGAGCCCGAGATCCACCGGCTACGCCTCGCGGGAGAACAGGGCGATGCTGGCCGCGGTGTCCTTGCTGATGTCGGGGCACGCGATGGACACCACCTCGGTGCCGTGGATCGTGCCCATGAGCTGGCGGCAGCGCGACGGCACACCGGCCCGTTGGAGGAGGCGGAAGAACTCGATGCCCTCGTCGCGCAGGGGATCGCACTCGTTGACGCTGATCACGGTGGGTACCAGCCCCCGCACGTCGTCCTCGGTCGCGAACGACGGCCACGCGAGCGGGTTCTTCGCCTCGAACGCCTCGATCCCGTAGGCCATCGCGCCGCGGTTGTTGTGCAGCTCGAGCAGGATGCCGTTGTTCTCGATCGACGACGGGAAGCGGTCCTGGGGCCAGCTCCCCGCGATGTAGGGGCAGAGGGCGTAGAGCCCGCGGATCAGGCCGAGGTCGCCGTCGGCCTTGAGCTTCAGGCCGGTCGCCAGCGTCAGGTTGCCGCCCCCGCTCTCACCCGCGACCACGATGTGGTCCGGATCGACACCCAGCTCCGCGGCGTGCGCGTGCACCCACTTCACACCGGACACGCAGTCGTTCAGACCCGCGGGGAACGGCTCGACCTCGGGTGCCGACGACGCGGTCAGGCAGTTGCGGAAGTCGACCATCGCCACGACGACGCCCTGGTTGGCGATGATCCGCCCCCACGACCGGTACAGCCCGTCGAAGCACGACATGGTCTGCATCCCACCACCGTGGATGTAGTAGACGCACGGGAGCGGTCGGTCGGCACGCGGCCGGATCAGCTGGATCTTGACCGTGTTCCCGTCGGGCTCGGAGCGGAACTCCACCGTGGAGACGTCGAGGCCCGCCGACGGCGCCACGGTCTCGTCGTCGACCAGCTCGAAGAGCGTGGTCGCCGCCTCGGCCGCGGCGACGGCCTCCGGGGAGTTCGCCTCCTCGAGGACCTGCTCGCGGCTCGCCACGTCGCTCTGGGGCGTCGCGACCATGCCGCCGAGCAGCAGCTTCAGCCGCGGGTCGACGCGTGGATCGTCGGCGATGCTGGCCATGCGTGTGTCCCCCCGTCGTCGAGTCGTCGGTTGGTGCGCTCGTCAGGTGCCCGTCAGCAATCGGCGCGGGTTGTCGACGAAGATCGTCTCGACGTCGGCGTCGGTGACCCCTCGGTCGAGCAGCTTGGGCACGAAGTCGGTGACGATGTAGGTGTAGGGCCGTTGCCAGACCTGCCACGCGATCTGCTCGCGTCGTGCCTCGCTCGTGGCACGATGGTCCGGAGGCACGTAGAACGACGACCGCGGCGCGGTCAGCGCGCAGATGTGATCCTGCGACAGGCACACCTGGTTGGTGAACCCCTCGCGTACGAGCGTGGCGACGTGGTCGGCGCGGCGCTCGTCGGGCGCGAGGATCTCGAGCCCGACGCGGTCGATGCCCACGAACGTCCCGCGCTCGGCGAGCTTGCGGATGGACGCGACCTCCGTCTGCTCGTCCTGGTGACCGATCAGCACGCGGCCGAGATCGGCACCGCCCCCGGCGAAGACGTCCTGCTGCACGTCGCCGTGGCGCGAGTTCTCGGTGTGGGTGATGATCGCCACGCCCGTCTCGCGTTGGGCCAGCGCGGCGCCACCGAGCATGCGCTGCTCGGCCGGCGTCACCTCCAGCCCGGTCGCGGCCTTGATCGCGCCGGCGCGGATCCCGCCGGTGCCCGCGATGCCGTCGCGCAGCTCCTGCACGTAGAGCTCAGCGACCTCCTCGGCGTCGCGGGCGCGCCAGTAGAACGGGATGCCCGAGCCCATGAACTCGGTGTAGAAGCCGGTGGTGCACACGATCTGCATCCCCGACCGCTGCGCGATCTCGGCGTACAGCTCGGGATCGCGACCCAGCTCGATGGGGCACGGGTCGACGAACGTGCGGAAACCCGCATCGAGCAGCTCGCCCATCTTGTCGACGGCGCGCGCCACGGTCTCGGCCCGGTCCCACGAGTAGGTCGGGTCGAGCTCCTCGCCCGCGTACGAGATGCGGATGTGCTCGTGCACCAGCGTGCGCCCGAGCGCGGCGGCGTCGACCGGGCCCGTGACCGTCTGGACCGTCGCCATCACGCACCTCCGATCGAGCTCGTCGCGAGCCCGGCGAGCAGGTCGGCGACCAGTGCCGGTCGCGACAACATCGGTGAATGGCTCGTGTCCCACTCGACGACGTCGGTGGCATGCCGGGCCATCTCGCGTTGTGTGTCGGGATGCAGCGTGCGGTCGTCGGTGCAGACCACGTAGGTGGATGTGATGTCCGACCACGCGGGCGCGAGGACCTCGGCGTCGGGAGACGACGACGGCCCCACACCGGCCACCATCGGCCGCAGCTGCGCGACCGCCGCGGCCGCGACGGCCGGGTCGCAGTCGTGGTAGAAGCACTCGGCCGCGAACGCCGGGTCGACCGACATGCCACCGTCGGCGTCGTGCTGCAGGTGGTCCATGAGCGGGGTGGGGCGCATCACGGTCGCCATCTCGTCGTCGTCGGCGACCTGCACCGCGCAGAGGTACACCAGGCGGGCGACGTCGTCGCGACCGCTCGCGGCCTGCGAGATCACCATCCCGCCGTAGGAGTGACCGCACAGCACGACCGGGCCGTCGACGGCGTCGAGCACCGCTCGCACCGTCTTGGCGTCGACATCGAGTCCGCTCAGCGGGAGGTCGGGCGCCAGGTTGGCGACGCCCCGCTCGTCGAGCGTGCTCCGCACCGGCTCCCAGCACCACGCGCCGTGGAACGCTCCGTGCACCAACACCACCGTCGCCGTCATCGACTCTCCCCCATCTCCGTCTCCCCCGATCTCGATCCCCCTGGCGAACCGGCGTCATTTCGGCGCGAGCCTCGGCCTCGGACGACGCCGGTTCGGTGTGGTCGGGTCGACGCTAGCGCCGCGCGAGCTCCGCGGTCACGGCGTCGTCGACGGTGGTGCCGGCGAAGAACGACGGGTTGGCGCCCGCCCACAACGACACCGCGTGCCCGAACGTCAGGTCCCGGAAGTCGGCCTCGGTGGCGTGGCCGTCCTCGACCAGCTCCCACGCCTCGGGGAGCACGCCGCGGATGTCGGGGACGTCCCAGTGCCCGATGTCGGACGCGAACAGCGCCTTGAGGCGGGCACCGCCGGGGTTGCGGTCGGCGTCGAACGCCAACGCGGTCATCGGGTCGTCGGCCTCGCAACCGAAGTGGTAGGAGGTGGTGAAGACGTCGCGGAGGTCTTCGACCCGGTCGATGCCGCAGCGGGCGAACTCGTCGAGCGTCGCCGGGTCCTCGTCGGGCAGGCTCAGCATCGTCAGCCCGGCGTCGAGCTCGTCGAGACGTTCGCGGTACCGCTCGGAGCCGTGCCGCTCGAACAGCTCCACCAGCCGCGCGCGGTCGAGGTGTGCCGGGTTGTAGTGCTCCACCGCCTCGCGGTTGCGCTTCTCCCAGTGGCCGACGAGGTTGGCGTAGAGGCTCGCGGCCCAGGCCACACCCCCTTCCTGGAACGCGAACCGCAGCGACGGGAAGCGCTGCGGCACGCCGCCGAGGAACAAGGACAGTGCGAGCATCTCGCCCGCGATCGCGAACATGCCGATGTGGTTGAACACGTAGTTGCTCACCGACGCGCGGACGGTCCAGCCCATCGCCGCGGTGTGGAACGTGGGTGCCACCCCGAGCTCCACGCACCGCTGCCACACCGGGTCGTAGTCGTAGAGGCTGTCGAGCCCGAGCGAATCGAGCCAGCGCGCCACGCGCGACGGCGGGTCGACTCCCGGCGCCGGACGGCTGACGGGGCCGCCGAACATGAACGCCTTGAGCCCCAGCTGGCTGGTCGCGAAGTCGAGCTCCGTGATCGCCTCCTCGGGGGTGTGCATGGGGATGATGCCGACCGGAGTGAGCGACGCCGCGTGGTCACCGAACGCCTCCGCGTAGAACGTGTTGAACGCCCGGGCCAGCGGCAGGCGGATGGCCGCGTCGTCGAGCGCGGCCGGCACCAGGCCGTAGGTCGGGTACAGCACCGCGTGGTCGATCCCGATTTCGGGCAGCCGGGCCGCGAGGAGCTCGGGCAACATCGCGGTGGCCCGGTCCAGGGTGTTGCGGGTCGGCAGTCCCCACCACGACGTGCGGATGAGCCCGGCGGCGCGCATCTGTTCCGGACCGAGGCCCCGCGACGCCGCGGCGCCGCCGGTGACGAGGTCCATCACCGCCACCGCGTCGTCGCCCGCCTGCTCGCGCAGGATGTCGCGCACGAGCGGGAGGTACTCGATGGCGTGGCCGTCGGAGTCGATCACGGGATGGTCGAGCCGGGCCTTGATCCTCGCCACGCCGTCGGTCGGGAGGTGGTCCATCCGCCCATTCTGGCGGCCCGTGCCATGCTCGGACCATGGACCGGACCGATCGACGCATCCATACCGAGCGCGACGGCAACGTGGCGGTCGTCGTCCTCGACGACCCGGCCCGCCGCAACGCGCTCTCGCTCGAGGTGACGACCCAGCTCGCCGAGGCGGTGGCGACCGTCGCCGACGACCCGACGATCGGTGCCCTCGTCCTCACCGCGACCCCGCCGGCCTTCTGCGCCGGGGGTTCGGTCGACGACCTGCTCGAACCGCGGGCCTCGTTACGCGAGATGTACGCCGGGTTCCTCGCCGTCGCCGGGCTGGCGATCCCCACCATCGCCGCGGTCAACGGGCCGGTCATCGGCGCGGGCATGAACCTCCCGCTGGCGTGCGACGTGATCCTCGCGTCGCCCGCGGCCCGCTTCGACCCGCGGTTCATGGACCTCGGCATCCATCCCGGAGGGGGTCACCTGTGGCGCATGCAGCGGCTGGTGGGTCGCCAGGCCGCGGCGGCGATGGTCGTCTTCGGCGAGGCGCTCTCGGGAGAGGAGGCGGCGCGCCTCGGGCTGGCGTGGAAGTGCGTCGACGACGCCGAGCTCCTCGACACCGCGGTGGCGATGGCCCGACGGGCCGCCGACCGGCCCCGCGAGCTGGTCGTGCGGGCGAAGGCCGTGCTCGACGCGTCCGCCGCCGTCCACACCGCCGCCGACGCGTTCGAGCTCGAGTTCGAGCACCAGGAGTGGTCGATGGCCCAACCCGCGTTCCTCGAACGCCTCGACGAGCTGCGCGCCCGCATGGGCCGAGCGCGAAGCTGACCGGTCAGCGCAGGGCAGCGGCGAACGCCCCGCGATCTGCTCCGGCGCAGCCGACCGGTCGCGGACGTCGACCGCGCCGAGGTCCACGACCGTCGCGCTCCCCGCGGTGGCGCGCGTGATCGCCTGGTCGAGCGCCGCCGCCTGGGCCGGCGTACCCGCACCGGCGGGAATGGTGCCCACGAGGATCTCGGGATGCCGAAAACCGCGACGCAGGCGGGTGACGATCTCGGTCAGGTCGCGTTCGACCTGGACGGGGTCGGTGCCCCGGTCGGCGTCGTCGACCAACGTCACGGTGACGATGTCCGGCTTCAGGCGATCGGCCTCCTCGACCTGCTGCGAGAGGATCTCGGCCGCCCCCGAGCGGGAGTCGGCGAGGTTCACGAACACGCCGGCTCGCCCGAGCACGCTCCGGAACAGCCGCTGGGGCCAGGTACCCGCCACCGTCGCCCGCCCGCCCACGTTGTCGTCACCGCCGAGCGCGACGTAGAGCGTCGCCGCGGCCGGCTTCTCCGGCGGCAACGTCGCCCGGCTCGACGACCCGCTGCACCCGGTCAGCGCCACGACCAGGAGCACCGTCGCGACCGCGAGCGCTCGCACGCGCCGATGCGGGCCCACGATCGGTCTCATGACCCGCTCATCGACTGCCGGGCGGGGATCCGCGCCGCGCGTTGCGCCGGCAGGGTGCCCGCGGCCAGCGCCAACAGGGTGGAGCCGGCGACGCCGACGGCCACGACGCCGAGCGGGAGGCCGATGTGCACGCCCGCGAGGCCCTGGCTCGTCAGGTACCGGTTGACGGCGAGGCCGACCCCACGCGCGATCAGGTAGCCGAGCGCGGTCCCGACGAGGCCGCCGACCGCGCCGAGACAGGCCGCTTCCACGAGGAAGATCCGCCGCACGTCGCGGTCACGGGCGCCGATCGCCTTCAGGACGCCGATGTCGGCTCGCCGTTCCCGGACCGCGGCCATCATCGCGTTGGTGATGCCGAGCGCGGCGATGCCGAGGGCGATCAGGCCGATGGCCGTGAGCACGATCTCCACCACGTTCGTGTAGCGGTCCACCGAGGTGATCAGGCTCTCCGGTGCGCTGGACGAGAACCCGAGCCGCGTGATCTCCGCCCGCACGTGCCCGACCGCGCCGAGCCCGCGCGCGACCACGAACAGGAGGTCGTACTGCGACGAGCCCACGAGACCGCCGACGAAGCGCGCGAAGTCTGGATCCGACGGAACGTCGCTGGCCGCCGACCACCGGTGGGCGACGGCGACCTGCGCCGGCGATCCGATCACGTGGCCGGACACGCCCTGGGCGGCGACCACCCCGACGACGACGCTCCGGGTCCAACGCGACCGCACGGCAGCCGTCGTCCGGTCGACGAACACACGCGGCGCCCCCACCTCCAACTCGGTACCGACCACGCGCGCGGCGTCGGCCTCGGAGACGCCCACCAGGCGGAGGTACGCGTCGGTGACCGCGACCTCGTGCTGCGATCGTCGACCCGGTAGCCGGCCGGTGATCACAGTGAGCGGCAGGTGCGACGCGTCGCGTGCCTCGGCACCACTCAGCGTGTCGCGGAACGGCCGCGGAGGTGTGCGGTTCGATCGCGCGCCGGTTGTCTGGGGCGGGATCACCAGCACCGGCGTGCTCGTGATCGGGACCACCGACTCGACGTCGCCGAGCTGCCGGATCCGGCGGACGGTGCCGTCGTCGATCGCGCGCGCCTGACCCAACTTCGCCGAATCGGTGCCGAGTTGCCCTTCACCGGCCGCGTTGGGGAACACCTCGATCCCGGTGAGGGGCCCGCCCTTCGACACTGCGCTCAAGACCCGCGACCGCGCCGATCCCACCGCGATCAACAGTGCCGACAGCAGCGCCGCCGCGAGCACGACCGCGGCGACGGTCAGGACCGCGCGACCGAGGCGCCGGCGGATGCTCCGCAACGCGACGACCGTGGCGTCACGCCAGCTCGACGCGGGCACGAGGGTTCCGCGTTCGAGTCGCAGGCGCCGATCCGCCCGCATGCTCACCGCCTCGTCGTGCGTGACGACGACGAAGGTGCAACCCCGCTCGGTCGTGACCGCGTCCAGGAGCCCCAGCACCAAGGCGGTGGACTCGGCGTCGAGGTTGCCGCTGGGCTCGTCGGCGAGGAGCAGGTCGGGGTCGTTGGCCACGGCGCGGGCGATCGCCACCCGCTGGCGTTCCCCACCGCTGAGCGCGGCGGGGAGGTGATCGGCGCGATCGGCCATCCCGACCTGGTCGAGCAGGGCGCCGGCCCGGGCGCGTCGCCGGGGCCGGGCGACTCCCGCGACACTCATCGCGAGCTCGACGTTCTCGACCGCGGTGAGGCTGTCGAGGAGTCCGAAGTGCTGGAAGACGAATCCGACCGTCTCGCGCCGGAACGCGGCGAGCTCGTCGCCGTCGAGTCCGCCGACGTCGACCGCTCCGATCCTGAGCTCACCGTGCTGCACCCCTTCGAGTCCACCGAGCAGGGCCAGCAGCGTGGTCTTCCCGGCGCCGGAGCGGCCCGAGACGGCGACGTGCTCACCGGCCGTGACCGTGAGGTCGAGATCGGTGAGCACCGCCAGCTCGGATCCGTGCGGATCGCGGTACCGGTGCGTGATCGCTCGCGCCACGACCTCGACGCCGCCGGCCGGCGCGCCGTCCGGACCCCGCGCCGCGGTGAGTGATGTCACAGCAGGAGTACGGGTACACACCACGCCGCGGATTGCCCGGCTCGCCCGACGACCCGGAACCCGGTCCGGTGGGCGAGCGTGTCGTCGACAGGACCCGCCTGCGCCGCTCGCCACCGCCGCGATTCGCGGTCCGGTTCGCCCGATTTGGCGCACCTCGGCGTTCGTCGCCGAACGGCGTGACCCATCCGTCCGGGCGCCCGGTACCGTACGGAAGGCGGGATCCCAGGAGGCCGTCATGGAAAAGGTTCCGACCGTGGACGACGACGAGCTCTGCGCCGAGGCGCTCACCGCCGACCCCTCGCGGGAGGTCGATCCCGACGCGGTCTCGTTCTGGGAGCTGACCGGAGCCGGGCCGGGGTCACCGCTCCCGGAGTGGTACATGCCGGCGCCGATGCGCGCACCGAAGCTCACCGGGTGGCGTCGCCACCTCGTGCGCGCCAACGTCGCCCTCATCGTGGCGTCGTTCGTCGCGATCAACTCCGCGGGCCTCTGCAACACCTACGGCCAGCTGCACCTCTGACCGGTCCGGAACCGCCCGCCGACACGCTCCTCCGGAGGCCGTAGTCTCCCCTCTTGGACCAGGGGGAGACGATGCCAGGCACCGGCGACGACACCGCGATCCGCCACGAGCTGCGGTCGCTGGCCGAGCAATACGCGCGCGCGGTCGACCGCCGCGACGTCGACGCGTTCGTAACCGTGTTCCATCCCGACGCCGTGCTCGCCATCCACGATCCCGGCGAGAGCACCGAGGCCCACGAGCTCCCGCGGGATCGAACGGCTCGCACGGATCCCCGAGCAGATCAAGAACTACGAGAAGACCTTCCACCTGCTCGGGCAGTCGACCTACGAGATCGGCGACGGCGAGGCGACCGGCGAGGTGTACTGCATCGCCCATCACCTCTCACCCGACCGGCACGGCGGGACGAACCACGTCATGTACATCCGCTACGAGGACACCTACCGGCCCGACGCCGACGGCGCGTGGAAGTTCGCCGAACGGCGCCTGCGGGTCGACTGGACCGAGACGCGGGTGGCCAACCCGCCGCGCCGGTAGGAGAGGACCACGATGGACGGAGCCCTCCAAGGGCAGCACGCGATCGTCGTGGGCGGGGGCTCGGGCATCGGGCTCGGCTCCGCGCGCTCGCTGGCCCGCGACGGCGCGATCGTCACCATCTGCGGGCGCACCGAGCAGAAGCTCCTCGACGCCGCCGACGAGCTCGCCGCCGAGGGACTCGAGGTCGCGCACGCCGCGTGCGACGCGCTCGACGGCGCTTCGGTGCGCGCCGCGGTCGATGCCGCGTCCGATGACGAACGGCGGCTGCACATCGCCGTCGTCGTCCCCGGGATGGGCGCCATCAGCCCCGTCCTGCTGTTCGACGACGACGAGTTCAGCGAACAGGTCGACGCGAACATCCGTCCCGTCTTCCTGTTCCTCAAGTACGCCGGGCAGGCCATGGTGCGTGCCGGCTCCGGGTCGTTCGTCGCGATCTCGTCGACCGCAGCGGTGTTCTCCGCGCGCTACCTGGCTTCGTACAGCGCGGGCAAGGCCGCGGTCGACCAGCTCGTGCGCGTCGCCGCCAACGAGCTCGGACCGCTCGGGATCCGGGTGAACTCGGTGCAACCGGGCATGACGCAGACCCCCGCGACCGCGGCCGCGTTCGCCAACCCGAAGATGATGGCGGCGTTCCTGGCCGAGCAGCCGCTCGAGCGTCACGGCCACGTCGACGACATCGCCCAGGCGGTGCGCTACTTCGCGGGCCCCGAATCCTCGTGGGTGACCGGCCAGCTCCTGACCGTCGACGGGGGCAACACCTTGCGCTCGTTCGTCGACTACGAGACCCTGATGCGACTCCCCGACACCCGCACCGTGGTGCTCGGCGGGGAGACACCCGACCCTGGAGATGCGACGTGAACCGTGCCCCGAAGTCCACCGAGGCGTTCGACGACCTGATCGCGGCGCTCCAGGAGATCCGCGACGGCTACGTGCTCGACGAGGACCGCTTCACCGACGACCTCGACGTCGTCGAGGGCTTCCGTTACGTCACCGAGGTGCTGTCGGGCGCGTCGGAGTTCTTCGTCGAGGGCGACCCCGAGTATCCCCGCATGGCGTCGATCGTCAGCCCCGCCCGCAAGTTGCAGGGCGACAACCCCGATTCCATCTACCACTTCGCCCGGATCCGGGGTGACCGCTCGTACCGTGTCTTCGGCATCCGCGGCGAAGAGCGGTACATCTCGTTCACCGTGCACGCGGCCGCGCCCGACGGCGGGCTCAACGGCCGGGTGCTGTCCGACATCAACGACACCGGCTTCGAGTTCGGGCCCGACGGCTCCTACGAGATCGTCTTCAGCCCCGAGCCGCACGACGGCAACTGGGTGAAGCTCGATCCCGACGCGCGCATGATCATCGTGCGCGGGTACTTCCTGCGTGAGCAGTCCGCCCAGAACGACCCCACCGTCGCGGTGCGCATCGGGATCGAGCCGCTGGGCGACGTCGCTCCCCCGCCGCCCCTCGACGACGAGACGTTCGCGACGCGTCTCCGGGAGGGCGTCGCGTTCCTGCGCCAGACCACCGTGGGCCAGCCGCTTCCCGGCTCGCCGTCACCGGTGCCGTTCGTCGCCCAGGAGCCCAACGCCGTCGGTACGCCGTGGAGCTTCCGCAACGCCGGGGTCGACGCCGCCGGCGCGGTCGACATCTTCTACTCGAGCGGCCGCTGGGACCTCATGCCCGACGAAGCCCTCGTGATGCGGGGCACGATCCCGCCGTCGCGCTTCACCAACGTGATGCTCTGGAACCGGCACATGCAGACGCTCGAATACCGGTACCGCCGCAGCTCGTTGAACACCGAGCAGATCGAGTGGGAGCCCGACGGTTCGTACGTCATCGTCATCGCGCACTCCGACCCGGGCGTGGCGAACTGGCTCGACACCGGCGGCCACCGCACGGGCACGATCTTCTGGCGCTACCTGCTCCCGGAGTCGGATCCGGAGATGGCGCGCTGCGAGGTCGTGAAGCTCGACAGTCTGGGCTGAGCGTCACCCGGGCGAGAGGCCGGCCGCCACCGCCGCGCCGAGCTCCCAACACACGTCGAGGTCGGCGCGCGCCGGCTCGCCGATCACCGAGACCGGGGCCTCCGCGGCGCGCCACCGCAGCCCGGTCGTGACCATCTCGACGGCCCGCAACGCGCCGGTCGTGTCGTTGTTGCCGTGCACGTACACACCGAAGGGGCGCGCCACCGTGGCGTCGAGGCACGGGTAGTAGATCTGGTCGAAGAAGTGCTTCAACGCGCCGGACATGTACCCGAGGTTCGCCGGCGTCCCGAGGAGGTACCCGTCGGCGTCGAGGGCGTCGATCGCGGTGGCGTGGAGCGCGGGAACGGCGACGACCTGCACCCCGACGATCTGCGGATCGGTCGCTCCCGCCTGCACGGCTTCGAACATCGCGTGCAGCGACGGCGAGGTCGTGTGATGGACGTGCAGCAGCGTGACCATCACCGTGAGATGCCGCGCCGCCGTCGCCGGAGGGGGGACGGCGCAGCGGAATCGACCATCATGGCATCGCGCAGCCTACGTGCACCCGAGGGATACGCTCACGAGCGTGGAGCACCAGGAGGTCGTGGGCGCGCCGTCACTGGCGTTGCTCGCGCTGGAGGTGCGCGCCTGGCCCGAGTTCGCCCTGTTCATGGCGTCGTGGCCCTTCCTGCTCACCCGTCCCCGCGGCGACGGCCACCCCGTGCTGGTCCTCCCACCGTTCGGCGCGACCGACGCGTACACGAGCCCGCTCCGCGCCGCGCTCCGCGGGCTCGGGTACTCCAGCCACGGGTGGAAGCTCGGCCAGAACCTCGGGCCGACCCCGGCGATCCTCGAGGGTGCGCCGAAGCGGCTCCTCGAGCTCTCCGAGCGGGCCGGGCGGCGGGTCAGCATCATCGGCTGGAGCGCGGGCGGCATCCTCGGGCGCGAGGCGGCCCGCCGGCACCCCGACGCGGTGCGCCAGGTCGTCACCCTCGGCTCGCCGTTCCGCCTGCTGCTCGACGAGCGCTACAAGACCAACGCCGCGTTCTTCTACAAGATCGCCGAGCGTTGGCACGCCCCGCACACCGACACCATGCAGCGCTCCGAGTACCGCCAACCCCTGCTCGAGGTCCCCGCCACCGCGATCTACAGCCGCACCGACGGCGTCACCAGCTGGCAATGGTGCCTCGAGGACGACGGGCCGCGGAGCCAGAACATCGAGGTCTACGGCAGCCACTGCGGGCTGGGCCACAACCCTGCCGCGCTCGTGGCGATCGCCGACCGCTTGGCGCAGCCCGAGGGCAAATGGGCGCACTTCACGCCACCGCGCGGCCTGCGGCACCTCTTCCCGCGCTGAGTTCCCGCGCTGAGCGGGTGACGGCAGGTCAGGGACGCCCGGCGCCCGGCACGTCGACCGTGCACGCATCGATGCGGCCGCTGCGCACCTGGGTGACGACGTCGCGCTTCCAGTCCGCGGCCACGCACATCAGCAGCGTGCGTCGATCGGGGCCGCCGAGCACGCACACGACCGGGATCACCCCGGCGAACGGGATCGAGTCCGTGACCTCACCGCCTTCGCGCACGCGAAAGACCCGGGCACCGATCGGATCCGCGACCCACACCGCGCCCTCGGCGTCGAGGCACACACCGTCCGGCGGCGAGACCGGCACGCCCTCCTGCTCGGGCACGAGCTCGGCGAAGGTGCGTCGGCCCGCGAGGGTGCCGTCGGGGGCGACGGTGAACGCGGTGAGGCGCATTCCCCCGCTCTCGGCCACGATGAGCGTGTGGCCGTCGGCGGTGAGGATGTGGCCGTTGGGCGACTGGAGGTCATCCGCCGCGCACGCCCAGGAGCCGTCGGGCGCGACGCGGAGGGTCTGGCCCGCCCGCCGCTCGGCGCCGAGCTCGTGGATGCGGACCCCCATGTCGCCGATGTAGGCGGTGCCGTCGGCGGCGACGATCATGTCGTTGAGCGAGCCCCGCGCCGCGGACGAGAGGTCGGCGTGCACGACGACCCGGCCCCCGGGCTCGACCCGGAGCAGCCGCTGGGTCTCCATCGCCACGACGAGCAGGCGACCGTCGGGCAGCCAGCCGAGACCCGAGGGTTCGTCGTCGGCGATCTCCACGACCGTCGACGCGTCGCCCTCGACCGTCGTGCGCACGACCCGGTGGTCGTGCATGTCGCTGAACCAGAGCTCGCCGTCGTGCCAGCGCGGGCCCTCACCGAACACCAGGTCGTCGAGGACGGTCCAGACCGCGGAGGGGGCCATCCGCGCACGCTACCGGTCGTGACTAACGTCGACCAGATGGAAGAGGCCTCCCCGCCGGTGTCGGCGGCCCGGGTCGCCGAGCTGCTCGGCGATCAGCTCCCCGACCCGGCGCAGATCCCCGCGTCGGCGTTCGCGCTCGTCAAACAGACCCGCCGCGCTGGTGGAAGCCGTGGTCATGACCGACGTGGCCGCCGACGTGCGGGCAGCGGCCGCCGCCGACCTCGCGGCGATCACCGGGCGGTTGCGGGCCGAGCGACCGCGCCGACTCCCTCTACATGGTGCGCCACGCCGACGGCGGGGTCGAGAGCCTCAACCAGGCGGGGTCCGGGCGCCTCAACCCGCAGGCCCCGCCGATCGAGTGGATCCACCGGCCGAAGGAGCCGCCGCCGGGCTCCGAGCCCCGGCCGGTCGAGGTCCGGGCCCGCTGCACGTTCGGCCCGCAGCACGGCGGCTCGCCCGGGCGGGTCTACGGCGGCGTGCTGGCGTCCGCGCTCGACGAGGTGCTCGGCGTCGCGGCGCTGGTGTCGGGCGCCACGGGGATGACGGTTGCGCTCTCGGTCTCGCTGCGGGGTGGTACACCCATCGGCGTGCCGGTCGACATCGTGGGAAGGTACACGGGCAGTGAAGGCCGCAAGAGCTACGCGTCGGGCGAGGTCGTGGTCGACGGCGTGGCGACGGTCGAGGCCACGGCGATCTTCGTGGGCGAGCGACGCGGCTGATGGACGGTGACGCCGTGCTCAGCGGCGCCGCGTGGCACCAATTCTGTGACCGGTTGGCGGCGATCGGCGAGACGATCCTCGGTGACGACTACCCCGGCGACGCGCGCGACCGGGCCGAGGGCGTGCATCACCTGGCGACGCAGGCGGCGTGCTGGCTCACCTACGCGACCGGGTACGGCGATCCGGCCGCGCCCACGTTCTTCCGCAGCGCCGATCCCACGTACCGGTGGGGTGGCCCCAACGTCGACCAGGTGGCACGGCGCGCGACCATCGACGGCGCCGGCACCTACCGCGTGTCGGGCCGCATGGGATCCTGCGAGGAGTTCGTGCTCCAGCTCAAGCAGGGCACGACCCAGAGCGGCGGCGCGAGCGTGGGCACCGAGGTGACCGCGTCGCAGCTGGGCCTCCGCCCCGGCGACCGGTTCGAGATCGCCGTGAGCCGCGAGGAGCGCCCGGGCACGTGGCTCGCGCTCGGCCCGGGCCCGGGCTTCGTCCACGTGCGCGACTACTACTTCGACTGGGCCCCCGCCGAACCCGCGACGTTCGTGATCGAACGGCTCGACACCCAGGGATCCCCGGCCCCGCCGCTCACCGCCGAGGGGGTCGCCGCCATGCTCGAGACCGCCGCCCACGAGGTGGAGCACTCGGTCGTCTACTTCCGAGACCTCCAGTCCCGGATGCGCGACGGGCAGGAGCCCAACCGGTTCGGGGTGCCCTCGGTGTCGGGCCGGGGCGTGCAGGACATCATCTACAGCCACGGGTTCGTGCAACTCGGCGACGACGAGGCCCTCGTCCTCGAGCTGGACCCGAGCGACGCCGCGCTCTGGGGTGTGAGCTCCTACACCCGCGGCTGGTACGAGCCGCTCGACTACGCGAGCCGGGTCACGAGTCGCAACCACCGCCAGGTCACCGCCGACGACGACGGCCTGGTGCGCGTCGTGCTCGCCCGTCGTGACCCCGGCACGGCCAACTGGCTCGACACCGAAGGGCGCGCCGAAGTGCTCACGACGATCCGCTGGTTCCGGCCCCCGCAGGATCCGACGGTTCGGGCCGAGGTCGTCGCGCTCGGCGACCTGGCCACGCGCCTCCCCGCGGGGCACGTGATGGTCGACGCCGACGCGCGCGCCGACGAGATCCGCGGCCGCGCCGCGCACGTGGCCTGGAGGTTCCGCACATGACCGTCGACAACGGGGTGGACGGCCGGGTGGTGATCGTCACCGGTGGCTCGAAGGGCGTCGGGCGCGGCATCGCGCTGCACCTCGCCCGCAACGGTGCCACGCTCGTGATCACCGCCCGGCGCGCGGAGGCGCTCGAGGAGACCGCGGTCGAGCTCGACGCCCTCGGCGCCCCGCACCTGGCGACCACGCTCGACGTCGCCGACCGTGACGGCGCGTTCGGGCTGGTCGAGCAGACCCTCGCGCAGTTCGGCCGCGTCGACGGCCTGGTCGCGAACGCGCAGACCTTCCGCTCGGTCACACCGTTCGCCGACATCACCGAACGCGACATGGACCTGCTGCTCTCCACCGGCCCGAAGGGCACGCTGTGGGGCATGCAGGCGGTGTTCCCGCACATGCGCGACCAGCGCCGCGGTCGCATCGTCACCATGGGTTCGAACGCGGCACTGCTCGGCGCGGTGGGCTACACGCCGTACGCGTCGTCCAAGGAGGCGATCCGCGCGCTGCACGCGTTCGGCGGCGCGCGAGTGGGGGAAGTTCGGCATCACCGTGAACTGCCTGTGCCCGGTCTCGGCCGCGCACCGCGCGCCACCCGCCGACGAGGATCCCGAGCGGGCGCGCATGTTCGCCGAGACCTACGCCAACCAGCCCATCCCACGCGACGGCGACGCCGAAGACGACATCGGTCCCGTGGTGCAGTTCCTCCTGTCCGACGCCAGTCGCTACATGACCGGCCAGACGCTGATGGCCGACGGCGGCGCCATCATGCTCGTCTGACCGCGATGCTGATCTGATGGCGCGGCCGATCACCGGCCACAGCGCGGTCGTCACGGGGACGGGTCCGCTCGCCGACGGGCTCGTCACCGGGTTGGCGGAGCTCGGTGTCGGCGTCGTGGCGCTGGACTGCGACTTCGGCTCCGAGGCGGCAGTCGCCGACGCGCTGGCGGCCGCCGACCGCACGCTCGACGGCATCGACCAGATCGTGCACACGTGGCTCGCGCCCGGCGTCGTCGCCGCCCGGCCGTTCATGGACCTGGACGAGGACGCGTGGGCGGCCGGCTGCGAGCACAGCCTCGAGGCCGCGTGGTGGTTGGCCCGCCGGAGCGCGGAGTTCCTGCGGGCCACGGCCGGGAGCCTGGTCTTCGTGGTGCCCACCGTCGGGATGGCCGGCGCGGCCGAGTTCGCCATGCTCGCGGCCGTCGCCGAGGGCGTGCGGGTGCTGGCGAAGGGGTGCGGACGCCAGTGGGGTGTCGACGGCGTCACCGTCAACACCATCGCCGCCGCGCCGCACCATTGGCTCGATGCCGGCACCGCCGACGCGTTGACCCGCGCCATCTCGCTCTCCACGCCCGCGTTCGGCACGCCCGGCGACGCGGCCGACGACCTCGCGCCACTCGTCGCACTGCTCGACGATCCCGACGCGCACTTCCTCACCACCAACACGCTCGTGGCCGACGGCGGCACCTGGATGGGCCTGTGAACACCGGCACCCTGCAACCGCTGCTCGACGGTCGCACCGTCGTCGTCACCGGTGCGGGTGGCGGCGTCGGCCGCGGCATCGCCCTCGCGTGCGCGACCCACGGCGCCAACGTGGTGATCGCGGCGCGGCGCACCGAGACCGGTGACGTCGTCGCCGACGAGATCGTCGAGCGGGGCGGCGACGCGCGGTCGATCCGCTGCGACGTGACCGTGCGCGCCGACGTCGAGGCCGCGGTCGCGCTCGCGGTGTCCGAGTTCGGCGCCCTCGACGTGATGGTGCACAACGCGCTCGCCCCGGTCGGCGAACCGCTCGCCATCGGCGCGGTCCCGGACGACACCTGGCAGGCGATGCTGGGCACCGCGGTCCGCGCCTCGTACCTGTGCGCGCACGCCGCGTTCCCCCACCTCGAGGCCCGGGGCGGGTCGCTGATCCTGCTCACGTCGGCGGCCGGGGTCGAGGGCAGCCCCTACCTCCCCGCCTACGCCGTCGCCAAGGCCGCCCAACGGGGCCTGGCCAAGAGCCTGGCCCGCGAGTGGGGGCCGGTGGGCGTGCGGGTGAACTGCATCGGCCCCGTCGCCATGACCCCGGCGATGGAGGTGGTCGCGGAGACGAGCCCGGTGTTCACCGACGGCCTGCTCGTGGGGCGCACCCCGCTGCGGCGCATCGGCGACCCCGAACCCGACATCGGCCCCGTCGCCGTCTTCCTCGCCAGCGACCTCGCCCGCTACATGACCGGCCAGACCCTCATGGTCGACGGCGGCGGCTTCATGGCCTTCTGACCCGACCCTGACCCAACCCTCCCGCCAACTGGCGTCGTTCGCCGGGGTCGGACACCGGTCGAACGACGCCGGTTCGTGTGGACGGGGGAGGGCGGTAGGGTGCGGGTCATGCGTGGAATCGTGTTCACCGGTGAAGGTGCAGAGGTCCGCAGCGACGTCGAGGTCATCGACCCCGGGCCCGACGAGGTGCTCGTCCGGGTCGTCGCCGCGGGTGTGTGTCACAGCGACGTCAGCCTGATCGACGGCACCATCCCGTGGCCCGCGCCGTCCCTCATGGGGCACGAGGGCGCGGGGGTCGTCGAGGCGGTGGGATCGCTGGTCAGCCGGGTGAAGCCCGGCGACCACGTGGTCATCGCGACCGTCTCCAACTGCGGGATCTGCGACCAGTGCTCGGTGGGCAAGCCCACCTGGTGTCGCAAGACCCTCGGCAACCGCCGCGAGATCTTCACCGTGGGCGGCGAGCCGGCCGGCAACTTCGCCGCCACCTCCTCGTTCGCCGAGCTCACGGTGGTGAAGGAGGTACAGGCGGTGCCGATCGACCCCGAGGTCCCGCTCACCTCGGCCTGCCTGATCGCGTGCGGCGTGGTCACCGGCATGGGGTCGGTGTTCAACCGGGCCAACGTGCAGCCGGGCGACAACGCCGCGGTGTTCGGCGCCGGCGGCGTCGGCCTCTCCACCATCCAGGCGCTGCGCATCAAGGCGGCCAACCACATCATCGCGATCGACACGGTCGCGTCGAAGGGCGAGCTGGCTCTCGAGCTCGGCGCCACGCACTTCTTCAACGCGGCCGAGGTCGACGCGGTGGCGGCCATCCACGAGCTGCTGCCCTTCACGCCCGAGATGCCCGAGGGCCCCTTCGGCGCCGGCGGCGTCAACTGGTCGTTCGAATGCGTCGGCCACCCCGCGGTCACCTCGCAGGCCGTGCAGGTCCTCGACTGGGGCGGCGTGTGCGTGCAGGTCGGCGTGCCCGCGCCCGGTGTCACCTACGACATCCCGATCACGCACCTCACCCAGGTCGACCGCGGCATCATCGGCAGCCGCGCCGGCGGCGTCCGCGCCCAACGCGACATCCCGGTGATCGTCGACCTCTACAAGAAGGGCCTGCTCGACCTCGACCGGATGGTCAGCAAGACCTACCCGATGGAGCAATTCCACACGGTGGTCGAAGACATGCACGGCGGCACCCTCGCCCGCGGCGTCCTCACCTTCTGACGACCCAACCCCGAACCCAACTGGCGTCAAAGTCTGCCGATTATCGGCAGACTTTGACGCCGGTTCGGAAATGGGGGAGCCTGCGGCCATGTTCACGATGCGCTTCGACATGCGCGCCCCCGTAGGCGGCGCGTCCACCACCGATCTCTACCAGGCGGCCGTCGACCTCGCCGCGTGGACCGAGACGCGCGGTTGTGTCGCCGCGGTCATCTCCGAGCACCACGCATCGGAGGACGGCTACCTGCCGTCGCCACTGCTCCTGGCATCCGCGATGGCGGCGCGCACCGAGCACCTGTTGATCAACATCGGGGCCGCGCTCCTGGCGTTCTACGACCCGATCCGGCTGGCTGAGGACATGAACGTCCTCGACATCATGAGCAACGGCCGCGTCTCCTACATCCTCGGCCTCGGCTACCGGCCCGAGGAGTTCGAGATGTTCGGCGTCGACATGAAGCAGCGTGGCCGCATCGCCGAGGAGAAGCTGCAGCTGCTGCTCGAGGCCCGCAAGGGCGAACCGTTCGTGCACGACGGCCGGCACATCCACGTGACCCCGCCGCCGGTGACGCCCGGCGGCCCCGCGGTCATGTGGGGCGGCGGTTCGATCGCCGCCGCGAAGCGGGCCGGCCGCTACGGCCTCGGCTTCCTGGCCCAGAGCGACCTCCCCGGCATGCTCGAGGCCTACGAGGAGTCGTGCCGCGAGCACGGTCACGAGCCCGGCATGGCCAGCCTCCCGAGTCGCGACACACCCACCACGATGTTCGTCGCCGATGACGTCGACCGGGCGTGGGACGAGCTCGGCTCGTACCTCTTGCACGACGCCAAGATGTACGCGTCCTGGAACCCGGGCGACCAGACGACCGCGAGCATCTCGCACGCCCAGACGGTCGACGAGCTGCGCGCCACCTCGACCGCGCACAAGGTCTACAGCACCGACGAAGCCGTCGAGCTCGTGAAGAACGGCGGGATGCTCATGCTCATGCCGCTGTGCGGGGGCCTGCCCCCCGAGCTCGCGTGGCGCTACGTCGAGCACGTCGCCAACGTCGTGCTTCCCCGCGCCCAGGAGTAGCCGATGGCCCGGATCGCCCGCTTCCCCGACACCGAGGACGACGCGGCGATCGTCGCGGCGCTGCGGCGCGACGGCGCGGTGCTCGTCGACCGGTTCATCACCCCCGAGACCGTGCGCGCGATCGTCGACGAGACGGAAGCGGCCGTCGCCGCCGCCGAGCCGGGGATGCGGACCATCAACCCGATGATCCAGGCGTTCTTCGGCCCCTGCACCAAGCACGTGTCCGCGCTCGCGGCGGTGTCACCCACGTTCGCGAACGACGTGATGACGCACCCCACGTACCGCGCCGCCTGCGACGCGATCCTCCTCCCGTCGTGCTCGCGGTACCGGTTGAACCTGGGCCATCTCATCGCGCGCGGTCCCGGTGCCGAGGCGCAGATGCCCCACCGCGACGAGGACGTATGGCCGCACTTCCCCCGTCCCCACGACGAGCTGCAGATCGCGTCGATGGTCGCGCTGGTCGACTTCCGGGTCGACAACGGCGCGACCCGCGTCGTTCCCGGGAGCCACCGGTGGCCGCGCGAGCGCCAGCCGGAACCCGACGAGGTCGCCGACGCGCTGGTACCCGCGGGGGGCGCGGTGCTCTACCTCGGCTCGACCATCCACTACGCGGGCACGAACTCCACCGTCGACGAGTGGCGCCTCGGCGTGCACGTGAGCTTCACCCTCGGCTGGCTGCGCACGGAGGAGAACAACTCGCTGGCGGTACCGCCGGCGGTGGCACACACGCTGTCGCCCGCCGCCCAGGAACTGCTCGGCTACGCGGTGCACGACGCCATCGCCGACGGCGGGGGCTACCTCGGGATGGTACGGATGCGCGACCCGATGGAGCTGCTGGCCGAGAGCGATCTGGGCCTATGACCCGTCGATGGCCGTCCAGACCGAGCGGTCGACGAGGTGCCAGGAGGCCATGACCGCTCGGGCGCGTTCGCTCATCGCCCCCCCGGCGAGAGGTACTCGGCGCTGGTGACGACGTCGCCATCCTCGATCTCGTACACCGCGAGATAGCGACCGGGCCGGTCGTGGCTCGCAGACGACGGGCCGATCGGAAGCCCGGCGTGGCGCGTCTTCTCGGGGATGTGCTCCTCGTCGTACCAACGGTTGCACTCGACCTCGTGCTCGGGGTCGACGTCGACGACCACGACGAGCAGCGCCGTCATGCCCGGCCGCCGCGATCGGCCGTGAGGACGAGCGCCGACCCGTCCATCAGGGCCCCCGACGTGACCGCGCACACCTCGTGGCGGGGAGCCTGGCGGGCGCCGCCCCGCCCCTGCACCTGCAGGACCGCCTCGCACACCGTGTTCATCCCGTGCAGGTAGCCCTCGGCGAGCAGCCCGCCGTGGGTGTTCACCGGCAGGGCGCCGTGGAGCCCGGTGGCTCCCGAGCGCGTGAGGTCGCCTGACGCGCCGCGCTCGCAGAACCCCAGACCCTCGAGCCCCATGAGCACCGTGCTCGAGAAGCAGTCGTAGATCTCCGCGAGGTCGACGTCGGTCGCGGTGATGCCCGCCCGGCCGAAGAGCTCGTCACGCAACAGGCTCGTGTAGTTGCGCGTGTAGTCGTCCCAGAGCAGGTGGTCGCCGATGTCGAGCCCGGAGCGCGGGCCCGCCCGGTAGGCCGAGGATGCGATCACCGCCGGCGGACGGCGCGAGGTCACGCGCCCGGTCGAGGCTGGTGACCACGAGCGCGCACGCGCCGTCGACCTCGATCGTGCAGTCGTCGGCGCGGAAGGGCGACACCACGACCGGCGAGCTCGCGTGGTCGGCGGATGTCAGGGGCCGGCGCCGGACCGCACGGTCGTTGTCGAGCGCGTACGAACGCTGGGCCACGGCGACCGCACCGAGGTCGTCGGCGCTCTGACCCGTCTCGGCCAGGAAGCGCTGGGCCCACATCGCCACGTACATCAGGTAGGCGTCGTACCCGATCGGGTAACGCCACGGTGCCGCCGGGCCGTCGAACGCCATGGTGCCGACCCGTGGGCCGGAGCGCCCGTTCATCGCCCGGTAGAGCACGACGACCTCGGCCTGGCCCGACGCGATGGCTGACGCAGCCAGGCCCACGAGGTGACACGGTGCCTGCCCGCCGAGGTCGAGATCGACCGACCAGCGCAACCCTGGCACCGCGAGCGTTGTCGCCACGGCCTGGCACTTCACGGAGTCGTGCATCACCATGAAGCTGCCGATGCCGTCGACGTCGGCCCCACCCAGCCCGGCATCGGCGAGCGCGTCGGCACACGCCGCGTGCGCCAGGTCGAGCACCGAACGGCCCGACTCGCGCGAGAACGACGTGTACCCGACCCCGACGATTGCGGCCGATCGCCCGCCGCTCACGTGCCCTCCCCGACGGCCCGGAACCTCAGCTCCGTCCACTCCGAGTGGTCGACGAACGTGGCGACGACGCGACCACCTGGCGCCGAAGGTTCGGGTCCCTCGTACCGGGCGAACACACGGGCCCCCTCGGTGAGCTCGACGGTCACGATCGTGTACGGGACCTCGGATTCGAACCCGGGTGTCAGCGGCGCGCTGGACACCGACCCACGAGTACATGCTCCCCTCACCCGACGCCACGGTCCACTGCGCGCCCGTCGCCGCGCACGCACGGGCACGCGGGCATGGGCGGGAAGCGCACGCCGCCGGCACTCCGGGCATTGCTGCAAGAAGATGCGGTGGTCCCGGAGCGCGTCCAGGTACGGCGCGGTGTCGGCATCGGCGATCGGGATCGGTGTCGTCATCGAGCCGCGGAATGCCGGGGGTCGCTTCTACGCGAACGCCGCGAGCCCCTCCGGCCGCGTCGTCCGACGTGAGGCAGTAGTACGCGTTGCGCTCACGCTCGTAGCGCAACCCGGCATCCACGCTGCCGTTGTCGGCCCAGAGCGACTTCATCACCTCCTTCGCGTTGGCCATGGCGAGCGGGCTCTTCGACGAGCAAGCCCGCCAGCCAACTCCACGCCCGCCTCGACCAGCGCGTCGTCGGCGACACACAGCGGTTGCACGAGTCCCCATTCGGCGGCCTCTGCCGCGTCGAGGAACCGGCCGCTGAACACGCAGCTCCGCGGCCGCGGGCCCTGCCGATCGCACGCGGCAGCAGCGTGAGCACGCCGCCGCCGCCCATCTGGCCGAAGTTGAGGTGGGCGTCGCCGATGCGCGCCGAGCGTCGCCGCGAGGGCGAAATCGCAGTTGAGGATCAACTCGAGCCCTCCCGCCGCGACCACGCCGTTCACCAGTGCGACGGCCGGGACCGCCAACGTACGAAGGCGCCCGAAGATCCGGTGCAGCTCGGCGACGAAGCGCGGGAACGCTCACCGGTCGCGTTGGAGCGTCAGCGTAGCCTACAGGTCGCCGCCCGCGCTGAACGCCCGCCCGGCACCGGTGACGAGCACTCACGCGCACCGCCGGATCGTCGGCCATCCCGTCGAGGGCGGCGTCGAGCGCGTCGAGCATCGGCCGAGTCGATCGCGTTGAGCTGTTCGGGCCGGTTGAGACCAGCGTGAGGGCGACGCGGTCGGCGCCGTCGACCGCGGCCCGCCGGGTCAGGACGGGACCGATGCTCCGACTGGTTCATGTGCGCTCCTCGAAGCGTCGGACGATCTCGTGCTTCTGGATCTTGCCCGACGCAGTCGTCGGCAGGGCTCGCCGAACAACTCGAGCCGCTGCGGGCAGCTTGTACGTGGCGACCCGCCGCGTCGCGCAGACGACTCGACCATGGTGCCGAGGTCGAGCATCGCGCCGGCGCGGAGCACCACGCACGCGCACACGTCTCGCCCGAGCCGGTCGTCGGGGGTCCCGACCACGACCGCGGCCCGCTCGACCTCGGCGAACGTACCGATGAGGTCCTCGATCTCGCGCGGAGCGATGTTGATGCCGCCGCGGATGATGATCTCCTTCTTGCGCCCGACGATGGTGAGATAGCCGGTCGCCGTCGAGCGTGGCGAGATCGCCCGAGCGCACCCAGCCTTCGGCGTCGAAGGTCGCTGCGGTCCGCTCCGGGTCGGCGAAGAACCCGACGCAGGTGTTCGGCCCCCGTACGAAGATCTCGCCGGGCTCATCGGGCGCGGTGCCGCCGCGTCGTCCCGCACCTCGACCTCGACGTCGCGTCATCGGCGTGCCGTCGGTGTCGACCCGTTGCCGAGGCGCGACGCGCCGGGCCGGTTCCAGGTCGCCACGAGCACCTCGGTCGAGCCGTAGAGCCGCAGACGGGATGCCGCGCGCGTCCGCCGCTTCCACCAACGCCGGCGGCACCGGCGCGCCGCCACAGCCGAAGCAGCGCAGCGGATCCAGCAGAGAGCCGCGGCGCGACCGATTCCGCCACCAGATCTGTAGGAACGTCGTCGCCGCGAGCGTGTACGAGCAACGCTCGCGAGCCGACCACATCGACGCGACCGTGGGATCCCACCGATCCTGGAGCACCAGCGGGAGGCCGTGGTAGAGCGCGAAGCGCACGCCGTAGTTGAACCCGGTGCGAGTGGCCGATGGGCGACGGCATCCACACCACGTCGGCGCCCGTGACCCCCAGGTCGTCGGCGGCGACGCGCACGCTGAAGTTGGTCGTCTGCTCGGTGTGCATGATCGCCTTGGGCGTCGCCTCGGTGCCCGACGTGAAGATGAGCTCGGAGACCGCGGCTGCATCGCGCCCCGCTGGTGCGCCACCCGCGCGGTCGCGCGCGAGCACGTCGGCGAGCGCGACGCCGGCACGCGGCACCGGATCGCAGACCACGTGCACGGGCGTGACGCCGGTCGCGGCGACCGCGGTCGCGACGAGGTTCTCGTGGTCGAAGCCCCGATAGGTCGCCGGGGTGAAGACGGCCCGAGGGCGGGCGGTCGCGAAGACGTGCGCGAGCTCCCGCGCCCGGTAGTTCGGGAGCAGCGGGTTGATCACCGCGCCGGCGGCGAGCACGCCGAGTGCGACCACGGCCGTGTCGAGCTGGTTCGGGAGCTGCACCGACACCACGGCACCGTCGCCGATCCCCTCGTCGGCGAGGAACCGCGCGACGCGGGTCGCCCGCTCCCAGAGCGTGTCGTAGGTGAGGTACGCGCCGTGCTCGTCGACAACAGCCCGCGCGTCGGGTCGGGTCGCCGCGTGGGTGGCGACCGCGCCCGGGAGCGTGGTCGTGTCCCACGCCCCGGCAGCGACGTACGCGGCTCGACGCGCCGGCGACGTGACGACGTCGCGCAGGTCGGTCACGGAGCGGACGCCCCGGCGCCGACCCGCCCGATCACGAGTTCGGTGACCGACGCGCGGGGCGAGAGGTGCAGCAAGAACCGCACCGCCTGCGCGACGTCAGCGGGAGAGAGCATGTCCTCGGGCGGGATGGGGACCGACGTGGTGAGCGGAGTCGCCACGTAGCCCGGCTCGATGACCGTGGCGCGTATCCCCGCGTCCCCTTCGTCACGCTCGACCGAGAGGGCCAGTGACCGCAGCGCCGCCTTCGCCGCACTGTACGCGGCGTACCCGGGAACCGGCGCGATGCCCGCCACCGATCCGATCACCACGAAGCGGGCGACGCCACACTGCGCCGCACGCGCTCGCAGAGCCGTGATCGACGACCGGAGCACCTGCCACGGCACCTCGAGCTCACGGGCGAGCGCGCCGGTCACATCGGCGGTCGACGCCGCGGCGGCGGTGCCCGGGCGACCACCGCCGGACGCGATCACGACGAGGTCGAGCCCGCCGTGCACCTGCTCGTGCTCCGCCACCGCACGGTCGACGGCGAAGGAGCTGCCGGCGTCGGCCACCACCGCCGCGACCCTCGTCGCGTTCCCCAGCGAGCGGGCGGCGCGCTCGAGCCGGTCGGCCCGGCGAGCGACGAGGGTGACCCCGAGCGATTCCTCGACACACCCGCGCGGACCGCCAGCCCGATCCCGCCCGAACCTCCGACCACCAACGCCGACCTCGTGCTCACCGCTGCTCCGTTTCCTCGGCGTCAGTCGATCACACCGAGGTCGCGCGCCCAGGCCAGGTTCTTGCGCGCCGATCCCACGTGGGCGATGTGCACGACGTGCGCCTCGCCCTGGCGGGGATCGCCGTGCACGATCGGCCCACTCCCCGACCGCTCGGCTTCGGCCGCCAGCCGGTCGAGCTCCCGCCAGTACGCGATCTCGGCGGCGGTCGGCGTGAACACCTCGTGCACCAGGGGTACGTGCTCGGTGCTGCCCAGCATCATCCCGTAGTAGCCGAGGTTGCGGAGGCCGGTCGCGAACGCGCGCAGGCCGTCGACGTCGTCGAGCCCCCCGCCCCACATCCCGCTGACGGGATAGCGGATGCCGGCGGCCTTGGCGTCGACCAGCACCTTCGAGCGGAGGAACAGCGTCTCCTCCCCCTCCGCGGTCCAGCGGTAGCCGAGGGCCTGGTGGATGTCGCCGAAGCGGGAGAGCGCGCCGCCCATGTGCGAGACGCGAGGCGACGCGGTCGCGATCTCGTAGGCCAGGCGGATCGCCTGCGCGGTCTCGAGGATCGGGTAGATCGCGAGCTGACCCCGGTCGAGGCCGAAGTCGACCTCGGTGCAGGTGAGCAGCGCGTCGGCGGCGTGGACGTCGGCCGGGCTCTCGATCTTGGGCAGCAGGATGCCGGCGAGACCGGGGCCGGCGACCGCCCGCAGATCCTTCAGGGTCTGGCCGGTCGACGGCGGTTGCACGCGTGCGAACACGAGCGGGAGCTCACCGGGAGCGCGCGTGTCGAAGAACGCGCGCGCCACCGCGCGGCCCCGTTCCCGCTCCGACTCGGGATACGGCGTGCGCGGTTCCTCGAGGTCGACCACCATGGAGTCGGCACCCGACGCCGCCGTCGTCACGAGCGCGTCGGCGTCGTCGCCGGGCGCGAACACCACCGAACGCAGCGGGCAGGCGTCGTCGCGGTTCACACCGCCACCTCGGCGAGGGCAGCGGCGACCGCGGCCTCGCAGACCGTGCCGGCGAAGAACTCGGGATTGGCCCCCGCGTGCAATCGGACGGGGTTGGCGAACGTGAGGTCACGGAAGTCGCGCCCGGTGATCACACCCCGTTCGACGAGCTCGAACGCCTCGGCCACGGGCTCGGTCATGTCGCGCACGTCCCAGTGCGAGATGTCGGAGCCGAGCACCGGCCGCAGGCGGGTACCGAGCGGGTTGACGTCGTCGCGGAAGGCCCAGGCCACGAGCGGGTCGTCGGCTTCGCAGCCGAAGTAGAAATTGGGCTCGAAGCGCGCGCGGAGGTCGTCGATCCGGTCGATGCCGCACGCGGCGAACTCGTCGACCTCCGCGGGCCGCGCCGCAGGGCGGCTGAAGTACTCGCGCAGCTCGTCGAGCCGCCCGGTCACCGCGGCGTCGCCGTACTCGGTGAAGTAGCCGAGGAGCGCGTCGACGTCGAGCCGATCGGGATCGAGCTCGACGATGGCGTCGCGGTTGCGCTTCTCCCAGTGGCCGACGAGCCCGGCGAACAGCGCGCACGCCCACGCGACGCCACCCTCGAGGAAACCCACCCGCAGCTCCGGGAACCGGTAGGTGACACCCGCCAGGAACAACGACTTGCAGAGCGACTCGTGCGCGGCCGCGAGACCGTTGACGTGGTTGTACACGTAGTTGGAGATCGAGCGGGTCACCCGGTGCTGCTGCAGCGCGCTGTGCACCACGGGCGCGACGCCGAGCTCCACGCACGCCGCCCAGAGCGGGTCGTAGTCGTACTCGCTGTCGAGGCCGAACATGTCGAGCCGGTAGCCGCCGGCGGCGACGGGGCGGCGTGCGTATCCGGCCATGAGCACCGACTTGGCCCCCAGCTCGCGCACCGCATGCTCGGCTTCGGCGACGGCCTGTGCCGGGGTGTTCATCGGGATCAGCGCGCCGACGGTGCACCGGTCGCGGTACGGCTCGAAGAGCCGGGCGTGGGCCCGGTTCACCGCTCGGCACAGGACCGACGAGAGCTCCTCGTCGGTGACCTCGAAGTACCCGAGGGCCATCGACGGGTAGAGGATGGTGAAGTCGATGCCCATCTCGTCGAGACGCTCGTAGAGCAGCGCGGGCAGGTGGGCCGTGGCACGGTCGCGCACCGCGGCCGTCTGCCAACCCCACCACGAAGGCATCGCCTTCCACTGCTCCCGCACCCGCGGGTCAGCCCGGTCGGCCAGGCTCGACGACGTGTCGAACGTCGCCGCGGTGGCGAGGAAGCGCTCGCGCATCGCTGCGCCGCCGACGTCCTCCACGTAGGTGACGACCTCCTCGTGGAGGAATGGCCCCAGCTCCACGAAATGGCCGTCGGCGTCGATGATCGGATGATCGACCCCGTCCCGGACCCGGGACGCTTCGGTGCGTGTCACTGGTCCACCTCCTTCGCCGTGCGCTGCCCCTGCGCCTCCCGGCACACTACGGCGCGGCGTAGTAGAAGGGTCCGGTGCACCCCGATCCCGCCGATGTCGCCGCTTACAAGCGCGCGGGCTGGTGGGGCGAGACGACCGTCGGCGACGCGGTGGCCGGGTGGGCCCGGACCCGACGCACCGGCGATGCCCTCGTCACCGACCACGGCCGGGCCTCCTGGGCCGACTACGACGAGCGCGCCGCCCGCCTGGCGCGGGTCCTCGTGGCCACCGGCCTGCCGCGGGGGGCACGGGTGGCGGCGCTGCTCCCGGACGGTGTCGCCGTCCACGTGGCGTTCGTGGCGGCCGAGCGCGCGGGCGTCACCGTGGTGGGCCTGGGCCACCGGGCCGGCGACGACGAGATCCGCCATCTCCTGACCCTGACCCGGGCCGACGCCCTGGTGACGCTCGCGGTGCACCGTGACCGCCCGACCACCGAGCTGGTCGCCGCGCTGCGCGCCGCCGGGTGCCCGTTGCCCCATCACGTCGTCGTCGACCCCGATGGCGACGCGGGCGATGCTCCGGCGTTCGACGGCGCGGCGCCGCCGCGTTCGGTCCGGACGACCTGTTCCTCGTGAACTCCACGTCGGGCACCACGGGCATGCCGAAGTGCGTGATGCACACCCAGAACCGGTGGATGTACTTCCACCAGCTCGCGGTCGAAGCGGGCGACATGCGCGGCGACGACGTGTTCCTGAGCGCGATCCCCGCGCCGTTCGGGTTCGGCATCTGGACCGCGCACGTGACACCTGCCGTGCTCGGGAGCGCGACGGTCCTGCACGAACGCTTCGACGCCGAGGCGGTGATCCGAGCCATCGAACGCGAGCGGGTGACGGTGCTGGCGTGCGTGAGCACCCAGTTCCTGATGATGTTGAAGTCGCCGGCGATCGAGCGTGCGGATCTCTCGTCGCTGCGGTGCATGTTCACCGGCGGTGAGGCCGTGCCGTACGAGCGCGCCGCCCGGTTCGAGGACGTGACCGGCGCGCGTGTGCCTCCAGTTCTACGGGTCCAACGAGACCGGCGCGTCGAGTCGGACCACCATGCTCGACGACCGCGACCACCGGCTGCAGACAGCGGGCCACGTCATCGCCGACATGCACGTCCGGCTGCTCGACGACACCGGCGCCGACATCACGGCGCCCGACACCCCCGGTCGCCCGGTGTGCAGGGGCCCGGCAACCTGCCTCGGCTATCTCGACGACGACCGCGCCACCGAGGAGCTCTTCACCGCCGATGGTTGGATGCGCATCGGCGACCTCTGCACCATCGACGTCGACGGCTACCTGCGCGTGGTCGGGCGCACATCCGACATCGTCATCCGCGGCGGGAAGAACATCAGCGCACCCGCGGTCGAGGCCGAGGTGGCGCAGCACCCGGCGGTGTCGGTGGCCGCCGCGGTGTCGATGCCCGACGAGGTGTTCGGAGAACGCGTGTGCCTCTACGCGGAGCTCGAGCCCGGCGCCGAGCTCGAGCTCGACGGTCTCGTGGCGTTCCTCCGCGAACGCGGCGTGTCGCCGGAATGGTTCCCCGAGCGGCTGATCCTGCTCGACGAGCTCCCCCGCGCGTCGGGCGGCAAGGTCGCGAAGGGCGAGCTCCGCGCCGACATCCGTCGCCGCCTCGAACTCGAGCGTTGACCGGCGGCGCGCGACCGGGTGTGCGGGTCGGGATTCTGTTCGTCGCCTTCGGGCGCGCCGCTGGGTTCCGCCGGTTCTCGGTGAGGATCACCGGCGCGGACGCTCCACATCCGTAGGATCGCGCTCGTCGCTCTCGGAAGGGGCACGAGTTGGCACCGTCGCAGGCGGCGCGAGATTCGACAGTTCGCTCGGGTCGACCCGGCCGTCCGGTGCCGACGGCCCGGTCCAGGCAGCGTGCTTCTTCCTTCGGCACGTTCTTCGCCGGAGTGTTCGTTGCCGGAGCGTTGGTCGCGATGTCCTCGGTCGTGGGCGCCGACCCGCTCGGTCGCGTCACGGAGTTCTCGGCCGGTATCAGCGCGTACAGCCAGCCGCGCGGGATCGCGGCCGGGCCTGACGGCAACCTCTGGTTCACCGAATTCATCGGGAACCGCATCGGTCGCATCACCCCTGCGGGCGTGGTCACCGAATTCTCCGCCGGCATCAGCCCCGTCAGCGACCCCTACGGCATCGCGGCCGGACCTGACGGCAACCTCTGGTTCACCGAGAGCGCCAAGAACCAGATCGGTCGTATCACCACCGCGGGAGTCGTCACCGAATTCCCCGCGAGCGCATCGCCGGGTGGAGCGCCGACCGGGATCGTCGCCGGGCCCGACGGCAACGTGTGGTTCACCGAAGGCGGCACCGGCGATCGAGTCGGTCGCATCACGCCTGCGGGTGCGCTCACCGAGTTCTCGGCCGGGATCACGCCCGGCGCCGGCCTGGCCGGCATCGCGACGGGTCCCGACGGGAACCTGTGGTTCGCCGAGGTCACGGGAGACCGCATCGGTCGCATCACGCCGACCGGTGTCGTCACGGAATTCGCGACGGGGATCACGCCCGGGAGTGAACCGACCTGGATCGTGACCGGCGACGATGGCAACCTCTGGTTCACCGAAGGGGCCGGGCGCGTTGGTCGGATCACCACCTCAGGTGTCGTCACCGAGTTCTCCGACGGGATCAGCCCCGGGGCCGGCCTGTTCGCGATCACCCGCGGACCGGACGGCAACCTCTGGTTCACCGACATACCGGGGAACCGGGTCGACCGCGTCACCACCTCAGGTGTGGTGACGGAGTTCTCCGGCGGGATCACCCCGGCGAGCGGACCCGAAGCGATCACGGCGGGACCCGACGACAACCTCTGGTTCACCGAGCCGGACGGCGGCATCGTGGCCAAGATCGGGACGGCGCCCGTGGCCGCACCCGCGCCGCTTCTCGCGCCGCCCCGCTTCACGGGCTGATCGGGCGCACGCGCACCCGGTTGCGTCAGGAGCCGGGGCGGTCCAGGAAGACACCCGGCTCGCCGGCGTGGATCTCGATCCACTCCGCGCCATCGGCGCCGGCGCGCCACGAGTAGAGCGTGTCCGGGCTGAAGTACCCCATCCCCGCCGTGGTGCGCCGGTTGCCGTAGATCAACTCGCCGCGGATGACGTAGGTCAGTTGGTGCGTGCCGTGGCGATGGGGCTTGACCCGCTCGCCGGGCTTTGCCGACTCGTGGAAGACCGACAGCTTCGGTGACTGCACGATGGTCTTGGTGACCAGGTCGCGGCCGAACACGTCGAAGATCTGCTCGCTCTCGGGGGCGTCGCCGAGCAGGTCGACGATCGTGTAGCCCGGGAGCTCGGCGACGTCGTAGAAGAACGGCTCCGGACCCTGCCCGCCGTCGTGCGGTTCGCTCCCCACGGTCATCGTCCTCCGCCTTCACGCTCGCCCGTGCGCACACTACGGACGCCGCGGATGCTCCGCAACCGTCGTCGCCCGCAGGCCCGACCGCCCCGCTCCGCGCCGGGCGAGCGACGGCGCCGCCGGCATGGGGCATGCTGGCTCGGTGAACGATCCGGGCATCGAGACCGCCATCCTCGCCGTCGCCGACGCCTACGAGCACGTGCTCGGCTCCGTCGCCGCGCTCACCGACGACCAGGCGCGTGCACCCTCCCGGCTCCCGGGATGGACGCGCGGTCACGTGCTCACCCACCTGGCGCGCAATGCCGACGGCAACCGCAACCTGGTCGAAGGGGCGATCGCCGGCGAGGAACGCGACCAGTATCCGGGCGGCGCCGCGCAACGGGTCGCCGCCATCGAAGCCGGCGGGTCGCGTGACGCCCGCGCGCTCGTCGAAGACCTCGAGTCGTCGCAACGGGCGATGGTCGAGGTCTGGCGGCAGGCACCGGCCAGGGCGTGGGCAGCGACGGGGGTCTGGCTCATGGCCGGTCGCCAGCCCATCCGTGCCTGCCTGGTGACCCGCCGGCGCGAGCTGCTCGTGCACTGGGTCGACCTCGACCTGGTCGCCGGCCCACTCGACCTCCCCACCGACTACCTCGCCGACGACGACGCCTGGCTCCGCGAGCACCGCACCCGCGCGGTGTGGCCCGACGAGCCCCGGGAAGGAATCGACGGGCGATGAGTTCCGACCGGCCACGCGGTCTGCAGTGGTACACGAACACCCCCCCGACACCAGGAGAGCTCCCATGCCCCGGATCACCCCGAACCTCTGGTTCGACACCCAGGCCCTCGAGGCCGCCGAGTTCTACGTCTCGGTGTTCCCGAATTCCGAGATCACCGACATCTCGTACTACGGCGACGCCGGTCCGAGAGAGGCGGGCATGGTGTTGACCGTCGCCTTCCTGCTCGACGGCCAGGAGTACATGGCCATCAACGGCGGTCCGCAGTTCACCTTCGACGAGGCGATCTCCCTCCTCGTCAACTGCGCCGACCAGGACGAGGTCGACGACTACTGGGACAAGCTCTCCGAAGGCGGTGAAGAGGGCCAGTGCGGTTGGCTCAAGGACAAGTTCGGGCTGTCGTGGCAGGTGACCCCTCCCGGCATGGCCGAGGTGCTGGGCGACGCCGACCCGGAGCGCGCCAACCGCGCCATGCAGGCCATGCTGGGGATGCGCAAGCTCGATCTCGCCGCGATCCGCGCCGCCGCCGACGCGGGCTGAGCGCCGAGACCGTGCGCCGTAGGCTGGCGCCATGTGCCGAAACATCACCGAGCTCCGCGGCCTCGAGCCTCCTGCGACGCAGGAGGAGATCGAGGCGGCCTCGTTCCAGTTCGTCCGCAAGATCACCGGGGTGACGAAGCCGACCGGCTCGACCGCCGACGACATGCAGGCCGTCGCGCTCGAGATCGCCGAGCTGGCGAGCGAGCTGCTCGACCGGCTCCCGCCGCGCCGCCAGCCCCCGAAGACGGTGCCGCCCTTGCGCCGCCCCGAGGTGCGGGCGCGCATGGGTTTGGAGCCGTTCCCCGCCTGAGCCCGTCATGACGTCGACCCAGGGGATGACCGACGACTACGACGCACACTCGGAGTACCGAGCGCGTCGTCGCCGATTCGGGAGCCGAGCGCATCCGCGCCGCGGTCGAGGCGATCACGATGGGCCCCGCCGAGCCATTCGTCGTCGCCGACTTCGGCTGCTCGACCGGGGCCAACTCGATGGCGTCGGTGGACACCGCGATCGCGGCGGTCCGCGAACGCGTGGCCGACCGGCCGGTGGTCGCGCTCCACAACGACCTCCCCACCAACGACTGGAACGCGCTGTTCGCCAACGTGACCGACGACGGGCACGATCCACCGGTGCTGCACCTCGCTTCGGCCGTGTCGTTCTTCACACCCGCGGCACCTGCGGGCTCCGTCCACCTCGGGTTGTCGTTCTCGGCCGCCCACTGGCTGCGCGAGCAACCCACGGTCGTCGTCCCCGAAGGGTGGTACCCGTGCGAGGCGACCGGGGCGTCGCCGCGCGGCGCTCGCGGCCGAAGCCGACGCCGACTGGACCGCGTTCCTCGGAGCCCGGGCCGCCGATCTCGCCGCCGGTGGCCGCCTCCTGGTGCAGATGGTCGGCACCGATGCGAACGGCAACGTCACCGCCCGCAAGCTGCTCCGCGCCATGGCCGACGTCGCCGACGGCATGGCCGAAGACGGCATCGTGAGCCACGACGCGGTCCGCCACTACCTGCTCCCCGTCTACCCGCGCACCGTCGAGGAAGCCCTCGCGCCGCTCGGGCGCGGCGACGTGCCGTTCACCGAGGTGGAGTGCCGCACCGATGTCGTCGCCAACCCGTACTTCACCCAGTGGCAGGCCGATGGCGACGCAGCGGCGTACACACGCGCCTACGCCGCGTTCGTCCGCGGGTTCACGGAGTCGAGCCTGCGCGAGCACCTCTTCGCCGGCGCGCCGGACGCCGACGCGGTACTCGACGAGTACTTCGCGCGCCTCACCACCCGGTTCCGCGCCGACCCGGCGCGTGACCGCTTCGAGGACTGGACCCTGACCGTCGTGCTGGCGCGGGACTGAACCGCGCTCAGCCGCGCAGCTGCACGACGTAACGGCCGGTCACACCCCCACGGCTGATCTCGTCGAGCGCGCCCTCGACATGCGCGAGATCGACGACCTGCGCCATGGTGTCGAGCCCCGCGGGCTTGAGGTCGGTGGCGATCCGGCCCCACACCTCGCGCCGGCGCGCGATCGGTGTCTGCGACGAGTCGATGCCGTAGAGCGTGACGCCCCGCAGGATGAACGGCAACACCGTCGTGGGTAGGTCGGCACCCCCGACGTTGCCGCTCGCCGCCGCCGCGCCGAACGGGGCGAGGCACGCCAACACGTGCGCGAGCGTCGGGCCCCCGACGCTGTCGACCGCGCCGGCCCATGCCGCCGGCAGCAACGGCTTGCTGAGATCGGTGAGGTCGTCACGCGGGATGATCTCCGACGCGCCGAGGCCGCGGAGGAACGCCTCGGCCTCCGGCTTCCCGGTGCTCGCGGCGACCGTGAAGCCGAGGCCCGCCAGCATCGCCACCGCCATCGATCCCACGCCGCCGGTCGCGCCGGTGACGAGCACGGTGCCCGCGTCGGGCGTGATGCCGTGGTCGAGCAGCGCGAGCACCGACAGCGCCGCGGTGTAGCCGGCGGTGCCGACCACCATCGCCTCCCGTGCGGTCAAGCCGGTCGGGAGGGGCACGATCCAGTCGGCGGGCACCCGCGCGACCTCCGCGTAGCCACCGTGGCGGGAGACCCCGAGGTCGTAGCCGTTGGCGAGGACGGGGTCGCCGGCGGTGAAGCCGTCACCGGTCTCGCGCACCGTGCCCGCGAGGTCGATGCCGACGACCAGGGGCGAGATCCGGGCCACCCGGCCCTTCTCGGTGGCGGCCAGCGAGTCCTTGTAGTTCACGCTCGACCACTCGACGTCGACGAGTACGCCGTCGTCGGGCAGGTCAGCGACCGCGAGGTCGGTGACGCCACGACGGAAGCCGTCGTCGCTCTTCTCGGCGGTGAATGCCGCGAACGTGTCGCTCATGATGAGGTTGCTCCGTCAGGAGGGATTGGGGCGCAGACGTGATCTTCTCGCAGACCGCGGGGTCGCGCCCACTCCTGGCATGATCTCCTCCGACTGCCGCCCGACGCAGCCGGAGGGGGACCCACCCGATGCACGAGCTCGACCTGCAGCCCAAGACCGGCGTCGTCGTCACCGGCGGCGCCTCGGGGATCGGCCTGGCGACCGCCCATGCCGTCGCCGCCGTCGGCCGCCCGGTCGCGGTGTGGGATCTCCACGAGGACCGCGCCACCGAGGCCGCCGCCGCGGTGGCCGGCGCGCACGGCGTCGCGACCGTCGGGATGGCCGTCGACGTGCGCGACACGTCCGCCCTCGACGACGCCGCGACCGCGGCGGTCGACGCGATCGGGACAGTGGGGGGCGTGGTCCACGCCGCGGGGGTGCCCGACGCCGTCGACCTCGCCGACCTGACCGACAAGACCTGGGATCCGCTCATGGAGGTGAACCTGCGCGCCTACGCCATGGTCGTGCAGGCGTTCCTGCCGCAGTTGCGTGCCAACGCGCCCGACGCCGCCGTGGTGGGCATCGCGTCGATCCACGGGATCATCGCCGGCGCGGCCAACCCCGCGTACGCGGCGTCGAAGGCGGGTGTGCTCGGGCTCACACGTTCCATGGCCGTGCGCTTCGCGCAGGAGGGGATCCGGGTGAACGCGATCTGCCCGGGGTTCATCGACACGCCGATGCTCCCCGACATCGGTGACCTGCGGGCGCGGTTCTCCGCGCGGTCGCCCATGGCGCGGCTCGGCCGGCCGGCCGAGATCGGGGCCGCGGCCCGCTTCCTGCTGAGCACCGACGCCAGCTTCGTGACGGGGACGCAGCTCGTGGTCGACGGCGGCTGCACCATCGCCGACATGTCGGTGTGACCTCCGGCGGGCGGCGGTCGCTCACCGATCGGCCGGGAGTGCGAGGATGCAGGGTGTGAGCACACCCGGGACCCTCGCGACGGCATCGGCGGACGAGATCCGCCATGCGCTCGGACAGGCCGAGATCCCGCCGCTGCTCCCCACGCTCGCCTACCTCACCGGCGACCTGTCGCTCCTGCGCGACGACCTCCGGCCCGATCCTGCACTCCTCGCCCTCCCCCAGGGTGGGCTCACCGACGCCCAGCAACACCGCGCCCGCGAGCTCGCCCTCGAAGTGCTCGTGCGGTTCCGTGACGCAGGCTGCCGCCCCTCGCCGCCGCCCGCGCCCCGCGACCTCCTCCGGATCATGGAATACGCCGTCGGCGGGTCGGGCATGGAGGAGTACCTGCCGCTGCTCGAGGAGGAGCTCGCGCTGCGGGGCGACGACCGCCGCGCGCCGACGTGGAGCAAAGCCGAGCTCGCACCCGACGTCGACTGCCGCGTCGCCGTCATCGGCGCGGGCATGTCGGGGCTGCTGACCGCGCACCGCCTCGCGCAGGCGGGCGTCGAATTCGTGATCCTGGAGAAGAACCCCGAAGTCGGGGGCACCTGGTTCGAGAACCAGTACCCGGGGTGTCGGGTCGACAACCCGAACCACAACTACAGCTACTCGTTCGCGCAGCGCCACGACTGGCCGCAGCACTTCTCGACCCAGGGCGTGCTGCTCGACTACTTCCGGACGTGTTCGCGCGAGTTCGGGGTCCGCGACCACATCCGCTTCGACACCGAGGTGGTCTCGGCCACCTGGTCGGACACCGACGAGCACTGGACGCTCGTGGTCCGCACGGGCGACGGCACCGAGGAGACGCTCGTCGCCCAGGCCGTCGTCGAGCGCGGTGGGCCAGCTCAACCGGCCGAACTACCCCGACATCCCCGGCCGTGACTCGTTCGCGGGGCCCGCGTTCCACTCCGCCCGGTGGCGTCACGACGTCGACCTCCGGGGCAAACGGGTCGCCGTGATCGGCACCGGCGCCAGCTCGGTGCAGTTCACGCCGGAGATCGCGCCCCGCGCCGCGCACCTCACGTTGTTCCAGCGCACGCCCCCGTGGATGGGGCCCACGCACGACTACCACGACGCCGTGTCACCTGAGCTGCGGTGGCTCTACGCCAACGTCCCGATGTACAGCGAGTGGAACCGGTTCTGGATGTTCTGGCGCATGGGGGACGGCGCGCTCCCCGGCGTTCGGGTCGACCCCGCCTGGGACACCTCCCACGGCTCGGTCAGCGCGGTCAACGACTTCATGCCGCGTGATGCTCAGCTCGTACCTCGAGGCGGAGTTCGCCGACCGGCCCGACCTGCTGCCCCACGTGATCCCCACGTATCCACCCGGCGCCAAACGGCTGCTGCGCGACAACGGGGTCTGGGCCGCCACCCTCAAGCGCGACAACGTGACCCTGGTGACCCAGACCATCCGCGAGATCACACCCCGTGGCGTCGTCACCGCCGACGGCGTCGAGCACGCGGTCGACGTGATCGTGTACGGCACCGGCTTCCAGGCGTCGCACTTCCTGGCGCCGATGCGGGTGACCGGAACGCGCGGGGTCGAACTGCACGAGCAGTGGGCCGGCGATGCGCGCGCCTACCTCGGGATCACGATCCCGGGCTTCCCGAACCTGTTCTGCCTGTACGGGCCGAACACCAACATCGTCATCAACGGCAGCATCATCTACTTCTCCGAGTGCGGCGTCCGCTACGTCCTCGGCTGTCTCGAATTGTTGTTCCACCGCGAAGCGCCGTGCGATCGAGGTGCGCAAGGACGTGCACGACGCGTTCAACGAGCGCGTCGACGCCGAGAACCGCCAGATGGCCTGGGGCTGGTCGGACGTCAACAGCTGGTACAAGAACGATCTCGGACGCGTCGCACAGAACTGGCCGTTCACGTTGCTCGAGTACTGGCAACGCACGCGGGCGCCCGACCCCGCCGAGTACCTCCTCGACTGAGCACCACGGACCAAGGAAGGCGTCACCCATGCGAGCTGTACGAGCCACCCCGCCCGGCGTCACCGTCGTCGACGTCGAGGATCCCGACGGACCGGGCGAGACGGTCACCATCCGCTCCGCCAGCATCTGCGCGTCGGACTTCGGCTACATCCAGGCGGGCAGCGGCTTCATCCTGGGCCACGAGCTGGCCGGTGTGACCGACGACGGTCGCGCGGTCGCCATCGAGGCCATCTTCGGGTGCGACGACTGCGAGTTCTGCGCGGCAGGCCAGTACAACCTGTGCGCCACCACCGGCACCACGGCGCTCGGGATCATGGCCGACGGTGGGATGAGCCGATGGTTCCGTGCCCCCGCCCGTTCGCTGGTCGAGCTCCCCGCCGGGCTGGATCCCGCGGACGCGTGCCTCGTCGAGCCCACCGCCGTGGCCTGGCACGCCGCCCGCCTGGCCGGCACCGGCGCCGGGCAACGCGTCGCGGTCGTGGGCGGCGGCGCCATCGGCCTCATGGCGGTGGCCGCCGCCCGGGCCATGGGTGCGGCGGAGGTCTCGCTCGAGGCCCGGTACCCGCACCAGATCGCGCTGGGAGAGCGCCTCGGCGCCACCACGCCCAGCGGCGCGTACGACGTCGTCATCGAGGCCGCCGGCTCCGAGAGCTCGCTGCACCGCTGCACCGAGCTCGCCCGCCCCGGTGGGACGATGGGCGTGCTCGGGGTCTTCGGGCCCGAGGTCGCGTGGCCGCAGCTCCAGTGCTTCATCAAGGAGCTGCGCACCGTGCCGTCACTCGGCTACTGCCGCCACGGCCACGGACGGGACTTCGACGACGCCGCCGCGCTGCTCGCGGGCGATGCCGACCTCGTCGATGCGCTCATCACCCATCGGTTCCCGATCGAAGATGCCGCCGAGGCGTTCCGCGTCGCGTCCGACAAGTCGAGTGGCGCGTTGCGGGTGGTCCTCGATCCCGGTTCGTGAGGACCGGCGACCCGAGCGGTCGGTGTGCAAGCATGCGCCCCATGAACGTCGTCAACCACATCGGCCAGGGTGTCGCCGACCTCGAGCGGGCGCGTGCCTTCTACGAGCACGCGCTCGGATTCGAGTTCTGGCGTCAGCTCGAGCTCGACGACGAGCCGAGCGACCGCCTGCTCCGGCTCCACACGCCGCTCGGCTTCACCGCGTGCTACCTGCGTGGGGGCGGGATCGTGCTCGAGCTGCTCCATTTCGCGGGCGAAGGAGCCCAGTCCCCGCCGTTCCAGGCGCGCGCGATGAACGAGATCGGCCTGACCCACATCTCCTTGAGCGTCGACGACATCCCGGCCACGTGCGCGCTCGTCGAGCAGTACGGCGGCGAGGTGCTCACCGACACCGACGTCGGCGGTGGTCTCTTCGTACGCGATCCCGACGGTCAGCTCGTCGAGCTGCTCCCGATGGCGTACCACGAGCGCGTGAGCACCGAAGGGTGATGGACCTCGGTCTCACAGGCCGGGTCGCGGTCGTCACCGGCGCGAGCCGCGGCATCGGCCGCCAGATCGCCGTCGACCTCGCGAGCGAGGGTTGCCACCTCGTGCTGAACGCGCGTGACGAGGCCGCGCTCGCGCACACCGCGGCGGCGGTGGAGGGTCACGGCGTGCGCGCGGTGAAGGTGGTCGCCGACCTCTTCGACCCCGAAACCGCCGCGCACGTCGCGCGGCGCGCCGCGGACGAGTTCGGCCGGCTCGACATCCTGGTGAACAACGCGGGTGGCGGCGTCGCCGGCAAGCTGCTCGAGATCACCCCCGCCGACTGGCTCGAAGGCTTCGAGCTGAACTTCTTCAGCAGTGTCCGCATGGCGACCGCGTGCGTGCCCCTCATGCTCGAGGCGGGCTGGGGCCGGGTCGTGAGCCTGTCGTCGACCTACGGCGTCGAACCGGGCCCGTACTTCGGGCCCTACTCGGCGGCGAAGGCCGCGCTGATGAACTACTCGAAGAACCTGTCCCGGGCGTGCTCCGCCCGAGGGGTGCTCGCGAACTGCGTGATCCCCGGGATCACCATCACCGACACCATCCGCGACACGGCCGAGCAGGCCGCCCAGGCCGGCAACACCACCCCCGACGCGGTGATGGCGAAGATGATGGAGCGCGACCCCGTCTCGATGGGCCGCTTCGGCCGACCCGAGGAGGTCTCGGCCGCGGTCGTGTTCCTCGCCAGCGAGGCCGCCAGCTGGATCACCGGTGCCGCCCTCGCCGTCGACGGCGGCACCCTCCGCAGCATCTGACCCCCGCCCCCCACCACCCCGACGAACTTGCGTCGCTCTGACATCTCCTTGATGTACCAGCGACGCAACTTCGCAGGGGAAGGGGTCAGGGGAAGAGGGCGGGGAGCTCGCGGCGTTGGATCTTGCCCATGGAGTTGCGGGGGAAGCCGTCGACGAAGAGCCAGCGCTCGGGCACCTTGTACCGGGCCAGGTTGGCCAGGCAGTGCGCGGTGAGCTCGGCCTCGCCGACGGTGGCACCGTCGACCAGCTGCACGGCGACGGCCACGCGCTCCCCCAGCCGCTCGTCGGGCACGCCCACGACGGCGCACGCCTCCACTTCGGGCAGCTCGTGCAGCACGCGTTCGATCTCCGCCGGGTAGACGTTGCCGCCGCCCCGGATGATCACCAGGCTCTTGCGGTCACGCACGTGCAGGTAGCCGTCGTCGTCGACGAAGCCGAGGTCGCCGGTGTGGAGCAGGCCGTCGCGCAACGTCTCGGCGGTGGCTTCCGGCCGCTCCCAGTAGCCGAGCATCGGGTGGTAGACGCCGGCCCACTCGCCGTCGGTGGTCGGTGCCAGGCAGATCTCGTCGTCGACGACGTGGACGGCGAAGTGCGGCAGGGGCCGCCCGCTGGCGCCGACCGCGTGCCCGCCGTCGCGGTCGTCGATCGTCACGACCGTCGGCGCCTCGCTGAGCCCGTAGGTGCACAACACCGGCTTGGCGAACTTCCGTTCGAACGCGGCCCGCACCGGCTCCGGGCAGTCACCGCCGCCGTTCCAGGCCTCGTCGAGCGACGCCAACGCATCGGGCGCGACGCGGTCGTCGCCCGCGAGTGAGTGGACGAGCGCGGGCGGCCCGTTCCAGACGGTGACCCGCTCGGCGCGGATCCATTCGGCGATGCCGGCGGCGTCGTTGCGGTCGAAGATCACCGAGCACCCACCCGCCTGCGCGGTGAGCAGCGTGGTGAGCACCTGCATGTTCAGGATGGTGAGGGGCAGGAAGTCACCCTTGCGCAGCGTGGGGCCGTAGCCGCGGGTGGCGCCCAGCACCGCGCCCGGGAGCAGGAGGTTGTACTGGCTGTGGACGGCGCCCTTGGGGTAGCCGGTCGTCCCGCTCGTGTAGGCGATGCCCGCGGGTGCGAGCGGGTCCACCTCGGCGGTGAACGGGTCGTCCGACGCCGCCGCGAGCGCGTCGTGCCACTCGCGGTCGGCACCCTCGATGCGGACGATCCGCGGACCGGCGACCTGGTCCGCGCTCGGACCGTCGCAGAGGAACACCGACGTTCCGCTGTCGTCGAGCAGGTACTGCTTCTCCGGCGGGGCCAGGGCGCGGTTGACACCCACCCACACCGCCCCGACGCGCATGGCGCCGTGGAAGGCGAGGATCACGTCGAGATCGTTGGGGAGCGCGCCGGCCACGCGGTCCCCCGCGCGCACGCCGAGCGCGGTCATCGCGTGCGCGGCACGGTTCGCGAGGCGATCGAGCTCCGCGTACGACCACCTCCCCGAGGGTGTCACCAACGCCTCCCGCTGCGGATCCGACGCGACCACGGGCGCGAAGACGCCGGCGACGGTGCGCGGCATCGCTTCGAGCACGGCGCTCACGCGCGACGCGCGAGGTTCTGCAACTCGACCATCATCGGCAGCAGGAACCCGATGTACGCGCTCGTGAGCACGAACTGCCCGGTGGGGCCGCCGGTCTCCCGCGCCTTCACGTCGATGATCTTCACGCGGTCGTCCTTCGCCTGCCACACCTTGGCCTTGGCGACGATCTCCTCGATCTCCCCGACCGACGAGACCTGCAACCCGAAGTGGTCGAGCGCCGGGCACGCCAGCGCGGGATCGCCGGGCAACAGGTAGACGAACTGCATGAACTCGCCCGTCATCATGATCAACGGGTTCCCGGACTCGCCGCTGTTGTCACCCTCGGACCAGCCGAAGACGTCGCCGTAGAACGCCTTGATCTCGGCGCGACCGTGGTCGTCCAGCGACGCCGGGTCCATGGTCATGGCGACGTGGTTCAGTCGCGGCAGGTAGCGGTCCTCGGTCGTCTCGCTCATCGTCGTGCCCCCTCGGTGACCTCCGGTCGGACCATCACCTTGCCCGCCAGCTCACCCGACGCGCAACGTCGCATCACCGGGAGCAGCTCGTCGAGGAACACGTCGACGGGCTCGACGAGCGCGTCGACGGGCAGCCGGCCCGAGGCCAGCAGCTCCAGCGCGGGCGCGAAGCCGGCGGCGTCGTAGTTGTACGAGCCCATGATCGTGACCTCGAGCACGATCACCCGGTTGTGGTTGACCCGGGGGAACTCGGCACCCGTGCCCACCAGCACGCACACTCCGGCGAAGTCGAGCTGGTCGAGCGCCCGCTCGGCGGCCACCCCCCGCCCCGAGCACTCGAACGCCACGGTGAAGGGTTCGGGCACCGGCGAGCCCATCGTCGGCAGCGGGAGCGAGTCGGGGGTGACCACGCGCGCGGCGCCCACCTGCAGTGCCCGTTCCCGGCGGGCCGGGGCCGGTTCGGAGACGGTGATGTCGCGCACGCCCTGCGCCGCGAGCACCGCGGTCACGAGGAGCCCCACGGGCCCGGCGCCGGTCACCAACACGCGGTCGGCGGGCCCGACCCCCGAGAGGGTGACCGCGTGGAGGGCCACCGCGGTCGGCTCGGTGAGCGCGGCGACGCGCGGCGACAGCCCGTCGGGCAGCTCCAGCAGCCGCGCCGCCGGCACCACCACGTACCGGGCGAAGGCGCCCCGGAACGACAGGTGGTCGGCGGGCGGGCGTTCCAGGCACACCGACGGCCGGCCCGCCCGGCACGCCCGGCACCGGCCGCACCCGGGCTCGGGACCGCAGACGACCCGCGTCCCCGGCACCCAGCGCTCGCCCCCGGGACCGCATCCGACCACCGTGCCCGACCACTCGTGGCCGAGGATGGAACCCGGACGCGCGATCTGCTCGAGCACGAAGTGCAGGTCGGTACCGCAGATCCCGCAGTGCCCGACCTCGACGAGGACCTCGCCGGGACCCGGCTCGGGCACCGGGACGCGCTGCACCTCGAGCGCACCCTCGCCCACGTAGACGCTGGCCGTCATGAGGTCCATCCGTCCCCCTCCCCCTCGACCACGGCGCCGACACTATCCATGTCCAACAGGGTGCGCGCGCGGCACGAAGTAGCGTGCGCGGCACTTTCGGCGACGTGAGGGGACGCGCTCCGGACGACGGCGTCGGCTGGCCTCCACTCGCGGCGACCGAGGGCACCGATCGACCGGCCGAGGCCCGGAGGGGGAGACGTGAGCGAGTACGACTACATCATCGTGGGTGCCGGTTCGGCGGGCTGCGTGCTCGCCAACCGCCTGAGCGAGGACCCGGCGAACCGGGTGCTGCTCCTCGAGGCGGGCCCACGCGACACCAATTCCATGATCAAGATCCCCAAGGGCTTCGGCAAGCTCCTCGGCAACCCGAAGTTCGCGTGGTTCTTCCCGGTCCGCCCGATCGGACGCTCGCAGCACGTCGAGGCGTGGGTGCGGGGAAAGACCCTCGGCGGCTCCAGCTCGGTCAACGGCATGGTCTACAACCGTGGCAGCCAGGCCGACTGGGACGAGCTCGGGCGCATCGGCGGCGACCGTTGGGCCTGGGAGTCGATCGTGGGTGCCTACCGGACGATCGAGAACAACGAGCTCGGGGCGTCGCCGACGCGCGGGGCCGACGGCCCGCTCGACATCTCGACCCTCCCCCCGAGCGAGATCGACGACGCCATGATCGACGCGGGCGCCGCGGTCGGCATGCATCGCGTCCGGGATCTCAACGAGACCGACGACGAGCGCATCGGCTACACGATGGCCACCATCAAGAAGGGCCAGCGCGTCAGCTCGGCCCGCGCGTTCCTCCACCCCGTCGAGCAGCGACCGAATCTCACCGTGGCCGTCGACTCCGTGGCCACCGGCATCACGTTCTCGGGTGACGTCGCCACCGGCGTGCGGGTGCGCAACGGCGGCCAGACCGTGGAGCACACGGCCCGCCGAGAGGTGATCCTCACGCTCGGCAGCATCCAGACGCCGCGGCTGCTGCAGCTCTCGGGCATCGGCCCCGCCGACGTGCTGCGCGACGCCGGCGTCGACGTACGCATCGACCAACCGAACGTGGGTGCGCGGATGCGCGAGCACCGCTGCTTCACGACGCAGTTCCGCCTCACCGAGAACCTCGGCTACAACAAGCAGCTCAGCACCCAGCTGCAGCAGACGGTCACCGGCGCCAAGTACCTGATGACCCGCAAGGGGCCGTTGGCGCTGCCGGCCTACGACGTGATCGGATTCCTGAAGACGCGACCCGATCTCCCGCGTCCCGACGCGCAGCTCCTGATGGCACCCTTCTCGGCCGCCCCCTACGAAGCGGGCGGGGAACTGAGTCTCGAGCGGGAACCCGGCGTGCAGTGCATCGGCTACATCATGCGGCCGGACAGCGAAGGCACCGTGAACATCACCGCGAGCGATCCTGACGCACCACTCGACATCACGCCCAATTACTTCGCCAGCGACCACGATCAGCAGGTGGGCGTCGAGATCTTCCGCAAGATGCGCGAGATGTTCGCCGCCGAACCGATCTCGAAGCTCATCGAGCGCGAGACGCTCCCCGGTCCGGGCGTGCAGGAGCACGACGACATCATCAACGCCGGGCTCGACCACGGCTACTGCGGATACCACGCGGTCGGCACGTGCGGCATGGGCCCGGTCGACACCGACGTCGTCGACGGCGACCTGCGGGTGCGCGGTGTCGCCCACCTGCGGGTGGTCGACTGCTCGGTCCTGCCGATCATGGTGGCCGGCAACCTCAACGGCCCGATCATGGCGATGGCCTGGCGTGCCGCCGACATGATCCTGGAGGAACGCTGATGCCCGAGACCATCCTGGTGGAGCGCGCCGACCACGTGCTCACGGTCACGCTCAACCGGCCGGAGCAGCGCAACGCGTTCGACGACCCGATGCGCTACGAGCTCCGCGACCTCTGGACGGAGGTGCGCGGCGACCGCGACGTGCGGTGCGTGATCCTCACCGGGACGGGGACCGGCTTCTGCGGCGGGGCCGACATGGGCGTGCTCGACGACGTGCGTGCTCCCCTCGGTGACGACATCCACGACGAGCTGGCCTTCCTCCCCGGCCGACGCCTCGAGGTGCCCGTCGTCGTCGCCGTCAACGGCGTGTGCGCCGGGGGCGGTCTCCACTTCGTCGCCGACGCGGACGTCGCGATCGCCAGCGACACCGCGTGGTTCACCGACCCCCACGTGGGCGTCGGGCAGGTCAGCGGGATCGAAGCGCCTTCGCTCGGGCTGCGGGTGCCCCTCGGCATGCTGGCGCGGCTGGTGCTCCTCGGCCGTCACGAGCGCTGGGACGCGGAGCAGGCGCTGACCCTCGGCCTGGTCACCGAGGTGCTGGCGCCCGACGCGCTGCTGCCGCGCGCACGGGAGCTCGCCGGCTGGATAGCAGCAGCCTCCCCCGAGGCGGTGCGCCGGTCCCGCGCGGTGTACCGGCGTTTCGAGGAGGCCGTGGTCGGTGACGCGATGGCCGAAGGATGGGACGCGGTGCAGAGCCACTGGGCCCATCCCGACGCCGACGAAGGCCCCCGCGCGTTCGTCGAGCGACGGGATCCGAACTGGCAGGATTGAGCCATGGCCAAGTTCACGCGGGGGTTCACCGGGCGCGGGCAGGCCGGACGCGACCCCAGGCTCCCGCCCGGGCAGTACGACGCCGGGGACCAGTGGCCGGTCCTCGCCGCCGAGGCGACGCCGAGGCTCTCGACCGCCGAGTGGACCTTCACCGTCGAAGGGCGCGTGGAGCAACCGACCACGTGGACGTGGGACGAGATGCACGCGCTCCCACAGTCGACGTACGCGGGCGACATCCACTGCGTCACCACGTGGTCGAAGCTCGGCATTGAGCTCACCGGGGTGTCGGTCGACCTGCTGCTCGGCGCGGCCCGCCCCCTCCCCACCGCGACCCACGTCCTCGCGTACTCCAGCACCGGCTACACCACCAACCTGCCGTTGGCCGACGTGACCGAAGGACGGGCCTGGGTCGCGTTCACCGCCGATGGCGAGCCACTGTCGCGCGACCACGGCGGCCCGGCGCGCCTGCTCGTCCCCCACCTCTACTTCTGGAAGAGCGCCAAGTGGGTCACCGGGCTGCAGGTCCTCGACCACGACGAACCCGGGTTCTGGGAGCGCAACGGCTACCACGACCGCGGCGACCCCTGGCTCGAACAGCGCTACCAGGGCGACTGACCCGTGGCGACGCCCTGGCAGACCGCGACCGTGGTGGCCATCCGCGCCGAGACCCCACGCGCCAAGACGTTCCGCCTGGCGCTCGATCGGGCGTCGGGCCATCTCGCCGGCCAGCACTATGTGCTGCGGCTCACCGCGCCCGACGGCTACACCGCGTCACGGTCCTACTCGGTCGCGTCGGCGCCCGACGGCTCCGCGGAGATCGAGCTCACGGTGGAGCGCCTCGACGGCGGTGAGGTGTCGGGCTTCCTCCACGACGGGGTCGAGATCGGCGACGAGCTCGAGGTCCGCGGACCGATCGGCGGCTACTTCGTGTGGGACGGCACGACCCCGGCGCTGCTCCTCGGCGGCGGCTCCGGTGTCGTGCCGCTCATGGCCATGCTGCGCCACGCCCGCGCGACCGGCCGCTCGGAGCTGGTCCGGCTCGTGGTCTCGGTCCGGTCACCGCGCGACCTCTACTACGCCGACGAGCTCCCCGGCGTCGAGACCACCGTGCTCTACACCCGCGAGGCGCCACCGGCGTCCCCACGACCGCCGGGTCGCGTCACCGGCGACGACCTCCTGCCCCGGCTCCACCCCGACGCCACCGTCTACGTGTGCGGGTCGGCACCGTTCGCCGATGCGGCAGGAGAGCTGCTCCTCGACCTCGGCGTGGCGGTCGACCGCATCCGCTTCGAACGCTTCGGCCCCAGCGCCGGCGCCGGCTCGGTCCTGCCCGCGTGAGCGGGACGTCCCGGCGCGCCTGACCGCTCCCCCGGTTACGCTGCACCGTCGGCACGTCTCACGGGGAGCGGCACGGTGGACCTGCGAGTGGCGGATCAGGCGTTCCTGATCGTGGGCGGCACCGCCGGGATGGGTTTCGAAGCCGCGCGCGTCCTGGCGGGCGACGGCGCACGGGTCGCGGTGGCAGGACGCGACGAGGACCGTGCCCGCGCCGCCGCCGCTTCCATCACCGCCGAGCACGGCACGCAGGCCGTCGCCGTGGTCGGCGACGTGAACACCGGCCAGAGCGAGGCGGACCACATCGTCGCCGAAGCGGTCGAGGCGATCGGCCCGCTGGGCGGCCTCGCGGTGACCACCGGCACCAGCCTGGCCGCCCACAGCACGCTCGAGGACGCGACCGACGAGGTCTGGGTCGAGTCGTTCGACGACACCCTCATGGGGACGGTGCGCGTGGTGAAAGCCGCGTTGCCCGTGCTGGTCGCGGGCGGCGGCGGCACCGTCGTGACCACCGCGGCCTACTCGATCCACTCTCCGCACGCGAACCGCATGCCGTACGTCGCGCTGAAGAGCGCGGTCGCGACCTTCACCAAGAACGTCGCCAAGTCGTACGGACCACAAGGAGTGCGCGCCAACTGCGTGTGCCCGGGCGCGGTCGAGACCGGCAGTCTCGCAGCGTTACGCGCGCGCAGCTCGCCCGAGCGCGGGGCGTTCCCCCGGAAGGCCTCCTCGAGCAGATGATGCGCGACGAGTGGCACATGGACGTCGCGCTCGGACGCCCCGGGCGCCCCGAGGAGCTGGGTGACCTCTTCGCGTTCCTGCTGTCGGGCCGGGCGGCCTACCTCACCGGCGCCCTCGTCAACATCGACGGCGGCACCGATTTCTGAGATCAGGCGCCGGGCAACGACGACGCGATGAGCGTGGAGCGCACGAGCCGACGGCGCCGGGGGCAGCGCGGGAATTCGTCGCCGGTCGCCGCCATGTGCACCGACGACTCGTCACCGCAGTCGGGCGCGTACGTGCCGGGTTGGATGCGGTGCTCACGTGATCGGGGCATCGCGGACGTCTCCCTTCGGCTCGACCACCCTGAGATGCCTGCGTTCGCGCTGCTCGCGCTTGAGGAGCCGTTGCAGCAACGCCCGTTCGAGGTCGCTGACGTCGACGAACTCGAGCCCGACCCGCGGCCGGTCGCCGTCGCGTACGTCGCCGCAGTGACGGACCACTCCGGTGAGCGTGACCCCGGCCATGTTGCTGCGGAGCAGCTGCAGGTCGACGACGAGGCGATCGCCGACGCCGACCGGAGGACCGTGCAGCTCGAGGCCGGCGCCACCCCGCGAGACGTCGACGACCACGCAACGAGCCCAGTCGAGCGCCGCCGTGGGGCTGACGTCCCAGTCGTGGCGCCCCGGCGGGCCGATCGCGTAGCGGCCCAGCCAGCCCGCCTCCTGACGGCGGCCTCGTCGTCGTCGCTTCCAGCCGAACACCGCGTCGGTCCTCCTCGCCCGAGCACCTGCCCTTACCCTGTACTTGGCCGCTGGTCGGACGCGGTTCCCGTGGGCAATCCAGGTCCACGGGCGCACTGCGCGGGGAGATCGATGAGCGACGCGAGGAGGGGACGAGGCGACCGGCACGCCGAGACGCCCTCGGTGGCGGCGGCGATGGCCGAGGCCATGCAGGCTTCGGTCGAGCACCCGCACCGCTTCGAGGCGGTGTTCGACCGCTACCACCCGGCCGTCTACGGCTACCTGGCCCACCTGGCCGGCGTCGACCTGGCCGACGAGCTCGCCGGCGACGTGTTCGTCACCGCGTTCAGCGTCCGCACCCGGTTCGACCCCGCGTTCGGCTCGGTCCGGGCCTGGCTGTTCGGGATCGCGGCGAACGTCGTCCGGACGCGGAACCGCTCGGAGCACCGGGGAACCCGTGCCCGGGAGCGGGTCGCGGGCCGGCGCGCCGACGACGACACGACGATCGAGGAGGTCACCGACCGCATGGCCCGGGCCCAGGAGCTCGCGACGGTGACCGAAGCGCTCGACCGGCTCACCTTCGCGGATCGCCAGGTGATCGTGCTCTATGCGTTCGAAACACTTTCGTACCCCGAGATCGCGACCGCGCTGGGCGTCGAGGTGGGCACGGTGCGCTCACGGTTGAACCGGGCCCGCGCACGATTGAGGGAACTGGTGGTGTTCAGCGGCGAAGTACCTCATAGGGGCGGGGAACGGACCGAGGACGAACCGTGGACGAGCTCGAGTGGCTGAGAAGGAATTCGGCGACGGCACGACCGTCGCCTGAGACGACGCGCCGTCACCGCACGCAGCTCCGCGCCGCGATCGCCGAGGAGGGTGCCGCGGGCACGCCCCCGGCCCGCCGGGCCCGGCCCCGCCACCGCGTGCTGCTGGGCGCGACCGCGGTCGTCGCCCTCACCGCCCTGGTCGCGGTCGTGGTCACGTTGGCCGGTTCCGGCGACGACACCGGGCGTCATGTCGCGACGCCGGCCGCGGACACCACCGGTCCCGCATCGGGCGCGCCGGCGTGCGGGAGGACCCTTCCGGCCGAGGTCGCCCTGCCCGACGGCTTCGGCGCGCCGCAGGCCGCCTCGGCCGCCGCGGCCGACACTCCGGCCTCGGCGTCGCAGCTGGTCGAGACGTGGGCCTCGCCCACCGCCACCCTCGAGCTGAGATGGCCCTCCGACGCCGACAAGCGCCCGTGGGCCGGCCAGCCCGCCGATTCCGGGCGTGCGTTCGACGCCCAGGCCGACGCCGCGGCCTCGAGCGCCAAGAGCGGCTCGGCCCGCCGGACGATCCTCTTCCGGTTCCCCGACCAGCCCAAGGGCTGCGACACCGTGCAGGTCACGGTCTACAGCGCGGACGAAGCCACGGTGAGCAGCGTCTTCGACCAGTACGTGCAGCAGCCCTTCGTCACGAAGGACCCCACCGTGGCGACGAACAGCGCCGCCCGCTCGCTCCCCTCGGTCGTGGCGTGTCCGGCGGTGAAGGGCGCCGCCGCGACCACCGTCCGGGGTGGGCCGGTCAGCACGGCGGGCTTCGCCACGCCGGAGGCCGCGCTCACCTCGTTCGTCGGGGACCGGGAGCGCCACCTCCTCCCGACCGACTACGCCGAGCTCCAGCTGCCCGACGGTTCCCGGGGTTACGTGCAGACCACCCCGGCCGGCGTCGTCACCACGGTGCTCGTCACGCAGGCCACCGGCCAGTGGAGCGTCGCCCGCTGGGAGGCGAGCCCGTGCTGACCCGTACCCCGCGGTCGATCTCACTCGCCCTCGTCGCGTTGATCGGCGTGACCATCGTCTCGGGAGCCCTGGTCACCGCGTCGTCCACCACCCCGGCCCAGGCCACGTGCGCGGGCTACGGCAATCCGACGATCGTCCTGACCTACAACGCGAACTACACCCTGGTGGCCGAGGAGGCGGTCACGTACCCAGGCACCACCTGCAACGGCGACGCCTACTACTCCGGCGCGGTCCTCGACCCGATCACCGACGGCAGCTGCGCATACGCCTACTACCTCGAGCCGCTCGCGTACTACGCCACGCAAGGGGCGTCGTGCACGACCGGTGCGTGGAGCGTCTACGGCTACGCCGACACGATCGGCTCCAACAACGTGTTCGTGAGCATCCGCCCGTCGTACCTCGCCGACTCCTGGACCCTCTCGAGCGGCTACTGACCGGATTCCGCGCACACGATCGCCGTGCCGAGTTCCCTGTGGCTTCCGTCCCCCCGGGGAGCACGGCAGGGGCGGGAGCGGGCCTCCGCACACCAACCCGCGCTGCGCTGCGGGCGTGTGCGGAGCCCCTCCCGAACATCCCGGCCGGTCGGCGCGTTCACTCGGTGGGCTGGAGCAACTGGATCTCGCGCCGGCGGAAGCGCCAGCGGTCGGCGCCGCGCTCCATCTCGTCGACGTAGCGACCGGTCGTGCCGGGCACGAGGTGCTGGTGCGGGAAGCGCAACCACACGAAGTCCGAGACGACGTCGGCGCGGTCACCCGCGACCTCGTACCGCACGTTGGTGGTGAGGTGCTTCCCCCGCTGCTCCGGGCGTCCCTGCGCAGCCCGGAACCATGCCGCGATCTCGGCCCGCCCCGTGACCACCTCGCCCAGGGCCACGAGCGTCGCGTCCTCGGTGAAGCACTGGGCCAGGTCGTCGAACCGCGCGTCGTCGCAGTCGTGGCAGTAGGCGGTCAGAGTACGCAGGATCGCCGCTTCGTCGGCTTCGTCGCCCGGGGCTGCAGCCGGGGGCCGGTCGCCGAGACCGTCGGCACCGATGAACTGGCTTCGGCGACTCCGGAACCGCCACCCGTGTCCGCTGCGCACCAGCTCGTCGGTGTAGACCACGAGCCGTGACTCGTGGCTGGCGGCGTCGACGAACAACGCGTTCTGGACGACCGACGCGGTGTCGCCGTCGACGTCGATCGTCGCCATACCGCCCAGGTGCAGACCGCGGGGTGCGCCGGCCATCATCGCCCGCAGGCCGGCCCGGCCCTCGAAGGCGCGCCCGAACACGTGGTACCGCGCGTCGTCGGTGAACAGCGCGACCCACCCGTCGAGGTCGTCGCGATCGAGGGCGAGGCAGTAGCGAGCCAGCAGATCGGTGATCGCGACCTGGTCCTCGGGGCTCGGCGTGGTCATGGGGTACCGCCGGCAGGCGCGACGACTCGATCGCGGGCGACCGGGGTCAGGCCGCCGGCGTCTCGGTGATGTCGGCGTCGAGATCGAGATGCAGGTGCTGCGCCGCGTTGCCGAGCAACAACGTGTGCCGGAGCTCGGGGCTCAGATCGGCGAACGTCTCCTCGATGTACTTGCGCGAGTGCGGGAACGTCCCGACCGAGTGCGGGAAGTCGCTCCCCCACCAGAACAGCTCCAGGGGCATGTCGTGCGGCAGCATCTGGCCGATCTTCACCGCGAGGGGTTCGCGCACCATGCCGTAGATCGCGTGGTCCCGTAGGTACTGCGACGGCATCTTCGGGAGCTCGAGCTCGAACCAGCTGTTGTACTCGAGGTAGTCGCGGTCCATGTAGTACATGGACGCAGGCAGGATCGCGGCGTTGATCTCCGCGAAGTAGAACTTCAGCTCGGGGAACCGCTCGAACGTGCCGTTGACGATCAGCTGCGCCATCGTGGGGGCGGGAGCGGTCTGCGAGTGCTGCGTCATCCCCGCCTCCACGCGGCCACTGCGCGGTGTCGTGGCGCGCCCCACCGATGTTCATGACCCCGGCGAACGACATGTGCGGTGAGAGCGCGATGCCCAATTCGAGCGCCTTCTCCCAGAACCGGTCGTCCTCGCGGCTTCGGGCCGCCCCCACCGTTCGGGCGCGTTGAGCAGCTGCACCGACTTGAACCCCAGCGCGTGGACCCGCTCGAGCTCGGCCACGGCGTCGTCGACCCCCGAGACCGGCATGAGCGCGTTGCCGATGAGCCGGTCGGGCGCGATCGAGCAGTACTCGGCCAGCCAGTCGTTGTAGGCCTGCACCATCGCGAGATAGGCGTCGTGCTGGGGGATCTTCTCGAGGAAGCGGCTGGCGAAGATGGGCACGAAGAGCAACTCGGCGTCGATGCCGTCTTCGTCCTGCTCGCGCAGGCGCTGGAGACCGTCGCCGGCGCCGTCGGTGCGGGAGCCGTCCTCCTTGAAGTAGCTCTGGCCTGCGAACCTGACCTTGCCACGACCGCGCGAGGTTCTGGCTCGCGTACGTGAGGGGCATCCCCTCCATCAACCAGGCGTCGCCGCCGCCGTCGGGCAGCGTGATCAGCTTCGGCGCCCGGTCCTTGAACTTCTCGGGCAGGAACGCCACGAAGTCGGGCGGGGTTTCGAGGTGCCCGTCGCCCGAGATGACCTGGTACTTCCGACCCATGTGACCGCTCCCCCGTGTCAGGACCGAACCTGCCGTCAGTTCTACCACCGCCGCCCGGCGCAGCCCAGCGCCCCGGTCATCCCGCCGGCTTGGTGCGGGCCAGCACCTCGCGGAACGGAAGGCCCCGATCGGGATTGGGTTCGCGGGGCAACCCGAGTGCGCGTTCGCCGACGACGTTCTTGTTGATCTCGTCGGTGCCGCCGGCGATCGACATGCAGCGCACGAAGTTGAAGACCTCGGCGTAGCGGTTGTCGTCCGGAGCATCGGGCGCCCACAGCAGGCCCTCGGGCCCGAGGATGTCGAGCGCCACCTCGGCCGCCAGCTTCATCGTCTGCGTCTGCTGGAGCTTGCTCAGGTTGGCCACACCGGCGATGTCCGCGCCCCGGGCCGCTTCCGCCTTCACCCGCTGCGCGGTCCAGTTGCCGATCCGGGCGGCGGACACGAGCCGGGCGAGCTTCTGGCGCAGGTGCGGGTCGTCGGTGCGCCCGCGCTCCCGGGCCAGCTCGAGGACGTCGTCGGGTCCGACCGCCCGCATGCCTTCCGGCGGTGGGACCTTCCCGGCGTCGCCGGCGCGCATCCCGAGGAGACCGCCCTTGGGCCCCGGCGTGGGCGCAGCGGTGAGGCCACCGCCGGCACCGATGCCGGTGCGTTCGAACAGCAACGTGGTGTTGGCCACCGCCCACCCGTTGTTCTCACCGCCGATCAGGTCGGCGTCGGCGACGACGGCGTCGTCGAAGAACACCTCGTTGAACAGGGCCCGCCCGGTCATCTCCCGCAGCGGTCGGATCGTCACCCCCGGCTGGTCGAGCGGCAGGGCGAACCAGGAGATCCCCGCGTGCTTTGGCGCGTCGAAGTCGGTGCGCGCCATCAACATCCCGTAGTCGGCCTCCATGGCCTGCGAGCTCCAGACCTTCTGCCCCGAGATGATCCAGCGATCGCCGTCGCGCGTCGCCCGGGTGGTCAGGCCGGCGAGGTCGGAGCCGGAACCGGGCTCGCTGAAGAGCTGGCACCACGCCAGGGCACCCCGGTAGACCGGCTGCACGTGGCGCTCGATCTGCTCCCTGGTGCCGTGGGTGAGGATGGTCGGGGCCGCCATCAGCATGCCGAGACCGCCCGGTGGCGGGAGTGCGCCGTGCTCGCGGAAGACGTTGTGCACGATCTGCTGCGAGCGGCGCGAGTAGCCGCGGCCGCCCCACTCGAGCGGGAAGTGCGGCGACGTCCACCCCGCATCCCCGACTCGTTCCCACCACTCGGTGACCGTCAGGTCGGGATCCCAGTTGCGCTCGAGCCAGACGTGCAGCTCGTCGCGGACCCCTGCGTCGGTGTCGTTACCGGTACCGGACCGTTCCATCTGCGTCAGCGTATGGTCACGCCGTGGTGGGCACCACCGCGCGATCGGTGAACCCGAAGACCGCGCCGTAGCAGTCGTCGGGATCGAGCGTGATCGCGTCCGCGCCACGGTCCGCGATCCGCACGCCCACCTTCTCGATGTGACGCTCGGCGAGCTCGAGGTCGCGCACCGCGAACGTGCATGCGTGGGGGAGCTCGCCGTTGTCGGCGAGATCGCGCGCCAGGCGCGAGTCGTCGGTCGTCGGGCGGGCCAGCTCCACGACGCTGTCCGTGCCGACGAGCACGAACACGCTGTCGGCACCGGCCGTGGTGACCTCCCGGAGCACGCGACCGCCCAGACCGCCGACGTAGAGGTCGCGCGCGTGGTCGAGGTCACGGACGATGGTCGTGTAGTGCGACACGCGCTCGATGCCCAGCGGGTGCTGATCACGCCACCAGCTCGGCGACCAGTCCGGCCCCAATCGGGGGTCCCGGACGCGTACGTCGTCGAGCAACGACATGAATTCGAGCTGGCCGAACGTGTCCTTCGGATGGGTGAAGAACACGTCGCCCGGATCCGTGGCCTCCGCGTCGAACAGGCCGCCGCCGGGCCGGGCGATCCGGATGCCGCGCGCCAGCAGCGACGAGTACAGCGGCTGCATGTCGGGCTGGTCGACGTACCAGGCCAGCGAGTGGAAGTGCTGACCGAACCGGGTGTGGAACTTGCTCAGGGGCATCTGCGCGTCTTCGGGCGCGTCGCTCGGCTCGAGCACCTCGATGACGGTGCCGGAAATGATCGCCAACGACGCCCAGCGCTTCTCGACGTCGAACCAGTTCTTCGGCACGAACACCTGCGGCGCGAAGAGCGCGCCGTACCAGGCCTCGGCCTCGTCGTAGTCCTCGACGATGTGGATCAGGTGGAAGAACTCCCGGACCGGCATCCGGCTACATCGCCTTCGTCGGGTCGAGGGTTCCCTCCACAGCCCGTGCCATGCTGTCCTGCGCGAACGTCGACACCAACGTGCCCTCCTGGGTGAACACGGACCCGGAGCCGAACACCCGTCCGCGACCCGCGTAGGTGGCCTCCTGGGCGACGAGCAGCCACTCGCCCACGTCGCCGTGCTCGTGGAAGTGCGCGGTGTGCGAGATCACGCCGGTGGAGATCGTGCGATGGGCGTCGCTGATGCTCACGACGTCGGCATGGGGGCGCATGGCCAGGCCGATGATGAACCCGGGTTGGCACCACGCCACCACGGCCTGGTTGGCGGCCACCGAGTCGTAGGACTCGCCGTGGCGCATCCAGAAGTACATCGTCGGGGAGCCGTCGGCGCCCACCGCGTCGGGCGCGTCGACCATCCGGGCTTCGGTGCCGGGGAACACGGTGATCGACGCGTCGGGGCTCAGCGACTCGGGCCCGGGAACGTCGGGCATGGCCGGCGTGTGACGGATGAGGTCGGGTTCGACCGTGTTGAGCAGCACGAGCCCCCGCGACAAGAGGCGTTCGCCCTGGAACGCGGTGACGGTGTCGCTCCCCCACGCCCGACCGGAGTGCATCGGATCGAGGAGCAACTCCATCGGCCCCGCGCTGTACGTACCGGCGCGGGCGAAGATCGCGTGGATCGACTTCACTTCCTTCTGACTGCCCACCGCGCCGTCGGACGCCATGATCATCTGCGCGAGCAGCTGCCCGCTGAAGACGACGTCACGACCTTCGGGATCGTCGGTGGGATGGGGCGCCGACCATCTGCCTCCACCGAGGTCCTCGACGGTCAACACTGCGGGCAACTGCTCGGACATGAGACTCCCCCGGTTCGCGGATGTCGCACGCTACCGGGCCGGGTTCGGTCGGCGCCCCCCGGAGACGCGTCGAGCACGTTTGGCGCGGGAGGTGGCGGGGGACCCTTCGTACGTGGACAGCGGCGATCTCACGGGCGTGGCCCGCGGCTCGGAGACGCTGCTCGACGTGCTCGGCGAGTTCGCCGCGGAGGGGTTCACCCGGCAGTTCATGGCCCGGGGTCCCGATGCGGGTACCGGAGCGGGCCGCATCGACTGCACGAGTTGTCAGACGACGTTCGACGCCGGTGCCCCGGACGTGTTCGAGCTCCGCCGACTCGAGGGGGCTTCCGATCCCGACGACATGCTCGCAGTGGTGGCGTTGACGTGCCCGAATTGCTCCGCGCGTGGGTCGCTGGTCCTCAACTACGGGCCGGTCGCCACCCCCGACGACGCCGCCGCGCTGCTCGGGCTGGACCGGCCCGTGAGCGATGCAAGCTGACTCGATCGACGACGGGCCGAACGAACACGCACCCGACCGCTCGCGCACCGTCCATCTCGACGGCGACATCGACGTCGTGCGGGCGGGCCCGATCGGTGACGCGTTGTGCGTGTTCGTCGCCGCGCACCCGCAGGTGATCGTGGTGTGTTCCGCGGTCACGTTCATCGAGTCACGCGGTCTCGCGATGATGGCTCGGGTCCAGCGCACGGCGACCGAATCCGGTTGCCGTCTCGTGTGGCGCGGGTTCCCGCTGCACGCGCTGCGGGCGATCCACCTGAGCGGCCTCGACGGCTACCTCGAGATCGAGGCATAGCCGCGGCCGGGAACGGGTACCAGCAGGGTTCCTGTTCGCAGTCGAAGGAGCCCGCTCATGCGCATCCTGATCCGCCTCGCCCTGTTGGCCCTCGCCGCGGTCGGCGCCAAATCGCTGTACGACCGATTCGCACCCCGCGCGGCAGACCTGCGCGAGCCCGTCTCGGGCGTGCTCGACACCGCCAAGGAGGCCGCCCGCGACGTGACCGGGCGCGCCAAGGTCGCGGCCGCACAGGTGGTCGACGACGCCACCGACGCCGCCACCGACGCCCCCACCGACGCCCCCACGGTGGCCGCGTCTACGAACTGACGAGCGCGGCCCCGACCGCGTCGGCGAACCGGCGCGGGGCCTCGATCATCGGGTAGTGCCCGACTCCGGCCAGGAGGTCCCGGCCGGCGTCGGGGCGTGCCCGAACCAGCCGGTCGGTCATCGCGACCACCGCGATCGGGTCGTCGACCCCCCACACGATGTGCAGCGGCGACGGGTGGTCCTCGATGGCGCCGGTGTAGCGACGCTCGGAACGACGCCGCTCCTCGATGTAGCGGATCAGGCGCCCCAGCAGGCGGTGACCGTCGGCGGCGGCGATCAGCTCCCACTGCGACACGAGCTCGTCGTCGTCGACCGCCGCCGCCGGGCTGAAGGTGGCGGCCAGTCCCGCCTGCACCATCGACGCATCGAGGGCCTGATCCTCGGCCATGCATTCGTCGGGAAGCGCGAGCAACCACTGCTGACCCGCGCTGAGCTGCGCCATCTCGATGTAGATGCTGCCGTTGGTCAACACCCGGCGGGTGATCTCGACCGCCCACGATCCTTCCCGCTGGCGGGCCAACAGCTCGCCGCCGACGGTGTCGCCCATGTCGTGCGTCAGCAGCGCCAGCCGTTCCACACCCGACGTGCGGGTGAACGCGACCACGATGTCGGCCTGTTCGGCGATCGTGTACGGCGCGTCGGGCTTTGCCGACAGCCCGTAGCCGAGCATGTCGAGGAGCAGCACCCGCCGCGTGCGGCGCAGGTCGTCGAGCACGAGACGGAAGTCGAACGACGAGCTCGGGAACCCGTGGAGCACGAGCAGTGGCTCGGCACGTTCGGCCTCCGACGCGGGCACGTCGACGGTGAAGATCCGGTGCCCGGCGAGCTCGCGGTGCTCACCGAGGCGTGACCACTCCTCGACGGCACTGGTCACGTCGCGCTCCCGGGCTCGGGTTGGAGGCCCCGGACGAGGCCGCCCGGCCGGGCGTCGGTGAGCTCACCGCGGTCGACGACGGTCTCGCCGCCGACGATCGTCTCCACGTAGCCCTCGGAGCGCTGCACCAACCGCCCCGCGTCGGCCGGCAGGTCGAACACCTGCTCGGGGAACGCGAGCCGCAGGCGGTCGAAGTCGACGACGTTCAGGTCGGCGCGCATGCCGGGAGCGATCACGCCGCGGTCGTGGAGGCCGTAGAGGGCGGCGGGGTCGTGGGTGAGGCGTCGCACCGCCCACTCGAGCGACAGCCGGGGTCCACGCGTCCGGTCCCGCACCCAATGGGTCAGCAGGTAGGTCGTCATGCTCGCGTCGCAGACGATCCGGCAGTGCGCGCCCCCGTCGCCGAGGCCCTGCACCGTCATCGGGTCGACGAGCATGTCGTGCAGGCCGTCGTAGGAACCGCCGCCGAAGTTGAGCAGTGGCAGCAGGAGGAAGTCGCGTCCGTCGGAACCGAGCATGAGGTCGTACGCGATCTCCCACGGGCTCACGCCGCGGCGCCGGGCGATGGCCGCCACGCTCGCTTCGGGCCGCGGTTCGTAGTCGAGGTCCCGCCCGAGGGGGAACAGGTTCTCGAAGGTCTCGGTGCTGATCCGGTCGGCCGCGAACGGTCCGTCGACGTTCTCCTCGGCCAGGATCCGTGCCCGGAGCGCGGGGTCACGCAGTGCCTGCACCCGCTGGACCAACGGAAGATCGGCGATCGGTTGGTAGCTCGGGCGGAACTTGAACATGTTCATCCGCGACTGGAGCCCGAAGAGCATGCCGAAGCAGCGGCTCGCCACCTGCGGGTGGATGTCGGCACCGCGCTCGTTGGCCGCCCGCACCCGGTCGAACCACCCGCGCCACACGCCGAAGTCGGGCCCGTGCTCGAGGATGAGGAAGGTGATCGGCCGCCGGTAGGTCTCCCCGTAGCGGACCATCCAGTCGACTTCGGCCTCCATCGCGCCGACCGGATCGAGCCCGGTCGTCCCCGAGGAGCCCGCGGGGACGAGCTGCAACACGCCGAGGCGCTCCTGCGCCATCACCGCGAGGAGGGCGGCGATCTCGGTGTCGGGTGCGTAGGTGCCAGGCACGGGCTCACCCCGCACGTCGCGGTGGCCGGCCGTCCGACCGGTGGAGAAGCCCACCGCGCCGGCGCGCAACGCGTCACGCAGGATCTCGCGCATCGCGTCGAGGTCGTCGGCGGTCGCGAGCTCGTGGAGGCGGTCCCGCATCACGTAGGCGCGCACCGCGGCGTGCGGGACCTGCGCACCGACGTTCACGGCTCGGGGCATGCGCTCCAGCGCGTCGAGATACCCGGGGAACGACTCCCAGTCCCAGCGGATCCCCTCGGAGAGGGCGGTGCCCGGGATGTCCTCCACGCCTTCCATCAGCTCGATGAGCCACGTCTCTCGCCCCGGTTCCACCGGCGCGAAGCCGACGCCGCAGTTGCCGAGGAGCGCGGTGGTGACCCCGTGCCAGCACGACGGCGTGAGGTGCGGATCCCACGTCGCCTGGCCGTCGAAGTGCGTGTGCACGTCGACGAAGCCGGGCGTCACCAGCAGCCCGTGGGCGTCGACGGTCCGCTTCGCTGCCCCCGTGACCCGGCCCACCTCGACGATCACGCCGTCGTCGACCGCGACGTCGGCGGTGCGGGGGGCGTCGCCGGTGCCGTCGACGACGGTCCCGGCCCGAATCACGAGATCATGCATCGCCGAGGCGCTTTCCGGGAGTGAACGTCGCGGGCAGCTTGGCCCAACCACCGATCGACGCCCAGTTCGGGTACTCGACGACCGCGTCCTCGTCGATCACGAAGTCGGGCAGGCGGGTGAGGATCGCGGTGATCACCTCCGCGAACTCGATGCGCGCCAGGTGCGACCCCACGCAGCGGTGGATCCCGACCCCGAAGGAAAGGTGGCGGTTCGGGTTCCGGTCGATGACGAACTCGTCCGCGGCCGTGAACGCACGCTCGTCACGCCCCGACGAGACCTCGCTCAACAGCACGCGATCACCCGCCCGCATCGGGCACCCGGCGAACTCGAGGTCCTCGGTCACGGTGCGCGCGTGCGTGCGGGCCGGCGGGTAGTAGCGCAGGAACTCCTCGGTCGCGGTCACGAGGAGGTCGGGCTCCTCCATGAGCCGCCGCCGTTCGTCGGGGAACTGCGAGAGGTGGAGCAAGGCGGCGCCGATCAGCGCGGTGGTGGTGTCGACCCCGCCGCCGACCGTCATGAACACGATCGACTCGGCGGTGGCCCGGTCGATCCGTTGCCCGTCGATCTCGTGGTGCGAGATCGCGGTCATGGCATCGTCGCGCGGCTCGCGGGAGCGGATCTCGACCTCCTCCCGGATGCGCGTCATCACGGTGCCGAAGGCCTGCTGCGCGCTGCGGTGCTCCGGCGTGCCCCGGGAGAACGCGGCGACGTCGTGGAACGCGCCCGAGATCGTCGCCCAGTCCGATTCGGGGAAGCCCAACCACTCGAGCGTCACCGCGCCCGGGACCGGAACCGAGAGGTCATGGGTGAACTCCACCTCGCCGGCCTCGATGAACCGGTCGACGAAGTGGGTGGTCCAGTGCCGCGCGCGCGGGCGCAGCCGCTCGGCCGCCCGGGGGGCGAGGAGCTCCGAGAGGATGCGACGCACCGGGTACCAGTCCGGCGGATCGATCTCCTCCGGGGTGAGCAACGGCAGCCGGCTGTCACCGAGCACGATCGAGCTGATCTCCGGGTCGGTGCGGGCCGAGGAGAAGTGCTCCCAATCGCGGAAGGCGGCGGCCACCTCGTCGTAGCCGCTCACCACCCAGTAGCCGCCGTTGCGGTCGGTCCAGCCGACCGGACCCTCGCGCGCGCGCCGCACGCCACGACTCATCGGACTCGTCCCGGGTGACGGCCGCGAAGAGGTCGAACTCCACGGCGGGCTGCCTCACGAGAACACGAACCCTTCGTAGCCGGCCTCGACGACCGCTTCGCACCGCGCGATGTAGGTGTGCAGCCCGCCGACGTACGGGAGGAAGACGCGCACCTTGCCGGGAATGTTGTCGCCGAGGTACCACGAGTTGCAGTTCGGGGCCGTGTACATCGTGAGCGCCGCGACCTCGTTGACGTGCTCGACCCAGGCGTCCTGCGCCGCGCGCGTCGCCTCGACCGTGTGGTAGCCGTGGTCGCGCATGTACACCAGGCAGTCGCCGATCCACTCGACGTGTTGCTCGGCGCACACGACCATGTTCGCGAGCACCGACGGGCTGCCGGGCCCCGTGATGGTGAACAGGTTCGGGAACCCGGCGGTCTGGATCCCGAGCAGCGTCCGCGCACCCTCCGCCCACGCGTCGCGCAGCCGCCGGCCACCGCGGCCGCGGATGTCGATCCGGTCGAGCGCGCCCGTCATCGCGTCGAACCCGGTGGCGTAGACGATCACGTCGAGGGCGAACTCACCCTGCGCGGTGCGGATCCCGGTGGGAGTGATCTCCTCGATCGCGCCGCGGCGCAGGTCGACCAGCGTCACGTGGTCGAGGTTGAACGTCTCGTAGTAGTCGGTGTGGAGAATCGGTCGCTTGCACCCGATGGCGAGATCACGTGGTGAGAGCCCCTCGGCGGTGTCGGGGTCGGCGACCACACGGCGCACCATCTCCCGGAAGAGCTCGGCGCCCGCCTCGTTGGCGTCGAGATCGCTCAGGACGTCGCTCCAGGCCCGGCACGCCGCCCAGCCGAGCTCGTCGACCGCGGCGAGGCGTTCCTCCTCGGAGGCCTCGAGGATCTTCACGTCGCGCGGGAGCGGTATGGCGATGGCGCCGCTGGCGCCGACGACACCACCGGGATTCTGCCGCTGCCCGGCCCGCAGCTCCCGGTACTGGGCCTTCACGTCCCGTTGCAGGTCGGGATCGAGCGGTCGGTTGCCGGCGGGCCACGCGTACGACGGCGTCCGCTGGAACACGTAGAGGTGCTCCGCCTGCTCGGCGATCACCGGGGTCGCCTGGACACCCGACGAGCCCGTGCCGATCAACCCGACCCGCTTGCCGGCGAGGTCGACGCCGTCCTGGGGCCACGCGTTGGTGTAGAGCGACACTCCCGCGAAGGACTCCCGGCCCGGGATCTGCGGCTCGAGGGGGGCGGACAGGCACCCGGTCGCCATCACCAGGAAGCGGGCGGCGTACCGGTCGCCGCGGTCGGTCTCGACGAGCCAGCGGTCGTCGGCTTCGTCGTAGGTGGCCGCGGTCACCCGGGTCCCGAGCTGGATGTCGCGCCGGAGGTCGAACCGGTCGGCGACGTGGTTGAAGTAGCGCTCGAGCTCGTCCTGGGCCGGGAACACCTCGCTCCAGTCCCAATCCTGCTCGAGCTCGGGCGAGAAGCCGTAGGAGTACTCCATGCTGGGCACGTCGCATCGGGCGCCCGGATAGCGGTTCCAGTACCAGGTGCCGCCCACGCCGTCGCCCGCCTCGACGACCCGGGCCGAGTAGCCGAGCTCGCGCAGGTGATGGAGGGCATAGAGCCCCGCGACGCCCGCCCCCACCACCACGGCGTCGAACTCGGAGACCCGGGTCCGGTCGTCACCCGCCGTCGGTGCTTCGCTCGTCATCCGCCGGTTCCCCCTGGGCGCCATCCGTCCGACAGAGAATGCTCCGGATCGCGCCGCCTGCGCCAACGGCGTCCCAGCGTCCAACTGGGCCGGGCCCGACGCGGGCGTACCCTCTCGGCGTGCACGGTTCGGAGTTCCGTCATGGCCGCTGACCCGGACGAGATCTCGTTCGCCGGCCGGGTCGCCGTCGTCACCGGCGCCGGCAACGGTCTCGGACGCGCGCACGCCCTGGAGCTGGCCCGCCGGGGTGCCGCGGTGGTCGTGAACGATCTCGGCGGAGAGGTCGACGGCACCGGCGGGTCGCCGCGCCCCGCCCAGCAGGTGGTCGACGAGATCGCGGCCGCCGGGGGACGGGCGGTGCCGTCGTTCGACTCGGTCGCGACGCCCGAGGGGGGCGAGCGGATCGTCGCCACCGCGCTCGACGCCTTCGGGCGTCTCGATGCGGTGGTCAACAACGCCGGCATCCTGCGCAACGAGCGCTTCGACGAGATGACACCGCGAGCAGCTGATGGGGGTCCTCGACACCCACCTGCTCGGCGCGTTCTACGTGAGCCAACCCGCGTACCGCGTGATGCGCGAACAGGGATACGGACGCTTCGTCTTCACGTCGTCGGGATCTGGCCTCTTTGGGTGCCGGCACCAGGCCAACTACGCGCCGGCCAAGGCCGGGATCGCGGGGCTCTCCAGCGTCGTCGCCATCGAGGGCGCCGAGTACGGGATCCTGTCGAACGCGGTGGCGCCGGTGGCCACCACGCGCATCGTGGCCGGCATGCGTCCGCAGGACATCTCCGCCGACGATCTCGCGAGCGCGAGCCGCGGCGAGCTGACCGTCGCGCTCCCCGACGGGCCGGACTTCGTGTCGCCGATGGTGGCCTACCTCGCCAGCGAGGCGTGCACCGTGACCCAGCAGATCTTCTCGGCCGCCGGCGGGCGGTTCGCGGCGCGTGTTCGTCGGGGTGACGCGCGGCTGGTACGGGCCGATCGACGCGCCGGCGACCGCGGAGAACGTGCGCGACCACCTCGACGAGATCAACGACCGTCACGAGTACCAGATCCCGACGACCGTCTTCGACGAAGGCGGCGGGATCCGGGAGTGGTACCCGGGCTGAGCCCGACCCCCGCGACCGAGGAGAGCCGCATGGCGAAGACGCTGCCGTACCGGATCATGGACGCCGACAACCACTTCAACGAGCCGCTCGACTGCTACGAGCGTTACATCGACCCGGCGCAGCGGGACCTGGCCATCCGCTACGTGGAGGACTCCGACGGGAACCCGATCCAGCTCTTCGCCGGGCGCCCGTCGAAGTTCAGCTCGTCGCAGATCACCTTTTCCGACGAGGAGCTGACGAGGATGCTCGGCGAAGCCCCGAAGGGTGCGGGTGGCATCGGCCCAGCCGCGACCGAGCCGATGCAGACGGTCCCGGGGATGCTCCTCAACCGCCTGAACCCGCTCAAGGACCTCGACGACGACCAACGCCGTGAGCTGATCGCAGAATTCCGCAACCAGTCCGAGGCCTACGGCAATCGAGATCTCCGCCTGGCGCTCATGGACGACCAGGGCATCGAAGCGGCGCTGATGTTCCCCGCGAGCGCGCACGACATCGAGTTCGAGTTCGCCGACGACGTCGACGCGATGTACGCGAACGCGCGCGCGTTCAACCGCTGGATGCACGAGGAAGTCGGGTTCGCCTACCGGAACCGGATGTTCCTACCGCCCTACATCCCGCTCGCCGACGTCGACCTCGCGGTGGCGGAGCTCGAGACGGTGCTCGACCAGGGCACACCGTGCGTGCAGTTCAAGTCGGGCCACGCCCACGGCGGCCGCGACAACCCGTTCGGCGGGCGATCGATCGCCGATCCCGTGTTCGATCCGATCTGGTCGCGGATCAACGAGGCGGGCACGCGCGTCGCGGTGCATCTCGGCGGCACCGACTACCAGAAGTACGGCGCGGACTGGAGCGAGGATCCCGACATCACGTTCGGCGAGTTCGACGCGTTCCAGTGGGTCATGTACTGGGGCGACCGTCCCGCGATGGAGCTCACCGCGGGGATGATCCTGCACAACCTCTTCGGCCGCTTCCCCGACGTGCACGTATGCCTCGCCGAGCAGGGCACGGTGTGGCTCCCCTACCTCCTGCGCAAGATGGACCACGCGTTCCTCATGGGCCGGAAGGCGAAGTGGGGCACCCTGGCCCAGCGGCCGAGCCGGATCTTCGCCGAGCACTTCATCGTGGCGCCCTACCCGGAGGAGAACGTCCCCCGGGTGCTCGAGGTCTCGGGCGTGCAACCGCTCGTGTTCGGCTCCGACTTCCCCCACGGGGAGGGGCTCGCCTATCCCGGCGAGTACGCCGACGCGCAGCTGCGGGGCGTCGACGACGCCGACGTGCACGCGATCATGCGCGGCAACCTCGCCAACTTCCTCGGCCTTGCCGACTGAGCGACCCGCTCAGGTCCGGCGCGGCTCGATCACCATCTCGGAGACAAGCACCCGACGGTCCATCGCGAGCAGGTTCGCGACCGCGGTGCCGTGATCGGAGGGTTCGAGCACGTGCTCGCCGATCTGACCGAGCTCGAACCACTTCGGCACGAAGCCGGCCATGGCGTCGCCACCGTCCAGCCCGAACTCGGACACCGTCGGCCCCACGACCAGGGTCGTGAACGCCACCTCGGGCGCTTCGAGGCGCAGCGACTCGAGCACCGACTCCGCGGCCCGCTTGCTCGCCACGTAGAGACCCAGACCCTGCCACGGCGAGTAGAAGCGCGCCGAGACCGACGAGAGGTAGACCGCGTGACCCTCCGATTCCCGCAGGTACGGCACCGCCGCGCCGAGCACCAGCGCGGCACCGATCACGTTGGTCGCGAGCGTCGTCTGCCAATCGTCCGCGGTCGCGTCCTCGATCCTGGTGAACGCGGTGGTCCCTGACGAGTAGACGACCACGTCGAGCCCGCCGAGGGCCTGGACCGCCTGCTCGACCACCCTCCGCCCGGCGCCGGCCTCGGCGACGTCGCACTGCAGCACCACGGCTTCCGTGGCGCACTCTCCCGCCGCCTGCTCCAGGCGATCGACGCGGCGCGCCGCCGCAGCGCGACGCGTGCGCCCTCGGCGCTCAGCGACAGCGCGACACCCTGACCGATGCCCGACGACGCGCCCATCACGAGCACCCTGCGACCCTGCAACCGCTCCACCACCAACGCTCCCCTCGTGACCCTCTCCGGATACGCCCGGGCCGGAGGCTAGAGCTTCGCGGTCTTGACCAGCCCCCGCACGTGGTTCGATGCGTTGATCGACCCGTCGGAGAGGTAGTCACCGGCGTTGGCCGCGATCCGGCCCGGGTCGTAGCGGTAGTTGACCATCAGGCCCAACGACTCGTCGATCCCGTACGGCGCCGGGTTGGCCATCCAGTTGAGGCGCTCCAGCGACGCGCCGTTCGACAGGTGGAAATTGGCGACGAGATCGACGGCCCGGCCGTCGCGCACCGACATCAGGTAGCGCGCGCCGGCCGACAACACGCCGGGCCGGACCCGCTCGACCAGCACCGCGTCGTCGACCCAGAGCCGGTCCTCGAGCCCGACGATGCGACCGAGGTCGTCGCCGAGGGATTCCTGCTCGGCAGGCGTGAGCTCGTGGCGCTCGACCCGGGCCGTCAACCACCGACGGAAGCCGGGGAGCGGCGACAGCGTGGCGAACGTCTTCAGGTGGTCGACGTCGTGACGCAACTCGTCGACGACCTGCTTGATGAGCTCGTTGCCGAGATGCACCCCGGCGAGGCCGGGCTGACACGAGGTGATCGAGTAGAAGATCGCGGTGTCGGCGTCTTCGACCGCACCTTCGCGGTGGAGCAGCTCGGGGAGGTTGTCGGCCAGGCCGTGGGTCAGCGCGATCTCGACGAACACGATCGGCTCGTTCGGCAGTGCCGGGTGGAAGAAGCCGTAGCACCGCTGGTCGCCGTCGAGCCGGTGCTTGAGATCGTCCCAGCCGCGGATCTCGTGGACCGCCTCCGTCGCCATCAGGCGGTCCAGCACCGACGCCGGCGAGTCCCAGGTGATCTGACGCAGCTCGAGGAGACCGACGTCGAACAGCGTGGCGAGGTGCCCGGTGAGCTCGTCGTCGAGAAGACCGAGGCCCGGGCTCCGGTCCTTCATCGCGAGCACGTCCGCGCGCAGCTCGACCAGTGAGCGGACGCCCTGGGGCAGGCCGGTCACGACGTGGAGCAGCGACGCGTACCGCGGGATCACCGCTCCCCGGAGCGCGCGCTCGGCGGCGATCCGATCCGAGCCCGGGTTGCGCATCCGGGCGACCGCCCGGTCGAGCTCGGCAGGATCGGTGCCGAACCGGCTCGCGATCGTCTCCAGGAACCGGCGGCGGCCCTGGTCGTCGAGCCCCGCGTACGCCTGGACGAGGCGCCGGGCCGCGGCCCGTTGGGCGTTGGTCTCGGGTTGGGCCAGCACCTCGTCGATCGCCTTGACCACCCGTTCGGCGTCCGCCGGCGGCAGGTCGGATGCGACGACGAGCCCCTTGCCCCGGCGCAACCCGCGGAGCAGCGTGCGGAACGGACGGCGGCGGCCTGCTTCGGTCATCCTGCCAGCCTGCCCGATCCGGGACGTGTTCGCGGAGCACAGGCGACACACCTGGCCCCGCCGGCCTCGGGGGACACGCGAGAATGGAGCCGTGCTCGAGCTCGAACAGGAACGCCTCGCCCTCGCGTTGGACGCGGCCAAGTCCGGAACGTGGACGTGGGACATCGCGGCGGGCACTGCGATCTGGGACGCGCGCCTCGAAGAGCTCCACGGGATGGCGCCCGGCTCGTTCGGCGGCACGTTCGAGGACTGGTTGGAGTCGCTGCACCCGGGCGACCGTTCCACGTGCCTGGCCCGGGTCGAGCAGGCCATGGCCGATCCGGGGCCCTACTCGTTGTTGCACCGCACGATCTGGCCGGACGGCTCGGTGCACTGGGTCGAATGTCGCGGCAAGGTGCTGACCGACGCCGAGGGCGTGCCCGCAGGCACCATCGGGGTCGCGTTCGACGTGACCGAGCGCGAAGAGCGCCAGGCGGCGCTCGCGCGCCAGGCCGCGGAGGACCAGCGCCTGGTGCAGACCGTCCAGCGGGCGCTGCTCCCGCTCCATCTCCCCGAGGTCGCCGGTGCGAGCACCGCGGCCCGCTACGAGTCCGCGGCCGGGTCGGCTGCCATCGGCGGGGACTGGTACGCCGTCGTGCCCCTGCCGGACGGGCGTCTCGGCGTCGCGATCGGCGACGTCGCGGGCCACGGGCTCGCGGCCGTCGCCGACATGGCGCACGTGCGGTTCAGCCTGCGGTCGCTCGCCTACTTGGAGGTCGATCCCGCGCGTGTGTTGCAGCGGCTCAGCGAGCTCGTGGCGGTCTTCTCGCCCGACACGATGATCACCGCCCTCTACGGCGTCGTCGATCCGGCCGACCACTCGTGGAGCTACTCCGTCGCCGGTCACTGCCCTCCCGTCGTACGAGCCGCCGACGGCCACGCGATGGTCGAGCCGGGCCGGTCGGATCCACCACTCGGGCTCGGGCGTGAGTACCGCGTCCACCGGTCCACCCTCGCGCCCGGCTCGACGTTGGTGCTCTACACCGACGGGTTGCTCGAGCGCCGCGACGAGTCGATCGACGTCGGACTCGAGCGGCTCACCGCCGCGTGTGCCGCCGGGCCCGACGAGCCCGACGCGCTGTGCACGTTCCTGATGCGCGAGCTGCTGCGAGACGTCCCCAACGGTGACGACGCCGCGGTCGTCGCGGTCGCGCTCTCGTAGCCGCACGCGACTCGACCCCGCTCACGCGGGGCCGAGCACTCGGAACCGGGTGTTCTCGCAGTCAGGTGAACACGCTCACGCCGCCGGGGCCGACGAGCAGCCCGACGACGATGAGGACGAGGCCGTAGGCGACGGCGCCGCGTACGAGCGCGACGATTCCACCGACGACGAGGATCACTGCGATGAGCCAGAGGATGAACGCCATGTTCCCTTCGTGCCCACGCGTGTGCGAAGGGAAACCTTCGAGTCGGGTTTCGTCGCCCACTCGTGCGGGTAGGGCTGGTCCGTGGCTTCGCGACTCTTTTCCCCGTTCGCGTCACGGGTCGAGCGAGAGACGCGACTCGATCCGGTCGCGGGCCCGCTGGGCGACGCGGTCCGGGACACGGTTCCCTCCGGCGCCGTGAAGGACGCGTTGAGCGGCGTGTGGCTCGGCCATCCGGCGCACCCGATGCTCACCGATCTGCCGATCGGCTTCTGGACGAGCGTGTTCGTGCTCGACTTCGTCGGAGGTCGTTCCGGGCGCAGCGCGGCACGTCGCCTCGTGGCACTCGGAGTGCTGAGCGCGCTGCCGGCCGCGCTCACCGGCGCGTCGGACTGGGGCGACACGACCGGTGGCGCGCGGCGCGTCGGGCTCGTCCATGCCGTCGCCAACGGCACTGCCGTCGCCTGCTACTCGGCGTCCTGGTGGCAGCGCCGGCACGGCCGTCAGCTGCGCGGCGTCGCCTGGGGGCTGGCCGGCGCCACCGCGGCGACCGTCGGCGGGTACCTGGGCGGGCACCTCCTCCAGGAGCTCGGAGTCGGCGCCGACAACACCGCGTTCGAGACCCGACCCGTGGAGTGGACCCGGGCCTGCTCGACGGCGGAGGTGACCGACGCACCCCGTGGGTTCGAGGTCGCCGGCGCGCCGGCGATCGTGTTCCGTCACCGCGGCGAACTGGTCGCGCTGGGCGGACGCTGTCCGCACCGCGGCGCGCCGTTGGGCGAAGGAACCGTCGCCGACGAGATGATCGTCTGCCCATGGCACCAGAGCTGCTTCCGTATCGCCGACGGCACGGTCGCGCGTGGACCTTCGGCGATGCCGCTCCCCGCGTACGAGTGCCGCGAACGCGGCCACGACGTCGAGGTGCGTGTGCGGCCCTGACCGGGTTTTCTCGGACGCGAGTGCGGGTAGTCACGCACCCACGTTCCCGAATCCGAGGAGAACACCATGTCGCAAAGACTCGCAGGTCGTCGCGTCGCGTTCCTCGTCGCCAACGAAGGCGTCGAGGAGGCCGAGCTCACGACCCCCTGGGACGCGATCGTCGAAGCCGGGGGGCGGCCGGAGCTGTTGGCCCCGGAACCGGGCGAGGTGCAGTGCTTCCAGCACCTCGACCGGTCGCGCACGGCACCGGTCGACCATCCGATCGGCGACGTGCGCGCCGACGACTATGACGCCCTCGTCCTCCCCGGCGGCGTCGCGAACGCCGACCAGGTCCGTACGGACCATCGCGCGGTGAAGTTCGTGCGCGACTGCTTCGAGGCGGGCAAGCCCGTCGGCGTGATCTGCCACGGCCCGTGGATCCTGGTCGAAGCCGGCGTGCTCGACGGACGCATCCTGACCTCGTGGCCGAGCTTGAAGACCGACCTCCACAACGCCGGGGCGAGCTGGGTCGACGAGGAGGTCCGGGTCGACGGCCAACTCGTCAGCAGCCGCAAGCCCGACGACCTCCCGGCGTTCTGTCGTGAGGTCGTGCGAGCGTTCGCGGAGACCTCGACGCGAGCCTGAGCCCAGCCCGCGCTTCGGGAGAAGAGTCGCACGCATGAAGGGCCTGGAGGTTCGGCGGCTCCGCTTCGGACCGGTCGACATCGATGCCGACGCGTCGGTGCTCGAGCCCCGGCCGTGGACACTCGGACAGAGCACCTGGGCGGCCGAGCTCGCTGCGGGCGCGCCACCGGGGCCGATGCTCGAGCTGTGTTGCGGCGCGGGCCAGATCGGCCTGGCCGCCGCGCGCCTCAGCGGTCGCGCCATCGTGCAGATCGACCGGGACGCACGGGCGTGCGCGTGGGCCCGCCACAACGCCCGGCGTCACGGGATCGTCGCCGACGTGCGCCACGCTCCGCTCGACGCCGCCCTGCGCGCCGACGAGCGCTTCGCCGTGATCGTCGCCGACCCTCCGTACCTCCGATCGGCGGAGGTGCCGCGGTATCCCGACGACCCCGTGCTCGCGATCGACGGCGGCGCCGACGGTCTGGAGCTCGCGGGCCAGTGCATCGTGCTCGCGAGCCGCCACGCGCGGCCCGGGGCACCGGTGCTGCTGCAGGTCCGCGGGCCGGCGCAGGCCGAAGCGGTCGCCACGCTGACCGCGACACTGGGCGTGCGCCTCGTTCCCGAGCGCGTGCGGACGTGGTCCGCGGAACGCGCCGTCGTGCTCCTGCGGGCGCGCGACGGTGCGCAGGGGTTCCTACATCGCCGAGGCGGGTAGAGCTCCGACGTGATCGCCGACGACCTCGCCACCGATGCACTCCCGTACGCGTCGCGCCTGCGAGCCGCGTTGCGCGACGACCGCGTGACCCTGGCGTCGCTGGTCGACGACCGTCCGGCCCACTGGCGCGACCACCTCGTCGCGTTGCAGGCGATCCATGACCTGCACCTGGCCCCGCTCGCGACGCTCGGTGGGGCCGAATGGCTCCAGCACGATCCCGACGTGGCGCGCATCAAGGCCGCGCTGGAGTATGACGTGCTGCTCGCCCTGGCCTTTGCCGGGCCCGATGCACTGTCGGTCGTGACCCCGCGGTTCGACCCCGTCGCCGAGATGCACGCGGTGGCGGCGCAGGACCTCGTACCGCCTGTCTACGAGTGGCTCGCCGACGAGGCGTCATTCGAACAGCTCGTCGAGTTCCTCGCGGTGGAGGGTGGACCCGACGGCGGGTTCGACGACCTCGTGGCGATCTGCCAGCTCGGGCTCGACGGCCGGCCCAAGCTGACCCTCGCGGTCAACTACTGGGACGAGATGGGCCGCGGCGAGCCCGCGATGGTGCACACCCGGCTGCACCGCGAGCTCGCCGACACGCTCGAGCTGCGGGTGCCCAGCCCGCTCGACCTCCCGATCGAGGCGTTGGAGCGTGCCGCGCTCACCGGTGTGCTGGCGACGAACCGCGCGTTCCAACCGGAGCTGGTCGGAGCCCTCGGCCTCCTCGAGCTCCAGGCGGGCCCCCGCTGCCGGCGGGTCGTGCGCGCCCTCCGCCGTGTGGGCGCCCCGGACGGCGCCTTCCCGTTCTACGCGGAGCACGCACGCGCCGATCCGGTGCACGGTCGCGAGTGGCTGCAGCACGCGGTCGGGCCGCTGGTCGAGCAATTCCCGGGCTGGGGCCCGCGGATCGTTGCCGGTGCGCGCTGGCGTGCCGACGTGAACCGGCGTCTCTTCGCCGTGTTGCACGAACGCGCGGTCATGAGCTGACGAGATCGAGTCGACCGTTCGTACGCGCGGCGCGACCGATCGGAACTGGTTGACGAGCCAGAGCTCACGGCCACCTTCGCCCATCGGCCCGCGGCACCGGTGGGGATCTCTCGGCGCCGCGGGCCAAGCCGGGGAAGGGTCTCCGGGCGGGGATCGGCGGAGCCCGGACCAGTGAGTGAGCCCTCACTCAGGGTAGAGTGACCCGGATGACTCAGGTCCAGGGACGCTCCCGCGCCGCCGCGCTGCCTCACGACGAACGGCGCGCCGCGATCGTCGCCGCGACCCTGCCGCTCTTCCTCGAGCAGGGCGGCGCGGTCACGACGAGGGAGATCGCCCAGGCGGCCGGCATCGCCGAGGGGACCATCTTCCGGGTCTTCGAGGACAAGACCGCGCTGCTCGACGCGGTGATCGAGGCCGCCCTCGACCCCACCCCCACCGAGCACGCGCTCCGCGCCATCCCCGCGACGCGGTCGTTCGAGGACCGCTTGATCGCCGCGGTGGAGATCCTGCGCAAGCGTGTGCTCTACGTCTTCCAAGTGTTGAGCGCGGCCTCGGGGACGACGCGGGGCGATTCCCAGCAGCGCACGACGGATCTTCCGTCGCTGATCGCGATCTTCGAGTCCGAAGCACCGCACCTCTCCCGTGCGCCGGCCGACGCGGCACGCCTCTTCCGCGGGCTCACCTTCGCGTGCGTGCATCCCGCATTCGGCGCCGACGAGCCGCTCAGTTCGCAGGAGATCGTCGCGGTGCTCCTGGAGGGCGTCCTCAGGCACGACGAGGGGGACACGCGGTGCTGATCCAACTGCTCCGCACGTACCTGCGCCGCTACCGGCCGTGGCTGATCCTCATCCTGATCTTCCAGACCGTGCAGGCGATGGCCACGCTGTTCCTGCCCACGCTCAACGCCAGCATCATCGACAACGGCGCACTCAAGGGCGACACGAGCTACATCTGGAAGTTCGGCGCCATCATGCTGGGCGTCACGTTCGTGCAGGTCGTGTTCGCGATCGCGGCGACCTTCTACGGCTCGCGCTCGGCCATGGGCGTGGGGCGCGACGTACGCCGCGACCTGTTCCACACCGTGATCGGATACTCCGCCCGCGAGGTCGGCCAGTTCGGATCGTCGTCTTTGATCACGCGGATCACCAATGACGTGACGCAGGTGCAGGTCTTCACGTTGATGTCCCTCACCCTGTTCGTCACCGCGCCGATCATGATCGTCGGCGGCGTGTTCATGGCGGTCCGCGAAGACGGTCCGCTCTCGATGATCCTCCTCGTCGCCGTCCCGATCCTGCTCCTCAGCGTGGGGCAGGTCGCGATCCGCATGCACCCGCAGTTCACGAAGATGCAGGAGCGCATCGACCGGGTGAACCAGATCCTGCGGGAGCAGATCACCGGGATCCGCGTGGTACGGGCCTTCGTGCGGGAGCCCGACGAAGCCGAGCGCTTCGGCAGCGCCAACGCTGATCTCACCGAGACGTCGTTGAAGACCGGCCGGATGATGGCGGTGATGTTCCCCGCGGTGCTCCTCACGATCAACATCTCGAGCGTCGCCGCGGTCTACTTCGGGGCCGATCGCATCAACTCCGGCCAGATGCAGGTCGGTGCTCTCGTCGCGTTCCTGACCTACCTGATCCAGATCCTGATGGCGGTGATGATGGGGACGTTCGTCCTCATGATGGGACCGCGCGCCTCGGTCTGTGCCGGACGCATCCAGGAGGTGCTCCGGACGTCGTCGTCCGTGGTGGCGCCCGACGACGGCGTCACCGAGCTCTCCGGCGCCATCTCGCTCGAGGTGCGCCAAGGCGAGTTCGCGTTTCCCGGAGCCGAGCAACCGGTGCTGCGTGACATCAACTTCCGGGTCGAGGCGGGCCAGACCCTCGCCATCATCGGCAGCACCGGCTCGGGCAAGACCGCCCTGCTCAACATCATCGCCCGGTTGTTCGACGTGACCTCCGGCCAGGTGCTCGTCGGCGGCGTCGACGTCCGCGAGCTCGATCGCCGGTTGGTCGAACGGCTCATCGGCTTCGTGCCGCAGCGACCCTTCCTGTTCTCGGGCACGGTGGCCAGCAACGTGCGGTTCGGCAACCCGGACGCGACCGACGCCGAGGTGTGGGAGGCGCTGGAGGTCGCGCAGGCGCGCGACTTCGTGGAGGCGAAGCCCGACCAGCTGGAGTCACCGATCTCCCAGGGTGGCACCAACGTGTCCGGCGGCCAGCGCCAGCGTCTCGCCATCGCGCGCGCCCTGGCCCACAAGCCCGCGATCTACCTCTTCGATGACTCGTTCTCGGCGCTCGACCTCGCCACCGACGCCCGGCTGCGCGCCGCGCTCGCACCGGTCACCAGGGACGCGGTGACGGTCGTCGTCGCGCAACGAGTCTCGACCATCGTGCGCGCCGACCAGATCCTCGTGCTCGAAGAGGGCCGCATCGTCGGGCTCGGTACCCACCGCGACCTGCTCGAGTCCTGCCCGACGTACCAGGAGATCGTCGAGTCCCAGTTCGTCGCGGAAGAGGTCGCGTGATGGCGAACAACGGGGCGAGCGGGAACGGCGCGTCGGGGAACGGCGCCTCGCCGAACGGGAAGGGCCGCAAGAAGAAGCAGGAGGAGATCCCCGAAGCGGGTCAACGGGTGGCGGTGAACGCGGGCACCCGGTTCGGCGTCGGGATGCCGGTCGAGCGCTCCGAGAACTTCGGCGACGTGGTCAGGCGCCTGCTCCGACGCATGGCGCCCGAACGGTTGCGCGTCATCGCGGTGATCGTGCTCGCCGTCGTCAGCGTCACCCTGACCGTGATCGGACCGAAGATCCTCGGTCACGCCACCAACATCGTCGTCGCGGGGATCACCGGTCCGAGCGGCATCGACTTCGGCAACCTCCACATGGTGCTGCTCCAGGCGCTGCTGATCTACGTCGGCGCCGGGCTCCTCTCCTACACCCAGAGCTTCATCCTCGCCGGAGTCGTCCAACGGTCGATGCACGCGCTCCGCAGCGACGTCGAGGACAAGCTCGGCCGTCTCCCCCTCGCCTACATCGACAGCCAGCCTCTCGGCGACCTGCTCAGCCGCGTCACCAACGACATCGACAACGTCGCGCAGAGCCTCCAGCAGACCCTCAGCATGATGCTGACGTCGACGCTGACGATCATCGGCGTCGTCATCATGATGATCTCGATCTCGCCACTGCTGGCGGTGATCACCATCGTCACGGTGCCGCTCTCGCTGTTGACGATGAAGCTGATCACCTCGCGGTCCAAGACGAAGTTCATCGCGCAGTGGCGTCACACCGGCACCCTGAACGCACACGTGGAAGAGGCGTTCACCGGTCATGCTCTGGTTCGGGTGTTCGGCCAGCAGGACGAAGTGCAGCGACGGTTCGACGACGAGAACGAGGAGCTGTTCCAGTCGAGCTTCGGCGCGCAGTTCATCTCCGGCACCATCCAGCCCGCGATGATGTTCCTGGGCAACCTGAACTTCATGGCCATCGCGGTCATCGGCGGACTCCGTGTCGCGTCCGGCACGATGAGCATCGGTGACATCCAGGCGTTCATCCAGTACTCGCGACAGTTCACCCAGCCGCTCACCCAGCTCGCGGCGATGGCCAACGTGCTGCAGTCGGGCATCGCGTCGCTCGAACGGGTCTTCGAGCTCCTCGACGTCGACGAGCAGAGCCCCGACCCCGCCGAGCCGCTCGTCGATCCCGATCCGCAGGGCCGCATCGAGTTCGACCGGGTGCGGTTCTCGTACGACCCGGCCAAGCCGCTCATCGAGGAGCTCTCGCTCGTCGCCGAGCCCGGCGCCACCGTGGCCATCGTCGGCCCCACCGGCGCGGGGAAGACGACCCTCGTCAACCTCGTCATGCGCTTCTACGAGCTCGACGGCGGCACGATCACGCTCGACGGCAACGACATCGCGCAGATGCGTCGCCACGACCTCCGCGCCAACGTGGGCATGGTGCTGCAGGACACGTGGCTGTTCGAGGGGACGATCCGCGACAACATCGCCTTCGGTAAGCCCGACGCGACCGAGGAGCAGATCATCGAGGCGGCCCAGGCGACGCACGTCGACCACTTCGTACGCTCGCTCCCCGACGGCTACGACACCGTCGTCGACGACGAGGGCACGAGCGTCTCGGCCGGGGAGAAGCAGCTCCTCACCATCGCCCGCGCCTTCCTCGCCAGCCCGACGATCCTGATCCTCGACGAGGCCACGAGCTCCGTCGACACCCGCACCGAGGTGCTCATCCAGAAGGCGATGGCCGCGCTGCGGACCAACCGCACCAGCTTCGTGATCGCCCACCGCCTTTCGACCATCCGTGACGCCGACACCATTCTCGTGATGGAGAACGGCGCCATCGTCGAACAGGGCAACCACGACGAGCTGCTGGCCCGCCAGGGCGCGTACGCCGCGCTCTACAACAGCCAGTTCGCGGGCGCCGCCATCGAGGTCGACTGAACCTTCCGGTTCGCAACGCCGTGGTTGGTAGGGTTCGTCGGTGCCCGAGCATCCCGGTCGGCGGCCGGAGCAGCCTCTGTCGACCGGCGAGCTCACCGCGATGGTCGCCGACGGCCGCATCGACACCGTGCTCGTCGCCATGACCGACATGCAGGGACGCCTGCAGGGCAAGCGGTGCGCCGCCCGCCACTTCCTCGAAGACGTCGTCGAGCGCGGCGCCGAGGCCTGCAACTACCTCCTCGGCGTCGACGTCGAGATGAACACCGTCGACGGCTACGCCGTCACCTCGTGGGAACGCGGCTACGGCGACTTCGTGCTCCGACCCGATCTCGACACCCTGCGGGTCGTCCCGTGGCACGAGGCCACCGCGCTCGTGGTGTGCGACGTGGTGCAGCACGACGGGAGTCCGGTCCGTCCGTCGCCCCGTCAGGTCCTCCGGGCCCAGCTCGACCGGCTCGCCGCCCGCGGGCTGGCGGCCGACGTGGGCACCGAACTGGAGTTCATCGTGTTCCGCGACACCTACGAGTCGGCGTGGGCCGGGGCCTATCGGGAGCTGCAGCCCGCCAACGACTACAACGTGGACTACTCGCTCCTCGGCACCGCGCGGGTGGAGCACCTGCTTCGTCGCATCCGCAACGACATGCAGACCGCGGGGATGACGGTCGAGTCGGCGAAGGGCGAGTGCAACCTCGGCCAGCACGAGATCACGTTCCGCTACGCGGACGCGCTGACCACCTGCGACAACCACAGCATCTACAAGACCGGCGCCAAGGAGATTGCGCACCAGGAGGGCTGCAGTCTCACGTTCATGGCGAAGTTCGACGAGCGGGAGGGGAACTCGTGCCACGTGCACATCAGCCTCCGCTCCGAGGGCGGCGAGCCCGCGCTCGCCGGCTCCGGCCCGCACGGCTTCTCTCCCGTGATGGAGCACTTCCTCGCCGGTCAGCTCGCGTGCCTCCGGGAGCTCACGTACTTCTTCGCGCCGAACGTCAACTCCTACAAGCGCTACGTCACGGGGAGCTTCGCCCCGACCGCGATCGCGTGGGGGCTCGACAACCGGACGTGCGCGCTCCGGGTCGTCGGGCACGGACCGTCGCTGCACCTCGAGACGCGGGTACCGGGCGGCGACGTGAACCCCTACCTCGCAGTGGCGGCCCTGGTCGCCGCCGGTCTCCACGGGATCGACCACGAGCTGCCGTTGGCGGCGCCGGTGGCGGGCGACGCGTACGCGTCCGACGCGACCGCGCGTGCCCTCGACCCTTCGTGCCGCTGCCAACCTCCTGGCCGGGAGCCACGTGGCCGTCGAGGCGTTCGGCGTCGACGTCGTCGAGCACTACGTGCACGCGGCCCGGGTCGAGCTGGACGCGTTCGAATCGACCGTCACCGACTGGGAGCGGGTCCGTGGCTTCGAGCGCCTCTGAGCCTCGCTTCGCCGGCCGCGTCGCCGTGATCACCGGCGGCGGCAGCGGGATCGGTCTCGCTTCGGCCCACCGGCTGGCGGCCGAGGGGGCGACCGTGGTGATCGCCGACCTCGATCCCGTCACCGGCGAGGCGGCGGCCGACGCGGTGGGCGGGCGCTTCGTGGCGGCCGACGTGAGCGAACCCGGGCCGGTCGAACGCCTCTTCGAGACCGTGGTCGACGAGTTCGGCACCGTCGACGTCTCGTTCCACAACGCCGGCATCTCGCCGGCCGACGACGACTCGATCCTCTCGACCGGGCTCGACGCGTGGCAGCGGGTCCAGGACGTGAACCTCCGGTCGGTCTACCTCTGCTGCCGGGCCGTGCTGCCCGTCATGCAGCGCCAGGGCAAGGGCTCGATCATCAACACCGCGTCGTTCGTCGCGGTCATGGGGTCGGCGACGTCGCAGATCTCCTACACCGCGTCGAAGGGCGGTGTGCTGGCGCTGTCACGCGAGCTCGGCGTCCAGTTCGCGCGGGAGGGCATCCGCGTCAACGCGCTGTGCCCCGGACCGGTGAACACCCCGCTCCTGCAGGAGCTCTTCGTCGAGGATCCCGAGCGCGCCCGGCGCCGGCTCGCGCACATCCCGATCGGTCGGTTCGCGGAAGCCGAGGAGATCGCCGCCGCGGTGGCGTTCCTGGCCAGCGACGACGCTTCGTTCGTCACCGCATCGAGCTTTCTCGTCGACGGCGGGATCAGCGGGGCGTACGTCACCCCGCTCTAGGGACACCGGCGATCGCGGCCCGATGCTGAACCGCCACCGTCCGCTCCGTGCGCCCGACGACCAGGCGGTCACGTTCGTCGAGTAGTTCTTCGACCTGGTCTTCGTGTTCGCCGTCACCGAGATCACCGCGTTGACCGCGTCCCACCTGACGTGGAGTGGCGTCGCCCGATCGCTGCTGCTGTTCTGGTGCCGTACCTCCTGGTGCGGCTGCTCGGCATGCTGGCGATCGCCGTGACCGAGGCGATCACGCACCGCGAGCCGCGCCGAGGACCACGCCATCGAGCGGGAGATCCCTTCCCGCCGAAGGTTGACCGGCCGTGCCGGCTCCCGGTCGGCTCACCGTTCCGGGGGCGGGAAGCCACCGGTGGCGATCGGGCCCCACCGGTCGATGGTGACGCGCAACAGCGACTTGTCCTGCGTGCGCATCGCGTCGCGGTACTCGTCCCAGTCGGGATGCTCGCCCGAGATCACGCGGAAGTACTCGACGAGGCCTTCGAGCGCCTCGGGCATGTCGAGCACCTGGGCACGCCCGTCGACCTGGACGTACTCACCGCTCCAGTCGTCGGACTGCACGCAGACGGACACCAGCGGGTTGGCGCGTGCATTGCGGGCCTTGGCCCGCCGGGGATAGGTCGAGATCACGATGCGGTCCTCGACGTCGACGCCGAACGTCACCGGCGAGAGCTGCGGGCGGCCGTCGCGCCGGGTCGTGGCGAGGAGGCCGCGGTGCCGGTCACGGACGAACTCGAGGAGCTCGTCACGTTCGACGCGCCGGGCGGTCGCGTACTTCGGGGCCATCGGGTCTCCTTCGCTCCTGCCCCGCACTCTGCCACGGCGACGACCCGCGGGATCCGATCCGGGACCTTCGCCTCTGGCCCTCCGGGCGTGAGACCCCCAGAGTCGGGCGCATGGTGACCGTCACTCGAGTCCACCCCGGCTCCGGTCCGACGGTGGCGGTCGCGGCCGGGATCGCGCCGGTCGAGGATTGCCCGGCGTGCGGGTTTCGCGCCTCCGATGCCCGACCGGACGCCGCCGTCGCCCTCCTGCGGCGGATCCCCGAGCAGTACCGGCGGCTCTTCGGGGGTCGAGGCGCGCCCGGCGAGATCGACGAGCTCCTGCGGTCTCGGCCGACCTCGACCGGCTGGTCGGCCATCGAATACGGCGCCCACGTGGCAGAGCTGCTCCACGCCACCTCGAAGCGTCTCGTCCTCGTCTTCGACGAAGGTGACCGCGAGCTCTCGCCGCCGCACCTGGAGGCCGCGACCGCGTCGGCGCGGATCGCGAGCCGGCACGCGGTGCTCGCCGCGCTGGTCGCCGCGGCCGGGGATCTGGAACGCGTCATCGGCAGCGCCGATCCCGCCGGGTGGGACCGCACGGCGCGGCGCGGCGGATGCCGGGTCACCGCTCGCCAGCTGCTGGGTGAGGCGGAACACGAGGCGCTCCACCATCTGCACGATGCCCGCGGCGTGCTGCGCGCGACGGGCCGGGGTGAGCCGGAAACCGGTCAACCACCCCCGCCGTAGCACGGGCCGGTGACGAACACGGGACTCGAGGCGTGGCGCACAGTCCGTGTGGTCACGCTGCCCACCGCGAGCCGGCCCAGCCCGGCACGACCATGGCTCGCGACCGCGAGGAGCGACACCTCGGGGCGTGCGAGCTGCGCCACCAGCACGTCGGCGGGATCGAAGCCGTCGATGATCTCGTAGTCGGCGGGCGCGACGCCCGCGCCGAGCTCCGCGACGAGCCCTTCGAGCTGTTCGAAGTCGCCGCGCGTGAAGCCCCCGGTGGTGATGACATCGCTCGGGCGCACCACTTCGACGACGCTCACCTTGCCCCCGAGCTCGGCCGCGAGGTGGCCGGCCGCCAGCGCGGCGTCGCGCGCCGTCGACGACCCGTCGTAACCGGCGACGACGATCGGCGCGTCGGCCGGCTGCCACTCGGGGTCGACGTTCGGCCCGACCAGCAGGATGGGCGCCGGGCTCCGGCGTACGCACTCCTCGGCGACGCTGCCGAGCATGGTGACGCCGAGCCCACTCCGACCGTGGGTCGTCATGCAGACCAACGAGTCCTCCGCCTCGGCCGCCAGCGTGATGGCGTCGGCCGGTTCGCGGTCGTGGAGGAAGAGCGGGCGGGTCGGCACCGTCTCCCCGGAGAACGCGGTCAAGACGTCGAGGTAGGACTCGGTCGCGTGGTCGGGGGACCCCGACGGCCGGGCCGTCACCAGCACGAGCTCCGCGCCGGTCCGCCGCGCGAGGGCCGTCGCGGGCGCCAGCGCGGCTTCGGCCCGCTCCGAACCGTCGAGCGCCACGAACACGGTCGCGGTCATGGACGTCCGCCGGCGCCGGGATCCGCCGGACCGGCGTCGAGCGGGAGCGGATCGACCAGGAGATGCTGCAACTCCTCGACGCGCAGCACGCCGACGACCACTGGGCCGTCGAGCACCGTCGCCGCCTGACCGGGCGACGTGGCGACCGCGCCGAGGCACTGCTCCAACTCATCGGTGGGCGTGACGATCGGCGCGGTCCGGTCCTCGAGCACGGTCACGGGCGCCGCGGGATCGGCGTCGACACCGACCCCCGCCCGGACCATCCCCTCGTAACCCCCCGCGCCCACCACGGGGAACGCGCGCTGGCCGCTCCGGCGGCTCAGGGCCCGGAACTCGGCGACGCTCGTGGTGGCGTCGACCACGACCGGCTCGAGCAGCATGAGGTCGCCGACGACGTGGCCGCGGAAGCGCGCGTGCACGAACGTCGCCGACTCCTCGGCCGAGGCGCCGAAGTACACGAACAGCCCGATGAGCACGAGCCAGACGTCGAAGAACACTCCCACCACGACCAGCGCCAGCGCGACGGTCCGCCCGGCGCGGGCGGCCACGCTCGTCGCCCGTTCGAGCGACAACCCCCGCTCCTCGAGCGCGGCCCGGAAGACCCGGCCGCCGTCGAGCGGGAACGCGGGCAGGAGGTTGAAGGCGGCGATGATCAGGTTGAACCAAGCGATCCGCGCCAACAGCCCACCGTTGAACAGGTTGATCGGCAGCAGGGGTTGCGCGAACGCGACTGCGAGCCCCGCCGCCACCGCCGCGATGGCGATGCTGGCGAGCGGTCCGGCGATCGCCACCGCCAGCTCGTCGTGCGGGTCGTCGGGGAGGTTCTCGAGCTTGGAGACCCCACCGATGGGTAGCAGCTCGATCTCGTGGACCACGACACCCCGGGGCCGGCCCACCAGGCAGTGCGCGAACTCGTGGACGAGGACGCAACCGAAGATGACGAAGAGCCAGGCGATCGCACCGAGCTCGCCCGGCCCTCCCGGTTGGGCGCCCGCGACGGCGAAGAGCGGGATCAGGATCAGGAAGGTCACGTGGACCCGCACCTGGATGCCGGCCACGCGGCCGATCGGGAACGAGAGCGAGCGTCGGCGTCGCCCGGGGTTCCCCGCGGGACGCGGCGGCGCGGGCGGTGGGGCGGCGCTCATTGCGCGGGGACGACGACCACCGGGCGCCGCGCGTGATGTGACAGCTGGTGGGGAACGCTCCCGAGGAGGAGCTCGGCGAAACCGCCCGACCCGCGCCGCCCCACCACGATCATGGTTGCCTCGTGCTCGTCGGCGATGCGCATCAGCGTCTCGGCCGCCGCGCCCTCCTCGAGGATGGTCTCGTACTCGATCCCGGCGGCCCGCAAGGGCTCGCACCACCGCTCGAGGTCGTCCCGTGACGACTGCTTCGTCTCCTCCGAGTAGGAGATCGGCGCCGAGCCGATCGGCGGTGGGATCACCTGCAACAACGGCGGGAGCGCGTACACCGCGACCACGCGCGCGTCGAGCGGAGCCGCCAAGTCGCAGCACCACGCCATGGCCGCGGCGGCACCGGGCGATCGGTCGAGCCCCACCACGATGGACCGCTTCCCCCTTGCCGCATTCGCCGCCATCGCCACTCCTCTCCGACCGCGCGCGCCACGACCCGGTGACTCCAGCATGGAGCACCGGCAACGGGGTCGGTAGGGCCATCGGTCACATCGTCGGGGCCGGGGGCGTGGTCGCCGTCACCGGCGGTGGGCCCCCGGGCGTCCGCCGCCGGAGCATCCGGCGGCGCAGCTCGTCGGCACCCCACACCACGAAGGGGAAGGGCAGGGTGAGCAGGAGCATGGTCGGGCTGAGGGCCACGGTGCCGAAGACGTCCTGGAACGAAGGCACGTAGATCAGCGCGGCGGCGAACCCGAGCTGCAACGCGACGCCCCAGAGGAGCAGCCGGTTGGTGAAGAGGCCGAGGGTACGGAGGGCGACCCGGTCGGTCCGCGCCGCGAACGCCGTTCCCACCTGGCAGACCACGATGCCGAGGAAGGTCATGGTGGTGGCCTGGAGGTACGCGTGGTGGAGCGCGGTCCCGTCGCCGACCGCAGCGCCGGGGTGCCAACCGGCAGACGCGAGCACGGAGAAGAAGCCGAACATCACCAGCGCGGCTGAGATCACACCGAGGAACAACCACGCACGCACGAGCATCGCCCGGTCGACGACGTGCTCGGAGTGGCGCCGCGGGGCCTGGGCCATGAGCCCGGGCTCGGCGCGCTCGCGGCCGAGCGCGAGCGCGGGCAACGTCTCGGTGCCGAGGTCGATGGCGAGGATCTGCAGCACGGTCAACGGGAGGGGATCGCGCCACCCGACAGCGCGAACAGCAGGAACGGCACCAGCTCGGGCGTGAGGTGGACGAAGATGTAGAAGATGAACTTCTTCACGTTGGCGTAGACCCGCCGGCCCTCTTCGACGGCCGCCACGATGCTGGCGAAGTTGTCATCGACGAGGATCATCGTGGCCGCCTCACGCGCGACGTCGGTGCCCGACATTCCCATCGCGACACCGATGTCGGCGCGGCGGAGCGCGGGCGCATCGTTCGCCCCGTCGCCGGTCATGGCGACGATCTCGCCCTCGTCACGCAGTGCGTCGGCGATGCGGAGCTTGGCTTCGGGCGCGCCCTTCGTGTGCACCACGAGCGTTCCGGGGAGCGCCGGGTCCTCGTCGACCGTCGACATGAGCTTCGAGCGCGGATCGAAGTGGTACTGCCGACGCCGGACCCGGTCGCGCCAGGCTTCGCTCACGTCTTCGCCGAGGGCGGACGCTCGCTCGAGCAGCGCCAACTCGGTGGCGTCACCGAGCCCACCCTGCCCGTCGCTTCGCGCCAGCTCGGCGTTGTTGCACAACGCCATCGCTCGCGTGACGCGGCGCAACGTGGGCGCCGAACCGCCGCCACAGCCGGTGACCGCCGCGGCGTTGCAGCTCGTTGGGTCCGTAGGCGACGAGGCGGCGAGCCGCCTCGAGCCTCGACAGCCCCTCACGGGACGCGCGGAGATCCCGGAGCAGCCGTTCGACCGGCTCGGTGGCGTCGACCGGGAGCGGCGCGGGTGGCTCCGGTACCGGCGCGGCGCCGGTCACCGAACCGCGCGGCACGCCGCCGTGGTCACCTCGACCACCGATGCGGCGGTGTCGAGCCGGGTGGACCCGGGCCACGGATCGGCGACGCCCGCCATGCGCTCGGCGATGTCCGGCGTGGCGTCGGACGGATCGGCCCCGGCGCCGGCGCGGGTGACGAGGCGGGCGGCGGCGACCTCGGGATCGACGTCGCATCGCAGCTCGAACGGGTCGCTGCGCGTCTCCGCGCGCCACCGACCTCGCGTCCTCGCGCCAACGCTCACGGGTCCAGGAGGCGTCGAGGATCACGGACTCCCCCGCCCCGAGGAGGGCGCGCGCCCGGTCCAGGAGCGTGCGGTAGGTGGCCCGGGTGCTCGCTTCGTCGTACAACCCGGCGCCGTACTCGTCGCCCCCGCGGGTGGTGTGCCCGATCCCGGCGAGGTCCTTGCGCAACTCGTCGGAGCGCAGCACCGTCCACCCGGTGCGGTCGGCCAGGCCGTCGGCCACCGTCGACTTGCCGGTGCCGGGGAGCCCACCCACCAGGACCAGCGCCACCCGGCCGCGGTGGAGGTGGTCGTGGGCCAGGCCGAGGAGGTTCGTCGCGTCGGTCGCGGCGGCGGTGTCGCCCTGGCCGGCGCGCAGGCACGCCACCTTCGCGCGGACGTGCGCGCGGTAGGCGATGTAGTGGTGGGCCAGCGACTCCGGGTAGGTCTCGCCCGCGAACTCGCGGTACCACGAGAGGAAGCGTTGGCCCACGCGGGCGTCGCCGACCCGTTCGAGGTCCATGGCCAGGAAGGCGACGTCGGCGAGCACGTCGCCGTAGCGCAGCTGGTCGTCGAACTCGATGCAGTCGAGGATCCGCGGGCCGTCGGCGAGACAGAACACGTCGTCGGCGAGCAGATCGCCGTGACCGTCGCGCACCTTGGCGAGATCCTGGCGCGCCGCGAAGAGCGCGCCCCGCCCGTCGAGGTAGCGACGCGCCATGCGCTCGACGTCGGACGCCACGCCGGCGTCGAGCACCGGGCCGACGAAGGGCGCCATGGTGGCGAAGTTCGATTCCCAGTTGGACCGGACCACGTCGCGCGATCCGGCCGCGGTGATCGCGGGCGAGGTCTCGGCGCGGGCGTGGAACGCGGCGACGATGCGGGCCGTCTCCCGGAGGCACCCGTCGACGTCGTCGCCGCCGCGGACGAGGGCGGCGAGGCGGCGGGCATCGGGCATGCGCCGCATCGCGACGAGGGGTTCGGCCGCCGCGCCGTCGACGTCGCGGAGCTCGGCGACCCCCAGGTACACGTCGGGCGCCAGCCGCCGGTTCAGCTCGACCTCCCGCTCGCAGGCCTGGCGGCGTCGTTCGCGCGGTCGAGAAGTCGAGAAAGTCGAACTTCACCGGCTTCTTCGCCTTGTAGACGCGGTCGCCGGTGAAGAACAGCGTCGAGATGTGCGTCTCGCGTACCGCGGCGGCCGGCGCGTTCGTGGGCGGATCGCCGGCGTCCACCTCGGTCACCGGACGCGGTCCCGCGCCTCGTCGAGCAGGATGCGCCGCTCGGCCGCGCCGATGGCCCGGCGCGCCGCGGTGACCGCGTCGGGATTCACCGAGACCGACGTGATCCCGTACCGCACCAGGTGCTCGGCGAACTCGGGCCGGTTGGAGGGCGCCTGCCCGCACAGCGACGACGAGATGCCCGCCTCCCGCGCCGCGGTGACGATGCGCTCGATCGCGTCGAGCACGGCGGCGTCGCTCTCGTCGAACAGCTCGGCGCAGATCTCGGAGTCGCGATCGACCCCGAGCATGAGCTGCGTGAGGTCGTTCGACCCGATCGACACGCCGTCGATCCCGAGCGCGGCGTACTCGGGGATCCGGTACACCACCGAGGGGACCTCCGCCATCACCCAGCGGTGCATCCCCCGGTGGGCGCCCAGCGGGCTTTGGTCCACGAGCTCCAGGCACGCTTCGAGCTCCCAGGTGGTCCTGACGAACGGGATCATGAGGTGCAGGTTCGGCGTCTCGTCGCGCACGCGGGCCAGGGTCTCGAGCTCGAGGCGGAACAGGTCGGGCTCACGCACGTAGCGGTAGCAGCCCCGGTAGCCGATCATCGGGTTGTGCTCGTCCGGCTCGAACTCGAGCCCACCCTCGAGGCCCCGGAACTCGTTGCTGCGGAAGTCGATCGAGCGGTACACCACCGGCCGCGGTGCGAACGCGCGTGCGATGCGCAGGAGCGAGTCGGCCATGCGGTCGACGAACTCCTGCGCCCGACCGTCGGCCATGAGCCGGCGTGGATGCACGCCACCGAGCGCCTCGGTGAGCATGAATTCGGCCCGGAGCAGCCCGACGCCGTCGACCGGCTGCGCCGCGACACGCTCGGCCTGATCGGCGATCGCCAGGTTCACGTAGACCCGCGTGCCCAGGGTCTCGGCCGGCGCGGCGTCGGGCGCCACCTCCCGCGTGCCCGCGCCCGTGACGGTGGGCGTCGGCGCGAGCGCCGCTGTCCGGTCACCCGCGGTCACGGTGCCGCGGCGACCGTCGACCGTGACCACCATGCCGTCGCGCAACACCTCGGTGGCCCGGGACGTGCCCACGACACAGGGGACCCCGAGCTCCCGGCTCACGATCGCCGCGTGGCACGTCACCCCTCCGCTCTCGGTCACGAGCGCGGCGGCCCGCCGGATGACGGGCACCCAATCGGGATTGGTCATCGGGGCCACGAGGATCTCGCCCGCTTCGAGCCGGTCACCCTCGTCGGGTGCGTGCAGGACCCGTACGCGGCCGGCGACCACACCGGGCGACGCCGGCAGCCCGCTCACGAGCACCGCACCGGACCCGTCGGTGTCGCTCGCGGGTGCGGCTGACGTCGAGGCGTCGAGGGTCGTGATCGGGCGGGTCTGGACCAGGAACAGCGTGTCGCCCTCGAAGGCCCATTCGGTGTCCTGGGGCACGCCGTAGTGCGCTTCGACGCGCTTGCCCATCTCGGCGAGACGGACCGCTTCGGCCTCCGACAACACCGCGGCGCGGTGAGGTCCGGTCCGTTGTCGACGCGCCGGTCGTGACCGTCGGCTCCCCGCTCCACCCGGAACTCCTTGCTCCCGATGCGGGTCGAGAGCAACGTCGGACCGTCTTTCGCGACCACGTAGGTGTCGGGCTCCACCGCACCACCGACGACGACCTCACCGAGACCGAACGCGCCTTCGATCACCACGTGCGCCCGATCGCCGGTGGTGGGATCGACACTGAACATGACGCCCGACCGGTCGGAGTCCACCATCCGCTGGACCACGACCGCCAGCGCGGGCTCGTCGGTGATCCCCTGTGCGCTGCGGTAGGAGCACACCCGGGCGGCGAAGAGCGACGCCCAGCAGTCCACGATCCGGACGAGCAGCTCGTCGAGGCCGCGGACGTTCGTGTACGTCTCGTTCATGCCGGCGAACGACGTCGCCGCGGAGTCCTCGGCGGTCGCCGACGACCGCACCGCCACGAACACGTCGGAACCGAGACCGCCGTAGGCCGCCTCGATCGCGCCGCGCAGCGCGTCCGGGACCCCCGCCCGGTGCACCAGGCCTTGCATCTCCGCGACGCTCGCCGCGAGGTCGCTGCCCGTCGCCGCGCCGGTCGAGAGCTCGCGCAGGGCCGAGCGAACCCCACCCGCGTCCATCGCGTCGAGGTACGCCGCCGCGGTGACCACGAAGCCCCCCGGGACCGGGAACCCCGCCTGCAGCAGCTCGCCCAGGTTGGCTCCCTTGCCACCGACGACGCCGACGTCGTCACGGCCCACTCGGTCGAGCATCACCACGCCGCGGAGCGACTCGTCAACGATCATCTCGACCTCTCGGGGACTCGGGAACGGCGACCGGCGGGGGAACCGGCCTGCGCCCAGGATCCACCCTTTCGCCCATCGGGGCCAGGGCCGTCGGTCACATCCGGCGATCGATCGAGGGGACTTCCGGCCCTGCTCCCGGCGACCGGCTCCTGGGAAGCTCGCCGCGTGTCCTTCCTCGGCCTCATCGGCCACAACCTGTGGACAAAGAAGGTACGCACGGCACTGACCGCGCTCGCGGTCGCCATCGGCGTCATGACCGTCGTGACGCTCGGTGTGGCCACGGACAGCCTGCGCAGCTCCGCCGCCGCCATCCTCCAGACCGGCAACGCCGACTTCACCATCGCCCAGAAGGGAGTGGACGGTGCGCTCAACAGCGTGATCGACGACGCGCAGGTGGTGCGCCTGCGCGACGAACCCGGCGTCGCCAACGTGATCGGCGCGCTCATCGTGCTCGAGAACCTCGACGGCGACAACCCCAACTTCCTCGAGATCGGGCTCGAGCCGGCCTCTCTCACCCCCTTCGGCGTTCGGATCGTGGCCGGTCGCGCGTACCCGGCCACCGCGACCGACGAGGTGATGCTCGGATGGCGCGCTGGCCGACAACCTCGGAAAGCGCGTGGGCGACACCCTCGACATCGCCGGCGGGCCCAAGACGGTCGTCGGCATCTACCACACGGGCCAGGCCTTCGGTGACGGTGGTGCGATGCTGCCGCTCACGTTCCTCCAGGGCGAGGAACGCAAGGCCGGCACGGTCACGCTCGCGTTCGCGACGGTGAGCCCCGGGGCCAAGATCGACGCGGTCCGCCGGCGCATCGAGCACGACAACCCCTCGTTGGCGACCGTGCGGCTGGTGTCGGAGTTCGGCCGGGTCGACCGGACGCTCGACTACCTGAACGCCGCGGGCAAGGGCGCGACGTACCTCGCCCTCGTGATCGGCGTCGTCATCGTGATGAACACGATGCTGCTCTCGTTCGTGGAGCGCACGCGCGAGTTCGGCGTGTTGCGGGCCATCGGGTGGTCGCGCCGACGGCTCTGGGCGCTCATCCTCGGTGAGGCGCTCGCCATCAGCCTGCTGGGCGCGGTGGCCGGGGTCGCGCTGTCGTTCGCCGCCATGCGGGTGCTCGAGTCACTCCCTGCGATACGAGGGATCCTGCACACGCACTTCACCGCCGGGAGCTTCTGGCGGGCGCTCTACACCGCGGGCGCCATCGGGCTCCTGGCCGCGGTCTACCCGGCCCTGCGTGCCAGCCGGCTCGAGCCCCTGACCGCGCTCCGGCGCGAATGAGCGGAGGAAGCGCGGTGCCACCCGCCATCGAGGCCGTGAACGTCACCAAGGAGTACTCGGGCGGAGCCGTCCGCGCGCTCGACGGCGCCGACCTCTCGGTCGAGGCCGGCGAGTGGGTCGCGATCACCGGTCCGTCCGGATCGGGCAAGTCGACGCTGCTGCACCTCTTCGCTGCCCTCGACCAGCCCACACGCGGCGCGGTGATGGTCGACGGCCGTGACCTGCGCGACCTGCCCAACGTCGACCGCTACCGGCGCGAGGTGATCGGCATGGTGTTCCAGCTCCACAACCTGCTCCCCCACCTCGACGCCCTCCGCAACGTCGAGATCGCCATGTTCGGGACCCACGGCTCCCGCCGCGCCCGGCGGCGGCGCGCCGACGACCTGCTCGCCGAGGTCCACCTCGCCGACAAGGGTGCCCGCAAGCCGCCGGAGCTTTCGGGCGGCGAACGCCAGCGGGTGGCGCTGGCGCGCGCCCTGGCCAACGGACCGAGGATCGTGCTCGCCGACGAGCCCACGGGCAGTCTCGACCCCGTGTCCGTGCGACAGACCCTCGACCTCTTCACGCAGCTGCGCGAGCGCCACGGCGTCACCATCGTGATGGTCACCCACGATCGCGAGGTGGCGTCGGAGGCCGACCGCGTCGTCCGGATGGAAGCCGGGCGGATCAGCGGTGTCGGCGCTGGCCCGGGGCGGCACCCGCACCCGCGTGAGATCGTCGCGGACCCGGCGGGACGTTCGGCCCTTTCCGGCCCGCCGAGATCGGGCGACACTGCCGGGAGACCACGGCGACAGGAGCAGCACATCCGCGCAGCGATCGGCGATCGGCTCGTCATCAAGGGCCACCACGTGGGAGAGCGCGACCGGGACGCGGAGATCCTCGACGTGCGAGGAGAGGACGGTGGCCCGCCGTACCTGGTGCGGTGGGAGGACGACGGCCACGAGGGCCTCTTCTTCCCCGGCAGCGACGCCGAGATCGAGCACTTCCCCCGCACGAAGCGCTAGCCCCCGGCGGGCAGGACGCCGTCCCGGTCAGCCCGTGGCGAGACGGTCAGGTCCGCCCGGTCGGAGAACTCCAGGTAGAGGAGCACGCTCACGATTGCGGCCCAGGTGCACCACAACGACGTGAGCGCGTTCTGCTCGACCCAGACGATCACGAGCACCGCCGCCAGGTTGACGACACCGAACCAGCGGATGCGGCGCACGCTGGACACGAGCAGTGACCCGCAGGTGGCGACGACGTAGAGCACGGTCGCCAGGCCGGCGAGGCTGCCGACACCCCGGTAGCGGATCGTGTGGCCGACGATGCCGGCGCTGATCGACTCGTGCAGGATCGCCCACAGCAGGTTGCCGGCGACGACCGCCCCCAGCACCGCGAACACGAGCGTCCAGCGGCGTCGGCGGACGTCGGGTTCGACGAGCGCGACGGCGACGGGCAGGTACACCGGGAGGAGCGCCCACGCGTACAGCACGTACGCGTACAGCGCGAAATGGCCCGCTGAGCGCGAGATGCGATCGTCGAGGCTCAGCCAGACGAATCCCTGCGCGATCTGGTGCAGCGCGAACAGGCACGGCAGCAGGGCCAGGGGCACCTCCCGCCGGTGACGGACCTTGGTGAGCGTCGCCACGCCGACGACACCGACCACCACACCGGCGGTGAAGTCGGCCTCGGCGGAGAAGCACACACGGGTCTCGACCTTCGGCTCGCGTCTTCCTCGGCCACCCGCACTGTAGGTCAGTTCCCGCGGGCGGTCAGGGAGGCGCGTCGCCGCCATCCTCGTCGCTCCAGTCGACCCACGCGGTTCCGGTCGCGGCCAGGTACCCGTGCACCGCGGTGCCGAGGGTCGGGAAGAAGTGCTCGGCGCCGATGCGGTCGTACAGGCCGTAGCCCTTGAGCTGGTCCTTCACAGGCCCTTTGAGCTCGGCGAACGCGAGCGCGATGCCGCCGCGCTCGAGCCGGTCGAGCAACCGGGCCAGCACCTCGGCGCCGGTGGTGTCGACGTCGGTGATCGGCTCCGCGGCGATGATGAGCCAGCGCGGCTCGACGGGTTGGTGCCGCAGCACCGCCGTGAGCCGGTCCGAGAAGTACTCCGCGTTGGCGAAGAAGATCGGTGCGTCGAACCGGTACAGGACGGCACCGGGGATCCGCGCCGCGTCGGGATGGCGGAGGACGTCGTGGTAGCCCTTGCGGCCACGGAGGCGTCCGAGCACCGCGTCGTGCGGTCGCCAGGCGCAGCGGACGAAGTCACCGAGCGCGAGCACGATCGCCACCGCGATGCCCTCGAGCACGCCGAGGAGCGCGACCCCGAGCAGCGCGGCGAGCGACAGGTACAGCTCGGATCGGCGGACCCGCCAGAACCACCGCAGGCTGGCGACGTCGACCAGGAGCACGGCCGCCGCCACCACGATGGCCGCCAGCGTCGATTGCGGGAGCCGGCGCCCGAGCCCGGCGTCTCCCACAAGGATCGCCAGGGTCGCGACCGCGCCCACGACCCCGGCGATCTGGGTGCCCGAGCCCGCGGACCGGGCGACCGCGGTCCGGGTGGCCGACGCGCTCACCGGGAAACCCCGGAACAGTCCGGCCGCCACGTTGGCGGCACCGAGCGCCACGATCTCCTGGTCCGCGTCGACGCGCTCGCCGCGCTCGGCCGCCAGGCTCCGGGAGAGCGCGGTCGTGTCAGCGAGGGTCACGAACGCCATCCCCGCGGCCGCGACGAAGAGCGCGCCGACGTCGTCGAGGCCCACGTTCGGGAACACCGGCGCCGGGAACCCCGACGGGATGGGTCCGACCACGCTCACGCCGCGCGCGGTGAGATCGAAGACGGCGGTGGCCAGGCCCGACCCGACCACCGCGAGCAGGATGCCCGGGACGCGCGGGTTCCAGCGCCGCACCCCGAGGATCACCGCCAGCGACCCGAGCCCGACGATCAGCGCGGCAGGGACCGTCGCCCCGTCGCGCACGCCGCGGACGAACGCCGAGAGCTCGTCGTACAACCCGCTGGCGTCGGTGGTGAAGCCGAACAGCTTGGGGAGCTGGTTCACGAACACCACCAGCGCGATGCCGTTGAGGAACCCGATGCGCACCGGCTTCGAGAGCAGCTGGGCGAGGATCCCGAAGCGGGCGAGACCCGCCGCGATGCAGAGCGCCCCCATCAGCAACGCGAGCATGCCCGAGAGCGCAACGGCGCGGGCCGGATCGCCTCCGGCGCCGAGGAGCGGCAGGATCGCCGCCGTGATCAGCGGGCCGAGCGCGGAGTCCGGTCCCACCACGAGGATGCGGGAGGGACCGAAGATCGCGTACGCGAGCAGCGCGACGACGGTCGTGTACACCCCGGTGGCCGGCGGCAGCCCGGCGAGCTCCGCGTACGCCATCCCCTGGGGGACGAGGAGCGTGGTGAGCACGAGGCCGGCGACCAGGTCGCGTCGCAGCCAGCTCCGCCGGTACCCGCGTACGAGCGCGACGCCGGGTACCCGCCGCCAACCCGGTCCGGAGGCGGTCGCCCCTGCACCTGGAGGATCGGTCGACATCGCCCCAGCTTCGACCACCCGGGCGCCGCCCACCAGGGTCCTTCGGTCCGGGATCGCGGGTGTGACCTTCGCCTCTTGGGCGCCGGCACGCTTGCGGGCATGCTGGGAGGACATCCGCCACGGAGGAGCGAACCATGACCGAGGTCGATCACGGCGATCCCCACAGCAGCCCGACGATCGAAGTGGTGGTGTTCGAGCACGGCGTCGAGGTCCATCGCGAGCTCTGCGAGAGCGACGAGGACGCGGAGCTGGTCGTGGAGCGCTGGAGCGAGCGTGACGGGGTCACGTGCCAGGTCGACGACCTCTCGGTCCATCACCGTCCGGGTGAGATCCTCGAGACCGACCCCACCGATCTCCTCGCCGACGACGAGCTGTAGGGCCTAGCCCGGGATCGGGCGGAAGCGCGGCACCGACATCTCGTCGTTGACGTGTTCCCAGACGATCTCGACCCGATCACCGATGGCGAGCTTGTCGACGTCGCAGTCGACGATGTTGGCGATCATGCGGGCGCCGGCCCCCTGGGTGCCGTCGAGCTCGATGATCCCCGCCGCGTAGGGCACGGCGTCGTGCAGCATGCGCGCCAGCGGGTGACGCACGATCGTGAAGCTGTACACCGCGCCCGTGCCCGGTAGGGTGACCCACTCCACGTCGCGGTGTTGGCACACGAAGCAGAACGGGCCCGGCGGGAGCCGGAAGGTGCCGCAGTTGGTGCACTTCGGGGCCGCGAGCTGATCGTTGCGGGCCGCGTCCCAGAACGGCTGGGTCGCGTCGTCGGCGTGGGTGCGCGTGAGGATCGTCGGGAACACGCCCGGGGTTCCTGTCGGCTCGTCGATCGTCGGTTCGCTCATGATCTCGTCGTCCTGTCGTTTCGCTCGCGTTGCATCGGTTACCGGTGCAACAGGGTGCCGCTCACCGGGAGCGCGGCGGGTCCACCGGTCACGAGCGCGATCTCCGCGCCCTCCACCTGGTTCACGGCCGTGCCCCGCAATTGCTCGACCGCCTCACGCACGTGGGTCATCCCGATGATGTAGGCCTCCGACAGGTTGCCGCCGTGCGTGTTCACCGGGATCGAGCCGCTCGGCCACCGGATGTTCCCGTCGGCGACGAACGCGCCGCCCTCGCCGATGGGGCAGAAGCCGTAATCCTCGAGCTGCATGATCACCATCGGCGAGAAGTGGTCGTAGAGCAGGGCCACGTCGACGTCGGCGGGAGTCACCCCGGCCATCCCGTAGAGCCGCTTGGCGACCGGGCGGTGACCGGAGGACGCGAACTCCTCGTCGGGGGCCTGGAAGTAGCGGAAGATCGCGGGCCCCCACCGACCGGTCCCACCGTGCGCCGACGCGAGGACGTAGACGGGCGGTTGCCGGAGGTCCTTCGCCCGGTCCGCGGCGACGGTGATGACCGCGACCGCGCCGTCCGTCTCCTGCGTGTAGTCGAAGAGACACAGCGGGTCCGAGATCATCCGCGCCGCGAAGTACTCGTCGAGGGTGAGCGGCTGGGTCTGCAGCGCGGTGGCCGGGCGCCGGATCGCGTTCGCCCGCTCCGAGATCGCGACCTCGGCGAAGTGCTCCCGCTTCGTGCCGTAGAGGTGCATGTGCCGCTGGGCGAGCACCGAGAAGCTGTGGCCGGGCGACAGCAACCCCGCGTTGGCGGCGAACGCCGCGCTCGGGGGCACGCCCCCGCCGCCGTAGGTGCTCCCGCCCTCCGACATGGTCGCGTAGGCGAGCACGCCGTCGATCTCCGAACCGCCGAGCCGCTTGTGCAGCTGCTGCAGCGTCATCAACGTGACGCACACCGTGGCCATTCCGCCGTGGATCGCCGCCGCCGCGAGGCCCAGCGCGCCCGCGCAGCCGCCACCACCGGACGTGAGCGACGCCGCGAAGCGCACTTCGGGAACGCCGAGGGTCGACGCGACCTCGGCCGGGTCGCAGGAGTACGAGTAGATCGCGAAGCCGTCGAGATCCTCGATCGTGAGGCCGGCGTCCTCGAGCGCGGCGAGCGTCGCGGTGCACGCCATCGACAGCTCGGTCTCGGGGAACGAACGACCCCGCTTGTAGTACGGCGTCGCGCCGACCCCCACCACGGCAGCCTGGTTCTTGATGCTCATGTCACCTGCTCGCTCGGTCCGGTCGGGACGTGCGCCGGAGCGTAACCCGACCCCGGTCCAAAGTGAAAATGCTGTTCGCAGATATGCTGGGGCGCGTGCCGGTCGACCCAACGCCCTCGCCACCGACCCGGACCCGGACCCTCTCACCGGCGCGGATGGCGAAGTACCGGACCGAGAAGGACGCCATCATGCGGGCGGCGTACGACCTCATCCTGAGGAACGGCTCGCGCCCGACGTCGGTCCACGACATCCTCCGTGAGACCGGCTACTCCACCCGCACGTTCTACCGGCACTTCCGGTCCAAGGACGAGCTCCTCGTCGCGATGTACCGGGTCGACAACGACCGCGTCACCGAGACGCTCATCGCCGCGGTCGCGGCCGCCGCCACCCCGATCGACGCGCTCGAGGCGTGGGTGGACCAGAACCTGGCCGTGGTCTACGACGCGCGCCGGCTGCGCCACGCCGCCGTGCTCTCGTCGCCGGAGGCGACCATGGCCGAGGGCTACGACGACGTGCACACCGCCGGCATGGCCGCGAACCGAGCCCCGTTGATCGAGGTGCTGCGCCAGGGCCGGCGCGAAGGCGTGTTCCCGCGGGCCGAGCCCGAGGCAGACGCGTTCGCGATCCAGGCGGTGGTCTCGGCCCACGTGCGGGCCAAGCTGCTCGGCACCCAGGAATTCACCCGGGCCGAAGCCCGCGACCACACGGTCGACCGGTTCCGACGCGCGCTGGGTGGCTGACCGCCCGACGACGTTCCCGGCCGCGCCGCAGCGGCGTCACGCGTCGCGACGGCGCAGCACGACCCCCGCGACGACGAGGCTGCCGACGACCCATACCGCCAGGATGACGAGACCCGCGAGGGGCGAGAGCAGGTCGGTCTGCGACCGCACCGTGAACAGCGCCCTCCCGGCGTCGCTCGGCAGGTACTTGCTGACGTCGGTGTTCCAGGGTGACGGCAGCGCACTGACCAGGGCGGGGACGATCAGCACGAGGCCGAACAAGGTCGCGATCGCGCCGGCGGTGCGGCGCAGCAGCGTGCCGAGCGCGAGGCCGAGCAGGCCGATCGCGGTGAGGTAGACGGCACCGCCGAGCACCGCGCGCAACACTCCGGGATCGGACAGCGACACACCGACGTGCTTGGTCGCGAAGATGCTCTGGCCGATCACGAACGCCGCGACGCACCCCACGACGCTCACCGCGAACGCGACGCACGCGAACACGAGGCCCTTGGCGGCGAGCACCGAGGCGCGCCGCGGCATCGCGGTGAAGGTCGCGCGGATCTGTCCCGTCGCGTACTCCGAGCTGATGACGAGCACCCCGAGCACCCCGAGGGCGAGCTGCGCGAGGTAGATGCCGCGCAGGCTCGCGGTCGTGGGGTCGAAGGTGAGCCGCTCGTGGATGCTCAGCCGGTCCCAGCGGCTGACCCACCGCGGCCGCGATCAACGCGCCCAGCCCGACGATGGCCACGAGCGTGACGAGCAGCGTCCACACGGTGGAGCGCACGGACCGCAGCTTCGTCGCCTCGGCGCGGAGCACGGCCGGGAACTCGGCGCCTTCGCTCGTGGCACGCGTGGCGGGTGGCTCGACGGCGCTCGCGGTCATGGTGTCACCGCCCGGGCGGTCGCACCGGTGTGCTCGGCGCGGTAGTCCACGCTCTCACCGGTGAGCTCGAAGAACGTCTCCTCGAGCGACGCGAGCTGCGGCGTGAGCTCGTGGAGCACGACCTGGCCACGCGCCGCGATCTCCCCGATGGCCGGCGCGTCGAGACCGTGCACCTCGAGCGCACCGCCGGCTTCGACGTCGACGACCGCCCCCTGCTCCCGGAGGAGGGCGGCCAGCGCCGCGGCATCCGGGGTCCGTACGCGGACCGAGCCGAGGGAGCGGCTGGTCAGCTCGCCGAGCGGCGCATCGGCGAGCAGACGCCCGCGGCCGATCACGACGAGGTGGTCCGCGGTGAGCGCCATCTCGGTCATGAGGTGGCTCGAGACGAACACGGTCCGGCCTTCCGCGGCGAGACCGCGGAACAGCTCCCGGATCCACACGATCCCTTCGGGGTCGAGACCGTTCACCGGCTCGTCGAACAGGAGGATCTCGGGGTCGCCGAGCAGCGCGGCCGCGATGCCCAGACGCTGGCTCATCCCCAACGAGAACGTGCCGACGCGCTTCTTCGCCACCGCACCGAGGCCGACGGCGTCGATCACCTCGTCGACCCGGCGTCGTGGGATCCGGTTGCTCTGCGCCAGCCAGAGCAGGTGGTCGCGGGCGCGCCGACCGCCGTGCACCGCCTTGGCGTCGAGCAGCGCCCCGACCTCGCGCATCGGGAATCGGTGCAACTCGTAGGGGCGTCCGTTGGTCGTGATCCGCCCCGATGTCGGCCGGTCGAGGCCGAGCAACAGCCGCATCGTCGTCGTCTTGCCCGCGCCGTTCGGACCCAGGAACCCGGTGACGAGCCCCGGGCGGACGGCGAAGCTCAGGTCGTCGACGGCCACGGTGGACCCGTAGCGTTTGGTCAGGCCCTCTGCCTCGATCATCGTCGTCCGCTCCCTCTCGTGATCGACCCGCTGCTCACACCGCACCGCCGGTCGTGGCCGAACCGCCTCCCCCACCGGAACCGCCGCCACCGAAGCCGCCACCTCCACCGAAGCCGAATCCGCACGTGCCGTTCACCGGGGCCGAGATCGTCATGTTGCTCGCGCTCACCGCGCCGGACGAGGTCGTGCCCACCGCGGTCACACACGACCCGACGGTGATGTCGGTCGCGCTCGCGGCCACGGTCTGGGTGATCGTGGTCGAGGTACCGACCGTCACCGTCACATTGCGCGTCGTCGTCTTCGGCTTCGCGCCTTGCTTGGCCTTCTTGGCGGCCGTGGCCTTCGCCTTCTTGGTCGTCGGACGGACGAACGACGTGGACTTCACGGTGACGTGGTCGCCCGAGACCGACACCACCGGACCGGAGGCGGTGGCGAAGTTCGCCGGGCGCGTCCGGTTGCCGTCACGGGATCCACCGGACCCGCCGTTCGCGCCACCGAAGTTCCCCGGCGGACGCCCCCCACCGAATCGAGGCCCACCGTTCGCACCGCCGGCGCCGATCCGGCCACCGAACCCGCCCTCGCACCCGTTGGCGGTGGCGGCATTCACGGCCACCGACGTCGCGGTGATGCCCTTCGTGTCGCTGCCGGTGCCGGTCACCCGAACGCAGGCCCCGACCACCAGTGCCGACACGGTGGCCGACTCACGCTTCTGCAGCGTGGTCGACGGCGAGACGACCACGGTGGATTCGCTGTTCTGGTTCTGGTTGTCGACCTGGATCGACGACCCGTGGATGCTCGTGACGGCTCCCGTCGCGAACTGCGGCGGGTTCGTGGTCTGGGCGCCCGCCGGCGACGCCGCGAGCGCGACGGCGAGCGGCAACGCGACGCCGAGCGTCAACCACGTGAGCCCTCGCGGGCGGGATCGGGTGAGGGACATGGTGTCGTCTCCTGTGCTGGTCAGCCGGTGCGGTTGGTGCCGCCGGGGAAGCCGCGCCCCCCGCCGGGGAAACCATCGAGGCCACCGATGCGGACGGTGCCGGTGGTCGAGCTGCTGGAGGTGGTCGCGGAGTTCGGGAGCGCGGCGGACACGTCGGCCAGCACCACCTGCTGACCCTTGGTGACGCCGGACATGACCTGGGTCCACGTGGTGCCCACCACGCCGACCTGCACCGCCACCACGGTCGGGCTCCCGCCCTCCAGCACGGTGACGCTGTGGCGAACCCCGAGCGTGGTGACCGCCGAGGTCGGCACCGCCAGCGCCGCCTTCGCCTGCTTGGTGACGATCTGCACGGTGCCGGTGGCGCCGTCGTCGAGCTTCGCGCCGGGATCGGTCAAGCCGACCACCACCCGGTAGAGCGTGGTCGTGGTCGACGTCGACGCCGGCATCACCGAGATGGAGACGACGTGGCCCGTGAGCGCACGGTGCGTCGCGTCCGGGAGCACGGTCACGGGTTGGCCGACCGAGACCGCGGGGACCTGGTCGACGCTGAGGGTCGTCGACACCTCGTAGCCGCCGGCACCGCGGACCACGATGTCCGCGGTCGAGGATCCCGCACTGACCGCGTCACCGACCTTCATGTTCACCGCGACCACGGTCCCCGCGACGGGGCTCGCGATCGTCGCCTGGTCGACCGCCTGCCCGGCCGCCGCGACGGCCGCCGCCGCGGCGTCGACCGAGCGCTGGTAGGCGACGAGGTCGGCGGCCGACGGTGACGACCCGCTTGCCCCGGCCGTCGCCCCGGACCTCGAGGTACTGGTCGATCCGCTGCTCGCGGACGACGATCCGCCGGTGCGGCTCCCCCCGGTCGGGGGTGACGTGGTCGTCGGCGGAGGCTGCGCGGCGCGGGACGCGAGCAGCGCGTCGAGCGCGCTCGCGGCATCGGCCAGGCTCTTCTGCGCCGCGCTCACCGCGGTCTGGGCGCTGAGCACGTCGCTGATCGCGGTCTGGCAGGCGGTCGCGTCGGGTGTCGGCGGGGTGGTCGTGCTGACCGGCGGGTCCGTCGTCGAGGTCGGCGGCGTGACGAACGCGGCACAGGCGGAGGTCTCCGCGCTCAGGGCTGTCGCCGCGGTCGCCAGCGCGGCGTCGACGTGCTGCTGCGCGACGAGCACGGCCTGCTGGGCGGCGGCGAGCTGCGGGTCGCCGGTCGCCGCCGCGAGCACGATCCGGTTCCCGCCCGTTCCCGTCGTGCGGAACGCCGCCGCGGTCGCCGACGCCGGACCCGACCCCGTCGCGCCAGCGCTGTTGTTGGCGCCCGAGGTCGCGCCGTTCCCGATGCCGCCCACACTCTGGCCCGACAACGCCTTCGACAGGGTCAGCTGCGCCTGGGCCAGCGCCGCCTCCTTGGCGTGGAGCGTCCGGGTGAGCGCCCCGGTGTCGAGGGAGGCGAGGGTGCCGCCGGCCGCGACCGGGTCGCCGATCCCTACGTTCACCGACGCCACCGTCCCGCTCACCGGGAACGCGACGGCGGCCTGGGTCACCGGCTCGATCGTGGCGACGCCCGTGAGCACCGCGTCGACGTTCTCGTCGGCGACGGTCGCCGTGCGGTAGCTCGCGCCCGAGTTGCCGAACGCGTCGGCGGCGACGAGTCCGCTCGCGACCAGCGCGACGACCACCACCGCGATCGTCGCGACCCCACGGCGGCGCTGCCACCACGGTCTCGGCATTTCCCCGCGCGCTTCGGGGAAGAGCGCGGCGAGGCGGCGGTCCGCACGCGTGACCTGCACCGCGTCGGTCATCATTCGCTCCTGAGCGCGTCGATGGGCGCCAGCCGGGCCGCGCGCGACGCGGGATAGACGCCGAAGACCACCCCGATCCCGATCGCGACGAAGATCGCGCCCACCGCGGCGGGAATGGAGATGATCACGCGGGAATCGCTGAACGCGGGGATCAGCGCGGCCCCGACGAGCCCGAACACGACCCCGAGCAAACCTCCCGCGAGGCCGAGGACCGACGCTTCCACCAGGAACTGGCGCCGGATCAGCTTGGGGCGCGCGCCGATCGCCTTGCGCACACCGATCTCCCGGTATCGCTCCGTCACCGAGACCAACATGATGTTCATGACCCCGATGCCGCCGACGAGCAGGGCGATGATCGCGATGCCGGCGAGCATCACCGTGAGGGTGTCGTCGACCGACGTCGACGCCGCGAGGATCGACTGCTGGGTCGCGATCGAGAAGTCGGCGTTCGCCGCGGTCGTGATCTTGTGCGTGTTCAACAGGAGCGCGTTGGTCTCCTGGTAGGCCGCCGAGAGGGTTCCGGCCGATGTCGCCTTCACGTAGATGGAGCTGACCGAGTTGCGGTTCACCCCTCCGACGAGCTTCTGCGCGTAGGTGCTCAGCGGGACGATGGCGAGGTCGTTGTTCGACGTCTGGTCCGACGAGCTCAGGGGCGCCAGCACGCCGATCACCTCGAGCTTCACGCCGTTGTCCGCCACCGTCTGGCCGATCGGATCGGCGTTGCCGAACAGCTGCTGCGCGGTGTCGGGTCCGAGCACCACGACCGCCGCGGCGTTCTGCTGATCGGCGGTGGTGACGAAGCGGCCGGAGGTCACGCCCCGCGAGCGCACGACCGACCAGGTCGGGGTGGCGCCGGTGAGCGTCGTCGTCCAGTTCGTCGAACCGCGCACCAGTGACGCCGAGGTGGTCGACACCGGCGCGACGGTCTGGACGTCCGGCGCCACCGACTGCCGCGCCAGGGCCTGCGCGTCCTGCAGGGTGAGCGACGGCGCCGTCCCGAACCCGCCGCGCGTCCCGGTCGTGCTGGTCGAGCTCCCGGGCGAGACCACCAGCAGGTTCGTCCCGAGCTGGTTGATCTGGTCCTGGACCTGTGCCTTGGCTCCGTCGCCGAGGCCGACGGTCAGCACCACCGCGGTGATCCCGATGAGGATCCCGAGCATCGTGAGGGCCGACCGGAGGCGGTGGGTCCGCACCGCCTCGATCGACGTGCGGAAGGTGTCGCGCCAGGTCACCGCGCCACCTCGGCCATCGCGGGCGCGTCCGGGTCCCGGATCCGACCGTCGCGGATCTCCACCTTGCGCGGGGCCCGTTGCGCGATGTCGTGCTCGTGGGTGATCAGCACGATCGTGCTGCCCTCGCGGTTGAGCACTTCGAGCAATCCGAGCACGTCGGTCGTCGAGCCGGAGTCGAGGTTGCCGGTCGGTTCGTCGGCGAGGATCATCGCCGGCTCGGTCACCAGCGCGCGCGCGATGGCGACGCGCTGCTGCTGGCCACCCGACAGCTCGCCCGGACGGTGGTCGCCCCGGTCGGCGAGCCCCACCCGGTCCAGCGCGGCGAGCGCGCGCTCGCGCCGGACCGCCGGCTCGATCCCGCTGTACACGAGCGGGAGCTCGACGTTGCGCCAGGCCGGCAGGTAGGCGAGCAGGTTGAACTGCTGGAACACGAACCCGATGAACAGGTTGCGCACGTCGGCGAGCAGGTTCTCGTCGAACGACGAGACATCGTGGCCGGCCAGGCGGAACACGCCCCGCGTCGGCACGTCGAGACAGCCGAGGATGTGCATCAGCGTCGACTTCCCCGACCCCGACGGCCCGGAGACGGCGACGAACTCGCCTTCCTCGATGGCGAGCGACACGTCGGCGAGCGCGGCGACCTCGAGCTCACCCGCCGCGTAGACCTTGCTCACCCCGACGAGCTCCACCACCGGCGGCGGGTGCACGTCGCTCGGGCTGACCGGGTTCATCCGCCACCCCCGGGGGTGCGGGTGGCCCCGCCGAATCCGCCGAATCCGCCGGCTCCACCCGTTCCGCCGGTGGTGCTCCGGCCACCGAGCCCACCGAACCCGCCGAAGGTTCCCGGCAGGGTGATGACGACCTTCTCGCCCACCCGCAACCCCGACGTGATCTCGGTCTGGCCACCCGCGGTGATCCCGGTGGTGACCGCCCGGGTCTCGGTCGGGCCGTCCAGCGCGCCGCTCGTGGCGACCGTGACGACCGTCTTGCCGTTGGTGGTCGAGACGGCCCGGGTCGGGACCTGGATCACGTCGTTCTTGGCGTCGGTGGCGATCGCGGCGGTGACGGTCGCGCCGACGTAGAACGAGTTGGCGTCGGCGTTGAAGCTGACGACGACGGGATAGCCCGCCACTCCCGACGAGGCGGTGGCGACCTGGCTGACCGACGTGACGGTCCCGGTGGCCGACGCGCCGAGCCCGGTCGGGGCGGCGCCCGCACCTCCGGAGCCCGCGGCGGCCGAATCGTTGCCACCGGCTCCGGCGAATCCGCCGCCACCGCCGAAGCGCCCGCCGAAGCGCCCGCCGGAGGCGCTCGACGTGGTCACCGTCACCGTCGCGCCCTGGCCGACCGCGACCCGCGGGATGTCGCTGCTGCCCACCGAGAGCGTCACCGCGTACTGGCCCTTGCTCACGACCTGGACCGCGGGCGACGACGAAGACGCCGACGACGTTCCCGACGACGACGCGCCGCCACCGGCGCCGAGCGACCCGCCGCTCGAGCCGCTGCCGAGCGTCGACGACGATTGGCCCGAGCCGGTGCCCGAGCCCGTCGCGGTCGTAGCCCCGGTGCCGCTGCCGGAGAGCTGCTCGCCGACGGTGGCGTTCACCTCGGAGACGGTGCCGTCGAAGGTCGCGACCAGCGAGGCGCCGGCCAGCGCCTGTTGGGCGGTGGCCAGCGCGTCACCCGCCGAGGTGGCGCTGGTCTGATCGGCGGCGATCTGGTCGGCGGAGGCCCCGGCGGCCTCGTCGTCGGCGAGCTTCGCCGCCGCCGTCGCGACGTTCGACTGCGCGGTGCTCACCGCGGCCGCGAGCTGCGCCGAGTCGATCGTCGCGAGCACTTCACCGGTGGTCACCGCGTCGCCGGCCTTGACGTTCACCGCGGTGACCACACCCGATGACGGGAAGCTCAGGTTGGCCGTCTGCGCCGCGGCCACGGTGCCCTCGGCGGACACCGTGTTGCTGATCGGGCCCTTCGTGACCGTCGCCAATTGCTGCGTCGCGGCCGCCGCGGTCGCGTTGCTGCCGTTCGAACGGAACCCCACCCACCAGACGCCCACGACCAGCAGCAGGGCCACCGGGAAGATCACGTACGGACGGCGCACCCAGTGGAGGAACCCGCGACGGCGACCCGAATTCCCGCCGCGCGAGCGACCCTCGGATCCGGTGTGCCCCTGCTCGACGGGCGGGTCATCGACCTCGCGCGATCGGGTTTCCATGGTGCGCCTCGGCCACTCGGGCCCTCCCAGGGAGAGACCGTACGGCGGCGGAGGTCGCGGTGGGGACCCCCGGTCACAGCCGGCTCTCAGCTTGTCGGGTGGCTACTCGGCTTCGGCGCGTCCGCTCAGCTCCGACGACCGGTGGCTCGACCGCGACGAATCCGAGCGGCGGATGGCGGAGGCGGCGCCGGGCGTGCCGCCGGCCTTCCGCGACGTCCGCACGCTCGTGACCGAGCGGGGGTTCGTCGTCCAGGCGACGCTCCACGGTGACGACGGCCCGACGCACGTCGTCCAGATCCTGACGGTCGAGCAGGGGCGGATCGCCGCCTGCGAGGAGTACCTCGCGCGGCTCGCTCCCGGCTCGCCGTGACCGCGACGCCGGACCCGGCGCGCGGTCGCGTCGAGACCACCGACGGGTGGGCGCGGCGACGGGCGCGCGTCGTGCGCCACATCGAGCGAACGGCCATCGAGTTGCTCGCCGACGCCGGCGAGGACGGCATCACGGTCGAACAGGTCGCCTCCGCCGCAGGGATCTCGGTGCGCACCCTCTTCCGGTACTTCCCCTCCCGCGACGCCGTCTTCACCGCGCTCCCGAGACGCCTGAACGACGTCACGTGCGGGCGCGTCGCCGAGCGTCCGAGCGACGAGAGCCTGCTCGCCTCGTTCATCGCCGCGGTGCACCTCGGGATGGACCCGGAGGACGAGGAGCTCATCCTCCTCTGGGGTCGGGCCGTCCAGCGAGGCTTCCGGCCGCAGCCCCGATCCGACGGCGGCATGGTCGGGGCCTACGCCGATGTCATCGCGGCGCGGCGAGGGATCGATCCCGACGACCTCCGCGCCCAGGTCCTCGCCACCGCCATCGCCAGCGTCATGTGGTCGACCTTCGTCCGGTGGCTGGAACGGGGCGGCCGGGAATCCCTGCCGACCCTGATCGAGCGTGCCTTCGCCGCGCTCACCGAGCTCGACGACCCGACCGCGCCGGCGACACGGCGACGGCCGCGACCGCGCCTCGCCTGATGCCCTGACCGGCGCGCCAATGGGGCGCGCCAACGTAAGGTCCCGTGCCGGGCACGCCCGCGCCCAGTTCCTCGACCCGGGAGAGCAGCGATGACGACGGCCAGCCCGTTCGACGCCTACCGCATGGACGACCGCGTCGTGATCGTGACCGGCGCCGCGAGCGGCATCGGCGCCCAGACGTGCGCGGTGCTCGGCGCCGCGGGCGCGACGGTGGTCTGCGCGGACGTCGACGCCGCCGGGCTGGGCACCACCGTCGCCGCGGTCGAGGAAGCCGGCGGCACGGCCCTCGCCGTCCCCACCGATGTCACGGTCCGCGCCGAGGTGGCCGGGGTCGTCGAGCGCGCGGCCACCGAGTTCGGTCGCCTCGACGGGATGTGCAACGTCGCCGGTGCGATGTTCCCGGGCCTGATCGAGGACCTCGACGACGACATGATCGACCGCGGCATCGCGCTGAACCTCAAGGGCGTGCTCTACGGCACGCAGTACGCGATCCGCGCGATGAAGGGCGCGCGGCAAGGGTCGATCGTGAACGTGTCGTCGGCGGCGATCGACGCGCCCTACGCGGGGATCGGCGTCTACGCGTTCACCAAGGCTGCGGTCGCGATGCTCACCATGACCGCCGCGCTCGAGGCCGGGGAGCACGGGATCCGGGTCAACGTGATCGCGCCGGGCATGGTCCTCACGCCGTTCACCACCTGGCGGCTGCACAAGCCCGACGGCACCCTCGACCAGCAGGCGTACGACGAGTTCATCGAGACCACGAAGAGCGAGACGCCGCTCCACGTGGTCGGCGAGCCGATGGACCAGGCGCTCCTGATCCACTACCTGCTCTCGGACGCGGCGAAGTACGCGACCGGCAACGTGTTCCGCGTCAACGGCGGCCAGGCGATGGCGTGGTGACGCAGAGCTTCCGGCTTCGTGGAGGGCGCCGGGTGGTCGGTGAACGCGATCGCGCCGTACCCGGACGCCTCGGCGGCGCGCGCGAATCCGGCGACCGCCACGGGGGCGAGGATCCCGGGGCCCCAGTTCGGATCGCCCGCGGCGTGCTGGATGCCGAACTCGATCGTCACGTGATCTCCTCGCTCACCACGGCAGCTCGCCGCGCTCGTCGAAGAAGCAGCCACTCGGGCCGTCCGCGGGCAGGGTCGCCAACCGCAGCACGATGGCGGCGCCGTCCTCCGGGGTCCGGGTGCCGCGGTCCGTCATGTCGGTGTTGGTGAACCCGGGGTCCGCGGCGTTCACCTTGAAGTTCGTGCCGCGCAGCTCGTTGGCGAACTGCACCGTCAACGAGTTCAGCGCCGCCTTCGACACGTTGTAGCTCAGGAGCGGCTTCGCCTGGAACCGGCTCCCATCGGTGGTGGCGAGCCCGAGCGAGCCGAGCCCGCTCGACACGTTGACGATCCGCGGCGCGTCGGACCGCCGGAGGAGCGGGAGCAGCGCGAGCGACACCCGGATCGTCCCGAACACGTTGGTCTCGAACGTCTCGCGCACCGTCGTGAGCGAGCACTGGCTCGGTGGTGACGGCGCGCGTTCGAGCTTGATCGCGGCGTTGTTCACCAGCACGTCAAGGCGACCGATCCCCGCATCGATCGCGTCGGCGGTTGCGGCGACGGACGCGTCGTCGTTCACGTCGAGCGCCACGTAGCGGACGTCGAGCCCGTCGTCGCGCATCCGGGTGGCCGCGGCCGCGCCGCGTGCTCCGTCGCGCGCTGCCGAGCAGCACCGTGAAGCCGAGCCGCGCCAATCCTGCGGCGGTCGCCGCGCCGATGCCCTTGTTGGCGCCGGTGACGAGCGCGACCCTGGGAGCGGAGCCCGGCGACAACGGTCAGCCGCCGGAGTCCCCGAGCGCGACCCACCCCGCGCCGGCCGAGCTGCGGCGCGCCGCGTCGACGACGTGCTGGACGAGCCAGCCGTCGCGCAGCGTCGGCACGCCGGGAGCCGGCTCACCCGCGAAGGCCGGCAGCCACTCCTCCAGCATCAGCGCCAGCGACCGGATCGCACCCGCGGCCCGGCGTTTGGGCAGCTCGACGCCGCTGCGGGGCATCCGCGCGCTCGCCGCCACCACCGTCTCCCCTCCGACCCCGTCTCCGTCGTCGGCGACGTGCGTGGCCCGCACGACGGTCTCGCGGCCCGAACCCTGTACTGCGCCGTCGACCGAGATGGCGCCCGCGCTCCCCAGCAATTCGAGCTCGCGGTGGTTGCGACCGAGCCCCACCGCGCTGGTCGTGATCGTCGCCACCAGGCCGTTCGTCATTCGCACGACGAGGGTCGAGGTGTCGTCGGCATCGACCTCGAGCACGGAACCGTCGGGCCGGGTCCGCCGGTCGACCGTCGTGCGGACGTCGGCGCACACCGCGGCGGGCTCCCCGAAGAGGCAGCAGAGGAAGTCGATGTCGTGCGAGGCCATACCCATCAGGTAGCCGCCACCGGCGTCGGACCGGTACATCCATTCCGACTGGAGCCCGCGGGTGGGATGCCAGTAGTCGGCGATCGCGGTGGCGCGCGCCACGTAGGGATCGCCGAGGAACCCGTCGCGTACGAGGTCCCAGATCGGCAGACGCACGTCGTCGAAGCGGTTCTCGAAGCACACCGCGTGGGCGCGTCCGGACGCCTCCGCGGCGTCGCGCATGCGGCGGGCGTCCGGTTCGTTCACCGCCACCGGCTTCTCGCACAGCACGTGCTTGCCGGCGTCGAGCGCGGCGATGGTCTGCTCGACATGGAGCTCGACCGGCGTGCACACCGAGATCAGGTCGAGGTCGTCGCGGGCGACGAACGACTCCCACTCGGTGGAACGGTCGTCGATGCCGAGCTGCTCGCCCGCCTGCTCGACCCGTTCGGGGCGTCGCGAACACAGCGCGACGACTTCGTACTCGGGCACCGCGCGGAAGGCCGGCACCTGGACCACTGAACCCCAGCCCACGCCGATGATCCCGACGCGGATGCGATCGCTCATGATGCCCACACCGCGAGCAGCTCGTCCGACGTGACCACGGTCGCGAGCAACGACAACGAATTCTCGATCACCGCCTGGGCGTACTCCACGGGGACGCCGGCGACCGCGTCGCGCACGAGCACGACCTGGTACCCGAGATCGACCGCCGACATCACCATCCCCATGACGCCCAGGTTCACCGACACGCCGGTCGCGACGACCGTCCGCACCCCGAGGTTGCGGAGGATCTGGTCGAGCGACGTCGACATGAACGGCGTCATCCCGTGCAGGCGCGGCACCACGACGTCGCGTGGGTCCGCGAGCCCGGCGACGAGCTCCGCCCCCGGCGTCCCGAGGTCGGTCGGCGTGCCCCCCTGTTCGCGTCGCATCCGGTCGTTGAGCGCGAAGATCTTGCAGTTGACCGCGGCGCCCGCGCCGTCGGGCCGCGACACCGCGGTGCAGTGGACCACGCGGGCACCGGCGTCACGAGCCGCGTCGCACACCCGGCGCACCACGCCGAGCATGTCCGTACGCTGCACCTCGGCCACGAGTGCCTGCATCATCGCGTCCGGACCCACGACGCCCTCCTGCAGCTCCATGGTCAGGACCGCGCTGCTCGCCGGATCGACGATCGAGCGGAGGAAGGCCTCGCGCTTCGTCGTGCTGTTCGTGTCGGTCACGCCGGTCCACCTCTCATCGGGAATTCCGTCGCACTCGCGTTCAGAAGGCGGAACGATGCTTGCCGCCGTCGACCTCGATCCAATTGCCGGTGAGGTACCCCGCCTGCTCGGAGCAGAGGTAGACGATCATCGACGCGATCTCGTCGGGGCGGCCCATCCGTGCGGCCGGGACGCCGGCGCGCTCGCGCATCCAGTCGCGGATCTCCCCGTCGGTACGCAATCCGACCTGCTGCTCGAGATAGTCGTACGCGTTCTGCGTGCCGATCCACCCGGGAGCGACGGTGTTCACCGTGATGCCGAACCGGGCGTACTCGTCCGCCACCGTCTTGAGGAGTCCCGTCGTCGACGGCCGGGTCGCGTTGGCGATGGCGTGGTGGATCGCGCCCTCGGGTTCCTTGGCCGTCGCCGACCCGATGTGCACGAAGCGGCCCCACCCCGCCTCCTTCATGGCGGGCAGCGCCGCGTGCAGCAGGTAGATCTGGCTCATCGTGTAGCTGCGGAACGAGTCCACGTAGCTCTCGGGTTCGGTGATGTCGGCGAAGTCACCGGGAATGTTGAACTTTGTCTGGCCGATCACGATCAACGGAGGGCCGAACGCGGTCATCACCTCCGCCACGGCCCGGTCGACGTCGTCCGCGTTCGTGATGTCGGCCGTGACACCCATCGCGGTGCCGCCTGCGGCGCTGATCGACCCGACGGTCTCGTCGATGGCGACCTTGGTCCGCGCGACGATCGCGACCTGGCACCCCTCCGCCGCGAGCATGTGCGCCGCGTCCCGCCCCATGCCCTTGCTCCCGCCCGTGAAGAACACGACCTTCCCGGCGATTCCCAGATCCATCGTCGATCCTTTCTGGTCGGGCCACGGCGCGGCCCGGACGGTAGCTCCGCCCCGCCGACCCGCTCAGGTGGAGCTCGAATGTGCGACCCGGCCCCGGCCGGTGACCGGCGGCAGGTCGAACGTCGAGACCACGCCGGCGTCGGCCGCGCAGAGGGCAGGGATCGCATTGACCGCCCGCATGGCGTTGATGTTGAAGCCGCCGGCGAGATGGTCGTCACCCTCGCGGAAGCTGAACTCGCACTCGAGGGGCGGGGAGCCGTCGAGCTCGACCCCGAGCTGGTCGGCCATGGAGCGCACCACCCCGGCCCACGGCAGCATCCCGGCGGGGTCGACGATCGGCGGCGCGGTGTCGACCGGCTGGCCGAAGCTACAGATCGTGAACGCCGCCTCGTCGCTCTGGTGGCCCGACTCGTACACCGCGAGCTCGTAGACGCGCAGCGAGTCGAGCCGGTGGGACCAGCCGCTCAGGATCACGGGCAGGTAGTCGCTGAAGAATCCCGGCTCGATGCCGGTCGACAGCAACGACGCGCCACCCCGACGCGCCGCGTCGTCGAGTCGCGCCAGCACGTCGGGTCGCGCCGAGCCCGGATGGATGAGGAGCCCGAACGACGTGGTCACGACGTTCGTGCCGGATTCGAGGATCCGGCACACCTCGGCGATCGCGGCTTTGAACCGGCCGTGCGTCGTCGCCATGTAGCAGAAGGCGTCGGCGTCCACCGCCAACGCGGCGTCGAGATCCTGGGTCGCGACGACCCCGATCCGCCCGAGCCCGCCGATCTCCCCGGCGTCGCGACCGACCTTGTCGTCGCTGTGCACCACGAGGCCGACGAGCTCGAGCTCCGGGTGGTCGATGATGCCGCGCAACGTGTGCACCCCCGAATACCCCGTCCCGAAGTGGACCACCCGACACGTCATCGTCGTACGCTCCGATCGTCGTGCGTCGCGGATCCTAGGCACCCGGCCCGGGTCCGGACACGGGCCCGGGCGTGGGGATATGCAAGTGAAACTCTCGGCTCCCTAGAGTCTGATGACGGCCGCGCCAGGGGGGACATGAGCACCGACGAGATCCGTAGGGAAGACCGCGACGGAGTCGTGACCCTCACGCTCACGCGCGACCACAAGATGAACGCGATCACCCCGTCGATGTTCGAGGTCCTCGCCAACGCCGTCCGCGATCTCGGCGACGACGACGCCCTGCGCGTGCTGGTCATCACCGCCGAGGGGCGCTTCTTCACCGCGGGGCAGGACGTCGCCAGCCTCGACGTCGACGTCGGGACCGGTGCCGACGGCACCCGCCGCGGCTCGAACATCCGCCGCCAGTACCGGACCGACGCCCACCACGACCTGTACGACGAGATCGAGCGGATCGAGAAGCCCGTCGTGCTCGCCGCGCAGTCGCACTGCATGGGCGCCGGCGTCGAGCTCGCCGCGTCGTGCGACTTCCGTCTCGCGTCCGACGCCACGACGTTCGGCCTGCCCGAGGTCTCCAACCTGGCGGTCATCCCCGGCTCGGGTGGGATCAGCCGCGTCACCCGCCTCGTCGGCCCACACTGGGCCAAGTGGATGGCGATGGCGGGTGAGACCGTCGACGCCGAGCAGGCGCGCGCCATCGGTTTCGTGCACGCGGTGTACCCCGTCGCCGAGTTCGCCGAGCGGGTCGACACGTTCGCGCGACGCCTGGCCGGCATGCCGCGGGAGGCCCTCGGTCTCGCGAAGCTCGCCATCGACACCGCGGCCTCCGTCGACCGCCGCACGGCGCGGGACTTCGACCGGATGGCCCAGACCCTGCTCTTCACGTCCGACGACTTCCGCGACAAGGTCAACGCCTTCCTGGAGCGGAGCACCAAGAAGCCCTAATAACCGACGTCCGGCCCCGGATCCCCCCCGCCCGCGGGCAGCTCGGGGCTCGACGCCTCGGCGAGGTACGCCGACTGCAGGTCGTCGAGTTGGCCCCCGATCTCGGCGGGCGTGCCCGAGAGGACGATCCGGCCACGCTGCATCACGTAGACGCGGTCGGCGATCTCGAGGGCCCGTTTGACGTGCTGCTCGACGAGGAGCACGCCGACGCCGCGTTCGGTGGCCGCGGTGCGCACCGCGCGCAACATCCGCTCCACGACGAGGGGGGCCAGCCCGAGCGAGAGCTCGTCGGCGAGGAGCACCTGCGGCGAACGGCCGAGCGCGCGCGCCAGCGTCAGCATCTGTTGCTCGCCGCCGGAGAGCAATCCCGCCGAGCGCTTCATGAGCGGCTCGAGCTCGGGGAACATGTCGACGGCCGCTTCTCGCGACACGCCGCCCAACCGCAGGTTGTCGGCCGTCGTCAGGCCCATGAACACCGAGCGCTCCTCGGTGACCAGCGCCATCCCCTGCCGCGCCCGCTTGAACAGGGGACGGCGGGCGGCGTCCCCGGCGAACGAGATCGTCCCGGAGATCGGGGCCAGATCGCCGGACAGGGTGAGCAGCGTCGTCGTCTTCCCCGCGCCGTTCGGCCCGAGCAACGCGATGACCTCACCCGACCCGACGTCGAGGTCGAGATCACGGACGACCGCCCGACCCCCGTAGCCGGCGTGGAGCCCCACGCATTCGAGGAGCGGCACGCCGGTCCGCGCGGTTCCGGTCGCGTCGTCGCTGGTCATTGCACCACCTCCGGCTCGGCCGCGGGCGCGCCCTGCTCGGTGAGCTCACCGAGGTACGCGGCGAGGACGGCGGGATCGGACCGCACCTCCTCGGGTGTGCCCGACGCGATGACCCGGCCGAAGTCGAGCACGACCACCCGGTCGCAGATCGACATGACCAACCCGACGTCGTGCTCCACCAGCAGGATCGCCATGCGCCGTTCGTCGGCGAGGGCGCGGATCAGGGTGGCGAGCTCCCGGCTCTCGGTCGAGTCGAGTCCCGCCGCGGGCTCGTCGAGCATGAGCACCGACGGGCCCGACGCCATCGCCCGCGGATCCCGACGAGACGGCGGCGACCGTACGGCAGCTCGCCGGGGCGGCGACCGAGGTGCTCCTCGAGGTCGAATCGGCGCACCGCCGCGACCGCCGTCGCCGGCAGCGGGTGCCGCCCCGGGTGCACGAGGTCGACGAGCCACGACAGCCGGCTCGACTGGTCGGCCCCGGCGTGGATGTTCTCGGCGACGGTCACGTCCTCGTCGGTGAGGCCACCCTCGTCGGTGAGTTGGAGGAGCTCGGTCATGAGGTCGGTGCCGTCACCGTGGCGACGGTCGCTCACGTAGCGCTGCACGTACTCGTAGATCCCGAGCGCATCCTCGAGGGCTTCGGGTTCCAGCTCGCCGCCGGTCGGGTCGACCGCCTTGAGGAGGCCGTCCTTCCTCGCGACGAGCTGCTCGCGGTCCGACAACGGCAACCCGAACAGCGTGAGGAACACTTGCGACGGGTAGGGCACCGCCAGGTCCGCGATCGCGTCGAAGCCGCCGCGGCCCACGAGCCCGTCGAGCAGCTTCCCCACCTGCGCGCGCAGGTCGTCCTCGAGCGGCGCGAGGCGCCGCGGCGCGAAGAACGGGTCGAGCAGCCGGCGGTAGCGCACGTGTGCGGGCGGATCGATGGCGATGGGGACGAGCGGCAGCGGGCTGCCCAGGCTGTCGAACGCGCTTCGAGGAGAAGACCTCCGGGTGACGGGCGCCGGCCTCGACCGCGGCCCACGACGTGAGGAACACCGCCCCGTCGATGTCGACGACGTCGCCCGCGTCGCGGATCATGCTCCAACCCGCCGCCCGGTCCTCGCCCACCGGCACGTCGGCGAGGCGGAACGGACACTGCGTACCTCGTGCGCCATCGTGGACTCCCCGTGCGCGACGCGATGTTGACGAACGCGTCAACTCTACCTACGTTCCCGGAGATGAACCCCTCTCCCGCTCCCCCACTCGCCGGTCGTCACGCGACGATCGCGGACGCCATGGACGCGGCGGTCGACGCGTTCGGCGACCGGGAGGCCTACGTCGACAGCGCCCGGCGCCTGACGTTCGCCCAGTGGATCGCGGCCGCGGACGCCGTCGCCGCCGAGCTCGCGGCGCGCAGCGTCGAACCCGGCGACGTGGTGGCGATCGCGCTCCCGCCGTCGATCGACTACGCCGTCGCCTACGCGGCCGTCGCCCGGCTCGGTGCCGTGGCCTCGGGGCTGAACGTACGCCTCGGCCCAAGGGAGGTCGGCGCGATCACGGCACGCGCGACGCCCACGGTGGTCGTCGTCGACGACGACGCGCCCCTCGGTGGCCTGGCGCCCGAGCTCGCGCGCTGCACGCGCCGCGAGCTGGCGCAGGCGTGCGCGCGCCAGGACGCGACCCGGCCCGCCCACCGAGGCCGTTCGTCCGATCCCGTCGTGATCATCTGGACGAGCGGCACGACCGGCGCGCCCAAGGGGGCATGGTTCGACCACGACAACCTCCGCGCCGCGGTCACCACCTCCGGCGTGCTGAGCGCGCCCTTCGACCGCCGCCTGGCCGCGACGCCGTTTGCGCACGCGGGGTACATGGCGAAGCTCTGGGAGCAGCTCGCGTGGGCCATGACGCTGGTCATCAGCCCGACGCCCTGGACCGCGGCCGACACGCTGACGCTCATCGCCGCCGAACGCATCACCGTGGTCGGCGCGGTACCGACGCAGTGGGCGAAGATCCTCGAGGAACCCGGGCTCGACGCGCTCGACACCACCAGCCTGCGGATCGGCGTCGCCGCCACCGCGCCCGCGCCCCCGGAGCTGGTCGAGCAGGTCACCGGAAGGCTGGGGTGCGCGCTCGTCGTGCGCTACGCGATGACCGAGTCGCCGTCGATCACGGGCACCGAACCGGGCGATCCGCCCGAGACGCTGTACCGCACCGTCGGCCGGCCCCAACCGGGGGTGGAGGTCGAGCTGCGTGACCCTGCGGGCGCGGTGGTCGCGCCCGGCTCGGTGGGCCGGGTGCACGTGCGCTCCGCCGGCGCGATGCGCGGCTACTGGCGTGAACCCGAGCTCACTGCCGAGACGATCGACGCCGAGGGCTGGCTGCGCAGCAGCGACCTCGGCGCCTTCGATCCCGACGGCAACCTGGTGCTCGTCGGGCGCGTCGGCGACATGTACATCCGGGGTGGTTACAACGTGTATCCCCTCGAGGTGGAGCACGTCCTGGCCGAGCACCCCGCGGTCGCCGACGTCGCGGTCGTCGGCCTGGCCACGGCGGTCATCGGCGAGATCGGCGTCGCCTTCGTCGTCCCCCGTGACGCCGCGGCACTCCCCGGCCTCGACGAGCTCCACCGCGTGGTGCCGGGCCCGACTCGCCGACTACAAGGCTCCTGACCGCCTCGTGGTGCTCGACGCGTTGCCGCGCACGCCCATGATGAAGGTCGACACCGGCGCGCTCCGCGCGCAGCTCGCTCAGTGACCGCGGTACTCGGGTGCTCGGCGCTCCATGAACGCGGTGACGCCCTCGGTGGCGTCGAAGCTGTGCGACTGCAGCTCCTGGGCCATCGCCTCGGCGACGAACGACGCGGTGCGGTCACCGTCGAGTGAGCGGTTGAAGAGCTGCTTGGTGAGGGAGAGCGCGCTGGTCGGCGCGGCGGCGAGCCGTTCGAGCAGCGCCGATGCCGTCGCCTCCAGCTCCTCGGCCGCCACCACCCGGTTCACCAGTCCGAGATCATGGGCGTCGGCGGCCGGGAGCTTGTCGCCGAGGAAGGCCAGCTCCTTGGCCCGCTGCAGGCCGACGAGGCGCGGCAGGAGGTACGCGCCCGCGCCGTCGACGACGAGACCCCGCAGCAGGAACGGCTCGAGGAAGTAGGCGGAATCGGCGGCGACGACGAGATCACAGGCAAACGCGAGGTGGGCGCCGAGTCCCGCGGCCGGACCCTGCACCACCGCGACCACCGGCTTGGCGCAGTCGAGCACCGCGGCGATGAGCCGTTGCGCACCGCCCTGGATCCGGCGCATGCCGTCGCCCACCCGCGGCTCGGTCGACTGACCGCCCTTGATCGAGCCGACGTCGGCGCCGGTGCAGAAATGACGACCGTTCGCGCCGAGCGCGACGGCACGGACCTCACCGTTGGCGCTCGCTTCCCCGAGGAGCTCGATGATCGCGTCGCGTTGCTCGGGCAACAACGCGTTGCCCGCGTCGGGCCGGTTCATCGTGATCGACGCGATCCCGCTATCGACCCGGTGCAGGATCGTCTCGCCGAGGGCGCCCATCAGTCGGTGAGCCGGCCGGCGTTGATGGTGAACCCGCCGTCCGCGGTGAGCATCGAGCCGGTGACGAAGGCGGACTCGTCGGAGGCGAGGTACGTCGCCGCGTAGGCGATGTCGTTCGGAGCGCCGAGGCGGGTGAGGTGCCCGGGCGTGATCCCGGCACCCGCGTCTCCCTTGGCCACGACCCGCCCGACCAGGATCGTGTTGCACCGGATGTTGCGCGGCGCCTCTTCGACAGCGATCGTGCGCGTGAGGCTGTTCATCGCGCCCTTCGCCGCGCCGTACGCGGCGAAGCCACCCATCCCCACCACCGACTGCCCCGACGAGATGTTGATGATCGAACCCCCGCCGGCCGCCGCGAGGTGCGGGATGCCGTACTTGCAGGCCCAGAACACGTTGCCGGTGAGCGCGCTGAGCAGGATGAGGTTCCACTCGTCGGTGCTCACGTCGACCAGCGGCTTGATGTTGGAGCCGACCTCGACCGTCGGCGCCGCGTTGTTCACCAACGTGGTGAGCGAGCCGAACCGCGCCACCACCGAGTCGATCACCGATGCGACGCTCTCCTCGCTGGTCACGTCGAGCGCGAAGAACTCCGCGTCGCCGCCTTCGGCCCGGATGAGGTCGACGACCTTCTGCCCGCGCTCGACGGTGCGGCCGGTCACCGCGACCTTGGCGCCCTCGGCCGCGTACATCTGCGCGATCGAACGCCCGATGCCGCGGGTCGACCCCGACACCAGCGCGACCTTGGATGCGAGCCTCATCACTGCTCCTCCCGTTCGTGCAGCCATGGCCCCTCGTACTGCGCGTTCCGCGCCCGCTTGAGGCCGTCCATGCCTTCGGCGTCGATGATCTCGCGGAACGTGCGCCCGTCGGGCGCCGTCGCCTGGGGGCTGTTCGCCAGCGTCACTGCGTCCTGCGCCATGCCCGCCATGCGCCCGGCGGCCTCACCCGACGTGTCGGCGATCAGGTCGATGGCCCGCTTGTTGAGCGTCACCGCCTCGCGCGGGAGGCGCGACAGGCGACGGGCCAGCTCCCGTGCCCGCTCCAGGTACTCGTCGTCGCGCTCGACGCTGAGCACGATCCCCAGCTCGCGCGCCACCTCGGCGCCGACCGGCTCGCCGGTGAGCAGGAGGAACTTCGCCCACTGGCGCCCGACGATCGGCACCAGCGGACCGGCACCGACCAGACCCATACGACCCTCCGGTACGCCGAAGCTCGCATGCTCGGCGGCGACGACGAAGTCGCAGGACGCGACCAGCGCGAGCGCGGCGCCGAGGCAGTGCCCGTGCACCGCCGCGACCACCGGGAGGCGCGAATCGCGGAGGCGGCGGTGGAAGGTCTCGCCCGCCTCGAGGAACTCGTGGTGCTCGGCGGCGGTCTCGCGCGGCGCGTTGCCGGTGAGATCGCCACCGGCCGAGAACGACGTCCCCGCCCCGCGCACGAGCACCGCACCCATCGCCGGATCTGCCTCCGCGTCGGCGAGGGCGTGCAGGATCTGGTCGCGCGTACCGCCGGATCGGGCCGAGATCGGGTTCAGCCGGTCGGGCCGGTTCAGGACGATCTCGGCGACGCCGTCGGCCTTCTCGTACGCGATCTCGTCGAGCTCCAACGTTCCTCCCCCGCCACGATGGGTCCGGTCTAGCCGATCCCGCGATCCCGCACCCCCCGATCCGAGCATGTGTCGATCGGGGGTCCCAGGCGACACCGGATCGACACATGTTCGGGGGTTGGGCACGGACACGGACCTGAAACGGCGCGGTGCCTACAGTCCCGCTGGTGAACCCCGACAACCTGGCGCGTCTCCTCTCGCCCGAGTCCGTGGCGGTGGTCGGCGCCAGCGAGAAGCTGGGGATGTCGAACAACGCGGTCCTGCCGATGCTCGAGGCCGGTCTCGAGGTCGCGCTGGTCAACCCGAACCGCGACGCGGTGTACGAGCGCCCGACCGTCCCGAACCTCTCGGCCCTGGGCCGTCCCGTCGACGCCGTGCTCTCACTGGTGAGCGCGGCCCGGTCGATCGGGGTGGTCGAGGAGGCCGCCGCGCTCGGCTGTGGTGGCGTGGTCGTCGCCGCCGGTGGTTTCGCCGAGCTGGGCGACGAGGGGCGCGCGCTCCAGGAGCAGCTCGTGAAGGCGGCGGGCGAGATGGCGATCGTCGGCCCGAACTGCAGCGGGTTCATGAACGTGCGCTCGAAGGTCAACCTCTTCACCGGTGGGCGCATCGCGCTGCACGTCGGCGGCGTGGCCGTGGTGTCCCAGAGCGGCTTCCTCCTCCGGTCCGCGCTCGCCGCCGGCCAGCAACGCCAGCTCGGCTTCGGCGTCGCGGTGTCGTCGGGCAACGAGGCGGTCACCGGCCTCCACGACTACGTGGAGCTGCTCGCCGACGATCCCGACACCCGCGTGATCTGCCTCGTGGTCGAGAAGATCCGCGACGCGGAGCGCTTCCTGCCGCGCGGTGGCCTACGCCCGCGCCGCCGACAAGGCAATCGTGGCACTCAAGCTCGGGCGCACCGAACGGTCGCGCGAGATCATGCGCTCGCACACCGGCGTCATCGCCGACGAGAGCTGGGTGTACGACCTGGTGCTGCGCCACGCAGGGATCCTCACCGCCCGCGACGTCGACGAGATGCTCGACCTCGCCCAGCTCCTCGCCCAGGTGCCGCCCGAGCGCCGCCGGCCGGTGCGCGGCGTGGCGGTGATGGCGTCGTCGGGCGGCGTCGCCGGGGTCGCGGCCGACGCCGCGGCCGACGAGGGCGTGCACCTGCCCGAGCTCCACGAGCTCGACGCATGGGTGCGCGAGCGGGTGCCGGGCGACGGCGTGCTCAACCCGCTCGACATGACCGGCTTCGTGATGCGCGATGCCGACCTGCTGCGCGAGCTCTTCGACGGATACGCGAGCGCCGACGCCGTCGATGCGCTCGTGTTGTGCTGGTGGGCCGCCGAAGGCGACGAGGCCTGGAGCCGCCTCCTGCTCGAACCGTTCGCCGAGGTTGCCGCGCGCGCGTCGGTGCCGTTGATCGTGAGTCCGGTGGAGGCCACCGCGCTCGGCGACTGGACCGGCGCGTTCCGCGACCGCAACGTCGTGTTCTGTCGCGGGCTGCGCAGCACCTACCGCGCACTCGGCGCGCTCGACCGGGTCGCGCGTGCACCGTCGACCGCGGTCGGGTCTTCGGCCGCGCCGGAGCCATCCACCGCGCCCGCGCTCGTCGACACCCCTGCCGGGCGCATCGTGCCCTTCGGCGACGCGATGGCGATGCTCGAGGCCGCGGGTGTCCCGGTCGCGCCCTACGTCGTGCTCGGCGACACTGCCGACGACGATCCGGCGATCGACGCGCTCGGCCCCCGGCTCGTGGTGAAGCTCGCCGACGTCCCCCACCGCACCGAGCTCGGCGCAGTGCGCCTCGACGTCGAGCGTGAACGTGTCGCCGACGTCGTCCGCGAGCTCCGGGAGATCGCGAGCCGCAACGACGCGCCGGCCACGGTGGCGGTGCAGGCCATGGTCGCCGGCCACGGCGAGGCGTTCGCCGGGTTGCTCAGCCGGACCGATCTCGGGCCCGTGGTGCTGCTCGGTCTCGGCGGGGTGCTCGTCGAGGTCGCCGGACACGTCGACGGCCGGCGCCTCCCGCTCGCACCCGGTGCAGCCACCGGGTTGGTCGACGACGTCGCGGGCGTCGCGACCTTCTCGCGGCTGCGGGGCCGGGAAGCGTGGGCCCCCGAGCCGCTGGTCGCGGTGATCGAGGGGATCGCCGAGCTGTGGCGCCGCCACGGGAGCTGGCTCCACAGCGCGGACCTCAACCCGCTCGTCGTCACCGCGGACGGCGTCCGCGCCGTCGACGCGCTGTTCGTCGCGGAGTCGTAGCGGGCCCGGCGCCGGGCCGGGACCGGGTCGCTCTGCTCGCGGGTTCAGAGTCGGGGCAGGCGTACCACGTCGAACAGCGCGTACCCGACCAGGATCAACGCGATGACGTTCACACTCGTGCGGAACGTCTTGTCCTTCATGCGCTGCGCGATCGCCACGAGGAAGAGCACCATGGCGAACAACACCGTGTCGCGCACGTACTTCTCGCCGGTCTCGCGGGCCGCGGTTCCTTCGTCGAAGGATTCCGTCGCGGTGGCGTTCAGCTTGGCGGCCCGTTCGAGGTCCGGGTTCCGGTACTGCGGCATGACGCCCGGTCCCGACGGCGCCGAGGGATTGACGAACGGGTCGGTCTGGAGCCAGGCGTCGAAGGCGACCTTGTACTCGGGGGTCATTCGCTTGAGGAGGGTCGCCTCCAGGTTGTTGTCACCCGCCGAGTACGCCTGGAGCCAGGCGGTGAAGATCCCGGCATCGAAGGCGAGGCGCTGGTCGCCCGTGGTCGTCGCCGCCTCGGCTTCGAACCGGTCACGGCTGGAATGCCCGTAGAGGACGGACTGGTGCCCATCCCACTTGGCTGCCTGGAAGCCGCTCCACGCGGTGACGATGGCCACGATGGCGAGCAGGCCCACTTCGAGGATCTCGAGGACGCGGTGCCACCCATCGTGGTGGCCTCCACCCTGCTCGTCGTGCTCGTCGTGCTCCGTGAGCGAGTGAGCGATCTCTACGTTGGCGCCCTCGGGCATGCAGGCTCCTCCGGCTCGGGAGCAGGCATCATGCTCCATCCCGGCCCGGTGGGCGCGGAAGCAGCGAGAGCCCGCTCACTCGGGCAGGATGGTGTGGCCTCGTCGTCGGGCGATCGGTACGGGGTGGACGGTGACCGGGATCCGGAGTGGAGCGCCATCCCGGTGATCGGGTCGAAAGCGTCCTTGCTCGTGATGCGCTCCAGCTGCGCGTCGTCGGTGGCGTCGCCGCCGGTGTGTGTTGCGCCGCGACCCGGGGGCTCAGGAAGTCCCACAGGGTCACGTCGGCCCGTTCGAGCTGGTCCTTGGTGGGCAGCACGTGGGTCGAGACGGCGGTCGTCGAGTTGGCGATGATCTCGACGGTGGCGAAGACATCGAGGTCGCGCAACGCGGGCTCGAGATCGTTCGTGTCGGGGAACGCGGTGAGAAGGTGGCCGCCGAAGTTCAGCACGGCACGGATGTTGCCGGCGCGGATCTCGTCCACGAGCACCGCGCAGCGCCATTCGCCCAGGAACGCGTGGGTCTCGGGTCGGGACACGCCCCGGAGTTGCGGACCCCGTCGCCCAGGTAACCTCGATCTCCGGTCGCACGCTGCGACCGGAGGGGGAATCGCATGGCCGAGACGGGCCCGCTGCTGAGCGTCGCGCACCGGCCGACCACGCCCGAGGAGCTCCTCCGCGCCGTGAGCCCCGACCAGCCCGTGCTCCTCGCCGGGCCCGAGGACCTCTGGGCGACGTCGGGGATCCTGGCCTGGCTCGAGACCGCCGAGTGGGCGTCGGCGGTCGCCGCGGAACCCGAGCGCGCGTCGTGGCTGGCGTCGATCCAGAAGCAGTCGCTCGTGCTGGTCGGCGGCGACGACCCGCTCGTGTGGTCGATGGTCGAGTCGGTCCGCCCGGTGACCATGGCACCCCTCGTCGTGCTCGGCGCCCCGATGCCGGACGCCGTCGTCGCGCTGCTCGGCAGCGGGGTCGACGCGGTCGTCGACCCCGCGAGTGGGGTCGACGAGCTCTTCGCCCGCGTCGTCGCGTTGCTCCGGCGGTCCGACCACGGGTGGGGACCCGGCACCCGCTACCTCCAGGCCGGAGAGCTCCGCGTCGACCTCTGGTCCCAGGAGTGCTTCCTCGACGACGCCCCGCTCCAGCTGTCACCGACCGAGTACGCGTTGTTGACCTTCCTGATGACACATCCGCAGCAGGCGCTGTCGAGCAACATGATCGTGCGGCGGGTCTGGGGCTGGTTCACCGCCGACGGCAAGAACGCGTTGCGGATCTTCGTCAACCGCCTGCGCCGCAAGCTCCACGACGACCCCCGCGAGCCGCAGTACATCGCGTCGGTCCGCGGCACCGGCTACCGGTTCGTCCGCAACGTCACCGAGATGGGCGACGAAGCCGATGCCCAGGCGCCCCACGCCGACGTCTCCCTCCTGCTCCAGTCGGTGGAGGACCTCGCCGTCGGCCTCCAGGGGTGCCGCGACGTCGACGCCGCCGCCGGGCGCTTCCTCGACGCGCTCGACGCCACCGGCTACGCCGACGGCATGGCGATCTTCCGGCTCGACGACACCGAGATGCACCTCGTGGCCGCCCGGCACATGGCCCCGGAGTGGACGGCGAGCGTCGACGGGGGCGTGCCGCTCCAGCCGACCTACACGAGCGCGCAGAGCGTGCTCATCCGCGAGCCGGTGCAGTTCGGCGACATCCGCGAGATGGCGAAGCACTTCAGCAGCACCGCCGAGCAGCTCGCCGGCGCGGGGTACCGGGCGTGCCTGTTCCTGCCGGTGATCTGCGGCGACGTCGTGTGGGGCCACCTGGGCCTCGTCCGCCGGTCGCCCCAACCGTTCGACCCCACCGGCACGTCGTACGTGCGGGCGGCGTGCGCGGTGTTCGCCCTCGGGATCGGCGACATTCATCGGACATGCTCCAGGCCGTAGCGTCGACCCCGTGAACGGCCGCGACGGGAAGGGCCCGCGATGACGGACGCATCGATCGAGGACCGCACCGGCAGCTTCGACGGGTTGGCCACCGACGACGTCGCGGCCCCGGGCCCGCCGGTGATGCTGAGCCACGTCGCGATGATCACGCGCGACACGGCCGCGACCGCCGACTTCTACACGCGGGTCATGGGGATGGAGCTGGTGAACGCGGTGCTCGACGACGCCATACCGTCGACCGGCGAGCCGATCCCGTACTTCCACTCGTTCTTCCGGATGGCCGACGGCTCGACCATCGCCTTCTTCGAAGCGCCCGAGCTCCCCCCGCTGGAACCGCCGCCCCACCCCGCCTACGACACCTTCCAGCACCTCGCCCTCCAGGTGGGGAGCACGGCCGAGGTCGACCGGTGGCACCAGTGGCTCGGTGAGCACGGCGTGGAGGTGCTGGGGCCGGTCGACCACAAGATCATCTACAGCATCTACTTCCACGACCCCAACGGCGTGCGTCTCGAGATCACCACGCCGACCTCGCCCACGTGGAACGACAACGCGGGGCCGGCGCCGCGAGCCTCGCCGACTGGCAGACGGTGAAGGAACGCGCCGCGGCGTCGGGCGACGACATGGTCAGCGTGCTCGCCGAGCTCACCCGCGAGCGCAGCCACCGGCGCTCGTCGTAGCCGTCCGTCGTCGAGGAGTGGAGGGCATGGAGCTTCCCAAGCTGATCAGTGTCGACGATCACGTCGTCGAGCCGCCTCACGTGTGGGAACGGTGGCTCCCCGCGCAGTTCCGAGACCGCGGGCCGAAGGTGGTGCGCCGCGGGATCCGCGACATCGACTACGTGGGCACCGCCAGCTACGTCGAGCACTTCGACGACGACTCGCCGACCAAGGTGGACTGCTGGCTCTACGAAGACCTCGTGTACACGCACAAGCGCATGGTCGCGGCCGCCGGGTACCCGAAGGAGGAGCAGACCCTCACCCCCATCACCTACGACGACATGCGCCCGGGGTGCTACGACCCAGCCGCGCGTCTCGCCGACATGGACCTCGGGTGGGTGGAGGCGTCGATGTGCTTCCCCACCCTGCCCCGCTTCTGCGGGCAGACCTTCCTGGAAGGCCACGACAAGGAGCTCGGGCTGGCGTGCGTCGCCGCGTACAACGACTGGATGGTCGAGGAGTGGTGCGGCGACTCGGGCGGGCGCCTGATCCCGTTGGCGATCATCCCGCTGTGGGACGCCGAGCTCGCGGCCGACGAGGTACGCCGCAACGCGGCGCGGGGCGTGCACGCGGTGTGCTTCAGCGAGCTGCCCTACCACCTCGGCCTGCCCACCATCCACACCGGCTACTGGGATCCGTTCTTCGCCGCCTGCGCCGACACGAAGACCGTCGTCGCCATGCACATCGGCTCGTCGTCGAAGATGCCGGCGGCCTCACCCGACGCGCCCCCGTCGGTGAGCGCGACGCTGGCGTTCGGCAACGCGATGTCGTCGTTGATCGATTTCCTGATGTCGGGCGTGCTCGTGCGCTTTCCTGCGCTGCAGCTCATGTACGCGGAGAGCCAGATCGGTTGGATCCCCTACGCGCTCCAGCGCGTCGACCAGGTGTGGGAGGACAACCAGGGCTGGGCGCAGACGAAGCACATCCCCCAGCCGCCGTCGAGCTACTACTACCGCAACGTGTCGGGCTGCTTCATCAACGACCCGCACGGCCTCGCGTCACTCGCCGAAGTCGGGGTCGACAACGTCACCAGTGAGACCGACTACCCCCACTCCGACTCGAGCTGGCCCGACACCCACGAGATCATGACCAAGCTGCTCGCCGGCCTCGACGACGACGCGATCCACAAGATCACCCGGGGCAACGCGATCCGGTTGCTCCAGCTCGACGTCAGCTGAACCGGTCACGCAGCTCGCGCTTGAGCACCTTCCCGTAGGCGTTCCGAGGAAGGTCGTCGACGAACTCGTAACGGCGCGGGCGCTTGTAGCCCGCGAGCGCGCCCGCGCAGTGCTCCCCGAGCGCGGCCTCGCCCGCCGGATCGCCGACGACCACGGCCACGACGAGCTCGCCCCACGTGCGGTCGCGAACGCCCACGACCGCGGCCTCGTGCACCGACGGGTGGGCCGCGAGCACCGCCTCCACCTCGACCGCGTAGACGTTCGATCCGCCGGTGATGATGAGGTCCTTGGCCCGGTCGAGCAGGTAGAGGGAGCCGTGGTCGTCGACGCGGCCCAGATCGCCGGTGTGGAGCCAGCCGTTGCGGAGGGTCGCCGTGGTCTCGTCCGGCCGCTGCCAGTACCCGGCCATCACCGCCGGCCCCTGCACGCACACCTCGCCGACCTCGCCGGCGGGCAGCTCGACGTCGTCGTCGCCCAACACCCGCACGTCCATCCCCGGCCGCGCGTACCCCGCCGAGGCGAGCCGCTCGGGGCGGTCTCCCGCCAGCGCGGCCGCGTGGTCGGCCGCCGGCATCACCGTCGCGGTCATCGGCGTCTCGCCCTGCGCGTACAACTGGACGAACACCGGTCCGAACACCTCCAGCGCACGGCAGAGATCGGCGGGAGCGAACGGCGCGCCGCCGTAGACCACCGCGCGGAGATCGGGCAGCGCCGGGGCGCGCTCCCCCACGTGGTCGAGCAGCATCACGATCTGCGTCGGCACCATCCAGGAGTTGGTGACGCCCGCGCTCGCCAGCAGCCCGAGGATGGCGTCGGGCTCGAACCGCGTGCCCGGGGGGACGACCTGGTGCGCGGCCCGCGCCGTCGCCGCCAGCGCGTGGAAGCCGGCCCCGTGCGACAGCGGGGCGGCGTGCAGCGTCACGTCGGCCTCGGTCATCGGCGTGAGGTCGGCGAGCCACGACGCGGTCACGAACGCGAGGTTGGCGTGGGTGAGCATCGCTCCCTTCGGGCGTCCGGTGGTACCCGACGTGTAGAAGAGCCACGCGAGGTCGTCACGGTCGGCGGCGACCGTCGCCGGTCCGTCGTCGGTCGCGGCGACGAGGTCGTCGTGACCGTGCGCGCCCGCCGGCACGGGATCGGCGCCGGCCACGACGACCTGCACCGGCGCGGACGACCGGCCGACCGCGCCGAGCACGACGCCCGCGCCCTCCGCGTCCGTGAGCACGGCCGCGGCGCCGGAGTCGGAGACGTGGTACGCCACCTCCTCCTCGGTGAAACGGCTGTTGAGCGGCACCAGGCAGAAGCCGCCCTTGAAGCACGCGAACATCGCTTCGAGCATCTCGGGCCGGTTGCGCATGAGCACGCCGACCCGGTCCCCCTTCGTCAGGCCGAGCGCGGTGAGGCCGCGCGCCAGCGCGTTGGTCCTGCGGTCGAGCGTCACGTAGTCGAGCCGGTGGTCCCCCCACGTGACCGCGGGCCGGTGGGGGTGGCGCCGGGCGGCGTTGGCGAGCATCTGACCGACGTTCATCGCACCCATCGAACCACGTCGGCCGCGGCGACTGCCGGGTCGGGGACGGGCGACACCGAGCCGACATCTCGGGCTCGTTGCCCTGCGACGTCGACGATCCGAAGGGTTACGGTGCGGCGATGACGGTCACGCTCGAACGCAACCTCCTGGCCGCGCCCCAGGAGGCGCACGCCAAGGTCGAGATCTACTCGGGCGTCGCCCGCCTGGCGCGCACGGTGTGGGGCAGCGAGGTCCGCGTCGCCGGCACCGCACCCACGACCGCGGTCGTGTGGTGCCACCCGACCGCGAACTTCCTCGGTCACTACTCGCTGGCCCCGCTCGCCGAGCGCGGCGTCGGCGCGATCGGCCTCACGACCCGCTACGTGGGGAACGACACCGCCCTGCTCCTGGAGAACTGCCTGCTCGACATCGGCGCGATGGTCGCCCACCTGCGCCAGCGCGGGTACGAGCAGGTCGTCCTCGTCGGCAACTCCGGCGGCGCGTCGATCGTCCCCTACTACCAGGCCCAGGCGCTGGCGCCGTCGGTGACCGAGCCACCCGGTGGGGGTCCGGATCTCACCGAGGCGGGCCTCTCTCCCGTCGACGCGATCGTGATGTTCAACGCCCATCCTGCCCGGGCCCGCCTCTGCACCGAGTGGCTCGATCCCGCGATCGTCGACGAGCACCAGCCGTTCGAGCGCGATCCGCGCCTCGACATGTACCACCCCGACAACGCGCCGCCGTTCCCCGCCGAGTTCGTCGCGCGCTACCGCGACGCGCAGCGGGCGCGCAACCGGCGGATCTCGGCCTGGGCCGAGGCGCAACTGCGCGCGCTCGGGGCCACCGGCCACGAACCCGCCGGGCTCGACGACCTCGCGTTCGTCGTGCAGGGCACCACCGCCGACCTGCGCTTCCTCGACGGCTCGATCGATCCGAGCGACCGCGTCGTCGGCATCTCGTTGTGGGGGCCGCCCGCGATCGCCAACTACCTCCCCGCGGGAATCGGCCGGTGCACCACCCTGCGGTCGTGGCTGAACCAGTGGTCGCTCGACCACACCCTCGGCGATTCCCTGCGCTGGCTGCCCGAGCTGACGACGCCGGTGATGGTGATCCTGGGCTCGGCCGATCCGGTCGTCACCCCGTCGATGGCGCAGCAGATGTACGACGCCGCCGCGCAGGCTCCGCGCGAGCTCCTCATGGTGCCGGGCGCCACCCACTACTTCGAGGGACAGGCTGAGCTGCTCGCCGGTGCCCTCGACGCGATGACCGCGTGGATCGCCTCGACGTGACCGCCCGTGAGTACCTCGGGCTCCGACCCACCGACGACCCGTCGCACTGGCAGCTCGACCTCACACCCCGGGTCCTGACCCCCGCCGGGGCGCTGCACGGCGGCGCTGCGCTCGCCGCGGCCGTCGAGGTGCTCGAAGCCGCGACCGGCCGGCCGCTGGTGTGGGCCACCGCCCACTACCTCAGCCACGCCGGACCCACCGGCACGCTGGACGTCGGCGTGTCGATCGAGGTGGACGGGAGTCAGACCACCCAGGCCCGCGCCCGCGTCCGGTTCGGCGACGCCGAGGTGCTGTCGGTGGCCGCGTCGTTGGGGACGCGCGACTTCCCCCACGAGGGCCGCTGGGTCACGCCGCCGGACGTGCCCGCGCCCGCCGACACGATGCGCCGACCGCCCACGCCGCCCGGCACCCCGTCACTCCTCGACCACTACGAGATCCGCTTCGCGACGGGTCGGGCTCCCGGCGATCTCGACGGCTCGCCCGGTTCCGGTCGCACCGCGCTCTGGTGCCGGTTTCCCGGAGGCGTGCGCGCCGTGAGCGCGGGCGACATCGCCTTCGTCGGCGACCTGGTGATGCTGGGACTGTCCGACGCGCTCGGCGTCGCGTGCACCGCGAACAGCCTCGACAACACCGTCCGGATCGTCGAGCGGGCGACGACCGAATGGGTGCTCGTCGACGTGAGGATCGATGCCGCGGCCGCCGGCTACGGGCACGCCGGCGCCCACCTCTGGACCGCCGACGGGGCGCTGTTGGGCATGGCGACCCAGACCCTCGTGCTGCGCACCGCCGGGCCCGACGGCCGCTCCTCCCGGACCACCCGCCGGATCGTCGGCGGCCCCTGAGACCACCCCATCCCGCCCCACCCCCCGCCCCAACCCACCGGCGTCACCTGCCGGGGTCAGACACCAGGCGAGCGACGCCGGTTCGGGATGGGGGGTGGGGAACCGAAACCGGGCGGACATGCGGGGCTGGGTAGCGTGCCGAACGACGGCGATCCAGGGGGAAGATGCCCGTGACGGCTCCAGGCTGCCCGGTGACCTGCCCGGTGACCGAAGGTGTCGACTGGCTGGCGCAGGACTTCCTCGTCGACCCGTACCCCACGCTCGCGGGGCTGCGGGAGGAGTCGCCGGTCTTCTTCGACGCAGCGCTCGGCTACTACGTCGTCACCCGCTATGTCGACGTCGAACGCTGCCTCACCGACCGCACGACCTTCCTCGCCGCCGGCGCCTCCTCGCCGGTCTGGCCGCCGATCGACGAGGCCCAGCAGATCCTCGCCGCGCAGGGATACAAGCGCGTCCCGACGCTCAACAACGCCGATCCTCCGCGTCACGGACCGATGCGCAAGGCGGTGTTCACGTGCATGTCGCGCGCGCGCCTCGCCGCACTCGAGCCGGAGCTGCGGGACTACGCCACCGAGCTCGTGACCGCGCTGGTCGCGAAGCCCGTGTCGGATCTGATCGCGGATCTCGCGTTCCCGCTGCCGGGGCGCGCCGGACTCGGCCTCCTCGGGATCCCCGTGGAGGACTTCGACCAGATCAAGGCGTGGTCGGGGGGACGGGTTCTCTTCACTTACGGACACCTGCCCGCCGACGAGCAGGTGCAGGTGGCGAAGAACGTGATCGCGTTCTGGCAGTACATCGAGAACTACGTCGACGAGCGCAACGCCGACCGGGGCGACGACTTCACCAGCGACATCCTGCGCTACCACGACGAGCGACCCGACGAGGTGACGATCGCCGACATCGTGAACATCGTCTACGCCATGGCGTTGGCGGGCCACGACTCCACGACGAACGCGATGGGCAACATGCTGCGTCACTTGCTCGCGCACCAGGACCAGTGGCGCGCGCTCGTCGACGACCGTTCGCTCGTCCCGAACGCGGTCGAGGAGGCGTTGCGGTTCGACGGTCCGGTCGCGGGTCATCGTCGCACCGTCGCGGTCGACACCGAGATCGGTGGTGTGCCGATCCCCGCGGGGTCCCGGCTCGTGCTGCTCTTCGCGTCGGCCGACCGCGACGGCGAGCACTTCCCCGAGCCCGACCGCCTCGACGTGTGCCGCGAGAACTCGTCGGACCACCTCAGCTTCGGCAAGGGGGTCCACTTCTGCCTCGGCGCGCCACTCGCGCGCATGGAGATGCGGATCACGCTCGAGCTGTTGACCGAACACGCGCCCGGGATGCGTCTCGTGGGCGAGCAGGCGTTCCCGTACGTGCCCATCACCATGTTCCGTTCCTTGGAGCACCTGCTCGTCGAGCCGCGGTGAGCACCGCCGCCGCTGCGGGCGCGCTCGGCTGTTACGTGCTCCCCGGCGGCGTGCACGACCCGCGCCTCGCGCTCGACCAGGCCCGGGCGACCGAGGCCCTCGGCTTCGGCACCGTGTGGATCGGCGAGCGCTTCGACACCAAGGACCTCCCGTCGCTGGCGGGCGCGATCGGCCAAGTCACCGAGCGGGTGAAGATCGGCGCGGCGGTGACCGTGCCGGGTGTGCGCCATCCCATGGTGCTCGCCTCGATGGGCCAGACCCTCCAGTCGCTCACCGGGGAGCGGTTCCTGCTCGGCTTCGGACGCTCGGCCGCGTGGCGCTGGCAGCAGTACGGCCTGCCCGCGCCGACGCTGGCCTCGCTCGGCGACACCGCGCAGATCCTGCGCCGCCTCTGGGCCGGCGAGACCGTGCACTACTCGGGGCCGGCCGGCGAGTTCCCCGAGCTGCACCTCCCGCAACGTCCCGACGCCGCGCCTCCCCCACTGCTCCTCGCCGCCGTCGGGCCGAAGACCCTGGCCCTCGCGGGCACGTCGTTCGACGGCGTGATCCTGCACCCGTTCCTCACACCCCCCGCGGTGGCCCGCTCGCTCGAGGTCGTCCGCGCGGCCGCCGCCGCGGCCGGGAAGGACCCCGACGCCCTCCGCTGCTTCGCGACGGTGGTGGTCGCGCCCGACCGGACGTCTGCGGACGCCGCCCTCGCGGTCGGAGCACGGGCGGCGGGCTACTTCCAGCTCCGAGGGCTCGGCGACGCGCTCGTCGCGGCCAACGGCTGGAACGCCGGCGACCTCGAGCGCTACCACGCGCAGCCCGCGCTGGCCGCGCTCGGCGACCGCTCCGCCGACAAGTCGTTGACGCGCGACGAGTTGATCGAGCTGAGTCGCACGATGCCCGCGGACTGGCTCCCGTCGTCGTCGGCCGTCGGCGACGCCACCGCGTGCGCGTCGCGACTGTTCGAGTACGTCGACGCCGGCGCCGACGAGCTCGTGCTGCACGGCAGTACCGCCGAACACCTCGCTGAGCTCGCGGCGGCGTTCGCCGGACGCCACCGGTGACGGTCATGGACACGATCGACGAGCTCGACGCGCCCCTGGCCGGTTGGATCGCGGGTCAGCTCGGCGTGGAGCACGTCGAGATCTCGGCGCTGGCCCGCCCGGGCGGCGGGCAGTCGAACGACACCGTCCTGTTCGACGCCGCGTGGATCGTCGGCCGGGCTCGCCACCACGCCGCGCTCGTCCTGCGCCGCCAGCAGACCGCGAACCACATCTTCCGCACCCCCGACGTGTTGCGCGAGTTCCGGGTGCTGCGCGCCCTCGCGCCGTCGCGCGTCCCCGTCCCGCGCGTCCGCTGGGCCGAGACCGACCCGGCGGTCCTCGGCGCGCCGTTCTTCGTGATGGAGGCGGTCGCCGGCCGCGTGCCGCTGGCCAAGCCGTCGATCCACGCGGTCGGATGGCTCCCGACGCTCACCGTCTCGGAGCGCGCCCGCCTGTGGGACTCGGCGCTCGACGCGCTGGTCGCGGTCCACGACGTCGACTGGACCGCGACCCACGCGTTCCTGCTCGACGGCGACCGGGCGACCGCGACCTCCTCCGCCCACGTCGCGCGCATCGCCGAGTGGTACCGGTGGGCCGCCGCCGGCCGTGAGTACCCGGTCACCGATGCCGCGCTCGACCACCTGCTGCGCCACCGCGACCCGGTCGACGGCGACGACCCGGTGCTCGTATGGGGCGACGCCCGGGTCGGCAACATGATCTTCGGCGCCGATCACACCGTCGCCGCGGTCATCGACTGGGAGGTCGCGTCGATCGGTCCGCCCGGCATCGACGTCGCGCACTGGTTGTTCTTCGACCGCTTCGCGACCGAGGCCGTCGGCGTGGACCCCCTCCCGGGCTGGCCCGACCGCGCGACCACCGTCGCCCGCTACGAGCAACGCTCGGGTCGAACGCTCCCCGACCTCGATCGCTTCGAGATGTTGGAGGAGCTGTTCATCGCGACGACTCTGATCCGCCAGGCCGACGCCCGGGTCGAGCGCGGTCTCGCGCCGCCCGACACCCGGATGGGCCACGACAACACCGTCACCCAGATGTTGGCCCATCGCCTCGGGCTCGCGGTCCCCGAACTGTCACCCGACTACCTCGCCCATCGGGGAATCCCCTCGATGAACGAACCGAGATGAACGAGATGAAGGAGTCGTCATGTCCCTCGACCTGAAGGTTGCCGACGCGACGCTCGCCGGCCTGCGTCCCTACCCGACCGCGATCACTCGCCGCTGGTCTGGTACAACATCGACGGCGCGCAGATCGTCTACAAGGTGGTCAACCGCGCCGACAACCCCGAACCGGGCGGGCCGCCCATCGAGTTCCCGTCGCTCCAGATCATCGTCTACGCGGGCGACGGCAAGTGGTCCTCGGAGGAGGATTGGTGGATCAAGGCGGAGATGAAGCGGTTCAACGAGCAGTACGCCGCTGCCTGCCTCGCGCACGATCCCGGCCACGAGCACACGATGACCCGGCTCGACTGGGGCGACTGGGTGGCGTGGGCCCGCCCCACCCGTGCCGGGGAAGCGTCACCTTCCTGGCAAGGGCGCGACGACGTCCCGCGCGTCATCAACATCCGCGACATGAAGTTCGGAGACCGCAATGACTGACAACCTCGAAGGCCGCCTCGCCCGCCTCGAAGACCTGATGGAGATCCATCAGCTCTTCGTCGACTACGGGCGTCATCTCGACGCCGGCGACTTCGACGCCTACGCGGAGCTCTTCGCCGACGACGGCGAGGTGCTGCTCGGCCCGATGGGGCGGGCCAAGGGCCGCGACGAGATCAAGGCGGTGATGACCAAGACCCTCGCCGGCGCGCAGGGGTCGTCGATCCACATCATCAGCAGCCCGGCGGTGGAGCTCGACGGCGACCGGGCGACGTCGGAGGTGATGTGGACGGTCGTGCAGCGGGGGGCCGACGGCAAGCCGGTGGTCGGGATGATCGGCCGCCACGTCGACGAGCTCGTGCGGGAGCGGGGGCGCTGGCGGTTCCAGCGCCGCAAGGGTCTGGTCGACATTCCCTCGGTGCTGCCGTAACGGGCGCACGATCATTGCCCTGTGCAATGATCGTGCGATGGGAGGCACCGGGAGGGTGAAGCCCTCGGAGGTTTCGACCGACGAGCGGGAGAGCGTCATCGACGCCGTCCTCACGGCGTCGCGCGCGATGGTCGCGATCGCCGTCGCCTCGCTCACCACCGAGCGGGTCGACATCACCCTCCCGCAGTACCGGGTCCTGGTCGTCCTCGCCATGGACGGACCCCAACCGGTCGCCGCGTTGTCGAAGGCGCTCGACGTCTACTCGTCGACGATCACGCGCCTGTGCGACCGTCTGGTCGCGAAGGGGCTCATCGAGAGGACCGCCGATTCGATCGACCGTCGCGAGGTCACGCTCTCCCTCACGCGGCGGGGGCGAGCGCTCGTCGAGCGGGTGACCCGCCGGCGTCACGACCGGATCGCGGCGATCATCGACGCGATCCCACCGGCCCGGCGGCGCGAGCTCGTGCTCGCGCTCGAGACGTTCTCCGACGTGGCGTCGGGCGCGCCCGCGCAGGAGTGGTCCCACGGCTGGATCGCCGACTGACGGGGACCGCTGAGCCCGTTCCGCTGTCTGCTCACGCCGCGATCTCCATCACCGGTCGCCGTGCGTAGCGGTGCAGGTAGGCACCGACGCCTTGACCCGTCAGCTCCCGGAGCCTCCCCTGCCCCTCGCGGGCGATGACCACGCACAGTGCGTCGACGCTCCGTGCGAGCTCGAGGACCGACGGGCCGGGACGGCCGGTGATCAGCCGGGTCTGGTAGTCGATGCCGCGGTCCCGGAGCACCTGCGTCCAGGGGCCGCGCAGACGCCGGACGATTCCCGCCCGGACACGTTCCGAGTCGATCTGCAACGCCGCGAGCTCCCAGTCCCACAGCGACGGGAGCACCGCGACGACGATGACGGGCGCCATCCACCGGGTCGCTTCCTGCGCGGCCCAGTCGATCGCGGCGCGTGACCGCTCGGTGGCGCAGTAGGCGATGATCGGTCGGCGGTCGATGACGCTCACCGGTCCGCCAGACGCGCCGGTGAGGCGGCACCGCGCGTTCGCCGGGGCCCCCGTACGGCCGTCCGCCGCCGGACGAGCCCGGCGAGCTGCTCGATGGCGCGAGGACCGCGAAAGACATAGCCGGTCGTGAGCCGGACGAGAGGGAGATCGGGACGCTCGAGACCCCGCCACGCCTGCTGCCAGTGCATCGCCCGGGCTTCGTCGAACACCGGCGCTTCACCGAGGACGCCTTCCAAGACGTCCGGGTCGTCGATGTCGAGCGACGATTCCCAGTAGGCCTCGAACAGAGCCCGGCGCAGATCGTGGGCCGGCGCCCCGTCCCGCGCCGCGACGGCCGCGGCGGCCGGGCTCGGGAGTCCCCGGGCGCCGCGTACGACGACCCGCCACTCCACGTCGACGCCGAGGCGGACCAGCTGGTCGACGTACCGCCCGGCATCACGGCTCGAGCCCTCGGAGAACGCTCCGTAGACGACCATCACCACTGCAAACCTCTTTTCTTTCTGCTCCTCGACTCTGCTCCGCTGCCTCCCGCGACATAGTCTATGCACAGAACAATAGTTGTCTATGACATTGATTTGGGAAAGGCGAGGTGATCATGCCGGTCTCCGAGGTCGTGCTCGCACGGAATCCCGTGGTCGACGTGAACGACTACGTCGATCGGGGCGGTGGCGTCGGCTACCAGATGGCCCGTGCGCTCGCAACGGACGGTGTGCTCGCGGAGTTGCGGCACGCCGGCCTCCGCGGGCGTGGTGGCGCCGGATTTCCCGTCTGGCGGAAGTGGCAGAGCGTGCTCAGCGGCGCCGGGCAGACGAGGTACGTGGTCGCCAACGGCGCCGAAGGCGAGCCGGGCACGTTCAAGGACCGGGCCATCATGCGCGCCAACCCCTACCAGGTGGTCGAGGGTCTGGCCATCGCCGCGTTGGTGATGGAATGCGACGAGGTCTTCATCGCGGTGAAGGCGAGCTTCGAGCGCGAACGTGTCGCGCTCCTGCGCGCCGCGCACGAGCTCCTCGACGCGGATCTGATCGGCGACCTCGCGGTCAACGTGGTCTGCGGTCCGGAGGAGTACCTCTTCGGCGAGGAGAAGGCGCTGCTCGAGGTGATCGAGGGGCGCGATCCCCAGCCCCGCCAACTCCCTCCCTACCTCCACGGCCTGTACGCGACGGTTCCGCAGCTCGGCTGGCACTCCCACGAGCCCGAGGTCGGTCATGCCCGAGGCGACGAGTCGAACCCGACCCTCGTCTCCAACGTCGAGACGTTCGCCAACGTGACCCACATCGTGGCTCGTGGCGCCGACTGGTATCACACCCTCGGCACGGGAGACGACCACGGCACGATCGTCGCCACGGTGGTCGGCGACGTGCGCGAACCGTGCGTCGTCGAGGTCGAGATGGGAACCCCCCTGCGCGAGCTCATCGAGCTCGCCGGCGGCGTCGGCCCCGGCCACCGGGTGAAGGCGGTGTTCTCCGGCGTCACCAACCCGCTGCTGCCCGGCGATCTCATCGATGTCGCCTTGACGCACGACGCGATGGCACGCGCCGGGAGTGGGCTCGGGGCCGCGGGGTTCATCGTCTACGACGAGACCGCGTGCATGGTCGAGGTCGCCGCGCAGTTCTCACGGTTCCTGTGGGTCGAATCGTGCGGCCAGTGCACCGCGTGCAAGCTCGGGTGCGGCCGCATCACCGACGCGCTCGACCGGCTCGGGCACGCCGACGCGTCCGAGTCGGACGTGCTGCAGATCCGGCGGGGTCTCGCGGCCGTGGCCGACGGCAACCGCTGCTTCCTCCCCGTCGAGGAACAGCAGGTCATCGGGAGCGCGCTCCGCTGCTTCCCGGAGGACTTCGTCGCCCACCTCGAACACGGATGTCCGACGCCGCGCGAGCTCGTGTTCCCCAAGATCGTCGATCTCGAACCCGGCACCGTCACCTATGACACCCATCAGGCCGACAAGCGGCCCGACTGGACCTTCGCGGCCTGAGTCACGAGCGGGGAGGAGGCCCGCGCCGAGGAGGTCCCACAAGGAGGTACGACCATGTTCATCGCTCTCGGCGTGACCATCCTGGTGATCCTCGCCGTGGTCGCGATCGCCGCGACCCGACGCCTTCGACCGACGACCGGCCGGCTCAGCCGCGAGACCCAGCGCGCGACCGGTCGGCGACGATCGCGGACCGATCGCCCGCGCCGGAGGGGCGGACCGAACCGGACGCCACCGTCGCCCGGCGACCGAACACGCCCGCCACGCGCCCGGACCGCACCCCGGTACGGGTGCGACCCACCGACGCGGAGCTGGGCGTCACCCGCCGCCAGTTCTTCAACCGGTCGATCATGGTGGGGGTGGGGCTCGGTGTGAGCGCGTTCGGTGCCTCCACCCTGGCGTTCTTCTGGCCACCCCCCGCCACCGGTGGGTTCGGAGGCAAGATCGACGTGGGCTCCACCTCGGACGCCCAGGCCGCGTTCGCCAAGCAGGGTCCGTACTACAACGCGACCGCGAAGACCTACATGGTCCCGTACCCGAAGCAGGACCTGGCGAAGGCGAAGAAGGTCTCCGCGTACACCGCACCGATCATCGCCGGCATGGAAGCGGGCTACGTCGCGTTGTACCAACGATGCGTGCATCTCGGGTGCCGGGTGCCGTTCTGCCCGACGTCGCAGTGGTTCGAGTGCCCCTGCCACGGCTCGAAGTACAACCGCGTCGGCGAGAGGGAGGGCGGACCCGCGCCGCGCGGACTCGACCGCTTCACGTTCGAGATCTCGGGTGGTCGGATCGTCGTCGACACCGGCAACCTGGTGCTCGGGCCGCCGATCGGCACCGACACCACCAACCAGTCGCCCGCGGGCCCGCTCTGTGTGTGAACGCGTGTGAGGCACCCGTTTGCCCCGGCGCGATACGGTGCGGAGAAGAGGATCCTTGCGAAGGGGGCGCTTGATGACGCGCAGACTCGGCTACCCGGTGTTCGACGCCGACAACCACATGTACGAGGCGACCGAGGCCTTCACGAAGTACCTCCCCGACGACTACCGGGGCCTGATCAAGTACGTCGAGGTCAACGGGCGCACCAAGATCGCGGTCAAGAACAAGATCAGCGACTACATCCCGAACCCGACGTTCAACAAGGTCGCGCCTCCCGGCGCCCAGGAGCTCGAGTTCAAGCTGAAGAACCCGGACTCGATGACCGCCGCCGACAAGGAGATGCAGCTCCAGGCACCCCCGAAGTACATCGAGGCGCCGCCGGCGTTCTTCGAGCCCGAGGCCCGCATCATGATGATGGACGAACAGGGCATCGACCGGGCGATGATGTGGCCCACCCTCGCCAGCCTGCTCGAGGAACGCCTCACCGACGACCCGGTCGCCACTCATGTCGTGGTGCACGCGCTCAACCAGTGGATGCACGAGCAGTGGACGTTCAATTTCGAGAACCGGATCTTCCCCACGCCGGTCATCACCCTGCCGATCGTCGACCAGGCGATCGAGGAGCTCGACTGGGTGCTCGAACGCGGCGCCAAGGCGATCCTGATCCGCCCCGCCCCGGTCCCCGACTTCGGGGGCCGGCGCCGCTCGTTCGCGCTGCCCGAGTTCGACGAGTTCTGGAAGCGCGTCGAAGACGCTGACATCGTCGTGGGCATGCACGCGTCGGACAGCGGCTTCCAGCGTTACGTCAACGAGTGGGAGGGCCACGACGGCGAGTTCCTGCCGTTCAACACCAAGCTCTCCGCGTTCTACGTGCTGCTCCACGCCGAGAACCGCATGATCAACGACGTCGTGACCTCGATCATCGGCCACGGGCTCGTCACCCGCTTCCCGAAGCTGCGGATCATGCCGGTCGAGAACGGGAGCGCCTGGGTACGCCCCCTCGTCGAGCGGCTCGAGAAGGTCTACGCGCGGTCTCCCAAGGTGTTCGACGAGGACCCGATGGAGGCGTTCCGGCGTTGCATCTACGTGCACCCGTTCCACGAGGAGGACCCGATCGGGCTGGTCAAGCTCATCGGCGCCGACAACGTGCTGTTCGGCTCGGACTTCCCGCACCCCGAGGGCATGTACGATCCGGTCAGCTTCGTCGACCAGCTCGAGGGCCTGCCCGACGACGACAAGGCCAAGGTCATGGGCGGCAACCTCACCCGCATCATGAAGGTCGCCGCGTAGGCCCCACCCGTCCGACGTCATTGGCATCATGCTCGACCGCACATGTCTCGCACCTCACGCGATCGCGCGTTGGGCCCGGTCGTCACCCGACGCGGTGGCGCTGCAACATGTCGACGGTGAGCGGGTCACCTACGGCGAGCTGGACCGCGGGGGGAGGCACTGGGGTGCCGCGTTCGCCGCGGCCGGCGTCGGCGAGGGTGAGCACGTCGCCACGATGCTGCCGAACCAGTTCGACGCCCACCGCACGCTGCTCGGCCTCGCGTGGTTGCGCGCCGTCGAGGTGCCGCTGAACGTCGCACTGACCGGGCGTCTCCTCCGGTATTCACTCGACCTCGCCGACGTCTCCGTCGTCGTCGTCACGCCCGAGTACCGCGATGCGGTCGCCGCCGTGGCCGACGACCTGCCGTCGCTGCGCCAGGTCATCGTGCTCGACGACGCCGGACGCGCCGCGCTGCTGGCGGGCGGAGACGACGCGGCGGCACCGACCGACGGCCCCGAGTACCGGGACATCCACTCGCTCATGTTCACGTCGGGCACCACCGGGCCGTCGAAGGCGGTGATCACGCCCTGGGCGGTGATGTACCAGTTCTGGTCGTGGGTACCCGACGACACGCTCGGCCCCGGCGACGGCCTCTATTGCACGATGCCGCTGTTCCACAATTCGGGACGGTCGGCGTTCAACTACGCGATGGTCCACGGTGGTCGATTCGTCATCCGCGACAAGTTCAGCACCGGCGACTTCTGGGCCGACATCCGTGCCACCGGCTGCGTGACCGCCGCCCTGGTCGGGCCGATGACGGGCTTCGCCGCCTCGGCGCCCCCATCACCCGACGACGCCGACACGCCGTTGCGCAACGTCATCGCCGGACCGATGATCCCCGAGATCGAGGCATTCGAGGCTCGCTTCGGCGTGCGGGTGGCCACGGGGTACGGCCAGACCGAGGTGGGCATGGCGGTGACGACGGGCTGGGACCACGGTCCGTGGGCCAACTGCGGCCGGGAGCGCCTGGACTACCCGTGGCCCGACGTGCGCATCGTGAACGAGCACGACGAGCCGGTCGCTCCCGGCGAGGTCGGCGAGCTGATCGTGCGCAGCGCCGAACCGTGGGCGCTGAACGTCGGGTACTACCGGATGCCCGAGCAGACCGTCGACGCGTGGCGCAACGGTTGGTTCCACACCGGCGACGCCTTCCGGCGCGACGACGACGGCTGGTACTACTTCGTCGACCGGCTGCGCGACACCATCCGGCGCCGGGGCGAGAACATCTCGTCGTTCGAGCTCGAGACGATCGTCAACGAGCACCCGAACATCGTCGAGTCCGCGGTGGTGGGCATCCGCGCCGACCTCGGCGAGGACGACGTGCTGGTCGGCGTGATCCCCCATGACCAGGCCTCGTTCGATCCCGCCGAGCTGCTCGACTTCCTCGAGTCGCGGATGCCGCGCCACATGCTGCCGCGCTACGTGCTGGTCGTGGAGGATCTTCCCCGGACCGAAGCCTCGATGCGGGTGCGCAAGCACGAGCTGCGCGACCGCGGCGTCACCCCCGACGCCTGGGACCGCGAGGGGCCGACCTCGCGGTGACGCGCCCGCGGGTGGTCAGCCGATCGCGATCGGGTTGATGGGACTGCCGGCGGCGCCGGTGACCGTCAGCCCACCGACCACCAGGAGGAACTCCGTGCACCCGTCGGCCGCCAGCTCGCGGAGGGCGAGGTGCTCGAGCAGCGTCACCCCGCGCTTCACCAGCAACTCGATGTGCACGGCGAGGAACTCGTTGCCGTCGAACGGGATGCACTCGACGGCCGCGTTGTCGGCACCGACCGCGGCGATGTCGTGGTCGTCGATGAACGACACCGCGTCCTTCCCCAGACCGGGTTGCGCGTCCCCGGCCTGGCCGGTGGCGAACAGGTCGAGCCAACCGGTCCGCACGACGAGGATGTCGCCGGAGCGCAGCTCGACTCCCTGCGCGGCGCGGCATGCCTCGAGTTGGTCGGCGTCGATCACCTGGCCCGGCGCCAGCCATCCGACGCCCTGGTGGCGGGGCAGATCGAGCATCACACCCCTCCCCGCGAAGCTCCCCGTCCGGGTCACGTCGAGACGGGAGGCGCCCCCGTTCGCGGTGAAGCTGGTGGCCGGGAAGCCGTTGTACATCTCACCGCCCGCGAACACGTGACACAACGCGTCCATGTGCGTGATGCTGTGCGAGGCGAGCACCAGCACGTCCTCGTTGGCACCCAGACCGGACGGCGCCCCGAAGTCCGCGTACCGGTCGCCGTCGCTCGCGTTGCTGAGCGTGAGCCGCTGCGGAGCGCCGCGGTAGTCGAAGATCGGCACGCCTTCGCGTTGGATCGGCAGGGCGAGGCTGTAGACCTTGCCGGTCGTGCACACGCGCGTCGCGGCCAGGACCGCGTCGGGCGTGATCAGATTGAGCGTGCCCCGCTCGTCGTCGGCCCCCCAACGACCCCAGTTCCCGTCTCCCTGCATCGTCGCCATCGCGCCTTCCTTTCGATTCGGGCTCATGCCTGTCGCCGGACGCGGTGCGCGGGTCGGGCGCCGTCGGCCGCGACCGTCACCGCGTCGGCGGCCGTGGCCACGCTCGCGCCGATGCGGCCGATCTCGCTCGACGGCAGCGGCCCGGGCAGGCCGGTCACCGTGAGCGCGAGCGCGACGCGACCGCGGCTGTCGAACACCGGCGCGGCGAGGTGATTGACGTCGTAGTTCGCGCCCGGCGCGAGCTCGACGAGCTGGTACTCGGAGCGGGCGAGCGCCGCCACCAGCGAGGCGACCTCGGGAGCGAAGGGTCGGCCCTTCGCGACCTGGGTGGCGAGGGCGCGTCCGAGGCGTCGACGGTCGGCGCTCTCGAGGCCCACCGCGAAGCCGCGTTCACGTACCGCGGCCAGTGCCCGCCGATACCGCGTCGCCGCGAGGCTGCCCTCGGCCAGCCAGGAGTCGAAGGCACCGGCGATCTCCTCCTCGTCGGACCACGCGAAGAACACGGTGGCGAGAGGCGGCACGAGGGGGATCCGTTGCCCGGGTGCCGCGGAGATCGCGAAGGGCGCCGGTGAACCGGCGCGCGCCAGTACCACGATCTCGGCGTCGACGACCGCGGTGACCAGGCACTCCAGGTCGAGCGCTTCGGCCAGCGCCGCCATGGCGTCCTCGGCGAAGGGCAACGCGGGAAACCCGCGTTGGGCGGCCTCGCCGAGCGCGATCAACCCGGGACCGAGCCGGTACGTCGGTCCGACGGGATGGCGCAGCAGCCAGCGCGCGTCGACGAGCGACGCGAGCAGCGCGTGGCAGGTCGCCTTCGACAGCCCGGTCCGGCGCACGATCTCGGCGAGGGTGAAGCCGTGTTCGGGTGCGGTGCCGATGACGGTCAGGACCGTCAGCGCCCGTTCGATGCCCGGGGTCCGCCGGGTCACCGGTCGGCGTCCGTGGCCACGGCGGCGGCGACCGCGCCACCGATGTGCTGGGCCAAGATCCGGTGGCCGGCGTCGCCGGGGTGGATCCCGTCGGGCAACCGGTCCACGGTGAGCAGCGGGCCGCCGGGCACCAGGGTGAGCGCGGGGTCGCCCGCCCGCTGCATCGCGTCGACCACCCGTTCGGTCTCGTCCCGGAAGTCGGCCAGGGTGGCACCGAGGCGGTTCGGTGTGTGCTCGGCGTCGGGGCGCAGCACCGGGCTGGCGACGACGATCGGCGTCGTCGGATGGCCCTGGCGCACCACGGCCAGGAAGGCTTCGAGGCCGGCGCGGAACTGCGCGGCGCTGTGTGGGATGCGGGTCCAGCAGTTCGTGCCGTACGCCAGCGAGATGACGTCGGCGTCGAGCGCCGCGAGCTGCTCGGCGGTCACGATCTCGCCGCGGGCGGCCCCCGCATAGCCGAGGTTGACGACGTCGAGCCGGAATTCGCGCGCCGCGATCGCGGGCCACGCCCCCGCCGGACCCGACGCGATCCACCCTTCGGTGATCGAGTCGCCGTAGGCCAACCACCGGGGCCGGCCCGGGCCGGGGCGCAATTCACCTTCGACGGCGCGCCGCGCCGAGCAGGATCGGACGCATCCCCTCGGGGAGGTGGACGGTGACCACTTCGTCGTCGTCGCCCGCGCCGGCGAGCACCAGCCGCACGGTGCCGCCCGCGAGGTCGGCCGGAGCGTTCGCGACCTCGACGCCGCCCCGCCACGCAGTGAAGGCCGTGCCCGCGCCGGCACCCCGGTAGCCGAGGTCGTCGGTCGCGCACCGGTAGTCGATCTCGAGCGCCCCGGCGTCGCCGACCAGCTCGAGCCGCACGCCCACCGGCAGCCGGGCGCTCCCCCAGGTGTCGGCGGGGAGGCGGGCGACGTCAGCGGGATCGGCGCGCGGGTAGGGCGTGTCCGCGTCGCCCGCCCAGGCGACGCCGCGGAGCGCGCCCGGCAGCAGCACTACAGGTCGCCCATCGGGTACGGGAACTTCGACCCGACCCCACCGTCGACGACCAGCGTCTGCCCGTTGACGTAGCCGGACAGGTCGCTGGTGAGGAAGAGCAGCGCGGCGGCGATGTCGGCCGGCAACGCCACCCGCCGCAACGGGGTGTTCGCGATGTTGCGCTCCCGGCCCTCGTCGCCGAGGTACCCCGAGACGCGGGGCGTCCACACGACTCCCGGCGCAACCGCGTTCGTCCGCACACCGAGCGGCCCGAGCTCCACCGCGGCCGTGCGGACCAACGACATGAGTCCCGCCTTGGCCGCACCGTACGCCGCGTGCCGCGGCGCCGAGCTCAACCCGGACACCGACGCGACGAACGCCATCGTGCCGCCCCCGCCCGCGGCCAGGGCCGCGCCGAACAACTGGCTCAGGAGGTAGGCGTGGCGCAACACGATGTTGAAGTGCCAGTCCCATTCGGCGTCGTCGATGTCGACGAGCGCGCCGTAGCGCGACATGCCGATGATGTCGACGATGCCGTCGACCCTTCCGAGGGTGGCCTGCGCGTCGCGCACGAGCCGCTCGACGCTGGCGCGGTCGGTGGCATCACCGGCCCAGGGCGCGCCGCCCACCTCGGCGGCCACCTCCTCGGCGAGGTCGCGCTCGATGTCCACACACATCACGTTCGCGCCGACCTGCGCCAACGCGTGACTCGCCTGACGACCGATCCCGGCGCCGGCGCCGACGATGACGATGCCCCGCCCGTCGAGCCGCAGCAGGCCGGAGTAGTCGGGGACCGGGGTGTCGTCGACGCGGGTCACGACGCCACCGGCCCGGTGAGCGACGACGCCTCCGGCTGATAGGCGGCGAGCTCGGGGATCACTTCCTTGCCCAGCACCTCGATCGTGCGGAGGATGTCCTGGTGCTCGAGGTAGCCCCACTGCACGTAACAGATCAGCTCGTCGATCCCCAGGTCGGCGTAGTGCTTCATCTTGCGTACGCAGGTGTCGACGTCACCGATCACGATCATGTCCGCGGCGTCGAAGGTCTCGATCGGCACGTCGCCGTCGATCAGCGGTTTGAGCAGCGGGAACGAACGTTCCTGCTCCTCCGGGGGGAGGTGGGGCAACTCCCAGTCGAGGGTGAACTGGGCGAGGTTGCGGTACCACCACGCGACCGAATCCCAGACCTGCCGATCGGCCGGTCGGCGCTCGTCGCGCACGTGCACCAGCGTGTACGCGGCGACCTTGTTGGTCACGACGTCGGTGAGCGGGGTCGGGTCGGCGCTCGCGGCACGGTAGGCACGCACGTGGTCGGCCATCGCCTCGAGCGGCTGCATGATCGAGAACGACAGCAGCCCGAGGCCGTTCTCGCCCGCGACCGCGGCCGAGCCGTTCGACGTCGCCGCCATCCAACACGGTGGGTGCGGGTCCTGCCACGGCTTGGGGGTGACCATCCGCCTCGGGAACGAGAACCGCTCGGACTCGTATTCGAAGTACTCGTCTCGCCACATCCCGCAGACGATCCGGATCGCTTCGGCCCAGTCGTCGCGCGACTTGTCGCGGTCGACGCCGAACGCGATCTGCTCCATCGGCGTGGAGCGACCGGTCCCCCACTGCACGCGGCCCTGGGAGAGCAGGTCGACCGCGGCCACCTTCTCCGCGATGCGCTGGGGCGGCGTGAACGCGAACGGCGTCAGGGTGACGCCGAAGCCCATCCCGATCTGCTCGGTGACCCCCGAGAGGTACCCGAGGAGCACCTCGGGGGCCGGGCAGTGCGAGCGCCCCTCACGGAAGTGGTGCTCGACCGCCCAGATGGTGTTGAACCCCAACGAGTCGGCCAGGCGGATCTGCTCGACGGCCTCCCGGTAGGCGCGACGCTCGGCGTCACGCTGGCCGTAGGGATGGGCCCTCCCCCACGGCTTGGGCGCATCGACTTCGTAGAGGACGTCGAGCTTCATCGGGCACCTCGTGTGTTCGCAATCGTGAACGATCGGTCTGAGTCGCGAACACGCTCACACAGCCTCCGGTGCCGGTCAAGCAGGGCGACGGGAGGGTCGCCACTACCAGGGCATGGTGGAGCCACCGTTGGGGCGCATCACGATGCCGGTCACGAACTTCGCCGCCGGCGACGCGAGGTAGAGGGCGGCGAACGCGATGTCGTCGGGCTCGCCGGGGATCCCCATGGGCGAGATCTTCGCTCCACGGTTCTCGACGTACTCACGCTTCTTCTCGGGGTCGACGGTGCCGTCGGGTCGCAGCGAGTGCCGTTCGTTCATGGGCGTGTCGATCCATCCCGGCGCGATGGCATTGACCCGCACGTGCGACGGGGCGAGCTCCATCGCGAACGTGCGCGACAGCTGGGCGACCGCGGCCTTGGCGGTGGAGTAACAGACGAGGGTCGGTGTCGGCATGTCGATCGCGCCGGACGCCATGTTGATGATCGAGCCGGAATGCTGTCCGACCATGACCCGGCCCGCGGCCTGGCACCCGAAGAACACGCCCTTGAAGTTCACCGCGTGCACCCGGTCGAGGTCTTCCTCGCTGGTGTCGAGGATCAGGCCGTCGACGATGATCGCGGCGTTGTTCACCATCACGTCGAGGTGACCGTGCTCGGCGACGGTCGCGGTGACCAGGTCGTCGACCTCCACCTTGCGGGTCACGTCGACACAGCGCGGCCGAGGCCTGCGCGCCGCTCGCGTTGATGAGCGCAGCCGTGTCGCCGGCGGTCGCCTCGTCGACGTCGGCACAGACCACCGTCGCCCCCGCCTCCGCGAGCCGGCCGGCGATCGCCCGTCCGAGCCCCCGACCCGCGCCGGTCACGATGCCCACTTGGCCGGTCAGGTCGAACGCTTCCGAGATGGTCGTCATGGGTCGGAGCGTACGCGTCGGCACGCGGCCTGTCCCGGGAGACGCCGGCGGGGGTAGGAATGGGGCACATGCGTGCGGACCCCGTTCGACGCCGGGCACCGGGATGACCGGGCCCGCGGCCGTCCGCGGACACGCGCGCGTCGGCTGTTCGGGATGGGCGTACCGACACTGGCGCGGCGTCGTCTACCCGGCCGAGCTCCCGCAGCGTCGATGGTTCGAGCACTACGCGGCCATGTTCGACACGGTCGAGCTGAACAACACCTTCTACCGGCTCCCGCCCGTCACCACCGTGGAGGGCTGGGCCGTGCAGGCTCCACCCGGATTCGTGTACGCCCTGAAGCTCGGCGCGTTCGGCAGCCACCGCATGAAGCTGCGCGACGCGGTCTCGTGGTTGCCGAACCACGTCGATCGGGCCCGCCGCCTCGGCCTGGCCCTGGGCCCGACCCTGGTCCAGTTGCCGCCGCGCTGGCGCCGCGACGTCGGGCGCCTCGACGAGTTCCTGTCCGTCGCGCCCACCACGATGCGGTGGGCCGTCGAGCTCCGCGATCCTTCCTGGCTGCACGACGACGTCTTCGACGTGCTCCGCCGTCACGGGGCCGCGCTCGCCATCCACGACCTCCTCGAAGGGCACCCCTGGATACGGACGACGGACTGGGCCTACGTCCGCTTCCACGGCCCCGATGCCACCACCGAGCAGTACGCGGGCCGCTACGGCGGGCGGCGTCTCGCCCGCGCCGCCCGGCAGCTCGACACCTGGCTCGCCGGCGGCCACGACGTCTACGCGTACTTCAACAACGACGCCGGCGGCGCCGCGGTGCTGGACGCCATCCTGGCTCCGGCACCGGCTCGCACCGTGACCGGCGACCACGACGGGGCGCCGTGATCCGATCCGGTCGCCGTCCAGGTAACGTCGGACGTTCCCGCAGGTGAGGAGATCCTCGTGGCCGCCGAGTTCGACCAGGTCGACTTCTTCAGCGATCAGTCCCTGAACGAGGACCCGTACCCCTACTACGAGCACCTCCGTTCGAGATGCCCGGTGACGCCGATCGCGCAGCAGGGCGTGCTCGCGGTCACGGGGTACGACGAGGCCTGGAACATCTATCGCGACCCCGAGACCTTCTCCTCGTGCAACTCGGTCGTCGGGCCCTTCGCCACCTTCCCGGTGCCGCTCGAGGGCGCCGACATCGGCGCCATCATCGAGCGATACCGCGACCAGCTGCCGATGAACGAGCACATGGTCACCATGGACCCGCCGCAGCACACCCGGGAGCGGGCGCTGCTCATGCGCCTGCTCACGCCGAAACGCCTCCAGGAGAACGAGGAGTTCATGTGGAGGTTGGCCGACCAGCAGCTGGACGAGTTCATCGCCACGGGCCGGTGCGAGTTCATCAGCGCCTACACCCAGCCGTTCGCCATGCTCGTCGTTGCCGACCTGCTCGGCGTGCCCGAGGAGGACCACCGTCGGTTCCGCCAGGGCTTCGGCCTCAGCGGCGCGGCCGGCGAGCTCGGTGTCGACGCCGGCGCCCAGGAGCTCAACGCCCTCGGCTGGCTCGACGACTACTTCGCGACCTACGTCGAGGACCGCCGGCGCGAACCTCGGGCCGACGTGCTGACCGACCTGGCGCTGGCGTCGTACCCGGACGGGTCGACACCCGAGGTGACCTCGGTGGTCCGGACCGCGACGTTCCTGTTCGCGGCCGGGCAGGAGACGACCGCCCGGTTGCTGGCGACCGGGTTGAAGTACCTCGCCGAGTACCCGCAGCTCCAGGACGAGCTGCGTGCGCACCCGGAGCGGATCCCCGAATTCGTCGAGGAGGCGTTGCGCATCGAGAGCCCGGTCAAGGCCGACTTCCGTCTCACCACGACCGCCGTCACCGTGGGCGACGTCGAGATCGCGCCCGGCACACCGGTGATGCTGCTCAACGGCGCCGCCAACCGTGACCCGGCACGGTTCGAGTGCCCGGCCGAGTTCCGCATCGACCGCCCGAACACGCGTGAGCACATCGCGTTCGGCCGCGGCGTGCATTCGTGCCCCGGTGGCCCGCTCGCCCGCGCCGAGGCACGCATCAGCTTCGAGCGCATCCTCCGGCGGATGCGCGACATCCGGCTGTCCGAGGACCACCACGGGCCCGCGGGCGCGCGCCGGTTCCACTACGAACCGACGTGGGTCCTCCGCGGCCTGCACGAGCTCCACATCGAGTTCACGCCCGTCGACGGCTGAGCCCGCGGCGGTGTGAAGGCCCGGGCAGCATCGGATCCGGCCTTCCGGTCCCGGCTCGGTTCATGCAGACTTCCGGCATGCCGTTCTTCGGGCCGCTCCCCCACGAGCTCCTGAGCCGTCACCGGACCAGCCGACCGGCTGGCGCCCCCCGCTGTGGGATCGACCGTCCGAAGCCCTGTTGGGTGCACCCGCCGACGCGGCGATCCTGTTGGGACGAGGTGAACGGATCGCGATCTCCTCTGGGAGTCCGAGACCTGAGGACCGGGAGGGCGACCACCACGAATTTCGCCTCGGCGACGACGCGATCGGGAAGGCCATGGGCGCCAACATGTACGAGCTGATGGGCGTCTGACGCGCGCCGGGGAACGCCCCACGCGTCGCCCGTGACAGACTCGGGGGTGGCGCCCACCGCGATCTCGATCACCGGACTGGTCAAGACGTTCGGGACGACGCGCGCGCTCGACGGGCTCGATCTCGTGGTGCACACGGGCGAGGTGCACGGCTTCCTCGGTCCGAACGGCTCCGGCAAGACGACGACCATCCGTGTGCTGCTCGGGCTGCTCCGCGCCGACGACGGCCGGGTGGAGCTGCTCGGCGGCGATCCCTGGCACGACGCGGTGCGGCTGCACCGTCGCATCGCGTACGTGCCCGGCGAGGTCAACCTGTGGCCCAAGCTGAGCGGCGGCGAGGTGATCGACCTCCTTGCCCGACTCCGCGGTGATCTCGACCCCCGCCGGCGCGACGACCTGCTCGAACGCTTCGAGCTCGACCCGACCAAGAAGGCCCGCACCTATTCCAAGGGCAACCGCCAGAAGGTCGGCCTCGTCGCCGCGCTGGCTTCCGACGCCGAGCTGCTGATCCTCGACGAGCCGACCTCGGGACTCGACCCGCTCATGGAGGCCGTCTTCCAGGACTGCGTCCGCGAGATCAAGGCGGAGGGTCGCACGGTGCTGCTCTCGAGCCACATCCTCGCCGAGGTCGAAGCGCTCTGCGACGAGGTGAGCATCATCCGGGCCGGGCGGACGCAGCAGAGCGGCACCCTGGTCGAGCTGCGCGAGCTCACCCGGACGTCGATCGTCGCCGACACGACCGAGCCTCCCGAGACGCTCGCCGGCCTGCCGGGCATCCACGCGCTGGCGATCGACGGCACGCACGTGCGCTTCGACGTCGACACCGTGCATCTCGAGGCGGCCGTGCGCCGGCTCGGCGAGCTCGGGGTCCGGAGCCTCGTCAGCCATCCGCCGACGCTCGAGGAGCTGTTCCTGCGTCACTACGGCGACGAGCTGAGCCGCGAACGTGCCGCCGTGCAGCGCGACGCCGACGACGCCCGGTGACGACCACGGCCCCGGAGCTCGCGGGCACCGCCGCGCTCACCCGCTTCACCCTGCGCCGCGACCGGCTACGGATCGTGGTGTGGATCGCGTCCATCGTCGTCCTGGTCGTGATCACCGTCGCCAGCATCAAAGGCTTGTACCCGACGGCCGCCGACCTCCGGAACGCGGCCGCCGCCTCCGAGGGCAACGCGGCCGCCATCGCGTTCAACGGCCCCGCGCAGGCGCTCGACACCCTCGGCGGTCAGGTCGCCTTCCAGACCGGAGCGTTCGGGCTGGTCGTCGTCGCGCTCATGAGCCTCCTGATGGTCGGACGCCTGACCCGGGGCGAGGAGGAGGCCGGTCGCCTGGAGCTCGTTCGGTCGTTGCCGGTCGGGCCCGCACGCGCCGACGACCTCCGCGATGCTGATCGTCGCGGGCATGGACGTCGCGGTGGGCGTCCTGGTCGCCGGGTCGCTGGTCGCCGAGGGCCTGCCGACGGCCGGCTCGCTGGCGTTCGGGCTGTCGTTCACCCTCCTGGGTTTCGTGTTCGCCGGCGTCGCGCTCGTCGCCGCGCAGGTGAGCGAGAACACGCGCGTCGTGTACGGCGCCGCCGGCGCGGTGTTGGGTGCGTCGTTCGTGCTGCGCGCGGTCGGCGACATCGGCGACGGCACGTTGTCGTGGCTGTCGCCGATCGGATGGGCGCAGAAGGCGCGACCGTTCGCGGGTGAGCGCTGGTGGCCCTTCCTGTTCCTCGTCGTGGCCGCGGTCGTGCTCGTCGCGGTGGCGGCCGCGCTGCTCGCGCCGGCGCGACCTCGGCGGCGGGCTCGTGGCACCCCGCGCGGGCACGCGCGCACGCCACACCGGGGCTCGCGAGCACCTGGGGCCTGGCCCTCCGTCTCCAACGCGGGAGCCTCGTGGGCTGGAGTGCGGGTGTGCTGTTCACCGGCGTCGCGTACGGATCGATCGCCGACAGCATCGACCAGTTCGTGAAGGACAACAAGGCACTCGCGGACATCATCGCCGCGCAGGGTGGCGGCACCCTGGCCGACTCGTACCTCGCGATGTCCTTCCGCATCCTCGCGCTGGTCGCGGCCGGCTTCGCGATCCAGTCGGCGCTGCGGCTCCGGAGCGAGGAGACCTCGCTGCACGCCGAGTCCATCCTCGCGACCGCGGTGTCGCGGGTGCGCTGGGCGGCCGGCCACCTCTCGGTCGCCTTCGGGGGCACCCTGGTCGTCCTGGCGGTGGCGGCGCTGTCGGTCGGGATCTCGGACGCGGCCGTCACCGGCGACGCGCACGTGGTCGCCACATCGATCGGCGTCGCATTCGCCTACGCGCCCGCGCTCTGGGTCGTCGTCGGCCTGACCGTCGCCCTCGTCGGCCTCGTGCCGCGGGCCGCAGCCGGCGCCTGGGGCTTCCTCACGCTGTGCTTCGTGATCGGGATGCTCGGGCAGCTCCTCGACCTGCCCACCTGGGTGGAGGACGTCTCGCCGTTCCAGCACGTACCGCAGCTCCCCGCCGCCGACCTCACCGTCGTCCCCCTGCTCGCGCTGACCGCCGTCGCCGTCGCCCTCACCGGCGCCGGACTCTGGGGCCTGCGCCGGCGCGACATCGGCTAGTCAACGGCGATCGGGCCGGTGCGCGAGACTCGGCCCGTGCCGGTGCCGACTCCGACGGTGATCGGCCCGATCGTGGGCCACGAGGACCCCTGGGGCGCACCCGCGGCCGAGCTCGTCGAGCGCGGCTACCGGGTGGAGGAGTTCCAGATCGAGGGCTCGGCTCAGGGCTACCGGTTGTGCCCCGGAGCCGACGCGACGGTGGACGGACGCTGGGAGGTCGAGCCGTACGACGAGGCGCCGTACCGCACCCGGATCCTCGTGGTCCGACCCGTTGAGCCCCGGCGATTCAACGGCACTGTGGTCGTCAACTGGCAGAACGTGTCGGCGGGCTTCGAGAGCGACGGCCCCTCGGGCAACGAGCTCTTCGAGGGATACGCGTGGGTCGGGGTGAGCGCGCAGGAGGTCGGGCTGTACGGCTTCCCGCCGGGCATGGACCGCTACGGCGGGCGCGGTGCGGCCCCACTGATCGAGCACGATCCCGAGCGCTACGGATCGCTGCACCATCCCGGAGACCAGGCGTCGTTCGACATCTTCAGCCAGGCGGGAGGCGCGGTCGGCCAGTACCGCACCGGCGCGGTCGACCCCATGGGTGGACTCGACGTCTGCCGCGTGGTCGCGATGGGCGGGTCCCAGTCGGCGATGCGTCTCGTCACCTACTACAACGCCTTCCAGCACACTGCGGGGGTGTTCGACGCGTTCCTGCTGTCGGTGTGGGAAGGCCGGGCGCCCCGCCCCGAGGAGGGCGCCATCGCGATGGGCGTGCGCACGGCGATCCGCGCCGACATCGCGACCCCGGTCATCGTGGTGAACAGCGAGTTCGAGGCGACCCACCTCGCCGGGCTGCCGGTCGCCGACACCCGGTACCTCCGCATCTGGGAGGTTGCCGGCGCGCCCCACGGTGTGCCGGGTGCGGGTCGTGACCAGCCCGACGCACGCGGCCGGGTCGCGAACCGCCTGAGCATCCGGCCGGTGCACCAGGCGGCGTTGCGCGCGCTGCACCGGTGGCTCACCCTCGGGATCCCCGCCCCTCATCAGGCGCGGATCGCCGTGGACGACGGCGGATCGCCGGGCATCCGTCGTGACGGCATCGGCAACGCGGTGGGTGGGATCCGGCTGCCGGAGCTCGAGGCCCCGACCCACGAGTACCGGGGCGTGGCGTTCGGCACCGGGCGGGCGCCACTCTTCGGCTCTGCGCGCCCGCTCTCCGCGGACGAGTTGCGAGCCCGTTACCCGGACCGCGCCGCCTACGTCGACCGGTGGTACGCCACCGTGGACGCGCTCGTCGAGTGCGGCGCGCTGCGTCCGGAGGACGCCCCCGCGATGAAGGCCCGGGTCGAAGACGTCACGTTGGCGGCCGACTGACCGCGGCGCAGAAGCGCTCGGGCAGGTCCACCAGGCGCGACCGGAGGTACTCGCCCAGGCCCTTGGCCTGCGGGTCGAAGCGCACCGACGACGCCACCCCCTCACCGAGGATCCCGACGACGACGAAGTTGAGGGCCCGAAGGTTCGGGAGCTCGTAGCGCTCCACCACGAGATCGGCGGCTTCGGGGATCAGCGCCCGGACGCGGTCGGTCGTGAGGTGGGCGCGCAGCCACGCGTAGCGTTCGTCGTCCCACGTCCACACGCCGATGTTGGCGTTGCCACCCTTGTCCCCCGAGCGCGCGCCGCAGGCCGTGCCGAGCGGGCGGCGGACGGTCGGGCCGGGTCGCGCGGGTGGAAGGTCCGGAGATGGCGCCTCGACGCGCCGCGCGTCGGTGCTCACGGGTGAGGGCGTCACAACCTCACGGGTGCCGTCATCGTGCTCGACCACGTGCTCGACGAGCTCCGCGGGAACGAGCGCGGGCCAGAAGATGCCGAACGCACTCTCGGACGTCGGCGGCGTCGTGGTGAAGAAGCCGGCGTAGCCCTGGAGCGACAGCTCGACCACCGCGTCGGAGAACCGGCGACCGACCTTCGTCGCGTCCGGATCTTTCACCGTCACCCGCAGCAGCGCGGTCGCCGCCGCGTTGGTCGGCGCGTCCGGGTGGTCGGTGCGCACGAGCTGCACGTCGACCGCGTCGAACTGGTCGCGACCGCCGAGCACGTCGAAGAGCAGGTGCTCGGCGTGCGCCGCCTTGGCCTCGACGTCGAGCCCCGTGATCACCATCGTCATCGTGTTGCGGTAGCCGCCGGGCGCGTTGATCCCGACTTTGAGCGTCGGCGGCGGCGGGTCCCCGCGGGTGCCGCTGATGCGCACCCGATCCGGCGCGACCGTTTCCAGACCCACCGTGTCGAACCGGGCGACCACGTCGGGGTTGAGGTAGGCCGGCGCCCCCAGCTCGTAGAGGAGCTGCGCGGTGACGGTGCCGACGTTCACCGCGCCGCCCGTCCCCGGCTGCTTGGTGATGATCGCGGAGCCGTCGTCGGCGATCTCGGCAATCGGAAAGCCCGGGCGTCCGGGGGAGAGCTCGGAGAGGAACGGGTAGTTGCCGCCCGTCGCCTGGGGACCGCACTCCAGGACGTGGCCGGCGACGACGGCACCCGCCAAGGCGTCCCAATCGGTACGCGACCAGCCGTGCCACCACGCCGCGGGCCCCACGACCAGCGACGCATCGGTGACCCGGCCGCACACGACGACGTCGGCGCCCCGTTCGAGCGCGGCCGCGATTCCCCACGCCCCCAGGTAGGCGTTGGCAGTGGCGACCTCGAGCCCGGCGCCGTCCAGCGACCGGCCGGTGTCGAGATGGGTGAGCGTGACGCCCGCCTCGCGCAACTCGCCGATGCGCGTGCTCAGGTCGTCGCCCTCCACCACGGCGACCCGCAGCTCGAGTCCACGCTCGGCGGCGAGGTGCCGCAACCGGTCGCGCAAGGCACGCGGGTGCAACCCGCCGGCGTTGGTGACCACCTTGATGCCGTCGGCGACGCCGCGGTCGAGGATCTCCTCCATCTGCCGGAGGAAGGTCGCGGCGTAGCCGCGGTCCGGATCTTTCGCCCGGGCCTTCGCCAGGATCAGCATGGTCAGCTCGGCGAGGTAGTCGCCGGTGAGCACGTCGACGGGGATCGGGCCGTCGAGCACTTCCCGGGGCGCGGCGAATCGGTCGCCGTAGAAGCCCGAACCGTTGGCGATGCGCACCGGGCGTCGGCGATCCGGCATCCCACCGCTCCCCGACGTCACCGGCCCTGCCACCGGGGCGGACGCTTCTCGCGGAACGCCCGCGGACCCTCCTGCGCGTCGTCGCTGAGGTAGACGGGCTCCCAGATGCGGTCGGCCTCGTCGAACGCGGCCGACCGCGAGAGGTACACGGTCTGCTTCGCCGCCGCGACCGACAGCGGCGCGTTGGCGGCGATGGTCTCGGCGAGTTGCTGCGCGGCGGCGTGGAGGAGGGCCGGCTCGACCACCTCGTTGACCAACCCCAACTCGTACGCGCGCCGCGCGTCGATGGGATCACCAGTGAGCAGCAGCTGCATCGCGACCCGCGGCGGGATCAACCACGGCAGAGCCACGGCCCACGGCGTGCCGCGCCCGACCTTGACCTCGGTGATCGCGAAGCGTGCGCCTTCGACGGCGACACAGAGGTCGCACATCTGCGCGAGCAGGAACCCCCCGGCGTAGGCGACGCCGTTCACCGCCGCGATCGTCGGCTTCCGCAGGTGCACGTTGCGACCGAAGACGGGCAGGAAGTCGGGCGGTGGAACCCGCAGCGACGTGTCCGCCATCTCCTTGAGGTCGCCCCCCGCGCAGAACGCCCGGTCGCCGGCCCCGGTCAGCACCATCACCGCGGCGTCGTCGGCGTCGAACCGATCGACCGCCGCGAACAACCCGGCGCGCACGTCGGCGCTCAACGCGTTGCGGGTGTCCGGGCGGTCGATGGTCACCCACGCCACCGAGCCTTCCCGCTCGTAGCGCACCGCATCGTTCACGACCCGTCCACCTCCACCACGGCGAGGACCGCGCCGGTGTCGACCTGATCGCCGACCGTCACCGGGATCCTGCTGACGACACCGTCCGCGGGTGAACGGATCGCGTGCTCCATCTTCATCGCCTCGAGCACGAGGAGGCGCTGGCCGGCGACGACCCGGTCGCCGACCTCGACGACGACCGCCACCACCGATCCGGGCATAGGCGACAGCAGCGACCCGGTCGCGTGATCCCTTGCCGGGAGCGGGAACCGCGGGAGCTCGCGCAGGGTCGAGGTGCCGACCGCGCTGTCGACGTAGACCAGGTCGTCGACGCGCTGGACCGCGCCGCGGGTGCGCACACCTTCGAGCTCGAGGTCCACGACGTCGTCCGTGACTCTGTGCACGACGAGCGCGAAGGTGCGCCCGTCGACCACCACGGTCTCGCCGCCGGCCGCGCGACCCAGGGCCACGCTCACCTCGCGCTCGCCGACCCGGTACGTGACGCGCTGCTCGGCGGGGCCGACGTTGCGCCAGCCGGGCGGGATGCCGGCGGGCAACGGCGAGGAAGCCCGTCGGGAAGACCGGCCCGCCACCGCCGCGACCACTGCATGCACCACCGCGGCGTCGTCACGCGAGCGCGCGGTCGCGAGCACGGTCGGATCCTTCCGCTCGAGAAAGCCGGTGTCGGTGGCGCCGCGCCCGAAGTCGTCGTCGGTGAGGATGCCCACGAGGAGATCGCGGTTGGTGGTGATCCCGTGCACCTGGGCCGACCCGAGCGCCGACGCGAGCCGGGCGACGGCGACCGTGCGCGTCGGGGCCCACGCGACGACCTTGGCCAGCATCGCGTCGTAGAACACGCTCACCGTGGAGCCGTCCTCGTATCCGGCGTCGACGCGCACGTCGGTGGCGTCGACCCGCAGGCGGTCGACGGGCCCGCTCACCGGCAGGAAGCCCGCGGGAACGTCCTCGGCGTAGAGGCGCGCCTCGATCGCGTGGCCCGAGAGCGTGGCGTGCCGGGCGACGTCGGGGAGCGGCTCCCCCTGCGCGACGCGGAGCTGCAGCTCGACCAGATCGAGACCGGTGACCATCTCGGTGACCGGATGCTCCACCTGCAGCCTCGTGTTCATCTCCAGGAACCAGAACTTCCCGTCGGGATCGAGGACGAACTCGACGGTGCCGGCGTTGACGTAGCCGACCGCGTGGGCCGCGGTGACCGCGGTCGAGCAGATCGCCTCCCGGAGCTCCGGGTCCACCGCCGGGGACGGCGCCTCCTCGATGATCTTCTGGTGCCGCCGCTGGATCGAGCACTCGCGTTCGAAGAGGTGGACCACGGTGCCGTCGTCGTCCCCGAACACCTGGACCTCGACGTGGCGCGGCGACTCGACCAACCGCTCGAGGAACACGGCGCCGTCACCGAACGCGGCCAGGGCTTCGCGTTGCGCGCTCTCCACCGCGTCGAGGATCTCCGCCTGCTCCCGCACGATGCGCATCCCGCGACCACCGCCGCCGGACGACGCCTTGACCAGCACGGGATAGCCCACGTGCTCCGCCGCCGCCGCGATCCGCGCGTCGGTCATCTCCGGCTCGATCGTCGCGCCGGGGAGCACCGGTACGCCCGACTCGGCCATGATCCGCTTCGCCGCGATCTTCGAGCCCATCGAGGCGATGGTGTCGGCGTGGGGCCCGACGAACACGAGGCCTCGCGCCGCGCAGAGCGCGGCGAAGTCGGCCCGCTCCGACAGGAAGCCGTACCCGGGATGCACGGCGTCGGCGCCGGTGCGGAGCGCGGCCTCGACCACGAGGTCGCCCCGGAGGTAGGTGTCGACGGCCGCGGTGCCGGGGAGCCGCACGGCCTCGCCCGCCGCTCCCACGAACGGCGCCCCCGCGTCGGCGTCGGAGAACACCGCGACGGTGGCGATGCCCATGGCGTGCGCGGTCCGGATGATCCGACACGCGATCTCGCCGCGGTTCGCGATGAGGAGCTTGCGGATCGTCGTCACATTCGGAAGACGCCGAAGCCCCGGCGTCCTTGCACCTCGTTGGAGTGCACCGCCGACAACGCGATCCCGAGCACGGTGCGCGTGTCGCGCGGATCGATGATGCCGTCGTCGTAGAGCTTGCCGCTGTTGAAGAACGCGTGGGATTCGGCCTCGATCTGCGCCTCCACCTCGCGGCGGCGGGCGTCGTCGGCCGCTTCGTCGAAGTCGCGACCGGCGGACGCCGCCGACTGCCGGGCCACGATCGACAGCACCCCGGCGAGCTGCTGGGGACCCATCACCGCCATCTTGGAGTTCGGCCAGGCGAACAGCAGGCGCGGTCCGTAGGCGCGCCCGCACATCCCATAGTTGCCGGCGCCGTACGAGGCGCCCATGATCACCGTGAGGTGGGGCACGGTGCTGTTCGTGACCGCGTTGATCATCTTGGCGCCGTCCTTGATGATCCCGGCCTGCTCGTACTCGCGCCCGACCATGTAGCCGGTGCAGTTCTGCAGGAACAGCAACGGGGTGTCGCTCTGGTTGGCCAGGAGGATGAACTCGGTCGCCTTCTTCGCCTCCTCCATGAACAGCACGCCTCGCGCGTTGGCGAGCACGCCCACCGGGAACCCGTGGATGGACGCCCACCCCGTGACCACGCTCGTGCCGTAAGCCGGCTTGTACTCGTCGAACTCCGAGCCGTCGACGATGCGGGCCAGCACCTCGCGGGGGTCGAACGGCACGCGCAGGTCGACCGAGGCGATGCCGAGCAGCTCCTCGGCGTCGTAGCGCGGTTCGGTCGCGGCCCGGCTCGGGCCGGGGCCGAGCTTGCGCCAGTTCAGGTGGGCGACGATCTCGCGCCCGATCCGGATGCAGTCGAGCTCGTCGAGTGCGAAGTGGTCCGAGAGGCCCGACACGCGCGAGTGCATCGCCGCGCCGCCCAGCTCCTCGTCGTCCGACTCCTCGCCGGTCGCCATCTTCACGAGCGGTGGACCCCCGAGGAACACCTTGGCCTGGCGGTCGACCATGACGCTGTAATCGCACATGCCCGGGACGTACGCACCGCCGGCGGTCGAGTTCCCGAAGACGAGGGCCACCGTGGGGATGCCGAGGCCCGAGAGCTGGGTGAGGTCGTGGAAGATCTGCCCGGCGGGAACGAACAGGTCGGCCTGGGTCGGCAGGTCGGCACCGCCCGACTCCACCAGGTTGACGACCGGCAGGCGGTTGACCCGGGCGATCTCGAGTGCCCGCAGGTTCTTCTTCAGGGTCAACGGGTTCATCGTGCCGCCCTTGACCGTCGGGTCGTGGGCGATGATCACGCACTCGACGCCGGACACCACACCGATGCCGGTGACGATGCTGCCGCCGACGTGGAAGCCCGATCCCCACGCCGCCAGCGGGGAGAACTCGAGGAAGGGCGCGTCGAGGTCGAGCAGGAGCTCGACGCGGGCGCGCGCCGTCAGCTTTCCCCGCTCCCGGTGGCGCTCGACGTAGCGGGGACCACCGCCGCCGCGCGCGAGCTCCACCTGCTCGTCGTGGGCCGCGAGCAGCTCCAGGAGCCCGTCGCGGTTCGCCGCGAACTCCGGGCTGCTGGGGTCGACGTTCGACGTCAGCACGGGCACGGGCGTATGTTATTGACAAATCACAATTGCGTCCACCGGGGTGGACGTGGGGGCGAGAGGCGAGTCGTGGACTTCTCGGAGTCGTCCGAACACTCCATGCTGCGGGACGCGGTCGGCACGATCGCGGCGACGTTCGGCCACGACTACTTCGCCGAGCACGCTCGCGCCGGCACCAAGGCCACCGAGCTGTGGGACACCGTCGGCCGCGCCGGGTTCCTCGGGGTGCACCTCCCCGAGCAGTACGGCGGCGGCGGCGGCGGGCTCAGCGACCTCGCCATCGTGAGCGAGGAGCTCGCCGCGCAGGGTTGTCCGCTCCTGCTGATCCTCGTCTCGGCGGGGATCAGCGCGGAGGTGATCGCCCGCTACGGCACCGATGCCCAGAAGGAACGCTGGCTGCCCGGGCTCGCCCTCACCGACAAGATGGTCTTCGCCATCACCGAGCCCGACGCCGGGTCGAACAGCCACAACCTGTCCACCACCGCGACCCGCGACGGCGACGTCTACCGCGTCCGTGGCTCGAAGACCTACATCTCCGGCGTCGACGAGGCTGACACCATGCTCGTCGTGACCCGCACCGGGACCGATCCCGACACCGGGCACGGGCGCCTGTCGCTCCTCGTCGTCGACACCGACGCCGAGGGCCTCGACCGCACGCTCATCCCGGTCGAGATCAGCGCGCCCGAGAAGCAGTTCCAGCTGTTCTTCGACGACGTGGAGGTCCCCGCCGATCGCCTCGTCGGCACGGAGGGCGACGGTCTCCGGCAGGTGTTCTCCGGGCTCAACCCCGAACGCATCCTCAGCGCCACGCTGTGCGTCGGCATCGGCCGGTACGCGCTCGACCACGCGTCGCGCTACGCCAACGAACGCCACGTGTGGGGCGTCCCAATCGGCGCGCACCAAGGCGTCGCGCATCCGCTGGCCGTTGCCAAGGTGGAGCTCGAGCTGGCGCGGCTGATGACCCAGAAGGCGGCGTGGATGCACGACCACGCCGAGGATCGCGTCGCCGCGGGCGAGGCCGCCAACATGGCCAAGTACGCGGCCGCCGAGGCCGGTCTCCACTGCCTCGACGCGGCAATCCAGACCCACGGCGGCAACGGCATGGCCACCGAGTACGGCCTCGCCGACCTGTGGGGCCTGTTGCGTCTGCTCCGCATCGCGCCCGTGAGCCGTGAGATGATCCTCAACTTCGTGGCCCAGCAGTCGCTCGGGCTGCCGAAGTCGTACTGACCGACGAGGCCATGACCAGCATCACCCCCCGAGGACTCGCGCGACGAGAACGACTGTTGAGCGCCGCCGCCGAGCTCGTCGCGCGGCGTGGCTTCCACGCGGTCGGCATCGGCGAGATCGGCGCCGCCGCCGGGGTGACGGGATCCGCGATCTACCGCCACTTCGACAGCAAGCAGGACATCCTCGTCGCGCTCTTCGACACGGTGCTCGACGAGCTGCTCGACGGCGCTCGCAACGCGGTCCGGGACACCGACGATCCGGAGTCGCGCGTGCGTGCCCTCGTGGAACGACACGTGACGTTCGCCCTGCGCGACCGCTCGATCATCGCGGTGTACGACCAGGAGTCGCACAACCTGCCCGACGACGACCGCCACCGCCTACGCCGCAAGCAGCGGCTCTACGTCGATCTCTGGGCCGACGCGCTCGAGCCCCTGCGTCCCGACCTCTCCCGCCCGGCACTCACCGCCGCGGTGCACGGTGTCTTCGGTCTCCTCAACTCGGTCGCCGACCACTCGGTGCGGGTCCCCGACCCCGTGCTGGCCACCCTGCTGGGCCGCATGGCCCTGGTCGCGCTGGAGATGTGATCGGCCGATCACATCGGCGTTCGATCGGCGTTACCATGGCGACCGTGGCCGATCGCGAAGCGTGGCAACGAACCTACGACCGCGAGCAGCTCCGCCCGGTGGCGTTCGAGACCATGTCGGGCGTTCCGCTCGAGCCGGTGTACGGGCCCGACGCCGCCGAGCTCCCGGGCCAGTACCCGTACACGCGGGGGCCGTACGCGTCGATGTACCGGTCGCGGCTGTGGACCATGCGCCAGTTCGCGGGCTTCGGCACCGCCGAGGACACCAACGAGCGGTTCCGTCAACTGCTCGCCGCGGGCGGCAGCGGCCTGTCGACCGCGTTCGACATGCCGACCCTCCTCGCGCGCGACTCCGACTATCCGCTGTCGCTCGGCGAAGTCGGCCGGGCCGGGGTCGCGGTCGACTCGCTGGCCGACATGGAAGTGCTCTTCGGCGGCATCGACCTCGGTGCGGTCAGCACGTCGATGACCATCAATTCGGCCGCCGCGACGATGCTCGCGTTCTACGTCGCGGTCGGCGACAAGACGGGCGTGCCGCGCACCCAGCTGAGCGGCACGCTCCAGAACGACATCCTGAAGGAGTACCAGGCGCAGAAGGAATACGTCTTCCCGCCGCGTCCCTCATTGCGGCTCGTCACCGACAGCATCCGGTTCTGCACCGCCGAGCTGCCGCGCTGGCATCCGATCTCCATCTCCGGCTACCACATCCGCGAAGCAGGGTCGACCGCCGCGCAGGAGCTCGCGTTCACGCTCGCGAACGGCTTCGCCTACGTCGAGGCCGCGCTCGCCGCCGGGCTCGCGGTCGACGACTTCGCGCCGCGCTTCAGCTTCTTCTTCAACGCGCACATCGACTTCTTCGAGGAGATCGCCAAGTACCGCGCCGCGCGCCGCATCTGGGCGACATGGATGCGCGAACGCTACGGCGCGTCGGACCCACGCTCCCTGCAACTGCGCTTCCACACCCAGACCGCCGGGGTCAGCCTCGCCGCGCAGCAGCCCGAGGTGAACATCGCACGGGTGGCGATCGAAGCACTCGCCGGGGTCCTGGGCGGTACCCAGAGCCTGCACACCGACGCGTTCGACGAGGCGCTCGCGCTCCCCACCGAGAAGGCGGCGCGGATCGCCCTCCGCACCCAACAGGTGCTCGCGCACGAAACCGGCGTGGTCCACGTCGCCGACCCGCTCGGCGGCTCCTGGTTCGTCGAGGAGCTCACCGACGTGATCCAGCGCGAGGCGGAGGCGATCTTCGCGCACGTCGAGCAGCTCGGGAGCGGGTCGATGCTCGACGGCGTGATCGCCGGCATCGAGGACGGCTGGTTCCAGGGCGAGATCGCCGACGCGGCCTACGAGTTCCAGCGCAAGCTCCACACCGGGGCCTTGACCCTCGTCGGGGTCAACGACTTCACCGACGGCGACGACGCCGCGCCGCCCACGCTGGCCATCGACCCCGCGGTCGAGGAACGCCAGCTGCGCCGCCTCCACGGGGTGAGGAACAGCCGGTCCGCCGTCGCGGTCGACGACGCGCGACGCCGCCTGGCCAAGGACGCTGCCGATCCCGTGGTCAACCTCATGCCCGCGCTCCTCGAGTGCGCGGCGGCCTACGTCACCATCGGCGAGGTGACCGAGACCCTCGAGTCGGTATTCGGCATCTACACCGAGCGCGCCACACCATGATCGAGCGTCGATGATCGAACGGGTCGTCGTCGGCAAGGTCGGGTTCGACGGTCACGATCGCGGCGCGCGCGTCGTCGCCCGCATCCTGCGCGACGCCGGCATGGAGGTCATCTACGTGGGTCTGCGCCAGACGCCGGAGACGATCGCCGCGGTCGCGCTCCAGGAGGACGCAGACGTGGTCGGGCTGTCGATGCACAACGGTGCGCACCGGACCCTCGCTCCACTCGTGGTCGAGGCGTTGCGCGCGCAGGGCCTGCACACCGCGGTCGTCGTCGGCGGCATCGTGCCCGAGCCCGACGTCCGCTTCCTACTCGACGAGGGAGTCGCCGCGGTTCTCGGTCCGGGCGCGTCGAACGACGACGTGGTCGGCGCGGTGCGCCGCGCCGCGGCGGAGGCGCGGGCTGCGGTCTCCTGAACGCGGAGGGACACGAGTAGCGTTGCCCCGATGACCGCGAGGCAGCTGCCGCTCACGGACATCCGGGTGCTCGACCTGTCGGGACCCATCGGCGCGTATGCGAGCCGGCTGCTCACCGGTCTCGGCGCCGACGTCCTCCTCGTCGAGCCGCCCGGGGGCGACCCGCTCCGCCACGCGCCCGTCGCGGATGACGACGCCCGGCCGGGTCTGGTGTTCAGCTACTACCACGGCGGTCAGCGGAGCGTCGTCGTCGACGCGAGCGCCGACGCCGCACTGCCCGAGTTGGCTGCGCTCGCCCACGATGCCGACGTCGTGCTCGTGTCACCGTCGCTGCGGCGACCGCTCGCGGGCTACGACGCCTCGGGTCCCGCGGTGTCGTGGGTGGCCGACGACACGATCGTGTGCGCGATCACGCCGTTCGGCTTGACGGGACCGTACCGCGACTGGCGGTCCTCACCGTTCGTGTCCCACGCCATGTGCGGTGACATGCACCGGGCCGGTCCACCCGAGGGACCGCCGGTGACGGTCCCCGGAAGGATCAGCTGGGACGAGGCCGGTGTGCACGCCACCATCGCCATCCTCTCCGCGTTGCTGGCGCGCGCCGAGGTCGGTGGGCAGCTCGTCGATCTCTCGGTCCACGACGTGCTCTCCGCGAAGGACTTCCACCTCGAGACCTACCACGTGAACGGTAAGGCGGTCGGCGGTCGGTTCGTCGGCGTCGGCTACCCGCCCACGGGCACGTGGCAGTGCGCCGACGGCATCATCGACGTCGGCGCCCACCAGGCCTCGCACTGGGACGCCTTCCTCGAGATGCTGGGCCATCCCGACGAGCTGCGCGCACCGGCGCTCGCCGACGCGTTGGTCCGGCGCGAGATCTTCGACGGCCTCATCGACACGATCGCGCCGCTGCTCGCAAGCGAAGCGCGGGAGTCTCTGGTCGAACGGGGTCAAGCGGCGGGCCTGCCCTGCGCGACGTGGAACACTCCGAGCCAGTTCGTCGAGGACGCGCAGCTCGCGGCGCGTGGGTTCTTCGTGACCGTCGACGACCCGGAGCACGGTCCGATCCGGCTCCCGGGCCGGCCCGTCGCCTCGTCGGTCCCGCTGTTCCGCTGCGACCGCCCCGCGCCCCGGCTCGGCGGAGACGGCGCCCACGGCTGGAGCGGCGAGCGGGTGGCGGCCGGCGCGATGGCCCGGCCCTTCCGCGGGGTACGGGTCCTGAGCTTCGGCGCGTTCGTGGCGGGCAACACGTCTGCCCAACCGCTCGCCGAGCTCGGCGCCGACGTGGTGAAGATCGAACCCGTCGCGCGCCCCGAGGTGCTGCGCACCCCCGCCTACTCCTACGGCCGGGTCGTCTCGGAACCATCGGGCGTGACCAACACGGTGTTGTACGCCAGCCTGTCCCGCAGCACTCGGAGCCTCTCGTTGGAGATGCACACGGAAGCCGGTCGTGAGCTCTTCCGGCGCCTGGTGAAGGTGTCGCACGTGGTGATCGAGAACTTCGGGTCGGCGGACGAGATGACGAAGTGGGGCTGCAGCTTCGACGATCTCCGCGAGATCAATCCCGGGCTCGTGATGCTCTCGCTCTCCGGCTACGGCCGGACGGGACCGCGTGCCCGCTACCGCGCGTACGCCACCAACATCTCGGCGTTCACGGGGCTCTCGCACGCGTGGGGCCACACCCACGGCACGCTCACCGACTACCTCTGTTCGGCCCACGGCGTCGTCGGGGTGCTCGCCGGGCTGGCCCAGGGCGCGCGGCACGGCGACGGCGTCTGGGTCGACGCCGCGCAGATCGAGACCGCCGCCGCGGTGATGGCGCCGATCCTGCTCGAACCCCTCGCCGACGGTCGCGACGCCGGGCCGCGGGGCAACCAGGTTCCCGGCTCGCCGCTCTCCGGCGCCTTCCGCTGCGCCGGTGACGACCGGTGGGTGGCGATCGAGCTCGACGACCTCGACGACTGGGCCGCCCTCTGCCGGTTCCTCGACCGCGACGACCTCGTGGCCGACACCCGCCCGGGCGCGGCCGCCACCCGGTCCGAGCTCGAGACCACGTTCGCGGAATGGGCGTCGGTCCGCACTCCCCACACCGCGGCCCTGTTGCTCCAGGCCTGCGGCCTCGCTGCCGGCGCCGTGCAGGACGGCGAGGACGTCGCTCGTGACCCCGCGCTGCGGACGCGCGGGCTCGTCGTCGAGATCGACCAACCGGATCTGGGTGTGATCGAGCACGCGCAGTCGCCCTACCGCATGAGCGCCACCCCCGGGCGGGTACGACGCTGCGGCCCGCGTGTGGGCCAGCACACCGCCGAGGTCCTCGGCGACTGGCTGGGCCTCGACGACGCCGCGATCGCCGACCTCGAAGCGCGAGGTGCGGTGTTCGTCGCTTGACGCCCGGTCCCGCGGTGAACCGGCCCCGGCCGACCCGACGCCGGATTGCGCATGCGGAGCCGCTCCGACAGGATCAGTTCTTCCCCCATCCAGGAGGTTCCATGGAGGTCTCCCTCACCGAGGACCAGGAGTTCTTCCGCGACACCACGCGGAGGTTCCTGGAAACCGAGTGCCCGGTCGCGACGGTCCGGTCGCTCCACCACTCGGACACCGGCTTCGACCGTGACTACTGGCGCCAGGGCGCCGAGCTGGGCTGGACGTCGCTGCTCGTCCCCGAAGCGCTCGGCGGCGGCAGCATCAGCGGCAACGGGGTGATCGACCTCACGCTCGTCGCCGAGGAGTTCGGGCGGCACGCCTCGCCCGGCCCGCTCGTCCCGGCGAACGTCGTGGCCGCCGCGATCGCGCGCGGGGGCGACGACGAGCAACGCGCCGAAGCGCTCCCCCAGATCGTCGCGGGCGAGCTGGTGCCCGCGTGGGTGGTCGGCCCTCCCAACGGCGCCGGGACGCGCAGCAGCGTGCGGGCCACCGCCGCCGACGACCACTTCGTCCTCTCCGGCGCGGAGGCGATCGTGGAGAGCGCGGCACAAGCCGGCGTTCTGCTCGTGACCGCGGAGCTCGACGACGGGGACGACGGGGATGACGGGTTGGTGCAGCTGCTCGTCTCCCCCGGCACGACCGGTGTGAACATCGTGCCGCTCGAGAGCCTCGACCTCACCAAGCGCTACGCGCGCGTCGAGTTCGACGGCGTGCGGGTGCCGGCCTCGGCCGCCGTCGGTGTGCCCGGCGCCGCCGCCGCCGACGTGGAGCTTCAACGCCGGCTCGCGCTCGTGATCCAGACCGCGGAGTCGGTCGGTGCGGCGCGCACGGTGTTCGGCATCACCGTCGAATGGGCCTTCGACCGCTACTCCTTCGGGCGCCCGCTCGCGTCGTACCAGGAGATCAAGCACCGCTTCGCCGACATGAAGATGTGGCTGGACGCCAGCGACGCGCTGGCGACGGCCGCGGCGCGTGCCGTACAGGCCGACGACACCGACGCCGACGAGACGGTGAGCGTGGCCGCCGCGTACATCGGCCAGTACCTGCCCGAGCTGATCCAGGACTGCCAGCAGCTCCACGGCGGCCTCGGCGTCACCTACGAGCTCGACCTGCACCTGTTCCTGCGACGGGTCACCGTGAACCGCTCCACCCACGGCACACCGGCGGAGCATCGTGAGCGCATCGTCGCGCTGAAGGAGGACGCGGCATGAGCGGCACGACGGAGACGGCCGACGTCGGAACCGACGGGATGGAGAGCGTCGAGTCCTTCCGGGCCCGCGCCCACGAGTGGCTCGCGGCGAACCTGGAGCAGGGCCCGAGCTCCATGATGCGACGTCGGGGCGAGACCGAGGAGGAGGAGATCGCGCACGTCGCGCGCATGCGCGAGCTGCAGCGCCGGATCTACGACGGCGGCTTCGCCGGGATCTGCTTCCCGCAGGAGTACGGGGGGCTCGGGCTCACCCCGGCCCACCAACGGGCCTGGAACGAGGAGACCGAGGGGTACGTCTACCCGGTGGGGATCATCCAGATCCCGACCTTCGCGCCGTGCGCGGCCGTGCTCCTGGAGTTCGGGACCGAGGCGCAGAAGCTGCGCCACCTCCCCGCCATCCTGAAGGGCGAGGAGATCTGGATGCAGTTCCTCTCCGAGCCCAGCGGAGGATCTGACGTCGCGGGCGCCCTGACGACCGCAGTACGAGACGGCGACGAGTGGGTCGTCAACGGTTCGAAGATCTGGACCAGCGGCGCGTTCTACTCCGACTACGGGCTCTGCCTGCTCCGCACGAACTGGGACGTCCCCAAGCACCGTGGTCTGAGCGTCTTCATCGTCAAGATCCACCAGCCCGGCATCGAGTTGCACCGCATCGAGATGATCGACGGCACACGCGAGTTCTGCCAGGAGTTCATGACCGACGTCCGCCTTCCCGACACCGACCGGATCGGCGAGGTCGACCAGGGCTGGACCGTCGGCACGCGCTGGATGTTCCACGAGCGCAACGCGGTGGGCGGCGGTTCGCCCTACGTGAGCGGCCCGCCCTACCGGGGCGGGGTGACCGACGCCGGCGACCCCCTCTTCGACCTCGCCCGACGGACCGGACAGCTCGGCGACCCCAGGGTGCGCGACCTGCTCGGCGAGGCGCACACGCTCCAGCGTGCGCAGACCGAGCTCGTCCGCCACGTCGGCGAAGGCATGGCAACCGGCGTGTTCCCCGACACGACCGCGGCGATCTTGCGGTTGATGAGCGGCGTCGTGGCGGTGCGGCGCTCCACCATCTCCGTGGAGATCGCCGGGTCGGCCATCGCCGCGACCGGTCCGGGCGACCCGGCGGCCGGCCTCGGGTTGAACTACCTCGTGCGCCAGTCGGCCTGCATCGGGGGCGGCACCACCGAGATGGCCCGCAACAACATCAGCGAGCGCGTGCTCGGGATGCCCCGGGAGATGACCCACGACAAGAACATGCCGTACCGGGACGTTCCCAAGGGGCCGCCCACGAAATCGACGGAGCGCGACGCGCTCAGGTCAGGAAGTCGACGAGCAGGCGGTTGACCTCGTCGGGGGCGTCGCGCTGCATCCAGTGGCCGGCGCCGTCGATCCGCTCGTAGCGCCACGGCCCTTCGACGTACGCGGCGGAGTCGAGCATCTGGCGCTCGGTCAGCGCGAGGTCGCCGCTGCTCCAGACGCCCATGGTCGGTGCTGCGACCGGCGGCAACGCGGGCGCCGGCTCGAGCAACGACGCCGGCGGGACGTTGGCGCGGTACCAGTTGAGGCCGGCGGTGAGCGCGCCGGGACGGCGCAGATCCGCGATCACGTCGTCGATGTCGGGGTGGTTCGACCACGCTCGGGCGTTGGCGAAGTCGTCGGCCGAGAGCCACTGCTCGGCGATCCCCTCGAACTGGAACAGCAGCATGTACCAGGACTTCTCGCGCTGCGCGAACCCGGCGCCGCGGAACGCGGCGGGGTGGCCGACCGAGAGCACCACCAGCCGTTCGACCCGGTCGGGCACGAAGGCGGCGAGGCCCCACGCCACGGCCGCACCCCAGTCGTGGCCGACCACGTCGCCGCGCTCGATGCCGAGCGCGTCCATGATGCCGACCACGTCGCCGACGATCGTCGGGAGCGCGTAGTCCTCGACCGCGCCGGGTTTGGCCGACTCGCCGAAGCCGCGCAGGTCGGGCGCGACGGTGCGGAATCCCGCGGCGTGCAGCGCGGGCAGCTGGTCGCGCCAGAGGCGATGGGAGTCGGGGAACCCGTGGAGCAGCACGACCGCGGGCCCGTCGCCCTGGTCGTCGACCTCGAACTCCAGACCGTTGACCTCGAGCTTCACCGTGGCTCCTCGCGTCGCTTCATCCGCCGACCACCGCCATCAACTCGGCACGCGACGGGCCCGGCAGAGGCGTGTGGTCGCTCCCGAGCTCGAGCGCCCGTTCGGCCACACCGGGGCGACCGAGCACGTCGACCCCCCGGGCCAGCAGCGACACGATCTCGAGGTACTGCCGCAGGAGATCAGGGTCCTTGGCGCCCGCGGCCGCGAGCGCCTGGCCGAGCAGCCAGGCGGGGTCGTCGGTCTCGTAGGGGACCCCGGCGATCTGGGCGTCGATCTCCGCCAGCCGGTGCCGGTCGAAGGTCAGCGTGTCGCGGAAGTACGGCTCCACCTCGGCTTGGGTGGTCTCGTGCCACCCGGTCGCGAACGCGACGCCGTCGTCGAGCGGCACGCGCCCGAGCACGCCGCGCAACGCGACCGCGTGCCGGAGGCCGATCGACACACCCCGGCCCACCGACGGGTTCGTGCACGCCCAGGAGTCCGCCAGGGCGATCACCCCGGTGGCGACCGGGGACCCGTCGACGACGAACGCGCGGTGTCGATCCTCGATCTTCGCCATCACCTCGACGCCGCTGATCGGCTCACCTTGGCCCCAGTGCGCGACGAGCGGGTACGCCGCGAGGACCCGCGACCACACCTCCGGGTCGCGTGCGGCCCGCATCGCCGGGTCGTGGGCGCTGACGACGATGCCGACACCCCACGTGCCGTTGTCGGCGGGCAGGGAGAGGATCGAGATCGAGTCGTAGGGCTGCAGCGGCGGCCCGAAGGCGGGCGGCAACGAGCCGTCGGCCGACCGGAAATGCCGGCCGAAGTACACGAAGCCGCAGTCCTCGCGCTCCTCGAGCGGTTCGCGCGCGCCGATGTCGGCCAGCAGCCGCGGCAGCGCGGAACGACGCCCACCGGCGTCGACCACGAGGTCGGCGCGTCGCTCGGCGCCATCGTCGGTGACGACGCCCACGACGTGGGGGATCCCGTCGCCCTCAGGGTCACCCGTGAGCAGGCCGCGCACCGCCACGCCGCGACAGACGTCGACGCCCGGCGCACGCGCGGCCACCCGCGAGACGGCCGCCTCGACCATCGGCCGGCGACCGGTGAGCGCGGTGAACCGCTCGTCACCCTCGCGGGGACCGCCGCTCATCTCCGCGGGCATGCCGCTGATCGGGTTGGTGCGCAGCGCGCCGTCGGCGTCGAGCTCGGCCGCGATGTCGGGGAGCTCACGCTCCACGATCTCCCGCCAGCAGGGCAGGAAGTAGTGCAGCATCCGGAACTGGTTGACGCCGCGCCGCTCCCAGGCCGTCCACGCGTCCTCGGGCGACGCGGCAGGCGGCGCGGGGTCCCGTTCGAGCACGGTCACGTGATGGCCGTCACGCGCCAGGAGCATCGCCGCGGACTGGCCCGTGAGCCCCCCACCGATCACGACGACGTCAGCCATGCTCACAACCCTTCCGTCCGCGTCTCCCCCGCCACGGGCAGGATAACTGAGCGGTCAGCCGGGCATGAGCCCGTGTTCGTCGACGACCTCGCGTGCCACCACGAAGCGAGCCGCGTAGCCGCGCCGCTCGGGGCACGTCGCGAGGTAGCCGACCGCCTTGGCGGCGACCTCCACCGGTTGTGCCCACGCGGGATCGGCACCGATACGCGCCGACAGGATCTCGGCGCTCTCGCTGCGCGCGTACCCGGGATCGAGCGCGACGACCACGATGTCGTGCGCGAGCAACTCGTTCCCCACAAATGCGTTCATCTGCGTCAGCGCCGCCTTGCTCGTCGGGTACGCGGCGCCAAGCCCGCCGCCACCGGGCAGCGGGTGTCCCGGCTCCGGGGGAACGTTCGACGCGCCCGAAGACAGGTTCACCACCAGTCCGCCACCCTGGTCGCGCATCATCGGCGCGAACGACTTCGTCAGCTCCCACGCCACGTTGACGTTGAGCTCCATCATGTTGCGCCACGTGTCGGGGCTCATGTCCCAGACGCTCTCGAACACGCCCTCGCCGATGTACGCGGCGTTGTTCACGAGGACGTCGAGTCGACCGAGCGACCGGACCGCGGTGGCCAGGCGATCGCGGTCGGCGGGTACGAGCAGATCGGCCTGCAACCCGACCGCCCGACCCCCTCCGTCCTCGATCGCGCGTACCGTGCCACCGATCGTGCCGGCGATGTCGTCCCGTGGCACCTCGGTCCGCGCGGTCACCAGCACCGTGGCGCCGAGCGATCCCAGCTCCTTCGCGATCGCCGCGCCGACGCCCCGGCTGGCGCCGGTGACCAGCGCGGTCTTGCCCTCCAACGCCTTCGCCTCCAGCGGTGGTCCGCTCACCTCACGTCCTCCTGTCCGCGACCTCGGCACCGACCTCGTGCACCCCGTCAGGTGTTCGATCTCGCCCGTGCCGCCGCCGCGGCAGCCTCCGCCCGCTTCGCGACGACCTGGCGCGGCGACATGCCGTACCCCTCGTCGACGTTCTCCTGGCGCCACGCGGCGACGTCGCCGGCGTGGCCGACGAGCTCCATCATCTGGAGATGCGACTGGAGGTGGACCCGCATGCCCATCCCCTCCCAGGCGCGCTTCACGCCGGCCTTGATGCCCATCAGCACCGTCAGCGGCGCCTGGGCGATCTGCTGGGCGACGAGCTCGACCGTCTCGTCGAGCTGGTCCCGGGGCACGACCCGGTTCACCATGCCGAGCCGGCGAGCCTCGTGCGCGTCGACCGTCTGCGACAGGTACAGGTACTCGTACGCCTGATGGAAGTTCATCATCACCCAGGGCTCGATCATGGTCTCACCGCCCGGGAAGCCGAGACCCTGGGGAAGGGGCATCTGGAAGTAGGCGTCCTCCGCCGCCACCACGATGTCGTTGAGGAGCGCGAAGTAGGTGCCGCCGCCGAGGCAGTAGCCCTGCACCGCGGCGACGGTCGGCTTCGGGAACTCCCAGAGGTGCAGCACGGGCCACAGGAACAGCGTCGCCTGACCTCCCCACGGGTGCCCGGCCTCCGCCGCTTCGACGAACTCGGGAAAGGCGGCGCCGCCCCCTGCGCCGACATCGTGGCCCGCGCAGAACCCGTTGCCGTTGGCCTTCATGACCACCACCTTGATGTGGTAGTCGGCCTCGGCGTCCTGCAGGCTGCTCTCGACCTCCCTCACCATCGGCGAGCTCTGGGCATTCGCCTTCTCGGGACGGTTGAGGATGATGCGGGCGATCGCGCCGTCCTTCTCGTAGATCAGCGTCTCCAGCTCTTGGCGTTCCATCGCGCTCCCTCGGCGTTCGTCCCGGATCCAGCCGACGCTCAACCTACCCATCCGCGGGTTGCCGTTCCCGTCGACCGGGTACAGCCCAGGTATGGAGGCGAAGGGCCGTCGGATTCGAGCGGCGGTGCCGATGCCGCAGACGCTTCGCCAGTACTCGCTTCTCGCAGACGGGGAACGCGGCGCAATCATCGGGCCCGACGGGGGTGTCGTGTGGATGTGCTTCCCCGCGTGGGACAGCCCAGCGGTCTTCACGTCGCTGATCGGCGGCCGAGGCTTCTATCGCGTGTCGCCGGTCGACCGGTTCGTGTGGGGCGGCTACTACGAGGAGGGGACGCTCATCTGGCGCAGTCGCTGGGCCACGACGAACGCGATCCTCGAGTGCCGTGAGGCGCTGGCGTTCCCGGCCGATCGTGAGGGTGCGACCCTGCTTCGGCGGATCATCGCGGTCGAGGGCGACGGCAAGTTCGACGTGGTGCTCCATCCGAGCTCCGATTACGGCTCGCGCCGCGCCGCGGACATCTGTCGCCACGACGACGGGACCTGGACCGCGCGCACGGGTGCCATACCGTTGCGTTGGACCGGCGCGAACGAGGCATCGGTCGTCGACGACGGCACCGATGCGGCGCGGTGGGAGTGCACGCTGGCGTTGCGCGAAGGCGAGCACCACGACCTCGTGCTCGAGTTCGGCCGCTCCGCGACCGGGCGTCCCGACTCCGCCGACGCGCTGTGGGAATCGACGCAACGTCACTGGGAAGCCGCGGTCCCGCCCCTGCCCGATCTGGATGCGCGACGCGACACGCGTCGCTCATACGCCGTGTTGCGCGGATTGACGAGTGCGGGGGGCGGGATGGTGGCAGCGGCCACGATGTCGCTCCCCGAGAGAGCCGAAGCCGGCCGGAACTACGACTACCGCTACGTGTGGATCCGCGATCAGTGCTTCGCCGGCGTGGCGGCGGCCACTGCCGGGACACACCCTCTGCTCGACAGCGCGGTCCGGTTCGTCGGCGAGCGCCTGCTCGCCGACGGCACGGCCATGGCCCCGGCCTACACGACCGACGGGGGCCGCATCCCGGACCAGCGCTCGCTCTCGCTGCCGGGCTATCCCGGCGGCTACGACATCGTGGGCAATCATGTGAACGGGCAGTTCCAACTCGACGCGTTCGGGCAGTCACTCCTGCTGTTCGCGACGGCGGCGCGCCACGACCGGCTGGAAGGCGATGGGTGGCGCGCTGCGGAGATCGCCGTGGATGCGATAGCGACCCGCCGTTTCGAAGTCGACGCCGGGATCTGGGAGCTCGCGCCGAAGCATTGGGCGCACTCGCGCCTCGAATGCGTGGCCGGACTGCGCGCGATCAGCTCCGTGACCGGCCTCGATCGGGGCCGCCGGAGCAAATGGGCGCTACTTGCGGACCAGGTGCTTGCCGAGGTGTCCAGCGCCTGCGTGCATCCGTCGGGGCGTTGGCAGCGCGCGCCCGACGACGACCGAGTGGACGCCGCACTGCTCCTCGCGACCGTGCACGGCGCGGCGCCGCCCGATGATCCTCGTTCCGTTGCCACTCACGAAGCCGTGCGCGCCGGACTGGCCCGCGACGGTTACCTCTATCGGTTCCGTCACGACGAGCGACCGCTCGACGCAGCCGAGGGGGCGTTCCTGCTCTGCGGGTTCTGGATGTCCTTGTCCTGTGTGGCGCGAGGCGAGATCGTCGACGCGACGCGGTGGTTCGAGCGCAACCGGGCGGCGTGCGGGTCTCCGGGTCTCTACTCGGAGGAGTTCGACGTGGGCGAGCGCCAATTGCGAGGGAACCTGCCGCAGGCCTTCGTACACGCCGGAATGCTGGAGTGCGCGGCCCGCTTGTCGTCCGGTTGAGCGCGCCCGATCACACGGCCGCGGTTCGGATCGCCTGCTGGAGCAGCTCCGCTAGGTGCAACGGCACTCGGCCGGTGGTCTGGCGGATCTGCTCCCGGCAGCTGAATCCATCGGTGACCACGAGATGTTCAGGATCGAGCGAACGCACCGCGGCGAGGAGCTTCCGTTCTCCGACGCGCATGGAGACCTCGTAGTGCTCGGCAGCGAATCCGAATGATCCGGCCATACCGCAACAGCCCGCGTCGATGGTCTCGTAGTCGACCTCCATCCGCTTGAGCAACGCGAGCTCTGCGTCGAGCCCGAGGACCGCGTGGTGGTGGCAGTGTCCGTGCACGAGTGCCTGCGCGCTGATCGGAGGCGGTTGGTAGCGCTGGCGCTCCAGGAATTCCGAGAGCAGCAGCGTCTGATCCGACAAGCGCTGCGCGTCCTCGTCGTGCGGGAAGAGGTTCGGCAGCTCGTCGCGAAACGCGGCAACGCAGCTCGGCTCGAGCCCGACGACAGGGACGCCCGCGCGGATCCACGGTCGCAGGGTCCGCAGGGTCTGACGCCACAGCCGTTCCGCGGTGGTCAGCATGCCAAAGTCGTAGAGCGGGCGGCCGCAGCACAAGGGACGGGGCGGCACCTCCACCGCGTAACCTGCGGCCTCGAGCACCTCCACCGCGGCGTCGAGCACCGGTGAGCGGAGGAAATTGTCGAAGGTGTCGGGCCACAACAGGACGCGATCCGTCTCGAACGGTGCCCGGCTGCCGCTCGGATGGGCGCGGCTCGTGTCGGCGTGTCCGCGCGCACCCGACCCACCGAAGGTCGCGGCGACGAACCGCGGCAATTCGGCGTAACCGATGATCGGCGAGCCGTCGTGGGTCGCGCCGGGGCGAGAGATCGGTACCGTCCGGCGTCGCCTCCGGAAGCGGCTCGTGAAGGTGGGCGAGGCGAATCGCGGGATCTCGCGTTCGGGTGCCACCCCACCCGCCAGCTTGAGGAGGCGCGACAATCCGGGCGTGTGCGCGAGCGCGTTGACGACGCGCGGTGCGCGGCTGGCGATCCGCGCCCACCAGTAGATCAATCCCATCGAGTAGGCGACCCGCGGACGCAATCGGCCTGCGTAGTAGTGCGACAGGAACTCCGCCTTGTAGGTAGCCATGTCGACGTTCACGGGGCATTCTGTCTTGCATCCTTTGCATGCCAGGCACAGGTCGAGCGAGGCCGCAACCGCGTCGTCGCGCCATCCGGCCAGCTCGTCGCCCCGCAGCATCTCGAACAACATCCGCGCCCGGCCCCGCGTGGAGTCCTGCTCCTCGCGGCGTCGCCATGTAGCTGGGGCACATCGTTCCGGATTCGACGTCGCGGCATTTGCCGACGCCGACGCATCGGCGGGTCGCGTTGGCGAAGTCGTAGTCGTCGTCGGGGAACGCGAAGTGGGTCTCCGGTCGCCGGAGACGGGCGTGAGGACCGAAACGAAGATCAGCATCGGGCGGTTTCGGCCGGACCACCTTGCCAGGGTTCATCTTCCCCGCGGGGTCCCAGATGTCCTTGAAATCAGCGAAGGCACCGACCAGTTCCTCGCCGTACATGGTGGAGAGGAGCGCGGCGCGCGCTTGACCGTCTCCGTGCTCGCCGGACAGCGATCCCCCGTACGACACGACGAGTTCGGCGGCCCGTTCGAGGAACGCGCGCCACTGTCGGACCCCGTGCACCGTGTCGAGGATGAAGTCGATGCGGCAGTGGATGCAGCCCTGTCCGAAGTGCCCGTAGAGCGCGGCGTCATATCCGAACTCGTCGAGCAGGGCGCGGAAGTCGCGAAGGTAATCGCCCACGCGTTCGGGCGGGACTGCTGCGTCCTCCCAGCCCGGATGACTTTCGGGCATGCCTGGCACGGCGCCGTGGCCCCGAGGCCCGACTCGCGCACCTGCCAGAGCTTCTGCTCCTCCCAGTGGTCACGGAAGACCTTCGTCGTCGGGGAGGACTCGCCCCTCTCGAGCTCGTCCACCAGCGACGATGCTCGATCGTCAGCCTGTGCCTTGGTGTCCGCGCCGAACTCCACCAGCAGGAACGCGTCGCCCGGCGGGAGGAGGTCCACGTCCGCGGGGTGCAGACCCTTCTTCCGCATGAACTCGACCAGCTTGGCGTCGATCCCCTCGAGGCCGACCGGTCGGTGATCGCGCACCTGCGGGACCTGGTCGGCCGCGGCGTGGGCGTCGGGGTAGCCGAGGACGACGAGAGTCCGGGCGGGCATCGCATCGATGAGACGCAGCGTGGCGTGGAGGACCACGACGCACGTCCCTTCGGTGCCGACGAGCGCCTGCGCCACGTCGAAGCCATACTCGGGCAGGAGCCGGTCGAGATTGAAGCCGGAGACGCGACGGGGGATGTCGGGGTACCCCGTCCGGATGGCGTGCTCGTGGTGGTCTCGCAGGTCGCGCAGGTCGCGATAGATCCGACCCCGGGGATCATCGGTCGCGACGATCCGCTCGAGCTCGTCCTCGGAGGTCGCACCCACCGTCATGCGGTGACCGTCGTAGGTCACGATGTCGAGCGCGACGACCTGGTCGACGGTGAGGGGGCCGGGGCCGAAGAACTCCGCCATGACCGAATGCACGCCGCAGGAGTTGTTGCCGATCATCCCACCGAGTGTGTTGCGATCGTGCGTCGCGGGATCCGGTCCCGAAGGTGAGACCGTGTTCCTTCGCTGCTTCGCGTAGCACGTCGAGATTGCATCCCGGTTCGACGACCGCGAGCCGAGCGCACGGATCGATCGAGCACACGCGGTCGAGATACTTGGAGAAGTCGATCACGACCGCCACGTTGGTAGCCTGGCCGGCCAGGCTCGTTCCACCACCGCGCGTGGTGATCGGCGCGCCGTGACGCCGGCAGACGGCGAGTGTCGCCACCACGTCGTCCGTCGACCTCGGGACGACGACCCCGATCGGCACCTGCCGGTAGTTCGATGCATCGGTCGAGTAGGCCGCGCGGCTTCCGGCGTCGAATCTGACTTCGCCGTCGATCGCTTCGGCGAGCTCGGCCGCCAGCCGCGAACTCGGATCATCGGATGTTCCCGATCGCCCGGAAACCGTGTCCATGCCATCGTACCGACGTACTGCGCTCATATCGATCTCATCGTCCTCATCGTCGAAATCGTTCGGCGTCCTGTCGCTTGAACTCGATGCCCAGACCCGGGACGGACGCGTCCGGGCGAACGGCGCCACCGCTCGGTTCCAGGACCCCGTCGAAGAGCATCGATTCGACCCGCACGTGGTCGGCGAACCACTCGAGATGGCGCAGATGCCAGAGCCCCGAACATGCGTGCGCGCTGACCTGTGGCGCGGTGTGCGACGACAGATCGAGCGTGTGCGCGTCGCTCAGAGCACCGACCCGCAGGAACCCGGTGATGCCCGCGCACCGGGTCACATCGGCCTGGAGGCAGTCGACGGCATCGGCCGCGAGCATCCGACGGAAGTAGGGCAGGTCGTAGCCGTACTCACCCGCTGTCACCTCGAGACCCGGCGGGCTGGTGCTCCGCACCATCCGCAGCCCGTCCAGGTCATCGGAGCTGACGGGCTCCTCGAACCAAGTCACCCCATGGTCGGCGAACGGTTCGGCCAGCGCCCGGGCCTGCTGGCGCGTGCAGGCACCGTTCCGTCGACGAACAGCGCGGCGCCGTCACCGATCGCCTTGCGCGCGCGAGCGCGACCCTCGCAGGGTCGTCCGCCGGTACCCGTCCCACCTTCATCTTCACCGCGTCGATTCCCCGCTCGACGAAGCCACCGAACTGCTCGACGAGCTGATCCTCCGAGTAGCTCGTGAAGCCACCACTCCCGTACACCGGGATCTCGGGGTGCGCACGACCGAGCACGTCGGCGACCGAACGACCCAGCAACTTGGCTTTCGAGGTCCCAGATCGCGATGTCGACCGCGGCGATCGCCGAGCTGGCGATCCCCGATCGACCGAGGTTCCGGACCGCGTCGACCATCGCCGCCCAGGCTTCACCCGTGGCCATCGCGTCGACACCGGTCACGGCGCCGGCGAGAACGTCGTGTACCACTGCCGCGGCCGCGGGGGACGTGTACGAGTAGCCCAGTCCCACCGTCGCGCCGCGGTCCCTCGACGACGACCATCGTCGTCGAGTCCCACTCGAGGGTGCCGTCGGACTCCGGTTCCGGAGTCGGTAGCACGTACGCGCTGGCGTCGACCCGCTCGATCGGCACCACGTCCTCGGAAGTCATGATTCGCCGTCGGCGTCACCGGAGCGAAGAGTCGCGAACATGCCGCGCCGCTACCGCGCCGCGCGCTGTTCATCACGACCTTGCCGGCGTCCGGATCACCGCCCAGGAGCGCCTGGGCCACGCCCCGAGCCTGCTCGACGGTGATGTGCGGCGGAAGCGGCGGGACGTTCTTGTCGGTCAGCACGTCGAGGACCACCGGGCCGTCAGCCGCGAACGCCGCATCCCATGCCGGCGCCACCTCCTCCGGCTGCTCGACCCGGATGCCGCGCAAACCGAGCGACTCGGCGTAGCTCGCATAGTCCACGTCTTCGACGAACTGGCTCGTGTCGTAACGCGGATCGCCGGACTCTCGCATCTCCCAGGACACCTGGTTGAGATCGTTGTTGTGGAGCACCAGGACGATGAAGGTCGGGTTCGGCCACTCCGACCAGTGCCGCTTCACCGTGATCAGCCCGTTCATTCCCAGCATCTGGAACGCGCCGTCACCGATCGTGCACACGACGGGCCGCTCGGGGAACGCGAACTTCGCCGCGATGGCGTAGGGCATCGCGGCGAGCATCGTGGCCAGCCGGCCGGACAGGTTGCCCATCATGTTCCGGCCCAGCTCGATGTGGTTGCCGTACCAGTCGGCGGTGGTCCCGGCGTCGGCGGTGACGATCACATCGTCGGGGAGTCGCTCGTTCAGCAGTTGGAACACGAGTCGCGGATTGATCGGATCGGCGGAGACCTGAGCGGCGCGGGCGAGCGTGTCCTTCCAGACCCGCATGGCGCCCGCGATGCCTTCCTGCCAGCCCCGGTCCGCCTTCGCGTCGAGAAGCGGGAGCAGCGCGGCCAGCGTCGTCTTGGCGTCTCCCCAGAGATTGACCTCCATGGGGTAGCGAAGACCCAGGTGCCGAGGGAGGAGGTCGATCTGGACACCCCGCGCCCTTCCCGATGCCGGCAGGAACTCGCTGTACGGGAAGTTGCTTCCCACCATCAACAGCGTGTCGCAGTCCTGCATCATGTCGTAGCTGGGCTTCGATCCGAGGAGCCCGAGTTGCTGCGTGTGATACGGGACGTCGCCCGGCACGGCGCCCTTCCCGAGCAGCGCGGTAGCGATCCCTGCGCCGAGGCGATCGGCGACCGCGAGCACCTCGTCAGTGGCGTCGAGTGCGCCCTGGCCCACGAGCATCGCCACCTTCTCGCCTTCGTTCAATGCCGCGGCGGCACGGGCCAGCTCGTCGATGGGTGGCGAGATCCGGGTCGAGGCGTGCCCAGTACCCGTGCGCGACACCCAGTGAGCACTGGCTGGCTCCTCCATCTCGAGCTCCTGCACATCGGCGGGCAGGATGACGACGGTGGGCTTGCGATATGAGCGAGCGATCCGCACGGCCCGGTCGACCACCAGCTGGGCCTGCATGGGCGTCGTGACCGACTTGACGTACTCGGCGACATCGCCGAACAGCCTCTCCATGTTGAGCTCCTGCTGGAAGTCGCTCCCCATGGCCACCCGCGCCTGTTGCCCCACGATCGCGACCACCGGCTGGTTGTCACACGCGGCGTCGTACAGCCCGTTCATCAGGTGCACGGCGCCCGGACCCGAAGTGGCGATGCAAACTCCGACCTCGCCGGTGAACTTGGCATGCGCGCACGCCATGAGCCCCGCCATCTCCTCGTGTGTGGGCCTCAGGTAGCGGAAGTCCTTGCCCGCTTCCTCGGCACGCTGGAGTGCACCGTCGAAGCCACCGATCCCGTCACCCGGGTAGCCGTAGAACCGGTGGAGGTCCCACTCGATGAGTCGATCGATGACGAAGTCGCTCACGGTATACACATCCGACCTCCGCTGGAGAACCACCGGCGTGCATCCGTCGTCGCGGCACGCGGCGCTACCGTCGCTCTCTACCCACAGCCCGGTCAGGCAAACGGCCGATCCGCGCCGAGAGTCACGCGGGAGCGGTTTGGGAGCATCCGCACGCGGGTAGGTCGCAGACATGGGGTCGGGTGCCGGGAGCAAGCTCGTCGTGCTGGGCGTGTGTGCGGCACTCCTGCTGGCGGCATGCAGCTCGGGCAACGGGGACTCCGGCTCTGCGTCACGCCCGCCGGGCCGGTCGCCGAGCGCGATCGCCGCGGTGTTCGACGGGCTACCGCGTGACCCGAGGAGCCATGCCGTGTCGTCGCGCACGAAGAACGCCGACGGGACGGTCGTCCAGTCCTTCACCGTCAGCGGCGCATCGCCCCAGCAGATCATCACGTGGTACGTGAAGGCGCTCGACCAGGAGGGTTGGTCCGCCGCGAGCGGTCCCCACGCGGAGGGCCACCAGGCACGCCGAGAGACATGGAAGAAGGTGCATCGCACGCTTGTGGTCTCGACGTCTCGGGCCCCGGCGCTCGGGTCCACGGGCCAACGAGACGACACGCCGACGTCCCAGTACAGCTTCGTGCTGGCGCCGCACGGGGTGTCGATCTCGTGAGCGCCACCGCTCCGGAGCGGGGCGCCGTTCGGGGCCGTCGGCGGTGCGCCGCACCCCGGGTGGAGTGAGAGGACACCGTCATACATGTGGAGTCGAACCACCGTGCTGGTCGCCGCGGTTGCGGGAGGCGTCCTCGTGCTCGTAGGTGCCGGGATGCTGCGTCCAGCCCCCTCGGCCGGCGTCGTCGAGCATGCCACCACGCGGACCGATCCCCGGCACCTCTACCTCCGGGACTGCGCGGAGTGCCACGGCGCCGACGGCCGGGGCACCGCGGACGGCGCGGACCTGTCTCACGCGGGCTCGGCCCTGGTCGACTTCGAACTCTCGACCGGGCGCATGCCGGTGCCTTACCAGGACGCTGTCCCAGCCACAGCTCCCGTCGCGGCGACGCGCAGCAGCCGCGGCGGTCGCCGCGTACGACGCCGCCACCATCCGTGCACTGGTCGCCTACGTCACGCGCCTCACCGGCGGCACCGGCCCTGCGATCCCGAACGTCGACGTGCGGGCGGGCGACCTCGCCGACGGGGGCACCTTGTACCGGGCCCAGTGCGCCGTGTGCCACGCGTGGTCCGGCAACGGCGGCGCGCTCCTCCACCGCGAGGCCCCGTCGACCCATCCCGCGACCGCGTTGCAGGTCGGCGAGGCCGTGCGCGGCGGCCCGGGCAACATGCCCCGGTTCGGTACCGCTGCCCTCACCGACGACCAGCTGAACTCCCTCGTGCGGTACGTCCGCTACCTCGATCGACCCGACGACCGCGGCGGCAGCCCTCTGTGGCATCTCGGCCCGTTCGCCGAGGGCGCGATCGCCATCGTGGTGGGCCTCGGCGTACTCGTGCTCGCCGTCCGATGGATCGGTACGCGCACGTGAGCACGTCTGTGCACCCTGGGTCGAACGCGCGACGGGTAGCGGTCGTCGTGTTCGCGGTGTCGTCGCTGGCGGGGATCGGTCTCGCCATCGTCTACGCACTGGGCGGGCAACCTCAGGCCGAAGGGGCGCTGCTCGGGACCGCCCTCCTCGCGTTGGGTGTCGGGCTCGTCGTGTGGGCGCACTGGTTCATGCCGCACGGCCCCTTCGCTCAGGAACGTGAGCCACTCGCCAGCACGCCCGCCGATCGGGCCGCGTTCGACGACACGCTGGCGCGCATGGCGTGTTGACGCGGCGCAAGGTGCTGCTCGCGAGCCTCAGCGCCTCGATCGGAGCGCTCGGCGTCGCGTTCCTGTTCCCGATCCGATCCCTCGGTCCGGACCCGGGGCGATCACTGCTGACGACGCCGTGGCGACGGGGCCTCCGTGCCGTCACCGGCGACGGGCGGGCCGTGCTCGCGTCCGACGTCCCGCTCGGCGGTCTGGTCACCGTGTTCCCGGAAGGTCATCCCGACTCCGCCGATGGCCAGGTGGTGCTGATCCGTGTGAGACCGGAGCGTCTCGCTCTCCCCGCGGTCGGGAAAGCTGGACACCCCGCGGGTTGGTCGCCTACTCGAAGGTGTGCACGCACGCGGGCTGCCCGGTCGGCCTCTACGAGGCGCGCACCGGGGAGCTCCTCTGTCCGTGCCACCAGTCGGTGCTTCGACGCGCTGACCGGGGCAACGCCCGTGTTCGGTCCGGCCGCCCGCAGCGCTTCCCCAGCTGCCGACTCGCGATCGACGCCGACGGGTTCGTGGTTGCGCAGTCAGACTTCCACGAACCCGTCGGACCGACGTTCTGGAACCGCCCGATGAGCGTCGGCCCGCGCGTCGCGTCTCGTCGCCGCTCGGCGGCGGTCATCGCGACGGTGACGGCGGCGTGTGGTGGTGCGAGCTCGATGCTCGACCCGAAGGGCTCCGAGGCGTCACGGGTCGCCGGCATGTGGTGGCTGATGTTCGGCCTGGCCGCAGGCGTGTACGTGGTCGTCGCCGGCTTCATCCTCTACGCGTCGACGCGCGGACGCAGAACCAAGGGACGCGAGTCACGCCTCAACGGCAACCTGCTCATCTGGATCGGCGGCGTGATCGCCCCGCTCATGATCTTGCTCGTCCTCGCCGTGGTCACCGTCGACACCACGAGCGACGCTGCGGAACCCCTCACCGCGATGCGTTGCACGTCGAGGTCGTCGGCAAGTTGTGGTGGTGGGCGGTGCGCTATCCGGACGGCAAATTCGTGACCGCGAACGAGATCCACATCCCCGCCGGCCAGCCCATCGACATCACGCTCACGTCCGACAACGTCATCCACAGCTTCTGGGTGCCGCAGCTGGCGGGCAAGGAGGACGTGATCCCCGGCCAGACGAACCACCTCGCGCTTCACCGCCGACCGTCCCGGCCGTTACGGCGGTCAGTGCGCGGAGTTCTGCGGGCTGAGCACGCGAACATGCGCATTCGCGGTGGTCGTCCAGACGCCGGGCGATTTCGGACGCTGGCTCGCCCAGCATTCGACCGTGGCGCGCGAGCCGGCCTCCGAGCGAGGCCGCGACCGGGCAGCGTCGTGTTCCAGCGGCTCGCCTGCGCCGGCTGTCACACGATCGCCGGCACGTCGGCCACCGGCACCGTCGGGCCCGCCCTCACGGACGTCGGCGAGCGTCGGCTCCTGGGCGCGGGCACGATCGAGAACACCCCGAAGAACATGGGCCGGTGGATCCGTGACGCGCCCTCGATCAAGCCGGGGATCTTCATGCCGTCGTTCCGCTCGTTGTCCGACCGAGATCTGCTCCGCACTCACCGCGTACCTCGAAAGCCTGAAGTAGGTCACATGACCGTCACCGCGAAGCCCGCGTCCGAGCTCGACGAGCAACTCGAGGAGCGATGGGAGGACGCGCCCGGCATCCCGGGCTTCTTCGACACCGTCGACCACAAGCGGATCGGCATCCGCTACGTGTACACCGCGTTCGTGTTCTTCTTCGTCGCGGGTGCCCTCGCGCTGGTCATGCGCGTGCAGCTGGCCACTCCCAATGCAGGTCGTGCTCAGCCCCGAGACGTACAACGAGTTCTTCACGATGCACGGAACGACGATGATCTTCCTGTTCAACACCCCGGTGCTGGCAGGATTCGGCAACTATCTGATCCCGCTGATGATCGGGAGCCGCGACATGGCCTTCCCGCGGCTCAACGCCTTCAGCTACTGGGTGTTCGTGCTCGCCGGCATCTTCCTGTTCTCGAGCTTCGTCGTGGGCCATCCGCCTGACGGCGGATGGTTCGCCTACACACCGCTGACCTCGAAGCCCGTATTCCAGCGGCATCAACGTCGACTTCTGGGGGCTGGGTGTCGTCTTCGTCGGGCATCTCCACGACGGTCGGCGCCATCAACTTCATCGTCACCATCTTCAAGTTGCGCGCGCCCGGTATGTCGTTGAACCGGATGCCCATCTTCGTGTGGTCGATGTTGGTGTTCTCGTTCATGGTGATCTTCGCGGTACCGGCGGTGTCGGTTGCTGCTGGTCTCCTCGAGTTCGATCGCCTCTTCGGCACCGCCTTCTACAGCGTGGCCGGAGGGGGCAGCGTGCTCCTCTACCAGCACCTCTTCTGGTTCTGGGGACACCCCGAGGTGTACATCCTCTTCGTACCGGCGACCGGGATGATCTCGATGATGATCCCGGTGTTCTCGCGGCAGCGCCTGGCCGGCTACCTCTGGGTGGCGACCGCGCTCGTCACGGTCGCGTTCATCAGCTTCGGCGTCTGGGTCCACCACATGTTCGCCACCGGGCGTTCCCGCCCTCGCCGCTGTCGTTCTTCTCGGCTGCGAGCCTCATCATCACGTTGCCGAGCGGCGTGCAGTTCTTCGCGTGGATCGCCACGATGTGGAAGGGCGTCGTGGAGTTCACGACCGCCGATGCTCTTCGCGATCGGCTTCCTGCTGATCTTCCTGCTCGGTGGCATCACCGGCGTGATGGTCGCCGTGCTGCCCTTCGACTGGCAGGTCACCGACAGCTACTTCGTGGTCGCCCACTTCCACTACGTGCTCAACGGCGCGGTGGTGTTCCCGATCTTCGGCGCCCTCTACTACTGGCTGCCGAAGATGACCGGCCGGATGCTCGACGAGCGCCTCGGCAAGATCAGCTTCTGGACGATGTTCGTCGGATTCAACGTTGCGTTCTTCCCGATGCACATCCTCGGGTTCCTCGGCATGCCCCGGCGTGTTTACACCTACGACGCCGGACTCGGCTGGGACGGGCTGAACCTGCTCATCAGCATCGCGTCATTCGTGTTCGCGCTCGGAACCTTGCTGACCCTCGTCAACTTCGCCCTCAGCCAGAGGCGCGGACGCCGGGCACCCGACGACCCATGGGGCGCGCGACTCCCTCGAGTGGGCAACGTCGTCGCCGCCCCCTGACTACAACTTCGCCGCCATTCCCGGTCGTGACCAGCCGCCATCCGCTGTGGGACGAACAGCCGATCCCGACCGCATCGTCGGACGCCGGCGACGCCACGGCCGCGCTCGGGGTCGCCGGCGCGCTCGGGAAGCAGATGACGGTCACCGAAGGCATGGACGCCCGGCCCCAGCACAGCCTCGGGCATCCCCGAGCCGACCTACCTTCCCTTCGTCGTCGCGGTCGGCATCGCGCGTGCTGTTCGTCGGCCTGCTCACCAAGGCGGCCGTCGTGGGAGTCGTCGGCGTCGCCGTCGGTCTGGTGGCGATCGTCCATTGGACGTGGCGCACCGACGGAGAACCTGCGATGACCTCGGCGACGGTCCCGATCGAGCACCGCGCGCGCCGGCACGCGGGGCTACTCCACCGCGTGGTGGGGCATGGTCGTACTCATCATGACCGAAGCGATGGTGTTCATCGCCCTGCTCTCCGCGTACTTCTTCGTGCGTGCCGGCGCCGCGCACTGGCCGCTCGGCGGGATCAAGGAGCCCGAGCTGCACCGCATCGGGGTGTTCACCATGATCCTGCTCGGCAGCAGCCTTCCGATGTTCTGGATGGAGTGGGCGTCGGTGCGCGGACGTATGCGCGCACGTGAAAGTCGGCTTGCTGCTCGCGTTCCTGATGGGCGCGGCCTTCCTCGCCAACACCGGTCTACGACTTCACCCACATGGAGTTCGGCTGGCGCGACAACGCCTACGCCTCGCTTGTTCCACGTGATCATCGGTCTCCACGCGCATCCACGTGCTGGTCGGTCTGCTGATGAGCATCACCGTGCAGGCCAAGGTGTGGACGGGTCGCGTCACACCCGAACACCACGTGACCCCCGAGGTGTTCGCGCTCTACTGGCACTTCGTCGACGGCGTGTGGATCTTCGTCTTCGCCTCGCTGTACGTCTCGGCACACCTGATCCGATGAGCCTGCGGATCCGCGACTTTCCGGATCGTGGCGTCCTGGTCTGGTTCGCCGTCACCGCCGGGATCGCCGCGTGGATCGTCCACCTGTTGCTGTTCGCGAGCCTGGTTCGATTCGTGCACAACAACGGCTTCTTCTGGCTGTTCTACGTCGGCAACGCCCTCGCGATCATGCTCACACTTGCAGCGGGGTGGCTGTCCTGGCTGCTGGTTCGATCGTCCGACGACGCGGAAGACGCGGGAACGCCAGGCGGGCGCCGCCGCTTCCTCGGCTTGCTCGGCCTCCTCGTCGAACGGCATCAACCTCATGCTGATCGTGTTCGAGGGCACCTACGTCTTCTTCATCTCCACCGGCCATGCTTGACCGTCTGGCGCCATCGGTGGTGCTCCTCGGAACCTTCGCCTACGCGGTCGGCATCCGCCGGCTCTGGGCTGTCGCAGGTCCATACCGCATCGTCACCCGCGCACAGGCGTTGGCCTTCGGCGCCGCGATCGTCGTCCTGCTCGTGGCCCTGGCGTCGCCGCTCGATGCCGCCGCCGACCGCGATCTGCCGCTGCACATGGTGCAGCACGTGCTCCTCCTGGCCGTGGTACCGCCCGCTGCTCGCCGTGAGCGCGCCGGTGACCTCGTTCATGTACGCACTACCGACGCCGTGGCGGCTCCGCGCTCGGCGATCGCGCGCCCGGTGACGCGGTCGCAGGCCACCGGACTGGGTTGGCTGGTATGGACGGCCGGGTCCTTCGCGCTGGCGACGCTGACGCTCGCGCTGTGGCACGTGCCCGCGCTCTACGACGCCGCCGTGGGCGACGGCACGATCCACGCGTTCGAGCACGTCACCTTCGTGGGCACGGCGACGTTGTTCTGGTGGATGGCGCTCGGCGGCGGTCGCCGCGCCCGACGCGGGGTCGGCGTGATCGCGGTGTTCGTCGCGACTCTCCCCGCGACCGCGCTCGGGCGTCCTCATGACATTGGCGACGACGCGCGTGGTACGCGCCGTACGGCCACGGCGCCGACGCGCTCGCGCGACCAGCAGGTCGCCGGCGCGGTGATGTGGGGCTTCGGCGGCGCTCGCGCCGGTCGTCGCGGCGCCGGCCTGTTCGCTGGGTGGCTGGCCGCCATGGACCGAGCCGACCAGCGGGCCGACGAGCCGATCGGCGGCCGGGCCATGATGACGAACCGCGTCTCGTCCGCTGGTTCGACGACCGCCTCGGGCGCGTCGCAAGTTCGCCCGCGACGTCGCTCGACAAGGTCTTCCCCGACCACTGGTCGTTCATGCTCGGCGAGATCGCGATGTACTGCTTCGTGGTCCTCGTCCTGACCGGGATCTACCTCAGCTTCTTCTTCGTGCCGAGCGACAAGACGGTCGTCTACCACGGCAACTACGTGCCGCTGCGCGGCGTGCACATGTCGCAGGCCTACGCTCGACCGTCCGATCTCAGCTTCGACGTGCGCGCCGGCCTCGTCATGCGCCAGATCCACCATTGGGCCGCGCTCGTGTTCATCGGCGCGATCGTCGCTGCACCTCTGCCGCATCTTCTTCACGGGCGCCTTCCGCCGACCACGCGAGATCAACTGGCTCGTCGGCGTCACGCTGCTGATCCTGGCGATCTTCAACGGGTTCGCCGGCTACTCGCTGCCCGACGACCTCCTCTCGGGCACCGGGCTGCGGATCGCGTACTCGATCGCCCTGTCGGTCCCGGTTGTCGGGCACCTGGATCGCGTTCCTGCGTGTTCGGCGGGGAGTTCCCCGTCGCACGACATCATCTCGCGGCTCTTCGTCATCCACGTGCTGCTGATCCCCGCCGCGATCGCCGGGCTGCATCGGCGTCCATCTGGCGATCCTCTGGCGCCAGAAGCACACGCAGTTCCGGGGGCGCGGCCGCACCGAGGACAACGTCGTCGGCTCGCGGCTCTGGCCGACGTACGCGGCGAAGAGCGTCGGGCTGTTTGCAATCGTGGCGGGCGTCCTCGCCCTGCTCGGCGGGCTTGTCGCAGATCAACCCGATCTGGCTCTACGGCCCCTTCAAGGCCGACGCGGTGAGCACCGCGGCCCAGCCCGACTGGTACATGGGGTGGATCGAGGGCGCACTCCGGATCATGCCCCCGTCGTTGGTCCGGCTCGGCCCCTACAGCGTGTCCGAGCTGTTCTGGCCCGCCGTCCTGCTTCCCGGCATCACCTTCGGCATGCTCTACCTCTGGCCCTTCATCGAGCGGAAGGTCACCGGCGACAACGACGAACACCACCTTCTCGACCGTCCGAGCGAGCGGCCGGTGCGCACCGCCCTCGGCGTCGTCGTGCTCACCTTCTACTTCGTGTTGCTGCTGGCGGGCGGCCAGGACATCTGGGCCCAGGAGCTCGACCTCCCGCTGCCGACCGTGCTCTGGTCCTTCCGCATCATCGTCTTCGTCGTCCCGATCCTCTTCGGGCTGTTCACGTGGAAGCTCTGTCATGATCTCGAGGCCGCGCGCCACGCCGAACGCGAGGAGGCCCTCGCCGAACCGCCCGTCGCCCCGAACGAGCCGCCCGACGAGCCGGGAGCCACCGATACGCTGACCAGAGGCGTGAGCGCCAGGCGCGGGCGGAATCTCCTCGCGTCGGCTCTCCGGCGAATCACCGACACGGTCACCGGGCTGGTCGTGCTCGCGATCCTTGGCCATCGTGGACGCCGAGCGCGTCGGTCCGAACGTCGTGACCAGGCGGAGCGGTCCGACGAGGTGGTGCGGAGATGAAGCGCGACCACTCGCCCGGAGCTCGTGCAGACGAGCGCGCACGGACGGCGCGGGTGCTCGTCGGTGCCATCCGGCTCTGCTGGGGCGCACTGCTCCTCGTCGCACCCACCACGGCGCTCGATTCGATCGGTGGAACTCCGTCGCCGACGTGGCGCGCAGTCGCACGGGTGCTCGGCGCCCGTCACGTGGTGCAGGCCGTGTTGGAGCTCCGTATGTACCCCGATCGGCCGAGGATGGCGACCGCCACCGATGGGCTGCACGCGAGCTCGGCAATCGCGCTGGCTGCGCTCGACCCGCGCCGGCGTCGCCTGGCGCTGACCGACGCCGCGGCTGCACTCGCGTTCACAACGTACGGCGTGCTGGAGGATCGACGTTCGAGGCGTGGCGTTTGTGATCCCGGCAAACGGGATACAGAGCAGAGCACACGACAGCGACACAGGAGGAGCACTGCCTGATGGTTCGCCCCATTGCCGCCGTCACCGGCGCATCCGCTGGAGTCGGGCGCGCCACCGCTGTCGCCTTCGCGAGCCGCGGCTATGACGTCGCGCTGATCGCGCGAGGCGCCGCTGGCCTCGAGGGCGCCGCCCACGATGTCGAACGATGCGGCGGACGAGCGCTGTGCGTACCGACCGACGTCGCGCGCTTCGACGAGGTGGACAGTGCCGCGTCGACGATCGAGGAGCAGTTGGGACCGATCGCGGTCTGGGTGAACAACGCCATGACCACGATCTTCGCCCCCGTCGGCGAGATCGATCCGGACCAGTTCCAACGTGCGGTCGAAGTGACGTACTTGGGTCAGGTGTGGGGCACGATGGCGGCACTGCGCCGACTACGCGCTCGGGACGAAGGTACCGTCGTGAACGTCGGGTCCGCGTTGGCGTTCATCGGGATCCCGCTGCAGTCCGCGTACTGCTCGGCGAAGTTCGCGTGCCGCGGCTTCTTCGAGTCGACCCGGGCAGAGCTCCTCCACGAAGGTAGCCACGTCCGCCTCTGCATGGTCCATCTGCCCGCCGTCAACACACCCCAGTTCGACTGGTGCGCGACCACGATGTCGCACCATCCCCAGCCAGTTCCGCCGATCTACTCGCCCGAGGTGGCGGCGCGGTTCATCGTCGAGAGCGCGCTCGACGGGCGCCGGAGCAAGATCGTCGGTTCGTGGAACAAGCTGCTGGTGGCAGCGGCGAGCGTCGTGCCGGGCCTGGGCAACCAGTACGCGGCACTCGGAGCCTGGAGCACGCAGCTCACGGACGAGAAGGTCGACCCTGACCGACCCGTGAACCTCTGGGAGCCCGTCGACCAGGAGCGTGACCACGGTTCGCACGGCGGCTTCGAGGACCGGGCCCGCGGGTTCAGCGACCCGAGCTTCCTCAAAACTCTTCCTCGCACGGCCAAGACCTTCGCGATCGCGGCCGCTCGCACGGCACGGGAGAAACTCGACCGCTACGTACGCCGCGTGAAGAGGTCGTGAGAATTGACGAACGCGGAGGACGTCGCCGCGGATCGACTCCGAGCCGACGACGGCCGGAGCGAAACCGAAGCCGAGCGCATCGACAGGAACCTCGCCGAGCTCCTCCAAGAGCTCCGCGTCGCGATCATCGGTGCACAGGTGCTCTTCGGGTTCCTGCTCTCGATCCCGTTCACGACGCGCTTCGCTCGTCTCGACGCGTCGCAACGCTGGTTGTATTCGGCGGATCTGCTCCTCGCGGCGTTCGCGACTGCGCTGCTCGTCGGTCCGGTCGCGTACCACCGCCTGCGCTTTCGCGATCACGCCAAGGCCACGATCCTGCGGACGTCGAACGCGCTGGCGATCGCGGGGCTGCTGGCGGTCGCGCTCGCGATGGCCGGTTCCGTCCTTCTCGTGATGACCCTTCTCTGGGACGGTGCGGTGCCATGGCTGGTGACGGTACCGACCATGCTGACGATCTTCGGGCTGTGGTTCGCGATTCCGGCAGGGAAGCATCGGCCCGACGATTATTGACGTGGCGGCGCGGCTGCCGGAGGGTCGTCCTCACGGTGCCGATGACGCCAGACCGCGGTTCCCAACGCTGTGCACACGAGCGAGAGCAGCACCGTGAGGAACAACATGACGGCCAGTGGCGCGTCGAAGTCCCACCAGAGCCACGTGAACTCGACCTGCTGGCTGTTCTGTACGACGAACGCGATGACGATCACCAGCCCCAGGAACGCGCCGACGGCGCCCCACGGAACGTTCCTGATGCGTCGCTGCCTGCGCGAGATCGAATCCGTCTCGTTGCGCATCACCATCAGTTGCTCCTTCCCCCGTCAAGGCAAGCTCTGGGGGCGGTGTCCCGCCCGTTCGAGCCCCTCACCGATCGGGTGTTCTTGCCTGGTTCGGAGCGCGTGAACCAGTCGGCGATCGCGACGTCGCTCGACGAGTGCGCGGCGATCGAGAGCACCACGGTCACGGCGATGAGCCCGAACATCGTCTGATCGTCCCGGACGTGCGCCCCCAGGAGCAGCAGTCCGTACACCACGGAAGCGAAGCCCTTCGGACCGAACCACGCGACTGTCACGAACTCCTTGCCTCGCACGCCGGTACCCGCGAGCGCGATGGCGACGGCGAGCGTTCGCGCCACGGTCAGGGTCACAAGAGCGAACGCGAGGCCCCACAGGCCCGCATCGGTCAACGCCTGACCGGTGAGGAGGGCGCCGAAGACCAGCAGTGCGGAGAGCTTCAGGAGTTCCGTCGTCAATTCTCCGAACTGCGCGAACGCTTCGCGCAAGCGTGGTGACATCGTCGCCAAGGTCGAGCCGGCGGCGAACCCGGAGAGGAAGACGTTGGCTCCGGTGAGGTCGGCGAGCGAGAAGACCAGCATCCCGATTGCCACGGGCGCGAGCGCTTCGTACCGTGCCGTCACCACACCCGGCAGGGACCGCAGGAGGACCTCGGCGACAAGGGGCACGATCACACCAATCGCGAGGCCACCGGCCAGCGACACCACGAGGTTCGCCGCATCCAATGGTTCCTGGGCCACAACGTCGATCAGCACCACGACGACAGGCAGCGCCAGACCATCGTTGAGACCACTCTCCACGTTGAGGATCTGCCGCACCCGAACGGGGACTTCGTGACGACCCACGATCGCCGACGCCAGCACGGGGTCCGTCGGACTCAAGGCGGCGGCGACGAGCATGGCCTCGATCCATGGCAGGCCTCCGAGTGTGCGGGCGGCAATTGCCGTCACGCCGAAAGTGATCGGCATCCCGATGAGCAGCACGCGTCCGGGCAATCGCCAGGCGCCCCGCAGGTCACCCAGCCCGGTGCGCATTCCATCGGTGAAGAGCACGCTGAACAGCGCGACCTCGGTGAGCACGGCCACCGAGCTGTCCCCCGGCGCGACCGCGAAGATCCCGAAGCCGAGATGACCCACGGCCGCACCAGCGATCAGGAAGAGCAGCGCGGTCGACAACAGGCTCCGACGCGCAAGCCCGGAGATCGCGACCCCGACGAAGAGCACCACAGCGAACACCAAGACCCCGACCATCACGGCCTACGTACCCGATTGCCCACCTGTGACTAACCCGAAGCGTGCGCTCCACACACGCGTCGCGGTGCTCGAGCGGATACGGCTACGACTGCTCCGGGTAGATCATCCTTCGTGCCGCCGCAATGGTTGTCCATTCTCGCCTATATCTCGTTGGTCGTCGCCGGGCTGTGCAGTGCGGTGATCGTGCTCGACATCTTCGCCCGCGGCTATCGCCAACCTATGAAGGTGATGGAGGTCGTCTGGCCCGTCACCGCGCTCTACCTCGGACCGTTTGCAGTTCTGGGTTACCTGCGCTGGGGTCGTCCACTCTCCGATCGCTGGCGGCACGAGCACGGGAGCACCGACGACCGACCCTTCTGGGCGACCGTTGCGGTGGGCGTCACGCACTGCGGTGGGGGGTGCACGATCGGCGACATCATCGGAGGCTGGTTGGTGTTCCTCGCCGCGCTGCAGATCGCGGGACTCGCACTCTTCGCAGAGTTCGCCGTGGACTTCATGCTCGCCTTCGCGCTCGGCATCGCGTTCCAATATTTCGCCATTGTCCCGATGCGCAAGCTCAGCTTCCGGGAGGGAATCACGGCGTCGCTGAAGGCGGATACTGCATCGCTGAGCGCATTCGAAGTGGGCCTGTTCGGTTGGATGGCCGTCGTGCAGCTCGTGTTCTTCACCGCTCCGCACCTCGAAGCGGACCACGTCGCGTACTGGTTCATGATGCAGATCGGAATGGCGCTCGGATTCCTCACGTCCTATCCGGTGAACTGGTGGTTGATTCGGCGTGGCATCAAAGAAGCGATGTGAAGCGCGGGTCGTCGCTCATCCCGAGGATCTGTTATCGCGCGGCTCGCGTCGCCGAGGAATCCGGCCGCTTCGTCTGCGGTGCGAATGGCGGCACGCATGGCGTCCGGGAGGGTCGATCGCTTCGGAGAGCTTGTCCGACACGATGAGATCCCACTGGGCGCTGTAGAGGCGGCTGTCGGGGAGGTCGTGGAGATAGGCGGAGCCACCGAGGATGCCGGCGCTCACGATTCCCCGACGGAGAAACCCGCCGCGGTAGGCGAGCATGTCGCATTCCCAGATGACGAGTCTCGGGCTGCAACCGGTGCAGCACCGCGGTGTGGCCGGGACAACATCCCGTTCTTCACCGCGCAGATCGCGGGGAACTCGTCGACGAGTCGTGAGCACTCGTCCGGGGTGAGGATCCAGCCCGCGGCGTGGGTGTTGAAGAGTCCGAGCGCGATGTCGGTGCGCTCGGTCACGTACAGGAGGACCTCCCGCATCGCGTCGAAGCCGCGGGCTTGCGCTCGATCTCGTGGGCCCCTGGCCGCGCCGGCCGCTCAGCCGCCGTCGGTCATCGCCTCGTACAAGGCCCGGAACGACTCCCGGAAGCTCGTGCGGCAGGGTCCGGTGAGCGATCGGCGCCGGGTCGCGTCGGCCAGCGCCCCCGGTGGGCTGCACGGCACCTCTCGGACTTCGAGCGTCCCCTGCCTGCCCGACCACTCCGATGCCCACTGCACCCACTCCTGCGCGGTCGTGACGTCGTCGCCGCACCAGTTCGTGATGCACGCCGTCGTGCTCGCGGCGTCGAGCAGTGCCTCGACCTGCCACGCCATGTCGTCGACGTGGATCGGGTTGTGCGGGTTGGGGTCGAACGGGGCGACCATCGGTTGGCCGGCGAGCACCGCACCGATGTGCATCCCCGGGAACGACGCGGGCACGCCCATGAAGGTGTTGAGGCGCGTGATGGTGACCGGCAGGTCGAAGGCCCGCGCACAGAAGCGCGCCACCGCCTCGAGCCCGAGCTTCGAGGCCGGGCTGGTCGGCGCGTAGGCGGTGGCGGCACGGCCGATGGGATCGGTCTCGCTGTACGCGTGCCAGGGGTCCGGCGCCGGCGAGTAGATGCCCATCCCCGACATGACCAGCGCGGCCTTCGCCCCGCGGCAGTGCTCGAGCACGACGCCCGCGCCCTCCACGTTCGTGCGCAGCGACAGGTCGAGCTGACTCAAGTCGGCGCGGGTCCAGGCGAGGTGCAGCACGTAGGTGAAGTCGTCGGGGATCCCCGCGAGATCGCCGGTCCCGAGATCGACCGCCCGCGTGGTGATGCCCGCGTCCTCGAGCTCCCGCCGCGCCGCCGGGTCGGCGAAGCGGGCGAGGCCCCACACCTCGTTGTCGGCAACCAACGACAGTGCGAGCGGTCGCGCCACCGTTCCGGAGACGCCGGTGACGAGGATCTTCTCACCGGAGATCACGAGCGGCCCGTGTCGACGCCGAAGCGCTCGATGTAGGGGGCGAAGCGACGCCGGAGGCCGTCGGCGTCGAGACCGAACTGTTCGGGCGTGTAGTCGTGGGCGCCGTGCTTCGTCCGCGGGTTCTCTTCGACCCACCGACGGACCGCGGCGTCCGACGCGTCGTCGAACGGCAGGCCGAAGTGACCGCAGATACCCGCGACGGCGCCGACCGGATCGGCCATGAGCTCGCGGTAGTGCACGTCGTAGAAGCGACCGTCGTCGTTGCCGATCTGGTCGCGCACCCCGAGGCCGCGGAGCAGGACCAGCTCCTCGTGGGCCGTCCATTCCCGGCCGAAGCGCGGTTCGTCGATCGTCCCCGTCGTGGATTCGCGGATGTACCCGGTCAGGCTCGCCACCGAGGGCAGCACGACCCCCGGATCGCGGTGGGTCCACACGATGCGGGCGTCGGGGTAGGCGATGAGGAGCCGGTCGAGCGCGACGAGGTGCTTCGGGTACTTGAGCACCCACTGGCCGGGAACGCGCCACTGGAGATGTTGCAGCGTGCGGCGGTGGGCCTCGAACGCGGGGGTGTAGTCCGTCCCGAGCAACCAGTCGCGGTACGCGGGAACGTGGTAGTAGGCGAGCAACGCCTGGTTGACCAGGCTCCATTCGTTGAGCATGTTGCACTGCTCGGGCCGGGTGGCCGACATCGGATGCCGCTTGAGCATCTCCGCCGGCGTCGCTTCCAGGGCGGTCCGCAGCTGCGCGATGCGGGGATCGGTCGTGTAGGTGGCCTGCTCGGGAGGTGGCGACGGCGACGTTCCCTCCCACAGCAGCGGCGTCCGGATGCCGTTCACCTGCGCGAGGAGCGTGTGCAGGTGCGTCGAACCGGTGCGCGGGAGCCCGACGATGAACACCGGCGCCACGATCTTCTCGTCGGCGATCGCCGGGTACGTCTTGCGGTCATCGACCAGCCGCAGCCGCTTGGCGAAGTAACCGACGATGGTGCCGCCCGCGACCGCCAGGTGTTCGTCGTCGAGACCCGCCTCCTGGTTCAGCGAGTCCACCAGCACCTCGAGCGGCTCCCGGTACGGGATGTCACCGAGGTCGTCGAGGCCGGTCTCGTCGCACGCTCTCGCCACGAGCGCGTCGGAGTTGAGCTGCGCACACACGGGCTTCCCCCTGGGTCGATTCCCGATCGACACTAGGTCCCTACGACGGATCGCATCGGGGACGAGCCGCCGGAACGACATCTCCGCAACCCGTCAGAACGCAACGATCGTCGCCTCGATGACATCCAGGACCCCGGCCCGATCGACGGCCACGGCCACGGCCACGTTTGGGGGGCTCTGCCCAGTGAAGCCGCGTCGATCCGCGAAGAGGGTTCCCGCGCCAATTCCCTCGCCCGTCTGGACATCGGCGTGCAGGCCACGAAACTCGAACAGCTCGGGATGGGTGAGTGCCAGTACCGCGGCACGCGTCGTGGACCGGCGCGACGTCCTCGCCCAGGGAGAACTGCTGGTAACCGGCAATCAGACCCAAGAAGAGATCCGCCAGGAACTCCGAGAGTCTGCTCCCAGCCGCCCGGACGCGCGCGACGAACTCGGTATCGACGACGACCTGATTTGTCACGTCGAGACCCGCGAGGAAGATCCGCGCACCCGAGGTCACCACGATCTCCGCGGCTTCTGGATCAGCCCAGAAGTTGAACTCCGCCGAGGGCGTCGCATTTCCCAGGCCGAGTCCGCCTCCCATCACCGAGATGCCGGCGAGACGTCGCGCAAGGCCCGGATCGGCACGCAGTGCAAGCGCGACGTTCGTGAGTGGACCGGTCGCGACGATCCACAGCTCCGAGGTACGCCGCGCTTCCGCCAGAATTCGTTCGACGGCCAGTTGCTGATCCGGCTGCGCGCGGGTAACTGGCAGCCGCGTGCCACCCAACCCGCGTTCACCGTGAACACTCGGCGTGTGCCGAGGTGGCGCCACGAGCGCACGATCGGCACCGGGATGGACAGAGACCTTCACCCCGAACATCTGCAGAGCCGCGAGTGCGTTTCGGGTCGTCCACTCCAACGGGGCATTGCCCGACACGGTCGTCACCGCCATCAGGTCCGTGTGATGCGCCGCAAGCAGAATCGCAAGGACGTCGTCGTGCCCGGGATCGCAGTCCAGAATCACGTTCAAGCGACTCACGCCCTTCTCCAAATCGTCTCTCGGACCGGAACGAGCATTGGACACGATGAACCGATTCTGCTCCACTGCCAACCCATGGTCCCGGAGATCGCCTCCTGATGCCACCCGACGATGCACAGGCGCGGTTGGTGTTGGAGCGGCGATTCGAGCGCGCAACCAGCGAGGGACTCGAGCATCTCCTGCGATGCGCGACGCTCCACACCTATCCCACCGAGTCCGTCCTCTGCTACCAGGGACAGGACGAGGAGCGTTTCTCGATCATCATCGAGGGCCAACTCGACATCTTCATGGACCAGGAAACGGGTCGGACCTTCGTGGCGTACCTACAGGCCGGGCAGTCTCTCGGGGGACTCGAGTACATCACGCGCTCCACGCGCGTCGCTGACGCGGTTGCCTCCGGGCCTGTGACGGTGCTCGAGATGTCGTTCGACGACCTCGACACGGTGGTCCGGACCGACCCAGAGATCCTCCGCGAGATCAGCCAGGAGATCGTCACCGACCTGGTCAAGTCGCAGGATCGCTTCATGCGCCTGTCGTCGGCATCCGAGATCGGCGGCGGGGCGCACGAGGTCTTCATCAGTTACGCGCGGGCCGATGTGGACTTCGCGAAGCGACTCGCGACCGGGCTGCGGCGTTTCGGGCTGGTTGTCTGGCTCGACGTGTACAGCATCACGGCGGGGAAGAGCTGGGCCCGTCAGGTCGGGGAAGCGCTCGACCGCTGCGAGCTCATGCTGCTCATCCTCTCCCCCCGGAGCATGGCCTCCGACAACTCCGACGACGAGTGGAACTACTTCCTCGACAAGAAGAAGCACGTGATCCCGGCGCTCTACGAACCCACCGACGTTCCGTACCGGCTCAACAAGCTCCAGTACATCGACTTCACCACCCAGCCGTTCGACGGTGCACTCACACAGCTCGTCGTCGCGATTCGGCGTGCCGCGACATGACCGACCGACCGAACTCCATGACGACGTACGAGATCTACGTCGCCACACCGAAGGACCCCACCTTCGATTGGCACGCCGGGAAAGGCGGAAGGCTCGAGGATCTCTTGCTGAGCGTCCATGTCGCCAGCGGGCTGCAGGCGATGCTGGCCGTGCTTCGGGCGATCGACGAAGGCCGCCTCGTGGGCCGAAAGCTCGATTGGGGCGCGTGGATCGGACCGGTCGACGTGGGTCTCCTCGAAGAGCTGATGGCGGGTTTCGGCTTGCCCCGCACCCCCGAGGTCGAGGGCCTCGATCCGAGCCGGACCTACTACCTCGTCGCCGTGGAGACGTAAGCCGCGGTCACACCTCGGCTCGCCGCGATCTCAGGATCGTGTAACCGGCACGGACCAGGATTCGTGGGATGCCCGCGACCATGTCGCGGTCCTTCTCGCGCTGTTCCGCCGACAGCTCATCCCACGGCACGAGCGCCTCGTGGATCTGATGGTCCTTGTCCGTGGGGAAACCGACCACCCATCCCGAAGAACGCTTGTGCTCACACCAGCGTTCATGTTCAGCGCGCGCCAGCGCCTCCGTCTCCTCGGCCGTGAACGCGAACGCCGGCTCGTTGCCTCGCGCCGGCACCATCACGCAGCCGATCCCGGCAAGCTTGGTCGGGATGTCGCGCACGTTCGCGCGGTTCGCCTCGCGGTCGTCCTCGCGCAATTCACCCCAAGGCCTGAGCGCGCTCGACACCTTGCGGGCTTCGTCGCTCTCGGGACCGGGCACATAGCCACGTTCCCGCAACCCGTCGCAGAACACCTCGTGCGCCGCCATCGCCGTCCGCTCGAGGATCTCGCGCTCGAGGTGCAACTCCTCCACGAGTGCGAGAAACTCGGCACCGTCGACATGGAGGTCGAGCTGATCCTCCCCCGGCAAGCTGGATCGCTCGAACGAATTCAGGCCGGCCAGCCGACTGGTCGCGATGATCGACTCCATCGATCGCGCGCCATGAGAGAACTGCGTGCAATGAAGGAACGCGCGCAGCACCCCGGAATCGATGTCGACGATCTGCTGCCCGTCGCGATCGTGGAGGAGGCGCGGCGCGTTCCGTTCGAGCATCGAGCGCAACAAGATCGCCCGGCGGACAATGAAGTACGGATCATCGAGCGGCTGGTCGTTGGCATCCCGGCGAGGGTTGGGTCCTAACACATTTACGAAGCCGCGTAGCCGGCTCACGAAGTCGGGGCCCTTCGCGGCGCGGGAACGACTCCTCGTCGCGTGGGCTCCGGAACTGCTCCATGCTCGACGCGGTCCCGCCGGCGAACACGAACACGGCCCGACCGATCGGATGGACGATCTGCCCTTCCTGGAACTCGCCGTCCTGCATCGGGGCGAGGAAGTAGCGGAGCCACCCGAGGGGCGCACCGTCGAGCGAGGTGTCGAACTCGTCCCAGAAGACCACCGGCAGCCGCCCGCGCAAGCCGGCATCGCGGACTTGGCGGAGCGCATCGGCAAAGTCGTCGAACGCGTCGAACTGCGCGACATTGAAATTGAGGATTTCGAGTTCCTTGGGCGGAAGGAGTGCCTGCGTCACCTGCTTCACGCCGAACGACTTCCCCGATCCGGGGGAGCCGAACACTGCAATCGACAGCATCTGCGAATCCGCCGACCGGCTCGCGTACTCCGCCACCAAGCCCCGGATGCTCCGGAACGCCTCGATCTCGTGACGATCGACCGTGAGCAGCTTGCCGAAACGCCCGAGCGGCACGCCTTCGAGCGCCACCGCGGGACCCTCGATCACGATCCGCAGCGCGAGGCCGTCGAGACCGCTCGGGAACCGGTCGCGCAGGATCGTCCAGTAGGCGCCGCCTGACTCGACCCCGCTGCCGGCGCGATCTGCGGCAGGGTCCTCGACCCGAACCGAGGCGAACGTCGGCCCCGGATCGAAGAGCTTCGCCACGACACGCTCCGTCGGGAACACGAGCTGGGGCGCCAGAGGATCGTCCGCGGCAACTCCGTAACCCCCCTCGGTGAGCTCACGCGATGCGCTCAATCCGGCCTGCACACCCCGCTCGAGGTCGAATCCCGCAGGATCGCGCAGCACCTCGCGGACGATCCCGGCGGTGAGCGTGATGGTGGCGCCGATCATGCCCCCGCCGCGTTCGCGCTCCCACATCCCTTCGATGACCGCGGGGGCGTAGACGAGCCGAGCCTCGGGCTCCGAGCTCTCCTGCTCATCGACGCGCGACAGGAGCGCGACACCCGCGGCACCGAACGACACGACAGCGTGCGCGCATTGTGCAATGCCGTTGACCTGCGGGTTGTACACGAGCTCCCAAACGAGGTCCTGAGCAGTGCGCTCCCAGGAGAGCTCGCGACTGATCTGTACCTCCGTCCGTCTCAGGTCGTCAATGGTCATGATCACGATCAATCGGTCGGCGTGGCGCGCGAGCAGGTGCTGCCACAGCGCGCCGCTCGCCACTGGCGCCTGCATCTTCAGCACGATCCACGGCCGAGCACCGGCGGTGGTGATCGCTGCCGGCCAACGGTCGGGGTTTTCACGCACCCCGAACGCGGCGTCGTCGAGGACCACCACGTCGGCGGTCGGCGGGCCGAGATCGCTTGCCAACGGCGGCGCATCCCCGCGCGCTTTCTCGATACCGAGGAATTCCTGCACCCGCCACGCGTCGTGTTCGAAGCGCGACCACAACGCGTACACGTGCGGAAACCGCGGATCGCCCAGCGCGGTGCCCCCGGCGTCGAGCACCGGGCCATGCGTCGTCACGGAGACGCCATGCGAACCCAGGCGCTCGCCGACGGCGCCGAGCACCTGGGTGAGCAGCGCCGCGCCGCCTGCCTGGCTTCGGGCACAGAGCTGCGCCTCCGCGCTCCAGGCACGGCCACCGCCGGGCCGGGTCACCCGCGCCAGGTTCGAATCGACCGTGATGTCACCGGAGACGACGAGCTCGCGAGTCGGACCCCCCATCCAAGCCGTCCTTTCCCCCATCGTGCGACGGTATCCATCCGCCCTCACGTGGTTCGAGCCACGCTGCGGGCACGCCGTCGATCATCGCAGGACCGAACGACGGCGACCAGGGCAGAAGGTCACGACCGCGGCGCACTCGCGAGCACGCGACGTCTTCGAACACGACTCCCGCTCGGCCAGCTCGAGCGCCTCACCGGCCTCCACCGGTGACCGATGATTGGCGCCTTCGGTCGCAACCGAGCGTGGGCGGGCATCATCTCCGGCACCAAGGCCGTTCGACCCTGTCGCTGAAGCGATCGACGTGCGTCCAATGAGGCGGACGAGGCGCGGAGCCGCGGGCGTCTTGCAGGCCGACTCCGAGGAGGTACCGGGGATGGCTCACCAGATCGAGGAACTCGTCGAACAGAACGCCCGTTACTTCCAGGACGCCCAGGCGGCACTCTTGAAGGTCGCGCGAACGGTCCAGAAGATCCAGTGGTTGCGGTGGGAGCGTCCGACCTGCGAGTGCGATCAGGAACTTGCCAAGGCGGCCCCCGAATACCGCGACGGCGTTTCGCGTGCCACCGACTGTGCCCGCTGCACGTGGACTTGGACCGCCTCTCCACGGCATGGTGGCACCGCCGAGGGCGACCCGATGGAGATGCGCTGTTCCGTCGTGGCGATCTACCACGGCGATGGCTCCATCGAGATCCGCTCGGCCCACGGCGAGAACCTCATCGCCGATCCGGAAGGTCCTCGGCTGACGGCGATCAGATCCGTGGTCCTCAGCGGGGAGCAAGAACTGGGGCGGAAGTCGCTCCTGGCCACGCTCACCGCGGCGGTCGAAGATCCTGTACGGGTACTGCGCGAACGCTTCGTCTCCGCGCCCTTCACGCGTGTCGACGACCCCGACGAGGAGATGGGCGCCTACGGGCGGGACCAACGCAACTGGTAGTCATCGCGCCATTTCGACAACCTGAGCAAAGCACGTGAACCGTTCGGGGCCGACCGCGATCCTCGTTCAGCTCCCCTCGGTTCAGACGAGAACCGGCAGCTTCTCCCAGCCGCGGACGCTGCTGGTGTGGGCCTGCTCGGCGCGGTCCCAGTCGACCTCCCACTCGGGAAAGCGCGCCAACACCTCGTCGAGCGCGATGCGCCCCTCGAGCCGCGCGAGCGCGGCACCGAGACAGAAGTGGATGCCGTAGCCGAAGGACAGGTGGTGGTCGATCTCCCGCCGGATGTCGAACCGGTCGGGCTCAGGGAAGTGCCGCTCGTCGCGGTTGCCCGCGGCGGTGAGGAGCACCATCACGTTCCCTTCCGGCACCGTCTGGCCGTGGTGCTCGACGTCCTTGGTGATGTAGCGGGCCTGGACGGGTGACGGCGCCTCGTAGCGGAGCAGCTCCTCGATCGCGTTGGGCACCAGACTGCGGTCCTCGACCACCATCCGCCGCTGGTCGGGATGCTCGGCGAGCACCTTCCCGGTCCAGCCGATGAGGCGGGTGGTCGTCTCGTTCCCGGCCGCCGCCAACAACCCGACGTACGCGAGCACCTCTTCGCGCGTGAGGGTGCGCACCACGCCGGTGTGGTCCTCGAACTCCGCGGTGAGGAGCTCCGTCATCAGGTCGTCGGACGGGTGCTCGGCCCGCCAGTCGATGTACTCGGCGAAGCTGCTGCCGTCCGTGACCGAGAGCGACGTGTTCGGATCGGGCGGCGCGCCCTCCCGCAGGCGCATGCCGTCGTCGATCTGGTCGCGGATCGCCTCCTGGTCCTCCTCCGGGATGCCGAGCAGCATGCCGATGGTGCGCATCGGCATCTGTGCACCCAGATCGCCGATGAAGTCGAATCCACCACTCCCGACGAGCGGATCGAGGCTGCGGGCGCAGAACTCACGGACCTTGGGCTCCAGCTCGGCGATGCGGCGCGGGGTGAACACGCGAGACAGCAACGATCGGTGGACGTCGTGCGAGGGAGGGTCCTCGAACAGGATCGTGCCGGGCGGGATGTCGACGCCCATCTTGATCATCTCGAGCACCGAGCCCTTGCCCGAGATGTAGGTCCGCCAGTCGACCGAGCAACGCTCGACGTCGTCGAAGCGGCTCACCGCGAAGAAGTCGTACTTCTCGTTGTAGTAGAGCGGCGCTTCGTCGCGCATGCGCTTCCACACCGGATACGGATCGACGTCGATGTCGAAGTCGTACGGGTCGTAGTAGATGTCGCTCATGGCGGCGACTCCTCGGTTCGCTCGACACCACGCCATGAGCCGGCGCCGAGATGGGCTTGCCACTCTTGTCGACTCTCGCGCGGTCCGCAAGGCACGCTCGGGCACGCCCGGTCCTGCCGTCTCACTGGCGGCGGGACTTGTGGATCGGGAAGGGCGGCCGATGTCTGGTGAACCAGCCAGGTTGCGCGAGCTCTCCTTCGGCCTGGGTGTCGCTGAGCCGGAGAATGTCGACCCGGGTGCACAGCCCGACGAGGCGGCCCCCGTCGACGACGGGCAGCTGGTTGATGCCGTCGTGGACCATGCGTCGGAGGGCGTCCACGGCGCTGTCGGTGGGCAGTGCGGTGACGACGTCGGTGCTGGCGATGCCGAGCGCGGGCGCATCGCGCTGGAGCGTGTGCTGGAGGAGGTCCCGTTGCGTCAGGATCCCGACGCAGTGCTGGTCGGCGTCGACGATCGGGTAGGCGCTGTGGCGTCCGTCGTGGAAGCAGCGCAGGGCATCCGCGACCGTCGCCGTCGCGTCGAGCGTCCGCACGTTCGTGGTCATGACGTCTCCGACGAGCGAGGTGCGGACGATGTCGACGTGGTAGTCGGTGGAGACCCGCACGCCGCGTCGAGCGAGCTTCTCCGTCATCAGCGACTCGCGTCGGAGCGATCGGGCGAGCAGGTCGGCGACGACGGCTGCGAGCATCAGCGGCAGGATCAGGTCGTAGTTGCGGGTGAGCTCGAAACCCAACACGATCGCGGTGAACGGCGCGCCGGCCGCCGCACCGAAGGTCGCGACCATCCCGACGAGCGCGAACGCGGACGGTGAGAGCCCGACGCCGGGCGCCAGTTGCTCGAGTCCACTGCCCGCGAGATAACCCGCGGTCGCACCGATCAGGAGCAGTGGGGCGAGGGAGCTGCCGGAGTTGCCCGACCCCATCGTGATCCACCACACGGCGAGCTTGGCGACCAGGACCACCGCGATGGTGCCGAGCGCGATGCGACCATTGAGCGTCCCGGTGATCACGTCGTAGCCGGGGCCGAGGACGCGGGGCACGGCAATGCCGATCAGGGCGAACGCGACCGCGCCGATGACCGGATGCCAGAACCGGGAACGGGGAAAGCGCGCGAAGAAGTCCTCGACCTTGTAGAGCCCGGCGGTGATGACGACCGCCAGGATCCCCACGAGCACGCCGAGGACGAGGAAGAACGGGAGCTGACCGGCTCCCGGTGAACCCGAGCTCGGGACCACGAAGAAGGGACCGCGGCCGAACAAGGTGGTGTGCACCGCGTCCGCGACGACCGATGCGACGACGAGCGGCACCAGCGCCCGGGTCGAGAACTCGAACAGGAGCAGCTCGATTGCCAGCAGGACCGCCCCGAGCGGCGTCCCGAAGATGGCAGACATGCCCGCGGCGGCACCGGCCGCGAGGAGGATCTTGCGTTCGGCGGGCGAGACCTTGAGGCTCTGACCCAGCAGCGAGCCGAGCGCGCCGCCGGTGACGATGATCGGGCCCTCCGCACCGAATGGAGCGCCGGTGCCGATCGCGATCGAGGTCGCGACCGGCTTGGCGACCGCGGCGCGGCCCGAGATCCGGCTCTGCTGGCGCAGCACCGCGTCCATCGCCTCGGGGATGCCATGACCCCTGACCATCGGCTCCCGCGAGGCGATCATGCTGACGAGCACGCCACCGGCGGCGGCGATGGGTACGAGCGTCCAACCGGGGTGGACATCGGCGAGTTGCGGGAAGGTCCAGGCCACCTGGTGGATCAGGGCCAGGTTCAACAGCAACGCGGTGAGCCGCAGGAACGCCCAACCGACGAAGCCGCCCGCCAGCCCCACCAGGACCGCCAGCAGGCTCAGGACGAGCAGGCGACGAGGTGGGGTGCGCAGCGTTGCGGGCACCATTCGACTCTACGTCGAGGCCCGCGGACCCTTCTCTTCGGGGTTCACGACCTGGGGACCGGTCCGATCGTGGCGCCACGTGCCCGTGGCCGCGCTCGTCAGACGGGCTTCCCCTTCACGCACCAGGCGTTGTCCGGGACGCCCTGGCACGGGTTCGGCATCGACTGCAGGTCGTCGGGCAGCGGCTGCATGACCACCCCGGTCGCGGTCGGGTAGTCGGAGCCGGCGGGGCAGGACCCGACCCCGGTGTCGCACAGGAGCTGCCCGAGGAGCGCGGCGTCGGTGTTGGCCGCAGTGGTGACCGGGCCGCACTTCGGTTGGCTCTGTTCGAGATCCGTGGGCACGCTGCCATCGGGCGCGACATTGCCGCGGAAGCAGTTCTGTCGCCCGCCGGCGTTGAGCAGCAGTTCGGCGTAGTCGGCGTTGGAGGGATTGCCGAAGAAGCCGTTGTGGGAGAACGTGTTGTGCAGCAACGCGTTGCCCTGCGCGTCGTACACGCAGCCGAAGGCCGGGTTCTGGACGCCACCGGTGCCCGCGCACGTCTGGTCGAGACTCGGTGTCCCGGGATCGGGGAAGGGAAGGAACACCACCCCCCACGCCCCGTTGTTCGAGAACGTGTTGTCCATCACGGTGTCGTTCCGACCACCGGAGATCGTCATGCCGGTGCCGGTCGGGCCCTCACTGGCGTTCCCGACGCGAGGAACGTTCGGGTTGTTGTTGTCGTGCACGTCGTTGTGCATGAACACCCAGCACGAGTGGGTGTGGGTGATCGGGCTGATCTTGTTGCCCGGGCACGCGCCGTCCTGCGGGGCCGGCGGATCGCCTTCGAGCTGGGTGTTGGTGTCGAAGCCGTCGGTGTTGTGGGCGAACTCCGAGTTCTTCACGATGATCGCGCCGCCGGAATTCGTGCCCGAGTAACCGAGCGCGCTGTATTCCATCCGCGCGTGATCGATGACGACGTCGCAGACCTTCAGACACGCGCCGACGTACATCCCGGAGTCGCTGAAGTTGCTCGCGTACACGGTGTCCCACGTTGCCGGGCCGCGAGCGTTCGACGAGAAGATCCCGTACTTCGCCGCACTGCCGTTGTCGGCGAAGTACGTGGAGGTCGCGGTGAGGTAGCTCCCTGTGTAGCCCTGCATGCCGATCTTGCCGGTGTCGTACCCGCCGTTCCACCAGATCTCGTTACCGGAGCCGTCAGCAGTGCCCGCGAGGAAGTTGCACACGGTGAGGTTCTCGATGCTGACGTCGTTCGCCTTCGACACCACGATCCCGTTGCGCCCGTAGGCGGCGCCCGTCGCGTCGAGCGCGCCGGGATCCTGGAGCGCGGGATCCGCCGTGCACGGCGTCGACGAACCGGGCTTGGTGCCGTCGACGATCACGGTGGAACGGTTCATCCCCCGCAGATGGAGCTTCGCGGTGGTGATCACCACTCCCCCGAACGCACCTTCCGAGTCGGGCGTGGGCGGGTGCGTGGCGTCGTCGGCCTCGTGGTAGACGCCGGGCGCGACCAGTATCCAGTCACCGCGGCGCGAGGCGTCGACCGCCGCCTGGATGGTCGCGTACCTGCCGTGACGGCCCTTGTACGTGCCGACGAGCAGCACCCGCCCGCCACCGGTAGCCCGTGCCGAGCCCGCGGCGACGCCCCCCGACATGCCCGCGGCGGCCAGCGCCATGACCAGGCCCACGCTCGCCGCGATCGCGGGCAGCGTTCCCACCGTCCGGTGATCTCGCCTGCGGTTCACTTTCCACCTCCGTCTCGGACGACCCGTGTCGCTTGCGTCATAGCACGGCGGATCCGGCTTCAGCGCTCGACGGCGGTGAGCCCGGAGCCGAGCACGTAGCCGGCGTCGTCGCAGTGCACCCGGTCGGTCAGACGGGCTTCATGTCACGGTCGAGGTAGTCGTCGACGATGACCTTGGCCTCGACGAGCCGCGCGTACTCGCCGTCGTCGAGCCCGAGCACCTCGCGGTACACGTACTCGTTGTCCTCGCCGAGCACCGGCGCGCCTCGCTCCCAGGCCTGCGGAAGACCCTGGAACGCGTAGCCGATGTGCGGGTAGCTGCCGACGTCCCGGCTGGCCAGCGGACGGATCCAGCCCCTCGCCTCGACGTGGGGGTCGGTCGCGAGCATCGCCTCGTCGAACTGCGGACCGGCCGCCACCCCGGCGCGCTGCAGGGTGTGGAAGGCGTCCATGAGGTCCTGGCTCGTCGTCCACTCCGTGATGACGCGGTCGAGCTCGTCGTGGTGGGCGTACCGGCCCGCCGTGGTGGCGAAACGGCCGTCCGCCAGGAGATCCTCGCGGCCGATGGTCCGGGCGAGGGCGGCCCACTCGTCGTCGTCCCGCGCGCTGATCGCGAGCCAGCGCTCCTCGCCACGGCACGGGTAGACGCCCTGGGGCGCCATCTCGGGATCGCGGTTGCCGATGCGCTGCGGATCGCCTCCGAGCTGGACCTCGAGGAACGCGTCACCGAGCTGGCTGAGCACGTTCTCGATCTGGGCGAGCTCGACGAGCTGGCCCCGACCGACCGCCGCCCGGTAATGGAGCGCGGCGAGCACCGCGAAGGCACCGGCGGGGCCGGTCGCGGCATCCATGTACATGGTCGCCGGCGTCTCGACCATCTCGCCGTCGTGATGACCGATCAGGTAGGCGAAGCCGCTGAGCCCGTCGAACTGCGCACCGAAGCCCGTGTAGTCGGCCCAGTCCCCGGTGAGACCGGCGGCCGGCGCCCGCAGCACGAGCATCCGCGGGTTCCGTTCGAGCAACTGGGATTCGTGGATCCCGATCTGGTGCAGCGTCGATGTCTTGAGGTTCTCGACGAAGACGTCGGACTCCTCGACGAGGCGCATCAACAGCTCGTGACCTTCCGGTCGGCGCGGGTCGAGCGTGCACGAGAGCTTGTTGCGGCTGATGGAGTTGTTCATCGCGTGCCGGTTGTACGGGCGGTCCTCCTGACCCTCCGCCTGGGGCGCGTACATCGCCAGGAGGCTGCCGAGCAGCATCGTCGAGCTCGGTCGTGGCAGGTAGCCCTTCGTCGTCGGTGGGAACACCGACGGGTTCTCGACCCGGATCACCTCCGCGCCGAGGTCGGCGAGCAGTTGGGTCAGGTAGGGACCCGACCACACCGTGGTGAAGTCGAGGACGCGGATCCCGCGCAAGGGCGGTTCGTCAGGATCGGTGGCGCGCGTCGACTGCGTCACCGCGGGCGCCGCCGCTCCGCCGCCCGTGTCGCCCTCGCCGATCGACGGCAGCTCCGGCGCCGCGCGGTGCAGACGCCAGCCACCCTCCGCGTGCCGGTACGGCGGCCCGGGCAGCTTCACGTGGCCCACGGTCGGGTCCTCGCAGTCGACCCAGAACCCGCGCTGGTAGAGGTGGTCGGCCTCGAGCACCTCGGCCGGCGAGTAGACACCGGCGAAGGGCCACCCGGCCGCCTGTGCCGCCGCCGTGGCCTCCGCCCGGGTGTGCTCGAAGAGCCACGGATACAGCACCGAGTCGAGGATCTCTTTCGTCTCGGGGAGCGCGAACGCGTCCGGACGGGCGAACGCCTCACGGAGCGTGTCGTCGTCGAGCACCGCGAGCATCTCGTCGAGCTGCTGCGGCGTCGACATCATGGAGACGTAGCCGTCGGCGCAGGGGAACACTCCCGTCGGCAGCAGCGTGTCGACCGCGTTGGCGGCGAGCTGCAGCGGCTCGTGGTCGCCGTACTCCCACCCGAGGTAACGACACACGCGCGGGGATGGTCCCGAGCGCCTCGTAGGCCGCGCAGTCGACGTGCGCACCGGCGCCGGAGGCACGCGCACGCAGGACCCCGGCCAGCGCTCCGAGCGCGGCCGTGTGCCCGATCGAGCACAACGCGACGATCCGGGGAGATTTGACCGGCACCTCGAGGGAACGGCCCTGAGGAAAGGTCGTCCACGACGCGACCTGCGCCACCAGGTCCGACCACCGGTACGAGCGGTACGGACCGGTGGCGCCGAAGCCGCTGATCGTCGTGACGACCAACGAGGGCAGCTGCGCGCGGAGGTCGTCGCGCGACACGCCGAAGCCTTCGAGGTCGCCCTCTCCCTGACTCTCGATGACGACGTCCGCCGACGAGAGCAGGTCGAGCACCTGCGCGCGACCGCCGTCGTCGTCGACCGCGAGCGCGCGCTTGTTCGTGTTCAGGTGCACGAACCGTTCGGGATGGCGCCGCTGCGGGTCGCCCCCCGGCGGCTCGACCTTCACCACCTCCGCGCCGAGATCGGCGAAGACCTTGGCGCAGTAGGAGCCGGCCGGCTCGGTCGAGAGCTCGACGACGGTGAGATCGCTCAGAAGTTGCCGCACAGTCGCCGGATGCTAGCGACCGCCCCGGTACCCCGCGTCACCTCACCGGTTGACGGGCCTTCCCCATGAGCTCGCGGACCTCGCCGACCGCGGCCAGCACCCGTTCGGGCCGACCCGCGACGTCGTCGGCCAGGCCGCCGACGCCACAGTTGCGCAGCATGTCGGGGAGGTGGTGCTCGACACAGGCGAGCGAGAACTCGACGGGATCGCCGACCGCCAGCTCGTCGATGCGCACGACGGTGTTCGAGCCCGCCGACTGGTCGATGTAGTGGTAGTGCGGCTCGTGCTCGAAGCAGTCGAAGCGCAGGTGCTCGAGGCCGTCCGCGGTACCGCACACGTGCAGCGTCGCGCCGAAGTCGTCGAAGGGGATGCCGGCGGCGACCTCGCCGTGGAACGTGTCCTCGACGATCTCGTTCGTCAGGACGCGCGACTCCACGACGAGCTGGACGGCCCCCGCGTCGACGGGGATGCAGTGCTCGACCACCATTGGGATGGGCAGGCGCTCGTAGCGGTTGCCGCGGCGGTACGGGGATTCCTGACGGTCGATCGCCATGGCTCGGCTCCTCCGGACGGGACGACCCCGCGACCGTAGCCTCCGCCCGGCGAGCGGACCTCCCCATGGGTACGGCCCAGGGGTACGGCGTCACGCTTCCTCCCGGACTCGCAGTGTGTGGCGCCCTCCCGGCATCCCGGCAAGAGTGACGGCGCCATGGTCGCCGTCAGGTCCCGGATCCCCCGTTCGATCCTCGTGATGCGCCACCACGACTTCGCGCTGGTCCAGGTCGGCAACGGCGTGTCGCAGCTCGGGACGTGGGGCCAGTACGTCGCGCTGGGTTGGGCGATCCGCCAGCTGAGCGCGTGGCCCTTCGCGGTCGCGCTGAGCCTGGTCGCGCAGTTCCTGCCGTTCCTGTTGCTGGCGCCGTTCGGCGGGGCGCTCGCCGACCGGATGAGCCGGCGCACGGTGGTCGTGGCCGGCAACGTGCTGGCGGTGCTGCCTGCCGTCGCGCTCGGGCTGCTCGTCGCGACCGGGAACCAGACGATCCCGCTGTTGCTCGGCCTCGCCGCGGCCGGCGGTGTCGCCACTGCGCTCAGCCAGCCGGCGATGACCGCGGTCGTCGGGGAGATCGTCCCCGCCGCCGAGCTCCCCGAGGCGGTCGCGTCGATGAGCGTGATGACCAACCTCACGCGGGTGCTCGGACCGTCGCTCGCCGCGCTGGTGATCAGCGGCTGGGGTCTGCAGTGGGCGTTCTACCTCAACGCGGTCAGCTTCTTCGCCGTCGTGCTGGCGTGGGCGTTCGTGCGCACCGACACCCGCCGCCATCCGACCCACGAGCGGCTCCGGACCCAGCTCGCGCTCGGGATGCGCTTCGCCCGCCACGACGGCCAGATCGGCTTCCTGCTGCTCGTCACGTTCGTCACGACGTTCGTCGTCTATCACGCCGCGCTGCTGCCCGTCATCGTGACCGATCTCCTCCACGAAGGTGCCTCGGGGTTCGCGTTCCTCACGACCGCCACCGGCGTCGGTGCGATCATGGGCGCGCTCGTCGCCGGTGAGTTCGTCACCGATCAGCGCCGCCGGTTCGCGGATCGCGGCGTCCATCGCGTGCATCGCCGCGATGTATCTCGTGATCAGCACCTCGACCACGCTCTTCGTGACCGCGCTGGCGCTCGCTGGCTTCGGCTTCGCCTTCTTCGTGCTGAGCACGGTCGTCCAGGGGTTGCTGCTCGCGGTCTCACCCGATGCGTTCCGCGGCCGCGTGATGGGTCTGTACACGATGCTCACCGCGGGCGGCGTCCCCGTCGCCGCCCTCATCGGCGGCGCGCTCGGGTCGGTGCTCGGACCCGGCGACGCGGTGGCGGTCGCGGCGGTCGTGATGCTCGTGTTCCTGACGTGGATCCTCACCACCCGTCGCCTGCGCATCGTGCGCTACGACACCAGCGCGCAGGACGTGGACGACCCCTCGTTCGCGACCGCGGCCGAGCCCGCGCCCTGAGTCGCCTGGCGTGCGCCCGACCGGAGGCGTAGAATTGCACCGAGTGCAAATCACCGAGGGGGTCGGAATGCCAGGCACCGAGTACATCCAGATCACACACCGCGAGCTCCCCTACACGACGTTCGACGCCGACAATCACCTCTACGAGAACCGCGACGCGCTCACCAAGTTCCTGCCGCGCGAGTACGAGGGTGTCGTCAAGTACGTGGACATCGCGGGCCGTACCAAGCTCGCCATCCGCGACCGGATCTCCGACTACATCCCCAACCCGACGTTCGGGAAGGTGGCGGTACCGGGCGGCGCCGGTTACGACGTGACGAAGGGCGGCAAGGGGTTCGCCACCGCGGCCACCGGGTTCGGGAAGATGGTGGCGATGCCGAGCCTCGACGCGTTCTTCGACCCCGAGCCGCGCCTGGAGCTCATGAAGGAGATGGGCATCGACCGCACGCTGCTGTGGCCGACGCTGGCGAGCGCGCTCGAGGAGCGCATGGCCGACGATCCGGACGCGGTGTGCGTGGTGATCCACGCGCTGAACCAGTGGATGCACGAGCACTGGAGCTACGTCTACTCCGATGCCATCTACAGCACGCCGATCATCTCGCTGGCGGTGCTCGATGCCGCCCTCGAAGAGCTCGAGTACGTCGCCGATCACGGCGCGAAGATCTTCCTGATCCGGGTGGCGCCGGTCCCCACGTGGAAGGGCCGCAAGTCGTTCGCGCTCCCGGAGTTCGACCCGTTCTGGGAACGGGTGCAGGAGCTCGACCTCGTCGTCGGCATGCACTCGGGCGACTCCGGCTACACCCGTTACACCAACGAGTGGGAGGGCCTCGGCGACCGCGAGATGACGATCACGGCACGGACGAAGCGGTCGAGCCCCGCCTTCCTGACGTTGTCGTCGGAGAAGGACAACCTCGTCGACGCCATGGCGTCGATCATCGGCCACGGTCTCGCCACCCGGTTCCCGCAGCTGCGGTTCATGCCGGTCGAGTTCGGCAGTGGTTGGATCCGCCCGTTCTACCGGAAGCTGCAACGGACCTTCGAGGAGGCCCCCGTCCTCTTCGACGAGAACCCGGTCGAGGTGTTCGACCGCAACGTCTGGGTGCACGCCTTCCACGAGCCCGACCCCAAGGGCCTCATCGACCTCGGCATCCCGGCCGACCACATCATGTTCGGCTCCGACTTCCCCCACCCCGAGGGCATGGAGGATCCGCTCGCCTATTCGGAGGTCGTCAAGGACCTCCCGCCCGAGCAGCAGGCCCTGATCATGGGCGGCTCCCTCGAGCGGGCGATGCGGGTCGGAGCCCACGCCTGACCACGAAGCGCCGCCGGCTCACCCGACTCCGACCCGAAGGACCCGTTCCATGACGATCACCAACGAGAGCGACATCTACTACGACCCGTTCGACATCGAGATCGACAAGGACCCGCACCCGCTCTGGAAGCGGATGCGCGACGAGGCGCCGCTCTACCGGAACGAGAAGTACACCTTCTCCGCGCTGAGCCGCTACGACGACGTCGAGAAGGCGCTCGTCGACTGGGACACCTTCCGTTCGGGCAAGGGCTCGACACTCGAGATGATCCTCTCCGGCGTCGAGATGCCACCCGGCTCGATCCTCATGGAGGACCCGCCCGCGCACGACGTCCATCGCAGCCTGATGTCGCGGGTGTTCACGCCGAAGGCCATGCTGGCGATCGAACCGAAGGTGCGCGAGTACTGCACCCGGACGCTCGATCCGCTCGTCGCCGAGGGCCGTTTCGACTTCATCACCGACCTGGGCGCGGTGATGCCGATGCTCACCATCGGCATGCTCCTCGGCATCCCCGAGGAGGACCAGGTCGCGATCCGCGACCGGATCGACGCCGGCCTGCGCATCGACGCCGACGCCGGCGGCCCCGAGGTGCCGTCCGCCGGCGTCATCTTCGAGGGAATCGAGCTGTTCGGCGAGTACATCGACCATCGCACCAAGCACCCGTCCGACGACCTCATGACCAAGCTGATCCAGGCGGAGTTCGAGGACGAGCACGGTGTCACCCGCACGCTCACGCGCGACGAGACGCTCATGTACATCATGCTGCTGGCCGGCGCGGGCAACGAGACCACGACCCGGCTGATCGGCTGGACCGGCAAGCTCCTGGGTGAACACCCCGACCAGCGCCGCGAGCTCGCGGCCGACCGGTCGTTGGTGCCGCAGGCGATCGAGGAGATCCTGCGCTACGAAGCGCCCTCGCCGGTGCAGGCGCGGACCGTCACACGCGACGTCGAGTACTACGGGGAGACCGTGCCCGAAGGCAGCATCATGGTCCTGATCAACGGCTCCGGGAACCGCGACGACCGCCACTTCCCCGACGCGGACCGCTTCGACATCCACCGCTCGATCGACCACCACCTGAGCTTCGGCTACGGCCTGCACTTCTGCCTCGGGGCCGCGCTGGCGCGGCTCGAGGGCCGCGTCGCCCTCGAAGAGGTTCTCCGGCGTTGGACCGACTGGGACGTCGACTGGGACAACGCCGAGCAGGCCCACACCCCCAACGTGCGCGGCTGGGAACGGCTGCCGGTGATCGCGAGCTGAGCGCACCGGGCGAGCGGGCTGCATGAAGTTCTCGACCGGGCTCCCCGGCCTCAACCGCTACCCACCCATCAGCGCAGAATGGGAGGCGTCGATGGGCGCAGCGGACTTCCAACTGGTCGCGCGCACCGCCGACGAGTTGGGGTTCGACTCGATCGCCATCCCGGAACACATCGTCGTCCCGTCCGACATGGTCGACGTGATGGGTCCGTTCTGGTCGCACGCGATGACCGCGATGGCCTTCGTCGCGGGGGCGACGACGCGCCTGATCGTCGATTCGGCGGTGATCGTCGTGCCCTACCACGACCCCGTGGTGATGGCGAAGGCGGTCTCGACGCTCGACCTGCTGTCGGGCGGGCGGGTCCGGATCTCGATCGGCGTGGGGCACGCGGAGCGTGAGTTCGAAGTGCTCCGCGCCCCGTTCCACGAGCGGGGCCGCATGACCGACGAGTACCTCGCAGCCATGATCGAGCTGTGGACGAGTGACGCGCCCGAGTACCACGGCGCGTACGTGGACTTCGACGGCATCGCCTTCGCGCCCCGCCCCGTCCAGCAACCGCACCCGCCGATCTGGGTCGGCGGCAACTCGCAGGCGGCGATGCGCCGGGCGGCCCGTCACGACGGCTGGTACCCCTGGCTCATCACCGCCGACCAGCTCCCCGAGTGCCTGGAGTACCTCCGGTCGCTCCCCGAGTTCGCGGCCCGCACGCGCCCCTTCGACGTGGCGATGCCCCTGACCACGCTCGCGGTGTCCGAGGATCACCGCCCGCTCGACGACGACGTGGGGCGGGCCCCGACCCTGCAGGGGAAGCAGGCGACGGTCGACGCCATCGGGCGGCTCCAGGAGATCGGCGTGACGTGGACGTCCGTGCCCCCACCACCGACGCGCTCGCTGACCGAGTACCTCGAGTCGCTCCACTGGGCGGCCGAGGAGATCATCCCGGCGTTCCGCTGACGCACGGGGAGCACCCGTCCGGTCGCTACTGGTTGAGCATCCCTTCGAGCGTCGCGCTCACGCCACCGTCGATGAGGATGTCGGCGCCCGTGAGATAGCCGGCGTTGTCCGACACGAGGAACGCGACGAGGTCGGCCACCTCGCTCGGCGCACCCATGCGCGGGACCGGCGTGTTGTCGAGCATCACCTGCATCATCGGCTGTCGCTCGAGCTCCTGGCGCGACATGGGCGTGTTGATGATGCCGGGCGAGACCGACAGGAGCCGGCCGCCGCGCGCACCCCACGCGCTCGCCTCGCGCCGTACGAGGCGGATCACGCCGCGCTTGGCCCACCCGTACGCTTCGCCACTCCCGGCCGGGGTGTCCCACCGGCCTTCGAGCGCCGCATCGAGCCGGGCGCGGAGTTCGGGATGGAGCGGATCGTCGAGGATCGGGTCGAGCACCGGATCACCGGCCGGGGTCGCGCCGATGTGCGCGCTGTTCGACGCCCAGCACACGGCAACGCTGCCGGGCTCGACCAGGGGGAGCAGCGCCTGCAGGATCAGCGCGGTTCCGACGAGGTCCACGTGGACCATCGGCCACCACTCGCCCATGGTCGGCGAGATGCCGGCCGCGTGCGCGAGCGCGCGGAACGGCCCGAGACCCCGAACCGTCTCCGCGAGGCGCGCCAGCGCGTCGGCATCGGTGACGTCGGCGACCGCGGTCTGCACGCACTCGGGGCCGGCCGCGTACTCGGCGAGATCCGCGCGCACGGCGTCGAGCTTCGCGGCGTCGAGATCGACGAGCAGCATGGTCTCGCGGGGCCGGAGCAGGCGCCGGGCGGTCGCCAGGCCCATCCCGCTCGCCGCTCCCGTCACGATCGTCACTCCGGTCTGCACGGCCGGGACTCTACCCCGATCACCGCGCGGCCGGCCCGGCGGGGAACGCGGCCGCGCAACGTAGTGTGGCCTTCGTGAAGCGACCTACCGATCCCCGCGTCGCGTTCCCAGCGCGCGCGCCACGCCCTCGGTGCGGCGAGTGATGCACCTCGACTACGAGTGGCTCGACTTCGTCGACGTTCACGTGGTCGGCGCCGCACGCGACGAGGTCACCGACGCTTCGGGCGCGACCAGGCTCCTCGACGAGGCGACCATCGACCTCGCGACGCGCGATGGCGTGCTCGCGGAGGCGACGGTCACACCCGACGCGTTCGATCCCGCGACGTTGCTCGGCAAGCCGCTCCGCCACGGTTTCCGGCGGGTCGCGCGTGCGGCGTACGAAGGCGACGGCCACCCGCTGGGTCTGCTGCTCGACGATGTGCCCGGCGCGCTCATCGCCGCGGGCTACGTGCACGCGATGCAGGATCCGGGTCACACGTCCGCGCGGGCGGCGCTCGCCACCCAGGAGACGGGTGAGGCGCCCGCCTCGCCCCTGCAGGCCGACTACTGCTCGGGCTGGCGTTCCGACGGCACGATGATGATCGCGATCCGCGCCGGCGAGCCGATGGTGTTCCTGCCGACCCCGCCCGTGGCCGATCTGCCCGAGGGCACCGACGGCTGGCCGGCCCGGCCGGTCCCGCGGCCGGGGTTGCGCCGGCACCGCCGCATCGACGTGACCCTTGCGGGCGACCGCATCGAGATCGACGCGTGGTTCCGCGACACCTACCGGGCGCCCGATGGCAGCCATGGCGCGCTGCACGAGTACACGGTCACGCTCGGCGTCGACGCCGGCGACTTCACCATCGTCGACATCGTCGCGACGCCCCACGCCCTACCGTGGGACGAGTGCCCTGCGGCCGCGATCGCGGTCACGAAACTGGTCGGCCAGCCGCTGGCCGGGCTGCGGTCGTCGGTGCCCCGGACCCTCGAGGGCATCGAGAGCTGCACCCACCTCACCAACGAGCTGCGCGAGCTCGCTGACGTACCGCACATGATCACCGCGCTTTGATCGTGGGATCTCGGCGGGGCGGGCCGGGGCCGACTTGCCGGCGCCGGTTCCCGCGTCGAAGATGAGCCGGTCCGCGCGTCAACGCCCGCACGAGGAAGGCCGAATGTCGACGTGACGAAGCCGATCGCCGTGCTGTTCGACATCGACGAGACGCTGATCCACAGCGGTGGATCGGGCGCGCGGAGTTGGAACACCGCGTTCGAGAAGATCTACGGCGTTCCCGCCGACATCGGCAAGCACACCTCGGCCGGTGAGACCGACCCCCAGGTGGCGACCGAGACGTTCCGGGGCGTGTTCCAGCGAGAGCCCAGTGCCGACGAGCTCGGCCGGCTCTACGCGCAGTACCTGTTGCACCTCGCCGACGACATCTGGAAGTCGCCGGAGTACGAGGTGCTGGCCGGGGCGGAACCGCTCCTCGTGCGCCTCAGCGATGCCGGTGTGATCCTCGGACTCGTCTCGGGGGCGATGGAAGGCGCCGCGCGCACGAAGCTCATGCCGGCCAAGCTGAACCGCTTCTTCATCTTCGGCGCCTACGGCTCCGACTCGCCGGATCGGTCGGAGCTGACCCGGCTCGCCATCGAGAAGGCGAGCCGTCTGCACGATCAGCTCACTCCGGCTGACGTCTACGTCATCGGCGACACTCCCCGCGACATCGACGCCGCCAACGCGGCCGGCGCGGTGTCGATCGGGGTGGCCACCGGTCACTACTCGGTGGAGGAGTTGACCGCTGCCGGCGGAGCGCACGTGCTCGGCTCGCTCGAGGACCCGTTCCCGGGCCTCTGACGGACGTCCTACGGTGTGTCCCGGGCGATCACCTCGGAGCCGTAGCGGTCCAGGCCCTCGAGCGCGTGTTCGAGGCTGTCGCCGGGCATGCCGACGCTGTTCCACGTCACCCCGATCGCCCCCATCCGCTCGAGTGCCTCGAGGTGGGCGTCGGCGGAGAACGCGTGGTCGGCGGGGCCGGGCTCGCCGGTCGTGAAGGTGATGTCGATCGACGCCGGGTCTCGCCCCGCCTCAACAGTGTGCCGGCGGAGGTGGTCGATCATCGGCGCCAGGTCGTCGAGCCCTTCGAGGGGAACGGTGCGCGACGTCTTCGCCAGCCATGCCGGCGCGGGGAACGGGTTCCAACCGTCGCCATGCTGCGCGACCCGGCGGCGGGTGAGCGCGCTGTTGCCGCCGATCCAGACCGGCACGTGGCCCGGCTTCGGGTTCACGCTGATCGCGGCGGCGGTGTACCCGCTGCCCTCGAAGCTGTACCGGTCGGTGGTCCACACGCCGCGCATCGCTTCGAGCGCCTCGTCGAACAGCTCGTTGCGCCGTTCGAAGTCGACACCGAGCGCGCGGTACTCGCTGCGCAGGTAGCCCGTCGCGACCGACAGCGTGAACCGGCCGCCGGAGAGCACATCGATCGTCGCCGCCGACTTCGCCACGATGAACGGGTTGCGGTACGGCAGCACGACGATGTTGGGGATGAGCCGGATCCGTTCGGTGACCGCCGCGACGTAGGGCAGCGCGACGAACGGGTCGAGCGCGTCATGGCCGCCGGCGTTCAGCCACTTGTCCGACGGTGCGGGGTGGTCGGTGAAGGCGATGCCGTCGAAGCCGGCGGCCTCGGCCGCACGCGCGAAGCGGGCGAGACCTTCGCCCGAGACGAACTCCGGGTTGTACGGGTGGGCGATGAGCGGATAGGTGGTCCAGTGCTTCACGAGTTGGGCTCCGATCTCTGCGCCGGCTCATGCCGATGTGTGGGTCGGCACCACCCGCACACCCATGCGGGCGAGAGCGTAGGTTGCCGACGTCGTCGACACGAACGCGGCGCGATCGTGACCGAAGCCGGCGGACGTCTGCTCCCGAGCTCACCGAAACGAACGAGTGCACGCAGCGCCAAGACGCGGCAAACCGTTTCGCTGGCCCTCAGTCCTCGTGCACGAGCTCTTCGAGCAACGCGCGTGTCCGTGCGCGTGAGGCCTTCCGGTCAGCACCCACCGGGAAGATCGCGGCCCACACGTCGGTCGCGCCCCCGTCGACGAGCGCTCGTAGTTGCGCCGCCACCGAGTCCTCGTCGCCCACGATGCAGGCATCCGCCGAACGCTCGAGACCGCCCAGACGCAGGATGCGTGCGTAGTTCGGCAGCTCGCCGTAGAAGCCATACTGGCGCGCCGCATCGTCGCGTGCTTCCTGCACATCATCGTGCACTGCAACCGGCAGGCCCACCACGATGCGCGGCGCCGAACGACCAGCCGCAGCCGCCGCGCCGCGGATTCGAGGCACGATGTGCTCTTCCAGTGCCGTCCGGTTCGCCATCCACGTGACGGTGCCATCAGCGACCTCGCCTGCGACCCGCAACATTCGCGGCGCCAGTGCGCCGAGGAGCACCGGCACCGGAAACGGAGGCTCGGGTGAAGCGCCGGCATGCACCTGGAAGTCGTCGCCGTCGAGACTGACATCCTCCCCGCGGAGCGCGGCGACCAGGATCCGCGCGTACTCCTCGGTGTGCCGGCCGACGTGCGCGTACGAAAGGCCGTACATGCCCTCCACGGCCCGATCGTGCGACGGACCGACGCCGAGCACGAAGCCGGGCCGACCCATTGCCGCCGCAACCGACGTCGCTCGCGCCGCGGTCAACAGCGGGTGGGCCGTGTACGTCTGCACCACCGCGGTGCCCAGCTCGATCGACGACGTAGCCCGACCCGCGACCGCGATCGGCACCAACGGATCCCCGAGCACCGCGCTCGGATACCAGAGTGTGGTGAACCCTGCGGCTTCCGCCTCCTGCGCCTGGTCGATGATGCGTTCGATGGTGGCGGCACCGCCACCGAGTCCGATCCTCATCCCGGGATGATCGCACGCGGTGAAGCGACGCGGGCAGCGGAGCCCTGTGAACGCCAACTCAGCAGGTCTCGAGCAGCCTGAGGATGCCGCTGCGACGCCCAAAGAAACGAGACGGTTCCGTCTCCGAGCACCGTTCTCCATCCCGTTGGCCGTCAACGTGGCCGTCAGACGGCTACCGTCTGACGCGTTTTCCCTGATCAGCCCCCGTAGCTCAGGGGAGAGAGCATCGGTTTCCTAAACCGTGTGCCCAGGTTCGAATCCTGGCGGGGGCGCCCACTCTGACCAGCACGTTTAGAGGCTCTACGCATCTGAGCAGGGAGCGCGGGTTCTGACGTGTGGTGGTGATGGCCGCGCGGGCAGGTGATTCCGGCGGCGTGGAGAAGCACGCGGAGCCTGTAGTGCTCGAAAGTGCGGAACCCGTGCCCGCAGCGCTTGACCTTCTTCACGCAGAGGTTCAGGCCTTCGGTCGGGCCGTTCGACGCGCCGGTCTCGTGATGAGCGAGGATCTCGGCACGCCACGCGGCGAGCGTTCGGCCGAGCGAGGCGATCTCGGCGACGTCATCGTTCTGGCAGCCGGTGATCGCCTTGTCGAGCAGCAACGCGGCGTCAGCGGGGTCGTCGGTGAGATAGACGTCACGCACCGATTCTTTGGCGAGCCACGCGCCGAGCCCTTCGTCGTGGGGGTCCCCGACGCGTAGTCCGAGGAGCAGCCGATCGTTGCCGCGGTCGTCGAGGCGTTCCGCGCCGGTGCACCCGGCGCCGCACCTTGTCGAGACAACGGTTCCCGACGCGCACGACGTGGAACGGATCGGCGACACGAGTCGCGTGATCGAGATGCGGGGAGAGTCCTGCACGGAAGCTCTCGGCGAGATCGGTGGCGACGACCTCGATGCCAGCCGGCCACGCAGGGTCCGCGTTCGCGGTCCATCGCCGCAGATCAGCCGCCGTGTTGCCCTTCACCATGTCGATCACGATCCGCTCCTCGAGATCAACCAGACCAGCCGCGTAGACCGTCGAGTGCCACCGGTTCGCGCGCAAGAACGAGGTCTCGTCGACCCCGAGCTGGATGACGCGCCCGACCCGAGCGGGGTCATCGACGAGCGGGGTGCCGTGCTCGATGACTGCGTTCATGACCGTCCACCAACACACCCCGAACCCGTCCGCCACGGCTGAGACCGGCCGGGCGTGTTCACCGACTTGGCGGCATGCCTCCATCCCCGCGCGTCGGGTGATCACCGCCTGAGTGTCGACATGCTCGGAGCGTTCCGTCCACGTCTTCGCCTCACACGCGCCTTCGACACAACGCCACCGCCGCTTGGGCCACACCAACCGCGCGGGATGACCGAAAACAGGAGAGATCACGGATCTCCATTGGCCGACGTTCGGTGCGCCGAACCAGGGGCGACCGGTGCACGTCACGGCGTGCTGTGCTCAGATGGTAGCTGCGCCGAGGACGGCACCGAGTTGGTCGGCGAGCGCCACCGCGAGCGCTCGGTCGTCGGCCGGGATGGTGGCACCGCTCGTGTCGAGCGGGAGTACCAGGACGAGGCGACCGATCTCGCGTCCCTGACCCGAGATGGCGATTTCGAGCTCATTGGACGGACCGAATGGGCGGTGGTCGTGCTCTTCGTCGCCGGGCAGTGTATGAGGCCATGACCCAGTCGGGGGAGCGTGGTCGGATAGAGCGGCCGCTCGAAGCGCGCGCCCCGTGCGCCCAGCAGTTCGACGACTTCGTGTTGGACGATACTGATGAGGCGGCCTGTGGATCCTGCTCCGGCGGCGAGTTCTGCGACGCGTCGGACCTGGTCGACTTCTCGTCGGCTCGTGGCTGCAAGGTGTTCGCTGCGCCGAGTTCGCACGACGAGCTCGCCGACGACAAGTCCTACGACGAGCAGCACGATGGTGGTCTCGAGTTGGTCCTGTTTGCTGATGGTGAGCGAGTAGTAGGATGGTGAAGAAGTAGTCGAAGCACAGTGCGGCGGTGATCGCCACGCCGTTCCTCCGGTGCGCCCGCCGAGCATAGCCGCAGCCAGCACGGAAGCACGAGCACGAGTGCGGCATTGGTAGTGAACAGTTGCCCACGGAACGACACGAGACGAGGGACACGATGAGTGACCGAGGCAGGCCGCGGCTCCGACCGTCGCGCGTGGTGGCGTCGTGTTCCTTGCCTTGCGTGGGATCCCATGTGTCACTTGTAACAGGTGGTGGACAGAAGCAAGGCGGTCCGGTGCCCGCCTGGGCGCCGCTGCGTCGCGTTGTCGGCTTGGTGCGTCAACGGCCCGTTAAGATCTCGTGACCGTTCGTTAGGAACCTGTCAAGATCGCACGCTCCCGCCGCGCGGCGGGATATCTGTGGGGCGTGGCTCCTGAACACGGCCGTGGCGGTCTGACCGACGACCTTCGGGTTGCGATCGGGCTGGCGATCGCCAGGTTCGTCCTCTCCTAGTCACGGCGCTGCTTGTGCCGTTCCGTTCCCACGTTGCGGGACAGGTCGTGGTGTTGGGTCTGGTGGTCGTGGTCGTCTCCGCGGCTGCCTGTGGCGGGTGGACCTCGGGGGCTGTTGCTGCGCTGATACGCGCGATGTCGTACGACTTCTTCTTCACCAGGCCGTACGAGTCGTTGAAGATCGACCGAGGCGTCGACCTCTGACCGCGTCGGTGCTCCTCGTGGTCGGCTTGCTAGTCGCTGGTGTCACGGCGTCCGGTCGCCGCAGCCGCAAGGAGTCGCGGCGTGCTTGCGGTGACGTGCAGCGTCTCGAACGAGTCGCCGCGGTTCTCGCGGACGGCGGCGAACCGGACGATGTTCTCTGTCGGCGGAGGCAGAGCTCTTCGGTCTCCTGAACCTGGTGGACTGTCGATTCGAGGACCGCCGTTCGTGGAGGCGCTGCCATTGATCAGACGCGATGGCACCATCGACCATGGCGTCGCCGATACGTCCCCGGAGGTTCACGCTCCCCACGGAGGGGCGGCGATCCCGGTGACCGCAGCCCGCCAAACCGTCGGTCGTCTGGTGCTCGTGCCTGATTGGCATGTTCCGGTGTCGATCGAGGCCCGTCTCGTCGCGGTCACGCTCGCCGATCTGTGGCGCGCGTTCTTGGCGCAGCGGTCTCCGGGTCACAACGCGGGAAGGGAACGCGTCATGACCACCCGTACGCACAGGACGCGCCCCGACAAGACGGAGAACTCGATGAGCAGAGCAGAGGTCGAGCTCGGCGCGCTACGGAGCCGTCACCCCTATTCGCCGAGACGCCGTCCATGATCACGCCCGGCGTCGCGCCTCCGGAGCCGCTGAGCTATCGGTTCAAGAACCGGCTGCTCGGGCGTCCGCTCGCGACCGAGCAGCTTGCGCACGAGCGCCTTGGGCAAGCCCACAGCGCTCGCGGTGTTCGCGTCCGACAACCTGTCGTCGTCGGCGTATGCCACCGAAGAGATCCTTCGCGTGCTGCGTCCCCGCGGTCGGCGTCGCGGCGTTCGCCCTCGTCGTGCCCATCACCATGGCGCTCCTCGTCGTACTCGCGTTCTTGATCCTCTCGTACCTCCAGACGATCAAGGCGTACCCGACCGCCGGCGGCGCCTACATCGTCACCGCGCGACAACTTCGGGCTGCTCCCCGCCCAGGTCGCCGGCGTGGCGCTGCTCACCGACTACATCCTGACCGTGGCGGTCTCGGTCGCGGCCGGTACGGCGGCGCTCGAGCTCGGCGTTCTCGGTGTTCGCGCCGTATACGCTGGAGATCTCGATCGCGTTCGTGTTGCTGATCGCCTACGGCAACCTCCGCGGGGTCCGCGAGTCGGGCCGGCTCTTCGCGGTGCCGACGTACTTCTTCATCGGCAACATGGTCCTGCTGCTCGGCGTCGGGCTCTGCCGAAGCTGTCGCTCGGCGAGCTACCGGTCGCGTCGCTGCACCAGTCAGGAATCGTCCCGACCGGGCACCGCCGGGCCGGGCATCTTCATGGGCGCGACCCTCTACATCGTGTTGCACGCATTCGCGTCCGGTGGCGCGGCCGTGACCGGCGTCGAGGCCATCTCCAACGGAGTGCCTGCGTTTCGAGAACCGTCATGGAAGAACGCGCGGCATCACGCTCGTCATCATGGGGACCACACTCGGCATCGATGTTCCTCGGGCTCTCGATCCTCGCCGCGCATGTCCACGCCGCGCCCGTACGTGAGCGGCACGCCCGACCGTCATCAGCCAGGTCGGCAAACTCGTCTACGGCACCGGCGCGCCTCGAGCAACGTGCTCTGTACTACGCCCTCCAAGCCGGGACGATGCTCATCCTCGTGCTTGCGGCGAACACAAGCTTCGCGGATTTTCCACGACTTGCCAGCTTCCACGCCGAAGACAACTTCATGCCCCGCCAACTCACCAAGCGCGGTCACCGCCTGGTGTTCTCCAACGGGATCATCTTCCTCACCGTCTCCGCGATCCTGCGTGCTGCATCGTCACCGACGCGAAAGTCGATCGACTCATCCCGCTGTACGCGATCGGTGTCTTCACGAGCTTCACGCTGTCGCAGGCAGGCATGGCGAAGCACCACCTCACGCCTCCGCGAACCGCGCTGGCGCTACGGACTCTTCGTCAACGGCGTCGGCGCTGCGCTTTCGTTCCTCGTGCTCGTCATCATCGCCATCACGAAGTTCACCCACGGAGCATGGTTCATCATCGTGTTGGTCCCGATCATGGTGCGCGCTCCTCGTACGACTCAACCGCCAATACGAAGGAGAACTCGAGGAACTCAAGGAAGACGCACCGCACGCTGCACGAGGCGCCAGATCCTACGCCACCATTCCGTCATCGTCATGATCGACCAGCTCGACGTTGCCGCAGCACGCGCGCATCCAATACGCCCGAACACTCACGCCCGGACGACCTTCGCGCCGTTCATTTCGACCTCGACCCGATCAAGACCGAAGACCTTGTCGCAGCCTGGCGCGAGCTCGGATTCTCGCGATTGCCTCTCGACGTCGTCGAATGCCCCGACCGCCGCATACCGCGGGCAGCCGCCGAACGTGGCCGCTGCGGCGGTCGCGGACGGCGAGACCGAAGTCAGCATCCTCATGCCCGCGGCGCGAGTTACACCCACGTCATGGCACCGCTTCCTGCACGACCACACGGCCGATGACATCGCCCAGGCGCTCGCGGCAATCCAGCACTGCAACGTCACGATCGTCCCGTACCACCTCGGCTCACACTACGCGTCGCCCTCCAACACGGGACCAGAGCCCGATGGCAAACGCCGACTGCGTCGATCCGGAACCAACGGCAAGCGCGAGACCAAGGTGTCGCACGGCGCCGAGCCTCCCCCGCCCGATGACCACATCGCGATCGCCGACGTCCAATATCGACAGCACACACGAGTCGCGGGACGAATCCACACCATGAGAGTGCAACCGCACGGCGGCGTGCCCAGCCTCGAATGCACACTCGTCGACGACACCGGCGGCATCGCTCTCGTCTTCCTAGGCCGCCGAAGCATCCCTGGCCTCAAGGTCGGCGCCCGCATCACCGTCGAAGGAACCGCCGGCGAGAACCGAGGCCACCTCGCCATCCTCAACCCGATCTTCGAATTTCTCCCCGACTACACACCGAAACACTGATCAGCTGCACCCGACACGCTGGAGTCCCGCCCAGACGGGCGGGGCTCACGGCGGGTCGATGCGAACAGGGAGACCGCGTCCCCGCGCCAGAACGACTCCCGAGGCGCCCTGCCGGGTAGGTCCGCCAGCGCGCGCTGCGTCCGCACTGTGAGACGTGTCGGGGAGTGAAGGGCCGCGCCACGATCGAGATCGAACATCGCCGGGTGAGGAGATCCAGTGGGACTTGTTCGAGCGACGTCGCGCACCGTGGGGTGGCACCGCTCAGGTGTGGCGCACGGACCGGCTCGCCACGGTGATCGTGCCCGGCTCCCGTGACGTGCAGCGGAGCTTCGCGCCGGTCGCGAAGTGTGTCCTCAACTGATCAATGCAAAGCGGGCCTGTGACGAGGCTCCGTTCACGTCGACACGTCAGAGCCGAGCGCGGAACGATTCCAGTTCCTGGTGGCGTTTGGCGGTCGTCGTGGGATAGGCCATTTTCAGTCCGCTCAATGTGTCGAGCACGATTTGCGAGACGATCAAACGGGCGTTCTTCTTGTCGTCGGCGGGTACCACGTACCATGGCGAATGATCGGTGGTCGTCGACTTGATGCAGTCCTCATAGGCCTCCATGTATTGCGCCCAGAAGTCTCGCTCGTGCATGTCAGAGAGGCTGAACTTCCAGTTCTTGTCTGGCGCGTCGATGCGCGCCCGAAAGCGTGCTGCTTGCTCGTCCTTCGATTCGTGCAGGAAGATTTTGATGACGCGGGTGCCATTTCGGTAGAGATGTTCCTCCAGATCCACGATGGAGCGATACCGCTCCCGCCAGATAGTCGTCTCGTCCAACTGTGCGCTTGGCAGCTCTTCGTCGTGGAGGATCTTCGGATGCACGCGGGCAACGAGCACTTCCTCGTAGTAGGAGCGATTGAAGATCCCGATCCGGCCCCGCTCCGGTAAACGGCAGGTGGTACGCCACAGGAAGTCATGTTCGAGTTCCTCGGCGGTCGGCTGTTTGAAACTGAACACCTCGCAGCCCTGCGGGTTGATGCCGGACATGACATGGCGGATAACGCCATCTTTGCCGGCGGCGTCCATGCCTTGCAAGATGAGCAGTACCGCGTAACGGTTCGACGCGTAGTGAAGACGTTGCAGTGCGCTCAGGCCTTTGACGTGTTCCTTCAGGAGTCTTTTGTACTGCTTCTTCGACTTGTAGCAGGGCGTCACAGTCGTCGGCCGTTCCGCGAGCTCGATCGTTCCCCCCGAATGCACACGGAATTCTTCGGACGAGAGCTTCATTGTGGATCCCTTTCACCACACGTTCAGCGGGAGGCGCGCCGGCTATGGCTGTCGTGTTCGGCGCACCAATCACAGCGCCGGCGATGGTCCGTGCCGGGACGGTCGTTGTGATTGCGTGTGATTTCTTGCCCGTAGGGGCAATCGCGGTTGTCGTGATACACGGGGTCTTCGGGGTCCGTGTTGGTGTGGAACGGGGCCACTTTGGTCGTGGCGGCGACCCCCGGCAGTCGGCGAGCGCGCGAACCATGCTCAGTCGTGTTCGTGGGGTCGTCATCGACGCCGTCGCTCTTCACTGGGTCGAGGATGCGGTACGCGAGGAGTTTCACGCGGTCGCTGAGGAGCGCCCACACGATCGCGTAGGCCCACACGAACCCGGCCCAACCCCAGCCGAGCGGCGTCATGAAGAGACCGTAGACCGCGATCAGGGTCGCGAGGGTTTGGGTGCCGAGCACCGCGATCAACAGGATGCGGGCGGGGCGTATGGACCAGAACGGGCCGCGGGTTCGGGTGAGGAAGATTGTCAGGTGTCCGGCAACCGACAGGAGCAGGTACATCAGAGTTTGGAGTTGCGGATGACCGAGGTGGAAGACGCGGTCACCGAGATAGAAGAGACCGAACGCGGCTATGGGGCCGACGACGCCGAGCACGGTGGCGATCCCGAGCACGAGGCGCATGTTCCAGGCTTCGGGTTCGTTCTTGTAGTGGACGTTGTCGTAGGCGATGGACAGGATCGCGGCGTCGTTGAGCAGTGCGATCATCACGATCATGATCGCGGTCACGGGATAGAAGTTGGAGACGAGAATCGCGAGTGTCATGAACAGCAGGACGCGTAGCGTCTCGGCGATGCGGTACATCGCGTAGCTGTTCATCCGCTGGAAGATCTTCCGGCTTTCTTTGATGGCGTCGATGATCACGGACAGGCCGGGCGTTGTCAGCACGATGTCGGCCGCCGCACGTGCGGCGTCGGTGGCGCCCGATACGGCGATGCCACAATCGGCTTTCTTCAGCGCGGGGGCATCGTTGACGCCGTCGCCGGTCATTCCGACGATGTGACCACGCTTCTGTAAGACGTCGACGATGTGGAACTTGTGCTCGGGGAACACCTGGGCGAACCCGTCCGCATTCTCGATGGATTCGGCGACCACCGCGGTCTCGGCGTGCTTGACGTCCCCGAGCCCGGCGGCGTCGACGATATCGCTGCCGAGCCCTACCGTCTCGGCGGTTTCCTTCGCGATGGCCAGCGCGTCGCCGGTGACCATCTTGACGGTGACACCCATCTGGCGGGCGGTGGCGATGGTTGCCTTGGCGTCGTCGCGTGGCGGGTCGAACAGGGGAAGTACGCCGAGGAACTGCCAGTCGCCGTCGCCGTCGGCGCGAGCCACGCCCAAGGCCCGAAACCCGCGGGCGGCGAAGTCGTTGACTGCTTGGTCGACCGCCGCTTTGACCGGTTTGGAGGGGGCGGCTAACGCGAGGATGACCTGCGGTGCGCCTTTGCTGACTGTGAACGTGGTTCCGTCGGCAGCTTTGACGGTGGCCTCGGTGCGTTTGTGCACCGGGTCGAACGGCTGGAAGTGGACGACCTGAAAGCCCTGCAGCGCTTGGTCGTCGCGAAGGCCGCCGAGGACAGCGAGGTCGATGGGGTCGTCATTGTCCCCACGTGACGCGAGGGCAGCTTGCAGGATCACGTCGTCGGTGGTGCAGTTGTCGACGCTGAACGGGTCGCCCAGGGTGAGCTTGTTCTGGGTGAGGGTGCCGGTTTTGTCCGCGCACAGCACGTCCACGCCTGCGAGCTCCTCGATGGCGACCAGCCGGCTCACGATCGCTTGCTTCTTGGCGAGGAGGCGTGCGCCGACCGCCATCGTCACCGACAGCACCGTCGGCATCGCGACCGGGATCGCGGCGACGGTCAGGACCAACGCGAACTGCAGTGTGGTGAGGATCGGGTCACCGCGGACGACCGAGACGGCAATGATCACGCTGACGAGCGCGACCGCGAGGATGATCAGATAGTTGCCGATCTTCAACACCGCGCGCTGGAAATGGCTGACGGTGTGCGCCTCTTGCACCAGTTCCGCGGTCGTTCCGAAGTAGGTGCTCGCGCCGGTGGCATAGACCAGCGCGCCCGCCTCACCCTGACGGATGATCGATCCCGAGAACACCGCTTCGCCGGACTTCCGGGTGGCCGGCAACGACTCTCCGGTCAGCGCGGACTGATCCACGTGGACCGGGTCGCCGGCGAGGAGACGCGCATCGGCCGGCACGATGTCGCCCGATCGGAGGCGGATGATGTCACCGGGCACCAACTCACGTGCCGGCGGCGTGATCCACTCCCCGTCCCTTCGCACCCGAGCGTTGATCGCCAACTTGGCCTTCAGGGCCTCGATGGCATTCCCCGCCTGGCGTTCTTCCCAGAACCCGACCAGGGCATTTGAGACGAGGAGCACCAGAATGATGAAGAAGTCGGGCCAGTGGCGCGCCGCGGCCGACAGCAGTACGGCCCCTTCGATCATCCAGGGGATCGGACCCCAAAAATAGGTGAGGAGCTTCAGCAGCGGGTTGGCCTTGTGCTCTTCGATCTCGTTCGGGCCGTAGTGCGCCAACCGCTTCTGCGCCTCGGCCTGGCTCAAGCCGTCGGGAGACGACCCCAGCCGTTTCGCCACCTCCGCCACGGGAAGCGATTGCAAATCGTCGTCCGCTACGGGCTGATTCGAGGCGACGGCGCTCACCGGACGTCTTCCCATCTCCAGTTTTCGATTTCGGGCATGTCGTGGCCGTGCTTGTCGATGTACTGCTGGTGCTCGACGAGCTTGTCGTGCATCGTCTGCTTCAGGTAGTCGCCCTCGGCTCCCAACTGCGGCAGCCGATCGATCACGTCCTGCACCAGGTGGAACCGATCGAGACGGTTCTGCACCCTGATGTCGAAGGCGGTCGTGATCGTGCCCTCTTCGGTGTAGCCACGGACGTGCAGGTTGCGGTTGGTGCGGCGGTAGGTCAGCCGGTGGATCAGCCAGGGGTATCCATGGAACGCAAAGATGATGTGCTTGTCCTTCGTGAAGAGCGAGTCGTAATCCCAGTCGCTGAGTCCGTGCGGGTGCTCCGTGCTGGGCTCGAGCTTCATGAGATCGACAACGTTGACGACCCGGATCTTCAGCTCGGGCAGCTGTTCGCGAAGGATGGAGACGGCCGCGAGGACCTCCAGGGTGGGCGTGTCTCCGCAACAGGCCATGACCACATCCGGTTCAGCGCCCTGGTCGTTGCTCGCCCATTGCCAGATGCCGATCCCTTCGGTGCAGTGCACGACTGCCGCTTCCATGGTCAGCCATTGCGGCATCGGGCGTTTCCCGGCGACGACGACGTTCACGTAATGCCGGCTGCGCAGGCAGTGGTCGAACACCGACAACAGGGAGTTGGCGTCGGGTGGAAGGTAGACACGGACCACACCGGCCTTCTTGTTGACGACGTGGTCGAGGAAGCCGGGATCCTGGTGCGTGAAGCCGTTGTGATCCTGCTGCCACACATGAGACGCGAGGAGATAGTTCAACGAGGCGATGTCCCGTCGCCACGCCAGCTGCGACGTGACCTTGAGCCACTTCGCGTGCTGGTTGAACATGGAGTCGACGATGTGGATGAACGCCTCGTAGCAGTTGAACAGCCCGTGACGGCCGGTGAGCAGATAGCCCTCCAGCCAGCCTTCGCACTGGTGCTCGCTGAGCATCGAGTCCACCACGCGTCCCGCGGGCGCCAGAAACTCATCGTTCTCGAGTTCTCGGGCATCCCACTGCCGGTTGGTTGCGTCGAAGACCGCGCCCAGGAGATTCGAGAGAGTCTCGTCGGGACCGAAGATCCGAAAGTTCTGCTGCTCCTCATTGAGCGTGACCACGTCACGGAGGAACTCGCCGAGCACGTGCGTGTCTTCGGCGTCGACGGCTCCGGGCGCGGGCACCGCCACGGCGTGGACACGGAAGTCCGGCATGCGCAGGTCGCGCAGCAGCACCCCGCCGTTGGCGTGGGGATTGGCACCCATCCGCCGCTCCCCCGTCGGTGCCAGCTCGGCCAACTCCCCCATGAGCCGGCCGTGCTCGTCGAAGAGCTCTTCGGGCTTGTAGCTGCGCATCCAGCGCTCGAGTTGCACAAGGTGATCGGGATGCTCGGCATCCACCACGAGAGGCACCTGATGCGCTCGGAACGTACCTTCGACTTGCAGACCATCGACGACTTTCGGGCCCGTCCAACCCTTCGGTGACCGCAGGACGATCATGGGCCAACACGGTCGGGTGGTGTCGCCGTGACTCTCGGGCACTGCCCTGGATGTGCCGGATGCGTTCGATAGTCTCGTCCAGCGCACCGGCCATGAGTTGATGCATCGTCTCGGGCTCGTCACCTTCCACGAAGAGAGGATCCCAACCACACCCGCGGAGGAACTGGTCGAGTTCCTCAGGCTCGATGCGGGCGAGGACCGTCGGGTTGCTGATCTTGTACCCGTTGAGATGCAGGATCGGCAGCACGGCTCCATCCGCTAATCGGGTCCAGGAACTTGTTCGAATGCCACGCCGTCGCCAACGGACCGGTCTCCGCTTCGCCGTCGCCGATCACACACGCGACGATCAACTCCGGATTGTCGAACGCGGCACCGAACGCATGACTGAGCGAGTACCCCAGCTCACCACCTTCGTGGATCGAGCCCGGCGTCGTCGGCGCGACATGGCTGGAGATCCCGCCAGGGAACGAGAACTGCATGAAGAGCCGCTTGAGGCCCGCCGCGTCCCGGCTGACGTCGGGATAGATCTCGCTATACGTACCCTCGAGGTACGTGTTGGCTACCAGCGCAGGCCCGCCGTGGCCGGGACCAGCCACGTAGAACATGTCCAGGTCGTACTTCCTGATGACCCGGTTCAAATGCACATAGATGAAGTTCTGGCCCGGCGTCGTACCCCAATGTCCGACGACCAGCGGCTTCACATGCGACAGTTCGAGCGGCTGCCGCAACAAGGGATTGTCGTAGAGGTAGATCTGGCCGACCGACAAATAGTTCGCGGCGCGCCAGTACCCATCCATCTTGCGGAGCGCATCGGGGCCAAGACTTTGGCTATTCATGGTTCACTCCTCAGCCTCCGTTCATGCGGCGCATCGTCATTGCCGCCCCCGAGATCACTTGCCCGTTCACGTGGTCGCGACGACACTTGCGGCAGGCCACGATGTGAGATCCACCCGACTCGGAGCGAGCAGGTGCTGCCGGCGCCAAGGACCGAAGCGGGGTAGGACCTGCTTCGGTACAGATGCTACGACCGTTTGCCTTTCGACCCCCGTCCTGCCAGAAGGTGGCGCGCCTCAGCCGCGTCGACTCGCTCCTCTGCCCGACGCTCGTGCAGCCTGGCAGTCAGAGCATTGACCGCCGAACGGGTCTGATCACGCGCACAATATGCTCGGTCTCGAACGGCACCTCGGGTAGAACGGGGTATTCAGGACGAGCTGGGCCACACCGCGCGCGAGAAGGTTGAGCAGTCGGTGCCGTTCCTTGGGCAGTCGATCCGTGATCGTCCACCGCACCGCGCGTTCGATGGAGTTGTGTGATGGGGCTGTGATCGGGATCACACTCGCTTCGAGCGGCATGCTGGTCGGCACGGTTGACGCGTTCATCTTCGACATGGATGGCGTGGTGACCGACACGGCGTCGTTGCACGCCCGGGTGTGGAAACGGCTCTTCGACGCTTACCTGGGGTCGCGCCGGGACGTGTCGGCGCTTCCGTTCACCGACGACGACTACCGACGTTACGTCGACGGGCGCGCCAGAGTCGACGGTGTGGTCGCGTTCCTCGCGTCACGTGACCTTGAACTCCCGCTCGGCACCAGCGGCGACGCGCCAGCGGCGGGAACGGCGTGGGGGCTTGCCAACCGCAAGAACGAGTTGTTCTTGGCCGAACTCGACAAATCTGGCGTGCAGGTGTTCCCGACGTCGCTTGCGTTCCTTCGTGCGCTGCGCGCGGCGGGGGCGCGGACCGCCGTCGTGACTGCCAGCCGCAACGCGGCTCGCATCCTGCAGGCGGGCGGCCTCGCCGACCTCTTCGACGTGAGAGTCGATGGATTGGATGCCGCACGCCTGAGCCTGCCGGGAAAGCCCGACCCCGCGACTTTCCTCGAGGCAGCCCGCCGCCTCGGCGTCGGACCCGCCGACAGCGTGGTCTTCGAGGACGCGTTGGCCGGCGTGGCTGCTGGCCGACGTGGCGGGTTCGGCCTTGTCATCGGCGTGGACCGGGTCGGGCAGGCAGAGGCCCTCACCGACGGAGGCGCCGACATCGTGGTCGGCGATCTCAACGAGCTGCGACTGGTTGACCAGCTCCTGCAGGGGAATTGTTCGCTGTGCCAACCGAGTGTCGCCGACGACGAGTGGGTACTCGCGTATGAGGGTGTCGACTCGCTCCTCGAAGGGACCCGGGAGGCGGTGCTCACCCTTGCCAATGGCTATCTGAGCACACGGGGCGCGGTACCCGAGGCGAAGGCCGACGGGGTGCACTACCCCGGAACTTATGTCGCGGGGGTGTACAACCGGCTCGTTTCGCCGGTCGACGGCGGCGACCGCGAAGACGAGACCATCGTCAACCTTCCGAACTGGCTGCCTCTCACGTTTCGTGCTCCCGGCGGCGAGTGGGTCGCGCCTGATACACACGAATTCTTGCACCATCATGTTGCCCTCGATCTGCGGCGTGGGATCCTCATTCGCGAGTTCGTCGTTGCCGACGGTGAAGGTCGCCACACGCGCGTCAGACAGCGGCGTTTGGTGTCGATGGCGTCGCCTCATGTGGCCGCGCTCGAGATGCGGGTCGAGCCGGAGAATTGGTCGGGTCGACTCGAGGTGCGTTCGCTCATCGACGGTGATGTCGCCAACACGAACGTCAGCGCCTTCGCCGGGCTCGCGAGTCGCCACCTCGATCTGCCGATCAAAGGCGCGAGTGACGTCGAGGCGACGGCGTGGCTTGTCGCCGAGACCCGCCAGTCGAACGTTCGGGTCGCGCAGGCCACCCGGACCCGGATGTATGGACGCGATTCCGAGCCGGTCACCGCTGCACTCGACGCGATCGACGCGCCGAGCGCGATCGGTCATCAACTCAGTGTCGAGGTCGCTGCGGAGGAATCGGTCACCGTGGAAAAGGTGGTCGCCGTGTTCACATCGCATGATTACGCGATCTCCGAGCCGCTGATCGCTGCCCGTGATCAACTTGGCCAGGCGGGACGGTTCGATGACTTGCTGTCTGCGCACGCGCTCGCATGGGAGCAGCTGTGGTGGCGTTTCCGCATTGGTGCCCACGGCGTCGAACAACGCCTGCGCGCCGTCAACATCAACACGTTCCATGTCCTGCAGACCCTGTCGCCTCACACGGCTGACCTCGACGTGGGTGTACCTGCCCGCGGCCTGCACGGGGAGGGCTACCGCGGCCACGTCTTCTGGGACGAGCTGTTCGTGTTTCCGATCCTCAACTTCCGGCTGCCCGAGTTGACCCGCACGCTGCTGCAGTACCGCCACCGTCGGCTCGCGAAGGCCCGCCGTCACGCCGTTCAGGTCGGCTCCGGAGGCGCCCTCTTCCCATGGCAGAGCGGCAGCGACGGACGCGAGGAGACGCCGACGCATTTCTTCAATCCGCGTTCGAGCCGGTGGATCCCGGACAATTCTCGGCGCGAGTACCACGTGAACCTGGCTATCGCGTACAACGTCTGGCACTACTGGGAGGTCACCGGCGATATCAGCTTCCTCGCCAACTACGGCGCGGAACTCCTCATCGAGATCGCACGGTTCTGGGCTGGCCTCGCGACGTACGACGCTACCGACGACCGCTACGACGTCCGCGGCGTCATGGGCCCCGATGAGTTCCACGACGGTTACCCGGACAGACCGGGTCAAGGCATCGACAACAGCGCCTACGTCAACGTGATGACCGCCTGGACGCTGTCGCGCGCCCGTGATGCACATGACGTGCTCGGCCACCACCACTGCGGCGATTTGTGGGAACGCCTCGGCCTGTCAACCGGCGAACTCGACAACTGGGATCACATCAGCAGACGACTGCGGGTCCCACTCCTTGCGACCGGGCTCATCGCCCAATTCGAAGGCTACGAGGAACTGACCGAGTTCGATTGGCGCACCTACCGCGATCGGTACGGTGACATCAGACGGCTCGATCTCATCCTCGAAGCAGAGGGCGATAGCCCCAACCGGTACAAGGTCTCCAAGCAAGCCGACGCCCTCATGCTCTTCTATCTGCTCAGCGCCGAGGAACTCACCACGCTCTTTGACCGTCTCAGCTACCCGTTCAACCCGGCGAGCATCCCCGCGACCATCGACTATTACCTGGCTCGCACCTCCCACGGATCCACGCTCAGTCGAATCGCGCACGCCTGGGTCCTGGCCCGAGCGAACCGGCACCAGTCGTGGACACTGTTGCACGACGCGCTCGGCTCCGACCTGTTCGACGCACAGAGCGGCACAACCAGCGAAGGCGTCCACCTCGGCGCGATGGCCGGCAGCGTCGACATCCTCCAACGCTGTTACACCGGTCTTGAGGTCCGCGGGGGCGTACTGCGCTTCAATCCACACCTGCCCGCCGAGCTGAGTTCGCTCGAGTTCGACCTCCTCTACCACGGCCAATGGATCACCGTCCACGTCGACCATGCCAACATCACACTGCGTACCTTGCCGTGCACGGCTCTGCCCGTGAAGGTTTCGATCGGTGAGACCATCCACGACCTCGCGCCCGACGCAACCCTGTGCGTGCCGCTGGAGTGAGGGAGTAGCCGCCCAGGGCTTTCCCCCACCCCCCGCACCTTGCTCCAAGTCGGGGTCACAGAGCCGGTCCGCACTCCGCCGACGATGCCGAGTTCGACACGCTGTGCACCGTCGATCGACCGCCGTCGCTGACCACAGTGATCCGCCGCTCGCCGGGCGCCTCGCTGAGGTTGCCCGCCGTGCGTACACCGTCGATTGCCCTGAGATTCCGGACTGGACGTGGTCACCATGAACAGCTCGGACCGCAGCCCGGTTCGCGCAGCCGTCGCGCTGCGATGATCCGTTTGCTCTTGGTGAACGCAGGCTCGAGCAGTCTGACGCTCGCGCTGCTCGACGCCGATGACACGTTGCTCGGCCGCGCCGAGGTCGAGGGTTGGTCGGGTTCGGACATGCGGGAGCCGCTGCGGGCATTCATCGCCGAGCACGGCGCCGCGGATGTCGTCGGGCACCAGCGTGGTGCACGGGGGCGAGGAGTTCGTCGGGCCAGTGGTGGTCGACCCGGCCGTGGAGCGCGCGCTCGAAGCGCTCGGGGCGCTCGCGCCACTGCACCAGCAGCGCGGATCGGACGGCGTCCGGTCCGCCGCGACGGTGCTCCCCGGCGCGGTCCAGGTCGCGTGCTTCGACACGGCGTTCCATGCCGCGATGCCGAGCGAGGCGGCGACGTACCCGCTTCCTCCGGAATGGCGGCAGCGACGGCCGTCGCGTCGAACCCGACGAGCGCACTGGCGCCCTTGCGATAGCGAGCCGCATCGTCCCAGAAGCAGCGGCCCTGCACCGCAACCACCGAATCCTTCGATCCGGTCACGACCTGGAAGCCGCCATTCGGATCCGATGTCCGCGCAACCCATTGGCGACGTCCCGACCGCGAGCTGAACGCAGCCAGGTTCGCCTCGACCTGCGATGCACCACCGAACGTCGGTGCCGCGGCCACGAACGAGGAAACGGCGATCAGAACCGCCACTGACCGGTTCGATCTCCCCGCGACAGTCTCACACGGTTGCGGAGCACGCGGGCGCGACCCGACCTGCGTCCGCCCGTCGCCGGTCAGCGCTGACGGCTGAGGAGGAGGCGGCCCAACGACTGCGTCAGCCAGGCTTCCGCGTCGTCGAAGGTCCAGCCCGCGGTCTGCGTCAATTGCCGCCAGCTGAACGGTGAGGTCATCATGGAGAGCGCGGCGGCGGCGCGCTCGGGAGTCGTGTCCTCACGCAGGGCGCCGAGCTGCGCGAGGTGCTGCGCGATGCCGGCGGTCCCCTCTTCGTGGCGGCGCATCCCGTCGGCGACCGCGGCCGCGACATCGGGTTCCGAAGGCTCGGCCGACAGCATGACCCAGATCAGGTCGCCACACCGTTCGTTGAGCTGGCGCGTGAGGTGCACGCCCTTGGCCAGAAGTCGGGACGGGTCGGTTTCGGCGTGGACCGCGGCGGCGAGCTCGGCGACACCGGATTCCTCGTCGACGAGATCGTTGAGGGCGAGGAGCAGCGCGGCCTTGGAGCCGACGCTCGAGTAGATCGTTTGCACGGCGACGCCGGATTCCGACGCGATCTGCTGGAGCGACGTGTTGGCGTAGCCGTGCGCGGCGAAGAGCCGCCGGCTGCACGTCAGGATCTCGCGCCGGGTCGCCGCGGCGCCCACCTCGCGCCGGTTCGGTCGCGGTTCGTTCATGCCTTGACTTCCCGTAGCTGGAACCATACTCTACTCATTAGATAGTGATGCTAGTTACCAGAGCCTCATTCTATCGGAGGGATCATGGCCGTACGACAATTCCAGCATTCCACCCGTGCACCGGCGCTCCACCCGCCCGTCGTCGACCGCCTGGCCGGCGCGGGCGGCCTCTTCTTCGTCGCCACCCTCGTCGTGCAGAACCTCCTCCGAGCCGCCGCGCCCGGGTTCGGCGCGTCGCCCACCACGGTGTCCGACTACTTCGCCCACCATCGCGCGGTCGTGCTCATCCCGCTCGGACTGTTCCCGCTCGGCATGTTCGGCCTGTTGGCGTTCACCGCAGGTGTGTGGAACCGAGCCCAACGCAACGACGGTCGCTGGTGGGCCCACCTCGGCGCGCTCGGCGTCGCCGCCATTGCCGCCCTGTTCGCGCTCGTGAACATCACCGAGATCGTGCTCGCGGCGAAGGGCCCCGCGCTGGTGGGCTCGGCCGCGGTCGTGCGGGCGCTGTGGGCGACCCACGCCGCGGCGTTCGGCCTCGTCCTGGCGGCTCAGGCCGTCGCCCTCGTCGGCCTGTCCCGGGCCGCGATCACCGACGACCTCATCCCACGTTGGCTCGGTCCGGCCGCGATCGGCGGGTCGGCCTGCCTGCTCACCACCGCGGTCTTCACCGTCGCGATCGCCGAGGGCGCTCCCTGGGTCGCGCTCGGCCTCGCCGGTTTCGCCGTGTGGGGCGTCTTCATCGCGGTGGCCGGCTACGCCCTGGTGCGCCGCTCGCAGTGAACGTGGTCGCTCGTGTCTGATCCGGACCGCACGTCGGTTCCCCGGCGGGACGTGAGAGGATACGCGGGTGCGTCCGGACGACCCGCAACTCGGCCCTACGTCGATCACCGTCGGCTGCGTGAACTTCGAGGCCGTCGCGCGCGACAAGGGCGCGACGCTCGCCAAGATGCTCGCCGTCGTCGCCACCGCGGCCGCCCGGGACTGCGACCTCGTGATCTTCCCGGAGCTCGCCCTGAACTCCTGGGGCCACTGCGCCGACTGCGCGGCCGAGCACCGAGCATGTGCGTGGCACCGGGCGCAGGCGGAGCCCGCCGACGGCCCGTCGTGCCAGGCGATGCTCGCGGCGGCCGCGCAGCACGAGATCCACGTGATCTACGGATTCGAGGAAGCCGACACGTCCGACCGCGCGGTGATCTACAACTCGGCCAACGTCGTCGCACCCGACGGGCTCGTCGGCACCTACCGCAAGCTGCACCTCGGCATTCCGCTGGAGACGGACCGGTTCACGCCTGGTGACGCCCTGCCCGTCTTCGACACCGCGCTCGGGGCCCATCGGCATCTCGATCTGTTACGACTTCTACAACAACCCGGAGCTGTGCCGGGTCCTCGCGCTGAAGGGCGCCCGCCTGCTGGTCAACCCGACGGGACGATCGGACCTGCCCCGGGCCCGCGAGCACCTCGAGCAGACGACGCTCGTGCGGGCCCACGAGAACCTGGCGTTCGCGGCATCGGCCAACCGGGTCGGCGACAGCCACGGCCCGCCCGCATGGGCCGGCGGCAGCGTCATCGGCGCGCCCGCGTTCCCCGGCTTCCCCGTGGCGCTCGCCCGGGCCGGGGCTGCGGAGGAGCTCATCACCGCGGTGCTGGACTTCACCGAGCTGGCCCGGTGGTACGACCTCCTGCCGTGGCGCGAGTGGCGGCTCGGGCCCCAGCGCCCCATCACCCGGTTGGTGGCCGACGAGCTGTCGGCGCTGGCCGAGCCCGGGTAGCCGGCCGCGCGCGTCAGGTACGTTGCCTCGCACATGTCGAAACCCGAGATGATCCTCATCGACAAGCCGCGGCCGCACACCACGGTCATCACCCTCAACCGCCCCGAGCGGATGAACTCCATGGCCTTCGAGCTGATGGTCCCGCTGCACGAGGCCTTCGCGGCCGTCGCCGCCGACAACGACACGACGTGCGTCGTGCTCACCGGGGAAGGCCGCGGCTTCTGCTCCGGCGCCGACACCCGGGACGGTGCGCCGCCCCCCAACATCGACGGGTTGACGCTGACGCGCATCGCGACGAAGGCGATGACGGTGCTCGCGGACCTCGTACCCGCGATGCAGCGAATGCCCCAACCGGTGATCTGCGCGGTCAACGGCGCAGCAATCGGCGGCGGGCTCTGCCTCACCCTCGGCGCCGACATCCGCATCGCCGGTGAGTCCGCCTACTTCCGCGCTGCGGGCATCAACAACGGGCTGACCGCGACGGAGCTCGGACTCAGCTTCCTGCTCCCGCGTGCCATCGGCTCGTCGCGCGCGTTCGAGATCATGTTGTCCGGGCGCGACATCGACGCCCACGAAGCGGCCGCCATGGGGCTGGTGTCGCGCATCGTCCCCGATGCCGACCTCCTCGAGAGCGCGCTGGACCTCGCCGACCAGATCAACGGGTGGAGCACCCAGGGCGTCGCGCTCGACCAAGCGCATGATGTGGGCCGGGCTCGAGACGTCCAGCCTGCGGGCCGCGATCGAGCTGGAGAGCCACACGCAACTGTTCGTGCGCCTGACGACGCAGAACTTCGAGGAGGCCGTCCGCGCCCGACGCGAGGACCGCCCACCGAACTTCGAGGACTGACCGACAGCCTCCGACCCCCGAACGAGGAGACGCGCGATGGCAACTGACGACAAGCAGGTGGTGGAGCAGTTCTGGGACGCGCTCGCGCGCCGTGACTGGGACGGCATGAAGGCGTTGCTCACCGACGACGCGCACTACACCGACGTCGGCACGCTCGGTCCCGGCGGGACCGGTCCCGAGGGGGTCGTCGCGCGTCTGAAGATCGGGATCGAGCCGCTCGAGGGCTACGAGCACCTCCCGGGGACCAACATGGTCGCCGAGGGTGACCTGGTCATGACCGAGCACACCGAACGGTGGACCTTCCACACCGGCGAGGTCATCGATCACTCGTTCGTGTCGGTGACCCAGCTACGCGACGGGAAGATCCGTCGCTGGCACGACTACTCGAACATCTCGAACATCACCGACAACGCGCCGGCCTGGTGGCTCGAACGCATCACGCAGGCGGCGACGGGAGGCTGAGCGTTCAGACCTCCGACGCGGGCGCCGGCGGCACGTGGGGGAACAGTTCGGCGAACGCGCCCTGCGTGATCCGGTCGCGCGATACCGCGTCGACATCGTCGAAGAGCTCGTGCAGCGTCTTCTGCGTGTGGCCGAACGTTCCTTCGAGGTGGGGGTAGTCACTCCCCCACAACACGTTCCGCCAGCCCATCGCGGTCATGGCTGCGACCGCGGAGCGGTCGTGCTGGAACGACGCGTACACGTTCTCGTAGAGGTACTCGCTCGGCAGGCGCGGGAGCGGCGGACGCACCGCGGCCCCGTGCTGGCGGTACGCCTCGTCGAGGCGGTCGGCCACGAACGGCCCCCACGTCGCGCCACCCTCCGACACCAGCACCTTGAGCGCCGGGTGACGGTCGAACACGCCGGCCGCGATCAGCTTGGTGACGGCACGCTGGCCGCCGTAGGTGGTCTCCATGTAGTTCATGAGCGCGCCGCCCGGCCCGCGGAAGTACAGACCGGTGGTGCCGGACGCCTCGAGCGGCTCGGTGCCGATGTGAAACCCGACCACCGTGGCGGTCTCCTCCAACGCCGACCACACCGGCTCCCACTCGTCGCGGTTCCAGTCGCGGTTCTCTCCGGGAGGTGCCACGGGGAAGAACGCCGCCTTGAAGCCCATACCCGCGGTGCGCTCGATCTCGCGCACCGCGTCGGCGACGTCGAGCAGCGGGATCATCGAGGTGCACACATACCGCGGCGACACCGCCTGGTACTCGATCGCCCAGTCGTTCACCGCCTCGCAGCCGGCGCGCACGAGCAACGGATCCTCCACCGACGCCGTCCAGATGCCGAGCGACGGGTAGACGACCTCGCCCCAGATCCCCTCACCGTCGAGATCGTGGAGGCGCAGCGTCGGGTCGTTCGCGCCCGGCGCTCGCTGGTCGACCGTCTTGCCCTCCTCGTCGACGAGGTTCCCGCCGGGCATGCGGCGCCGGTAGACCTTCCCGTCGATGTACAGGGTCTCGTGGCGCCCGTCCTCGTCACGCTCGCTGCGGGGCATGCGCGCGGCAAGGTCGGCGGGGAGGCGCTCGGCGAAGAGATCCTCCGGCTCGACGAGGTGGGAGTCACCCGAGTTGGCCCAGATCTTGCCCATGCGCGTTCGCTCCTGAGTGGACGCCAAGAAGTGCAAACGCCATTCTCTCTTCTACGAGCGCCCCTGTCAACTCGGGCTCAGCGCCCGACGGCCGACTCGAGCTGGGCCTTCGTCATCTTCGAGCGACCGCGGATCCCACGCCGCTTCGCCTCGTTGTAGAGCTGCGCCTTGGTTCGCCCGCCCGGACCACGGTGCGAGCGGAGACCCCCGCGCCGCCCGGAGGAGATGTCGTCGGTCGAGCTGCGGCTCGCCGTGCTCGACTCACCGGCGCGTGCCCGTTCCTTGTTGACCGTGCGAGCTGCGATCTCCTCGGCCGATTCTTCGTTCTCGCCGCGCTCGCGCAGCCCGTCCTTGATGTGCTCGTACTGGCGTTCCCGCTTGTCGCTCCAGCTCCTCGGCATGGGTCCTCCTCGCGTCGGGAACGCGAGGGGTACCCAGCTCGCACGAGCCGAAAACCGCGCCTTCGCCGGACTGCTCGGGCCGGTCAGCGCACCGAACGCTGAGGGATCGGAGCTCAGGAGGTGCCGAAGCCGTAGAGGCGTTGCGCGTTGCCGGCCAGGATCAGGTGACGGTCGGCCGCGGGCACGCCGGAGAACGATGCCTGGATCGTGCGCCACGACGACGGCCAGTCCGACGAGATGTGCGGGTAGTCCGACGACCAGAGCATGCGATCGACCCCGATCGAGTCGCGCAACCGCAGCCCCACCGGATCAGTCATGAAGCCGAAGTGGAAGTGGCGTTCGATGTATTCGCTCGGGCGTTGCTTGATCGGGAAGGTGCTCCCGGGAGCCAGCCGTTGGAAGTTGTTGTCGATCTGCTCCTTGACGTAGGGCAGCCACCCGCAGTCGACCTCGGCCGCCACCATCTGCAGCTTCGGGAACCGGTCGAACACGCCGGCGAAGACCAGCTCGAGCATCCGGTTCGGGATGTCGAAGATGCGGCCCCACCCCGGCAGCGCGACCCGGTGCGCCGCGGGCATCGTGTCGGTGAGCGACACGTGGATGCTCAACGGCAGCCCCAACTCCTCGATCCGGCCGAACACCTTGTCGTCGTCGGGCGCAGGTGCGAGCGTGCCGTTGGGATAGCAGCCCATCACGAACCCGCGGATGCCGGGCCGGTCGACCACCCGGTCGATCTCGGCCAGCGCGCCCTCGACGCCGCGGTTCGGGACGACCGCGAGCCCACCGAAGCGTTCGGGCGCGTATTCCACGTACTCCGAGAGCCAGTCGTTGTACGCCCGCACCATCGCTTCGTGATAGCCGGCATCGTGGTTGGCGACGATCGCCGCGTTCAACCGGGGCGTCGGGTACAACACCTCGGCGTCGACACCGTCGCGATCGATCTCGACCAGGCGCGCCGCGGGGTCGTAGCCCCCGGCGCGGATGTCCTCGAACCGGACCCAACCCCGCATCGCCTCGGGCTCGATGCCCGCACACGCATTCATCCCGAAATTGATCGGATCGGCGACGCCTTCCAGCACCCAGGCGTCGCCTTCGTCGAACCGCTCGATCCTCGGTGCGCGGTCGCGGTAGCGGGCCGGCACCCTCGTCGCCCAGAGATCGGGGGGTTCGTTGACGTGGCTGTCGGCGGAGATGAGCCGGTAGGTGTCGGGCGTGCGCTCGTTCATGGGATCCTCTCTCCCGTCGGCCGCGATACTAATTTCTGGCGGGCCGGGAGACTCATGACCACGACAACACGGACGCGCAGCACCTTCGTGGTGAGCCTCACGCCGTTCACCGAGACGGGCGACCTCGACGACGCCGGGCTGCGGGCCCATCTACGCCGCCTCGGGGCCGCCGGCATCGGCGTCTATCTGGCCGGCAGCGGGAGCGGCGAGGGCTACACGCTCAGCGGCGACGAGCGCCGGCGGATCTTCGACGTCGCGGTGGAGGAGCTGAGCGGGCGGGTCCCGGTGCGGGCCATGGGCGTGGAGCCCCGGACCGCGGCCGAGGCGATCACGCTGGCGGAGGACGCGGTGGCCGCCGGTCTCGACGCGACCCAGATCTACTCGCTCGACCTCGGCCACGGCTACGTACCGACGAGCGACGAGATGACGACGTACCTGCGTACCGTCCTCGATCACGCGCCCGGCGACCTCGTCGTCTCGACCCATCAGTCGGTCGGCTACCACTACCCGCCCGAACTCATCGGCGAGCTGGTCGACGACTACGACCGGATCGTCGGCGTGAACGTCACCCACAACGACCTCGCCTACGTCGACGACGTCATCGCGGTCGTGGATGGGCGGGTCGACGTGCACGTCGGTGGCCCGATGCACGCACTGCATGCGCTCGAGCGCGGCGCCCAGGGGTACCTCAGCTCGGAGGGCAACCTCGCGCCCCGTCTCTGTGTGTCCCTCGTCGAACGGTACGACGCCGACGACGTCGAGGGCGCGGCGCGGGTGCACGCATCGATCATGCAGCTCTTCGCCGCGACGCAGGCCCTCGGTGGCATCGTCGGCGCCAAGGCCGCGCTCGCGGCGTTGGGCGCCGCCGGTGGGTGGCCGCGGCCGCCGCGCCTGCCGGTGAGCGCGGCGCGGGCGCGTCCACTGGTCGAGCTCGTCATCGCGCTCGGGCTCGATCGGTCCGAGGCCCTGTGAGCCGACTCGTCGGGGCCCGCGTCCTGCGGGTCGAGGACCCCCGGCTCCTGCGCGGCCGCGGGCACTTCGTCGACGACGCGCAGCCGCCCGGGTTGCGCCACGCCGCGTTCGTCCGCAGCCCGTTCGCGCACGCACGCGTACGCGCTGTCGACACGTCGCGCGCCCGCGCCCTACCCGGTGTCGACCTCATCCTCGTCGCCGCGGACCTCGCCGGCGTCGTGGCACCGATGCGCGCCACCGGTCCGATCGGGTTGGCCACGCCTCCGTACGGACCGCTGGCCGGTGACCGCGTCCGCTTCGTGGGCGACCCGGTGGCGTTGGTGGTCGCCGCCGACCGCTATCTCGCCGAAGACGCGTGCGAGCTCGTCGACGTGGACTACGAGCCGCTCGCGCCGGTTCCCGACGTCACCCGGGCTCTGGAACCCGGTACCCCGGCACTGTTCGACACCGTCGGCACGAACCTGATGTTCCACGAGACCTCCCGCACCGGCGACGTCGAGGCGGCCTTCGCCGGCGCCGAGCGCCGCGCCCGGTGGTCGTTCCGTCAGCACCGCCAGTGCAACGCGCCGCTCGAAGGGCGGGCCGGCCTCGTCGACTACTCGTCCGACACCGGCGAGCTCGTGTATCACGCCGCCCACCAGAACCCCCACGCGCTGCGGGTGTTCGTGGCCGGACTGCTCGGGTTGCCGGTCCACAACTTCCACGTGCGCTGCACCGACGTGGGTGGCTCGTTCGGGCAGAAGGCCTACGTGAGCCGCGAGGACGTCGCGCTGTCCGCGGCGGGCGTGCTGCTCGGCCGGCCCGTGAAGTGGGTCGAGGACCGGGTCGAGAACCTGCAGGCCGCGGGTCAGGCGCGAGAGGAATCGTTCGAGGTGGAGGCGGCCTTCGACGGTGACGGGACGATCCGGGGGGTACGCGTCGCCATGGTGTTCGACCAGGGCGCGTACCAGCTCACCACCCTGCCGCCGACCATCTTCCCCACCATCGTGCGCGTCCTGTTCCCGGGGGCGTATCGGCTCGAGCACCTCGAGTTCGACGTGAAGGTCGTGGCGACCAACAAGGCCACCTACGTCGCCTACCGCGGTCCGTGGGAATCCGAGACCTTCGTGCGCGAGCGCATGCTCGACCTGATCGCACGCGAGGTGGGCATCACTCCGGAGGCGATCCGGCAACGCAACCTGCTCGATCCTGACGAGTTCCCCACCGCCATGGCCACCGGTCCCACGCTCGCGCACGTCACCGCGCGCGAGACCTTCGAGCGCGCGCTGGAGCTCGCCGACCTCGACGGTTTCCGCCGCACCCACGCCGACGCCACCGCGTCGGGCCGCGCGGTCGGCTGCGGTCTGGCCACGGTGCTCGAGCCCTCGCCCGGTCCGCCGAACTACAGCCAGGCGTTGGGTGCCGGCGCATCGCCCCGTACCGCGCAACGGGCCGTCGCCCGGCTCGAGCCCGACGGAACGCTCACCGTGTTCACCAGCCAGTCACCCCACGGTCAGGGTCACCACACCACGCTGGCGCAACTCGCAGCGGACGGGCTGGAGCTGGCGCTGGACCGGGTCCGGGTCGTGTCGGGTGACACGCAGGTCACCCCGTTCAACCTGGTCGGCACCGGCGGGAGCCGAGCCGCCACGCTCGCCAGCGGTGCGGTCATGGGCGCGGTCGCCGGGGTACGCAGCCAGGTGTTGCAGCTCGCCGCCCACCTGCTCGAAGCCTCGCCCGACGACCTCGTGCTCGAGGACGGCGGCGTGTCGGTCTCCGGTGTGCCCGCCTCCCACCGGAGCATCGCGGAGATCGCCGCCGTCGCGTACCACAACACCGCGTTGTTACCGAGCGACATGAGCCCGGGCATCGAGGCGACGTTCGACTTCGCGATCCCCGAAGGTGGTTGGTCGCAGGCCACGCACTGCTGCTGGGTCGACGTCACGCTCGCGACCGGCCTGATCGAGATCACGAGATACCTCGTCGTCGAGGATTGCGGCGCGCTCGTGAACCCGGCCATCGTCGACGGGCAGATCTGCGGTGGCGTCGCCCAGGGGATCGGCAGCGTGCTCTACGAGCACGCGATCTACGACGACCACGCCCAACTGCTCACGTCGACCTTCGCCGACTACCTCCTGCCGACCAGCGCCGAGATCCCGGCGATCGAGATCCACCACCTGGAGTCGGCCCCCCAAGGACCGGTGGACTTCCGGGGTGTCGGGGAAGGCGGTGCCATCGGCGCGCCCGCGGCCGTCGTGAACGCGATCGCCGACGCCCTCGCGCCCTTCGGCGCCGAGGTGCTCGAACAGCACCTCCCGCCGACCCGGATCCTCGAGCTCCTCGGTCGCATCGCCGACCGATCTCGAGTCATCGGCGGCTTCGGCCGCGGCACCTAGTCGGGCGCGGGGTCGTCTTCGATCGCCGCGAACCAGCGCGGGCGCAGCGACCACGACGCCGCAAGCACCGCGAGCACCACGCACGGCACGAGCAACGACCATCCCCACCGACCGATCGTCGAGGCGCCGAACGCCGCGCCGCCGAGGTACCCCAGCAACACGCCGGTGAGCACGGCGAGCTGCTTCGCGTAACGCGGCTCGCGGCCCTGACGGAACGGCGCGCTCATCACCTCGCCGATGCGTACCAGCGCGCCCGATTCGTACGTCGTCGCGACGGCGACTCCGGCCACGTGGCGGATCGCCTCCGTCTGCACTCCCATCGCCGCGCTGGTCAACGCGACGAGCGTGAAGCCGGTGACGCCACGCGCGATGCCATGGTGGTCCAGTGGACCGTTGATCGCGATCACCACGAGCAACACCGCCAGCTCCGACCCCAGCAGCACCGGTCCCCGGTACCGGCTACCGAGGCGACGACCGGCGACGTAGCCGAGCGCGGCACCGGCACCGAAGCAGACGATGGCGGTCGCCGTACGCCAGCCCGGTGTGGGCCCGTGGCCGCCGATCGCCATCCCCAGGAAGATGACGTTCCCGCTCTGGTTCGCGGGGAACACGCCCAGGAGGCGCCCGAATCCCACCGCGTCGACGTATCCGGCGATCGCGGCGAGCACCACCGAGACGAGCAGCGCCATCCCCCGCTCACGTCCGTCGCCTGCCACGCGCCATTCCTAGCGCACGCGGGCACGAATCAGGCGACGATCCCGCTCATCACCACCGCGTCGCCGGGCGTCACGCTGCCCGGCGCGTGCTCTTCCGTGACCTCGAACATCATCGTCGGCGCGGAGAGCCGGAACGACACGATCCCGGGATCCGCGCCGAGTACGCCCACCGACACCATGCGCGACGAGGCCGGGTCGCCGACCTTCGCCCAGAGCTGGTAGGTGGAGCCGCTCGCCAGGTGCGGGAGGTCGTGGTCCATGAAGTAGCCGGTGCCGTCGGGCAGCATCACGATCTCGGCATGACCGGTGCCCGCCGCCGCGTCGAGCCGGATCACGTGGGCGTCCTTCGCCGAGCGGGCCGCCAACGCCAGCTGCTGCATCGAGCCACCGTGCATCTCCGAGGCGAGCTCGTCGATGCGATCCTGCTGGCGCGCGACCTCGATGCCGAGCAACGCGATCGCCACCATGGCGGCGGCGGCGAGGGCGGCCGCCACCACGCGGGTCGGACGACGGCGGCGGGTCTCACGGGCGCTCGTGAGCGAGATCGGTGGCACCGGGCAGCGGCGCGTCGACGGCCGGCGCGTCGAGGCCGGTCTCGATCGTGCTCCACAACGACGTCGGGGCGCGGCTGTCGGGCGGCGGGAGCAGCGCGACCGCCTCGCGCAACGACATCAGCTCGGCCCGGGCCGCGTCGTCGCGGTCGACGTAGCGCGCGACCTGCTCGCGCTCCTCGCCGTCGAGCGCGTCGAGCGCGTACAGGGGGAGGAGCTCGTCGAGCTCGGCGCGGGTCAGCTCTCGGTCCACGCCGACGTGATCCCGGTTTCGACGAGCGAGTCGCGCAAGCGGCGCAACCCGACCCGTATCCGACTCTTGACCGTTCCCTCCGGCTGCTCGAGCAACACGGCCACCTCGCGGTAGGTGTGTCCGCCCAGGTATGCGAGCTCGATGGCGCGCCGCTCGTCGTCGGAGAGACATTCGAGCGCGACGCGTACCTGCTCGGCGACGGTGAGGTCGACGATCTCGCGCTCGAGGTCGTACTCCGGTTCCGGGTACATCCGCGAGTGACGCTCCTCACGAGCAGCGGCGCGACGACTCGGCGCGCACGACGTCGATGGCGCGGCTGTGCACGCTGGCCATCACGAACGAGCGCAACGATCCTCGGCCCGGGTCGAACTTCTCGGGGTCGTTCCAGAGCCGGAGGAAGACCTCCTGGACGATCTCCTCCGCCAGGGCGGGGTCGCGCAGCACCCGCACCGCGAGGCCGAATGCGGCGTCACCGTGGCGGCGGTAGGCCTCGGCGAGGGCCTCCTGGCGGAATCGGGCGATGGCCACCACCAGGGCGGCGTCGCTCACATCCCGCAGGTCGTGCTCCACCCGGTCTCCTCCTCGTGCGTGGGCCCGTGCTCAAGGGTACGGAGCGGCGGCGGGCCTGGATGACTCAGCCCGCCGACGGGCCCCGCAGCTCGGCGGTGGCGAACTCCCGCATCCCCTCCCCGAACCGCACCCGGGCGTCGAACCCCAGCCGCACGCGGGCCCGGTCGGCGGCGCCGAACACGTGGCGGACGTCGCCGAGCCGGTACCGGGGCACCACCTCAGGTTCGATCGCGGGGCCGGGATGAGCCGCGGCGATCGCCCGCGCCATCTCCAGCACGGTGTGCGGCGCGCCCGAGGCCACGTTGTAGGTCCCGCCCACCGGTTCCGACGCGGTCAGTGCCAGGACGTTCGCGCGCGCGACGTCGGTGACGTGGACGAAGTCGCGCCGCTGTGCCCCGTCTTCGAAGACGTGCGGCGCGCATCCCCCGGCCAGCGCGCTCCGAAAGATGCTCGCGACTCCCGCGTAGGGCGTGTCCCGCGGCATCCGCGGACCGTAGACATTGTGGTACCGGAGAGCGACGACGTCGGCGCGGTGCTCGCGCCCGTAGGCCGCGCACAGATGCTCCTGGTGCAGCTTGGTGGCGGCGTAGACGTTGCGCGGATCGGGCGCAGTCTCCTCGGTGACGACCGACGGCGTCAGGACGTGACCACATTCGGGGCACACCGGCTCCCACCGCTGCGCGTCGAGATCGCGGCAGCGTCCGGGGCGGCGGGCGCACCGAGCCGTGCCGGTCGCAGTGGTACGCGCCCTCGCCGTAGACGACCATGCTGCTGGCGACGACGATGCGCCCCGCGAACCCGTCTTCGTGCAGCGCGCCGAGCAAGGTCGCGGTGCCGAGATCGTTGTCGACGACGTAGGCACGGGCATCGCCGAAATCCACGCCGAGGCCGACCATCGCGGCCTGGTGGCACACCGAGGCCACACCGGCGGCGGCGCGCGCCGCGACCTCGGGATCAGCGACGTCTCCCCACATGTACTCCGCGCGCGGGTCGAGGTAGTCCGGGTGCCGCGCGTGGGCACCGGGGTGCAGGCGATCCAGGACGCGGACCTCCTGGCCGGCTTCGAGCAACTGGTCGACGACGAACGACCCGATGAATCCGGCCCCGCCGGTGACGAGGATCACCACGGGCTCCGCACGAGCGTCTGGAGGCCGATCGTGAACCCGACCTGGAGCGCGAGCCATTGGGACCGGCGGGCCCCGAGTCCGAGCACGACGCCGGCCGGGAGCACCCACATGGCGAAGGGGAGCCAGATCCGCTCCACCTCGCCCTTCGACATCCCGCTGACCCAGGCGATCCCGACCGCCAGCAGCGCGGCCCCGACCACCAGCCAGACCCGCCGGTCACGCAACCGGCCGAGCGCGACCGCGAGCGCGGGACCGAGCGCGATGGCGAAACACGCTGCGTTCGCCAGGAGGAACGCGAGGTCGGGGCGGCGCGAGGCGACCCCGGCGAAGTACCGCGCCCGGGTCGCGGCCAGACCGTCGAACCACCAGAACCCGGCGAGGGCGAAGACCCCGAACACCACCGCCGCGCCGAACCCGGCGACGACGAGCGGGCGAAGTTGCCGGCGCCGGACGGCGACCACCGCGGGGACGACCGCGAGCAGCACGAGGCCGTACGACAGGAACGCAGTCACGCCGAAGAGGAGCCCGCCGACCACCGCGTAGACGTCGCGGCGGCGACCCGTCCGTCCGGTGGCCAGGATCACCAGTGCGACCGCCCACACGCTCACCCCCGCGTAGAAGGCGTCGGCGCTGGTCGCCACCCAGATCGCGACCGGCGCCACGGCGACGAACGGTGCCGCTGCTCTCGCGGTTCAGCGCGTCGGCGACCTCGCGTAGCACCAGCAGCACCGCGGGGATCGCCAACACGCCCACCGCGATGTCGAGCGCCGCCACCGCTGACACCGAGCCGAGACCGATCCGATCGAGGCCCCAGAGGAGCAGCAGGTAGCCGGGCGGGTGCCCCTGCACGTGGACCCGGTACTCGGCCAGGTGCTGAGCGAAGCCGTGCAGGAACGCCCCCGGGGATCCGACCCGGCCGACGTCCATGAAGTACTCGTTCTCGAGGCCGACGGAGTTCACCAGGCCGTGCACACCGTCGAGGAGTGCCAGCGCGACCGCCCACGCGGCACCGAGCAGGGTCGACCCGACGAGCACCATCCGCCACGACAGCGACGCCGCGAGACGTGGGGCCCACCGCACCGCCACGGCTCCGACGAGGAGCGAGAACACCAGACGCCAGCCCGGTCGCAAGTCCAGCGCGGCGTCGAGTGGAGGGAACGGGATCCGCAGATGGGCGCCGTGCTCGACGAGATCGCGCAGGGTCAGCCGGGCGGCGACGATCACCGCGACCCACACGCCCAGCAACAACCCCCAGGGCCGCGGCGCGCGCAAGGTCCGTTCCACGATCGCAGTACGGAGCCGACCCGTCATCCGGATCTCGCGGCGGTGTCGTAGACCGCGTGCAGTGACACGACTCGTCCGCCCGACTCGAGGAGCCCGATGCCCGACGTCGTCCTGCCGGTGTTGAACGAGGCTCAGGCGATCCCCGACGTGCTCGCGTCGATCCCCGCCAGCTGGAGCGCCATCGTCGTCGACAACGGCTCCACCGACGGATCGGCCGAGGTCGCCCGCGCGGCCGGCGCGCGCGTGGTCGACGAGCCGCGCCGCGGCTTCGGAGCGGCGTGCTTCGCCGGCCTACAGGCCGCCACTGCCGACGTGGTGGCGTTCATGGACTGTGACGGCTCACTCGACGGCGGCGACCTCCCCCGCGTGGCACGCCCGGTCGTCGAGGGCCGCAGCGAGCTCGTGCTCGGCGCAGCGCGACGCCGCTCGCGGGGCCTGGCCACTGCACCTCCGGCTCGCCAACCGGGTGCTCGCCCGCGCGGTCGAGCGTCGCACCGGTGTCGCGCTCACCGATCTCGGCCCGATGCCGCGCGGCGCGGCGCGAGGAACTCCTCGATCTGCAGCTGCGCGACCGCCGTTTCGGCTGGCCCCTCGAGATGGTGCTGCGCGCCGCGGCCGCGGAATGGCGGATCGAGGAGGTCGACGTGGTCTACCGGAGGCGGGTCGGTCGGTCGAAGGTGACCGGCACCGTCCGCGGCACGCTCCGCACGGTGCACGACATGCGGGCGGCCCTGCGGTGACCACCGTCGTCGTGATCGCCAAGGAGCCCAGGCCCGGCCGAGTGAAGACCCGTCTCTGCCCGCCGTGCAGCCCGCGTGAGGCGGCGACCATCGCCGAGGCCGCACTCGGCGACACGCTGGTCGCGGTCGCCCGCACACGGTGCGCGGCGCGGGTCGTGGCGCTGGACGGGGACCGCGGCCCCTGGCTCCCCGCCGGCTTCGACGTCGTCCCCCAGGCCGGCGGTGACCTCGGTACCCGGCTGGCCGCCGCGTCCGACGCCGTGGCCGGGCCGGTGCTCGTGATCGGCATGGACACGCCACAGGTCACCCCCGCGCTGCTCGAACGGGCGTGCCTCCGGCTCGCGGATCCGACGGTCGACGCGGTGCTGGGGCAAGCGCGCGACGGGGGGTACTGGGCGATCGGCTTCCGCGGCCGCCGGGACGCCGCGTTCGCGGGCGTACCGATGTCGACCGCCGCCACCGGGAACGCCCAACGGGCCCGGTTGCACGCACTCGGGCTCCGCGTCGACGAGTTGCCGCACCTGCGTGACGTTGACACCTTCGCCGACGCGCGGGCGGTGGCGCGGCTCGTCCCCACCTCGTCGTTCGCGCGTTCGGTGACCCGTGTCGCGGCACGGGCTGAGGAGGCCGCATGACCGCGGGTGTGACCACCGACGCGGTACCGGTACGGCTCCGCACGGCCGAGGGACACGTGCTCGACCTGCCTGTCCACCGTTGGTTCGCGGCTGCCTGCGCCGCGGAACAGCGCGCGCTCGACGAGGCGGTGGGCCCGGCGCTCGACGTCGGTTGTGGTCCGGGGCGCCACCTGGTCGCACTCGCCGAACGGCGGGTGTTCTCGCTCGGCATCGACATCTCCGCGGGATTGCTCGACGTCGCCCGCCGCCGCGGTGTGAACGTGCTCGAGCGATCGGTGTTCGACCGCGTACCGGGCACCGGACGGTGGCGCAGCGCGCTGCTGCTCGACGGCAACATCGGCATCGGCGGCGACCCGGTCGCCCTCCTCACGCGCATCCGCGAGCTGCTCGAACCCGAGGGCCGGCTCATCGTGGAGATCGAACCCGACGACGCCACCGACCGGGTGCTCCTGGTCCGGGCGGAGACCGCGCTGACCAGCGGGCCGTGGTTCCGGTGGACGACCGTCGGCCCGGCCCGCCTCGCCGGTATCGCCCGGGCCGTCGACCTCACGGTGGTGGACGCGTGGGACGCCGAGGACCGCTGCTTCGCCCGTCTGGAGTCGCGGTGACGGTGCCGGTGCCGCGGCCTCGCTTCACGAGCGCGCTCCACGACGAACGCACCGCGGCGTGGCTGGGGATCGCCCTGGGCGTCACGTTCACCATCTGCTTCGCCACCGGGTTCTGGTCGCACATCCAGCAGAACCCGCCCTCCTGGTTCGATCCGATCGCCCGCCCCGCCGGCCTGTACCGCTTCACCCAGGGCCTCCACGTCGCCACCGGCATCGTGACCATCCCGCTGCTGCTGGCGAAGCTCTGGGTCGTCTACCCCAAGCTGTTCCGGCGTCCGATCTTCTCGGGCCTGGGATCGTTGCTGGAGCGGATCAGCCTGATCCCGCTCATCGGCGGCGGGATCTTCCTCCTCTTCACCGGTCTCGCGAACATCAACCTCTGGTACCCCTGGCCCTTCAACTTCCGCACGTCGCACTACTGGGTGGCGTGGATCACCATCGGCGCGCTGATCGTGCACGTGGGCGCCAAGCTCGCGACCACCCGCAGCGCGATCTCCCGACGTGCGGACCACGACCCCGTGTTCGTACGGGCGTCCACGGTCGACCGGCGGCGGTTCCTGACGTTGGTGGCCGGCGCGTCGGGAGTGCTCACCGTCTTCACCGTCGGGCAGACCGTGTGGCCGCTGCGGAAGCTGGCGCTGCTCGCGCCGCGCCGACCCGACACGGGGCCGCAGGGCTTCCCGGTGAACCGCTCCGCGGTCGCGGCGGGGGTCGTCACCGCGGCCCATGACCCCGGGTACCGCCTCGTCGTCGAAGGCAACGTGCAGCGTCCGCTCGAGCTCTCCCTCGACCAGCTGCGCGCGCTCCCCCTCCACCGCGCGGTCCTCCCCATCGCGTGCGTGGAGGGGTGGAGCGCGTCGAAGGAGTGGCGCGGCGTGCGCGTCCGCGACCTGCTGGAACGGGCCGGAGCACCCTCCGGCGCCCGCGTGCGCGTGCATTCGCTGCAGCAGCGCTTCTCGTACGCGTCGTCGGACCTCGACACCGCGCAGGCGCACGACGTCGACACCCTCCTCGCCCTCGAGGTCGGCGGCGAGCCGCTCCATCTCGACCACGGCTACCCGCTGCGGTTGATCGGGCCCAACCGCCCCGGGGTCAACCAGACCAAGTGGGTCACCCGGCTGGTGGTGTCGTGAGCGTCGAGCAGGAAGCTCTCGGCGCGGCGGCCGAGCAACCCGGGCGCGGGTTCTGGATCGGGCTCGCGCTCGGCACGCCGGTGATGCTGTACGGCGCAGTGGAAATGGTGCAACAGGTCGGCTGGCCGCGGGCCTTCAACGTCGCCACGTGGCTGGGCGGTGGACTCCTGCTGCACGACCTGGTGCTGGTGCCGGTCGTGCTCGCGCTGGTGTGGCTCGTCGGGCGGTTCGCACCCGCCGTCGTCCGCACCCCTTTGCAGACCGGCATCCTGGGCAGCGGGTTGGTCCTCGCCGTCGCGTGGCCCGCGCTGCGCGGCTACGGCGACCGGCCCGACAACGCGACCGTGCACCCCCTCGACTACGGCAGCGCGGTGCTCACCGTGCTGGCGCTCCTGTGGGCCGCGGTGGTGCTGTGGTCGGCAGTCGCGTTCGTCCGTCGAACTCGGACGCACCCCAGCGCGTGATCACTTCCCGCAACAGCGACCGTAGCCGGTCGATGTTCTGTTCGAACTGCGCGAAGACGTGCTCCTGGCTCACCGGTTCGATGTCGCTGCGCCCGGCGAGCCCGGCGTCGTAGTCGGTCACGAGCGCGACCGCGCCGAACGGGATCCCGGCCTCACGCGCCAGCGCGGCCTCGGGATGCTGGGTCATGTTCACCACGTCCCAGCCCATCTTCCCGAACCATTCGGATTCCGCGCGCGTCGAGAAGCGCGGCCCGTTGATCACCACCACCGTGCCGCGTTCGTGCATCACCAGCCCGTCGGCGCGGCCGACGTCGACGAGCAGCGCCCGGAGCGCTTCGTCGTAGGGGTCGGCCAGCGACACGTGGCGGGGACCGTCGTGGAAAACGTCGTGGAACGTCTCGACCCGCCCGGAGGTGCGATCGACCAACTGGTCGACGACGACGAACTCACCCGGGTGGATCTCCGGCTGCAGCGAACCGGCCGCGAACGGCGCGAGCAGCGCGCCGACGCCGAGCGCCTGCATGGCGGCGACGTTCGCCCGGTAGTCGACCCGGTGCGGAGGCAGGTGATGGCGGGTACCGTGCCGGGGCAGGAAGGCGACCCGCACGTCGCCGAGGCGGCCCAGGGTGACGGGCGCCGCCGGTGCGCCCCAGTCCGTCTCGACCGGGACCTCGTGGACGTCGTCGAGGAACGCGTAGAAGCCGGAGCCGCCGAACACACCGATGTCGGCGGCGGCGGAGGGAGCGACACGGATCTGCATGTGTGCGTGTCCGGAGCTGCGGGGGAAGGCGGATGACCCGGCCGGGACCGACCCGAGGCCGTGCGGCATCCCGAGCGCACCACCTAGCCTGCGACCCTGTCTTCGACCGGCCGACCCGATCACCGGAGGAACCGCCCAGATGAGCTCGCACCGCCCGATGGAGGGAATCCGCATCCTGGAGGTCGCAGACCACACGTTCGTCCCTGCCGCCTCAGCCATCCTGCAGGACTGGGGCGCGGAGGTCATCAAGGTCGAGCACATCACCCGGGGCGACGCGGCCCGCGGGCTGGCCGCGACGGGGATGGCGATCTTCGCCGGGCCGGTGTCGCCGATCCTGGAACACGCCAACCGGGGCAAGCTGAGCCTCGCGCTGGACCTCACCCAGGACGCAGGCCGCGACATCCTCTACCGGCTGGCGGCGATCTCCGACGTCTTCCTCACCAACAAGATGCCGGGGGTCCGGGCCAAGCTGAAGACCGACGTCGACGACATCAAGGCCCACAACCCGAACATCATCTACGTGTCGGGCTCGGGCTACGGCGCCCGCGGCCCCGATCGTGACGCCGGGGGCTACGACATCCTCGGCTACTGGTACCGCGGCACGAGCGGGCTCAGCATCAAGGCCCCCGATGCCGACCAGGTACCCGGCATGCCCGCGCCCGCGTACGGCGACACGATCGGCGCCATGACCATCGCGGGCGGGATCTCGGCCGCGCTGTTCCACCGAGAGCGGACCGGGGAGGCCGACGTCGTCGACGTGTCCCTCATGGCCACCGGCATGTGGGCGATGGGCGCGGGAATCGCGGTGTCGCTGCTGGCCGGGGTGCCGTGGGGTGAGCTCGCGACGCAGACCATCGGGCAGGTCACCAACCCGATCGTCGGCTGCTACAAGACCAAGGACGGCAAGTACCTCGCGCTCGCGATGCTGCAGGGCTTCTACTACTGGCCCGAGGCCTGCGAGCGGCTCGGGATTCCCGAGCTGGTGGGCGACCCGCGCTTCGACACCGCGGAGAACCTGATGGCCAACGCGCCCCAGGCCGCGGAGCTGGTCGCGGCGGCGATCGCGGGCAGGACGCTGGCGGAATGGAAGGAGCAGCTGTACGGGATGAGCGGGCAGTGGTCGCCGGTGCTCGACACCGTCGACGTCGCCGGGGACCCCCAGACGCTCGCCAACGGGTACCTGCAGGAGGTGCAGTCGAAGGACGGGCACCCGTTCACGCTCGTGAGCACGCCGGTGCAGTTCAACGGCGAGCCCGCACCCACGAGCCGCGGCCCCGAGTTCAACGAGCACGGCGACGAGATCCTCACCGAGAAGCTCGGCCTGGACTGGGACACCATCCTCGACCTCAAGGTCAAGGGCGTCGTCGGTTAGCTCGTCGTGCCGAGGAGGCCGGGGTCCCAACCGGCGCGCGACGCGCAGGCGTCGTAGGCGGCGTCGAAGAACGCGCGGACTGCGGCTTCGGGTGACGCCGCGCCACGGACGTCCTCGTAGAGGAGGATGAACTCCCCCAGCTCGTCGTTCCACGCCGCGCCCGGTGAAGCCAGCACCGCGCGCTCGATGCCGTCGGGCTTCGGGTACCCGTACGCGTAGAAGGCAGGTTCCGGGAACGACGCGCTGCCGGGCCACCAGCCGACGCTCATCTGCTCGTAGTCGTAGGAGCCCCGCATCAGCAGGTCGGCACCCGGCGGCGGCGTACACGGTTCCCCCGAGAACCGGGTGACCGCGAGGTCGGCGCTGCCCCAGAAGAACTGCACCCGCGACACCTTGCCCCGGAACGCGGCGCGGTACTCCTCGAACACCGGTTCCATGAGCGCCAGCACCCGCCAGAAGCGTTGGGCGGCTTCGGGGTCGTAGCTCGTGTGGGTGGTGTCGTCGGGGAACGGGACCGGGTCGGGCACCTCCTGGGGCACGGTCGCGAGCTCGGTGTCCACCCCGACCCGGCGCAGCGCGCCGACGAAGTCCGACCAGAACTCCGCGATCGGGCGCGCCGCGAGCGCGACCGTCGCGGTGGCCCCGGCCATCGTGCGGATCACGACCCGGTGGTCGAGGAAGTCCGCCTCGACCTCGAGCAGACCGGCGGGCGACGGCACCGGTCCGGTGGTGATCCCCCGCGGCGACACGTAGAGCGCCACGTGGGCCCATTCCGGTTCTCTGGGCGACAGCGCGACCCGCACCTTCCCGAGGATCTGGAGCTCCATGTGGACCGTGTCGAGCGTCCCCGCCCACGCGGCGTACGGGAGCGCCGGCCAGGCCGTGCTCCCCCCGCTCATTGGCGGTACCGCTCGACGGTCGACGGGTCGCGCTCGGAGGCGTCGTCGGGATCGAGCCCGGCGTCACGCCGGGCCCGGCGCTGGCGGAGCAGGTCCCAGAGCTGGTCGAGCTGCACCTCCAGCGTCGCCAGGCGCGCCTTCTCGGCGGCGCTGAGCGGTTTGCCCTCGCCGTGGGCGCGCTCGAGCGCGTGCTCCTCGTCGACCAGCCGGTCGATGTGCTGGATGATCTCCTGATCGCCGTCGGCCATGGGGCCTCCCACCGTTCGCGGTCTCGACCGTTCGGGTTCCGGCGATCACGGTATACGCCGCGGCTACTCGGCTCGGTCGAGGAGGTACCCGGAACCCCGCACGCGGGTCACCCGGAGTCCGAGCGGCGCCAGCCCGTGCTTGATCCGGCGCAGCGCGGTCTTCACCGCCTCGGCGTGCGCGCTGGCGCAGCCCTCGGCACAGAGACCGAAGATCTCGTCGTCGCGCACCACGCTGCCGAATCGCTCGACGAGGAGCCGCACGATTGCGGCCTGCCCCGCGGGCATCCCGCACCAGCGCTCCCGGAAGCCGACGACGCCGTTGCCGTCGTGCCACGGTCGTTCGCGCAGGTCGGCGCGGCGCGCGACCGTCGTCGCGCGTACGACGAGGTCCGCGTGGTCGAGCGGTGCCCGGATCCAGTCCTCGAGCTCGTCGGCCGCCGGCAGAGGGCGGTCGAGCGCATCGAGCACGATCACGCGCGGGATACCCACGAGCGCCAGCTCCTCGCGCAGCCGTGCCTGCTCGGGCCAGCGCACGAGCCGGACGTCGACGGTCACCGACGGGTCGAAGCGGAATGGGTGGATGCTGACAGTGGCATCCAGGACGGGCCTACTCGGTTCGACCGAGACGGCCCCGGTACGACTCGTTGGTCGCATGCGGAACTCCTTCGTGTGCGCGCGGCAGCGCGACGAACACGTACGGAAGACGACGGCGGGCGCCGTCGCGATCACGCGATGCGAATTGCGGGTGGACCTCGCCCGGAACCTGATCCCGAGCACCACTGGGCGACGAAGCTCTCGACCCTGCCGACGCGGGAGCGATGGCGTGGTCGCACCAGGAACAGGATGGCGGCGACGAGTGCCGCCAGCGCGAGCCGCAGCTGGCGCAACGCAGGTTGCGCGTGCACGACGCGAGCCGGGACCTCGGAGTGGTCGGGTCGGGCGCCACGTTCGGCGGTGAACACGACGCCGGTCCCCGGCTCGGCCCGCGCCGACGCGGACTCGCCGCTCCGGAGACCGTCGGCGGCCGACGCGCCCGCGAGGTGCAGCGCACCGAACAGGGCGGCACACACGAAGGCGCACGTCAGCGCGAGGCCGCCGAGGACGTGCCGCCACCGATACCGCATCACGGAAGCCTACAGAACGCTGGTCACCGGCCTCGGGCCGCGGCCCGGGGGCGCTCGCCCGAGTGGCGATCGGGTCGCCGCGGGTTCATTGTGAGCGCGAGACCAACTGGCGGGCGATGGTGATGCGCTGGATCTCGTTGGTGCCCTCGCCGATGCAGAGCAGCGGGGCGTCGCGGTAGTAGCGCTCGATGTGGTCCTCGGTCGAGTAGCCGTAGGCGCCGTGGATGCGCATCGCCTCGGTCGCGTTCTCGAGCGCGGCCTCGGACGCGACCAGCTTGGCCATCCCGGCCTCGAGGTCGCACCGCTCGCCCCGGTCGAAGGCAACTGCGGCGCGCTCGACGAGCAGGCGCGCCGACTCCACCCGGCAAGCCATGTCGGCGAGCTTGATCGCGATCGCCTGGTGTTCGACGATCGGCCTGCCCATCGTGTGGCGCTGCTGCGCGTACCGGAGCGACGCGCCGAGCGCGGCGTCGGCGACGCCCACTCCGCGCGCGGCGATGTTGATGCGGCCGAGCTCGAGCGCGCCGACCGTCTGGTGGAAGCCCCGCCCTTCGACCCCACCCAGGAGGTGCTCCGGCGGCACGACGACGTCGTCGAACAGGACCTCACACGTGTCGACCCCGCGGTACCCGAGCTTTCCCAGCTTGCGCGGCACCGTGTAACCGAGGTCCTTGGTGACGATGAACAACGACATGCCCCGGTGCCGCGGTTCGGCGTCGACGTCCGTCTTGACCAGCACCGCGAGGCAGTTGCCTTCGCGCGCGTTGGTGATCCACATCTTCGTGCCGTTGAGCACGTAGACACCGTCCTGGCGCGTCGCCGTCGTGCGGACCGCCTGGAGGTCGGTGCCACAGTCGGGCTCGGTGAGCGCGAGGCCACCCCGCAGCTCGGCGGCGACGAGGCGGGGCAGGAAGTGCGCACGCTGCTCGTCGGTGCCGTACCGACGGACGAGCTCGGCGACCATGAGGTGGGTGTTGATCACACCGGTGAGCGACATCCAGGCGCGGGAGATGACCTCGACGATGCGCGCGTACGTCGCGGCCGAGAGGCCGAGGCCGCCGTACTCCTCGGGGATGGTGGCGCCGAAGAGCCCGAACTCGCGCATCTGCTCCACCATGTCGTGCGGGTACTCGTCGGCATGTTCGAGCTCCATCACCCGGGGAGTGACCTCGCTGGCCAACCACGCCTCCAGCGTGTCGAGCATCGCGTCTTCGTCGGTCGTCGCCACGAGATGGTCCTCCTCGGTCGCGGGCCCTCCGGGGTTTCGCGCCGACAGTAGGTGGCGAATAGGGTGCGCCGATGACGTCCTCAGGTACGGGACCCCTCGCGGGCGTGCGGGTCCTCGATCTCACGATGAACCTCTCGGGCCCGTTCGCGACCTTGGTGCTCGCCCAGCAGGGTGCCGACGTCGTGAAGGTCGAGCGACCGCCGGTCGGCGACATCCTGCGCAAGGTCGGCACCGGGCGCGGCGGCACGTCGGCCTACTTCGTGAACACCAACTGGGGGAAGCGCTCGATCGCGCTCGACTTCAACGTCGACGCCGACCGCGCCACCCTGCGCAAGCTCATCGCCACCGCCGACGTGCTGGTCGAGAACTTCCGCCCCGCGGTGATGCCGGGCCTCGGCTTTCCCGCCGACGAGCTCGTCGCCGAGCACCCGCGCCTCATCTATGCCGCCCTCCGGGGGTTTCCGTCGGACTCGGCGATGGCCGACGCGCCGGCCTACGACCACGTCATCCAGGCGATGACCGGCTTCGGCGGCAATCAGGCCGACCTCAAGACCGGTGTGCCGGTGCTGGTGCAGCAGGCCGTCGTCGACAAGGTCACCGGGCTCACCGCCGCGCAGGCCATCACCGCGGCGCTGTTCGAGCGCCACCGCACGGGGAAGGGTCAGGTCATCGAGATCCCGATGCTGCACGCCGGCCTCGCGTTCCTCTGGCCCGACGTGTCCACCAACGTCACCATGCTGGGCGAGTTCGACCCGCTCCCGGCGCAGTCACGCACCTTCCGTCTCACCCCCACCGCCGACGGGTACATCGCGATGGTCACGGTCACGACACCCCAGTGGGATGGCCTGCTCCGCGCGGTCGGCCGCGACGAGCTCGTCGGCAGCCCCGACTTCGACACTCCCCAGAAGCGGGGCCGCAACGCCGCCGCGCTCATGAAGGAGATCGCTGCCCACCTCTCGTCCCGACCGAGCGACGAGGTGATCGCTCTCCTCGGGGCGAACGGCGTGCCCTGCGCCAAGGTGGCGACGCTCGAGGAGCTTCCCGCGCTCATCGAGGAGACCTCGCCCGGGTACCTCGTGCGCGAGGTCCATCCCCAGCTCGGCGACATGCTGCATCCGGCGCCGGCGGTCACCTTCGACGAGCCGGTCGCGATCAGGCCCGCGCCGGCGATGGGCGAGCACACCGCCGAGATCCTCGCCGAGCTCGACGACGCCTGACCCCCTCACCCCCCACTCGAACTGGCGTCAAAGTGGGCGAATAGTTGTCGGACTTTGACGCCGGTTGGTGGCGCGGGGGAGCGTCAGGCGCCGGGTGACACTGCCGACGTCTCCGCCGACGCGCCGGAATCACCGTCGCCCGCCGGACCGGTCAGGGCGGCCGGCGGCGGCGGCGAGCCCTGGCGCAGGCGCTCGGCCCGCTTGCGGGCGTTCTGGGCCCGGAGGTCCTCACCGACGGTGGGGATGATGCCCGACGGTTGGCGACCGATGCCGATACCGGCGAGGCCGGGACCGAGCCGCGACCACCAGGTGAGCAGCGTGTTGCCCGGGAACTGCGCCGAGATCCAGGTGAAGCTCGAGAGGAAGAACCCACCGAGCACGGCACCGCTCACCACCGCGACGCCGCCCACCACGAGGAGCAGCAGGTAGGCGAGACCCTGGAGCATCTCGAAGTCCTGCACGGTCGCGGTGCCCTGGAACACCCCGAGCAGCCCACCGGCGAGACCGGCGATGGCGGCGGAGATGACGAAGACCCCGAGCTTGGTGACGATCGGGTTGACCCCGACCGTCGCACAGGCGGCGGGGCTGTCGCCCAGCGCGGTGAGGCGACGCCCGAAGCGGCTCTTGTGCAGCCAGACGACGAGCACGCCGACGACCCCGAGCGTCGCGGTGATGAAGAACATCGTGCCGACGTCCTGGCCGAAGTGGATCCCGAGGAAGTCGAACGGCTGGCTGAAGTCGAAGCCGAGGATCTTGATGGGCTGGATCGGCTTGCCGTCGAATCCGAGGATCTCGGGCTGGGGGAAGAACAGGATCGCGGCCATCTGGGCGAACGCCATCGACGCCAGCGCGAGGTAGAGACCTTGGAGACGTAGCGCGGGGAGCGCCATCGCCACGCCGAAGGGCACCGCGAACAGCGCGGCGACCGCCAGGCCGCCGATGCTCCCGAGGCTCGGCGCCCATTCGAGGTAGGCGAACGCGCCGGCGCCGACGAAGGTGATCTGCGCGAGGGAGATCTGCTTCGACCAACCCGTGAGCGGCACGAGCGACAGCATGACGAGCGCGGTCAGCAGGGTGAGGGTGAGGGTCCGGACGTCGACGCGACCGGCGACCAACGACAACACCACGACGAGTGCGAACAGCCCGACCATGCCGAGCACGGCGATGCTGATCTTCGGGATGCGCTCGGCCACGCTGCGGACCGTCTTCTTGCCCTCGATACGAGCCATGGGTAGGAACAGCAGGGCCAGGAACAGCATGATCTGTGGGATCGCGAGCGGCGCGCTGACCCAGCGACCGGTCCAGCTCAGGAAGTTCTGCTGGAACTCGAACACGAGCCCGATCAACAAGCCACCGGCGAAGGTGAGCGGCAGGCTCTTGAGTCGCCCGATGATCGCGGCGGCGAATGCGGCGAGGATGAGCAGGGTGAGGGTCTGCACGTCGAGGGTGGCGAGCTCCTCGGCGAGGAAGATGCCGGCGACCGCGGCCATCGCCGAGCCGAGCGCCCACGAGAACATGGAGACCCGACCGGGCCGGATTCCGTTCAGACCCGCGAGCTCGCGGTTGTCGACCACGGCCCGCATCGCGACCCCGAGGCGCGTTCGCGACAGCAGGACCTTGAGCCCGAGCGCGAGACCCAACCCCACCACGATGGTGATGAAGCGCGACCAGGGCATCAGCGTGTCGCCGATCTGGAAGCCGGACGTGCCGAAGAACCGGTCGATGTGGCGGGTCTCCTGCGGGTCCCAGATGAGCCCGGCGAGGCCCATGAGCATGAGCATGAGACCGATGGTGGTGACCAGCTGGGCCACCAGGGGCGCGTCGGAGATCGCGCGCATCAGCACCCGTTCGATGATCGCGCCCATCAGCGGGGCGGCGACGAACACGGTGAGCACGAGCGCGACGAGCGTCTGGACGCCCCAGCCGACGCGCAACTGCCAGAACACGTAGGCGAGGAACATGCCGATCGCGCCCTGGGCGAAGTTGAAGATGCCCGACGTGGTGTAGGTGACGACGAGACCGGTCGCCGCGACCGTGTACACCGAGCCGTAGGTGATGCCCACGATCAACCAGAAGGTGATCGAATTGACGGTCACCGCGTTGCCGGCCCACGACAGGTAGCAGACGATCCCGACGAACAGTGCGACGACGAGGCCCGCCACGACGGTGCGGCGAGTCTCTCCCGACATCTTCTTCATCCGCTCGGCGATCGCCGTCATCTTCCCTCCGTGACCGTCATTGCTGAAGATGTGATGGCCCCGGTGCCCCCGCCGGAGCGGGGACACCGGGACTCACCGAGTGGATCAGGTGCCGTAGATGTCGAGCTTGACCTTCACGACGTTCTTGGCGGCGCAGTCGAACGTACCGACCTTGGTCGGGAACACCCGCTTGAAGTCACCGTTCGTCACCTGCATGAGCACGTGACATGGCGACGTCTTGCGCCCGGCGAGGTCGATGGTGCCGAACATGCCGTCGGCGTTGAACTTGTGGATCTGGTTCAGCGCCGCGAAGATCGACGTGCGGGTCACACCGTTCACGCCGTCGGTCTTCACGATGTTGTTCACCGCGTCGCGGAAGGCGATCATGGCCGACCAGGCGTAGACGCCGAAACCGTCGGCCTTGTCCTTGCCCGTGTATTTCACGAAGTTCTTGAGCATCGGATTGGCCTTCTGCTCGGCCGAGCTCAGGAACGGCAGGTACAGCGTGTCGACGTAGTTCCCGTCGACGTCGCTCCCGCCGTCCTTCAGGAACGACGTGCTGTAGCAACCGGTGGTGCAGTCCCAGATCTTGACGCCGGTGAGACCCTGCAGGGCCGCTTCCTTGCGGAGCAGGATCTGTTGCGGGCCCTGGGTGGCCTGGCCGTAGTTCGAGCTGTCGGTCTTCATGGCCTGGATCACCGGGGTGTACGCCGACTGGGTGGCGAAACCCGAGATGTCGAAGTCCTGGTCGGAGGTGCAGCACTTCACCCGGAGCTGGCCGATGCCGCTCGCGAAGGAGGAGTCACGGGCCGACTTCGAGTCGCTCCCGAAGATGTAGACCCCGTGGAGGTCCTTGCCGCCCTTCTTCAGGTAGTAGTACGCCCGCCCGATGTTGGGCTGGAACGTCTGCGGGTGCTCGGTGGCCGTCGAGCAGATCACCTGCGGAGGTGCCATCGGGAACGACTGGTCCGAGCACTGCTGCGCCAGCGCCGTGGACACGAACGGGATGTCGGGCAGACCCGTCACCGCGCCGGTCATGTCCTTGCAGTTGCGCATCTCGTCGACCGAGGCGAGCGACACCGCCGACGTGCCGACCGCGGCGACGTCGTTCTGGCACGCCTGGATCTCGGCGTTGGTGGTCGCGTTGGCATTGAGCTTCGAGTCGTAGAAGTCGACCACGACCTTGCGCCCGGCCAGGCCGCCGCCACCCGCCTTGCTGTTCAGGAACTTGGCGGCACCTTCGACCGCGTCCTTCGAGCCCTTGAACAGGTTCGGGACGATCGGGTTGTCGACGTCCGCGATCACCGCCACATGGATCTCCTTCGCGGTGATCCCCACGTCGGTCGCCTTCGGCGTCTCGCTGCTGCTCGACTGCGCACCGGCCGCGACGGCACTGGCGGCGAGCGTGCCGAGTGACACGACCAGGGCGACGGCGAGCGCCACCCAGCGAGTTCGTTTCATGTTTCCCCCCTGGAAAATGAACCCGGCGTGTTCCCCCGGGTGTGGACACCCCGCCAATCTGACGGGGCGTCAGGTTCGGTCGGCAGCATAGAACGACGGGAACCGTCCGACAAGGCACCCTGGGATCTCCCGCAGTGTCGCGAGCCGAGCTGCCCGGTCAGCTCCCGGTGAAGATGTCGAGCTTGCGGGTCACGACGTTCTTCGGCGAGCAGGCGAACGTTCCCACCTTCGTGGGCTCGACCCGGACGAACTGCCCGTTCTTCACCTGCATGGTCACGCTGCAGTCCGACACCCCTCGGCCGGCGAGGTCGATGGGGGCGAACATGCCGTCGGCGTCGAACTTGTGGATCTTGTCGAGCTCCTCGAAGATGGTCTTGCGGGTCACCCCGTTGACGCCGCCGTTGTTCTTGACCGCCGCGTTCACCGCGTCGCGGAAGGCGAGGCCCGCCGCCCACGCGTAGGCGCCGAAGCTGGCGACCTTGCCGGCACCGGTGTACTCGACGAAGTTGGCCGTCGACGGGTTCGCCTTCTGCTCGGCCTTGCTGTAGAAGGGCAGGAAGAGGGTGTCGACGTACTCGCCCTCGACGTCGGACCCGCCCGAGCTGAGGAACTGGCTGTCGTAGCAGCCAACACCGCAGTCCCACACCTTCACGCCGGTGAGGCCCTGGAGCGTCGCCTCCTTCCGGAGCAGCACGGTGGCCTGGTAGGTCGTCGCCTGCGCGTAGTTCGACCCGTCGCTCTTCATCTGCTGGATGACCGGCGTGTAGGCGGACTGGTTGGCGAAGCCCGACACGTCGAAGTCCTTGTCGGACTTGATGCCGATCTCGGTGAGCGCACCGAGGCTCACGAACGACGAGTCACGGGCCGACTTCGAGTCGCTGCCGTAGATGTAGACGCCGTGCAGCTTTCCCTGCCCGTACTTCTTGTTGTAGTAGCGCCCGCGTGACACGTTCGCCTTGAACGTCTGTGGGTGGTCGTCCTTCGTGGAACACACGACGTTGGGCGGGGCGATGGGGAACGACTGGTCCGAACACTGCTGCACCAGCGCGGTCGTGACGAACGGGATGTCGGGGATCCCGATGGCCGCGCCGGTCGCGTCCTTGCAGTTGCGCATGTTGTCGACCGAGCTGAGCGACACCGCCGACGTGCCGACCATGGCGACGTCGTTCTCGCAGGCCTGGATCTCGGCGTTGGTGGTCGCGTTGGCGTTGAGCTTCGAGTCGTAGAAATCGACCACGACCTTGCGCCCGGCCAGGCCGCCGCCACCCGCCTTGCTGTTGAGGAACTTGGCGACTCCCTTGACCGCGTCGGCGGAGGCCTTGAACAGGTTCGGGACGATCGCGTTGTCGACGTCGGCGATCACCGCGATGTGGATCTCCTTCGCGGTGATCCCCACGTCGGTCGCTTTCGGCGTCTCGCTGCTGCTCGACTGCGCGCCGGCGGTGGCCGAGAGACCCGCCACCCCGATGACGATCGCGACGCCGAGCGCCACCCACCGAATCCGTTTCATGCCCCCGATCCCCCCGTCCGTGAACTGCACCGGATCTGACTCGGCGTCAGATTCCCGGCGGGAGCATAGGTGAGCCCGGCGGCGGCTCACCGTCGGGAACCCCCGGAATTCGGGACGAGCGGAGTCAGGTGGAGACCGCGCCCCGAGGTAGGCCTCCTGGAGCGCGTCGGCGACCGACGCCGGGCTGCCCTCGAACTGCACGGCGCCGTGGAGGATGATCGCGGCGACGTCGGCGACGTCGAGCACTTCGTGCGCGAACTGCTCGACCACGAGGATCGACACGTCCTCGGCGGCGATGCGCTTCACGACGTCGTAGAGCTCGGAGACCACGAGCGGCGCGAGCCCCATCGAGAGCTCGTCGAGGAGCAGCACCTTCGGATCGGTCCCGATGGCACGGGCGATCGCGAGCATCTGCTGCTCGCCGCCCGACAGGGTCCCGGCCATCTGCTTGCGCCGCTCCTTGAGCCGGGGGAAGCGGGAAAAGGCCCGCTCCTCGATCTCGGACTGCGACACACCCGTGTAGGTCATGGTGCGCACGTTCTCCGTCACCGTCAGGTTGGGGAAGATGCCCCTTCCTTCGGGAATGGTGCAGAGCCCGTCGCGCGCCAGGCGGTCGGACGACCGGCCGTTGATCTTCTCGCCGAGGAAGTGGATCTCGCCCGAGGTGGGTGCGAGGCGGCCGCTGGCGACCTTGAGCGTGGTGCTCTTACCGGCCCCGTTCGGCCCGAGGAGCGCGTAGACCGTGCCCGGAGGGATCGTGATGTTGACGCCGTGCAGCACGTCGATGCTGCCGTAGGCCGCCCGCACGTCGATGAGCTCGATGGCGGCGTCGGCGGTGGGCGAGGCCGCCGCCGACGCCGTGTCCCCGGGCACCGAGACATGCGGGGTCGCGCCGTTGGGCGCCTCGTCGTCGGCGCGCACTCCGGACTGCAGCGCCGAGACCTCCTCCAGCAGCGCCCGCTGCTCCTCGGGGACCTCGTCGGCCTCGTCGCCCTCGCCCAGATAGGCGGCGCGCACGAGCGGGTTGGCCTGCACTTCGGTCGGGGTACCGACGGCGATGATCTGGCCGAAGTCGAGCACGTGGATGTGGTGACACGCGCTCATCACGAGACCCATGTCGTGCTCCACGAGGAGGATGCCGAGCCCGGTCGCCGCGAGCTCGACGAGCAGCTCCGACAGGTCGCCGGTCTCCGCCTCGTTGAGTCCGGAGGACGGCTCGTCGAGGAGCACCACGCGCGGCTTGGTGGCCAGCGCGCGCGCCAGCTCGACGAGGCGCTGGGTGCCCGTCGGGAGCCGGTCCACCCGCTCGGTCGCCACCGACGTGAGCCCGATACGCTCGATCAGCTCGTCGGTGAGGTCAGCCGGCTTGAACTTCTCGCGCGACCAGCCGTGGCGCATCTCGGCGGCCACCAGCACGTTGTCGCGCACGTTGAGCGTGCCGAACGTCTCGAGGCGCTGGAACGTGCGGCCGATGCCGAGTCGTGCGCGCTGGTGCGGCTTGGCGTTGGTGAGGTCGCGGCCGTCGAGCACCACCTTCCCACCGGTGGGCGGCTGCAGCCCCGTGATCACGTTGAACAGCGTGGTCTTGCCCGCGCCGTTCGGCCCGATCAGCCCGGTCACCTCACTCTCGGGGACATCGATGGTGACGGCCGCGAGCGCCTGGAGACCACCGAACCGGACCGAGACGGAATCGACTGTGAGGAGCGCCACGAGGCGCGAACATACCCGAAGTCTTCGCCCGGGTCATCCGCACGGCCCGCGTGACGCCGGTCGATCAACCGCCGAAGTCGACCGCGACCCAGACCCGGCCGTCGTTGCCGTACGCGATGCCCACGCCGGCTGCGGAGTACGCGCCGCTCAGGATGTTCGCGCGATGGGGTGCCGACTGCATCCACGCAGCCTCCATCTGATCGGGCGACATCCCTTCCGGGCCCACCAGGATGTTCTCGGCGATCGTCGAGAAGGGGAGGCCGGCGAGCACGCCGGCGAGGTCCTGGTGCGTGAGCGATCCGTTCTGGGCCATCCAGTTCGCCCAGCTCTGGGCGATTCCCGCGAGCTGGCCGTTCCCGCAGAGCGCGCCGAGACCGTTCGCGGCGCGGTCACCGTTCATGGCCGAGATCACCGCGCTGCCCGAGCCGTCGCACGCGGGCGCGACCGGCGCGGGAGCCGGGTCCGGCGCCGCGGCCGGTGCTTCGACCGGCGCGGGGGCGGGCGCCTCGGTGACCGGCGGCGGTGCGGTCGTCGTCGTGGTGGAGGTCGTGGTCGACGTCGTGGTGGTCGCGGCGTTGCGGCGCGTCGAAGCGGCGGTGGCACGGGGCGCGGACGACAGCGACGAGGAGTCGTCGCGTCCCTGGAAGAGGAGCGCCGACGCCGAGACCGCCGCCACCGCGGCGACCAGCCCGGCGGCGGTCACGACTCCCCGGACACCGATTCGCCGCATCCGGTTGGCTTCGGCGCCACCCGGTACCTGCTTGAGGTCGAGCGGGGAAGACCTCGACTCTGGATTTCGAGCGTCGTCGCGCGCGCTCAGCCGTTCTTCGGGAGGTCCCGGAACGGCTTGCCCTTGTCGGCGCTGGGCTCCTTGGGGAGTCCGAGGACCCGCTCGCCGAGGATGTTGTGCTGGATCTCGTCGGTGCCGCCGTAGATCTGGGGGGCCTGCGCGAAGAGGATCGACTCGGTGATGCCCGGTTTCGCCCGGCCCGCGGTGGCGGCCACGAGCGCGTCCTGCTCGCCCGCGCCGTATGCGTGCAGCGTCGAGTAGGGACCGAGGATCTGGGCGCTGAGATCGCGCGAGAGTCGCAGGATCCTGCTCATCGAGAGCTTGGCGATGTTGCCCAGGCCCGCGATCTCACCCCCGGAACGGGCGAGCGCACGCTGGCGGAGGTTCGTGTACCGGGCGATCTCGTTCATGCTGAAGAGCCGCGCCAGGTCCTGGCGCACGTTGGGCTCTTCGATGGCTCCGTTGGCGTGCGCCAGGGCAGCAAGGCTCTCGACCGAGGTCGAGAGCTGGCCTCCCGCGTCGCTGGGGTCGCGCGTCCGCACGAAGTCGCCCGCGCGACGCTCGAGATCGCCACCGACCGTCCCGGGCAAGGCCGAGACACCGCCCCCGCCGCCCCCCGCACCGAGACCGCTGCGTTCGAACATCAGCGTCGTGTTGGCGACCGCCCAGCCGTTGTTGATGCCGCCGATCGCGGCGTCGCCGGGCACGCGGACGTCGGTGAGGAAGACCTCGTTGAACATGGCCCGGCCGGTGAGCTCGCGCAGGGGTCGGATCTCCACGCCGGGCTGGTGCATGTCGAGGGCGAAGTAGGTGATCCCCTGGTGCTTCGGTACGTCGGGATCGGTCCGCGCCAGCAACATGCCGAGATCCGCCCAGTGCCCGCCGGACGTCCACACCTTCTGGCCGTTGACGATCCACTCGTCACCGTCCCGCTCCGCCCGGGTGTTCAGCCCGGCGAGATCCGAGCCGGCACCGGGCTCGCTGAACAGTTGGCACCACGCGATGCGGCCGGTGACGATGTCGAGGAGGTACCGCTCGCGCTGCTCGTCGGTGCCGTGCACGGTGATGGTGGGGCCGGCGAGGAGCGTGCCGAGGCCGCCGGGCGCGCCCAGCGCGCCGAACACCGCGATCGCCTGTTGCACCCGGACGCCTTCCGCGCGTGAGAGCCCACGCCCGTACCACTCGACGGGCCAGGTCGGCGTCGCCCAGCCCGAACGGCCGAGGCGGTCCCACCACTCGGCGACGGTGAGGTCGGGATCCCAGTTCTGCTCCAGCCAGCCGGTGACGGCCGCGGTCATGTCATCCGTCTTGGCACCAGCGGTGGTCGTCATCGCACACCTCGGTCGTCGTCGGCTCAGCCCAGCAGCTTCGCGACGAGGCGGAGCTCCTCGGTCGCGTTCTTCATGATCACGAAGTCGTCGGTGCGCTCGATCTCGTCGAAGTGGTCGCGCACGTCTTCGGCGGTGAGGGGCGCGTCGGTGCGCATGTACCCGGGGCCGACGCCCACGAAGATCCGCGCCACCCGTCCCGCGGCGACGGAGTACGCGTGACCCGAGACCGGGCAGTCCTCGTGGGCCAGCCACGCGACGACGGGGAGACACGACGCGCGGGGTCGAGCTTGTCGGCGAGATCACCGAAGATCTCGCGGGTCATCCGCGTGCCGGCGACGGGCGCGATGACGTTGGCCTTGATGTTGTAGCGCTCGCCCTCCTGGGCGAGCACGTGGGCGAGGCCGACGAGACCCATCTTCGCCGCCCCGTAGTTGGCCTGGCCGAAGTTGCCGTAGATGCCCGCCGACGAGGCGGTGACGATGACCCGGCCGTACTGCTGCTCCCGCATGTGCACCCATGCGGGCTGGGTCACGTAGAACGCGCCGCGGAGATGCACGTCGATCACGGGGTCGACGAGATCAGGGGTCATGTTGTGGAAGCTCTTGTCGCGGAGGATCCCGGCGTTGTTGACGACGATGTCGACCCGGCCGAAGGCGTCGAGGGCAGTCTGGACGATCGCCTGCCCACCCTCGGGGGTGGCGACCGAGTTCGTGTCGGCCACCGCCTCTCCCCCGCCGGCCCGGATCTCGTCGACCACCCTCTGGGCCGGTCCCGCGTCGCCACCGGTGCCGTCGACCGCCCCGCCGATGTCGTTCACGACCACCAGGGCGCCCCGGCTCCCGAGGAGCAGGGAGTGCTGGCGCCCGAGCCCACCACCCGCACCGGTGACGATCGCCGACCTTGCCGTCGAATCCGAGGTCTGCCATCGTCACTCCGTTGCTCGCGGCGCAATTTGCCGCGCCCGAGCGTAGTGGGAAGCCACCCGGATCACTCCGTGCGCGGGCCTGCAAGACTCGGACGCCATGCGGGCGGTTCGGGCGACAGGCGACGGCGGAGTGGGCGTGGTCGAGGTCGATGCGTCGATCCCGGCGCACGCGGTCGATCCTGTGCGGGTACGGGTGCGGTCGTGCGGCATCTGCGGTTCCGACCTCCACCTGGCTGCGTGGAACATCCCGGTCACGCTGGGTCACGAGTTCGCGGGGGTGCTCGACGACGGCACCGCGGTCGCCGTCCAGCCCAACGTGTGGTGCGGTGAGTGCGACCGGTGTGTCGCGGGTGACACCCACCTCTGCCGCACCGGCCTCTCACGACTGCACGGTGTCTCGGTCGACGGCGGCCTCGCCGACGAGGTCGTCGTGGACCGCAGTTGCCTCGTCGCCCTGCCCGCCGGTGTCGGTCCGGAGGTCGGCGCCCTCGTCGAGCCGCTCGCGGTCGCGGGGCACGCGCTCGGGCGCGTCGCGCTCGAGTCCGGCTCGCGAGTCCTGGTCATCGGCGGGGGCTCGATCGGCCTCGCACTCGTCGCCGTCGCGCGGGCACGCGGCGTCGACGTCGACCTGTCGGCTCGCTACCCGCATCAGCACGGCGCGGGCGAGCGGCTCGGCGCCGGGCGCGAGCTCCTCGACGAGTACGAGGTGGTCGTCGATGCGGCGGGGAGCCAGTCGTCGCTGGACGACGCCGTGAGCCGCGTGCGCCCGGGCGGGACGATCGTCGTCGCCGCCACGTACTGGGATCCGGTGAGCTTCGGGAGCGCGCTGCTCGGGAAGGAAGCGCACGTGATCCCGGCCTCGATGTACGGCCATGACCACGGGACGCGGCGAATTCGACGTCGCGGCTGCGGTGCTGGCCGAACGACCGGAGATCGCGGACGCGCTCGTGACCCACCGGTTCGGGCTCGACGACGCTGCGGAGGCGTTCCGGGTGTCGGGCGACCGGGCGTCGGGCGCCGTCAAGGTCGTGCTCGGTCCCTGACCGGTCGGACGACCGTAGACTCCGCCCATGCCGGTCGACACGGAGCGCATCGGGCGCGTGCTCGTGGTCAGCATCCGGCGCGAGGAGAAGCGCAACGCGATCAACGAGGAGATCGCGTGCGGCATCAGCGCCGCGCTCGACGACCTCGACGACGACCCCGACCTCTGGGTGGGCGTGCTCACCGGGACGCCCACCGTGTTCTCCGCCGGCACCGATCTGTCGGGCACGCGGGGCTCGAGTCCGGCGACCGACCGGGGCGGCGAGTACGGCGTGATCCGTCGCGAGCGGGCGAAGCCGCTCATCGCCGCGGTGGAGGGCCCCGCGCTCGGCGGGGGGTTCGAGATCGTGCTGGCCTGCGACCTCGTCGTCGCGGCCCGGACCGCGTCGTTCGGGCTCCCCGAGGTCAAGCGTGGGCTCGTCCCCACCTGCGGCGGCCTCTTCCGCTCGGCCCGGGCGCTCCCGTTGAACGTGGCCAGGGAGATGGTTTTGACCGGCGACACCCTGAGCCCCGAGCGCGCCCACTCGCTCGGGCTGGTGAACGTGATCACGGAGCCGGGCGGGGCGGTGGCCGGCGCGCTGGCGCTCGCAGCGCGCATCGAGGCCGTCGGCCCGGTCGGCGCGCGCGCCAGCCTCCGCGCGCTCGAGCACACCGTCGCCGAGCGCGACGCGCTCGGGTGGGAAGCGACGAGCGAAGCCACTGCTGCGATCAGCGGGAGCGACGACGTGCGCGAAGGTCTGCTCGCGTTCTTCGAGAAGCGCGAGCCGCGATGGACAGGACGGTAGATGAGTGACGAAGTCATCCTCGTAGACGTGACCGACCGCGTCGCGGTCGTCACCCTGAACCGGCCGGAGGCGCGCAACGCGCTCTCTCCCGCGTTGAACGCGGCCCTGCCCGCGGCGATCGCGGAGTGCGACGCGCGCGACGACGTCGACGCGATCGTGTTGACCGGTGCCGACCCCGCGTTCTGCGCCGGAGTCGACCTGAAGTCCCTCGGTGACGACTCCGAAGTCAAGCACATCGTGACCGGCGGCGACGAGCTCATCCGCCCGTTCCGGGAGACGGCCAAGCCGGTCATCGGCGCGATCAACGGCGCGACCGTCACCGGAGGGCTCGAGGTCGCGCTCACCTGCGATTTCCTCGTCGCGTCCGAGCGCGCTCGCTTCGCCGACACGCACGCGCGCGTCGGCATCATGCCGGGCTGGGGGCTCACCGTGCTCCTGGCCGAGGCCGTCGGGCAACGGCGTGCCCGCGAGATGAGCGTCACCGGCAACTTCGTCGACGCGCGCACCGCGCTCGAGTGGGGGCTCGTGAACCATGTGGTGCCCCACGAGGAGCTGGTGCCGTACTGCGTGAAGCTCGGCACCGACATCGTGTCGAACGACCAGGGCGGCGTCCGCAACGTGCTCGGCACGTACCGGGAGCAGGAACGTCTGACCGACCACGACGTCCGCCACCTCGAGCTGCGGCGGTCGCGTGAATGGCTCGACGCCGCGAGCGGCGTCGCCAGCGAGGTGGCCCGGCGACGCGACGCGATCATGGAACGCGGCCGCAAGCAGCAGGGGTGAGCCCGGTGGGGATCACCCCGTTCCGCGTCGAGATCCCCGACGCCGACCTCGACGCGCTCCACGCTGCGATCGCGCGCACCCGCTGGCCCGAACAGGTGGAGGGCGCGGGGTGGGACTACGGCACCGAGCTCGGCTACCTCCAGGAGCTGGTCGCGTACTGGGCTGACGGCTTCGACTGGCGGGCCCAGGAAGCGGCGCTCAACGCGTGGCCGCAGTATCGGGCAGACCTCGCGGGACCCGGCTTCGGCGAGCTCGGCATCCATTTCGTCCACCAGCCCGGCACCGGCCCCGACCCGTTGCCGCTGGTGCTCACCCACGGTTGGCCCAGCACCTTCTACGAGTGGCACAAGGTGATCGGCCCGCTCGCCGACCCGGGCGCGCACGGCGGCGACCCCGCCGACGCCTTCCACGTGGTCGTCCCCTCCATGCCGGGCTACGGATTCTCGGAGATCCCCCGGATGCGCGGCATGACGCCGCGGGTGACGGCGCGCCTCTGGGTGTCGCTCATGGCGACGCTGGGATACGAGCGGTTCGCAGCCAGCGGCTGCGACTGGGGTGCCTACGTGACCGCGCTCCTCGGGCTCGACCACCCCGGTTCGCTGGTCGGCATCCACATGGGGATGCTCAACTTCCGTGCCGCGGGCGAGCGCGGGACGTCCGCCGAAGAAGTCGAGTTCGGCGCCCGTGCGGCCGCCTGGCGGCGCAACGAGATCGGGTACAGCCTGATCCAGGGCACCAAGCCGCAATCATTGGCGTACGGCCTCATGGACTCGCCCGCCGGGCTCGCCGGCTGGATCGTCGAGAAGTGGCGGCGCTGGTCCGATTGCGGCGGCGACGTCGAGAGCCTCTTCACCCGCGACGAGCTGTTGACCACCATCGCCCTCTACTGGTTCACCGGCACCATCAACAGCGCCAACCGCCTCTACTACGAGAGCCGCGCCCATCCCGTGCGCCTGGGCGAGGAGGAACGGGTCCTGCCCCCCGCCGGCTTCCTCCTCGAGCGGTTCATCGAGGGACCGGCCGGCAACGTGGGGCCCCCGCCCCGGAGCCGGGCCGAGGGCGTGTACGACGTCCGCCGCTGGACGATCACCGACCGGGGTGCCCATTTCCCCGCCATGGAGAACCCCGACCTCTTCGTCGACGACGTCCGCGAGTTCTTCCGACCGCTCCGCTGAGGGGGCTTCCGCTGGCGTTGGCGACAGCGGATCTGACGAGGTGTCAGACTGGCGCGATGACGACAGCCACGATCGACCTCCTCGACCTCGACCGGTTCCAGCGCCTCGAGCACCACGACATGTTCACACGCCTCCGGGCGGAGGATCCGGTGTCGTGGCACGACTACCCCGGAGGGAAGGGCTTCTGGAACGTCGTGCGCCACGAAGACGTCGTGGACGTGAACCGCGACTCCGAGCTGTTCTCGTCGGAGGTGGGCGGCGTCAGCATCATGGATCCCGAAGCGCAGGGCGGCTTCGACACGCGCGGCGTGATGATGCTCTACACCGACCCGCCCAAGCACACGCGCTACCGCCTGCTCGTCAACAAGGGCTTCACGCCACGCATGATCGGGTTGCTCGAGCAGTACCTCCGCCACCGGTCGCGGATGATCGTCGACAACGTGATCGAGCGCGGCTCGTGCGACTTCGTGGTCGACCTCGCGTCGGAGCTGCCGCTGCAGGCCATCGCCGAGATCATGGGCGTGCCCCAGGAGGACCGGCACCTGCTCTTCCAGTGGTCGAACGCGATGATCGGCGCCGACGACCCCGACTTCGAGGGCGGTACCGAGGGCGCGCACGAAGCATCGGCCGCGCTGTACGCCTACGCCAACGAGCTGGCCAAGGAGCGGCGGCGCGACCCGCGCGACGACATCGTCACGAAGCTCATCAACGCGGAGGTCGACGGCGAGAAGCTGTCGGAGCTCGAGTTCGACATGTTCATGCTGCTGCTGTCGGTGGCGGGCAACGAGACCACGCGGAACACCACCGCGTGGGGCATGTGGGCGCTGATGCAGCACCCCGAGCAGTACGCGTCGCTGCGCGCCGACCTCGATTCGCAGCTGAACCCGGCGGTCGAGGAGATCCTCCGTTGGGCGTCGCCCGTCTACCACTTCCGCCGCACCGCGACACGCGCCGACCGAGATCCGGGGCCGCGAGATCGCCGAGGGCGACAAGGTCGTGATGTGGTACATCTCGGCCAACCGCGACGAGGCGGTGTTCGACGACCCCTTCCGCTTCGACATCACGCGTGGCCCCGAGGAGCAGGTCGCGTTCGGCGGCGGTGGTCACCACTTCTGCCTCGGCGCCAACCTGGCCCGTATGGAGCTCAAGCTGATCTTCCAGGAGGTCCTGGAGCGCATTCCCGACATGCACCTCGTCGGTGACCCCGAGATCCTGCGGTCGAACTTCATCGGCGGCATCAAGCACATGCCGGTGGAGTACACCCCGGGGCCGCGGCACGGCTCCGACGCTGCGTAGGCGACCGGGCGCCCGCGCCCGGGTATGCGTGCCGCGGAGCGTGCGCGGTAGCGTCCGGCCATGGCTGATGACCACGACCACGAGATCGCGATCAAGGGCGGATCCTTCGAGCTGAGCGACCTGGGTCACCTCATGCCCGGGATGGCCGAGATCATGCCGTTGGTCGGCGAACGGATCTGGAAGTGCTACTACGCGGCGAAGGCGCACAACCGCAAGCTCGCGGCCTTCCAGTTGAAGGAGGCCGTCAACCTCATGCAGAAGGGGTCGATCCTGCGGCCCAAGTACGAGGAAGACATCGATGCGTTCGTCGCGGGTGCCGTGGCATCCCTGCAGGCGAACATCGAGGCCGAGGACTGGGACGGCTTCGAGACGACGTTCACCACGATGGTCGACCAGGCGAACGCGTACCACGAGAAGTACGACAAGAGCTTCCTGCGCTGGCAGCTGCCCTCGACGCCACCGCCCGACCTCGATCTCAGCGCCACCTGACCCGACGGAACACGCTGACCCGACGGAACGCGGTCAGGTCTGCCAGTACTCGGGCCCGGAGCCACCCTCGGGCGGGGTCAGGCGGCCGCCCTTGGCCGAGATGGCGCCGCACTGGACGCAGTTCGACGGCGCCAGCTCGACCTCGGCCAGGCCGTCGTCGCCGACCGGGCCGGCGGTGTAGACGTGCGCGGGGCACAGGTTCGCCCACAGCTCCGCGACATCGGGCGCGACCCGGGTGCGGACGAGCAGGTGATTGGGCTGGTCGTCCCGTGTCTTGTTGCCGGACGCGAACACCGACGACAGCCGGTCGAAGGTGAGCACACCGTCGTACTCCATCGCGGGTGCATCGCCGTCGACGGGAAGCAGCGGCTGCTCGTCGTCGGGCTCGGTCGTCGTCGAGCCGATGCTGACGCGGCCCTTGGTGATCGTGTTGAGGACGCCCAGCGCGCCACCCACGAAGAACCCCCGGCCGAACACCTGCCGGAGGTCGCGCACCTCGTAGAGCTCCTTCCAGATGAAGCTGGCGCGTACCGCGTCGTCGTACGACGCGAGCGCGACGTCGGGCACCGGCGCGTCCGGTTCCGCTCGTGACACCGCTGCGAACGCCGCCTCGGCGGCGAGACGCCCCGACTCGACCGCGTAGTGCACGCCCTTCAACGTCGGGACGTTCACCATCCCCACGCCGTCGCCGCACATGAGGAGCCCCGGCGCGTGCAGCCGGCGCGGAAGGGCATGGAAGCCCCCGCCGGGGATGGTCTTCGCGCCCCACTCGATCCGCTCGCCGCCCTCGAGGATGGCGCGGACGGTCGGGTGGGTCTTCAGGATCTGGAGGAGGTCGTGCGGGTTGAGGCGGGGGTCGCGGTAGTCGAGACCCACGACCATCCCGAGCGCGACCATGTCGTCGCCCATCGGATAGATGAACGACCCGCCGAACTCCCGGTACTTCGCCTGGGGCCGCAGCGGCCACCCCATCGTGTGGATCACGCGGTCGAGCGGTCGCGGGACCTTCCACACCTCTTTGACGCCCAGCTCCCACACCTGGGGCGCGGCGTCGCCGCGCAGGCCGAAGTGGTCGAGCGCGATGTTGGAGAGATGTCCCTGCGTGCCGTCGGCGAGCACGGTCACCCGGGCGACGAGGTCGTTGCCCGGCTCGAAGTTGCTCAGCTCCTCGCCATGCTGGCCGCGGCCCTTGTCGCCGGTACGCACCCCGGCGACCCGCCCCTGCTCGACGAGCAGGCTCACCGCGGACGTCTCCGGCAGCAACATGGCGCCTCCGGATTCGGCGCGCTCGGCGAGCCAGCGTCCGACCTGCGAGAGCGAGACGACGACGTTGCCGTGGTTGCGCATCGGCGGCGGCGTCGGGATCGGGAGTGCCCGGTCGCGGGTGAGCACGTAGACCTGCTCCTTGTCGACGTGGCCGTACGTGGGCATGCCGTCGAGGCCACCGTGGCCGGCGAAGAGTCGCTCGAGCGCGCCGGGTCGGATCACCGCGCCCGACAGGAGGTGCGACCCCGCCTGCCTGGCCTTGTCGACCACTGCGAACGGCACGTCGCCCAGCCGCTCGGCGACCTCGGGGTGCTCCTCGAGCAGTTGGCCGAACCGGATCGCGCACGCCAGCCCCGCGGGGCCGGCTCCCACCACGAGCACGCCGATCTCGATGCGCTCGTCGACGGGATCGGTCGGTTCGACGACGTAGCGGTTCGCGTCGAACGCCGCCTCGAAGTCGACGGGACGAGACATCAGCCTGCGTGCTTGCGCAACAACTCGATGAGCCCGGGCACGACCGTGTGGACGTCGCCCACGACCGCGAAGTCGCTGAACTCGAAGATCGGAGCGTGCGGGTCCTTGTTGACGGCGACGATCGTCTTGGAGCTCTGCATCCCCACCTTGTGCTGCACCGCCCCGGAGATCCCGAGGGCGACGTACAGCTTGGGCGAGACCGTCTTGCCGGTCTGGCCGACCTGCGCCGACGCGGTGTACCAGCCCTTGTAGACCGCGGCACGCGTCGCCGCGACCGCCCCGCCCAGCACCGCCGCGAGCTCCTCGGCGAGCTCGAAGCCCTCCGCGGAGCCGAGGCCGATGCCCCCGGCCACGATCACGTCGGCGTCGGCGAGCGACGGGCCCTCGTCGGCACGCAGCGTGCGCTCGATCACCCGCGCCGCGAGCGTGTGCTCCGCGAACGCGACCGTCAGCGCCTCGACCACGGGCTCGCGCTCGGTCGCGGACGGCACCGCCTCGAACGAGCCCGGCCGGAACAGCGCAATCCGCTGGGGGGACCGCCACCCGACCTCGGCCAACAGGGAGTCCTGGAACATCGGCTGCTTGCCGATCGGCTCGCCGTCACGCAGCTCGACGTCGACGAGGTCCCAGTTGATGCCGGCGTCGAGGCGCGCCGCGAGCCCGGCGGCGACGTCCGCGGCGAGGACCGAGTTCGAGAACAGGATCGTGTCGAAGTTCGGGAGCCGGCGCACGAGCTGTGCCAGCGCGTCGATCCGTGGCCCGGGCAGCGGCGACGCGGAGTCGTCGTCCGCGTGGAAGACCGTGGCCGCGCCGTAGCGGCCGGCCTCGTGGGCGAGGGGCGCCAAGTCGCCGTCGCCCACGAGCATCGCGGCGACGTCGGGATCGAGCGCGGCGGCGCGGGCGAGCACGCCGAGCGACCCCGGCGCCAGCGCGTGCTCGTGGTGTTCGAGGAAGACGAGGAGACTCATACGAGGTCGCGCTCCGCCAGGTAGTCGAAGACGGCCTGCGCCGCGGTGCCGTCGTCCTCGATCGTGACCGCGCCGGCACGGGCCGGCGGCGTCCCGACGCCCAGCACCATGGTCTGTGAGCCGCGGACGCCCACCGTGTCGGCCGTGATCCCGAGGTCGGACGCGGTCAAGGTGTCGAGCGGCTTCTTCTTCGCCGCCATCATCCCCTTCAGCGACGTGTAGCGCGGCTCGTTGATCGCGTCGCTCACCGCCACGACGGCGGGCAACGTCGCCTCGATGCGGTCGTTGCCGACCTCGGTCTCGCGGTCGACGGTGACCACGCCGTCGCCCAGCGTGAGCTTCGTCGCTTGAGAAAGGAACGGCAGTCTCAGCCGCTCGGCGACCGCCGCCCAGAGCACCGCGCCACCACCGTCGGTCGTCTGCTGGCCGAAGAGGACGAGGTCGGGCGACTCCCGCCCGAGCACGCCGGCGAGCACCCGGCTCGTCGCGACGAGATCGGAGCCGGCGACGGCGTCGTCGTCGACGAGCACCGCACGGTCCGCGCCCATGCCCAGCCCGGTGCGCAGCGACTCCGTCGCCGCGACGGGGCCCATCGTGACGAGCACGACCTCGGTGTCGCCGCCCTCTTTGAGGCGCAACGCCTCCTCGATCGCGTTCTTGTCGGTCGAGTTCAGCTCACCCGGCCCACTGCGGTCGAGCGTGCCCACGTCGGGGCGCATGCCCAAGGTGCCACACGGCACGTGCTTCACACACACGGCGATCTTCATGGGCTGCTGATCGTACAGGTCGTCATGGGAGGAGCAGGATTGCCGCGGAAGCTGCCAGCGTGCCCCGCCACCCACCCCCAACCAACCGGCGTCAAAGTCGGCGAATAATCGGCAGACTTTGACGCCGGTTCGTAGGGTGGTGGTGGTGGTGGCTAGAGGTCGATCTCTTCTTCCTTGGTCGGGCCCTTGCGCTCGCGGACGGGGAGGGAGGCGAAGCCGGCCGGGGGTTCGCGCCACGGGTCGGCCAGGGTGCCGGCCCGGGCGTCCTCGATCGCCCGCCAGACCCGCTCGGGACTGCACGGCAGGTCGATGTGACGGACGCCCATGTGGCTGAGCGCGTCGACGACCGCGTTCTGCACCGCCGGGGTGCTGCCGACGGTCGCCGACTCGCCGATGCCCTTGGCGCCGAGCGGGTTCAACGGTGACGGCGTCTCGGTGTGGGCGACCTCGAACTGCGGGAACTCGGCCGCGCTCGGGATGCCGTACTCGGCGAGGGTCGACGTGAGCGGGTTGCCGTCGTCGTCGTAGACCATCTGCTCCCAGAGCGCCTGGGCGATGCCGGACGCGAGCCCGCCGTGCACCTGGCCGTCGACCAGCATCGGGTTGAGGATGCGACCGCAGTCGTCGACCGCGACGTGGCGGACGGGCACGATGCGTCCGGTCTCGGTGTCGACCTCGACGACCGAGACGTGCGCCCCGAACGGGAACGACGCGCCCGACTGCACGAAGTCGTGCTCTGCCGCGAGCGGCGCGCCCTTCTCCTCCGACGCCGACGCGACCTCGGCCCACGTGACCGACTTCGACGGCACGCCGGCCACACCCAGGGTCCCCTCGCCCGACACCACGATGTCTTCGGGCGCAGCTTCGAGCAGCTCGGCCGCGAGACTCCGCGCGTGCTCGAGCACCGCACGCGACGCCTCCAGCGCCGCGCTCCCACCGAGTTGCAGTGAACGCGAACCTCCGGTGCCCCCGCCGCGGGGGACCAGCGCGGTGTCGGACTGGATGAACTCGATCGACTCGATCGGGATGCCGAGCTCGCCTGAGACGAGTTGCGAGTACGCGGTGGCATGGCCCTGACCGTGCGCCGACGTTCCCGCCTTCACCGTCGCGGTGCCGTCGTTGTGCACCGCGACCTCGGAGTACTCGCTCCCGGAGCCGCCGGCCGTGATCTCGACGTAGGCCGAGATGCCGATCCCGAGCTGCCGGACGTCGCCGCGCGCACGCCGGGCCGCCTGCTCGGCGCGCAGCTCGTCGTAGCCGGCGACGCGCAACGCCTCGGTGAGCGCGGCGTCGTAGTCCCCGATGTCGTAGGTGACGCCGGTGACGGTGGTGTAGGGGAACTCGTCGGGCTGCAGGAAGTTGCGACGCCGGATGTCGACCGGGTCCATCCCGAGCTCGACCGCCGCCATGTCGACGATGCGCTCGAGCATGGCCGCCGCTTCGGGCCTTCCCGCGCCGCGGTACGCACCCATCGGCGCGAGGTTGGTGAGTACCACCGCGACGTCGTAGCCGATCTCGGGGATGCGGTACACGCCCTGCGACATCATGCGCGTCGGCCCGAACGAGAGCATGCCACCGAAGCCGCCGTACGCGCCGGCGTCACCGATCACGCGACACCGGAGCCCGACGATGGTGCCGTCGTTGCGCAGGCCGAGCTCGATGTACTGCACCTGGCCGCGCCCGTGGGGCATCGAGATCATGTTCTCGGATCGGGTCTCCACCCACTTCACCGGGCGGTCGAGCTCCATGGCGACCTTCACCGCCACGATGTCCTCGGGCGCCCAGTGCTTGGCGCCGAACGAACCGCCCACGTTCGGGGCGATCAGGCGCACGGAGTCGGGCTCGAGCCCGAAGCCGGCGGCGAGCCCACCACGGTTCATGTGCGGCATCTGGCACCCGAGGTAGACGGTGAGCTGGTGGCCGTCGCCGTCGTCGCCGGGGATGACCGCGACCGCGGCGCCCTCCATGGGCACCACTGCGAGGCGCTGGTTCTCGAATCGGCCGCGCACGACGACGTCGGCGCCCGCCAGGGGGTCGAAGTCGTCGGGCTCGCGGGCCGCCATGATCACGTTGGAGCCGATGGCGTCGAATTGCTGTGGCGAGTCGGCGTCCATCGCCGACTCCATGTCGGCCACCGCCGGCAGGGCGTCGTAGTCGACGATCACCGCGTCGGCGGCGTCGACGGCCTGCGTCTTGGTCTCCGCCACCACGACGACCACGGCGTCACCCACGTAGCGCACCTTGTCGCGCGCCAGCGCGGGACGGATCGCCGCGGGGTGCAGTTGCATCATCGCGGTGTGGTTCGGGAAGTCGAGGTCGTCGGCCGAGTACACCGCGACGACGCCCGGCATCGCGCGGGCCTCGGACAGGTCGATCGACCGGATGGTCGCGTGCGCGATCGGGGAACGCACGAACGCGAGGTGCAGGACGCCCTCGATGGGCAGGTTGTCGATGTAGGTGCCCTGCCCACGAAGCAGGGTCGGGTCCTCGACCCGGCGGACCGGGACGCCGACGAGTGAGCCGGCGCCGAACGTCGTGGCGGTCATCAGCGTGCTCCTCCGGGGGCGGTTCCCCCGTCGACGGTGGCGAGCGCCCGGCCCACGAGCACCCGGGCGAGATGGCGACGGAACTCGGCAGACGCGTTGAGATCCGACGGCGGTTCGGTGCCGTCACCCGCCCCGGTGGCCGCGTCGGCCGGTGACGCGCCGGCGCGGAGGGCCGCCTCGACGCTCTCGGCCCGGATCGGCGTGGCACCCATGTTCACCAGCGCGACACCGGGCTGTGGTCCCCCGACCGCGGCGACGCCGACGATCGCCCAGTCCTGGGCCCGCTTGTTGAACTTCTCGAACGCCCAACCCGCGTCGCCGGTCTTCGGGACGCGGACCTCGGTGATGATCTCGTCGGGGGCCAGCGCGGTCTCGAGGAAGTCGCGGAAGAAGTCGTCGCCCGCGATCGTGCGCTCGCCGCCGCTGCCGCGCACCACGATGCGGCCGCGCAGCGCCAGCACGACGGCCGGGAGGTCGGACGCGGGATCGCCGTGCGCGAGCGAGCCGCCCAGCGTGCCGCGGTGGCGCACCTGCGGGTCGCCGACCTCGCCCGCGGCCGCGCTCAGGATCGGGACGTGGCGGCGCAGCAGCGGGTCGGTCTCGACGTCGTGGTGGCGGGTGAGGCCACCGATCGCGATCTCGTCACCGGCGTCGCGCACGTAGGAGAGGTCGTCGAGTCGGCCCACGTCGACCAGCACCGACGGCGTGGCGAGTCGCAGCTTCATCAGCGGCAGGAGCGAGTGCCCCCCGGCGAGCAGCTTGGCGTCGTCACCGTGCTCGGCGAGCAGGGCGACGGCCTCGTCGACCGAGCCGGCCCGGGCGTACGCGAAGGCGGCGGGGATCACGCGGCACCCCCACCGGGAGCGACGACCCCCGACATCTCGGCCGATCCGGCCAGCACGGCCGCCACGATGTTGTGGTAGCCGGTGCACCGGCAGAGGTTGCCCTCGAGACCCTTGCGCACCTCGGCCTCGTTCAGCGCGCCGCGCTCCTGGGCCAGGCCCACCGCCGCCATCACCATGCCCGGTGTGCAGTAGCCGCACTGGAGCCCGTGGTGCTCGCGGAACGCCGCCTGCATCGGGTGCAGGGCGTCGCCGTCGGCCAGGCCCTCGATGGTCCTGACCGACCGACCGTCGGCCTGGACCGCCAGCACCGTGCACGACTTCACCGACTCTCCGTCGAGCAGCACCGTGCACGCACCGCACGACGTGGAATCGCAGCCGATGTTGGTCCCGGTGAGCCCGACCACGTCGCGCAGGTAGTGCACGAGGAGGGTGCGAGCCTCCACTTCGTGTTCGGTCAGGGCGTCGTTGACGGTGATCCCGACCCGTACGTCGGAGTGCGTTGCAGACATGTTGGCGACACTACCCGCGCCGCTTCGTTCGCTCAGGCGACGCGCGTCGCCTCCACCGACACCTCGAGCGATCGACTCGGACCGCCGTGGTACACGCCCTTGAGCGGCGCGACATCGGCGTAGTCGCGCCCGCGTGCCACGAGGATGTGCCGCTCGACGGCGGCGAGGACCCAGGTGTCCTTCGAGCCGCCGCCCCGGCTGGAGTTCACGATGAGGCTCTTCTCGGGCAGCGCGACCCGGGTCAGCCCACCGGGCACGACCCCACACGTCGCGCCCGTTGTTCACCGCGAACGGGCGCAGGTCGAGATGGCGGGCACCCATCCGGCCGTCGACGAACGTCGGCGCGGTCGAGAGTGCCACCCGCTCCTGGGCGATCCGCCTGCGGGGTCGCCGAGAACCTTCACGCGCAGGTCGGCGAGGGTGGCCTCGGTCGCCGCGGGCCCGATGACGATGCCCTTGCCGCCCGACCCGTCGACCGGCTTGAACACGTACGGGTAGACGGCCTTGTCGTCGGCCACGCCGTTCCCCGGCGTGTTGGCGATGGTCACGTTGCCCGCACGCGCCGCGTTCAGGATGCCGGCGCAGCCGAGCAGCGATCCGGCCGGAAGTGCTACGGGTCGAGGAACTCGTCGTCGCCGCGGCGATACACCACGTCGACCCGCTGCTCGTCGGCTGTCGTGCGCATGAACACCCGCTGGTCGCGACAGACCAGGTCGCGACCCTCTACGGGCTCGACCCCATCTGGCGCGCGAGGAACGAGTGCTCGAAGTAGGCCGCGTTGTGGATGCCCGGCGTGAGCACCACGACGCAGGGGTCGTCGACACCGGGCGGCGCGGTCGAGCGGAACGCCTCGAGCAGGCGCTGCGGGTAGTCGGCGACCCGCCAGATGCGATGGCTGGCGAAGAGCTCGGGGAACACGTAGGTCATCGCCCGTCGCTTCTCGATCACGTCGGGGATGCCCGACGGCGTCCGCAGGTTGAACCTCCGCCCCCGGCCGATTCTTCCGTGGCTCTTACCCCGTTCTGGCGACTCCCTCACGAGCGATCCGTATGTTGGGTCGCCATGGACGAGCAGACCCCTTCACCCAACGCTGCGGCGAGCCCGCGGCGCGTTCCTCCGCGACCCCGCCCGAAGCGCAAGCCCCGTGCCGCGAAGGCGCGCAAAGCTGCGACCGCGCTCGAGCGTCGCCGCGATGCTCTCGCTCGGAGGCGTGCTCGCGTGGCACGACCAGAGCGCCGTCACCACCCAGGCTGCCGCGAGCACCCGGTCGTCGGTGTCGGCTTCGGGCTCGTCGAACGGCGGGTCGGAGCGGGAATCCGACGACGGAGCCCGTGCCGCGACCTCGAGTGGCACCTCCTCGTCGGCGGCGACCTCGGCGTCGAGTTCGGGGGCGTCGACCTCGCACACGACCACGAGCGGGAGCTGACCCGGTGTCGAACATCCCGTGGTACGTCGCCCGCGCCAGCGGCATCGTGGCGTGGGCCCTGATCCTGCTCACCATCGTGTGGGGCCTGCTCCTCGCCACGAAGGTCCTCGGCCGCAAGCCGGGACCGGCGTGGCTCCTGAGCCTGCACCGCTACCTCGGCGCGCTGGCCGTCGCCTTCGTCGGCGTGCACGTGGGTGCGATCCTGCTCGACAGCTACACGAACTTCAGCCTGGTGAACGTGCTCGTGCCGTTCACCGGCACGTGGCATCCGCTCGCGGTGGCGTGGGGCATCGTCGCGATGTACCTCCTGGCGGCGATCGAGATCACGTCGTTGCTCCGGCACCGGCTCTCGAACCGGGCGTGGCACGCGGTGCACCTGCTGAGCTACTTCCTCTTCGCCACGACGACGGTGCACATGCTCACCGCCGGCACCGACGCCAAGGCCGTGCTGGCGTCGAGCGCAGCCGTGCTCCTGGGCGTGGCCATCACCTTCGGGTCGATCGCCATGTACCTGTGGCGCAGCGACCCGGGCGAGGCCCGGCCCGTCGCCCGGTCGAACCGGGTCCCCCCGCCCGAGCGGCGCACGCCCGTCGGCTCCCGGTCCGCCTGAGGCGGTGTGCGACCGGCCCGTTCGTCGAAGCCCCCGGCCCGCCCCGGGGGCTTCGGCAGCTACGCGCGCGACGTCGCGGCGCGCCGGGCCCGGACCAGACGCAGCCCACCCCGCCAGCCGAACATCCCGGCGCCCAGGAAGAGCAGCGTCACGATCGTGAACGCGACGCTGAAATCGCGGCCTTCCACGACGACGCGCAGGACCATCCCCGCGCCGACGGTCACCAACCACCCGGATGCGACGCGTGACCACGCGAGCGGGGCGTGGCGGAGCCCGGTGATCGACCAGGCGATGCCCAAGCCGACCGCGAAGGGCCACCACACCCGCAGGAAGCCGGCGAGGCCCGCGTCCTCGTGATGGCTCCGGCGGCCGATCAGGACGAAGACGACGACCACGGCGAGGTCGGCGGCCGCCGCGATCCAGGGACGGGGCGTGCGGTCGGAGGCTTCGGTCACCGCGCCATTGTCGTCGGCGGGTCCGGGGCGGGCCGCATCGCGGCCTGCGGCTAGCGTCCGCGCTGATGACGGCCACACCCACCGACCATCACGACGCCGGCGCGATCGCGACCGAGGCCGGCCAACTCCTCGTCGCGTTGCGGGCGTCGATGCTCGGCGCCGGCGCCGACCCCAAGGACCTGCGCGCCGAGGGCGACCGGTCGTCGCACGAGTTCATCGTCGCCGCGCTGGCCGCCGCGCACGCCGGCGACGCGGTGCTCTCGGAAGAGGGCGCCGACGATCCGTCGCGCCTCGCCGCGGAACGCGTGTGGATCGTCGATCCGCTCGACGGCACGCGCGAGTTCGGGGAAGCCGGCCGCACCGACTGGGCGGTCCACATCGCGCTCACGGTCGGGGGCGTGGTCACCGCCGCGGCGGTCGCGCTGCCCGCCGCGCGACGTCACGCTGCAGGCATCCCCGGCGCCGGTGCTCGCGCCGCGTCACGACGGCCCGCCGCGGATCGTGGTGAGCCGCACCCGGCCTCCGGCGATCGCCGAGACGCTCGCGGAACGGCTCGGCGGTGAGCTCGTGCCGCTCGGATCGGCGGGAGCCAAAGCCATGGCGGTCGTGCTGGGCGACGCCGACATCTACGCGCACAGCGGCGGCCAGTACGAATGGGACTCGGCCGCCCCGGTGGGCGTTGCGGCCGCGGCGGGGCTGCACGTGTCCCGGCTCGACGGCGCGCCGCTGCGCTACAACCGGCCGGAGCCGTGGCTGCCCGACCTCCTCGTCTGTCGCCCCGAGCTGCGCGACGCGGTCCTGGCCGTGACCGGCGGGGACGAACCGCTCAGCCGGTGACCAGGAGCGTGCCGAGGCCGATCACGAGCAGCCCGGCGCCGTAGATGCGCTCCAGCCGGGCGCTGTGCGTCCGCACCGCCACGCGCCCACCCACGTAGGAGAGCGGGATCGCGGTGACGCCGAACACGGCGACGACACCCCAGTCGATGTGGCCGAGCAACGCGTGCACGATGGTGCCCGGGACCGCCAGGGCGGCGGCCACGACGAGCGACGACGCGAACGCGGCCTTGATCGGGACCCGGAGCACCACCACGTAGAGCGGGGCGAGCAGGAATCCGCCACCGTTGGCGAGCAGGCCCGACACCAGGCCGACGGTGAGCGCGACGAGCACCATGCGCGTGCGGGGCGCGGGCGGCTCGGACGCGAGCTCATGGGGGTCCGACGGGTACAGGAGGAATCGCGCCCCCAGCGCGGCAACGACGATCTCCGTCGCGATCACGAGCGGCGTCCCACCGATCCAGCGGGTGGCGTACGCGCCCGCGACCGTCGCGGGCACGCCGACCGGGATCGACCAACGCACGATGCGCCAGTCGACCAGCCGCTCCTCCCAGTACGCGTAGGCCGCCACCAGCGTGCCGGGAATGGTCGACGGCAGCGGCGAGGCGACCGCGGCGATCGGCGCCACACCGGCGACACTGAGCAGCGGCGTCGCGATGGCCGAGCCGCCCTTGCCGAACAGTCCGCCGAGGAATCCGACGAGGGCGCCGATGGCGGCGATGAGCAGGAGATCCACGTCGACATCGTCCGCTTCGGGCCTTCATACGTCCAAGACGTAGTTCTGTCTGTCCCCATAGGCTTTGCCTATGGATCTGCGAAAGCTCCGGCTGTTCCTCGCCGTGGTCGACCACCACGGCATGACGCGCGCCGCGGAAGCCGAGCACGTGGCGCAGCCGTCGGTGTCGCAGGCGATCCGCGACCTCGAGGCGGAGCTCGGAACCCCCCTCTTCCACCGCGTGGGACGCGGCGTGGTGCTCACCGCGGCCGGGGACGCGCTCGTCGGCCCGGCACGCCAAGCGCTGCGCGACGTCGACACCGGCCGGGCCGCGGTCGCCGCGGTCGCCGGGCTCGATGCCGGACGACTCGACGTCGCTGCGTTGCCGACCCTCGCGATCGACCCGGTGACCCCGATGGTCGGCGCGTTCCGGCACGCGCATCCTGGGGTGACGGTGGCGCTCGCCGATCCGGCCGACGCCGACACGCTGGAGGATCTCGTCGCCACCGGGGCCTGCGAGCTCGGGGTGACCGTGCGCACCGAACCGTCACCGCGGTTCGTGAGCCGGGGGCTCGGTACCCAGGACCTCCTCGCCGTCCTCCCGCCGGGCACGCCGACGCCCGGGCGGTCGGTGTCGATCGCCGACCTGGCTCGCATCCCGCTCGTCGCGGGGCCGGCGGGCACCGCGACCCGCGGTCAGCTCGAGGAAGCGTTCGCCGCGGCGGGCATGACCCCGGAGATCGCGGTGGAGGCCGCCCAACGCGAGGCGATCCTGCCGCTGGTGCTCGCGGGCGCGGGTGCCACCCTCTACCCGCGCGCTGGCGGAGCAGGCGGCGGCGCTGGGCGCCACCGTCGCCCCGGTGCGGCCGCGCCTCACGCGTCCGATCTTCCTCTTCCACCGCGCCGGGCCGCTGTCGCCCGCGGCCACCGCGTTCCTGGCCCTCGCGCTCACCGTCACCTGAACCCCGAGCAGGCGCCGCGAGCGGGCGGTACCGTGCCGCCAGCAGCCAAGCAGGGAGCCTCGGATGGAGTCGGAAGAGTTCGCAGGGCGCATCGGTCGGTGGCATCACGAGTCCGAACCGTGGTGGCCCGAACCGGACCGCGCGCCGGAGGGAGCTCCCAACGTCGTCGTCGTGCTGCTCGACGACGTCGGCTTCGCCCAGATCGGCCCGTACGGGTCCGACATCGACACGCCCGCCTTCGACCGCCTGGCCGCAGGCGGCGTCACCTTCACCAACTTCCACACCACGGGCCTGTGCTCGCCGACGCGGGCGTGTGTGCTCACGGGGCGCAACCACCACAGCGTCGGGATGGGCCGGATCATCGACCTGTCGCTGGGCTTCCCGGGGTACGACGCCACCATCTCGCACCGCCACGGGTTCCTCCCCGCCATGCTCACACCGGCCGGGTGGGCGGCGTACGCGGTCGGCAAGTGGCACCTGACCCCGCGTGATCTGCAACACCTCGGCGCCCCCCGCACGAGCTGGCCTCTCGGTCGCGGGTTCGAGCGGTACTACGGGTTCTTCGACGGTGAGAGCCACCAGTTCGCCCCCAACCTGGTCCACGACAATCACCAGGTCGCGGCGCCGGGCGGCTACGCGGACGGCTACCACCTCACGACGGATCTCGTCGACCACGGGATCGAATACCTGACCGACCTGCGCAACGCCGATCCCGGCAAGCCGTTCTTCCTGTACCTCACGCCGGGAGCGTGCCATTCACCGCACCAGGCGCCCCAGGAGTACCTGGATCGGTACCGCGGCCGGTTCGACGAGGGGTGGGACGTCTGGCGTGACCGCTGCGTCGCCCGCCAGCGGCAGCTCGGCGTGATCGACCCCGACACCGAGCTGTCACCCCGACCCGAGTGGGTCCCAGCGTGGGCCGACCTGTCCCCCGACGAACAGCGGGTCCACGCGCGGTTCATGGAGGCGTTCGCCGCCATGCTGACCCACACTGACGCCCAGGTCGGGCGCCTCGTCGACTTCCTCGCCCGGACCGGTGACCTCGACGACACCATCGTGATGGTGCTCTCGGACAACGGCGCCAGCTCCGAGGGCGGTGTCGGCGGATCGCTCAACGACCTGCGCACCTGGAACGGCCTCGGCACGTCACTGGCGGAGGCGATCGAGCGCATCGACGAGATCGGCGGCCCGGCGATCCACAACAACTATCCCTGGGGATGGACCGTCGCCGGCAACACGCCGTTCCGCCGGTGGAAGCGCGAGGTGCACGAGGGCGGGGTGGCCGACCCGTTCATCCTCCACTGGCCCGCACACGTCCCGGACCCGGGCACGTTGCGCCACCAGTACTGCCACGCCATCGACCTGGTCCCCACCGTGCTCGATGCCTGCGGGATCGAGCCTCCGGCGACGATCGCCGGCGTAGCGCAGTCGCCGATCGAGGGAGTGTCGTTGTTGCCCGTGATCGACGACGCCGCGCACGACGAGGTCCGCCGGGTGCAGTACTTCGAGATGCTGGGCTGCCGGGCTCTGTATCGCGACGGGTACAAGGCGGTGACCTACCACCCCATCCAGTCCGACGAGCCGCCGTTGAGCGACGGCAGCTGGGAGCTCTACGACGTCCGGGTCGACGCCAGCGAGTGCCACGACCTCGCCGCCGACCAGCCCGAGTTGCTCGCCGACATGATCGAGGCATGGTGGCGAGAGGCCGAGGCCCACCACGTCTTGCCCGTCGACAACCGGCCCTTCAGCGAGTTCACCCTGGCTCGGCCCCGCGCCACGCCCGAGCAGGCCGTCACCGTGTTGCGCCCGAGCCCCGGGATGGTCCCCGAGGTGTGCGCACCCGACGTCCGGAACCGTACGCACGCGATCACGGCCACCGTCGACGTCGGCGGCGACGGCGACGGCACGCGGTGTCATCGTGAGCCAGGGTTCGGGGCTCAGCGGCTGGGTCCTCTACGCCGACGGCGAGAACGTCACCTGGCACCTCAACGTCGCCACGCAACGCCGTACGACCGTGCGCGGCCCGGCGTCGCTCGGCCCCGGCCGTCACGTGGTGGAGCTTCGCTACACGAAGACCGCGGAGCTGCGGGGCGAAGCGGTGCTCGTGGTCGACGGGCGCGAGGTCGCGCGGGGCGAGGTCGCCTTCACCCACGCCACCCGCATCTCGATGACCGGCGCCGGACTGAGCGTCGGGCGGGCGGACGCGTACCCGGTGTCGGACGACCCGATGGCGGGCCGACCCTTCGACGGAACCATCGACACGGTCGTGTTCAGGCTCGACGGAGTCTCGCATTCCGACGACGACGAGGTGGAGGTCGCGATCGCGGTGCAATGAGCGCGACCAGGCGCGGCGGCCGAGTCACGCTCGCGCTCAACCGGCGACCTGGACCCCGTACCGGGTGAGCACCTCGCGCAGCACGAGGCGGCGGCGCTCCACCAGACCGTCGGTGAGTGGATAGCCGAAGCGGTCGCCCCGACGCGGGAACAGGACGGTGGAGCCGTGCCCCACGCGCACGGTCACGTGCTCCTTCGGCAGGTACCGGTACTTCCCGAACGGGAACCAGAGCGCGATGCCCCGCTCCAGCACCGCGAAGCGCCACGGCAGCACGACCGCAACGACGACCGCGGGGACGAGAAGCGTCACGGCCGCCAGTGGGCCACCCAGCAGCGAGACCACGAGACCGAACACGACCATCGCGCCGGGCCAGTAGTGCAGCAGCTGGCTCTGTCCGACGTACACCGGCTCGTCCATACGCCCTCCATCGGCACTCGCGTCGACATCTGGAGCGTTCATCCCCGGTTCTACGCCGTTGGTTCGCCGCGTGGAAGCCCCGCCCGCGCGGTCTCAGGCGATGCGTTGCCCCTGGCCCTTGAGGAGCGCGCTGTTCGGGTGCTCGGGCAGCTCCACCAGCGGCTGCGCGATCTCGCCGACCGTCGGCCCGTACTGCCGGGCGAGCGGCGCGAGCGCGTCGAGGTCGAAGTCGTACAGCGCCGCCGCGTTCTCCGCGAGGATGCGCTTGAGCTCGGTGGGCTCGGTGTCGTGGAACACCTGCCGGAGGTGCTCGCGGGTGAAGGGCCCGGTGCCCTCGTCGTGCGGGTAGTCACTCCCCCACATGAAGCGGTCGGGCCCCATGATCCTCCGGGCCGCGGCGTCGGCGGGGCCGGGTTGGCTCGCCGCCACCCAGCAGTTCTGGTTGAAGTACTCGGTGGCCGAACGCGCGAGCGCGTTCTCCGCCGTGTACTTGAGCTCGCCGATCTCACCCTTGCGCACGTTCTCGATGATCGAATCGAGCTGCGTGAGCAGGGGCGGGATCCATGCCGCACCCATCTCCGTCATCACGAGCTTCAGCCGCGGGAAGCGCTCGAACACGCCGGAGAGCGTCATGTGCACGAACGGCCGTTGCGAGTAGAAGCCGACCTCGCTGATCATGATCATCGGAACCGACGCGAACCTGCCGTAGTCGGGTGAGCCGGTGCCGCCGTGCGCGTTGACCGGGATCTCGAGGTCCTGGAGCACCGCCCACAGCGGGTCGTAGTCGGGGTGGTAGAGCGGCTTCACCCACTTCACGTCGGGCGCGATGTTGGGGAGGAGCACGCCGCCCCGGAGGCCGTGCTCCTTGATCCACTTCGCGTCGGCGATCGCGTCGTCGACGTCGTTGAGGAAGATCTGGCCGATGCCGGCCCGCCGCTGCGGGTCACGCGAACAGAAATCCTCCATCCAGCGGTTGTGGGCCTGGATCCCGGCGTGCCGGTGCTCGTAGTCCTCGGGCTTCGGGGGCGGGGCGAACAACACGAAGCTGGGGAAGAAGGGGGGCACCGTGTTCGGGAAGATCACCTCGCCGACGACGCCGTCGGCCTCCTGATCCGCGTTGCGGCGGTCGTCGTCCCAGTTGCGCACGCGCAGGCTGGTGTCGCGCAGGTCCTTCCAGGGGTTCTTGTACTTCTCGCGCCACGCGTCGAAGTCGGCCAGGTACTGGGGGTCGAGGAACTCCCGGTAGGTCTCGTGGTTCGCACCCGCGTGGGTGTCGGCCGAGATGATCGTGTAATGGTCGGTCGTCGCCATGGCCATGGGTGATGCTCCCCCGGAGCTCGCCGGTTACTCCGCTCCTTTGTACCGCACGCGGCTCGCACCGGGCGAAGGGTCCGAACCGTCGGGCGCCACCTCCACCCTCGTGCGGCGGAGCACCAGGGTCGCCAGGGCCGAGTACCCCGAGCGCGACCCCGGCGAGGATCCCGCCACCATCGGCGTTGATCCAGTCGACCCTCCAGGTGACGATGGCCATCGCGCCGACGGCGGCCGCGACCCCGAGGCGCAGGAGCACGAGGCCGCGTTGGGGGACCCGCCGGGTGCACACCCCGATGAGCGTGAGCCCGAGCAGCACTCCGACGAGCGGCAGCGTCACGATCAGCGACCTGTCGCCGCCAAGTGGTGTGCTCAGCCGGTAGCTCAGCAGCTTGGAGAACCCGACCGCGCTCCCCACGAGCGAGAGTTGCACGATCAGATGCCCCACGAGCCATCCGGCGGTACGTGGCGCATCGGTCCGAAGCCCGGCCAGGGGCACATCGTCGAAATAGGCCCACCAGACGCCGAACACGAATCCGAACATGGTCACCAGCACGCTGATGTCGATGCCGTCGAGACGACCGTCGGCGGCGAGCAGCGACACCTTCACGAACGACTCGCCGCAGACGATGATCGTGAGGAGCCCCAGCCGCTCGACCAGGTGGTGCTCGTCGAAGGGCGGGACCGCACCGAGGCGCCCGGTTCGCCAACCCAGGGTCGGCCAGGCGAGGAGTACGAACCCGACCGCCCAGAGCACGATGCGTGCCGGCTCGGGGACGACCGCGGCGACGATCACCGGGAGCGCGGCCGCGCCGTACTGGTTCCGGCGCGCCCGCGCCAGGCGGCCCTCGTCACCACCGGCCCGGACCCGCCGCGCGTACATCGCCGAGACATCGAGCGCGAGCAGGGCGTACGTGACCGAGATCACCGCCTGGTGGGCATTGAACCCGTCGCCGACCGCGAGCGCGTTGATCGTGAGCAACAGCATCTGCACGAGCACGAGACCCCGGTGGATCGCGCCGTCGTCGCGGTAGCGGTTGGTATGGAGGGTGGTGGCGACCCAGATCAACCACGTCGCGGCGAACGCGCCGTCGACGACGGCGGTCTGGCCGATGTCGGGCTTGCGGCTGATGGCGTCGCTGAAGGTGACCACCGCGGCCACGAACACGAGGTCGTAGAACAGTTCGAGCCAGCCCACCGGGCGTACCGGTCCGGAGCCGATCAGCTCGTGACCGGGCGACGCGGGTGTCTCGCGGGTCACGAATCCTTCGGGTCGGTACGGCGGCGTGCCCATCGCGTGCGATACTCCCCCATTCCGTGAACCACCGAGGGGATTTCGACATGCGCGCACTGATCGCCGCGACCGTCGCGGCGTTGACCCTCGGGGTCGTCGCTGCGCCTCCGGTCGCCGCCGCCGGGTCGAAGTCGACAACCGTCCACGTGGGAGCGTTGCTGTCGCTGACCGGTGGCGGCTCCACGTTGGGCAACACCTCGAAGGTCGCGTTGCAGGTCGCGGTCAAGAAGTGGAACGCGCAACGCGCGGCCGAAGCGCGGCGACACCAAGCTCGTGCTCGACGTCTACAACACCGATCTCGATCCCAACCGCGCCGTCACCGGGGTCAAGCAGCTCGCGAAGAAGGGCGCACACATCGTGATCGGTCCACAATCGAGTTCGGAGGTCGCGGCGATCAAGGACCTCGCGGCTTCGCTCGGGGTGCTCGTCGTCTCCCAGGGGAGCACGGCGTCGTCGATCGCCATCCCCGACGACAACGTGTTCCGCTTCGTCCCTACCGACCACGTCGAGGGTCAGGCGATCACCGATCTGATGGTGAAGGACGGTGCGACGCAGATCGTGCCCATGTGGAGGAACGACGCCGGCAACCAGGGGCTCTCCGACACGGTGCGCTCGACCGGACCGACGCTGGGCGCGTCCGTGAGTGAGGGCTACCGCTACGAACCCGACACCACCGATTTCTCGACCGGTCTTGCCGCCGTCACCGCCCAGGTCGACGCCGCGGTGGTGGCCGCCGGCGCGGATCACGTCGCGGTGTACCTCGCCGGCTTCGAGGAGACCGCGAATGTCCTGGCCGCGGCCAAGGCGATCCCCTCGCTGGCGAGCGTCGGCTGGTACGGCGGCGACGGCTCGGCGCAGTCCACTGCGCTCATCGACAACAAGGACGGCGCCGCGTTCGCGCTGTCGGTGCACGGCTACCCGAGCCCGCTCGTCGCGCTCCCCGCCGATCGCGCGACCAAGGACGCCGCGCTGATCAAGCTCATCAGCACCAAGGCGAAGGCCCCGGCCGACGCGTTCACCCTCGCCGCCTACGACGCACTCAACGTGTCGGCCAAGACGCTCGTGGCCGCGGGCAGGAAGCCGGACAACGCCGCCCTGCAGTCCGCCTTCATCGCCGCGGCCGACGGCTACAAGGGTGTGACCGGCACCATCGAGCTCGACGCCGCAGGGGACCGCACCACCGCGCCCTATGCGTTCTGGTCGATCTGCGCGGGCGGTTCGTCCGGCACGGCGTCGGGCCCGCCTGACTGGGTGCGCACCGGCCTCTGGGAGCCGGCGACCGATCCGGCCGCGCCGGCCACGCTCACCAGCGACGGGTGCCCGCTCACCTGACACCGCACGCGGCTCGGCCCATCGTGCTCAGCCCATCGTGATGGTGCGGTGGGCGAGCTGCCAGCCGTGCTCGCCCTTCACCAGGACGTCGTCGTACTGCCCCATGGTCCGCAGCTCGGGCGTGGTGCTCGTGGCACCGAAGAAGAGGAAGTAGGAGCGCGCGTTCGCGTGCGTGTCGTCGATCACCTCGATCGCGAGCGTCGTGAGCACGTGGCGGGTGTCGGTCCCCGGACCCTGCAGCCCGCTCGCCCGACGTTCCCGCGCGCCCTCGAGGATCTCCTCGTGGCCCTGTCGGGAGTTGGCGGCCAGGCCCAGGAGCGGGTTCTCGGGCATGGCCCAGACCGCGTCGCCGGTGAACAACGTGATGTACTCGTCGAGGTCGCCGGTGTCGGCGAGCTGCGCGATGCGCGCGAGCAGGGTGCGGATCTCCGCGTCGGCGTCCATCAGACCGGCATCACGTTGCCGCCGTCGACCACGATGACCTGCCCGTTCACCAGGTCGGCGTCGCTCGACGCGAAGAACACCGCCACGCCCACCATGTGTTCGGGTTCCGCGTTGCGTCGCATCGCCGACATGGTGGCGAACATGGGCTGGAAGTCGCCGGGCACCTGCTTCTCGGTGGCCTCGGTGTTCACGAGCCCCGGCGCGATGCAGTTGACGGTCACATTGAACTGTCCGAGCTGACCGGCCATGTGGCGGGTGAGGCCCAGCACGCCCCACTTCGACTGCATGTAGGCGTAGCTGCCCAGCTCGAAGTGGTCGGGATCGGCGACGGCGCTGAGCTGGTGGAGGTACGCGGCGATCGACGACACGTTCACGATCCGACCCCAGCGCTGCCCGACCAACAGCGGGGCCACGGCCTTGGCCATCACCCACTGGCCGTGCAGGTTCACGTCGAACACCTGCCTCAGGTACTCGAGGCTGTTGTCGGCACCGACGTAGTCGCCGTAGATCGCGGCGTTGTTCACGAGGACGTCGACACGACCGAACCGATCGACGGTGGCATCCACGGCCTCCTGTGCGCTCGCGGGGTCGGCGATGTCGGCGCGCACGAACTCCACGTCACCGTCGCCGGCGAGCGCGTCGGCCGTCTTGCGACCCTGCTCCTCGCCGATGTCGGCGATCATGACCTTGGCCCCCTCGGCCAGGAACCGGCGCGTGTACGCGGTGCCGATCCCGCTCCCCCCGCCGGTGATGATCGCTACGCGGTCTTCGAGTCGCATCGCACAGCTCCTCTCCTCGTCCGGTTCCGGGGCTCAGTGTTCGGGCATGACGAAGTCGGGATGTTCGCGGGGATCGTCGACGGTCACCGCGTCGACGGCCACCCCACCGCGGCGGAACACATCGAGCGCGACCTGCTCGAGGAACTCCCGGGGCATCACGCACTCGACGCAGCTCGCGCCCTCCACCACCAATCGGAGCGCGATCGTGTCGCCGTCGACCGACGCGAGCAGCATGTCGCCGCCGTCGGCGCGGACGAGGTCGCGGATCTCGTCGAGGGCAGGGCCGATCGCGGATTCGTCCATCCAGCCGCTCCTTTCCGGACACCCGTCGTCCGAGCACTCTACGGTGCCCCGCCGACGGGTACCCCGCTCGCCCGGGAGAACTAGCTTTCCGGCCATGCTGCACCCTCTCGACGAATTCCCCGTCCACCAGACGGCCAGGTCCATGAGCCAGGTGGGCACCAGCGACAAGAACTTCTACGACCGCTGCTACTTCAACGCGCACGACCGCACCGGTGAGGTCTTCGTGATCACAGGGCTCGGTACGTACGCGAACCTGGGTGTGATCGACGCGTACACGACCGTCAAGCGCGGCGACACGGTCCACACCGCACGTTTCTCCGATGTGCTCGGGCCCGACCGCATGCACCAGCAGGTCGGTCCGTACCGCATCGAGGTGCTCGAACCGCTGCAGAAGGTGCGGGTGGTCTGCGACGGCGACGACCACGGCGTCGGTCTCGACCTCACGTGGGAAGGATCGTTCCCCGCGGTCGAAGAAGAACCGCACGTGATCAGCAACGGGTTCCGGACCATCCTCCAGAGCACGCGCTTCGCGCAGCTCGGCACGTGGACCGGCGAAATCCGCGTCGCGGGCGAGACCCTCGCGGTCGAGCCGTCGACGTGGCTCGGCAGCCGTGACCGTTCGTGGGGCATCCGCCCCGTGGGCGACGCCGACGCGCCCGGTCGCACCGACGAGGGACACGGGTTCTGGTGGCTCTACGCCCCGCTGCGCTTCGACGAGTTCTCGATCATCGTGATGGCCCAGGAGCAGCCCGACGGGTACCGCACCCTGAACGACGCCAAACGGGTCTGGGCCGACGGTCGCGTCGAACAACTGGGCTGGCCGGTCTTCGACATCCGCTACCGGTCGGGTACCCGCCACCCCGAGGGCGCGACGCTGCGCCTGCACGACATGCGGGGGAATCCCGTGACGGTGGAGATCGAGACGCTCGGGTTCGTGCCGCTGCACCTCGGTCCGGGCTACGGCGACGCCGAGTGGGCCCATGGCCAGTGGAAGGGCGCGGGCTGGGTCGAGGGCGTCACCGTCGACCTCACCGACCCCGCGGTCGCGCCCCGGATCCCGTTCGGCAACATCGACCACGTCGCGCGCGCGGTGTGCGACGGAGCCGTCGGCTGGGGCCTGTTCGAGCACGCCAGCATCGGTGCGCACGCGCCGACGGGCTTCGCCGACCTGATGTCGGTCGCACCGTGACCGGAAGCCCATGAGCCTCGTCTCCGTCTCCTCGGCGAGCGACGACGTCGCTCTCGTCGAGCTGCACGACCCCGACCGGTACAACGCGCTCACCACGGGGATGGTCGAGGAATTGCGCGCCGCGTTCACCGAGCTGCGCCTCGATCGTTCGGTACGGGCAGTGGTGATCACGGGACACGGACGCGGCTTCTGCGCGGGCGCGAACATGACCGGCGACGACACCGCCCCCGAGGCCGCGCGCGACCGCGGCCCGGTCGGCGCGATCCACTTCATCCAGGACCACCTCGCGCAGCTGATGCTCGCGATCCACGAGCTCCCCCAACCGGTCATCGCCGCGGTGCACGGTGCCGCGGTGGGCGGCGGCCTCGCGATCGCGCTGGCGTCGGACCTCCGCGTCGCCAGCGACGACGCCTTCTTCGGCGCGCACTTCATCCGGGTGGGGCTCTCCGCGTGCGACGTGGGCACCAGCTACTGGTTGCCGCGCGTGGTCGGACCCACCATCGCCGCCGAGCTGATGCTCACCGGCCGCCGGTTCGGCGCCGACGAGGCGATGCGCTTCGGCATGCTCAACCGGGTCGTGCCGCGCGCCGCGCTGGTCGAGGCGGCGGTGGAGCTCGGCGACGCCATCGCCGAGAACAGCGAGTACGGCGTCTACACGACCAAGCTCGGCATGTGGGCGAACCTCGACGCCCCCAGTTTGCGCCACGCCATGGAGCTCGAGAACCGCACGCAGGTGCTCGGCACGTTCACCGGCAACATGACCGAGGCGGGCAAGGCCTTCGTCGAGAAGCGCGACCCGGTCTGGAAGCAGATGTGACGCTCAGGTGACGCGGAACTCGGGCGGGCGGTCCTCGGCGCGGGCCTGCTTGAACTCGGCGAAGTCGTCCGAGGTGTAGACGAGCATCTGGGCGAGCAGCTCCTCGTGCAAGGCCTTGGTGATCGGTGGCGTGGCGACGTCGAGCAGGTTCTGGCGCCACGCGCGGACGGCCAGGGGCGACATGCCCGCGATGGTCGACGCGACCTGGTGCGCGTGCTCGTCGAGCTCGGCGCGGGGGACGACCCGCGACACGACGCCGTGGCGCAGGGCCTCCTCTGCGTCGAGCACGCGTGTGGTGAGCACGAGGTCACTCACGAGACCGGGGCCGCACATCTGGAACAGGCGGGCCGTTCCCCCGGAGTCGGGGATCAGGCCGTGCGCGAGCTCGGGTAACCGGAACTTGGCGTCGTCGGCCGCGACGCGCACGTCGCACAACAGGGTCCGCTCCCACACACCACCGATGCACCAGCCCTGGATCGCGCACACCACCGGGACCCGGGGCGGCACGAGGAAGCGGTGGGTGAACCCGTGACCCGTCGCGATGTACTGGTAGTCGCTCTCGCCGGGCCCGCGGTTGCCCAGCTCGGCGACGTCACGACCAGCCGAGAACGCTCGACCCTCGGCGCGCCACAACACGCAGTAGACGTCGTCGCGCTGCTCGACCTCCTCGAACGCGGCCCAGAACTGGCCCTCCATGAAGTCGCTCATGGCGTTGAGGCGGTCGGGACGGTCGACGGTGACCACCGCGAGGTGACCCTCGTAGTCGACGCGTACCGATCCGGGTGATGCCGCGGTGCTCACGGCGAGAATCTACGCCGAACCACCGCCGATCAGCTCGCTCCCGTGATCGTGAGATCGAAGGTGGCGGCGACCGTGGTGCCGAGCTCCGCCTTCCGCGAGCCGACGAACGTACCGGTCCCGGTGGCGCCGACGTACTTGCCGGTTCCCCCGACGATGCCGAGGGTCGCCGCGAACTGCGTGCTCGACCCGTCGGCCGACGCGACGGCCGTGCCCTGCATCTGCACACCGAGCGTGGAGCCGTCGGCGAACGTAGAGGTGACGAACCCGAAGAACGGTCCGCTGCCCTTCACGTAGCTGACGTTGCCGAGCATCTCGACCGCGACGGGCGCACCGTCGAGGGTGGCGGTCCCGGTGAGGAGGTTCCATCCGTACGCGACGGAGCCGTCGGTGCCCGCCGTGTGCAGCGTGCGGGATTGGGAGTCGAGGTCGGCGGTCAGCATGAGCGGCGTGCCCGTCGCGCCCTCTCCGACCGGGGTCGCGAGCGGCGCGCCTTTCTCGAAGAGCGCGACGAGCTCGATGACCACTGGCTTCTTGCCCCCGTTGCTGCCGTGGTGGACCAGGCCCTGGGTCTCCACCAGGCTCTCGCCCGGGCGCAGCTTCACCGTCGTCGGCCCGGTGAGGGCCTTCGACTTGCCGTTGACGTGGGTGAGGGTCGCGGTGCCCGACGCGATGTCGTAGGTGAGGACCCCCGACACGATCCGCGCGACCTGGGTGCCCTCGTGGAAGTGCTCCGCCAGCTTGGCCCCCGGCGCGATGGTCACGCGTTGCAGGTAGAGCACCTGTCCCAGTGCGTTCTCCGGCGACGCCTGACCGAGTGCGGCGCGCGTGATGCCGTTGCTGGTGGTGGTGCCCGGCGGGTCGGCGGCGGTGGCCGTGGCGGCCAGCGCGCCGAGAACGAGCACAGTGGTGGCGAGCGCCACCAGGACGCGACGAAACCTGCGTGAAGTCTGCATCTGCCAATTGTCGACCATGGGGAACGTCCGCGATAAGGCAATTGCCGTTCAGCTGGTCGCGGCTTCCGCCCGATCGCGCAACCCGCGGATCATCTTCTGTTCCATCAGGAAGTGGATCCCGTCGAAGAGATGGGTTCCCACGGCCCCGCCCGACGACCGGATCAACACGCGGGTCCGGAACTCGCCGCGCGGATCGAGAACGAACGCCCACGCTCCGCCGGCACGCTCACCGCGCTCCAGGCGCGCCCAGTCGAGCGGCGAGACCAGTACCAGTGCGTGCGGCGGGTCCACCACCGCGGCGATCTGGCGGCCCCGCTCGTGCCAACGACGTTCGCTCGCCAACCAGACCGTGTCGCCCGCACTCCGGACCTGCCATTCGGGAACGAGAGTGTCGGCGTTGTGCATTCCCGCGCCCACCAGGTTCTCGAGGAACGAGTAGCTGTAGAACCCGGCGCGGTCCTGGCCGATCTGCGCGAGCCACGCCCACACGTCGGTGATCGGGGCGTTGACCGTGATCGCGCGCGTGACCGCGGGAGCACCGGGTTCGAGGAGGTCGTCGACCACCAGCGGGCCGTGCACCTCCTCGTCGGTGGCTCCCCATCGTCGCAGCCAGGGCTCGACGACACGGAGGTAGGCAACGACGGCGCCCGCCGCGAGTCCGGCGCCCAGGGCGGCCACCGCCCGGCATCGCCGCCGCGTCACGAGTCGACCGACTCGACGCGCAGCACGATGCGAAGAGCCGCGAGCCAGTTCGGGATCACCGTGGCGTCCAACACGAACGCCGCCGCGGCCGACAGCGGGAGCACCGCCGAGGGCAGACCCGTGGCGTCGACGATCACGACGTGGCGGACACCGGCGTGGAGCATCGCCGCGAGCGTGTGCGCGACCGAGGCGTCGCCGGGCAGGCTCAGGATCTCCGCCGACGCGTACGCCAACGCCGGCGTGCCGGGCGCCTCCCCCGCGGCCAAGGCCCGGACGACGTCGTGCTCGGTCACGATCGCCGCGTCCGGGCCGATGATCACCGCCGACACGCCCGCGTCGCACATTCTCCGGGCGACATCCTGCAGGCTCGCGCGATCGTCGAGCCAGACGGGAGGTGGGAGCAGCAGTGCCTCGACGGACACGGTGTCCCGCGGGTTCGACCCGGACGTCATCGTCGGATCGTCGCCCGACCGACCGGGTCGGGCCAGAGTCGAACGTCCCGACCGCCGGTACACTCGTGTCCGTCACGACCATCCCCGACGTGTGGAGGCCCGATGTCCGACCCGGCACCCGTGCCCCACGCAGGCGGTGTCCACGATGCCGCGATGTTCTGGGGAATCCTCGATGCGGCGCCCGACGGGTTCGTGATGGTCGACGGGACGGGCACCATCGCGCTGGTGAACCGCCAGACCGAAGCCATCTTCGGCTACGACCGCGCGGCGCTGATCGGCCGGCCGGTGGAGCACCTCCTCCCCGAGGAGGCCCGTCAGCGGCACCTGAGCCACCGGGCTCGCTACGCTACCGACCCGCACACGTGGCCGATGGGCGTGGGTTTCGACCTCGTCGGGCGCCGCAGCGACGGCAAGGAATTCCCGGTGGAGGTGAGCCTGAGCCCACTCGGCGACGACGGCACCATCGCGGTGGTGCGCGACATCACGGCTCGGCGTGAAGTCGAGCTCACGCTGCGCGCCGCCGAGGAGAACGTCCAGCTGCTGGAGGAGCGCGAGCGCATCGCCCGCGACCTGCACGATCACGTGATCCAGCGGCTCTTCGCGGCGGGCATGGCGCTCGAGGGCTCGGTCGCGCGGGCCGACCCTGACGTCGCCGAGCGCATCACGCGCGTCGTCGACAACCTCGACGACACCATCCGCCAACTTCGATCCGTGATCTTCGATCTCCAGGATCGCCAACGCAGTCCTTCCGGTCTCCGCGCCGAGATGCTGCGCGTCGCCATCGAGGCCCGCCCGGCGCTCGGGTTCGAGCCCCGGATGCGCTTCGAGGGACCGGTCGACACCCTCGGCCGGCCGTTCGCGGAGCACGTCGTGGCGGTGCTCCGCGAGGCGCTGTCGAACGTCGCCCGTCACGCGCACGCCACCACCGTCGGTGTCCGGGTGGTCGCCGAGTCCGGAGAGTTCCGCGTCGACGTGGTCGACGACGGGATCGGCACCAACGGTGAGGTCGGGACCGGCAACGGACTCCGCAACCTCGCCGACCGCGCGCAGGACCTGGGCGGAACCTGCGCCCTCCGGTGTGGACCGCTCGGCGGTTCGACGCTGGAGTGGCGGATCCCACCCCACGCGTGAACGCGGCGGGACCAATTCCTCTGGCTACCCGGACGCGGTGCGGCTTCCATGAAGCTCATGGACCGCAATCGCGAGCTCTCTCCAGGTGAGTGTCGGGCGCTGCTCAGCGCCGGCGGCATCGGGCGCGTCGCGTTGAGCGTGGGCGCGCTGCCCGCCATCTTCCCCGTCCACTACCACCTGCACGACGACCAGATCGTGCTCGACCCCGCGATCGCGGTCACCCACGCGTCGGCGCTCACCGACGCGGTCATCGTGTTCGAGGCCGACGCGCTCGACGCCACCGGCGACATGGGTTGGAGCGTGCTCGTCGTGGGGCGCGCCGAGCACGCCGTCGACACCGGCGTCACCAGGATCCCGAGCCAGCGCATCTCCGGGTACCGCTTCGAGCTGCGATAGCCGTTCCCGCAGCGTGGTCGGTAGCCTGACCGGGTGGCCGACCAACGCCCTGCCGACGCGGGCCCGCTCCGCGTGTTCCTGCTCGACGACCACGAGGTCGTGCGCCGCGGCGTCCGTGAGCTCCTCGAGGCCGAGGACGACCTCGAGGTCGTCGGCGAGGCCGACACCGCCGAGCTCGCGCTCGTGCGGATCCCGCCGACGCATCCCGACGTCGCCCTCCTCGACGTCCGTCTGCCCGACGGCGACGGCGTGGAGGTCTGCCGCGAGATCCGTTCCCGTCACCCCGAGATCGCGTGCGTGATGCTCACGTCGTTCTCGGACGACGACGCCCTGCTCCACGCGGTGATGGCCGGGGCGGCGGGGTACCTCCTGAAGCAGATCCGCGGGACCGACATCGTCGACGCGGTCCGCCGGGCGGGCGCCGGCGAGTCGCTCCTCGATCCGGTCTTCACCGAACGGCTCCTCGAGCAATTCCGGACGCCGTCGGCCGACGACGAACGCCTCGCGCGCCTGACGGCGCAGGAGCGGCGCATCCTGATGCTGATCGCCGACGGTCTCACCAACCGCCAGATCGCGGCCGAGGTCCACCTCGCGGAGAAGACGGTGAAGAATTACGTGTCGAACGTCCTCTCCAAGCTCGGGATGGAACGGCGCACGCAGGCGGCGGTGTTCGCGGCGCGGCTCACCGACTGAGGGAGCTTCGCCCCTGGATCGCGCGGGCCCGGTGTCGCCAAGCTGGCCCCATGAGCAGGATCCTCGTGGTGTTCCACACGTCGGAGGGCCAGACCCGGCGCATCACCAACCGCATCGCGGCCGTGTTGGGCGAGTTGGGCGACACGGTCGAGGTGCACGAGGTCGACGACGCGCCGCCACCCGACACGTTCGACGGCGTCGTCGTGGGCGACTCGATCCATGCCCAGCACCGCAGCAAGCCCTGACCCGCTATCTCCGCGACCACCTCGGCGCGCTCGACGCCCGACCGGCGGCACTCTTCCAGGTGAGCCTCACGTCGGCCAACCCGGATGACGAGCACACGGTCACCGCGCAGGGCCTGGTCCACGAGTTGGAGGAGCGCACGGGCTTCGATCCCGCGATGGTCGGCCTCTTCGCGGGCGCGCTCGTCTACACGCAGTGCGGATGGTTCAAGCGTCGGATCATGCGCGCCATCGTGAAGCGTGACGTCGACGACACCGACATGACCCAGGACTAGGACTAGGAGTACACCGACTGGGACGCGGTCGAGCAGTTCGCGCGCGACGTGCACGCCATGGTCGGCGCGCCGTCCGGATGACGACCTGACACCCCGGCCAATCCGGCTCGAACTCGCCGCGGGGTACGTTGCGACGATCGGCGTCGAGGAGGCGGCGTCGGAACTCGGCGGATCGTCCGTTCTCGGAACGCCTGCCGCGGCGAGCTCACGGTCGCGTGCCCCAGGCGAGTGCCATGGGTTGGTCGATGGGTGTGCGGCCGTCGACGACGTGCGGGTTCCATGCTTCGACGACGTCGCGTTCCATTGCGGCCTTGGCGCCGTCGGACGCCTGGGCGACCAACGGTCCCATCGGTGTGAGGTTGATGTAGTTCCAGAGGAACTCAACGGGACCGGGCAGTGTGAACCGTGCGACGTACTGCCTCGACGACACGTCGGCGAAGTCGGCGTCGCGCAACAGTGCGGCTAGCGCGGCGGGGTCGTGCATCGAGAAGACTGCGGACACGAAGGCGCCCAGGTCCGGGTTGATGTGTTCGATGATCGCCCGCTCCATCGCCTCGAACCGCGCTTGGATGCGCCCGGGTGTGTTGACGACGACCCGACCGCCGGGGGCGAGCACCCGGTACAGCTCCGTGATCGCGCCTGGCCTGTCGTCCATGAACATGAGGCCCATCTGGCACAGCGCAACGTCGTAGAAGTCGTCGGGCAGCGGGAGTGACGCCGCGTCGGCCTCGAGCCATTCGATGGGCGCCCCGCCGGCTGGCGTCGCCATCGCGATCTCCAGCATGTCCGGCGCAACGTCGACGCCGGTCACCGTGCCGGTCGCACCGACTCGCTCGGCGGCGGCCCGAGTGACGACTCCGGTACCGCAAGCGACGTCGATCACCCGCTCGCCGGTTCGCAGGTCGGCTGTGGCGAGCAGCTCGCCCGACACGGGCGTGGCGATGGCGGGCACGAAGAAGCTCTGGTAGAGCTCGGCCGCGCTCCCGGTGTAATTGCGGTAGGTGGCGCTGGTCATGGCGCGTCCTCCTGGTACGGGTACGGTCCGACGTGGACTCGGCGGCCGGGTCAGGGCCGTGGCATCGGGGCCTCGGCTGCGTGGCGCGCACGTAGCTCTTCGTCCCAGCCGCCGTTGCAGTAGGTGGTGACTGCACAGATCTGGCCGTCGCGCACTTCGCAGAGGTGCAGCCGGCGGGCGACGACGTCGCCGTCGGGTGTGTGTTGGGTTTCGACGTGCTCGGTCACGAAGCCACTGCTGGTCGGCAGGGTCCGCACGACCTCGACCTCGACGGAGCCTTCGGAGATCGAACGCAGCTGGCTGCAGAACGCCTCATTGGACCCTTCGATTTGGAAGCGCCAGTACGGCGGGAGCAGGTCGAAGAGTGTGTCCGGTGCGAACAAATCCACGCGTGCTTCGAATGTGCTGAAGCACCGGTGGAACTCGTCGGCCAGTTCGTCGGCGGTCATCTGATCGAGTGGCGCGCTCTGCGTGGGCATCGAGGTTCCTCCGTCGCGGTCGGGGTGAGGGGATTTCGCCGTCCACGTCGAAGGTACGAAGGCCGCCCGGATCCCGCATCGCCCGGATGACCCAACTGCTCGTCTTGGCCGATGGGCCATTCGCACCATCGGTCCGGGCCCGCCCTAGAGCAGGCCGTGTTCGTACGCGTACGCGGTGGCCGCGGCGCGGCCGCTCACCCCGAGCTTCGCGAAGATGTTCTCGAGGTGCCGGCTGACCGTGTGCGCGCTGATCGTCAGCTCGAAAGCGATCTCCGGGTTGGTCTTGCCCTCGGCCACCTGAGCCAGTACCTCCAGCTCGCGTGCGGTGAGCACCGCGCCGCCTCCGCCCGAACCGGTCAGGGTCCGGAGGTGGGCCAGTTCGGGTTCGGCGCCAAGCTGTTCGAACGCGTCGCGCGCGTTCTCGAGCTCCAAGCGCGCTGAGATGCGGTCGCCGAGCGCGAGACAACCCTCGCCCAGCAGCACTGCCGCGCGCGCCGCTTCGTGTGGCATGCGCAGCCTTCGCCACGCGTCGCTCGCGATCCTCAACTGCGCGAGCGCCTCCGCGGCGGATCCCGAGGCCAGGAGCACCTCGCCCGTCGCCTGGTCCGCCATCGCGGCCAAGACCTCCGAACGCGAGTGGCCGGAAATCGCGGTCAGCTCGTCGGCGGCTTCCTTCGCGTCCTCGAGGCTGCCGGCCGCAACGTAGATCTCGACCGCCGCGGCGAGCAGTCCGGGTCGCTGGAACGGCTGCGCGGCCTCGCCCAGAGCCCGCCGGATGCTCGCCATCGCTCCTCGCCCATCACCCCGCGCCAGTTCGAGGAGCGCCAGGCCCGGCATCGGCTGGTAGCCGGCCTTGCTCGCGCGCGAAGTCGTCGACGGCGGCGCGCAATTCGCCCCGCAGCCGATGCAGCTCACCCCGCTGGTAGCAGGCCAACCCGAAAGCAGGGTGGGGAGGCACCGCGAGCCGCTCGCACGCCGACGCGACCGTCGACGCTGCTCGCGACCAGTCACCTGCCGCCTGCTGGAGTTGCGACTGGTGCACCAAGCACTGGCCCCGGTACGGCACCAGGTCAGGCTGCGACACGCACCACTCGTCGAGCGCGGCCGTCCATTCGGCTGCCCTCGCCAGGTCGAACAACTGAAAGCACTCGAGGATCACGGCGCAATAGACCACGCCTGAGACGATGGGCCCCACATCACCGGAGCACACCGACAGCATCACCTCGTCGAACCGGACCAGACCCGCCGACTCATTGCCCATCGCCAGCAGCGCCTGGCCATGACCCAGCGTCGAGAATGCCGCCAGATCGGCATCGCCGACGCGGGCCGCGACCTCGCCGGCCTCGAGAGCCAGCGTTCGCGCCTCCTCCGCATCGCCGGCGTCGAGCGCCCCCAGCAACTCCGGTACCAGCAGATACCCGATGGCCGCGCAATCGAGGTCGTCACCGACTGCATCCCGGCAACGGCTCAGCCAGGCGCGGGCGTGCGCCATCTGCCCCCGCATCATCGAACAGAACGCGACCCAGAACGCGCAGCGCGCGGCCTCGGCGTGCTCACCGGCCTCGATGGAACGCCTGTGCGCGGCCTCCCACCCCGCGAGGGCCTCGTGGTCGAGACCGATCAGGTACGCCGACACCGCCAAGCGGTCCAGGTCGGCGAAACCGAGCTCGGCGTGCGACACCGCAGACAGCAGCTGGTACGTGTGCCCCCAGGCCCGCCGCTCGAAGGCCTCCGCCGCGGTGCGTCTGGGGTCCGTCATGCCACCATGCTCGCGCACGACCGATCCGCACTTCGGGTGCCTCCGAGGTGTCGTCGGAGGACAGGGAAACGTCAAGCAGCCCTCCGAGATCGACGACGAACTTCTCGAGCGTCATAGACCGCCTCGGCGTCGGTGACGACGGTGTCGCGGAAACGCGCACCGGCGAGGAGCTCGCGTTCGGGATCTCGGACTCCGGCGCGCGTGTCGTGGTCGCCGACGGAGCACGCTTGGCGCGCTTGGCCGGCGAGGTGGACCCGCTCTCGCTCGACGCGCTCGTCGGTGTGCGTCTCGACGACCGACCCGACGGCACGGCGCTGCCTGCGGGGATCGTGCCCATGAAGTCCGCTGGGGCGTCAATCCACGCGCTTTCCGAGATCGAGATCGCACCGGATGACGACACGACGATCTTCTACACGTCGGGTACGACCGGTCGCCCGAAAGGCGTGCTCGGTACCCATCGCAACCCCTGCTCGGATCTCGCCGTTCCGGTCAAACACCGCGACCTGCACCCCTTGCGCGGTGAGCAGCTCGGCCGTCGCTCGCCGATCCCGCTGGCGCCACCCGTGACGACGGCGACACGGCTCATGTCGGCATCTCTCTCACGACCCGAGTGGTGATGAGAGCAGGGATGACAGTGACATGTCGGCGCAGCGGCCGCCCATCGTCGGCCCGAGAATCAGCGAATGTGCAGGCCGGGGATGGCACGGGCGATCACGAGGGTGAGGCGGTGTGACCCCGAACGCGGAGCAGTGTCCCGCATCGGTACCGGGAGGCGATACCAGATTGATACCATTGGGTATGGCGATGACCCTCCGGCTGACCGACGACGAACAGGACGAGCTTCGCAGGCGCGCCGCAGTCGAGGGGATCTCGATGCAGGAGGCCGCTCGGCGGGCGATTCGCGAGTACGTCGGCCTCTCCGACCACCGCGACCGCGTCGTGGCTTCCGCCCGGCGGATCATGGAGATCCACGCAGACGCGATCGACCACCTCGGGCGGTGAGCGACAGAGAGGTCGAGTACCTCGACCTCGACGATCTCCTGTCGCTCGCCACCGCCCTGCTCGGCGACCCTCCCCCGGTCCGGGATCTCGGACTGCTCGGCGCGGCGATCGCCCGGCCGTTGGCCTCCGCGTTCGGCGACGAGGCGTACCCCGACCTCTGGTCGAAGGCCGCGGCGCTGCTCCACTCGATCGTGAACAACCACGCCCTCGTCGATGGCAACAAGCGCCTCGGTTGGGTCGCCTGCGCCGTGTTCCTCGACGTGAACGGCATCGACCCGACCGCCTCGACCAACGACGACGTGTTCGATCTGGTCATGCGGGTCGCGGCGGAGCCCATCGACGTGAGCGAGCTCGCCCAGAAGCTGCGAGCGATCATCGAGCCTGGCAACGGCTGAGAGGCCGTCCCGGAACGCCGGCACGGTCGAAGAACGCGACCTCACCGACTACGACCGGGCGCTCGGGGTCGCGTGATGACCGCGACGAAACCTGCGACCGACATCGCCTATCTCTGCCGCGCGCTCAAGGCGCCGTCGCTCGCCCGTTCAGTCGAACGCCTCGCCGAGCGGGCACGGACCGAGAGCTGGACACATGAGGAGTTCCTCGCCGCGTGTCTCGAACGCGAAGTCGCGGCCCGCCAAGACCACGGCGGCGAAGGACGCATCCGCGCCGCGCGGTTCCCGGCCCGCAAGACACTCGAGGACTTCGACTTCAGCTTCCAACGCTCCTTGAAACGTGACGTGGTCGCGCATCTCGGCACCCTCGACTTCGTTGCTGAGCGTGCCAACGTCGTGTTCTTGGGTCCGCCCGGAACCGGAAAGACCCACCTCGCGATCGGCATCTCCATCCGCGCCTGCCAAGCCGGCCACCGCGTCGCGTTCGCGACCGCGGCGGAATGGGTCGCACGCCTCGGCGACGCCCACACCCAAGGCCGACTGCACGACGAGCTGCGCCGACTCGGACGGATTCCACTGCTCGTCATCGACGAAGTCGGCTACATCCCCTTCGAAGCTGAAGCCGCGAACCTGTTCTTCCAGCTCGTCAGCTCCCGCTACGAACGCGCCAGCGTGATCGTCACGAGCAACAAGCCCTTCGGACGCTGGGGTGAAGTCTTCGGCGACGCCACCGTCGCGGCCGCGATGATCGACCGGCTCGTGCACCACGCGGAGGTCGTCTCGCTCAAGGGCGACAGCTGCCGGCTGAAGGACCGCGATCTCGGGAGGGTGCCTCACGACGACCCAGCGTGACCACCGACCCGGACGAAGGGGTCAACTTTCAGCCGGTGGAAGGGGGTCAAGATTCAGCCGGTGTTGACAAGGAGCTTCAGGATGCCGATGCGAAGCCGAAGTCGAACACGACAGCAGCTGCCTGAGGGGCTTCACGTCGACGGCAGGGAGGGCGGCGCTGCGCAGCGTTTTCGACGCACCCGCACACCCGATCGTCGAGCGGGGCACCGGGAGATCCGGTCCGGCCGACAGCGTTGGTCGGGAGCACGCGAGAGACGAAGCAGCGTCCAGCGCGACCTCCACGCGCGACCTCCCGCTCGACCTCCCGCTCGACCTCCTGTTTGACCTCCCGCTCTGATGTCCGCCTGCTCCGACGCGCCTGGATCGGAAGACCGCGAAGTCCGACCCCTTCGACGGGCCTACATCGGAAGCGCCCCACTCGCAATGGATGGAGTAGTTGCCGTGCAGCGTCTGACGTTCACCGTGTCCGAGTCCGCCGCCATCCTGGGCATCTCCCGAACGACGGCCTACGAGCTCGTGCGAAGCGGGGCACTCCCCTGCGTGCGACTCGGACGCCGAATCGTGATCACTCGGCGAACGCTCGAGAAGCTCCTCGGGACGTCGGTCCCCGCCCCGGCGTAGGCGACCGCGGAGTGTGTATTCTGTGTGTATGGCACGCCGGAACATCAGCCTCCCCGACGATCTTGACGACCAAGCGCGTCGCGCGGCGCTGAACGTCTCCGCGCTGGCACAGCGCGCCGTGGCCGATGAGCTCCATCGCCGCCAGCGCATGGCCGCGCTCGATGCCTGGCTCGACGAGCTCGACGCGACGCACGGCGCACCGTCGGCGAAGGCGCGCGCGGAGGCCGAGACTTGGCTCGCGTCCGCGACGGCGGTGACGCCGACGCGGAGGACGTCACCGCGGTCCCGCGCCGCCGCGCCACGGACTCGGGCAGCTGGTTGATCGTCGTCCTCGACACCGGTGGCGTCGAAGGGCTCGCTCCGATCGACGAGTCGCGTCGCGCGCGGCTGCGACTGCTGCGGGAACGAGCGGATGACCTCATGATGCCGGCTGCGGTGCTCGCGGAGAGCGTCCTGACCGGGCACCCCGGCCACGACTTCCACGTGAGACGTCTCCTCGAGCTGCTCGACATTACCGATGTCGACCCGCCGATGGGTCACGCGGCGGGGGCGCTTCGACGTGCGGCCATCGCCAGTGGCGGAGAACCGCCACCGTCCGGTGTCGACACCTTGGTATGCGCCGAAGCGGATGCGCGAACGGCGAACGACGACGTGCTCATCCTCACCAGCGACGGAGGCGACTTCGAGCTGCTGGGCTCTCTGGCAGCTCACGCCGATCGACTCGGCGTGCTCGTCGTTTAATGCCGCGTGAGCGAAGTCGCCGAGCCGGCGTTATGTGACGGGTCCTCGAAGGTCGACCGAGCTCCTCGCTGTCGACGCATCTCGTCCGCGACGGTTACCGGCCGCCGATCGGTCCGATTGTGGCAGTGATCACCTCGACCAGGTCGATCCTCACCATGTCGGGCTTCGGCTGGTTGAACTGTTCGGCGCGCTCGGCGTCAAGCCGACCGAGGAACTCGCAAAAGCCACCGAGCAATGTCGGCACGGCTGAGTTCGTCAGGAACACGTTCCAGCTGAAGTCCTCGCCTTCGTGCTGCACCGAGCGCCGAATCAGGCCGAGGTGGGCCACCCGGCCGTGGATCTCGGCGAGGTCGTCCTTGAGACCTTCGCCCTTGCGCCAGTGCCAGCCAGGCACGTAGTCGCGAGCGGTGATCGTGTCTTCGGGTTCGCCGCTGTGGCGCACGAACTCGGCCCACGCAGCGGGTGTGGATCAGCGCCGCCTCCAGCATGCTCTCAGCTGCGAACGTGCCCCATCCGGCGGGCAGTCCCTCGATCTGTTGAACCCACCCGTTTCCGATGGCGAGGAACTCGATCAGCTTGATGACCTCGTAGTGGATGTGGGGCACCATGTCATCGAGCTCGTCGTCAGTCTTGGTCGCCATCGAGGTGCATCCTGGCAGACCCCTCCGACAGGCCGTTGCAACCTGTCACCGTCGGTCGTGCTCGACGAAGCGCCCACTGCCGGCGTTCGGGGACAGTCCGCCGCAAGACACATATCCTGGCCCGGTGGCTGACGAGAGCTTCGGCATCGTTTGCGAGGTCGAGCCGGCGACGCGCCCTGATCTCATGCGCGTTCGGCACCAGATCGGTGTGCTCAGTCGTGTGGCGTCGTCGTTCTTGATCCCGGACAACCACATCGGACGGGCGACCGTGTCAAGCATTGCAGTCGCGCACGAAGTCGCGTTGATGGGTGGCCGGTCGATCGCCTGTCTCAACGCGAGAGACCGCAACATGCTTGGCTTCCGCCGAGATCTTCTCACCGCCGCTGCCTACGGCGTCGACGAGTTCCTCTTCGTCTACGGCGACCGACCCGAGACCGGAAGCCGATCCGACGACCTCACCGTCCGATCGATGCTCACCGAAGCGCGACACTTCGCCAGCAGCGAACGCGGCCTCGAGCACCTCCGCGTCGGCGTCACGTCACGGCTCACCACTCTGCCATCGTGGAAGCGCGACGCCGACTTCCTCTTCGTTCAAGTCAGCTGGTCGGTGCCCGCGCTGCTCGACTGGCGATCACAAGTGACCTTCGACGGCCCGGTATTCGCCGGTGTGATGGTGCCCGCCTCCGCCACGATGGCCCGCAAGCTCTCGGCCGACATCCCCGAACTCGTCGTGCCCGACCGCGTCGTGGAGGCGCTCGAGACGAATCCCGATGCCGGCGTGGACTTCGCCTGCGAGATGGTCCGCGATATTCAGGAGTCGGGTGCGTTTGACGGAGTTCACCTCATCCCTGTGTCTCGCTACCGCGAGATCGCAGCCCGCCTTGAGAACACCTGAAGAACCGGCGTTCGGGGACACTCGGGGCCGGCGATCTGTGCAGGCCGATGGCATGGCGAGATGACGCCCGTCCGGGCAATCTGGCGCGTCGTGAGGCTCGGTGGTTCGCCCAGTGGACGGTGCGCGGTTGGTCGCCCTTCGGTCGCCCTGAAGTGGCACGTTTAACGTGTCCGTCATGCGGATTGGTGTAGTGATCGGTCGGCCTGGGGGCTATGGCGACACGCTTTCTCAGTTGGTCGCGGAGTATGAGCAGGCGCGTGCTGCTGGCGTGTCGTCGGTGTGGATGACGCAGCATCTCGGGTTCGACGCCTTGACGCTCATTTCATCGTGGGGCGTCGACGGCGACGTCGAAGTCGGCACCGCGGTGATACCCGTCCAGACGAGACATCCGGTGGTGCTCGCCGAGCAGGCGCTCACCGCGCAAGCGCTTTGTGGTGGCAGGTTGGCGCTCGGACTTGGCCTCGCGCATGCGGAGACGCTTGAGGGGCTCTACGGACTTCCTCGTCGCCGTTCGGTGAGCTACTTGTCGGACTACCTGTCAACGCTGGACGCGTTGATGGCGGGGACGCGAGCGACGCCGAACGAGAGTTTCGGGTTGTCGACCCGGCTCGGCGCCGAGTTGCCGACGCCGCCGTCCGTGCTGATTGCAGCTCTCGGGCCACGGATGTTGCAGCTTGCCGGTGAACGAACCGCGGGGACGATTACGTGGATGACAGGCGCGGCGACCATCGAAAGCTACGTGTCACCGACGATACGAGCAGCCGCGGAAGCGGCTGGTCGTCCTGACCCTCGGGTGGTTGTGTGTCTGCCCGTCTGCGTCACCGAGAATCCAGCGAGCGCTCGCGAAAGGCTGGGTGCTGTCATCGGCGGCTACCGCGGCATCCCGTCGTATGAGGCAATGCTCGAAAGAGAGGGCGTCGCCGACGCGGTCGATGTCGCGATCATCGGTAGCGCCGACGAAGTGGGCGCCGCCCTTACCGGTTTGTCTTCTCGAGGAGCGACGGACGTCGCCGCAATCCCCCTCGGAAACCCTGACGAGGTCGGCGCGACCTGGGACCTGATCGGCACTATCGCAAAAGCTTGAGCGGTCGCACCGAGCCCCGGCATTCCGTCGCCGCGCGCCAGAACTGCCAAGATGCGTGGGCGCGAGCGCGCCGTCTGCCGCGCCAGAACGCGCGCACAGATCGGCGGGTCCTTGAGCCGGCGTTATGGGCGCCTCGGGGCGTCGTTCTGGCGCGGCGTGGGCGGTGGCCGCGCGAGCGCATCGCGGGCAATCTGGCGCGTCAAATCAGCTCGGGGCGCCACTGCTTCACCAACACCCGATGTGCCGATCTGGGCGGCCAGCCGCGCCGAGCTGGTCAGCGTTCGGTGCGCGCGTTCTGCGCCCGAGCTGCGATCGCAGCACGGTTGTGCTGGCGCGTGATGCTCATCCTCGCCAGAGCGCCAAGCGAAACGGTCGTCGTCCCAGTTCCTCGCTGCGGGTTGGGCGTCGGGAGCTTGGAGTTGCCATCCAGAGGCCGAGTGCTGCTGGTGATAGTGCTCCCAGACCCGCTCGTAGCCGGTGCGGGAGCCCCGGGCGTAGAATTGCGTGCTGTAGAACGATGTTCTACAGTTCGCCGGATGGCGACGTCAACCCGACCCCTGCACCAGTTCGACGACCCGGCAGAGGAGGCGGCGGCGCGCCACGCTTTCGTCGAGGCTGCGCTGGCGCTGGCGATGGAGAGCGGCGGACTCAGCTTCGGCATCGCCGACGTGGTGCGCCGCACCGGCTCCCACAATGCCGCCTTCTATCGCGTGTTCGGGTCGAAGGACGCCCTCATGCTCGCGGTCGCTGCAGAGGCGGCGCGCCGCACCGCCACAAGACTCGAACGCCAGGTTCCTCGCGCGCCGGATCCAGCCGAACAAGTGCGGGTGTGGACGCGTGTGATCCTGCGCCTCGCGGCCACTCCTGCGGCTGCCGCCGCAACGCACGCGTTTTCCATCGAGCGCCACCAACTCCTTCGCCGCTTTCCCGACTCGGACCAGGTACGCGAGCCGATCAAGGCCGTGCTCCGTGACCTGCTTCGTCATGCCGAAGTGCCCGACCCGGGGCTGCTCACCGACGCCGCGTTCGAACTCGTTATGGCGCAACAAGCGACCTGGCTCGCCCGACGACACCGGCCCACCGACACCGAGATCGATTGGTACGCCAATCTGGTCGTGCGACTCGTCGGACTCGACAAGGAACGACGGCGGCCATGACCGGCCCAACGGAGCCTAGGCGTCCGCGGATCATCGCATTTGCCGGCAGCCTGCGGACCGACTCGAGCAACAAGAAGCTGGCGCGAGCCATGGCTGCGGGTGCCGAGCTCGCCGGCGCGGAGGTGCGCTTCCTCGACCTCAAGGAGTACCCCGTCCCGGTCCTGGACGCCGACCTCTTCGACGCCAAGAACAGCGATCCGCACCGCCTTTTCGACGAAGGAGGACGGGTTGGCCCGCCGCACGATGTGCCGCTTCCCGAGGACCTTCTGCGGCTCAAAGAGCAGGTCCGCTGGGCCGACGGCTGGCTCATCGCCACGCCGGAGTACGGCGGCTCAATCCCTGGCATGCTCAAGAACCTGATCGACTGGCTCACCCGGCTCGCGCCCGGCGAGGCGCCGCTCGACAACTTCACCTACAAGCTCGTCGCCAGGGCCTGCGTCTGCCTCGAGGGCAACGGGCACGGCGCCCCAGCCGAGATCACTCGCCTGCTCTCGACGCTCGGCGCGATCGTGCTTCCCGGCAACGACATCTTCTACTTGGCCGACGACCTCTTCGATGGCCAAGGGCAGTTTCGCGACCCGGCGAACCGCCGCGCCGCCGAACGCATCGGCCGCCGCCTCGACCGCACGATCCGGCGCTTTCACGGCCTCGCCGAGCCGTCGTGACGGTCGGGCGTACGGTCCGTCGGCCCGTGCCCAACATCCGAAAGTCCACGTACCAGACGACGAAACGCATGCAGGCTGATCGACGCAGATCGAAAGCTGGGCGACCGGCGCGACGAGATGCTCGCCACGGTCCGACGCGTCATCGAGGACGCGGACCCGAGGTCGTGAGGAGTGGAAATGGGCGAAGGCAACCAGCCCCGGCACCCCGACGGTCCCACAAGAGCGTCGCCTGCGCCGAGGATTGACGCCGCACCACGACACCGGGTTGAGACGTATAACAAGGTCGTCAACCAAGGACAAGCACTACAAGAGTGAGTGCACGATCATGGCGACGGCGATAATCCGGGCCGGTGTCGATTCCGGACTGCTGGACGAGGCTGGCTGGTGGCGGGCCGACGACCTGTCGATGTGGGCCGCGGACGCGCTCGTTATCGACGTGCACGTGGCGGCCGACCACACCGCCGTGGAGATCGGGGAGGGCTGCGAGCGTCTCGCACGTCGCCACGCCGTCGATCTCGACCCGTCGAGCTGAGCACATAACGACGCGCGAAGACGCACCGAGTATCGAGCGGACCCACTCCAGAGCCGGCGATCTGTCGTCGCGTGCATCGGACCCCTCGCCGAAGCGCCACCGCGCCAGATCTGCCGAGATGCGTGGCTGAGCGTCCGCCTGTCGCGAACAGAACGCGCGTGCAGATTGCGCGCGGCGCTGACCCGGCGTTCGGGGACACCCAGTGCTGTTCGGTCCGATGGCGCGGCCATTCAGCTGGTTGTTGCCTGCCAACTGCTGATCCGGGCGATCTCGATGAGCAGCACGGGCCCCGTCGGGCGATGCTCGCGATATTGACCGTACTTCGCGGCCAGCAGGTCGACTGCCTCCTCGCGCGCGCTGCCGTGCTCGATCACCCGGCCACGCCCCGAGATCCGTACCCACCACAACAATGACCAGTCGTCGTCGTAGTAATCGACCATCAACTGAACATCTGGCGTCCGACGCACGTTCTCCAGTCGCCGCAGCTGCAACGTCCGCTTCGGCTTCCCGTCGACGACCGACACCACTCGATCACCGGACATCGCGAAACAGATCGGCACGACGTGCGGCCGCCCGTTCCCATCCACCGACGCCAGTCGCCCAACTCGCGCCGCGGCGATTCGCCGTCGTGCCTCTTCTTCAATCATCCGACCATCTTGGTCTCCGCGCGGCGCTCCGAAACGATCCGCAGCGAAATGCGCAGCGCGCTGGTAGGGGCGGCCCATCCGGCGATTGGGGTAGTCGCCGTTGCCCACCCCGAGCGTCCGTAGGGTGTCCCTTGGCCTACACGACAAGTGGCTTGGGAAGTCGACCTGCCCCGTCGTCGTATGACTGAACCTTTTGGCTCGCTCATGGGGTTGTCGTTGGGAGGGACGATGTGGATCAGTTCGAGGACTTCTTCGTGGAGCACTACCCGAGGGTGCGACGGGCGCTGATCTTGGCGTTTGGTTCTCCTGAGGTCGCGGAGGACGCGGCGCAGGAGGCGTTCGTGCGTGCCTGCACGCGGTGGACTCGCGTGCGTGCGATGGATCGGCCCGCAGCGTGGGTGTATGTGACGGCCACGAATGTCGCGCGTGATCAGCACCGGCGCAGTAGCCGACGGAGGGCTGCGCACGAACAGCACGCGTCGTCAGAAGTCGCTGGTGACGAGACTGCTGGCGTCGTTGCGCGAGTTGACATTGCCCGTGCATTGGAGGCGCTGGCCCCTCGGCAACGTCTCGCCATTGTTCTTCGTTATCTCGTTGGCCTCCGCAACGACGAGGTCGCACGGGCGATGAAGTGCTCCGCGGGAACGGTGAAGTCGACGCTTCATGCGGCCTTGATGAACCTGCGGATCGAGTTCGAGGAGATGAGCTGTGAAGATCGAAGAGCTTGAGTCCGCACTGCGCGAAGCCGCAGACCGCGCTGCCTCCCGAAGCGGAAGACGTGTTCTCGGTTGTGGTGCGCAGTTCACATCGGCGTCGGACGGCCCGCAGGGTCGCGATGTCGGTCGGTGTGTTCGCGTGTTGTGCCGCCGTCGTGGTCGCCACGCTCGCCCTCACCGACCGAGGCGCGCCGTCTCCGCGCGTCGTGGTCGGCGGGACACCGGCCAACAAAGCGTTTCACCCACCCTCCTACCGTGAAGGCAACCAGGTGGTCGTACCGATCACGTTCCTCACCGGAGGCAGCGCCGAAGTCGTATTCCCCTCATCGCTCGATGTCAGCACGATGCGCTTCGTACCCGGAGGCGCAGTCACTTGGATTGGCTCACCCGAGCTGGGCCGTTCCCTCGAGATCAGCCGCGGCACCATCGCTGCGCAGTTCAAGGGACAGTCGCCAACGACGACCTATCACGACCGTGCTGGCCATCCGGTGCCCTTCTACCCCGCAACGTCCGACAACCGTGTCAACCAGCTCGCCTTCCAGATCGGCGACTGGGTCGTCACCGTGTGGGACTACCCCGTCGGCGACTCGCGCGGACCAGCCATGACCGACGCGCAACGCACACTGTGGGCAACGAATCTTCGCGGCCACGTCACGAAGCAAGGCTTCCTCGTTCTCGATCCGATCGCTCCACTCGCAGTGACCGTGACCGATACCCCAGACGCCGAACTCTGGAACGGCACGAACGGTATCGGCATCATCTTTCGCGCCTGCCAAGGCCCCGACCTCCAAGGCGAACCCAACGCGCAGGGCTACATCACCCGACACGTCGGAACGAACTCTCTGTGGGCATGCGACCCCGACGTACCCCTCGTCTTTTGGGTGTCCGGCAACACCAACTTCCAAGACGTCGCAGGCTCGCTCCAGATCCGCAACCTCCGCGAACCGCTCCCTCGATCGACCAGCGCGCCGTAACCCACCCCCAGCACCGGAACCGATTCAAGCCGGTCACGACGGAGATCGGGCATCCCCCCGAAGCGTGGAGGACTCCACTATGAGGAGTTCTCATGCCAGAGAAGCGCAGGAAGTACGACCCGGAGTTCCGTGAGGGGGCGGTGCGGATCGTCCGGGAGACGGGTAAGCCGGTCGCGCAGGTGGCTCGGGATCTCGGGATCCATGAGGGCACGCTCGGGAACTGGGTGAACAAGGATCGTGCCGCGCGCGGCGAGACCGAAGGTCTCAGCGTCGACGACCGAGCCAGGCTCGCCCAGCTCGAGCGGGAGAACGCCGAGCTGCGGATGGAGCGTGATGTCCTCAAGCGATCCGTGGTCCTGTGGGTCAAGGAGGCGACGCGATGAGCGTGGCGTCGTTCATCGCCTCCCAGAGGGCCGACCATGGGGTGTCCCACGCGAAGTGCTGCCGGTGGCTCGGAGTGTCGGAGTCGTGGTTCTACAAGTGGCTCGACCGTGAACCGACGCGTCGCGAGCAGCGGCGCACCGAGCTCGACGCGGCGGTGCGCGCATTGTTCGACGACTCCGGTGGGACACCGGGCACCTACGGGTCGCCGCGCATCTGGGAGGACCTCATCGAGGTGGGCTGGCGGGTGTCGAAGAAGACGGTGGCCGCGTCGATGGCCCGTCAGGGTCTTGTGGGCCGGTCCCCGAAACGCAAGCGGCGTTCCCTGACCCGTCCCGACAAGGCCGCGGCGCCGATCCCGGACCTGGTGCGACGCGATTTCACCGCCACCGAGATCAACCAGCGGTGGTGTGGGGACCTGACCGAGATCCCCTGCGACGAGGGCAAGCTCTACCTGGCCACGGTCGAGGACCTCGCGTCTCGCCGGCTGCCGGGCTTCGCCATGAGCGACCATCACGACGCTGCCCTCGCGAAGGCGGCGTTGTGCATGGCGGCCGCGGTGCGCGGCGGTGACGTCACCGGCGTGGTGTTCCACAGCGACAAGGGCGGCGAATACACCGGCGATCTCTTCGCCCAGGCATGCGACGCGCTCGGCGTGATCCAGTCGATGGGCCGGGTCGGCTCCGCGCTCGACAACGCCGCGGCGGAGAGCTTCAACTCGACGCTCGAACACGAGGTGCTCTCACGACACCGCTTCGCCACCAAGGCCGATGCCCGCCGCGCAGTCGCGCGGTTCATCGACGTGTACAACCACCGCCGTCGCCACAGCAGCTGCGAGATGCTGCCGCCAGTCGCTTACGAAGCACTGCTCGCCGAGCGAGCCGCCGACCACGAACAAGACCGAGCAGCATGACCACCAGCTTCAACCGCTGGCGCGATCACCACGTCGGCTGCGAAGCTCACACCCGAATCAGAAACCCTCCACGGTTACGGGGGAAGCCCAGATCGTTGACGTCGTCGGAGGGCGCCCATCGGGTCCCCCTCCCGGCGGTAGGGGATGCACGGCCGCGCGAGTAACCCAGCTGGGGACGGCCTGAAACTCGCTGGCGACTGTGCCTCGCTTCTGTCATCGTCCCCAGGGTGTGCGAGGACTACTTCGGCGAGGACGTAGCTGCTCGCTACGACGACGGTTCTGGTCCGCAGTTCGATAATGAGCTGATCCGCTCGACGGTCGATCTGCTGGCTGACCTCTCGGGTGGTGGTGCTGTCCTCGAGTTCGCCGTCGGTACCGGTCGTGTCGCCTTGCCTCTCGCGGCACGCGGCGTGTCGGTGTCTGGCATCGAGCTGTCCCCGGCGATGGTGCGCCGGCTCCGCGCGAAGGATGGTGCTGAGCAGGTCGATGTGACGATCGGTGATATGGCCACGACTCGAGTCGGTGGCAGCTTCCGGCTCGTGTATCTCGTCTACAACACGATCGGAAATCTCACCAGTCAAGATCAGCAGGTCGCGTGCTTCGGCAACGCAGCGGCGCACCTCGACGAGGGGGGACTCTTCGTGATCGAGGTCGGCGTTCCCGATCTTCGTCGGCTCCCTCCTGGCGAAGACGCCCGCGTGTTCGCGCATCACCCCGGGTACGTGGGCTACGACGACTACATCGACCTTGTCGCCCAACAAGCGGTGTCACATCACTTCGTGGCCGACGGCGGCGACGTACGCGAGTCTCGAACACCATTTCGCTACGTCTGGCCGTCAGAGCTTGACCTGATGGCAAGACTCACAGGCATGTCGCTGCGTCACCGGTGGGGCGGATGGGACCGTCGGCCGTTTACGTCCGAGAGCACGTCGCACGTCTCGGTCTGGGAGAAGACCGGCCACGAGAGCTCGGACTTGCCCTGAGCCGCGCGCCTCGGCACGCCGCGAGACACGCACGTGAGATGCTCGTGACGTGGACGAGGAGATTCAGCTTGCAGGTGGTGTAGGCAACGCGGGTGCAGTCACGAGAATCGGTGACGTCGTGTTGCGCCCAATGTCGCCGCACGCGAACGCGATCGACGCACTGCTCCTGCACCTTCACAACGCAGGCTTCGACGCCGTACCGAAGCCGCTCGATCATTCACCTGACGGCCGCGAGCGCTTCCGCTTCATCCCCGGTGACGTCCCGCTGCCGCCCTTCCCGGCCTGGTCACTCACCGACCGTGCCTTGGCGAGCAGCGCCGTGCTGCTTCGAGGCTTCCATGACTCCCAAGCTGAATTCGTGCCACCACCGGAGGCTTCCTGGAGCGATGAGATGGCCGACCCGAACGGCGGCCCACTGATCTGCCACAACGACGTCTGCCCCGAGAACGTCGTGTTTCGTGATGGCATCGCAGTGGCGCTTCTCGATTTCGACTTCGCCGCCCCCGGCCGACCAGAGCATGACCTCTCGCAGCTCGCCAAGATGTTCGTCCCGCTCGACACAGACGAAGATGCCGCCCGGTACGGCCGCGGCGGGCTCGATCCGTTCCATCGACTCCGTGTCGTCGCCGACGGGTACGGGCTACCGCCAGATCGAACCGAGTTCCTCGAGGTAATCGCTCAATCGATGGCGGCCTCGAGAACAGGCGGGTTTGTGCGACGACGGATCGACGAGGGCGACCACGCCTTCATCGAGATGGCTGAGACCATGGGCGGACTCGAAAGATACGAGCGGCGCTACCAGTGGTTCGCACACAACCGACAACGATTCGCTGACGCACTCGAGTAGCGAAGGACGACGCCCGCCTCCGGCCGGCGTTTGATGGCGCCCGGGCGTTGTTGCCGTTCACTACTTCGTCCATATGGAGAGCACAGCGAATCGCGCCGTTGACCCTGCCAGACTTCGCGAATGGCGACGGACCAAGAGCTCCTCGATGAGGTCTACCTGCTAGTCAAGGACCGACCCTGCCACTGGCCCGAGTGCGAGCGCGGCGATCCCGAGGGCCCCCACAGCCATCCGTTTTGTCAGGAGATTCGCGCCTGGCACGCGCGGTACCGAGTGCATCGAGGACTCGAGGCCTGAGCTTCAGATGGTCGATGGCATGACCATCCGGCGATCAGGGTGACCCAACCACCGGAGTGGCGCCGGGAATGCACCCGTCATCAGAGGACCGCCCGGCATGGCGCCGTAACGTCGGAGACCGTGGCGTTCTCAGACGCTCCGCTACCGGACATGGGCAGAGCAGCAGCTGAGGCTTGGGGTTTTCACAACTGGTCGCCCCAGCGATGAAGGGGCCCGAGGCCGATACGCACTGGCTCGACCAGCACGGCGACCCGACGGAGGCTGGTGTCGTCCGGTCTCTGGCTGCCCAAGTCGTCGCCCAACACGGAGGTGATCTCCGCGGGATGCGGCGGGCTCTCGGCACCTCGAACGCGACCTGGGTCGGTGGTGGCCTCGCCGTGCGGATCGCGAACACATCGGTCGTCGACGTCATGGCCGCCGAGGTCACGCTCGTGCGCGCGCTGCCGCCCGAGGTCGGACACCCGAAGATCCTCGGGGTGGGCACGATCGAGGGTCATGACTGGATCGTGACCGAGGAGGTTCGGGGCCAGAACCTGCACGAGGCGTGGCCCACGCTGACACGCGAGGAGCGGCGTCGAGCGATCCGCCAGCTGTGGGCGCGCGTGCGGGTCGTGCACGACGCCACGCCCTCGCTCCGTCTGCTCGTCGGATCGCACGCGGGCTTCATTCCGGCGACAGCTGACGACGCGACGGCCGCAGCCGGTCGCGTCAGTGCTGCGTTGGGTCTGTCGGATGTGCAGCGGTCGCGGTTCCACGAGATCATCGGCGACTACTACCGAGCCGCGCCCGTCGTCGAGCAGGTCGTCAACCACGGCGACCTCGCGCTGATGAACGCGCTGTGGGACGGCGAGGTAGTCGCCCTCCTCGACTTCGAGTTCGCCGTGCTGGGCCCGGTGGAGATCGACCTGTGCCGGTTGGTGTCCGAGGCCCTCGTATCCGAGGATGGGCAGCGGTCCGACAACGACGCCGGCGCGGCCGCGTTCGCCATCGCAGCTCGTGAACGGGATCCAGTCCACGGTCGCGCCCTGCTCCTAGGCGCCGCGGTGCTCGACCAGCTCCGCGATCTCGAGATCTGGCTGGGCCGCGGCCGGACTGAGGACCGGTTCGAAGATTGGCGCCCGGACCGGCTGCTCACCGGCTTGCTCGAGACCGACGGCGGCTACCTCGAACCCGCGCTGACATGAGCCGCAGGTCCTCCGTCGGGCGTGGCGACCTTGAGCAGGTGGGTCAGACGGCACTCGCTACGGCGCCGCGCGACTCGTAAGACCGCGAGATCGGACTTGCTGGGGTGCCCCAGAAGTGCCGTTGGAGGGCAGGGCAAGTGTCAAGCAGATCTCCGGGATCGGCGACGACCTTCCCCAACGTCATAGACCGCCTCCGCCTCGGCGAGGACCGCGTCGCGGAAGCGCGCACCGAGATCGCCAGGCGTGCGTAGATCGATACTGTGCTCCGGCACGGTCTCCTCGAGCTCCGTCTCCATGCGCGCCATGTCGAACAGGCTGACGTGTGCGTCGGGCAGGAACTCGACGAGCAGGTCGACGTCACTCTCGGGCGTGAAGTCGTCGCGCAACGCGGAGCCGAAGACCGCAAGACGTCGGACGTCGTTGCGGCGGCAGAAGTCGGTGACAGCGTCCGAGGCGGCGCCGAGTCGGACGAGCACGTCCGTGCCCTTCGAGTGTTCCGTCGTTGCCGCGGCGGGTGCTGGCTCGCCGCTGTCGAGCGTGGCCGCGAGGCTCGACGCCAGCGCTCGGTCGGCTCCTTCAACCGCGTGCGCGTACACCCGCAAGGTCATCGCCGGGTTGGCGTGGCCGAGACGACCGGCGACGGTCCTCACGTCATGGCCGCTGCTGATCGCGGTGGTGGCGGTCCAGTGGCGGAGGTCGTGGAGTCGCCACTTGCGGTCGATCCCGGAACGCTCACGTGCTCGGGTCCACCACCAACCGATGCGGTCGGGGTTCGCAGGAACGGTTGTGTCGGAGAAGAGGTAGGGCGAGATTTGCTCACGTTCCACACGTAGCGCGGCGATCTCATCCACCGTCACAGGATCAAGTGTGAGCTGGCGGCGATCGCCGGTCTTCGTGGCGACGTCGGCGACGTACGACTCGCCGTCGCGGCGGACGACGCAAGCGCTGCTATCGATCGTGAGCTGGTTCCCAGCGAGGTCGCTCCACTGCAGCGCCGCGAGCTCGGCGCGTCGAAGCCCGGCTACCGCGGCGAGGCGCAACGCGACGCCGGCCGCGGGATCGAGCTCGCGCGCGCTGGCGATGGCCGCGCGGACGTCGTCGGCGTCATCGCGTCGCGGGGCGCGCGCTTCGGTTGGCGTAGTACGGCCTGGCTTGCGGGGTTGCTGCCGACCCACTCCCAGCGCAGCGCCTGCGCGAGCGCGGCACGGAGAACGCCGTGGCGGCCGCGGATCGCGGCCTCCCCCACTCCCGTCTTGCGCATCCGCGCGTGCCAGCGCTCGACGTCGGCGACGCGCAGGCGGGCGACGGACATCGCTGCGATCGGATCGGCTTCGATGCGGGCGATGCGGCTCTCGTAGTCGCGCCGCGTCGACTCCGCCCAGACCGGATGGTTCACGTCGCGCCATGCGGTGAGCACCTCGGTCACCGTGCGACCCGCCGCGTTCGACGGCGGTCTCGCTTCGAGCGTTGCGGCGACGCGCTGCGCCTCACGCTTCGTGCCCCGCACGGTCCTGCTGATCTGCGTGGGCCGGCCCGACGCGTCGCGCCCGGTGAACACCCGGATCTCCCAGACCCCCGGCTTCCGCTCGCGGACCGTCGCCATCACGCCGAGGGTAAGAGCTGTAGGGATTTGTAGGGATGGAGTCGCCAGTAGGTCGGAGCGACTCGAAGATCAGATCAGCGAATGTGCACGCCGGAGATGGCGCGGGCGATGACGAGGCGCTGGATCTCGGAGGTGCCTTCGAAGATCGTGTAGATCTTGGCGTCGCGGTGCCACCGCTCGACGGGGTAGTCGCGCACGTAGCCGTACCCACCGAGGATCTGGATCGCCTCCTCGGTCACGCGTACCGCGGTCTCCCCCGCCTTGAGCTTGCTCATCGAGCCTTCGCCGTTCTCGAACGGCTTGCCGGTCGCACCCATCCACGACGCGCGCCACACGAGCAGCCGTGACGCGTCGATCTCCGTCTTCATGTCGGCGAGCTTGAACGCTATGGCCTGGTTCTCGATGATCGGCCGGCCGAACTGCACGCGCTCCTTGGCGTAGTCGAGCGAGTACTCGTAGGCCGCCCGCGCGATACCGATCGCCTGCGCACCGACGAGCGGACGCGTCGCCTCGAAGGTCTTCATGGCGGCCTGGCCCCGGCTGCTCCCACCCTTGCGGGCACGCGCCAGACGTTCGTCGAGCTTGACCTTCCCCCCGAGCAGGCAGCTCCCGGGCACGCGCACATCGTCGAGCACGACCTCGGCGGTGTGGCTGGCGCGGATGCCGTGCTTCTTGAACTTCTGGCCCATGCTCAGGCCGGGCGTGCCCGGAGGCACGACGAAGCTCGCCTGACCCCGACCGCCCAGCTCGGGCTCGACCGACGCGACGACCACGTGCACGTCGGCGATGCCGCCGTTCGTGATCCAGGTCTTGGTGCCGTTGAGCACCCACTCGTCCTTCGCCTCGTCGTAGACGGCGCGGGTCCGCAACGAGCTGACGTCGCTGCCGGCGTCGGGCTCACTCACGCAGAAGGCGCCGAGCTGGATCTTCTCCGGCGTGCCGTAGCACTGCGGGACCCACTCGCCGATCTGCTCCGGCGTGCCGTTGGCGATGATCCCCGAGACCGCCAGCGTGCTGCCGAAGATCGCGAGGGTGATGCCGGCGTCGCCCCAGCACATCTCCTCGCTCACGATGGGCCACGTGAGCCCGGTGGGGTCAGCGACCGCGTTGGCCCCGAACTCCATCGAGTACAGGCCGTTGCGGGCGGCCTCCTCGATGATCGGCCACGGGGTCTCCTCCCGCTCGTCCCACTCGTGGGCCGCGGGCCGGATGACGTCCTCGGCGAAGTCATGGACCCACTTCTTGATCTGGAGCTGGTCCTCGTTGAGCTCGAGCGAGAAATCGGCCACCACGGCTCCTCCCGTTACGGCGTGTCGTTTCGCGTCCGTCCGGGTCGGCGTACACCGCCGCTCCCGGCAAGTTACCGCCCAGTAACTTAGCACGGCCGGCCGGGGCGTCCGGACGCGGAGATGCCCGCCGGAGGAGATCCCGGCGGGCATCTCGGGCGAGGCGGGAACGCCTCGTGGGCGGATTCGGGGCTACGCCTGGGCGTGCTGACCGAAGACGCGGTTCACGAGCTTGTCGACCCGGTCCGGCACCTTGGCCTTGACGGTCGCGGCCCGGTCCGCAGACAGCTTGCCGTCGGCGGCGAGCTGGTCGATCTTCGTGTTGGCCGCGTTCACCGAGCGCGTCGACCACCGTCTGGGGGTCCTTGCCCAGCGACTTGGCGTAGTCACTGATCGACTGGCCGCTCTTGAGCGCGGCGCGGAGGTCCTGGGTGCTGACGCCGAGGGTGTCGGCGACGACCTTGGCGCCACCCCGGCGGATCTTGTGCCGGAGCGCCGGGTGACCGTTGGCGGTCTGGGCCGAGGGGTCGGTCGCGCCGGTCGAGCTACCCGAGTCGGCGGCGAACGCCACTCCCGCGGTACCGACGGTGACGGCTCCGGCCAGTGCCACTGTGGCAACCAGCTTCTTCATGTCCATGGTGAGTCCCTTTCGAGTCCGGATGGATGACCGAGCCGAGGGGGTTCGGCTCATGTCGTACACGAAACCGCGGGAACATCAGGGATTTGTGAGGCGTCCAGCAGCGACCGACCAAGCCGAGTCCATACGAGATAGCGTCCGCAGACCATGACCACCGATCAGGCAGTCACCGTGGATGTCGCCGACTTCGTCGCGACCGTCGAGATCCATCGCCCCCCGCACAACTGGTTCGACCTCGCGGTGATGACCACCCTCGCGGATTCGGTCCTCGGGCTCGACGACGACCCCGCGTGCCGTGCCGTCGTGCTCTGCTCCGAGGGCAAGAACTTCTGTGCCGGCGCCGACCTGAGCGGCAGCGACGTCATCGACAACACCGCCGTGCTCTACGAGCAGGCGGCGCGCCTGTTCTCCAACCGCAAGCCGATCGTCGCGGCGGTTCAGGGTGCCGCCGTCGGCGGCGGCCTCGGCTTGGCCCTGGCCGCCGACTTCCGCGTCGCCACGCCCGAGACCCGCTTCAGCTGCAACTTCGCCAAGCTCGGGTTCCACCAGGGATTCGGGATCTCGGTGACGCTGCCCGCCGTGGTGGGTCAGCAGCACGCGCTCGAACTGATGTACACGGGGGGCGACGCCCGCGGTGAGCGCGCGCTGGCGATCGGACTCGCCGACCGTCTCGTCCCCGCGACCGAACTCCGAGAAGCCGCCCACGCCTTCGCAACCGAGATCGCGGCGTCGGGCCCGCTCGCGCTGTTGTCGATCCGGGAGACGATGCGAGCCGACCTCGCCGACCGGGTGCGCGCCGCCACCCGGCGCGAGCACGAAGAGCAGCAACGCCTCCGCCAGACCGACGACTTCGCCGAGGGCATCCGCGCCAGCTCCGAACGCCGGGCGCCGCGGTTCACCGGAAGATAGCCATGGACGCCGCGGAGCCGATCGGGATCGACGTCGAGGCATTCGCAGGGTGGGCGGCGCGCGAGCTGCCGTCGTACGACGCGCCCTTCCACCGCGCAGGTGATCACCGGAGGGCAGTCGAACATCACCGCGCGCATGACCGACGCCGAGGGCCGGGAGTTCGTCCTCCGCCGACCTCCGCTCCACGGCGTGCTGCCCACCGCCCACGACATGGGCCGCGAGCACCGCATCATCCACGCGCTCGGACCCACACCCGTCCCCGTGCCGACTGCGCTCGGGTACTGCGCCGACTCGGAGGTGATCGGCGCGCCGTTCTACGTGATGTCGTACGTGGCGGGCATCGTGCTCAACGACGCGGAGACCGCGGAGCACGAGCTCGAGGTCGCGGCCCGCGCCCACTCGGGCCTTTCGCTGGTCGACGCGCTCGTCGCGCTGCACGCGGTCGACGTCGACGAGATCGGGCTCGGCGATCTCGCCCGGCGGGACGAGCTGATCCGCCGCCAGCTCAAACGGTGGCACACGCAGTTCGACGCGTCGAAGACGCGGGAGGTGCCCGCCGTCGACCGGGTGCACGCGCTGCTGGCCACCTGCATTCCCGAGCAGCGCGAGAGCACGGTGGTGCACGGCGACTTCCGGTTGGGCAACTGCGTGGTCGATCGCGGCGGTGACATCCAGGCCGTGCTCGACTGGGAGATCTGCACCCTCGGCGACCCCCGGGCCGACGTCGGCTACATCCTCGCCACCTGGGCCGAGCCGGGTGACCCGATCCGGGCCGACGAGCACAACCCCACGCTCGTACCCGGGTTCACGACGCGAGCCGCCCTCCTCGAGCGGTACTCGGAGGCGTCGGGCCGTGACGTCACCGACATCCCGTTCTTCGTGGCGTTCCAGTTCTGGCGCCTCGCCTGCATCCTCGAGGGCGTCCTGGCCCGCAGCCTCTCAGGCGCCCGGGGCGACGCCGACACCGACATCGAGTACTTCCGCCGTCGGGTGGACAGCTGCGCGCTCCTCGCGGAGGAATACGCTGCGGGTCTCTGAGCTCGCCGACCGAATGGAGAGCATTGTGACCACCAAAGCTCCGGCCGTCACCATCGCCGGCTACAGCCACGTGGCCGTGATGGTCGACGACCTCGACGCCGCCATCACCTTCTACTGCGACACGCTCGGCTTCGCGAAGCTCCCCCGCCCCGACTTCGGTCCGGGCACCGAGGGCGCATGGCTCCAACTGGGTGCCGCGGAGGTGCACCTCGGTACCGTCGCCGAGATGGGGCCCCGGGCCGGGTTCCCTCACATCGCGCTGCACGTCCCGGCCGGCGCGTGGGACACCACCATGGACGAGCTCGCAGCCCGCGGCGTGCCGTTCGTGATGGGCCCCAACTCCCGCGAGGACTTCGGCCGCCAGGTGCGCGCCGCGTTCATCCAGGATCCGGCGGGCAACTTCATCGAGCTCACCGACGTCGACCCCACCTGACTCCTGAACCTCCTGTCCTCGAGCGCTGGATCCGGGTGTGTCGGAACGTACCCTCCTCACGCTCTTCCTGATCCCGGTGACGGTGCTCGCCGTCGCCGGGATCGTCGCGAACGCGATCTTCCCGACGCTGATCGCCGACGCCCCCTACCTCATCCCCGCCATGACGACGCGGGCCGACCGGCTGCTGCTGTCGGCGCCGCTCATGCCCGGCGAGGTGTTCCTCAGCGTCGCCTTTCTCCGCGAGCTCATCGGGGATCCGCTCTTCTACCTCTTCGGTCGCCGCTACGGCGACGTGGGCATCCGGTGGATCGAGAAGCGCTCCGGCCCGAACGCGCGCGTGGTGCACACGGTCGAGCGCGCGTTCCGGCGCGGCGCCTACGTGGTCGTCGCGGTGTGGCCGATCAACGTGGTGTGCCTGCTCGCCGGCGCGACGAAGATGCGGCCGGTGCCGTTCTTCGCGCTCAACATCACCGGCACGATCGTTCGCATCACCCTCATCTTCTTCCTGGGCGATCTGCTCTCCGAGCCCCTCACCGACATCGCGTCGTTCATCGGCCGCTACCAGTGGTACCTCACCCCCATCACCTTCGTGATCGTGGCGATGTCCCTCTGGCGTCAGAGGCGCAAGGGACGCAGACCGATCGAATCGGTCGGGGAGCTCCAAGCCGAGCTCGAAGCAGCCGACGAGGAGCTCGAGGCCGAAGCCACGATCCACGAGCTCCCGTGAACCGCGCCCCGATCACCCCGCCCGACTGCGAAAGGCTGCCGCTGTGAACCCTCCGTGCTCACACCTCCACATGATCCGGGACGTCACCCCGAGCGCGCCGGGCTGTGAAGACTGCCTGCGTCTCGGCGACACGTGGGTGCACCTCCGGCTGTGCCTCACGTGCGGTCACGTCGGCTGTTGCGACCAGTCGAAGAACAAGCACGCGACCCAGCACTTCCATGCCGACCACCACCCCCTCATCCAGTCGCACGAGCCGGGCGAGGACTGGCTTTGGTGCTACGTCGACGAAGTGATGATGGAGCCCGCCTGACCGCGTAAGCCCGCGTCAACCCTCCGAAGACGCCGACCACGAGGCGAACAACCGGGCGTAGCGGCCGCCGCGGGCGATGAGCTCGTCGTGGGTACCGAGCTCGGCGAGCATCCCGTCGTCGATGACCGCGACGCGGTCGGCCCGCGCGGCCGTCGACAACCGGTGCGCGACCACCACGACGGTCCGTTCCTCGGTCAGCACCTCCAGCGCGCGTTCGGCGATGTGCTCCGTGCCGGGGTCGAGGTTCGACGTCGCCTCGTCGAGCACCAGCACGGTCGGGTCGGCCAGCGCGGCGCGCGCCAGCGACACCAGCTGCCGTTCGCCGGCCGACAGCCGGGAACCACGCTCGCGCACCTCGGTGTCGAGGCCTTCGGGCAGCGAGTCGAACCGCGACCGCACCCCGAGGGCGTCGACCGCCGCCTCCACCTCGGCGTCGGTCGCGTCGGGCCGGCCGACGCGGATGTTGTCGCGCACGGTACCGGCGAACATGAAGCCCTCCTGCGGCACCACCACGATGCGCTCGCGCAACGATCGCAACGTCGCGTCACGCAGGTCGACGCCGCCGAAGGACACCACGCCGGCGCGCGGGTCGTAGAAGCGGACCACGAGCTTCGCCAACGTGGACTTCCCCGCACCGGTCGGGCCGACCAGGGCCAGGCGCTCACCGGGCGCGATCGTGAGCTGCACGTCGCTCAACACGTCGGCGCCGCCCCCGTAGGCGAACGAGACGTGTTCGACCTCGATGGCTCCGGTAGCCGGCAGGTCGGCGGCACCCGGCCGCTCGGCGATCGACGGGGCCACGTCGAGCAGCTCGAAGATCTTCTTGAGCGCGGCGCCGGCCGATTGCACGATGTTGTACTGCTGGCTGAGGTTCTGCACCGGTTCGAAGAGACTGTTCAAGTACAGCACGAAGGCGGCCACCGTGCCCACGGTCACGATCCCCTGGTCGGCGAACAAACCCCCGATGCCGATGATGAGCGCCATCGCGCCCACGCCGAGGAACTCCATGAACGGGAAGTAGCGGGTGGCGACGCGCGCGGTCTCGATGTTGGCATCGAACTGCGCCTCGTTCGTCTCCCGGAAGCGCAACGCGAACGAGCTCTCGCGGCTGAACGCCTGCACGACCCGCACGCCCGCGAGCCCTTCCTGCAGGGTCGCCAGGTTCTGACCGATGCTCTCACGCACCTCGAGGTAGGCCCGGCTCGACTCACGACGGAACCAGCGCGTGGCGAAGTACGCGGGCGGGACGACGACGAGCGTGACGAGCGCGAGCTGCCAGCTCAGCACGAAGATCGCGAACACCGAGCCGAAGAAGAGCAGCACGTTCTGCACGATCGACGTGAGACCGGACTGCACCAGCTCCTGGAGCGCGTCGACGTCGGAGGTGAGGCGCGACACCAATCGACCGGTCTGCTCGCGCTCGTAGAAGTCGAGGCCGAGATCCATCAGGTGCCGGAAGCTGTGCACGCGGAGGTCACGCAGGAAGGTCTCACCGATCCTGGCCACGAGCAGGATCGCCGTGCGCCCGAGGACGAGGCCGATACACGCCACGACGACGTACGTGATGGCCGCGCGGTTGATGGCGCCGGGATCATTGCCCCGGATCCCGGTGTCGATGCCGTACGCGACCAACGCGGGGCCGGCGAGCAGGCAGCCGGTCTGACCCACCAGGCAGAGCACGGCCAGGGTGATCCGCCACCGCCACGGTCGCAGCATCCGTCGCAGGCGGCGGGCGACCTGCCCGGCGTCGCCGCGGGTCAGCTTGTTGTCGTCGGTGACGTCCGGGCTGCTCATGCGACCGGCTTCCCGGTGATCGGCGTCGACGGGGCGAGCACCGCGCGGTAGAGCTCCGAGCGCGCCAGGAGCTGGGTGTGGGTCCCGACGTCGGCGATCTTCCCCTGGTCGAGCAGCACCACCCGGTCGGCCAGGGCGATGGTGGCCGGCCGGTGGGCGATGATGAGGGTGGTGCGGCCGGTCATGACCTCGCTGAGCGCCGCCCGGATCTCGTGCTCCTTCGTCGGATCGACCGACGAAGTCGCGTCGTCGAGGATCAGCACGCGGGGATCGGCGAGCACGGCCCGGGCGATGGCGATGCGCTGACGCTGACCGCCCGACAACGAGTAGCCGTGCTCGCCGATCACCGTGTCGTATCCGGCGGGGAGCGCCTCCACGAAGTCGGACGCACCGGCGAGGCGGGCGGCGCGCCGCACCTGGTCGGTCGACGCGTCGGGATCAGCGAACGCGATGTTGGCGCCGACGGTGTCGGAGAACAGAAAGGTGTCCTCGAACACGATGCCGACGGCGCGCCGGAGATCGCGCACGCGCACCTCGCGTACGTCGACGCCGTCGAGCAGCACCCGCCCGTCGTCGACGTCGTAGAACCGGGGAATGAGGCGCGCCACCGTGGTCTTGCCGCTCGCGGTCGGACCCACGATCGCCACCGCCTCGCCGGGCCGCAGCACGAGGTCGATGCCGTCGAGCACGGGAGGACCGTCCCCGTAGGAGAAGCGCACGCCCTCGAACCGCAGTTCGCCACCACCCGCATCGGGAAGCGGACGACCGACGGGCGGATCGGTGATCTCGGCGTCGGTCTGCAAGACCTCGTAGATGCGGCCCCCCGACGCCGACGCGCGCGCGACGAGCGCGAGCAACGTCCCCGCCATCCGCAGCGGCACGATGAGCATCAGGATGTAGGTGTTGAACGCGACGATCTGACCGATCTCCAGGTTCCCCTCGAGCACCTGATGACCGCCGTACCAGAGGATGGCAGCCAGCGAGAGCGCCGGGAGGAAGTCGAGGGCGGGGAGGAAGCCGGCACGCAGGCGCGCCAGGTCGAGCGCCTGGTGGCGCACGGCGTCCACTTCGTGCCGGAGCCGCCCGGACTGCAGGTCCTCGGCACCGAAGCCCTTGACCGCCCGGATCCCCGAGACGCTCTCCTCGATCACGCTCGAGACGTCGCCGAGCTTGATCTGCTGCTCGAGGCCGATCGGTGACGCCCGGGCCACGAAGCGCGTCGCGAGCACGTTGAGGAACGGCAGCGCGCCCAGCGCGAGCAGCGCGAGGATCGGGTTCGCCGCCACCATCACCACGATCACCCCCGTGAGCACCGCGACGCTGGAGATGGTGATGGGGACGTAGGTCAACATCTGGTTGACCTGCAGGATGTCGGTGTTCGCGCGGGACATCAGCTGCCCGGTCTGCGCTTCGTCGTGGAACGCGAAGTGGAGACTCTGCAAATGTGCGAACAGACGGTCACGCAGGTCGGTCTCGACCCGGAACGCGATGCGCCACGCGCTGTACCGGCGAACACCCATCCCGACCCCCTGCACCACACCCAGCACCGCGATGATGGACGAGAACAGGATGATGTTGCCGGTGTCGCCGGGGACGATCCCCTGGTCGATGGCGGCGGCGGCGAGCAGGGGAACGGCCAGCTTGGCCAACGTCCAGGTGAGCGCCGAGCCGACCCCGACGGTCAGCCAGCCCCGGAGCGGGCGCAGCGACGTCCGGATGAGGCGGTACCCGTGCCGTCGGAGCGCGCGTTCGGGATCGGGCGCGCGTCGCCGAGATTCCCGGCTCACGACACCTCCCCGATCTCTGCTGGCCCCGACCTCGCTCGGCCGGTGATCCACGCCCCCGGCGCGGCCCGCACCCGTGGCGAGCCCGCAGAGTACCAGCGGCCCCAAAATCGCCCCTCGGCCGACGGGCCGCGCGTGGCCCGGTCCGGAAAGGTTCATCCGGTCAAATAATCTGTTCCCGAGCACCGGTCGCAGCCGCGGCCGGGCCCGGAGGAGGACCCATGGACCGGACGGCAATCGAGGGCATCGACCTCAACGACCCCGAGCGCTTCGTGCGGGGTGAGCACCACGAGATGTTCACGAAGCTCCGGGCCGAGAGTCCCCTCTACTGGCAGGAGGACGACCTCAAGGGCGGCGGCTACTGGAACGTGGTCAAGCACGCCGACCTCATCGAGGTCAACCGCGACACCGCGACCTTCTCGTCGGAGATCGGCGGCACCATGATCATGTCGGGACAGTTCCCCGTGGGCGAGGATCCCGATGCGCTCATGGACACGCGCGGCGTGCTCATGCTCGACATGGACCCGCCCAAGCACACCCGCTACCGGCTCCTCGTCAACAAGGGCTTCACGCCCCGGATGATCGGCCTCATCGAGCAGGCCCTGCGACACCGCGCCGCGATGATCGTCGACAACGTGATCGAGAAGGGTTCGGCCGACTTCGTCGAGGACATCGCCGCCGAACTGCCGCTCCAGGCCATCGCCGAGATCATGGGGGTCCCGCAGGAAGACCGCCGGAAGCTGTTCGAGTGGTCGAACCGCATGGTCGGCGCGGGCGACCCCGAGTACATGGCCAACGACACCGGTGACGCGTTCGTCGAGCTCTTCACCTACGTGAACGGCCTCGCCGGGGAGCGTCGCAACGACCCGCACGACGACATCGTCACCAAGCTCCTCAACGCAGAGATCGAAGGCGAGCAGCTGAGCGAGCTCGAGTTCGACATGTTCATGATGCTGCTCGCGGTCGCAGGGAACGAGACCACCCGCAACGCGACCGCGCACGGCATGTACGCGCTCCTGACCAACCCGGCGCAGTTCGAGCTGCTCAAGAGCGATCCCGACGCGCTCATGGACGACGCGGTCGAGGAGGTGCTGCGGTGGGCGTCGCCGGTGCTCCACTTCCGCCGCACCGCCACCATCGACACCGAGATCCGCGGGCAGCAGATCAAGGCCGGCGACCGCGTCGTCATCTGGCACGTCTCGGCCAACCGCGACGAAGAAGTGTGGGACGACCCGTTCGTCTTCGACATCACCCGCAACCCGAACCCGCACGTCGCGTTCGGAGGCGGTGGGTCGCACTTCTGCCTCGGCGCCAACCTGGCGCGCATGGAGCTCAAGCTCATCCTGACCGAGCTCGTGACCCGTATGCCCGACATGCAGCTCGCCGGCGAGCCCCAGCGGCTGCTGTCGAACTTCATCGGTGGCATCAAGCACATGCCGGTGAAGTGGACGCCGGGTGAGCGCGTGCTCACCGGCGCCTGATCCACGGAACCCGGCGGTTCCCAGCTTGACCGGCGACGGAATCCTGGCCGGCCCGATCGACGGGCCGGCCCGTACCGCAGCGCAGTATCCGCACCGTCAGGTCGAGCCGGGCCTGCGCGTGTTGCACCGGGCGTCGGGGTTCACGGGCGCGCTCGTCGCGCTCAACGGCGACGAGGTGGTGCTCCGCGGCCACACCGGCCTCGAACGGCGCTTCCGCAACCTGCCCGGCACGTTCGCGGTCGACGGCACGCCGACGCACCTCGTGCCGGTGGCCACGGGCGTCCCCGATACCGGCATCCGGGTCGGCGACGCGAGAACGGCGTCGGGAAGCCGGTCGGTCGTCGGCGCGAAGGCGCGCGTGGCACGAGCCAGCCGGATATGGGTCGAGGGGGTCCACGACGCCGAGTTGGTCGAACGGGTGTGGGGTGACGACCTGCGGGTCGAGGGCATCGTGGTGGAGCGTCTCGACGGCGCCGACCATCTCGCCCACGAGGTCCGAACCTTCGGGCCCGCCCGCGACCGCCGCCTCGGCATCCTGCTCGACCACCTGGTGCCCGGCAGCAAGGAGGCGCGCCTCGCCGCCGAGGTCACCGATCCGAACGTGCTCGTGACCGGGACGCCCTACGTCGACGTGTGGCAGGCCGTGCGCCCCTCGGCGGTCGGGATCGCGGCGTGGCCCGTCGTCCCCAAGGGCACCGACTGGAAGTCCGGCGTCTGCGCGGCGCTGGGCGTCGACCATCCGGGCGCCCTGTGGCGGCGCATCCTCGCGTCGGTCGACGACTGGAAGCAGCTCGAACAGCTCTTCGTCGCCGCGGTCGAGCAGCTCATCGACTTCGTCACCGAGTAGCCCCCACCATCCCCGTGAACCGGCGTCGTCTCGCCGCGAGAAGCAGCTCCTCCTGACGCCGGTCTGCTCGGTTGGGCGTCAGAACCGGTATTCGACGATGTCGGCTTCGTCGAGCTTGCGTTGTGCGATGCCGGCGAAGCCGTCGCTGCCGGTGTAGGTGTCCTCGCCCAGCACCTTGCCCTCGGCATCGAGCGGCCAGAGCGTGGCCATGCGCGCCTCATAGAGGTAGTGCGCGTCGGGATCGTCGACCGCGATCCCCATCGCCGCCAGGGTGCGGCCCGGATAGGCCATACGCATCACGCCCTCGGTGAGCACGCACTCACGGTCGACGACCAGCCGGTCGACGTCGAGTTGCAGGCGGCCCGCACCCGACGCTATGAACCGTTCGTAGAACGCGCGCACGCCGTCCTTGCCCTGCGGGCTGCTGAGCGGATCGGGCGCGCCGTAGGCGTGGTAGTGGACGTCGTCGGCGAGCGTCGCGAGCAGGCCGTCGAGGTCGCCGGCGGACTCCGCCTTCATGTGATCGAGGATGGTCTGCAGGTTGCGGCGGAGGATCGGGTCGGTCTCCGCCGCGAGGCGCTCCTCGACCTTCCTCCAGGTGACGGCCTGATCGATCACGGGCGCCATGGACTTCTCCCCCTGGTCACTGATCTGTGTCACGCGGTTGTAGCAGCTGCGCCCGGAGATCTGCATCGCGCACGAAGACCGGGATGTCGTCGGCGTCGAGGAACGAGGGCCGGACCGAGGAGCCTCCGTCGGCGACGAGGGTGTGCCCGGTCACGAACGCGGCGAGGTCGGAGAGGAGATAGAGCACCGCGCCCGCGATGTCGGCGGGCGTGCCCCGGCGTCGCAGCGGGATGGCCAGCTGCTCCTCGGGTGAGTCGACGGTCGGCGTGCCGCGCTCGCTGTGCGCGGTGCGGATGGTGCCCGGCGCCACCGCGTTCACGCGCACACCTCGGGGGCCGAGCTCCAGGGCCGCGGTGCGCATGAACGCGAGGACGCCGGCCTTGGCCGCGGCGTAGGGCGCGCCGAAGGGCATGGCCGAAAGGCCACTGATCGACGACACGAGCACGATGCTCCCGCCGCTCCCCTGGTCGACGAGACGCCGGGCGACGGCCTGTGTCGTCACGAACGCGGACTGGAGGTTCAGATCGACGACCGCGGCGAACACCGCCGGCGGCATCCCGGTCACCGACGACCAGTCGGCGAACGGCATCCCGCCGACGACGTGCACGAGCCCGAGCAGCGGCGGGAGCTCGTCGACGGCTTCGAGCGCAGCGTCCACCGACGACGCGTCGGTCACGTCGACGAGCTCAGGGACGAACCGAGCCGCATCGTCGGCAACGGCACGTTCGGTGATCGACACCGCGTCACGGTCGACGTCGAACCCGAGGACGGTCGCGCCGCTCGCGACGAGCATGGCGCACACCGCGGTGCCGATACCGCCGCCGCCGGCCCCGGCGACCACGACCGTCTTCCCGTGCACTCCCAGCTCGAACGACGTCACGAGCCCATGGCCTAGCATGCCGCGCGTGCTCGACGGCCGTGCGGTGCTCGTGACCCACACGACGACGACACTCGCACACCACGTCGCCGAGGCGCTCGGCCGGCTCGGTGCCTCGGTCGCCACCACTCCGGCCCGGTTCGTCGATCGTGACGCCGCCGAGGGCGCGTTCGCCGCCGCGGGCGCGATCGACGCGGTGGTGCACGTCTGCGTCGACGATGCGGGGCTGGTCGCGCAGCCGCTCGTCGAAACCGATCCGGACGCGTGGGACGCACGCGGCGAGTCACTCATCCGCGATGCGATCTTCACGTTGCAGGCCGCGCACACGAGGTTCGTCACCGCCGGCACCGGGCGCGTGGTCGTCGTCGCGCCGACCTCGGGCTTCACCGGCGCGGGCGGCTTCGTCCCGGCATCGACCGCGGTCGAAGGCGTCCGCGCCCTGGCGAAGTCGGCGGCCCGCCAGTGGGGCGCGGCGGGGATCACGGTCAACGCGGTACTCGTCCCACCCGATCTCGTCGCGCCCTCACTCGTCGCGGCCACGACCTTCAACGCACCTCCGGTCGTCGGCCGGCTCCCGGACCTGCGCTTCGACGTCGCCGCCGCGATCGGGCTGCTCCTCTCGCCCACCGCCGGTGCCATCACCGGTGCCACGGTGATCGTCGACGGCGGCTCGGTGATGGCGCCGTGACCGGCGCGCTCGACGGTCGCAGTGTGATCGTGACCGGCTCCGGGGGCGGCGTCGGTCGCGGGGTCGCGCTGGCGTGCGCGTCCTCGGGGGCCCACGTCGTCGTCGGCACCCGCGACGAGAACGGGCGCGCCGTCGTGGGCGAGATCGACGCCCGCGGCGGACGGGCGGCGTGGGCCCGTTGTGACGTCACCGACGAGACGACCATCGCGGCGGCCGTCGACCTCGCGCTCGAACGCTCCGGCGCGCTCCACGCCGTCGTGCACAACGCCACCAGCAACCGCTCGAGCGAGCCGCACCGGCTCGAGGACGTCGACGTCTCGTTGTGGGAGGAGCACGCGTCGGTGTCGCTCCGCGGCGCGTACTTGTGCGCCCGTGCCGGCTTCGAGGCCCTGCGAGCGAGCCGGGGCACCTTGATCCTGATGACGTCGCCGGCCGGTATGGAAGGAAGCCACGGACTCCCGCTGTACGGCACGGTCAAGGGGGCGTTGCGGGGCTTCACCAAGAGCCTGGCCCGCGAGTGGGCCCCGCTCGGCATGACCGTCAACGTCGTCTCTCCACTCGCGATGTCACCCGCGATGGTGCGTGCCGTCGAGCAGGACCCCGCGATGGAGGAGCGTCTCTCGCGCCGGGTCCCGATGGGCAAGATCGGCGATCCGGAGACCGACGTCGGGCCGGTCGTGGCCTTCCTCTGCGGGCCCGACGCGCACTACGTGACCGGTCAGACCCTCGCGGTCGACGGTGGTCACTTCATGAACCTCTGATCGCGACCCGAGGAGCACCCATGCCCGGTCCCCGCATTCGCCATCTCGACGACGTCCCCTGGGAGGAGGTCCGCAAGATCGACTTCGGCGACCGCACCGCATCCGTGCGTGAGAAGTGGTTGGACTTCTCGCCCCGGTTCCTCTCGCTCCTCGCCGAGTGGGACGCGGGGATGATGATCCACGCGCACGGCCACAACAGCGATCACGTCGTCTACGTGCTCGAGGGCGACATGACGTGCGGCGACGTCCACTGCGGACCGGGCACGCACATCGCGCTCGACCAGGGCGAGACCTTCGGGCCGTTCATCGCCGGCGAGCACGGCGTCGTGCTCTTCGAGGTCATGATGGGCGATCCGCGTTCGTTCCCGGCCGACGAAGACGGATGGCGCGCGCTGCTCGAGGCGAAGGGAGCGACGCAGGCCCCCAATCCGACCATCGCCCTCCCCGACTGGCTCGAAGACACCCGGACCTGACCATGACCGGCTCACCGGGTACCGAGCCCTTCGCGCCCGGTTCCGTCTCGCTCCGCCTCTACCCGCACAACGACCTGGCCGCCACCGGCATCGTCGACGAGTTGCGCCGCCAGGCTTCGCTCGCCACGGAACACGGCTTCGACGGGGTGATGACGAGCGAGCACCACGGCGGGTTCCACGGCTACCTGCCCAACCCGCTGCAGGCCGCCGGCTGGTGCCTCGAGGCGATGCCCCGGGGGTGGGCGGCGCCCTGCCCGCTGCTGTTGCCGTTGCGTCCACCCGCGCTCGTCGCCGAGGAGATCGCGTGGCTGGCGGCACGGTTCCCGGGCCGGGTCGGCATCGGGATCGCGTCGGGTGCGCTCCCGGCCGACTTCGAGGTCATGCATGCGCCGATGGACGACCTCGCCGCGCGCTTCACCGCCGCCTTCGAGGAGCTCTCCGGCATGCTGGACGGCACGGCGCCACGCGGTTTGGAGGACGACGCCGCGATCAAGGACTGCGTCGAGCACCCGATCCCCGTGCTGAGCGCGGCGATGGGGTTCACCGCGGTGCGGCGCGCGGCACGGCTCGGGGCCGGCCTGCTGTTCGACTCCCTCTCCACACCGGAGCGCTGCCGGGAGCTCATCGACGCCTACCGTGCCGCCGGGGGCACCGCGTCGTGCGTGTTGATCAGGCGCGCGTGGGTCGGCGAGGCACCGCGCGCCCGTCTCGACGACCAGATCGACGTCTACCGCAGCTACTCCCCCGCCGCGGCCCAGGCCAACTGGGGCGGCGACGAGCTCGTCGACTCCCCCACGCCGGACTCCGTGGTCGCGGGCCTGCTCGACTCGGTCCGGCGAGCCGGCGCCGACGCGCTGAACCTCCGGGTCCACGTCCCCGGCGTGAGCCCCGCCCATGCCCGGGACCAGGTCGCACGGTTGGGCGACGAGGTCCTCGGCCCGCTGCGGGCGGCGTTGGCCAGATAAACTTGACCGGAGCAAGCAGTTTGCGCACGCCTCCAGGAGCACGCATGAGCGACGCCGAGTACACGGTCAACGACTTCGACAACCACTACTACGAGGCCGAGGACACGTTCACCCGTCACCTCGATCCTCGCCTCGGGCGCCGGATCATCCAGTGGGCCGAGATCGACGGTCGGAAGTACCACGTGATCGGCGGCAAGGTCAGCCACGCGGTGGTGAACCCCACGTTCAACCCGGTCGCCAAAGCAGGCGCGATGTCGGAGTACTTCCGTGGCAATCCCTCCGGACGCAACCCGCTCGAGTACCTGCACGAGCGCGAGCCGATCCGCCCCGAGTACCGCGAGCGCGAGACGCGCATCCGGGTGATGGACGAGCAGGGCCTCGACAAGGTCTGGCTCTACCCGACGCTCGGCATGATCTACGAGCAATTGCTCAAGCACGACCCCGAAGGCGTGGGGATCATGTTCCACGCGTTCAACCGGTGGCTCGAGGAAGACTGGGGCTACGAGTACGAAGGCCGTATCTTCGCGTCGCCCTACATCTCGCTGGCCGACGTCGAGGTCGCGATCGAAGAGCTCGAGCGTGCACTCTCGCTCGGCGCGCACACCGTCTGCATGCGCCCCGCCGCCCCCACCACCGTCTTCGGGCCGCTCACGCCCGGCGATCCCCACTTCGACCCGTTCTGGGCGCACGCGCCAACGAGGCGGGCATCACCGTCGTCGTGCACACGGGCGACAGCGGCTACTCGCTCAACGGCTACGCGAAAGAGGGCTTCTCCGCCGAGTTCTCCGGCGACGGGCGCCCCACCATCGGCATGCTGTCGATCGAACGGGCCGTCTACGACTTCCTGGCGTCGCTGGTGTTCGACCAGCTGTTCGACCGGTTCCCGAACCTGCGCATCGCGTCAGTCGAGAACGGGGCGGAATTCCTCCCCGACCTCTTCCGCAAGCTGCGTTCCATCAACCGGAAGATCCCCGGCTTGTTCAAGGACGACCCGGTCGAGACGTTCAAGCGCCATGTGTGGATCAACCCGTTCTGGGAGGACGACGTCTACGAGATCGTCGACCTCATGGGTGCGGACCGCGTGGTGTTCGGCTCCGACTGGCCGCACATCGAGGGCCTGCCCAACCCCCGTGACTACATGGTGGAGATCAAGGAGCTCGACGCCGAGTCGCAGCGCCTCATCATCCGCGACAACGCCGAGACGCTCAACCAGCTCCAGCCGGTCTGAACCCTTCGAACATCCGGCGCATGTTGTCGGAGACCGTCGTTGTGATCGGCGTGGCCGGCGAGTCGAGGATCGCGCCCGCTCCGGCGGCGATCGTCTCGATCGTCGCGTCGCGGTCGACCAGGCCCTCGGTGACCTCGAGGCCCACCCGGGCGTAGTGCCCGCCGCCCACGCTGAAGCATTCGCCTGACACCGGGCACGCCTCGTGCGCGAGCCAGCCGACGAGCGGCGCCACCAGACGCGGCGCCAGCCACTCGTTGAGCTCCTCGCTTGCCGGGAACGGCCCGAAGCCGGTCCCGGGGCGGGTCTTGGCGTACGGCGCGATCACGTTGGCCGCGATCCCCACGCCGCGACCCTCCGACGCCATGGCGCGGGTGAGGCCGATCACCCCCATCTTGGCCATGCCGTAGACCGCGCCGCCGGGCACCCCGCCGAACGCCGCGCCCGACGACACGTTGACGAAGCGCCCGCCGCCGGCGGCTTCCATCACCTTCCATGCGGGTCGGCCCACGTTGAGCGCACCGCGTAGCTGCGTGTCGATCACCGCGTCGAGCTGCGCCTCGGTGAGGTCGGGAAAGGGCGCCATGCGCACCTGGCCCGCGTTGTTGACCACGACGTCGAGCCTGCCGAACGCGTCGAGCGCGGCCCGCACGATTGCGGCGCCGCCGGCAGGCGTCGCGATGGTGTCGTAGCTGGCGACCGCAGTACCGCCGGTCGCGACGATCTCGGCGACGACGTCGTCCGCCGGAGGCGAGACCGGCGCTTCGGCCACGCCGTCGGTGTCGCTGATGCCGACGCCGAGGTCGTTCACGACGATGCTCGCGCCCCGCTCGGCGAACAGCAACGCGTACTCCCGACCGAGGTTGCGCCCGCGCCGGTGACGATCACGACCCTCCCGTCGAACCGCAGCTCCTTCTCGATGAACGACATGGCTCGGGAGTCTACGGGTGGCCGTCGACGGCATCTCTGAGCCGGATGAGAATGGCTGCGAGCTCGTCGAGGGTCGCGGCGTCGACGATGTCGCCCCGCTCGTCACGTTTGTTGCGCACGCCACCGACACCCAACGTCGCCACCACCCGCGCCGACATCACCTCCAGGGTGGCCGCGAGCACCCGCAACACGTGCTCACCGCCCCCACCGCCCGCGCTCATGATCACAACCGGAGTGTCGACCAGCTCCCCAGACCCGACCACCCAGTCCAACGCGTTCTTGAGCACACCGGGCATCTGGTGCGCGTACTCCGGCGTGGCGATCAGCGCACCGTCGGCGGCTGCGAGCGAAGTGCGGAAGCCACCGACCGTCGAAAGCGGTGGCTCGGCGTCGAGGTCAGGGTTGTAGTGCGGGAGGTCGCCGATCGACGGGTATCGCGCGAGCTCGAGACCCTCGGGGGTCAGGGACGAGGCGGCCCGCAGCAGCGCGGCGTTCGACGACGACTCCTGGAGGCTCCCACAGACGGCGAGGATGCGCATGCTCCGTTCGTACCACGGAAATCCGGCGGCGACGAACGGACCGCCTGCGAACATGGCGGCATGGACGCCCACGTCGCCGCGGTGCACCGGAGCGCGTCGCACTCGGTCTCGAAGGCGACGGTGACGAGCATCTTCCTGGTGGCGGGCATCGGTGTCGAACACGACGCGCACGCCGGTACCACGGTGCAACACCTGGGGCGCATCGCCCGGGATCCCACCCGACCGAACCGCCGGCAGGTACACCTCGTCCACGGAGAACTGCACGACGAGCTGGCGGCGCGCGGATTCGTGGTGGCCCCCGGCGAGATGGGCGAGAACGTCACCACCCGCGGCATCGACCTCTTGGCGCTGTCGACCGGTGCCCGGCTGCGTCTCGCCTCGGACGCGGTCGTCGAGATCACCGGTTTGCGCAACCCGTGCCGGCAGCTCGACGGTCTCCACCGCGGACTGATGGCGGCGATGCTCGATCGCGACGCGCGCAGCCGACTCGTGCGCAAGGCCGGCGTGATGGGTGTCGTGCTGAGGGGCGGCACGGTCGTCGCCGGCGACGGAATACACGTCGAACACCCGGCCGGTCCGCGTCGTCCGCTGGAACCGGTGTGAGCGAAGGGTAGGGAACGCGGCCAACGGGGTAACCCACTCCCTGGCAGGTATCGACCATCGGAAGCCGAACTGGGAGTGTGAGAAGTGATCGTGCTCGGCGTGATCCTTTTGTTGCTCGGGCTGCTCTTGAGCGTCCCGATCCTGTGGGCCATCGGTCTGATCCTCGTGGTGATCGGAGCTGTTTTGTGGGTGGCCGGCGCCGCCGGCCATGCCGTGGGCGGGAGGCGCCACTACTACTGAACCGTCGACGCGCAATACTGTCGCCACGTTCCCCGCGGGCGACAAGGAGACCGAGACATGGGACACGACGCGAGCCGATCACGATCCGGTCGGCCGCGTCGTGTCGCGATCATCGGGGCCGGGCCCGGAGGGATCTGCACCGGGGTGCGGCTGCTCGAGGCCGGCCACGACGACTTCGTGATCCTGGAGAAGGCACCGGGCGTCGGCGGCACCTGGTGGCACAACCGGTACCCGGGTGCCGAGTGCGACATCAAATCACATCTCTACTCGTTCTCGTTCGCGCCGAACCCGTCGTGGACCCGGCCCTACGCCCGCCAGCCGGAGATCAAGACCTACCTCGAGGAGTGCGTGAAGCGGTTCGGGCTCGAGCCCCACCTGCGGTTGGGCACCGAGGTGCAGGCCGCACGGTGGGACGACGACCGTGCCGTCTGGCGCCTGACCGTCGAACCCGGCGAGGAGATCGAGGCCGAGGTGCTGGTGAGCGCGCTCGGCATGTTCGGCGCCCCAGTGGCGCCCGACATCCCCGGCCTCGACACGTTCGGTGGCACGATCTTCCACTCCGCTCGTTGGGACGACGACCACGACCTGAGCGGCGAGACTGTTGCGGTCATCGGCAGCGCGGCCAGCGCGGTGCAGCTCATTCCCGAGATCGCACCCGACGTCGGACAGCTCTACGTGTACCAGCGTTCGGCGAACTGGGTGCTCCCCAAGGAGGACACGCCGTTCACGGCGGAGGAGCTCGCCGAGCTCGAGCGCGCTCCCGCGGCGGTCGCGGAACGTCGCAACGAGATCTTCCGGAGCGTCGACCCCAACCTCACCTTCGCGGATCCACAGCGGCGGGCCGCGGCCGAGGCCGCCGGCCGGTTCAACATCGCCGTCGTCGAAGACCCCGAGCTGCAGCGCAAGCTCACTCCGACCATGCCGTTCGGGTGCAAGCGCCCACTGGCGTCGAATCTCTACTACCCCACGTTCAACCGGCCCAACGTCGAGCTGGTGGTCGACCCCATCACCGAGATCACGTCCGATTCGGTGGTGAGCGCCGACGGTCACGCACGGCGCGTCGACACGATCATCCTCGCCACGGGGTTCACGACCACGAGGTTCCTGGGCGCGCTCGACGTGGTCGGACGCGACGGGCGACACATCGACGAGGCCTGGGCGGACGGCCCGCAGGCATACCTCGGCATCACGACCACCGGGTTCCCGAACCTCTTCATGCTCTACGGCCCGAACACGAACAACGGCTCGATCATCTACATGATCGAGTGCCAGGTCGACTACGTGATGCAGGTGCTCGAGCAGATGGACGAACGAGACCTCGCGTGGGTCGACGTCCGCGGTGACGTGATGGACGAGTACAACACTGCCTTGCAGGACGACCTCGCCGGCGTCGAGGTCTGGCAGGCGGGCTGCAACGGGTACTACCGCGTGCCGTCGGGCCGGATCGTGACCCAGTGGCCCCACAGCATGAGCGAGTACCACGAACGAACGCAGCACGCGGAGCTCGACGCGTTCGAGACCGCGTAGCGCCGGCCCATGGAGTTCGGGCTGACCATTCCCCACACGGGCCGTCACGCGTCACCGGAGTGGGTGCGGGAGTACTGCGTGGCCGCCGAGGACGCGGGCTGGGACAGCCTCTGGGGGGTCGACCACCTGGTGATGCCCCACCACACCGATTCGAAGTACACCCTCGGCCGCAAGCCTGCCGCCATCGGCGACGACGCGGTCTCCGGCCTGCTCTCGCCCAACTACGAGATGATGACCACACTCACGTGGGTCGCCGGGTTCACCGAGCGGGTGAGGCTCGGCACGTCGGTGGCGGTGCTGCCGATTCGCAACGCGGTGCAAAACGCCCGGTCGCTCGCCACCCTCGACGTCTACTCCGGCGGGCGTGTTCTCTACGGCGTCGGCGTCGGCTGGTTGCGGGAGGAGGCGGAAGCCATGGGCATGCCCTGGGACCACCGCGGCCGGCGCAGCGAGGAGCACATCGCGTTGTTGCGCGCGCTGTGGTGCGCGGAGGGCGACCTCGTCGAGTTCCACGGCGAGTACCACGAGATCCCGCCGATGGATCCCGAGCCGCGCCCGGTGCAGCGGCCCATCCCGATCCTGGTGGGCGGCCATTCCGACATCGCGCTCGAGCGCGCCGGGCGCATCGGCGACGGTTGGATCGCCGCCCAGATGTCTCCCGAACGGGTGGCCGAGCACTGGCCGAAGGTGCGGGAGTCGGCCGAGCGCAACGGGCGGGACCCCGCGTCGCTCCAGCTGGTCACGAGCATCTCGGGTCGTTCCGAATCGCCCCTCCCCGACCTGCTCGCGGCGTACGGGGAGCTCGGGGTGCAACACGTGCAACTCGGCATCGACGCGCCGACGCGGGCGGAGACGCTCGACAGGATCCGCGACGTGGCCGAGAATGTCCTCCCGGCCCTCCGCGGGTGACGCGGACGCGATCGACGGGCCAAGGAGCGCGGGCCATGGGTGCGATCGGCGAACCGAAGCGGGAGATCCACATCCCGGTGACGACGCCGACCGTCCCGGTCCCGGTCCCCGAACCCGAGCCGGCGTCCGCGCCGGAGGCGCCCCGGCCCGCGGCGCCCGAGCCCGTCGGGAGCTGAGGGTCGCGGCGATGGGCCTGCCCTGGGACGTCTTCGCGACCCCCATCGCGGCCTGCAAGCTGGCCCGGCTCGGCGTCGAGCACGGTGAGGTGGTGCTGCGCCCCGCGTTCTACCGGCAGCTGGGCGCGTCGTACGGCACCGTCGCTCGGGCGTCCTGCCCGGTCGCCGGTCACGACGCCCCCCAGGCGGACTGCAGCTGCGGCTTCTACGCCGTCGCCGACGAGGGACAGCTCTGGCGCCTCGGTGCCGACGAACCCGAGCTCGCGGTCGTGGAGGTGGAGCTCTCCGGGCGGCTGATCGAGCACGACCACGGCTACCGCGCCAGCGACCAGCGTGTCCGGGCCCTCCGCGTGCACGGGGTGTGCGTGCGGTGCGGTCGGCGCGCCGAGGTGTTCAGCCAACGCCGGTTCGGTGCGCTCGTCCCCGCGTGCCACCACTGCGCCCGTCGACCGCTCGAAGCCGGCGCGGTGGCGGAGGCGCTCGGCGTGCCCGTCCGCTTCACGACCGACGAACCGCCCCCCGCCTCGCTCGCGACGCGCTTCAAGTTCGTGGCCGCGCAGATGCTCGTCCCGCTCATGATCCTGCTGACCACCGCGATGGTCGCGCTGACGACCAACTCGGGGATCCCGCTGGCCTGCGGGCAGCTCGGCATCGTGGTGTGGTTGGTGACCGTGCCATCGCTGATGGGCCGGCTGGGCGACCGTCTCGGCATCGCGGGCACCGAGGCCGTCCGCCTGCAACATCGGTGGAGTCCGATGGTGGCCGCGGTCGCCATCGGGTGCGACATCGTGCTCACCGTCGTCGTCATCGCGGCCCGCAACGTCATCGCCTATTGATCGCGCTGATCGCGCGCCGAGAGCAGGAGCAGGCCGTATGAGCGTTCGCTACGAGACCGACGGGCCGGTCGCGGTCATCACCATCGACCGGCCCGAAGCCCGCAACGCGGTCGACCGGCCCACCGCGGAGGCACTGGTCGAGGCGTGCACGCGCTTCGAAGCCGACGACGCGCTGGCGGTCGCGGTGCTGACCGGTGCGGGCGGCACGTTCTCCGCGGGCGCCGATCTCAAGGCGATGACCGAGGACGGTGGCGCGCGGGTGAACCGGGTGGCGCTCGACGGTGACGGCCCGATGGGACCGACGCGTCGCCTGCTCGCCAAGCCGGCGATCGCCGCGGTCGAGGGCCACGCGGTGGCAGGCGGGCTGGAGCTCGCCCTCTGGTGCGACCTGCGGGTCGCCGCCGAGGATGCCGTCTTCGGGGTGTTCTGCCGGCGATGGGGTGTGCCGCTGATCGACGGCGGCACCGTTCGCCTCCCCCGACTGATCGGGCAGGGGCGGGCGCTGGATCTCGTGCTGACCGGCCGGGCCGTCCCCGCCGGAGAAGCACTCGGGATGGGGCTCGTCAACCGGGTGGTCGCGCCCGGCACCGCGCGCGACGCGGCGGTGGCGCTGGGCAACGAGTTGTCCAACCTGCCGCAGGGTTGCCTCCGCAGCGACCGGTCGTCGCTCTACGCGCAGTGGGACCTGCCCCTCGCCGATGCGCTCGCGACCGAGACGCGCTACGGGACGGACGTGTTGCGGTCGGGAGAATCGCTCGAGGGCGCGGCGCGCTTCGCGGGCGGTTCTGGCCGCCACGGCTCCTCCGCCTGAGTACCGAACGAACCACTGCACCCGCCTCGAGTCAGAACACACCGGGGTGTTGGGCCTTCCTTCGCCGGATCCCGCTGTCCTGCCCGAGTGCCGCCGCCGTGGGTGTTGCCGAGACGGACTTGACAGCGCGGACGCAAGCACTGGCGCTGGCACCCGCGCTGGCACCCGCGCAAGCGTCGGCGCTACCAGTGGGCTCGGAGCGACACCCGATGACGCGGCCGGGGGACAACGAGGCGACGCCGGGGTGTCGGAGCGAGGTCGCTCCAACACGGACAAGTACTCGGCGGGGCGAGTGCTCCAGAGCACGCTGTGCTTGGGCAGGGATTCTCGTATGAACGTTCGCCCCGACGGGTTCCTGGACCACCGAGGCGCACGGGTCCGCCCTGCTCGAGGGTCGATCAATGCGGGGAATTGTGACCTCGTCCTCTTCCTTCCGATCGTTGCGGGGACAGACGCTGGTGGTGCAGCGAAACGGGGGCTCTGTGATGGTCATGCAGAAGTCTTCACTGAGGTCAGCGGGGTCGACGTCCCGGTGACGGTGCGTCGCGGCAGTCTGCAACGGTGGGTGGACGCCGGGCTGATCAGCGAGGACCAGGCGCAGGCGGTCACCGCCTTCGAGCAGGCGCAGGTCCCGGAGCGGGGCCGGTCCCGCGTCTCGCCGGCGATCGAGGCGCTCGCGTACGTCGGGGGTGTGCTCCTCAGCGTGGGTGCCGGCATGCTCGTCAGCCAGTTCTGGGACCGCTTGGGCGCCGGCGGCCGGGTCGGTGTGGTGGCTGTGGCTGCGGTTGTGACTGGTGCGGTCGGAGCGGTGGTCGGCGAGACCGACCCGGCGGCGTGGCGGCTGCGTGGGTTCTTGTGGGCGCTCTCGGCGGTGGGTGCCGGAGCGGTCGCTGGCCTTTTCGTGTTCGAGATCGTCGGTGCGAGCGGCGAACCGGTCGCGCTCGCGGCGGCGGGCACGACCGCGGTGCTCTCGAGCGCCTACTGGCAGCTGCGGGACCGTCCCCTCCAGCACGTGCTCGTGTTCATCGGGCTCGCAGTGTCGATCTGCGTCGCGATCGCCTGGGCCGGAGCAGGCAACGTGTCGGCGTTCGTGGGCCTCGCCCTGTGGTTGCTCGGAGCGGCGTGGGCGTGGCTCGCGTGGCAGCGTCGGGTCCCGCCGGCGATCGTCGGGTTCCCGCTCGGAGCCGTGTTGACCATGATCGCTTCGGGCATCGTCGGAGGACAGGTCGAGTGGCTCGCGCCGGTCCTCGGGCTCCTGACCGCGGCGGCATGGGTAGGTGTCGGGATCGCGGCAGGCGAGCCGTTCGCGCTCGCCCCTGGCGTGGTCGGGGTGTTCGTGTTCCTGCCGTGGGCGCTGGGGTACTTCTTCGGCGAGACGCTCGGTGCGCCGGCGATCGTGATGCTCTCGGGCGCGCTGCTGCTCGGAGTCGTCGTGTTGCTGGTGCGCCGGGGCCGGGGCCGACGCGGCGCGGCCGGGGGTGTGTGGGGTGGGCACTTCCGTTCAATCACCCACCCGTGACCAAGTCGCGCTCGACCAGGGCCGTCGCGACGGGCGGCTCGAGCATGGCGCTCCTCGACAGACGGAAGTCGACCTCGACTACCGTCTCGTGACCGCAGGATGGTTCTGAAGCTCACGCCGAACTGATGCCGATCGATCCCGGCGCTCAGGTGACATCGGCGCACACGGGGGTGGGCAAGCGGGAACGCACCGGACTCGGTGCTGACACTGAGGAGGAACGGGTGATGGCCGGACTGGCTGAACTGGAGGGCCGCGCGGCCGTCGTGACGGGCGCGGCGAGCGGGATCGGTCTCGCGGTCACCGAGGCGTTCGTCGCCGCGGGGATGCGTGTGCTGATGACCGACCTCGACGAGGCACGGCTCGCGTCGCACTCCGAGCGTCTCGCCGACGGCGGCGCCGAGGTCCGGGCGCAGGTGGTCGACGTGACCGATCCCGACGCGGTCGAACGCGCAGCCGACGCCGCGGTCGAGCAGTTCGGGAAGCTGCACGTCGCGGTCAACAACGCCGGCATCGTCGTGCAGGGTAATTCCTGGGAGTTGCCGCTCTCCGAATGGCGCCGGGTGATCGACGTCGACCTGTGGGGCGTGATCCACGGGATCCGCGCGTTCGTGCCCCGCATCCTCGCGTCGGGCGAGCCCGGCTACGTGGTGAACACCGCCTCGATGGCGGCGGTCACCGCGATCCCGGGCATCGGGCCCTACACCGCATCGAAGCACGCGGTGCTCGGGATCTCGGACGGCTTACGCGCCGAGCTCGCGGCGATCGAAGCACCCGTCGGCGTGAGCGCGGTGATGCCCGGCATGATCAAGACCGCGCTCAACCCGTTCGGGACGGTGGGACCCGAGCAGGTGGCGGCCAACGTCGTCGATGCAATGCGTCACGGCCGCGCGTACGTGTTCACCGACAACCACCACGTCCCGGAGGTCGAGTCACGCCTGCGCGCGATCATCGCCGCACGGGCCGACGTCGTCTCGTAGCGCCGCCCCGCCGGCCCCGGCGAGCCAGCGTGCTTATATTCGGGCCATGGCCACCTCCGACACGTCTCCGATCACCGGCGTCTCCCATCTCGTGCTGAACGTGTCCGACCTCGACGCCAGCGTGGCCTGGTACACGGACGCGCTCGGCCTGGAGGAGGTCCGTCGGGAGCCCACGGGTCGTTTCGTCGGGATGCGCTCGGCCAGCGGATTCCGGGTGGCGTTGTTCGCCGGTGGCCGGCCGGACAACCCCGGCGCGCTCAACCACGTCGCCTTCACGGTCTCGGACCTTGCCACCCTCAACGCCTGGGCGGACCATCTCGCGGCCATCGGCATCGCTCACGAGGGCATCAAACCGAACCCCTCTGGTCACTCGGTCGACCTCTTCGATCCCGACGGCAACAACATCGAGCTCGTCAGCGAGGTGTAGCGCGCACGTGGTGCTCGAACGCGAACGTACGCTCGAGGAATGAAGTCCAGGAGCTACACGGCCTACAGCATCGGTTGCGCGATCGTCTGGGCCGTCATCTTGGCCGTCGTCGCGATCGCCGCCAGCGCGGATACGTTGCACACCATCTTGCTGGTCTTCGGCGGATGGGCGATCGGCTGGCTGTCGGCGACGATCGCACGGACCGTCTATCCGCCTCCGAGGTCGCACCTGCCATGAGATGCGGGGAGGGACGAGCAAGAGCCTTCGGCGCGAAGCCTCACGCGGTGGCGTAGCCGAGCCCGACGACGAAGCCCCGGGACGACGATTCGGACGCGGCGGGCGCACTGATGGCCCAAGGTATATTTCTGATGGCCTCAGACTGTCAATCCGGACGACGTCACCCCGAAAGGCCCCGCCATGGCGACCCCGGTCGGGTTGGATCACGAAGCGGTCATCCGGGCGGCGGCCGAGCTCGCCGACGAGCACGGCGTCGACACCCTGACGCTCGCGGCGCTCGCCGCACGGCTCGGCATCCGCAGCCAGTCGCTCTACGCGCACGTCGACGGCCTCGACGGCCTCCTCCGGGACCTCGCCCTCCACTCGGTGCAGCTGCTCGGCGACGAGCTGCGGGCATCGGTGATCGGTCGCGCCGGGCGCGACGCGCTCGACGCGATCGCCGACGCGTACTGGTCGTTCGCCCGGCGACACCCCGGGCTCTACGCCGCGACCATCCGCGACCCCGGCGACGACGCGGAGCTCACCGCCGCCAACCTCTCGGCCGCCGAGGCGCTGATCCGCGTGCTCCAGTCATTCGGCCTGGAGGGCACGGCCGAGGTGCACGCCCACCGGGCGGTGTGGTCGGGCATCCACGGCTACATCACGCTGGAGCACGCGGGCGTGCTCAAGCGGCCGGCATCGACCCGGGAGAGCTATCGGCGGATGATCGCGATGTTCGGCGCCGCACTGGAACGCGGCCGGTAGCGAGCAGCCGATCGCGCGACACCCCACTTCGTCACCAGCACCAGCGCCTCGATGACGATCCGAAGCGACATCTTCGACGTGCCGGCGGTGCGGTCGCGGAACTCGATGGGCACCTCTTCGATGGCACCGCCGACCCGTAGGACCCGGTAGGCCATCTCGACCTGGAACCCGTAGCCGTTGGCCCGCAACGTGTCCAGATCGACGGACCGGAGCGCGGCCGCGCGGTACGCGCGGTACCCGGAGGTGGCGTCGCGCGGTCGGCAGCCGCAGCATGACCTGCGCGTACCGGCAGCCGATCCGGGAGATCGCCCGGCGCGCGAACGACCAGTCCGCCGAGACCCCGCCCGGCACGTAGCGCGACCCGATGACGAGGTCGGCGCCCGCATCGATCCTCCGCAGCAGGACCGGCAGCACCGCGGGGTCGTGCGACAAGTCGGCGTCCATCTCGACCATCACGTCGTAGCCGCGTTCCAGGCCCCACCGGAAGCCGTCGCGGTACGCCGATCCCAGACCCCCGGGGCCGGGGCGTCGCAGCACCGAGATGCCGCCCAGCTCACGCGCGAGGGCGTCGGCCAGCTCCGCGGTGCCGTCGGGGCTGGCGTCGTCGACCACGAGCACGTGCGCGAGCGGCACCGCCGCGCGCACCCGGCGCAGGACGGATTCGATGTTCTCGCGTTCGTCGTAGGTCGGGAGCACGACGAGCGTCGTGCCGGTCGCCGGAACCGCCCAGAGGTGCGGGCTCGACGAGCCATCACCGGGAACCGTGTCGGGGATCTCCGCGGGTGCTGGTGCGTGCATCATGACCCGATGATCGGCGCGTCAGGATGAGACGGTTGTGAGAGTCGCGTGAGCCGGCGGAGTTCCGTCAGTGGTCGAGCGCGGGCCAGAGGCGCAACGCGTTCCCACCCATCACCAACTCGCGATCGCCGCCCGAGAGCCGCACGCACGAGGCTCGGCCGAGTTCGACGAGGTCCGCGTAGGTCCGGTCGTGGGTCTGGGGGTAGTCGGAACCCCAGACCACACGCTCGGCACCGAAGGCCTCCACCAGCATCGCCGTCAGCGTCGGCCCGTCGGCACCGGCATCCTCGAGGACGTGCGACGTGATCTTCAGGTGGAGGTTCCCGAACCCGGCCAGCGCGAACAGCCCGGCGGCAGAGGGATAGGGAGGCCCACCGTGCAGATCGGGGAACCCGCAGTGGTCGAGCACCACCGGCTGGTCGGGGAACTGCTGCAGGCGCCGCTCCAGCCGCGGGAGCTCGGGTGCGAGCAGGGCCACCACGACGCGCAGGTCGAGCTCGCGGGCGACGCCCCAGAGCGCGTCCGTGGCCGGATCGTCGAGCCAGGTGGGAGGCGACGCGCCGATCGCGAACAGCCGGACCCCGGCGAAGCCGGGTCGGGCGGCGAGGGCCCGGAGCGCGGCCGGCGCGTCGCGATCCTCCGGATCGACGATGCCGACGCTCACGAACCGCTCGGGTTCCGCGCTGACCGCGTCGACCACGTAGCTGTTGTCCGTCCCGTACGCGCCGAACGCCTGCACGAGCACGGCGCGGTCGACTCCGGCGGCGGCGGCGGTCGGCGCGTACTCCTCGGCGGTGACCGGGTGCTCCCGGAACCATTGCGACCCGATTCCGGACGGGCGCAGGGGGTAGCGCGCCTGGTCGGCGGCGACGACGTGCACGTGCGTGTCGACGATCATGTGATCAGGTCCCGAACGCGCCCTTCCCCATCTGATCGCGCACGGTGACGACCGGGGGGTTGGTCAGCGTGCGGCGTTGCCAGTTGGCGCCGTCGACCACCAGCGTGTGCCCGGAGATGAAGCGCGCGTAGGGCGACGCGAGGAACGTCGCCGCCCAGCCCAGCTCACGCAACTGGCCGACGCGCAGCGCGGGTTGCGCGAGGTCCTTCTCGCGGGTGCGGTCGAGGTTGCCCTTGATGTCGGCGGTCATGTCCTCGTGCGGAAACAGCCCTGGCACGAGGCCGTTCACCTGGATCCCGTACGGCGCCCACTCCACCGCGAGCGTCTCGACCATGTTCTTGACGCCAGCCTTCGCCGCCGCGCTGTGGGCGAAGCCGGGACCACCCGTCCACGCGTACGAGGCACCGACGTTGACGATCGACCCCGGCGTGCCCGCCTCGAGGTGTCGCCTCGCGAACTCGCGGGCGCAGAAGAACGTGCCGTTGAGCGTGATGTCGACGACGGTGCGCCACGCGTTGGGCGACATGTCCTCGGCCGGCACCGGAAAGTTGGCCGCCGCGTTGTTGATCAGGATCTGCGGGAGTCCGTCGGCCCCGACGGCGGCGTCGAACGCTGCGGCGATCTGCTCGGGGTCGCGGATGTCGCAACCCACCGTGGTGACCGCGGCACCCAGCGCGGCGACCGCCTCGTGGCCGGCCTCGAGGTGCTCGGGCTTGCGGCTGGCGATCACGATCGCGGCGCCGAGGCGGGCGAACTCGAGCGCGATGGCCTTGCCCAGCCCGGTCCCGGCGCCGGTCACGAACACCGACTGGCCGGAGAAGGTTCCCTCGGGCAACGCGCTCGTCCCCGATGGGGGCGGTCCGGGCAACCCCGGCAGTTCGGATGTGGCAGGCATGCTCAGCTCCCGGTGTAGTGAGGCGTGCGGTCCTCGGCACGGGCGGCGCGCAGCTCCGCCATGTCGTCGGACTTCGCGATGAACGTCTGGGCGATCAGCTCCTCGGCCATCGACGACCGGACCTCGGCCTCGGAGAGGTGTCGCAGCACCCGCCGGGCCATCTTCACGGTCACCGCGGGCGCGGCCGCGATCTTCTGTGCCATCTCGGTGACGGTGTCGTCGAGCGCGTCGGGCGCGACCACACGCGTGACGATGCCGTGGGCATAGGCCTCGTCGGCGCCCATCGGCCGGCCGGTGAGCACCAGGTCGGAGGCCACGCCGTGACCGCAGATCTGGAAGAGACGCCCCACCCCGCCGGTGTCGGGGATCACCCCGTGGTTCACCTCCGGCAACATGAACCGGGCGCCTTCGGCCGCGACCCGGATGTCGCACAGCAACGCTCGCTGGAACGATGCTCCGATCGACCAACCCTGCATCGCCACGATCACCGGCGCGTCGATGTCGAACAGCTGCAGGATGCCGCGGTGACCGCGACGCATCAGCTCGTGATGCGTGAGCTCGACCTGTTCGCCGCCGATCGCCGACACGTCACGACCCGACGAGAACGACTTCCCCTCACCGCGCCAGATCACGGCCCGCACGTCAGGGCGTTCCTTCAACTCGGCGAGCGCGGCGAACAGCTGAAGGTCCATGTCGTCGTCGAACGCGTTGTGCTTCTCGACGTTGTCGTTCGTGATGACGGCGACCGGTCCGTCGTACTCGAGTCGCACCGCCTTGGTCATGGGATCCTCCGGGTTGGTGGAGCGGGGACGGGTGGTCAGAAGTCCGGGCCGAGCGACGCCAGGAACTCGATCGTGCGGCGGTGTGCGCGGTCGCGATCACCGCCGAGACCGAGCGGCGCGGCGCACAGGTCCGTGGCCCCGGCGGCGGCGTAGGCCCGCAGCCGGTCCGCGACCTCGGTCTCGGTGCCGATGACGGCGACGTCGGCGGGCTGCGTGCCGTCGCCCCCGCGGGCCAGTACCCGTTGGTACGTGGGGATGTCGAGATAGGCCGCGAACAGCTTGGCCGCCTGCTCGCGGCCGGCGTCGGCGTCGTCGCACACCGCCACGGGCAGACCCACCACGACGCGGGGCGACGGACGACCGGCCGACTCCGCCCCGGCGACGATGCCGGGCACGATGTGCTCCCCGACCGCCCGTTCGTTGGCCCAGTAGGTGATCGTGCCGTCGGCGAGCTCCCCGGCCAGTTCCAGCATGCGCGGCGCGAGGGCGGCGACCATGATTGGTGCGGGCGTGGAGCCGGGGACGACCAGCATCGAGGAGAAGTCGAAGAACTCGCCCTGGTGCTCCACCTGTCCGGTGCCGGCGAACGCCGCCCGCAGCACCTCCACGTACTCGCGGGTGTGGCGCGCCGGTCGTTCGTAGGCGAGTCCGTGCATGCGTTCGATGACGACGGGATGCGACGGGCCGATGCCGAGCACCAGCCGGCCGCCCGTCGCCGCCTGGGTCGACATGGCCTGCTGCGCCATGGCCAGCGGGTGGCGGGGGTAGGTCGGCATGACCGCGGTGCCCAGCTCGATCCGGCTGGTGACCTGCCCGGCGAGCGCCAACGCGGTCAGGCCGTCGAGACTCCACGGGATGTGCGGGACCCATCCGGTCGAGAACCCGAGCCGCTCGGCCGTCTGGGCGTTGGCGAGGAGCTCGTCGATCCGGGTCTGCGCGCCGCTGACGTCGGCGATGAACACTCCGATGCGCATCGGAGCAGCATGTCACACCCGCGCGTTCACCCCGCCGGAGGAGTGGGAGCCGTGGGACCGGGGCGCACGACGTAGTCGTCGGCATCGGGATCCGGCTCCATCTCCACGAAGCCGCGGGCCCGGGCGGCCTTCACGAACTGGAGGAAGCCTCCGTAGCCGAAGCGCTTCTCGCTGAACTCCGGTTGGGTCTTGCGCACCTGGGTCTTGAGCCCCGAGAGATGCGGCGGGGCCTTCGCGGCGAGGCGCTCGACCGTCGAGCGCAACAGCGCGAAGGCGGCGTCCTCGTCGCCGGCCGCCGTGGGGAACGTGACCTCGGGATCACCCGGCGCGCTGCCCTGGATGAGCTCGATCACGCTGCGATCGGCGAGGTTGCGCAGGAGCTCGCCGAACGTGCGGAAGCCGTAGTTGGCCTCGCTGAACGTCGGCTCCTTGCGCAGGATGGCGCGCTTGAGCATCGAGGCGAGCACCGGCCCGCTCGTGCTGCGCTCGAGGCCGGCGAGGGTACGGGTGAGCAGCGCGTCGAGGTCGGGCTCCTCGGCGGCGACCGTCGGCTCCGCCTCGTCGGGCGGTGGTGTCGGTGCGGCAGCCCGCGTCGACCTGCTCGTCGTGCGGCGGGAACCGCGACGGGTCGGCTTGCCCGGCTCCACGCCTTCGAGACGCTCGTAGAACAGGAACTCGTCGCACGCGGCGGGCAGCAGCGCCGAAGTCGACGCTTCGATCCCGATACCGATCACGCGGCGGTTGAGCTCGCGCAACTTGTGCACCAGCGGCGTGAAGTCGCTGTCGCCGGTGCCGAGCACGAAGGTGGTGATGTAGTCACGTTCGAAGGAGAGCTCGACCGCGTCGACTGCCATCTTGATGTCGGCCGCGTTCTTGCGCACCGCGCCCATCCGTTGCGGCATCTCGATGAGCTCGACCTGGTGGCGCGTGAGCATGCGTCGGTCTTCCTCGAAGTACGACCAGTCGGCGTACGCGCGCCGGACGACCACGCGCCCCCGCTCGGCGAGCGCGTCGGCGATGGGGCGGAAGTCGAGCGAGCCCCCGAGCTGCTCTCGCGCTCCGATGGCGAGGTTCTCGTAGTCGAGGAAGAGCGCGATGCGTTCGTCGTCACTGGTCACCCGGCGATCGTAACGTGGTAAGACCTCAAATTCATGAACGACACCCCGGCCGACGGGCCGAACGACAGCCCGAACGACAGCCCGAACGACAGCCCGAACGACAGCCCGAACGACAAGGTCTACATCCACGAGTTCATCGACATCATCGGCCACAACCGGGCCAATTACATGCACCACATGACCGCGAACTGGAGCCCGATCGCGCAGGACGAGCGCCACCAGCTCTGTTACGGAGTCTGGGGTGTCGTGGGTACGACCCGGGGATGGCCCGAAGTCGTGAACATCTGGGAGGAAGACGGCTTCCCCGGTCTCAGCGAGTCGTTCGAGCACGAGTTCAACCACCCCAGCCTGCAGGATCCGAAGCTGGCGAAGTGGTGGGCCGAGGCCGCGAACTACCGGCGCCACGGCGACGACCGCGTGCTGATCCCCGCGCCGTGGATGCCGACGATCGACCAAGTCTGCGCCGCCGGCACCCGCGGTGAGACCTACGCCCACGAACAGGTGCACGTTCCGCAGGGCACTTCACGCGACTTCCTCGAAGCGGTCGCGCAGGAAGCCGTCGCCGCGTACGAGCCGTTCGGCTGGCAACTCGTCGGCGCGTGGGAGACCGCGATGGTCAACGAATCAGAGTGCTTCCTCATGTGGGCGATCCCGAGCTGGGCACAGTGGGGTGAGGCCGAGCTGGCCGAGCGGACCGACCCGATGCTCGGCGCGTGGCGGCGCCACACCTACGAGCTCGCCACCGATTGGCACCGCTTCCTGCTCGTCGACGCACCCCTCTCCCCCATGCGCACCGGCCGCCAACCCACCCGCGACGATCGTCACGAGAGTTGGGACGAGGGCTGACGCCAGGGACGGGCGGTCCCATCGACCCAGCGGCCCGGTCAACCATCGTCCGGGAGCAGCGGCATCGACCAGCCCCGGTCCCGCCCCAGCAACGCGGCACGCGAGACCATCCTGCTCCCGAAGCGGTCGCGTACGCCGTCGAGCGCCCGGTCGAGCGCGCTCCCCGCGACGCGGTCGAACGGCAACGCGAGCTGCACGGCGTCGTCGTCGTCAAGGTTCGTGACAGCTGCCCCGATCAGGGTCAGACCCCGTGCCTCGATCAGTGGACGGGCGGCGAGGAGCAGCGCCTGCGTTGCCTCGCGGAACGGGCGGGTCTCGGCGGTGGGCTGCGGCAGCGTCCGCGATCGGGTCAGCCGCGTGAAATCGTCGAAGCGCAGACGGAGGACGACCGTGCGCCCGACCCGCCCCGCGCCGCGCAAGCGGTGCGTGATCCCGTCGACCAGACCACCGAGGATCGCGTCGACCTCGTCCCACGGACGGGGCCGCCGACCCAGCGCGCGCTGGGATCCCATGGACCGTCGCCGTCGTCCGCCCTGCACCGGGCGCGGATCGCGGTGGTGTGCCAGCGCGTGCAGCTTGCGCCCGGCCGCCGGTCCGAGCATCGTGACCAGCGACCCCTCCCCGAGGTGCGCCACCTCGCCGACGGTGACGATCCCGCGTTCGTGCAGCTTGCGGGCGGTTGCGGGCCCGACGCCCCACAGTCGACCGACCGGAAGGCGATGCAGGAATGCGGTCTCCTCGTCGGGCGCCACGACGAGCAACCCGTCGGGTTTGGCGACACCGCTCGCCACCTTGGCCAGGAATTTGGTCCACGCGACTCCGACGGTGATGCGCAGGCCGACCCGTTCGAGGACCTGCTCGCGGAGGCGCGCCGCGATCTCAACCGGTGTCCCCGCGACGCGGCGGAGACCACCCACTTCGAGGAACGCCTCGTCGATCGAGACCCCTTCCACACACGGCGTCGTGTCGTGGAACACCGCGAACACCGATCGGCTGGCCTCGGCGTACGCGGTCATCCGAGGACCGACGACCACTGCGTGCGGGCACAAGCGCCGGGCCTGGGTCGCACCCATCGCGGTCCGTACGCCGAAGGCGCGTGCCTCGTAGCTCGCTGCCATCACCACGCCGCCGCCCACGATCACGGGCCGACCGCGGAGACGGGGTTGGTCGCGCTGCTCGACCGACGCGAAGAACGCGTCGAGATCCGCGTGCAGGATCGTGGCGTCGGGAATCTCGGGAGACACGAACGCATGTTCGCACACCGGGGCCCGTGCCGGCTGCGCCCGCGATTTCGTATGTTATATATGACCGTGGATCTCAACCCCACCGACGAGCAGCAGTCGATCATCGACGTCTTCGGAGCGTTGGCCGATCGGGTGAGTCCGGTCGGGCAGGTGCGGTCCCATGAGCCCCTCGGGTTCTCGCCCGAGCTCTGGCGCCAACTCGTCGAGGTCGGCGCCCCCGGCATGGGCGTGGCCGAACGCGAGGGTGGTGGGGGTGCCGGTCTCCTCGACCTGTCGCTGGCACTCGAGGCACTCGGTCGCCGCCTCGCGCCCGTCCCGCTCGTCGAGCACTCGGTGGCCGCCCGGCTGCTCACCCGGATCGGCGCCGCGCCCGACGGTGTGGTGGAGGGCACACGCATCGCCACCCTCGCGTTGCGCCCGGCGAGCGACCATCGCGCCCGGCTCGTCCCCGCGGGTGCCGTCGCCGACGAATTGGTCGCGCTCGACGGCGACGACCTCGTGATGGTCTCGTCGCGGCCGGGCGCGCCCGTCGCGAACCTGGCTTCGGCGCCACTCGCCGACCGAGCCCTCGAGGCCGCCGACGTCACCGCGCGAACCGTGCTCGCATCGGGCGACACCGCGCGCGACCTGCACGAACGCGCGGTCGACGAATGGCGTGTGCTCACCGCGGCCGCGCTCGTCGGCCTCGGCCTCGGTGCGCTCGCCATCGCCGTCGCCTACGTGACCGAGCGCGAGCAATTCGGCGTGCCCATCGGATCGTTCCAGAGCCTCCAGCACGGATTGGCCGACGTCGGCGTCGCGCTCGACGGTGCCCAGCTCCTCGCGCGGAAGGCCGCCTGGGCGTTCGACCAGGAGATCCCTGACGCAGCCCAGCTCGCGGCGATGGCGTTCCTCTTCGCCGCGGAGCAGGCACAACGGGCCACCGATCGCGCGCTCCACTACCACGGGGGCTACGGATTCATGGAGGAGTACGACATCCAGCTCTTCTACCGGCGGGCCAAGGGCTGGGCGAACGTGCTCGATGAACCCGGTCGGGAGTACGCGCGCCTCGCCGACCTGCGCTACGGACCCGTGACGGCGGCCTGACGTGGACTTCACGCCTTCGGACGAGGCCGTGCGGTTCGGCGACGAGGTGCGCGAGCTCATCGCCACCGCGTTCACACCCGAGGTGCGCCAGCGTGCGCACGACTCGGGCACGATGCACGACTGGGGGCTGCACCGGGCGATGGCCCACCGCGGCTGGATCGCCCAGGCGCTGCCCGAAGCGCTCGGGGGCGGCGGCCGCGGCCCGGAGGAGCTGGCGGTGCTGTTCCGCGAGCTCGAGCTGGCCGGCGCGCCCTACGACGGGCTCAGCATCTGCGCCATGCTCGCCTCGGTGATCGCCCACGTCGGCAACCAGATGCAGCGGCGGGTCGTGCTCCCGAAGCTCCTCTCCGGTGAGTCGATCATCGCCCTGGGGTACTCCGAGCCCGACTCCGGTTCGGACGTCGCGGCCGCGGCGCACGTGCGCGGTGCGCGACGGCGACGGCTGGCGCATCGACGGGCAGAAGATCTTCACCAGCCTGGCCGAGGAGTCCGAGTGGGTGTTCCTGCTCACCCGTACCGACCCGGACGTCCCGAAGCACCGGGGGCTGACGTTCTTCCTCGTGCCGACGTCGGCGCCCGGCTTCGAGCTCCAGCCCATCCGTACGCTCTCCGGGAAGCGCACCAACACCACCTTCTACGACGGCGTGTTCGTCGACGACGAGTGGCGGGTCGGCGAGGTGAACGGTGGTTGGCAGGTGATGCTCGTCGCGCTCTCCTTCGAACGCGGGGTCGTCGGCGGCGTGCGCGACGCGGCGCGGCTCCTCACCGTCGCCGAGCAGTACCTGCCCACCGCGACCCGTGACGACGGCACCCCCCGTCTCGACGACGCCGATCTCCGACGCGAGCTGGTCCGCCTCGCCATCGACAGCGAGGTCGCCGATCTGTTGTCGAGCCGGGCGGTGTGGGTGGCGGCGACCGGGCAACTTCCGGGCGTGGAGGGCGCGGCCACCAAGCTCTTCGCCTCCGAGGCGTTCAACCGCGCCGCCGCCCGCCTGCTCGACGCCACCGGGCCGGCCGGGCTCGTGCAGTCCCACGACGTCGGCGACCTGAGCGTGTTCTTCGAGTACTGCTACCGGTTCGCGCCGGTCACGACGATCTACGGCGGCACCAGCGAGATCCAGCGCAACCTGATCGCGCAGCGCGGGCTCGGGCTCCCCCGCTCGCGGTGACGGGCACGATCTCGTGCCGCGCGCTGCCCGACTTCGACCTGTCACCCGACCTGACCGCGTTCCGAGCAGACGTGCGCGAGTTCCTCGCTGCGGAGATGGCGCCGGACGCGACGCACGGCCACCGCGACCGCACCGATCTCACGGGCTGGGACGAGGAGTTCGAGCGGGCGCTCCTGCGCCGCGCCGGCGAGGCGGGGATTCTCGGCGTGAGCCTGCCGGCCGAGTTCGGCGGCGGCGGGCACCCGCCGAGCTGGCACGCCGTCGTCACCTTCGAGGCCGCGTACCACGACGCCCCGTTGATCGACACCGCGGCCGCGCTGGTCGCGCCGACGGTGCTCGCGTTCGGATCCGCCGGACAGCGCGACCATTTCCTCCCCGCCGCGGCCCTCGGCGCGATCACCGCCTGCATCGCGTACACCGAGTCCGGCGCGGGAAGCGATCTGTCGAACATCGCCACGCTCGCCACGCCCGTCGCCGGTGGGTTCCGCCTCCAGGGCGAGAAGGTGTTGGTGACCGGCGCGCACAAGGCCGACTGGTGCTGCACCATCGCCCGCACCCAACCGGAGTCAGCCGGGCGCCGCGGCCTCTCGATGTTCCTCGTCGAGTTGGACACTCCGGGGATCGAGATCGTCCGCCATCCGACCGCGAACGGCTGGACCCTGTCGTCGATCCGGTTCGACGGCGCGACCGTCGGCGGTGAGGCGCTCCTCGGCGAACCCGACCGTGGGTGGCGACAGCTCACCGGCGCGCTGCTCGGCGAACGCTCCGGCACGGCGTGGCTGGGCTGGGCGACGCGGAACCTCGAAGCCCTGCTCGACCATTGCGCGGGCACGCACGACCGGCGATTGCGCGCCGACCTCGCCGATCTCGTGACCGGCGTGTTCGCGGGCCTGCGCCATGCGGAGCGGGTCCTCGCGCGGCAGGACGCCGGCGGGGCGCCTGTGGTGGAGGGCGCGATGAGCAAGGTCTTCGCCACCGAGCTCCTGCAACGGATCGCGCGGGTCGGCGCACGGATCCTCGGCGCCGACGTGCTCACCGCGCCCGGCTGGTTCGGAGACCCGCTGCCAGGGTGGTTCGCCTACGAGACGGTGGAGCGCCTGCACCCGACACTCAGCGCGGGCGCCAACGAGATCCAACGGACGACGATCGCGCAGGTGGGGCTGGGTCTCCCACCCGAGCCGCGGGAGATGACCGAGGGCTGAGACCGGCCGTGCCGAATCGCCGCGACGCGATCAGGCGGTGTTGAGCGGACCCGCGTAGGCGGCCGCGACCGCGGCGGCGAACGCGGGGTCGGCCAGAGGGTCGGACGAGGCCGGGAGCGGCACGGCCCGGGCCGCGCAGTCGGCCCGCCAGGTCGCCAACACCTGCTCGAAGTCGATGTCGTCGAGGTGCTCGTCGAACGTGCGGGCGTCGTCGGTGTCGTGGAAGCACTCGGCCTTCCACGAGATGCTGATACGGATGTCGTCGCGGCCGAACTCACCGAACGCGCGGTCGCCCTTGGTGATGCGCCACCGGGCGTCGGAGGCGTCGAACGACAGCAGCGAGTCGATCGGCACCATCTCGAAGCGCCCGTCGCCCACCGCTTCGACGCGGTGGTACATGAAGTCGTTGTCACCGACGACCGCCGTGTTCGAGGGCGGCTCGATGGTGACCTCGGGCGCGTCACCGCCGGCCGGCCAGTAGCTGAACCCACCGTTGGGGCCGTCGTAGTACCACGCCACCGCGGTCGCCACCTTCACCCGCCACCGTTCGAACAGCCCGGACGCGGCCATCGCGCTCACGACCCACGCGGGGTACTGCGAGCGCTCGACGCCGCGGAAGGTCGGCACGTCGGTGTGCTTGCGGTTCTGGGGCATCGGGGCGGTGAGGTTCGAGAACACGATCTGGGGCCGGACGATCTCGGCGTCGAACACCTGACCGGCCGCGGCCGCGAGGCGCTCGTTGTGCAGGATGCCGTCGACGCCGGGGATGTGCACCTCACGCGACGACACCCAGTCACCGCGGTAGATCGGCATGGTCATGAGCTCGTCGTCGACCAGCACCCCGACCGCGTCGGGCGATCCGCGGCGGGCGGCTTCGCGGTATGCGTCCAACGACGCCGCGAACTCCCGCAGCATGAGCACGTGAGCGTACGGGCCGTTGGTCTCGCAGAGGCGCCAGGCCAACTCGGGATCGTCGAGCACCCCGGTGACGGTGACGGGCGTGCGCGGGACGGCATCGATCGTCGTCATGCCGCGAAGATACCAACGACCGGGCCCGCGCCGGGCGGCGCTCACGTTGCCCGCCGAGTGAACGTAAGGTTCGGCGCATGAGCAGCGATGTGATCGAGCGGTACCTCCACAGCCTGGTGGAGCACGACTGGGCGACCTTCGCCGAGTGCCTCGCCGACGATGCCTTCACCCGCGTCGGTCCGTACGGCGACACGTATTCCTCGAAGGCCGCGTACGTGGCGTTCCTCGCGGAGCTGATGCCGACCCTCGCCGGCTACGAAATGCACGTGACCCGGATCACCTACGCCGAGGGCATGGCGTTCGCGGAGTTGTCGGAGACGGTCGAGGTCGACGGGACCCCGCTGCGTACGCCGGAATGCCTCGCCTTCGAGCTCACCGCCGGCGGCCGAATCCGCCGCGTCGAGGTCTTCACACAGACGCGCTCACCCATCTGACGGCGGCGTCGGACGCGGCCACCCCGACCGAGGCGCGACGATGCTCCCCATGGCGAACCCCCAGACACCGGCCTCCGGGCCGAGAGATCTCCGAACCCTGCCCAAGGGCCACCTCCACCTGCACCTCGAGGGCGCCATGCGTCCCTCCACCCTGGCCGAGCTGGCCGACACCGCTGGGATCCCGGTGCCCGAGATCCGGGGATTCGGCTCCTTCACCGCCTTCGCCGACACCTACCTGGCCGCGTGCCAGGTGCTGCGCACCCCCGAGGACTTCGCGCGGCTCGTCTACGAGGTGGTGGAGGACAGCGCGCTCGACGGGGCGGTGTGGGTCGAGCCGTCGTTCTACGCCCCACACCACCGGGAGCGATTCGGAGCCGACGAGGACATCATCGACATGGTCCTCGACGCCGCCGCCGATGCCGCCGCCAAGCTGGGGGTGGGCGTGGGCGTGATGGTCGCCACCGACCGCACCGTCGACCCCGCGATCGCGAGCGCCCAGGCGCGGATCGCGGCCGCCCGCACCGACCGGGGCGTCGTCTCGTTCGGCCTCGCCAACGACGAGGCGCTCGGTGCTCCCGAGCTCTTCGCCGAGTCCTTCGCGATCGCCAAGGACGCCGGGCTGCTCTCGGCCCCCCACGCCGGAGAGCTCGTCGGCCCGGTATCGGTGCGGAGCGCGCTCGACACGTTGGCCCCCGACCGGCTGCAGCACGGGGTGCGCGCCGTCGAGGATCCCGAGCTGGTGGCCCGCCTCGCCGACTCGGAGATCTGTCTCGACGTGTGCCCCACGTCGAACCTCCTCCTGGCGGTCTACCCGTCGATCGCGGACCACCCACTACCGCAGCTGCTCGACGCCGGAATCCGCTGCAGCTTGAACGGCGACGACCCGCTCCTGTTCGGGCCGAACCTGCTCGAGGAGTACGAGCTCGTCCGGACCGGGATGGGCCTCGACGACGAAGCCCTGGCCGAGATCGCACGGGCGTCGATCACGTCGGCGGGAGCACCCCTCGAGCTCAAGGCGTCGGCGCTGCGTGCGATCGACGCATGGCTCGGGACGGCCTGAACGCCCAGGCCGTCCCGACCGCGGCCATGAGGCCGGCGACGCCCGCCAGCGCCGCGGGTAGCCCCCGGGATACACCTCCACCGGTTCACGGTGGGCGCGTCCGGGAAACCGTTCAGGCGATCCCGTGACCGATGCACGGGTCGTCGGCAGAACCCTTCCCGGGTGACGTACGGTGACGGGGTCAGGACGGACACGACATCGAGGGGGACCTGATCGTGGAGTACAACCCGTTCGCGCGCGACACCCAGACCAATCCGTTCCCGGTGTATCGATGGCTGCGCGACGAGTCGCCCGTGTACCACAACCCCGAGATCGGCTTCTACGCGCTCTCGCGCTTCGACGACGTGCTCCAGGCCCACCTCGACCCGGCCACCTTCGTGTCGTCGCACGGCGTGACCATCGAGGGCTACGACCAGGGTCAGGATCTCCTCATCACGCGGGACGAGCCCGGTCACGGCTGGCACCGCAAGCTCGTGTCGCGCGTGTTCACGCCGCGGGCGATCGCCGACCTCGAGCCGAAGGTACGCGCCATCGCGGGCGAGGTGCTCGACGGCGCACGCGACCGAGGTGAGATCGACATCGTCGCCGAGTTCTCGACCCACCTGCCGATGATGGTGATCGCCGAGATGCTCGGGCTGCCGGTCGAGACCCGCACCGAGCTGCGGCACCTCTCCGACCGCATCCTCGACCGCACCGAGGCCGACGAGTTCGGCAACACCACCGACGACACCCAGAACGCGATGATCGAAGTGATGACGCTGTTGACCGAGATCGTCGGCACGAAGGCAAAGCACCTCGGTGATGACATCGCCTCGATGCTCCTCACCGCGCGGGTGAACGACGACGACGGCAACGAGGTCGCGCTCACCCACCAGCAGGTGGCCTACCGGCTGCTCGAGCTCACCATCGCGGGCCACGAGACCACGGCCAAGCTCATCGCCAACGGCGTGGTCGCGCTCGACTGGTACCCCGACCAACGTTCCGAGCTGGTGGCCGACCCATCGCTGATCCCGGGCGCGATCGAGGAGATGCTGCGGTGGGACCCACCGTCGCACTACCAGGGCCGGTGGGTCGAGCGCGACGTGACGATGCACGGCGTGACCATCCCCGCCGAATCGCGCGTCATCCTCGTCACCGGTGCCGCCAACCACGACGAGCGGGCGTTCCCGGACCCTGAATACTTCGACATCCATCGGGAGATCGAGCGCCACGTCGGATTCGGATTCGGTATCCATCTCTGCGTGGGCGCGGCGCTGGCCCGGCTCGAGACGCGGATCGCGTTCGAGGAGCTGTTGGCGCGCTACCCGAACTACGAGCTCAAGCAGCCGATGGTGAGGGCCTATTCGAGCAACGTGCGGGGCCTCTCGAACCTGCCGCTCGCGCTCGACCCCGCTGCCTAGTCGGCCCCTCCCGCGATGCGAGCCTGGCGAGCGATCGAACACGGCACGCCGCGCGACGTGCTGCACCTCGAAGACCTGGACGTCCCCGCTCCGGGCCCCGGTGAGGTGCAGATCAGGGTCGACGCGGCGACGCTCAACTTCAACGACATCGACGGCATCTACGGTCGGTACCGGACCGTGCCCGTCCCCGCGCCGTACACCCCGGGCATGGAGGTGCTCGGCTCGGTCGCGTCGGTCGGCGACGGCGTCGATCCCGAGCTGGTCGGGACGCGTGTCGTCGCCGTCCCGAGCGGCGCGTTCGGAGGGTACGCGGAGGTCGCGGTCGCCCCGGCGACCATGACCTTCCCGATGCCCGGCAGCATCCCGCTGCCGGACGCCGCGGCGATCCTGATGCCGTTCCACCTCGCCGCGCTCGCGCTGTACCGGCGCGCGCGCGTCGAGGCCGGCGAGACGGTGCTGATCCACGCCGCCGCCGGTGGTGTGGGCTCAGCCGCGGTGCAGTTGGCCCGCCACGCCGGCACCCAGGTGATCGCGCTCGCCGGTTCGGCCGAGAAGGCCCACTTCTGCGCGCAGCTCGGTGCCGACGTGGCCATCGACACCCGCGCCACCGACTTCGTGGCCGGCGCGCTCGAGGCGACCGGTGGCCGCGGGGTCGACGTGGCGTTCGACACCGTCGGCGGCGAGACGACGACGCGCACGTTCGGGTGCATGGCGTTCGGCGGGCGACACCTGCTCGCCGGGTTCGCATCCGGGATCGAGGCCGAGGACGAGGGCCTCGTGCCGCGTCCGATCATCTTCGGGAACTTCTCGTTGGTGGGCGTGTGCCTGGCCTACGTCGACGATCCACTCGCGGTGAAGCAGGCGGTCGGCTCGAACTTCGTGTCCCGCCGGGACGCCGAGGAGCTCCACTCGGAGATCCTCGCGCTCGTCGAGCAGGGCGCGGTCCGGCCACTCGTCGGGCTCGACGTGCCGTTCGAAGAGCTCCCGGCTGCGCTCGACGCGATGGAGCGCCGCCAGACGGTGGGTCGGATCGTGGTGCGCGTGCGCGACGAACGCTAGGAAGCGGCGTGGGCCGCCTCGTAGCGCGCGCGCCACTCGGCGCGCGTCCGGGTCGAGGTGTCGACGTCGGGCGACTGGGCCCGTAGCGCGGCGACGGTGGCGTCCCTTTGATCGATGTGGCGGAACGCGTCGTAGCCGAAGAAGCGGCAGGTGTTCTGCCAGGTGATCTTGTTGATGTCTTCGTCGGAAGCGCCTGCGGCGTCGAGGTCGGCCAACACGAGTTCCGGCGCGTCGGGCCAGATCGAGTCGGAGTGCGGGTAGTCGCACTCCCAGGCGATGATGTCGATGCCGATGTCGTGACGCACCTTGAGCGCGGTCGGGTCGGTCACGTAGCAGGCGAGCGAGTGGTCGCGGAAGATGTCGCTCGGGAGCTGGTCACCGAAGTCGTGGCCCAGCCAGCGCTGGTTCTTGTAGTGCTTGTCGCACCGGTCGAGGTAGAAGGGGATCCAGCCGATCCCCGCCTCCGACCACGCGATCTTGAGGTCGGGGTAGGTGCGCATGGCGCCGCCCCAGAGGAGATCCTGGGCGGCGATCGCGGAGACCTGGGTGGCCAGGATGATGAGGTTGTCGATGGGCCCGTCGGGCGCGCCGTTGATGGCGCTGAACCCCTGGCCGATGTGCAGGCACATCACGACCTGCTCCTCGGAGACAGCACGGAAGAACGGGTCCCAGTAGTCGAGGTTGTGGTAGCTCGGCAGGCCCTGGATGTGCGGTAGCTCGGGCATGGTGATCGCCCGGCAGCCCTTCGCCGCGACCCGGCGCACCTCGGCGGCGAGCGCCTCCGGATCCCACACCGGGGGGATGGCCAGCGGGATGAAGCGATCGGGATAGGCGCCGACCCACTCGTCGATGTGCCAGTCGTTGTAGGCCTGCACCATGACCAGCGCGAGGTCCTTGTCCCGCGCGGCCTGGAAGGTGCCGGCACTGAAGCCGGCGAACGTCGGGAAGCACATCGACGACAGGATGCCGTTGCGGTTCATGTCGCGCACGCGCTCGTGGATGTCGTAGGCACCCGGTCGCATCTCGGCGAAGCCGACCGGGTCGAAACCCCATTCCTCCTTCGGCCACGTGACGACGGCGTTGAGGCCCATCATCCCCGCGGTCTGACCCTCGAACACCCACTTCTCGATGCCGTCGTCGTCCGTCACGACCTTCGGCGCGTGGTCGGCCCACTTCGCCGGCACGTGGCGCTCGAACATGTCGGGCGGCTCGACCACGTGGTCGTCGATGCTCACGAGGATCAGGTCGTCGACGTGCATGGGTGTCCTCCCCCGGCGGATGCGCTGTACCGGTCACGGTACCCGGGCCGCTGGGAAAGGTGTAGTCCCCGGACCCCCTCAGACGAGGCCGACCACGAGAGCAGCAAGCGCGAGGTGGTAGGTGACGATCACCGCGAGTGGTGCCCACGGGCGCGCCACCACGAAACGGTTCTCGGCGATGAGCGAGTCGGAGACGAGGAACAGCACCGCGCCCGCGATGCCCCACGCGTTCCCTCCGGCCAACGCGCTCACCACCATCGCGGCGATGACCACGACGTAGGCGACGACCGGAGGGACGAGTGCAGGCTCGCCCGCGGCGCGCAACGACCGCACGAAGCGGGCCGCCAGGGGAACGGCGACGGCCGCGACGAGGATCACACCGATCACGAGGCGCAGGAGGGTCGGATCCTGGTTGGCGAACCCGACCGTGAAGCAGACCTGGGCGACTGCGAACGACGCGAGGCCGGCGATGAACGCGTCGGTGGGAAGCATCAGGAACAGGTCGCCCGAGACGCACGCGACGAGCGCGGCGCAGAACCACGCCCGCGCGGTGCTCGACGCCGGATCCAGCGTCGCGGCGGTGGCCAGGAACGCCAGCGCGGCGGCCGGCTTAACCGCGTACTCCAGGGCGCGCACCCTCCGCGCGACGGCGAACCAGTCGAAAGCGGCGATCGCGAGCGCGACCCCGAGCAGTATCGACGACGTTCCGTTCATGTCCGACCCCCGGCACAGCATGCCCGGACCGCGCCCCCCGGCGAGCGCACCGCCGCACGTGCGGATTGGGATGCGGGTGGGCCACAATGGAGTGTGGTCGTCGTATGTCCGGACTGCGGCAAGAAGAATCGGGTGCCCGCGGCTGCGAGTGGCCGACCCCGGTGCGCCCGGTGCCGCCAGGATCTGCCGTGGATCACCGAGGCGGGAGACGGCGACTTCTCCACCGTCGTGGAACAGGCGACCCTGCCAGTGGTCGTCGACCTCTGGGCACCATGGTGCGGACCGTGCCGGATGATCTCGCCCGCGCTCGAGGACGTCGCCCGGCGGCTCCGGGGCCGGATGAAGCTCGTCAAGGTGAACGTCGACGAGAGCCCGGCGACCGCCCAACGGTTCCAGGTGCAGGGAATTCCGACGCTGCTGATGTTCCGTCACGGCCGGCTCGTCGATCGGAGCGTCGGTGCTCAGGGCGCCGAGCAACTGCACGCCTGGATCGAGCCACTGCTCGTCGACGCGACGTAACCGGAGCCGTCAGAGCCCGAGCACGGCGGCGGTCTCCGCACAGGTGGCGAGCGGACGGCCGGACTGCTCGACGAGCTTCGCGGCGCGGGCGACGAGCTCCTCGTTGGTGGCCGCGTCGCCCCGGTGGTCCTCGAACCCGACGCGGAGGTGCCCACCGCGTTCGAGCGCGAGCTCCGGGAGCTCCGTGGCGAAGAGGTCGCCGCCGAGGACCGCGACCGACCACGGCAGTGGGCAGCCGTCGAGCATGGCGAGGTAGGCGTCGAGCGACACCGAGGTGGGCGGCATGCCGAACCAGAAGCCACCGTCGGCTTCGGGCTCGTCGCCGCCAAAGTAGAAGCGGATCATCGTGCCGGCCGGATACCTCCCCACGCGCCAGTACGACAGCGCGGCTCGGAGGAAACCGGGCTCGAAGATGGCCAGCGTCGGTACGAGGTCGTAGCGCTCACAGAGGCTCCACTGGTACGCGATGTCGTCGCCCGAGTTCACGTACGCGAAGCGCGGGCCGAGGTTGACCGATCCCGGATCGCTCACACCGATGCGCAGGGCGCCCGACTCGGCCAAGGGCGCGACGTGGGAGTAGCGCTCCTCCACCGGGCCGATCCCGTTGATCGTCGGGTACAACAACGCGTCGGGCCTCGCCGCGAGCACCGGATCCCAGCCTTCCCGATAGCGGGCGGCGACGGCGTCGGCTTCAGCCCCCATGACGTCGATGTGGTTGTGCACGATCGCGGCACCGGCATCGAAGCAGGCCAGCGCGGTCGTGGCGATCTCGTCGGGTAGGCGCGGCGCAGCAGGGTCGGCGCCGTTGATCGCGGCCTCGATGATGACCGGCTGGTCAGTGGCCCGGCTCACGACTTCGCCGACGGTCGCACCACCCGGCCCGCGTTCGCGGCGTCGGTGCGCTTCCCGTCCACCTGCACCGGCGTGCCGTTCACCACGACGTGCTGCATGCCGACCGGCTGGTCGGCGGTGAGCCGCTCCGCCCCGGCCGGGAAGTCGCGCACGCGGTGCACCGGACCGGGCGCGACCGTCGCGGGGTCGAACACGGCCACGTCGGCCCAGGCGCCCCGGCGCAGGTAGCCGCGGTCGGCGAAGCCGAACACGTCGGCCTGCTGACCGCTGAGCTTGCGCACCGCCTGCTCGACCGGCATCACGCCTCGGTCGCGCACCCATCCACCGAGGAGGTCGGTGGCCTGGGGCGCGTCGCACAGCTGGCCGGCATGGGCGCCGGCGTCCGACAGCCCGAGCACGCAGTGGTCGTCGACGAGGAGATCGGCGACACCCGCTTCGTCGTCGTTGGCAATGATCGTTCGCACCCGGAGCGCGAGCCCGGGCTCTTCGAGGGCGAGGTCGAGCAGGCAGTCGATCGGTTCGGAACCGCGCTCGGCGGCGATGTCGACGAGCTTCCGGTCGACGAGCTCAGGGTGCACCTCGCTCTGGCCGATCGTGTAGGTGTCCCACCGCAGCCCGAAGCTCCCGGCCTTGCCCATGCCCTCCATCATCTGCTCGCGCCACGACGGATCGGCGTACGCACGCGTGCGCTCTTCGACCGACGCGTTCTGCAGCGCCGCGAAGTGCTTGTTCACCGCGAGCGGGTACGGCGAGTCGAGTGTGAACTGGAACGTCAGCGGCCGCGGGGTCACCTGCGGCCACACCTCGGCACCGCGTTCCCAACCGGCACGGTTCGCCTCGAGCGCCTGCTGGTAATTCCGCCCGGGCATGGTGAGCAACGCGCCCCAGGTGAAGGGCACCCCGACCTTGAGTTGCAGATCGAACATGTCGGCCGGCGGGCACGGGTCGCCCGGCGCGATCGACACGACCCCGCGACCGACGTCGCGCATCGTGTCGAGCAGCGCCTCGAACTCAGCGCGGTCGGCGAAGCGGCTGGGGACGGGCTTGCCGTCGATCCCGCGGTGCGGGATCGCGAAGCTGGTGGCGAAGCCGGCCGCGCCGGCGTCCATCGCCTCGCGCAGTACCCGTTGCATCGCCGCCGTCTCTTCGGGCGTCGCGGTGCGCTCGTAGGCGTCGTCGCCCATCACGAACAGGCGGAGCGCGGTGTGCCCGATGTAGGCGGCGAAGTTGATCCCGACGCCGTGGTGCGCGACCGACGCGAGGTACTCGGGAAACGTGGAGAAGTCCCAAGGGATCCCCGCCTCCAGCGCGGCGACGTCCATGTCTTCCACGTTCTCGAGAGTGCGCGCGATCAGGTTGCGGTGCTCGGCGCGCGTCGGCGCGATGGAGAACCCGCAGTTGCCCGCGACCACCGTGGTGACGCCGTGGTAGCACGACGGCGTGAGCGCGGGGTCCCAGAACACCTGCGCGTCGTAATGGGTGTGGATGTCGATGAAGCCCGGAGCGACGATGCACTCCCCGGCCTCGAGCACACGGTCGCCGTCGAGGTCGGGCCCGATCTCGGTGATCCGGCCCCCGGCCATGGCGACGTCGGCCCGTACCCCCGGGGTTCCGGTCCCGTCGACGACCGTCCCGCCCTTGATCACCGTCTCGTTCGCCATCGTCGCTCCCCCGTCACCGTGTCGCCCGGTCAGCGCACTGGCTCCACGTTAGGGCGCGGGGTCGACCGCCCGCATCATGACGGAGCCTTGGGCGTCGCCGGCGCGCCGCCACCCATCGGCGGCGTCGGGATGAAGGGCTCGGGCGCCTTGTGGATGAGCCCGCGCGAGACCCAATTGCGCTTGTCCGCCCACACGAGCAGCGGCGGCAGCACCACGAGCGCGCTCAACAACGCCACGGTCACGTTCATCGCCACGATGCGGCCGAAGTCCCGCAACAACGGCAGCGACGAGAACGACAGCACCGCGACCCCGGCGATCGCGGTGAGCCCCGACACCACGAAGGCACGTCCCGTCCGGGATGCGGCGACATCCATCGCCTCGCGGGGCTCGTAGACCGCGCCGTCGTTCCTCCACGTACCGCAGCAGGATGAGCGACGTGAACTCGGTACAGGCCGCGATGACGAGCGGGCCCCCCACCGCGGTCATCGGGCTGAGCTCGATGCTGAACGAAGTACGCGACCAACGACGAGACCCCCACCGCGATGAGCACCGGCACGAGCGACAGGAGTGAACGGATGATGGAGCGCAGCCGCACCGTGAGGAACAGGAACACGAAGAGGATCGCGAGGTACGTGAGCTCGATGCGGTTCGCCTCGAGGTTGTCGAGCAATCCGACGCCCACCACCGCGAGACCCGAGGGTGTCGCCGCGATGCCGGCCGGTGGCTTGGTGTCGGCCCGGATGCCACGTACCACCGGGGCGAGCGTCTCCAAAGATCCGGGGCCGGTCCGGAAGACGATGTTGAACGCCTGCCCTCCCTCGCTCACGGTCGAACGTTTCACGTCCGCGGGCGCGACGTCGTAGGCGTTCCGCACGTCGACACCGCGGGCGCGAGATCGGAACCGCCGGGCACATCGTTCACGATGTCGCCGATCGCCGTCTCGATGCTCGAACCGGTGAGCAGCTGCTTCGGGTACCGGCGCAGGGTCTGCTCGGTGAAGTCGTGCGCGAACGTCGCGAACTTGTCGGTGAAGACATCGCTGCCGGTCGCGAAGATACCGAGCTCGCTCGATCCGCCCGCCTCCCGCTGGACCTGGTGGATGTCCTTGATCGTCTGGCTGCTCTGGTCGACCCACTGCACCGGGTCGGTCTGGAGTGTGAGCTTGCCTTCCACCGCGATCCCACCGAGGAAGATCGCCACGCTGGCGATCGCGAACAGCACCGCGGCACGCGCCGGGATGCTGCCCAACCACACCACGAACCGGCCGAGCGGCCCGGCCCGGAAGTCCCGACCCTTGGTGGGCGACTTGAACTCGCGGATGCCGAGGATGGCGAGGGGCAGGATGATCGATCCGATGCAGATGGCGGCGATCCCGACCGCGAGCAGCAACCCGAAGTCGCGGATCATGGGCACCTTGGCGAAATGCAGCGCGGCGAACGCGAAGATGGCGTCGAAGGTGACCACGAGCAGCGCGGGCCCGAGATTGCGGGCCGTCTCCTGGATCGGGTGCTCGGACCGGTCGATCACCACCTCTTCCTCGACCCGCGGCGTGCATCTGGATGGCGTAGTCGATCCCGATCCCGAGCATCACCGGCAGCCCGGCGATGGTGACGATCGTGAGCGGGATGCCGAGGTAGCCGGCCAGGCCGAACGCCCAGATCACGCCGATGAGCACCACGAGCAGGGGAAGGAGGCGCCACCGGACCTGGAACAGCACCAGCAGGATCACCACCATGATCAACACCGCGATCCCGCCGAGCGTGAGCATGCCGCCGCGGAGGTAGTCGTTGATGTCCTTGAGCAGCACGGCGGCGCCCGTGGTGACCGTCGTCGTGTTGTCGAAGTGGAGCTTCGACGCCTCGTCCTGTACGAGGACCGCGGCCTTGCCTTCATTGGCCAACGACAAGTTCCCCGGCAGCCGCGTCACGATCTGCGCGGTGTGGTCGTTGATGAACACCGAGCGCAGTGCCTTCCGGACCTCGCCCTGGTTGTTGTAGAGGAGGAACTTGACCCACTCGGGGTTGGCGAAGGTGCGCTCGGCCTCCGGAACCGCGGTGAGTCGCTTCAGCGTCGTGACCGAATCCTCCGCCCGGGCTGTTGCGGCCGGCGACCCGGCAGGCTCCTCCGCCTGGGCGGCGAGCAGGGCTTTGGCCGCGGGGCTGTTCGTCGGGTTGCCATCCGGGCTCGAGACCAACGAGTCCGAGAAGCGCAGGATCGTCAGCGGGCTCACCACCGATTCGACCTCGCCGCTCTTCTGCAGCGTGTTGGCGAAGTCCTGGAACTGCCGGACACCGTCGGCGGTGAAGAGCTCGTCGACCGTGTGGCCCTTGTCCAGCGAGATCACGGTGAGCATCGCCTCGCCGCCGAAGAGGCGCTGGTACACGACGTTGTCCTTGTAGACCGCCTCGTTGGTGTTGAGGTAGCTGTCCTGGCCGGTCGCGAACTGGAGCTGGGTGATGCCGAGCCCGAGCCCGATCGTGACCAGCAGCCCGATCGCGGTGACCCAGAACGCGTGCTTGCCCAGCTGCACCGCGATGTAGGACCAGAACCGCTGCATCACACCCCCGTGCGTTACCCGACCGCAGCGTACGGCGGTTCGACTTGCTCCGGGCATCGATCGCGACCAACCTCGCCCCCATGTCGACCATCACCCAACTCTCGACCGGTTTGACGTCGTACGCGGCGGAGGATCCGGGCGACTGGGAGCCGCTGCTCGAACAGGCCCGGCTCGCCGACCGGGCCGGCGTCGACCGGCTCGTCCTCTCCGACCACGTGGTGTTCGGCGAGCGGCTCGAGGAGTACGGGCGGCCCGAGATCGGCGGCGCCGCGGGCGGCAAGCAACCGACCGGCCCCGACGGTCACTGGCTCGAACCGCTCACCACCCTGTCGGTGCTGGCGGGGATGACGTCGCAGATCCGCCTGGGTACCAACATCCTCGTCGCCCCGCTCCGCCGCCCCGCCGTGCTGGCCAAGACCACCGCGACCCTCGACGTGTTGTCGGGCGGGCGCCTCGACCTGGGCGTCGGCGTCGGGTGGCAACGCGAGGAGTACGACGCGGCCGGTCTCGACTTCGAGCAGCGGGGTCGACTCCTCGACCACACGCTCGAGGTGTGCCAGACCCTCTGGCGCGAGCAACGGGCCGCCTACGACTCCCCCGAGCTGCGCTTCGAAGCGACCCACATGATGCCCAAGCCACTGCAACCGGGCGGCGTCCCGATCTGGGTCAGCGGCACCATCAACCGCCGGGTCGTGCGGCGCCTGGCACGATTCGGCGCCGGCTGGATCCCGTGGGGTCCCGCCGCCGCCGACCCGGTGACCGGCATCGCCCAGATGCGTGAGCAGCTGGTCGAGGCCGGGCGCGACCCGGCCGGGCTCCAGGTCACCGGCGCGCTCCCCCTCGTGAAGGCGAGCGACGGTGGCCTCGATCTGGATCGCACGATGGCGGCCGTACCCGCCCTCGCCGACGCCGGCCTGACCGACCTGCGGGGCCGGTTCAAGCTCCCCGACGACCCCTCCGCCGCGCTCGACGAGCTGCACGCCATCGTCACCGCGTTCCGGGCTGCCGCCGGACGTTCCGCGCCCGCCTGACCCTCGCCGACCAAGGAGCAACACCATGACCGCCGCGCCCACCGACGCGCCGCCGTTGGGGTTCTGGAAGATCGCCGAAGCCCACCCCGAACACCTCGCGCTCGTCGACCCCGACGAGCGCGAGATCTCCGCGGGCGAGCTCCTCGCTTCCTGCAACCAACTCGTGCACGGCCTCCGCGCGATGGGACTGCAGCCGGGCGACGCGATCGCCATGCTCCTGCCCAACGACGTCGAGGTCTTCGAGCTGTTCCTCGCGGTCGGACAGGCGGGCTTCTACCTCATCCCGATCAACTGGCACCTCGTGGGCCCCGAGATCGCCTACATCGTCGACGACTGCGAAGCCAAGGTGTTCGTCGCCCACGCGCGCTTCGCAGAGCACGCCCGCGCCGCCGCCGACGAGATCGGCTTCCCGGCCGGGGGGCGCTTCGCGGTCGGCGGTGCGATCGACGGCTTCCGCGCGTACGAGGAGCTCAAGGACGGCCAGCCCACCGAAGCTCCCGCCGAACGCCAGATGGGCCTGGTGATGAACTACACGTCGGGGACGACCGGTCGCCCCAAAGGCGTGCGGCGCAAACTCCAGGACGTCGACCCCGAGACCGGCGGCGGCACCTTCGGCGGCATGCTCTACCTCTTCGGCCTGCAGCCGTTCGACGACAACGTGCACATCGTCGGCTCACCGCTGTACCACACCGCGGTGCTCGTGTTCTCCGGTGCGGCGATCCACATCGGGCACACGATCGTGGTGATGGACAAGTGGTCACCGCAGCAGATGTTGCACCTCATCGACAAGTACAAGGTGACCAACACGCACATGGTGCCGACGCAGTTCGTTCGGCTCCTCGGCATCCCGGAAGCCGAACGCGCCGACTACGACGTGTCGTCGCTGCGCCACATGATCCACGCCGCGGCGCCCTGCCCGCCGGACGTGAAGCGTCAGATGATCGAATGGTGGGGCCCGGTCATCGACGAGTACTACGCGGCGAGCGAGGGCGGCGGCACCTACGTGTTCGCCGAGGAATGGCTCGAACGCCCGGGGACCGTCGGCCGGAAGTGGCCGTTCTCCGAGGTCGTCATCCTCGACGACGACGGCAACGAACTACCCGCCGGGCAGATCGGTACCGTCTACATGCACATGCACACGGGGAACTTCGAGTACTTCAAGGACAAGGACAAGACCGACAAGAGCTTCCGCGGCAAGTACTTCACCGTCGGCGACGCCGGCTACCTCGACGACGACGGCTGGCTCTTCCTGTCGGACCGCAAGATCGACATGATCATCTCCGGCGGGGCCAACATCTACCCGGCCGAGATCGAGAGCGAGCTGATCATGCACCCGAAGGTCGCCGACGTCGCGGTGTTCGGCATCCCGCACGACGACTGGGGCGAAGAGGTCAAGGCCGTCGTGGAACCGGTGGACGGGATCGACGGCAGCCCCGAGCTGGAGGCGGAGATCCTCGACTGGGCCGCGACCCGCCTGGCCCGGTTCAAGACGCCCAAGAGCATCACCTTCACCACCGAGATGCCACGCGACCCCAACGGGAAGCTCTACAAGCGCAAGCTCCGGGACCCGTACTGGGAAGGTCGCGAACGCGCGATCTGACGGGCCGAAAGCCTCTGGTCCTCCGCCCCGATCCGGGTGCACACTCGCCGCGACCCCATCGACAGGAGGATCCATGCGCGCGCTGCAGATGGTCGACTGGAAGCACCCCGCCGAGATCCGGGAGGTCGCCGACCCCGAGCCGGGACCGGGTGAGGTACGGATCCGGATCGGGGGCGCGGGACTGTGCCACTCCGACCTCCATCTCACCGACGACTTCGAAGGCGGGCTCCTCCCGTGGGCACCCCCCTTCACGCTCGGGCACGAGAACGCCGGGTGGGTCGACGCGCTCGGCGCCGGGGTCCGGGCGCTCGAGGTCGGCCAACCCGTCGCGGTCTACGGGCCCTGGGGATGCGGGCGTTGCCACCGCTGCGTGCAAGGGATGGAGAACTACTGCGAGCACGCCGGCGAAATCGGTGCGGCGGGCGGCGGCCTCGGCGCCGACGGCGGGATGGCGAAGTACATGGTCGTCCCCCACTCCCGCTACCTGGTGTCGCTCGGCGACCTCGATCCCGTCGACGCGGCCCCGCTCACCGATGCCGGTCTCACGCCCTACCACGCGGTTGCGCGCTCACGTCGCCTCCTCGTCGCAGGCTCGACCACGGTCGTCATCGGCACGGGCGGCCTCGGTCACATGGCGATCCAGATCCTCCGCGCGACGACGCCCACCACCGTGATCGCCGTCGACCGCGACGCGTCCGCCCTCGAGCTCGCGCGCGACGTCGGCGCCGACCACACCGTGCTCACCGGGGACGACGCGGTCGCGCAGATCCGCGGCCTCACCGGCGGTCGCGGCGCCGACGTCGTGATCGATTTCGTGGGCGCGGACGCCACGCTCCAGCTCGGCGCGGCCGCGAGCCGGACCATGGCCGATCTCACCCTGGTCGGCATCGCGGGCGGCACGCTGCCGTTGGGCTTCTTCAGCGTGCCGTACGAGCTCTCGGTCGCGACCACCTATTGGGGATCGATTCCCGAGCTCATCGAGGTGATCGCGCTCGCGCGCGCCGGCAAGATCGCCGCGCACGTCCACCGCTGCTCGCTCGACGACGCAACGGGCGCCTACGACCAGATGCGGGCCGGCACGCTGCGGGGGCGCGCGGTGATGGTGCCCGACTGACCATGCTCCTCGACGACGCGCTCGCCACATACGACGTCTCGCTCGCGGAGCACACGGTGGTACGAGCGGCACCCGAGGTCACGTTCGCCGCGGCGCGTGACCTCGACTTCCTCCGCGTGCGCACACCGCTGCTCGTCACCGCCATGTGGATCCGGGGGCTCCCGGCGAAGCTCTCCCATCGCGAGGAAGCCGTACCCCCGGCGCTGGTACTGAGCGAGGCGACCATGCCGGGCTGGGTCCTGCTCGGCGAACGCCCCGGCCAGGAGATCGCGTTCGGCGCCGTCGGTGTGTTCTGGCATCCGCAGATCGCGTGGCACGACGTACCCCGCGAGGAGTTCGCGGCCTTCGCCGAGCCGGGATTCGGCAAGATCGCCTGCAACTTCAGCGTCCGCCCCTACGGCGACGGCTCGTCGCTCCTGTCGTACGAGTGCCGCACCGCGACCACCGACGCCACGTCCCGGCGGGCGTTCGCCCGCTATTGGCGGGTGATCCGACCGTTCGTCGCCCACATCATGCGAGCGACCGTCCGGACCGTCCGCGACGAGGTCGAGTCGGCCCGTTGACCCCGGTCGGGGCGTCGACGGGATGCACACCTTCGATCGCGAGCATCCGGAGCTTGATCGACACACCGCCGCTCGCGGTGAACCCACCGGTCCGGCCGTCGGCGGCGATCACACGGTGGCACGGCACGATGATGGCGAACGGGTTGCGACCGAGCGCCTGACCCACCGCGCGCCCGGCCCCCGGCGCGCCCACCTCCGCCGCCAGCTCGCCGTAGGACATGGTCTCGCCGGCCGGGACCGTTCGAGTGACCTCGTACACCCGGCGGCGGAACGGCGCCAGGCCGTCCATGGCGAGGACGACGGTGTCGAGGGCGTCGGGCTCGCCACGGAGCGACGCCACCATCTCGTCGATGGCGCGCTGCACCGCGACCGGCGGTGCAGCGGTCCGGCTGCCGGCGAACCGGTCGCGCAGCCGCGCCCGTGTACCGGCCGCAGTCGGTTCGGGCAGCTGCACGCCCGCGATGCGTTCGGCGTCGTCCCACGCGACGCCGCAACACCCGATCGGCGTGTCGAAGAGCGTGAAGGTGCTCACGCGACGTGGCACCTCGTGATGCACGGGCTGGAGGGCATGCAATGATCGTGCACTCGCCCCCCGGGGCGGCGTCAAGTCACGTGGATCGAACCGGCACGAGATCGAAGAACGTCGGATGCCGCCAAGGATCTCGACGACCTCGGTGGACCGGTCGCGGCAGGTGACGTACCGTGCCGGTCCTATGGGAATCGATTGGCAAGGAAGCCGCGTCCTCCTGACCGGCGCGTCGTCGGGCATCGGGGCCGGACTGGCCGAGGAGTTCGCCCGGCGGGGCGCGGTGATCGCGCTCGCGGCGCGCAACGCCGACCGACTCGCCGCGACCGCGGCGCGTTGCCGGGCTCTCGGTACCGAGGTCCACGAGCTGCTCGCCGACCTCGGCGACCCGGCCGCGGTCGACCGCCTCGCCGAGGACGGACTCGAGGCTCTGGGTGGTGTCGACGTCCTCGTGAACAACGCCGGCATCCCCAAACGTCGCCACACCCTCGCGCTCGACGCCACGACCGTCGACTCCGTGATGCAGGTCAACTTCCTCGCGCCCACGCGCCTGACCCTCGCGCTGCTGCCCCAGATGGTCGAACGCGGTGGTGGCCGCATCGTCAACGTCTCCTCGGTGGCGGCGACGCTGTCGTCACCGGGCGAGGCTGCCTACGACGCGTCGAAGTCGGCGCTGTCGGTGTTCTCCGAGGCCATGGCCATCGACCTCTGGGAGTCCGGCGTCAAGGTGCTCGTGGTGTATCCCGGCGTGGTCGACACCCCGCTCTTCCACCTCCCCGACAACGATCCCTTCACCGCCCCGGTGGAGTTCATCACCGTCGACGAGCTGGTCGGCGCGACCTTCGACGCGCTCGACCGCGGCGTCCTCGAGGTCTACATCCCCGAGTACTTCAAGGACTTCGTCACCGGCAAGGCCAACAACGTCGAGGGATTCGTCGCCGGATCCGCCGAGTACATCCGCCAGCAGTCGGCGGCGGACTGAATGGCCCCGGTCTCGGGTCACCCGCTCGACGCCCTCACCGCCGACGAGGTCAGGCACGCGGTCGAGCTGGTCCGCGCCGACCCCCGCTACGAGGCCGACTCGGTCTTCGTGCACGTCCGCCTGCACGAACCGGCGAAGGACATCGTGTCCGGCCACACCACGGCCGCGCCCGTCGACCGCGAGGTCGAAGCGCTGCTCGTACCGCCCGCGCGCCTCGAAGCGATCGAAGTCGTGGTCTCGGTCACCGGGGGTGCGATCCGATCCTGGGACGCGCACGAGGGCATGAGGCCCGCCCTGTTGTTCGGCGAGTCCATGAACGCGATCATCGGCGTCAAGGAGCACCCCGAGTGGCAGGCGGCGCTGCGGCGGCGCGGCATCGAGGACTTCGACCTCGTGCAGATCGACCCGTGGCCCGCGGGCTCGTTCGGAGTGGCGCACGAAGAGGGCCGGCGCATCAGCCGCTGCATCTCGTACCTGCGGGAGGAGACGACCGACAACGGCTACGCGCGCCCGATCGAAGGCGTGGTCGCGTTCTTCGACTCGGGTGCCGGCGAGGTGCTCGAGGTCGTCGACTACGGCGTCGTGCCCGTCCCGGCCGAACGCGGCTCGTACCTGCCCGCCGACGTCGGACCCGCGCGCATCGACCTGAAGCCGCTGGAGATCGTCCAGCCCGAAGGCGCGAGCTTCGTCGTCGAGGGCAACCGCGTGCGGTGGTCGCGCTGGTCGTTCCGCGTGACCTTCGACCCGTACGAGGGCCTCGTCCTGCACCAGGTGCAGTACCACGACGCCGGGCGCGTGCGTCCGGTGCTCCACCGCGCGTCGGTGTCGGAGATGGTCGTGCCCTACGGCGACCCCGGGCCGATGCATGGGTGGAAGAACGCGTTCGACGCGGGCGAGTGGGGCCTCGGTCGGATGGCCAATTCGCTGAAGCTCGGCTGCGACTGCCTCGGCGTCATCCACTACTTCGACGCCGTGCTCACGACGGAGCAGGGCGACCCGTACACGGTCGAGCACGCGATCTGCCTCCACGAGGAGGACTTCGGCATCCTCTGGAAGCACCACGACCTGCACGGCGGCACCGACGAGACCCGCCGCTCGCGCCGCCTCGTGGTCAGCTTCATCGCGACCGTCGGGAACTACGAATACGGCTTCTACTGGTACTTCTACCTTGACGGCAACATCCAGCTCGAGGTGAAGCTCACCGGGATCGTCTCGCCGATGGCGATCACTCCGGGGGATCAGCCCGAGTACGCCAACGTCGTTGCACCGGGCGTCGCCGCGCCGCACCACCAGCACCTCTTCTCGGCCCGCCTCGACCTCGACGTCGACGGGCCCGCGAACCGCGTGTACGAGGTCGAGGCCGAGGCCGTCCCGACCGGCCCCGAGAACCCGTGGGGCAATGCCTTCCGCCAGCGGATCACCCCGCTCACGACCGAGCTCGCGGCCCGACGGGAGAACAACGCGGCCACCAGCCGTTCGTGGCGGGTCGTCAACGAAGCGAGCCGCAACGGTCTCGGGCAGCCGGTCGGTTACAAGCTCGTTCCCACCATGTCGACCCCGACCATGCTCGCCTCGCCCGAGTCGAGCGTCGGGCGGCGCGCCGGTTTCGCCCGACACAACCTGTGGGTCACCCCCTACCGCGCGGACGAACGCCGGGCCGCCGGCGAGTATCCCAACCAGCACGCGGGCGGCGACGGGCTCCCTAGCTGGACCGCGGCCGATCGCTCACTCGTCGACACCGACATCGTGCTCTGGTACACGTTCGGGGTCACCCACTTCGTCCGCCCGGAGGACTGGCCGGTGATGCCGGTGGAGTACACCGGCTTCCTCCTCTCGCCCTTCGGGTTCTTCGACCGCAACCCGGCTCTCGACGTCGCGCCGACCAGCGGCGACGGAAGCTGCCACGCCGGGTAGCCCACCCCTCGAGGCGCCGTTCGCGTCCCGGGGCCGAACGCGTCGCCCGATACGGTGCGGGCGATGAGCGACGAACCAGGCGATCCCCGACCGGGCGAGGCCGAGTCCCACGACGTCGCCGAATTGCTCCGCGTGCTCGACCTCGAGGAGCTCGACCGCGACATCTTCCGCGCCGTGAATCCCCGCGGCGACGCGCGACGGCCGCGGCTGTTCGGCGGCCAGGTCGCCGCGCAGGCCGCCCGGGCCGCGAGCCTCACCGTGCCCGACGGCCGCAGCCTGCACTCGCTCCACGGCTACTTCCTCCGCGCCGGTCGTGCCGAGCGGCCCACGATCCTGCACGTCGACCGCGACCGCGACGGGCGCTCGTTCTCCGCCCGGCACGTCGCCGCGCGCCAGGACGGCGAGGTCATCATGAGCCTGCTCGTGTCGTTCCACGTCGACGAGGAGGGCCACGAGTTCCAGCCCGGCGGGATCGTCGCCACCGTTCCCCCGCCCGAGGAGGTACCACCGGCCGGGCCCGGATCCCTCCACGCCGCCATCTTCGACCTCCGGGTGCTCGGGATCGGTTCGCCGACCGGCGCGTTCTTCCGGAGCCCGTACCGCTTCTGGGCGCGCGCCCGCGCGGAGCTCCCGCCCGACCAGCTCCTGCACGCGTGCGTGCTGACGTATCTCTCCGACATCGGCACCGGCCTGGCCAAGCTCGACGACGTCCAACCCCGGGGCGGACCGAGCCTCGACCACGCGGTGTGGTTCCATCGACCGGCCCGCCTGGACGAGTGGGTACTGGTGGATCTGGTGCCCGGCGCGGCATCCCGGGGTCGCGCGTTCTACACCGGCACCGTGCACGACCGCCACGGCGTGCTGCTCGCCACGATCGCCCAGGAGCATGTGAGCCGCGACATGGCGCGTCGCTGAATTCGACTAGACCATCCGCATCACGTTCGCCGGGTCACCCCGGCCGCGGTCAACAGGAACGAACAGGGAGCAGAGAACCATGGGTGAGGCACGCGCAGAGATCACGATCGACCGGTCGCCCGACGACGTCTGGGCGAAGGTCGGGAATTTCGGTGACCTGACCTGGATGCCCGGCGTCGACACGTGCGAGCTCCAGGGCGACGACCGCGTCCTCGGCATGCTCGGCATGCGCATCGTCGAGCGGCAGCTCGCGCGCGACGACGAGTCCCGCACCCTCACCTACGGGATCGTCGACGGCGACATGAAGCCGGAGCTGCACGAGGCCACCATCACGGTGATGCCTGCGGGCAGCGCCTCGTTCGTCACGTGGGACGTACGGACCGACGACGCGATGGTCGAGGTCATGCAGGGCGCGTACACCGGTGCCCTCGAGGCGCTGAAGTCGCAGCTCGAAGGCTGAACCTCAGACCTGCTTGATCAGCGGGATCTTGTAGAGGTCGAACCAGTTGGTGCTGACCGCGCGGGCCTTGGCCTCGTCGGTCATGGGGAGCTCGTCGAACGCGTCGACCGCGTGCGGGTACTTCGAGTCGCCGTGTGGGTAATCGGTCGAGAAGATCAACCGCTCGTCACCGAAGGTCTCGATGAAATGGGGGACGGTCACCTCGTCCGCCTCCACCGAGATCCAGCAGTTGCGCTTGAAGTACTCCGACGGCTTCATCGTGAGATCGGGCGCCTCGTACCAACCGGTCCACTCGTAGTGCTCGTCGAGCCGGTACATGAACCAGGGGGCCCACGAGCAGTTGCCCTCCAGCAGCGCCACCCGCAGCTTCGGGAACCGCTCCAGCACGCCGCCGCCACAGAGGCACGCGGTGACGAACTGGATACCGAGTGGCTGGCTGAACGTGTGCCAGAGCATGAGCCGGTCGAGCACCTCGAGACCGAAGTCGGGCTTGAGGTAGGTCTGGCCGCCGCCGTGGAACGCGATCGGCACGTCGAGGCGCTCGATCTCGGCCCAGAGGGGGTCGTAGGCCTCGTGGTGCCACGGCCGGCGGTTGACGGTGGCAGGCGCGAGGAAGATCGCCTTGAACCCGAGCTCCTCCACGCAACGGCGTGCTTCGACCACCGCGCCCGGGACGTCGTGCGGCGCGACCATGCCCGCCCCGAACATGCGGTTCGGCGCATGGTCGCAGAAGTCCTTCATCCAGTCGTTGTAGGCGCGGGCGATCGCGCTCGCGTACTCGGGTTCGAGCCCGTCGGCCCCGACCTGATCGACGCTGTCGATGCCGAGCACGAAGAGTCCGCGGGACGGGTAGAGGACGGCGAGGTCGAGGCCTTCGGCGTCCATGGCGTCGACCTGCGACTGCGCGTCCCAGCCGCGTGCCTCGGATGCCGCGTAGACGTTGTCGTGCTCCGCGTGCCAGCCGGTCTTCCGCCCTTCGATGCGCAGCGGACGTACGCTGCCCATCCGCAGCATGACATTGTTCTTCACCTTGACCCGCATGTCGCGCGTGGAGCTCGGACAGGCCGCGCGGTGCCGCGTGCGTGTACGCAGGATCGATGTGACGCTCCCAGAGGTCGGGCGGCTCCATCACGTGGAGATCGCTGTCGCAGATCACGTGGTCACGAAGGGTCATCGCGGCAACCTAACCCGCGACGCGCCACCCGCGCCACGAGGTACCGTGCGGCATCGGGCTCGCCGGGGAGCCCCACAACGGGGAGGCGCAGATGCGGGTCGGAGTCGTCGGGCTCGGGAACATCGGCGGTCACGTCGCGGCGAATCTCGTCACCGACGGGCACGACGTCGTGGTGTTCGACGTGGACGAGGCGCGTGCCGGCACGATCGACGGAGCACGCGCCGTCGCGACGGTCGCCGAGGTCGGCACGGCGAGTGAGATCACCGTGTTGTCGCTCCCGACGCCCGCTGTCGTCCGGCAGGTGGCCGACGAGTGGAGCGTCACCGCGGCGCCCGACGCGATCCTCGTCGACCTCTCGACCAACAGTCCCGAGGTCGTGCGCGAGCTCGGGACGTCACTCGCCGGGTCGGGGCACCATCTCGTCGAGGCACCGCTCACCGGCGGCGCCCCCGGCGCCGAACATCGGATGCTGTCGTTCATGGTCGGCGGTGACGACGACGCGGTGGCACGGGTCCGGCCCGTGCTCGAGCCGCTCGGGCGCGCGTTCGTGCACCTCGGCCCGTTGGGGCTCGGCAACACCATGAAGCTCGTGAACAGCCTCATCGTGTTCACCACGACCTGGGTCAGCCTCGAGGGGTTGTCGCTGGCGGCGAAGTCCGGTATCCCCGTGCAGCAGGCGGTGGAGGTGCTGCGCACCAACGGCGTCGCCAACTTCTATCTGGACCGGATGGTCGAGTCGATCGACGCCCGCGACCGTCCCACGCAGTTCGCGCTCGGCCTCGCGGCCAAGGACGCTGGCCTGATCGTGGAGACCGGGCGCGCCCTCGGCGTGCCGACACCCGCGGGGGGCGCCGTCCTCCAGGTGCTGGTGGGCGCCATCGCGGCCGGCCTGGGCGAACACGACTGGAGCGACCTCGTCGCCGCCGCCGAGCGTCAGGGCGACGTCGAGCTCCGCTGGTCCCCCTGACCAACGAAGTTGCGTCGCTCGTACATCACTATGACGTCGCAACGACGCAACTTCGCTCGCTCGGAGGTCAGTCGGTGCCGAGGACGTCGGCGGCGACGCGCAGGGCGGCCACCGCGGCGGGGACGCCCGCGTAGACGGCCACCTGCATCAGCACCTCGACCAGCTCGTCGCGCGAGAGCCCGACGCTGGTGGCGCCGGCGAGGTGGGCGCGGAGCTCCTCGAGGTGGCCGAGCGACGCCAGCATCGCCACCGTGATCATCGACCGGTCGCGCACCGCCAGGCCCGGACGCGACCAGACCATCCCGAACGCGGTCTGCTGCACGTAGTCGAAGAAGTCAGGGGCGAGCTTCGCCGCCGGGAACTGGCCCGCGGGCGTGTTCCTCGTCGCCGGCCACAGTTGGCCCTGGATCTCCTTGCCCGCGGCGCGCAGGTCGTCGTCGGTCGCCATCATCACACCCTTCCGTCGGTACCGAGCAGGTTCACCGTGCAGACGCTCCCACCGCCGACCAGGTGCGCGAGCGCGACGCGTGCGCGCCTTCCACCTGGCGGCCTTCCGCCTCGCCCCGGAGCTGTTGCACGCATTCGTGGACGATGGCCAGGCCGGTCGGCCCGCCCGGATGACCGCGGGCGGTGAGCCCCCCGTCGGTGTTGAACGGGATGCGTCCCCCCGGGCCGGTCTCCTCCTCCTCGACCAGCTTGTCGCCCTCGCCCTCGCCGCAGAAGCCCAACAGCTCGTAGTACTCGAGCTCCTCGTTGACGAACGCGTCGTGGCAGTACGCGACGCTCACGTCCTCGGGTCCCAGCCCGGCCGCCTCGTAGCACTCGAGCGCGGTGTCGCGCGTCATGGTCGACGGTCCGACGACCGGGCCGACGAACGTGTGACCACGTGCGTATGTCTCCGACTGCAGGGCCGACGCCAGCGGTCGTACCAGCGGTCGGTCCGGCTGTCGGGCACGCACGATCTCGTCGCGGGCGAGGATCACACACGCGGCGCCGTCGTCGGCCGGACAGCACATCATCGTGGTGAGCGGCTGCGCGACCATCCTCGATGCCAGGACCTCCTCCGGGGTGACGACGTGATCGGGCCGGCGGTGCGACATCGGGCTCACCGCGCCGTAGTTCCAGTTCTTGGCCGCGATCCGGGCGAAGTGCTCCACCGATGTCCCGCGGTCGTGCATCCGCCGCTGCGCCCACATGGCGAAGTACGACGCGGGGAGGATCGGCGCGTCGATTGACTCGCGACCGGCCCCCCGGCCTCCGGTGCCCGCCATCTCGGTGAACTTGTCGAAGCAGAGGGCCATGGCGACGTCGGCCCGACCCGACGACACCGCCCACGCCGCCTCGCGGAACGCGACGAGTCCGGTGGCCGACGCATTCTCGATGTGCGTGACGGGCAGCCCGGTGAGCCCCAGCTCCTTCATCGCCTTGACGCCGAGCATCGACGACGGCTGGATGTAGCCGACCATCGCCTCGTCGACGTCGGCGAGCGTCATGCCCGCGTCGTGCAGCGCGGCCAGCCCGGCGTCGCGCGCCATGTGCATCATCGGGTAGTCGCGCAACATCCCGAACCGGACCATGCCGATCCCGGCGACCGCCACCCCTTCGAATTGCAGCCCGTGTCGCATCAGCCGTCGCTTCCTTCCACGGGTCGGAACCGGTAGATCACGACCTCGTCGCCGTCGGAGTTGGTGCGCAGGGTCTCGAGGTCGAGATCGAGGTCCATACCGATCTCGAAGTCGTCGGGTCCGCCGAGCAGGATGGCCTGGATCCGCGGACCCTCCGCGAGGTCGACCTGCCCCACGCCGTAACCCGGCACGTCGGCATCCTTCTTCCCGAAGAGCGGCACGTGGCAGTACGTCCACGTCCACAAGCGTCCGCGAGTCGAGAGCTCGACGTCGTCGCAACCCTCGTGCAGGCACTGCGCGCACACCATGCGACGCGGGAAGAACACTTCCCCGCAGTTCGGGCACTTGCTCCCCAACAGGCGCGGCGGCTCCGCGGGGTCGTCGGGGATGCGGAAGTACCCCGCTTCGATGGGGACACGGGACATGGACGGTTCCCTTCAGTCGATCGGCGTCAGATGGCGCGCTCGCGACCCACCCAGTAGGGGTCGCGGAGCGTGCGCTTGTAGAGCTTGCCGTTGGGATCGCGCGGCATCGCGTCGACGAAGTCGAGGCTGCGCGGGAGCTTGTAGCGGGCCAGCCGTTCCTCACAGTGCAAGACCAGCTCCGCCGCGAGCTCGGGTGACGGCACCACACCGGCCGCCGGCTCCACCACCGCCTTCACCACTTCGCCCCAGTCGTCGTCGGGGATCCCGAAGACCGCAGCGTCGCCCACTTCGGGGTGCGACAGCAAGACGGCCTCCACCTCGGCCGGGTAGACGTTGACGCCGCCCGACACGATCATGTCGATCTTGCGGTCGCGGAGGTAGAGGAAGCCCTCGTCGTCGAGCTCGCCCATGTCGCCGACGGTGAAGTAGTCACCGTGGCGGTTCGCGGCCGTCTTGTCGGGATCACCCTTGTACGCGAAGTCCCCCATCAGCTTCAGGTACACGGTGCCGACCGTGCCCGGCGGAACCTCCTTGCCGTCGTCGTCGAGGACCTTGACGTCGGCGCCCGGCCACGGCGCGCCCACCGTCCCCGGATGCGCGAGCCAGTCGTGCGGCTTGGCGATGGTGCCGCCTCCCTCCGACGCCCCGTAGAACTCGTAGACGACCGGGCCCAACCATTCGAACAACCGCCACTTGAGGTCGATGGGGCAGGGCGCCGCGGCGTGGATCACCTGCCGCAGCGACGACACGTCGTAGCTCGCGCGCGCACGCTCGTCGGGCAGCGCCATGAGCCGGTGGAGCTGCGTCGGCACCATCGCCACGTCGGTCACGCGATACCGGTCGATCAGCTGGAGTGCGCGCTCGGCGTCCCAGCGCTCCATGAGGACCACGGCGTGCTCGAGGTGCAACGAGAAGTAGCCGAATGACAGCGGCGACAGGTGGTACATCGGCGACGTGACGAGGTGGACGCCGTCACCGCCGGGTTCGATGTCGTAGCGGGTGAGGTTGGCGCTGTAGTTCGCGACCCACGTCTCGGGGTCGAACCGCGGCAGATCGCGCTGGACGGCCTTCGGGCGCCCAGTCGTGCCCGACGTGTACTGCATGAACTGCCCGGCGACCCGATCCTCGGGGGTGGCGTCGGGCTGATCGGCGAGGAGGTCGTCGAGCGAGATGAACCCCGGGATCTCGCCGATCGCGATCCGTCCCGCGACCGGCACGCCTGCGGCCTCGGCGGCCTCGCGCGCCACCTCCGCGTAGCGCTGCGTCGGCGACGAGCGCGGTGGCTCCCGAGTCCGCCAGGATGTACGCGACCTCGGGCGCGGTCAGGTGGGTGTTGAGCGGCACGTACTGCCAGCCCCCCTGGAAGACGGCGAGCAGTGTCTGGAACAGCTCGGCCGAGTTCGCGGTGAGCGTCGCCACCGGGTCGAACGGCCGTACGCCGCGGCGCACGCAGCGCGTGGACCATGCGGTTGGCACCGGCGAGCAGCTCGCCGGCGGTCCACGAACGCTCTTCGGCGTCGACGAGCGCGACACGTGTGCGGGCTCTTCACGTGCCGCGGCCCAGAACCCCCTCGGCTGTTCCTGCACCTGACCCCCCTTGGATGGCGACGGCAGTCTCGCGGTGGGAGGCGTGCGCCGCACATCCCGATGATCAGGGGGCCGCGAACTGCGGCAACCATTCGGCGGTGGCGACGAACATCTCGTCGGTCATGCGCGCGATCGCGTCGTAGTCGATGCGGCTGGTCAACGGGTCGAGCAGCATCGCCGCGAACGCGGTGTCACGGTCGCCGGTCACCGCGGCGTCGACCGTCAGCTCCTGGGACGCCGAGACGCGACGCAGGCACTCGGCCATGCCCACCGGGAGCGCCACCGCGTCACGCCCCCGGACGCCACCACCGTCGACGATGCAGATGCTCTCGACGGTGGCGCCGAGGGGGAGATCGGCGACCTGTCCCTCGTTCGGGATGTTGAGGGGGAACTGCCCGGGCCGGTCCAGCAGCAGGCACTGGATCACCGGCGCAACCATCTCACCTGACGGCAGGGACTCCACCCGGTCGCACGTGAGCATCGTGTCGACCACCGCGACGTGGGCGTCCTGGTCACGCTCCCGATCGGCGATCGTGGTGAGACCGATGCCCCACCGTTCGCCCCAGCCCGATTCCTCGGTGAGGAAATTCGGGAAGAACTCGGCCACGTGCCGGTCGCCCGCGCCCGGGAGCACGCCGAAACGCGAGAACAGCTCGAGCTTCACCCGCCAGTTGTGGAGCACATCGCCCTTGGTCCAGCCGGGTACCGCGGAGACCTTGACGAAGCCCAGGCCGTCGGGCACCGCCATCGCCAGCGGTTCGCCCGCCCGCCGGTCGGCGTCGCCGAGGATCGCCCGGAGCAGGCCGAACCCGTCGTCCCCGGCGACGTCGACGGCGGTCACGAACGGGAGGTGGTTCACGCCACCGACCGTGAGCGTGAGGTCCAGGAAGCTGACGTCGAGCAGGAGGCTCAGCAGGAACTGCGTGATCGTGATCTCGTGGCACAGTCCGACGGTCTTGAGCGGCGTCTCACGGGTGAGCGCCCGGCAGATCGTCGCCATCGGGTTGGTGAGGTTGAGCAGCCAGGCGTCGGTACAGCACTGCTCGACGTCACGGGCGATGTCGAGGAACACCGGGACGTTGCGGAGCGCGCGGCATGATCCCGCCCGGGCCGACGGTGTCGCCGACGGACTGGCGTACGCCGTGGCGGGCCGGGATCTCCAGGTCGTGGCGCATCGACGCGAAGCCCCCGGTCGAGATGTTGGCGACGACGAACTCGGCACCCTCGAGCGCGACCCGGCGGTCGGTCGTGCACCGGGCCGTGAGGCCGGTGCCGGCGACGCCTGCGAGGTGCTCGGCCAGCGCCACCATCTTCGGCAGCGGCGCCGGATCGATGTCGTGGAGCACGATCTCGGCCTCGCGTAGCGCGGGTGTGTTGACGAAATCGACCAGCAGCTTCGGGGTCCACTGGTAGCTGCCACCCCCGATGATCGTGATCCGCGGTGCCATCGTGCCTCCTCCCGGGGCTCACAGTACGCCGGTCCTGCCGGTCAAACGTGGGGTTGACGGGACAAACGCCTCAGACCGCTGTACGTTCTCGCCCAGCCGAAGACCCGGGGGGGATCCACATGGCCAGGACACGTCTACGGCGCCGATCGGCGCTGTCCGTCTGCATGATCACGCTCGCCATCGCCGCGCTCACGCTGGGTGCGAGCACCCGCGGCGTGTCGAGCGGGAGCTCGAGCGCCACGCAAGGCGTCACCAAGGACTCGATCAAGGTCGGGATCGCGCTCGTCGACTACAACGCGATCAAGGACTTCGTCGACTTCAACCATGGCGAGCAGAAGCAGATCGCACAGACGTACGTCGACTTCATCAACAACAACGGCGGCATCAACGGCCGCAAGATCGTGCCGGTGTTCAAGGAGTACCCGCCGATCCCCGGGGGCAAGCCCGACCCGCTGTCGCTGTGTACGTCGTGGGCCGAGGACGACAAGGTCTTCGCCGTGCTGGGCGTCTTCATCGACTTCACCGGCCAGGGCCAGCTGTGCCTCGCCAAGGAACACCAGGTGATCCACATCGGCCACGAGCTCGACCAGCCGTGGATCGACGCCGCGCCCGGTGGCCTGCTGCTCACGGCCGACGCCACCAAACAGGGCGTGTCGGCCTCGCTGATCAACCTGCTGGCCTCGACGGGCCGGCTCAAGGGCAAGACCGTGGCCGTCATGGGTGACAAGAACAACGAAGGCGGGGTCAACGACGTCATCGTCCCCGCACTGAAGAAGGCCAAGGTCAAGACGGGATCGACCGCCATCCTGACCATCACCGGCACCGACACCACCGCCGCCCAGGCGCAGCTCGACAGCTTCATCGAGAAGTGGAAGAGCGAGGGCGTCAACACGGTGTTCCTGGCCGGCAACGACGTCTCGTCGAAGCAGTTCGCCGAGACCATCAAGAGCGCGATGCCCAAGGTGCAGCTCGTGACCGACACCGACACCGTCATCCAGCAGGCGCGCGACGAAGCCTCGGCCGGGAAGAAGCCGAACCCCTACGAGGGGATCCTCAGTGGCACCGGGCTGACGCCGAGCGAGCGGTGGGCCAACAAGAGCCCGCTGCTCAAGCAGTGCGTCGACATCTACCAGAAGGCATCGGGCACCAAGGTCCCGGGACCCAACGACGAGAAGGTCGACAGCTCGGGCAAGAAGGTCCAGACCGACGTCGCCGTCGTCGACTTCTGCGGTGAGCTGTTCATGTTCCGCGACATCGCCAAGAAGGTCGGCCCCAACCTGACCGTGAAGAACTGGCAGAAGACGGTCGACACGCTGGGCCCGATCGCACTCGTGCCCGACAAGTACGCGTCGCTCTGCAAGGGGAAGTACGCGGCCGAGGACAGCTTCCGCCTCGTGGCGTACGACTCGAGCATCGGTTCGACGGGCGACTGGAAGACCATCACCCCGATCGAGGACGCCAGCGGCGGCAAGTGCGCCAAGGCGGCGGGCTGAGAACGGGCTCCGAGGGGCAACGCGCCGGGGTGACTACCCCGGCGCGTTGCTCCGCTGGATGGCCCGCTCGTCGGTGCCGAGGTACGACGACACCACCCGGGGATCGTCCCGGATGTCGCCCGGCAGGCCCTCGGCGATCACCCGGCCCGCCTCGAGGCAGTAGATGCGGGAGCTGATCGACAGGATCAGCGGCAGGTCGTGCTCGACCACGACGAGGGTGGCGTCGAGCTCCTGCTGGACGCGCAGGATGAGCGGGCCGAACGCCTCGGCCTCGCGCTGGGCGACGCCGGCGGTCGGCTCGTCGAGGCAGATGACCCGGGGCGCCACCGCGAGGACGGTCGCCAGCTCGACGATTCGCCGGGTGCCGGTCGACAGCTCGGCGACGTAGCGGTCGGCGTACCGGCCCAGGCCGAGGAAGTCGATGAGCTCGCTCGCCTCGGCGTACTTCTTCCGCTCCGGACGGACCGACGGCACCCACAGCAACGAACCCCAGAACGACGAGGGCTCGCGTGCCTCGAGCGCGAGCTGCACGGTGTCGCGCACGGTGAGCTCGGGGTAGAGCTTGGCCGCTTGGAACGTGCGGCCGAGCCCGAGCCGGGCGCGCTGGTGTGCCTTCTTGCGGCCCACGTCGCGACCGAGCAACTCGACCGTGCCTTTGGCGGGGACGTACCCACCGATGGCGTTCAGCAGGGTCGACTTGCCGGCCCCGTTGTTCCCGATGAGCCCGATCACCTCCCCGGGCATGGCCCGGAACTCGACGTCGTCGACCGCGGTGAGACCACCGAACTTCACGGTGAGGTGCTCGGTCGCGAGAACGCTGCCGTCGGCGTTGAGCGACGCGGGGGAGCGGCGCCGCACGCCGCAACGACGCGGGCGGCGCGGTGACGGTCTTCGTCGTGTCGATCGGACCCATCCGCTTGTCGACCCACCGCAGCAGCGAGTCGCGGGCGTAGTAGCCGATCTGGACGAAGCCGCCGGGGATGTAGAGCAGGATGATGAGCAGGCCGATGCTCGACGTGAACAACGGCACCAGGTTGTTGCTCGGCCAGAACGCGGGCAGGCCGATGACCCACACCGCGCCGAGCACCGCGCCGGAGAGGCTGCCGAGCCCGCCGATCACGACGATGGCGATGAGCCGCAACGAGTCGTCGACGAGGAAGTAGTGCTGTTCGGCGGGCGCGAACGTGAGGTTCACCGCGCCGAGGAGCACACCACCGAGGCCGGCGATGAACCCGCCCATCGCGAACGCGAGCAGCTTCGCCCGAGCCGGCGACACCGTCATCGCCGCCGCCCCCAGCTCGTTCTCCCGCACCCCGACGATCATGCGCCCGATCCCGGTGCGCTTGAGGTGCCCGACGAGCAGGAGTACCAGGACGAGCAGGAACAGCACGAAGTAGTAGTAGGCGCGGTTGCGGTGGGTGAGCTCGAGCGGCCCCAGATCGGCGCGGGGAACCTCGATCGTGGTGCTTCCCGCGGTGAAGATCGGCCGGTTGAAGATGTACGCCTGGGCGGCGATCGCGAACGCCAGCGTGCTGATCGCGAGCAGCAGGCCCCGGACGCGCAGCGCCCCCACGCCGACGACGACGGCGACCAGACTCGCGAAGCTCGCACCGAGGATCAGGGCCCACGGGAACGAGATGCCGGGGAGTCCGCCGTCGAGGAAGCGGGTCTCGTGCCATCCGATGTTGAACTGCAGACCGCGGATGAGCGCACCGGCGGTGAGCGCGCCCAACCCGGCGAACGCCATCTGGCCGAGCGACAGCTGGCCGCCCCATCCGGTGAGCACGACCACCGAGATCGCGCACAGCGCGAAGGCGATGATGGTCGCCCAGGTCTGGTGCCGCTCGGACTTGTCCGACAGGAGCGGCAGGATCATCGCCGCGAGCAGGGCCAACGCCGCGAGGAACTGGGGCATTCGTTTGACCCACCAGATGCTCTTGAGCCGCGCGGGCACGGCGGCGATCCGGGGCGCGAACTGGAAGCTCTCCCCGGCGGATCCGGTGTCGTTGCGACTGACCCACCGCGACCAGCACGAGCACCGCGAGGAAGAGGACGAACTGCACCAGCCCGGTGTCGGCGGTGTAGTTGAAGAACAGCACCCGGTCGAGGATCCCGATCGCGACCGCACCCAGCACGGCGCGCGGGAACGACACCATGCCCCCGATGAGGGCGGCGGCCATCCCCCGCAGGAGCGTGTCGGGACCGATGTGCACGAGATCGGCCGACGTCTGGTCGGTGGCGGTGAGGAGGATCGCCACGGTGCCGAGGAAGCCGGCGATGGCCCAGACGCCCGTCGACACCATCTTCGGGTTGATCCCGGTCATGCGGGCGAGATCGGAGTTCGACGCCGAGGCGCGTACCGCGTCACCGAACGCGGTGTGCCCCAGCACCCACCACAGGCCGACGGTGATGATCGGGACGACGATGAGGACGAGCAACTGGCTGGCCGACACCTCGATGTCGAGACCGGGGTACCAGGTACCCGTGAACGGCAACGGGAACTGGGTCTGCAACGAGCCGGTGCGGTACTCCGGCAGCGAGAGCGTGATCGCCTCGCACAACTGGGCGACGCCGATGGTGGCGACGAGCACGATGACACGCGGTGACTTGAACAGCCGGCGGATCACCGCCAATTCCACCAGCACACCGGTGAGGGTCCCGATGGCGAGAGCGGCGAACAGCGACGGCCAGTACGGCCAGTGGTGGACGCCGACCATGACCGCGAACAGCGCGGTCGCCGGGATGCCGATGCTCCCGACCGCGAAGTTGATGACGCGCGACGAGCGGTAGACGAGCACGATGCCCATCGCCACCAACGCGGTGATCAGCCCGCCGATGACGCCTTTGAACACCAGGTTCCAGGTGACGACGGTGGAAAGGGTCATCAGCCGCCCTCGGTGCCGAAGAACACCGCCGCGCGCGAGGTCGCCGCGTTCCATGAGGCCGTCGGTCGAACCCTCGAAGCGGACCTGACCCTTCTCCAGGAAGATGGCCCGGTCGGCCAGCGCGATCGCGACGTTGAGCGATTGCTCCACGATGACCATGGTCTGGCCCCGCGCCTTGAGCTCTTCGACGACCTCGAGCAGGCGCTGCACGACGAGGGGCGACAGACCGAGCGACAGCTCGTCGATCATCAGCAGCTCCGGCTCGTGGATGAGGACGCGCCCGAGCGCCAACATCTGCTGCTGCCCACCCGACATGCTCGACGCGATCTGCTTGCGGTTCTCGGCGAGCTCCGGGAAGAGGTCGTACACGCCGTTCATGCGGGTGGCCACCTGGAGCCGGCTCTCGGCGTTCAGCCGGGCGCTCACCGCGAGGTTCTGGTCGACGGTGAGGTTGCCGAACACCCCGTGCCCGCCCGGCAGCTGCATGATGCTGAGGTACTTGGCGCGCATCTCGGGCGACACGTAGGTGATGTTCTGGCCGTTGAGCCTCACCACGCCCCGCTCGGGGACGGCGAGGCCGCTGACGACGCGCAGCGCCGTCGACTTCCCGGCGCCGTTGGTCCCCAACAGCGCGACGGTCTCGCCCTTGTGCACCTCGAAGTCGACCCCGAAGAGCACCTGGACGGGGCCGTACGAGAAGTCGATGTTGGCGACCTGCAGGAGCGGGACGTCTTCCTTGTTCACGAACCGACGTTGGTGTTCGTCTTTCTCCTCGAGGAGCTCTTCGACCACCAGCGACAGGTCGTTGCGGATGAAGCGGGCGCCGTTCATCAGCAGGGCGCCGCCGATGATCGCGCTCGGCACCCCGAGCGCGATCACGGTGCCCCGCACGCCGATGGCGTCGGTGAGGAAGCCCGACGCCAGACCACCCATGAACCCACCGATGAAGAAGATGTAGAGCGTCGACATCGCGGTCCCCATGCCGCGCAGCCGGTAGGGCACGACCGCCTGCAGCACGGGGCCGACCATGGCGAACGCCGAGGTGGTCAGCACCGCCTGCGGGACCTTGAGGATCCAGAACAGGGTGCTGCTGTGCACGCTGAACTGGAACGGCGTGAGCAGGGCCGACGGCAGGATGAGCGCGCCGACCAGCGCCAGTGCCTTGGCCGGGTCCTGACGGTACTTCCGGTCGAAGTACCGGCCCACGAGGGGCAGGATCGGGAGGGCCGCGATCCCCGAGAGGCTGAGGATCAGGCCCCGGTGCAGCACGTTGGTCACGTGCAGGGTGTCGTCGAGGTAGAGCGACTCGAGCGCGGGCTGGCTGAAGAGGCCGAACCCCAACGCGCAGAACCCGACCAGCACCGTGCGGATGGTGCGGATGCGCTTGATCCGGGCGAACGCGGCCTCCATCGAGATCGGCGCCGGCTGCTCGTCCTCGATGAGCTCGCCGAGCACGTCCTGCTTCTCGAACTGCCCGCGGGGCGGCTCCTTCATGAAGAAGGCCAGGATCGCGACCAGCACCACCGGGATGCCGAGGAGGAACCAGGCCCAGCGCCACCCCTCGGTCCCGCCCGCCCAGGTCGCGATCGCGGCGCAGACGACCGGGCTGACCAGCCCGATCCCGTGGGCGCCCATGTTCATCACCGCCGACATCCGGGCGCGGATGCCGATCGGGTAGTTGTCCGCGATGAGCGACTGGTGGACCGGGATGCTGTTCGCCTTGGCGATCCCGGTCGCGAACCGCGTCCAGAAGAGCATGAAGGCACTGATCGCCAAGCCGGACGCGAACACGAAGCCGCCGAAGGCGAGGCTGGCCCATCCCACGATGGGCACCCGCTTCACCCGGTCGGCCAGCCAGCCCATCGGCACCGCGCCGAGCACGAAGAACGCCGACGACGCGGTCGCGATGAACACGATCGTGCCCGAGCTGATCCCGAAGGTCCTCCGGATCTCGGGGGCGAGCACGTTGATGGCGGCACCCTCGAGCTCGTCGAACGAGAGCAGGAGGAGCAGGACGACGAACATGAGCTTGCCGCCGACCTTGAACGCGTCCTGGAACGACACGGGCTCCGAGTTCACGCCCGGGAGCAGGTCGTCCGGGAAGATGACCTGCTCGCGCGAACGCTTCTGCGCGATTCGCGCGCGTCCTCTTCGTCGAGCACGGTCGCGGCCAGCGAGGCCGCCGACGCGTCGCCCTGCTGCACGTCGCCCAACCCGGTCCCCCCAGACCCGATCCCGTCCCGGAACCACTCCCGGTGGCGGGAGCGTACCGGGTTCGCGCGGGGCGTGTCAGCCGTCCTGGGTAGTGTCGTCGCGTGACCAGACCGGCCCTGGCCGATGCGGCGCGCCAGTTCGCCCGGTACGGGTGGGTGATCGTCGACGCGCTGTCATCCGCCGAGCAGGTGGATCTCCGCAGCTGGGTGGACGACATCGCGGCACGGCCCGACGGCGAAGGTGGCCTCCTGCAGCATTTCGAAGGGACCGACCAGGGTCCGCTGCTGTGCCGCAGCGAGAACTTCGTGCCGGTCCACGCGGGCCTGCGCCGGCTGTTGTGCTCGGGAACACTGGTGGAAGTCGCCGGGGCACTCCTGGGTGAGCCGGCGGTGCTCTACAAGGAGAAGGTGAACTACAAGCTTCCCGGCGGCGCGGGCTACTCGGCTCACCAGGACGCGCCCGCCTATCCGCTGATCGACACCCACGTCTCCGCGATGATCGCGGTCGACGACGCCGACGACGCCAACGGAGGCCTCGAGGTCGTGTCCGGATGCTTCGACCGGGTCCTGCCCACCGACGACCGGGGCTGCATCCCCCCGACGGTCGCCGACACGCTCGAGTGGGAAGCGGTCCCGCTGGCGGCGGGACAGACGCTGTGGTTCCACAGCCGCACCCCGCACCGCAGCGGCGCGAACCGGTCCACCGCGCCGCGGCGGGCCATCTACCCCACCTACAACGCGGCGCGGGAAGGTGACCGGCGCGCCGCGTACTACGCGGCGAAGCGGACCGTCTTCGCGTCCACCCCGACGGGCGACCGCACCCGCGTCTCGCTGATCGGCGACTTCGAAGGACGGCCGGTGTGAAGGTGGTCCTGACCGTGCTCGATTCGCTCCCGGCCCGCCACGTCGGCGACGACCACACGCCGGTGCTGGCCGAGTTGGCCCGCGTCGGCCGGTGCGCGGCGCGCAGCAGGCCCGCGCCGTGATGACCTCGGCGACGTATCCCAACCACGCCGACCTTCGCCACCGGCGCCGCCCCTCGCGACCACGGCATCGTCACCAACTGGGTCCCCGAAACCGGTCGGCTCGTGCCGGCCTGGAAGCTCGGACCCGCCGTGCCGACGATCTTCGACGCCTGCCGCGAGGCCGGGCGCACGAGTGCGGCCGTCTTCAGCGACCAGTACCTGGTCGGCGTGATGGGCGCACGCGCCGCCGACGATCACTGGCCCGCCGACGGTGTCCCGCCCGAAGCCGCTCGGCTCGACGCCCACGGGTACGTCGACGACCGCGACACCCTCGCCGAGTTGGCTCGCGCTCGACGCCGCGCCCGATCTCGTCGTGGGTCAGCTGAACGCGCCCGACACCGCGGCCCACGTGTTCGGGCCCGACCACGAGGGCGCGCTCGCGAGCTACCGGGCGACCGACACGCTGCTCGCGGCGGTCCGCGACCACCTGGCGTGGGACGACACCGTGTGGATCATCGTGTCCGACCACGACCAGGAGCCGGTCGACGTGCGCGAGCCGATCGACCTGCGACCCGAATTCGACCGTCGCGGACTCGAGCTGTTCGCGCTCCCGGAAGGCAGCGCGTCGGTGGTGTGCGGCGACGGCGCGCTCGCGGCCCGGGCGTGGCTGCCCTCGGTCGACGGCATCGAGGGAACCGCGCCGTTCCACCCCGTCGACACCGACCTCGAGTGCTGCCTCGTGTGGTCGGAGCCCGGTCGCGCCTTCGGCTTCGCCGAGTCGCCGACGGAGCTCGGGACCCACGGCGGGCCCCGCACCCGGGCCCAGGTCGCGGTGGTGACCGGCGGTCACCCGGTGGTCGAACCGCTGGCCGGCGCGGTCGCGACGACCCCGGTGGGCGCCGCCGACTGGGCTCCGACCATCGCCGCGCTCCTCGGCGTCGGTCTCCCCCGGGCCACGGGCCGCGCGCTGCTCTGAGCCGGTGATCGCTCACCGACCCACCGCCGGCGCCGCGACCTTCGTCGGCTCAACAGTCTCCTCGGAACAAATGCGGTGACGATCAGCCCGGGACAATCGACTCGACGGTCCCGCGCCACGTCTCGAGGCCGGGCACGGCCTTGCCGCGGACCTTGGCCGCGTCGTCGGCGCGCCGGAGCGCGACGAGATCGTCGAGGTCCGGCGACGCGGCGAAGCGCTCGGCCTCCGCGGCGGTCATCACCCCACCCTGGAACGCGAGGGTGGTCTTGCTGCGGGCCGAGAGCCCGGCGCGGTACCGGGGATCCGTGGCAAGGAGGTAGCGCTTCGCGGCGACGTGGCCGCCGACGAGAGACGCCACCCGGGGGCCCAGCAGACCCTCGACCAGGGCGCGGCCGTCGACGTCGTGGGAGGCGTCGAGACGCAACGTCCACCCCTCGGCGGAGCGCTCGAGCCACCCGAGGTCGTGGACCAGGCCGGCGACCTGGAGCTCGACGTCGTCGGGGTGTGCGGCGCGGAGCCGCGCTGCGCACTGGAGCATGTGGTTGAGGATCGGGAGCCCGCCTTCGTCGTCGGCGTCACCCGACGCGAGCAGCGCCTCGAAGAGCTCGTCGACGGAGGTGAATCCCTCGGGCACCGGTCCCCCTCAGATCGCGTCGGGCGCGCTTCGACGTCAGCGGGGCGAGACCGGCGAGCGAACGCGCCGCCGCGCACGGCCAGGGCGGCCAGCGTCATGGTGGGGCCGTAGCCGGTCGACGTCGGGAACACCGACGAGTCGGTGATCACCACGTTGTCGACGTCCCAGAGCCGCTGCCACGGATCGCAGACCGACGACCGGGAGTCGACCCCCATGCGGGCGGTGCCCATCCAGTGGCGCGACATCGGTTCGAGGCCCGGCGCGATGGTGCCCGGCGTCCCGGGTGACGTCACCCACGACGTGCCCTGGGCGCCTGCCCCGCGCAGGACGGCTTCGAGCCGCGGCGCCCAGTGGTGGGAACACGCGACGTCGTGGGCGTGCGGTTGGTAGGTGACGCGCCCCACCGGAAGACCCCACACGTCACGCACGCCCGCATCGAGGTCGACGCGATTCGTGGCCTGGGGCAGGTCTTCGCCCTGCATGGTGAACGCGACCATCTTGTCGCGCGTCGGTGAGTCCGCCATCAGCGCGCTGTGTCCCGATCCCGGCGGCAGGTGCAGGGCCTCCATGATCGGGTGCCCGCTCCCACCGTGCTCGACGATCCCGCCGCGCAGGTACGGCAGGCCGGCCGCACGCGCCGCCGTCGTCGCCGCCTCGTCGCCCACGATCGGGTCGTCCATGAGGTGCGTCACGTCGCGACCCTTGTATGCGTGCAACCGGAACGGGAAGAAGCCGAGCACGATCGTCTGGAGGTGGAACATCAGGAACCGCCCGACGAGGTCAGACGAGTTGCCGATCCCGCTGCGCAGGAGGAGGCGCGGCGTCTCGAAGGCCCCGCACGCGACCACCACCGCGTCGGCCGTGACCGTCTGCTCGATCCCTTCGGCGTCGAGGTAGCGCACGCCCCGGCTGCGCCGGCCGCGGCCGTCGACCAGGATCTCGAGCGCCAGGCTCTCGGGCCGCACCTCGCAGTGACCGCTGCGCAAGGCTCGGCGCAACATGGCGGTCGGGTCGCCCTTGGCGTCGATCGGGCAGCCGTAGAACGAGCAGAACCCGCAGTTGTTGCAGGCGGGGCGGCCGTCGTAGGGAACGCTGTTGGCGCCGGTCGGCGCGCGGTAGGGGTGGTAGCCCAGCGTCTCAGCCGCCGGGACCGTGAGCGTGGTGAGGAACATGTCGGCGCCGGGCGCCATGGGATAGGGGCTGCTGCGCCACGCCGCGAACGGATTGGCGGTGTGGTCTCCCGCCACACCGATGAGCCGCTCGGCGTCCGAGTAGTAGGGCTCCATCTCGTCGTAGTCGACGGGCCAGTCGGCGACCTCGGCGCCCTCCACCGTCCCGAGCTCCGACGCGAGGCGGAAGTCGACCTCCCGATAGCGCGGGAGCTTGCCGTCGGCGTGGTACCCGGCACCCCCCACCGTCGACGGCATGTTGTTCACGTCGCCGGTGAAGCGTCGTTCACCGTCGGCGATCGAACGGCGGTAGGTGCGGGGTTCGAGCAGCGGATCGGGCCCGAGGAAGTGACGCCGGTGGAACTTGATCTCGTCGTTGGAGAGGTGACCGAGGCTCTCGAACGGCGGTTCCAGCGCGAGCAGGTGGTTGCGGCCCTTCTCCAGGATGCACACCGACTTCCCCGCCCCGGTGAGCACGTCGGCGGTGGTCGCCCCGCCGGGCCCCGACCCGACGACCACGACGTCGAAGTCAGGCACCGGTCACCTCGTCGTCGCTCCAACCGCGGGGCTGCACGTCGCCGGCGTACCGGATCGCCCGCCAGCCGGTGAGCGAGCGGTTCCCTCCGTACTCGGGCGCGCCGTAGCAGGCCTCGCACGCGTGCTCGAACAGCAGCCCACGTAGCTCGGGGACGCGCTCGAGCGCGGCGCCCTGCTCGTCGTCGGTGAGCTCCAGGAAATCCTCTCCCAGCTGCGCGATGCCCTCCCGGTACACCTCCTGCCACCCGCGCACCGGGCCGTTCCACTCGCGCTCGGGGATGCCGCGTGATCCTTCGAGACGGGTGCGCCAGGCGAGCTCCTCGACGCGCGACAGCGGGAGGAACTCCTCGAAGCCGGCGTCGCCACCGTGGCGGCCCGAATACGGGCCGCCGGCCCAGATGCGAGGTGGATCGGAAGCGAAGGCTCCGAGCACGAGGTCGACGTAGTCGGCCACGCCCGCCGCGGCCGCCCCGGCAAACTCACCGTGCGGGGGCAGCAACCGATCTCCGGCCGCGCGCGACGACGTCGAACTCGTGCCGGGTCAGGAACTGCAAGGCCACGGCACGACCCTACGTCGAACGCGGCCGGGGGCCGTGTGCCGTGGCTCCCGGCTCTCGTCGACCACCGGAACGCGGGACGTGCGAACATGGAGCTCGCCCACTCCGAGGGCTCCACTGCGAAAGGTGACCATGGCCGACGACTACGGACCCGGGACGTTCTTCCCCGAGGTGTTCCAGAACGGCGTGCCCGACATCCAGCCTGCGCTCCACGACCTGCTGGCCGGGCCCCGCGTCGTCCGTCAGGAAGACGGCCGGGTCGCCGTCCTGCACCTCGACGACGCGCTCGAGGTCACCAAGCGACGCGACGTGCACTCGATGAACCCCGAGATCATCGAGCTCGCCGGCGCGTTCATGGGCGCCGGTCGACCGCTCATCCCCCTGATGCTCGACGGCGACGAGCACACCAAGTACCGGAAGCTGCTCGATCCGCTGTTCGCGCCCAAGGTCGTCGCGCAGCTCGCGACGCGTGTCCGCGGGCTCGCCGACGACCTGATCGACGGCTTCGCCGGCGAAGGCAGGGTCGATCTCTACGCGGCGTTCTGCGAGCCGTTGCCGTCGATGGTGTTCCTCACGCTGCTCGGCCTGCCGCTCGACGACCTCGACTTCCTGATCTGGTTCAAGAACGGCATCATCCGGCCCACCGACGACAACCACCGCGTCGAGGCCAACACCAAGATGATCGAGTACCTCTACGCGGAGCTCGACCGGCGTGCCGCGCGGCGAGCCGGGCGACGATCTCATCGGCGGCTTCATCACCGCCGAGGTCGACGGCCAGACCCTCACACGGGAAGACGTGATCGACATCACCTTCCTGCTGGTGCTGGCCGGGCTGGACACCGTGGCCGCGTCGCTCTCGTGCATCGTCGACTGGCTCGCCCGACATCCCGACCAGCGGCAACGGCTGCTCGACGATCCCGCCGTGCTCCCCGCGGCCATCGAGGAGCTGATGCGGTTCGAGACTCCGGTCGTGGCGGGCGGGCGGTACGCGACCGCCGACTTCGAGCTCGCCGGCGAGCAGATCAGAGCCGGCGACGAGATCACGGTCTGCTGGGCGGCGGCCAACCTCGACGACGATGGCTTCGGCCACCCGCTCGAGGTCGACTTCGACCGGGTGGCCAAGCGCCACATCGCCTTCGCCAGCGGCTTCCACCGCTGCCTCGGCTCCCACCTCGCGCGCATGGAGCTCACGGTGATCCTCACCGCGCTCCACGAGCGGATCCCCGACTACGCGCTCGATCCCGATCGTGAGCCGGGCTACAACAACACCGCGATCCGCACCGTCGATCCGTTGCCGCTGGTGTTCACTCCGCGGTGACGTGGTCCAGGAACGGCAGCAGCGCGGCGAGGTAGGCGTCGGGGTCGCGACTCCAGAGATCGTGACCCGCATCGGGGAGCACGACCATCTCCACCGACGGCAACGAGGCCTGCCACTGTGCTGCGAGCTCGTCACCGACCAGCGCGCTCTTCCGGCCGCCGCGGATCACCAGGACGGGGCACTGCAACTCGGTGAGGCGGTCCCACAAGGGCACTTCGCGGCCGTCGGCGAACACGCTGCGCACCGCGTGCTCGGACATGCGCTCCGAGATCGGCACGCCGCGGATCTTCTGCGCGAGCTGCTGGTCGGCGATCTCCGCGGGCAAGCCGACGTGCCGGGCGAAGTAGTCGCCGACCACGAGCCCGCGCGTCTCGGCCGGGTAGGTGAGCGCGTACCCGAGGGCGTACGACGAGCCCCGGGAGAACGCCACCAGCACCGGACGGTCGAGCGCCCTCGCCTCGACGACGGCGCGGAGGTCGCCGATGTGGTCCTCCCACGTGTAGCCGGCGTCCGGCACGTCACTCCCACCGCGACCGCGCACGTCGACGACGACGACCCGCCGGTCGCCCAGCCGGTCGAGGAGCCAGGCGTACTCCTCGGCCGCCTCCCCCATCCCCGGCACCACGAGCACCGCGGGCCGGTGCGCGTGGAGGGCGCCGTTGTCGAGCGAATGGATCCGCACGCCCCGGTTGTCGACGTACACGGACGTGGGGTCGATGCCGGCGGCGTCAGGTCGGGTCACGGCGGCCGAGCGTACCGGTCAGGCGCCGCGGGCACGCCGGGCGAGCTGCACGATCACCCGCTCGAGCCGCTGGTAGTCGAAGTCGGCGTCGTCGGCCTGGTTGATCGTGCGGGCGAACGCGAGATCGAGCCGGGGGCAGTACGTCGACTCGGTGCCCCAGTACCCGGGATGGCTGTAGCAGTGCTCGCCCGCCACGTCGAGCGCGAACAGACCCATCGCGGCGCCCGCCTTGCGACCGGGGCCGGACACCGTCTCCATCGTCGCGAGCGAGTGGGGGTCGTCGAACACCTTGCCCCGGAACAGCGCACGCGAGAACTTCGTGAGATCGGCCACGGTCGAGACGAGCCCGCCGCCTCCGTAGAGGTCGTGGGACGCGTCGAGCACGATGTTGTCGAACGTGTCGTAGTACTGGTGCGCGCGGGGACCCAGGCCGGGCGGCATCGGTTCGAGCTGCTCCCAGTACGTGTCGGTCAGCCCGATCCGATCGAAGTGCAGGAGGCCCCGGACCGCCGCGGCCAGCGACTCCCCGGTCGCGCGTTCGAGGAGCTCGCCGAGCAGTACGTACCCGGTGTCGGAGTAGTGGTACTTCGCGCCCGGTTTCGCCACCGGGTGGCCATGGTCCATGGCGAAGCGCAGCTGCTCGGCGGGCGTCCACCGATGACCGGGGTCGGTCTCGTTGATGTGGTCGTACTCGTCGCTGGCTGCGTAGTCGAAGAGACCGGCGGTGTGCTGGAGCAGTTGGCGGACCGTGATGCGCTGCGGGTCGTAGCCGCCCGATCGCAACACCGAGAGCGACGCCGCCGACAGGTACCGGGTGATGGGCGCGTCGAGGCCGACCTCGCCCGTCTCGACCAGGCGCAGCACGGCCGCAGCCACGAACGTCTTGGTGACGCTCGCGACGCGGAAGGTCGTGTCGGGCTCGAGTGGGGTCCCGGCCGCCACGTCGGCCCGTCCGACGGCCACCGCGAGGCGCAGCCCCGGCGCGTCGATCGCCACGACCTCACCGGGGATCGCGGGATCCTGCCGGAGATCGGCCTCGAGTCCGGCGCGCAATGTCCGGCGGGCGCTGCCGTTCGCGGTCTTGGCGAGCGCCGCGCCGGGTGCGAGCACGACCAGTCCGGTGCACGCGGCCAGCGCGGCCGCACGCGGGATCAGGGGTAGGCGCCGCCCCACGCGGGCCCTCCGGGGACGTACTCGCACATCTCGATGCCCTGGCCGTCGGGATCGACCACGAAGAACATGTGCACGCCGAAGACCTCGACCGGGGGCCCCGAGACCGGGACGCCGCGCGCGACCAGCGCGTCGTGCGCGGCACGGGCGTCGGCCACCTCCATCGAGAGGACCCGCAGCCCCAGCCCCGACGAGGCCGCGACCGCCGGGATGAAGTTGAAGCACATGAGCTCGACCCGCAGCGAACCGATCCGCCCGCCACAGGCCCGCCCCGAGGCGCCGACCGCGCCGGTGAGGGTTTCGAACGCCTCGCCTTCCATGCGCTCGTCGAAGAGCTGCTCCCACCCGAACACGTCCCGGTAGAAGGCGATCGACCGTTCCATGTCGGAGACGGCGATCGACACGTGGGAAACGTCCTTGATCACGACGCCGGTGTCGTCCATACCCCGAGCATCCCATACCGCGACCGGTCCCTTGTGCCGCGACACCTGAATCTCATAGTCTCTCACTATGAGACTTGAGATCTCTCGCCGGGCCGACCTCGCGGTGCGGGCGCTGCTCACGCTCTCCCTGCGCGACGGCCGGGTCAAGGCCGGTGAGCTCGCCCGGGCGCTCGAGACCACCAGCGGGTTCGTCCCCCAGATCGTGGGGCCATTGGTCAAGCGGGGATGGGTCCGCTCGGATCCCGGCCCCCGCGGCGGCTACTCGGTGGCCGCGGCGCTCGACGCGATGACCGTGCTGGACGTCATCGAGGCCGTCGACGGCCCGACGGACGTCGGGCGTTGCGTCGTCGCCGACCGCCCGTGCGGCGGCGCGCCGCACTGCGCGCTCCATCTCGCCTGGGGTCGAGCCCGCGCCGAGCTGCTCGCCGAGCTCGGGAACGTCTCGCTCGCGCAACTCGCTGCCGGTGGTGTGCGGTGACCGGCGTCTCGGCCGCACCCGCGGCGCGATCCCCGTGGCGAGCGGTCGCGCTTCCGAGCGAGCACGGGGGCTGGGGGTTGACCCTCGAACCGGCTCTGCTCGGTCTCGTGGTCGCGCCGTCGCTCGCGGGGGCGGCCATCGGTGCGGTCGCGTTCCTCGCGTTCCTCGCGTGGACGCCGATGAAGATCGTTCTCGTCGACCACCGTCGTGGTCGTCGACTCGACCGTACACGGGTCGCCGGTCGGTTCGCGGCGGTGGAACTCGCGCTGCTCGTGACGCTCGTCGCGACCGCGGTCGCATCGGCGGGGGCGGAATGGCTGATTCCGATCGGCGCCGCGATGCCGTTCTTCGTCGTCGAGCTGTGGTTCGACGCGCGGCAGCCGGAGCCGGCGCCTGGTGCCCGAGCTGTGCGGAGCGATCGGCATCTCCGGCTTCGTCGCCGCGATCGTGGTCGCCGACGGCGGTGCCGCGTCGTTGGCCATCGCGCTCTGGTGTGTGCTCGCGGCGCGCGCGGTCGCGTCGGTCACGTTCGCGCGGGGTCAGGTGCTCCGCCTGCACCACGGATCTTCGTCGACCTCCGACAGCGATCTCGCACAGCTGGCGGGGGTCGCGATCGCGGTGGTCGCGTGGCTCGTCGACGCCGGCGTCGCCGTGGGTGCGCTCTGCGTGCTCGCGGTCACCGTCACACAGTTCGGTTGGAGCCGTGGCCCGGCCCGCCCGGCGAAGGTCGTCGGCATCTGGCAGATGGTGTTCGGCCTCGTCGTCGTCGCCGGCACCGCGATCGGGGTGCTCGTCTGATGGCGGACGACGCCGGCGGCGACGCGGCCTGCTGGGCCCACCTCTTCGACGATCGCCACGACATCGCGACCCGCCACGATGTCGAGTCGCTGGTGGTCCGGTTCTACCGCGCCGCGGCGATGGACGATCTCCTCGGGCCGGTGTTCGTCGCCGCCGCGGTCGACTGGCCCGGTCACCTCGAGACCGTCACCGACTTCTGGATGTGGCAGCTCTTCGGCGTCCGCGGCTACGCCGGCAATCCGCTGCGCGCGCATCAACCCGTCGCCCGGAAGGTGCCGTTCACACCGGCCCACTTCGACCGCTGGCTGGCCCTCTTCACCGAGACGGTGCACGAGCAGTTCGAAGGACCGACCGCGGACCTCGCAGTCGACCGCGCCGCCAAGATGGCGCACGCCCTCGAGCGACTGCTCGCCGGTCACTCGGACGATGGCGCGGTGCCGATCGAGGTCGGGCGGGTGACGAAGCCCCGCTGAGCGGGACCGACCGAGAATTAGCTGCATTACTACATCTACTGCTAAATTGCAGCTACATGACACCCGATTTCCATTCGCTCGACGCCGATGTCGAGGCCGCGATGGCCGTCTCGAAGGTCATGCACGGAATCGCCGCCCAATCGGCCGCCGAGCTTCCCCACGAGCTCACCCTCCCGCAGCTCCGTGCCCTCGTGGTCCTCGCCGACCAGGACTCGATAACGGTCAGCGGTCTCGCCGAACGGCTCGGCATCAGGCCGTCGACCACCACGCGTCTCGCCGATCGACTCGCCGCCAAGCGGCTCATCCTCCGGCATCCCGGCGTCGAGGATCGTCGAGTGATCCGGCTCGCGCTGTCAGCAGGTGGGCGCCGCGTCGTGGAGCGGGTCATGGCATCACGCCGCGCACAGGTGCGCGCGATCCTCCTGTCGTTCTCCGCGCTCGAACGGGCCGCGATGCGTGACGCCTTCGCGAGCTTCGCCGCGGCAGGCGAGCGGATTGCGGATCCCTTCGCCGTCGACGCGCTGATGACCGTCGTCGACGACGCGGTCGACGAGGCGCTCGTCGCAGTCACGCGGCCGCGGGTGCTACGGCGACCGGCCTCGACCACCGGGTTCTGGAGCTGGTTCACCACCGATCGACCACAAGAAGATCGGCGTGCTCTACGGCGGTACGGCGCTCTTCTTCCTCGTCGTCGGTGGGGTCGAGGCGCTGCTGATCCGCCTGCAGCTCGCGGGCCCGAACGGCAGTGTCCTCACCGCCGCCCAGTACAACACCATGTTCACCATGCACGGCACCACCATGATCTTCCTCATGGGGATGCCGCTCTCGGTGGCACTCGCCAACTACTTCGTGCCGCTCCAGATCGGCGCGCGACGTCGTGTTCCCGCGCCTGAACATGTTCGGGTACTGGGTCGTGCTCTTCGGCGGCCTCTTCATGTATTCGAGCTTCTTCCTCGGTGGCGCGCCGAACGGCGGATGGTTCGGCTACACGCCGCTCACCAGCACCCCGATCTCCGGGGGCGCCCTGCCGGGTCACGGGCCGGACTTCTGGGCGGTCGGCATCGTGATGCTCGGCATCGGCTCGACCACTTCTGCCATCAACATCATCGTCACCGCGCTCAACATGCGCGTGCCGGGCATGACGCTCATGCGCATGCCTCCGTTCGCATGGTCGATGCTCGTGACCGCGTTCCTGACATTGTTCGCGATGCCGATCGTCACCGCGGCGATGATCATGGTGTTCTTCGACCGCAACTTCGACACGACGTTCTTCCTCGCATCGAAGGGCGGCGATCCGCTGCTCTACCAGCACCTCTTCTGGCTGTTCGGCCACCCCGAGGTGTACATCCTGATCCTGCCGGGCATGGGCATCCTGTCCGAGGTCATCCCGGTCTTCTCCCGCAAGCCGCTGTTCGGCTACTCGGTCGTCATCTTCTCGACCATCGCCATCGGCTTCATGAGTTGGGGCGTGTGGGCGCACCACATGTTCGCCACCGGCCTCGGGCCGGTCGCGATCTCCGCGTTCGGGCTCTCGACCATGCTCATCGCCATCCCCACCGGCGTGAAGATCTTCAACTGGCTGGGCACCGTCTACGGCGGCGCGGTGAAGCTCACGACCGCGATGCTGTTCTCGCTCGGCTTCATCGCGATGTTCACCCTCGGCGGGCTCTCTGGCGTTCTGCACGCGGTCGTTCCCGCCGACACCCAGCAGACCGACACCTACTTCGTCGTCGCCCACTTCCACTACGTGCTCTTCGGCGGCCTCATGTTCGGCATCTTCTCCGGGCTCTACTTCTGGTGGCCCAAGATCACCGGTCGCATGCTCAACGAGAAACTGGGCAAGTGGAACTTCTGGACCATGCTCGTCGGGTTCAACCTCACGTTCTTCCCGATGCACATCCTCGGTCTCACCGGAATGCCCCGCCGGACCTACCGCTACCCCTCCGGGTACGGCTGGAACACGATGAACATGATCGAGACCGTCGGCGCGTTCATCATCGCCCTCTCGGTGCTGATCATGTTCGTGAACATGCTGTACTCGACCAGGCGCGGTCCGATCGCCGGTCCCGACCCGTGGGACGGCCGTTCGCTCGAGTGGTCGATCCCTTCGCCGCCACCCGCCTACAACTTCGCCGAGATCCCCATGATCGAGGCCCGTGACGACTGGTGGCACCGCAAGTACACGGAGGGTCCGGACGGACGTCTGATCCCGCTCCCCCACGGTGGCGCGGCCGCCGCGGAAGAACAACCCAGCGTGACCGGCATCCACATGCCCTCACCGTCGTTCTTCCCGCTCGTCATCGCCGCCGGACTCCCGTGCCTCGCCTACGCCGCGGTCTTCCAGGAGATCCTGTGGGTGATCCCTGGGCTCCTCTTCCTGCTGTTCGGCGCGTACGTGTGGTTGCTCGAACCGCCGACGCAAGAGGAACCCACGACTGTCGCCGTCCGCATGACCGAGGGCGCGAGCTGAGGCCGCGTAGGGATCCGGACGTGCCCGCCTCGCTGCTCGGCCAGCGCTGAGCGCGGGTGGCACCGTCACCGCCCGATCGCATAGACCGGGCCGGACGACGACCGGTACGAGGAGATCAACCATGGACGACCCCATCACGACCGTCGCCGGCGGAGCCGGCACCATCGACATCGGCGGCGACCTGACGGTCAACCGGCTCGGCTTCGGCGCGATGCGGATCACCGGGGAGGGCATCTGGGGCGAGCCGCGTGACCGCGACGAGGCCAAAGCCGTCCTCCGGCGGGCGGTTGAGCTCGGTGTGAACTTCATCGACACCGCCGACTCCTACGGGCCCGACGTGAGCGAGATGCTGATCGCGGAGGCCCTCGCTCCCTATCCCGACGACCTCGTGATCGCGACCAAGGGCGGCCTGGTGCGCACGGGCCCGGGGCAATGGCCGTCGAACGCACACCCGGACCACCTGCGGCAGGCGTGCGAAGGCAGCCTGCGGCGCCTCGGTCTCGACGAGATCCCGCTGTACCAGCTCCACCGGCCCGATCCGGCGGTGCCGTATGAGGAATCGGTGGGCGCGCTGGTCGAGCTGAAGGAGCAGGGCAAGATCCGCCACATCGGGCTCTCGAACGTGAACGAGGGCCAGCTCCGCGTCGCGCAGCGCCTGACGCCCGTCGTCTCGATCCAGAACCGCTACAACCTCTCCGATCGCGGGTCCGAATCGCTCGTCGACCTGTGCGAGCAGGAAGGGATCGCGTTCCTCCCCTGGGCGCCCGTCCAGGACGCGGAGCGCAACGCGCCGCTCCAGGAGGTGGCGTCGCGCCACCGCGTCACCACGACCCAGGTCGTGCTCGCGTGGCTCCTCGCACGATCGGCCGCGATGCTGCCGATCCCGGGCACCGGTTCGGTCGCGCATCTCGAGGAGAACACGACTGCAGCGAGCATCCGCCTCGACGCGCAGGAGGTCGCCGCGCTCAGCGAGGGATGATGGCGGGGTGACCCGGACGGTCTTCCGGTGCGACGAGCACGCAGTGCGTGCCCTGGTAGATGGTCGGCATGCACTTGTTGCAGTGGACGCACAGCCCCTCCGAGTGATCGCCCGCGCGCCACCGCTGAAGGAGATCGGGTTCCCGCAGCAGCGCCCGGCCGATGGCGACGTACTGGAACCCCTCGGCCAGCGCGCGTTGGGCCGTCTCGAACCGGTTCACGCCACCGAGGAGCACGAGCGGCATCGACAGCGCGTCGCGGAACTGCCGCGCCTCGGGCAGGAAGAAGGCCTCTTCGAACGGGTAGGACGGCAGGAAGCGCTTCCCCATGAGCTTGAAGCCGGTGCGCAACGGCTGGGGAACGCGGCGGCCATCTCCTCGATCGGCGCGTCGCCTCGGAAGAGGTACATCGGGTTCTTCAACGAGCTGCCGCCGGTGAGCTCGATGGCGTCGAGGGCGCCGTCATGCTCGAGCAGGCGCGCGGCGGCGATGCTCTCGTTGAGCCAGATGCCACCGCGGTAGCCGTCGATCATGTTGAGCTTGGCCAGCACGGCCATGGAATCGCCCACCGCGGCGCGGACCTCGCGCACGATCCGGCGGGGGAACTCGGCACGGTGCTCGATGCTCCCGCCCCACCGGTCGGTGCGCTTGTTCAACGCGGGGCTGAGGAACGCGCTGGGCAGGTAGTTGTGCCCGAGGTGCACCTCGACCGCGTCGAACCCGGCTTCCTGCAGGAGCGCCGCGGCACGCCCGAAGTCGGCGGTGATACGGGCGATGTCGGCGTCGGTGACCGCCTTGGTGAACTTCATCGCGATCGGGCTGAACTGCCGTGACGGTGCGAGACCCTGGTGTCCCGTGCCCGCCGCCACCGGTCCGGCGTGACCGATCTGCGCGGAGACGGCCGCGCCCTCGGCGTGGACCGCGTCGGCCAGCCGCCGGAGGCCTGCCACCGCCTCGGGGCGTACCACGATCTCGGCTGGCGCGCCCTGACCGTCGGGCGACACCGCGAGATACGCCACCGTCGTCATGGCGATCCCGCCCGCTGCCATCACCCGGTGGAAGTCGATCAGCCGATCGCTCACCAGGTTGTCCTGCGCCATTCCCTCGAAGGTCGCGGCCTTGATGAAGTGGTTGCGGAGCGCGACCGGCCCGATGGTCGTGGGCTGGAACGGGTCGTTCGACGACATGGCCCTCCTCGGTGACGAGCTCACGGTGCGGTCCACCGCCAACTTACGGCCTGCCCCCTGAACGCGCGCCGCCGCGCCCGCCGAGCATGATGAGCGGCCGTGGGCAGCGCGAGGTGGAGTCGGACACGACGACGGCGCGCCGCCGTCGGGCTCGTGGTCGGGACGCTCGTGCTGGTCGGGGTGACGACGGCGACGTTGGCCCTCGCTGGGGTGTTCGACACGGGCGGGTCGAACCCGTCACCGGAAGCCGCGGGCCCGGACACGACGACGACGCCCACCACGACGATCCCGTCCCTCGCCGACTTCGTGGTACCCGCCCCGCGTCCCGGCGATCTGCGGACCTCGGTCGACGCCGACGCACTGCCCGCCGACTACCAGGCGCCGCCGACCGTCGAGCTCGACGAGATCGCGTACGGACCACTCCCCCGCCAGCACTTCGAATTGCTGCTGCCACCCGGTCATGTCGCCAGCGACAAGATCCCCTTCCTCGTCTACCTGCACTCCGGGGGTTGGATCGGTGGCAACGAGCCCGCGTTCCCCGAGGTGCTGAAGCGCCAGGTCACGCGCGCGGACATCGCCGTCGCCTCGGTCGATTACCGGCCGGTCACGACGGACGCCGACGGCAACCGCGTCGACACGTTCCCCGCGGCGGACTACGACACCGACCGCGCGGTGCGTTTCCTGAAGGCCAACGCGCCGCGTTGGGGCCTCGATCCCGACCGCATGATCCTCTCGGGCGCGTCGGCCGGCGGGCAGCTCGCGATTCTGGCCGCAGTCGCTCCCGGCGCGTTCGCCGACCCGACGTTGCCGCCCGAGCTCGTCGGCGTCTCGCCGAAGGCGATCGGCGTCATCGACATGGTCGGGCCATCCGACTTCTCGAACTTCGCCGACGTCGGAGGCTGGGCCCCCGGGATCATGACCGCGTACCTCGGGTGCCGGATCGCTGACCCGGCGTCATGTCCCTCGGCGACGATCGCCGCGGCGAGCCCGGTGAGCTACCTCGACGCCGGCGACCCACCCGCCTACCTCATCTATGGCTCGCGGGACGGGCTGGTCGTCCCCGCGACCCAGGGGACGCCGCTCGCGTACGCGTGGGCCCGGGCCCGCAACGACTTCGCTCGTCCGCCCGCCGAGCGGGGAGTCCGGTACGAGATCACGAGCGGGGACCACAACATCACCCCGGACATCCAGAACGTCCGCGCGCTCGAGCAGTGGCTCGACGGGGTGCTCGCGGGCAGGATTCGCTGACCCGCGGGCGGGCGGGGCGCTCACCGGGACCCGCCCGTGCCTGCTGATTTCCGCGAACTCGGGTCGTTCGGCCCTGCCGCGACGCACCCGCGGGCCCGTACCGTGGAGGCAGTATGAGCTCGCGGATCGTGATTCTCGGTGGAGGCACAGGGGGAACGCTCACCGCCAACCGGTTGCGCAAGGCGCTCCCGGAGGCCGAGGCGTCGATCACGGTGGTCGACACCGACGATCGTCACGTCTACCAACCGGGGTTGTTGTTCGTGCCGTTCGGGTTGGCGGATCCCGAAGACATCGTCCGGCCCCGGTCGCGCCAACTCCACGCCGGCATCGACTACCACCAGAGCGGCGTCGACCACGTCGACATCGACACCGGGCAGGTCCGCCTCGCCGACGCCACAGTGCTCGAGTACGACGTGCTCGTCATCGCGTCGGGTTCACGCCTCGTCCCCGAAGAGACCGAGGGCCTCACGGGCCCGGCCTGGCTCGACACCGTGTTCACCTTCTACGACCTGCCCGGGGCCACCGCGTTGGCGGCGAAGCTCGCGACCTTCGACCGCGGGCGGCTGGTCGTGAACGTGGTCGACATGCCGATCAAGTGCCCGGTGGCACCGCTCGAGTTCTGCTTCCTGGCCGATTGGTTCTTCCATGAACGCGGCGTGCGCGACCAGGTCACCATCACCTTCGTGACGCCCCTCGACGGCGCGTTCACGACACCGACCGCGTCGAGCACGTTGGGCGGGATGCTCGCCGAGCGTGGCATCGAGTTGGTGACGGAGTTCAACACCGGCGAGGTCGACGGCGCGGGCGGGCGTCTCGTCAGCTACGACGATCGCGAGGTCCCCTTCGACCTGGCGGTCGTGGTGCCGGTGCACAGTGGTGCCGCCTACGTCGGGGCGTCCCCCGGCCTCGGCGACTCGCTCGACTTCGTGTTCACCGACGAGCACACCCTCCAGTCCAACGTCAAGCCGAACGTCTTCGCCATCGGCGACGCGACCGGCCTGCCGGTCTCGAAGGCCGGGTCGGTCACGCACTACGAGGGAGAGACGCTCGTCGAGAACATCCAGCGGTTCCTTCGGGGCGAGACGCTCGACGCGTCGTACGACGGTCACGCCAATTGCTTCATCGAGACCGGCTTCCACAAGGCGATGCTCATCGACTTCAACTACGAGCAGGAACCCGTCGGTGGCCACTTCCCCACGCGCGTGGGGCTCCCCCTGCTGAAGGAATCGCGGCTCAACCATCTCGGGAAGCTCATGTTCCAGTGGTTCTACTGGCACGCCCTGCTGCCGGGCCGCGACATCCCGGGCATCACGCCGGAGATGCCCGTCGCCGGCAAGGACCTTCCGGCCGACACGGCCACCTGACCACCCCCGACCAAGGAGCCGACCACCATGGCCACCGAGACCATCGCGGGCGTCGACGTCGCCCTCAACGACGAGGGCTTCCTCGAGCATCCCGACCAGTGGACCGAGGACATGGCCGTCGAGATCGCCCGGCGGGAGGACATCGACCCGCTGACGCCGAGACACTGGCAGGTCATCCATTTCATGCGCGACGAGTACTTCGCCAAGGGCACGGGCCCCAGCGTCCGTGCGCTGGGCAAGACGTCGGGCGTGCCGATCAAGGAGCTCTACCAGCTGTTCCCGAAGGGTCCGGCCAAGCTCGCGGCGAAGATCGCCGGCATCCCCAAGCCTCGCGGCTGCATCTAGCTAGGGAAAGGACTCCCGATGGCGGACAGCATCGAGAAGGTCTCGGTCGTGATCTCGAAGGGCTCGCTCGAAGGCATCTATCCCGGGCTCATCATGGCCAACGGCGCGCGCGCCGAAGGGATGGAAGCGAACCTCTTCTTCACCTTCTTCGGGCTCGACGCGGTCCACCGGGAACGCATCGAGCACATCAAGGTCGCGACCGTCGGCAACCCCGGCATGCACATCGCCAGCCTGGTCGGTGTGCTCCCGGGCATGTCGGCGATCGCCACCAAGATGATGGAGAAGAAGATGTCCGCCCTCGACATCCCGCCCGTCCACGAGTTCATCGAGATGATCGGAGACACCGGCGCGGGCATGTACGCCTGCAAGGCGTCCGTCGACATGTTCGGGTTCTCGAAGGACGACTTCGTCGACCAGATCGAGGACATCATCACCGTCGGCGAGTTCTACGAGAAGTCCGCCGGCGGCCAGATCATCTTCACCTGAGCGACCCGCACCGATCCCTCAGTTCGCACCGCGACCCCCGTCAGCGAGCGCGGCCTGTGCCGCCTCGCGACCCTGGCGGATGCACGCGGGTAGCCCGAGACCGTCGTAGGCCGCGCCCGCCAGCACGACACCGGGGGCACGGTCGCCGAGACGCGCGCGCCAGTCCCGTACGCGACCCAGGTGACCCGGCCGGAACTGCGGAAGCCCGTCGATCCAGCGGGTCACGCGGGACGCGACCGGCGGCGCGGTGAGTCCGACGGTGGTCGCCAGATCTGCGTTGAGCGCCACCACGAGATCGTCGTCGTCCAACGCGAGCGCGGCGCTGTCGCCGAACCTCCCCGCAGAGACGCGCAGGAGCGCCAGATCTGGATCCGCGAGGTGGGCCCACTTCGTGGACGCCCACGAACACGCGGTGAGGAAGGGCAGCCGGTCGGTGGTGGCCACGAGGAAGCCACTGGCATCGAGAGGGTGGCCGACGGCTGCGCGCGGTACGGCGAGGGTGACCATGGCGACCGACGCGTACTGCAGGTCGCCGAGCTCGGCCGCGACGTCGGACACCACCGGGTCCAGGAGACGCGCGCTGACCGGAGCAGGCGTGGCCAGGACCACCCGGTCGGCGGTCAGGACCCCCGACGACGTGTGCACCCGCCAGGCCCCCTTCGCGGGTTCGAGCGCGGTCGCGGGACAGCGCAGGTGCACGGGCACACCGGCTGCGGTGAGGCGCGCGAACACGAGATCGGTCAAGGTCTGGGTCCCGACCGGGATGCCGAAGAAGACCGGAGCCGACGCATCGGCGCCGGCGGCGAGGGCGGCCTGTTGCTGCTCCCGGAGCGCGACGACGAGGCTCGGTTGGCGCCGGGCGGCACCGGCGAGCTGCGCGGCGCCGGCCGCCAGGCTCAGCTGATCGGCGTCGCCGGCGTTGACGCCGGAGAGGAGCGGCGACACGAGGCGCTCGAAGACCTCGTCGCCGAGACGCCGCCGCACCATCGTGCCCACGGACTCGTCGCCCGCGCCCTCGGGATCGGAAGCGGGTTCGCCCTCGGGCCACTCGGCGCGATCGACGTCTTCGGCCGCACGGGCGACGCCTTCGGGGCTGACGATGCCCGAAGCGGCGAGCGCGTCCATGTCCGTGGGCACGCCGAGCACGAGGCCGGGAGGCAGCTTGTGCAACGACCCTCGGGACCAGACCAACGCCGACCGCTCGGCCGGCGACGTCAACATCCCCGACAAGCCGAGTTCGTCGCACAGCTCGGTGGCCTCGGGCACCCGGGCCAGGAACGCATCGGCGCCGCAATCGATCGGGCGCCCGGCGAAGGGCGTGGTGAGCACCTTGCCGCCGACCCGATCCGCGGCTTCGATCACCGTGACCCGTACCTCGCGGTGACGGGTCGCGAGGGTGAACGCCGCCGTGAGGCCCGTGACACCGGCGCCCAGCACCACGACATGGGTCGTGTGGTCGTCGCCCACCTCAGCGTCCTCCGGCTTCAGCGAGCCGGGCGATCACCCGGTCCGCCAGTGCCGCCATCACCGCGGGGGCGTCGTTCAGGGACCGGGTGCGGGCGAAGGCGAGCCCCACCTCCGAGGCGACGCCGCGTGCCTCGACGTCGAGGTCGTAGAGGATCTCGAGATGGTCGGAGGTGAACCCCTGCGCGCACACCAGCACGGCGTCGCACCCGCCGGTCGCGCCGAGGTCGCGGATCACCTCGAGGACGTCCGGCCCGCGCCACGGCTCCGGTGTACGGCCCGCGCTCTGCCAGCACAGCTCCCAGCCGGACGGCGACGACAGCGCGGCCCGCTCGGCGACCGCGGTCGCGCTCTCGCGCAATTCCTCGGGATACGGGTCGCCGACGAGCACCCGCTCGGGCAACGAGTGGGCGGTGAAGAGCACCTTGTGCTTCGCGGGCAGACCGACACGCGCCTCGCGCGTCGCGTCGGCGAGAAAGTCGAGGTACGCGGGTTCGAGGTGCCAGTGGTCGATGCCGGAGACGGCGAGGCCCCGGACCTTCCCGGCCTCGGCCGCTCGACGCTGGTATTCCCCGACGCTGAATTCCGAGTAGTGCGGCGCGAGCACGAGTCCGACGGCTTCGGCGACGCCGGCATCGACGAGCAGGGCGACCGCGTCCTCGATGAACGGCGCCGCGTGCTTCTGGCCGAGCACGACCGTCCACCGCCCCGGCATGCGTTCGGCGAGCGCGCGCTCGAGCGCGGCCCGTTGGGCTTCGGTGCGCTCCGCCAACGGTGAGATGCCCCCGATCGCGTCGTAACGCCTGACGAGGTCGGCAAGCTGCTCAGGGGTCGGCGGGCGGCCCCGGCGGATGTCGGTGTAGTAGGCCTCGATCTCGTCGTGCGTCCGAGGGGTCCCGTAGGCCATGACGACGAGGCCCAACGGTCCGCCACCACCGCTCATGCGGAGGGCTCCCCGGCCTCGGTGGGCAGGCCGTCACAACGACCCTCCGCATGCACCAGCTCGACGACTCGCTCCAGCACCGCGGGGTCGGTCTCGGGCATCACCCCGTGACCGAGGTTGAAGACGTGACCGGGATGGCCGGCGTTGCGGGCCAACACGTCGCGGGTGGCGACGGCCACGGCGTCCCAGGGGGCCAGACACAGCGCGGGATCCAGGTTGCCCTGGAGGGAGACACCGCCGGGCACTCGCCGGCGGGCGACGTCGAGCGGGACGCGCCAGTCGACGCCCACGACGTCCGCCCCCGCAGCGGCGAGCAGACCGAGCAACTCACCCGTGCCGACACCGAAGTGGATGCGGGGAACGCCGAGGTCGGCGACGCCCTCGAGCACGCGCCGGCTGTGCGGGAGCACGAAGCGCTCGTAGTCAGGCGGGCTGAGCGTGCCGGCCCACGAGTCGAACAGCTGGATGGCGGCCGCGCCCGCAGTGATCTGGGATCGCAGCGACATGATCGCCATGTCGGCGAGGCGCTCCATGAGCGCGTGCCACAGCGCCGGGCCGGAGTGCATCAAGGTCTTGGTGCGCACATACGTTCGCGACGGACGGCCTTCGATCAGGTAGCTCGCCACCGTGAAGGGCGCACCGGCGAAGCCGATGAGCGGCACGCTCAATTCCCTGGCGAGGATCTTCACCGTCTCGAGGACGTACGGCGTGTCGTTCTCCGGGTCGAGGGGCCGCAGCCGCTCGAGGTCGGCGGCAGAGGAAAAGGGTTCGGCCACGACCGGCCCGACCCCGGGCGCCACGTCGACCCCGAAGCCGATCGCGGCAACCGGTACGACGATGTCGGAATAGAGGATCGCCGCGTCGACGCCGTAGCGCCGGACCGGCTGCAACGTGATCTCGGCCGACAACTCGGGATCATGGATGGCGTCGAGGATGCTGCCGTTCCCTCGAAGCGCGCGATACTCGGGCAGCGACCGGCCCGCCTGGCGCATGAACCACGCCGGCACCGGGTCGTCGGGGCCGCCCGGGATGCCACGGCACGCCCGCAGGAACGGCGGCAACGGGCTGGGGTCGCTACTGATCGACGGCACGGGGCGACGTTACCGACCCGACGCAGATCGGGCCGGACCCGGAGGTCCGGCCCTCGTGACCTGGCATTCGACGGTGGCGGGCGACAAACCACCGCCCCGACGTCGTGGGTGCCGTCGCGGTCGACCGTCGGCAACATCGGGCCCAGATGCCGAGAATCCGCGCCGATACAGTGCGGGGATCGCACGACTTGCACGAAGCCTTCCCGGGAGGACCCCGCGGCATGATCCTGAGCATCGTCCGACATCCCTTACGCCGCGAAGTACGCCGACGAGTGGCCGGTACTCGCGGCGGAGTTCACCGCAGCCACTCGCGCCGAGCCCGGCAACATCTGCTTCGATTGGTTTCGCAGCGTCGACGACCCCAACCTCTACCTGCTGGTCGAGATGTTCCGGGATCGGGCCGCGGGTGATTCCCACGTGACTTCGGAGCATTTCAAGGCGGCAATGGGGCAGATGGGTCACGCGTACGCCGGTATGCCCGAGGTCGTGCACGTCGAGGTTCCCGGGGAGGGTTGGTCGGCCATGGCCGAAGTCCAGGGCGCGGCCGAGGGCGAGTGACCATCGTCCGGCCGCCGACCTCACCGTTCTGAGCGTCGGCTTCCGGATACCAGAGTGGATCTCTCACGGAGCGGGTGTCACGTGACCGACTACGACGCGACCGACTTCTTCCGCGGGAACGAGCTCATCGCCGACCCGTACGGCTACTTCGACTGGCTGCGTTCTCGATCTCGCGTGGTTCGGGAGTCGCATCACGACGTGATGATGGTGACGGGCTACGAGGAGGCGATGGCGGTCTATGGCGACACCACGATGTTCTCTTCCTGCAACTCGCCCACCGGACCGTTCCCCGGCTTTCCGGTGCCGCTCGAGGGCGACGACGTGAGCGCGCTGATCGACCAACACCGCCAAGAGCTGCCCTTCAGCGATCAGATACTCACGTTCGACCCACCGGTGCACACCGCGCACCGCGGGTTGCTGATGCGGCTGATCACGCCGAAGCGACTGAACGAGAACGAGGACTTCATGTGGCGACTCGCCGATCGGCAGATCGACGAGTTCATCGACCGCGGCGCGTGTGAGTTCATCGGCGACTACGGCCAGCCATTCGCCCTGCTCGTCATCGCCGATCTCCTCGGGGTTCCCGAGGAGGACCACGAGCTGTTCCGCGAGCAGCTCGGCCCTCGCCAGCACGAGCGCAGTGGGACACTCGGCGGGACCGGCCGCGACGACATGCTCGCCCACAACCCGCTCGAGTTCCTCTACGAGCAGTTCATCGCGTACGTCGAAGATCGTCGCTCGACACCTCGGGACGACGTGCTCACCGGACTCGCCACCGCGACGTTCCCCGACGGCGCCATCCCCGACGTCCTCGATGTCGCGCGCATAGCCGCGAACCTCTTCGCGGCCGGCCAGGAGACCAGCGTTCGCCTCTTCGGCACCGCGCTCCAACGCATCGCCGACGATCCCGAGCTGCAGACGCGCCTGCGCGGGGAACGCGGCTTGATACCGAACTTCGTGGAGGAGTGCCTGCGCTTCGAGAGTCCGGTCAAGGGCGACTTCCGCCTCTCGCGCAGAGCGACCACCGTCGGCGGGGTCGAGATACCCGCCGGAACCACCGTCATGGTCGTCAATGGCGCCGCCAACCGTGACCCCCGCAAATTCGAGTGCCCGGCCGAGTTCGAGGTCGAGCGCGCCAACGCCCGCCAACACCTCGCATTCGGGCATGGCCCCCACACCTGCCCCGGCGCTCCGCTCGCGCCGCGGAGGGTCGCATCACCGTGGAGCGATTCCTCGATCGCATGGCCGACATCCGCATCGACCCGGCACAGCATGGCCCGCTCGGCGCGCGTCACTACGAGTACGTGCCCACGTACATCTTGCGCGGCCTCCGGGACCTGCACCTCGAGTTCAGCCCGCTTGCCGGCGTGCCCCGCGGGAGTCGCCCGAGCCGACCTTGACGTAGCTTCGATCGGGGATGACGAAGGAGCAGCCGCCTCCTGTATGGCGATCCTTCCCGCTCGTTGTGGCGCGCAGCTATTCATGCGACCCCGGGTCGTCCCCCAACGGCGCATCCCGACAACCCGTGAGACCCCGCCGAAGCGGGGCCTCTGACCTGGCGTTCACGAGCCAGGTCAGAGGCGGCTGGATCGCCGGCAACGAGCCCGCCTCTCCCGAGGTGCTGAGGCGCCAGATTCACCCGGGCGGACATCGCGGTCGCGTCGGTCGACGACCGCCTCGCCACGATCGACGCCAACGGCGCCGGGATCGACACGCTCCCCGCTGCGGACTACGACGCCGATCGCGCGGTGCGGTTCCTGAAAGGCCGACGCGGCGCGCTGGGGGACTCGAGCCCGACCACATGATCCTCGCCGGCGCATCGGCCGGCGGCAGCTCGCGACGCTGGCCGCGGTCGCGCCCGAGGTGTTCGCCGACCCGACATTGCCGCCGAGCCTCGACGCGGGCGACCACCCGCGTACCTCATCTACGGCTCGCGGGACGGGCTGGCCGTCCCCGCAACCCAGGGGACGCCGCTCGCGTACGCGTGAGCCCGGGCCCGCAACGACTTCGCTCGTCCGTCCGCCCAGCGGGGGGGTCCGCTACGAGATCACGAGCGGGGACCACAACATCACCCCCGACATCCAGAACGTCCGCGCGCTCGAGAGTGGCTCGACGAGGTGCTCGCCGGCACGATCCGATGATGTGCGGAAGCCGGTCGCCGCGGGAGGGGACCGCCGGGGTGAACGGTCAGCCGCGCACGCAGACGCTCGCGTCAGGTGGTGACGCCGAAACGGGAGAGGCCGAACGCGCGGATGGCGTTGCCGCGGAGCAACTGGTAGGTCTCTGCGTCGTCCAAGCCGGCCTCTCGGCAGATCGCGTCTGCTACCGCGGCCGAGTCAGGGAAGGTGCTGTCGGCGTGGGGGTAGTCGGTCTCGAAGCAGATCTGGCTCATGCCGATCCGGTCGCGGCACTCGAGACCGGTCTCGTCGTCGAAGATGCAGCCGATCACGCGGTCGCGGATGTACGACGTCGGCGGGTCGGGAAGGCTCGTACCGAAGGAGTTGTCGGAACGCTCGCGCCACAACTTGTCGGCCCGTTCGAACACGTATGGCATCCACCCCACCTGGCCCTCCGAGTACGCGAGGGTGAGGCTCGGGTACCGGGCGAGGGTTCCCGAGAACACGAAGTCGAGGAGTGATCCCATCGCGTTCTGGAAGGTGAGGACCGAGCTGATGATGAACGGAGCGTCGGGAGTCGTTCCCGGCATTCGCGACGACGAGCCGATGTGCATGCACAGCACCGACTCGGTTTCCTGACATGCCGCGAACAGGGGGTCCCAATCGCCCGAGTGCACCGACGGGAGCCCGAGGGCGTACGGATTCTCGCTGAAGGTCACCGCGTGGCTCCCCTTGTCCGCGCACCGGCGGACCTCCCCCGCCGCCAACGTCGCGTCCCACAGGGGAACCATCGTCACCGGGATCAGGTGCCCGGCCGCCTCGCCGGCAGACCACTCGTCGATCATCCAGTCGTTGTAGGCGCGGACGCACTCGAGCGCGAGGTCCTTGTCCTCGCGCTCCATGAAGGTCTGGCCGCAGAAGCGGGGCAGCGTGTTCGGAAAGCACATCGACGCGTCGACGTGGTTGGCGTCCATGTCGGCCAGTCGCGCCGAACGCTCGTAGCAACCCGGGCGGAGCTCGTCGTATGTGGTGACACCGAAGTCCAACGTGTCGAACCCGACGGCAGCGCTGAGCATCATGAGCGGAGAGCGAACTCCGTCGTAGTGCCACACGTCGGCCCAACCCTCACTGGCGCGGGCGCCGGTACCGGTCGTGCCTCCGTCGAACCGCTCCCGGACCACATGGGGTACGCGATCGCCGTACTTCGCCGGCACCCGGTTCGTCCAGAGGTCGGGCGGCTCCACGACGTGGTCGTCGACGGAGATGATGCGCGGGAGCGGCGTGCTCACCGTGTGGTCACCGTGTCGGCATCGCGACCGGATCGCAGGACGGAGCCGGCGGTTGCGCCGGTGGGAAGGCCGTCACGCACGGTCTCGACACCGTTGACGAAGACCCGGTGGACACCGATCGGGTCGGCCACCATCCGGACGCTCCCGCCCGGGAGGTCGTTCACCAGGGTGGGCGGTCCGGCACCGACGGTCGCGGGGTCGATGACGACGAGGTCGCCGTGATGGCCGACGGCCACCCGTCCGCGATCACGGAGTCCGTAGAGCCGCGCCGGAGCGTCCGAGATCAGTTGCACACCCCGCTCGAGGCTCACCACTTGGCGCCCGCGGATGCAATCGCCGAGGAATCGCGTGACATACGGCGCGCCACACATGCGATCGAGATGGGCGCCGCCGTCGGAACCGCCGAGCAACACGTCGTCGCGCTGCCAAACGTCGGCGAAGACACCGGCGTCGTCGGCAGACCCGACGGCGTCGTCGCGGGGATCGCGGGGCCAGAGCACGGTGCGGAAGTCGTCGTTCACCACGATGTCCACCAGCACCGCGAACACGTCGTCGATGCCGCGGGCCGAGGCGATCTCGCACACCCGACGCCCGGTGAGGCCTTCGTTCTCCGCTGAGTAGGTGTCGCCGATCACATAGTCGTCGAAGCGGGCCAAGCCACCGAGCGGCGACGTCTTCGCGCCGTCTTGCATCTGGGCGCGCACGGCCGGATCACGAAGCATCCGCGCTCGTTCGGCGACCGGACGGCGCAGGACGGGTTCCCAACCCGGGATCAGCCACAGGGCGCAGAAGCTGCCGAAGCTCATGCACATCGGTGCCGGAACCGGCATCGTCAGCGCGACCACGCGGCCGCCCTGCGCCCGGGCCCGGGTCGAAGGGCGGAACTGGTGCTCGAGCCGCTCCGGATCGCGAGCGGTGACGGCCAACACGTTCCAGTTCAGTGGTCGACCCGCCCGCGCGCTCATGGCGGCGAACAGCGCGACCTCGGCGTCGTCGAACCCCGCGATGCAGCCCGACGTGATCGCCTCCAACGAGGTGCCCGGATGCTCGCCCACGACGTCACAGAGCGACAGCAGTTCCTCCTCGGTGGCGTACCGGCTCGGCACCGGCTGACCGTCACCGTCCATGTGGGTGTTGGACCGGCTGGTCGACAGGCCCAGGCCTCCTTCGGTGAGCGACCGCGAGAGCAGCGTGGCCATCTCGGCGCGCTCTGCGTCCGTAGCTGCACGCCGGGTGTCGTCGCCGGCCATGACGTAGCGTCGCAGGGCGCAGTGACCGACCATGAAGCCGGCGTTCACGGCGATCGTGCCCTCGAGCGCGTCGAGGAATTCGCCGAAGCTGTCCCAGGTCCAACGCACCCCCTGCTCCAGCGCATCGAGCGGCATTCCTTCGACGCGCTCCATCAGACGCCGCGTGTAGTCGGCGTCCCGTTCGCGTAGCGGCGCGATGGTGAAGCCGCAGTTTCCGCCGATGACGCTCGTGACCCCGTGCAGGCTCGACGGCGTGGCCAGCGGATCCCAGAACAGTTGGGCGTCGTAGTGGGTGTGCGGGTCGACGAAGCCGGGTGCCACGACGAGATCACCGGCGTCGACGGTCGACGACGCGGCCTCGTCGAGCGATCCGAGCGCTACCACCCTGCCGTCACGAATTCCTACGTCGGCCCGGCGACCCGGTGCACCACTCCCGTCGATCACCGTGCCGTTGACGATCGCCACATCGAGCATCGCGGCAGCCTTGCACAGGACGGGCGCGGCTGCGGTGGCGCGAGGCACTGGTGGCACGCGCACCTGAACGCGACCTTCCGCGACATGGGCTACCCGCCCGATCGGGGACCCTCCTCCTCGTCGACGTCCCCACGTCCGGCGCCCACCGTGCTGGATCGGGGCCGGAACGTTCGCCCTGAAGTCGCCCTGCAGGACTGCCGATGTTCCGGTCACGACGACCTCGGTGGTGAGCCGCGCCACCCCCGCTGCGGCTCGACGTGCCGACGCCCGGCCGGCGCGGCTGGCTCCCGTGGCGTTCGTCCTCGGGGTCGCCGCGGTCGCGCCGTCCGACCAAGGAAGGCATCCGGGTGGTCCAGCACGGCGGCGACTGGCCCGGCCAGCACAGTGGCTTCCTGTTCGTCCCCGAGCGCAACTTCGGGATCTCCATGCTCACGAACTCGGAGGACGGTCCCAAGCTCCTCGCCGAGTTCTTCCTGAAGGACTGGGCGCTCTCGGAGTTCGCTGGAGTTCACAACGTGCCCGCCCCCGCCAACAGCTCTCCGACGGCCAGTTGCGCGTCTACGAGGGGCGGTACACAGTCGACTCGATCGAGCCCGACGGGCTGGGTGACCTCGAGACGCTTGGCGAGCTCGACCTGCGTGAGCCCGAGCGCCTGACGCAGCGCGCCAAGCCCCATCGCATACTCACGGTCCGCTTCCGCCAGAGCCTCACGTGCCGCGGCGACGGCGGGCGCGTGCTTCGGGTCTTCGAGGAGCGCGTCGACGTCGGCTGTGATGTCGCGGAACTCTCGATCGCTCATGACTGCTCCTCCGTGTGTGCCGCGTCGAGAACCTATGCCGCAACTTCCATCAACGATTATTGACTCATCCTTCTTAGAGTGACAGAGTGCGGCGCATGGACCCGAGTCGACGTCTGGACGAGCGGGCGGCGTGCCACGCCGCGTTGGGTGATCCGGCTCGGTTGGCCATCGTCGACGAGCTCTTCGTCTCGGATCGGGCGCCGATCGAGTTGCGGCGTCGGTTCGGGATGGAGTCGAACCTGCTCGCCCACCACCTTGATGTGCTGGAACGGGTCGGGCTCATCGAGCGGTTTCGGTCAAGCGGCGATGGTCGCCGGCGCTACGTGCACCTGTTGCGGAACGCGCTCGAGGGGCTCGCACCTGACCGAGGGATCGCGCCCTCTCGGGCGTTGTTCGTGTGCACGGCGAACTCGGCTCGCTCGCAGCTCGCCGCCGCCTTGTGGCAACGAGAAACAGGCGAGCCGGCTGACTCTGCCGGCACGCATCCCGCCAAGCGCGTCCACCGTGGGGCGATCGCGGCGGCGACTCGAGCGGGCTTGGACCTCGGTTCGGCGTCTCCGCACGACCTCGCCGGGATCGAATCGTTCCCGCCGGTGGTGGTCACGGTGTGCGACCGGGCCCACGAAGAGCTCGAAGCCGACGACACATGGCTGCACTGGTCGATCCCCGACCCGGTCCCGGTGGGCACGAAGGCGGCGTTCGACGCGACGGTGCGAGAGCTGCGCGATCGGATCGCCACCCTCGTCGCGGCATCGGAGTCTGCATCGTGAGCGACGAACTACACCCCAGCGATTTCGAGCTTTCGGGCGAGCTCGAAACCGGCGTCGGTCGGCTCAACCTCGACCTGACTCGCCGCCTGGCTGCCGAGGCGTTCGGCACGGGCATGCTGATCGTCGCGGTGATCGGCTCCGGAATCATGGCCAGCCGACTCTCGCACGGCGACCTCGGTCTCCAGTTGCTGGAGAACGCAGCGGCAACCGCCGCCGCGCTCGTCGGCCTGATCCTGATGTTCGGCGCGGTCTCCGGCGCGCATTTCAACCCGGTTGTCACGCTCCTCGACCGGATTCTCGGCACGACGACCACCCGCGACAGTGCGCTGTATGTCGTCGCCCAGGTGGTCGGCGCGTGTCTCGGAGCGATGCTCGTGAACGTCATGTTCGAACTCCCGGCGATCGACCTCTCGACCAAGACACGATCTTCGGGCGCGCTGTGGCTGTCCGAGGTCGTGGCCACCGTGACCCTCCTCCTGCTGATCCAGGGCTGTGTCCGTACTGGCCGCGCCAACGTGGTGCCGTTCGCGGTGGGTGCCTGGATCGGTGGGGCCTACTGGTTCACGTCATCGACGAGTTTCGCGAACCCTGCCGTCACCATCGCCCGCACCTTGTCGGACACCTTCGCCGGGATCGCTCCGGCCTCGGCACCGATGTTCATCGTCATGCAACTGGTCGGCGCCGTCATCGCGTTCGGCCTCGTCCGCCTCTTCTATCCCCACAATCATTCGGAGACCCCCCAATGACTGACACCCGCCCCGAAGTGCTCTTCGTCTGCGTGCACAACGCCGGCCGCTCCCAGATGGCGGCCGCGCTCCTCGCCCATCACGCGGGTGACCGCGTCGTGGTCCGCTCAGCCGGATCCGTGCCAGCCGAGGACATCAACCCCGCCGTGGTCGAAGCCATGGCAGAGATCGGCATCGACCTGCGCGCCGAGGGTGCGCACCCGAAACGGCTCGAGGACGCGGCCGTCCAGGCATCCGACGTCGTCATCACCATGGGCTGCGGCGACGCCTGCCCGATCTACCCGGGCAAGCGCTACGAAGACTGGAAGCTCGACGACCCCGCGGGCCAAGGTGTCGATGCCGTGCGCCCCATCCGCGACGAGATCGACCGTCGCATCCGGGCGCTGGTCGCCGAGCTCTTCACCCCGGCTTCGTAGCGAGCAACCGGCGACACGATGAGTGACCTCCACCTCTCCCACCTCCCCGTCGACCAGCAGCATCTGGTGCGCGGGGTCACCGCTCGGCTCGAGTCACAGTTCGCCGGTACGTTCGGCGTCGAGACGATCGAGCGATTCGTCGTCGACTCGCTCGACAAGCTGCTCCCCTCCGCCACGGTGACCTCGTTCCTGCCCGTGCTCGCAGAGAAGTTCGCCCGAGAACGGCTCCGCGCGCTCGGCCGGGTCGAGGGCGCCCTTCCATCAGCGGTGCCCGGGGTGTTGTTCCTCTGCATGCACAATGCCGGTCGCTCCCAGATGGCGGCCGGTTGGCTCCGTCACCTCGCCGGCGACACCGTGGTGGTGTGGTCCGGGGGGTCGGAGCCGACCTCGGAGATCAACCCCGTCGCGATCGCCGCGATGGGCGAGGTGGGGATCGATATCACCGAAGAGTTCCCGAAGCCCTGGACCGACGAGATCGTCCGCGCGGCAGACGTCGTCGTCACGATGGGTTGTGGTGACGCCTGTCCGCTGTACCCGGGGAAGCGCTACGAGGACTGGGACCTCGACGACCCCGCCGAGCAGGATCTCGACACCGTGCGCGTGATCCGTGACGACATCCGAGTGCGGGTCGTGGCGCTGCTCGGGTCCCTCGGGCTCGCGGCGGACTGACTCCGATCGCGCGGAGCTCCGTTCAGGGGCAGATCACGGAGCAGAGCGCACGCAGACGTTCGCCGTCAACCCGGTAGTAGGCCCAGCGGCCGCGTCGTTCGCGGTGAGGAAGCCGGCGTCGACGAGCATCGAGAGGTGGTGCGACACGGTCGGTTGTGACCGGTCAAGCGGCTCGACGAGGTCACACGCACACGACTCCCCGTCAGCCGCGGACGCCACCAGCGACAAGAGGCGCAGGCGAGCCGGGTCGGCGAGCACCTTCAGGGCGTCGGCCAACTCGACCGCTGCGGTCTCTTCCAGGACCGACTCGGTGAGGGTGCCACAGCACAGGTCGAACGGCTTCACGGACATCTCAGTCTCCGCGCTCGAAACTTCGGCACACACATTGACATCGTTCGATGTGATGGTATGGTACTCATCAACGAACGTCAATCTATCATCTCGCCGGAGGACCCCATGTCCCGTGTCCAACTCGCCCTCAACGTCACCGATGTCGACGCGGCGGTCGACTTCTACTCCAAGCTCTTCGCGACGCCGGTGGCGAAGCGCAAGCCCGGCTACGCGAACTTCGAGATCGCCGAGCCGCCCCTCAAGCTCGTGCTCATCGAGGCACCCGAGGGCGGCACGCTCAACCACCTCGGCGTCGAGACCGAGAGTGGCGAGGACGTCGTCGCCGCCGAGGGCCGCCTGTCCGAGACCGGCCTCGAGACCACCGGCATCGACGACACCGTCTGCTGCTACGCCACCAAGACCGAGACCTGGGTCACCGACCCCGACGGTGCCAAGTGGGAGTGGTACGTCAAGACCGGCGACGCCGAGCAGATGGCAAACGAAGTGCGCGGCGCCGCGAGCGGCACGTGCTGCGCACCCGCCGCGGCCACGGAGCCGGTCGCCTTGACGGGCGCCGCCCAGAGCAAGTCGACCTGCAGCTGAGCACCTGTCGGGTGGTGCTCTCGGTTCGGGCCTGGGAGCACCGCTTCGGGGGTTGGGACCTTGGCCCCTGTGCGGCCTCGCCATGCCGGGCACATACTCCACGGGTGCATGATTCAACATCAGTTGAACTTCAGGCCGCCCGCTTTCGGGCACTCGGCGACCCCACACGGCTGCGGGTGATCCAAGAGCTCGCCCACGGCACCCGTTGCGTGTGCGAGTTGCGGCACCGGATCGGCGTGTCGGGGTCGTTGCTGTCTCACCACCTGACGGTGCTGCGCGATGCAGGTTTCATCACGGCGAAGCGCCGCGGGCGGTGGGTCGACTACACCCTCGACCCGGGCGCGCTCGCGGCCGCCGTGTCGGCGGTCACGCCCGACCTCGCGGGAGCGATCCGATGACCACGACTCGCACCGAGGCCGTGACCTCGAAGCTGTCGACTCTCGACCGTTTCCTCCCGGTCTGGATCGGGCTCGCGATGGCGGCGGGACTCGTGTTGGGGCGGCTGATACCCGACCTCAACAACACGCTCGAGGGCATCAAGGTCGACACCGTCTCCCTGCCGATCGCGATCGGGCTGTTCGCCATGATGTACCCGGTGCTCGCGAAGGTCCGTTACCGCCACATCGGCGACGAGCTCGCCGACCGTCGCGCCGTGGTGTTCTCGTTGGTGCTCAACTGGATCGTCGGGCCCCTGCTGATGTTCACCCTCGCCTGGGTGTTCCTCGCCGATCAGCCCGAGCTGCGCACCGGTCTGATCATCGTCGGCCTGGCTCGGTGCATCGCCATGGTCCTGATCTGGAACGACCTTGCGTGCGGCAGCCGGGAGCTCGCGGCCGTGCTCGTCGCGCTGAACTCGGTGTTCCAGATTGTCATGTACTCGGTACTCGGCTGGTTCTACCTGACCGCGCTGCCGAACTGGCTGGGGCTCGACACCCAGAGCCTCCACGTGTCCATGTGGGACATCACCAGGTCGGTGGTCATCTTCCTCGGCATCCCGCTCCTCGCCGGCTTCCTGACCCGCACGATCGGGGAGAAGCGCAAGGGCACCGAGTGGTACGACCAACGGTTCCTCCCCCGCATCGGCCCCATCGCGCTCTACGGCCTGCTCTTCACCATCGTCGTGCTGTTCGCCCTGCAAGGCAAGAAGATCACCGCCGATCCGCTCGACGTCGCCCGCGTCGCCATCCCACTCCTCGTGTACTTCGCGCTGATGTGGGGTGGCTCGTTCACCGCCGGTCGCAAACTCGGGTTCCCCTACGACCGCAACGCGTCCATCGCCTTCACCGCAGCCGGCAACAACTTCGAGCTCGCCATCGCCGTGTCCATCGCCGTGTTCGGCATCACCTCGGGCCAGGCGCTCGCCGGCACCATCGGACCCCTCGTCGAGGTGCCGGTGCTCGTCGCCCTCGTGTATGTGTCGTTGTGGGCACGCGGCCGCTATTACCCCGTCGCCCTCGAGGGGGCCACGTCATGAACGGCTCCGACTGCGCAACCGGAAGCTCTTCGGTTGCCCGGGCTGCCGTCGGCATCTGCGTCGTCTGCGGTGCCGGTGTCTGCAGCGACCACGCCACCCATTTCGCCCACCGTCGTCACTGACCGCCCAACAGGCCACGATTTCGTCAGGGAGCTTCCATGTCGTCACCCATCGTCATCCTTGCCGGGGCTCGCACCCCGATCGGCAAGCTGTCGGGCTCGTTGGCGTCGTTCTCGGCGACCGAGCTCGGTGGGGTCGCGATCCGCGCTGCGCTCGAACGGGCCGGCCTCTCCGGCGGCCAGATCGACTACGTCTACATGGGCCACGTCCTGCAGGCCGGCGCCGGTCAGATCACGGCCCGCCAGGCTGCGGTCAACGCCGGTATCCCGATGTCGGTACCGGCCACGACGGTCAACAAGGTGTGCCTGTCGGGCATGGACGCGATCTACCAGGCCGACCGCAGGATCCGTTGCGGTGACGCGCAGATCGTCGTCGCCGGCGGCATGGAATCGATGACCAACGCGCCGTACCTGCTCCCCGGTGCCCGCGGCGGGTACCGCCTCGGGGACCAGAGCGTGATCGACTCGCTCATGTACGACGGCTTGTACTGCGCGTTCGACCAGTGCGCCATGGGTGAAGGCACCGAGAAGTACTCCCAGGCCCACGGCGTGATGCGCGAACACATGGACGCCATGGCTGCCGAATCACATCGTCGCGCGGATGCCGCCCAACAAGCCGGCCTCTTCGGCGACGAGATCGTTCCCGTCACCGTGCCCCAGCGTCGCGGTGACGCGGTCATCGTCGGTCACGACGAAGGGGTCCGCGGCGAGACCACCATCGAATCTCTTGCCGGCATGCGCCCCGCATTCGACAGAGCCGGCCACATCACCGCCGGGAACGCGAGCCAGATCAGCGACGGCGCATCCGCCCTCATCGTCACCACCGCCGACGTTGCGGAGCAGCTCGGCGTGACACCGCTCGCCGAGATCGTCGGCTACGGCCAGGTCGCCGGCCCCGACGCCTCCCTGCTGCACCAGCCGTCCCACGCCATCAAAGCCGCCCTCGACCGGGCCGGCATGGCCGTCGCCGACGTCGACCTGTTCGAGATCAACGAGGCCTTCGCGGCGGTCGGTGTCGCGTCGGCTGATGATCTGGGTATCTCGATGGACGTCGTCAACGTCAACGGCGGCGCCATCGCCGTGGGTCATCCCCTGGGCATGTCCGGCAACCGCATCGCTCTGCACCTCGCACTCGAGCTCGCCCGCCGCGGCGGCGGCACAGGCACCGCCGCACTCTGCGGGGGTGGCGGCCAAGGTGACGCCATCGTGATCCGCAGCATCACGTGATCAATCCTGGGGACCGCACCAGCGAGTTGCCTCACGGTGGGCGGTTGCACGCAGGGGCACAGACGGCTGAGAACGCCGTGGCGACGATCGACGCCAACGAGGCGGTGGCGTCGATCGCGTACGGGCTGAGCGAGGTCATCGCGATCTACCCGATCACGCCGGCGTCGCCGATGGGTGAGCACGCCGAGGAGTGGTCGGTCACCGGGCGACCGAACCTCTGGGGATCGATCCCCGACATCGTCGAGATGCAGTCCGAAGGCGGCGCCGCCGATGCGCTGCACGGGGCATTGCAGGCAGGTGCGCTGGCGACGACGTTCACTTCGTCGCAGGGACTGCTGCTCATGATCCCGAACCTGTTCAAGATCGCCGGGGAGCTCACCGCTTCAATGCTGCTCGCCCCCTACCTCTCGAACTTGACCGTCGTCGAGCTGTACATCGACGAGACCCTCACGTTCGACGTCGAAAGGCTCGCCGACGTGCTCGAGGCCAGGATCGTCGAGCGGGACCACCGCATCGAGATCCGCGCCCTGCCGAACCAGATCACCGCAACGGCCGGTCCGGTGATCGACGGTGTCCGATGCGCAGCACCGGCACGGGTCTACGCCGATCTACTCGCCAAAGGTGATCGCTCTGCTGAAGCAGCTCAACATCTTCGAGAGGCGCTCGGTGTCGGAACCATCGCGTAGCCGCGACGCGCACCGGCTGGCCGAGACCGCGCTGGTTCGGATCGTCGATGCCTAGCGAGCGCTTCGATCGACTGCCAGTGGTTCGAGCCGTGTTCGTGGACGGCGCGGGCGTGTGCGCGCTGCGCGGCAACGACGTGTGGGGCGCACCATGACCTTGCAGTACGACCCCTTCGACCCGGCGATCGTCGCCGATCCCTACTCCGTCTATACATGGCCGTGATGACCAGACGTCGAGGACGACCCCCGAAATCCGATGATCAGTCGACTCGCGATCGCCTGCTCGACGCGGCGGTGGTCGCCTGCGCGACCGATGGTCTCGAAGCGGTAACCGTCGCGGGCATCGCCGAGCGCGCCGGCGTCACCGCGACGGCGATCTACAACCACTTCCAAACGAAGGAAGAGCTCCTCTATCTCGCGGGACGGTGCGCCCTCGAGCAGCTCGCCGCCACGTTGTCGTCGAACGGTCACGTCATCAATGGCGTACACGACGTCGCCGCGGCGTTCCTGCGGACCGACATGACGACCACACGGGTGCTGTTGCTCGAGCTGCACATGGCGAGCGTGCGCCATCCCGAGCTGGCGGCCTACATGGCGCAGTGGCACGGCGAGTTCGCGAAGTTGTTCGCATCGTTCGCACCGGGCACGCCGCCGAGCAGCGGGCCACCGTCAAGGCCCTGTTCCTGTTGCTCCTGGGGTTGTGCCATTACGAGCAGCTCGAGGGCGTGCGCGCCAGTCGCGCCCAGCTCGGTCGCGAAGTGGAGGCGATGGTCCAAGCGCTCTACCCCACGTCGGTCCCCCAGCCATGACGGCGACCGCGCGCGACGCGCTGCCGGCGGACATCGTGTCCTGGATCGAACACGAGCTGGCCGTGACCGTCGGTCAACAGGCCCGCATCGGCAGCGGCGCAGCTCGAGATCTGGGCGATCGACGTCGCGTCCGACGCGCACGACGTGCGGTCCGTGGTGGTGCGTCTCGATCCCGGCACCGGCCCGGTTTCCAGCTCAGCGCTGAACCTGCGACGCGAGGCGACGGTGTACGCCGCGCTCTTGGCCTTTGGGGGTGGTGCTCCGAGCGATACCAGCATCGCGGTGGCGCTCGGGCTGTCGACTCCGGTGTTGTACTTGTCGGTGGTGACGTACCAGCCGCTGCGAGCTGTCCGTTGGAAGACGTGTTGGCCCGGAGCGGTGTAGCTGACGAAACCTGCCGCGGCGAACGGGTAGAGGTCCTGGCGGATGGTCACGGTGTTGCTTTCGGAGGCGTAGAGCTCGTAGACCGCGCGGTAGCGGGGACCCAACTTGCCTGCAGGTCGAGCGTGGGTGATGGGAGATGGTGTGGTGCGGAACGCCGCGTAGAGGAGTCCGGTCGCTTCGGCGAGACGGTTGACTTCAATGATCGTGGGGCCGGCGATGTTCTCGACGTGGACGGGCTGGTGGAGGCCGGGGCCGGTGATCGTGACGTCTTTGGCGCCCTTGGCCCACGCCGTCGTCGGGATGAGCACGACGCCGACGACGACTATGGCAACAGCGAGGGTGCGAAGCTTCATCGACGGCTTCCCTTCTCGGGGTAGTCGAGGGGTGGTGGCTCGATGTCTCCTACACCGCCGGGGCGGTTCGGGTTCCCGGGGAACCTTTTGGCCCGCCGCGGTGTAGTGACCGTGAACGACTTGGCAGTGGAGGGCCGCCCACTGGACGACGACGGCGAGTTGGTGAGGAGGGCGTACGGGGGTGACGTCGACGCGTACGTGCACCTGGTCGAGCGTTATGAGGGTGTCGCCGTGCGGGTCGCGACGCTGTTGTGCGGGCCGACGGCTGCGTCCGACGCGACGCAGGAGGCGTTCGTGAAAGCGTGGCGGGCGTTGGACCGTTTCCGGCCCGGGGCGCCGTTCCGCCCGTGGTTGTTGCGGATCGTCGCCAACGAGGCGCGCAACGCGCGACGCGGCGCGGGCCGTCGTGCACGTCTCGAGTTGCGCGTGTTCGAGGGCCGCCCTCCGGTGGGTGCGGCCCCATCCACCGAGGAGGCGGTCCTCGCGCTCGAGCAACGCCAGATGCTCCTCGTCGCGCTGGGACGGCTCTCGGAGGCCGACCGCGACGTGATCTCGTGCCGCTACCTCGCGGATCTCAGCGAGGCGGAAACCGCGGCCGCACTTGGGATCCGGCCGGGCACGGTGAAGTCGAGGCTTTCGTGGGCGCTCACACGCCTACGCGAACAATTCGATACCACCAGCGCGCCGCGCCGGGCGAGGAGATGTTCGATGGCTAGGCGCGACGGGCACCCAGACACGGAACTGATCGTCGCGCTCCGCGACCTCGCCCGGCACCTCGTCGTGGCCGATGCCGGCACCGTCACCGGCGCGGTCCGAGCGCGTCGTCGGCGAGGACACGCCCGTCCGACGCAACGGAGCGCCGTCAGTTCGCATACGCACGCGCGTGCTGGTCGCCGTGGCAGTGATCGTGCTCGTAGCCGAGCGCGCTGCTCGCAGCGTCATCGGCGACACGTGATGCGGTCGCCGACTTCTTCGGGCTGCGAGGCGTGCAGATCGAACAGCACGACGGCCCGGCCCGGATCCCCCCGGGCGCCAGGTTGTCGCTCGGAACCCGAGTCAGCCTCAACGAGGCACGCCGTCGCGTCGACTTCGATCTTGCGGTGCCGCCTCACAGCGAGTCCGGCGCGCCCGACGCGCTCTACGTCGGCGACGTCCCGACCGCTGGGCGGGTCACCCTTGCGTACGCGCCTCGGGCCGGAATCCCCGTCACGGAAACCACCGGCGTTGGACTGCTCCTCACCGAGTTCCATGCCACCATCCCCGAACCGGTGATCCGCAAGACACTCACGGCGGGCACCAACGTGGAACAAGTGACCGTCGACGGCGACCCGGGCTACTGGATCTCGGGCCAGCCTCACGTCCTCACCCTCGCCGACAAGAACGGCCGGTTCTTCACTGACCATGCCCGCCTCGCCGGCAACACCCTCCTCTGGCAACACGGAGGAGTGACCTACCGCCTCGAGTCAGCACTGTCGCGTAACGAAGCGATCCGCATCGCCGAATCGCTCCAGCCCCACTCCTCGCCGTAGCTCGAACATCCAGTTCCAACAGAGAGCAACTCCCCAGAAACACGCTCATCGACGCGCAGCCAGATTCGCAGATACTCAGGCTGCCCCAGATCACCGGGACCGTTGCAGCCCGCGGTGCGAGACTTCGGTCATGACTGCGGCCTCGCCGGATGCTGTCGCGCGAGCGTTCAGCGTGCAGGCCGACCCGGTTCCCCTTCCGGGCGGCGAAGGTCTGTCGTTCCAGGCCGGACCCATTGTGGTCAAGCGTGTGTATGACGAGGCGGAGGCGGCCTGGATCCAGGACCTGCTTGCGCGTATCGAGTTGGACAGCTTCCGAGTAGCCACACCAATAGCCGCTCCCGACGGATCGTGGACCGTTGACGGTTGGTCAGCGTCAGAGTTCATCGTGGGTCTTGAGCCTGTTGCGCCGAGATGGCATCTGATCGTCGAGTCTGGGCTCGAGTTCGGTGCACCCGCACCGCGACGTCGTCACGGTGCGCGAGTGACCCGGCGAGGCGCAGCCCGTTGAACGAACGTTCGGTGCCGTAGGCCGGATCGTTGAGGATCAGCAAGACATTATCGCGACCTCCTCGTGCATGGCCCGCTCATGACCTGGCCGCCGGTCAGAGGCGTTGGTCCCCTCGGGCACGGGAGGGTCTGCGCACGGGACGCCCCGGGTCGGGGCCGACGGCAGCGGGCAGGCCCGCGCCATGCCATTCCGGCCACCCGTCGGCGAGGCGTCGTGCCTGGCGGCCGTGACGACGCAAACGACGTACCGCCTCGTGGGCGAACACGCAATACGGCCCGCGGCAGTACGCCACGATCTCGACGTCGCTCGGCAGCTCGGCGAGGCGCGCGTCGAGATCGTCGAGCGGGATCGACACCGCACCGGGAATGTGCCCGGCCCGATATTCGACGGCCGGACGGACATCGACCACGAGGACCTCTCCGGCCGCGGCCCGGCGGCGCAGCTCGTCGCGGTCGATCGCCTCGACGTCGGTGTCATCGCCGAGATACGAGGGCGCCGCGCGTGGGCGACATCGGCGAGGTGGGACGCCGCGAGGTCACGGAGGACGGTCAGGAACCGGGCGACGTCGCCGCCGGCGAGCCGGTAGTAGATCCGGGTTCCTTCACGGCGCGTGTCGACGAGGTCCGCGGCGCAGCTCCTGGAGCTGGGCCGAGACCGTGCTCAGTCCGGTGTCGGTGACCGCGGCGAGGTCCTCGACGCTGCGCTCGCCCTGGGCGAGCAGCTCGAGCAGCTCCAGGCGAGCCGGGTGCGCGACGGCCTTGGGGATCCGGGCGAACTGCTCGAACAACGCCCGCTTCGCCGCCGACTCCGCCATGGTCATCTCCTGTACCGCAGTCGCTACTCCATTGCTCTGTGGAATACTATATGAGCGCCGGGAAGGTTGGAGGTCGTCACGGGACTCGAGATCGTCAGCGTCGTCGATGAGGGTCTCGGTCACTCCGGGCACCTCGTTGCCGTCGACGGTCGAGTGTTGGTGATCGATCCGCTGCGCGTCGTCGAGCCCTACCTGGCGGCGATCGCTCAACACGGGTGGGAGTTGACGTGGACGGCCGATACCCACACCCATGCCGACTATGTGTCGGGCAGCCCCGAACTCGGTCGACGGGGCGCGACGTTCTTCGGTCGCGGCGCGCACCTCGATACGCCCCATCAGCCACTCGATCCCGGCGATGACATCGACCTGGGCGGCCACACCCTGCGGGCGCTGCCGACACCGGGACATACACCAGACCACCTCGCCTACCTGCTCCTCGACGACGATCGGCCGCTCGCGGTGTTCACCGGCGGGTCGTTGATGGTCGGGACGGTCGGGCGGCCCGATCTCCTCGGAGCCGAGCACGCCGAGAAGCTCGCCCGAGCCATGTGGCACTCCCTCCAGGAACAACTGCTGGTGCTCCCCGACGAGTTGCCCGTGTACCCGACCCACGGTGCTGGTTCGTTCTGCTCGGCGCCAGGGACGAGCGACCGGACCACCACGATCGGTCGAGAGAAAGCCACCAACCAGCTCCTCCAAGCACCCGACGAGCAAGCGTTCGTCGACGCGCTGATCGGGGGCCTCGGATCACTCCCCGCGCACTTCTCGTGGCTCCCCGAACAGAACCGCCACGGCGTCGGAACCGCACCGACAACACCACTTGCTCAACTCTCGGCATCCGACGTACGCAGACTCATGGATGATGGTGCCGAGGTGATCGACGTTCGGCCCGTCGCCGCGTTCGCCGAGGCTCATGTACCCTGCTCGTTGTCCAACGCCTTGCGGGCCGTGTTCGCGAGCTGGCTCGGCTGGCTCGTCGAGCCGGACCGGCCTCTGGTGTTCATCACCGATGACACCACCGACCGGGCCGAGCTCGTTCGCCAGTGCGCCAACATCGGCTACGACCACATCGTCGGCGAACTCGCGGGCGGCATCCAGACATGGAGCGCTGCGGGGCTTCCCGTGGCCGCCTTCGAACTGATACCCGCCGAACGACTCACCGGGGCAGCGCTCGATGTCCGCCAGGCCAACGAGTACCAGGCCGGGCACATCCCCGGCGCACGCAACATCGAACTCGGCGCATTGGCAACGGTCGCTGACGACATCGCAGAGCCGATTGCCGTGATGTGCGGGCACGGCGAACGCGCGGCGAGTGCCGCCAGCATCCTCGCCCGCCATCGCCACAAGAACGTGCTGCATCGTCACGGGCGGCCCCGACGACTGGGCGACCGCGACCGGCCGGTCACTCCAGATCGAGCCGTGACCACCACCGGCGACACCCCCACCATCCGACTGGGGCTGCGGCAGAACCTGGCCCAGTTCATGCTCCTGGTCGCCGTCAATGCGCTCGTCGGCGGCATGCTCGGCCAGGAACGCACGGTGCTGCCGCTGCTGGCCGGGCAGGTCTTCGGCACCTGACCGTCTACACCTCCGCGCTGACGTACATCCTCGCGTTCGGGCTGGCCAAGGCGGCCACCAACTACTTCGCCGGCACCCTCTCGGACCGCTACGGCCGCAAGCCGGTGCTCGTCGCCGGCTGGCTCATCGCCCTTCCTGTACCGCTGCTGCTGATTGTCGGACCGTCCTGGGGATGGATCGTCGCCGCCAACGTGCTGCTGGGCATCAGCCAGGGCCTGACCTGGTCCACCACCGTGATGATGAAGATCGACCTCGTCGGCCCCTCCCGCCGCGGCTTGGCCATGGGCTTCAACGAGGCCGCCGGCTACCTCGCCGTCGCCGGCACCGCCCTGGCCACCGGCTACATCGCGGCGAACTACGGGCTCCGGCCCGGGACCGTTCCTCCTCGGTGCCGCCTACGTCGCCCTCGGGCTCGGGCTCTCCGTCCTGGCTCGTCACGCGAGACCCACGACCACGCCAGGCTCGAAGCCGCCAACCACGTCTCCGTCCATGCCGGCACGCTCCACGCGGAACTCACCAACCGCGACGTCTTCACCCTGACCAGCTTCCGCGAGCAGGCGCTCTCCTCGGTCAGCCAGGCCGGCATGGTGAACAACCTCAACGACGGCCTCGCCTGGGGACTGTTCCCCGCTCTCTTCGCCGCCGCCGGACTCTGACCATCGCAAGGATCGGCATCCTCGCCGCCGTCTACCCCGCTGTCTGGGGCGCTCGGCCAGCTCGTCACCGGCGGCCTGTCCGACAGGTACGGCCGGAAACGGCTGATCGTCGGCGGCATGCTCGCTCCAGGCCGTCGGCGCTCGGCATGGTCGCCTCGACCACCGGCTTCGGGATCTGGGCGGCTGCGGCGCGGTCCTGCTCGGCGCCGGCACCGCCATGGTCTACCCGACCCTGCTCGCTGCGATCGGCGACGTCGCCCACCCGACTGGCGTGCCCGCTCCGTCGGCATCTACCGGCTCTGGCGCGACGGCGGCTTCGCCGTCGGCGCGCTGCTCGCCGGCATCCTCGCGGATGCCGCTCGGCATCCCGGCCGCGGTCTACGCCGTCGCCGCCCTCACCGCCGCTGTCCGGCCTCGTCGTGGCCGTCCGCATGTACGAGACCCACCCTCCCTCGACGCGCCACCCGCGTGCGGATGCCGTTGAGGTGCGCACCCAATGATGATGGGCGGCCACCGGTCGGGAACGCCGGCGGTGGCATCCCGCCGGGCACTCCCGCGCTGACGCCGAAGCGATCGCCGCTCGACTCGAATCGGCCGCAAGCAGCCGAGCACGTTGTCGTCGCACAGCAACTGACGCTCGGCCGCTACCTCACCGAGCGGTGGATGCCCCGACGCCGTCAACGCCTGCAGCCGACAACCGCGCACCGGTATGCGTGGATGATCGACAACTACATCGACCCCGCGCTCGGGTCCATGCCGCTGCGTTCGCTGCACGCCGAGCATCTCGACGGCTTCTACGCAGAGCTTCTCGCCACCGGCGGACGCGAGCGGCTGCGGGCTCGCACCTAAGACCGTCTACGACGTGCACGTCATCATCCGGGCGTCGCTCAATGACGCCGTCCGCCAGCACCTCGTCCCCGCGAACGTCGCCACAGCGCACAGCCCCCAAGGCCCCGCGCCCGCGAGCGCTCCGGACCGGAGTGCTGGACCGCCGACCAGCTCGCCGCGTTCCTCGCGGCAATCAAGCATCTTCGTCTGTACCCGGCGCTGCACCTCGCCGCGACCACCGGCATGCGTCGCGGCGAGATCGCGGGGCTCCGCTGGGGCGACTGGAACCGGACCACGCATCGGCTCTCCATCGCCCGCAGCCGCCAAGTCGTCGGAGGCCACTCGATCGAAGTCCCGGTCAAGACCCGCTCCAGCCGCCGCTGCATCGACCTCGACGCCGACACCGAAGCTGTGCTCGCCCGTTGGAAGCGCCGCCAACGCCGAGACGGCCACAGCGTTCAGCTCGCTGACCCAATCTTCACCAACGCGGCAGGCAAGCCGGTGCACGCCGAGTCGCTGTACCAACTCTTCGACCGCCAAGTACGCAAACTCGCGCTCCCCCGCATCCGACTCCACGACCTCCGCCACACCCACGCTTCGCTCCTCGTCGCCGCGGGCGTACCCATCAAGGTCGTCTCCGGCTCTACGCCGAACTCCTCGACGAGGGACACGCTGACGGCACGGGCGGGCTTCACAACAAGACCGTCGTCGAGATCCACATGATCCTGCGCCGAGCACTCGACGACGCCATGCACCGAGGCTGGTTGCTCGCCAATCCGGCGAGGATCGCGCATGCGCCGAAGCGGCGTCCGTTGTCGAGCAACACGTCGCGGGTGTGGAACGCCGCGCAGCTGCACGAGCTTCTGGCCTCGACCAGGGAGCATCGCTACTACGCCGCGTTCTGGGTCACCGCCAACATGCGCTGCGGACAGGACCCACTCGACGCGGGGGACGTGATCGCGTCACCGCAAGTCAGGTGCCCGCCGCCTCGGCGTACCGACCACGGTATCGCGGCTGCATCCACGGCCGGGTCCGGGTCGATCGTGCGTCCCGCCCGGAGGTTCCAGGCGGTGGCTACGTCGTCGAATGACGCCCCGGTCAGCGCGACTGCGGCCTGCACCGCGGCACCTACGGCGACCAGCTCGCCCGCCTCGGACACCCGGACGGGCCGTCCGACGAGGTCGGCAACGATCTGGCGATAGGCACCGCTGTGCGCACCACCGCCGACCAGCACCACCTGTCCGTCGCTGACGGCGAGCCGGTCGGCTCCGGCGAGCAGGTTGCACACGACACCTTCGAATGCGGCGCGTGCGAGCTGGTCGCGTGACGGGCATCGGATCGTAACCCCACAAGGGAGCCCGTCGCGTGCGGGCGGTTCGGGGTCCGCTCGCCGTCGAGGTGTGGCACCAACGTGAGCCCTCCCGCTCCGGGTTCGGCGGCGAGCGCGAGCTGGTCGAGCTCTGCGGCAGTGATCCCGAGCAGCCGGGCGACGGTGTCGGTCACCTTGGTGGCGTTGAGCGTGCACACGAGTGGCAGGAACCGGCCCGTTGCGTCGGCGAAGCCGGCGACGGAACCGGTGGCGTCCGCCATGGGCGTGTCGGCGACCGTGCACGCAGTGCCGCTCGTCCCGAGGCTGAGCGAAAGGTCGCCGGCCCTCAGGCCCAGGCCGAGCGATGCGGCCATGTTGTCGCCCGTGCCCGCGGCGACCAGTGCACCGCCGACCTGCTCCCACTCGCCTGCCGCTTCCGAGGGTCCGAGCACGTCGGGCAGAGCGCTCGACCAGTCGACGCTACCGTCGACGAGGTCGAGGAGATCGGTCCGGTAGGTGCCCTGCGCCGGCGACCACCATCCGGTGCCGGACGCGTCACCCCGGTCGGTCGACCACCGGCCGGTGAGCCGGTGGGTCAGCCAATCGTGCGGCAGCCCGATTCGGAAGATCCGCGCGAACGAGTCCGGCTCGCACCGATGCAGCCAGCGGAGCTTCGTGATGGCGAAGCTTCGCCGACCGGGACGCTGCCGCACGCCTCGGCCCACCCGGTGGCGCCGAGCTCGGCGACGAGGGCCTCCGCGTCGTCGGCAGACTCCGTGTCGTTCCAGAGCTTCGCCGGGCGGATCACCGTGCCGGCGGCGTCGAGGGTGACCAGGCCGTGCTGCTGCGCGGCGACGGCGATGCCCGCGGGCCGGTTCCGGGCCAGATCGGCCTGGGACGCGGCGGCCTCGAACGCCGTCCACCAGGCGTGGGGATCCTGCTCGCTGCATGGCGGGGTCGTCGGCGGATGCGCGGCTCGACCCGAACCGAGGAGCCGACCGGTGTCGAGGTCGCGGACCTCGACCTTGCAGGCCGAGGTCGACGAGTCGACCCCGACGACGAGGGGCACCTACCGAGCTCCCAGCAGGTGCTCGACGGCCAGCTGGTCGATCCGGGTGGCGCCATGTGACCACGCTCCTTTTTCGCGTCGGCGTCGAAGCGCTCGAAGGCGGTCTCGTCGGCGAGCAGATCCTCGTAGGTCTCGCCGCCGGCCAGCGTCGGCACCGACAGGTCGGGCACGCCCGCGTCGGCGAGGGCCTCCTGCACCTCGGGGTCGGCGCGGAAGGCAGCGGCGCGCTCCTTCAACAGCAGGTAGGTGCGCATGTTCGCTGCGGCGGAGGCCCACACCCCGTCCGCCGCTTCGGTGCGCAGCGGCTTGTAGTCGAAGTGGCGGGGGCCGTCGTAGGCCGGACCGCCGTCGGGACCGCCGAACTCGAGCAGGTCCACCAGCGCGAAGGCGCTCAGCAGGCCGCCATGACCGAAGACGAGGTCCTGGTCGAACTTCGGTCCGTGCTGACCGTTGAGGTCGATGTGGAAGAGCTTCCCGTGCCAGAGGGCCTGCGCGACGCCGTGCACGAAGTTGAGGTTCGACATCTGCTCGTGACCGGTCTCCGGGTTGACCCCGACGATGTCGCCGTGTTCGAGGGTGGAGATGAACGCGAGGACGTGGCCGACGGTCGGCAGGAAGATGTCGCCGCGTGGCTCGTTCGGCTTCGGCTCCAGGGCGAAGCGGACCGCGTAGCGGCGGTCCTTCACGTACTGGGCGAGGGTGTCGATCGCCTCCTTGTAGCGATCGAGCGCGGCGCGGGCGTCCTTTGCGAGGTCGACCTCGGAGCCCTCGCGACCACCCCAGAACACGTATGTCTGGGCGCCGAGCTCGGCGGCGAGGTCAAGGTTCCGCATCACCTTACGGATCGAGTATCGGCGTACCTCCCGGTCGTTCGCGGTGAACGCGCCCTCCTTGAACACCGGGTGGGTGAACAGGTTGGTGGTGACCATCGGCACTGAGAGCCCGGTCTCGTCGAGCGCAGCACGGAACCGTGTCAGCTGACAATCCCGCTGGGCTTTGTCCACGCCGAACGGCACGACGTCGTCGTCGTGGAACGTCACCCCGGAGGCCCCGAGCTCCGCAAGCCGGTGAACGGACTCGACGGGGTCGAGCGGCGGCCGGGTCGCGTCGCCGAAGGGATCGCGCGCCTGCCAGCCGACGGTCCACAGACCGAATGTGAAGCGATCAGCCGGCGTGGGGCTGAGGGTGCTGCTCATGGCCGCCTTCCTGTTCGTCGGGCACAGATTCTGTCCGAATGACGGAATCCCAAGCGTGTGGAGCACCCACCGACATCGCACCTCCGGCAAGCGCGCGGGAAACGATCCTCAGATGCGTCGGATCGGGCGGTCGACGGATTCCCCGGACCCGTCGACCACGCGGACATCGACGCGCGGCGGGAGTCCTTCGACGACGACGGTGGGATCGGGTCGGGTGGTAGTGATCGTCACGGCTGCGCCGTCGACTCGCGCCACGCCTCGCCAGTCCGACGTGGCGGTCGGGACACCCGCGCGCAGGGTGAGCAGCTCGGTGGGTCGGGCGCCGACATGGGCCATGACTGGGCCGAGCGGCACGAGGGACGCCGCCCGCTGGTAGAGCGGGAAGTGGTCGAGCGGGCTGTGGGTGGTGACCCAGGTGGGCCCGTGGTGGTGCTCGCCGGTGAACCAGTGGACCCAGTCACCTTCGGGCACGTAGACGCGCCGATCCCCGTCGGCGGTCGCGACCGGGGCCACGAGCAGGTCGTCGCCGAGGAGCCACTGGTCCGAGAGGTGCCAGGTGGTGGGGTCGTCGGGGTGGTCGACGACGAGAGGCCGAGCCAGGGGAACGCCCGGCCGCGGCGGCACGGTGAGCCTCGCCGAGTCAGGTACGGCAGGAGCCGATACCGCAGGTGGAGCAGGTCGGACGGCGCCGAGCGTGTCGGTCGTGACGCCCCGCCGTAGAGCTCGCGGTTGCCGAATCCGTGGATGCGGCTGTGGGAGAGGAACAGCCCGGCCTGGAGCCAACGGACGAGGAGGTCGTCTTCCGGCTCGCCGAGGAAGCCACCGATGTCCTGCTCCAGAACGGGAACCCGCACAGGCCCAGGGACAGGCCGCCGCCGACGTTCGGCGAAGAGGTTGTCCCACCTCGCCGTGGAGTCGCCGCCCCAGTGCAGTGGGTACCGCTGGGAGCCCGCCAAGGCCGACCGTGCCCAGATGATCCACTCGCCGGTGTGCGTCATGGGTCGCTTCGGCGACGGCTCGGTTGTAGAGCAGCGGGTACCGGTTGTGCATCCGGTGGCCGGGGGTGCCGTCGTGGTAGATGCCGTCGAGGGGTGCCTGTTCGCCGAAGTCGACCTTGATGGCCCGGGCGCCGAGATCGAACAGCGTGCCGAGCCACTGCTGGTAGACCGCGACGGCATCGGGGTTGGTGAAGTCGATGCATCCGATCGGTCCGCCCTCCCAGTCGGGCGCATAGCACAGCCCGACGTCGTAGAGGCTGCCGTCGGCGTCGGAGCACGAACCCGTCGACCGCCGTCGAGGTCGTCGAACAGCGCCGAGCCCGAGGGGATGTAAGGCAACTGCCACAGCGACACCTTGACGCCCAGCGCCGCCATTGCGTCGAGGTACCCGGCGGGGTCGGGGAACCGGTCGGGGTCGAACTCGAGGTCGCAGACGCCAGTCGTCGGCGGAACCAATGGGTGTCGAGGTGCAGTACGTCGAAGGGCAGGTCGTCGGCCGCGCATCCGCTCGGACGACCTCGATCGTCTCGACGGCCGAGGAGTAGGAGATCTTCGACTGCCAGAACCCGAATGACCAGTCCGGCGGCACGTGCGGCCGGCCGGTCAGGTCGGTGTAGGCGTGGAGCACCTGACGAACGTCGCCGACGAACACGAAGACTGTCGAACCAGTCGTCGTCCACCGCCACCTGGAGTCGGGCGACGATGCGGCTGCCGACCCAGGCGGTGAGCCTGGCGTCGTGGTTGGCAGAACACGCCGTAGCCCCGCGGTGGTGACCCGAAGAACGGCATGTTCTTGTAGGCCCGCGGGGTGACGGTGCCCATCGCTTCTGCCATGTTCGAGGTCGATTGTCTGGCCGACCTTGTCGAGTCGACCGAACTGCTCCCCGAACCCGTAGACGCACTCGTCATCGCGGATCGAGAACACCTCGGTCGCCAGTCGGTGTCCCGGCACGGGTGTGCGGCAGATGCCCGTGGGGAACGAGTCCCACGCCCACTCGTCCAGCAGGTTCGAGGCGCTGCCTCCCACAGTTCCGACCATGCGTCCGTCTGCGCGTCGGAACCGCAGGGTCGGCCCACCGACCTCGGGCACCTCCACCTCGACGGATGCCCCGCCGGTGGTCATGGTCACGCCGGCGCCGATCCGATCGACACGGGCCGCAGGGTCGACTCGCACTTCGGTCGCCAGCATCGGTGTGCCGCCCGCTGGCACATCGGCACCGAGTGCGAACCGGTACCGGAAGGTTCGGGGGCCGACCGCCTCGACGCGCACCGTGAGCGAGCCGTCCTCGACGCGCTTCCCGGCGAGGGCGACGCCATCGGGCAGCCGCGTCGCAGAGGTGTCCGATGTCCAGGCGACGTCCAGGACCACGAACCCCTCACCCATCTCTCGGATCGTGGTCGTCGACAGCCGGAGGCGGTCGACCTCGAGGCGTTCGAGGTACCGGGTCGGCGGCCGATCAGTCAGCGGATCCATCCCTCGGCTCCGTTCAGTTGGGCTTGGCCGGGTCGACCGTTGCGAGCCGAGTGCCCGCGGGTCGTAGGGGAAGCCATGCTCGGGGCAGGACCGAGATCCTCGGTCATCGAGGTTCCCTCACGGCGAGGGCACGCCGTCGCGACTCGCGACGTGGGTGGGATCGGCGAGGACGCCCTCGAGGGCGCGTCGGGCGGCTCCGAGGAGTGCTGCATCGACGCCGAGTGAGGACGTCCGAACGATGCAAGGTCGCCAGCGACCCGCGAGAGTCTCCGTGTGGAGCTGCTCAGCCACGAGCTCCGCCAGCCTCTCGTCGCCGGAGAACGTACCGCCCAAGATGACGGCCGCGGGGTCGAGAAGGTGGACGACACCCGTGAGGGCTCGGCTCAGCGCCCGGGCTCGGACCGTGGTCGACGCCACGCGTTCGGCACCCACGATCGTCTCCAGACAGCCGCGGGCACCACAGGCACACCGCCGCCCCTCCGGCTCGACGACGAGGTGGCCGATCTCGCCGCCGAAGCCGTGCACACCGCGCATCAGGTGACCCTCCACGACGATGCCCGCGCCCACTCCAACGCCACCCGAGACGTAGACGAACGAAGGGGGTCCCTCCTGATCCCAGCGCTCGAGCTCCGCCAGAGCACACAGATTCGCCTCGTTGTCGACCACGACATCGACGCCGGGAAGAAGACCGAGGACGCCCGACAGACCGCTGAGCTCCAACCGGGACCATGCCAGGTTGGGAGCAACCAGGATCTCCCCACTCACGGGCTCCACCAAGCCGGGCACCGCCACGCACGCGCCGACGACCTCGACGTCTCGTCCGGCTACAGCGTCGAGCACGCTGGCGGTCACCTCGGCCAGCCGTCCCAACACTGCGTCGGGGCTGCAGGCTCGGTTGTCCCGATACCGGCGCTCGGACCTCACAACCCGGCCCGTGAGGTCAGCGGCGCAGGCCGAGACGTGGTCGACCTCGATCTGCATCCCCAGCGTCAGCACCGACATCCCTGTTGCGGCGACCAACGTCGCCGGGCGACCCACCGATCCGGACTGTGCAGCGATCTCGGCCACGAGGTCGCGCGCCATCAGGTCGGCCACGAGGGTGGACACCGTGGCCTTGGTGAGCCCGGTCTGCCGGGCCAGGTCCGCTCTCGACCGCGGTCCGTGGCGGCGCAACCGGCCGAGCACGACCGCGAGATGGTGGCGTCGAACATCCGAGAGGCTGAGCGCCTCCTGAAGTCCGGTGCTCGACATAGTTCAAAGCATATATTAATGTTCGGGTTCCTGAGCGACTTCGCTCTGACCAAAGCGGAGGGTGGCTCGTGCCGAACCCCAATGACCGCTACGTCGTCATCTCGTCCGACTGTCACGCCGGCGCACCGATCCACACCTACCGCGAGTACCTGGAGGCTCGGTACCTCGAGCAGTTCGATGCGTGGGAGGCCGAGTTCGTCAACCCGTACGAGGACCTCGTCGAGACGGACACGTTCGAGTATCGGCGCAACTTCGAACCCGCGATCCGCCAAGCGGACTTCGAGGCCGACGGCATCGTCGGCGAAGTCGTGTACCCCAACACGATCCCGCCGTTCTTCCCGAGCGGCACCCTCACGCTGCCCGACTGCCGACCCGACGAGTACGAGCTGCGGTGGGCCGGCATCCGGGCCCACAACCGATGGCTGGCCGACTTCTGCGCCGACCTGCCGGGCCGACGCGCCGGCGTCGCGCAGCTCCTGCTCAACGACGTCGACGACGCGGTGGCCGAGGCACGGTGGGTGAAGGACGTCGGCCTGTTCGGCGGCGTGATGGTCCCGAACGTCGCCCCCGACTCGCACCTCCCCCCGTTGCATGCCCCCGTGTACGAGCCACTGTGGGCGGCGTGCGCGGAACTCGGCCTGCCGGTCAACGTCCACGGCGGCAGTGGTGCTCCCGACCTGGGTCCGTACCCGGCGACCCCGGCGCTGCTGTTCGTGGAGTACGGCTGGTACGCGCAGCGACCCCTCGTCCGGTTCATCCTCGGCGGAGTGTTCGAGCGGCACCCCGACCTGACCTTCGTCATGACCGAGCAGGGCAGCTCCTGGGTGCCCGCGCTCTTGGCGGGCCTCGACTGGGCCGTCGACCGGATGCGCAACGTGCCGGGCAGCATCGAGGAGCGGTTCGGCGGTGAGGTTGCGCGCCCGCTGTCACTGAAGCCGAGCGAGTACTGGGCTCGGCAGTGCTTCCTCGGTGCGAGCTTCATGGGTCCCGTCGACTGCTCGGTCCGCGCCGAGACCGGCATCGACACGATCATGTGGGGAAGCGACTATCCGCACATCGAGGGGACGTTCCCGCACACGTCACAGGCCCTGCGGCACACGTTCGCCGGCGTCGACCCCGACGAAGTGGCCCGGATGCTGGGCGTGAACGCCGCGCGCGCGTCTACGGCTTCGATCTCGATCGCCTCGTGCCGATCGCCGATCGGATCGGCCCCCGCGTCGGCGAGGTTGCGACCCCTCTTGCCCCGGGTGAGCTCCCCGACGACGCCGTAACCCCTGCCCTGGACCGGATCGGCAAGCCGGTCGGCAACATCTCTTGAGCCGGCTGGTGGATCGAGCCGCTCCGTGACCAGGCCCGATCGCCGCCTCGCCGACGCCTGCGTCGTGGCCGGTCCGGCAGGGTCGGGCGCGCGCACCACCATCACCAACAACCAAGGGGGATGAAGTGAAACGAACCAAGTTCGTCGTGGCGGCGCTCGCCGCGGCGCTGGCCGCGTCGACCGTCGGATCGATCGGCTCCGCAGGCGCGCAGAGCAGCGTGCGCGGCGTGACGAGCTCCACGATCAAGGTCGGCGGTCTCGGGTACGCCGCGTTCTACTCGGCCGCGGGGCATGCCGCGAAGGGCGCGCTTCGACGAGGCGAACCAGAACGGCGAGATCCCGGGCGGTCGCAAGATCGACTACGTCGGCTTCTCCGACGACAAGACGACGCCCGACGCGGACCTGTCGGAGGGCCGTGGGCTGGTCGAGCAGCAGGGCGTGTTCGGCGTCGTGCCCGTGGTCACGGCGACGCTCCAGGCCGGCGCGTACTTCAACCAGCAGAAGGTGCCCACGATCGGCTGGGGCATCGCGCCCGCGTTCTGCGATCCGTCGAACAAGTACGTGTTCGGGTTCACCGGCTGCCTCGTGCCGAACCCGCCCACCTACCCGGGCAACACCTGGGGTGAACTGGTCGACCAGCAGCTCAAGAGCCAGGGCAAGGGCGGCGCGAGGGGCAAGACCGCCGCAGTGATCGCCGAGAACAACGACTCGGGCAAGCAGGGGGTCGAGGTGATCTCGGCGACCGCCAAGGCCGTGGGCATGAAGGTGGTCTACCAGCAGGCCTCGATGCCGCCGCTGCCGGCGACTGTCACCGACTACTCGCCGTACGTGCAGGCCATCATGACGTCCGACAACGACCAGCCGCCCGACGTGGTCTTCCTGGTCGTCGGACAGAACAACGTGTTCGGCCTCGGCAAGGCGCTCACCCAGGCCGGCTACAAGGGCATCCAGACCAACGCGGTGTCGTACGCCCCGCAGCTGACCAAGCTGGCGAACACGTGGTCCGCGTTCACGCAGTTCGCCGACGCCGGAGTCGACGGCGCCGAACATGCAGAAGGTGGTCCAGACCCTGAACAACGCGGGCATCGCGACGGCCGACATCGGCCAGCCGGCGCTCGCCGGGTACTTCTCGGCCGACATGTTCGTGCAGATCCTCAAGAAGGTCGGCAAGAACCTGACGCCCGAGGCGTTCCAGAAGGCGGCCGCGCGACTTCAAATACCAGATCCCCGACGTCGTGGGACCGACCTACTACCCGGCGAGCTTCAAGGCGGGAGCACCGTGCGGAGAGCTCGTGACCAGTGACGGCACCAAGTGGGCCATCACTGCGCCGTTCGCCTGTTACGACCTCCTCAAGCAGGTCGGGAACACCGGCAAGTATCGGCAGGTCAAGTACCCGAAGGGTGTGAAGTAGGCGTCACCGTTCCTCCGAGACGATCGAGACGGCCGGTCCCTCGGGCCCGGCCGTCCAGCGTCGCCACGCCCGGGTTCGTCCACTGAGGTAGTCCGTGCAGAAGTTCCTGAACCTGTTCATCTCCGGCATGGTGACCGGTGCGATCTACTCGATCATGGCGTCGGGGCTGGTGCTCACGTACCAGACGTCGGGTGTATTCAACTTCGCCCACGGAGCGGTCGCGTTCGCCTGCGCGTACTTCTACTTCCAGCTCAACACCGGGCAGCACATCCCGATCGTCCCGTCGCTGATCCTCACCGTCGTCTTCTTCGCGCCCCTGCTCGGGTACTTGCTCAACCGCATCGTGCTCGGCCGGCTCAGCAGCGCCCCGGTGTACGCCCGCATCGTCGGGACCATCGGTCTGCTCATCGCCCTGCCGAATCTCGTGCAGTGGCTCGTCGACGCGGTGGCGGTCGACTGGCTCGGCCTCAACCTCGCGAAGCTCGGGGACTACGGCGGCGGCGTGGGGTTCGTCCCACCGGGAGTCGGCCCGACCCCGTCGCACGTGTACCGCCTGAGCTGGCTCGGGCTCGACCGCGTGGTGCTGAACTCCGACCAGCTCGCGGTCTTCATCGTCGCGGCGATCGTCGCGGGCTTGCTCTACGTGGTGATCCGGCGCACGCGGGTGGGCCTCGAGATGCGGGCCCAGGTCGACCGCGAGTCCCTCGCCGCGATGCGCGGGATCAGCCCGAGTCGCACCTCGAGCGATCGCGTGGATGCTCTCGATGACGCTCGCCGGCCTCGGCGGTGTGCTCATCGCTCCGCTCTTCCAGCTGAGCGACAGCACGTTCCTCTTCGTCGTGCTTGCGTCGATCGCGGCGGTGGCGCTCGCGGGGATGCGCTCGATCCCGCTCGCGTTCGCGGCCGGCCTGGCCCTCGGCGTCCTCCAGAACCTCGTCGCCGGCTACAAGACCCAGCTGCTCCCGAACTTCCTGAGCCAGCTCTCGGGCCTCGACGCCGCGGTGCCATACCTGGTGCTGCTCATCGCCCTCTTCGTCATCGGCCGTGAGCGGGGCCGTGCCGCGGGCTCGATCTCGGACGAGAAGCCCGCGCCCGACCATCGCGAAGGGCTTCCGGGGTGGAGGCGGAAGCTGCCCTGGGCGATCCTCACCCTGGTCCTCGTGCTCTACACGCTGGGCGCCTTCTCGTGGCCGCACAACCCCACGTACGTGCGGGCGAACATCCTCGCTCCCGGCCTCGCGCTCGCGATCGTGTTCCTCTCGTTCGTGGTGGTCACGGGCATCGGCGGCATGGTGAGCCTGGCCCAGGCCACGTTCGTCACGGCCGGCGGCTTCATGGCCGGCTGGGCGCTGCAGACCTCCGACGCGCAGCGTCCCCCTCCCTGGTCGAAGTGGAGCTTCGACATCCCGCTCGTGCTGCACCACGGGCAGATGAACTTCCTCGTCGCCTGCCTGCTCGGCGCGGCGGTGGCCGGCGTGCTCGGTGCGCTCATCGCCTTTCCCGTGCGCCGAATGGGGACGCTCGCGCTCGCGCTCGCGACGTTCGCGCTCGCGTGGGTCATGTACTTCATCGTGTTCCAGAACGACACGATCAGTGCAGGGAGCTTCGGCTACTCGTTCCGGCCGCCGACGTTCGACCCGTTCGGCATCCACAAGTTCGACTTCTCGAAGTCATCGGAACTGGTCTGCGCGCTCCTGATCATGTTCGGGATCCTCACCCTGCTCGTCTACAACCTGCAACGGTCGGCGTCGGGGCGGGCGATGCTCGCGGTGCGCAGCTCGTCGGTCGCCGCGCAGGCGTCGGGCATCTCGCCGGCGAAGGCCCAGGTCGCGCTGTTTGCGCTGTCGGCCGGCATCGCGGGCTTCGGCGGCGCCATGCTACGGCCTCACCTCGTTCTCGATCACCAAGGACAGCGTCCCGCCCGTGATCGGGCTGATCTGGATCGCGGTGGCGGTCACGTTCGGCGTGCGCCGGCCGGGCGGCGCCCTGCTGGCAGGGCTCTCCTATGCCGCCGCGCCCGTGATTGGAAGCAGATCGCCTCGTTCTCCTGGATGCCGCACTTCGTCGCCGCCGCTCATCACCAGCTCGTACTTCACGTCGATCCTGTTCGGCCTGGCCGCGATCAACCTGGCCAAGAACCCCGATGGGATCCTCGCGATGGTCGGCTCCGACCGGCTCGAGAAGCGTCGGGCGAAGCAGCACGACGCGCGCATCGCCGCGGCCGAGAGCGCGCCGCTGCACGAAGGCGAGGCGACGCGAGGCCGCGCCGGCGGTGCCGGAAGCCGAGGTGCTGGAGACGCGTCGGCGCCACCGCACCGACCCCACGGGGTCGAGCCGGTCATCCTGCTCGAGGGGGTCAGGGCGGGCTACGGCGACGTCGAGGTGCTGCACGGGGTGAGCGTCGCGGTGGAGCCCGGCCAGGTCGTCGCGCTGCTGGGAGCGAACGGAGCCGGCAAGAGCACGTTGTGCGGCGTCGCCGCGGGCATGGTGCCGGCGCTCTCGGGTCGGGTGCTGCATCGCGGGCGAGGACGTGTCGGCGCTGTCGGCGTTCGGCCGCGTCCGCAAGGGGCTCCTGCTCGTGCCCGAAGCGCGCGGCATCTTCCCCGGGCTCACCGTGGAGGAGAACCTCCAGGTGCTCCTGCGCGACCCCGCCTTGCGCCAGAAGACCTACGAGCGGTTCCCGATCCTCGAGGAGCGGCGCAAGCAGGTGGCCGGACTGCTGTCCGGCGGCGAGCAGCAGATGCTGTCGCTCGCGCCCGCCCTCGCCGACCCGCCGGTCGTGCTCGTCGCCGACGAGCCGACCCTCGGCCTGGCTCCGCTGGCCGCGGCGGTCGTGATCGACGCGTTGCGCGAACTACGCGGCTCGGCACCGCGATCCTGCTCGTGGAGGAGAAGGCGAGCGAGGTCATGAAGGTCGCCGACATCATCGCCTTCATGGAGCTCGGACGGGTCGTGTGGATGGGCCCCCGCGAGGAGGCCGACGCCGAGCGCCTCGCCGCCGCGTACCTCGGCACTGGGACAGGCAAGCGCCAGAACTGACACGTCGACGCCCACGTGTGCCACGAGGAGCGTCCGCGTCGCACCTCCCGCCGGACCTTCCGTTCGGCAGTCTTCTCGATCCCAACCACGGGCATGCGCCGAGGCGAGGTGCTCGGCCTCCACTGGAGTGACGTCGACTTCGACAACGCATCTCTCTCGGTCACCCGATCGCTGATCTCGGTCGGATACGAGCTGCACGAAACGCGGCGGCAATCTCGATCGGCGCGACGATCGATCAACCTCGACTCGAGAACTGTCAACGTGCTGCACCGCTGGCGCGACCATCGCCAAGCCGAAGACCCCGACTTCGACCGCGACAACCCCGCGGGGCATGTGTTCTGTCGCCCGAATGGCGAACCAACACATCCGCACCTCCTGTCCGACACGTTCAAAATAACTGGTGCGCCGCTCCGGCCAGCCGCCGATTCGGTTCCACGACCTCCGACGCACCCACGCCACCCTCCTGCTCAAGGACGGCGTACCCATCAAGGTCGTCAGCGAGCGCCTCGGTCACGCGACCCCCGGATTCACGATGGCGACCTATCAGCACGTGATCCCCGGCATGCAAGAAGAAGCCGCGCGGACGTTCGCCGGGATCCTCGACACGTGTGCCGCTCTGCCGGCTTCTACCCGGTAGAAACACCGGTAGAAGTCACCACAACGCGCAGAAGCCCTCCGAATCCGGAGGGCTTCTGACCTGCGCCTTCGATGGTGGCGGGGGAAGGATTTGAACCTTCGACCTTCGGGTTATGAGCCAGATGGTCAGCGTCTCTTACGGTCCTATTCCGTACCAGATCGTACCGCTGAACTGGGCTTTCACCCATATGACGTCCTGATTCGTACTCACTTATACCACATGATACCAGCCCGCGGTGTAGAAGAAATGTAGAACGACGAACGCATCGAGTTGTGTGGTTCCGGTTCATGGTTGACACCGCGGCGGGGGCCGGGGTCCGGTTCTCAGACCCCGGTGACCGCGAAGCCATTGAATGTCGGTCATAGGTTGGGTAGTCGCTGTCAAGGCGACGCGCCATCGCCTCCCGGCGCACAAGGGCGCACTATTCGGGCGTCGCACCCAGGTAGGTGTGGAACACATCGGCGTCACGCAGCTCGTCGGGAGTTCCGGCCACCACGATTTCGCCTCGGCTCAGGACAGCAGCGTGGTCGGCCATCTCGAGTGCGCGGGTGACGTACTGCTCGACGAGTAGGAGTGCTGAACCTCCCACGACCAGGCGGTGAAGGAATTCGAAGATCTGGTCGACGATCATTGGCGCGAGCCCCATCGACGGTTCATCGACGAGAACGACGCTCGGTTTGCGGATGTACGCACGCATGAGCGCCAGCATCTGCTGCTCACCGCCGCTGAGTTTCCCGGCGTGGAGCTTCATCCGCTCGCGCAGGATCGGGAAGGTCTCCTCGGCGAGCGCGATCGCTTCGTCGTGCTGGCCTCGCGGCGCATTCAGCACGAGGTTCTCCCGCACGCTCAGTGTCGGGAAGACTCCGCGCCCTTCGGGAATGTGGCACAAGCCCCGCCGTGCCACGCGGTTGGCCCGAGCGTGGGTCATGTCCTCACCGGCGAGCACGACCCTTCCTGCCGAAGGTGCCAGCAATCCCGACGCGGCACGCAAGAGCGTCGTCTTGCCCGCACCGTTTGGACCGAGCAGTGCAACGACCGCGCCATCTGGCACGCTCAGGCTGATATTTCGCAACACCAGACTGTCGCCGTATCCAGCGTCAATCGCCTCGATCTCGAGCACGACGTCTCAGGTCCCCGTGAGCATGGGTTCGCCTTCGCCGAGGTACGCGGCGCGAACGATCGGGCTACTCGCGACCGCTGCAGGTTCGCCGTCGAAAATCAGGCGGCCAAAGTCGAGCACATAGATGTAGTCACAGATCTCCATCACCAAAGTCATGTCGTGCTCGACGAGCAGGATTCCGACGCCGCGCTCCGCCACGACGCGGGTCAGCACGTGGCCGAAGTATTCCGACTCGCCATGATCGAGGCCGGACGACGGTTCGTCGAGGAGGAGCATGTCGAAATCCCCAGCAAGGCAGCGTGCAAGCTCAACCAGGCGCCGTTGCCCTGTGGACAGGCTGCCGGCTTGCAGTTGCGCAAGGTGCTGGATGCCGCACAGGGTGAGTGCAGCGTCGGCTGCCTGCGCGACTTCGTCAAGCTGGCTCGGCAGCGCGACGACTTGGCCGAAGATTCGGGCACCCGCCATCCCCGCTTCCCGTCCCATGGTCGCGTTCTCACGTACGGTCAGCGAGTCGAACAGATCCATCCTCTGGAACGTCCGCCCTAAGCCGGCGCGCGCTCGTGCTGCAGCGCTCCGGCGTGTGATGTCCTCGCCGTGAAGCACAACGCGACCGGACGTTGGTCGAGGTAGACCGCAACACGCATTGAAGGTCGTCGTCTTGCCCGCGCCGTTCGGGCCGATCAAAGCGGTGATGCGGCCAGTCGGAGCCTTGAGGTCCAGGGCATCGACGGCAACGACCCCGCCGAAGCGGACGGAGACCCCAGCGATCTCGAGCCCCCGACGCGGCTCTTCGAGGACCCCCGGCGTACCCAAATGGGGAACGACCTCGCGACCGGTTGCTACGACCGTGGGCGCTAGGACCCTTGTGGTGCGCTCCTCACTGGGTTCTGAAGCCGTCGCGGCGCGGGTCGGACGCCTCCCGAGGCGAGCGACGATTTCCATGGCCCTTCGCCCGGGATCGTGGACCCACGTCGCCGACACCGCAACGAATATTGCGGAGCACCCAAACAGGATCTGGAGATACAACGAAGTGTTGTCCCCGCTGACGTAGGAGGGCACGAGCACCAACGCGAATGCTGCGACGAACGCGTACCACGGCTCGCCGCCGACGGCGATCACGAGAAGAGTGAACAGCGTCAAGGACGTGAACGACGAATACGTCGTGCCATTGACCTCCGGGAAGATCGAGCCGTACAGCGCGCCAGAGACACCGGCAATGAACGCGGAGATGCAGAACACCAACACGCGGTGGTGTCGATACTCGCGCCCTTGGGTCGACAACGCGGTCGGTGAATCGCCCAGTGCGCGGAGGAGTCGCCCCAGCCGGCTGTGATGCAGCGCGATGACGATCGCCGTGATCACCACGACGAACGCGAGAACCACGTAGTAGTAGCCCTCATCCCCCTTCACGTCGAGCCAGGACAATGACGGACGTCGCATGAACAGCGAGTTGTTGATTCCGGTGCCGAACATCCAGCTGGTAGTGAAGAGCATGCGTTCGACGAAGATCCCAAATCCGAGCGTTGCAAGTGCCAGGTAGGTCCCCGACAAACGGATCGCCGGGATCGAGACGATCGCGCCAACCGGCACGCACACCAGTCCGGCGAAGAGGACACCAACCAGCCACGGAACGCTGCTGCCCTGGGTCAGGTGACTGAACCCGCTTGCGCCGATCGCTGCGAACGTCACGTGGCACAGGGACACTTGGCCGGATGTCTTCACCAGTAGACCCAACGAGAGAAACAAGACCACATACGTGAGTGCGTCGGTGTACGTGATGAGCCGGGTACCAGCGAACTGCGGCACGAGCACCAGCACCGTCAGCAGCACGACTCCGAGCGAGATCTGAACCGGAGCCGCGGCCCGACGCACTCGCCGCGGCCTTGGCCGAGTGCTGCGTCGGTCAACGAGCAGCGCACGTGGCATCAACACGAGCACCAGGAAGAGCGCGATGAAGGGCACACTGGCCGGCAGTCCGGTCAGCCACGTGTAGTCGATCGAGTACTTCGTGGCCAGTGCGGCGACCACACCGATCATCAACCCCCCCGTATACGTGAGTGGAAGGTTGGAGAAGTAGCCAATGGCGGCGGCCCCGAACGATTGGACCACCAGCAGCGTCAGCACGAACGCATCGAGGTTCAGACTCGGTGCGATGAGCGCGCCACTCAGGACCGCAAACGAACAACCAATCACACAGGCCCATCGCCGTACGGTGACCGGGCTGATCCCGCCGAGATCCAGCAGGTCTGCATTGTCGACCACAGCCCTCATCGCTGCACCCGCGCGAGATCGCTTGAAGAACAGGTACAAGACCATCGTCGTCGACAGGGCCACTAACGCGACGATGATCTGATCCCATCCGACGTACACGCCACCGAGCTTGATCGTGGTTGTCGGGAAGTACGAGGGGAACAGATCGCCAGAGCGGCCGTACCACAGAGCGGCAACGGCCGTGACGATGAGGATGATGCCGACCGTCGCTGCGATCTGGAGCACCACAGAAACGCGGATCAGCTTTCGCGGCGAGCAGCTCGTACAGAAGTCCGAGGAGCGGACCAACAACCAATACCGTCAACGCGAGCGTGTACGGCCACGCCAACCCCTGGTCGACGTACAGCCAGTAGTAGACGTATGCGCCGATGGTCGCGAACGCCCCGTAGCCGAAATTCAGGACTCCGGTCGTCTTGTAGGTGACGACCAGGCCGACACCCGCGAGCCCATACACCGAGCCCGCCGCGAGTCCAGCGACGATGAATGGGAGAAATTCGTTCAACGAATCAAGTCCGACTCTCGCAGGTCGTCGAGAGCGCGACTGTGGCGGGAGAGGCTGCCCACCTCGCCCGCCACAGGTCGCACTGCGCTACGACTTGGGCGGCTGACAGCTGGGCTTGCCGCCATTCATCGCCACGAGCTTCGCTCCTTTGAGCTTCGCCTGGAAGAAGCACATGAGATGGGTCGGCTCGCCCTTGGTGTACGTAATCGGCTGGGGAGCCAGCCCGTCGAGTGTCTCGCCGTTGAGGGCGTAGAGGCCGGTGAGGACATCCTCGTTCGTGACCGTGTCACCGAAGGCCTTGCCCACGGCTGCGAACATCTGCCGGACATCCAACTCGATGCTGCGGGCGGCCCTACCGAGCTGCCTTTGGCGTACTTCTTCATCGCCGTCTGGAAGTCCTTGTACGACTGAGACTTCTTCGTTCCCGGGTTGTCGAACCACAGGAAGGTGTCACTGGCGACAACCATCTTTTTGAGTGTGCCCGCCTTAGCCAGTTTGAGGAGCACGTCCGTGTATCCCGCTGCAGTCTCGACGTACGTCGGGTTGTACCCCTGACGTGCACCGACTGGATGATCCTCGTCGCTTGAGACGCGCCGGCGGCAACCACGATCGAGTCCGCGTTCGCCGACTTCGCGGCGAGGCAGTTCGCCGTGAAGTCGGATGCGGAATCGTCGATCTTCTGGTCGAAGGCGAGGGTCATGCCCGCTTCCTCGGCATCACCCTTGTAGAGCGGCACCGAGGCGGAGCACGCCGGATTCGAACTACACCAGAACAAGCCGAGGTCTTCGCTCCAACCTGCGACACCGTTTTGGTTCCCATCCAGACCGAGGTGAATACCCACGCGGTCACCGGAAAGTAGAGAGCGTTCCCTGCCATCGCCGAGCTGTAGCCCTGGCCACCAATGTCGGGGATGTTCTTCGAGTCGAGGTAATCCTTGAACGCTGCGTCGTGCTGCTCGATGCGTTCCCGACGAACGCGACGATCCCTTCGTTCTCTACGAGATCCTTGACGGCCTGCAACGCCATCGCAGGGTCATTGGCGTCGTCTTTGGCGATCAGGTCGACAGGGTGGCCCGCGATCCCCCCGTTGGCGTTGACCCACTTGGCCCAGGCGAGGATGCCGCGCGCGACGACTACCTGAGTCAGCGTTGACGCCTGATGTCGTGCCAATCCAACCGATCTTGATCGGCGACTTCGTCGCCTTCGCGCTCGGGCCACTTGCCACGGCGCTCGTCATACCTGAGATCGTGATCGCAACGACCAGCGCCGTGCTGAGACCTGCCGCCAAACGCTCCGACGCATCGGTCCCCCCGCATGCCGAATCGGCAACCCGGTTCCGGGTGCCGGATGAGTTCGTAGCAGCACACGCTACAACAATCAGCGGATTGATGCTAGCGAGTGCTCACCCTCTGATACCTGTACTTCATCGGCGCGGAGCCGACGACAGTTCCTGTGGGTTGGGCTACGCCCGACATGTGAACAACCCCTGCAGAACCCCAACGCCACCGTCCGCTCCCCGAGAGCCGGCGCCGCTCGTCAGTTGTCGCGGCGCAGGACGCTTCTCTAACGGCCGACGTCTATGGAGCGCTACCGCTCAGTTCGCCGTCGGCGCCCAGAGGTCGACCTGATGTTGGGCGCGCACGTCGCCGCTCAGCTCACGCGTCACCATGCTGCGCGGCGCGGTGTTGACATGCGTCGCAGTCGCTCGAAGCGCCCCGACAGTGCAGTCTTCGCGCGAGAAGCATGAGAACGGGTCGTAGTGGAAATGCCTCATCGCGTTCAGATGTGTCATCTTGTCGATCTCCTCGTCGGAAACGCCACCGACGATTTTCATCACGCTCTCGGGTGCATAGGGCCACTCACTGTCGGAATGCGGGTAGTCGCACTCCCATGTGATGTTGTCGATGCCGATCTGGTCGCGAAGTTCGATACCCGGTCGATCGTCGATGAAACAGGTGATGATCTGCTCACGAAAGACATCGCTCGGGAGGCGGTCGCCGTAGTCTTGGCCCGTCCACGCTCGCTGCTTCCGGTAGACGTTGTCGACCTTGTCGAGGAAGTACGGAAGCCAGCCGATCCCGCCCTCCGAGAGCGCGATCTTGAGCTTCGGAAACTTGCGCAGTACCGGCGACCACACGAGGTCGGCTGCTGCCTGCACGATGTTGAGAGGCTGTAGCGTCGCCATCACATCGAATGGCGCGTCGTCGGCCGTCACCACGAGCGACGATGAGGAACCGATGTGCATGCACACGACCGTCTCGAGGTCTGCACAGATCTGCCAGAACGGATCCCAATGGTCGCTGTGAAGACTGGGGTACCCGAGCTTCGCCGGGTTCTCGGAAAAGGAGATTGCGTGGCATCCCTTCTCCGCCAGCCGTCGAACCTCGGCCACGAGGAGATCGGTGTCCCACAGGACTGGGAGCCCAAGTGGGATGAAGCGCCCAGGAAACGCGCCACACCATTCGTCGATGTGCCAGTTGTTGTAGGCCTGGAGAAGCGTCAGTGCGTAGTCCTTGTCCTGCGATCGGCTGAAGAGCTGTCCGCAGAACTGCGGGAAGGACGGGAAGCACATGGACCCAAGGACACCGTCGGCGTTCATGTCGTCGATGCGGGCTTTGATGTCGTAACAACCGGGGCGCATCTCCTCGAACGAGGTGGGATCGAGACCGAATTCGTGTGGCAACCGACCAGCCACGGCGTTGAGACCGATGTTCGGAACCTCGACCCCTTCGTACACCCACACGTCGGAGCCGTCGGCCCGACGCACGACCTTCGGTGCCTGCTCGAGCAGGTCACGCGGAAGCTGGTTTTCGAAGACGGTGGGGGGTTCGACGACGTGATCGTCCACGCTGACCAAGATCAGTTCTTCGGTCTTCACCCTGAACCTCCACGTGCGGGGGGACTTCGGCTCCGGGACGCGACGCCGAAGCTCGTCACGCTGACGCTAGTGCTTGCTACGCTTTTGAAGCAAGCGAGCACCCACTATCCAGACGGCCCGGCGCATCCCGCCGTCAATCGGTCCCTCGTCGGACGCAGAACGCATGACTGAGCTGCTCAGCCACATGGTTAAGCTCACAAAACTTGTACCGGTGATGGAGGAACCCAACCTTGGCGACGATCAAACAACCCGCCCGGAAACTTGCAGCGGGTTCGGCCGACACCAAGAGCGCACCGCGTCGGGCGCAAGGAGAACCCCGCCGACTTGTCCTCGAGGCCGCCCGCGATCTGTTCTCGAGCCAGGGCTTCAGCGGTACGAGTACCCGCGAGATCTCCGAGCGAGCCGGGGTCTCCGAAGCGCTCATGTATCGCTACTTCAGCTCGAAGGTCGATCTCTTCCGCGAGGCACTCGTCAGCCCATTTGTCGAGTTCGTAGAAAACTTCAACGCGAAATGGACGTCCGGCGCGGCCGCGAAACTCGACGAAGAAACGCTGACACGCCAGTTCATCGGGGAGCTCTTCGACCTCTTCCGTCGGAACCGGGGCCTCGTGGCCATGCTCTTGTCTGCAGACGCTCAGAGCGGCAGCGAACTCGCCGAAAGTGGGGTCTTCGACGAAATCAGCCGAGAGCTCCGAGTGCTCGTCGACATCGGCACCGCCGAGGCCATCCGACGTCAGGGCAAGCCACTCGCGCGCGCAAGACCTCGCGACCCGCTCGACCCTCGCCATGACCGCCGGCATGGCAGTGTTCGGCGAATCCTTCTACGGGAAGCGACGACCCCCGCGCAAGGAGATCGTGGAAGAGCTCACCCAAGCCGTGCTTCACGGTCGCTTGCACCGCCCCGGATAGGGCGCTGCGCGGATCATCTCTCCGAGCGGATCGCCTCCGCCGCCTTCTCCGCGATCATCACTGTTGGCGCGTTGGTGTTGCCGGTCGTCACCGTGGGCATCACGGAAGCGTCCACCACTCGGAGGCCCTGAACCCCGCGAACTCGGAGCTGCGGATCGACGACCGCTCCTTCGTCCACCCCCATCCTGCACGTGCCGACCGGGTGCTGGGCCCCCCAGGCAACCTGGCGCAGGAATCCGTCCCATTCCTCATCAGTCT
>CAWARX010000006.1:0-462924 GCA_963784595.1 uncultured Actinomycetes bacterium | reverse complement strand
AGTCACGGTGACGGACAGGAGGTTCGCTTCTCCGGCCTTGGTGACACTGGCGAGTTCGGCGGGTCCGGTCGTCGTCAGGGCCTGCATCGCGGCGTGGCGGGCAGGCTCGACCGTTGGGTCAGTCCGCGTTGAACGCAGCGACGTGAACCCGACCACAACAACAGTGACGAGCACCACTGCCGCAGCGGCAACGAGGGACGCACGGGTTGGCGTGACCCTGTACCCACCTAGCCGTGTCGCTTCACCTCCCGAGGTCTCGGGCGACCGCCGGGAGTTGCTCAGCACGATGGCGGAGCGCCGACCGGATCTGTTCTTCGAGGTCTTCGATCGACGTGTCCATCAGTTCTCCTCTCGTAGTCGTGCGAGCGCGCTTAAGCGAGCGACTTCACGGTTCCGGGCGACAGCCGAGCGATTCAGCGATCTCCGCTTCCGAGAGGTTCTCGAAGTAGCGGAGGACGAGCACGGCTCGCTGTCGGTACGGCAGACGGTCGATCTGATCCAAAAGGTCGTCGATGCGCCGTCGCTCTCCGGAACCGAATCCGCGAGATGTTCGTCCACGTCAGCACCGCCGTCTCTCTCGTTGGCGATGTCGTCGCACGCCATTCACCAAGGTCACCCTGAGGTATGCCCTCGGGTTGTCGAGCTTGTCAAAGCACGGCCGGAGCCGAACGAACGCATCCTGGACGAGATCGTCGACGAATCGGTCGTCAGCAGTCAGAACGAAGGTCAGACTCGCCGCGCCCACTCAAGTTGGGCCGCGTAGAAGCCCTCAAATGTCGCCTCAGAGCTAACCGCCTGCACACTCCAATGAGTCACGAGATCGACCGGAGGTTCCACGAACTGTCGGAGCGTTGGAGTCACGCATAATGCCCGAACCGGCCCGCCCACCCGACGCCAGTGCGGCAGATCTGGCGTTTCGCAGAAGCCGCTCGTCCTGCTGACGCCTAGTTACCGAGGAGCTTCGCCTTCTGCGCCTCGAACTCCTCGGGGCTGATGACGCCTGATTCGCGCAATTCCCCGAGTTGCTTCAGTTCTGCAGCCACCCTTGTCGGGGCCGCGGCAGCAGGCCGCGATTGGAGCATGTCGCTGCACGATCGCGGCCTGTACGGCGTCACGCAACTGTTCGAACGCGGCCTTCTGCGTGACGCCGAATCGCACCGAGTTCTCGTCCTTCGCCGCGTCGATGTTCTGCTTGCCGAACCGTGAACGGTTTTCATTGCCACCCGGCACGGTGAACTGGATGAAGCCGCGGACCATGCCCGCTGGCTTGAACTGCACCGCAGTAACGGAGGCAACCGGGATCATCTTGTCGCCCTTCCCGACAGTCGCTCGCGCCATCATTCCCTTGCGTCGGATCGTGATCGCCTGCCCATCGAAGATCACTGTGCCGTTGACGCCCTTCGCTTCGATCGGCAACGCGCTGACCCACGGACGCGCTCTCCGGCTGCAATGGGCCTGGCCGGGATTCCGGGGGATACCACCAGCCGTCTGACGCCAGCCACCAGCCTGCTTCGTCCGAGGGCTGCTCCTTACGGCCAAGCCTGGGTGCCATGAACCGAAACGGTAACGCTCCGAATCGCTATGCGCCTACGGGTGGGTGAACGCTTCGGTCCGGTTGTTGGTGAGATGACAACACCCCGCCTCGCCTGCCGACGAACCCCGACCCAGCACGACACTGCTTGGTGCCTGGCGGCACGTACCGCCAGCGTGCCAGATTGCCCGCTCTGGCCCGGTTATGGGAGGTCGGTGCGGTGGGCGGGTCGGGCCTCGTAGCCGTGGGCGGCGAGCCAGCTGCGTGCATGTCCGAGCCGGGCGTCGGCATCGAAGCGATGCCATCGCGTGTACTCGACGGGATCGCGTTCGAGCACAGCACGGAAACGCTTGAACGCTCCGCGTCCCTCGATCGCCCGAGTGAGCCTGGACGCCGAGGTCGTCGTCCTCGACGGTCGCGATGAAGCGTTCCAGGTCGCGGTACGCGTCGCGTGAGCCTTCGCCCTCGAGGAACAACCATCGGGTCTCGTCCTCGAAGTCGACGTCGAGATTGTCGTCGACGCCGAAGTCGGTCATCGACTGCAACCACACCGTCCCGGTCTGCAGATCGACATAGTTCGCGCTGCCGGCGTGCTGGCGGAGCGCGTCACCGACGTCGTCAAGTTCAACCGGCAGCGGCCGCAGCGGCGAAGCACCCCGGCCGGCGACACGGTCCAGGGCATCGACGAGCTCGTCGTCGCCATCCCAGCGCCGCTCGCGCAACTGCTCGACGAGTCGGTCGACCACACCGGACAGGTCATTGCCCGCCAGCTCGGACACCGCGAGGAGGGCATCGCCGACCTGTTGCAGCGCGTCGGTCGGCAGGTCCTCGGCGAGCGCACGGTCGAGCGCATCAGGATTGCCAGCCGCTCGACGCAGCGACTCCAGCCAGACATCGTGACCCATGCGAACCTCCCTCGCCGACGCTACGACACACCACCGCGACGGCAACGGGTCTCGAAATATCACTCCAGAGCGGGCAATATGCGTGTGAGGAGTAAGGACAAGGAAGGAAATCCTTCTAATCTCGCGGTAGCAGTTGCTGTCGTCGGATCACTCGCGGCTTGCTCCCACGATGACGCGACAGCCGCGGGAAGTGTGCGTGGCACCTCCCATGGTCGGCGTCGGGTGGCAATGAGCGAGTCCAAGGAACAATCAATATCACGGACAGCACCGGAAAGCGCCGGGTGGTCCGCACGTCTGCGAACGGATTGTTTTCCGCGGAAGTACCTCCGGGCGTGTACCACGTCACGGGACGAAGCCCCATGGGACGGTGGCCAGAGAGACTGCTCGGTTTTCAGATCCGAGTTCAAGAAGGGCGAACGAGCCGCCGCAATGTCATTTGCAGCATGTTCTGAGCGCGCCGCCAGATCTGCCGATCGGCGCAATGGCGTCACTCGCCGCGGCGTTCGAGCGCGCAACGGGGCGGTTGCGGTGGTTGTCGATCCATGCAGCGATCTCAGCGGGATCGAATCGCAGCAGGTGTCCCCACTTGATGTAAGGGATGCGGCGTTCGTGGACGAGGCGTCGGACGTGGCGGACGTCGACCCCGAGTGCGGTCGCCACCTCGACGATGGTGAGGAGCCGACCTACCGGCGGCGGGGATCGTTCGTGGCGGCACTCGTCATGATGTTCTCGCTCCTTCGATGGATCTCTTGGTTAGCCGTGTAGGCCCGTTCGAGCCCGCCGCATCGCGTCGCTGTCCAAGTCTTCGTTCACCCGCCGCGTCGGCACCGCGCAACATCGCCGACACCGCTCGACGTCCGACCCAAGGACTCCGCCACCCCTGTCCGCCGCTGACCGCGATGACACGACCAACAGCAATCTCTTGCTGACACCTGCACGCAGGCGCGACAACGACCCCTATGGCGAACACGAGTGCAACCTCCGATTGCGCGAGTCCCGGGAGTGATGCCGGGATGTTCGCCGGGAGTTGAGATGGCCTGGTTCCGCGCGATGGGCGCCGACGAGGTCGCGTATCACGAGGCAACGGTGGTCGGTCGCGCCGACGACCACGAAGGTGCCGCGCTCGCCTACTACGGCTCGCGAGGTGAAACACCGCTGCGTTGGGGTGGTGCGGGCGCGGCGCGGTTGGGTCTCTCGGGTGAGGTGACGCCGGACGCGTACGAGGCGGCGTTCGGGCCGGGCGGATTCCGTGTCCCGTCAACCGGGACACGGCTGGTCGAAACGCGCCGGCCAGGGTTCGAACTGGTGGTCTCCGCGCACAAGTCCGTCGCGGTGCTCGGCGTGATCGGTGCTGCCGAGCAGATGCATTCGATCCTCGACGTCGAGACCACTGCGACGATGGACTGGCTCGACGGCTGGTTCCAGGACCGGGGTGGACGCCGCGGCCGGACCCAGACCCGTACCGCGACCGGTGGGCTGACCTACGCGGTGACGCGTCACGCGACGTCACGGGCCGGGGATCCCTCCCCGCACGATCACGTTCTGGTCGCGAACGTGGTCGAGATGCTCGACGACCGCGGCGGGTTCAAGGCGTTGGACAGTGCGTCACTGCGTGACACGGTCGAGGCCGCGACGATGGTAGGTCGGCTTCATTCGGCGGCGCGGGCGGTCGAGTTGGGGTTCGACATCGAAGCCGATCCCGGCCCGTCGGGACATCTGCGGCACTGGCGCATCGTCGGGATCCCCGACGCGGTCTGTGAGCTGTACTCGAAACGGTCGGATGACATCGCCGAGCACCTCGCCCGCACCGGCCAGCACGGCTACCGGGCCCGCGGGGTCGCCGCCCGAGCGACACGGTCGGTGAAACGGCGTATCGGCGTCGACGAGCTACTCCCCACCTGGCACCAAGAACTCGCCGACCTTGGGATGGCCGGTCGAACGACTCGTCGAGCACCTCGCTGATGCACAGACCCGGACCCGGACGTTGCGGTTCCCGCTCACCTCTGGGGAGATCGACCGTTTGGCCGGCGAGGTTCTCGACGTCGATGGTCGGCTGCTCGCCAACCACAAGATCTTCACCCGCACCCAGCTGATCGCCGAACTCGCACCACGGCTGTACGGACGAGATCCCGCCGAACTCGATCGCGTTCTCGAGCACATCACCGCCAGCCGAGGCATCGTGCCGCTCATCGGTGTGACCGGCGCGCGGGAGCAGGCGTACACGACCGTGGAGGTCCTCACCGCGGAAGCCACCATCGCCGGCGTCGTCGAAACGCTCACCACTCTTCCCGGGCCCACCATCGACCCAGACAAGGTTGCCTCCGCGGTCAACGAGCGCGAGCGGTCGCTTGGTCGTCCGCTCACCCGCGGGCAGCGTCAGGTCGTCGAGCAGATCTGCGGGAGCGGCACCGCGGTCAGCGTGGTGATCGGCGTCGCCGGCTCAGGCAAAACCACCGCGCTCGACACGGTGACCACCGTCCTCGACCGGTCCGGCTACCGGGTGCTGGGCACCTCGACCAGCGGCCAAGCCGCCCGCACCCTCGCCACCGAAGCGCACCTCGACGCCACCACCTTCGCGTCGCTGTTGTGGCGACTCGACCACGGCCACGAGACCCTCGACTCGCGCACCGTGGTGATCGTCGACGAGACCGGCATGGCCGACGACGCCAACCTCGCCCGCCTCGCCCTCGCCGTCCAACACGCCCACGCCAGCCTGGTGCTCGTCGGTGACCACCGCCAACTCGCCGCCGTCGGACCCGGTGGAGCGCTCGCCGCGCTCATCGACCGCCACCCCCACCTCACCGTCACCCTCGACCACAACGTCAGACAACACGACCCCGGCGAACGGACCGCGCTCGGCGAACTTCGAGACGGGTCCGTCGCCACGGCGATCGACTGGTACGCGACGACCGGTCGCATCCACACCCGACTCGATCGAATCGAAACCCTCGCCGCAATGACCGACGCGTGGGCCGACGACCTCACCAACGGTCACGGCAGCGCCCTCCTCGCGTGGCGGCGCACCGACGTCACCGACCTCAACCGACTCGCCCGCCACCACTGGGACCAACTCGGCCGCTTGGTGGGTGACGACGTGGAGATCGCACCCGGACGCTGGTACGCCGTCGGCGACCAACTCGTCGCCCTCGCCCCCAACCCCGCTGTCGGGATCGTCACCAGCGAACGCCTCACCGTGACCGCCATTGATGACCACCACCTCGACGCGATCACCAGTGACGGACGCCACGTGCACATCACCGGCGAAGGCCTCGACACCGACCACCTCGACTACGGCTACGCCCTCACCGTCCACCGAGCCCAAGGCGCCACCCACGACCGCGCCCACGTCCTCGCCGCCGGTGGCGGCCGCGAACTCGCGTACGTCGCCCTCAGCCGCGCCGCGATCACACCACCGTGCACGCGACCGCGGACAGCCTCGACCAAGCAGTCGATGACCTCAACGCCGACTGGAACGAGGCGCACCACCAGCGCTGGATCAGCGACACGCCTGCCGAGCGCGGTGAGCATCAAGAACCTCTCCGCGCCGAGCCTGAGCCACCAGCCGTCGTCCAACCGGCGCCGTTCTCGCCCGGTCCAGCCGAACGCCTCCGAGCGCTCACCGCCGATTACGACGATCTCCACGCCGGCACGGGCCGATGGGTGCAGACACCGCAAGGCGCGGCTGCTCGAGCCCGCGAACAGGCGAGAGGAGAACTCCATGAGGCCCAGCGCCGCGCTGTGGATCCGAGCCTGCGGCGACGGGAACGCCGCCACGCTGCGAAGTGCCTCGACGCTCTGACTGCGACGCTCGCACGAGCAGAACAACGGTGGCACCACGTCGGCGAACCCATCGCCGAGCGGCTCGGCGAGCAGATCACCGCAACCCGACACGAGGCAGACCACGTTCGGATCGGGGAATCGCGCCAGCGCCTCGATCGGTATCTGGCATCGGGGCCTCACGGGCCAGACCTCGGCCGAGATCTCGGCATCGGCTTCTGACCGGAGCACGTGGGATGGCCTACGGAGCGCCCATGAAAGGGGACTTGCACAGGCCCGCTAGTTAATAAAGCAAAAGGCACTTTGCTTTAGGTAAAGTTGCGACTGCGAAGATCCACTTGAGCCGGGAAGAGAGGTACGGCCATGCGTCCCGACGCCTACAGAAGCCATGAACGGGGTCGGGTTCGCAAGGCTCCTGGCGGGTACTGGGCGTTCTTCCCCACGGAGGTCCCCCGACAGATTTCCCTGTCGGACGAGGTCGTGAAGCTCCTCGATGAGGCGACCGCAGCCGTTCACCGACTCGGCGGCGTCGGTCGGCTGATCCCCAACCCGCATCTCCTCATCGGCCCACACCTCCGCCTCGAAGCAGTCCTGAGCTCGCGCATCGAAGGCACGAAGACCGACGTGGGCCAACTGCTGCGCTTCGAGGCGGGCGAGATCGCCTCCGCCGACGCGGCCGACGACGCTGCTGAAGTCCGCAACTATGTCGTCGCGCTCGAGCACGGCCTCGACCGCATCCGTGAGGGCTTCCCCATGTCGATCCGGCTGCTGCGCGAGATGCACGAGCAGCTTCTCCACGGAGTGCGCGGTCAGCACCGGCTCCCAGGCGAACTGCGCACGAGTCCGGTGTGGATCGGTGGTGCCACCCTCGACGACGCCGTGTTCGTCCCGCCACCTCCGGAGGAGATGGTTGTCGCGCTCGGCGACCTCGAGCAGTTCCTCCACGATCGCAGCCTGCCGCTTCTCGTCCAGCTCGCGGTCGCGCACTACCAGTTCGAGGTCATCCACCCGTTCCTCGACGGCAACGGCCGGATCGGTCGATTGCTCATCCCCCTGATGCTCGTGCTCCGTGATGCACTGCCGCAGCCGCTGCTGTACCTCTCGGCCTACTTCGAGGAGCACCGCGGCGAGTACTACGACCACCTGCTCATCACGAGCCAGACCGGCGACCTGATGCCGTGGCTCTCGTTCTTCCTGCGCGGTGTGCACCGCCAGGCTCGCGACTCTGAAGAGCGCACCGTTCGCCTGGTCGAGCTCCAACATCAGCTGCGCAACGACTTGCTCGACGAAGGCAGGCCGAACTCGGTGATCCGATTGGCCGAGCAGCTCTTCTCGATCCCCGTGGTCACTGCCGCGCGCGTCGAGACGATGATTGGCGTGACCCGCCCGACCGCACACGCGGCGATCGACGCCCTCGTCGAGCGCGGTGACCTGGTCGAGACGACCGGTCGCGAACGCAACCGCATCTACGAAGCGCCCGCGATCTTCGACGCGGTCTACGGATCGGTCGACGTACCAGACAGCGCAGTCGACCCGCAGCTGCCCCTCGCCTACGACTCGTAACCTGGGTCTCGCGCGCCAGCTGTGCATCTGACTCTGATGGCTTGGCGGGCCGCGCAACGCGGCTCTCGCGTGAGAAGCAGAGTGAGAAGCAAACCGCGAGCAACCCGGATTCTGACGGTCAATCGCGGTCATCGAGTTGCGCTCGGGACACGGTGAAACCGCAGGTCACGGCCAAGAAACGGTCGTCGCGGACATCAGCGTGTCGGGCCTCTCCTAGACCTACGGATCAGAAGGTTGGGGGTTCGAATCCCTCCGAGCGCGCTGCAAGGCCAGATCAGCGAGCCGGGGGAGACGGTGCGCTCACGCGTGACGAGGTAGATGATGATGCCAGCGAGGACGATGGCGAACGCAACGAGCCTCGCGTGTGAACGCAACCAGTGGCGTGTCGACGACGTACTTCAGCGAATGCACAGACCCTCCGACGCCGGCACGGGCTGCCAGTTCACGATTGAGCGGTGAGCCTTGATCGATTCGAGGGTCAGTCGATGATCCCGAGCGCGCGGGCTCGGGTGACGGCTTCGGTGCGGCTGTGTACCCCGAGCTTCTTGTAGGCGCGCTCGGCTCGTTCCTTCGCCGCGGCGCGGGAGATCCCCAGCTTGTCGGCGATGACCGCGAAGCTCAACTGCGTGGGCAGGTAACGGAGGACCCTTGCCTGAGCCATCGTGATCGATGCGGCCTTGATCGTGGCCGCGGCTTCCGTGACAGCCTCCGTCGCGGTTTCGTTGGCTGCCGCGACGATGATCCCAGCGGCGGTCAAGGCCTCGACGGCCTCGACGGCGGCTGCCTCCTCCACGATGCCTGCGGTGATCAGCGCTCGGATGGCATCTGCGGCGGCGGCGGTGCGGATCGCTTCCGAGGTCGCGATCGCCTCGACCGCTTGGGTTTCTGCGGCCATGGCCAGGAGCATCGTGTCGGCTTCGTCGGCCTGCGCGGCCGCGATCACCCGAGCTGCCTCCTCCATCGCCGCGACCTCGGCCCCGACCAGCAACCCGACCTCGGGAGTGAGGAAACCCTCGCCCACCAACACGCCCCCGCTCTCGGCGATCGCGTCGAAGAGCGGCTGCGCCCAGCCGTGCTCGACGAGCAAGAACGCGAGCGCCGTCCCAGGCGCCAGGGACCCTGCCAATGCCCATGCGTCGGCCGGATCGAACCCTGACGAGCCGTCGCCCACGAGGCCAGCGCCGTCAAAAGGGACGATGCTCGCCAGGAGTGCGCCAAAGTCCTCGTCATCACCCACGACGAGCCGCTCGACCACGCCGTCCTCGCTCTTCGCGACGAAAAGCACGTCGAGCAGCCGCAGCACTCCTCGGCCCTGGAGGCGATCGACTTCAGCGAGAACCCGACCCTCGAAGTCGGCACCCGGACCGAAGCTCACCGCAATCACCTGCAACGGACCCGGCATCCGATCAACCTCCCAATCGCGCTTACCGTACGCACCCTCAGGCGCGCACGGGCGTCTAGTCGTTGTCTGAGCCCTGAACCTTGTCCTTGATGTCGTCGACAACGGCTTTGGCCTTCTCGCCGAGATCATCGATCACGTCTTTCGCCTTGCCGCTCGCGCGGTCCGCCTGACCTTCGCGTTTCAAGTCGTCGTTGTCGGTGAGATCGCCGACAGCTTCCTTCGTTCGGCCTTTGAGATCGTCAGATTTTGAGCCCATGTTCTCTCCTAGCTGCGACGGATGAAGTAGATGATCAACACGATGATCAGGATCACGACGAGCGTGCCGACGCCGATGTACATCGAGTACCCCTCCTCTCCGTTGGTCGACGGGCCGGCACTTCGTCGCCCGGCCCGATGCCGACCGATTTGAGCCTCTCCCGCCATTGTGTCCGGCGAGCAGATCGAATCGCTAGGGCCGAACGGCCCCTACCGGAGCAGTTCGACGAGATCGTCTCCATGGTGGCCACGAGTTCCACGACAAGGCCACCGTGCACTGCTTCAGCACGGACCACCAGGGCTGGGACGGTCCGCTCGCCACGAACGAGTGGAAAGTGACACACTCGCTGCATGATGAAGCCCGACCCGCCAACTCGCCTGAACCCGCGTCTGGTCCTCGGCGTCGTGCTCGGCATCCTGGTCTTCGTCTTCGTCGTCGAGAACACGAGGGAAACGAAGATCCGGTTCTTCGTCCCCCAGGTGACCGCACCGCTTTGGATCGGCCTGCTGGTGGCGGCCCTGCTCGGTGCAGTGGCGGGCGGGCTCATCGCACGACATATGGCTGCACCCGAGCTCCGCAGACTCCGAGACCAACAGGACCGCAATGAGCACCCACCAACTGGGGGCTCGCCGAGTTCGCCATAGGTCGAACTGGAAGGGGAAAGACGTTCTGCGACTTCGGGATTGACGCGCACGCCAGCGAGCGCAGAACGTGCGCCCCGAAACTACGCCGGAACGCGGTCGCGGGGAGCGCCTATCGGCACTTCTCGCGCTCGTTCGGGGAGCTTCGACAATTGCGTCGGCCGATCGTGGCGCGTTGCTGAGCACACCGGAGTTCGTCTCCCGAACTCTGGGAGACATCCTCGCCGCGTGGTGCGATGCTCGTGTTCGGCGTTGCTGACAGCCATGGCATGTCCTTCGGGTCATGCCGGATCGCGTATGTCGGTCTTGAGTGTCTGCGTGATCCATCGCGCGGTGTCGCTCCGAGAGGTCGCGAGCGAGCCCAGTTCCGCAGCTGCTGCCGCGACCGTTGCCGAGGGGCGTCGTGTTGCCCCGACGATCAGGTCGTTCCAGTACAACGACCACGCTCCAGCTATCGCTGCGCTCACAATCGGTGCGGTAAGAGCGCGAGCGAGCAACGCGATTGTGCGGGGGCGGCCGAGCAGCGCGGCGTGCGCGGGTGCTGTCGACGCCATGTACATCGCGTGTGTGGTGCGGAGATAGGCCCGGTAGCGGGCGACCGCTCGCGGTGGGCCCGAGAGTGTCGCCTCCGCGGCGGCGCGTCCGCTGGCGAGGGCGGCACCAATGCCCTCGCCCTGGAGCGGGTTGACGAGACCGGCGGCGTCGCCGATGAGCAACACGCGTCCACGGGCGGGAGTCGTGCCGATGAGACCGAGCTTGAGCCAGCCGCCGAGTGGGGTGCGGTGAGTGCCAAGGTCGATGAGGCCGAGTTCGCGTAGGTGCGTGATGAAGGCGGGAAGTTGGCGGGTGGCAGTCGCGGCGTCGTTCCGCATGGACCGCATGCCGATGCCGAGACCGAGGTTGGACAGTCCGGCGGGCCCGGGGAAGAGCCAGCCGTATCCAGGAAACGCGCGCCCGCGGATGGGTTCCCAGAAAGCGATGTGCGGGCAATCGGTGTGCGCTTCGGTGTAGGCGCGGACGGCGAACGCCCACAACACCCGTCGGGGATCGACGAGATCGGCAGCAGCCGCTACTCGGCTTGTGGCGCCGTCGGCGCCGAGAATTACGTCGGCGCGCAACTCGGCTCCGCTCGAGAGTACGAACCCCTCGAGACCGGCGTCGCCGAACAGGGGTTCTTCGGCGCGCCCGGTGAGCGCCTCGGCGCCCGCCGCGAGCGCAGCATTCCGGAGGGCATCGTCGAAATCGCGGCGCGGGACCGCGATCGCGTGTCCCGGGTACGTACGCCCCGGGAAGGCTGGGAGACGTACCCGCTTCCCGGTCGGACCCACCACGAACATGTCACCGACGGTCGAGGTGCCCCTCACTCGGACGCCCAGGTCGGAGAGCACCTGGACTCCTCGGGGTCCGACGAGGTCTCCGCACGCCTTGTCGCGAGGAAACGCCGCCTTGTCGACGAGCGCGACGTGTGCTCCGCCGCGTGCGAGCACGAGTGCTGCTGTACTCCCCGCCGGTCCCGCGCCGACCACCAGCGCGTCGAAGCGGCCTGACGCCATAGGGTGGCCCTTTCCGAAACGGGGTTACTGTCGGGTTCCTCGGGCAAGGGGATGCCATGGCCCTGCGGACGCAGACAGATCCCAACCGCTTCGCCCGTGAACTCTTTCGGGGTCTCCCACGCAGATACGACGCGTTGGCCGAACTCCTCTCGTTCGGACAGAACGGCCGGTGGCGTCGGGCAATGGTCGACCACATTGTACCGTCCTCGCCCGGCCGCGTTCTCGACGTCGCCGCCGGCACCGCCGGTGTTTCGATCCAGCTGGCACAACGAACCCCCGCACACGTCGTCGGCATCGATCTGACCGAAGCGATGCTCCGAGAGGGCATGCGACGGGTCGCCGCTTCGCCCGTTGGGCAACGCGTGGATCTCGTCGCCGGTCGTGCCGAACAGCTGCCGTTCGCGGACAACACGTTCGACGGCCTCACCTTCACGTACCTCTTGCGATACGTCGCCGATCCGGCGACGACGCTGCAGGAGCTGGTCCGCGTGCTACAGCCGGGCGCGCCGATCGCGAGTCTCGAGTTCCTCGTGCCCCGCAACCCGTTCTGGCACTTCTGGTGGTGGCTCTACACGCGTCTCGTGCTCCCGGTCGCAGGCGGTCTCGCGGGCCGGGACTGGTTCGAGGTCGGGCGCTTCCTGGGACCGAGCATCTCGACGCACTACCGCCGGTACCCGATCGACTGGACGATCGCGGCGTGGCGTGCCGCAGGCATCACCGATGTCGCAGTCCGCGAGATGAGCCTGGGAGGTGGCCTCGTCATGTGGGGAAAGAAGACTGGTGCCTGACCCCGATCGCCGTCCCGCCTTCTACGCCGCCACGCCCGACACGCACGGGTGGAGCGACTGGTGGACCCTGCTCCACCCCCCCTACACCGCGTGGCATCTCTCCTACGTCGTGATCGGCGCGTGCCTTGCTCCGCGCGTCGACGCGCTTCGACTGATCGCCTCGGTCCTCGCCTTCTTCGCCGCGGTGGGGATCGGGGCGCACGCGCTCGACGAGCTCCACGGCCGTCCGCTCGGGACGCGAATCGCGGATCGCGCGCTCATCGCCGCTACCGCCATTGGACTCTTGGTGGCCGTCGCGCTGGGTGTCGCCGGGGTGTTCCGCGTCGGTCCGGTGCTCATCCCGTTCATCGTGATCGGGCCGTGTCTCGTTCTCGCGTACAACCTCGAGCTCTTCGGCGGTCGATTCCATACCGACATCGGTTTTGCGCTCTCATGGGGCGCGTTCCCGTTGCTGACGGGCTATGTCGCGCAGGCAGGCCGTCTCGAGCTCCCGGCGATCGTGGCCGCGGTCGCCGCGGTCGGGTTCTCGCTGGCACAACGATCGCTGAGCACGCCGGCTCGTGCGTTGCGGCGCCGCATTGCGCGTGTCGACGGCGCGGCCGTCATGCAGGACGGTACGGTGCGGCCCCTCGATCAGGGCGCGCTGCTCGAACCTCTCGAACGCGCGCTGCGCGCGCGTTGTCGTGGTCGATGGTGGCGCTCGCGTTGGCCCTCGTCGGCGCACGGCTCGTCTAGGAGGTTGCCTCGTCGGACAGGTGCCGGCGGAATCCGTCGACCGTCGCGTCGACCACACGATCGTGGCCCCACCGAAGCAAGGGATGGCCGATCCGCGCCGCGAGCCGCATTGGTGCCTGCATCATCTCGATGGTCCATGCCGCGCGGACGAACGTCTCGTGATCGTCGCCCTCGACGCTCAGCACCGCCGTACCTTCGAGATCACCGTGAATTGTCGCAGCAATTCGACGTGCCGGTTCGCAATGGTCGACCACGACATCGAGTCGCATCCGATAGGGAAGCGGGGGCTCCACGACTCCGTGGAGCACGGTGCCGGCTTCCAGACCCGCCCGGTCCACCGAGAACTCGCGGAGCCACGACCACCACGAACAGAACGAGTCGAACTGCGTCATCGCCGCCCACAACCGCTCGGGGGCAACAGGAAAGGCGAAGGTGTGCTCGTACTCGATCACACACGGAGAACGAGCCACGACGTCACGGTAGCGCTGCACCTGGTCATCGTCGATAGGTTGAAGAAACGCGACACCAGTACGAAGAGGGTCGCGATCTGACCACCGCTGGCCCGCCGTTACGCGTTGATGCGTCGGAGGTTCACTATGTCGAACTGTGCGCTCTCGTGGTGCGATGAACCACGCGCGGTCCGTTCCTGAGGCTGTGAGTCCCGACTCACCGCATCGCATCGCTCGTCATCGCCTCGGCATCGGTCATGCGGGCGCCGCGCGGCTTCGAGTGCGGCGGCGATCGATTGGTGCACTCGGGCCCGGCTGGCGGCGAGCGGTCGGACTTCGACGAAGCCGGGCAGGAGGGTGTCGATGGCGCCCTGGAGCGTGGTCGAGCGCGCAACAACGGAAGGGCCTTCAGCGCTTCAGTGCAGCTCAACTCCTCGCCGTCACCGCCGCCCGATCCCGCTCAGCTGGCGGAGGACGACGTCGGCTGGGTCTCGGTGACGACCCAGTTCGTCTACGGCGCATGGGGTGACTGGCGACCGACGGCGAACAACCCGGTAGCGGCAGGATCCTCACCACCTTCAGGCGAACTCAACTCCTGGATCGCCCGGGTTCCCATCGACACGTTCAGAGGTCACCAGTAGCAAGGCCCGGATCCGAGCCGCGCGCCCGAAGTTCCCCGGTCGGCCGCCCGGTGTGCCCGAACTCGCCGCGTTCCCGCGCCAGGTGTTCAATGAGAGCACGGAGGCACACGACGACCGTTGCGTAGGGTCGAGGTGAGGAGGTGTTGTCATGGCTCGTCCGGTGTACTTCGAGGAGCCCCGCGTCGCCCGGTGGCTGTTCGGGTCGAGCGAGGCCGCGTGGATCTGGCTGATCGTACGGCTCTGGCTCGGATGGGAGTGGTTGGCCGCAGGCTGGGGGAAGGTGTTCGGGGGCGCCATCACTTGGCGCGTATGGGACTGGGGGAAATCCAGTTACGGCCTGACCGGCGACGCCAACATCGGCTGGATCCGTGGCGGTACCGTGCACACCGCGGCGGGGACGGTGCACGAGCACGCGGGCGACGCAATCGTCGGGTTCGCCAAGGGTGCCATCGCCCAGTCCAAGGGACCGCACCCGCAGGTCGCGTACTCGTGGTACGTCGACTTCCTGAAGTGGGTACGGGACACCGGGCACACCCCGCTCGCGTACGTCATCGCGTTCGGGGAGGTCGTCGTCGGCATCGCATTGATCCTCGGCCTCTTCACGGGGATCGTCGCGTTCCTCGGCGCGATCATGAACTTCTCGTACGTGTTCGCCGGCGCGGCATCGACCAACCCGGCGATGCTCGTCGCGGCGGCGCTGCTCGTCCTCGCCTGGCGCAACGCCGGCTGGTACGGCCTCGATCGGTTCGTGCTCCCGAAGGTCGGCACGCCCTGGCAACATGCGGGCCGCGGCTCAGAGGCGGCGCGGGAGAGCAACGGAGCGAACCCCGGCTAGGCAGCTACGCGAACCGGTGCCCGTCACGACGCCGGCATCCGTACGACGACGCGGCCCCACGTGCGGCGCCGGTCGAGGTCCGTGATCGCGGCGGGAACGTCGGCGAAGTCGACGCAGCGGCTGACGAGCGGCCGGTAGCGGCCGGCGGCGACGAGCGCCTCGATCGCGGCCTGCGACTCAGCGTGGATGCGGCGCATCTCGTCACGCGGGTAGCCACCGAGCGTCGCCCCGACGAGCGTGTGGTTGCGCACGTAGAAGTGCGGGTCGTGGGGGAGCAGACCACCCGCATGGCCGCAGAGGACGTGACGGCCGTCGGGCACGAGCAGGTCGCGCGCCCGCATCCCCGGCTCGCCCTGGACCGGATCGACGATCACGTCGACCCCGCGACCGCCCGTCATCACCCGGACGGCATCGACGAAGTCACCCGCGGTGTGGTCGGCCGCCCGCGCGCCGAGGTCCTCGCACACCTGCGCCTTCTCCGCGCCGCCCACCACCGCGACCACGTCGGCGCCCGCGGCGACACACAGTTGCACGACGGCTGAGCCGAGTCCGCCGGCCGCGCCGAGCACCGCGACCGTCTCGCCGGCTCGTACCTGACCCCGGCGGTGCACCGCGTGGTACGCGGTGTGCGCGGGGATGAGGAACCCCGCCGCCTCCTCGTCGCTCATCGAGGGGGGCACCGCGAAGATCGTCGAGATGCCGACGGCGACGGGGGCGAGGCTCCCGAACGGCTGGATGGTGACCGCGGCGACGCGAGTACCGAGCAGGTCGTGGCGGCCGGGCGCGGCTGCGACCACGACGCCGACCCCCTCCTGACCGGAGACGTAGGGCATCGCCACCGGCACCGGATAGGTGCCCCGGGCCATGGTCACGTCGGGCAGTGCCAGCGCCGCCATGGTCATGCGCACGAGCACCCAGTCGTCGAACGGTTCGATGCCCGGGCCGACCGGCACCCAGCCGCTCATGTGCATGCCCATGCCGGCGAGATCGTCGGCGGTGGGCTCCGGGATCTCCTCGAGGACGAACACGTCGGCCGGTTCGCCGTGCTCGTGGACGCGCCATGCTTGCATCCTCGCCTCCGTTCTCGTCTCGGATGGGCGTTCCCGTGTTCGGATGGGTCGGATGGGTAGGTCTGGTCCGCCGGTCAGGCGAACGCCGCGCACACCGCCAGTTCGTAGATGGTGCGCAGCTCACGGAAGCGCTTCGCGTTCGAGTTCGGCGTGATCTGTGCGTTGATCGACACCGACACCGAACGGCTGCCGTCCTTGCTCGCGGCGATGAACTGCGTGTAGCCCGCGGTGTTCCCGGTGTGGCCATACATGGTTCCGCACCTGGTCTGGTAGCGGAACACCGCGAGTCCCGCGCGGTTCTTCCCCGGTCCCGGCGGCTCCGAGCTCCCCTTCACGAACGTGAACTGCGCCGCCTGCGTGGCCGCGTCGGTGAGCTTGCCCGCCACGTAGCCGCGGACGAAACGGTTGGCGTCCGCGGGCGTCGACACGACGCCGCCCGATGCCCACGTCCATCCGGCGGCGAAGACGGAGGTGACGTCGTCCGGTGATCCCGGTGCGCTCACGTCGTAGCCGTGGACCAGGGGCACGGGGATGGCGGCGCCGTCCGGCAGGCTCGTCTCGGTCAGCCCGAGCGGGCCGTACACGCGGGTCGCGAGCTCCTGCTCGTAGGTGTGTCCGGTGGCGGCCTCGACCATCAGCGCGACGGCGATGTTGTCGGAGTTGGAGTACGCGTATTTGGTGCCGGGCGCGAAGAGCAACGGCTCGTCGGCCACGTAGGTCAGCAGCTGCGCGTGCGGCGGCGGCACGAGCAGCGAAGCGACCAGCGCGTCTTGGAAAGCCTTCGACTTGCTGAAGTCAGGGATGCCACTCGTGTGGTGCAGCAGCTCCCCGAGGGTGACGTCGGCCCAGGCCACCGGCAGCGTGGGCAGCTTCTGCCCGACGGTGTCGTCGAGCGAGAGCTCACCCGACGCGACGACCGACGTCGCCACCGCGCCGCTGAACGCCTTGGCCACGCTCGCCAGCCGGAGGTGGTCGCCGAGCTGGATCGGGGTGGCGGCGCCGGTCACCGCCGTGCCCGCCGAGTGCAACGCGGGCTCGGCGCCCCGTTGCACGACGACGGCGATGCCCGGCGGGCCGTCGGCGCGCTTGACGATGGCCGCGACCGCCCGGTCGAGGGCTGCGTCGGCGGCCGCTGGACTCGAGTCCGCGGCAACGGCGGGGCCCGCGCCGACCAGCAGGAGCAGGACCGCACCCACTGCCGCCGCGATCACGGGACGGGGACGGGCGGTGCCGCGTGAGCGCATGGCGCGGCAGACTACGACACGAGCGTCGCGTGTTCAGCCCGGGGCCGGCGCCCGAAGGGGCCTTCCACCACCGCGGGACCCCACAGCACGTCGTGCCCGGCCAGCTCGGCGTCGAGGTCGCCGGTGAAGAGCGCCGGGTGGAGGAATCCCTCGTCGGGGAGCGGCACGCGGTCTTCGTAGACCGCTCGCGGGAAGAGGGTGATCATGACCGGGCCCAGGTACACGTCGGCGCGCTCGGCCCCGTTCCAGTGCATGCGGTCACGCACCTCGGCCCCGGCCGCCGCGCAGAACGCGCAGGCCGCGTCGAGGTCCGCGACCTTGACCGCGAGGTTCGCCATCCCGATGATCGCCATGTCCCCTCCGAGCCGCCGCGCGGCGCAGCGTAGCGATCCCGCGCCACCACCGATGCTCTCATCTGTTCCTCATGCGGTGCCCGCCATCATGGCCCCATCAACACCACGACCCTCCCCCCACCGGCACCGACTCCCGGAGTGCCTCCCCGCACCGGAGCGCCCGCGCTCGTCGGGCGCCTGGCGCGGTGCATGGGCGTGTCGGTGATCACCACGGTGATCAGCCTCACGACGCTCGTGGCCGCGTCGGTCGGCCTCGGGCTGGCCGCCTGGATGGCCAACGTCCTCGCCACCGCGGTGGCCACCGTGCCGTCGTACCACCTCAACCGCCGGTGGACGTGGGGCAAGCGCGACGCCAGCGACCTCTGGCGTGAGATCATGCCGTTCTGGGTGCTGTCGTTCGCGGGGCTCGTGCTGTCGACCATCGCGGTGGCACTCACCGATTCCCTGACCCATGGCGCGCACCTCGGCTCGCCGATGTTCCACACCGCGCTGATCCTCATCGCCCACCTGAGCGGATTCGGCCTGCTCTGGGTGGCGCAGTTCATCCTCCTCGACCGGGTGCTGTTCGCCGAGCGCGTGTAACTCCAGCAAGCCCCTGGTTACGATGACCGCGTGGTGGGGCCGCGGGGGATGTGGGCGCGGGTCGACGCCACCGTCGGCGCGATCGCCGGGATCACGGTCGTCGGCTTCGCGCTGCGCCTCGCCGTGCTGCTGCGTCCGATCGGGGTGATCGACAAGCTCTTCATCCCCGACGACACCTACTACACCCTCACCATCGCCCGGTCCCTGGCGCGCGGTCACGGACCGACCGTCGACGGCCACGTGCTGACGAGCGGGTTCCAGGCCCTGCTCGGGTTCCTCATGGTCCCGGTGTTCTGGATCACCGACTCTCCCGACACCGCCCTGCGCCTCGATCTCGCGTTGCTCGTCGTCGCCGACACCCTGACCATCGTCGTGCTGGCCTGGGTCGCGTACCGCTTCGCCGGCCGGGTGGCCGCGGTAGCGGCGGCCGCCCTCTGGGCGATCTCGCCCGTCGCGATCTCGATGGCCCTGGGCGGCCTCGAGACCTCCCTGGCGATCCTGCTCGCCGTGAGCCTGGTCGCGGTGTGGATGTGGGCCGACGACCGACCCACGACGCGACGCTGGGTCGTGGTCGGTGTGGTCGCGGCTTTGGCCGTCCTGGCCCGGATCGACACCGCGCTGCTGGTCGCGTTGCTGGCGGGCGTGCAGTTGTGGCGCGGGCCGCGACGGCCGCTCGTGCCCGGCGCGGTCGCGGGCGCCCTCGTGGTCGCGCCCTGGTGGATCTGGTGCACGGTGCAGTTCGGGACACCCATCCCCACGAGCGGGACCGCCGCCCACGACATCGCGCCGTTGCGGCCCTTCGCACGTGAGGGGATGGCCCAGGTCGCCGGCGCCGTCGCCGGGGGACCGTTCGACGTGTGGCGGTCGCTCCGCCAGCGTCTGAACGACCATCCGCTGCTCGGGATGGTCGTGTTCTTGGCCCTCGTGCTCGGGCTCGTGTTCGTGGCCGTGTGGTGGGCCCGTCGGCGCGTGCTCCCGCAGCTCGCCGTCGCGACCCTTCCCGCGTTCGCGGCCGGACTCCTCGTCTTCTACGCGTGGTTCGGCGTCGGCTGGTACTTCACGCGGTACCTGGCGCCGGTCGCGTCCGTGGCAGCGCTGATGATCGCGGTCGGTGTCGCGCGCCTGTGGCACGCCCGGGGCAGGTGGAGACGTCCCGCGTTCGGCGCGGCCGCGGTGGTGCTCGGTATCGGTGCGATCGCCGCGCTGCGCGCCGACTCGCACCACCTCAGCGCGACCCACGGGTCGGAGTCCGCGTTCGACAGCGTCACCGGCTACCGCGACGCGGCGCTGAACGTGGCGACGATCCCCGCCCCGGGCGCCCGGCTCGGCGCGTGGCAGAGCGGCGCGATCGGCTACTACGCCGACGACCGCTTCACGGTGGTGAACCTCGACGGCGTGGTGAACCCCGACGCCGCCGACGCCCAGCGCGCCGATCGGACCGCGTTCTACATCCGGGAGCGCAACCTCGACTGGCTGGCGGACTTCTCGCTCCACATCGTGTGGTTCGCGTTCGGCGGCTCGCAGCAGCTGCACCCGTCGCCGACGATCGAGGCGGTCAAGGGGCTGCCGCAGTACCCGCCGTTCCCCGAGTACGGCGTGGCCCGCATCATCTGGCCGCCGTCGACGGCGAGGTGACGGGCCCGGCGCGGCACCGGCGCGCCCGCCGCCGCGTCAGCAGGGTCTCCACCCCGCGCGCGGACAGGTACCCCAGGCCGAGCACGACCCACCCGCCGACCGCGTCGAGGATCCAGTGGTTGGCCGTGACGACGATGCAGAAGATGATGCCGACCGGGTAGAGCGCGAGCAGCGCCTTGGCCCACGGCCGGCGCACGAGCGGCCACATCGCCAGCACCGACCACGTCGACCAGCCCACGTGCAGGCTCGGCATCGCCGCGAAGAGATTGCCGAAGGCGTGGATCGCGGCCGCCGTCGGTTGACCGTCGGCGCCGATGTGCACGCGTACCTGCGGGCCGAAGTTGAAGAACGCGGCCGCCGCGTCGACGAAGCCGTAGCGCTCGGGCATCAACCGCGGTGGCATGAGCGGATAGAGCCAGAACGCGACGATCGAGAACGCGAGCATGAACAGGATCGTGTTGCGCCAGCGCACGTAACGGACCGGTGCCTTGCGGTAGAGCCACACGAGCGCGACGACGGGCATCACGAAGTGGATGGTGCCGTAGTAGATGTTCCAGAAGGCCATGAACCAGTCGGCGCGCAGGAAAGCCTGCTGGATGGAGTACTCGTGGTAGAGGCCGAGGAACTTCTCGGCGTCGACGATCTCGAGCGCGTGACGGTACGCGGCCGCGCTCGTACCCGTCGTCTTGTCGCGCAACCAGTCGTACAAGAGGTAGATCGCGACACCGACCACGATCTCGAGCATCCAACCGTGCCGGATGCGTCGGGATGCCGGGCCGCCGATCTGGGCGGGCGCAGTCACCCCGTCTTGCGGCGCACGATGAACGTCGCCATCGCGCGCGACACAACGGCGCCCTCGGCGTCGGTCACGGTGGATTCCACGTACGCGACCTGGCGGGTCAGCTGCATGGTCTCGCCGCGTACCTGCAGCGGGTCACCGACCTTGGGCGCGCGACGGGTCTGATACGACACGTCGAGGGTCGCGACGCGGTCACCGGACTCGAGCGCGCTGTTCGCGGCGAAGTTCATCGCCGCGTCGTGCACCACGCCGTAGACGCCGCCGTGCACGATGCCGAATGGGTTGCCGGCGAGCTCCGTCGGCACCCACGTGGCCTCAGCCCAGCCCTCGCCGTAGCGGGCGAACGACACGCCGAGCTGCCCGAGCAGCGGCATGCCGCCGTCACCCAGTGAACGATCCAGGTTCCGCACCGAGGCGAGGCTACCGGGCACTACGGTCGAAGGAGGAGGAGACCGTGATGCCGACCGCCGTGATCGTCGATGCCGTGCGGACGCCACTCGGGCGCCGCAACGGTCGCCTGTCCGGCTGGCATCCCGTCGACCTCGCCGCGCACACCCTCACCACGCTGGTGACGCGCCACGACCTCGACCCGGCGCTCGTCGACGACGTGATCATGGGGTGCGTGTCACAGGTGGGCGAGCAGGCGCTCAACATCGGGCGCAACGCGCTCCTGGCGGCCGGGTTCCCCGATTCGGTGCCGGGCACGACGGTGGACCGCCAGTGCGGCTCCTCGCAGCAGGCGATCCACTTCGCGGCGCAGGGGGTGATGGCCGGCGCCTACGACGTCGTGATCGCGGCGGGGGTCGAGTGCATGAGCCGGGTCCCGATGGGCTCCTCGGTGCTCGGCGCCGACCCGTTCGGCAGCCACATGGTCGAGCGGTACCCGGAGCTCGTCCCCCAGGGGATCTCGGCCGAACGCATCGCCGAGCGGTGGGGGCTGACCCGCGAGGCGCTCGACGCGTTCGCGTTGGAGTCGCACCGCCGTGCCGCCCGGGCCACGGCCGAGGCCCGCTTCGATCGGGAGCTGGTCCCGGTTCCCGTCGCGGCCGGGCGCGACACCGAGCCGATGACCACCGACGAGGGCATCCGGCCCGACACGACCGCCGAGCGGCTCGCGTCGCTGCAACCCGCGTTCCAACCCGACGGCGTGGTGACCGCGGGCAACTCGTCACAGATCAGCGATGGGGCGGCCGCGGTGCTAATCACCAGCGAGGAGGCAGCCGTCCGGCTCGGGCTGACGCCGCGGGCGCGGCTCGACGCCTTCGCGGTCATCGGATCCGACCCGATCCTCATGTTGAGCGGACCGATCCCGGCCACCGCGTGGGTGCTCGACCGGGCGGGGCTCGCACTCGACGCCGTCGACCGGGTCGAGATCAACGAGGCGTTCGCCAGCGTCGTCCTCGCGTGGGAGCGCGAGCTCCATCCCGACATGGAGCGGGTGAACGTGAACGGCGGCGCGATCGCGCTCGGTCACCCGTTGGGCTGCTCGGGGGCCCGGCTGATGGCGACGCTGCTCTGCGAACTCGAACGCAGCGACGGCCGCACCGGCCTCCAGGTGATGTGCGAGGGCGGCGGTCTGGCCAACGCCACCGTGATCGAGCGCTTCTAGCCGGTTCGCGTGGACCTGCGTTCGCGTTCGCGGGCCGGGGAGCGCGACGATCATCGGATGACCGGGACCGTGCTGCGCATCGTGCTCGGGGTGGCGGTGGCGCTGGCGCTCTACCTGCTTGGTGTCTCGATGCTGCGGAAGTTCCAGGTCGCGCCGCCCGAGGAGCCCGATCCCGACGACATCAAGCCGGTGCACATGCAGTTCCGGTGCATCGTCTGTGGCGCCGAGGTCACGATGACCGCGGCCCAGGGGGACGACCCGGAGGCGCCCCGGCACTGCCGTGAGGACATGGTGTTGATCGAGTAGCGAGCGGGCCCGGCGACGTGGCGTTGTCCGGTGATCCACAGACTGTGGACAAACCTGTGTGAAGTTACAGGGCTGACGTTCGGACATTTCCCCCGGATGGGGACGATGCCATGGAAAACGCTCAGCGGAAGAATGTGGACAGCACGAAACCGGCGACGAGCAGCACGAGGCCGATGAGCAGGAAGTTGTTGCTCACGTCGCCGCCGGGGAGCAGCTCCATGTAGTTGCCGGCGATGACGGCCACCCCGAGCGCCAGGCACGTGAACATCGAGACCGGCACCCAGAGCGGGCTGGTGGAGGCCTGCTTGGGCGTCGGCGGGGTGTAGCGCGAGCCCTTGCTCGGCGGACGCCGCGGCGCGCTCTTCGTCGCGGCCTGGTTCTTGGAGGCCTGCTTCTTGCTCGCGGGCTTCTTCGACGACGGCACGCGGGGAGGATAGCGAATGCCCGCCCGGTCCGGTTCCCGCGACCGGTAGCGTCGTGACGGTGAAGGTCCTCGTCATCGACAATTACGACTCGTTCGTCTACAACCTGGTGCAGTACCTCGGCGAGCTCGGTGCCGAACCGGTCGTGCACCGCAACGACGCCGTCGACCTCGCCACGTTGCGTGCTCTCGAACCCGACGCGGTGCTGGTGTCGCCCGGTCCGGGGAGCCCCGACGATCCCGACGACGTCGGCGTGTCGATCGACGCGATCCGGGCCTTCGGCGAGGCCGGGATCCCGGTGCTCGGCGTCTGCTTCGGCCACCAGTGCATCGGCCAGATCTTCGGGGGCGAGGTGGTGCGGGCACCCCACGTGATGCACGGGAAGACCTCGCAGATCAGCCACGACGGTCGCGGGGTGTTCGCGGGCCTGCCCAGCCCGTTGACCGCCACCCGCTACCACTCGCTCGTCGTGGCCCGCGACTCGGTGCCCGACGTGCTCGAGATCTCGGCCGAGTCCGACGACGGCCTGGTGATGGGGTTGCGCCACCGGGAGCTGCCGGTCGAGGGCGTGCAGTTCCACCCCGAGTCGATCCTCACCGAGTCCGGTCACTCCCTGCTGCAGAACTTCCTCGCCGCCACCCGCGTCTGATCCGCGTCACGGCAGCCGCGCCCGGCCGCGCACGACGACGGCCAGCCCGTCGGCCACGAGCGACGCGAGGGCGTCGCCGTCGAGCGCACCCGTAGTGACCGGTCCCGCGCGCAGGCGGGCCATCACCTCGCCGCGGCGTTGGCGGAAGCTGCCGGCGAACGGTGCCTGGCGGGTGCGGGTCTCGTCGGGCAGGGGGCCGCGGGTGGCGCACCGGCGCCGGAGCGGGCACTCGGGGCACCGGGGCACGCGCGGCCGGCACAGGATCGCGCCCACGTCCATGAGCGCGAGCAGGCGGTCGCGCCCGCGCAGCGGCCGACCGGCGCGGACCATCGCCGCCTCCGCCTCCCGCTCGCTCAGGCGCGCGCCGCCCAGGCGCTCGACGACGCGTCGGATGTTCACCTCGACCGCGGGCACGTCGGTCCCGTCGGCCTGCGCGGCGACCGCGGCCGCGGTGTAGCGACCGACCCCGGGGAGGTCGGTGAGGTCGCTGGGCCACCCGTGCTCGTGGATCAGCACCGCGGTGTCGAACAGGCGCCGGGCCCGGCGCGGGTAGCCGAGCCGGCCCCAGGCCTCGATCACCGCGCCGGGTCCCGCGCCGGCCATCGCCGAAGGGGTCGGGAAGCGGTCGAGGAACGCCTGGTACAGCGCCGCGACCCGCGGCACCTGTGTCTGGTGGAGCATGACCTCCGACACGAGCACCGCCCACCGGTCCCGCGTCGCGCGCCACGGCAGGTCGTGGCGCCCCGACTCCGCGTACCAGTGGGCGAGGATCAAAGCCCGATCGTGACGGCGACGAGCGCACCCTTCGGGGCCGAGCCTCCCGACGGCGACTGGCTCACGATCGTGCCCGTCTTCGACGGCCCCGCGTTGACGAAGGTCTCCCGCACGCTGAAGCCGGCGCCGGTCAGCACGGCCTCGGCAACCGCCTTGGTCTGCCCGACCACGTTGGGCACGTTGACGGCCGCCGCACCCGACGACACCAGGAGCTTCACCGCCGATCCCCGGGGCAGCGGGGTGCCCGCCGCCGGATCGGTGCCGATGACCTTGCCGCTGGGCACCGTGTCGCTCGGGGTCGGCACCACCGTCACCTGGAAGCTGGCACCGCCGAGGGTGAGCAGTGCCGGGTAGGGATCCTGGCCGGCCACGTCGGGAACGGGCACCGCGGGTTCGCGGGCGACGAGCACAGCCACCGTCGCCGGCCCGGAGGCGGCCTTGTCGACCTTTCCACCCGCGCCCGGATAGGTCCCCAGCACCGTGCCCGGCGGCTGGTCGCTGTCGCCCTCGACGAATTTGGGCGAGAGGTTGACCTTGGCCAGGGCCGAGGCCGCGTTCTCCTTGGTCTGGCCGACCACATCGGGAATCGTGATCGTCGGGCTGCTGACCGTGAGGGCGATGAGCCCGCCCTTGGGGATCTTCCGGCCCTGCTCCGGGTTCTGAGCGAGGACGAGCTCCGGGGCCTGGTACGGCGCGTCCTCGTCGACGCGTTGCACCGTGAAGCCGAGCGACTTCAGTGCGGCTTCGGCCTGCCCGTACGGGACGCCGATCACCGCGGGGACGTCGAGCGTGGGCGCGGCGTTGTCGCCGGCCCCGAAGTCGGACTGTACGAGGAGCACCACGATCAGCGCGAGGAGCAGCGTGAGGGCGATGCCGACGGCCACGATCGCACCCCAGCGGGTTCCCCGCTCCGGTGGCGTCGGGGTGGCGGGGGCGGCGGGGTCGCACGCCGGGTCGCGGCTGCCACCGCGGGGGCCGCGACCACGGTCGAGGGGAGCGCGGCGGCGAGCGCGGCGACGGGGCCGCCCATGAGCGGCCGGCCGCGCTCGAAGCGCAGGAGGTCGTTGCGCAGGTCCAGGGCCGACTGGTACCGCGCGTTCACGTCCTTGGCCATCGCGGTCAGCACGATGCGGTCCATCGCGCCGGGCAGGTCGGGCACGATCGTCGACGGCGCGGCCGGTTCCTCGCGCACGTGCTTGTAGGCGACGGACACCGGGCTCGTCGCGATGAACGGAGCGGTTCCCGTCACCAGTTCGTAGAGGACCACGCCGAGTGCGTACACGTCGGAGCGGCCGTCGAGGTGCAGGCCCTGGGCCTGCTCGGGAGAGAAGTAGGTGGCGGTGCCGAGCACGGAGCCGGTCTTGGTGAGCGGCTCGCCGGTCTCGGCGCGCGCGATGCCGAAGTCGGTGACCTTCACCTGCCCGTGGGGGGTGATGAGCACGTTGGCCGGCTTCACGTCGCGGTGCACCACGCCGTGCTCGTGCGCGAACGACAGCGCGTCGGCGATCTCGGCGGCGATGCGCGCGGCTTCCGTGGGGGACAGCTGGCCGTAGGCCTGGATGAGGTCGCGCAGGGTCTGGCCCGGCACGTACTCCATCACGATGTACGAGGTGTCGTCCTCTTCGCCCCAGTCGTAGACCGCGACGATGTTGGGGTGGTTGAGCCCGGCGGCGGCCCGGGCTTCGCGCCGGAACCGCTCGAAGTTGGTGCGATCGGACGCGAACTCGGGCGAGAGGACCTTCACCGCGACCTGGCGATCGAGCAGGCGGTCGTGCGCGAGGTACACGTCGGCCATGCCGCCCCGGCCGATCTCTTCGCCCAGTTCGTAACGGTTCGCGAAGACGCGGGCTTCGGGCATGGTCACGGCAATCTAGCGGTGAGTGGGCGCCTCGCAGCGGCGCTCCGCAGGTTCCCGATCATGGGTTCGTGGCCAGGAGGTTCTCCAGCACGTCGCGGGCGATCGGGGCCGCGACCGCGCCACCCGTCGCGTCGTCGCCACCGAAGTTGCCACCCTCGACGATCACCGCGACCGCGTACTTGGGGGCGTTGGCGGGGGCGAAGGCGATGAACCAGGCGTGGGGGGCCTCCCCTTGGATGCCGGTCTGCGCGGTGCCGGTCTTGCCGGCCACCGCCACGCCGTTGATCTGGGCCGCGGTGCCGGTGCCCTGGTTGACCACGTCGACCATCATGGCGTTGAGGGTCTGCGCGGTCGTCGGCGACATGCAGGTCTTCCAGTCCTTCGTCCCGATGGTGCGGACGGTCTTGCCGTCGGAGTTCTGGATCTCCTTCACCACGTGCGGTTCCTTGATGACTCCGCCGTCGGCGATGCCGGCGGCGACGAGGGCCATCTCCAACGGGGCCGTCCGCACGTCGCCCTGACCGATGCCGGCGAGGGCGAAGCGGGGGCGGGGCGCGCCGACCAGCGGTCCCACGCTGTCCGCCGCGCTCGGGGAGAGGTCGATCGGGGGTGCGCTGTCGATGCCGCACTGCTCCATCGGGGCCACGAACCCGTCACCCATCTGGTAGCCGAGCGCGGCGAACGTCGTGTTGCACGAGATGATGAGGCTCTCGAGCATCGTGCCGCCGCAGGTCTCGTTGTCGAAGTTGTTGAGGGTCGTGGTGGTGCCGGGGATCTCGAAGCCGTTCACGACGGGGAAGGCCGGCGTGTCGGGTGTCGCGATCCCGGTCTCGATGGCGGATTTGCTGGTGACCACCTTGAACGTGGAGCCCGGCGGGTAGGTGTCCCGGTAGGCGCGCTGCAGGGCGGGCTGGTCCCCCGCGTTGATCTGGTTGAAGCTGTTCTGCACGACCTGGGCGTCGTGCACCGAGAGCCCGTTGGGGTTGAACGTCGGGTTCGAGTACATGGCCAGCACCGCGCCGGTGTGCACGTCGAGCGCCACCACTGAGCCCCGCCGGCCCGCGAGGGACTGCTCGGCGGTGGTCTGGGCGCTCTGGGTGAGCGAGAGGATCACATTGTTGGTCTGCGACTTACCGCTGAGGAGGCCGCCGAGGTTGCTCAACTGGAGGCTGGTGTCCTGCCCGGTGAGGACCTTGTCGTACGACTCCTCGACGCCCGTCGTGCCCACCAGGTTGACGAACGACTGGTAACCGGCGGTGTGCGCGTACAGCCCGCCCTGCGGGTAGTAGCGCACGTACTTGAAGTCGCCCGTGGTGGGTAGCGACTGCGCCACGACCGTGCCGTCGGCGGTGAGGATCTCCCCGCGCGCCCGGTTGTACTCCTTGAGCGCGCCGCGAACGTTGCGCTTGTCGTTGGCGAGCTTGCTGGCGTCGACCACCTGGAGGTAGGTGAGCTGCGCGATCAGCAGCAGGATGAGGACCGTCACGACGTATCCGACGCGGCGGATCGGACGGTTCACCGGCGCGCCGGCGGGGGCGCGGCCGTGGCGTCACCTCCCACCGCGGTGCGGGCGGTCGCGAGCGCGCCCGGCGTCTCGGCGCGCGCGACCGTCTCGTCGGAGATGCGCAGCAGCAGCGCGACGATCACGAAGTTGGCGATGAGCGACGAGCCGCCGTAGGAGATGAACGGCAGGGTGACACCGGTCAGCGGGATCACCCGGATCACTCCGCCGATGATCACGAACGTCTGGATCCCGATGATGGTGGTGAGCCCGGCGGCGAACAGCTTCGCGAATGGCCGCTCGGTCTGGATGGCGATGCGGAAGCCGCTGCCGACGAAGAGCAGGAACAACATGCACACCGCGACCGTCCCCAGCAGGCCGAGCTCCTCGCCGATGGCCGAGAGCACGAAGTCGGTCGAGGCGTTGGGGATCTTCTGGGGGCTGCCCAACCCCAGCCCGGTACCGGCAAAGCCCCCGGATCCGAGGGCGAAGAGCGACTGCACCAGCTGGAAGCCGGTCGTCTGCGACACCGACCACGGGTCGGCCCAGGAGCTCACGCGGTCCTGCACGTGCTGGAACAGCTGGTACGCGACGTACGCTCCGCCGAGGAACAGGCCCAACGCGACCACCAGGTACGACGCCCGCTCGGTGGCGATGTAGAGCATCGCCGCGAACACGGCGAAGAAGAGCAGCGACGATCCGAGGTCCTTCTCGCGGACCATCACCAGGATCGAGAAGCCCCACGCCAGCAGCAGCGGCCCGAGGTGCTTGGGATCCGGGAGACGGAACGGGCCCAGATGACGGGTCCCGGTGGCGAGCAGCTCGCGCTTGTCGACGAGGTACGCGGCGAAGAACACCACGAGGAGCACCTTGGCCGCCTCGCTCGGCTGGAAGTTGATGGGGCCGACGCGCACCCACAACCGCGCACCGTTGATCTCGCGTCCGACGCCGGGGAGCGACGGCAGCAGGAGCGCGGCGACGCCGAGCAACAGGAACGTGTACTTGTAACGCTCGAGCGTGCGGATGTGCTTCACGACGATCAGCGTGAGCACGAACGCGCCGATGCCCACCGCGGTCCAGACCGCCTGCACGCGCGCGAGGTCGCGATCGAGGCGTGAGATGGTGAAGTAGCCGATCCCGTTGAGCAGGAACGCGATCGGCAGAAGGGTCGGGTCGGCGCGTGGCGCGAAGCGCTGGACCGCGAGGTGCGCGACCACGTAGAGGCCGAGCACCGCGAGCAGGAACACCCACAGGTCGGCGGGGATGTCGGGGCGGTCGGCGAGCAGGAGCAGCACGTATCCCGAGCAGGTGACGACCACCGCGAGGAGCCCGAGGCCCAGCTCCCGGCTGCGCCGCCGTTTCGCGGTGGGTGATCTCACGGTGTGGCCGGCGCCAGTGTCGCCGGTGTGGTGACCGAGGGCGCGGTGGTCGTCGCACCGGGCACCGTCGTGGTGGTCGTCGTCGTGGTGCTCGTCGTCGTCGTCGTGGTGGTCGTCCGGTTGCGGATACGGGCGACGAACGCGTCGGCGTCGGCGCGGGAGGAGAACGTCGGGTGGTCCTTCACCGCCACGATGTCGGCCGGGCGCAGGTCGGCGACGTCGAGGGCGGTGCGGCGCTCGATCGTCGGGTCCCAGCCCGCGAGACCACCGGGAACCCCTTTGAACACGGTCACCTGCTGCTGGTCGAGGCCCACGTAGTAGCTGCGGCGGGCGTACCAGCCGACCGCACCGACCGCGACGGCGAGCACGACGACGATCGGGAGCGCCCAGAGCAGCACGCGGCCCACGCCGCGGGCCCGGCTGCGGCGGCGTTCACCGGGGTCGGGCTCGGGCTCGGGGGCGACGGTCGCTTCCTGCACCGCCGTCGCTTCCGCCGGCGCTGCGCTCGGGTGCCTCGTCGGTCACGGCGACGACGACGACGGTGATGTTGTCCTCGCCCCCGGCGGCGTTGGCGGCGTCGATGAGCTGGGTCGCCGCGCGGGCCGGGTCCTCCTCGCGGCGGAGGGTGGCCGCGATGGCGTCGAACTGCACCATGCCGGTGAGCCCGTCGGAGCAGAGCAGCAGACGGTCGCCGGGGGCGAGCTCGACGGGGTACACGTCGACCTCGACCGATGCGTCGACCCCGAGCGCCCGGGTGATGATCGAGCGCTGCGGGTGGACGGCGGCCTCGTCGGGGGTGAGGCGCCCGTCGCGGACGAGCTCCTCGACCAGGCTGTGGTCGACGGTCACCTGGCGCAGTTCACCGTCGCGCAGCAGATAGGCGCGCGAGTCGCCGACGTGGCCGACGAGCAGCGTGCCCCCCGCGACCAGGGTGCCCGCGGTGAGCGTGGTGCCCATCCCGCGCAGGCTGGCGTCGGTGAGCGACTTGGTGAACACGGCCTCGTTGGCGCTCTCGATCGCGTCCCGCAGCGGTTGTCCGGCGTTGATCGCGGCGCGCAACGCCTCGAGCGCGGTCGCGCTGGCGACCTCGCCGGCGCGGTGGCCGCCCATGCCGTCGGCCACCGCCACCAGGCCCATCGCGTCGTCGACGAGGTAGTCGTCCTCGTTGCCCTCGCGCACCCGCCCGACGTCGGTGGCGGCCCCCACCACGAGCCTCAACTGGTCACCGCACGGCCTCGGCCACGGTCTGGCCGAACTGCACGTGGTCGCCCCGCCGGAGCTGCGCCGCGTGGGTCACCGGCTCGCCGTTGAGCAGCGTGCCGTTGCGGGAACCGAGATCCTCGACGTAGACCGCGCCGTCGCGGCGGAACACGCGGGCGTGGACCGTCGACACGAACGCGTCGTCGGCGAGCACGATGGCGCATCCCCCGCCGCGGCCGACGGTGACCTCGTCGGTGAGCGCGTAGCTCTCCCCCTGACGGGCCGGGGGCTCGAGGACGCGGAGATGGCCGGGGCCCCGCCCGCGCGCGGGCTTGGCCGGGCGCGACGCGGCCACCGGTGCGGCCGCCGGTGGTGCTGCGGGCTGGTGCGGGACCGGCGCCGGGGCCCGCAGCTCCTTCGCCACCACGCGCACGACCCGGAACAGGAAGAGATAGAGGAGAGCGAGGAAGCAGAACTTCAGGATGGTGAGAACCGACTCGGGCACTAGGAGGCCTCGAAGCGCAACACGGTCGCGCCCACCGAGATCTCGTCGCCGTCGTGCAGCACCCGCTCCCGGACGGCGGTGCCGTTGACGAGGGTGCCGTTCATGGACCCGAGGTCGGCGATGAGGAAGCCGTCGGCGGTGGGCCGGATCTCGGCGTGGCGCCGTGACGCCCTCGGGTCGGCGAGGGTGACGGTGCAGTCGGAGTTGCGCCCGAGGCTGGTGATGTGCTCGCCCAGCGCGACCCGCCGACCGTCGGGCAGCACCAACGACCCGACGTGACCCCCGGCCCCTTCGGCGATCTCCGCGACCACGTCGTAGTCGCCGGTCTTGAGGGTGTCGTCGGGCACGAGGGTGAGGGTGACCGGACCCACGAACTGGTACCCCTCGTCGCGGGCGTGCTGGCGGGCGGCCTCGGCGAGCTCGCGGGCGAGGGCCTCGGCGAAGGAGGCGAAGCGCTCGAAGTCGGCGGGAGAGAGATAGACGCCGATGTTGTTGGGGGCCACCGGACGGCCCCCGACGCCGAGCGTGCGGCCGTCGTCGAGCACACGGGCGACCCGGTGACCGATCTCGACGGGCTGGAGTCCACTGCGGAAGGCCTTGTTGAAGGTTCCCTCCACCAGCCGCTCGAGCCGACGCTCGAACCCCTGGAGTCCCACGGGGAGAGTGTACCGACGGCCCCCGCGCGAACGGGGGCGCGGCCTACTTGCGGTTCTTGCTGTTCCTGCGTGCCTTCCTGCGTTGTTTCTTCCCGGGAGGTCCTTCGGGACTTCCGGTGGGGGTGCTGCCGTCGCCGGACTTTCGTTGTTTGGCCATGACCGCACACTAGGGGCCACTCGTCGGAGCCGGAGCCTTCGGGACCAGAAGAAGGCTCGGAGCCGCCCGTGGGCGCGCTGCTACCCTGTCGCCCTCCGGGCGAGTGGCGGAATTGGCAGACGCGCAGGCTTCAGGTGCCTGTGTCCGAAAGGATGTGGGGGTTCAAGTCCCCCCTCGCCCACCGGGACCGGGATTCCTCGAGCACGTGGCCGCGACGGCTCGGGCAGGAAGGGGTTCTCGTTCACGCGTGAGGCGTGAACTCCAGGTGCAGCTCCCGGAGGCCGCGCAGCATGTAGGTGGGGTCGTACCGGTAGTGCCGCGCGTCCGCCGGGCCGTGGTGGGATTCCGAGATCCGGATGTCGGCGGTGCGGTCGAGGAAGCGCTGGATCGTGACCTTGGTCTCCGCACGCGCGAGGGGTGCACCGACGCACGAGTGGATGCCGTGCCCGAACGCGAGATGGTTGCGACCGTTCGCGCGATCGAGGCGGAACTCGTCCGGCTGCTCGAACTGGCGCGGGTCACGGTTGGCGGCGTCGGGCATCAGGAACACGGTGGCCCCGGCGTGCAGGTCGATGCCCCCGACCGTGGTCGGGACGCGGGCGAGGCGGAACGAGCCCTTCAGCGGGCTTTCGATCCGCAGCTGCTCCTCGATGAACGGCGTGATGAGCTCGGGGTCGTCGCGCAGCTGTCGCTGGAGGTCGGGGCAGTCGCCGAGGCGCCGGAACGACATGGTGATGAGCCGGGCCGTGGTCTCACCGCCCGCGGAGAACAGGTTGGCCGCGATCCGCATCACGTCGTCGACCGGGGGCAGCGTGCCGTCGGGGAACGTCGCCTGGGCCAGTTCCGTCATGATGTCGTCGCGCGGCCCGCGCCGGCGGTCTTCGATGTAGGCCGTGAACTGCTCGTAGAGGTACTCGAGCGGTTTGTGCGACAGCTTCGCGGGGTTGGTGTCCTCCACGAGTCCGGCGCGGAAATTCGCCATCGGCCGTTCCTTGCCCGCGAGCCGGGCGCGGATCCCGTCGCGGTCCTCGTCGGGCACGCCGAGGAGGTCCGCGACCACCATGAGGGTGAAGGGAAGGGCGTACTCGGGGATGAACTCGCACTCACCGCGGTCGTAGAACTCGTCGGTCGTGCGATCGGCGAGCCCCCACACGTACTCCTCGTTCTCCTTGAGGCGCTTCGGCGTGATCAGGCGCATCAGCAGTCCACGTTGCGCGGTGTGCTTGGGCGGGTCGAACGACGGCAGCTGGTCGCTGAACGGCAGCTCGTCGCGGTGCGCCTCGATGATCTCGCTGATGTCGTCGCCCTCGAGCGGCACCGGGATCTTGACGAACGGACCGCTCACCGTGTTGCAGTTCGACCACGACGCCTGGTCGCGGTACACGGAGTGATGGCGGTACGGTACGCGCATGCGTGCAGCGATCTTCGTGGAACAACATCAGGACCTCTCGCTCGAGGACGTCACCGCACTCGCGCCGGGGCCGCGTGACGCCGTCGTCCGCGTGCACGCGAGCGGGGTGTGCCAGTCCGACCAGGCGGTGATCGACCGCATGCCCGGAGGCAACCCGATGATCCTGGGGCACGAAGCCTGCGGTGTGGTCGAGTGGGTCGGCGCCGAGGTGTCGCGCGTACGACCGGGCCAGCGGGTGATCGTCGCGCTGACACCGGTGTGCGGGAAGTGTTGGTACTGCCTGCGCCAGGAGACGCACCTCTGCGAGATGGGACCCGCGGTGATGGCCCGGCCCCGCGCCGAGCGTGCCGACGGATCCGTGGCGAACGCGATGAGCGGGGTCGGCAGCTTTGCCGACGTCATGACGGTCGACGAGGCGTCGTGCATCCCGGTCGACACCGATCTCCCGGCCGATCAGCTCGCGCTGATCGGCTGCGGGTTCACCACCGGGTTCGGTGCCGCGATCAACACCGCGCAGGTCGCCGCGGGTGCCACGATCGCCGTGGTCGGCTGCGGTGGTGTGGGCATCTCGGCGATCCAGGGCGCGCGGGTCGCCGGCGCGTCGCGCATCATCGCGATCGACCCGTTGGCGATGAAGCGCCGGTCAGCCCTGGAGTTCGGTGCGACCGACGAGGTCGATCCCACCGCGGGCGACCCGGTGGAGCAGGTGCAGGCGCTCACCGGCGGTCGCGGCGTGGACTTCGCGTTCGAGGCGGTGGGCGTCGAGCAGCTGCAGATGCAGGCGCTCGAGATGACCCGGCGCGGCGGCACCACGGTGTTGATCGGCGTCGCCGGTCGCGGCGCGGGTCTCGCGCTGCCGACGATGCGGATGGTGATGGAGGACCGCACGGTGAAGGGCAGCTACTACGGCTCCGCGCGCGTCACCCGCGACTACCCGCGATTCATCGAGCTCATCGAGACCGGCCGGGTCGACCTCGGCGGGATGGTCACGAAGCACTTCCCGCTCGAAGAGGTGAACCTGGCGCTGGCGGCCATGCGCGACGGTGAGGTCGTGCGCGGCGTCCTGCTGGGTGCTTGACGGTCTCGAGCACCGGGCACCGTGCCACCCGGATCATCGCGGTGACCCACCCGGGAACGACCGGGCGCTGACGAGCAGGACGCGGGGAATGGTGGCCGCCTCGGCGAATCCCCACGTCTCGGCCACCAACCGGGCCGGCGGCGCCGGCTCCTCCATGTCGTCGATCAACAGGCCGGCGTCTCCCATCGTGTGGACGTAGCGGCTGAGCGGGCGGTGGATGAACGGCAACGTCACGCCGGGCGCGACCTCGTCGACGACGGTGTGGTCGCGTGGGTACGAGCCGATCTTCCAGTACCGCGTGCCGGTGACCCGGTCGTCGATCCATGCCGCACCCGGCGCCTGGAGAAGCGGGTGGCACAGGACGAACAGGAAGTGGCCGCCCGGTGCGAGGACGCGGGCGACCTCGCGGATCGTGGCCTCGAACCCGTCGACGTGCTCGATCGCCAGGCACAGGAGCACGGCGTCGAACGCCGCGTCCCGGCACGGGAGTGCCTCCGCCCGGGAACGGGCGTAGTGCGGGCCGCCGGCACGGTCCCGGGCCACCTCGATCTGCGACCGCGTCGGATCGAGGCCCACGACCTCGACACCGTGCGCCGCGAGGTGACGGGCGACCTGCCCCTCACCGCAGCCGACGTCGAGCACACGCCCAGCGTGCCGGAGCCGGCGCGCCACCATCGGCAGGATCTGCTCGCCGTATTCGGGATCGTCGCCGTCGGCGTGCTCGCGCTGCCACCATCCGGCGTGGCGTTCCCACAGGGCCTCATCCTCCACGAGGTCTGCGCAATGTCACGTCGTCCTGCATCCGTTAGGGTCTGGCCTCTGAGTCGACGATTGTCGCGGATCAGTGGAGACAGGAGAGGGAGCATGGACCTCGGACCGGTAGAGATCCTGGTCGTGAGCTTTCCCGGGAACGAGTTCAACGGCGACGTCGCGCCCGCGCTCGCGGAGCTCGTGGCGAGCGGCGTGATCCGGGTCATCGACCTGGTCTTCGTGACCAAGGACGACGACGGCAACGTCGTCGGCATCGAGCTCTCGGACCTCGACGATGCGATCGGTACCGCGTTCGAGCCGCACATCGAGGAGCCGAGCGGGCTCGTGTCGGAGGAAGACATCGAGGACCTCGGCGCCGACCTGGCGCCCGGCTCGTCGGCGGCGATCCTGCTGGTCGAACACGTGTGGGCCACCCGGTTCCGCGACGCGGTCCTGGGCTCCGGGGGCGAGGTCGTCGCGGAGATCAGGATCCCGAAGGAAGTCATCGACGAGGTCGTCGCCGCCAACTGATCGGGGTCGGACCGGCCCTCGCATCCCAACGCACGGGAGGACACAGCAGATGCTTCGACGAGGAAGACCCATCCTGCGCACCGCCGCCGTCGTCGGTACCGCCAGCGTGGTGGCCGGGAGCGTGTCGCACCGCCAACAGCAGAAGTACGCCGCGCAGGACGCCCAAGCTCAGCAACAGGCCATGGCGCAGCAGGCCGCGGCCGCCCCACCCCCGCCGGCGCAGTCCGGTGAAGAGGACCTCACCGACGAGCTGACCAAGCTCGCGCAGCTGCACGACCAGGGCATCCTCACCGACGAGGAGTTCGCGGCCAAGAAGGCCCAGATCCTCGGGATCTGACGCACCGACCGGGTTCGGGTGGTTGCGCGGCTACGCGCTCCACTCCTTGAGTCGGCCGACGACCTCGGCGGCGCTCGGGCCGACGGGGGTGACGTTGAGCATGGTGACCCCGGCCTCGCGGAAGACGGCCAGGCGTTCCTTGATGTAGCTCTCGGGCCCGACGAGGTTGGTGAGCTCGAGCAGCTCGTCGGGCACCGCCGCCTCGGCCTCCTGCCTCTTGCCCGAGAGGTAGAGGTCCTGGATCTCCGCCGCCGCGTCCTCGTACCCGTAGCGCTGCACGAGGGCGTTGTAGAAGTTCTGACCGCGCGCGCCCATGCCGCCCACGTAGAGGGCGACCATCGGGCGGGCGAGGTCACGCACGGCGCCGACGTCCTTCTCCTCACCGATGGCGACGAGGCCGCCCGCGCAGATGTCGAGCGTTCCCAGTGCCGGATCACGCCGGGCCTGCCCCGCGCCGAGTGACGGTCCGAACACCTCGGCGGCCTTGTCGGGCACGAAGAACAACGGCAGCCAGCCGTCGGCGATCTCGGCGGTGAGCTCGACGTTCTTCTCGCCGAGCGACGCGACGTACACGGGGATGTCGGGTCGCACGGGGTGGTTGATGATCTTCAGCGGCTTGCCGAGGCCGGTGCCTTCACCCTCCGCGAGGGGCACGTGGTACAGCGGCCCGTCGTGCACGAGCTTGTCTTCTCGGCGCCACACCTGCCGGCAGATGTCGACGATCTCGCGGGTGCGCGCCAGCGGCTTGTCGTAGCGCACGCCGTGGAATCCTTCGATCACCTGCGGGCCCGACGCGCCGAGGCCGAGGATGAAGCGCCCGCCGGAGAGCGAGTCGAGCCCGGCCGCAGTCATCGCGATGAGGGTCGGGGTGCGGGTGTAGAGGGGCAGGATGCCCGCCCCGATCTGCACCGTCGACGTCTTCGCCACCAGGTAGCCCATGAAGCTGACCGCGTCGAAGCTGTAGGCCTCGGCCACCCAGGCGACGTCGAGGCCGGCCGACTCGAGCTCGACGACCCGCGCCGCCGACGCTTCGTACCCGCCCGCATAGTCGACCGGCATCGAGAGCTGCATCGATCCGCTCCTCCTGGAGTCACCCGGTCCGGATCGCCACCCGGCCGCAAATCGCAGCCTATTTGATCCCGCCGGTCGTCGCTTCAGAGGGTGGACGCGGTCTCGCCGCCGAGGTACTCGGCGAGCAGCTCGTCGCCCGCCTCGCTCGCGGGGCCCTGCCAGCCGACCAGCCCGTGGCGCAGCACGACCGCCTGGTCGGCGAACGCGAGCGCACGCTCCACGAACTGCTCGATGAGCAGCACGGTGATGCCTTCGTCGCGCGCGCGGGCGAGCGATTCGAACACGAGGTCGACCACGAGTGGCGCGAGGCCGAGCGACATCTCGTCGGCGATGAGGAGCTTGGGCGAGGCGGCGAGCACCCGGGCGAGGCTGAGCATCTGCTGCTCCCCACCGGACAGCGTTCCCGCCGACTGGCGCAGGCGGCCCGCGAGCACGGGGAACAGCTCGAGCGCGCGGTCGTAGGCGTCCTTGCGCTGGGTGCGGGGGAGCGAGAACCGCAGCTGGCCCCAGAGGTTGTCCTTCACCGAGAGGTGGGGGAACAGGTTGCGGTTCTCCGGCACGTAGGCGAGCCCGAGCCTCGAGATGGCGGCGGCCGACTTCCCGGTCACGTCCTGCCCCTGGAATTGGACGTGGCCCGCGCTCGGCTTCACGACACCGGCGATCGCGGAGGCCAACGACGACTTGCCCGCGCCGTTGGCGCCCAGCACGGTGGTGACCGAGCCGGCGCGCACGTCGAACGACACCCCGAAGAGCGCGCGGGCCTGGCCGTACGCGACTTCGACGTCGGTGACCCGCAGCAGCGGTTCGTAGCCGTCCGCCGTGGCGGCGTTCATGGTGTGCCCTCCCCGGATTCGGGTTGCTCCTCGCGCGGCGTGCCGAAGTACGCCGCCTGGACGTCTGGGCTGGTGCGGATCTCGTCGGGGGTGCCCTCGGTGAGGACCTGGCCGAAGTCGAGCACCGTGACGCGGTCCGACAGGTCCAGCACGAACTCCACGTTGTGCTCCACCAGCACGAACGCGATGCCGCGGTCTTCGCGCACGCGTTGCAACGCTTCCCCCAGTTGGTCGGTCTCGTGGACGTCGAGGCCCGACGAGGGCTCGTCGAGCAGCATCACGGTCGGCTCCGCGGCCAACGCCCGGGCCACCTCGAGCAGGCGTCCGGTGCCGAGCGGGACCGTCAGCGCCGGTCGATCGGCCACCTGGCCGAGGCCCAGCAGCGCCAGGATGCCGTCGACTGCCTCGTCCTCGCCCGGACCGGGTCGCTCGCCGAAGCCGCTGAGATCGCGGGCGATGCCGACGAGTCGTTCGCGGCCCTCCCTCACCCGCCGGGCGACGACCAGGTGCTCGCGCACGGTCAACTCGGTGAACAGCTCCATCCGCTGGAACGTGCGGGCCAAGCCGCGCCGGGCGCGCGCCTGGGGACTGTGGCGGGTGACGTCGACCCCGCTCATCGTGACGCGACCGGTCTTGGGGCGCAGCAGTCCTGAGAGCACGCCGAACAGCGTGGTCTTCCCTGCGCCGTTGGGCCCGACCAGCCCGACCGTCGATCCGGCGGGTACCGCGAGGCTCACCGCGTCGAGGGCGACGACACCGCCGAACCGCATGGTCACGTCGGTCGCGGCGAGCAGCGGGGCGCCGGTTGCCTCCGGCGCCGGGTTCGAGCGAGGTGTGCTCACGGTCATGCCGGTGCTCCTGCGTCGGAGGGCGCCGCTCCGGTGAGGATGATCGCTTCCTCCTCCTCCCGTTCGGCGGTCGCGAAATGCCGGAGGCGTTGGCGGTTCACGATGTCGTAGATCACCCCGCGCGGTTCCTGCACCAGCCCGATCGCCCCCAGCCCGAAGAGCATGGTGGGCACGTCGGCAGCCGAGTCGCCGAGGTCGAGGCCCGCGAGGAGCACCGCGGCCCAGATCCCGAGCGCGGCGACGATCAGCAGGAGCGCGAGCCGCACGCCGCGGTTCGCAATGTGGATCTTGGCCACCCTGCTCGCGATCAGCGCGGTGGCGCCCAGGCCGACGAGCACCAGGATCACGCTCACTGCTTCATCGGCGTCCACGTTGTCCCAGATCCACGCGCTGCCGCCGAAGGCCACGATCGCGAGCACCACCATGGCGACCGCGCCGAGGGGCTTTCGATAGGCCCGCCCCAGTGCCAGCCGCGTGAAGACCCCGCTGACCACCAGGAAGAAGACGAGGATGAGGATGATCGCCAGGCGCGTCGGGGCGATCGCGTAGATCATCCCGGCGAGCAGCGCGCCAGTGACCGAGCGGACGCCCCACGTCACCACGAGGGCGAGCCACACGATACCGACCAGCGCGTTGAACGAGTTCGGGGTCGCCGTCCCGACGACGGACGCGTAGAGCGCGCCGCCCAGACCCGCCACGAATGCACTGACGCCGAAGAGCACCAGCTTGGCGCGCACGATGCTGATGCCGGAGGTCATGGATGCCGCCTCGCTGGACCGCATCGCCGCGAAGACCAAGCCCGACGTCGCGCGTTTCATGTTCACGATCATGAACGCGACGACCGCGAACACGACCGCGACGATCGCGTACATCTCCACCCGGTCGGTGATACCGAGGCCGAAGGGCCGATCGAGGGTGATCCCCTGGCCGAAGTGGTCGTACTCCGGGCGCACCCACACGACCTGCTCGATCAGGAGCGCGAAGCCCAGCGTGAAGAGCGCGAGATACAGGTCGCCGATGCGGAGGCTCGGCAGGGCGACGAGCAGTCCGAACGGCACCGCGATCACCCCACCGACGAGGATCGCCAGCCAGATGGGCCACCCGGCCTCGGTCGCGAGCCGCGCGGCGCCGAACGCGCCGATGCCGGAGAGGGTGATCTGGCACAGCGAGATGAGCCCGCCCTCCCCGGTGACGAGCGTGTACGAAAGGTAGATGATCGCCAGCGCGACTCCCTGCGCGAAGACGCCGATCCAGAACGAGTCGAAGATCCAGAAATCGTCGAACAGCAACGGGATCGCCACGAGCACCACGGCCATGGTCAGCGGACCGAGAGCACGACGCCAACCGTGCGCCGGGGGGATAGGCGGCGCGTCGCCGTGAACCCCGACCGCGCCGCGCAGATCGACCACGAATGATTCTGTGCGCAAACCCTTGGAGGAGAAGCTGTAGCCGATCAGGAACACGAGCATCACCACGAACGGGATGCTGGCCGAGATGCCGATCGAGAAGAACCCTTCGGAGGGTTGGAACTTCACCCAGATCTGTTGCAGCAGCCCGACGGTGATCGCGCCGGCGAAGGCGAGTGGCAGGCTCGTCATCCGGCCGACCACCACGGCCGCGAACGAGCCGACGAGCAAGAACGTGAACTGGATCTCGTTGAGACCCACGATCGGCGAGAGCAGCACCCCCGCGAAGCCGGCGAGCATGATGCCCGCCATCCACGAGCCGGCCGTGACCGCTTCGGTGTTCACGCCCGCGATGCCGGCGTTGCGGGGCTGATCGACCGTCATGCGGGTGGCCAAGCCGATCGAGGTGAAGCGCAGGACGAATGTGGTTACGAGCACGATCACCACGGCACTGACGATCACGACGACCTGGTTCTCGTTGACGAACGTGCCGAACACCTTCAGGAACTTGACGTCGACCGGTCTGCGAATGAGCCCGTCAGGGTCCTCGATCTCCGTCTTGGCGACAGGGAAGAGGATCTTCACCAGCGCGGGGAGCGCGACCCAGAGCCCGACCGTCGAGACGAGACGCACGGTCGGCGTCGCGTGGGTCAGGCGCCGGAACAGCGCGTAGTACAGCGCCAGGCCGACCAGGGGCGCCACCACCAAGATCGTGAACGGCGCAGCCGTTTCGATGCTCCAGCCGTTCTGGCGGGTCAGGTAGTAGTAGAAGACGGCGATGCCGTACGCGATCGCGCCGTGCGCGAAGTTGAACACCCGCGAGGACTTGTAGGTGAGCACGAGACCGAGCGCCGAGATGGCATAGATGCTGCCGACGACCAGTCCGCTGATGATGTAAGGCGCCACCGGCCTGTTTCCTCCGTCGATGGAGTGGAGAGGCAGCGCCCAGGCCGGGTCACGAGTGGGACCCGGCCTGGGCGCCGGTACGTCGGTGCCGCGTCAGGCGCCCGTCTTCGTGATCTTCTTCCCGCTGATGGCCTTCTTTCCGCACAACGGCTTGCCTTCGAACTGCGGCACGAAGCCCCCGTTCTCGACGTGCACGTAGTAGACGCAGTCAAAGGCCTGGTTGTAGACCTCGGAGAAGTCGATCGGGATGTCACTGAAGAACCCGTCGGCGGTGTAGCCCTTCTCCATCCGCAGGTTGTTGATGAAGGCCTCGCGGGTCGGACACGACATGCCCGCCGCCTTGATGCCCTCGATGAACGTGTTCGCCGAGAGCCAGCCGGCCGAGGTGATCTGGCCGAGCGGCGCCTTCGGCGACGTCTTCGCCATCCACTCCTTGAAGTCGTCGAGACCCTTCCAAGAGGGCGTGATCTCGAACGGCTTCCACTCGATGCCGAAGTACACGTCGGCGTAGGTCGGCAGGTTCACGACCCGCGGGTCGTACCCACCGGGGAAGATGACCGGCTTCAGGGTCACGCCGGCCTGCTTGAGGGCAGCCATGAGCCCGGAGTTCCCGGCGCTGTCGAGCGCGGTGTACAGCGAGTCGGCCCCCGAGTCCTTGATCTCCTGGGCGATCGCACCGAAATCAGATGTGCCGGGGGGGATGTCGGTGTTCCGGTAGACGCTCTTCAGGCCTTTGGTCAGCTTCGTCGCGTTGGTCAACTGGTCGATGAAGACCTTGCCGTTGGCCGTGTTGGTCGCTACCGCGGCGAGCTTGGTGCCACCGAGTGCCTTGACCACGTCGGCGTTGCGAGTGGTGTAGGTGGTCGCGATCTCCTTGGCGTTGGCGTTCTGCATTCCGAAGTAGTTCGTGTACGTGCCGTACACGGGTAGGCCGAGCTGCCATCCGACCACCGGCACACCCTGCTGGTTCAGGTACTTCCCGCTCGCGTCACCCGCGGGGGTTTCGGTGATGATCCCGAAGACGTTGTCCTGCTCCGCAAGCTGCTGCGCGGCGGTGACGTTGCGGGAAGTCTCTCCTCCGTCGTCGACGTTGGTCAGCGTGATCTTCCGATCACCGAGCTCGCCGGTCTCGTTGGCCATGTCCACCCGGGCCTGGATGCCGTCGAGCGTGTTCGAGTAGAAGAGGGCGTACGGGCCCGATGTCGGCACGATCGTGCCGACCTTGATCTCGGAATCACTGATTCCGGTGTCGTCCTTGCACGGCTTCGGGGCCTTGATCTTCTTCAAGTTGGCGAACTGCTTCGAAGCGTTCGGATTGCCGACGAAGTGCTCGACGTTGCCAGAGGAGTCGCTCGTGGTACCCGCCGCGGCGGCCGATACGAGCCCGATGCTCACACTCCCCAGGACGCAGAGCCCCGCGATCGCGCGCTTCCAGCGACGAATCCTCATAGGTCCCCCCCAATTGCGACGTCGGGCACCCCTCCGATGCCCGGCTGACCGCCATATCTACACCAAGATCGAATCTCCCGCACGGCGGGATGCCCGTTCCCGGCGCGGCGGGGTCGTTCAGGCCCGCAGCTGCGCGAGGCCGGTGAGGCGTTCCCGTCCGGAAGCGGTGACGAGCACCGTCTCGCTGCCGAGCACGCCGTCGACGGTGAGCTCCAGGGAGATCACCATCCGGGGCTCGACCACGTCGGCGTCGCTCAGCTCCTCGTGACCCATGCCGACACCTTCCACGGCGGCCCCGCTGCCGCGGACGTCGCCGACACGCGTTCCCCGGCCGCACTGCTCGACGAGCGTCGCCATGGTGCGCTCCCAGTGGTCGAAGCCCGCGTGCTGGCGACCCGACGGCCCCTCGCCGCACACCGTCGTCCGGGCCAGCCAGCCCTCCCAGCCGTCACGGAGCACGCCGGCCCGGAGATGGAGCAGGTCGGCGCGGGCCAGGGCCCGGTCGGTGACGAGCGTGCGCGTCGTGCCGTCGAACACGACGAACGAGCCCTCGAACGCCGGCGTGCTCACGCCGCGCGCCGCCATGGCCTCGTCGTAGACCCCGACGAGCTCGCGCTCGGTGATGCCGGGGACCGCAGCGGCCATCGACGTGGCGAGGCACTCCTCGGCCAGCGTCAGCGCGGCGCGGATGCCCGCGACGTCGGCGGGAGTCTTCACCCGGCGGACGGCTCGGAGCACCGTCTCGGCGTCGGCCAGTTCGGCGCCCGGCAGCGCGGCGCCGAGGAGCTGGGCCATCGTCGGCGTCATCGAGTCGACGCCGATGCGCCGGGCGTCGGCGAGCCCGGGGATGGCGACCAGCGCGGCCATGAGGTTGGCCGGGTTCCAGCTGATCGGGAACAGGTGCTCGAAGGGCACGACGTCGGGCGGGACGCCGTCGTCGGTGGCCGACAGCAGGTGCACGCCGAGCGGCTCGCGCACCACGACGCAACCGGGCGCGAACGGTCGGGTGCCCGCCAGCCACAGCGTGTCGGCTCCGGTGACCCACCGTGCGTTGCCGGCGCGGCCGAGCAGCACCGCGTCGATGCCGGCGTCGGCGAGGGCGGGGAGCAGGCGGTCGACGTGCTCGTGCACGGTCAGTCCCACGCCGAGGTGTCGACGCGGCTCAGGAGCTCGTGGCTGTCGTCGGTGACGGTGACGATCTGCTCGGCCCGGAAGCCGCCGATGCCGTCCTCCCAGGTGATGGGCTCGAACACGAGCACCATCCCCGCCGCCAGCACGAACGATTCGTCGAACGCCTGGCCCAGGTCGGTGCCGACGTACGGGAGCTCGGCGCTCTCGATGCCGGTGCCGTGGGCGAGGTAGAGGTGCGCCAGCCAGGGTCGGCGGCCGAACGCCTCGCCCGCCGCGGCCGTGAGATCGGCGCACGTCGCGCCGGCGCGCACCGCCCCCAGCACCCGGTCCATGACCGCGCACCACACCGCATGGTGCTCTCGCTCGCGCGCGTCGGGAGCACGGCCCACGATCCACGCGTTGCCGTAGTCGGACTGGTAGCCGCCGAAGTTGATGCCGTTGTCGACCCACACGAGATCCCCCTCGACGAGCTCGCGGGGCCGCGTCGGGATCGGGAACACGAGGTCGCCGGTAGTGGAACGCGGCCGGCGCGCCGGGTCGCGTTCCATCACCTGCCAGATCGGGTCGACGGTGTTCGATGCCGCGCCACGCTCGAAGATGCCGCGCAACAGGCAGCCGCTCAGCTCGGTCGTCGTCACGCCCGGCCGCACGATGGCCTCGACGTCGCCGATCGCGGCTTCGTTGATCTCCTGCGCGTGCCGGATGCACGCCAACTCGTCGTCGGTCTTCACCACCTTGGCGGCGCCGACGACCGTTCCCGCGTCGACGAGGTCGCGCCCGTGCAGCGCGGCCCACAGCGGCATGGTGCAGTCGTCGACCGCTACCCGCCCATCGGGCAGCGAGCGCGCCAGCCGTTCGGCGTCGACCGCCCACTCCAGGTCGAGCGCGTCGTGGACGTGCCCGGGGTCGTGCCCGGCCGGCACACCGTCGGGCCAGTGGGTGTAGAGCTCGGGGGCGCGCCGTCCGCGGTGACCACGGCGACGTTGCGGGTGTGGGTGGCGCGCGCCGCGTCGGCGGCTGGCACGACCGCGCCGGTCGCGTAGGCGACGCTGCTCCCGCCGGTCGCCACGAGCACGTCGACGCCTTGGGTCCGCATCTGCTCGACGAGGCGGGCGTGGCGCTCGCGGCGCATGCGTTCGAGATCGGGGGTCGGCGTCGACGTGGTGGGCGCGGTCACGATCGCACCACCGGCCGGGCAGGACCGACCGTGTTCCCGTCGAGGATGCGGTCGCGACTCACTGTCATTCGCTGCTCCCGTGGATCGCGGACCGGATGCCCGACCGGTGCGAAGCGTCGCGCGGAACGTGCGGATCGGGCAACGAGCGCCCGTGCCCGGACGCCCCGGATCCCTTGCGGTCAGGGGGCCCGGCGCCGCCGGACGCCGGTTGCGCCACCCCGATCGTGGGCCCGGCCGGAGCCGTCACGACGCGGATGTGCGTCGGACCCCGGAAAAGGTGCACAATGGAGGGCTCACCTCCGCGACACTGTTCTCCGGAACGGTTCGCGGAGTGCACCGAATTCCGGAATCAGCATCCGCAACCCCGAATCCGGAACAAGGACGCATCCGCCGTCGTTCTACTGTCGAAGGTCGCTCTCTCCCCCCGGGGCGACCGAAACTCTACCTCTCGGGAAGGCACCGTGGCTCGAGTACGAAACCGCACCGAACGGGACAATGAGGATCTCGTCCGCCTCTACCTGGAAGACATCGGCCGCCACCAGCTGCTGACCAAGGACGACGAGGCGCGTCTGGCCCAGGACATCGAGGCCGGCAAGGCCGCCCGCGAGACCCTCGACACCGTCGACAAGGGCCTCACCCGCGCCGAGAAGCGCGACCTGCAGCGCCTGGCGCGCAAGGGCGAAGACGCCCAGCGCCAGTTCGTGCAGTCGAACCTCCGGCTGGTCGTCTCCATCGCCAAGCGCTACCAGGCATCGGGCATGCCGCTGCTCGACCTCGTGCAGGAGGGCAACCTCGGCCTCATCCACGCGGTCGAGAAGTTCGACTGGCGCAAGGGCTTCAAGTTCTCCACGTACGCCACGTGGTGGATCCGTCAGGCCATCCAGCGCGGCATCGCCAACGCGGGTCGCACCATCCGGCTCCCCGTCCACGCGGCCGACAACCTCGCGCGCCTCCAGAAGGAGCGCGCCGGGCTCGAGGCCCGCCTCGGCCGCCCGGCCACCCTCGACGAGCTGGCGGCCGAGCTCGACCTCGCGCCCGAGCGGGTCAAGGAGCTCATCCCGCACCTCGCGGAGCCGGTGTCGCTCGAGACGCCCGTGGGCGAAGACGGCGAGACCGAGCTCGGTGACCTCGTCGAGGACCGCGGCGCGGAGTCGCCGTACGAGTCGGCGGCCCGGGCGATGCTCCCGGCCGAGATCGAGAAGCTCCTGGCCGTGCTCGACGAGCGTGAGCGCTACATCCTCACTCTGCGCTTCGGGCTCGACCGCGGTGAGCCCCGCACCCCCGACGAGGTCGGGCAGCTGGTGAACCTGAGCCGTGAGCGCGTGCGCCAGATCGAGGCCCGCGCGCTGGCCCGCCTCCGCCACCCCTCGGTGGAGATGGGCGCGCGGGCGCTGCTCGCCGGCTAGCTCCCGCCGAGATCCAACTCCCGGCGCTGCGCGATCGCGCGCAGCGCCTGCATCGCGCGATACACGCGCTGGCGGGCCGCGTGCTCGGTGGTGTGCAGCCGCGCCGCGACCGCCGCGTAGTCGAGCTCCTCGACGAAGCGCAGGTGCAGGATCTCCTGGTGGCCCCGCGGGAGATCGGCGAACGCGGCGCGGGGAAGCTCCTGGGCGTCAGCGCGGAGCACGACCGCTTCGGGCTCGAGGTCGACGGACGCGATTTCGGGCACGGCCGCCCACGGTTCCACCGACACCCGGGCTCGGGCGCGCGCCTGGTCGGTGGCGAGGTTGCGGACGATCCGGAGGAGGTAGTACTTCGCTCGTTCCGGTTCGCGGAGCTCGACCGGCGCCGCCAGTGCCCGCACGACCGCGGTCTGGGCGAGATCCTCGGCGTCGGCGTCATTCCGGCAGAGGGAGCGCGCAAAGCGGAAGATGTCGGCCCGGTACTCGACCACGACCTCGCGCAGGTCGACGGCCTCGCCGCCGCGTGCCTGTTGCCCTTTGCCCTGCCCAGTGCCCCGCCACATGCCTGCCCTCCCCGGGGTTCCCTCCGGACGCCGAGAGTGCCGATACCGTACATTCCGACCTGGTTGGGGGCAATGGGGCACCGCGACCTCGTCGCGTGGGCGGCCCCGACCGGTCTACGCTCGCTCGCTTGGCCCGCGTGCTCGTCACCCGCCGCCTGCCCGACGGCGGGCTCGATCCCCTGCTCGCGGCGGGGCACGAGGTGGTCCAGCGTCCCGGCGACGACCCCTACACCCCTGGCGACCTCGCGGCGGCGGCGGCGGACGCCGACGCCGTCGTCTGCGTGCTCACCGACCGGGTCGACGCGGCGGTGCTGCGAGCGGGGGCGGGCCGGCTGCGGGTCGTGGCCAACGTCGCCGTGGGCTACGACAACATCGACGTCGCCACCGCCACCGGGCTCGGGATCGCGGTCTGCAACACCCCGGGCGTGCTCGACGAGACCACCGCCGACCTGGCCTTCCTCCTGGTGCTGGCGGCGGCGCGCCGGTCGTCGGACGCCGAGGCCGACCTGCGGGGCGGCCGCTGGACCGGCTTCCACATCGGTGACTTCCTCGGCGTCGACGTGCACGGAGCGACCATCGGGATCGTCGGCTTCGGCCGGATCGGCCGGGCCGTGGCGCGCCGTGCGGCCGGGTTCGGGATGGAGGTGCTCCACCACACCCGTCACGACACTGGCATCCCGGGCTGGGTCGGCGACCTCGACGACCTACTGCCCCGGGTCGACGTCGTGTCGTTGCACGTGCCGCTCGGCGACGACACGCGCGGGATGATCGACGCGCGGCGCCTCGCCCTGATGCGATCCCGCGCGGTGCTCGTCAACACCGCGCGGGGTCCGGTGGTCGACGAGGAGGCCTTGGCCGTTGCGCTCGAGGAGGGCACGATCTTCGCCGCGGGGATCGACGTCTACGAGCGCGAGCCCGAGGTGCACCGGCGACTCCTGGCGGCACCGCACGCGGTGTTGCTGCCCCATATCGGCAGCGCCACCGGGCGGACCCGCCGGCGGATGGCCCAGCTCGCGTGCGAGGGAGCGGTAGCGGTGCTCGCCGGTGAGCGGCCACCCAACCTCGTGGTGGCCTGACTCGAGCGGCGGCGCTCCGGTCGCAATGTCGTGAGATCGAGTGGCGGAGGGAGAGGGATTTGAACCCTCGAAGGAGCTTGTCACCCCTTACTCGCTTAGCAGGCGAGCACTTTCGGCCTCTCAGTCATCCCTCCGGGTAGCCCCGCGAGTCTACGCAACGGTTCGGCGGGGCCCGACTCCCGCGGGGCCGGGGAGGGTACTTTCAGTGCATGGACCCGGTGGACGCGCTCGAGCGCATCGCGACGCTGCTCGAGCGCGAGCGCGCCGGCCGCTACAAGGAGGAGGCCTTCCGCCGCGCCGCCGACGCGGTGCGGGACCGCCCGCTCGACGAGCTGCGCGAGCTGGCGGGCCAGGGTCGCCTCGGTGATCTGCCGGGGATCGGCTCGAGCACCGCCCGGGTGATCGCCCAGGCTCTCGACGGCGAGGTGCCCGAGTATCTCGCCCGCCTCGAGGCGGAGGCCGCGCCCGACGCCGGACCCGGCGCGGCCGATCCGGGCCGCGCTCCAGGGCGACCTGCACCTGCACTCGGACTGGTCGGACGGCGGCGCCAGCGTCGAGCAGATGGCGCGCAAGGGCGCCGAGCTCGGTCACCGCTACCTCGCGCTCACGGATCACTCGCCGTCGTTGACCGTCGCCCACGGGCTCGACCCCGAGCGGCTCGAATCCCAACTCGAGCTGGTGGCCCGCCTCAACGAGGAGCTGGCGCCGTTCCGCATCCTCACCGGCGTGGAGGTCGACATCCTGGAGGACGGGCGTCTCGACCAGGAGGAGGACCTGCTCGCCGAGCTCGACGTGGTGGTGGCCAGCGTGCACTCGAAGCTGCGCATGGCCGAGCAACCGATGACCGACCGCATGGTCGCGGCCATGGCCAACCCCCATACCGACATCCTGGGCCACTGCACCGGGCGCATGGTGCTGGGCAAGGGCCGCCCCGAGTCGACCTTCGACGCCGGCCTCGTGTTCGGCGCGTGCGCGCTTTTCGACAAGGCCGTCGAGGTCAACTGCCGGCCGGAGCGGCTCGACCCTCCGATGCGCCTCCTCGAGCAGGTGGTCGCGACCGGCTGCAAGGTCTCCATCGACAGCGACGCCCACGCGGTGGGTCAGCTCGAGTGGCAGCCGTACGGGTGTGCCCGTGCCGCGGAGGCCGGCGTACCGGAGGACCGGATCGTCAACACCTGGCCGGTCGACCGGTTGCTGGCGTGGACCGCGGCGCACGCCGAGGGCGCGCCGGGGTGAGTTCGCGCGCCGGAACCGGAGAGCGCGTCGCCGCCCGCTCCGGTATCACTGACGACATGACACCCGCAGCCTCCGCGACCACGACCACCCCGGCCGGGTCGGACGATCCGCGCTGGCATGCGGTGCTCGCCCGCGACCCCCGTGCCGACTTCGTGTACGCGGTCGAGACGACCCGCGTGTACTGCCGCCCGTCGTGCCCGAGCCGCCGCCCGCGGCCCGAGCACGTGCGGTTCTTCCCGTTGGGCGCCGAGGCCGAACGCCACGGGTTCCGCGCCTGTCGACGGTGCCGCCCCGACCGACCCGGCGCCGATCCCCGCACCGTCCGGGTCGAGGCGGCGTGCCGCACGCTGGCCGCCAGCGTCGGCGTCACGCCGTCACTCCCGGCGTTGGCCGCGGAGCTGGGCACGACCCCCGACACGTTGCGCCGTGACTTTCGGCGCGTGCTCGGCGTGTCGCCCAAGCAGTACGCCGACGCCCTGCGGGTCGAGCGGTTGCGCGCCGAGCTGCGCGACGGGCGCGACGTCACCGGCGCGCTCTACACCGCGGGCTACGGATCGAGCAGCCGGCTCTACGAGCAGTCCGACGCGCGGCTCGGCATGACCCCGGCGTCGTACGGGGCCGGCGGCGCGGGGGCGACCATCGCGTTCACCACGAGCGCGAGCCCGCTGGGCCGCCTCGTGGTCGCGACCACCGAGCGGGGCGTGTGCTGGATCGCGCTCGGTCCTGACGACGCGGCGCTCGAGCGCCGCCTGCGTGACGAGTACACGGCCGCCGTCATCGCGCGTGACGATGCCCGTCTCGTGCCGTTGGTCGCTGAGGTCCTGCGTCGCATCGACGGCGCGGTGCCCGCGGCGGAGCTGCCCGTCGACGTGCGCGGCACCGCCTTCCAGCAACGCGTGTGGCAGGAGCTTCGGCGGATCCCGCGCGGTGAGACCCGCAGCTACGGCGAGGTGGCCGAGGCGGTGGGCGCGCCCGCGGCGGCGCGGGCCGTCGGCCAGGCCTGTGGTCGCAACCCGGTGGCGATCGTGGTGCCCTGCCACCGCGTGGTCACCGCGGCTGGGGGACTCGGCGGGTACGCCTGGGGGGTGGCCGTGAAGGAGGAGCTCCTCGCCGCGGAGCAGGAGCGCTCGCCTGAGCGGTAGTGCCTAGGTCCGCACCGCGTCGAGCTCGCTCGGGAGCGGCCACGAGTTGATCGCGCATCCCTGCATGTCGATCGACTGCTGTTGCATCACCGGCGCGAGCGCGCCCGGCGCCGAGCAGTACGCGTGCCCCAGCCCGAGCCAGTGCCCGGTCTCGTGGTTGATCACCATGGTCCGGTACCAGTCGAGCGGCCCGGGCCAGGCCGACGAGCCGTGCATGAACCGGAAGTCGTTGATCACGACGTAACGGCCGACGCTGCAGCTGTAGTAGATGCTGCACACGGGGTCGTAGCTCGGGAGCCGGGAGGGGTTGGCCAGCACCAGCGTGAAGTCGCCGCCGGTGTCCACGCGGGCGAAGGCGATCCCCGCAGCCCGCCACCCGCGCGGGCTCGAATAGACAGCCGACGCGACCTGGGCGAGCTCGTCGAGGCTGCCGGTGACCGCGCCGTCGGTCGTCACCGAGAAGGTGACGATGCGCGTCACCGGGGCCTGCGGGATGCAGGCGGCGAGCCCCACGGCGAGCATGGCGAGGAGGAGCACGGCGGTGACGCTGCGGCGGAACATCAGCAGATCTTCCGCACGCGCCCGGTCTCGACCTCGTAGACGAAGCCCCGGATCCGGTCGCGGTGCAGGAGCAACGACGACGCCCGGAGCCGCGCCACCGAGGCCTTCACGCTCGTCTCGAGGTCGGTGAACGCACCGAAACGGACGTTGGCGTTCGGGGGCGTGCCCGCGGCCGCTTCGATCTTCAGCGCGAGCGCGTTCTCGTCGAGGCCGTGCATGCCGCACTGGGTGTGCTGGACCACCATCACCTCGCGCGTGCCCGAGCGCGTGCTGCGAGATCGCCAACGAGCGCACGACGTCGTCCGTCACCAGCCCACCCGCGTTTCGCAACACGTGCGCGTCACCGGGGACCAGGCCGAGCGCTAGAGCCGGATCGATGCGGGCGTCCATGCACGTCACGAGGACCACCGGGCGCACCGGATGGGCCTCGAGCTCGCCGTGGGTGAACGTCGACACGAAGCGTCGGTTGTTCTGGAGGAGCTGGTCAGTCTCGCTCATGCCGTCGAGTCTCGCGTACGCGAGGCACGGTCCGTGACCCGAGGCGACGCGAACCCGCCCGCTCCTCCCGCGGACCGCGCCCGGTTCGCGGGCGGAGGGTCAGCCGACGCGGCGCGCGTCGAGCTGCAACGCGTTCGGCCACCGCACGTTCGAGACCCAGCCGAGCCGCTCGAACAGCCGGATGAGCACCGCCGACGTGTCGACTTGGCCGCGATCGACGCCGTGGCGGGCGAGGGTCGGGAACGCGTGGTGCGCGTTGTGCCAGGCCTCGCCGCCGGTGAACAACGCGAGCGGGCCGAAGTTCGTGCTCCGGTCACGGGTACGGAACGGTCGTTTGCCGAAGCGGTGACATATCGAGTTGATCGACCACGTGAGGTTGTGGCCGACGCTGATGCGCACGATGCCCGCCCACACGAGTGCACCGATCGCGCCCACCATCGTGCCGGTGAGCAGGTAACCGATACCGAACGGCAGCGCGAGCGTCGCGATGCACAGGGGTACGAACAGGCGGTCGATCAGCACGAGGTCCGGATCGGCGAGCATGTCGGGCGCGAACTCAGCGCGCGGCGTGGCCGGGTTGCTGAAGACCCAGCCTGCATGCGCGTGGACGAGGCCGCGCCACTTCGAGAGGCGTTCGCCGCCGCGGTACACGGGTGAGTGCGGGTCACCGGGTCGGTCGGAGTAGCGGTGGTGGCGCCGGTGGTCGGCGACCCATCCGATGACCGAACCCTGGAACGACATCGATCCGAGCACGGCGAGGCCGACCTTGAGCGGCCGGCGCGCTTCGAAGCTGCGGTGGGTGAAGAGTCGGTGGTACCCGATGGTGACACCGTGCATGATGACGACGTAGAAGACCGTCAGGAGCAGCAGGTTGAGCCACGGGATCGATCCGCCGACCATCCGGGCGGTCACGAAGACCGCGACCAGCGCGGGTGCGACCGCGATCAGGAACGACAGGACCTTGCGGTAGAAGGGTGCCGGGACGGGAGCCCAGCGTTCCTCGGGCGGGATCGCGGATGGCGCGTCGACGTCGGTGAACCGGGGAGCTGGAGCGGGAGCCGTCTGCATCTGAGGACCTCGTGGCTGGCGTGAACACACCGCCGGGGTCCGGAGCAGTGAGGGTCGGGTCGCCACCGGGGACATCGGTGGCCGTTCCTGCAGGGTACTCGCCGCGCTCCGCCGCCCGCGGTCGGGACCGCCGAGTAGCGTTGAGCGCGATCCGTCCGCCTGCACCGCGTGGGCGAGCACCGCTCCGGACCTCGGTGGTGTGACCTGTGAACCCCACCCGAGGACCGAGATGTCGCCAGTGCACGCCCCGTCCGAGCCCGTGACGGTCGCCGTCGTCGGCTGATGGAGCTCGCCGGTCTCGGAGTCGTCTTCGCCGATCTCCACCGTCCCCGTTCCGGCGCCGAGCTCGTCGGCACACGGCTGTGCCACGCGTGCGTCGATGTCGTCGGCGTGAGCGGTGCCGGCATCCTGCTCGTCGACGCCGACGGCGGCTCCACCGCGTTCGGCACCTCGGACGCGGCGCCGGTCGACGTGGTGGAGGACCTGCAGTTCACGCTGGGGGAGGGGCCCGGGTTCGACGCCCACGCGAGCGGGCGTCCCGTGCTCGAGCCGGACCTCGCGCAGCCCGGCGCCGCTCGCTGGGCCGCGTTCGCGCCGGCCGCGACCCTCCGGGGCGTGCGCGGCGTGTTCAGCTTTCCGTTGTGGGCGGCCGCCACGTGCCTCGGCGCCCTCGACCTCTCGTGCGTGCGTCCGGGTCCGTTGAGCGCGCAGCAGCGGCGTGATGCCAAGGTCATGACCGATGTCGTCACCCAGACGCTCCTGGCGGCGCACGCGGATGCCCAGGGGGACGGGCCCGTCCCGTGCTTCGATGGTGCGCGGTCCTTGCGGTACGAGGTCCACCAGGCGGCGGGAATGCTCGCGGAGCAGCTCGACGTCCGCGCGGCCGACGCCTTGGTGCTGCTCCGTGCCCATGCCTACGCTGCAGAACGTCCGATCGACGCAGTGGCACGCGATGTTGTGACCCGGAAGCTACGGCTCGGCGAGCATCTCGACGAAGGAGGTTGAGGTGGCCACACGGGAAGATCTCCTGGCCCGCACCTTCGTCGCGGTCGCCGACACGCTCGTCGCCGATTTCGACATCGTCGACTTCCTGACCGTGCTCACCGTGCGCTGTGTGGAGCTCTTCGATCTCGCAGCGTCCGGTCTCATGCTCTCCGACACCGCCGACGGCGTGCGCGTCGCGGCTTCGTCCAACGAACGGATGCAGCTGTTGGAGCTCTTCGAGCTGCAGTACGACGAAGGCCCGTGCCTCGACTGCTTCCGCAGCGGCGCGCCGGTGCGCTGTGACGACCTCGACGAGGCGAGCGAACGGTGGCCGCGGTTCGTTCCCGAGGCGCGTTCGGCGGGATACGCGTCGGTGTACGCGCTCCCGATGCGGCTGCGGAACCACGTGATCGGCTCGCTCAATCTGCTCGGGCGGGTGCCCGCCGCGCTCGACACCGATGCGCTGTCGGAGGCGCAGGCGCTGGCCGACGTCGCGACCATCGGCATCCTCCAGCACCGGGCCGCCTCGGAACAGAGGCTGCTCAGCCAGCAACTGCAGTACGCCCTCCAGAGTCGGATCCTCGTCGAGCAGGCGAAGGGGATCCTCGCCGAGTACGCCAACGTCGACATGGACCAGGCCTTCTCGGTCCTGCGTCGCTACGCCCGTGACCGCAACGAGCGGCTGGTGGAGGTCGCCGATGCCCTGGTGGAGCGGCGTCTGTCGGCACCCGCGGTGTTCCACGACGACCGGCGCGCCTGACCGCGGCCGCCGGGGGCATGATGGGATCATGACGACTCGAACGAGCAGCACGACCCAGACGGCGGAGAAGGACCCCGGAGCCGGGCTGGCGGCCCGGCGGGTGAAGCTCGAGCCGTTCGACTACGAGGTCGGCCCCCTGGGCCATCTCGCCGCCGAGCGTGAACGGTTGGCCGGTCTCACGTGGCGGTCGTTCGACGCCTCGCCGGTCGCGGCGACGATCGGCGCGGAGATCAGCGGTGTCGATCTGGGCGCTGAGTTGCCCGACGTCGTGATCGCCGAGTTGCGGCAGGCGCTGCTCGACTACAAGGTGCTCTGCTTCCGTGGCCAGCCGTTGACCGCTGATCGGCACGTCGCGTTTCGCGCGGCGGTTCGGGGAGTTGGAGGTGCACCCGTTCATCCCGGCCAACGGCGAGCACCCGGAGCTGGTGCGGTTCGCCAAGTCGGCCGACGTCGGCGGGTACGAGAACGGCTGGCACAGCGACGTGAGCTGGCGCGAGGTGCCGTCGATGGCGGCGGTGCTGCACGCGGTGGCGGTCCCGCCGACGGGCGGCGACACGCTCTTCGCCGACATGTACGCCGCGTACGACGGCCTGTCCGACGACGTGCGGAAGCGCATCGACGGGCTCCGCGCGGTGCACGACTACATGATGGCGTTCGGTGCTCAGGTGCCGCCGGAGCAACGCGACGAGATCCGGGCCCGGTTCCCGCGCGTCGAGCATCCGGTGGTGCGCACGCACCCGGAGACCGGGCGCCGGTTGCTCTACGTCAACCGGTTCTTCACCAGCCACGTCCTGGGCCTCGATCCGGAGGAGAGCCGCGCCCTGCTCGACCGGCTGTGCCGCCAGGCCGACGTCATCGAGTACCAGTGCCGGTTCCGCTGGACCCCCGACACGGTCGTGATGTGGGACAACCGGGCCGTGCAGCACTATGCGTGCAGCGACTACTGGCCGTCGGTACGGGTGATGGAGCGGGCGAGCATCGTGGGTGACCGCCCCGCCTGAACCCACGCGACCTTTCGTGTGACGCGGAAAGGCCCTCCCCGCCTGGTGGCGGGGAGGGCCTTCGGTTGCTCGGGGTTCGGTTACGGGGCGTCGGTCGTCTGTGTCTGCACGTTGCGCGGATCGAGCGTGACCGACTGGGTGGCGGTTTGGCCGTCTGAGCCGTACGCGGTGAGCAGGAACGTGTGCGAGCTCGAGCAGTTGAACGGGAGGCTCGTGCTGCCGCTCGGGCCGTAGGTGTCGTAGACGCCCGGACCGTGATCGAGATGGTCACCTTCACCGCGTTCGTGGTGGACCACCCGGCGGTGAAGTTCTGCAGGTTGCCGTTGTGGCAGTCGATGTTGTCGGGCGTGGTGAAGCTGGTGATACGGCGCTCCGACGCACGGCGGAGTCCCGACGAGCGACCGGTCGCAGCCGGTGTCGTCGACGCCCGGCTCCGGGACGAGGCCCCCCGAGCGCAACACGACCACGCCCACGGACGCGGCGGACGTTCCCACGGGCTCGAACGCGCGTCGCGTCGTCGGCGTGGGCGTCGCGGCTGTCGTCGTCGCCGCGGTCGTCGGCGCGTTCTTCATGCTGCGCTCCGGTGGCGACGGTGACGCGACGCTCTCGGGTGCTGCGAGTGCCCGTCGCGCATCGGTGACCACCACCGCGCCCCTCGGTGCACTGGATGGTCCGTCCACGGCACCGTCGGTTACGGGCAACGGTGGCCCGGTTGCACCGTTGACCACACGCCAGTCGGATCCCGCCACCACGACCGCGGTGCCGCCCACTGTTCGCCTGCCCGTGATCGAAGAGGTCGCGCTCGCCCCCGCCGATCCGCAGTACGGCGCGTGGACGCTCGGGCCCGACAGCCCGTTGTTGACCTGGCGGGTCTCCGGCGCCGACGAGGTGAAGGTGTGGATCTACTTCGACGACGGCAGCACCGGTCCCCGCCAGCTCCGACTCCTGTCGAGCGCGCCGAGCGGTTCGTCGCGCGTGTGCCCGGGTGACTCGCCGACGCCCTCCACCTGCAACGCGCCGAACGGCTACTACAGCTTTGTCGTCGAGGCGACGAATCGGGCCGGGAGCTCACGGTCGGCGGATCAGGGAACGCCGCCTGGTTTCCGCGTGTACCCGCCGATTCTCTGATTCGCGGCGCGAGGCGAACCCGCACGAGCCCGAACCGGGTGCGTGCTGGGCTAGCGTCTCGCCGAACCGCGGGCGTCACGGCAGCCACGACCACGGCTGGGGCCCGGAGCGTTCAGAGATGGAGCTGGGCAGTGCGACGACTCGGCGTAGCTGGCGGTGTGCTGTTCGCGACCGCGGCGCTTGCATTGGCAGCTTGTGGTGGGGGTGGCGATTCGGCTGCGAAGGGGAACACGACGGCGACCACCGCGACCACCGTCGTCGACCAGCAAGGTGGCGGCGGTGGGACAACCGGCGTGGGGACGCCACACGGTGCGGCGACGTCGACGCCGCACGGTGCATCCGCGTCGAATCCGAACGGTGCGACGACGTCGACGCAGCCCGCGACGACCACGACGAGACTTAACACGATCAAGCCGATCCCGGGCCAACCCGTTGCGCCCGCCTTCGACATCCCCTACACCTATGCCGAGCCCGACGCCCCGACCGTGACGGACGCCTACGGGCGGGTGGAGGGTGTGTGCTCCGGAGCGCCCCCGAAGACGGAGTTGACCGTGCACTGGGAGACCTACAACACGGACTTCGTGGAGCTCGACCGAGGCTCCGACAACCGTCCCGCCAACGGCGTCGACTACCACGTGGTGGCTCAGTGTTCAGATCCTGGCTTGTTCTCGCAACCAGTCGCGGAGGTGCTCCTCACCGCGTTCGGGCCGGGCGGGGAGGTCTCGGACACGGTCGAGATCTACGTGGACCCGAATTATCGCCCTTGACATGCTCGCTGGCAGGGTCCACACCGCGATTCTCGCGGGCGATGAGACCTCGTTCGCGCTTTCGCTGGCGCGGCACCACCGATTCCCGAGCAGCACACCGACCGCCGAGCCCGACAAGTCACTGATCCCGACGGCGCGTCCGACGCGCGCGCCGCCCTCGGCATCGATCGGGCCGAACTCCACAACGCGGTGAGCGGCAACGGGCGGAGGGAGAGGGGTGCCTCGTTGCGCCAGCGTTTCTTCGAGTGCGACGCGGTGGGCCGAGCGGCGAACCGCTCGGCCCACAAGGTCACTCGTCAATCGTGTCGCGTGTCAGCACATGACGATGAGGTGGAACGAGTTGTTGGCGTTCGTGTTTGTCGCGTCCAGGGTGCGGACGAAGACGGCGAAAGCGTTCCCATCTGCTCCGGCGACGGTGGCAGTGCCGGTCGTCGAACCGCTGCTCCCGGTCATGCCGGGATCGGCGACGAACGTGCACGCCGATACGTCGCGGCTGAACGTCACCTCATAGTTACCGGTGAAGGTATTGCTGGCCGCGGTAGGTCCTCCGGTCCCGCGAACGAGCGTCCCGTCGGCGGCCACGACCGCGGACATGTACTGGTCGGAGTGCTGATGGGTCACGTAGTAACCGCTCACGTCGGCAATGAGCTGTACCGTCCCGCCGCTGTTCACGAGGGCCCGGAACCTCACCTTCCCTGCAGTGCCGGTCGCCACAGTCGCGCCGTTCGGGACGTCGACGCCGGGCTGCAGGTTGAGCGTCGACACGCCCGGCACTCCTGCGCCGGTGGGATACACCTGCACGTTGCCGGTGCTGGTGGCCTGGGTGGACGTGACGTTGAGGACGACCGCGATCGCGTCGGACGGCACTCCGGCCACCCCGCCCACCTGCAGGTCGAAGGTGCCGCCGTTGGCGATCGGACCAGTGATACCGCCAGTGCCGTTACGGGTGTCGAGCGTACGCACCGGTGCCGGCAAGGGAATGAAGACCGGCTTGTTGCCGCTGATCACCCCGTTGGCGCTCACGTCGCCGGAACTGTGGACCTGGTCCCCGGTGTTCGGGCCATTGTCTTGGCTGCCACTGCTCTGCGCGACGACCACACCCCCACCAACCGCAATCACGCATACGCCGATCGCCAGCCCGACCAAACCCTTACGACCCAGCTTCAAAAACTTCATGGATCCAACCTCTCCAGGGTTCCCTGCTGAGGAGGACACGCCGCTCAGCTGATGACGAGCGACTCACCTCTCAAGCCGCAGTCCCGGGACCCTAACAGCGTTTCGTTCCACGCGCACCGAATGCCCTGAATGAGAATCGGGCCCGGTTATGGCAGGGCGCTTCGGCGGGCGGGGCGGGCCTGGGAACCGTGGTCGGCAAGCCAGCTGCGCGTGTGCCCGAGCCGCGCGTCGGCGTCGAAGCGGTGCCAGCGCGTGAACTGGGCGGGGTGGCGTTCAAGCACGGCACGGAACCGCCGGGAGGCACCGCGTCCCTCGATCACCTGCGTGAGCCTGGCCGCGAGGAGCCTCTGAGCTGGAGTTGCGGAGGGAGAGGGATTCGAACCCTCGGAGACTTGCGCCTCAACGGTTTTCATGAGGAAGCAGCTCCGTCTGCTCCGTCCACCACGTCGCGTCTGTGCTGGTCACGGGTCGGCGGAGCCTCGCTGCGTCTGGTGCATCGGCCTCGTGAGCCCCCGACTGATGGGCAAACTCATGGGCAGGAACCGCACGTCACGCGACGACTTGGCGTGCGATCTGGACGATCCGCTCGGCCTGCTCGACGGCGCGAGCGGCGGTCGCCTTCGGGACGTCCTGTGGCTCGTACTCCGCTCGGTTCTTCAGGGGCATGAGGCGGGTGAGCAGACGTGCCGCGTCCTTGCCTTCGCGTCCCGCGTGCGCGAGCAGCGCAGCGGCTTGCGCACGGGTCCGAACTTGCCGCACGTTGACCGGTGCGCGCGCCACAGATCGCGTCTCCGGCGCTGATCCCGGCGTGCACGGCCAGGCTCGCCGCCGCGAGCGTGTAGCCGGCATCGAGGCTCTGGCGAGCGGCGGCGAGGAACTCCTCGGCCTTGGCGAGGTAGCTCCGTGCCTGCGCCTGGGTCACGCGTCGGGTGCGCGATTCTCTAGGCACTCGCCGCCGTTCCGAGTTCGGCGAGAGGCATGCCCTGGAGGACGATGCCCTCGCGCCGTATCGCCTGCCAGAGCGGCCGGCGCGACTTCATGAGCTTCGGGGCTTCATCCTCGGCGACCTCGATGCGGTTGACCGCGTTCCCCGAGATCCGGCGCACGCGGGCCTCCCACTGGGCGATGGACGCCGCCCAGGTCGAGTCGTCTTCGTCGACCGAGGATGGTCGGATGACGACCACGTCGACGTCGCTCTGAGCGTCGTCGTCGCCGCGAGCGAAGGAGCCGAACAGCGTGACGTTCGCCGGGGCGGGATCGAGGCGCCGCGCGCTCTCACCAAGCTCGTCGAGGAACGCGTGACGCAGGTCCGCCAAGATCAGGATGGCCCGTGAAGCGAGGTGCTCCGGAACGAGCCTCACCAGCACGGCGGGGGGCACGTCGCGGCGCTCCACCACGCCGAGCTCCGCGAGACGGGGGATGACCCGGGCAACGTGTGCTCGAAGGTGCGGAAGCCGTGGCCGCAGCGCTTCACCTTCTTCACGCACAGGTTCAGGCCTTCGGTCGGACCGTTGCTCGCGCCGGTGGTGTGGTGGGCGAGGATCTCGCTGCGCCACGCGGCAAGCGTGCGACCGAGGGACACGATCTCGGCGACGTCGTCGGTGGTGCATCCGGTGATCGCCTTGTCCAACAGCAACGCCGGGTCGCCGGGATCGTCGGTGAGATACACGTCGCGCACGGACTCCTTCGCGAGCCATGCGCCGAGCACCTCGTCGTGAGGGTCACCCACGCGTAGACCGAGCAGCACCCGTTGATGGCCGCGTTCGTCGAGACGCTCGGAGCCCGACAACAAGAGCTTGCGGATCCGATACAACGGATCGGCCTTGCGGCCGCGATGGCCGAGCGTCTCGTTCTGCACCCGGCGTCGCACCTTGTCGACGCAGCGGTTCGCGACGCGCACCACGTGAAACGGATCGGCGACCCGGGTCGCGTGATCGAGATGCGGCGAGAGCCCGGCCCGGAAGCTCTCCGCGAGATCGGTCGCGACCACGTCGACGCCCGCGAGCCACGCCGGATCTGCCTTCGACGTCCAACGGCGCAGGTCAGCTGCGGTGTTGCCACACACCATGTCGATCACGATCCGTTCCTCGAGATCGACCAGTCCCGTCGCGTAGACCGTCGAATGCTCACGGTTGGCGCGTAGGAACGAGGTCTCATCGACACCGAGCATGTGCACCTGACCGACACGGGCCGGGTCGTCAACGAGTGGGGTGCCGTGCTCGATCACCGCGTTCATGACCGTCCACCAGCACACCCCGAACTCGTCGGCAACTTGGGAGACCGGCCGCGCGTTCTCACCGACTTGGCGACATGCCTCCATCCCCGCGCGTCGCGTGATCACCGCCTGCGCGTCGACATGGGTCGATCGTTCTGTCCAGGTCTTCGCGTCGCACACGTCTTCGCGGCAACGCCAGCGTCGCTTGCGCCACATCAACCTGGCCGGCCGGCCGAAGCACGCGAGACCGCGCAGCTCCACCGTCTTGCGTTCATGAGCTTCGGCGCGCGTTCCACACGACGCGCATCCCATCAACTCGGCGATCGTCTCGATCGTGATCACCAGCTCGTCGGTCGACTCGACCACCGCGAGCACCCGGAACCCCTCGAGTCCCAGCAACGCTTCCGCCAGCCCGATACCGTCGCTCACGCAGGGGTCCTCTCCCGTCGCAGCCTTCAGCAGCCGCAACGATGACGGGACCCCTGCCCCGACTGGTGGACCCTCAGCTACGAGTCGCTCCCTACACCAACGCGAAGAGCCGCATATCGCCGGTTCTGTCTTCGCCAATAGAGCTGCGGAGCCCGTTGAACTCACATGGAACGGCTTGTCAAGTGGTCGTGTGATCTTGTTTCGGGGCGCGTCGGGCTAGGGCGTGGACGCTTGGATGGTTGGTTGGGCAGACGGGTAGGGCGTTGGTGTCGGGGTGGCGGCTGCGCGTCACCTCGACGTGCCGCTCAGGTCGGTGGTGGTCGTGGCGGGTGGTGCAGGACGCGTCGGCACCATGTGGATCGGCTGTCCGCCACTCTCACGTCCGCGGGTCGGAACCGCAGTGTGTTCATGCGCAGGTGGTTGCCCCATACTGTGCACGCCGATGACCGTCCGAAGACGGTGGTGCGTAGAACGGCTCGGGGATCGGTTCCTGCGGAGGCGGTGGCCGACGCGTCCTGCGATCGGGCACGCGTGGTTCCTCGAGCCGATCGGCGAGGAACACGCGCGTCGTTCATGGTCAGGCGGTCATCTCGGCCCACACGAACCCGGCGAGTTCGCGGGCGATGGCGGTGGCGACGACGGTGCGACGATCTTTGCGGGCGGCGAGACGCCGGAACCGTCCACACAACCGGACCTGCGCGTTCCACGCACGAGCGATCACGTCAGGCGCGACGCCTTCGTGACGGCGTGCCAGCTCGGGACTCACTCGGGCCGGATACCGATACGCCCACGCGGCTTCCACGAGGATGCGACGCACATGAGCGTTGCCGGATTTGGTGATCCCATACCGCGCCGTGGTCGCCCCGGTGGAGTACTCGGAAGGGACGAGACCAACGAAACCCATGAACTTGCCGGGCGCGGGGAATCGTCGCCAGTCGCACACCTCACAGCTCAATCCGAGCGCGCTGAGCGGCGCGATGCCTCGATAGGCGCCCAGACGCGCAACGTCATCGGCGAACAGGCCCGCTTCGAAGAACCGTGCGAGATCGGCGTCGATCGCGACGACACGTAACTCGCGTTCTTCGATACTGGCCAACAAGTGGGCGAACGTGACCTGGGTGCCCGTGTCATCGAACGCGAGTGTGCGCAGCCACCGTCGATGCTTCACCGTCCAGGCCCTCCCGTCGCGATAGACGAGATGGCGACGCAACAAAAACGACCCGAGACGCTGACGGGCCCGACGACGATCCACCATCGCCGCGGCCCGTAACCGAGACAGGTCCCGAGCTCCTTCCTCTTCACGGGTCGGCACCCGCACCGTGACGAGCTCACCGGCCCGGAAGAGGCGCACCAACCGTCGGGCGTCGCGACGATCGGTCTTGACTTTGTCGCCCGGCGCGACCGGCACCAACGACGGTGCGATCACCGCACAGTCGACCCCCATCGACCCCAGCAGCCGATGCAGCTCATAGCCGGTCGGGCCCGCCTCGTAACACGCCCGCAACCGGCCAGGCTCACCCAACCGGGACACCAGTCGACGGATCGACACCTCATCATGAGCGATCCGCTCCAACCGCGGTGTCGCCTCCGACGCGCCGTCGAGCACCCCCACCGCGATCGCGTCTTTCGCGACATCGAGACCTACCCACTTCACCTCTCCACGCGGCATGCTGGTCACGGACACGGCCGGCTCCTTTCGTCCATGTGGCTCCGTCCCCAGCGTGATGGTGGATGACCCACGCATCAAACCGGGACGGGAGCCGGCCGTTCCATTACAACTGTGCGGCTGGCCCTTCAGGTGACGCGGTCCGGTTTGTCTGATTGACTTGCCGCTCGGGTCGGTCGCGACGCGAATCACCTCCGGAGCAGCTCGACCAGCACCACTGCCTCGCTGATGTCGGCGTGCTTCGTGGCGGTCAGCAGCGTCAGGTTCCGCTGCTTGGCGAGGTTGCGCAGGTGCTGAAGCGCCTCGGCGCGCTCGGGCTCTTCGAGTTCGGCCCGGTAGCGGCGGCCGAACTCGTCGAAGCGCTTCGGATCGTGGCCGTACCACTTGCGCAGCGTCGTCGACGGCGCGACCGCTTTGCACCAGTCGTCGAGGTCGCGCCTTCTCCTTGCTCAGTCCCCGGGGCCAGATCCGGTCGACCAGCACTCGGTGCCCATCTCCCCGCACCCACGCGTCGTACGCCCGGCGCACTCTCACCTCATGCTGCTTCGTCATGGTCTCCTCAGTGGCTACGGCGCTCGCGACAACCCATAAGGCAATGGATCAGGAAGTCGACCTCGTCGGGCGCAGTCGAACCCGAATGCACTTCGGCACCGAAGCGATCTGAGCATTGCCCATCACCACACCGTCGCCACGCCCGGTCGGGTCGAAGTCGACGAAGTGCTCGATCGAACCGAAGCCTCATGCACGCGAGCCACATCCAAGTCGGCGGTTCACATCGGTGGTGCAGTGTGGTCGGGCTCAATCGGTGTCGAACCCGACAGCGCAGCCCATGCCTCCTCTTCGCTGGCGAACTCGGCGGCGATCACCTCGCCGTCGTAGGCGATGCGCCCATGAATCGCCCACGTTTCCGCGTCGATCTCGATGACGTCGTGGTCGAGTTCGACATGTTCGTCGGCGCGTTCGGCAGGGATCGCCGACTCGTTGTCGTGCTGATTCCCATCTCCGTCTGCTGCGGTCATCGACGTCCTCCTTCGTCGCCGTTTGGCTCGTCATGACGACCCGCCGGTGGCGAGCTGGGCGTCGGCGGCGTCGGCCGTCGGCGGCGGGAATCGTGACAGGAAGGCGGCCTCAATGGAGCGGATCGCCAAGGCTGTTCGGTCGTGAAGCCATCGTACCGGTCAAGGAAGAAACGCCCATCTCGCGCACGGACCCGCGCACAGTTGCTCGAACTCACGCCGGAGGGGAGCGCAGAACGGCATGAGTGTGTGGCCCCGAGTCGGCGACCAGCCGTTCGCTGATCTGTGCGTCATCGACGGTGGCGGAGCGCACGCCTCACTGGGCACTATGTGGCGGCGCCGTTCCCGTTGAACCTTGGAGGACCCTGCAATGCCATCGCTCCGCTCACGCACGCTCGACGGGCTGGCAGGCCTGATCTGTCGTCACAAGGGTCTCGCCCGCCGCGTCGCGCATCAAACCGGCCCGGCCCGACTCCACGACCTGTGGCAGGTCGCGGGGCACTGGACAAACTCGGCAGTCGACGCCCTGCAAGCAATCCTGAATATTGACGCGGCGAGCGCTGCCGCGCTGATCGACGAAGCGCAACCCGTCACAGAGACCATCGCAACCCAGCACCCAACGATTGCGTACCCGGACTACTTCGCCGTCGAAGCAGACAGCGCGATGCTGCTCTACGCGATCGTCCGTGCCCACCAACCAAACGTGATGGTAGAGACCGGAGTCGCAAACGGCTTCTCGACCGCGGTGATCCTCGCTGCGATGCACGCCAACGGAAAGGGTGAGCTCCACTCGTTCGACATCGCCGACGACGTAGGAGCGTTCGTCAGAGACCGCGACCACTGGACGCTCCATATCCGCGAGCCACTACCGGCAATTCCGATCGACGTGTTCTTCCACGACAGCGACCACAGCTATGCGCACCAGACGGCCGAGTACGTTCACGCGTGGGAACACCTCCGACCAGGTGGGCTCCTGTTGAGCGATGACATCGACGGCTCGTGCGCGTTCATCGACTTCGCGCGGAATCACCACGCCACGATGCTCCTCGGCGGCCCGACGGTATTCGGCGCCCTTCGCCGCTGATGCAGAACTGCGAGTCAGGCGCTCCCCGCCAGAGCGCAGAACGCGCGCCCAGAACGTTCACGGCGCGCGTCGGCTGGCCGCCCCGAACGGCACATACGCGTGCCCTCGAGCTCGGGTCAATGGCCTACCGCCGATCCGTGCCGCGTCGGTCGTCGCGGATGGGCAATCTGTATGTCTCCGCGATGGCGGGCTCGGCGAGGAGCTGGCGGCAAGTTCGACGTCCTCCTCGGCTCGCAGTGTCGTGGATGCGCGTCCGGCTTGACAGACCGCCGTGCTGGATCGCTGAACGGGTCCCAGCTATGCAGCGCGGTGCCGCCATCGGTATGGCATCCGGAGCATGTGAGTGAGGTTGCTGTCACCACGTCGCGCCTGCAACTCGTCGGCGACTTTGTAGAGCAACCAGGCCGTCAAGGGGAACGCCAGCGTCAGAAGCATCCATTTGCGCATGTTCTACAGCTGCCCCAAGGGACGCGATTTGAAACGACCATTGCTCCGCGAGGGCTGGCGATCAATCGCTGGGTGAACCGCCACCAACCCATCACAGATGCCAGTGAGTACCTGATGGTGCCGCGAGCGCGTCGCGGCCATCATGCCGTGGTGAGCCTCGAAGTCCCGAGTCGTAGACTTCTTGGCGACGAGGCCGCGACATGAGAGGAGACCGCTGCCGATGGCGACCGTCAGCGTGCGCTACATCGTGAACGACGTCGACGAGGCGATCACCTTCTACTGTCGCTACCTCGGCTTCAACGAAGACATGCACCCCGCACCGACGTTCGCCATGCTCTCGAGAGGTGACCTTCGTCTCGTGCTCAGCGCACCAGGAGGCCCGGGCGGCGGCGGCCAAGCGATGCCAGACGGCACGATGCCACAGCCAGGAGGCTGGAACCGCTTTTCCATCGAAGTGCCGGATCTCGACACGCTCGTCGACTCACTTCGCCGTGAAGGCGCTCACTTCCGCAACGACATCGTGACTGGCGTCGGCGGAAGACAGATCCTCCTCGACGACCCCTCCGGCAATCCCATCGAGCTCTTTGAACCGACGCTGCCAGAAGCGTCACTCGACCGGTCTTCCTGAGCGGCGAGGTCCGACAAGCTCGCGCCAGATCTGCCTCACTGTCGATCCCCATCAGGCAGTCTGTGTGGTATGAGCGAACCGGCCTGGCGAGCAAACGATCCATGGGACCCGCGGAATTCGGAGAACCAAGGCCGGAGGCGGAGATCGAGGAGATGGGCGCGCACATCGGGCTGACGCCGAACGAGCTTCGCGAACGTGCGTTGGCGCATCCTCGTCTGCTGTGTCCAGCGCGTCGCAACGGTGCTGGTCACAGGTCTGCACGACCCCGTTGCGTCCGGTGGATCCGTCCCGTGAGACTGCGACTGATGGGCAGACTCATGGGCAGATCCGCTCAGGTGACGACCTGGCGCGCGAGCTGGACGATCCGCTCGGCATACTCGACGGCGCGAGTGGCGGTTGCCTTCGGGATGTCGTTCGGCTCGTACTCCGCCCGGTTCTTCAGCGGCATGAGACGGCTGAGCAGACGTGCTGCGTCCTTGCCTTCGCGTCCCGCGTGCTCGAGCAGGGTGGCGGCCTGCGCATGGTCGGTACCGGCCGAGCGTTGACCGGTGCGCGCACCACAGATCGCATCCCCCGCGCTGATCCCGGCGTGGACGGCGAGGCTCGCCGCCGCGAGCGTGTATCCGGAGTTGAGGCTGTCCCTTGCGGCGGCTAGGAACTCGTCCGCCTTGGCGAGGTAGCTGCGCGCCTGAGCCTGGGTGACGTGCCGGGTGCGCGCCTCTCTAGGCATGTGCCGTCGTGGCCAGGTCGGCGAGCGGTGTGCCGACGAGGACGATGCCTTCGCTCCGTATCGCCTTCCAGAGCGGCTGGCGGGATCGGGCGAGCTTCGCTGCTTCGCCCTCGCTGATCTCGATGCGATTGACGGTGTTCCCTGAGATCCTGCGGATGTGCGCTTCCCAGCGGGTCAGGGACTCCGCCCACGTCGGGTCGTCCTCGTCCATCGAGGAAGGTCGGACCACGACCACGTCGACGTCGCTGTGGGTGTCGTCGTCGCCACGCGCGAAGGAGCCGAACAGCGTGAGGTTCGCCGGCGCCGGTTGGAGGCGCTGTGCGCTCACCCGGATCTCCCCGAGGAATGCGTGATGCAGGTCGCTCAACGTCAGGACGGCCCGCGCTGCCAGGTGCTCCGGGTTGAGTCGCACAAGCACCGCGGGGGGCACCTCTCGACGCTCCACGACGCCCAGCTCCACGAGACGCGGGATCACCCGCGCGACGTGAGCGAGCGACACCCCTGACAGCTCAGCGAGCGTGCTGAGGCTGAGCTCCGCCGTGGTGCGCGCCAGCGTTGCCAGGATCCGCCCCTGGGCGTCGGGGATGATCGCCTCGACTGCTCGCCGGAAGTCCACACTCGCGAGGCTACCACTCACAACTCGTGAAAGAGTGAGTCATCTCAATTTTGAGTTGTGCGGCGGGATCCCGCGGACGCCGTTTCGCTCCTCTGGAGCTCCGAGCCGATCGGCATCAGATATGGCGCGCCGCTAATAGCCAGTGCCCGATCCTGGACTGAGAAGAAGCGCGGCAACAATCCCAGCGGCAAGGATGAGCAGCACCAGGATCACGAGCCAGCGTTCTCGGATCCAGCCCATCCTTCCGAGCCTCGGCCCGCGGATCAGTTTTCTCCGTCGTCGTACTGTGCCACCACACGGTCACCGTACTGCCAGCGTGAGCCTCCGGACGCGGCTTCGTCGTTCAACGCTATGACCAGATCGAGCGAAGGCAGTTCTGGCGCTACTCGAACTCAGACCAGAACGTGATCGCGTCGAGGCTCTCGATACCGAGAGCGGATTGCAGCGAGTGCAGTACCTCAACGAGCATCACCGCTCTCGTCGTGACGCCCTGGTCCCGAATGTCAATCGCGCGCCGAAGCGCCTCGCGGATGAGCCATTCACGATCTCCCGCGTGGTTTCTGTACGCGGCGACTGCCCCAGTTCCATCCCACCGGAGCGTCGTCTCGATTCTCGGCCATGCGTACAGAATGCCCGCCTCTGGAGCATTTACGCGGAGGGAGGGCCCGCCGTGCGCGAGGTCGACCGCCCGACGAACTGGACCTACCGTACGGAACATGGCGAGGAAGACCACCGCGACAGAACAGGACCGCATCGAAGTCGAGCGTCTCGTCCTTGAAGGGCTGGCACGAGACGAACCGCCCGACGACGTCCTGCTGCAGTTGCGCTCGTTCGCGGACGACTCCGTTCCGTTCCCGGGCGACGTGCTCACCGAGCTCGGTGCCGCAGCTCTCGCGGCCGCAGGTGCGGCTCCTACGGCGCCGCTGTCCCTGAGCGACGCGACCGAACGACACCTGTCCGAGTGGACCGTCAGCGGCAATACGGCGCGGCAGAAGCACCGAGCGGCGATCCAAGCGGCCGTCGCGCTGCACGCGGGAATCATCGTGGACTACGACGAAGTAGCCGGCTGGTGGCGGGCCCAGGACTACACGCTCCACGCGTTCGAAGCTGCGGTCGTGTTGATCCGCGTCGCGGCCGAGCACACCCAAGAGCCGGCGAGATCGATCTGCGAAGCGATCGCCGCCCGACGCGGCGTGACGCTCAACAACACCAGCGCTCAGGACAACCACCTGCCATAAACGGGCCCGAGCGACTGGGCAATCTGGCGTGCCTCGCGCTCGTCCGCCTACAGGGGCCTTGTCGGTGAGTCGATGCCCCTGAGGAGGAGGTCAGCGACGTGGTTGCCCGACAAGTCACCGTTACTAGCGCGCAACGGTTCTGGATCGGCACCTGCGTCGCACTCTTCCCAGTCGTGATCGCCTGTGCGCCTGTCGGGAGCGGGTTGGTACGGGCCGCATGGGTGGCCCTCTTCCTCGGTGCCGGTGTGTTCATCTTCATGCGTGCCGCACGTATGAAGATCGTGGCGTCGGAGTCGAGGATCATCGTCCAGAACTTGGGCGCGACTACGCGGTCCCGTGGAGCCTGCGGAGGGAGAGGGATTCGAACCCTCGGAGACTTGCGCCTCAACGGTTTTCAAGACCGTCCCATTCGGCCGCTCTGGCACCCCTCCGGGGGTCAGGCTAGGTCGAGCGGGGTTCGACGCGGTCGAAGCCGGTGTAGGGGCGCAACACGTCGGGCACGACGAAGGCACCGCCGCCGTCCTGGTAGTGCTCGAACAGGAAGAGCAGCGTGCGACCGACCGCGCACGCGGTGCCGTTGAGCGTGTGCGCGAGCTGGTTGCCCTCGGCCGTTTTCGCCCGGGTGCCGAGCCGGCGGGCCGAGAACTCGAGGTAGTTGGAGCACGACGTGAGCTCGCGGTAGGTACCCTCCGACGGCAGCCACGCCTCGACGTCGTACTTCTTCGCCGCCGCCGGGCCGAGGTCGCCGGCCGCGATGTCGACCACGCGGTACGGGAGCCCGAGACCGCCGACGATCGACTCCTCGATCGCGAGCAGCGACTCGTGCTCGTCCCACGACGTCGCGGGATCGGCGTAAGAGAACATCTCGACCTTGTCGAACTGGTGGACCCGGAAGATGCCGCGCGTGTCCTTGCCGTAGGTGCCCGCCTCACGCCGGAAGCACGGCGAGATGCCGACATAACGGCGGGGCAGGGTGTCGGCCGGGAGGAGCTCGCCGCGGTGGATGGCCGAGAGCGGCACCTCGCTCGTACCGACGAGGAACAGCTCGTCCTCCTCGAGGGCATACACCTGTGACCGGTCAGTGGGGAAGAAGCCGGCCTGCTCCATGGCCTGTTCGCGCACGAGCACCGGTGGCACCACCGGCACGAAGCCCTCGCCCACCAGCTTCGTGGTCACCCACTGCACCAACGCCAGCTCGAGCAGCACCGCCTCGCGCATCAGGTACGCGAAGCGGGAACCGCTCATCACCACGGCCTGCTCGGTCTCCACCCAACCCATCGCCTCGCCGAACGCGGCGTGGTCGAGCGCGGGCGGCCCGGGGGTGTCGCCGACTACCCGCAGCACTGCGCCGTCGTGCTCTCCGCCGTCGGGGACCGATGCGTGGGCCGGGTTGGGGATCTGGAGCGCGAGCGTGCGTACGACGGCCTCGGCCTCGGCGAGCACCGTCTCGGCGGCGGTGAGCTCGGTCTTCAACGCGCCCGCGGCCTCCACCAGCGCCGGGCGTTCCTCAGCGGGCGCCTTCCCGATGGCCTTCGACACGGTGTTCTGGCGGGCCCGCAGCTCCTCAACCAGGTTGAGCGCGTCGCGGCGGGACGCGTCGGCTTCGAGTACCGAGTCGACGAGGCCCGGTTGCACGCGTTTGCGTTCGATGCCGGCGCGGTAGCCGGGCTCATCGCGGAGGCGGCGCAGATCGATCATGGTGCGGTCACGACGCGTTTCCGCGGCGGATCTGGGCCCGCAACTCGCCCAACCAGGCGTTGGCGTCGCGCCACGCGCGGGTGACGGCCTTCCGTCGCCCGTGGCCGTCGTCGCCCGCCACCGGATAGGAGCCGAGGAATTTCACCTTGGCCTGCTTCGCCGCGAGGTTGCGCAGGCAGTCGGTGACGAGCTCGTCGTCGAGGTGGCCCTCGAAGTCGATGAAGAAGCAGTAGTCACCGAGGTCGCGTTTGGTGGGACGCGATTCGAGCTTGGTGATGTTGATCGCCCGCGCCGCGAACTCCTGGAGGATCGCCAGGAGCGAGCCGGGGCGGTCCTGGCGCTGGAAGCACACGATCGACGTCTTGTCGTGGCCGGTCGGTGCCGGCACGCCGTACCCCACGACCACGAACCGGGTCTGGTTCTCGGGGTGGTCTTCGATCTCGCTGGCCAGGATCTCGAGGCCGGCGTTGGCGGCGCCCTGGCGGGTCCCGATCGACGCCATGCCCTTCTTGCGCGACCTGGCCACCTGGCGCGCGGCCTCGGCGGTCGAGTTGGCGGCGGCGGTGGTGGCGTCGGGAAGGTGGCGCGCCATCCACATCCGGGTCTGGCCGAGCGGGTTGGGGTGCGAGACGACGGTGGTGATGTCGGCCAGCTTCGTGCCCGGCCGGGCGCAGAGGTGCAGCGACACGGGGAGATCGACCTCACGTTGCACGAGCAGCTCGGTGTCGAACGCCAGGGTGTCGAGAGTGACGGTGATCGAGCCCTCGATCGAGTTCTCGATGGGCACGATGCCGAGGTCGACGGTGCCGGCTTCGACCGCGTCGATCACGTGCGGGACGTCGCGGAACGGCACCGCCTCGCCCGCGGCGAGGTCGGCCTGCGAACGCAGCGCCTCCTCCGCGAACGTGCCGTGCGGCCCGAGGAATCCGACCCGTGTCATCGGCGGGAAGCGTAGTGGGGGCCGTCGCGCGCACCTATGGTCATCGTGTGCGCCACTGGACCCACGACGAAGCGACCGCGGCGCTCCCCGAGGTGCGCGTGAAGGTGCGTCGCATCCGCGAGATGCTGGAGGATGCGCAGGCGCGCCAGCAGCGCATCTCGGGGAACGGCCACGGCGAAGGACCGTCGTCCAACGGCCACGGCGCGGGAAGTGCCGACGCCGCCACGTCCGAGATCGCCGCGCTGATCGGAGAGCTGCAGGCGGAAGGGATCGTGGTGCGCGATCCCGAGCGCGGGCTGATCGACTTCCCCGCGCTCACGCCGTCGGGCGAGACCTACCTGCTCTGCTGGCTCGACGGCGAGGACGCCATCGACTGGTGGCACTGGCCCGACGCCGGGTTCGCTGGCCGCATGCCCATCACCACGCCACCGGAGTGACGGGCAACTAGTCCGAGTGCGTCGCCGGCGCGTGCAACGAGTGCGCGAGCGCGGCGCCGACGATTCCGGCCTCGTTCAGCAACTGGGCGGGCACGATCTCGGACGTGATCGACAGCCGAGGCAGGAACTTGTCGGACTTCTTGCTGATGCCGCCGCCGACGATGAAGAGGTCGGGTGAGAACAGCGACTCGAGCATCAGGAGGTAGGCGTCGAGGCGCTCGGCCCAGTCCTTCCACGACAGGCCCTCCGCCTCGCGCACGCTCTCGGCCGCGCGCTTCTCGGCGTCCTTCTTGCCCATCTTCAGGTGACCGAGCTCGGTGTTGGGGACGAGCCGGCCGTCGACGAACACCGCGCTGCCGATGCCGGTGCCGAGGGTGACCATGATCACCACGCCGTGGCGGTCCTTGCCGGCACCGAAGGTGATCTCGGCGATGCCGGCGGCGTCGGCGTCGTTCACCACCGTGACCGCGCTGCCGATTGCCTCGGTGAAGAGCTTGCCGGCGTCGGCGCCGATCCACTCCTCGTCGACGTTCGCCGCGGTCTCGGCCACGCCCTGCCTGACCACGGCGGGGAACGCGGCCCCTGCCGGGCCCGACCAGTCGAAGAACTTCGCCAGCTCCGCCACCACCTCGGTGACCGCGTCCGGGGTCGCGGGTTGCGGGGTCACGATGCGGTGACGGTCCGCGAGCAGCTGCCCGCTGCGGGTGTCGACGGGCGCGCCCTTGATGCCCGTGCCGCCGATGTCGATGCCGAGGATCGTGGTCATGGCCCCATTCTCGCCTGAATCCGGGCCCGGGCGTGACCAGGGCGTACCGCGCCCCTCGCTCGGGGAAGACTGAGGGCCATGGACGACGCCGCGGGCATCGATGGTGGAGCAACCGAGCAGTTCGACGTGATCGTCGTCGGTGGCGGATCGGCCGGCGAGAACATCGCCGGCCGCTGTGTCGAGTGCGGCGCGAGCATCGCGGTCGTCGAGGCCGAGCTGGTCGGCGGCGAGTGCAGCTACTGGGCCTGCATGCCGAGCAAGGCGCTCCTCCGACCGGGCGAGGCACTGGCGGAGGTGCGCCGGGTGCCGGGGGCGACGGAGGCCGTCACCGGGCGCCTCGACGTCGGCGCGGTGCTCGATCGGCGCGACGACATCACCTCGCACTGGCACGACGACAGCCAGGTGCAGTGGTTGGAGGGCGCGGGCGGGGTTCTCGTGCGCGGCCGCGGGCGCCTTGTGGGACCCCGCCGGGTCGACGTGCAACACGCCGGGGGCGTGCGGCGTCTCGAAGCCCGCACGGCGGTCGTGATGGCGACGGGGTCGACCGCGTCGATGCCACCGATCGACGGCCTGCGCGACACCCGGGTCTGGGACAGCCGTGCGGCCACCAGCGCGCGGGCCGTGCCCACCCGGCTGCTCGTGCTCGGCGGCGGCCCCGTCGGCGTCGAGCTGGCCCAGGCGTGGAGGCGGTTGGGGGCGAGCGAGGTCACGGTCATCGCCGCCAGCGACCGACTCGTCCCGCAGCTCGAGCCCTTCGCCGGGGAGGAACTGCGCGACTCCTTCGAATCCGAGGGCATCACCGTGTTGCTCGACATGACCGTGGTGAAGGTCGCGCGCGACGCGGACGACGCGCCCGTCACCGTCACCCTCGACGACGGCCGGACGCTCACCGGCGACGAGCTGCTCGTCGCCGTCGGGCGCACGGCGAACACCCGCGATGTCGGTGTCGAGACCGTCGGGCTGGAACCGGGCGCCGCGGTCGAGGTGGACGACCAGTTGCGCGCCACCGGTGTCGACGGCGGCTGGCTGTACGCGGTCGGCGACGTGAACGGCCGCGCGTTGCTCACGCACATGGGCAAGTACCAGGCGCGCGTCGCCGCCGACGCGATCCTCCACGGTGCGACGACGCGGGCCTGGGCCGACGACCGCGTGGTCCCGGCGGTGGTCTTCACCGATCCCGAGATCGCGTCGGTCGGCCTCACCGAGCAGGCCGCCCGCGAACGCGGTATCGACGTCCGCGTCGTCAGCTACGGCACCGGCGACGTCGCCGGCGCCGCGCTGCACGGACTCGGGATCACCGGGACGAGCCAACTCGTGATCGACGAGTCGCGGCGGGTGGTCGTGGGCGCCACCTTCACCGGTCCGGGCGTCGGCGAGATGCTCCACGCGGCGACGATCGCGATCGCGGGCGAGGTGCGACTCGACGTGCTCTGGCACGCGGTGCCGGCGTTCCCGACGGTCAGCGAGGTATGGCTGCGCCTGCTCGAGGCGTACGGTCTCTGACCATGGCACCGATCACCGAGACCCCGGAATGGCGCGCGCTCGGCGCGCACTTCGAGGAAGTGCGCGCCGCGCACCTGCGCGACCTGTTCGCCGCCGATCCCGACCGCGGCGAGCGGCTCACGCTCGAAGCCGAGGGCCTGTACCTCGACTACTCGAAGAACCGTCTCACCGACGACACGCTGCGGCTGCTCGTCGCGGTGGCGCGGAGCGCGCCGGGCTGCGCGACCGCATCGACGCGATGTTCCGGGGCGACCGGATCAACGTCACCGAAGACCGCGCCGTCCTGCACACCGCGCTGCGCGCACCGGAGGGCGCGGTGGTCGAGGTCGACGGCGAGAACGTCGTGCCGCAGGTCCACGCGGTGCTGCGCGAGATGGCCGACTTCTCGGAGCGCGTGCGTTCGGGCGCCTGGACCGGCCACACCGGGCTCCGGGTCCGCAACGTCGTCAACATCGGCATCGGTGGTTCCGACCTCGGCCCGCACATGGCCTACGACGCGCTGCGCGACTTCTCGCAGCGCGACATGACCTTCCGGTTCGTCAGCAACGTCGACGGCACGGACTTCTGGGAGGCGACGCACGACCTCGACCCCGCCGAGACCTTGTTCGTGATCTCGTCGAAGACCTTCACCACGCTCGAGACGCTCACCAACGCCCGCAGCGCGCGGGAGTGGAGCCTGGCCGCGCTCGGCGGCGACGAGTCGGCGGTGGCGAAGCACTTCGTGGCGGTGTCGACCAACGCGACCGAGGTGGCGAAGTTCGGCATCGACACCGCCAACATGTTCGAGTTCTGGGACTGGGTCGGCGGCCGGTACTCCTACGACTCCGCCATCGGCCTGTCGCTCATGATCGCGATCGGCCCCGAGCAGTTCACGGAGATGCTGGCCGGCTTCCGCTCGATCGACGAGCACTTCCGAACCGCGCCGCTCGAGGCGAACCTGCCGGTGCTGCTCGGGCTCATCGGCATCTGGTACGACGACTTCTTCGGCGCCGAGACCCAGGCGATCCTGCCCTACAGCCAGTACCTGGCCCGGTTCCCCGCCTACCTCCAGCAGCTCGACATGGAGAGCGACGGCAAGTCCGTCGACCTCGGGGGCGAGCCCGGTCACCATGCAGACCGGGCCCGATCGTGTGGGGCCAGCCGGGCACCAACGGCCAGCACGCCTTCTACCAGTTGATCCACCAGGGCACGAAGCTGATCCCGGCCGACTTCATCGGGTTCGTGCACGCCAACCACGAGGTCGGCGACCACCAGAACCTCCTGACCGCGAACCTCTTCGCGCAGACCGAGGCCCTGGCGTTCGGCAAGACCGCGGCCGAGGTCGAAGCCGAGGGGGTACCCGCGTACCAGGTCCCGCACCGCACCTTCGCGGGAACCACCCCACCAACACGATCCTGGTCGAACGGCTGACGCCCTTCTCGCTCGGCCAGCTCGTCGCCGTCTACGAGCACAAGGTGTTCACGCAGGGCACGATCTGGAACATCAACTCGTTCGACCAGTGGGGCGTCGAGCTGGGCAAGAAGCTCGCCACCGCCATCATCCCCGAGCTGTCCGGTCCCGAGCCCGACGCTCGAGCACGACAGCAGCACCAACGGGCTGATCCAGAGGTATCGCCGCCTCCGGAGTTGACCGGCGTGATCGCGATGCCGCCCCGACCTGCAAAGCTCTTGACGTTCGACGAAAGGGAGCAGGGATGCAACTCGGAATGATCGGTCTCGGCCGCATGGGAGCGAACCTCGTACGGCGCCTCATGCGCGACGGACACACCTGTGTCGCCTACGACGTGAGCGAAGAGCCCATCAAGGAGCTGGCGGGCGAGGGCGCCACCGGTGCGTTCACGATCGAGGAGTTCGTGGCCAAGCTGGAGAAGCCGCGGGCGGTCTGGATCATGGTCCCCGCCGCGTTCGTCGACGACACCATCGAGAAGCTGGTCGAGCACCTCGACCCGGGCGACATCATCATCGACGGCGGCAACTCCTACTACCGCGACGACGTCGACCGGGCCGGGCGCCTGCGACCGAAGGGCATCCACTACGTCGACGTCGGCACCAGCGGCGGCGTGTTCGGTCTCGAACGCGGCTTCTGCCTGATGATCGGCGGCGAGGACGACGTCGTGAGCCATCTCGACCCCATCTTCAGGACGATCGCGCCGGGCGTCGAGGAAGCGCCGCGCACGCCTGGTCGCACCGGGGAGCCGTCGCCTGCCGAGAACGGCTACCTGCATTGTGGCCCGAACGGTGCCGGCCACTTCGTGAAGATGGTGCACAACGGCATCGAGTACGGGATCATGGCGTCGTACGCGGAGGGTCTCAACATCCTCCACAACGCCGACGTCGGGAAGGCCGAGCGCCAGGCCGACGCCGAGACCGCGCCCCTTCGCGACCCTGAGTACTACCAGTACGACCTCGACATCCCCGAGGTCGCGGAGGTGTGGCGACGCGGCAGCGTGGTGGCGTCGTGGCTCCTCGACCTCGCGGCGCACGCGCTCTCGCAGAACCACGACCTCTCCGACTTCCAGGGGCGGGTGTCCGACAGCGGCGAAGGGCGCTGGACCATCCACGCCGCGGTCGACGAAGGCGTGCCCGCAGACGTGTTGAGCTCGGCGCTCTACGCGCGCTTCACGTCGCGCGACGGCGCCGACTTCGCCGACCGGCTGCTGTCGGCGATGCGCAAGGAGTTCGGCGGCCACGACGAGAAGCTCGACCAGAAGATCGGGGAGACGAAGTGAGCCAGCCGGATCCGTCCGACGCCCTGGTGTTCTTCGGGATGTCGGGTGACCTCGCGCACAAGAAGATCTTCCCCGCGCTCTACGCGATGGTGAAGAAGGGTCATCTCGACGTGCCGGTGATCGGGGTGGCGTCGTCGTCGTGGACGGTCGACGACCTCCAGGCGCACGCGCACGCGACAGCGTCACGCAGTACGGCGGCGGGGTCGACGACGAGGATGCGTTCGCCAAGCTGACGAGCCTGCTCCGCTACGTCGACGGCGACTACAACCACGTGTCGACGTTCCGGGAGCTGCACAAGGCACTCGGCGGCTGCAAGCGGCCGGCCCACTACCTGGCGATCCCCCCGAGCATGTTCGAGATCGTCGTCGAGCACCTCGGCTCCTCCGGTTGCGCCAAGGGCGCGCGGGTGATCATCGAGAAGCCCTTCGGTCGTGATCTCGCATCGGCCGAGGAGCTGAACCGGGTGCTGCACTCGGTCTTCCCCGAGAAGGACATCTTCCGGATCGATCACTACCTCGGCAAGGAGGCGATCCAGAACATCATCTACTTCCGGTTCGCCAACTCCTTCCTCGAGCCGATCTGGAACCGCAACTACGTCCGCCAGGTGCAGGTCACCATGGCGGAGGACTTCGGCGTGCAGGGTCGGGGCAAGTTCTACGAGGAGGTCGGGGCGCTGCGCGACGTCATCGAGAACCACCTGTTCCAGACCGTCGGCCTGCTGGCCATGGAGCCGCCGGTCGGTCCCGGGGTCGAGGAGCTGCGCGACGGCAAGGAGCGGATCTTCTCCGCCATGGAGACGCTCAAGCCCGACGACATCGTCCGCGGGCAGTTCGAGGGGTACCGCAACGAAGACGGCGTCGCGCCCGACTCCGACGTCGAGACGTTCGCCGCCGTGCGCGTGTTCATCGACTCGTGGCGCTGGGCGGGCGTGCCCTTCTACATCCGGGCGGGGAAGAACCTCCCCGTCACGTGCACCGAGGTGCGGGTCGAGCTGCACCGCCCGCCGGCGCGCGTGTTCGCCGAGTACGAGCAGACCCCGCACGACACGAACTACTTCCGGTTCCAGCTGAGCCCGCGGATCTCGATCGCGGCCGGCGTGCGGGTGAAGGCCGCGGGCGACGGTTTCATGGGCGACGACGTCGAGCTCTACATGTGCAACGACCACCCCGGTGAGGCGTCGGCGTACGAGCGGCTGCTCGGCGACGCGCTCGACGGCGAGACACTGCTGTTCGCCCGCGAAGACGGCGTGGAGTCGTCGTGGCGCGTGGTCGACAACGTGCTCACCGACCATGGTCAGGCCTACCCGTACCACGTCCACACGTGGGGGCCCGAGGAGCAGGACCGTCTCATCACCGACCCCGATCACTGGCACGACCCGGTGGTCGACGGCGCGTGAGCGTCCGGCCCGTGCCCACACCGAGCGCCCCGCCGGTCGCGGGCCCCTATTCGCCCGCGGTGCGCGCCGGAGACTGGTTGGTGTTGGCGGGCCAGGTGGGCCTCGGGCCCGACGGCGCCCTCGTGACCGGCGGCGTCGAGGCGGAGGCCCGCCAGGTGCTGGCCAACATTGCGGCGGTGTTCGCCGATTGTGGGACCGACTGGGGTCATGTGGCCCGGGCGACGGTCTACCTCACCGACCTCGGGAACTTCGCGACGGTGAATGCGTTGTACGAGGGCGCGATCGGGTCCCACCGGCCCGCGCGCACCACCGTGGGCGTCGCCGCGCTGCCGGCCGGCGCCGCGGTGGAGATCGAGTGCTGGGTGTACCACCCCGAAGAGTGACGGAGCTGACATGACCGACCGCATCGAGAAGACCGACGCCGAGTGGCGCGAGGAGCTGAGCCCCGAGCAGTACCAGGTGCTGCGGCAGGCCGGCACCGAGCGGGCCTTCACCGGCAAGTACTGGGACTGCCATGACGACGGTGTCTACCGTTGCGCGGGCTGCGGCGCCGAGCTCTTCGACGCGGCGACCAAGTTCGAGTCGGGCACCGGTTGGCCGAGCTTCACCGAGCCGACGGTGGCCGAGGCGGTCGAGATCATCGTCGACCGCAGCCACGGGATGGTGCGTGAGGAGGTCGTCTGCCGCAGCTGCGGCGGCCACCTCGGGCACGTGTTCCCCGACGGACCCGGCCCCACCGGCCAGCGCTACTGCATGAACTCCGCCAGCCTGGAGCTCGACCCCCGCTGACCTCCGCGTCAGGCGCAGGGGGCTCACTTCTTCTTGGGTTTGGTGGTCGTGGTGGTGACCGGGGTCACGAGCTTGGCGTCGGCGGTGAAGGCGAAGAAGTCGCGCGAGTTCTGCTGGAGGTACTGGCTGCCGTCGTGCGACATGTTGTCGAGCAGCTTGATGCCGATGATCGGGCTGCCCGGCACGTTGGGATCCTGGGGCTGGTAGGTGAAGGCGCTCACCCAGTCGGTGTTGATGTCCATCTCCATGGCCCGGATCGCGCCCGCCGCCTGCAGGGTGCGGGCCAGGGCGATGATCGACATCGCCGGGCCGCCCGCGTACACGAGCGCGCCGTCGGCGGTCACGCCGACCCCGGAACGCCACACGTAGACGTTGTTGCCGAGCGTGGCGCCGAACGCGGTGGTGTCGTTCTCCTGGAGCGCGGGGTTCAGCTGCCCGTTGTCGACGATCAGCTCGAGGTTCTGGCGCACCGCCTTGATGGTCGGCGACATGTTGAAGTCGCGTCCCCAGACGCCGACGTTCGCCGAGCCGTCCTGGTTGATGATCAGCGACGCGGCGCCGCCGCGCAGCGGCACGATCTCGTCACCGTCGAGATAGGCACCGCCCCGGGCCGAGTCCATCTTGAAACCCGAGTTGAACGCGGCGATCGCGATGTCGCGTTGGTCCGGCGGGATCTGCGAGCCCCACGGGTTGGGGCCACCACCCGGCTGCTCGAGACCGACGACGTAGTTCGCCTTCAGCAACTTGGTGTCGAGCCACATGAGGCCGGTGAAGTACGAGGTGTGCACGGCATCGGGCCGCACGTAGGTCGTGTAGACGGCGGGCTGCCCGAGCACGAGACGCCCGGTCGGTTGCCAGACGCCCTCGTTGGGCTCCACCTCGGTGGCCGGTGTCGGCACGCGACCCGTCGGTGGCGGTATCCGCTGGATCGCGGGATACGTGGGCGGGGCAGCGGTGGTGTGCGGCTTCGCGGTATGGAGTCCGTGACGGTGTCCTGCACCTTGATCGCGCTCGGCTTGCCGCCGACGGGCGGCGGGTTGTTGGTGTACCACCAGCGCTCGATGGTGTTCACGACCCCGTTCCCGCCGTGGTCGCGGATCCACTCGACCGTCTTCACCGACAGCGTGTCGCTGCCCGGCCGGTTGATGTAGTCGACGTACGACACCGCCACGGGCACGAGCAGGACGACGACCGCGATGGCGACACCGCGCCGGATCCACTTCGAGCGGGTGGACCGCGGCGGCTTCTTGTTCTTCCCTGAGGACTTCGCGGCGGCCTGCTCCCGTTCGCGTTGTTCGCGGATCTGGCGTCGTGACATCGGCGACGCCGGTACCGACCCTGCCGGCGGATGCGACGCGTCGCCGCCGCTCGCGTCGGGCGCTGCGGGCGCTGCGGGCGCTGCGGGTGCGGGGGGAGGCGGGGGCTCGTCCGCACCAGGTCCGCGCAGTGTGACCGCAGGGGTCTCACCGTTGAGATCGTCGTTCCGGTGGGGCGGTCGCGCGGGCCCGTATTCGTCGGGGAGCGTGTACCGCGGGCGATGACCCTCCGCAGGTTCCGGCGTGCGGTCGGGCAAGGGGTTCCTCCGATGGGTGGTGCGCTTCCTGCCGGCGCGACCAGGGTGCCCGGAGAAATTAGTGCGCCACCACCGGTCCGTCGGATCAGGCCCGGTTGGTAGCGTTCGGCCGGTGCATCGTCTTCTCCTCTCACCTCCCGATGTCGGCCGCGACGAGCGCGCCCTCTTGCTCGAAGCCTTCGATTCGAACTGGATCGCGCCGCTCGGGCCGCACGTCGATGCCTTCGAGCAGGAGTTCGCGGCCTCGGTCGGTATGCCCGCGGCAGCGGCACTTTCGAGTGGTACGGCGGCACTGCACCTGGCGCTCATCCTGGCGGGCGTGGGGGCGGGCGACGATGTGCTCGTGCCGACACTCACCTTCGTCGCTACCGCGAACGCGGTCGCGTACGTGGGCGCTCGCCCGGTGTTCATCGACAGCGATGAGGTCACCTGGAACATGGATCCCCATCTCGTCGAGGAGGAATTGACCGAGCGCGCGCGAACTGGCCGGTTGCCGGCCGCGGTGCTCGGCGTCGACCTCTACGGTCAGTGCGCCGACTGGGATCCGATCCTCGAAGCGTGTGCCCGGTTCGAGGTTCCGGTGATCGAGGACGCTGCCGAGGCGCTCGGCGCAACTTATCGCGGGAGGGCAGCCGGCTCGTTCGGTGTCCTGGGGGTGTTCTCGTTCAACGGCAACAAGATCATGACCACCAGCGGTGGTGGGATGCTGGTCGGCCGGGACGCCGCGGCGATGGACCGGGCCCGGTTCCTGGGTTCGCAGGCCCGCGACGACGCACCGCACTACGAGCACAGCGAGACCGGTTACAACTACCGCATGAGCAACCTGTTGGCCGCGTTGGGGCTGGCGCAGCTGCGCGGCCTCCCCGCGAAGATCGCCCGGCGCCGGGCGATCAACCGCCAGTACCGCGAGCGACTCGAGGGGATACCCGGCATCGGCTTCATGCCCAACGACGAGCGCGGGGAGCCCACCAACTGGCTGACGGTGGTCACGGTCGACGCCGAGACCTTCGGCGCCTCCCCGGCGGCGATCCGCCAGCACCTCGAGACCCTCGACATCGAGGCGCTGTCCGGCGTGGAAGCCGATGCACTGCCAGCCGTTGTTCGCCGGCGCGCCCGTGCGGGGCGGGGCGGTCGCCGAGGCGGTCTTCCGGACGGGCCTGTGCCTGCCGAGCGGCTCGGTGATGGCCGACGCGGACGTCGATCGGGTAGCTGCTGGACTGCTGGAGACGCCCCGCCTCGCCGGATGAGGACACCCGCTGGCGGGACGGGGTTTGTTGCCACTGTTCACGGCTGTCTGCGCTCGTGCGAGCACGCTGCGCGCGAACCAAGGTCGGGGGAACGGATACCATTGTAGGCGCCTCCGTGCCAAGGGCGACCGGAGGTGAGCGGTGGGAGCGCATGTGGACGTCCTCGTTTCGGTGATCATCCCGGTATTCAACGGCGCCCCGCTCCTTTGGGAGCAGCTCAACGCGCTCGCCAGCCAGCAATTCGCCGGCTTGTGGGAGGTGGTTATCGCCGACAACGGCTCCACGGATCCCTCCGTGGTGACCGTCTGTCAGCAATTCGCCAGCGTGCTGGCGCTGACAGTGGTGGACGCGGTCAACCGGAGAGGCGGCGCGCACGCGCGGAACGTTGGCGCCGAAGAGGCCAGAGGAGAGCTCCTCGCGTTCTGCGACTCCGACGACATTGTCAAGCCAGGATGGCTCCACGCGTTGGTGGCGGGGGCGCAGGAGCATGATGTCGTTGCTGGGGCGCTTGACTATCAAACGCTCAATCTCGGTATCCCGCTCCCCGACCATTGGACGCGAGTGCCCGATCGCCTCTATCGCAAGCTCGGCTTTCTTCCGTCGGGCTCGACTTGCAATGTGCTGGTACGTCGCGATGCGTTCGAGCGCCTGGGGGGCTTCTCCGAGGACTTCGATGTCTCGGAGGACGTCGATTTCTTCTGGCGTGCTCAGCTCGCGGGCCTCGACGTCGGCTATGCACCCGATGCCCTGATCGAGTACCGACTCCGACCGCAGGCCTGGAATCGGGTGAAGCGCCGGTACGCCTACGGCAAGGACGAGGTGCACCTCTACCGCGAGTTCCGCGGACGCGGCATGCCACGGGACTCCGTCCCGCGGGCGGCCAAGGACTGGGGCCGCAACCTCGTGCTCCTTCCGGCGGCGGCCTTCAACCAGCGGAGCCGGAGGATTGTGGCCGAGCGGTTGCCTTACCGTGTCGGGCGGCTGGCGGGAAGCTTGCGCTGGCACGTTCTGTTCTTCTGAGCACGACGACAGGAGTGTGGTGCTGCGCCGGGCGCTGATCAAGTTCCAGCGAGAGACCGGCGACCGAATGGCGACGCCGTACCCGGAGCGCGACCTGGCGCGTCCGGCTCTGGTCGTCTCGCCGCACCAGGACGACGAGACCCTGGGGTGCGGAGGCGCGATCGCCTCCAAGCGTCGCGCAGGGGCCGCGGTGACCATCGTCTTCCTCATGGACGGCTCCACGTCTCACAAGTCGCTCATCGATCCCGGCCGCCTGCGAGCCATCCGCCGGGACGAAGCGGTGGCCGCGGCGGGCAGACTCGGCGTAGCCGAGGATCGGGTCGTGTTCCTCGACTTGCCCGAGGGCAAGCTGGCCGACCATCGCGACACCGCGGTGGCGGGGCTCGGTGCGCTGCTCGCGAGCGCTGCACCCGAGGAGGTGTTTGTCCCGTCCGCGCTCGAACTGCAGCGGGACCACCACGAGGCGAACCTCGTGATGTTGCGGGCGCTCGAGCGGTACGGCCGGCCCGTGCTCGTGAGCGAGTATCCGGTGTGGTGTTGGTATCACTGGCCGCGCGTGCCGCTGCCGTTCAGTCGTTGGAGCGCGCCGCCGCCTTTGAAGCGGTTGCCCGAAGCGCGTCGGATCCTGAAGACGACCCGCGCGGTGTCATTCGGTACGCGCTTGTACTCCGAGTTCAGCTGTCGCCTCGACGTCTCCGCCGTGCTCGATGACAAGCGCTCCGCGCTCGCGGAATACCGGTCGCAGACGACGCGGTACCTGCCCGATCCACGGTGGGCGACCCTCGGCGACGTGGGTGGTGGAGCGTTCCTCGAAGCGCTGCTGACGACGGCGGAACGCTTCCACCGCCACGAGTGGGTGCCCCCGACTCAGCGGGACGTCGGCTGACTCACCATCCGACCGGCGGCTCGAACTCCCGGTCGGGGTCGCGACGGCTGGCGATCATCGCCTCGAGCAGGCTGGCGCGGACCCGCGCCAACGCCTGGATGATGGCGCTTCCCACCCATGCCACCACCGCGGCGATGAGGAATGAACCGGACTCGGCGATCGCGCTGAAGTAACGCCACAAGCTGGCATCGGGAAATTCATTGGCCACGTAGTCGATTGCCCCGATCGCCGACGCGACGAACGCGAGAATGAGCACGATAGCTACTCGATTGAGCGACCGGGACAGCATGTCGAGCTTGGATCGACGGATCTTCACGAGTCGCTCCGGTGATGGGGGTTGCGGCCATGCATCGTGTTCCAGACGGAGGCTGGTGCAGGGGTCGCCCAGGCCTTCGGACACCTGATTGTAGATCAGCTCACCACGCTACGCGCGGCATGCTTCCACGGCTAGTCGTGTACGGTGGTATCGTTCACGGTCAGCCAGGGCGACGAACCGACGAACCGAGGCGACGAATGGTGTCCGATGCGCGGTGACCGGTGAAAGTCGGAATTCTCGCGGGAGGTCTCGGCACGCGGTTGGCCGAAGAGACGGAGGTCCTGCCGAAGCCTATGGTCGAGATCGGCGGCAAGCCGATCCTCTGGCACATCATGCGTTGCTACGCACACTTCGGTCACAGCCAGTTCGTCATCGCCTTGGGGTACAAGGGCGACGTGATCAAGCGCTACATGGTGGAGTACTGCTCGTTGGCCACCAACCTCACGGTGAACCTGGCCGACGGCGCGGTGCAACTGCACGAGGGGGAACGGGAGGACTGGACCGTCGACCTGATCGACACGGGGTTCTACACGGCGACCGGCGGTCGCATCAAGCGGCTCGCCCAGTACTTCGATGAGGGTACCTTCATGCTCACCTGGGGCGACGGTGTGTCGGACCTGGACCTCGACGAGCTTCTGAAATTCCACCGCTCGCATGGGAAGCTCGCCACCATGACCGCGGTGCGGCCCCCGGCGCGCTTCGGTCACATGGAGCTTGATGGCGCCCGGGTCGTCGAATTCTCGAGAAGCCCCAGACCGGCGAAGGCTGGATCAACGGTGCGTTCTTCGTACTGGAACCCGAGGTCTTCGACTACATCGAGGGAGACGACACGCAGTTCGAGCTCGAGCCGCTCGAAGGTCTCGCGAAGGACGGGCAGCTCATGGCCTACCAGTACTCAGGGTTCTGGCAGTGCATGGACACCCTGCGTGACAAGAAGCTGCTCGAACGGCTGTGGGACTCCGGCAAACCGCCATGGAAGGTGTGGGGCTGACATGCGAGTGCTGGTCACTGGTGACCGCGGGTACATCGGGACGCGTCTCGTGCCGGTGTTCGAGGCAGCTGGCCACGAGGTCGTAGGCCTCGACAGTGGGCTCTTCGATGGGTGCGACCTTGGCGCACCACCCCAGCTCGACGACCGAATCCGCGACATCCGCGACGTCACCAGCGATGACCTCGTCGGGTTTGATGCCGTCATCCACCTCGCGGGCATCTCCAACGACCCGCTCGGTGATCTCGATCCCGAGTGCACCTACGACATCAACCACCGGGGGACCATCCGCCTCGCGAGGCAGGCGAAACGAGCGGGCGTCGAGCGCTTCCTGTTCTCGTCGTCGTGCAGCCTCTACGGCGCGGCGGGCGACGACTTCCTCGACGAAGGCGCGCGTCGTTCAATCCGGTGACGCCGTACGGCTGGTCGAAGGTTCGCGCCGAACAGGATCTCGCGGCACTCGCCGACGATTCGTTCACTCCGACGTACCTGCGCAACGCGACCGCGTACGGCGTGTCACCGAGATTGCGCGGCGACCTCGTAGTGAACAACTTGGTCGGCTACGCGGTGACCACTGGTCAGGTGTACCTGAAGAGCGACGGGACGCCATGGCGTCCGCTCGTTCACATCGAGGACATCGCCCGTGCGTTCCTCGGGCTCATGCAGCAACCGCGAGACGTCGTTCACGATCGCGCCTTCAACGTCGGGGCGACGAAGGAGAACTACCAGATCCGTGACGTCGCCGCGCTCGTGCGCGAGCTCGTGCCCGGCAGCGCGGTCACCCTAGCGGCCGACGCAGGTCCCGATCTGCGCAACTACCGCGTGAACTGCGACCTGCTGGCCGAGACTGTCCCCGGCTTCGAGCCGCAATGGACAGTGGCCCGGGGCGTCGAGGAGCTGCGAGACGCGTACGCCGCGGCTGGCCTTTCGCTCGATGACCTGACAGGCCCCCGGCTCCAGCGGATCAGGCGGGTGCGTGAGTTGCTCGCAGCTTCCCGGCTCGGTGCCGACCTCCGCTGGATTGACGCCGGCTCCACCGGTTCACGCGCCGCGGTGTGATCGTCGCCGGCGGTTACCCGGCGAGGATCGCGTCGATCGCATCGGCCATGGCCTCGGCGCCCGCCGCCCACGTGTAGCGGGGCGCGAACTCCAGCGCCCGCTGCGCCATGTGTCGCTGGAGCGCGGGATCGTCGACGATCGGGCGCAGAGCTTCCGCCAGCGCGCGAGCATCGCCTGAAGGGACTACGAAGCCGTTCCCGCCTTCCTCGACCATCTCGGGAGCGCCACCGCGGTCGCTGGTAACGATCGGCAGCCCGCACGCCATCGCCTCCAACGAGGTCATGGGGAATCCCTCCTCCACCATCGAGGGCTGGACGAAGGCCAGGCCCCCGGTCAGCCGCTTCGGGAGGTCGTCCCCGGAGAGTGGCCCGACGAACTGCACCCGGTCTCCGACCGGCCCTGCCCGGCGTTCGAGCTCACGCCTGTAGGGCAGCGGCTCGAGGGGTCGGCGGCGCATTTTCTGTCCGAATCGTCGATACAGCGAGGGGAGGTTCGGCCGGGCCAGCGTCGCTAGCTCGTCCTCGTGGCCGACGGCGACGCCCACGAAGGTCGCGGGATCGGTGATCCACATCGGACCGACGATGACCAGCTCCAGGTCGGGCCGGTCGATGGCGAGCATCCGGAACGCTGTCCACGAGGACGTGGGTGCCTTTCTCCGGAGTGATGCGGCCCACGGAGACGATGGCCCGCGAGCCACCGGTCTCGGGTGTCGGGTGGAACCGCTCGGGGTCGAATCCGTTGTGGGCGACGTGGACGCGACCCTTGAGGGTGGGGCCGCGCTGCTCGATGCAGTCCATGACGTAGCGACTGCAGGCAAGCCCGCCGTCCACGTCCGCGGTGTACCGCGGTCGAATTCGTCTCCGTGCGTGTACACGGAGATCCCGGACTCCCCCCAGTACGCGAGCCGGGTGCTCGGGAGCTTGCGCCGGAGCAGGGGAAACCACTGCGGGTATTCGAGCACGAAGACGAGGTCGCAGCGCGCAGCGGCGAGGCGGTCAGCGGCCGCGCGTCGTGTACCCGTGGTGGAAGTTGGGACGGTGCCAGTCGACGCTCGGGCCACCGCGGAGGCGGTCGCCGAGACGACCTAGGGGATCGAGAAACCGCCTATCGGCGGTATCGTCGATAGCAACGTACTCGACGCCCGGAACCTCGCGGCTGGCTGACCTCGACATCCCACCGACAAGCACGAACGAATAGCGGTTGGCCAGGGGACGGGTGAGCTCATGCACGATGTTGCCGATGCTGCCCAGGCTGTTCTTCGGAGGCACGCCGGTCCAAGGCACTGAGACGACGCCGATGCGCGGTTTGTCCACGGAGTGATCCGATCTCAGACGGGTATGAGTTCGGGCCGAAGACCGCGGGCCGCGAGGTCGCTCCGGATCTCGTCGAGGTAGATCGGATTCATGACGAACACGACGCCGGGCTGGTAGTCGCGGAGGGCGTCCGGCCCGACGATCTCCTGCCCCGTGCTTGCCATGAACATGCCCCACTTGTGCGGGTCTACGTCGACCGTGTACTCGATCTCTTTGGTGAGGCCGAGAGTCGTCAGAAGTGACACGCCCTTCGAGCCGGCGCCCCAGATGACCGGCCGGCGACCCGACGCGTAGGCACCGGTCGCGAGCTCGGCAAGCTCGGCCTGGCGTCGCGGCGCGTCGACGCGGAACCGTTCGATCGATGCTTCCGTCTCGGCGAGGTCGTCCTCGATCGGCAGCTGCCGGTGCGTGCCTGACCCGGCACGCGTGTAGAGCACGATGTACTGGTCGGCATAGTCGAGCTCGACATCGATTACGTCGAAGCCTTCGCGACGGAAGAGCGCGCGCCAGCGAGCCGGGCGTGAAATAGGAGCAGTGTTCGTAGTAGATGTCCCAGAACGCGCACTCACGCAGCACGCGGAGCGTCTCCGGGAGCTCGAAGAACACGACGACGTCGTCGCGGTCGCCAATCGACCGGCGCACGGTGCGTACGAACTCGGCGACCGGCCCGATGTGCTCCAGCGTGTGCCGACACACGATGGCGTCGCCCACCAACGGTCCGTGCGCCTCCGAGTAGAGCTCGTTGAGAAAGGTCATCCGCTCGAGTATGGGCGACTCGAGCCGCCCCTCGACGTACGACGGGTCGATGCCGATCCCCTGGTTGTGGCCGGCCTCACACACGAACGCCAGGAAGTCGCCCTTGCCGCATCCGATCTCGAGGATGGCCTTGTCCTGGAGATCGAACCGGTTGACGAATTCGTCGGCGAGGCCGCGTAACCAGGCCCTGAAGTACGGCGAGTACCCTTGCGTCTCCTCGATCAGCCGCGAGTACTCGTTGAGTCCGACGTCGAACGTGGTGTTCGTGATGAACCCGCACGACGGACAGAACCCGAGGCGGAGCGTCCCCTGTGGGTACGCGTACCGTGCTCCGCGACTCGGGGAGCAGGAGCGTGCTGTGTGCGGGGATGCTGTCCTGCTCGTAGAAGACGTCGAGGCCGGGGCTCGTGCAGGCCGGGCACACCAGGGTGGTGTCCACCTCGTGGCCGGGGGCTCACAGCACCACCGGTTCCGGGACCGGCACGATGAACTGGCCGCCACGGCGGGCGTATTCGCCTTGCTGGGCGACGATCTCGTCCGCGAAGTTCCAGGCCAGCAGCAAGAGGTAGTCGGGCTGCTCGTCGAGCAGCGCCTCGGGGGCGCGGATCGGGATGTGCACGCCGGGCATCAGCAGGCCCTGCTTGTGCACGTTGCGGTCGACCACGTACTCTACGCAGATCGGTGCCGATGCCCGAGCTGTTCACGAGGGTGCTGCCCTTGGCGGCCGCGCCGTACGCGGCGATCCGTCTTGCCGTCGGCGTGGAGACCGCTCGAGCAGGCGCGAGCAGGTCGCGCTGTCACGGCCGACGCGACCGGCGAAGTCCGCGTAGTCCGTCGAACGGGTCGCATGCCGCGGCCCGCTCCTCGGCGAGATAACGCGAGGCGCCGTCGCTGAGCGTCCTCGTGCTTGCCGATGTACCAGCGGAGCGTCCCGCCGTGCAGGTCGGGGAAGTACTCCACATCGTTGAGGAACATGCCGTGCCTGCGCACGAGCGTCGTCGACCGCGGTGCAGGAGAAGTAGCAGAAGTGCTCGTGGTAGATCGTGTCGAACTCGCGTGCTCGATGAGGTCGCGCACGTAGGGGTTCTCGACCGTGATCACGCCGTCGTCGGCGAGCAGCACGGCCATGCCCTCGACGAAGCCGTTGAGGTCGGGGACGTGGGCCATCACGTTGTTGGCGATGATCACGTCGGCGGCGCGACCGCTCGGCGCGTAGCTGATGCGCGAGCTCGGTGCCGAAGAACTCGGTCAGTGTCGGGACGCCCACCTTCTCGGCCGCCTCCGCCTGGCCCGGCGCCGGGATCGATGCCGAACACCGGGACCCCGCGTCGACGAAATTGCGCAGGAGGTAGCCGTCGTTGCTGGCGAGTTCGACGACGAGGCTGTCACCGGTCCAGCCGCGCGCTGGACGAGGTCGAGGGCGTGGCGTCGAGAGTGCTCGAGCAAGTGGTCGGAGAACGATGAGAAGTAGAGGTAGTTGTCGACGAACAGTTCCTCGGGAGGCACGTCCTCGAGTATTTGGACCAGCGTGCACGATGGGCAGAACGCGACCTCGAGCGGGAACCGTGGCTCAGGCTTGTCAATGGAATCGGGCCGCACAAGCGTGTCGGCGAGCGGTGTCATCCCCAGATCAAGGAAGGTGCGCAGACCGGGCTCGCCACACGAGCGGCACCGCGGCGCCTCACTCGTCACCATGCTCGTCACTCCTCAGCACGTTCCCGCTCCCCGTTCTCCGATGGGGTATTCGGCGCCCGCCACACCCGGCTTGAGGAGGTTGCCGAGGCCACTATCCGTGGGTCTTCGTCCACCATTCGATCGTGCGGCTCAGGCCCTCGTCGAGCCGGATCTCCGGCTTCCAGTCGAGGATCTCGGTCGCCCGGGTGATGTCGGGCACCCGTCGGCGGGTGTCCTCGAACCCCGGTCCGTAGTAGCTCTCGTAGTCCGCCGTCTCGATGTCGGACCGGGAGCCGACGGCGCCACGGATTCTCTCGGCGAGCTCGAGGATGGTGGTCTCGTCCGGATTCCCCAGGTTGATCACTTTGCCCTCGGCCTCGGGGGTGAAGCCGGCGAGCGAGGTGCCTCGCACGGTGTCGGACACGTAGGTGAAGCACCGGCTCTGACGGCCGTCGCCATGGACGGTGAGCGGCTCGTCGCGCAGGGCCTGCCGGAGGAAGTTGGCGACCACAGAACCGTAGCCGCGCTCGTCGAGGCGCGGACCGTAGGAGTTGAAGTACCGGACGATCACGACAGGGAGTTGGTGGGCGGCGTAGGAGAACGCCAGATGTTCGTCGATCGCTTTGGCAGTCGAGTACGACCAGCGGTGCACGGTCGTCGGGCCGAGCACGCGATCGTCGTCCTCGCACATCGGTACCTTCGAGGTCTTGCCGTACACCTCCGACGTCGAAGCGACGACGACCTTGCGCCAGTGCTTGAAGCACGAGCTGAGCACGTTCTCGGTCCCACGCGTGTTGACGAGTAATGACTCGAGCGGCGATTCGACGATGTGTCGCACCCCGACCGCCGCGGCCAGGTGGAAGACGAGCTCTACATTCTCAACCTCGCGCTCGACGAGCGGGGCATCGAGGATCGACCCGTTTACGAAGCGGATCTGGCCGAGGCGGCCGTTCAGGTTGGCGACGCGACCTGTGGCGAGGTTGTCGAGCACGCTCACCTCGTGACCCGCGTCGCAGAGCGAGTCGACCAGGTGCGAACCGATGTACCCGGCGCCGCCGGTGACGAGAATCCGCATTGGGAGAGTGTATTGCCGTTCGCGCGCGTCCCGTTCGCGTCGAGGCTTCGGGGGTAGGGTGGGCGCCGCCACGACGTCGGGATCGGCCGATCGCCGAGGATGGGACGGGAACCGAGGAGCTGCCGGATGAGTGCCGACGCCGGCGGGAGCGGACTCAGGCTCCTGTACGTGATCGACAGCCTGGTGGCGGGAGGCGCTGAAAGCTCGCTCGCCGCGGCTCGCGGCCCTATGACGTTCGGTCCGGGGTCGAGCTCGAGGTCGTGCATCTCCACGATCGGCCCGGTCTGCAGGCGGCGCTCGTCGACGCCGGCGCGCGCGTCACGTTCGTGGGGACCCGACCCCGCCGTCTCGACTGGGTCCGGGCGCTCACGGCCATCACTCGTGCCCGGCAACCCGACCTCGTGCATACCACTCTCTTCGAAGCTGACCTGTGCGGTCGTGTGGCGGCCCGCCTCGCCGGCACCTCCGTGGTGTCCAGCCTCGTCAACGAGGGCTACGGCGCCTCGCACCTCGAGGATCCCGAGCTACGCCGGTGGAAGGTGCGCGCAGCGCAGGTCTTCGATGCGGCGACTGCCCGGCTCACCCCGCGAATGCACGCGGTGTCGGAGTTCATTGCCGACGAGATGGCCGGACACCTGCGGTACCCCCGGGACCGGATCGACGTCGTGCCGAGAGGTCGCGACCCGGCGACACTGGGACGGCGGCTCCCGGAGCGCCGCGCCGCTGCGCGCGAGCGCCTGGGGGTCGCGCCGGGCCGGCCGCTCTTGCTGGCGGTCGCTCGACAGGAGCACCAGAAGGGGCTCGACGTCCTCCTCGAGGCGATGGTGGGAGTGCGCCGTGCCGTTCCCGACGCCGAGTTGGTGGTCGCCGGGCGTGTGGGCGCTCACTCGGAGTCGTTGCAGCGTACTGTCGACCGGCTCGGACAAGGCGCCGCGGTGCGCTTTCTGGGTGCACGCACCGACGTCGGTGACCTGTTGTCGGCCGCAGACCTCTTCGTCCTGCCGTCACGGCGTGAGGGGTCGCCGGGCTCAGTGATGGAGGCGATGGCGCTCGAAGCGCCCGTCGTCGTGAGCGATATCCCGATGATCCGTGAGGTCGTCGACGAGTCGTGCGCCGTCCTCGTGCCCCCGGACGCCCCCGACCGGTTGTGCGAGGCCATCGTGGAGTCGCTGCGTGCGCCGGAGGAGGCGGCAGCGCGCGCCGAGGTCGGCTATGTCCGTTTCGTCGAACGGTTCACGATCGGCGCGGTGGCCGCCCGCATGATCGAGTTCTACCTACGCTGCGCTGGGCCGGTCATGACCACACGGGCGGGAAACGACACGTTCGCGGTGCTCCAGGTGGTGACGTCGACCGATCCACGTGGTGCAGAGGTCTTTGCCATGGCCCTCGGGCAGGCGCTACCCCCGCGGGTTCGCGTCACCACTGTGGCACTGGCGCCCGGGGCCTCGGGGGGGTTGGCGCTGGAGACTCTGGGGCCACGACGCCTCGGCGTGAAGACGCTGATCGCGTTGCGCCGACGTATGCGCCTGGCCGACGTGGTGGTGGCGCACGGCTCTACGACGCTGCCGGCCTGCGCTCTCGCCGTGCTCGGGCTGCCTCAGCCGGTCGTGTACCGCAACATCGGGGACCCTCTGCAATGGTCCAGTAGCCGACTGCGCCGACTCCGAACGCGTGTGCTCCTCGGGAGGATGCGACGAGTGGTTGCGCTGACCACGACGACCGCCGACGTGCTCACGAGTCGCCTCGGTGTGCGGGCGGACCGTGTCCGCGTCGTTCCCAATGCGGTCGACGGCCGGCGCTTCACGCCGGCAGGTCCAGAGGAACGCCGCGCCGCGCGCGTGACGCGCTCGGGGTGGCTGCCGACGCGGCCGCGGTGCTCTACGTCGGCGCGCTCAGTCCGGAGAAGAACGTCGACGTGGCGATCGCCGCGGTAGCGACGCGTCCCGACATCACATTGGTGATCGCGGGGGACGGTCCCGAACGGACCCGGCTCGAGAGAGTTGCGCGGGCCGAAGCACCCGGACGTGTGCAGTTCCTCGGGCGCACCGACGATCCGGCCGAGCTCTATCACGGGGCCGACGTTGTGGTCCTGCCCAGCCGGACCGAGGGCATGCCCGCGGTACTGATCGAGGCGGGCCTCTGCGAGATCCCGGTGGTCGCGAGCGACGTCGGGTTTGTCAGCGAGATCGTCCTGCCAGGTCGGACTGGTGTATTGATCGCGCCCGGAGACGTCGGCGCGCTCGTGCGCGGAATCGACCGAGCGGTCGCCGATCGTGACCGGCTGGGCGCGTGTGCCGGAGAGCATTGCCGGGCCCAGTTCACGCTCGAACGTGTTGCCAACAACTGGGTCGACGTCCTCGATGGCGTACGCAGGTAACAGGCTCGGACCGCGATCACGTCCACATGCGATATCCACCATTTGGACTCCCGTCTGAGCGATGCTGGACCGATCGGGCGCGGTTACAGGGGGTACACGTGGTGGACAGGGGATCGATCGTGACGCGACGATGGCACGGGCGACTCCCTGTGGTGGCCGTCCTAGTGGTTGTGTTGGTGCTGTTGGCGATCCCGGTTGTTGTGGTGACCGTCGCACGCGGCGGCATCCCGCTCATCGGCCTCCTCGCGAGCGCAATCATCCTTGCTCCGATTGCATGGTTGCTCGTGTTCGGGCGGCGCTGAGCGCGTACGCGCATCATCACCGCTCGCGTCCAGCGGCACCGAGCGCAACCCCGCTCACGACGAACGCCATGAGCACCAGCGCGGCCGCTGGGAGCGCGGCCGACTGGAACCCGGCGACCCGCGCGCAGAAGAGCACCACGAGAACGTGCAAAACCACCACTCTGACCGCCTCAGGGCGCGGCCCCCGGCTCGTCGAGCCCCCGTGGCGGGGAGCATCTGTGGACACAAGGGCGTCGACGGCCGGCGCGACCACGAGCATGCCAAGGCACCCGACCGCGCCCACCACGGAACCAGGCCGTCCCGTCCCGCCCACCGCTGCGGTCCACAGCACGAGGCCGACGGCGCCGAACGCACCCGACGCTCCGAGGCGGATGCAGACGGGGGGCCACAGCGCGACGAGGATCCCCGCCGATGCCGCGAGCAGCGGGATCGCCTGTTCCGTGTCGGGGACGCAGACGAAGACGCCGGCCGCGGTCGCCGCGAACAGGATCGGTCCTAGCCCGAATCGTGCACCCTCGCGGTCGACGCGGGCGGCGCCGACCGCTCCCACGGCCGTGGCGCCGACAACGAGCGCGGACACCCACGTCCGGTCGTCGACCGCCGCCGCCGCCGTGGCGACGCATGTCGCGCCGGCGAGGAGGAGGATCGCGGTCGCCGCCGGATGCACCCTACGACACGCCAGCGGGGCGAGGGCGAGTGAGACCGAGCCGACGACGAGCCACGAGGTGCCTCCAGCAAACGCGTCGGCGCGCCGCAGCCCGGCGCCCGTAGCGGCGACGATCAGCAGCCCACCGATGGGGTACTGACGGGCGGTGTTGCCGCCCCGCGCTACGGCGAGAACCACGAGTGCTCCGGCCGCGGAGATCGCGAGTGCGGTGAGGAACGCCGGCTTCGCCAAGACGTCCACGACAGCGCTCATACCCACCTCCTGCGACCGGCGATGTGACGCTCGAAGCGGAAGCCCGGGGCCCACCGTGGTGGTCGCAATGTAATGAGCGATGCGACGGAGCACCGGTCCCCTGCGTCTGCCCTCTACGATGAGGCGCTCGCATGCGGGTTCGTCGCCGTGACCGGGTCGACCATCGGAGGGGCGTCGAGCGTTGGCGAGTGACGATGTCGAACGAGGTCCACAGGTGATGAGATCGTTGGAGACGGCGCTGCGAGAGGCGTCGCGTCGGCTCGTCGACGTCGTGGTGGCGGTCGCCCTGATCCTGGTGGCCAGCCCGGTACTCGCCCTGGCCGCACTGGCGGTGCGCGTGACGATGGGGCGACCGGTGCTCTTCCGCGACTGCCGGGCCGGCCGCGACGGTCAGCCGTTCGAGCTCCTGAAGTTCCGCACCATGCGGCGCGTTGCGCCCGGGGGAGACGATCCCCGAGTCCGACGCGGCGCGCATCACTCGCGTTGGTGCATGGCTCCGGTCGACGAGTGTCGACGAGTTGCCGTCGATCTTCAATGTGCTCCGCGGCGACATGGCCATCGTCGGCCCGCGGCCCCTGCCCGTCCGCTACGTGGAGAGGTACACCCCGACGCAGGCTCGTCGCCTCGAGGTTCGGCCCGGGATCACGGGCTGGGCTCAGGTCAACGGGCGCAACGAACTCGAGTGGGATGAAAAGTTCGCCCTCGACGTCTGGTACGTCGACCATCGCTCGTTCCGGCGCGACGTCGAGATCCTGGTGGCGACCCTGAAGCAGATGGTGCGGCCGCAAGGCATCGCCCACGGCGACCATGCCACTATGCCGGAGTACCTCGCGACGGGACTGGCGAACGGCGCCGACGAGGACCGGTCCGGGACGTGACCGCCAATGTGCTGGTGTCGTCGGCGGGCCGCAGGGTCGGGTTGGTCGACTGCTTCCGCCGTGCGCTCGTCCGAGCCCACCGGGGTGGTCGGGTCATCGCCGCGGACAGCGTCGCGGGCCTCGTCGGCGTTCCACGCCGCCGATGTGGGTGTGCTCGTTCCGCGCTGTACGACCGACGAGTTCGTCCCGGCGATGCTCGATGTCTGCCGAAAGCACGAGATCGCGCTCGTCGTGCCGACGATCGACACCGAGCTTCCCGTGCTGTCAGCGCAGCGAGAGGCGTTCGCGGCGCATGCGGTGACGGTCGCGGTCTCGGATCCGAGGACCGTCGCGATCGGTGCGGACAAGGTGCTGACCCACGAGTGGTTGGTCGAACACGGCCTGCCGACTGTCCGCCAGACGGACCCTGCGACTGCGGTGCGCGCGCCTCAGGAGTGGACATTCCCGCTCGTCGTGAAGCCCCGGCACGGCAGCGCGTCGATCGGCGTCGCGGTTGTGGCCGATGTTGGTGCGCTCGACATCGCGACGCGCGATGGCGACTTCGTGGTGCAGACGATCGCGGCCGGCGACGAGCACACTGTCGACGTGTACGTGGACGCCCGAGGGACGGTGCGGGAGGCCGTGCCGCGTCGCCGGATCGAGACGCGCGGCGGTGAGGTGAGCAAGGCCATGACGGTCCGACTTCGCGACGTCGAAGAGCTCGCCCGCGAGATCGGTCTTCTGCTCCCCGGCGCGTTCGGCGCGCTCAATGTCCAGCTCTTCCGTGACGAGGAGTCCGGGGCGCTCGCCGTGATCGAGGTGAACGCGCGCTTCGGTGGCGGCTACCCGCTCGCTGACACCGCCGGCGCGACCTTCGCACAGTGGTTGGTCGAGGAAGCCGTCGGACTGCCGCCTTCGGAGCCCGCGACACCCTGGCAGGAGGGCGTGGTGATGCTGCGCTACGACGACGCCGTGTTCGTCGACCGGGTCGAGGCCGGGTTGTGAGTGCCGAGGATCCGCTCGTCGCGCCGCAGTGCGTCGTCTTCGACGTCGACGACACGCTGTACCTCGAACGCGACTACGTGCGGAGCGGGTTCGACGCCGTTGGTGTCTGGGCCGCGGCCGAACTCGAGGTGGACGGCCTGGGCGCGGCGGCCTGGGAGCGGTTCCTCGCCGGCCGCCGCGGCGACGTGTTCGACGCGGTCCTGCAGGACCTCGGGATCGACCCCAGCCCGGCGACGATCGACGCGATGGTCGAGTGTTACCGGAGCCACCGTCCCCGCATCTCGGTGCTGTCCGACGCCGCCGCGCTCATCGAACGGCTCCACGGGCAGATCGCGCTGGCGGCCGTGACCGACGGTCCGCTCGACAGCCAACGGACGAAGGTCGAAGTCCTCGGCGTCGCGCGCTGGTCGGAGCTCGTCGTCCTTACAGGGGAATTCGGTCCCGGCTTCGGCAAGCCGCACCCGCAGCGCGTTCGAGCTCGTGGAAGCACACTTCGGCAGCCACGGCGCTGACAATGTGTACCTCGCCGACAACCCGCGCAAGGACTTCGTCGCACCTCGTGCGCTCGGCTGGCGAACGGTTCGCGTGCGGCGGCCCGAATCGCTCCACGTCGATGTGGACAGCGGTGAAGACGTGGATGTCGAGGTGGCCGATCTCTCCGAGGTGGCATGTCTGCTGGGCTTCGGGACCGACCCGGTGCCCCGGCCGTGATCGACGGGCCGACCAAGGTCGCACACCTGACGACCGTCGACAGCAGTCTGCGATTCCTGCTTTACCCCCAGCTCCGCGCGGTGGAGGAGCTCGGCGGTGTCGCCGTTGGCATCAGCGCACCCGGCCCGTACGTCCCTGGGTTGGAGGCCGATGGCGTGAGGCACCTCGCGTTGCAGTCGTCGACGCGTGGGATGCACGTTTCCGCCGATCTGCGCGCGCGGCGTGGGAGCTTTGGCGGGTGCTGCGGCGCGAGCGTGTCGACGTGCTGCACACACACAACCCCAAGCCCGGCCTGTACGGTCGCGTCGTCGGCAGGTTCGCACGCGTCCCGATCGTCGTGAACACCGTCCACGGGCTCTACGTCGCCGAGGATGACGGCTGGCCCAAGCGCCTGGTCGTGTACGCACTGGAGGCGATTGCGGCGCGCTTCTCTGACGCCGAGCTGCTCCAGAACCCGGAGGACCTCGAGCTGATGACGCGGTGGTGGATCACCCGTCGAGGTCGTGCCCGCCTACTCGGGAACGGCGTTGACCTCGCCCGGTTCGATCCCCACCGGTTCCAGGAGCACGAACGGTCGGCGGCCCGGTCCGAGTTGGGTGCGGGCCCCAACGACGTCGTCCTGGGCACCGTCGGGCGGCTAGTCGCCGAGAAGGGCTATCTGGAGCTGTTCGAGGCGACGCGCTGCCGCTCGGGCCCGGCGTGATCCTGGCGGTGGCCGGTCCTGACGACCCGGAGAAGGCGGACCGGCTGGCGCCGGAGCTGGTCGAGGCGGCGGCTGCTGATGGCGTGCGGTTCCTCGGCATGCGCGACGACGTCGACCGGCTCTACTCGGCCTTCGACGTGTTCGTGCTTCCGTCCCATCGTGAAGGGTTCCCGCGCGCGGCGATGGAGGCTGCGGCCATGGGCCTCCCGGTGGTCGCCAGCGACATCCGCGGGTGCCGCCAGGTGGTCGACGACGGCGTCACCGGGCTGCTGGTGCCGGTCGCAGATCCCGCCGCGCTCGCGCGGGCATTGCGTATGCTCACCGCCGACCGGTCGCTCCGGGAGCAGATGGGTCGGGCCGGCCGGGACAAGGCAAGAGCGGAGTTCGATGAACGCGAGGTCGTGCGCATCGTGCTCGAGACCTACCGCGGGTGCGCGGCGGAAGGGCATCACCCTGTTCGACGAATGAGCGCCCGCCGTTTCAGGTGGTGAGCCCGGCGTAGCGCCGGCGGTTCAGGAGGTTGCGCAGGGTTCCTTCGAAGGCCATGCCGCCCGCGACCTTGTGCTGGAACCACCGCTGGCCGTCGCTCACCTGGATGGGCGAACGTGCCAGTCGGTAGGGGTCGGTGCCGGCGTACCGGTTCGTTGCGACGGCGGCCAGGGCGGCGGAGCGGAATCGCCGGCGAACGACAGCGTCGACGTCGGGCGGTCCTGCGACGCCCTTCGGGTATGCGAAGTGCTCGGCTGCGCGGCCGAGGTGCTCCTCGATGAGCCCGACCGAGCGTGCGAACTCCTCTTCGGCCGCCGGTCCGTCGATCGCGTCCATGACTGCGTGGGTGTGCGTGTGCGAGCCGACCGTGACGAGTCCGTTCGCGCATGCAGTCGCGCAACGCGCGCCACGTAAGGGGACGCGCGCCGTACCGCGTAGGGCACCTGGCGTTCGACGAAGTCGGTGGCGAGGTAGAGCGTGGCGGGAATCCGGTGGCGTTCGAGAATGGGCACCGCGTGCTCGGCGAAGTCGGCGGTGCCGTCGTCGAATGTCACGACGACTGGATCCGGTCCGTCGGGGGGTGCGTGTTCCAGCGCGGACAGCCCGTCGTCGATGTTCACGACAGTCCCTCGGTCGGCGAGCTCCGCCATCTGGTCGTCGAACGCCGCCGGCGACAGGTCGATCTCGAGTCCGGTGCCCGCGCCTACGCAGTGGTACGCGAGGAACACCACGCCCCGACCCGGAGGGCGGAAGCGGTCAGCCGCCGCGGCGGTGATCTTGAGACCGCGCAGTGCGACCGCGCGAGCGGCCTGTCTCGTCGATACCATGCTCTCCACCATGGGTGCTCGTGAGCTTCGGCGTCGAGCGGGCATGGTAACCGGCGCCGGTGCGTCCGCTCGCCGAGCGCATCCGGCGAACCCGACGACGGCAGGTGTTCGCGTGCCCGATCCGCAGACCGACGTGCTTGTACGCCGCGCCGACGACCGCGACACCGCCGAGATCCTCAGGCTGCTGCACGACACCATGGGATGGCGTGCCGACGAGCCGAACGAGGCGTTCTTCGCGTGGAAGCACTCCGAGAGTCCGTTCGGTCGCTCACCCGCGTGGGTGGCGGTCGATCCGAAATCGGGCCGGATCGTCGGCTTCCGCACCTTCATGCGCTGGGAGTTCGACGCTGGCGGCCGCGCGGTGCCGGCGCGGTGCGCGCGGTGGACACGGCGACCCATCCGGACGCCCAGGGAAGAGGCGTGTTCTCGCGCCTCACCCTGGGTGCGCTCGACGAGCTGCGCGACGAGGGCGTGTCGTTCGTGTTCAACACCCCGAATGAGCGGAGCCGACCGGGGTACCTCAAGATGGGCTGGCGGGAGGTCGGCCGTATCCCCATAGAGGCGAGACCCCGCAGCGTTGGCTCACTCGTCCGCCTGGTACGGGCGCGGGTGCCGGCTGAGAAGTGGTCGGAGTCGTGCGGCGCGGGCGAGCCGGCGAATGAGGTGTTCGCCGATCGTGCCGCAAGCGCCGCGCTCCTGGCGACGCTGCCCGAGCCGACCGTGCTCTCGACCCGTCGGAGCCCCGACTTCCTGGCCTGGCGGTACGGCTTCGGGCCCCTGCACTACCGGGTCATCCACGCCGGCTCGGTGCTCACCGACGGTGCGGTGGTGTTCCGCCTCCGGCGGCGGGGGGCCGCTACCGAGGCCGCCATCGCCGACGTGCTCGTTCCCGCAGGGGACCACTCGAGGGTGGCGTCGCTCTGCCGCGCGGTGCTCGCGGCGAGCGCGGCGGACTACCTGGTGCGCGTGCGAATCCCTGGGGTGGGCGGGTGTCTCCCCGTCCCAGGCCAGGGACCCACCTTGGTGCAACGCGTCCTCGGCGAACGGGTGGTCGGTGCGAGCCTTGCCGACTGGCGACTGACGCTTGGCGACCTGGAGCTCTTCTGAGCCGGGGTTGTCAGCCGCGGCCACTGCCTTCTTCCGTGGGATGCCAGTCGTTGGGCGGGCGCCAGCGCAACGGGGAAGGCGCAGGTTTCGGTCTCGCAGCGATCAGGAGCAGAGCCAGTTGCTGCGTGAGCCTCTCGATCTCGGCGGCGACACGTGCATACGCACGCCGCGACCCACCGATGGGATCGGGGATGTCGTCGCCGACGTTGGCCGGCAGCCACGAGCGGCGACCCTCGTGCAGCCGGCCCGCCCACTCGGCGAACGTCTCGTCGTCGTCGCACGCGCCGAATCGGTCACCGAGGCGTATCAACTCCTTGTAGGTGAAGGTGTGGGTGATCGCGTCGGGGACCATCGCCACGGCCTCCCAGGCGTGGGTCCGGGCCGCGCCGATGACGAGCGTCGCCGCCTCGACCTGGTGCGGTTCGAGGCGGCGGCTCCGGTGCATAGTCACGTCGAGCCCACGCTTGCGCATCTCGGCCGCCACTTGCCGAGGCGGCGCGACGCCCTCGGCCGCGAGTCCGGCGGAGCTGACGACGATCGGCGCGTCGCCGAGCGCTGCACGCAGGAGCGCTTCGGCCATCACCGAGCGGCAGATGTTCCCGGTGCATACGAACAGTAGGGAGGTGTCATCGCTGATCGGAAGAGTGTACGGTTTCGACGGCCTCGATGTTCACGCTACGCGTTCAATGGCGACCGAAGGCGCACGAGAGGGCATGATGCTTCCCTGAGGTTGGCGCGTTGAGACTCGCTGCGGTCAGCGAAGTCGCCTCGGGTGATCTGCGGCGATTGCCGGCAGCCCAAGCGCTCAGGTTATTCCGAGGTGGTGTTGCCAGCGGCGACCGGGTAGCCGCGTCGCTGCCGCGTTCGGCCGGATTCAACCACGGTGAGTGGTGCAATTTCGGCCTCCTGTGGCCGGGACTTGCCACAGAGCGTGAACAGCAGTAGCGTTCCGGCGGGTTGTCTCCCTCGTGGGTCTTGGCGGGGCGGGTGTGGCAATTAGCGAGTCAGGCAATGAGGGGGTTCAGCAAGGCGGGAGGTTCGATGGGCTTGCAGCCGGGGCGCGGGGCGGAGGCGACGGGACGCGGGTCGCTCCGGAGACGTCTGCAAAGAACTGTCGTCACCGTCAGCAAAGTGCGCACCGACCTCCCGTTGGTGCTGCTCGACGCGCTACTCATTAGCGCGGCCTACCTGGCGGTGCTCCTGCTCCGGTTCGACGGGCAGGTGACCGCCGACTACTGGTCGCGCTTCGCCACCTTCCTACCCATCGCCCTAGTAGTGCATCTCGTCTCCAACGCGAGCTGGGGCCTCTATCGCCAGATGTGGCGTCACGCGAGCGTCGTCGAGGCGCGTCAGGTGCTGCTGGCCGACGCGGTGGCGCTCGCGGTGCTCGTCCCCGTATACCTCACCGTAGACGGCAGCCGCGTCCCGCTCTCGGTCGTGATCATGGGGGCGATCTTGACGACCCTGCTCGTCGGCGGAATGCGCTTCCAGTCGCGTCTCTTCGCGGTCCGCAAACAAGGCGAGACGTCGACTACACCGGGCATGCGTGTCGCGATCGTCGGCGCGGGTGAGGCCGGCGCGGTCGATCGTGCGCGAGATGCTGCGCACACCGTCAGCGGGGATGATTCCGGTGGCGATCTTCGACGACGACCCCCGCAAGCAAGGCCACGCGCTGCTCGGGGTGCCGGTCGAGTGCGGCGTGGAAGGCATGGCCGAGGTTTGCCGCGAGCTCGGCATCCACCGGGTGCTGCTCGCGATCCCGTCGGCGGGAAGCGACCTCGTGCGCCGGGTGGCCGCGGCGGCGGAGGCCGCCGACCTGCCCATGCAAGTCATTCCGCCACTCGGCGAGCTGATCAGCGGACGGGTGTCGCTGCGCGACGTCCGCAATGTCAACATCGAGGACCTGCTCGGTCGCCAGCAGGTGAAGACCGACTACGACGAGGTGCGGCGCCTGCTCGCCGGCAAGCGCGTGATGATCACGGGCGGCGGGGGTTCCATCGGAGCCGAGATCGCCCGTCAGATCTCAGCGTTCGATCCCGCGCTCCTCGTGATCGTCGACAACGACGAGACCCATCTCCACGACGCCGCTGCCGGGGTTGACGGACCGGTCGAGTCGGCGCTGTGCGACATCCGGTCGTTCCGTCCGCTGCGGCGGATCTTCGAGCAGTACCGCCCCGAGGTCCTGTTCCATGCTGCCGCGCTCAAGCACGTCCCCGTGCTCGAGGACTTCCCGTGTCAGGCGATCGAAACGAACGTGGTCGGAACGTCGTACATCGTCGAAGCGGCCGAAGCGGTCGGTACCGAGCTCATGGTGTTCATTTCCACCGACAAGGCCGTGCGCCCGTCGAGCGTGATGGGTGCCTCGAAGTGGTTGGGGGAGCAGATCGTCCTGCGCAGCGACCGATCCGGCCAGAAGCGCTGTGCGGTGCGCTTCGGCAATGTGCTCGGGAGCCGGGGGAGCGTGATCCCCACGTTCGAACGTCAGATCGCGTCGGGCGGGCCCGTGACGGTCACCCATCCCGACATGACCCGGTACTTCATGAGCATCGAGGAAGCGGTCCAGCTCGTCCTCCAAGCGGCGACCTTCGCTGTCGGAGGCGAGGTGTTCATGCTCGAGATGGGCAAGCCGGTACGGATCTACGAGCTCGCCGAACGGATGATCCGCCTCTCCGGCTATGCCGTCTCGACCGAGATCGCTATCGAAGTAGTGGGCACCCGCCCCGGCGAGAAGCTCGAGGAGGAACTCTCGGCTCCGGACGAGGTATGCAAGCCGACTGCCCACGAATCGATCGTGCGTCTCGAGCCGGTCCTCGTGCCGGGTAACCTCTTGAATGGCAGTATCTCCTACTTGGCCGACGTCGTGGCGCGGCAGGACGACGAAGCAGCGCGGACGATTCTCACGTTGGCAAATCGGGGCGCCGGAAACGAGTGCGATCTTCTGACGATCGACCTCACCACGGCGGAATGGAGCGGCGAGTGGAACCCGTCCAGTATCTGAGGGCGCTGCGTCAATGGTGGTGGGTCATCGTTGCCTCTGTGGTCATCGGCGTCGCGCTTGCTGTCGTAGCGGTGCCCGGAAGCTCAACCGAGTACCAAGCGACCCAGACCTTGCTGGCGGTGTCGTCATCGAGCCAGCAGCAAGGCAGCGTTCCGAGCCTCGAGCAAATGGCGTTCCTTGTTCCCCGAGGTGACGTTCTCACAGCTTCTGCGAGTGCCCTCGGCGAGAGTCCTTCAGGGCTCGCCGCTCGAGTCACCGCCGTCGGTGATTCGACGTCCGGAACGTTGACGATCACTGCAACCGGGAAAGATCCCGGTGAAACGGCGCACGTTGCCGATGCCTTTGCAAACGGCCTGATCTCCACGATCGACAAGAAGGCAAAGGCCGATTACGACGCGGAGGTGTCAGCCGCCGAAGCGCGGGTTGCTGCTGCCTCTGCGGCGGTGAACAGCGCCGCGACCGAGGCTCAGCGCCAGGTCGCGAACGACACCTACACGAGCGAATCGCAGAACCTTCTGACGATCCGCAGCCAAGGTCCTGCCACTGCCGGGCTGGAGCGGATCGAGAAGGCCACTGCTTCTCCGACTAGTTCTGGAACGGGCCGTACGAAGCGTGCGCTAATTGCGGGCGCCGTGGGCTTTCTGATCGGTGCGGGCCTGGCTCTGATGTTGACTCGCTTCGACAGTCGTCTGCATACCAGGGAAGCTGTGGAATTGGCGTTCGGAGTTCCAGTCATCGGGGAGATCCCGCTTGTTTCCCGGCGGAAGGGACGGCTCGGCAACGTCGTCGTGCACGTTGATCCCGACTCCCCGGCTTCTGAGGCGTACCGGAACCTACGGTCGACGCTGCTGCTGGCGCCCCGGAACCGCCGCGCGCGGGGTGAGGTGCGCGCGGATCGGGGCATCCGACGCCTCGCCGGAGATCACATGCCGACGCAGGCGTCTCGTGCTGACGCAATCATGGTCGTATCGCCGGGTGTCGGTGAAGGCAAGTCCACCTGCGTCGCGAACCTCGCCGCTGCATTCGCGGAATCAGGAAAGCGGGTCATCGTGCTTTCGTGTGACTTGCGCCGTCCGGCAATCGATCGCTATCTGGGCGCTCCGGAGAACAACCCGGGCGTGAGCGATCTCCTTGTTGACGGCGGCACGGTGTCGGCGTTCCTTTGTGAGACCTCCATACCCAACGTGAAGCTCCTGCCGAGTGGTCGAGTGGTCTCGAATCCTGGCGAGCTCTTGACACACGGAGAGGTGTTGCTCTCGCAGGCGCGTGAGCTCGCTGATGTCATCGTTGTGGACACGCCGCCGGTGCTGGCCACGGACGACGTGAGCGCAATGATCCCGGCCGTCGACGATGTGGTGATCGTGTGCCGCTGCCGGCTCCACCGGAACGGAGGCGGGGCGGCGCACCTCCGAGCGCCTGACCCGCCTCGGCGCATCAATTTCGGGCGTGGTGATCGTGGGTGCTCAGTCACTTCCAACGGTTCGCGGCTACTACCGCGGTACGTCTCGAAGGCACCCGAGCGTTCGATCGGTGTCTCCTTGCCGGTCGACGAAGAGCTCACACACCGAAATGGTGCCGAAGAGGCCGAGGGCGTTCCTGGTCACCACGAGCTACCGCGTGCGACAGCCCCAACCTTGACCTGTGCCTATGTCAGCGGTGACCCGGATCGGTGCGGATGAGCCGACGCGAGTCCTCTGGCTCGCAAAGGGGCTGGGGAGGGGCGGAGCTGAGCGGCTTCTCGTCGAGTCGGCGCGGCATCTCGATCCAGGGCGCTTTCACGTGGAGGTCGCGTACCTTCTCCCGTGGAAAGACGCGTTCGTGCCCGATCTGGAAGCGCAAGGAGTCCCGGTACATTGTCTCGGCGCGCATAGTGCCCTGGACGTGCGCTGGGTGTGGCGACTGCGCCGCCTTGTTCGGGACCGCGGGTTCGACATCGTGCACTCGCACATGCCGGTGCCCGCAGTCGCCGCTCGTCTCGTGCTGCGCCCGGGAGCGCCGATGCTGATGCACACTGAGCACAACCTCTGGGAGCGCTATCAACCGATCACGCGGTGGGCGAACGCGCTGACGTATGGACGCAACGTCTCAGTGATCGGGGTTTCCCAGGCGGTCGTCGATTCAATTCGTCCACCTCGCCTCATGCCGCACAGCCCACCGGTCACGCTCATCCGCCACGGCCCCAACGTCGAAGCGATCGGGCGAGGAGAGGATGCTCGTGCTCGTGCCCGCGCCGAGCTCTCATTGACAGCCGATGAACTGGTCGTTGGCACCGTGGGCAACTTCACTGCGAAGAAGAATCAGCGGATGCTGCTCGACGCCGTTGCAGGTATCCAAGCGATCCGAGATGTGCGGATCGTGTTGATCGGCGTGGGTCCGCTACAGGAGGAACTCGAAGCCCATGCGAAAGCGCTTGGTCTCGGCAATCGTGTGACATTCACAGGCCTGCGCGGTGATGTCTATAGCCTCTTGGCGGGATTCGATGTATTTGCGTTGAGCTCGGACTTCGAGGGGCTGCCGATAGCCCTTCTGGAGGCGATGGCAGCACGGCTGCCATGTGTCGCCACCGCGGTTGGCGGAATCCCTGAGGTGATCAGCGATACCGAACAGGGCTTTCTCGTAGCTCCCGGCGACACCTTGATGTTCACGGACCGCCTCGAGAAGTTGCTCACGGATCCCGCATTGCGATCAGCAATGGCGCAGTCCGCACTCCGGCGGGCCTCGGAGTTCGATCTGCGTCGAGCAGTGGCGCAGACGCAGGAAATGTACGACGAAGCTGTCGCCGGATGAGCGGTCTGCGGACACGGCTAGGAGCGCGGGCCTTCGCGGTGCAGGAGCACCCTGTCTTCTTGTGGACGGCCATCGGATTGTTGGGGGTCTTCGCATACTTGGCTTGGCTGGTCAGGTCGATGGCGACCGAGTCGTACGACGTCTGGGGCGGCCTCGTGATCGCGCCCATCCTGATCGGAATCTCGATTCCGCTTCTCTTACGCTTCGCGGCGACGCACAGGCGACCAGGCAATGGCGGGCGTTTTCGTGGCAGCCATGATCTTGAAGCTTACGGGGTCGCTTGTCCGCTACTTCGTCGTCTTCTCGGTGTACGGGGGGAATGACTCTGTCGCATACCACAATTGGGGCGCACAGCTCGCCCCTCTGATCCGGAACGGGGATTTCGCGGTCCAGATTCCCACCCGTCTGATCGGTACTGGATTCATCGAGGTCGCGACGGCCTGGCTCTACGCAGTGACCAGTCCCACCATCGTCGGTGGGTATCTCGTCTATTCCTGGCTGGGCTTTTGGGGGCTCTACCTCTTCTATCGGGCGTTCAGGATGGCCGTGCCCGACGGCGATCATCGTCGATACGCGCTGCTCGTTTTCTTCCTGCCGTCGCTGCTGTTCTGGTCCTCGAGCATCGGCAAGGAAGCATGGATGACCTTCACCCTCGGCATCACGGCCTACGGCGTCGGGAAACTGCTGAGCTATCGCCGAGGCGGGATCCCGGTGATGATTCTCGGTCTTGTCGGCACACTGATGGTGCGGCCGCACGTCTCCCTGGTCGTGTTCTTCGCGCTCTTCGGCGCGTTCATTCTCCGTCCGCCGCGGCGTGCCAACATCACGAGCCCTCTCGCGAAGGTCGGAGGCCTCGTCCTCCTGTGCATCGTCGGAGTCGTCGTGCTGTCGCAGGTGCAGAGCTTCTTCGGCGTCAACAAGCTCGACTCCGGTGCCGTCGAGAGCGTATTGAACCGGACGACCACGCAGTCATCCCAGGGAGGGTCGGAGTTCCGTGCGGAGCCCGTGAGCGGCCCCCTCGGTTTCGTCTCGGCGACGCTTGCCGTCGTCTTCCGGCCGTGGCCGTACGAAGCCCACAATCTCATGTCGCTGGTCGCGTCGATGGAAGGCGTATTTCTGCTGATATTGTTCCTAGGCTCTTTCCGCCGTTTTGCGGCGTTACCGAGGGCGTTGATCAAAACGCCATACGTCACATTTGCGTTGGTGTTCTGCATCGGCTTTATCTTCGTATTCGCGAGTATCGGCAACTTCGGAATTCTCGTCAGGCAGCGGGTGCAGCTCTATCCCTTCCTTCTCGTCCTGCTTGCCATTCCGGCGGCGAACCGCGCGAGCGCTTCCGTCGACGCTCCTGCTTCTGAGCGGTTGACAGTGCATTGAGCCGGTCCTCTGCCGCCCATGCGACATGCCCGTGACGTACTTCCCTGAGACCGAGCACGTTCCTGTGTTCAGCGTGGTCATCACGACTTACAACCGCTGCGCAGTCCTCCCGCGCGAATCAGGAGCGTGCTCGAGCAGTCTCTCGCGGATCTCGAGCTCATCGTTGTCGACGACGGCTCGACCGATGACACCGATGTTGCGGTTCGCGTGTTCGACGATCCACGAGTCCGATACCTCAAACAGGACAATCAGGGTCTCTCGGCAGCTCGTAACGCCGGTGCAGCACTGGCCCGCGGAGAGTGGTTGACGTTTCTCGACGACGACGACGAAGCCTTACCCGGGTGGCTCGACCTCTTCCGTCGTGAGCTCAACCGCGAGAACTGCGGCATTGCGTGTTGTGGTCGGATTCTCGTCGACGAGATGGGCCAGGAGTTGACGCGCGGTTCTCCCCACGGACCTCGGTGCCCCCTATGAGCACCAAGTCGGTTCGTTCATGGCCGGGACATTCGCGGTAAGGGCCGACCTCTTCTCGGAAGTCGGTGGATACGCGGTCGGACTCCAGAGTACCCATGGCACGGAACTCGCCTTTCGTCTGATTCCGTGCTGTTTGGACGCCGGACTCGCGGTCAGGAGCACCAGTGAACTGGGCGTGCGCGTCGAATCCCGTCCCGCCTCCCGTCGCCCTCTGAGCAGTGCAAGCGCGGCTCGACTACGGCGGGCGATACGTTCTCGAGCACCACGAGGATCGAATCGCGCGCAGGCCGACGACGCTCGCGAACTATCTGTCGATCGTCGGCGTTGCTGCAGCTCGGCTGGGATGTGATCGAGAAGCCCGGGGGTACCTTTTTGCGCCGCACGCACGGATCCACGCTCGCTGCGCCGCTGGGCAAGAGTGTTCTTTGCGTGTGTTCCTCCGATTGGTCGGCGTTTCTGGGCGCGCCGCGAAGACTCATTGATCGATTCAGCTTGAACGGCGGGTCTCGCAGCCCCTTTGCAGGTGATCAGTAGCCCGCGAGCACCCCGAGCTTCCGTGCGTATTCGAGTGAACGGCCGTACAGCCAGAGCCCGAGCGGGTACACGATGGCGAGGAATCCGAGCAGAAGCAATATAGCTTCGCCGGCGCCTGGGCCCGAGAGGGTGCCAGAATCGATCATCAAGAGTTTCCGGACGGCGCTCAATACGTAGGTGAGGGGGAGGCAGTACGAGAGCCACCGCAGCCACACGGGCAGGAGGTTGACCGGGAACACGACACCCGAGAGCACGGTCATCGCGAGAAGGTAGAGCGAGATGATTGGGTCCGCCCGTTTCGAGAGAATCTTCACACTCGCAGCAAGAACGCCGACCGCATGTGACGCGGCGACACCGAGGCCGACAGACGAGAATCGCGAGCGGCAGATGGTCGAGTTCGATCTGCGCACCGAACGCAAGCCCGATCGCGGCGACGAGCGTCGTGGTCACCGTGGCCCGAAAGATCGGCCAGACCACGAGACCGAAGGAGAGCCATCGCCAACTCACCGGCTCGACGAGGAAGGTCTCGAAGGTACCGGTCGACAGCAAGTTGTCGAGTTGTGCGCTGAACGCGGAGAGCGCACCGTTCATCATCGAGGAGACCACCAGACCGATGAACGCGAACGTGTAGTAGTCGTAGCCGACGGACGGTCCGGAACGGACGAGCTGAGCGACGAAGTAGTAGATGACAGGTTGGGCAAGCAGCGAGACCGCGGTCATCGCCAGAGCGAGTGGGTAGGCGAGGGTCTCCTGCCAGCCCATCCAGATGAATACCCTCAGGATACGTGTACCGCGCGGAACGTCGCACGCAGTTCCTGCATCTCAACATCCATGAGTCAGTCCCGTTCCGAGACGAGCTTCGCCAAGAGGTCTCTGAGCGGCATCCGGGCCGCGGAGACCGCCACGACGTTGCCGATGAGGCAATCCAGCTGGGTGAGCAGGTAACCGATCTCATGCGAGCTGGCGACCGTCAACGTGTTGTCCGCGTTCGATTCGACGACGACATCAGGAATCGCCTGGAGGAGTACGGATGCTTCATTCGCCTGCGTCGGACCGGTGAACGCGATCAGTGTCCTTGGAAGCTCCCAGATCTGTCGCAGCGACTGGAGATTGCCCCAGTGCACGAGTTGGCCCTTGTCCAAGAACAGCACGAGGTCCTGCAGGCCGCGTCGATCTCCTCGAGCCGATGTGAGCTCAGCAACACCGGACGCCGAGCTCCTCAGCCAGCTGTTGAATGAGCGTGAGCAGCTGAAATGCGCCGATGGGGTCGACCGCACCTGTGGGTTCGTCGAGGATCAACACCGGCGGGCGATGGAGCAGTGCTCGAGCCAGCAAGAGTCGTGATCGCATCCCGGTCGACATCGTGTGACCTGCGTAGTTGCGAGCGCGCGCGATACCGACCATCTCGAGGGTCTCATCGATGCGTTGAGGAAGTTCCCGTGCCGAGATCCCCTGCATCCTGCCATGGAAGTAGAGATTTTGGAATGAGGTGTGCCGCAAGAAGAGTGTCCGGTCCTCGGACGGCATGAATCCGACCAACGACCGAATCCGTCGAGAATCCTGGGTGACGTCATATCCCAGGATCGATGCATGACCGGACGTTGGTGTAGTCAATCCATGAGGATCCTGAACAAGGTGCTCTTGCCGGCGCCGTTCGGGCCGACGACAGCACAGAGCTGGCCGGGGCCGAGCTCGATCGAGACGTCCTCGAGCGCACGCACCGGGTGATCGATCGCGGACTTCAACAGGAAGTGCATCCACGGGCTCGAGGGCTCGTAGACCTTCGTCACCTGTTCCACCTTGACCAGCGGCCCAGCCACCGTTGTGTCGTCCGCTCTATTCACCCAGCGGTCCTCCGCCTTGATCGTCGCAAGGCCGCTGGTAGCGCACCGGCGAAGATAGCTGATCCGAAAGCCACCTCAACCGGACAACTGTCGTGAATCGCATGAATGCTGCGTTCCCGCCGTCCGGCTCCGGTGGTGCTGTGTCGTTGTCTTCCGTCGACAACCGTTCGGGGGCCCTGAAGCCCATCTTTTCACTTCCGATTGTCGCCGGGGCTCACGGTCATGCCCAACTTCCCTCGGTAGCCGTCGATGATCCCTCGGAGCTGCAGCGTCGAGAATCGCGGCCGAATCGAACGCCCCGTTTCCACGAGGTGATCGACCTCAGCAGGGCCTTTCCGGCCTCGCGGCGCGCGAGGTCGGACGATCGAACGTGGCGCGCATCGAGTAGACGAAATTGCGCGACACGTAGTACCGACGCCAGAGACCTGCATACGAGTTCATCGGCACGACCGCGGGTGTTGTCGTCAGGTTCAAGCGCCCCGCCAGCCGACGATACTCACGCATGAGATCGCCGTCGACGACTACGCGATAGCCGGCTCGTCTGACCGCGAGACACCACATCGGATCCCAATGGCCGAAGAAGAAATCCGCCGGTGGCGGACCGACCGTGTCGAGCACCTCGCGTCGGACGACGAGCTGCTGACCGCCGCCGACGATGTCGACGTCGAGATCACCCGCGAGCTCCTCGTCGGCGAAGTCGACCCTGTTCGCCCTTCCGCCAATCCCATCGGCTGCCGACGACCCCCACGATGCCCACTCGCGGTTCGTCATGCTCGTGTCGGAGGATGAGTGCTTCGAGCTTCTCGAGCGTGTCGTGCGTCAGCGGCGGTGTGTCGTCATCGACGGAGTAGAGCCAGTCCAAGCCCAACGCATGCAGACGTTGGAGCCCGAAGGCCACGCCTCCTGCCGAGCCGAGATTCTCTCCAGGCGTGTCATAGAGAACGCCGGAGAAATCGGCGACCAACGCTCTGATGTCATTGCTGACGCCGTTGTCAACGACAACCACGACTTCGGGCGGGCGGGACTGGCTGAGGAGTGCCTCGAGCGCGAGACGAAGTGCTTCAGGTCGGTTGAAGGTGAGCAGCGACGCGCCGAGGTGAAGAGACGGGCCATTCCGGCGGCGTTCCATTCGACGCGTGTCTTCCATGTCCTCGTCCTCTGGGTGGCGCGACCGCCCGCGTCGTCTCCGAGCGACGATGAGTACCACCGCTCTAAGTGCATCGCCGCGGTCGACGAGACTGCGATTATGCCGTGCGCGAACGTCGCGGCGTGACCAGCGAGCGATTTCCCCGAGGGCGGCAGGAAGTCCGAGACGAGCTTCGCTCGTTCCTTCCGATATGGGACGTTGCCTTCGGCTGAGGGCAGACAACCACGGTTCAGGGTGCACCAGGTCGATGGCTGCCGAGTCGCTCCTCACCCCGGTCTTCTTGGTCACGTCCTGTAGTACCGGTTCGTCGACGTAGAGGAACACGCCTTCTCGATACCACCAGGGCACCGTGGGATCGTTCCAGATCTGGGCAGACGAGATCTTCGGGTCGGTAGTCGTGGCGCTGCTAGCACGCGGGCACGAGCGCCAGATCGAAGCGACCGAGGGCCTGGCGCCGGATCGACGTGAGGCTGAGCCAGGCCGGTCGCCGGATCTCAGGTCCGCGCCCCCGCCCGAAAGGGCGCTCGCTGGCACGGTCTCGCTCAACCTCGGCTGCGCGGTGGCCGAAAACCCTACGAGTGAGGGCATTGGCTCGGGAGGCAAATCGTGGACTACACCGTTCCGTTCAACCGGCATACGAAAGCGCGAGCGCAGCTCGACTACGTCGCGTCGTCCTTTCGCAACCAGCAGACCTCGGGTGACGGCCCCTTCTCAGAAGATTGCCGACAGCTCCTCGAGGCCGAGCTCGGAGTAGGGCGGGTCATGCTCACACCCTCGTGCACGGCCGCGCTCGAGCTGGCTGCGCTGACGCTCGACCTGTCGTCGAACGACGAGGTCATCGTGCCCTCGTTCACCTTCGTGTCGTCCGCGAGTGCCTTCGCCCTCCGGGGTTCGCGTGTCGTCTTCGCGGACATCCGGCCGGATACGTTGACGCTCGATCCGGAGCAAGTTCGGGTGTTCTCCACCGCGTCCACGAGAGCGATCGTACCCGTGCACTACGCTGGCGTGGCCTGCGAGATGGACGAGCTCTACCGAATCGCAAACGACGTCGGCGCCGCGATCGTTGAAGACAACGCTCACGGACTCTTCGGTCGCTACCGGGATTCTCCACTCGGCACGATGGGGCAGCTCGCGACCGTGAGCTTCCACGACACGAAGAACTTCACCTGTGGTGAAGGCGGTGCCCTGTTTGTCAACGACCTGGAGCTCGCGGATCGCGCCGAGATCCTTCGAGAGAAGGGTACGAATCGCAGCCGTTTCTTCCGCGGGGAGGTCGACAAGTACACGTGGGTGGACATCGGCTCCAGCTTCCTCCTGTCCGACATCCTGGCGGCAGTGCTCCTCGCTCAGCTCGAGGAACGAGATCGGATCCAGCAACGTCGACAGGAGATCTGGGAGGCCTACCGTTCAGGACTGTCGGACTGGGCCCGAGACAACGACATCCGGCTCCCCGTCGTTCCGGAACACTCGAGTCAGGCGTTTCACATGTTCTACATGCTGATGCACGGACCGGGTGAGCGCGCCGCCTTCATCGCGCACCTCCGCGACGCAGGCGTGCAGGCCGTGTTCCACTATCTGCCGCTCCATCTGTCAGAGGTCGGGCGCTCGCTCGGAGGCCGAGAAGGGCAGTTCCCCGTCACAGAACGCGTCAGCGAGAGTCTCGTAAGGCTCCCGTTCTTCACGGATATGACTTTGGGCGAGCAGGAGAAGGTGATCGAGGCCGTCTTGTCCTTCAGGGCGTAACGCCGCCCGCATCACTCGGGCAGGTATGCGCCCGAGACGATCAGCTCTTCGAACTGCCGGGCCCGGTGATCCCAGGTGTGGTTCGCGTGTACGAACGTTGCCGCGCGGCGACCGATGTCCCGCAGCTCGTCGTTGTGTGATTGAAAGTAGCGAACCTTCTCGACGAGCTCATTGAAGTTCGAGTAACTCACCATCGACGCACCGTCCTCGAATCCCAGAGCGTCAAGGTCTCGGAGGGTGTCGCAGATGGGGGCGCACCCGGCAGCGGGAACTTCGAAGTTCTTGATCATCGGTTCGAGTCCCTCGATCTCATGTGTCAGCTGCACTGGAAGTCGTGTGAGCAGACGCATCGGGACACGACGAGCACCACGGATCTCCATGTTGCAGATCAGGGCTCCGGCGAAATGGTTGAGCCGTTCGTTGAGCTCCCAGTGAGAGCATTGGAAGGTCTCATGGGGCAGTCTCTCACGATCGAGTCGCTTCAGCATCGACACGCGTGCGGCGTATCGTTGCCCGTAGTAGCAGATGGAGCCGGGATCGCGGGGATTTCCGAGGTCAGAGAATGTTGTGGCGTCGAACGCCTTTGGTATCCAGTAGGCGTGGACGCCGTCCTCGATGAGTCGGTCGCGCACGATGCCACCGGTGGTCACCAGGACGTGAAAGCCGTGGGCTCGGAAGACCGGGGGCCAGAGGCCAAGATACGCTCGGCTCACGATCGGGCTGTAGTTCTGACAGGCATCGGTGTCGAACATGATGCGAGCACCTGCGTAGTCGCACCATTCGAAGGGATCGAGGTCTTTCAGAATGCGGAACTTGATGAGGAAGATGATTGCAGCGAACTGCTGGTAATCGGCGAGATCCCGGACGTCAGTCGGCCAACCGTCTTCCACGAACCGGCACGTGAGATCGAAGCGGCGCCCGAGCGCATCGACGATTCCACGGCCTTGCTTTTCGTAGTAGCTCCGGTGGGAGACGAGGCACACGTCGATGCGCTCGGGCGGGGAATACGCAGCCTCCGTTCGAGAGCGCTCCGCCGACGGACTCACTCCCGAGCGTCCGTGGTCACCGAAGCAGCTCGAAATCTGGATCTCAATCGCCCGATCGGCGCGCGCACGCGACGCTCAGCGACCCGCAACCGCCCGAGCAGTACCAGAAGGTCGAACGCCGTGGACCCTCGGCGACCGGGCAGAAGCCAGGTCGGGAGCTCTTCGACCGGAGCGCGAACGCTCAGGTCGTCTTCGATGAGGAGTCGTGAGAGGAGCCTCGTGTAGGCATTGTCCCAGAGCCCGGTGCTGCGAACCCGCTTCTGCCATGGCTTGGGTCGGCCGAGGTAGTGGAGTGCAACGGTCCTCGTCCCTTCATGGCGACAGGTCAGCGTTCGGAAGTCCTCGACGACCGTGGCGTGGCTCTGATGCAGGTCGGGGGGCATCATCTGTGGCGAGAGCGCGACCAGCGCCCCGGCGGGGATCTCGCTCATCAGCAGCGCATTGAAGACGTCCTGATCCCAGTACACGAGCGGCCCTCGGTTTCCTTTCACCCCGACGTCACCCCGGGCGCTGATGGGCTCGCAGAGTTCCCACCAACGGTCCAGCAACTTCGAATACCGAGTCGCTGAGAACCCTACGAGTCCCATGTTGACGTAGGCCTGATCGTCGCGGAGCTCTCCCTGGAGTCCGAACATCTCGGTCCACGCGGGGTGACACCGGTCCGCAGAAGGTGCCGTCATGGCGAAGATCTTCCCCGCTCGAGCCAACTCGAGGAATGGTTCCAACGAACTCGTCACGATCACGTCACTGTCGATGAAGACGATGACGCCCTCGAGGCCCAGCTTCGCGACGTAGGGCTGGAACATGAACGGGCTACCGAGGGTGGTCCTGTCGACGATGTGAAAATCGCATTGTGAACCCAACACTGAGCGTTGAGCCGGGGACAAGCCGCAATCCAGCACGAGCAGTCGGTCGTCGTGGCCGTTCAGCCGAAGTGAGTTGACCATCGCGACGAGCCCCGGGAAGTAGTTCGCGTCGGCGACGGTGTAGAAAGTGATCTGCTGTGTCGGCACGATTCCGTGCTTCTCCGATCGAGCGGTCTTCGAGCTCCTCCGAGATTCTACGAAGACGGGCTCAGTCCAACGGACGGTGATACCGCGGTCGTCTGGTCGGCACCGCACGGTAGCGACACGTTCTGGCCAGTTCTCCCGCGATGGACCGCCGTTTGCGCCAGCACCACCTGAGCACCTCGCGCCGTGCCTGGGCTCGCACTGTGCTCGACAGCGGAGCGCGCTGGATTGCGGCGTGATACTCCCTCGCCATACGGGTTCGTGCAAGCGAAGGTGCAGCGGTACGTGTCGAATCGAACCACACGTTTCGCGCGTCGAGCGTTTGGTGCACCTTCATCGAACTTCCAGCGTGCTCACGATTCAGAAAGAGGGGTTCCGGAACTTCCACGAACGTTCCGTGAAGCGCCAGCTCGCCCAGGAGCACCTCGTCGCCACCGGCGAACGGACCGATCAAACCCGTTGATCTGAGCACGGGCAAGCGAATGAGCCCGAACACCTGATGGACCTGCGGTCGGTTCAGCACATCGCGGAAATGAACCTTGACCGCGGGAGATGCAGCTGGCCGGGTCAAGTGCACTGGACCGAGTGGGCGACCTTCTTCATCGATGTGCACAGCGCCGACGCAGCACAGTACTGATGCCGGGTCCTCGTCCAGAGCGCCAACGCAGCTCGACAAAAAGCTCGGACAGAAGACGTCGTCGTGCGCGGACCAGACGAAGTAGTCACCACGCGCAATTCCGACGAGGCGATTGAAATTCCAGGAGGCTCCGCGATTGCGATCACTGGGAAAGTAGGAGATGCGCGCGTCTCGTTCTGTGAATGTCTCGCAGATCTCACCGCGTCCTGTCGACCGACGCGTTGTCTGCGATCAGCAGTTCAAAATCCGTGTAGTCCTGTGCCAAGAGTGACGCAATGGCCTGCTCCACGAAGTTCTCGCCGTTGTAGACCGCGAGTCCGATCATGACGACGCGGGTCTTGCGGCTCGATGTTCACCATATCCGGCCGACCTCCGGCGAGTTCGTGGTGCCGATGGATACTCGACGATACGGACGGGTCAGAGGAGCTCGCCGGTGAACGCGTGTCCACGAAGCCGTCCCTTGGTATCGAGCACCAGACGAGCACGCTCACAGATCGCGTCGTACGGCAGATCGGGATGGTCGACGAGGAGAATCACGAGATCGGCCGCGCCGAGCTCGGCTTCGTCGCAGGCGACCCGAGGGATCGGCAAGCCGAGATCCATGCTCTCGCTGATGTGCGAATCGTGACCGCGAACGTCAGCGCCAAGCGTGAGCAGTCGTTCGGCGACACGCATCGACGGCGACTCCCGCCAATCCGACGTTCCTGACTTGTAGGCAAGGCCGAGGAGGAGGATCCGGCTCCCGTTGACCGAGCGGCCTGCCTGGTTGAGCATCATGATGGTGCGGGTCACGACGTAGTCGGGCATGTGACTGTTCACGTCGTTCGCCAGCTCCACGAACCGGAAGCTCTGACCCAACTGCCGCTGGACCCTCCACGCCAGGTAGGCGGGGTCGATAGGGAGGCAGTGACCGCCGACCCCGGGGCCGGGAGTGAACCGCATGAATCCGAACGGCTTCGTGGCGGTTGCCTCGATTGCCGACCAGATGTCGACGCCGAGCTCACGGGCAAACACCGCGAGCTCGTTGACCAGTGCGATGTTCACATGCCGGAATGTGTTCTCGAGGAGCTTCACCAGCTCTGCCTCTGCCGGCGAGGAGACCGGCACGACCTTCTCGATCAGCGTTCCGTAGAAGGATTCGACCGCGGTGAGCGACGCCTCGTTGATTCCTGAGACGACCTTCGGCGTGTTGACGAGGTTCCAGGTGGGATTGCCGGGATCGATGCGTTCCGGGGAGTACCCGAGGAAGAAGTCCTCGCCCGCACGAAGTCCGGACTCCTCGAGCGTCGGCTTGAGAAGTTCGTCCGTCGTCCCGGGATAGGTCGTCGATTCGAGAACCACGACCGCGCCCGGTTCGAGCCGGGGCATGAGGTCCCGGCCTGCCGCTTCGATGAAGGAGAGGTCGGGATTTCCGTCGCGGAGTGGCGTTGGCACAGTGATGACGGCGACGTCGAAGGCCCGGAGATCGAGCGGATCACGCGTTGGCCAATAGCCGTCTGCGAGCGCCGACCTCAACTGTTCGTCCGAAATGTCCTCGACGTACGACGCGCCGTTCTTCAGCGCCTGGATCCGGTCCTCGGACGTGTCGTAACCCACGACGCGAAAGCCGACTTCCGTGGCCCGCATCGCCACGGGAAGCCCGACGTAGCCTTGGCCGATCACGGCGACCTTGGCTGTGCGCTCGTCGAGGCGACCAAGGAGTTTGGTCAGGCTTTCGGAGGTCATCAGGCCGACTCCCAGTTGATGTCGCGCTCGGCGAACCAGTCCACAGTTCTTCGGAGCCCATCGGTGGAGGAGACGACGGGTTCATACGACAGCGACTCTCGGGCGGCGGTGAGATCGGCGTGCGTGTGGCGCACGTCTCCGGCGCGAGGATCGGTGAACCGCGGCGTTGCAGTGACGCCGGTGATGGCTTCGAGTTCGGCGAGAAGCTCCAGGAGGTCGAACGGCTCGCCGCCGGCGATGTTGAATGCCTTCCCGGCGCACGCGGCTGCCGGCGCGCTCGCGGCGCGGATGTTGGCCTCGACGACGTCCGTGATGTACGCGAAGTGCCGACTCTGCCGGCCGTCGCCGTGGATTTCCGGCTGTTCGTCGTGTCGCAGAGCATGGATGAAGAGCGGGATGACGGCCGCGTACTGGCTGTCGGGCCGCTGGCGAGGGCCGTAGACGTTGAAGTACCGCATCGAGACGGTTTCGAGACGGAAGAGCTCCCAGAACACGCGGCAATAGTGCTCCCCTGCCAGTTTCGAGACCGCGGTATGGGGAGCGGGGCAAAAGGGCCGCGGACTCCGGCGTGGGCAAGAGTTCGGCGCCTCCGTACACGGATGACGACGACGCCGCGACCACCCGACGGACACCGGCATCCCGGCTGGCAACGAGCACGGTCAGCGTGCCACCGACATTCGCGCGGTCCGTGGCCAGCGGATGCTCGACACTCCGAAAGACGGCCCGGTGAGCAGCCTCGTGGAAGACGACTTCACAGTGCTCCACGGCGCGCCGGACTGCCTCAGGGTCTGCGATGTCTCCCTCGATGAGCGTGGCTTTCGGGTTGATGTTCTCGGCATAGCCCGTCGAGAGATCGTCAAGTACGTTCACCTCGGCGCCATCGTCGATCAGGCGGTCGACGATGTTCGATCCGATGAAGCCGGCACCCCCAGTGACCAATGCGCGCATCGAGTGCCCTTTCAAGCCTACTGCCCCGTGTGCCCTAGACCATCGAAAGCTTACAGGGCGCACTTGAGCCCTTCCGCCGAGGACACGGCTCGTGATGGCGCTACCATCAGGGCTCGTCGGTCGTAAATGCTCCAGGGCGGCCCGAGCGAGCTAGGAGAGACCACGTCGCGTGGCAGCTGGCAACGTTTCTGACCGGATGAGTTCGCTACCTCGCTCATCGATGACCTGCCCGGCCTGTGGTGCGGAGGGCGTGGAGCCGGTGCTCGACCTGCCCGGTATCCCCGTGCAATGCACCGAGATCCTGCGTAATCCGGAGGATGCCCTGCGCGTTCCTCGTGGCGACGTGCAACTCACCGTGTGTGTCAAATGCGCCTATGTGTGGAATTCGACGTTCGACGAAGAGCTCGTCGAGTACGACGGCGACTACGAAAACTCGCAATTCTTCTCGCCGTCCTTCACCGAATATGCGTCCGAACTGGCTTCGCATCTTGTGACGACATACGGGGTCCGTGACGGTGTCATCGTCGAGATTGGAAGTGGCAAGGGGGAGTTCCTCGCCTTGATCTGCCGGGCCGGGAGCAATCGCGGCATCGGGTACGACCCGTCGTACGCTGGCGAGTCGGACGCTCGAGCGGTAGAGCTCGGCATCACGTTCGTCCGTGAGTTCTACAGTGAGTCCGTCGCCGATCAACCTGTCGATCTCGTGTGCGCACGGCATGTTCTCGAGCACATCGGCCGCCCACTTGAATTCCTGACATCGGTACGGGCGGCGATGCGCCGATCGGGTGCACGCGCCATCTATCTCGAGGTGCCGAACGCCGCCTTCACCTTCGGCGGTTCGGGCCTGTGGGACGTCATCTATCAGCATTGCTCCTACTTCAGCGCACCTGCTCTCCGGATGATCCTCCAGTCAGCCGGCTTCGAATTGCTGGATCTCCGAGAAACGTTCGACGGCCAGTTCCTCGCTGCAGAGGCGCGGGCCTCCTCGGAGGCCCGATCCTCTGCCGACCAGGGTGCCATCCGAACCTTCCTGACGCTCGTTCGTCAGGCTAGAGATCTCCACCGTGAGAACCTCGAACGGTGGGGCCAACGACTGGCGGAGCTCGAAGACCGCCGGGTCCTGCTCTGGGGAGCCGGTGCAAAAGGGGCGATGTTCCTGAACATGATGCCCGCAGGCGCAGTGGACACGGTCGTCGACGTCAATCCCCGGAAGTGGGGTTCGTTCGTGCCGGGCGTTGGTCAGAGGGTGGCCGCACCGGACGAGCTGGCGGGCGAGGCGGAACCGGCGCTCGTGATCCTGAGCAACGGCCGATATCACGACGAGGTGCGAGCGGATCTCCAGCGACTCGGAATGACAGCTCCGCTCGTCGCCCTGTAGCGGTGAAGCTCGTCCGGCGAGCGCGCGGCGCGTTGCGGTCCGTGGTGCGCGCTCGGCCCGTCCGAGTGAAGTCGGGCGTCGGCGAGGGGCTCCGGATGAGCCTTCGTCACGCCAGCGCCGACTACTCCCTCGGCACCAACGAGCGGCCGGTCCAGCAGGCCCTCGCGGATCACCTTCGGGCGGGCGACGTCGTGGTCGACGTGGGCTGCAACGTCGGCTTCTACAGCCTGCTCGCGGCGAGACTGGTGGGCCCGTCGGGGCGCGTGGAAGCATTCGAACCTGTGGCCGAATGCGCCGCAGTGGCGAGGGCGAATGCGAGGCGAAATGGCTTCGACAACATCAGCGTCCACGCGGTTGCGGCGGCAAATGCGGAGGGCAGTGTCGAGTTGTTGAAGGCCCGGCATCCAGGCGGAGCGACGATTTCGGTCCAGGATCTGCCGCATGACTTCATCGGCTCCGTCGTGGTCCCGTCGGTGACGCTGGACGCGCTCGCCCAGCGAGGCCAACTCTCGAAGCCCGATTTCGTCAAGATCGACGTGGAAGGTGCGGAGCTGCAAGTTCTCGAGGGTATGGAGGACCTGCTCGACTCGGCTCACCCGATCGTGCTGTGCGAAGTGGACGACGCGGACCTCTCAGCTGCGGAGTCGAAAGCGCACGCCGTCACGAGCAAACTCGTGGATCACGGGTACGTGGTGCGTCAGCTGGAGCTCTCCTATGTGGGCGCTCGCTCCCACGTGTACCACATCCTTGCGCTGCCGGTTGACCGTCAGTAGGCCATCATTTCGCTTGGGGGACGCTGCTCAGCGCGCGGAATGACAAGATCCGGCTTCCGGAGTCCAGTCCCCACTCCCAGTTCGCGACGATGCCCACTTCGTGCACCGCGAGCGGGTGAGCGCGCGGGTAGATGTCACTCACGGATCTCCAGAGCACCGGTTCACCATCGAGCGAGGCGTGGTAGAGACTCCCGTCGAAAGCAACCCTGAGATCGACAGGCTGGTCCCATTTCACTCGATCACGGACATTGACCCACACCGCGTCGTAGACGTCCTCTCGACCATCCAATCGTACGAACGAGGAAACCGACGCCGCCTTGTCGCTGCGGTCGTTGAACCACAGGTTGACGATGAGGAAGTTGGCCGGGTCTTGCATGAAGATCGCACCGACACGCGATCGGCGGCCTCTTCGGAGCGGCACGATCCTGATGCAGAGATCGGCAAGCGCGGGGTCCGGCCACGGGACGGTGTACGCGGTGCGATCGGGATACTCGGCGACGCGTAGCCCGCCGTCCCGATCCACCTCGAAACGACCGCGGCCGAGCCGGCGCCGCCAGAGTCCGGTGCAGGCGGTTCTGCCGTTGAGATCGTGACGTGGCCGGTCGGCGAACTGATCGTCGATCACTACGTCGCTTCCCTCAACCCACCGAGCCGCGGGCTGTCGCAAGGAGACCGGAATGGGGATCTCGCGTGGGTGCGCTTCAAAGTCCCGAATGCACAGCGGCCCATTCCCGCGGCCTCCGAACCCAACGCCCGTCCATTCGTCGGGTGCCTCGTCGGGGACCGGAACCTCGAAGAGCAGCAATCCGCCGGCCGACACCCGGATCGTGGTGCCGTCGTCCAGGATCTGTAGGGCTCCGGCGTCGCTCGGGAGCAGTCCTTCGGAGAGCACCCGGTCAGAGCCGTCGGTTCGGCAGACGAGTCGCACGTTCAATGAGTTCGTCTCCAGCCGGAAGTGATCTTCGGCATCGAGCGCACGCCAGAAGATCGCAGCCTCAGTCGCGCTGTTCGTCGGCTCGAGCCGAACCCGTATCAGGCCGGTCGGGTTGTCTGGGTAGATGAGCGCTGCCGCATCGTCGCCTGACGTGACGAGTCCCGAAAGTTCGCGGTTCAGGGCTCCGGAAAGGAGCTTCCAACGACCACCGAACGCCGCGGTATCGAGTGCGCCGTTCCCGGTCATGTGGTCAGCTACATGTGCCGTCCCAGGCCATCTTCCCAGCGTGGGCAGCATCGCGACGCGCACGCCGTACACGCGGCTGTCGACGGAGAACCCGATTTCGCCGAGTGCTTGCTGTTCGACGCCCACGTAGACATCCGAACTCAGCGGCGCGTCGTCGATCGCGAGCGGTCGCATGGACGGGTAGGGAGCGTGCGGCGACGGAGTGCGCCAGCGTGCTGACGTAGTACGTCACTGCGTCCTCGCGCAGGACTGCAATCAAGTGCATGGGGACGTTGGTGAGTCGCTGGACGACTGAATACAGCGAGCTCCCCACGCGCGTCGTCAGTTCACCGTTGTCGGCCCCGGTGCCTCGGACCGCGAAGGCCGCGCTCAAGTCGCCGATGGTCGCGGGCGTCGGGACCGAGAAGAACCCCGCGGCCATGTTCTCCTCGAGCATGACGGCGGCGTGGCGCCAATGGAAGACCCAGTCGGCGAGGCGTCTTCGCGCCGACCGCCGCCGACGATTGAGCATGAGCTCGGGGACACGCCTCATGAGCGTCTTGGTGTGGCTGCCGCGAAACCAACTCCGTAGCTGCGAGCGGAGGCTCCGAAGTTCGTAGTCCTCCGACGCATGATGGCCATTCAAGACGTGAATGCTCATGCCGAGCCCCGCGTCGGGCGCGAACGGGCCGTACGCAAGGCTGCATCGAGCCCAGCCCGGTCGTCGCATGGGGGAGATTCGGAGGCCGTCGTCGTCGATCGACAGCACGCGCTCTGCGTCGATGCCGCTCCTGACGTAGCCGCCGACCACCGTGCCGACGACGCGATCATTCGCAGCGCCTTGGGAGAAGTCGTCGACCAGGAGTAGCCGCTCTCCGGAAGCTGAGAGTTCGACCGGCGAGGGGCTGGCCGCAGCATGCTCAAACACGGAGCCTCTCCTGCACCCTGCTCAGGGTCTGTCGACTTGCATGGCGACGATCGACAGCGCGTAGGGCGAGATTACTCACATGTGCCTCTGTTCACAGGTTCGTGACCGAGGCGTTCCAGCGTGGCGTTGCCGTGCCAGGCGTTCCCATGCGCCCGAGCAGAAGATGACCGTGGGCCGCATCCTGCACCTCGATCCGTGCCTTGGGACCCACATCCGACTCGATCCAGAACTCGTTGCCCGCGAAGTTGCAGTTCACGATCTTGAGCCGGTTGGGATTTTCGTCGTTGTGCGCGATCATCTCGATGGCGGCCTTTCTCGCACCGCGGAACTCGCACTCCTGGTAGAGCGTCGCGTCGGCCGCGCTGACGGCGTTGCCGTCCACCGTAGACACCGCGAAATCTGCACCCGAGGCATCGAACAGCGTCCGCTCGAACTTCAGTCCTGCGGGAATCGCGGCTTCCGACACAGCAGAGATCGTCATCGCTGCATCCGCGTTGCCGACCAACTGACAGTCGGCGTAGTGGTAGATGTTGCCGTACGCGCCATGGCTGATCCCGGACCCGTTGCGATACCCGATGAATCGGTTGATCACGTGGTCGAGTCCATTGTTCTGCCAGGCTCGCAGTCCCGCTTCGGTGCAATGGTGGGCGAGGCAATCGTCGAAGACCCATTCGCCGGATCCCGCCGCATCCCAGAAGAAACCTGACCCCTGGACGCCGACGGCGACGCACCCGCGCGTGATATTCGAGCGCGCCTTCCCGGCCTGGTGGCGAAAGCCGGAATTGACGTATCGCTCCGGGTACGACACCGCCACCTGTGACGCCACACAATTCTCCCACAACGTGTCGTTCGTCTCGTCGAAGTCGTCCCACCAATAGGCGTGGTCGGTGACGTCATGTGCGACGCAGTCTCTGAAGGAGATCCCGTGGGACACGTGCGGGACATAGGCGTGGGCGCCGCAGTCGCGCACGACGCAGGAATCGACCACACTCCCGCGAGAAGAGTCCGCGCAATGGTGGAAATGAACCCCGTACCGGCCGAGCACAGTCTTCCAGAAGGTATCGGCACCAACCTTACGGTCCACCTGCTGCGGGCCGAGGTGTTGGAAGGCGGCATTCGAGATGTTCTGCGGCACCATCGAGTGGATGAACACGTGAGAACGGTGGCCGGGCTGGCCCTCGATCACGACGTTGCGAGTGAGGTTGAGAACCTCGGCACCGAGCGCCTTTCCCCGTCCAGCGTCAAAGAGGGGGTGAGCAGTCGTCGCCGACGCATCGAGCGTTATGGTCCTACCGAGGATTCCGGCGACGCGCGCCGTGTCGTAACCGTCGGCGTCCGTGGGCGTCACGATGAGCTCATCGCCCACACGCCAGCCGACAGGATCGCGATCGATGACAATCGAACGTCCACCCAGAGCAAGGACGGTCGTTGCTCGCGCCCAGCCCACTCTCTCAGCGCCAGCGATGTCGATCACGCCGTTGTCGATGACCCACAGGCCGACGTCGGAGTCGAGCGGCGCCATGCCACCGCCGACGAACTTCGATTCGTCGACGCCCGAGAACAGGAGCCGATGCTGCACCGTCGGCTGGGCGGGGTTCATGACGAGCTTGCCCTGCACGATCACGTTGCCGGTGCTCTCCAGTACCCGCGAGCTGGCCGGATCGAAGGTGAGTGTCGCGCCGGGGAGGAGCTTGAGCCCGCCCACGACGGCGTTCATGTCGAGGAGCACGGAGCCGTCGACGACCACGTGGTCACCGGTACGGGGCACGGTGCCGCCCCACGTGGTGGGGTCGCTCCAACCGCGTGGTGTGCCCGTGTCGACCGTGGGTCTCGGCGTGGTGGTGGTCGTCGTCGATGTGGTGGAAGCGGCCGGCAGTGTTGTCGGCACGGCCTTCGTGGGTGACGGTGCGATCACGGGCTTGCACCCGGCCGCGGTGAGCGCGAGACCGCCCAATCCGTAACGCAGCATCCTCCGACGAGAGATCTCCATCAATCGCTCCTGCCTAGGCCTAGGGGGCACGGCTCGAGCGGTATCGACCCGTTCACTCGTAGGGTTGAGTCGGGCGTACTTCATGCGTCTACTGGTGCCACCGTAGCGAACCCGACCACGGAGCGTGGTTGGTGTCCTAACCTCAGGCGATGGCAGATCGGGGAGATCAGCCGCACCAGGCGGTGTCCACCCTCGTGTACCAGCCCGCGCTCGACGGAATTCGGGCGGTCGCGGTGGTTGCGGTCGTCGTGTACCACTTCTTCGCGAGGGGAGCGACGGGCGGCTATCTAGGCGTCGACATGTTCTTCGTTCTCTCGGGCTATCTCATCACCACGCTGCTCCTCATCGAGTGGACGAACCACCGGTCGATCGACCTTCGGGCGTTCTGGGCCCGGCGTGCGCGGCGGCTTCTTCCTGCGCTGTTCCTCGTGCTCGTGGTGGTGGCAGTGTGGTCCGGGTTCGCCCTGGACGCCGCCCGGCGAAGCTCCGTTCGGGGGCAGGGCTTGTCGGCACTCTTCTACAGCGCGAACTGGTACCTGATCTACGGCGGCGAGGCGGCGATCGGTCGCGTCGGCGGTCTTTCTCCGTTGTTCCACACCTGGTCGCTCGCCATCGAGGAGCAGTTCTATCTCGTGTGGCCGCTCATCGTGCTCGCGTGTCTCCATCGGTGGCGGGGCGCCCTGCGGCCGCTGGCGATCGTCGCGGTCGTGCTGAGCGTGGTGTCGGTCGTGCTCATGCCACTTCTCTTCGTGCCGGGGAACGAGGGCCGTGCGTACCTTGCCACCGACACCCGCGCCCATCAACTGCTGATCGGCGCCCTCCTCGCGATGCTCCTGCACACGGCCGTTCTTCGGGAGAAGAGCGAGCGCTGGGCCCCTCGGCTCGGCCCGTTCGCCGCGGTGGCCGTGATCGCCGCGGTGCTCTTTGCACCCGGACCCGAGACCAGCAAGTTCCTGTACAACGGCGGCTCGGTCGGCTTCGCGCTGTGCGTGGCCGTGGTGATCGCGGCCGTGATGGCCCCGGCGCCGTCGGGGCTCAAGACGCTGTTGGCGCTGACGCCACTCGTGTGGCTGGGCCGGATCTCCTACGGCGTGTACCTGTGGCACGTTCCGGTCCGGGCGATGATCTCGAACGCCGAAACCGGTCTCAGCGGTCCGTGGCTGCTCGGCGCGAGGGTAGTCGCAACTCTCGCACTCGCGTCACTCTCGTACTTCCTGGTTGAGATGCCGATCCGACGTGGCCTGGTCGGTGGACGCCTCGCGCTCGTGGCAACACCGTTGGCAGTGGCCGGTGTTGCCACCGCGATCATCATCTCGACTCTCTGAGCGGCCGCGGTGTGAGCGGCGGCGTGGACGTCTACGCTCCGCGATGCGCCTAGGCCTCATCGGTAGAGCGACACTCGTTCTCCTCACGGGTGTCGCCGTTTCGGCCGTCGGGACCGAGCGAGGCATCGCGGCGACGGAGCGGGCGGCTGGCCGTCCTCGGTGTCCCGCGGCGGTGGCCCCGAAGGCGCCGACCGGACCCTCGAACACGCTCGAGGTCGTGCAGACGGCCGGCGACGGCCGTCCTGAGATCGCGATGGTGCGCTACCCGCGTCCGAATCGTCCACCGGGGGGCACCAATCCGTGGTCCCAGTGGGGCCAGGGGCTCATCCTCAGGGACGGGCGTTTCGTGTCTGCCATTGGGGACCACCGCGGTGCCGACGGCAACTCGTACCTCTTCGTCTTCGACCCGGCGACCCGGAAGTTGACCCGGTTCACCGACGTGCTCTCCCAGGTGCAGCACCAGGAGGGCGCCTGGGGATACGGCAAGATCCACGCTCAGATCGTCGCTGGGCCCTGCGGCGACGCCTACCTCGCGACCTACTGGGGTTCTCGCACCAACTTGGAGTACACCGACGGGTACCAGGGCGACCTCCTGTTTCGTCTTGATGCCTCAGACCTCTCCTTGCAGGCGCTCGGTGTCCCAGTCCCCAAGCACGGCATACCCTCGCTCAGCGTCCTTCGACCGGGACGGTTTGGTGTACGGAGAAGCCACTCTGCCGGAAGCGCCTGACCCGGAACGTGCGCATGACCAGGGGGCGTTTTTCGTCTATGACGTGAAGGCGCGACGGGTCGTGTTCCGCTCGGACGATCCGGCACACTCGTTGTTTCGCAACATCCTCGTCGACGCGAAGGGGCGTGCCTACGTCGCCGGCGAGCACGGGCACCTGCTCGTGTACGAATCGGGTGCAGACGGGTTGCGCGAGGTCGACCAGCGCCTCCCGGGCGGCGGGTACCACCGTGCGAGCACGCGTGCGGCGCCCGACGGCTCGGTGTACGGGGTCACCCAGAATCCCGAAGAGTTCTACTCGCTGTCCGCAGGTGGGAAGATCCGTGCTCTCGGTCCGGCGAAGGGGTATACGGCGTCGATGGCGCTCGACCCGGACGGATCCCGCTTCTTCTACGTGCCGGGGGCTCATGGGGATGCGTACGAGCAGGGCACGCCCGTCGTCGCCGTCGACACCGCGACTGGAGACCAGACGGTGATCGCTGAGCTGAACGGCCTCGCGGAGAAGCGGTTGGGATTGACGTTGGGTGGGGAGCTACAACATCGCGATCGACGCCAAAGGGAAGACCCTCTACGTCGGGCTCAACGCGGGCAAGACGCGGCAGGATCCCTGGGGTGAGGTGGTTCTGGCTGTCGTGACGCTGCGGTCGTGATCTCGTGCCGCGGCGCTCGTCACCGCACTGCTCGTCGTCGGCTTGGGCCTGGCGGGCGCCGGCGCCGCCAGTGCGGCGGCCGACGCGAGTGCGGTTCGCGGCGCGCGACCGATTGCCAGACCCGCCGCGTCTACCGGGCGCCCGCGGCCGGCGTGGGCGGCAGCATCCGCTTCGCCAACGCCACCGCGTCCTGGGGAGCGGACGCCCCGCTTCGGGGCATGCTGGCCCACGCGGTGGCGACCGGCGACGTCAACGGGGACGGCTGGACCGACGTGTTCGTCGGGACGTTCGCGGACCGCCCGGCCGCCGAGTACCGGGTCCGCGGTGCCGATGGGCCCGCGCCCGATCGTCTGTTGCTCGGTGGACCGGCAGGCTTCCGCCTCGACTCCGGGTTCCCCGAGACCAGAGGGCGGACGAGCGGCGCGGCCTTTGCTGATCTCGACGGGGACGGGAACCTGGATCTCGTGATCGCGCGAAACGTACGCGACGTCGAGCGTGGTCGCGCGCCGACGGAGATCTTGCGCAACGAGGGTGGCGGGCGATTCGCGCGGGCGGCGACGCTCGCGGAACCCGCGGGGCGCGCTCGATCGGACTCATCGACTTCGATCGTGACGGGAAGACTGATCTCTTCGTGACCGAGGACCGATGGACCGGCGGCTCGAGCGTGCTCCTGCACAACACCGGTGACTTCCGGTTCGAGGACGTGACCGAGTCGGCTGGCATCCCCGCCGACGTCGTGGGGATGGGCGTTGGTACGGCCGACCTCAGCGGCGACGGCGCGCCGGACCTGTTCGTCGGCGGCTCCAATCGGATCTTCGTCAACGACGGCAGTGGCCGGTTCCGGGAAGGACGGTCGTCCACGTTCCGGTGGCGTACCTTCGGCACCGAGGACGACCCGGCAGGCGTTGCGGTCGGCGACCTGAACCGTGACGGCCGCGTCGACCTCGTCGTGGGCGAGCACTACGGCAGCACCGTCGAGCTGGGGAAGCGGGTGCCGGTACGGCTCTACCTCAACACCGGCAACGACGGCGCGGGCGCCCCGATCTTCCGGGACGTCACCGACGAGGCGGGGCTCGGCGGTCTGCCCACGAAGGCGCCGCACGTCGAGATCGTCGACTTCGACGCGGACGGGTGGCCCGACATCCTCACCAGCGCCGCGGTCGACCAGCGGACCCCGTTGGTGTACCGCAATCTCGCCCGTCCGGGTGAGGTGCCGCGTTTCGCGAGCGACGCGCCCCCCGGTCCCGTGCAGTACTGGCCGTCGGGGGCCGTCCTCGATGCCGACCACGACGGGCGTCCGGACGTGGTGCTGGCCGAGTTCGACGCCCGGCGCCCGTCGCTCGTCCTCCGCAACGTGAGCGATTCGGGGCACTGGCTCGGCGTCGAAGGTCGGGCGGGCACGCGTCTCGCCGTGTACACCGCGACCGAGTCCGGTCGAAAGGAGCGGGTCGAGACGACCACGATCGACGGAGCGAGCGGCTTCGGTGGTGGATCGGCACCGGTCGCCTGGTTCGGGTCGGCGCCGCCCGGGTGGTCGACGTCAGGGCGCGCGACCGTGGACGGCCGGTCGTTCCAGCTCCGGGACCTCGACGTCGACCAGCTCGTCTCGCTGCGGCGCTGCTAGGCGTTCAGGTTCAGGCGCCCGGCGCGGCGGCGATTCGCGGGTGGGCGGCATCGGCGGCGAGGTCGAGGAGCAGGCGACGAGCAGCACCGTGGTCGCCCAGTGCCGCCAACTCGCGGAGGCACTCGATCGCCCGGTCGAGCTCGGCGCGTTCGAGCCGGTACGGCACGATGCTCATCACCGCGGTCCCGCTGTCGGTGTCGAGGTGCTCGGCCGGGCCGACGAGTGCCTCCACCACGTTCTCCCCCGGACGCAGACCGGTGAGCTGGATGTCGATGTCCTCGTGGGGATGGAGACCGCAGAGCCGGATCATGCGCTCGGCCAACTCGTAGATGTTGATCTGCTCGCCCATCTCGAGGGCGAGGACCTTCCGGTCCCCGGCCTCAGCGGCGGCCGCGAGGACCAGACGCACCGCCTCATCGGTGCTCATGAAGAACCGGGTCATCTCCCGGTCGGTCACGGTGACGGGTCCGCCGGCGGCGATCTGGCGCTGGAATGTGGGGATCACGCTGCCGCGGCTGCCCAGCACGTTCCCGAACCGGACGGCGCAGTAGCCCGCGCCGGCGCGTGGGCGAGCATGAGCTGCTCCGCGAGCCACTTCGACGCGCCCATCACGCTCGTCGGCGTGGCTGCCTTGTCGGTGGAGATGAACACCACCTGGCTCGTGCCCGCCTCCTCACATGCCCGGAGCAGGTTCAGGGATCCGAAAACGTTGGTCTTCAGTGCCTCGCAGGCGAAGTCCTCGAGGATGGGGACGTGCTTGTGGGCGGCAGCGTGGAACACCACCTCCGGCTTCACGCGCGCGAAGAGATCGGACAGCACCGTAGCGTCCCGGATGTCGACGAGCGCCAGCTCTGCGGATTCCGCTCCTCGCTGGGCCGCGTCGTGGAGGTGCGTCTCATCGTGGTCCAGGATCACGAGCGATGCCGGGTCGAACTCGGCGACCTGTCGCGCGATCTCTGCGCCGATCCACCCACCGCCACCGGTGACGAGGACGCGCTTGCCGGTGAGCAGTTGCCGGACCGGCTCGAGGTCGATGGTGACCGACTGGCGCCGCAGCAGGTCGGCGATGTCGAGGTCACGCAGGTCGGCGGAGGCGAGGCATGCCGTGCACCCACGACGCCGATGCCCGCAGCACGCCGCACGGGGACGCCGGTGATGTCGGCGGCGTCGGCGACGCGGCGGGTCACCTCTCGCGACGCCGTCGGGAATGGCGAGCAGGACCTGGTCGACCCGGTGCTCGGTGATCACCTCGACCAAGTGCTCGACGTCGCCCGCCACCAGAACCCCGTGGATCGATCGGTGCCGCATCGTACGGTCGTCGTCGACGACGACCACCGGGACGAGCCCGAGATGCTGGCTGGACTGCATCTCTCGGATGGCTGCTGCTGCCTCGGTGCCCCCGCCCACCACCGCGAGCCGGAGCCCCGGCCTGCCGAGGCTGGAACGGCGGATCGCGAAGAGCCGCGATTGGAATCGCACGAGTCCCATCAGGAACGTGGCGGCCATCGGACCTGCGATCAGGACGGACAGCGGGACGGGGTCAACGTCCCATGCGAACAGAGCGATCAGGATGACGCCGCTGGTCACTCCTGCCGCGAGCAGCCGTCGTGCCTCATCGATGCTCGCATGCCTCCATGTGCGCCCGTACCCGCCCCAGCAGAGGTTGGCGACGACGTGCACGATGCAGGCGACCGGGAGGAAGACCCGGAAGCTCTCCCAAAACTGAGACGGCACCGAGAAGTCGAAGCGGGCTCCCAGCAGGATTGTGTACGCGGCGACCACGACCACCACGTCGATGAGCGCCAACGGGATGTCAGCCCGCATCCGGCTCGCGCCGCGCCGCGATCCGTCGAGGCCAATGCCGCTCATGCCCGTTGGGTGCTGTGTCCACCTTCGCGACCCGTCCCTGGCCAATCGAACCTCCCTCCGATCGTCGCGGTGAGAGGGTGACTTGAGAGGCGTCGTACGGGAAGCGGCTCGAGAGGACATCGCCGATATTGGGCTCAAGGGGCGCGGTTGGCGCTCCGAAGGTTCTGACGAGAGCGTTCGGGCGCAGTCGCGCGACTTCCCGAGCCGCGCGAGGCATCATGAGGACCTTGCAGGAACGAGAACCCGAGAACATGGATCGTGACTACCAGTCACTGTTCGATCCCGCGACCCGCCTCGTCCGTCCCCCCTGCTGCGCGATCGGCTGGAGGTGGCACTGGCTCGGGCAGCGCGGACCAGACGCATGGTCGGCGTGGTGTACGTCGACGTCGAAGTACCTCCGGACCTACCTGTCGGAGGCGCCTCGTCGTTCGACGTGCTCCCCCTCATCGCCGGAAGGCTGCGCTCGGCGGTGCGCCCGGACGACACCGTCGGGCGGATAGGCGAGTTCGAGTTCGTCGTGATCTGCAACGACTTGGTGGAGCTCGCCGACGTAGAGGCGGTCGCCGACCGACTCCGTTCGGTCATCGGGGTACGGGTGTTCCTCGACGAGACGAAGTCGGTGCTGTCGAGCGCGCGTCGAGAGCCGGCTCGCTCGCCCGCGGGATCGAGCCCGCGATCTGCTGACCCGCTGACGCGTGCGCCGCGGCTAGGTCCGCCGGGTGGGGTTGCTCGACGTCGACGGAGGCGGCGTGGCCATCATCACGTGGGGTTGATCTACCGATGGAGACGTTCGTCATGACCGGTCCGGCCGATGTCCTCGCCGACCTCGGTGCTGGCTGTGGGCGATCCGGCAGAGAAATCCCCGACTCGTCGGCTCGTGAAGCATGCTCAACAGGAATGTCGTCGGGCGACGATCCAGAGGTCGGCTCCCGGTGGACCCCACACGCCGCGCCGTCCGGAGGACGTCAGGACCTTGGGGGTCGTCGCGCTCGGCCCGCAGCACGACGCAGAAACGTCGGGAAGGTCGGGCATCTCTCTTGAAGAAGATCTCACGGGCGGCGTGGTAGTCGTTCCATTCGAAGCCACCCTGGACCCGCGCCGCGCCGCCCGCGGCCTTCGAAACCGACTCGGCGACCTTCCACTTGGTGCCGTCGAACGACGCCGAGTTCGCGGCGTAGACGAACCCGAACACCGCGAGGAACGCGAGCGCCGCGCCGCCCGCGATTCGAGCCCGCCTCGGTTTGCCGACCATCGGTCGTGCGGCGCGCAGCACGAGCACACCGAGGAGCGGGATCAGGGGCAGCACGTACCGGTCATAGGTGACGAGCCGGAAGGCGGAGGGAAGCCCATAGATCAAGCCGTAGCCGACGGCGGCCAGCGCCACCACCGCCAGCGCGGGTGACGCGGGTTCGGGAACGCGACGCTCGGCGATGCCGCGCAGTGCGGCCAACGACGGCGGTACCGCCGAGAGCACGAGGACCACCACCGCTGCGATGCCCACCATCGCGAGCCCGAACAGCAGCGCCTTCGGCAGCAGGTCCGGGCGCCGGCCTGAGATCGTGTACGTGTCGAGCGTCCCCGTCGGCATCACGTAGTCGCCCGGTCCGAGGAACGCCCCCGAGCTCCAGTGCCGTGCGGTTTCGACGAGGAGCGCCGAAGCCGTGACGACGCCAAGGACCGCGCTCGTTCGGGGGGCCCGCTGCCAGGCGGCTCGCACCAACCGCGCCGGCCCGGCGAGGACGACGGCGGGTGAGACCAGGACGCCCACGAGCACCGCGGACTGGCACGCCTCCTGGAAGGCGGACCTCACCGACGACGGGTCCGGACGCGCCGGCGAGAGGTCCGAGAACCCCGAGAGCTCGTGCCGCCAGAGGAGGAACACCGCCGCGGCGGCGACGAGCCCGCCGAACACCGAGGCCAACATCGCCATTCGTGGGCGGAAACGCTGCGCGCCCACCCAGAGTGCAGCCAGGCAGACTGCGATCGGCGCCACGATGGCGTACTCGCGCACGGTGAAGGCGGCGAAGCCGATGATCACAGAGATGGTGTAGAGGTGCCCGTCGATGCGGTCGTCTCGAAACGCTCGAATCCCGAGCGCGAGCGCGATCATTCCCAGCGCGAACGCGGGCACGTCGGTCATGAAGCTCACGTTCAGGCTCGCCCACATCGGCCCGACGGCGACCATGAGCGCGACGAACAGTGCGCGTGGCGGGGTCACCAGTCGTCGTGAGAGGTCGAAGACCGCCACCAGGCCGAGTACCCCGAGGACCGCGACCTCGATTTGCAGCGCCGTGATCCGGTGGCCGAACAACCACACCACCGGAGCGGACAGCACCAGTTGACCGACGAGGTTCATCGAAGCCCAGCCGTTGCCCGAGACGCGGCCGTGGTCCGCGAATCGGAACGCCGACAGCGCGAACGACCAGTCATCGTTGCGGGGGATGCCCAGGGCACCGAAGTGCTGTGCCAGTGCGAGCGGGAGCAACCCGCCAATGAGGGCAATTGCGCCGACGGCGAGCCAGGTGCTCACCGACCCGTGCGACGTCGCCGCCGGAGCGCCGTTCGCGTCCGTCGAAACCGAGCCTCTCGGCGTCGGTCCCCGAAGTTGTCACCGCCCCGCCCCCCTGTCCTTCGTTCCTGTGGATAGACGTGCGAACGTGGAGGTGACCCAATACTGTCATGTCTTGGCTCTCGCGCGCGGCGGGATCGGGATGTTCCTCGGAGTGATCCTGGTGCCGCTACTCCTCGACGAGCGGTGCGACGAGGTGCAGGTGGGCGGGGCGTAGTCACGTGCGGGTTCTGGCGGGATCGTCGGGCACGATGACGATCCGGCCCATCGTGGCGCTCCACCAGCTCCGTGTCCTCGACGGCGTCGGGCTCGTCGGCATCCACCGAACGCAGGGCGTCGGTACCTGAGGCGTGCGGAGGTCTGGAGCACCAGGGTCGCGTCGCGCGGCTTCGCGATCGCGGTGAAGGACGGGGATGTCCTCGCCCTGGCGACGAAGATGAAGGTCTCCTCGCCGGTCAACACACGCGGGCCGAGCTCTCGGGCTCGCACCACCGAGGTCGCGCATTCGCGTCCCGGGAATCCCCGTTTCCCGCCGCGAACCGCCTGAATCAGCGGAGGACGGCGTGAACGTGAAGGCGCTTGCCGTGGCGGGACGGGCGGTGTCACAGGGCTTGCTCCGGGGCTGGCGTCGCGCATTGGCCTGGCGGGCGGAAGACATCAGTGGCCGGTCGGCGCACGCGTCGTGCATGGTGCTCGCACCTCACCCGGACGACGAGACGATCGGCTGTGGCGCCACGATCGCGAGGAAGCGCGTCGCCGGCACGAAGGTCACCGTCGTCATCGCCACCGACGGCCGGTACTCGACGCGCTCGGAGCAGTTGAGTCCCGCCGCGCTCGCCCAACTGCGCGCGGAGGAGGCGCTGCGTGCCGCGGCCGTGCTGGGAGTGCCGGCGACCGACGTCGTGTTCCTGCCCCACGACGATCTCTCGTTGGTGCTGTGCGTGCCGACGCTCGTCGACGAGCTCACCGAGATCATCGAGCGGACCGGCGTTCCCGACGAGGTCCTCGTGACCTCGGCACGCGACGGGCACACGGACCACGTGGCGCTCAACGAAGCGGCCCGTCGCCTCCAACCGCTCCTCGACGCCCGCTGCCGGGTGCTGGAGTACCCCACCTGGTACTGGTACGCCGGCCCGTCCCACAGCACCGGGCCGACCCGCCTGCACCGGGCGTGGCGGACCCTCCGCAAGCTCGTGCACGGGGTGCGGACGACGCCCACCGTGCTGGTGTCGACGGACGGTTACCTGGCGGACAAGCGCCGTGCCCTGGCCTGTCATGCGAGCCAGACGACGCGGCTCACCGGCGAACCAGAGTGGCAGACGTTGCCGGTCGACTTCCTCTCCTGTTTCCTCGGGGCCTACGAGGTCTTCTTCCCGCTGCTCTGACGAGACCCGGCGCGTGTGACACCGCGCCGGTTCGTGCGTCCTCTCCCGGGACGCCCCTCGGCTGGGGAGAGCACCCCGGTCGATCGGCGACGTCGCCGGCCCGTCTGGCCGGAACGGGGGCTCGCACGGATGCACGTACACCGGTGAACGTCGACCGCCGCGAATCAACCCGCGGTCCGGGTCTGGACGCGCCGCGTGGGTGCTCGCCCCGCGAGCCGGCCGCGGTGTGGCTCGTGTCGGTTGCGCTCCTGGCGGTCGCGGCGACCACCGGTGGCGCGTTCGTCGTCGCCGGAGCCGTCTTCCCCGATCTCGGGCCGGTCGTGCTCCTGGCCTTGATCGCCGCGCTCTGCATCAACCGCAGCGTGTTCTTCCCGAGTGAACAGGCGGCGACGGCGGAAGCAGCGGTCCTCCTCGCCGCGGTCACGGCCTTCGCGGGACACGGTGCGTGGCTCGGGCCCCTCGCGATAGCCCTGCTCGTGGGCCCACTCGACATCGCGCACTGGGAGCGGCGGTCCTACCTTCGCATGGCGTACAACGCCGGGAACCGAGGTCTCGCGGTGCTCGCGGCCACGGGCGGCGTTCCTCGCGATCGGGCACGCGGCGGGCGGCGTCCCCGGAAGCTCGCGCTCGGTCGTGATCGACGCGATCGCCGCGCTGGCCGGGGCGTTCGCGTTCGCGGCGGTCGACGTGATCCTGTCGTCCACCCTGCTCGCGGCGCAGGGGGAGCCGGGTCGCAGCGCCGTGCACCACGTGCTCAGCATCGACCGCCTCACCGTGCCCCTCGCCCTCGTGGGCGCCGCCGCCGGCTTCCTCGCGGTGGAAACGGGATGGTGGGCGATCGCGCTGGTACTGGTTCCGGTCGCGTTCGTCCCCGAACGGTTCATCGTGCGCACCGCGCCGGCCCGCCAGGGGATCGGCCGCCGCGCGGTGTGGGCCGTGGGCGCGGGGACGGCCGGCGGTTGCGCGCTCTGGCTCCTGGTCCCAGGCACTGGCCTTGCCTCGGGTGTGGCGCTGGTGGCGGTCGCGGTCCTCGTGGGTCTCGAGTTGGAGGTTGACGCGCGCCGCGCGGTCCCCCGCTCCTGGTGCTCGTGGTCGTCGCCGCCCTGGTCGTCCTCCCGGGCGACGCCGCGTGGGTGGCAGCGCTGGTCGCGACGATCGCCGGAACGGTCGCTTCATGGTCGTTGGCACCGGCGCGGAGCCGGCGGCGGGTGCTCGCGGCCTCGATGATCGCGGCGGTCGCCACGGGCACCGCCGTCGCGATCGCGCAGCTCGCGGGATCGTCGATCACCGCTCCGGTGGCTGTGCTCGCCGCGGCGACCGGTTTCTCCCTGGTGGTCGTGTCGAGTGGCTCCGGACGGCGTGCCGGCCTCGTGGCGTTCGGGTGGAGCCTGCCGCTCGTCGCGGTGGCGTTCGCGATGGCTTGTGTGTGGCGCACGCTCGGTCCCGGCGGCGCGGCCGTGTTCTCGGTATGGCTCGCCGGCACGGCACTGGGCGCTGCATCGTGGGGTTCGCTTCCCTGGAAGGGGCGCGTGCTGTCCCAGCTCTCCCATCGGGTGCTCCTCCGGTCGCATCGAGCCGTGCTCGTCGCCGGCGCGATAGCGAGCGCGACAGCCGCGGTCGTGGCGCTCGCGTGCCGTGCCGGTGATGCCCGCACGATCACGGCGTGGTTCGCGATCGCGTTGGGAGAATCGGTCGCGACTGCGACCTCGCTCGGCGTTCGACAGTGGCGGCTCGCACCTCGATCCCGCGCCGTGGCCGCGACGGCGACGGGAGCCGCCGCGCTCGTCGTCGCCGCGTCGGGTCCGGCGATTGCCGGCGGGCACCGCTGGTCGGTCATTCCGGTGGTCACGGCCCTTGCGGTGCTGGTCGGAGCCGGCTGGCGCCCATCTCGCTGCGTCGACGCGATCCGTGACCCTGTCCGACCGGGTCGAACCCGATGAGCGAAGGCGCGCCCGGGGGCCGGTTGGGCGGGACTCCGGAGATCGTCGGTTCGGAGCCCGAGCCGTTCCAGCCGGCGCCTCGGAAACGGCGGGCCGCCCGCGTCTACGCCATCGGGCTCCTCGTGCTCGCGTGCGGCACGACGGTGGCCCTACTGGGTGCCGGTGCAGCGCGGCCTTCCCTCGGCGTCTGCTTCGCGCTGGCTGTGCCTCTCGCGCTGTGCATGAACCGGTTCGTGTTCTTCCCCAACGAGGTCGGTGTCACCGCCGAAGCGGCAGTGCTGTTTGCCGCCGTCGTGGCATTCCGCGCCGAGAGCCCGGTCCTTGGTCCCCTCGTGCTGGCGCTCCTCGTCGGGGTGCTCGACGCGCGTCATTGGGAGCGCCGCGCGTTCGTCAGGATGGCCTACAACTCGGGAAGCCAAGCCCTGACGGTGTTGGTAGCGGTCGCCGCGTTCGGCCCAATGGAGCGCTGGTGCGGTTCGTCCGGTGTCGCGCTCGTGCTCGCAGCCGGCATGGCCGCAGCTCCGTATATCGCCGTGGAGACCGCGTTCGGCGTCACACTGATGGTGTTGTTGGGAGAGCCGGCACGCGTCGCCGTGCGTCAGCAGGTTCCGGCGAACATGCTCGCGCTGCCGCTCGCTGCGTTCGGTGCGGTCGCCGGTCTGCTCGTGACCGGGGTCGGCCCTTGGCTGGGCGCGCTCCTGCTCGTCCCCACGCCGTTGGTCCCGGAAGTCGTCCTCGTGGGTGTGCGCCGGAAGCGATGGAACCGGGCGCGTGCCGGGTGGATAGCGCTCATGGTCGCGATCGGGGCCGGCGGCGTGGCGCTCGCGTCGACTGTCCCCGCGGTGGCTCCGGTCACGTTGGCCACGCTCGGCGCACTGTCGCTCCTGCTCGGTGCGGACGCCCGCGCCGGACGCGGCCATCCGGTTCCGCGGTCGGTCGTGCCGGTGATCGTGGCCGCGTCGGTGCTCGTGCCCGGTAGGTGGACGGTGGTGGTGTGCGCGGCTGCGGCAGTCCTTGCGACCGGCAGTGCATGGTGGGCGTCGCGCCGTGGCCGCGGTGCGGCAGGCGCCGTGGCGCTCGCGGCCGGCGGTGCGGCGTTCGCGGCCGGCGTTGGCCTGTCGCCGACGGCGCGGAGCGCGATGGCGACGCTGATCGCCGCGTCCGTGGTCGGGATCGTCTTCCTGCTGCTGACCACCGGAAAGCCGGTCTCGGTCTTGTGGTCCGTCCCCCTCGTCGCGGCAAGCGCAGGGGTGACGGTCCTGGCCCGCTCGAGCAGCGACGCGGAAGGTCCGGTGGTGCTGCTGCTCGTCGCGGTCGTCGCGGGTTCGGCCTCGACGTGGGGCGCGCTTCCGTGGTCGAGTCGCTACCTCGGGCCATGGGGCGGTCGCCGAACCCCCGCCTTCGCGGTCGGCGTCCTCGCAGGCGCATCGTTGTGCACGGCGGTGGCGTGCGCGTGGTGGGTGATCACCGGAGCGAGCGGTGCCGCGGAAACTGTGACCGCGTCGGCGTTGGTCGTGATCCTCCTCGCCACGACCGCGGTGCGCCAGTGGCGGTTCGCGCCCTTTCGTCGCAGGCGCGACATCGCCGTGCTGACCGGTGCCGGGGCGTGTCTCCTCGGTGCCGGCCCGCTCGGCGCCTGCGAAGCCGGTTGGTCGGTCGTGGCGTCGATCGCGGCAGTGGCCGCGGCGGGCGCGGTGGCCCTCGGCTGCGTGCGCGCGGCGCGTCCCGTCGCGGACGCGCCGGCCGTCGAGATGGGCTCCGGCACCGAGTCGGTCTGAGGAGGTACCGGCGGCTCCCGCGTACCCTGCGGTGATGGACAGACGCGCGGTGGAGTCGGTCGCGGTTGCAGGAGCCGGGTTGATCTCAGCTCACGAGCTCCCCCACGAGCCCGTGAGCCGTGCCGGCTTCTCGGAGTTGCTCCGGCAGTGCGTGCGCCACGGCACACTCGGTCTCCTCGGCGAGGTCGTGCGGCGCGATGCACTGCAGCTCGAGCCGGAGTCGCGCGCGGCGCTCGAGCTGCGGCTCCGCCGCGCAATATGCGCACGACCTCACGGTCGAGCAGTCACTCCTCCGTGTGGTGGCCGAACTCGGGCATGCGGGGATCGACGTGCGGGTCATCGGCCCGATCGCCCTGGCGCGCACGGTGTACGTCGATGTCGGTCTGCGGGTGCTCGACGACGTTCACGTGCTCGTCGCCGCGGAGGACGTCGCGCCGGCCACCGCGCTCGCTCACGGTCTCGAAGTTGACGATTGCGCGGTCTTCGTGCATTCCCTGCCGTTCCCCAGATCCGAAGTGTTCGTGCCGTCGTACCGGTTCCCGCTCGCGGGATACGAACTGCAGACACTCCCGATGCCACAACGGTTGCTCCAGCTCTGCGCCTCTCCAGAGACGCCCACGCGCGACGGGCAGCAGGTTCACCTGCGGGACATCGCCGAGGTCGTCGTCCGCGAACGACCGAACCTCATCGACGTCCTCCTTCTCGCTCGCGCCTGGGCGTGCGAAGCGGAGCTGGCCACCGCGATCGTCAGGGCTTGGGAGGTGCTGGCGCTCTCCGATCGCCCGCCACTCGTCGAATGGGCCTCCGGCGTGGGGCTCGGGGTAGGGCGGTGAGCTCCGAGCGCGTCGCCCGACACCCCCACGTCCTCTGGCGCCGATCGCTCGACGCCATACTCGTGCTCCCGCTCGCGGGCGACGAGCCGATGGTGTTGACCGGCTCGGACGTCGCAGTGTGGCACCTGTTGCTCGAGCCCCGGACCATCGACGAGTTGTGCGATCTTCTCGACCACCCGAATGGCGACGCCGCGCGCGACGTCGGCGATGTTCTCGACGTCGTGGATCGACTCGTTGCGTGCGGCGCGCTCGTGACCGACGACGCAGCGTCCAGCCCGTCGTCGTGATGGATGGGATCGGCGACTACACGCCCGCCTCGAGGCGGTTCCAGAGATCCAGAGTGCCCGGGTCAGGCACGAGGTGCACGCGATAGGTCGTGGTCTTCGCGGCTCTGCGGTCGTGGTGGCTCGGTGCGGGGACCGGATCTTCATCGCGGGCGCCCGATCGATCTTCCAACCCTCGGGCACCTTCACCGACACGTGGATCGTGTCAGGGATGAGTGTCGGCTGGTGCCGGACCTCGACGTCGTACCAGCCGTGGTGCAGTTTCACGACGCCGTCGAGATGCACGGCGACGGTCTTCTTCGTCATCGACAACTGGCTGAGGAACAACGAGTACACGTTGCGATCACGCTCTCGACCGGGAGCGACCGCGGTCGCCGTGCCGTCGACGCTCGCCCCGGCGAACCGCAACGGCGAATACATCGAGACATAAGAACGGCTCTCACCGGCTACGAAGCGCGCGTCGAGCGGACCGATCACGTACGGCGGCAGCCCCGCTGCGGGTGCCGTGTTGTCGAACTGGGCCGAGAAGTCGGCGGTCGCACGGGCCTCGGTCCCGTCGACCTCCGGGACGAGGTCCACGCGGTAGTCCACGTCACGCTTCATGTAGTAGTCGATCTTGTTGCCGGCGGAGTTCGACGACGTCACCGCGATCGCGTCGGAATGCACCGGCCGCATCTTCTGGGCGATCCCGAGATCCTCGGCGAGCCGTTGCTCTTCCGGGCGCGAGAACGCCAGGGTCAGGTGGCCTTCGTGCGCCGCCTTGCCCAACACCTTGGCCAGTTCGGCCGGCTTCCCGAGGGAGCCCGAGGTGGCCTGATCGACCGCAGCCTTGGCGACGTCGCCGAGGAAATCCACCCGTTGGGCGCTGTCTTCGCCGAACACCGCGTACGCGTCGCGCAGCGTCACGCTCACCACGTTGCCCGCGTCGATGGGCGTAGGCCAGGTGTCGACGGTCACCGGCCCCGACAGCTCGAGCAGGGCCGCGAGACCGGCGGGGTCGACCGACATCACGCCGTCGACCGGTCCGACACCTGCGGCGGTCGTCAAGCTCATCAACGCCTCGCCGACGCTCGGGAAGTCCGGCGACATGTTGATGTTCTGGAGGGTGGTCTTCGGGGAGAACTGGGTGTAGCGCCGCAGGTAGTCGAGGGGTGCGATGAGCTTGGCGCTCGGGTCCGCCCGGACTGCGCCGTTCCAGATCCCCGTCCGGACCATGTTGCCGACCTCGATCTTGCCGTTGACCGCCGTCATGACGGTGTAGTTGCCGATGAACCCACCGGTGGCGCGCGACTCCGAATTGTTCTGCACGACGAGGAGATACCGTCGGGGTCCGTCACCGCCGAAGAGCGCGGGCGCCAGCTTCGCCGCGGAGGCCGCCCGACGAGTCTCGGCCTCCGCTCTCGACAGCTGGGTGCGCACCTTGCTGAGCGCATCGTCGACCTGTGAGAGCAGGTAGGGATCGCCTTCGACGCCGTCGAGCTTGGTGAGTGCATTCGTGAGCGCGGCCGATCCTCGCTCGAGCTCGGGTGTGACCTTGCGCACCTCGTCGAGGGGCAGGGTGCCGTCGACGACCTGGAGCACGTCCGGATGCACCGCGGTGGTGATCGATTCCCCCGCACGGGCGAGGTCGGTGCCGATCTCCGAGAGCGCCTGCGCGGCGCGGACGTTCGACGCCACGAACGGTACCGCGGAGCCTCCGGCCAGCGACGGCGATTCGAGCTTGTCGCGAGCCTGAGCGAAGTTTCGAGCTGCTTCCTCGAAGTCGCGCCGGGCCGTGGTGGTGTCGCCGTCGCGTGCGGCAGAAAGGGCGCTGGTCGCGTCACGACGCCCTTGCTGCATGAGGTCGACGGTGTCCTTCGCCACGAAGACGAGGGGAGTCATCGCTGCCACGACCGCGACCGGGAGCAGCACCATGGCGAGCTTCACGAACCACGGGAGCCCGGTCGCTCGCTCAGGTTCGAGCCGGGCGCGTGCCACCTCGACTGCGAGTGCCAGGACGACGACGGCCACGATCGCCAGGCCCAGCCACACCGGCATCACCGCGCGCGCGGTGAACAGCGCGGTTCCCCCGAGGACGACCTGAGCGGTGAGAAGGCCAGTCGTCGCGGCGCGAGGACTCCATCCGAGTGCGGCGAGGCGGTGGACGAGATGGTCGGAGCGGTGCTCGAGCAGAGAGTGGCGGCGACGCAACCGGCCGAAGACCACCACGAGGGCGTCGAACCAGAACACGGCGAGCACGATGATGGGGGTCACCAGCTCTCGTCCGGCACCGGGAACCGGGTGCACGGCCAGTGCCCCGAGCGCCACGACGAATCCGATGAGGAGACGCCCACCGCGACCCGCGTACAACGAAGCTGGGCGCAGGTTGAACGCCAGGAACGCGATGCACGCGGCAGCCGAACCGGTGAACACCCCGGCGAGGCCGTCCTGGCTGGCGAACCCGGCGATGGCGAACAGTGGCAGCATCGCGGCCGCGCCCATCTCCGCGGCGAACCCGTCCACGTGACCCAGACCGTCGACTGCCTTGGTGACACCGACGACGAGCGCGAACGCGCACGCGACGTCGAGAGTGTGCACGCCGGTTGGGCCGAGCTCGCGCGCCCGCCGCCACCGCCACCGCGGCAGCAACGGCGACGCCGCTCAGGGCGAGCATGTCGGCGTGGGACGACCGTTCGATGATCATGCCGAACACCGCGATGCCCGCGCCGCCGAGCGCGAGTACGACCGTGATGCGGCCGGCTGTCGGGGCGAAAGCCAACCCGATCAGGGGCCCGAGCGCCGGCGCGCCGCCCGGCGCGGCGGCGGATTCCCGCCGATCGCCGCTCACCACCGTCACCGTCGGCCGGATCTGGCACCTTCGGGACCCGCTCTGCTGCGCTACGGGCGAGCATGCCGCCGAGGAGCACCGCCACGGCGGCGACCGAGAATGCCAGGAGCCAGCGGTTCCAGGCCGCCACAGCGAGTACGACGGCCGGTTGCATCGTGGCGTCATGCTACGCGGGCGATGGCCCTCCGATAGGGCGCGCGACCTCCACACTCTCCCAACGAGGCGCCGATTCTCGCCGATGTCCGTGTGGCAGACCTCGCACGTCTCCAACGACGTCGTGTTCCGACTGCAGAAAGAGAGGTGTGTGGGCGTGAGTCAGAGATGACGAGGGATGTCGCGCTGACGCCGTGCTCCGGGTCGGTCGTCCGGCGAGGCCCTAGGTTGCCCGGCATGGGCGAGGTGGTGTCGGTCAACGTCGGACGGCCCCGGTCGGTCGAGTGGCATGGCCGCGACGTGGAGACCGGCATCTGGAAAGCGCCCGTTGAGGGGCGGGTGACGGTGCGCGGCGTGAACCTCGACGGTGACGAGCAAGCCGACCTACGCGTGCACGGTGGCCGCGACAAGGCGGTCTACGCGTACGCGCTCGACGACTACGAGTGGTGGTCGGCGGAGCTTGGCACTCGCGTCGAGCCGGGCACGTTCGGCGAAAACCTCACGGTGCGCGGTCTCGATCTCGGGGACGCCGTGATCGGTACGCACTGGCGCGTCGGCAGCACGGTGTTGCAGGTGTCGCAGCCGCGCCTGCCGTGCTTCAAGCTCGGCATCCGCATGGGCGACGCCGCCTTCGTCGAGCGCTTCGAGGACGCCCGGCGCTTCGGCACGTACCTCCGGATCGCGGAGGAGGGCGACATTGGGGCGGGTGACGTGATCACGGTCGAGCCGTCACGAATCGCGGGCATCACCGTCGGCGAGCTCGGCATGGTACGCGCATCACGCGCCGCACGAGTTCCTGGAGCGGGTCCGCGACGATCCTGACGTGCCCGGGAGCTGGCACGACTGGGCCCTACGCGCGCTCGCCCGCTAACGGCGGACGTCGTCGAGGAGCTCGAGCACGTCGTCGTCTTCGCGCGTCGCTTCGGGGCCGTACGTGAGCACCAGGGTGCCGCGGGTGCCGCAGCTCGGACAGGACACCGCGCACACCGCGAGCATCTCGGACGGGTCGGAGTCGCCTTCGAGGCGCTCCAAGCGGTGCAGTTCGAGCGTGTCGGCCCGGTGCGGTGCGTGGCACTCGCCGCATTCGACGATGCCGCCCGGCCGGGAGTGGAAGTCGGAGGTGAATCCCTCGGCGCGGAGCTCAGCGAGCACGCCCAACAGTGATCGCTCCATGCCCCGAGCCTACGTCCGGGCGTCTTCCGCCTCCGTGGGTACGGCTTCGAGTGGGCGATGGCTGATCGGCGCGTCGGCGGTCGGGACCGCATCCGGCGGCGGCACGGACGGCGCGCGTGCCGGGGGCCGGTGCATCGGTCGCGGGCCGGGTCGAGGGTGTTTCGTCTCTCGCGGGCTCGGCGGGCGGCGGGCCGCCGAGCGCGGGTGGCCCGCCGTCGCGCGGCGGCCAGTGCCCGCCGTACCAGGCGGCCATGCTCACGGCGCCGATCCCGTAGACGCACGCCACGAACCACACCAGGAACCCGAGCCCCGGGACCAGTGCGACGAGGCGCAGGATGCCGAACCCGGCGAAGAACGCGCCGATGCGGGCGCCCGTCGACGGGCCCTTCACCCAGAGCCGTCCGATGACGAGCGCGGTGGTCACATAGCCGAGCGGGGCGAGGACGTTCAAGGCCGAGAGCAGCCCCAGCCCGAGCGGGATCCCGATGATGGTCACGAGGACGAGCACCGCGGCGACCGGGCCGGCGATCCCGACGAGCGCACCCCACCCGAACGCGGCGGCCACCCGCCGGGCCGCGGAGGCCGACGTGTCGGCCGCACGGGGGAACAGGCCCACGAAGATCAGACCGAACACCGCGATCGAGATCGTCGTCGCCAACCAGAGGATCGCGAGGAACCCGATGATGAGGCCGGTGAAGATGCCCTCGAGGTCGACGCGCGTTCACGTCACCGTCGACGGTGCCGCGCGCGATGCGCGGCGTCAGGCGCGAGACGACGTCGCCGCCGACGCTGCCGCCGGCGCTGACGATCACCCGGCCGCTCAACGCGACGACGTCGCCGCCGACTCGGCCCGAGATGTGCGCGTCACCGTGGACGATCACGACGCCCTCGGTGACCCGGCCGCTGACGACCAGCTCACCGTCACCGACCGCCACATAGTCGGTGACGGTGCCGGCGATACGGACCGAGCCGTCGAGCGTGGCGACCGGCCCGTGGACGGTCTCGCCGCTGGCGACGACGACGTCGCCGCTGATGCTGATCTTGCGATCGGTGCGGGAGCTGCCGCGGGCGCTGAACGCGGCGGCGGCGGTGATGACGACCGCGACGATCGCGACCGCGACGACTGCAACTGTCTGGCGACGCATGCGAGGTCCCCTCCGAGCTCGAGTGCTCGCGAAGCCTCGCATGCGCCGCCACCGGGCGCAACGGCCCGGGCCGCGGTCAGGCGGGGGTACCGGACCCGAGTTGGACGGTTGCGGTGTGGCTCTGGCCCGACGAGTCGACCCACTCCACGCTCACCTTGTCGCCGGGCGAGTACTTGACCATGGCGTGGGTGAGGTCCGAGGCGGAGCCGACCGACGTGCCGTCGATGCCGACGATCACGTCACCGGCCTGGATGCCGGCCGATTCGGCGCCCGAGCCCGGCTGCACGTCGGACACGGTGGCGCCGTTCCCCGTCGCCGAGCTCCCCTGGCCGCGATTGCCGCCGAAGTCGCCGTTGCCGCCGAAGGGGTCGCCGTAGCTGTTGGCGGAATCCGCGGCGACGGCCACACCGAGCAGCGCCCGGTGTCCACCGATGTGGATGTCGGCGGTGCCGTTGCCGGCTTGGATCTGCTTCGCGATGGCCAGGGCGTGCTCGATCGGGATGGCGTAGCCCTCGTTGCTGGCCGACTGACCACCGAAGCCGAAGCCGCCGTTGCCGCTGTTGGCGGCGGCGTCCATGCCGACGACATCGCCGTTGGCGTCGACGAGCGGACCACCGGAGTCACCGGGCTGGATGTTGGCGTTGATCTGGATGAGCCCGCTGAGGGTCTCGGCGTTGCTGCCGTCCTGGTCGGACGCGGTGATCTGCTGGTCGAGCCCGGTGACCGTGCCGCTCACCACGCTGGGCGAGCCACCCTTGCCCCCGGCGTTGCCGAGGGCGACGATCGCGTCGCCGACCTGCAGGCTGGACGAGTTGCCGAGCGTCGCGGCATCGAGGCCGGACACACCTTCGATCTGCACGAGCGCGACGTCGTCGGCCTTGTCGTACCCGAGCACCTTGGCCGGGTGGCTGCCGCCGTCGCCGCCGATCTCGACGTTCAGCGCGGTCGAGTCCTCGATCACGTGGTTGTTGGTGAGCACGAGTCCCGTCGACGACACGACGATGCCGGTGCCGGCGGCCTCACCGTTCGAGAGGCTGCTGTTGATGTTGACGATCGCGGGGCTGACCTTGCTCGCGATCGCGTTGAGGTCGATGCTGCTCTGGCGGCCGCTCGATCCGGACGACTGACTGCCCGACGAGGAGCCGCCCGGCAAGGTCGGGAGCTGCGACTGCGACGCGGGCAGCACGCCCAGGCTGGACGAGCTGCCGGTGTTCGACGCGTGGTCCGCGCCGATCGAGTAGCCGAGCGCAGCCGCGCACGTGAGGAATCCCGCCACCGCAAGCGCGGTGAGCGACCGGCGGCGTGATTGGCGGGCGTGACGCGCCACGGTGCGTTCCGGCGGCGCGTAGGGGGCCGACGGTGCGGCCGCCGGCGGCACCGGCGGCGGGGGAACCTCGTAGGAGGGGGGCAGTGCGTAGGAGGGGGGAGGGGGAGGCGGAGGGGGGATCCGGGGTTCGGTACGGTCGGCGTCGTCGGGGCTCGACATCGTGGTTGCTCCTGATGGATTCCGGGGGAGGGACGAGGGGCGCGGGCGCGGTACCCGAGACTCTGCCGAACGAATCCTGAGAAGAACCTGTTCAGCGGGCATCGGGGCCGCATCCTGCGGTGTTGTGCCCTTTGGTAACGCCGAGGGGTTCTCTTGCGTGCCCCGGATCCTGAGAGCAGTCCTCAGGTTGGGCGAGGACAGAGGGAGGGCGCACGGGTGACCGCACGACGGATCCTCGTGACCGGCGCTACCGGCTACATCGGCGGGCGGTTGGTGCCCGAGCTGCTCGACGCCGGCTACGCCGTGCGTTGTCTCGCCCGGTCGCCGACGAAGCTCGAGGGTCGGCCGTGGAGCGACCGGGTGGAGACGGTCGCGGGCGACGTCACCGACCCGGCGTCGGTGGCCGCCGCGATGGACGGCGTGGACGCCGCGTACTACCTCGTCCACGCCATGGGCGCGACCCGCGAGTTCGCCGAGCGCGATCGCCGCGCCGCGCAGGTGTTCCGCGACGCTGCGGCCGACGCAGGTCTCGCGCAGATCGTCTACCTCGGCGGTCTCGGCGACGACGACGCCGGGCTCTCCGAGCACCTCAGCAGCCGCCACGACGTCGGCGCGGTGCTGGCGGAGGGCCCCGTCCCCGTGACCGAGCTGCGCGCCGCGGTGATCATCGGTTCGGGGAGCGCGAGCTTCGAGATGCTGCGCCACCTCACCGATGTGCTCCCGGCGATGCTCACGCCGCGCTGGGTGCGCACGCGATGTCAGCCGATCGCGATCCGCGACGTGCTCGCATACCTCGTCGGCGTGCTGGGTGAAGCCGGTGCACTGGGCAAGGTGTTGGAGATCGGCGGTCCCGACGTCGTCACCTACGAGGGGATGATGCAGCTCTACGCGCGGGTGGCCGGTCTGCGACCGCGCGTGGTGGTACCCGTCCCCGTGCTCACCCCGCGGCTCTCGTCGTACTGGGTGGGGTTGGTGACTCCGCTGCCGGTGGGTCTGGCCCGCCCGTTGATCGACAGTCTCGAGAACGAGGTCGTCGTACGCGATCCCGCGATCACCGCGCTCGTCCCCCGCGAGCTGGTTCCCCTCCGCGACGCGATCGAGCTCGCGCTGGCGCGCACGCGTGATGTCGAGGTCACCACGTCGTGGGCGGAGGCCGAGCTGGTGGGACGCAGCCCAGCCGATCCGGTGCCGTCGGACCCGCAGTGGTCGGGCGGGGTCGTGCTCGACGACACCCAGACCGTGCACAGCGAGGCGCCGATCGCCGACGTATACGCGGGGGTGTGCAGCATCGGCGGCTCCCGCGGGTGGCTGGTGGCCGAACCCTTGTGGGAGGTGCGGGGACTCGCCGACCGGTTGCTGGGCGGTCCCGGCATGCGCCGCGGCCGGCGTCACCCGACGCAGCTGCGCGTGGGCGACACCGTCGACTTCTTCCGCGTGGAGGCGATCGTGCCCGAGCGGCTGCTCCGTCTGCACGCGGAGATGAAGGTGCCGGGCGACGCGTGGCTCGAGTGGACGATGGAACCCGAAGGCGACGGCACGCGGCTCGTGCAGAAGGCGCGCTTCCACCCGCGCGGTGTCTGGGGCCGGGTCTACTGGTACTCGATGCTCCCGTTCCACCACTTCATCTTCCGACGGTTGGCGACGACGCTCGCTTCGCCGTAGTCCGGGTACGTTCCGCGATGCCTCGAATCGTGCAACCCGAGATGGTCGAGCCCGTGGTCGGCGTGCTGCTGGGAGCGGTCCGACGTGGATCTCGGCGCCGTGGCGCCGCTCGGCGCCGACGAGGCGGCCGCGGGCGTCACCGACCCCGCGCACCGCCGCCAGGTGCTCGAGATGATGGTGCTGCTCGAAGCGTGTCGCCACCCGCTCACCGACGACCAGATGACACGGGTCGAGACGTACGCCGCCGCGCTGCACGAGTCGGACGCGGGGATGACCGTTGCCCGTTCGCTCCTCGCCCGCGGGGCGCCCAGGCGATGGCGGACTACCGGCCGGGAGATCGCCCTCGGGGCGATGAAGCTCGGCGTCTCCGACACCGACGCGCACTGGGTCGAGTTCCTCGGGAACCTCGCGGTGCACGAGGCCGGGTTCTTCAACCAGGACGACTTCGTCGGGAAGACCGCGACCCTGGCCCGGGAGGGGGCCGGCGCGATGTTGAGCGAGGGGTTCCTCCGCGGCTCCCGGTGCACCGGCGACTTCACGACCATCGACCGCCTCGCGCTGGCGGTCGTGCCGCTCGACGACATCCGGCACGATTCGGCATCCCACCGCGTTCCTAACGTGAGCGAGAGCCGGAAGCCTGGGTGGCGGTCGGCGTCCCGGGTACGGAGTTGGCCAGGGATTTCCCGGGACTTCGCCTCCGTCGTTCGAACGGGAGGCGTCCAAGAACGGGAGGCGTCCAAGAACGGGTCACCTAGACTTCCTGGCTCAACACCAGCGCTCGTAGCTCAACGGATAGAGCATCTGACTACGGATCAGAAGGTTGGGGGTTCGAATCCCTCCGAGCGCGCTGCATCACCGCAGGTCAGGGGCACTTTTCGCAAAGCGCTTGCATCACCGACCGGCTCCGTGAGAAGCATTTGAGAAGCAAACCGCCGAGAAGCCCAGGTCAGGGCGTTCTCGGGTCTGCTTCTCACGGAGGTCGCCATGCCGAAGTACGACGGCGTCTACCAGGACGCCAAGGGCCGCTGGTACTTCAAGGTCTGGCTCGGCCGCGACCCGCTGACCGGCCGCCAGGTCCAGGTCACCAAGCGCGGGTTCGCCACCGCAGCCGACGCCGCCCGGGCACGTCGCAAGGAGCTCGACGACACCGGAGACCGGCCGAGCGCGCCGAGCCTGCCGGCGTCGCTGACCGTGAACGATCTGCTCGACCTGTACCTCGACGGCCTCGACGCCGACGAACGCCTCTCGGCGAAGACTCGGTTCGACTATCGCATCAACGCGCAGTCGTACGTGCGGCCATGGCTCGGGAAGAAGCGCGTGCGTGACCTCACGCCCGAGGTGATCGTGGCGTGGCAGCGCAAGCTCATGGCCGAAGGCGGCGTGAAGGACGGCAAGCCGCTGTCGGCGAACACTGTCCGTCTGGCTCGCTCGCCGCTGGCGGGAGCGCTCAAGCTTGCGGTCGCGCAGGGCGTGATCCGCTCGAGCCCAGTGGCGTCGGTGTCCCGGCCGTCCACCCGGCGGACGGTGCCACGGCACTGGTCACCGGAGCAGGCGCGCGAGTTCCTCGGGAACCAGGAGGGCGACCGGATGTACCCGCTCTGGGCGTTCCTGCTCGGCTCGGGGCTGCGGATCGGAGAGCTGGTCTGGTTGCGCTGGCGCAACGTCGACCTGAAGCGCCGGCACGCCCGCGTCGTCGACTTCGCCTCGACCCTCGGCTGGGAGCTCGTGGAGTCCCGGGGCAAGAGCGCGACCGCGATACGAACGGTTGACCTCGACCCCGGGCTGGTCGCCGTGTTGGAGCGACAGCGAGACATGCAGCGCTTCGAGGCTCGCCGAGAGGGCTACGAGGCTTCCGACTACGTGTTCACCAAGCCAGCCGGCGGTCACTACCACCCGCAGGTCATCTCGAAGATGCTGGCGCGTGCGTCGGAGGAGGCGGGCTTGCCTCGACTCACGGCCCACGGCCTACGGCACACCAGCGCAACGCTCATGCTCGACAGCGGTGTCGCACCCGAAGGTCGCCGCCGAACGACTCGGGCATGCCGACGCGAGCCTGTTCATGAACCTCTACAGCCACGTCACGCCAACGATGCAGAGCGAGGCCGCCGACAAGCTCGGTGCGGCGCTCTTCGGCGACGACGCTTGACGATCGGGTCGAGTATCTGCGGCGGCCTCGCAGCATCACGCTCTCTGGATCAGCGACCACGCGGATCGAAGGCAGATCTGGCGTTTGGCAGAAGCCGCTCGTCCTGCTGACGCTGATCTCCACGTCGATCTGCTCTACCTCGCCCAACAGCTCGTCTCGAAGCAGCGACACGGTGGCTACGGTGCGTCCATGAAGTGGACCATCATCGTGACAGTTGACGTGCCCAACCTCGTGCTTGGTCAGGGAGTGCTTGAGGACAGCGCCCTGGGGCTGAGCGCGGTCATGGAATCGAACCGTGGCGGAGTGCAGCGCCAGGTAACGCTGACCGTCGAGGCGTCGGATGAGACCGAAGCAGAGCGTCTCGCGGTCGAGCAGTTGACGAGCGGACTTGGAGCTCAGCTCTCGGGTGTTCCGGAAGTTGAATCGATCCGCGTCGAACCGGATGAGTAGCTGCGCACAGAGACATCGCGCTAGTTCGGATGTCCTCCGAAGAGGCCAGTACGAAGGCAGTTCGGCGCTACCGGGTCCAGGGTTCGGCTTCGAGGTTGCCCCGACTTCGAGTGCTGGATCGGGGCGGCCGGGGGGGTCCTCACGGCGCGGTCGTTCTGTGTGTCGGCACGGGCAGTCGCGATCAGCCCGTTACTTTCCGAGCTGCGGCGTGAGGCCGTCGACGTGCATCTCGCGTACTCGTTGTTAGCCCATGCCCCGACCGCGGCTTCAACCACCTCTCGCACGGCCTCGACCGATTCGCCTTCCCAGATGCAGATGCCCAGTCCGTTGTCGGGGGTGCCGCATGGATCGGAACGCGACGTCGACGGCAAGCCCGCTTCCAACGCCTTGGTCTCGGCGGCCTGAAAGCCCTCGGGGTCGTGGATGCGGTGGATGACTGTCACGAACATGAGTATCCCTACGATTCGTCGGGGTGGCCGGCGGGTAGCGCGGCGCCTATTGTTACCACTCCCTCCGTCGGCGCGCTCTGGTGCGCCCGAGCCCTACTAGTCGCGGCGACAGATTGCCCTGATAGAGGACCGCGTGCAGGCGTTGCGGGCTAACGTCCGCCAACACGACCCCGACGAACGCGCCGCGCTCGCCGAACTCCGCGACGGATCCGTCGACGCTGCGATCGACTGGTACGCGAGCGCCGGGCGGATCCACACCCACGCCGACCGCATCGAAACCCTCGCGACGATGACCACCGCCTGGGCCGACGACCTCGCCGCCGGACACGACAGCGTGCTCCTCGCCTGGCGGCGCGTCGACGTCGCCGACCTCAACCGCCTCGCCCGCACCCACTGGGACCGTCTCGGGCGCCTCGACGGCGACGACATCGAGATCACCCCCGGACGCTGGTACGCCGTCGGCGACCGGCTCGTCGCCCTCGCCCCCAACCCCGCCGCCGGCATCGTCACCAGCGAGCCCCTCACCATCACCGCCATCGACGACGACCACCTCGACGCGCGCACCGGCGACGGGCGACACGTGCGCATCACCGGCGACGGACTCGACACCGACCACCTCGACTACGGCTACGCCCGCACCATCCACCGCGCCCAAGGCGCCACCCACGACCGCACCCATGTCCTCGCCGCCGGCGGCGGCCGAGAACTCGCGTACGTCGCCCTCAGCCGCGCCCGCGACCACACCACCATCCACGCCACCGCTGACAGCCTCGAACAAGCCGTCGACGACCTCCACGCCGACTGGAGCCAGACCCGCCACCAACGCTGGATCACCGACTCGCCGGCCGAGATCGGCCACCATCCTGAGCCCGTCGGCGCCCTGACCGAACCGCAGCCGCTCGTGACGGCACCCGCCGAGCCGGACGCGCCTGATCCCGCCCTACGGCTCAGCGCCCTCATCGACGACTACCACGACCTCCACGCTGGCACAGGCCGTTGGCAAGACACCTCCATCGGCATTGCCGCGCAAGCTCGCAGTCGCTCGCGCACAACTCACCGACGCGCAACGCTGCGCGAGCAATCCGAACAGCAAGCGGCGCGAACGCCGCGCTGCCGGCAAGTCCATCGACAACCTCACCGTGGCGTTGCGTGACGCCGAGCACGCCTGGCAGCAGATCGGCGAACCCGTTGCCGACCAACTCCGCGCGGACATCAGCGCTGCCCGCCACGCAGCCGACCAATCGCACTTCGCCGACCTCATGCAGCACCTCGACCAGCGCCTCGGACGCTCCACGCCCGAACGATCCGCTGGTCTCGATCGCAGCCGTCGCCCGGGTCGAGACGTCGACATCGGCCTCTGAACCGTCGAGCAGCCACCAGTCCGCCGCGGATGGTGCGAGAATGTCGGCCATGAGCACGACGTCGGCGTTCGCGATTGACGGCCGTCCGGTCGATGAGGCGCGCCTGGCCGAGGTGTGCGGGCGCTACGGCGTGGCTGAGCTCTCGGTATTCGGATCGGCGGCCCGAGGCGAGACCACCGCGGGCAGCGACGTCGATGTGCTCTACGTCCTGGCGCCGGGCGCCAAGCTCGGCTTCGGCATCAACCGGCTCGAGGACGAGCTGAGCGAGCTGTTCGGCCGTCCCGTCGACCTGGTTGCCAAGAAGGCATTGCATCGTCTTCTCCGTGACGATGTCACCGCCCAGGCGCGCACCCTGTATGCGGCGTGATCGGCTCGTACTGACCGAGATCATCGACGCAACCGAACGGATCGTTGCTCTGACGGCTGGCCGATCAGTCGACGAGGTCGACGCCGATCGGGATCGTCGTGACGCGCTGCTCTGGAACTACACGGTGCTCGGCGAGGCCGTGAGCCAGCTCTCCGAACCGATGAAGGCTGCCCATGCCGAGGTTCCGTGGAGTGATCCGGTGCGGATGAGGAACCGCATCGTGCACGGGTACTGGTCGGTCGACCTCGACGTGCTGGTGACGACCGCGCAGGAGGATCTCCCCGACTTCCTCGCGGCCGTCCGCGCGATCGAGGTCCCCGACGTCGCCGGCGGAACATCACCGTGAAACGCGACGACAACCACGAACGTCGGCACGGCCAAAACCTTCTGACTTTCTGCCGACATGACCTCTCGAAAAGTCGGCTCGGCGTGAGAAGCAGCGTGAGAAGCAAACCGCGAGAAACCCGGATTTTGGCGGTCACCAGCGGTCATCGCGCTGTGTCCGCGATGCCATGAAACCGCAGGGCACGGGTAAGAAACGGTCGTCGCGGACAGTCGCGGCTCGGACCTCTCCTAGACCTACGGATCAGCAGCCGGTTGCGGCCTGGAGGGTTCGACAGGCTTCGGCCATACGCGAGGGCGAGAGTGTGGTCACCCGGCGGCGCAAGCGATCCTTCGGGAGTGCGTGGACGTTGTCGAAGTTCGCGACGCAGTCGCTGGGCAGACCGTCTCGCTCGGCGGTGAGCTCGAGCTCCGAGACGAGCCCGCGACGCGTCCTGGTGAGCGCGGCGACCACGACCGAGCCGATGCGATCAGCGACCGGGTCGCGCGTCAGCACCAATACCGGACGGTCACCGCCCGGCGTTGCTGCGAACCAGACCTCACCCCGTTGCATCTGCCCAATCCGACCAGTCCTCCGCCGGGCCCCAGACCGCGATCTCGGCCAGTGCCTGCTCTGCTCCGGAGAGGGGAGCCGCCTCCCAACGAGCCGCGTCGTCTTCGCTTGCGAGTCGGACGAGATGTCGATGGAGAGCGTCGCGAAGCAGCTGTGATCGGTCCACACCGAGACGTTCGGCCCAACGTTGTGCCTCGGCAGCCTCGTCGTCGTCGACCCGGAAGCTCAGCATTGTCATACGCGAAGCGTATCCTGTATGACGGCCAGACGCGGACGTCCCGGTGAGCCAGCCGCCCGGCATTTCTCGGCGCTCGGCGCGGTTGTCAGAAACGTCACAGACACGCCGGAGTTGCCGCAATGGCGATGCGCCTCGATCTCGAAGCCGCGTTCCCCGCCTGCGAGATGATCGCGGGCGTCGCCACCTACCGGGCCGGTGACGAACACGGTCGGCCGCTCGTCCTGATCCACGGCTGGGTCGCCGACGCGGTGCTCAACTGGCACGTGGCGCTTCCGGACCTGACCCGGTGGGCGGTGGTGGCGCCCGACCTCCCCGGACACGGGCACACCCCGGCAGGGGAACGCTTCAGCCTCGAAGGCTGCGCCGCGGCGGTCGCCGATGTCTGCGACACGCTCGGGATCAGCGATGCAACCATGGTCGGCTACTCGATGGGCGGTCCCGTCCTGCAACTTCTCGCCCGCAGGCGCCCCGATCTCGTCGGCGGTGCCGTCATGACCGCCACCGCCGCCCGCGTCATGCCCAGCCCGGTCGCCCGTTTCGGCCTGCCGCTCCTCGCGCGAACCTCGCGGCTCGGGGTCGAGGCGATCGAGACGGCCAGCAAGGTCCTACGCCCCGGCAGTCCTCTTGGGACGCACGCGCTCTCCACGCTGCAGACCAGCGACAAGGCGGCACTCGTGCACGCGGCCGGCGAGCTCGCCCGCTTCGATTCCCGGCCGTGGGCGGCATCGCTCGGACTCCGCGCCGCGAGCATCGTCACCACCCGTGACCACGTCGTACCCGTCTCCGCTCAGCTCGAGCTGGCGACCCTCCTCGGCGTGCCGGCCGAACGAACGTCGATGCTCGCCCACGGCCACCTTGCGTGCCTCGACCACACCTTCGGCGCTCTCGTGCACGACGCCGCGGCGAGCGTGACGCCTGGTTCCGAGGCGCCGAACGGCTGAGCGCGCGAGCCTGCTACCCGACGACGGAGAACAATGCCGAGGCCGACGTCACCGCCCGGTCCTGGTTGCCTTCGTCGTGCATCACCATCCGGACACCGACTGTGCCCTCGGGTCCGCGCGCCGCCTCCCCGTCGACCCGGAACGGTCCGACCTTGCCCCGGGCGAGGAACATCACGTGCCACGACGCCATCTGGAGCTGGTCGGTGCCGGCGAGCGCGGCGGCGAGATCGATGGCGGCGGTCTCGAGCACGACGTGCTGGGGTCCGATGTGGAGTGCGGCGTCGGGCGAGGCGAGCTCGACCGACAGCTCGGGGAGCACCCAGTGGTCGTCGTCCCGGCGGGACGCGCCGAACACCTGCCAGAGCGGCGGCAGGTCGGGCGAGTCGACGATCTCGATCTTGTCCTCGGGCATCTTCTCCAGACCCTGGGGCACCTCGCCGATCTTCGCGCCCTGCCCTTCGGTGAAGGCGATGACGCGCGCGGGGTTGTCGGCGTCGACGATCTTGGAACGGCTGTAGCCCATGCGGGCGCCCGCGTGGAGCACCTCGGACTCGACGACCTCGATGCGCGTCACGTCGCGTGCCGGGTCGATGATCTGGCAGCAGTGGATCACCGGGTTCGGGACCGTGACGAGGTCGGAGCCGACGTCGCCCTCGGGTGAGCTGATCGAGATCGGCGCGACGAGCAGGCCGCCGGTCGCGTTGCGCATGTCGCGACGCAGCGTGACCGTGTTGTCGACCGGGCCCGTGTTCATCGAGCCGTGGTTGCGCCCGATGTACCGGTAGCTCAACAGCCCCGTCCAGCGTCGTTCGAGCTCCGCGGCGTACGCCTCGGGGTCGTTCTTCAGCTCCCGGATGTCCTTCAGCATCGCTTCCCCCATCTCAACTGGTCACGTCGTGGTTCCGAAGACCCCGACGCCCGCCGCCTCGTTGCGCTTCTTCCATTCCGCCCGGGGCATCCGCGTGGTGTCGACATCCTGCGCGAGCGCCCGGAGCGCACCGACCGAGGCCTGTTCCTTGGGCGTGTGCGCGAAGGGATCCCAGCCGAAGAACTTGCTGGCGTTCTCCCAGGTGATCTTGTGGATCTCCTCGTCGGTGCAGTCGGCGTCGACGAAATTCCTTCCAGGCGAACTCGGGTGATTCCGGCCACGTCGTGTCGGTGTGCGGGTAGTCGCACTCCCAGGCGATCACGTCGATGCCGATCTCGTTGCGCAGCTTCAGCCCGGAAGGGTCGGTGATGAAGCACGCCAGGATGTGGTCGCGGAACACGTCGGACGGCAGCTTGCCCTCGCCGAAGCTGTTCCCGATCCAGGCCTGGTTCTGGAAGTGGCGATCGACGCGGTCGAGGTAGAAGGGGATCCACCCGATGCCGCCCTCCGACAACGCGACCTTGAGCTCGGGGAATTGGCGCAGGGTCGGACCGAACAGCAGGTCTTGCGCGGTGAGCATGGTGACCTGGGAGGGGATGACGATCTGGTGGTCGACGCCCGCCTCGGGGGCCAGCGTGATGATGTCCCAGGCCGCGCCGATGTGGAGGCACAGCACCATGTTCTCGTCGACCAGGGCCTTCAGCATCGGGTCCCAGTAGCCGGACAGGAAGCTCGGCCATCCCTGCGAGTGGGGCGCTTCGAGGAAGCTGATCGCCCGGCAGCCCTTCTCGGCGATCCGCTCGACCTCCTTCACCGCGAGGTCGATGTCCCACATCGGCACGATGCCCAGCGGGATGAACCGCCCGGGATAGGCCGCGCACCACTCGTCGATGTGCCAGTCGTTGTAGGCCTGGAGCATGACGAGCGACACCTCCTTGTCGCCCGCCTCGGTGAACGTCCGCGCGTTGAAGCCCGCCATCGTCGGGAAGCACATCGACCCGAGCACGCCGTTGACGTTCATGTCGCGCACACGCTCGTGCACGTCCCAGCAACCGGGGCGAAGCTCGGTGAACGCGCCCGGGTTGAAGCCCCACTCCTCGCGCGGCCAGCCGACGGTGGCGGCCATGCCGAAGGGCGTCGTCGTGCTCTGGCCCTGGAAGCGCCACTCGTCGACGCCCTGCTCATTGCGGACGACCTGGGGTGCCTGGTCGAGCCACTTGGCCGGCACGTGGTTCTTGTACATGTCGGGCGGCTCGATCATGTGGTCGTCGATGCTGACCAGGATCATGTCGTCCATACGCACGGCGGGCTCCCCTCGATGCCGATGGCGTTGTCCGCGACTCTACCGATCACGGCCCACGAGCGGTTCCGGGAGCGCTCACGACGCCGCGGTTCAGCCTGGTGCTCTATTTAGTGCTAAATAAGGGGGATGTCGCCGAGGACCGGGCCACCCATGAGCCTCCGCGAGGCAGCCGACGCCCTCGGTGTCCACTACATGACCGCCTATCGCTACGTGCGCACGGGGCGGCTTCCCGCCGAGCGCGACGGTGCGGACTGGCGGGTACGCCCGGCCGACGTCGAAGCACTCCGCTGCCCCGCCCACGCGGCTCCGGTCCGCGGGCGCGCGCCGGGGCACGCCAGCGGTTGGAGCGGCGCCTCGTCGCCGGGGACGAAGCGGGCGGGTGGTCGGTGGTCGAGGCGGTGCTCGCGGCGGGCGCGTCGCCGAGCGAGATCCACCTCTCGGTGTTGGGGCCCGCGCTGCGTTCGATCGGCGAGCGATGGCATGCCGGTGAGCTCGACGTCGCCGACGAGCACCGCGCGACCGTGGTGGCGCAGCGCATCGTCGGTCGACTCGGGCCGCGGTTCGCACGGCGGGGCCGGAAGCGGGGCGCGGTCGTGATCGGCGCGGTGGCCGGCGAAGCCCACGCGCTTCCGGGGGCGATGCTGGCCGATCTGGTTCGGGGCCGCGGCTTCGACGTCGTCGACCTCGGCGTGGACACGCCGCCGGCGTGCTTCGCGACGACGTCGGCCAACGCGAGTCGACTGGTCGCGGTGGTGCTCGGCGCGACCGGAAGCGGTCACGAGGATGCACTCGCCGAGTCGCTGACGGGTCTTCACCGTGACGACGTCGGCGTGCCGGTGCTGGTCGGGGGTGCCGGTGTCGACCAGGACACCGCGAGACGGCTGGGTGCCGACGGCTGGACCGGGTCCAGCGGCAGCGGCGCGGTGGCTGCGATCGAGGCGGCGGCCCGGAGCGGCTCGAGATGATCGCGTGGAAGGAGATGCTGCGGGCCAAGGTCCGCTTCGGTCTCCTGGTCGCCGCCATCGCGCTGCTCGTGTTCCTCATCCTGTTCCAGCAGGCGCTGCGCGACGGCCTGATCACCTCGTTCGTCGGTGCGATCGAGCACCAGAGCGCCCCGGTACTCGTCTACAGCACCGACGCCCGGCGCAACCTCCAGAGCAGCGGCATCACGCCCGAGCTGGAAGCGCAGGTACGCGAGGTCGCCGGGGTGGCACAGGTGGGTCGCATCGGACAGAGCACGGTCAGCGTGCGGGCCGACGGTTCGATCACCGGCGCGGCGGTCATCGGGTACGAGGACCGCGAGCTCGGCGCGCCGCAGGACCTCGTCGCCGGACGGATGCCGAGCGCCGAGGGAGAGGGCATCGCGAACACGACGGACGCGTCGGCGGGGTTCGGGATCGGCGACGTCGTCCGGGTGGAACCCGGCGGCAGCAGGATCCAGATCGTCGGGCAGTCGGAGGACACCAACCTCCAGGCGTCGCCGACGATCTTCACGACGTACGCGACGTGGGAGCAGGTGGTGCGTAGCGTCAATCCCGACGCGCAGGAGCCCCTGCCGAACGCGCTCGGGCTCCAGCCCGCGACCGGGGTGTCCCCCGATGAGCTCGTCCGCCGGGTCAACCGGGTGAGTCCCGACCTCGAAGCACTGACGCCGCGCCGACGCCGCGACCAAGGCACCGGGCGTCGCCCAGGTGAGTCGATCGTTCCTCGTGATCTTCCTGCTCTACGGGCTCGTGGTGCCCCTGGTCATCGGCCTCTTCTTCCTCATCATCACGCTGCAGAAGGCGCGCACGCTCACCCTCCTGCGCGCGATCGGCGCCCGCTCCAAGACGCTCGTGGCCGCGCTCCTCACGCAGGTGGTGGTCGTCGTGGCCCTCGGGGTGGTGCTGGGCACGCTGCTCTACCTGCCGCTCTCGTTCCAACGGGTCGGCTCGATCCCTCTGCGGTTCGACGCCGTCGCCGCGATCGGGTGGGGTGTGGGGATCCTGTTCCTCGGCGTCGCGAGCGCGTGGTTCTCGGCTCGGCGGGTGCTCCGGATCGAACCCGCCGAAGCCCTGTCGGGCGGAGGGGTCGGGGCATGAGGCTCGCGCTCCGTGAGATGCGCCGGCGGCCGGGACGGTTCGCGACCGCCGCGGTGCTGCTCACGCTCATCGCGATGCTGCTGATGTTGCTCGGCGGACTGCTCGACGGCTTGATCGCGCGTTCCACCGGCGCCATGCAGGCGCAACCCGCTGATCTGGTGGTGTTCTCCTCGACGGCCGAGCGGTCGCTCCTCCGCAGCCGCATCACGCCCGCGACACGCGCCGAGGCCGAGGCCGCGCCCGGTGTGCGTGAGGTCGGCGGGATCGGTGTGACGCAGCTCGGGGCGCGCGTGCCCGGGAACGGTCCGCGGGATCTGGTCGACGTCGCGCTCTTCGGGTACCAGGTCGCGCCCGACGGCGTTCCCGCGCCACCGCCCGAGGGCGGGGCCTACGCCGACCGCGTCCTCGCCGACGAGGGGGTGTCGAAGGGCGACACGTTGCGGCTGGGCCCGGCGCGGACACCGGTACGGGTCCTCGGCTTCGTCGACGACGTGAGCTATTCGGGTGCCGGCACGCTGTGGGCGTCACCGACGACCTGGCGCACGGTGCAGAACGCGAACCGGCCCGGCTCGTCGGTGGCGGCGGGCGTGTTCGAGGCGCTGGTCGTCACCACCGACCGCGACGCCGGCGCGGTCGCACGATCCATCGACCGCGCGACCCGTGGTGCGACAGAAACGGTGTCGAAGCGCGAGGCGTCCGACGCGATCGGTGGAGTGCGACAGCAGCGATCGGTGTTCAACCAGATCATCGGCGTGACCCTGGTGATCGCGGTGGTCGTCGTCGGGTTGTTCTTCGCCTTGCTGACCGTCGAGCGCATCGGGCTCTACGGGATGCTCAAGGCCATCGGGGCACGCTCGCGCACCCTCTTCGGCGGAGTGATCGCCCAGGCGGTGGTGGTCGCGCTGTTCGCGGCGCTGGTCGCGTCGGGGTTTGCGTTGCTCCTCGCCGCGCTCCTGCCGCCCGGCGCGATCCCGTATCAACTGCTGCCCAGCCGGCTGATCACCAGCACGGTGTCCCTGGTGATCGCGGCGGTGGTGGGCAGCGCCTTCTCGCTTCGGCGCGTGCTTCGCGTCGACCCTGCATCCGCGATCGGGAGGTCGTCATGAACCACGGTGCGGACACGGCGCTCCGCATGGACGGCGTGCGCAAGGTCTATCCGACGGGCGACGACGAGGTCGTCGCGCTCGACCACGCGACGCTGACCGTCGCTCCCGACGAGATCGTCGCCCTGGTGGGGCCGTCCGGCTCGGGGAAGACCACGCTCTGCTCGATCGCCGGCGGGATCCTCTCGCCCACGGAGGGCACGGTGCAGGTGGGCGACGAGGACATCTCGTCGTATTCGCCGAAGCGTCTCACCGACTTCCGGCGCGAGCACGTGGGCTTCGTCTTCCAGAGTGTGAACCTCGTACCGTTCCTGACTGCCCGCGAGAACCTCCTCGTCGTCGACGAGATCGGGAAGCGGACCGGCGCACCCGCGAAGCGACGCGCCGACCAGCTGCTCGAGGAGCTCGGGTTGTCGAACCGGCGTGACCACCTGCCCGCGACGCTCTCGGGTGGTCAGCGCCAACGGGTGGCCATCGGCCGCGCGCTGATGAACGATCCCGACCTCGTCCTGTTCGACGAGCCCACGTCGGCGCTCGACACCGCGCTCGGCCAGCAGGTGATGGAGCTGATCCGCGAGGAGATGAAGTCGCGCGGCATCGCCGCCATCGTCGTGACCCACGACGAGCGCATGACCCACTACACGGATCGGACGCTGCACATCACCGACGGGATCCTGGGGAACGAGGCCGCGGTGTCCTGATCCCGACCCGCACGGATCGACCGTTGCAGCCCCTGACCGGATATGGGGCGCCGAGCGCGAGAAATTGAATGCCGTGGGGGTGCGTGCGAGGCTGCCGCGGTGCTGCTCGAGCTGACCGACGACCAGGAGTTCTTCCGCGACACTGCGAGGCGGTTCATCGAGGGCGAGTCGCCCATCACCGCGGTTCGGGCCGTGGCCGAGACAGAGCTCGGGTTCGACCGTGGCTGGTGGCGTCGAGCGGCCGAGCTGGGCTGGGCGGCCATGTTCGCTACCGAAGGTGTGGGGGGCGGCTCGCTGTCGGGCCGTCCTCTCACCGATGCGGTCGTCATCTCCGAGGAGATGGGCCGGATGGTGACCCCCGGTCCGTTCCTCCCGGTGAACGTGGTCGCGGCCGCCCTCGCACGAGCCGACGGCGGCGGCCATGACGAGGTGCTGAGCGCGCTCGTGGCCGGGGAGACGGTCGCGGCGTGGGCGTTCGCCGAATCGGGGAGCCGGTGGGACGCCGAGGGCGTCGCCACCACGGTCGCGATCGACGGCGACACGGTCGTGGTCTCCGGGGTGAAGCGCTACGTGGAGGCGGCCGCCGCCGCGGAGGAGTTGCTCGTCGTCGGTCGCACCGGCGACGGACTCACGCAGGTGCTGGTCGCGGCCGACACCCCGGGCGTGACGGTCGTCCCGGCCGCGCAGCCTCGATCTCACGAAGCGTTTCGGCGACGTGAGGCTCGAAGGCGTGCGCGTGCCGCTCGCCCGGCTCGTCGGTCGACCGGGCGACGCCGGCGCCGACATCCAGAAGCAATTGGAGATCGCGCTGGCGCTCCAGTGCGCGGAGACCGTCGGCGTGCTCGACCGCGTCATGGAATTCACCCTCGAGTACATGGGCGACCGCTTCGCGTTCGGTCGACCGATCGCCTCCTACCAGGCGCTCAAGCACCGCGTCGCGGATCTGCTGCTCGCGCTCGAGACCGCCAAGGGCTGCGCCGAGCCGCGGCCGTCCGCGCGTTCGACGACCGGGCCGACACGGCGGCGGTCGAGGCGAGCGTGGCCAAGGCGTATGTGGGTGACGCCGCGATGCACCTGCTCCAGGAGTGCATGCAGTTCCACGGTGGCATCTCGATGACCTGGGAGCACGACATCCACCTGTACCTGCGGCACACGACCGTGAACCGCGCCGTGTTCGGGAGCCCCGAGCAGCACCGCGAGCGGATCTGCACGCTCCTGGGCTTCTGAGGAGACGACGATGGGCGACGAGCGCGCAGTCGAGATGGAGAGCCTGGAGGCGTTCCGCGCCCGGGCCCGTGCGTTCATCGCCGCGAACCTCCCGGCCGCGGATCCGAGCGGGCGCAACGCCCGCGTCTCCCTGGCGCGCGCCCAGGAGATGCAGGCGACCATCTTCGACGCCGGCTTCGCCGGCATCGCGGTCCCACGCGAGTACGGCGGTGCGGGCCTCACGCTCGAGCACCAGAAGATCTGGGCCGAGGAGCTCACCGGCTACGTCGTGCCCGTGCCGCTCTTCGTGTCGTTGGGCATGCTCGGCATCACCCTCCTCGATCACGGCTCCGAGGAGCTCAAGCGACGCCACCTTCCCCGGATCCTTCGAGGCGACGAGGTCTGGATCCAGCTGTTGTCGGAGCCGTCGGGCGGATCCGACATGGCCGGCGTGATCGCACCACGCCACGCGTGACGGCGACGTGTGGGTGCTCAACGGGGCCAAGATGTGGAGCACCGGCGCCGGAGACGCCGACTACGGCATGTGCCTGGCCCGCACCGACTGGGACGTCCCGAAGCACGAGGGGCTCTCGATGTTCGTCGGTGCCGTTGCGGGACCCGAACGTCACCATCGAGCCCATCGTCCCGATCGACCACGCCCCCGCCCACTTCTTCCAGGAGTTCCTCGACGACGTCACCATCCCCGGCGAGAACCTCATCGGGGAGGAGAACCAGGGTTGGGCCGTCGCGCACACGTTGCTGTTCCACGAGCGCAACGCCACCGCGGGCGTGGGCCACGGCCTCGGCCTGGGTGGTGGCCACGAGGAGCGCGGCGGGACCGGCGGCCACGGCGTGGAGGACCTGGTCCGGTACGCGCAGGCGGCGGGCACGCTCGAGCAGTCGGCGACCCGGCAACGGATCGGCGAGGCGTACGTCCAGCGCCGGGCCGCGTCGCACGTCGGCGACCGGGTCACCGTCGGGATGCGGACGGGCGCGTTCCAGGGCGATTGGGGATCGCTCCTCAAGCTGGGCCTCGCGCTCGACACGCTGCGCCGCGGCGAGATCGGCATCAGCGTCGCCGGGGCCGACGGCGTGATCTGGTCGGACGACGGGCGGTCCGCACGGGCGCGGCGGGCCGGGCCTGGCTCGAGGCGCGCAGCATCTCGATCGCCGGGGGCACCAACGAGATGCAGCGCAACATCGTGAGCGAACGGCTGCTCGACATGCCACGGGAGCCGGCCAGCGACCGCGACGTGCCCTTCAGCGAGGTCATCCGCCGGCGCCAGCAGCGGTAGCCGGTTCCTCAGCGGAACAGCGCGCCGGCCGCGGCCGTCATCGCAGTCGCCAGCAGGAGTCCGAGCACAAGTGTGCGGAATCGTTCGGGATGGACGTGCCGGTGGAGGCGCATGCCGATGAACCAACCGACGATCAGCGCGGGGATCCCGACCGCCCGCGGCGAGGAGGACCGTCGACGTGTAACGCCCGGCGGCCCACATCATGGGGTTGGCGATCAGCGCCGAGAACGCGAAGACTGCGGCCAGCGTCGAGCGGAACGCGTGCGGGTCGAGGCCCCGCGACTGGTTGACGGCGACGAGGGGCGGCCCGTTGGTCCCCACGCTCGTGTTCAGCACGCCCGACAGGAAGCCGGCCCCGATGTCGCTGAGCGGACCCTCGGTGTGGATGCGCAGCCCGCACGCGAGGACGATCACCGCGCTGACCACCGCGGCCGCGATCGCGAGCTGGAGGAACGCCACGCTGGCATGGACGAGCACGAGGAGGCCGAGCGGCATACCGAACGCGGCGGCGGCGATCTGGCGGCGGGCGATCGTCCACTGCACGTGCTCGTGGAACCGGCCGAGCAGGGCCACGGTCACGAGGAAGGCGAGGATCGTGGCCACCGCCACCGCGTCGCGCGGGCCGAGCGTCACCGAGAGCAGCGGCACGGCGACGAGAGCGAAGCCGAAACCGAAGAGCGTCGTCACGGCTCCCGCGGCCATCGTGACCGCGATGACCGCGACGACCGTCGTGGTGGTCACCCGTCGTGCACGATCAGGGCCACTCGGCCCAGCCGCGCAACAGGTCCATCACCTGTGCGCAGGCGACACCGTCGGCGAACGACGGCGTGATCTGCGTGCGGGTCTCGACCGCCTCGCGTACGTCCGCGATCCACGGTCGCATCGCCGGGAGGTGAGGGTCGCCGTCGAACGGCGCGAAGGTCAGGACGTCGTCGGCTTCGCCCGGGCGACGCACCCGGAGCTCCGTCGCGCCGACTAGTTCGGCGACGCCGTCGGTGCCGAACACCGTGATGCGCGGCATGACGTTCACTGGCGCGGCGAACGCGGTGTCGATGGTCGCGGTCGCGCCGCCGGCGAGTCGCAGGTGCGCGGTGAAGGCGTCTTCCGCGGTGCACCGGTGCATGGTGCCGTCGGCATCCGGTCGTTCGGAGATGTCGATGCGGCACCCGCCGCTCACGCCGACGATCTCGCCCATGAGCCAGCGCACCGTGTCGATCGCGTGCGAACCGAACGCGCCGATCCATCCGCCACCCGCCTCGCGGTCGAACAACCATCCGTAGCGACGCAGCGGCCGCCGGGAGCCCGAGGTGAACGCCGTCCAGTGCAGGTGGACGGGGGCGCCGATGCGTCCGCGTTCGACGACGTCGCGCAACGCCACCCGCGCCGGTTCCCGGCGGAACTCGCAGTTGAGGAAGTGCAGGACGCCGGCGGTCTCGGCCGCCGTCAGCATTGCCTGTGACTCGGCGACCGAGCGCCCGAACGGCTTGTCGCAGAGCACGTCGCGGCCGTGCTCGAGGGCCCATCCCACGTGCTCGGCGTGCAGGAACGGCGGCGAATGGACCGAAACCAGGTCGACCGGCTCGGCGATCGCGGCTCGCACCGCCGCGGGATCGCGGGGCGAGACGACCTCCACCTCCATGCCTTCGTCGCGGTAGACGCCGGCGACGACCCGCGCCCCGAAACCCGCCCCGATCACCGCGATCCGCACGCCGGGGACTCTACCGACCGCCGCGGGGCGACTGTCACCGAACCACAACCTCCCGGCAACCCCGTTGTCGGTTGCCGTGGGCATCCCATCACTGCGACATTCGTCGAACCTGGAGGTGTGCCATGAAGTTCTGGATGTGGGTGCTGATCGTAGGGGGGACGCTCGTGGTCGGGCTCGCCGCGGTCGTGGCCGTGCCGTGGGTCCGCCGTCGGGTGACGGGAGGGCGCCGGCACCGCCGCGATCTCCGCGACCGCTTCGGCCTCGAGTACGAACACGCCGTCGCCGAGCAGGGTCGCAGGAGCGGTGAACGTGCCCTCGACGAGCGTCTCGCCTCGTACGAGGGACTGGAACACCATTCGCTCGCGCCGGCCGTGCGCGAGGAGCACACGCAGACGTGGCGCGACTTGCAGTTCGGCTTCGTCGACTCGCCCGAGCGTGCGGTGCGCGAGGCCGAGCACCTCGTGGTCTCGGTCATGGACGAGCGCGGGTACCCGACCGAGGACGTGACCGTCCGAGCCGACGCGCTCTCGATCGAGGACCCGGACCTCGCGACCGGGTACCGGGCGGCCCACCGCACGTTTCGCGGTGCCGACCGCGGCGAGGCCGCGCTCCACCAGCTCCTCGGCGCCTTTCTCGTCTATCGCGAGCTGCTCGAGTACCTGCTCGGACGACCGAAGCGCGAGCAGACGGTGTTCGACGTCGAGCCACCTCCGCGCGATCCGTCGCCCTCGGTGCTCACTGGTTCCGACGGCACGCGGGCAGCGAGCTCCCGATGACTCGCTTCGCCGGCGCCCTGGTGGGGGGCGTGGTGGTCGCCCTCGCCGTCGTCAGCTTCGCCGGTCCCACCGCGGCCCGGGCCGACACCGCACCGCCCCCCGAACCCCGGCCAATCGAGGCCGAGGTCGTGCTCGCCGCGGGTCGATCGGTCCGGCGGTCGCCGACTGGCAGGCCGCGATGAACACCTGGCTGGCCGTGACGCGCCCCGACGACCAATTCCGCCTCGCGGTCGACGGTGACTTCGGGCCGCTCACCGACGCGGTGACCCGCAGCTTCCAGTTCGCCCACGGGATCTCCGTCGATGGGCTGGTCGGGCCGGTCACGCGTCGCGGCCTACCGCAGCGCGCCGGCGCTGGTCGCCGCCGGCGTCGTCCCCTCCGTCGACGGACCCGAGCTCGCACGCGGCACCACGGGCGACGACGTCGCGGCCTGGCAGCGCGCGCTCGACGAGTGGTTCACCGCCACGCACCGCACCGGCCGCCTGCCGGTCGACGGCGTGTTCGGTCCCGAGACCGAGGCCGCGACCCGCCAGTTCCAGGCCGCGCAGGGTGTCACGGTCGACGGGCTGGTCGGGCCGGAGACCCGTGCGGCCCTGGCCAGCGCGCCCGCCCTGGTCAACGCGATCCCGGGCGCGCGTCCGGCCGACTCCGAGCCGGCCCGCTCCGAGCCGGCTCGCCCCGCGGCGGGTGTCTGCGACCAGGCGTCGGCCCCGATCGTCGAGATCGTGCTCGGCGCCGACGTCCCGACGCCGCGCTGCGTCGTGATGACGACCCTCCAGTGGCTCCGGGTGGTGAACGACGGGGCGCGACGCACGTGCACCTCGGGGCGTTCGACGTCGACCTCGCCGCGGGCGCGACGCTCACGTCCGAGTTGCCGCTCGGCGCCTACGTGCAGGCGGGCACCCACACGTTGGTCGTCTCCCGCTACGGCGACACCGGCCCCGACGTCCGGTTGCGCTGACGCGGGTCAGCTGTGGATCGCGCCGTTCCCCTGCTTGCGCAACATCAGACGCGGGGGAACACCCTCCCCCTCGGCGTCGAGCAGGCGGGCACCCACCAGGTGCTCGACGTCGTGCGCGAGGAAGACAGCCGCGTCGCCCTCGCGGATCACCGTGTCGTTGTCGCGGGGCTCACGGACGAACTCGACGCCGAGGGCACGGACCGAGACGTCCTTCGCCGCCGGGCGCCGGTAGATGCGCACGCCCGACGTCTCGGGCAACTCGCGGCGCTCGCACTCGCTCGCGATGACGGATGCCGCATGGGTCGTGACCTCGAGCATGGAGTACTCCCTGATGGGTGGTGGGCAGACGTCGGTGGATCCGGTTCGCGTCAGCGCTTCGTCACGACCCGGGTCCGGCTCGGACAACCATCGATGCCGATCCCGCTTTCGAGCGTCTCCACGATCGAGAGCGCCTGCAGGTGCCTCGAACCGTCGTGGATCATCGGCTGCGACTCGACCGTCAGCACCGCGTCCGGCACGCCGTCACCATCGAGATCGAGGTAGCGGACTCCCTGGTCGACCGTGCCCATCGGCGGCCTCCTGACGATCGCCTGTGTCGACCGCATGATGGGGGCCGGAATGTGCGATCCGGCGACGAAGACGTTGCGGTTCGTTGACCGTTTCGCGCGACTACCCGGCCGCCGCGGGGTAGTCGCTGCGGCGGACGGCTCCGGTGGTGAGGGTTCCGTCACCCCGCGGGATCTCGGCCGGTGTCCCGCCGAGGCGTACCTGGACCCGGGACACGCCGGGGAGCGCGGTGGCGGTGTACACGAGCTGGGCCAACGCGAGGCTCTGGTCGGAGCCCGGGCGGAAGGTCTCCGGGTCGCCGTTCAGGTCGACCGTCGCGAGGGCACCGCGGACGGTCACGTGGTCGACCGTCGTACCGGGGTCGAGGAGCGTGCGGAGTCCCGACGCGGCCTCGGCGGTCGTCGGCCCCCTGGTCAGGGAGCGCAGCACGGCGGTGGGCGTGGCCGGCGTCGTCTGGCCCCGCTTCACGGCTTCGAGGCGGTCACCGGACACGAGGTAGATGTCGTACTGGAACGTCGCCTCGCCGGTCGAGGCGGTCGCGCCGGAGGGGGCGCGGTCGGCGAGGCCGAACGGGATGTCGGCGCCGTCGATCTGACTGGGCGAGTGCTGGGTGCTCACGCCGCAGGCGGCGAGGACCAGGAGCACGGCGACTGTGGCGACGCCACGCCGAGCGCGGGCGGACCGGGTCACGCCATCGTCTCCGGGAGCTCGAGCACGAAGCGTGCGCCGCCGCCATCCGCGTCCTCGACCCAGACGCGACCGTGGAGCAGCCGCGCGTGTTCCGCGACCAACGCGAGGCCGAGTCCGGTCCCCGAGCCGGCGTCACGACGCCCGGCGGCCGCACCCCGGAAGAACCGCTCGAAGATCTGCTCGCGTTCCTCGACGGGAACCCCCTCACCACAGTCGTCGACCGCGATCCTCGCGCAGCCGTCCGCCCGCGACACCGACACGGCCCGGATGCCCCGCCCGTGGGTGCGCGCGTTCTCGAGGAGATTGCTCAGGATGCGGTTGACCCGTCGCTTGTCGGTGAGGACAGGGGTGGTGGCGACGTCGGGGTCGATCGCGACGACGAACTCATGGTCGTCGGTCAGCGCGAGCGAGTGGAGGAGCAGCTCTCCGAGGTTGACCGGCTCGAGCACGATGGCCTCGACGGTGGCCTCGGCCCGCGACAGCTCGAGCAGCTCAGACACGAGGCGCTCGAACCGGTGTACCTCCTCGCCCAGCAGGCCGACCGGCTCCCGGAGACGCGGCGGCAGCTCGTCGGCGCGGGCGGTGAGGAGATCGGTCGACGCGAGCATCGTCGTCAACGGTGAGCGGAGCTCGTGGCTCACGTCGGACGCGAACCGGGCGTCGCGCTCCATCCGGAGCTGGAGCGCGTTCACCATGTGGTTGAACGACTCCACGAGCGGGTCGAGGTCGGGATCGTTGCGGGTCTCGAGCCGGCGGTCGATCTCACCGGCGGCGATGTCGGACGCGGCGGCGCTGACCTCCCGGAGGGGGGAGACGACGCGCCGTCCCGCCCAGACCCCGAGGAGGGCGGCGGCCAACGTCGTGAGCGCCGCCGCGCCGAGCAGCGCGTCGCGGATGACGCCGAGGGTGCTCTCCAGCTCGCTGAGCGCGACGATCTCGAAGTAGTCGGCGCGGATCGAGGGCACCGGGACTCCCACCACGAGAGCCGGACCCGTCGACGTCCGGATCCGCTGGTGGCCACCGCTACCGTCGGACACCAGCGTCTGCATCACGCGGGGCACGCTCGTGCGCCCGAGCGCGACCGAGGTGCCGTACCACTTCCCGTCGCGTTGCACGACGACGCTCGAACCGGACGGCACCTCCAGCGCGGCGAGGGCCTCGGACACGGAGGCCTCCGGCGATCGGAGGGCGTCACGCAGCGCGCGGGCGTTGAGAAACGCCTGACGCTGGGCGCTCCGCTCCCGCTGGGACACCAGGTAGCGATCGGCGAGTCCGTAGGTGACCGCCGCGAACACGGACGCGAGCAGAAGGCCGCCGAGGGCGAAGGACAGCATCACCCGGAACCGCAGCCCCCGTCCCGAGGTCTCCTGCCCGCGCCGCCCGAGGGGCCACCTCACGGCTTCGTCATGCGGTACCCCAGCCCCCGGATGGTCATGATGAGCTCCGGATCCGACGGGTCGCGCTCGATCTTCGTGCGCAGGCGCCGGACGTGTGCGTCGACGAGGCGTCCGTCGCCGAGGTAGTCGTATCCCCAGACCCGGTCGAGGAGCTGCTCACGACTCAGGACCGAACCGGCGTGGCGCGCGAGCTCGCACAGCAGCCGGAACTCCGTCTTGGTGAGCGCGACCTCCTCACCGCGGCGGCGCACGATCCCGGCATCGGGCTCGATCTCGAGGTCGCCGAACCGGTACTCCGACTCGCGGGCGTCGCCGGCGCCCACCCGACGCAGCAGCGCCCGCATCCGCGCCGCCAGCTCCTTGGCGACGAACGGCTTGGTGACGTAGTCGTCGGCCCCTGCTTCGAGGCCGGCGACCACGTCGTGGGTGTCGGCCCGAGCCGACACGACGACGATGGGTACTCCGCTGCCCTGGCGGAGCGACCGGCACACCTCGAAGCCGCTCATGTCCGGCAGCATCAGGTCGACGAGGACGATGTCGGGAACCCGTGCCGCGAAGGACCGCAGCGCGGCCTCGCCGCTCTCCGCCTCGCGGACCTCGTAGCCCTCTTCCTCGAGCGACATGCGCATGACCGCGCGGATGCGGGCGTCGTCCTCGACGACGAGTACGGATTGTCTCACCACTCCATGATCGCCCATGAGACCCGGTGGGAACCGCTCAGGCGGCTCAGTGGGTGGATCCGGCCAGTCCGACCCGGAACTGCAGACCCTCGCGAAGCCGTGCCCCGAGCCGGGCACAGGTGGCCAGGGCGCTCACACCGGCGCTGGAGCAGGCCTGCAACTGGCGGAGGTCGATCTCGATCCGGCGGGCCATCCCCTGCGGCCCGATCGCGGCGTCGACCAGCTCCAGCAGGGTGCCGGCGGCCTTCGGGTCGAGCTCGCCGACCACGGTGACCACGATGTCCTCGCGGTCGACCGACACCGTGAACGCCCCGGACGACGGCCCGGACGGCGTCGGCCGACGGCGGGTCGGGGTCGTCGTCGTCTCCACCGGGTGAACCTCTCGCACCGAGGTTGCGATCCCGTGACGGTGGCCAGCGGGTTCCGTGACGTTCGGAATGTCACAGAACCACAATGTGGTCGTCCGGTCCTCGCGACACGCGGCGGTGATCATCGCAGTCCGACGACGCGGGAGATCAGGGGTTGTACGACATCGATCAGACCTCGACGACGTGCACGCGGGGCCGACGTCGTCGCCCCCGCCCTGCCGGTCGTTGCCGTGGTCGAGCGGGCGCCACCACGGCCGGGCCGGGGGACACCGACACCTCCTGGGAACGCAGACTGCTCGTGCTCACGGGCAGCACCGCGTTCGCGAGCGTTCTGCTCGCGCTGCAGAGCCTCCGCTGACGACCACCGGTTCGAGGATGCACCTTCCCAAGCGAACGCGGTTCCTGCTCGCCCTCGTCATCGCCCTCGCCGCGCTCGTCGGATCGGCGCTGCCGTCGAGCACGACCGCGACCGCGGCCGACGACCAGCAGCCCCAGGGCCTCGTCGTGAACCGGGCCGGCGCGTCGCCCGGCTACACCCTGTTCGCTCCGCTCGAGCTCGAGCGCACGTACCTGATGGACATGGACGGCAAGATCGTCCACACGTGGAAGACCGACACCCGACCGGGACTGTCCGAGTACCTGCTCCCGAACGGCCATCTCCTCCGGGCCGGGAACCTCGAGCTGGCGAACGCCTTCAAGACGGGGGCCGGGGCGGGCGGTCGGCGTCGAGGAGCTCGACTGGGACGGCAAGCTGCTCTGGCGCTTCGACTACGCGAGCGGTTCGCACATCCAGCACCACGACATCGAACCGATGCCCAACGGGAACGTGCTCATCCTGGCCTGGGAACGCAAGTCGGCGGAGGAGGCGCTCGCCGCCGGTCGCTCCCCGAAGCTCCTGCCCGACGCGGAGCTGTGGCCCGACTCGGTGCTGGAGTACAGCCCGGCCGCGGGGCGGATCGTGTGGGAGTGGCACGTGTGGGACCACCTGGTGCAGGACCACGACCCGACCAAGGCGAACTACGGAGACGTCAACGCGCACCCGGAGAAGATCGACGTCAACTACGTGCTCGAGGGCAACGGGGGCGACAAGGACTGGAACCACGCGAACGGCATCGACTACAACGCGGCGCGTGACGAGATCATCGTGAGCTCGCGCTCGTTCAGCGAGCTCTGGGTGATCGACCACTCGACCACCACGGACACGGCGCGTGGGCCCGCGGGTGACCTGCTCTTCCGCTACGGCAACCCGGCGACGATCGGAGCCGACGGCCCGCGCAAGCTCTACGTGCAGCACGACGCCGAATGGATTCCCGACGGCCTTCCCGGCGCCGGGAACATCCTCGTCTTCAGCAACGGGTTGCCGAAGACCCGGCCCTACTCGACGGTGGAGGAGATCACACCCGAGCTCGTCGACGGTCACTACACGCGGGCGGCCGACGGCACCTCCGGCGCCGAGGACCACACCATCTACCCGACCAAGCGGGCGGACCGCTTCTTCGCCGCGATCGTGTCGAGCGCCCAGCGGCTCCCCAACGGCGACACCGTGATGACCGACGGGCCGAGAGGCACGATCATCGAGGCGACGGCCGACGGTCGCGTCGTCTGGAAGTACGAGAACACGCACTTCACCGTGCGCAAGAACACACCGAAGTCCAGCGGGAGCGGCGAACCGATCGAGCCCTGGTGGATGTTCCGTTCCCTCCGGTACACGCCGGACTACCCGGGGCTGCTCCTCGTCCACACGCAGTCGACGCGGTCGCCCCGGAGATGCCCTCAGCAGCTCCGGTGGACGACGGCCTCGGCCAATCCGCCCCACTCGTGGGCGATGGCGGCGATCCACGCACCCAACCCCTGATCGGGCTCGGCTGCGGCGACCTCGACCGTGCCCGTGTAACAGCGTTCGAGCAGCAGGCGCCGCGCGACACGTGGTAGGTCGACGTGACGAGCACGATGCGGTTCCATCCGTGCTTCGCGCGCGATGCGCCCGATCGTCTCGGCCTCACCGCGGGTCGTGTCCGGTGACGGGTGGAAGCACACGACGTCGAAGGGCTGGGTGGACTCACAGAGCTGCGGAGGGCCGGTCGACACGACGAGCGTGGAGGCGACGCCCTGCCGCACCAGCTCCAGACCCCGGTCGAGCCGCTCTCCGTCGCCTCCCGCGAGGACGACCACCGCGTCGGCGTGGCTGACCGCGCTGCTCGACGGCCAGACGAACAGGGCCAGGTTCGCGGCGGACAGCCCCACCACCAGCAGACAGGCGCCTCCCACGAACAGGATCGCTCGGCGCACGCTGAAGAACGGCACCCGTCGAGGCTAGAGGCCGTTCGTGGCGCGCCGGCGGTCGCGACGAGGCATGCTGGGCCGATGTTCACACCCCTGCTCGAAGCGCCCGGACCGCCCGTCGAGACCAGCCTGGTGGTGGCGGTACGCGGGAACCGGGTCGTGCTCGTCGCCCGCGAACCCGACACCCCGGGCATCTTCCTCGGGACCCTGGCCGGGCGCCACTGTTGGGCCGTCGACGCCGATCCGGGCGCCGACGCCGCGGCCGCCCACGACGTCGACCAGTTCGTCGACCTGCGCATGCTCTGGGGATCGGTCGACGAGCCGACGTGGCTGGTGGCGGGACGCGCCGTGCAATTGGTGGAGTGGCGTCGCACGCACCAGTTCTGCGGCCGCTGCGGGACGCCGGCGGAAGACGCACCGGGGGAGCGCGCCCGCGCCTGCCCGGCGTGCGGGCTCCTGGCGTACCCACGTCTCGCGCCGGCGGTCATCATGCTGGTCGAGCGGGACAACGGGCGCGCCCTGCTGGCCCGCAACGCCATGTTCCCGCCCGGGATCTTCTCGTGCCTGTCGGGCTTCGTGGAGCCGGGTGAGACGTTGGAGCATGCGGTGCGCCGCGAGGTGCGCGAGGAGGTCGGCCTCGATGTCGGCGACGTCGACTACCGCGGCAGCCAACCCTGGCCGTTCCCACACCAGCTCATGGTCGGGTTCGGTGCGCGCTACCAATCTGGCGAGATCACCCTCGACGAGCAGGAGATCGTGGAGGCCGCATGGTTCACCCCCGCCGACGCGCCGGTGTTCCCGACGAACATGTCGATCGCCGGCCACCTCATCGACGAATGGCGCCACCGGGAAGTCAGATGACGACGGGTCGCCCGGCGTCGCCCTTCCCGACCACGTAGGTGCCCGCGGCCATGTCGCCGAGCCGGCGGTGGCCCCGCGACACCGACGACGTGATGATGCCGCAGAGGAACAACGAGAACGGGCCGTCGATCGCGAACAGCAACCACCGCACACCCGCGAGCCAGAGCCCGGGACGTTCGCCGGACTGCGCCACCACCCGCGTCCCGGTGAGGTGCTTGCCGAGCGAACCGCCGGTGAACCCCTCCATCACCACGAAGTAGAGAAACGTGAACAGGATCGCCAGTGCGAGGAACGCGCCACCGTTCGCCTCGTAGACGGTGTCGTCGACCTGGAACACGAACCGGTTGTCGCACCGGACCTGTGACGAGTCGTTCGCCGACCGGTGGCAGCCGGGGAGCCGCAGGGTCTCGGCTCTCGTCCGCTCGGTCGCGAACGGGAAGAAGAGGATGGCGAACGCGATCACGCAGACGGCAGCGTCGATGAAGAACGCGCCGTAGCGCCGTCCGAGCACCGCGGTCGGGTCGTGCCCGCCCGGGCCCGGAGTCTGGGAAAAGGCCGACGCCGCGGTGCCCGGGAGCGGCGCGGGCAGCGTCGCCGCCGTGGGTGGTGGGGTCGCGGTGGGCGGGTCCACGGCGAGCATGCCGTTGTCCGACACGTGCTCGGACCACCGGGAGCCGTCCCAGTAGCGGTACTGGTGCCGACCCAGGGGGTCGGTCGCCCAGCGGGGCGGGTTCTCCGGTGCGGTCACCGGCCCAGTGTCCCAGCCCCGGCCGACCCGGTCGCGGATCGCCGCCGGAAAACGGTCAGACGGGGACCACCACAACGGGACAGCGCGGCGTGGTGGGACACGTGGTGAGCGACGCTGCCGAGCACCAGCTCGGCGAGCCCGCCCTTGGCGGAGCGCCCGACCACGAGCAACGCGGCGTCGTGTTCGTCCGCGATCTGGAGCAGGGTGGGCGCGGGCGCACCTTCGGCGAGGATCGCCTGATAGGGGACACCCGCGTCGCGCAGCGGCGCGCACCATTCCTCGAGGTGCTCCTGGAGGTGCGCGCGCGTCTCGTCCGAGTAGTACACGGGCGCCGACGGTGGCGGCGCGGGAGGGAGGACCTGCACGAACGGGGGCAGGGCGTGGACCGCGACGACCTCGGCGTCGAGCCCGGCCGCGACCTCCGCGCACCAGCCCACCGCGGCCTCCGCGCCGGTCGATCCGTCGACCCCGACCACGATCTGTCGTGCAGGCACCGGGGCTCCCTTCGTCGCGTCCCTCTCTACCACGCCCGGCTGGGGCACGATGTCGCCCGTGCCCGATCGCCACCGCGCCCCCTACCACCCGCGCACCGCGGCACGCGCGGCACGGGCATCGAAGCTCGGTCTGTGGGACGCGACCGCGATGGGCGTCGGCGGGATGATCGGCGGCGGGATCTTCAGCGTCCTCGGGGTCGCCATCACCCTCGCCGGGAACCTGGCCTTCGGTTGCTTCGTCCTCGGTGGGCTGCTGGCCGCGGCGACCGCCTGGTCCTACGCCGGGGTCACGGAGCGGACCGGGCGGTCGGGCGGCCCGTTCGTCCAGCTCCGGGAGCAGGGCCATCCGGAGCTGGCCGGCTGGCTGCTCTGGCTCCTCGTGTTCGGCTACATGGTCGCGATGGCCGTGTACGCGTTCACCTTCGGGCGCTACGCGGCGGACGCGCTCGGGCTCGGCCACGCGGGGGCCCGGCTCCTGTCGATCGGCGTGATCCTCGCGTTCCTGGCGGTCAACCTCCGGGGTGTGCGCATGTCGTCGCTCACCGAGGATCTCGTGGTCGTCACCAAGCTCGTGATCCTCTCGGGGGTCGCGTGCATCGGTGTCGCGCAGTTCACGTCCGCACGGCTCTCACCGCTCGCCGACCGGGGAGCGTCCGGTCTTTTCCTCGGCGCGGCGACGGTCTTCTTCGCCTACGAGGGCTTCGAGCTCATCTCCTACGACCGCGACGACATCGCGCGACCCGCAGCGCACGGTGCCGCGTGCGTTGCTGCTGTCGGTCGCGATCGTGGCTGCGATCTACATCGCGGTCACCCTCGGCGCGCAGATGCTCGTGAGCGACCACACGATCGTGGCCAACAAGGAGGTGGCGTTCGTCGCGGTCGGCCAGGCCGCGCTCGGCGAGTTCGGGCGGTGGGCCGCCATCGCGGGCGCCCTGCTCGCGACGAGCTCGGCGATCAACGCGACGCTGTTCTCGGCGGCGCGGCTCGTCCGCGACGCGAGCGAGTTCGGTGAGCTCCCCTCGCAGCTCGGTCGGGAGCGCAACGGCCTCCCGCTGGTCGCACTCGGGTTCATCTCCGTGGTCGGCACGGCGATGGCGATGCTTCCCGGCATCACCGCGATCATCGCGGTGGGCTCGGGTTCGTTCCTCGCGGTGTACACGCTGGTGAACTACCTCCAGGCCCGGGCCGCGACGCGACGCGCCGAGCGGGTCCTGGCCTGGGTCGCGGCGTCGGGCGCGATCGGCGCGATCGGCGTCCTGCTCTACGAGTTGGCACGGGACGACCGGTGGGCGCTCGGGCTCCTCGGGTCGATCGCCGCGCTGCTGGCCGCGGGCCGTCTGGCGTTCCGGCGTCGGGCCGCCGCGGCGTGACGCCGAACGCGGGGCCTGCGGGACCTTCGCCCCTGGACGCGGCCCGGCCCGTGGGTGAGTCTGGACGCATGGGACCGAACCGCCCGAGCACAGGCACCGGCCGTCGAGGAGCGCTCGAAGGCGGCGACGACTCAGACGTCCCCGAGTCGTTCCTGGTGCCGCTCGACGGTACCGACTTCTCGTTGCGGGCGGTGCCGGTCGCCGAACGGTTCGCCGCCGCGTTCGACGCCGACGTGCACGCCTTCACGACCCCCCAGACCCTCGACGAGGCCGAGCGCGCCACCAGCCCCGCCTGGCTGGAATCGCTCGCCGCCCGGACGACCTACCCGCGGTTCCGGGCCTCGGTCGTGGAGGCGGACGATCCCACGCGTGCCGTCGTCGCCCAGATCGGCGCCAACCCGGGTTCGGTGGTCTGCATGGCCACCCACGCCCGAGGTCCGATCGGGAGCGTCGCACTCGGCAACGTCGCCTCACAGGTGTTGCGCCAGATCGACGTTCCCGCGCTCCTCGTCGGCCCGCACTGCGCGGAGGACGCGCCCCGCCACGGACCGATGGTGGTGGCCCACGACGGTTCGGCGGCGGCCGACGCGGTGCTCGCGCCGGCGCGCGGCTGGGCGCACGCCTGCGGGCTCCCGATCGTCCTCGTGCACGTCTACCACCCCCTCGACGTGCCCAGCGCGGAGCATCCGCTCGACGCGATCCGGCCCGCCTTCGACTTCCTCGGCCGTGAGACCACCGTCGACGTGGTCGCCAGCTCGTTCCCGGCCGGCGCGATCCGTGATCTCGCCCACGAGCTGGATGCGTCGGTGATCGCGCTGGGCACCCACGGGCGCACCCGGGCGGCCGCGGTCGTGATGGGCAGCGTCGCGGTGTGGGTGACCCGCGAGAGCCCGTGCCCGGCACTCGTCGTCCGCCCCGGGGATCCGCACACGTCGTGAAGCGGTTCGTGCTCTACGCGGCCATCGGGCTGGTAGCCGTCTTCGGTGCGCTCCAACTGGTGCCGTACCGCGTGACCAACCCGTCCGCCCGCAACGAGCCGACGTGGGACAGCCCCCGCACCCGGCAGCTCGCGGTCGCCGCGTGCTTCGACTGTCACAGCAACAAGACCACCACCTACTGGTGGGAGGACATCGCACCGCTCTCCTGGTGGATCACCAACCACGTCGACGAAGGCCGTGCCGCGCTCAACTTCTCGGAGTGCACGCAGCGCAGCGGTGGCGAGAGCGGCGACGCGGCCGAGACGGTCACGGACCGCTCGATGCCTCCGGGGTACTACACCTGGTTCGGGCTCCACTCCGACGCCGAGCTGACCGTGGCCCAACGCACTGAGCTGGCCGCCGGGCTGCGCACCACGCTGCAGGGTTGGAACTGCGGGCACGGCGGCGGCTGAGTCGTCAGACGCCCCGGGTGGCTCACTCGGAAGGATCGTCGGGGAGCTCGCGCAGGTAGCGCTCGAACTCGGCCGCGAGGTCCTCCGACGACGGGATCTGCTCGGCGGCCTGGCGGTCGTACTGGGCCTCGAGCTGGGGCAGGTATCCGCTCGCTTCGGGGTTCTCGGCGACCGCGTCGTCGACGAGTCGCTCCCATTCCGCGACCTGTTCCTGGAGCTCGCCGTGACCGGTGGGGATGCCGGTGACGTGCTCGAGGTTGCGGAGCAACGCGGCCGCGGCCTTCCAGTTCGGCGCGCCGGCCGCGTAGTACGGGACCCCGACCTGCATCGAGATCGCGGGGATCGCGCGCGCGTCGAGCTCCGCCTGCAGCGCACCGACGATGCCGGTGATGCCCTGGTAGCGCGGCCGGTGGAGCCCGAAGCGGGTGGCCAGCTCGGGACTGGCCGACGACGCGTGCACGAGCGGTAAGCGGCTGTGCGGCACCTGCGCGGGCATGGCCCCGAGCGTGATCACGACCTGGGCTCCGGTGTGCTCGGCCATCTCGATGACCAGGTGGGTGAAGCGTCGCCAGCAGTAGTGCGGCTCGATGCCGGAGAGCAGCACCAGCTCGCGACCGGCGTTCGTCTCGTCACTGGCGTGGGCGGTGTTCTCGGGCCAGACGATGCGCCGGGTGATCCCGTCTTCGAGCACCACGTGGGGCCGCACCTGCTGCGCATCGAAGAACGCGTCGCCATCGATGGTGGCGAGACGGGTCGCGCCGGTGAAGTCGATGAGATGGTCGACGGCGGCGGTGGCCGCCGACGCGGCGTCGAAGTACCCGGCGAACGCGAGCACGAGGATCGACGTGCGCGCGGGCCAGTCCCGTTCCCAGATGAGCTCGCTCGTCATTGCCCGCAGTCTGATCCAAACCGGCCGCCGATGACACTCGGGCCCCCGGGCCCCTCGGAGCTCCCGGGCCGGCCCGCCGCCCCGCGAGCGGTGGGAGTAGCGTTCCCCGGATGAACGCCACCATCGTCGTGCTCGGCGTCGTCGTCGCCCTCGCCGCCGCGGTCCGTTCCACCTGGTCGCCGTGCGGGCAGTCGATGCTCTCGCAGCTCACCCCCGTCGGCGAGGCTTCGCGTGGCTACCGCTACCGCACCACCGCCTGCTGGTTCATCGCCGGCGCGGTGGTGGGCGGGGCGATGCTGGGGGGTCTCATGGCGGCGCTGGCGGCCGCGGTGTCGGCCCTCGACGCGTCGTCTGCCGCGCTCCTCGGCGTCACGGCCGCCTTCGCGGTGCTCGCCGCCGCCGTCGACAGCGGGGTGCTCGGCATCGCCCCCCCGTTCCTCCACCGGCAGGTCAACGAGTACTGGCTCGGCCGGTACCGGGCGTGGGTCTACGGCAGCGGCTTCGGCTGGCAGATCGGGACCGGCCTCACCACCTACATCATGACCGCCGCGGTCTTCCTCACCGTGGCCCTCGGCGCGCTCGGCGCGAGCCCGCTCGCCGCGCTGCTCGTCGGCATCGCGTTCGGGCTCACCCGCGGTCTCGCCGTGCTCCTCACCGCCCGCCTGCGCACGACCGCCGAGCTCTTCGCGCTCCACCGCAGGTTCGACGCGCTCACCGAGCCGGTGCGCCGCGCGGTGATCATGGTCCAGCTCCTCGTCGCGGTGATCGCGGTCGGCGGCGGATGGGGCGTACCCGCGGCGGCGATCACGTTCGTCGTGCTCGCGACCGCGGTGGTGATCGGCCGCGCGCGCCGACGGGTCGGGTCTCGCGCCGTCACCGCCTGAGCTGCACCGGCGGGCGGTCGGCGCGGGTGTCGAACGTCACCGGCAAGACGATCGTCGTCGCCGCCGGTGACTCCGGCGATGCGACGACGCGCGACGCGGCCAGCCGCCTGCGCGATCTCGGAGCCGTCGTCGTCACCACGACCGTCGACTTCGCCTCGTTCGACGAGGTGCGCAGGGTCGCGGCCGAGGTGCTCGGGCGCGAGCCGCGTGTCGACGTCCTCGTCACCACCGCCGACCGCGCGCTTCCGGAGGCGCACGCTCACCGACGACGGTCACGAGGCCACGCTGCAGGTCAACGCGCTCGGCCCCCACCTGCTGTGCCGCCTGCTCACCGACCGCCTCGCCGCGAGCCGCGGGCGCGTGCTCGTCGCGTCGTCACTGCGGGACGCGTCCCGAGGCGTTCTCGACCTCGACGATCTCGACCGCGCGCGCGGGTACCGCGCCCGCGCCGCCTACACCGCGAGCAGGCTCGCCGGGGCCCTGCTCACGCCGCGAACACACGCGTCGGATCGCCCCGGTGGACATCGCCGACTTCACCCCCGATCCGGCGACCATGCTGTTCCTCGCGGGCACCGACGAACGCCTGCGCGGCGCGCACTTCGTGGATGCCCGACGCGTCGCCGACCCGCCAGCGCTGCGCGATGCCGAGACGGCGCGGCGCCTCTGGGACCTCGCCGGAGCGTGGCTGGGCCTCGGCGGTTAGGACTCGGCGGTCAGGAACGGTCGGCGAGGATCGCGTCGCGGAGGCGGGCCCGGCGGATCTGCCGGGTGGCGTCGGTGCGCGGGAGCTCGGGGACCTCGACCACGACCCGCGGTTGCTTCGAGCCGATCAGGGTCGCGGCGACGTGGGCCCGGATCTCGTCGACCGTGGGAAGCGTCGCGCCCGGTCGCACGACGATCGCCGCGCACACCACCTCGCCCCAGCTCGCGTCGGGGAGACCCACCACGCCGACCTCGACGACGTCGGGGTGCGTGAGGACCGCGCTCTCGACCTCGACCGGCGCCACCCATTCGCCGCCCGAGCGGATCGACTCCGAACGGCGCCCGGTGATCGTGAGGAAGCCGTCGTCGTCACGGGTCGCGAGGTCGCCGGTGTGGAACCAGCCATCGGCGTCGATGGCTTCGGCGGTGGCATCGGGCCGATCGAGGTAGCCATTGAACATCGTCGGGCCGCGGAGCAGCAGCTCGCCCGCGGCGTCGATGTCGGCGTCGACCATCGGCGGCGGGAGGCCCACGCTGCCGGGCCGCTCGTGGAGGTCACCGTCGAGGAGCACCGCGCCCCGGCCGATCTCGGTCGAGCCGTACGCGATCGAGGTCCACGTGCCGGGGAAGCGCGCCTTCAGCGCGTCGACGAGGTCGAGGGTGACCAGTGACGTCCCGGTGAGCACCTCGCGCAGCGACGACGTGTCGTAGTCGCCGCGGTCGTCGAGGATGCGCTGCCAGACGCCCGGGATGCAGTACAGCGTGGTGATCCGCCACCGGGCCACCGCGGTGAGCAACTCGTGCGGGTCGGCACGGCGCACGAGGTGCACCGACCGGTCACGGGCCCACGCCGCCTCGACCGTCGCCCACCCGGCCATGTGGAACTGGCCGAACATCAGGCCTGCGCCGCCGGTGCCGACCCGGGCCCCGTCGGTGTCGCGCTGCAGCGCCCGGAGCCAGGCGGCACGGTGCGAGAGCTGGGCGCCCTTCGGCACGCCGGTCGAGCCGCTCGTGAGGAAGATGGCGCACGGGTCCTCGCTGGTGCCGGCGCGCGGCGGTGCTACGTCGGTGGCCCCGTCGAGCCAGCCCGGTGCGCTGGTCACGACCGGGAGGCCGAGCGGCTCGGCCGACGCCCAGCGCGATCGCTTCGACGTCGGGATGCGCAACCACGAGGCGCGGGCGCAGGGTCTCGAGCGCGGCGGCCGCCTCGGGTTCGGTGAAGTGGGGATTGAGGGGCGCCAGCGTGGCGCCGAGCTTCGAGGTGCCGTAGCCGACCTCGAGCGCGTCGAGCGTCGGCGGACCCCACCACACGACCCGATCGCGCACCGCCACGCCTTCGCCGGCGAGGCGGTGCGCGGCGCGGTTCGCGTTGGCGTCGAGGGTGCCGAAGGTGCGGGCGTCGTCGCCGAGGGTCGCGGCGAGACTCGAAGGGTGGACGTGCGCGCCGCGGGCGAGGAGGTCGTGGATCCGGACGTCCATCGTCAGGCGGTGATGGCGGGCCGCGGTCGCACCGGCGGAGTCTTCTGTGCGCCCGCGGCCGGGGTCAAGGCGGTGCGGGCCACGGTGGCGGATTCCCGGTGACGACTAGCCTCACGGCCCGTGGCGGACGAGGCGCTCCTGCTGGCCGACGTCGATCGCCTGATCCATGGCGTCGTCGCGACCCTGGGTGATCCGGTCGCCGGCGCGCTGGCCCCGACGGCCGCCGGGGGATCCAGGCACCGGGCCCGCCTGGTGCTCACGCTGGCGCACGGGGGCGACCGGTCCGATGCGGTGAGCGGCGCGGCGGCGGTCGAGCTGCTCCATCTCGGCACGCTCGTGCACGACGACATCGTCGACGGTTCCGAGCGCCGGCGACACCACCCGACGTTGCACGTCGCGCTCGGCGTCCCGGTCGCGCTGTGGACGGCCGACGCCCTGTACGCGGAGGCGATCCACCTGGCGAACGCGATCTCCGCCGCGGCCGGGTTGGCGCTCGAGGCAGCGCTGCGACGGATCGCGGCGAGCCAGATCCACGAAGCGCTGGGGGCGACGACCGCGCACTACTGGGACGTCGTCGACGGCAAGACGGTGTCGCTCTTCGACGCGACCTTCGCACTGGCCGACGAAGCCCTCGGCGGCACGCTGCCGGCGAAGGTGCGCGATGCGGTCCGCCGGTACGGACGACTGTTCCAGTACGTCGACGACCTCCAGGACATCGGCGGCGAAGCCGACGCGATGGGCAAGCCCACCGGCCTCGACTCCGACAACCAGCTCCAGACACTGCCCGCGGCCGACCTCGTGGTGTCGGATGCGGCGGTGGAGGCGCGCCTGGGCGAGCTCGCCGATCCGATCGCCCGCCTCCTCCGCGACACCCCATGGGCCGGGTACTTCACGACGCTGACCGCCGACCTGCTCGATCTAGCGGCGCGGGTGCTCGCCGCGCCGACGACCCGATGACGGGCCGGCGATGACGGGCCCGGCCGCGCTGCCGACACACGTCGCGGTGATCATGGACGGGAACGGTCGCTGGGCCGAGCGCCAGGGCCTGGCCCGCACCGACGGTCACAGCCGGGGCGAGGAACGCCTCGCCGAGATCGTGCGCTCCGCCGACGCGCTCGGGATCGAGTGGCTGACCGCGTACGGCTTCTCGACCGAGAACTGGCGGCGGCCCCGCCTCGAGGTCGACTTCATCCTCGGGCTGCACAAGAAGATCTTCGGCCGGCGCTCGGAGATGCACGCCAACAACGTGAAGATCCGCTGGATCGGCCGGGACACCCGCGCCGGATCCCGGATCCCGGCCATCGTGCGCCGGGAGATCGAGAAGTCCACCCGCCTCACCGCGGAGAACACCGGGCTCAATTTCACGGTGGCATTCGACTACGGCGGCCGCCAGGAGCTGGTGGAGGCGGCCCGGGCCATCGCCCGGGACGAGCCCGAGACGGTCGACGAGCACACCGTCACCCGCAACCTCTACGCCCCGGAGCTGCCGCCCGTCGACCTCATGATCCGCACGTCCGGGGAAGCCCGCATCTCGAACTTCCTCCTGTGGGAGGGCGTGGGCGCACAGCTCTACGTGACGCCCACGTTGTGGCCGGACTTCGACCGGGCCCAGTTGGAACAGGCCATCGCCTGGTGGCGCAGAGTCGCGTGATCGAGCCCCCGGGACGGCGGGTGTGCTACAACGATGCGGTCCTTCTCGCTCTGGGAGAATGCCATGAACCTTCGACGTCCCGCGGTCGTGCTCTCGAGCGCGGCGCTCGCGATGGGCGCGCTCGCCCTGGCGCTGCCCTCCTCGGCCGGCGCCGAGCCCAACCAGCAGGACTTCGCCTACACGGGCGGGTCCCAGACGTTCGTGATCCCCGCCAATGTGTGCGGCGTGTCGGTGACGCTGCGGGGGGCCGAGGGGGGCACCGGTGCCTTCCCCGACACGTCGACCGACGCGACGCCGAGCCCGGCGGGCGGCGGCCTCGGTGGCAGCGCCACCACCGTGGGGTTGGCCGTCACACCTGGTGAGACGCTCACCATCAACGTGGGCGGCAAGGGCACCGACGGCGAGGGCGTGCAACCGACGAGCAACGCGCAGAACAACAGCGGCGTGTCGAGCGCGGCGCCCGGTGACGGTGGCGCGGGCGGCTTCAACGGCGGCGCGAACGGCGGCGACGGTCCCTCGGCGGGCGGTGGCGGCGGTGGCGCGACCGACATCCGGCGCGGCGACACCGTGCTGGTGGTGGCCGGCGGCGGTGGCGGTAGTGGCGGCGAGTCGCCGGCCGACATCAACGGTGGCGCGGGTGGTGGCACGGGGACCGACGGCGGCACGCCCGCCGCCGGTCCGCCGGACAACCCGCAGGGCGGCCAGGCCGGCGGCGCCGGTGGCGCGGCCGGGGTGTCGGTCAGTGATTCCACCGACGTCACCCAGCCGACGGCGGGCACGACCGGCCAAGGTGGAACCGGCGGCTCCAGCGACCAATTCCAGGGCGGCGGCGGCGGTGGCGGCGGTGCCACCGGTGGCGGCGGTGGCGGGAGCTCCGGCGACGGCACCGGCTCGAACGGCGCCGGCGGGGGCGGTGGCTCCGGTGCGGGTCCGGCCGGCACGACGTTCGAGAACGGCGTGCAGGCGGGCAACGGTCTCGCCGTCATCGTGTGGGATCCGGCAGTGGCGACGTGCGTCAGCCCCGTCGTGATCGCACCCAAGTTCACCGGCTGACCCGGTTCCAGCCCAGAGCGATCGCGGTGCCGCACCTTCGGGTGCGGCACCGTCGCGTCATCCGGCGGTCGCGGGCGCGCCTCACCGTTAGCATTTCAGTAGCAGTCGTTAATGCGGCCACGTCCGCGAAAACGCCTTCCTGGTGGGGGAAACTGCGCTTGTCGAAGGTGCAGCATCCCAAACCAGAAGGCACTTCCAAGATGAACGTTACACGGCGTCACGGCGGTGAAGGTGACCGCTGACGGCAAGGGTGTCGCGGGCCATGCGGGCGCGTTGCTGCTCGCGGAGCTCGCGGTCGGGTCGGGCTCACCCAGGGCTTGTCGGCGGCGATGGCGCACACACGTCAGCGTCGCTCGGCGCACGATCCCGGTGTCGTCTCTCGCGCATCTCGCGGTGTCACTCGCGAACGGTGGTGACTGTCTCGCTGACGTCGCGGTGTTACGCAACCAGCCCGAACTGTTCGGGTCGGTCGCGTCGGATCCGACGGTGTGGCCGGTGATCGACTCGATCCACGCCGATGGGCTGCGCAACATTGCTGTGGCTCGCGCTGCGGCTCGTGCTCGGGTGTGGGCGGCGGGCGTGACCCCGAGCGAGGTCGTGATCGACATCGACGGGACCCTCCTCGACGCGCATTCCGAGAAGCAAGATGCGACACCGACCTACAAGCGAGGGTTCGGGTTCTATCCGATCGTCTCCTACTTGGACGCGACCGGTGAAGCGCTCGCTGGACTGTTGCGGTCGGGGAACGCGGGATCGAACAACGCCACAGATCACCTCGAGGTCCTGGACCGGTCCCTCGCCCAACTTCCCGTCGCGCCGGACGACATCGAGATGTTGGTGCGCACCGACGCCGCCGGCGCGACACACGACTTCGTGGACGGCTGTCGGGACCGACAGGTGCGGTTCTCGATCGGCCTTCCTGTCGATCAACGGGTCCGCGACGCCTTGTGTTTGGCCCAAGAAGAAGACTGGCGACCCACGGTCGAGACCGACGGCTCTGCCCACGATGGCGCGTGGGTCATCGAGCTCACCGGTTTCATCGACCATCGGTGGCCGGAAGGCACCCGGGTGATCGCCCGGCACGAACGTCCACATCCCGGCGCGCAACTCACCTTGTTCGACATGGCGGAGGGGTTCCGCCACCAGGTGTTCATCACTGATCAGACCGACCCGGACATCGCCGCGCTGGAGTTGCGTCACCGTCACCACGCGACGTCGAGAACCGCTCCGCGCCACGAAGGACACCGGGCTACGGAACCTGCCGTGCGTCGATGTCGTGTGCAACGACGCGTGGCTCCAGTTGGTGCTCTCCGCGCAAGACCTCATCGCCTGGATGCAAGCCCTGTGTTTCGACGGTGCGCTACGTGTCGCGGAACCGAAACGGCTCCGCCATCGCGTCTTCCACGCAGCCGCCACGATCGCGCGCACCGGAGGCCAGACCATCGTCCGGTTCCAACGCACCTGGCCGTGGGTCATCGACATCGTCACCGCGTTCACACGTCTTGCACGTCGCGTTCCCCGGCTGAACACACGCCGAGCCCGCCGAATATCGACGCTGTGTTCGCGACGCACGCCCCGACACCGGTCAGAACCAGCAGCGCCACCCCCGTCGCCGCCGCGAACACCGACCTGTGCGTTCACGACCGCCAAGACCTCCCACTCGACGGTCACCAGCACCGAAACCAGACCTCACCCCAGCCCTACTGAAAGGTCCGGGTTAGCGTGGATCGATGCGCGTGCTGCGGGTTCCGGGCTTCACGCCGCTGCTGGTCGGGCAGGCCGTCAACGAGACGGGCAACTGGATCGCGGTCATCGCGATCTGGGGGTTCGCGTCGTTCCGGTTCGACGTGGGTGCCGGTGACCTGGCGTTGCTCTTCGTGGTGCTCTCGGTGCCCGGCGCGCTGCTCGGCCCGCTGCTCGGAGTGCCGATCGACCGGCTCGGCCCCCGCCGCACGCTGCTGATCGCCAACCTCGTCGGGGTGGTCGACGCGCTCGCGCTGACCCGCGCCGACAGCTACGCGATGATCATCGTGTTCGCCCTCCCGCTCGGGCTGATCGAGGCGCTGGCCGCGGCGTCACTTGACGCGATCCCGCCCCGTCTCGTGCCCGACGACCGGCTGGTGAGTGCCAACGCGCTTCTCGGGGGCGCGCAGGACCTCGCCATCGTGGTCGGTCCGATCGCGGCGGCGCTGGTGAACACGCGGTGGGGCCTCGAAGGCGCGTTCTTCGCCGACGCCGCGACGTTCCTGGTCGGTGCGGCCGTTGCCCTGCGCCTCCGGGTCGGCGCGCCGACCCGTGTGCCGTCGGAGCACGCGACGTCGACCTGGCGCGAGCTGCGCGACGGACTCGGCCTGGCCCGCCGCAACGACGGCCTGCGCTGGACCCTCGCCGTCGCCGGTGGCGTGTACCTGCTGTGGGCCGCGTTCGGGGTGCTCGAACCGCTCTACGTGCGTGACGTGCTCGGGGGCTCCGAGAACGTGTTCGCGCTGCTGCAGACCGTCTTCGGCGTGGGCCTCGTGCTCACCGGCCTCGCGCTCGCGGTCGTCGGCGAACGCATCGCGCGCCCACGGTACGTCGCCCTGGCGATGGTCGTGTCCGGCCTCACCGCCGCGCTGTACCTCGGGACCGGGTCGGAGGTGGTGGCGTTCGTCGGGGTGTTCCTCTGGGGGGCGGACACCGCGTTCTTCTACGTGCCGGCCCGCACGCTGTTGCAGCGCTACGCACCGACCGCGTTCCACGGGCGGGTCCTGTCGCTGAACCAGTCGCTCGAACCGGCCGCCGGCATCGTGATGACGCCGCTGGCGGCGCTGGCGCTGGGCGTGGTGAGCGTGCAGGTGCTCGGGGTCACCGCCGGAGCGGTGGCGACGGTCGGCGGTCTCGCCATGTTGCGCCTGGCGCGCGGGCTCGGACCGCCTCCGCCAGCGGTGCCGGTCGATCCCACCGCGGGGACGTCGCGCGACGCGATCGTGCTCGGCGGCGCGGCCCCGGGATGACTCACCACCCCCCAGTCCTTTTGGCGCCACTTGCGCGTCACTATGACGCGAAAGTGGCGCCAAAACAGGTTGGGGGGTGGGAAATCAGCGGCGGCTGAGCTCCGCGAGCTGGGTCACGGTCTTCCAGTTGCGGGTGGTGGCGGCCACGCCGAGCTTCCGTTCGAAGAACGTGTTGTCGATCCTGGTGCGACCGTACCCCCCGGGGCAGTGCACGTAGACCTCTCGGCCGTGCACCGCGAACCGGTCGGGTGCGAACGCGTCGCCGTCGAGCGCCTTCACCCGCGTCGCGGCCGCGGGCTCGGCGAGGAAGGTCACGTGGAGCTTGGTCACGTCGTTGCCGTGCCCGAGGAACGGGTTGCCTTCCAGGAGCCGGTACAGCTCGGCCGGCGTCCGGACGAGCACCGTCACGTCGAGCCCGAAGTCGTCGGCGATGGCGCGGCGCATCGCTCGTGCGACCGCGACCGAGGTCCGGGCGCTCGAGCGCGAGATCACGTTGCCGCTCTGGACGTACGTCGTGACGTCGTGGTGCCCGTGGGCCTCGTAGAGCGCCCGCAAGTCGGCCATGGCGATCCGGTTGCGGCCGCTGACGTTGATCCCGCGTAGCAACGAGACGTACGTCGGCATCGTCCGAAGATAGCGAGGCGCGGCCACGACCTGACGGTGCTCCGTGCGCGCCAGCTGCCGCGGGCACTAAGCCTCGATCCACCGATTTGTGGGCTGAGTAGCGTCGCGTATCCGCGGAAAATGCCTCCTGGGCTGGGACGATGACGGTGTCGAAGTCGTCGTTGTCGTCAGCTCGAGGAGGCACTTTCTGTGGGTGGAGTATCGCGCGCGATCGACCGGCTGGAGGTGACCTTCGACGACGAGTCGTTGGTTGCGAACGCGGGGCTGGTTGTGCCGGCCACGTTGATGGTTCGCCTCGGGCTCGAAGGGCTGGTGAACGCGACGGTGCGGCTCTCGGGACGAGTCGGTGGGTCGCGGCCGGGTCGCAAGGTGTGCTCGTTGGTCGCGACGATCTTGGCGGGGGGCACTCACATCGACCATGCCGACATGTTGCGTGCGGGGGCGACGCAACGGGTGTTGCCGTTCCGGGTGATGGCCCCCTCGACGCTCGGCACGTTCCTGCGGGCGTTCACGTTCGGACATGTCCGCCAGCTCGACAAGGTCATCGACGAGACGTTCGACACGCCTGGAGTGGCGGTGCTGGTCCCGGAGACGGGTCGATGACAATCGATCTCGACTCGACGATCTGCGAGGTGCACGGGAAACAGAAACACGGTGCCGCGTACGGTTACGCGCGGGTGCTCGGCTATCACCCGATCCTCGCGACACGAGCGAAGACCGGCGAGATCCTCCACGCACGGTTGCGGAAGGGTTCGAGCCAGCGAGGCACGAACCGTTTCGTCGAGGAGCTCGTCGCGAGGGTGCGCCGGGCCGGCGCGACCAGCGAGCTGGTCCTGCGCGCCGATTCGGGATTCTGGTCCTACCAACTCATCGACACGCTGAACCGATTGCAGGTCGGCTGGTCGATCACCGTCGACATCAATGCGCAGATCAAGACGGCGATCAGCACGATCGACGAGACCGCGTGGACCACGATCGAATACCCCGACGGCGGCCAAGCCGCTGTCGCCGAGACGACCTACGTCGCCGGGGCACGCGGCCAACGCCGCGAACTGCGACTCGTCGTGCGTCGCAGTCGCCTCGTTGATCCGACCCAAGCGCAACTGTGGCCCGACTGGCGTTACCACACGTTCGTCACCAGCCTCGACGTCGCGGTTGTCGCCGCGGACCAGTTCCACCGCGACCACGCCCGAGTGGAACTCGCGATCCGTGACCTCAAAGACGGCGCTGGACTCACGCACTGCCCGTCAGGCAACTTCTCCGCCAACGCCGCGTGGCTCGCGTGCGCGGTCCTCGCACACAACCTCATCCGATGGACCGCCCGACTCGGTGACATGCATCCCACCGACCAACTGACCGTCGCGCGCACCATTCGCATCCAGCTCATCGCGCTACCCGGCCGCATCGTGAACCGCAGCGGACATCACACGCTGCGACTCCCCGCACGATGGCCATGGGCTGAGAAGTTCTTCGCCGCGCTCGAACACCTACGCGCACTTCCCATGCTCGCCTGAACGGGCGACGCGCACCCGACTGATCTCTGCGACCACCTCGCGCTCCAGCCATGCCCGGACCGGTCTCGCCCGCCCTCCCTCGCGTGAGAACGACCGACAATCACCCACCACCAGCCGATGCACGCTCACTCGACGCGCTACGACGCCAACCACCCCCACCGCTACTCAAATCGGTGGATCGAGGCTAAGAAGAGGGCCGCACGGGGCACGGGAACGCCGCGGACCGCATGACGCGAGCCGTGGGCTCAGAGGGAGACGACGATGATCCTCGACGGCAAGACGGTGGTGGTCACCGGGGTCGGTCCTGGCCTCGGGGGCGAGACGGCGAAGCTCGTGTTGCGCGACGGCGGCAACGTCGTCCTCGCCGCGCGGACGGCCGCGAAGCTCGAGGCGGTCGCCGCCGAGCTCGACCCGAGCGGGGCGCGGGTCGCGTACCTGCCGACCGACATCGGAAGCGCCGAGCAGTGCGGGGCGCTCGCACAGCTCGCGCTCGACCGGTTCGGCGCGGTCGACGGGGTGGTGCAGGTCGCGGCCTACGACAGCTTCCTGGCGGGGCTGGCGGGCACCGGTGACGACGACTGGACCGCGGTCCTCGACACCAACGTCATCGGCACCATGCACGTGGTGTCGGCGATGGCGGAGGCGATGGGCGACCGGGGCGGTTCGATCGTGCTGATCGGTTCGCAGAGCTCGGTGCTGCCGTCGGTGGTGGAGCAGATCGCGTACGCGAGCTCGAAGGGGGCGTTGCACGCGGCGATGTTCCATCTCGCGACCGAGCTCGGACCCCGCAAGATCCGCGTGAACACCGTGGTGCCCACCTGGATGTGGGGGCCGCCGGTGCAGATGTACGTGCAGTGGCAGGTGGCCGACCGCGGGATCAGCGACGAAGAGGCGATCGCCGAGATCACCCGCAACATGCCGCTCGGCGAGATCCCGGCCGACGAGGACGTCGCCGAGTCGGCGGTGTTCCTGTGCTCGGACCGCGCCCGCATGATCACCGGCCAGACCCTCTACGTGAACTCCGGCGAGTTCATGACATGAAAGGCGACGCGTGACGGCACTTGAGCACCTGCTGGCGCCGGGGCGCATCGGCGCGCTCGAGCTGCGCAACCGCATGGTGATGGCGCCGATGGGCGAGGACCTCGGCGACCTCGACGGCATGGTCTCCGAGACGCAGATGGCCTACCTCGAGGCCCGCGCGCGCGGTGGGCTCGCCATGGTCATGCTCGGGTCGGTCGGGGTGTCGTTCCCGGTGGGGTGCTCCAACGCCCGCCAGACCGCGATCTCCGACGACCGCCACGTCGGTCCCTGGCGCGAAGCGGCGAGACGCGTGCACCGTCACGGTGCCGCACTGGCCATGCAGCTCACCCAGGCCGGCGCCAACAGCCTCCAGGACACGCTCGCCGGACGCCCGATGTGGGTCGCCTCGGCGCCCGGACCTCCCGGCCGTGACGACCTCTACGGCATGGTGACGGCCGACGAGGCCGCGAAGATGATGGAGCCCTTCACAGGCCCCGAGTCCAAGCTCCACTACAAGGTGCTCGACCACGACGACATCGCGCAGGTGGTCGACGACTTCGCCGCCGCGGTCGTCAGGGCGCGCGAGGCGGGTGTCGACGGCTGTGAGCTCCACGCCGGGCACGGGTACCTGATCGACGGGTTCCTCTCGCCGGCCAAGAACCACCGCACCGACGGGTACGGCGGGTCGCTCGAGAACCGCGCCCGCATCCTGGTCGAGATCCTGCACGAGATCCGCGGCCGGGTGGGTGACGACTATGCGGTGTGGTGTCGGCTCAACTCCACCGAGAACCGTCCCGACGGGACGACACTGGACGACTGCATCGCCGTCGCGCGTCTCGCCGAAGCGGCCGGCGCAGACGCGGTGCACGTGTCGGCGTACCACGATCCCGGGGTGGCGACGGGTCCGACCGACTCGTACGCGCCCCACGTGCCCGGTCTCCTCGTCAACAACGCGCGCGCGGTGAAGGCGAGCGTCGGCGTGCCGGTGATCGCGGTCGGGCGCATCGATCCCGAGATGGCGGAGGGCGCCATCGCAGAGGGCGCGTTCGACTTCGTGTCGATGGCGCGGATGATCCTGGCCGAGCCCGAACTTCCGAACCTGCTGGTGGCCGGGAAGCCGGAGGAGATCCGGCCTTGCGTGTACCACTACCGGTGCATCGGGAACATCTTCGTGCGGGGCCAGACGCGTTGCGCGGCCAACGGTTCGGTGGGCCGTGAGGACGACCTCGTCATCGGCGCCGCCGCCGCACCCCGCCGCGTGCTGGTCGTCGGCGGTGGGCCGTCCGGTATGGAGACCGCGCGGGTCGCCGCGTTGCGCGGGCACACGGTCACGCTGGTCGACGCTGTGCCCCGCCTCGGTGGCCGGTGGGCGTACGCGGCGGCGACGTCGGAGCCCAATGCCGAGCTGCTCCGGTGGTTCGAGCACCAGATGGAGCTCCGCGGCGTGGAGGTGCGCCTCGGTGAGGTGCTCGATGCCGATGCCGTGGTCGCGATGCGCCCCGACGCGGTCGTGGTGGCGACGGGCGCCAATTGGTCGGATCCTGCGGTCCCGGGCGCCGACCTCCCGCATGTCCGCGGCGTCGACGACCTCGGCGGATGGCTGCTCGACGGCGCTCCCCTGGGCACCGACGACGTCGTGGTCCTCGGAGGCGACCTGCCCGGCCTCGGGGTCGCCGAGCGCGCCGCGGGCGACGGTGCCCGCGTGACCGTGCTCGAGGCCACGCCGGTGTTCGGGCTGCACCTCGGGCTCCCGGGCCGCTGGCAGCGGGTGGCGGAGCTGCGTCGCCGCGGGATCACCTTGACCGGCGGTGCCGAGGTGACCGGGATCACGCCCGACGCGGTGTGCTGGCGCGACGCCGGGGGCGAGCACCGGACCCCTGCCGGTGCCGTGTTCGCCACCGCAGCCGCGGCGCCCGATCCTTCGCTCGCCGACGCCCTCGCCCGGCGGGGGATCGACGTCACGACGGTCGGCGACGCGCTCGCGGGCGCGGGCCTCCTCGAGCACGCGATGCGCACCGCCCTCGAGACCGCGGTCATCCTCTGACCATGGGACTCCGAGGGGACGCGAGCATCGTGGGCTTCGCCGAACGGCCGTCGCAGCGGAAGTTCGCGGGCACGCCGCGCCTCACGGTCGAGCAGTGGGCCGGGCTCGCCGCCGACGCGCTCGCCGACGCCGGGTTCGCGGCGTCGGAGGTCGACGGCATCGTCTGCGCCGGCGACGTGGTCGAGTCGAGCATGTTCGTCCCGGCCACGCTGGCCGAGTACTGCGGGTGGAAGGTCAACTTCGCCGAGCGCACCGACCTCGGCGGGGCATCGGCCGTCGGCATGGTGTGGCGGGCCGCCGCCGCCATCGAGCTCGGGATCTGCAACGTCGTCGTGTGCGCGACGGTGGGAGAGCCGCGGCCGCCGTCACCGATCCCGCGCCCGGCGAACTCCCGCATCATCTACGGCGCGTCGAGCAACGAGTGGGGCTCGCCGCAGGCCGAGTTCGACATCCCGTACGGCCACGTCGCGCAGAACAGCGGGTACGCGATGTACGCGCAGCGCTACCACGACCTCTACGGCTGGGACGAGCGGGCCCGCGCCAAGATCGCGGCCGATCAACGCGCCAGCGCGTGCGCCAACCCCAACGCGGTGTTCTACGGCCAGCCCATCACCGTCGACGACGTGCTCGCGTCGCGCGGTGATCTCGACACCGCTGCACCTGCTCGAGATCGTGATGCCCTGCACCGGCGGCGCCGCCTTCGTGCTCGCGAGCGACGAGGCGAGCAAGCGCAGCGCGCGCCGACCGGTCGCGGTCACGGGCTTCGGCGAGCGGCTCACGCACAAGACGCCGACGTACGCCGACGCGATGCCCCGTACCCCCGTCGCCGACGCCGCCGCGAGCGCGTTCGCCATGGCGGGCATCGCGCCCGCCGACGTCGACATGATCCAGGTGTACGACTGCTACACGATCACCGCCCTCCTGAGCATCGAGGACTCCGGTTTCTGCGGGCCGGGTGAGGGCCTGGCGTTCGTCGCGCGACCACGACCTGTCCTACCGGGGTGATTTCCCGTGCAACACCCACGGTGGCCAGCTGGGGTTCGGCCAGGGCGGCCTCGCCGGTGGCATGTCGCACGTGATCGAGGCGGTGCGCCAGATCCAGGGCCGCGCCGGCGACCGCCAACTCGCCGAGCACGACCTCGCGTACGTCACCGGCACCGGCGGCGTGATGAGCGAGCAGGGTGCGCTCGTGCTGCAGGGAGCGTGATCGTGGACAAGCCGCGTCCGGTCCCGACCACCACCTCGCAACCGTTCTGGGATGCGCTCCGCGAGGAGCGGATCGACCTCCAGCGCTGCGACGACTGCGCCGCGTGGGTGTACTACCCGCGCCGCGCTGCCCTCGCTGCCTCTCGGACCGGCTCACCTGGCGGACCGTCGACGGCGCGGGAACCGTGTTCACCTACACGGTGGCGCCGCAGCCGACCGCGCCACCGTTCGCCGACGACGTACCCCAGCTGTTGGCCATGGTCGAGCTGGCCGAGGGCGTGCGCCTCTCCACGACGCTGGTCGACGTCGCGCCCGACGCGATCGCGATCGGCATGCGCGTCCATCCGGTGTTCGACCACGGCGACGACGGGATCACGCTGCTGCGCTTCCGTCCCGCCGACTGACCCGATCTCGAGCTCGACCACCCGAAAGGACAACGATGGGATTCCTCGAAGAGCGTGCGGCACTCGACGGCAAGGTGGCGTTGATCGCCGGCGGGGGTGGCGGTCTCGGCAAGGCGATCGCCCTCGACTTCGCGCGGCGGGCATGCACCTGATCCTCTGCGACAAGAACGCGGAGCTCCTCGACGCGACCGCGGCCACCATCGCCGAGACCGCCGAAGCGCCGTTCACCGCCTGCATCGACGTGCGCGACACGGACGCGTTCACGAAGACCTTCCGCGAAGGCGTCGACCGGTTCGGTGGGCTCGACGTGCTCGTGAACGTCGTCGGCGGCACGTTCAAGGCCGATTTCCTCGACACCAACACGCGGGGCTGGGACGCGGTCATCCGCGCCAACTTCGGCTGGTTGCTCCACTCGACGCAGTTGGCGGCGTTGCAGATGCAGGCGGCCGGACACGGTGGCAGCATCATCAACGTGACGTCGATCGAGGCGCACCGGGCGGCGCCCGGGTACGCGGTGTACTCGGCGATGAAGGGCGCGGTCGTGCAGCTCAGCCGCACGTTGGCCCTGGAGCTCGCGCCCGAGGGGATCCGCATCAACAACATTGCGCCGGACCAGACGCCCACCGAGGGCATGCCCATGGAGTACGACCCCCGGGTGATCCAGGCCGGGATCCCGATGGGGCGCCAGGGCAGCTACGAGGACATCGGGGGGTGCGCGCTGTTCCTCGCGTCCGACCTCTCCGCCTACGTCACGGGCACCACGCTGCACCCCGACGGCGGCGCGATCGCCTCCGCCGGCTGGTTCAACTGGCCCGGCCTCGGGTACGTCAACAACCCGCCCGCCTCCGCGTTCGGCTCCACCGGATGACGATCCTCGCCCGCGCCCGCGAGCTCACCCCGCTGATCGAGCGCGAGGCCGCCCGCTCGGAAGCCGACGCCACGCTGGCGCCGACGGTGGTGGAGGCGTTCCACGAGTCGGGGCTCTTCGGCCTGATGGTGCCGAAGGAGCTCGGCGGTGCGGAGGCCGACCTCCCCACCGTGCTCGAGGTCTACGAGGAGGTCTGCCGGGCCGACGGCTCCGCCGGATGGACCCTGCTCGCCAACGCCACCACCTCGGCGTTCGCCGGTGCCTACACGGGCGCCGCCGCGGTCGACGCGATGTTCGCCGGCGAGCGTGTCCCGGTGGCCGCGGGCCAGTTCTCCCCGCGCGGCACCGCGATCCGTGAGGGCGACGGCTTCACCGTCGCGGGCCGGTACAGCTTCGGGAGCGGCAGCGCCCACGCGGGTTGGATCGGCGGCGGCGCGCTGGAGCTGCTCGACGGCGAGCTCGTGATGTCCGGCGCGGGCACGCCCGTGATCCGCGCCTTCTTCGTGCCCGCGCGAGCGGGTGACCTTCCTGGGGAACTGGGACGTGATGGGGCTCGCGGGGACGGGGAGCTACGACTACGAGGTTCCCGAGCAGACTGTCGACGAGGCGTTCACGTTCGACCTCGTCAACGCCGAGGCCCGGCGGGGTGGGCCGGTCTACCGTCTCGGTGTGCTCGGCCTCACCGCCGCCGGTCATGCCGCGTTCGCGCTCGGCGTGGGGAAGCGGGCCATGGAGGAGCTCACCCGCATCGTGCAGACCAAGCACCGGCTGGGTGCCGATCCGCTCCGCGACCAGCAGCTGTTCCGCCACGACTACGCGATCCACGACGCCGCCCTGCACGCGGCGCGGGCGTTCGTGTTCGAGGCGTTCGCCGCTGCTCAGGACGCGCTCGACGCGGGCGACGACCCTACCCTCGAACAACGGCAGCGCCTGCGCCAGGCGACGACCTATGCCACACGTGTCGTCACCGATGCGGTGCGCTTCGCCTACACCGCCGCCGGTACGGATGCCCTCCGGCCGGGCGTGCTGCAGCGGTGCTTCCGCGACATCCACGCCGCCACACAGCACCTCGTCGTCGACAACAACACGCTCACCGAGACCACACGCGTGCTGCTCGGGCTGGAGCACTGAGGTGCCGCGACCTCGGCGGGAAGGTTGCGGTGGTGACCGGCGCGGGAAGCGGAATCGGGCGCAGCCTCGTCGTCGCCTTTGCCGCCGCCGGTATGCGGGTGGTCGCCGCCGACATCGAGGCGACGGCCCTGGCGGGCACCGAGGCGCTCACACCCGGAGAGGTCGTGGGCGTTCCCACCGACGTCACGTCGCGCGCGGAGGTCGAACGGCTCGCGGCGAGGCGCGTACGACGCGTTCGGCGCGGTCGACGTGCTCTGCAACAACGCGGGCGTCTTCCAGGGCGGCCTGCTGTGGGAGTGCACCGACGCCGACTTCGCCTGGACCCTCGGTGTGAACCTGTGGGGGATCCTGCACGGCATCCGTGCCTTCGTGCCGCGAATGCTGGCCGCCGGGAACGACGGCCACGTGGTCAACACCATCTCGATGGCGGGGCTCGCGTCCACGCCGTTCAGCGGTCCGTACGACGTGTCGAAGTTCGCGGCCATGGCGGCGACCGAGTGCCTCGCCCACGACCTCGCAACGATCGGGGCGCCGATCAAGGTGTCGGCGGTGTGCCCCGGCCTCGTCGACACCGCCATCGGTCGCTCCCGGCGCAACCGCCCGGAGGCGCTCGCCACCGAGCAGAGCGAGGGCGCCGCGTTCGTGGAGCAGGCGCTGGCCGACAGCACCGCTGGCAGCCTCCGGCCCGACGCGGTGGCCACGCTGGTCCTCGATGCCATCCACGAGGAGCGCTTCCTGGTGCCGACGCGCGACAGCTACGCGCGGCAGTTGGCCGACCGGGCCGACGACCTCGTCGCCCGGCGGGTCCCGCGCAGTCCCAGCTTCGACTGACTCGGAGGGCCGTCGCTCGCTCCCGACCGGCGGCCGGCTGTGCGATGCTGCCGCCCATGGCACGGCCCGGACCCGGGCACGCGCACCGGGCGAGAGGAGGACGACGTGAGCGCCGACGGACGACTGGCAGGCAAGGTGGCGGTGGTCACCGGCGGGGGGAACGGGCTCGGGCGTGCCACCGCGGTCCGCTTCGCGGAAGAGGGCGCCGCGGTGGTGGTGGCCGACCTGCTCGACGGGCCCGGTCGGGAGACGGTCGCCCAGATCGAGGCGGTCGGCGGCCGGGGCGCGTTCGTGTCGGTCGACGTCACCAGCCGGGTCGACAACGACGCGATGGCACGCGCCGCGATCGAGGAGTTCGACGGGCTGCACGTGGTGGTGACCGCGGCCGGGGTCGCCAGCGGCGGCTACGTGTCCGGCGACCTGGAGCTCGCGGAGAAGTCGATGCGCGAGCGCCAGGAGCCCGATCCTGCGCGCGGGTTCGTGGGCCTGGATCTCGACGACTGGCAGTCCGTGCTCGACATCAACCTCACCGGCACGCTGAAGTCGCTGCAGTCGTGCGTGGGCGCGATGCTCGATCACGGATGCGCGCGCGACGCGAGCCTGATCACGATCGCGTCGATCGGGGCGAAGCATCCCGATGCGGGATCGCTGCAGTACGGCGTCTCCAAGGCCGGTGTCTGGTGGCTCACCAAGAAGCTCGCCCGCGAGCTCGTCGGCGAGGGCATCCGGGTGAACTCGATCGGTCCCGGGTTCATCGAGACCAACATGACCGCGATCATGCAGTTCATGCCCGAGGAGGCCCAGGAGCATCTGTACGCGCAGATCCCCATGCGGCGAATGGGCACGCCGCGTGAGATCGCGAACACGGCGTTGTTCCTGGCGTGCGACGAGTCGAGCTACTTCACCGGCGAGATCCTCCACCCCGACGGCGGTTTCTACACCGACTAGGAGCGTCAGCCCCGGGCTCCCAGGGGAGCCCGTCCCTGCCCAGCGGCGATTGGCGTACCGTGGCCCCATGACGCAGCTCATCATCGACGCGGACACGCACCTCACCGAGCCACCGGACGTGTGGGTCACACGGGTGCCGAAGCGCTACCTCGAGCACGTGCCTCACGTGGAGCGCAACGAGGAGGGGCGCGACGTCTGGGTGCTCGACGGCACCCCGTTCAGCAGCCCCGGCCTCACCGCCGTCGCGGGATGGCCCGAACCGTTCCCCGCGGGGCCGAAGACCTACGAGGAGTGCCACCCCGCGTCGTACGACGCCGACGCCCGGCTGCGCTACATGGACGAGGTGGGGATCTGGGCCCAGGTGCTCTACCCGAACGTGGCCGGGTTCGGGAGCCAGCGGTTCCTCAAGATTCCCGACGACGACCTCAAGCTCGTGTGCGTGCGCGCCTACAACGACTTCCTGCGCGACTGGGCGTCGGCCGACGAGCGGCGCCTGCTCACGATCATGACGATGCCGTTCTGGGACATCGACGCCGCCGTCGCCGAGGTCGAGCGCAACCTCGACCAGGGCCACCGGGGAATCCTCTTCACCGGCGAACCGCACCGGTTCGGGCTTCCGTACCTCGGTGAGTCGCACTGGGACCCGCTGTGGGCGATCGCGCAGGAGGCGGGGCTGCCCATCCACTTCCACATCGGCAGCGGGGAGATGACGTCGTCGTTCGGCCCCGAGCGCATCGCGAGCTACGGCACCGCCGCCACGTACGCCTACACGTCGGTCGAGATGTTCCTGAAGAACGGCCTCCAGTGCGCCGACCTGATCACGAGCGGCGTGCTCCCGCGCTTCCCCGACCTCCAGTTCGTGTCGGTGGAGAGCGGGATCGGGTGGATCCCGTTCGTGCTCGAAGCGGCCGACCACAGCTACCTCGAGGGCCGCCCCGGTCGGGTGAGCGAGTGGGAGCTGCTGCCGTCGGAGTACTTCGCCCGGCAGGTGTACTCCACCTACTGGTTCGAGACGGTGGCGCCCACCAAGCTCCTCGGTGAGATCCCGGTCGACCGGATCCTCTTCGAGACGGACTTCCCGCACCCCACGTGTCTCTACGGCAATGTGCACGACAAGATCGCGACGAGCCTCGCGGGTGCGACGGAAGAACAGCGCCAACGCATCCTCTGGCAGAACGCGGCCGACCTGTACCACGTCGACGCGCCGGGTTGAACTCGTCGGTGAGCAACCGAGACGGATCGGAATTCAACCCGTTCGACTACGGGTTCCACCGCGACCCGTACCCCACCTACCGGTGGTTGCGCGACGCCGCGCCCGTGTACCACAACGAACGGATCGGCTTCTGGGCGCTGTCGCGCTTCGACGACGTGCTCGCGGGCCTGCACGACCCGGACACGTACACCTCGACCGGGGGCGTCGCCATCGAGCACACCGACTCGGCGCTGAAGTCGATGATCGAGATGGACCCGCCCGAGCACACCCGGATGCGCAAGCTCATCGCGAGGCGGTTCACCCCGCGGCGCATCGCCGAGCTCGAGCCGCGCGTGCGGGAGTGGACCAACGCTCTGCTCGACACCCTGGAGGGTCACCGGGAGTTCGACGTGGTCGAGCAGTTCTCCGCGCTGCTGCCCACCACCGTCGTCGGCACGATGCTCGGGATCCCGCCCGAGCGCCACGACGACGTGCGCCGGTGGACCGACGACCTGCTCTCGCGCGAGCCCGGCGACCCGACGCCGCCGCCGGCCGCGGCCGAGGGGGCCTTCAACATCGCCGTCCTCGCGCGACGAGCTCGCCACGGCGCGGCGGCAGCAACCCGACGACGACATCCTCAGTGTGCTGGTCGACGCCGAAGTCGACGGCCGAGCGCTCACCGACGAGGAGATCATCGGCTTCTGCCTGCTGCTGATCTCGGGGGGTCACGAGACCACGTCGAAGCTCATCGCCAACGGCGTCCGTCTGTTCGCGGCCCATCCGGACCAGCGCGGCGCCGCGATCGCCGACCCCGAACGGATGACCGGGGCGGTCGAGGAGCTGCTGCGGTTCACCAGCCCGACGCAGTACATGGCGCGGACGGTCACGCGCGACGTCGAATTGCACGGCTCGTGCGTGCCCGCGGGCGCCAAGGTCGTCCTCCTGCTCGGGTCCGGCAACCGCGACCCCCGCGAGTTCGAGCGCCCCGACGAGTTCGACGTCACCCGGCCCAACCCGCGCATCCTCGCCTTCGGTCACGGCGCGCACGTGTGCCTGGGCGCGGCGGTGGCCCGGTTGGAGGCGCGGGTGGCGCTGCAGGAGTTCCTGGCCCGCTACCCGCGCTACGACGTCGACGAGGACGCGGTCGAGTTCCTGCACTCGGGCAACGTGCAGGGTCCGACGAGCGTCCCGGTCACGGTCGCATGACCGTCGAACCCGAGGTGCAGGCGCTGCTCGACCGGCAGGCGATCCGCGATGTCGTGCTGCGCTACTGCCGCGGCATCGATCGGCTCGACCTGGAGCTCGTGCGCTCGTGCTACCACGCCGACGCCACCGACGAGCACGGCACGTTCACCGGTACCCGTGACGAGTACGTCGACTGGGTGGGTGGTGTGCTGAACCGCTTCACTGGCACGATGCACGTCGTCGCCAACCAGTTGGTGGAGCTCGACGGTGACCGCGCCCGGTCCGAGACCTATGGCGTCGCGTACCACCACGGCGACCCACCCGACGACCACCGCCGCAACTTCACCACCGGCTTCCGCTACGTCGACCGCTTCGAGCGGCGTGGCGGCGAATGGCGGATCGCGGCGCGGGTCGCGGTCCGGGAATGGACGCACCGGGTGACGCCCGAGCAGCAGTGGCTCATCCCGCCCGAGCGCGACGGCCGGCTCCCGCGGCGCGACCGCACCGACGCCGTCTACGAGGAGCTGTAGGGATTGGACGACTTCGGGGATCGCACCGGCGTCGCCGTCGTCACCGGGGGGAGCGGTGGCCTCGGCGCGGCCGTGTGCCGCCTGCTCGCCGAGCGGGGGAGCGACGTCGCACTGACCTACCGCGGGAACGAGGCCGCGGCGCGCGCGGTCGCGGCCGACGTCGGCGCGGCCGGGCGGCGCGCCGAGGTCGCGCAGCTCGACCTGCTCGACGCCGCGGCGACGGCCGTGTTCGTCGACGGGGTCGCCGAGCGGTTCGGCGGCTTGCACACCCTCGTGCACGCGTCGGGACCGCTCGTGCGCCAGGTCTACCTGGGCCAGGTCGATCCCGCATCGTTCCGTGACCACCTCGAACAGGAGGTGATGGCGTTCTACGACGTGGTGCAACCCGCCGTCCCGCACCTGCGTGAGGCGCGTGGCAGCATCGTCGCGGTCACGAGCGCGGGTGGGCGACGCCACCCGGCCCGCGACGCCCTCTCGGTCGGGCCGAAAGGCACCATCGAGGCCTTGGTGCGCGCGCTCGCCGTCGAGGAGGGACGCTTCGGGGTCCGGGCGAACTGCGTCGGGCCGGGCATGCTCACCGACGGTATGGCCGTCCGGTTGCGGGAGGCGGGTGACCTCGACGACGCCGCGCTCGACGCGGCGCGCCGCAACATCCCCATGCACACGTTCGGCACCGCGATCGACGTGGCCGAAACGGTGTGCTTCCTCGCGTCACCACGGGCGGCCTACGTGACCGGCCAGGTCGTCGACGTCGACGGCGGGTACGGCGTCTGAGCGCCGGTGGGACCTCAGGTCCCGGCGTCCCCCCGCCGAGAAGAAATCCTGTGACACCGGACCCGCTCGTGCGACATACCGGTCAGGTGATGACCCAGGACCAGCTCGTCGCCCTCGTGGAGAGGGCCCGAAGATCTGACCCGGACGCTTGGGAGGCGCTGTATCGGCGGGTGTACCCCGGTCTGCTCGCCTACGCGTCGCGGCGGCTCGATCGCGAGCGTGCCGCGGACGCGGTGGCGGAGACGATGGCGCGGGCCATCGCGCGGGTCGACCGGTTCGAGTGGAGAGGTGGCGGGTTCGATGCCTGGCTCTACGGGATCCTCCGGCATGTCGTCGTCGACGTGTACCGGGCCCAGGGGCGCGACGCCCGTCGGCGCGAGCGGGAGCATCCGCGTGCCGCGGGCCCGCTCGACCACCTGGTCGACAGCGAGGACGCGCACGAGGTCCGGGCTGCGTTCGGTCGGCTCGGGGCCGACGATCGGGAACTGCTCGAGCTGAGGGTCGTCGCGGGGCTGACGGCGGAGGAAGTGGGCGAAGTGTTGGGCAAGCGACCGGGGGCGGTCAGGATGTCACAGTCGAGGGCGCTGGAGCGGTTGCGACGCGAGCTGGAGCGTGGGTCGTGAACCGCGCCGACGACGAGCTGCTCGAGCGGCTGGGCGTGGCGCTCGCGGCGACGCCCGCGGCGCCGACACGCGACGAGATCGACGCGGTGCGCGCGCTGGCGACGGGTGGTGGCGGCGCCCGGGTCGCCCCGTGGCGGTCGGCGCGCGACGCGCAGCACCCGTTGCGTCACGTGCTCGTGGCCGCGGCCCTGGTGGTCGGCCTGGTGATGGCCGGAGGTCTCGTCGCGCTGTCGGCCGGGGCGCCGGTGCCGACAGCGCTGCGGGCGCCGGCCCGTGCGCTCGGTCTCCCCGTCGACTCCGCCGCATTGGCCGAGGCGCGTTCCGCGGTGAGCGCCCTGCGGGTCGCGCTCGCCGGACCGGACGACGCCCGGGTCGCGGCGGCCGCCGTCTCGCTGGAGACCGCCCTGGGCCGCCTCGACGCCGGCGACCGGGCCGTGATCGAGACCGAGGCCCGCCTCCTGCTCGCCCAGGCCGCGGACCGCCTCGGTGTGGTTCCCGACGCGGACCCGGTGTTGCGGGACCTGGTGACGACCCCCCCGCCAGCCTCCACCGGCGACGCCGGGATCACGACCGGGACGGCGGGGTCCGAAGCCCCGGTCGGGCCCTCCGCGGGTACCCAGGCCGGTGACCCGCCCCCGTCGAGCGCGGCGTCGCCCGAGCTCGAGTCCGAGGCGCCCGAGACCGGGGGCGAGGGCCACGGTGCCCCCGAGACCGAGGCGCCCGAGGGATCCGGGTCGTCGATCGACTGACCCGCAGCCCGGATTTCTCGGGAAATCCGGAAACTTAGGTGTGACGAAGGTCGCCCTTTTGCCGATGAACCCCTCGAGCGTCCATCAGGCGCTCGTCGGACCCCCACCGCGAAAGGCGTTCCCATGGAACGACGCAAGGCTCTCGTCCTCGCCGGCTCGATCACGATGTCGGCCCTCGCCGGTGCCACTGCGCTCGGTGCCACCACCGGGATTCTCGGCTTCGGCGGCGACGCCGGAGGCGCCCGAACCTCGACCCCGGCCGTGGCCGAGACGCCGGTCGGCGTCGAGACCCGGATCGTTCACCTCCCCGCCCCGCGCAGTGCCGCGTCGCCCGCGACCGCGGCGGGCGCCGGCGGCGGCGCGGCTCCGTCGTCCGGATCGGTCGCGCCGCCGGCGGGTGCCGCCGGTGCGCCGGGCGCGCCGTTGACCGCGGCCGACAGCGGGCCGACGACCGCGGCCCCCGCGACACCCCCGTCGGCGGAGCCCGAGGGCGGTTCGGGTGGTGAACCGGAGGAGTACGAACCGGCGGAGAAGCCCGAAGCGCCGGAGAAGCCCGAGGCTCCCGAGGTCGAGCACGGTGACTGAGCCGCGCACGAAGCCCGCGAGCTCCCGCAGGCGGCGCCCCGCGGCGATCACCCGGATCGGGGTCGCGGGGCTCAGCGCGACCGCGATGTTCGCGATCGTCTCGCTGCTGGCGGTCCGGGCCAACGAGGCGCAGCTCGCGACCGCGACCAACGGTACCCCCGTCGCGACGGCGCCGACGACGACGCTGCCGCCGCGCCAGGTCGTGATCTACGTCACCGACCCGCCGGTCGACCCCGCCGCGGGTGGCGCAACGGCCGACCCGGGGAGCGGCGACGCGCCCACCGGCGAACCGGCCACCGGCGGTGGCGGAGGGTACGACCCGGGGTACTCGGGCGCTGCCTCCGGCGCCGGGTCGCCCGCCGCGCCCGCGGCGCCGAGCGCACCGGCCGCCGCGCCTGCTCCCGCCCCCGCTCCGGCGCCGGCTCCGGCACCCAGCACGGGCACCGGCGGGAGCTGAGTTGGGATCGCATCTCTGGTGGTACACGGCGCGGGCCAGCGGCATCGTCGCCTGGGTGCTGGTCACCGCGTCCGTGCTGTGGGGGCTGGCGCTGGCGAGCCGCCTCACCCGGCGGCCGAAGCCTGCGTGGGTCCTCGACCTGCACCGCTTCCTGGGGGGAGCGTCGGTCGTGTTCGTGGTCGTGCACCTGGCGTCGCTCTCGCTCGACCGCTACGTAAGCTTCGGTCTCACCGACCTGTTCGTACCGATGGCCTCGGTCTGGAAGCCGGGCGCGGTGGCGTGGGGGATCGTCGCGCTCTACCTGCTGGTCGCGGTCGAGGTGACGTCGCTGTTGATGCGCCGGCTCCCCCGCAAGCTCTGGCGGGCGGTGCACCTCTCGAGCTTCGTGGTGTTCGGCTGCACGACGGTGCACGCGTTGCTCGCCGGGACCGACGCCGGCGACGCCACCGTCCAGTGGGTGGCGTTGGGTTCGGTCGCCGCCGTCGGCTTCCTGGCGATGTTCCGGGTCCTCGCCGATCGCCGCGTGCCCCGGTCCGCGGGCGCATCGGGCGAACGCGTGGGCGTCAGTCGCCTTTCAGCGCCACCGCGTTCGGCGTGACGTTCATCTTGGGCTCGTAGTCGGCGACCTCGATGGTCACCCCGTCCCGGTCGAACTTGGCGCGCAGCTCCTCGCGACACCCCTGACAGAGCCCGTAGAAGCGCATCAGCTCCTCGCGATGGCAGCGCATGCACTCCATCGACTCGGGGGCGAGCAGGTCCGTGCCGTCCATGGTTCTCCTCCCGGATCCGGGATCACGCCGGGTTGGGGATCATGCCTCGCCGGGAGGCCAGAGCCGCGGATCGGCGCCGAGGTCCCCCGGGAGACTCTCTAGGGTGTCGGCGTGACCGAACTGCTCCTGGCCGAGGCGGCCGCCCGGGTACGAGCAGCCACGCCCGAGACCCCACCGGGCACCGTCGAGCGCCTCGTGCACGACTACCTCGAATCGGCCGAGCCCCACGACCGTGCCGGGTTCACCGCGGAGGACGTCGCGGGGGCGGTCGTCTCGCTCCTCGAGCTCCCGCGAGATCGGGCGGCCGACGCGCCGGTGGTCCGCGTGCACAACCCCACCCGGGCGGCCGACGGCTGGGAATCGCCGCACACGGTCGTCGAGGTCGTCACCCAGGACACGCCGTTCATCCTCGACAGCGTCACGACGGCCGTCGTGCGGCGCGGCTACGACATCCACCTCCTCTTCCACCCTCTCCTGGGCGACCGCTCGCACCTCCACGTGGAGATCGACCGCGAGACCGACACCGCGACGCTCGAGCAGTTGCAGACGGAGCTCACCGCCGTGGTGCGAGACGTCGGGGCCGCCGTGGGCGACTGGGAAGCCATGCGGGCCCGGGTGCTCGCGCTCGCCGACGAGCTGCGGGCGTCACCCCCTCCGACGGCCGACGTCGCCGACGTCTCGGAAGCCACGACGTATCTCGAGTGGTTGGCCGACGACCACTTCACGCTCGTCGCCGCGGTCCGCGCGGATCCGGGAGGGCGGACCGTGAGCGGGTCGCAGCTCGGTGTCGCCCGCCTGCGCCCGATGTTCCGGCGCCCGATGTTCCGGGAGGAGCCCGCGGCCGACGCCGGCGAGCCGTTCGTGCTCGCGCTCACGAAGGCGCTCGAACGGTCGACGGTGCACCGCGACGTTCCCCTCGACCTCGTCGCGGTGCGGCGCTTCTCAGCCGACGGCCGCGTCGTCGGGGAGGACCGCTTCCTCGGGCTCTACACCGCCAACGTCTACAGCCAGCCGGTCGCGGAGGTCCCCGTCCTCCGGCGCAAGGCGGCGCAGGTCTTCGCGCGTTCGGGGTTCGCGCCCGCCGGTCACGACGGCCGGGCCCTCGCCCACGTGCTCGACACGTATCCGCGCGACGAGCTGTTCCGGCTCTCGGTGACCGAGCTGGCCGAGTTGGCCGTCGGCATCGTGCAGATGGGCCAACGCCGGCGCGTGCGGCTGTTCGTCAGCCGCGACCACCGTGGGGGATTCGTCTCGTGCCTCGTGTACCTGCCGCGGGACCGCTACACCACACCGGTCCGGGTCCAGGTCGTCGACGCGCTCCGACGCGCGTTCGGCGGATCCGACGTCGACTACACCGCCCTGGTCACCGAGTCGGTGATGGCGCGCCTGCACGTGGTGGTGGCCACGCCGGACGGGGCGCTCGCCCCGGACGTCGCCGCGCTCGAAGCGTCGCTGGGCCGCCTCGTGCGCGCCTGGATCGACGATCTGCGCGACGCCCTCGTCGACGTCAGGGGAGAGGAGGACGGGCTCGACGTGTTCCGGCAGTGGACGCACGCCTTCCCGGTCGCCTACCAGTTCGATGTCGCCGCGCGAGCCGCGGTCGACGACCTCGCGATCCTGGACGGGCTCGATCCGGCGGGTGACCTCGAGATCCGGCTCGTGCCGCCCGCGGACGGTCGCGTCGCGCGCATCAAGCTCTACCGCTCGGGGACCGCGCTGGTGCTCTCCGACGTGATGCCGCTGCTCGAGCACCTCGGGGTCACCGTGGTCGACGAGCGGCCCTACGAGATCACCGCGCCCGACGGGCGCGCCCGGTGGATCTACTCGTTCGGAGTGCGCGCGGCCGAAGGTGATCCGCTGCGCGACCCCGAGGCGCAGGCACGCGTGGCCGATGTCTTCCTCGGGGTGTGGGCCGGGACGATCGAAAGCGACGGGCTCAACCGGTTGGTGCTCGGTGCGGGGCTCGCGGCGCGCGACGTGGTCATCGTTCGTTCCCTGTGCCAGTACCTGCGCCAGGCCGGCGTGCGGTTCACCGACGCCTATCTCGCCGACACGCTGGTGGCGAACCCCGAGGCGGTGCGCCTGACCGTGGCGCTGTTCCACGAACGACTCGATCCCGACCGGCCGCGCGACCGGGCATCCGTCGAGCAGCTCGAGGCCGACCTGGGTCGCGCCATCGACGCGGTCGCGAGCCTCGATGCCGACCGGATCCTGCGTTCGTTGTGGCATCTCGTGTCTGCCATCGTCCGCACGAACGCGTACCTGCCGCGCGCGTACCTCGCGGTGAAGCTCGATCCGGAGGCGCTCGAGTTCCTTTCCGCCCCACGCCCCCACCACGAGATCTGGGTCGCGTCGCCGTCGGTCGAGGGCGTGCACCTGCGCGCCGGCGACATCGCCCGCGGGGGCATCCGCTGGTCCGACCGGAGGGAGGACTTCCGCACCGAGGTCCTCGGGCTGATGAAGGCGCAGACGGTGAAGAACGCGGTCATCGTCCCGGTCGGCGCGAAGGGCGGGTTCGTGGTCAAGCGGCTCCCGCCGGCGTCCGACCGTACCGCGGTCCAGGCCGCGGTCCAGGCCGGCTACCGCACGTTCATGCGGGGGCTGCTCGATCTCACCGACACGCTCGTCGACGGCCGGGTCGTGGCGCCGACCGGGGTCGTCCGCCACGACGGCGACGACCCCTACCTGGTCGTGGCGGCCGACAAGGGCACCGGCTCGTTCTCGGACGTCGCCAATGATCTGGCGGCCGAGTACGGCTACTGGCTGGGTGACGCGTTCGCGTCCGGCGGATCGGCCGGATTCGACCACAAACAGATGGGGATCACCTCGCGGGGCGCGTGGGTCTCGGTGCGGGCGCATTTCCGGGCGCTGGGCATCGACGCCGACACTGCGCCGCTCACCGTCGTCGGAATCGGCGACATGTCGGGCGACGTGTTCGGCAACGGGCTTCTCCGGTCGCGCCACGTCCGGCTGCTGGGCGCGTTCGACCACCGGCACGTGTTCGTCGACCCCGATCCCGATCCCGAAGCGAGCTTCGTGGAACGCCAGCGGCTGTTCGTGCTGCCGACGTCGTCGTGGGCCGACTACGACCCCGCCGTCCTCTCCCCGGGGGGTGGCATCTACCCGCGCAGCGCCAAGGCGGTGCCCCTGTCGGAGGCGGCGCGTCGGGCGTTGGGCATCGACGCGGAGACGCTCACCCCTGACGAGCTGGTGTCGGCGGTGTTGCGGGCACCGGTCGACCTCCTGTGGAACGGGGGCATCGGCACGTTCGTGAAGGCCGCCACCGAATCCGACCTCGACGTCGGTGACCGCACCAATGACGGCGTGCGGATCGACGCGGCGGAGCTGCGTTGCCGGGTCGTCGCCGAAGGGGGCAATCTCGGATTCACCCAGCGGGCGCGTATCGAGTTCGCCCTCGCCGGCGGCCACGTCAACACCGACGCCATCGACAACTCGGCCGGGGTCGACTGCTCCGACCACGAGGTCAACATCAAGATCCTCCTGCAAAGGGCGATTGCCACCGGGTCGTTGGTGGCCGCTGACCGGGACGCGCTGCTCGTGCGGATGACCGACGAGGTCGCGGACCTCGTGCTCGCCGACAACGTCGCGCAAGCCAACGCGCTGGAGATCGCCGCGGTGGAGGCCGCCGCCCTCGTGGGTGTGCACGCCCGCCAGATGGAACGCCTCGAGCGGAGCGCCGGTCTCGACCGGGCGCTCGAGGCGCTCCCGACGCCCAAGGCCCTCCAGGAACGTCACGCCGCCGGGAGCGGGCTCACCGCACCGGAGCTGGCCGTGCTGCTCGCCTACACGAAGCTGGAGCTCCAGCGCGCCCTCGTCGCCTCCGATCTCCCCGACGATCCGTACCTGCACCGCGACTTCGTCGCGTACTTCCCGCCCGAGCTGCGCGCCGGCTACCGGGCGGCGATGGCAACCCATCCGCTGCGCCGCGAGATCGTCGCCACCGTCGTGGCCAACGCGGTGGTGAACCGGGCCGGGATCAGCTTCCTGTCGCGCCTGGGTGACGAGACGGGGATGCCGCTGGCGACCCTCGCCCGCGCGCACGTCGTGGCGCGCGACGTCTTCGGTGTGACCGAGACGTGGTCCGAGATCGACGAGCTCGACCTCCGGTGCCCGGCCGCGACGCAGGACGAGATGTTCCTGACCGTGCGCCGCCTCGCCGAGCGCGCCTCACGCTGGTTGGTGCGTCACGGCGGGGACCGGGCGCTCGGGCCCACCATCGACGAGTTCCGCCCCGGCGTGCAAACCGTCGTCGCCAACCTGCCCGAGGTGCTCACCGGCGCCGCGACCCGCGTGCTCGCGGCCGAGACCGAGCGCCTGCGTGCACTCGGTGTACCGGACGACCTCGCGCGACGCGTCGCGGGCAGCGAGGCGGCCCTGGCGGCGCTGCCGGCCGCCGAGCTCGCGATGCGCCTGGGCGCCGATCCGCTGGTGGTGGCCCGCGTGCAGTTCGTCGTCAACGACCGGCTCGCGCTCGAAGCGCTGCGCGAGCACGTCACCGCCCTGCCCCGCGCCGATCGCTGGCAGACCGAAGCGCGCGCCGCGCTGCGCGACGACCTCGGTGAATCGCGACACGCCCTCGCCGAGTCCGTCCTGCGCGAGACCGACGACTCGTCGCCGCCGGACGACCGGGTGGCCGCGTGGTTGGCCGCGCACGCCGGCGAGGTGGCGCGCTACCGCCAGGTCATCACCGACATCGAGGCGGCGGGTGGGTTCGACCTCGCCGCGCTGGCCGTCGCCCGCCGTGCCCTGCGCGAGCTCGCCGGCCTCGACTGACCGGACGGGCCTCAGCGACGGACGCGCCCGACGACGCGGCGGATGCGATCGGCGGCGATCGCAGCCCGGGCGGCGTTGGCGCCGCACGCGCCGTGCACGCCACCGCCCGGATGTGCCGACGCCGACGCCAGGAACAGCCCGCGTACCGGCGTCTCGGCCCGTCCGAGGCCGGGCACGGGCCGGAAGACGAGTTGCTGCGAGAAGGCCATGGTGCCGCCGCCGAGACTGCCACCGATCAGGTTGGCGTCGCGTGCCTCGAGCGCGGGCGGGGAGAGCACGTGGCGGGCGGTGATCAGCGACCGGAAGCCGGGCGCGTGCGCCTCGACCTCGGCTTCGATGCGGTCCGCGAACGTCTCGCTCTCCGAGTCGTCCCAGGTGCCGTGCAGGGTGCCGCCCGCGTCGCCGCGCGGGCGCAGGGGCACGTGGGTGTAGGCCCACACCGTCTCGGTGCCCGCGGGTGACCGGGTGGGATCGGCCTTGTTCATCTGCCCGGTCAGCACGAAGGGCCGGGCGGGGATCCGGTCGCGCGCGAGGTCGGCCGAGTACGCGGTGATGGCGTCCATGTTCTCGGACAGGTGCACCGTCCCGGCCCGGGTCGCGGGCTCGGCGCGCCACGGGATCGGCCCCGAGAGCGCCCAGTCGACCTTGAACGTCGCCGAGTCGTGCTCGAAGCGGGTCAGGTCGTCGACGAGAGCCGCCGGCAGGTGCTCCTCGCCGACCATCCGGCGGTAGAGCACAGGCGCGCCGACGTCGGCCAGCACCCCGCGCGGCGCGGCGATCGACTCGCCTTCGTCGAGCACGACCGCGACGGCGCGCCGGTCGCGCACGTCGATGCGGGCGACGGGGGCCGAGCACCGGATCACCCCGCCGCGAGCGACCAGCCGGTCGACGAGCGCGGCGGTGAGCCGGCCGGCGCCCCCTTCGGGCACGGGGAACCCGTACTGCTGGCCCAGGCCGGTGAGCATCCACCCGAGGAACCCGCTGGGGGGGACGTCGGGCCCGAGGTCGCTGTGCATGGCGTTGCCGGTGAGCAGCAGGGCGGCGCCCTCGCCGGCGAAGTGCTCCCGGGCCAGGCGCCGGACCGAGAGCAGCGACTGGCGCGTGAAAGCCAGCAGGCCGTGCGGCCCGAGCGCGGCGGCCAGGCGTACGAGACCCTTGATCGGCGGGATCGGCGTCATCATCGACTCGAGGAGCGGTTCGCTGACCTTCAGGAAGTCGGCGTGGAACGCACGCCAGGCGCCACCGTCGCCTGCGGCGAACGCCTCGAGCGACTTCGCGGTCTCGTCGAGGTCGGTCGAGAGCACCGCGCAGCGACCGTCGGTCGCCGGGTGCGCGAGCACCACCGGGGCCCGGCACCACCGCACCCCGTGGGCCTCGAGGTCGAGCGCCCGCATGACCGGCGACGCCACCCCGAGCGGGTAGAACGCGCTGAACACGTCGTGCACGAAGCCGGGATGGGTGAGCTCGGCGCTGCGGACCGCGCCGCCGGGCTGGGGCTGGGCCTCGAGCACGAGCACCCGCCAGCCCGCGTCGGCGAGGAGATTGGCGGCGACGAGCCCGTTGGGTCCGGCTCCGATCACGACCGCGTCGACGTCGCTCACCCGTCGACCGTACCCCAGCACCCGATGTGAGCCGGCCCCCGGGACCGGGCATGATCCTGCCGTGGCCGCCCCACCCGCGCTCGTGCTCTCGCACGTCGGTCTCGTCGAGGGCGCCACGCCCGTGCTGCGCGACGTCCACTGGCGCGCGGGAGTCGACGAGCGGTGGGTGGTGCTCGGACCCAACGGCTCGGGCAAGACCTCGATCCTGCGGCTGCTGTCGTTCCAGCGCGGGCCGTCCTCGGGCACTGTCACCGTCCTGGGCGACACCTACGGCGCGGTGGAGGTGCGACGCGCGCGGCGCCGGATCGGCCTGGCGAGCAGCGCGTTGCTGACCCACCTGCGCCCGACGCTCACCGCGGCCGACGTGGTGGTCATGGGCCTCGACGCCGCGCTCGAGCCCTGGTGGAGCACGTATTCATCCGACGACTGCGCCCGCGCCGAGGCGTGGCTCGGGTTCGTCGGGTGTGGAGCGCACGCGCGCCAGGAGATCGGCACGTTGTCGGAAGGCGAGCGCAAGCGGCTGCTCGTCGCCCGGCTCCTCATGGCCTCGCCCGAGCTGCTGCTGTTCGACGAGCCCTGCGCGGGCCTCGATCTCGGGGGCCGGGAGGCGCTGGTCAGGTTGCTCGGCGAGCTCGCCCGCGACGGCGACCGGCCGCTCGTCCTGGTGACCCATCACCTCGAGGAGATCCCGCCGGGGATCACCCACGCGCTGCTGCTCCGCGACGGGGCGGTGGTGGCGGCGGGGCCCATCCGGGAGACGCTCACGTCGGAGGCCGTGTCCGACGCCTTCGCCGTCGCGGTGGCCGTCGAGTCCGACGGGGCGCGGTACACGGCCCGCGTCACCGGCTGATCTCGCGGGCAGTCTGGACGTCGCTCGGGTGATCGTCTAGGTTTCACCATGGACGTACCTTTTCGGGCATTCCTGGGCCGCCCCGATGCCCAGGGCGAGGAGGTGCGCCGCTAGCGTTTCCCCCGGGAAGTTCCACCCGTGTCGTCCCCGGGTGCCGGAGCTCTCCCACCACACCAACCCGAATGCCTCTTCCACGCGCGCGGCGAGGCCCGAACCCCAGGAAAAGGAAACCCATATGCGCAAGCGAGTGATGCTGTTCGCAGCACCTCTCTGCGTCGTGGCGATCGCGGCGAGCGTTGCCGTCGCGGCTCCGTCCGATGCCGAGCATTCCCTCGGACCGAAGCTCGACAAGCTCCATGCGGAGCGGCCGATCGCCGCGTCCACCGGTATCGCCGAGACCTCGCCGACAGAATCCATCTTCGAGGTCCAGGCGAAGCTCATCCAGCGCTACGTCCAGTCCCGGGCGGTCGCCGAGTACGTGAAGATCCGGGCGATCCAGGACATCCTCGACTACGCCGCGTTCCGGGCCGCCGAGGATGCGGCCCAGGCCGCCCAGCCGGTCGGGAGCTCCGGCTACTCCGACACCAACTCCGGCGACTTCCTGTCGTGCGTTCGCAACCGCGAGAGCGGTGGCAACTACGGCGTCTACAACACGGGCGGGTCCGGTGCCGCCGGCGCCTACCAGTTCCTGCCCGGCACCTGGAACTCGACCGCCGCGTCGGCCGGGCGTGGAGACCTCGTGGGGGTCGACCCGCGCAGGCTTCTCCGGCCGACCAGGACGCGATGGCCCAGGCGCTGTACGCCCAGCAGGGCGCGGCGCCGTGGGGCGGCGGTTGCTGACGCCATGACCTGACGCGGGCGGCTGCGGCCGTCCGGTGGTCGATCGTCGAGGCCCGGCTGCGCACCCGCGCACGCCGGGCCTCGTCGCGTCCCACGAGGGCGGGGACTTTCGGGCCTGCGTCTAGCGTTGTCCCGGCCATGACCGTGCCCGAGCCGTCCGTCGCCCCGTCGTCTGACCTCGCGTTCGGCGCGTTCAGCGACCACGGGCCGTGGGTCCTCGATCCGGACCAGATCCCCTGGCAGTGGGACATCGATCGGATCCGCCGGGGCACCCGCCGGGAGGTGCCCCGCCTGCTCGCGCCGGGCCGCCTCCCCCCGCTCGGTCGCCTCGTCCGAACCGTCGCCGAGATCGGGAGCGCGCTCGCCGGGTGGCTCGTGTTCGAATGGCGACGGCCCTCGTCGCGTCCGGGCATCTCCCGACGGCTCCGGCGGGCCTTCGAGCGCCTCGGGTCCAGCTACGTGAAGCTGGGCCAGATCATCTCCGGGGGCGAAGGGCTCTTCCCCGACGAGCTGGTCACCGAGTTCAAGCTGCTCCGGGACCAGGTGCCCCCGGAGCCCTTCGCCGACGTGCGGGCGGTCATCGAGATCGACCTCGGGGGCTCCCTGGCCGAGCTCTTCGAGTGGTTCGACGAAACGCCGATCGCCGCCGCCTCGATCGCCCAGGTCCACGCGGCCCGCCTGCACACCGGCGAAGACGTGGTCGTCAAGGTGCAACGACCCCGGGTCGCGCAGCTGTTCCGCGACGACATCGCCGCGCTCTCGTGGCTCGCCCCCCGTCTCGTCGGGCGGATCCCCGTGGCCGCACTGGCGAACCCGCCCGCGCTGGTGGAGCTGTTCGCGGAGACGGTCATCGAGGAGCTCGACTTCCGCCTCGAAGCCCAGAACATGCTCGACATCGCGGGCGTGCTGGCCCAGACCAACCAGCGCGGGATCATCGTGCCGCGCCCGCACCCGACGCTCGTCAGCCGGCGCGTGCTGGTCATGGAGCGCCTCGACGGGTTCGCCTTCGACGACGTCGAGTCGATGCACGCGGCCGGGATCGACACGCACGCCCTGCTGCAGGCGGGGCTGATCGCGTCGCTCGAAGGCGCGATGATCTACGGCGTCTTCCACGGCGACCTCCACGGGGGGAACCTCGTGGTCCAGCCCGACGGCCGCACCGCGCTGTTCGACTTCGGCATGACCGGGCGACTCTCGGAGCCCCAGCGGCTCGCGTTCCTGCGGCTGTTGATGTTCGGCACCACCGGCGACCAGCGCGGCCAGCTCGCGGCGCTGCGCGACCTCGGCGCCTTCCCGCCTGACGTGGATCTCGAGGCGCTGGCGCGCGACCTCGAGCTCGACGGCCCGGTGAAGGACCCCACGCAGATGTCGGCCGACGACCTCATGCTCGAGATGCGCGAGGTCACGAAGAAGCTGCTCGGCTACGGCGCCCGGGTGCCGAAGGAGCTCATGCTCTTCGTGAAGAACACGATGTTCCTGAACAGCGCGACCGCGATCCTGGCGCCCGATCTCGACATGCTGCAGCAGATGATGACGATCTACACGTACTTCGCCGAGACCCACGGCGACCGGATCCTGCGCGAGGTCGGGATCGACGCCAGCCAGGCGGCGCCCGACACCGACGCGATGAAGGCGGCGTTCCTCGTGGACTCGGACGTCGACACGCTCACCTTCCGTGAGCTCCAGGTCCGGCGCGACGAGGTGCGTCTCAAGTTGCAGCGCCAGCGGCAGCGGCAACGCCAGAAGCAGTGGCGCCGCGGTCGCGGCGACCGGTAGCGGGGCGACGCGGTGCCCGAGCTGCCGCAGATGCAGGCGCTGGCCGAACGGCTCGACGCCGTCCTCACCGGCGGCGGTGCTCGAAGGTGTCGAACCCCTCGGCTTCTCGGCGCTGAAGACGGTCGCGCCGGCGCCGGAGTCGCTCGTGGGCCATCCGGTGCTCGGCGTGTCGCGGCGGGCCAAGTACCTGGTCCTCGACTTCGGCGAGCCCGGCCGGCTGCTCGTGCACCTGTCGCAGGCGGGGCGACTGCACCTGGAGGATCCCCCGAAGCGCACTCGTACCAAAGGATCCGTCGTGCGCCTGCGGTTCGCCGGCGCACCCGCGGTGCTCGTGCGCGAGTACGGCACCGAGCGCAAGGCGGCGTGGTGGGTGCTGGCGCCCGACGACGACGGCCCCCTCGCCCGGCTCGGTCCCGAACCCGACTCCGACGAGTTCGCCGAGCTCGTCCTGCACGGCGACGACCGCCGGCGGGTGCACACGTTGCTGCGCGACCAGCGCACCGTCTCCGGCGTCGGCCGGGGCTACGCCGACGACGCCCTCTGGCGGGCGCAGCTGTCGCCGTACGCGTCGCTCGCATCGCTCGACGACGAGGCCCGGAGCCGCCTGCTCGACGCGGTGCGCGCGGTGATGCGCGACGGGCTCGAACGGGAGCGCGGCCGCGCGGGTGGGCTCTCGCAGCCCAAGCTCGGTGAGCACTTCGAGGTGCACGCGCGCTACGGAACGCCGTGCCCCCGCTGCGGCCAGACCCTGCGGCGCGTGAGCTACGAGAGCCACGAGGTCACCTACTGCCCGAACTGCCAGACGGCCGGCAAGGTGCTCGCCGATCGCCGTATGTCGCGACTCGTCAAGTAGCGGCGAACCTGCGCGTGCGGCGTTGCTCGTCGACGAGGCGCGCCGGGGCCTTGGATCAGGATCGCCAGCTGCATCGCCATGGCGGCGACCGGAACCTGACCCCACCCGAGCATGTGTCGATTTGCCGTCGCCTGCGCCACCCGATCGACACATGCTCGTCCAGGGGGCGGGTGCGGTGCTACCAGCCGCGGGAGCCGGGACCGCCTTTGAACGGTCCGGCGACGCGCGACGTGATCCAGCCGCCGTAGAACCCGCCGGGCTGGGGCACCACCAGCTCGCCGTCGACGAAGCAGGCGTCCATGCGGCCGGCGTAGAACGCGACGTGGTCCTTGATCTCCGCGAACGCGGGGCTGGGTGACTCGTACGCCCACGCGGCGTCGGGCTCGACCCGAGCGCCAGCGCGCACGGTGAAGTAGTGGGCGCGGCCCTTCCACTCACAGAACGACGCGCCGGCACCCCGCTCGAGGGTGCCGGGCAGGATGTCGGCCGGGGGCAGGTAGTAGTTCGGCGGGTGGCTCGTCTCCAGCACCCGGAACGCGTCGGTGGTGTCGGCGATCGTCGTGCCCGCGAGCACCACGGTGATGCGAACGGTGACCGGTTCGACCCGCGGCGGCCGGGGATAGTCCCACGCCGATTCCTGGCCCGGCCCGGTCGGGTCGGGCTCGGGACGGGTGGAGAAGCGCACCCCGCGAGCGTACGGGCTACCGGTGCAGGGACTCGCCGGTGTCGACCACCTCGAACGCGCTCCCCGGCACCGTCTTCAACTGGTCGAGATCGGTGTCGTCCCAGCGGGTGTCGGACGCCCCGCTGATGAACCAGTTGCTGCCGTTGTCGGCGACGATCATCCCGTAGCGCTTGAGCGCGTCGAGCACGACCCGGGCCTGGCCGTGGTAGCCGGACAGGTCGAACCCTGCAGCGAGCCGCAGCCGCAGGCCCATCGGCGGCAGATCGGCATCGGTGCTCGACGACGCGTCGTGCGTGGCCGGGTGCAGGTACGCCCGTTGGGTGCGCGACACGGTGAAGCGCAGCGCGTGGTCGATGTGCCCCGCGGCCACCTCGTCGTAGCGGACGAGGCCGGCGAAGATGGGGAGACCGGCCGCGTCCGCCGACGTCCACCCGTCGGGGCGCAGCGAGTTCGACGTCAGGTCGAACACCGCGCCCGAGTCCGCTCGCCACCGATCGGTGTCCGTCGACGCCGCGAACAGCTCGTAGAGCCTGCAGTGGTCACGGTCGACCGCGAGCACGTGCCGGTCGCTCCCAGCCTCGACCGGGGCCGCCAGCGGGATGGGGTAGGGGCCCGGGTCGCTCTCGTCGCCGTAGGCGAGGAAGTCGACCGGTACGAGCGGTTGCGTGCCGGGCACGGTGATGTAGGGGATGCCGTACGCGCCGTCGCCCCCGAAATCGGCGTGCAGCTTCTGGTTGCCACCGAGGTCGGCGATGCCCGCCAGGTAGTTCGCGGAGCCGGGGTCGACCGGCAGGGCCGACACGTCCCGGTTCCACGAATTGTCGGTCGGGAAGACCCGGCAGCTGCCGAGCGGTCCGTTCTGGGCCCAGGCGCCGCTCGGCGGTCGGGTCGTGGTGGTGGTGGTCGGGGTCGGAGGTGTCCCGGGAGGCAGGCACGCGGCGAGGAGCGCGGGCGCCGCGACGAGCAGCACGATCAGGAAGACCCGGCGCATACGACGCCTATCGGCATCGCGGCGGCAAATCCTTGAAGGGCCGCCCGACGAACCCATCGCACCTACGATGACCCCCGATGGACACGCTGCTCGGGTCGATCCCCAGCCCGTCGAGCGGGAACCTCGGACCATTCCACATGTACGGCCTCATCCTGGCCGTCGCGACGCTGGTCGCGGTGTGGTTCTCCGAGCACCGCTGGCGTCGCCGCGGCTACCCGCGCGACGGCATCTACGACATCTCGTTCTGGGTCGTGATCTGGGGCGTGGTCGGCGCGCGCGCCTACCACGTGGTCACCGACTACCAGCTGTTCGAGAACGACCCGTTCCGGGCCTTCCAGATCTGGCGGGGCGGTCTGGGGATCTGGGGCGCGGTGATCGGTGGTGGCATCGCGGTGGTCGTCACCACCCGGCGCCGGCACCTGCCGACGCTCGCGGTGATGGACTGCATGGGTCCGGCCATCGTGCTCGCCCAGGGCATCGGTCGGTGGGGCAACTACTTCAACCAGGAGCTGTTCGGGAAGCCGTCGACGCTGCCGTGGGCCCTCGAGATCTCGCTTCCTCACCGACCCGCGGGGTACGAGGCCTACCGGACGTTCCAACCGACGTTCCTCTACGAGTCGTTGGCCTGCTTCGCGATCGTGGGGATCCTCCTGCTCACGGAGAAGCGCTGCGACGCTCAAGCTGGGTCAGACCTTTGCCCTCTACGTCGTGCTCTACACGTTCGCCCGGTTCTGGTTCGAGAACATGCGGATCGATCCCGCCCACCACATCGGCGGCCTCCGGCTGAACGCGTGGGTGTCGATCGCGGTGTGTGTCCTCGGCATCGCCTGGTTCGTGTGGTTGGGCCGTCACGAGCCGCCGCAGCGTCGCCCCGGGCACCCGCCCGACGAAACCGCGAAGTTGACCGAAGCGGCCGGCGACGTGTCGTAGGGTGTCCTGACCCGTTTCCCCCGACGGAGAGTTCCGATGACCGACACCTTCAGTCCCCCGTACGTCGCGATCGCCGCGCGCGCGCGTCGACGCGTCGAAGATCTACGGATCCGGTGAAGCCGAGGTCCGGGCGCTGAACTCGATCAACGTCGGGTTCGAGACGGCGCGACTCACGCGCGATCATGGGTCCGTCGGGCTCGGGCAAGTCGACCCTCCTGCACTGCATGGCCGGCCTCGACCGCCTCACCTCGGGTCGGATCTTCCTCGGCGAGAAGGACATCAGCACCTCGAGCGAGAAGGAGCTCACGCTCATCCGCCGCGACCAGCTCGGGTTCATCTTCCAGTCGTACAACCTGATCCCCACCCTCAACGCGCTCGAGAACATGACCCTCCCGATGTCGCTGGCCGGCACGAAGCCCGACCCGCAGTGGCTCGAGACCGATCGTGACGACGGTCCGCCTGTCGGACCGGCTCACCCACCGGCCGGCCGAGCTCTCCGGCGGCCAGCAGCAGCGGGTCGCCGTCGGTCGCGGCGCTGCTGAGCAAGCCGGCGATCGTGTTCGCCGACGAGCCCACCGGCAACCTCGACTCCCGATCGGGCGCCGAGATCCTCACGTTCATGCGCAAGGCGGTCGACGACCTCGGGCAGACCATCGTGATGGTGACGCACGACCCGATCGCCGCCGGCTACGCGGACCGCGTCGTGTTCCTCGCCGACGGCGCCATCGTCGACGAGTTGCTGCAACCGGACGTCGACACCGTGCTCGACAAGATGAAGAGCCTCGGCGCCTAGCCGGATGATGGCCTGAACATGTGGAAGGTCACGCTCAAGGGCATCCTGTCCAAGAAGGTCCGGTTCCTGCTGACCGGCATCGCGGTGATGCTCGGGGTCGCGTTCATCTCGGGCACGTTCGTGCTCACCGCGACGATCTCGAACACGTTCGACAACCTCTTCAGCGACATCTACCAGCACACCGACGCGGTGGTGCGCGCGAAGGAGACGTTCAGCGGCGACTTCGGGGGCGGCCGCGGCACCATCTCGGCGACGCTGCTCCCGGAGGTGCGCGCGGCGAAGGGTGTCGACAAGGCCGACGGCCAGGTGCAGGGTCTGGCGATCATCGTCGACAAGAAGGGCGACGCCCTCGGGAGCAACGGCCAGGGTGCGCCGACGTTCGGGTTCGCGTACACGCCCGACCGTGAGCTCAGCACCATCCACGTGGTGGAAGGCCGTGGCCCGCGTACGCCGAACGAGGTCGTGATCGACAAGAAGAGCGCCGACGACGCCGGCTACCGGCCCGGCGACACCGTCCCCGTCGTCACCAAGGCCGGGCGCAACGACTACACGCTCACCGGCATCGTGAAGTTCGGCACCGCGGACAGCCCGCTCGGCGCGACCATCGCCGCGTTCACGCCTACCACCGCATCGAGAGTGCTCGGCACGCCGGGTCAGTTCGACTCGATCGACGTGAAGGCCGATCCGGGTGTCACCCAGGACCAGGTGGTGAGCAACATCCGCAACGCGCTGCACGCCGCGCCCGAAACCGCCAACGTCGAGGTGATCAGCGGGAAGGACATCACCAGGGAGAGCCAGAACAACCTGAAGGACAACCTGTCGTTCTTCAACACCTTCCTGCTCATCTTCGGTGTCGTCGCGTTGCTCGTCGGTTCCTTCATCATCTTCAACACGTTCTCGATCATCGTGGCCCAGCGGAGTCGGGAGCTCGCCCTCCTGCGGGCGATCGGCGCCGGTCAGCGCCAGGTGGTCGGTTCGGTGCTGTTCGAGGCCGTCCTGGTGGGGATCACCGCCTCGGTCATCGGGTTCGTCGCGGGTATCTTCCTCGCCGTCGGTCTGAAGGCGCTGCTCGGTGCGCTCGGGCTCGACATCCCGGCCAGCTCCATTGTCATCCCAGCCACCGCGGTGATCTGGTCGTTCGTCACCGGATTGGTCGTCACCGTGGTCGCCGCGGTCTTCCCCGCGTTGCGGGCGGCGCGCATCCCGCCGATCGCGGCCATGCGCGACGTCGTCGATCGACACCTCGGCCACGTCGCCCCGGAGAGCGGTCTTCGGGATGGTCATCACCGCGGTCGGTATCGCGCTCCTGCTGCTCGGTCTCTTCGGCGACAGCGGGCTGCTGTTCGTGGGCGTGGGTATGGCCGTCGTGTTCCTCGGTGTCGCCGTCCTCGGCCCGATCATCGCCACGCCGGCCAGCAGCGTGCTGGGGCTGCCCATCCGGAAGATGAAGGGCATCACGGGTTCGATCGCCCGGCGGAACGCGATGCGCAACCCCAAGCGCACGTCGGCGACCGCGGCGGCGCTCATGATCGGTGTGGCGCTCGTCGGCCTCATCACCGTGTTCGGCGCCTCGGCGCGCGCGTCGGTGAACGCCGCGCTCGACCGGTCGATGAAGGCCGACTACGTCGTCACGTCGCCGGGCTTCGGCCAGGGATCCATCCCCCTCGAGGCGCAACAGCAGATCGGGGCGCTGCCCGGGGTCGAGTCGGCGTCGGGCATCCGCAGCGGTCAGGCCAAGATCGACGGCTCGGTCGAGCAGGTCATCGCCGCCGATCCCGCGCAGATCGACTCGCTCTTCGACCTCCAGCCGACCGCCGGCCGGATCGCGAAGTTGAGCACGAACGGTCTCGCGGTGCTCGACACCGTCGCCAGCGACAACAACTGGAAGATCGGCACGAAGGTCCCGCTGGAGTTCGCCCAGACCGGCACGCAGGAGTTCACGGTCGAGTCGATCTACAAGCAGACCGGCTTCACCTCGTACGTGATGACCATCGACGCGTACGAGCAGAACTTCCGCGACCAGTTCGACTTCCAGGTCTACGTGAAGACGAAGGGCGGGGTCACACCCGCCAACACCGCGGCGATCAAGAAGGTGATGCACCAGTATCCCGGGCCCAAGGTGCAGACCCGCGACGAGTACAAGGCATCACAGGCCGCGCAGATCAACCAGTTCCTCAACCTCGTCTACATCCTGCTCTTCTTCGCCATCGTGATCGCCCTCTTCGGCATCGCCAACACGCTGGGTCTGTCGATCATCGAGCGGCGTCACGAGTTGGGGTTGTTGCGCGCCGTGGGGATGACCCGGCGCCAGCTCCGGTCGAGCGTGCGTTGGGAGTCGGTGATCATCGCCCTGCTCGGCACGTTCCTCGGGCTGATCATCGGGGTCGTGTTCGCGTGGGCGATGGTGAAGGCGCTGCACGACCAGGGCATCGAGAAGTTCGCGCTCGCCCCGGTCCAGCTGGTCCTGATCGTGGTGTTGGCGGGGTTCTTCGGCGTGATCGCCGCCGCGTGGCCCGCCCGGCGGGCCGCCAAGCTCGACGTTCTCAGCTCCATCCAGGCCTGAGCGGCGTGTCGACCGAACCGGAGTCTTTACCGAACCTTGGCGTTGCCCTGTCGGGTGCTTGGGACGCGGGGGCGTAGGTTCTCCACCAGCAAGAGACGCGAACCCGCCGCACCGGGAGCGCGAGCCTCTGCGAGCGACACGCCCCGGGCGGTTCGGAGTGCCCCCCGACCGCACCGAGGGTGTCCCCACACCAAGGTCGACCCGCCCGGACCGCCCCTCCGGGCGGGAGACCTGTACTCCGGTCGGTCGGGCGAGGTCTCGTAGTGTGTCGCCGCATGATCTACGAGACGATCGACCTCGAGGTGCGCGACGGCGTGGCGCACCTGGTGCTCAACCGGCCCGACGCCGCCAATGGCATCAACCTGCAGCTGGCCCGCGACCTCATGGATGCGGTGCTGGCCATCTCGGCCGATCCCGGCGCGCGCGTCGTGCTCCTGACCGGCTCGGGTGCCCGCTTCTGTGGCGGTGGCGATCTGAAGTCGTTCGCCGGACGCGACGACCTGCCGACGCACCTGCGGGAGATCCTCGGGCCGTTGCACACTGCGATCGCCGAGTTGGTGCGGGGTGACGCACCGGTCGTGGCCGCGGTGCAGGGGAGCGCGGCGGGCGCCGGGATCGGGCTCGTGGGCGCGTCCGACCTCGTCCTCGCGGGGGAGTCGGCCAAGTTCGTCATGGCCTACACCGGTGTCGGCCTCACGCCCGACGGTTCGTCGAGCTGGTTCCTGCCCCGGCTGATCGGCTTGCGCCGCGCCGTCGAGCTCACGTTCACCAACCGGGTGTTGTCGGCGGCCGAGGCCCTGGACTGGGGGCTCGTCACCGGCGTCGTGCCCGACGACCAGCTCACCGCCGAGTCGGAGGCGTTGGCCGCGCGCCTCGCCGCCGGCGCCCCGCAGGCGCTCGCCGCGGCCAAGCGCCTGCTCCACACGAGCCTGGAGTCGACCCTGGAGTCGCACCTCGCCCGGGAGGCGGAGGCGATCTCCGCCGCGTCGGGCCGCGCCGAGGGGGCCGAGGGCATCGCCGCCTTCGTGGAGAAGCGCCCCCCCGACTTCACTTGAACGTTCTGGCGTCGATTCGACGCGCGGGAGCCCCGTTCTCTGACGACAAACCCGTAGGTGGCGACCTCAGACGTCGCGGAGTTTGGCGTCCTTCTCGCGCACCATCGCGTCGAGGGCGGCGCGATGGGCGTCGAGCTGCGCCCGGAGCTCGACGTCGCCGGCGCCGAGGATGCGCACCGCCAGGAGCCCCGCGTTGCGGGCCTTGCCGACACCGACGGTCGCGACCGGGATGCCGTCGGGCATCTGCACGATCGACAGCAACGAGTCCAGGCCGTCGAGCTGCGCCAGCGGCACGGGTACGCCGATCACCGGCAGCGACGTCATCGACGCGGTCATGCCCGGGAGGTGCGCGGCGCCGCCCGCCCCGGCGATGATCACCCGCAACCCGCGGTCGGCCGCGCCGCGCGCGTAGTCGTACATCGCCTCGGGCGTGCGGTGCGCGGAAACCACCCGCACCTCGTGCGCGATCCCGAAGTCGGTCAGCACGTCGACCGCGCCCTGCATCACGGGGAGGTCGGAGTCGCTGCCCATGATCACACCGACGAGCGGCGAGCCGTTGCCCACACCCACGACGCTAGCGGCCGGACTCGGCCCGGGCGCTCTCTTCGACGAGGTCCGACTCGTACATCAGCCGCACGAGGCCCGCGAAGTCGATCGTGGGGGTCCAGCCGAGATGCTCGCGCGCCTTGGTGGCGTCGCCCATGAGCAGGTCGACCTCGGCCGGGCGCTCGAACCGCGGGTCCTGGCGCACCGAGGGCACCCAGTCGTCGTAGCCCGCGCAGGCGAAGGCGGCGTCGAGGAATTCGCGGATGGTGTGCGTCTCGCCGGTCGCGATGACGTAGTCGTCGGCGACGTCCTGCTGCAGCATCAACCACATGGCCTCGACGTAGTCACCGGCGAAACCCCAGTCGCGCGCCGAGTCGAGGTTGCCGAGGGTGATCGAATCCTGGAGGCCGAGCTTGATGCGTGCCAGGGAGTTGGTGATCTTGCGGGTCACGAACTCGAGCCCGCGCTTGGGAGACTCGTGGTTGAACAGGATGCCCGACGACGCGTGCATGCCGTAGGCCTCGCGGTAGTTGACGGTCATGTGGTGGCCGAACACCTTGGCGACGCCGTACGGCGAGCGTGGGTGGAAGGGCGTGAGCTCGTTCTGGGGGGTCTCACGCACCTTGCCGAACATCTCCGATGACGACGCCTGATAGAAGCGCACGGGGTTGTCCTCGGCGCCGCCCACGATGCGCACCGCCTCGAGCATGCGCAGCACGCCCAGGCCGGTGATCTCCGACGTGAGCTCGGGTTGGGTGAACGACAGGTGCACGAAGCTGACCGCGCCGAGGTTGTACACCTCGTCCGGCTGTACCCGCTCGACCGCGGCGATGAGCGACGACAGGTCGCGGAGGTCGCCGTCGACCAGTTCCAACGACGGCGTCTCGTGCATCACCAATTCGGCCTTGGGATTGTTCTGTCCCCGGATGAGGCCGAACACCTGGTAGCCCTTCTCGGCCAGGAAGTTGGCGAGGTAGCGGCCGTCCTGGCCCGTGATCCCGGTGATCAACGCCCGCTTCATGCGCCTGCGCCCTTCGCCTCGGCGGCCACCGCGGCGGTGCTGTCGTCGTCGTGGTCCAGGTGGTCCCAGGCCGGCTCGAGCTGGTGGAGGAACTCGTCGCAGCGCTGCTCCTCGTCGCGCTCGCCGATGGCCGCCGCGCTCGCCCGCAGGCCGTCGAGCGCGCGCAGGAACCCCCGGTTGGTCGGGTGCTCCCAGCGCACGAAGCCCGAACCCCGCCACCCCGACTGGCGCAGCCGGTCGAGGCCCCGGTGGTACCCCACGCGGAAGCAGGCATAGGCCTCGACCGGGTCACGGGCGAGCTGGCCCAGCCGGGCCCAGCCGTCGAGGAAGCGCGGCCAGTCGGCCACCACCGACGACACCGCGTCCCGCCGGCCCGGCTCGGGGAGGGCCAGGGCCTCGGCCAGCCGCGTCAGGGCGTCGGGCGGCTCCGGGTCGAGGACGGTCTCGGGGAGACCCTGGGGCGAGAAGGAGACGGGCTGGTCGGTCACGGCGCCGAGGATATTGGCCGCCGGTACGATTCGGGGGAGTGACCGACGATCCGAAGCCCGATTCCGAGCCGGCGCCGCATCCGGCTCCCACCCGACTGGTGCTGGCGCGCCACGCCGTGACCGCACAGACCGGGCCGATGCTCACCGGTCGCGCGCCGGGCGTCGACCTCTCCGAGAAGGGCCGGGAGCAGGCTGCGGCCCTCGGCGGGCGCCTCGCGGGCCTCCCCGTCGCCGTGGTCTACGCCAGCCCGATCGAGCGCACCACCCAGACCGCGGCCGCCGTCGCCGAGCGTCACGGGCTCACCGTACAGGCCCTCCCTGGTGTGATCGAGGCCGACTACGGCGAGTGGACGGGCGGCCAGCTGTCGGAGCTGGCGAAGACCGATCTCTGGAAGACCGTCCAGCGTGCGCCCTCGCGCGCGGTTCCCCGGCGGCGAGTCGCTGGCCGAGATGCAGTCGCGCATGGTCACCGCGCTCGAGGCGGTCGTCACCGCACATCGCGGTGAGCTGGTCGTGGTCGTCTCCCACGCCGACCCCATCAAGGCCGCCATCGCGCACTACACGGGCGTCCACCTCGACCTGTTCCAGCGCATCGTGGTGTCGCCGGCGTCGGTCACGGTGTTCGAGTTGTCCGCGCACGGCGCGGCGATGGTGAAGTGCAACGACACCGGGTCACTCGACGAGCTGCTGCCGCGGGCGGCGGGCGAGGAGAAGGGCGAGGCCGACGCCGAGGAGCCCGCGGCGTGAGCGCGGAGATCATCGAGCTCGACGACATCGACGGTCTGGGCGCGGGCGCGGTCGGCGAACCCGGCCAGCGCGTGTTCTTCATCCAGGCCCGCACGGAGCACACGCAGCTCACCGTGCTGGTGGAGAAGCAACAGGTCGAGATGCTCGCGACCGAGGCCGTCGCGTTCCTCGACCACATCGCCGACGAGTACCCCGAGTTGCCGATCGACGTCCCGCCGGCCCAGACGCAGCTGCGCGAGCCCACGGTGCCGCTGTTCCGCGCGCGTCTCATCGGCCTCGGGTTCGACACCGAGCGCGAGCTGGTGCTGCTCGAGCTGCGCGAGCACCCCGAAGCCGATGACGACGAAGCTCCCGCCGATACTGCGACCGACGAGGGCGAGGGCGAGGGCGAGGGCTATGTGGCGCGCATCTACGCCACGCGCGCGCAGGTCCGGGCGATGGCGGCGCGGGGCGTCGAGGCCGTGGCCGGTGGCCGCCCACCCTGCCCGCTCTGCGAAATGCCGATGGATCCGTCCGGGCACCAGTGTCCTCGCTGGAACTGACCCCGGAGGAGCTGCGCGCCGCGCTGGGCGCGGCCGAGCTCGAGGTCGTCGGGCGGATGCGGTACTCGTCGAACGCGACGTTCCTCGTCGAGGCGAAGGTCGACGGGATGGAGCTGGCGGGGATCTACAAGCCGCGCCGCGGCGAGCGACCGCTGTGGGACTTCCCCCAGGGCACGTTGTGCCAGCGCGAGGTCGCGGCGTACGAGCTCTCCGACGCCCTCGGCTGGGGCGTCGTGCCCCTCACGATCCTGCGCGACGGCCCCCTCGGTGTCGGCGCGCTCCAGCGGTTCGTCGACCATGATCCCGACGAGCACTTCTTCACCCTGCGCGACGGGCGCGACGACCGCTTCCGCCAGTTCGCGTGGTTCGACGTGCTGGTGAACAACACCGATCGCAAAGGTGGGCACTGCCTGCACGACCAGGTGAACGACGTCGTCGTCGGGATCGACCACGGTCTCACCTTCCACGAGGACTGGAAGCTCCGCACCGTGATCTGGGACTTCGCCGGCGAACGGCTCACGCCCGACGCCGCCGACGACGTCTGCCGCGTCGTCGCCGACCTCGAGTCGGGTCCCCTCGGCGACCGCTTCGCCGCGCTGCTCGCGCCCGACGAGCTCGACGCGGTCGTCCGCCGCGCCCAGGTGCTCGTCACCCGGGGCCTGCCCTTCCCCGACGACTACCACAGCACCCCCTGGCCCCTCGTGTAGGCCATCGTCAGATGAGTGGGGCTACTTCCGCTGGTAGACGGCGATGTGGTCGATGGTGACGACGTAGCGGTACTGGCTCTTCACGATCTTCTGCAGCCGGGGGAAGTCGGAGATGGGGTAGTACTGCGAGCCGCGCACCTTGGCGGGTGACGTGTCGACGAAGTACTTCGGCGGATGTGCGGTGAAGTCCTTGTAGAAGTCGTGCCACGCGGTCGCGGTGTCGCTGCCGGTGTTGGCGTCCTTCGGCGGGCGTCCCGGGTAGTTGCCGGTGAGGAACGACGACGTCAGGAAGCGCGTCGCCGGGCGCCGGCCCGACGCCCAGTAGATCTCGGGCACGCTTCCCCACACGTAGATGGGGTCGTCGGGATTGGTCGTGGCGGCGAGGTAGCGCGACACCGACTCGTAGTTCGGCTCGGGTACACCCGGATGGTAGAAGTAGCCGGCTGCCGAGAACATGAAGCCGACCGCGAGCGCGAACACGACCGTCCGGTCCGCCCACTTCCGCGAGCCGCGCACGAGTGCGCCTGCGGCGAGCAGTGCGAGCGGCGGCGCGAGCTGCATGTAGTAGTGGCCGAAGAAGCGCAGTCCGACCGCGACCGACACCGCGGCGGAGAGCAGCCACAGCCAGAGGTCGGTGTCACGATCGCCGTCGAGCGCGCGCAGCGTGCGGTGGCCCCACGCGCTGGGGATCTTCCAGAGCAGCGGAAGGTTGCACAGCGCCCACATCCCGGTCATGAACAGGAACGTCGTGAGCACGACGGTCGACATGGTCTTCATGCCGACGTAGGAGCCGTTGCCCAACACCGTCCAGTACAGGAGCTGTGCGGGGCCCATCGCCAGCGCGACCAGCGCAGTCGGGATCGTGAACCCGAGCGCGACCTCGCCGAGGCCCTTCTTGCCGCGCGAGCGCGCGATCAGGTAGACGACCGGGAGCAGGGTCGCCGCGCCCGTCTGCTTCGCCAGCGCGGCCAACGCGATCGCCACCCCGGCCAGGAACCCGCGCCCGCGACGCGCGAAGAGGACGGCGGCCGTCATCGATGGCAGCATGAACACTTCGAAGTTGGCGGCCTGCCCGTCTTGTGGTGCGAAGGCCACCATGGCGACGACGAACAGCGCTCCCGCGATCCATCCCGCGCGCGCGCCGTAGCGTCTGCGGGCCTCGATCGCGAGCAGCAGCGCGGTGAGGGCGACCGCGAGCATGGCGACGACGCGCACCGACCACAACGCGGTGGTATCGAAGAAGGAGAACGTGGCCGCGTACACGTAGGGCACGATCGGCGGCTTGCGATCGATCGCGTCCTGATAGAGCTGGCCGCCCTCGCTCAGCACGTGCGCCTGGGTGGCGAGGAACGTCTCGTCGGAGTTGAACACCGGGGTGAAGAACGCCGGCAGGCGCAACGCGAAGGTCAGCGCGAGCAGGACCAGGAAGATCCGGGTGAGCTCGCGACGATTCGACCTCGCCGGCGCGACGGGCGCGTCGACGAGGGTGACTCCGGGATCAGGCGCCCCGGGGGAGGGGGTGGTCGGCTCCATGCGCATCTGAGAACCACCCATTCTGCCCGTTCGGTTCCCGCCCGCGGCATCTCGGGTCCGGATCCGGTTCCCCACCACGGTGGACGGGCGTCCCGCTCGCCCGCGGTCAGACGGGTTCGAGCTGGTCGTCGTGGTAGCGGTCCCGGCAGAGGGAGCGCTGCAGCTTCCCCGACGACGTCTTGGGCAGCGTGCCCGGTCGCACGAGCACGACCTCGACCGGTGGCACCCCGACCGCGTCGCACACGTGCGTCACCACCGAGTCGTGCACCTCGTGGAGGTCGTCGCTCTTCGTCTCGGCCACCACCACGATCGACTCCCGCCCGCGCTTGTGGTCGCTCCCGAAGGCGATCACATTGCCTGCCCGCACCCCGACGACGGCGGCGGCGGCGCGCTCGACGTCCTCGGGGAAGACGTTGCGCCCGCCGACGATGATCACGTCCTTCAACCGGCCGCAGACCACGAGCTGCCCGTCGACGAGGTAGGCGAGGTCGCCGGTGCGCAGCCACCCGTCGTCGAACGTGGCCGCGGTCGCCTCGGCGTTGCGGTAATACCCCGGTGTGACCGACGGGCTCCGCAGCTCGAGCTCGCCGACTTCGCGTTCGCCGCGCACCGCGGCGGTGCGCGGCTCCACGATCCGCAGCTCGAAGCCGGGCAAGGGTCGCCCGAGCATCGCCAAGCGTCGCACCGACTCGGTCCGGTCGGTTGCCGGGAGCGCGAGACGGTCGTGCTCGAGGGTGTGACGGTCCACCGAGTCGACGGTCATCCCCACGCCGACCTCGGGGAACGTCACGCCGAGGGTCGCTTCGGCCATGCCGAACACCGGGTACGCGGCGCGGGCGTCGAACCCGAACGGAGCGGCCGCCGCGCAGAATGCCTCGACCGCAGTCGGGTCAACCGTCTCCGCTCCGTTGAGCGCGAGGCGCCAACTCGAGAGATCGAGGTCGCCCGCCCGGCGCAACGCCCGGGCGGCGAGCGCATAGGAGAAGTTCGGGCCCGCGGTGATCGTGCCGCGGTACTCGGAGATCCACTCCAACCAGCTCGACGGCGCGGCCAGGAAGTCCTGGGGTGCGCCCAGCACGAGCTCGAAGCCGTTGAGCATCGGGGTCATGAGCAGGCCGATCAGGCCCATGTCGTGGTAGAGGGGCAGCCACGACACCGCGCGGTCACCGTCGTGGATCCCCGCACCCGCGACGATCGCGTCGATGTTGGCGCCGACGCACCGGTCGGGCAGCATCACGCCCTTGGGCGCCGCGGTCGAGCCGCTGGTGAACTGGAGGATGGCGAGTCGCTCGGGATCATCGCCCGGTCGCACCAGCGTCTCGCCGCCGCGCCGCTCACCCTCGGCGGCGAGCGCGTCGAGCAGCACCACGGGGATGGGCCCCGGCGAGCCCCCCGGGGGAGGGTCGAGGAAGGGCGCGAGATCGGGATCGACGACCACCAGGGCGGCATCGGCGTTGGCGATCCGCCGCCGGGTCTGCTCGACGAACTCCTCGATGGAGCCGAGGCGCATCGGCAGCGGGAGGGCGACGACGGTGCCGCCGGCGAGGAACGTCGCCTGGATCGTGGTGACCAGCGCCCGGGTCGTGGGGCCGAGGATTCCCACGTGGACGCCCGGGCCGACACCGCGGGCCTGGAGGGCGGCAGCGACCCCGCGGGCGTCGTCGTGGAGACGGGACCATTCGACCCGGTCGGCGCCTCCCGGCCCACCCGCGGCGGACCCCACGAACGTGACGGTGGCGGTGCCGTCGGCGGCGGTCTCGAGGCGCGAAACGACAGAGGGCATCGTGGCTCCGACTCGCGCCGGTCGTCCGGGGTTACTCGTGGGTAGCACCCCAGGTGTTCCAGTAGGTGATCCCCTCCACCGGCGGGCGCGCCGCCGGCTTGAAGTCGCCGCCGGTGGTGTAGGCGACGGGGATGAGCGCGACCTGGGTGATGCCCTCGGGAATCCCGAGCAGCTCGGCGGTCTCCACCTCCTTGGCCAGGTGGAGCGTGGTCCACGCCGAGCCGAGGCCGCGGGAGCGCAGGGCGAGCATGAAGCTCCACACCGCCGGCAGGATCGAGCCGTAGAAGCTGGCCCCGGCGAAGTTCTCGGCGGTCTCCACTCGGCCCTCGATGCACGGGATCACGTGGACGGGCACCCGGTCGAGGATGTTCATGAGGTAGACGGCCGACTGGTACACCTTGCGGGTCTGGGGATCGGCGGCATCCTCGGCCTGCGACTCGAGATAGGGGCGCGCCATCGCGCCGTAGAGTTCCTTGAGCGCCGCACGCTTCTCCGGATCGGTCACCACGACCCAGTGCCAGTTCTGCGCGTTGCTGCCCGTGGGCGACTGCACCGCGAGCCGCAGGCAGTCGAGGATGATCTCCGGCTCCACCGGACGCTCGAGGTCGAGGCGCTTGCGCACCGCGCGGGTGGTCGCCAGGAGGTGGTCGGTGACGGTGGTGTCCATGGGGAAGTCGGCCATGCGCGCAGTCTCGCAGACTCAGCGTGCGAGCGCGGTGGCCGGGTCCTGGAAGAACCGCGAGCGGGGGAGCACCGCGTCGGCACCGTCGGCGGTGGCCCGGGCGAGGAGCGCGCCGTCGACGTGGGGCCCGAACGCGACGACCCACGCCCCCGGGGCCGCGGCCCGCGCCGCGGCTACGCCGGCCGGGTGGCGCGCCAGGTCGACCACCACGACGTCGGCACCGGCGCACGCGGCGGCATCGGCGGTGAACTCGACGCCGGGGACGACGGCCGAGACGCGTGATCGGTCCATCAGGTCCGTCATCAGCGCCACGACCTTCACTGCCGCTCCCCGGTCGCCGCGTCGTGATGACGCAGGCTGAAGCTCAACCCGGTCATCCCGATCGCCGCGGCGAGGACGGATGCCACGAGCACCCCGATCTTGGCGTCGGAGAACTGCGAGCCCCGGAACGCGAGGTCGGTGATGAACAACGACACCGTGAAACCGATGCCGCCGAGCGTCGCCACTCCCGCCACGTGGCGCAGGGAGATGTCGTCGGGAAGGCGTCCGATCCGGAACCGGACCGCCAGCGCGGACGCGCCGAGGATGCCGACGAACTTGCCCACCAGCAGACCGGCGACGATGCCGATCGTCACCCGGCTCTCGAACGCGTCGGAGATCGCGCCGCCGGTGAGGATCACGCCCGCGTTCGCGAGCGCGAACAACGGGATGATGATGAAGCTCGACACCGGGTGCAGGCCGAGCTCGAGCCGCTCGAGCACGTGGACGCCGCGGCGGGGCAACGCGGGCGTGATGAGCCCGAGCGCCACGCCCGCGAGCGTCGGCTCGATGCCGCCTTCGTAGAGACACAGCCACAGCAGCGCGCCGGGGAGGAGGTACGCGATCGGTCGGTCCACGTTCAGTCGCGACATCATGATCACGCCGAGCGCCACGAGCACGCCCGCGCCCAGCCACAACGGTTCCACCCCCTTCGAGTAGAAGAGCGCGATGACGACGATGGCGCCGATGTCGTCGACGATGGCGAGGGTCAACAGGAACACCTTCAGGCTGCTCGGTACACGCGCGCCGAGGATCGCGAGCACACCCACCGCGAACGCGATGTCGGTCGCCATCGGGATCGCCCAGCCCTTCGTGCCCCCACCACCGAGGTTCACCGCCACGTAGATCAGCGCGGGTACCACCATCCCGCCGAACGCGGCCACGGCGGGGAGTGCGGCCCGGCTGCGCTCGCGGAGCTCACCGGTGACGAGCTCGCGCTTGATCTCGAGCCCGACCACGAAGAAGAAGATGGTCATGAGCGCGTCGTTCACCCAGTGGACGAGCGACTCGGTGATCGCGAAATCACCCCATCCGAGGGTGAGGTGGTGATCCCACCAGGCCGCGTAGCCCGCGGCGTCGGTGTTGGCCCAGACGAGCGCGCCGATCGCGGCCAGGAGCAGCACGATCCCGCTGGCCGCCTCCAGCGACACGAAGTCGCTGCCGAGGGGCGGAGCGGCCTTCCCCAGCACGGGGATTCGGATGTGTCGGTGATCAGGCATCAGGTCAGGCTTTCCACGCGAGGAGACGATTCGCCGACCAGACTTCCCGGCACTCCCGCGCTCAGGGTAAACGCTGGACCGCCCCGGTACGTCGAACGTTGCGGGAGGCCCTCGAGGTGCGTATGGTGAGCCGGGCCGCCGCGCAGGGCGTCCGTATCCGAGAAGATCGGGAGACGATGCGACGGCGCGGTCGAGGGCGGGCTCGAGGTTCGGGTCGAGGTCGGGGCCGGGTCGTCCCGGGTCTCCGGCGGGTGCCGGCGATGCTGGCGTCGCTGGTCGTGGTGTCGGTGATGGTCGTCGCGGTGCCGGGCGGGGCGTTCGCAGACGAAGCCGAACCTCCTTCGACCACCACAGCGTCGACGACCACGCCGCCGACCACCACGCCGCCGACGGCACCGACCACCGAGCCGGCGACGGACCCGACCGTTCCGCCCGCGACCGACCCGGCGACCGACCCGCCGGCGGACGCACCCGCGGACCCGCCGACCACGGTTCCCGACGTACCCGGGGCCCCCACCACCGAGCCGCCCACGGCGCAGCTCACGCCCATGCTCACCGTGACGCCGTCGACGGGCCTCGCCAACCGCGAGACCGTGACGGTCGCGGGTTCCGGCTTCACACCCGACACCGCGGTGGGCTGGGCCGAGTGCAAGGCCGGGGGAGGGGGCGCGGCCGACTGCGACGTCCAGGTCTACGGCACCGCGCAGACCGACGGTACGGGCGCGTTCAGCGCGCCGTTCGTCGTGCACCGCATCCTCCACACCCAGAACGGCATCGTCGACTCCGCGAGCGCGGTCGACGCCTGCTGGGTGGGCGCGGCGAAGCTGAGCGACTACGGCGAGAACGCGAACGCGTTCCTCGACTTCGACCCGAGCATCCCGCTCCCGCCGCCGCCCACGCTGCTGGCCGGTCCCGCCACCGGGCTCGTGGAGGGCCAGTCGATCGCACTCTTCGGCGGCGGCTTCCCCGGCAACACCTCCGTGTCGTTCCTGCAGTGCGTCACCGGTACCACGATCTGCTCCCAGCTCGGTGGTACGTCGGCCAACGGCAACGGCGACTTCATCACGATCACCCACGTCCACCGTGCCGTCGTGCAGCCGCCCTTCTCCAACACCGACTGCGCGTCGGCGCCCGGCGCGTGCTCGCTGGTCGCCGTCGCGGCCTCGGACCGCGACGCGCAGAACTTCGTCGCGCTCAGCTTCGATCCGAGCGGGCCGCCCCCGGCGGGGTCCCTGATCGTCACCCCGCACACCGACCTGGTCCAGTACCAGACGGTCAGCGTCGCGGGCAGCGGTTTCCCGTCCGGGGCGGGCGTACAGATCCTCGAGTGCACCAGCGCCCCGGTGACGTTCAACGACTGCAGCCCGTACTCGGTCGGCTTCGCGCCCGTCGCGGCCAACGGCTCGTTCTCGACGTCGGTCACGCTGGGGCGGGTCCTCCACTTGAGCGGCGGCGACGTCGACTGCGCGAGCGCCCCGGGCGCGTGCTCGCTCTTCGCGTCGTCGTACGGTGCGCTTCCGGTGGTCGCCGCCGCCGCGCTCGATTTCGACACCAGTGTGCCCTTGCCGCCACCGCCGACGATCGCCGTCGCGCCCGACACCGATCTCGTCCAGGGCCAGCAGCTCACCGTGACGGGCAGTGACTTCGCGCCGAACACGCCCGTCGTCATCTACGAATCCGCGACCAGTGACCCGGTCGGCAGCGGGTGCGGCGGCGGTTCGGGCGCGTACGTGACCACCGACGGCACCGGCGGGTTCACGACGCCCTTCGCGGCGCAGCGCGGGATCCGTGACTACACGAACTTCCCGCCCGGCGCGCTCGACTGCGCGAGCGCGCCGCAGGCGTGTTCGGTCGTTGCCTACGCGTTCAACACCGGCGACTCGGCGACGGCACCGGTGAGCTTCGACCCGACGGTCCCCGTCGTGCCACCGACGGTCACCGTCACCCCCCAGTTCGGGCTCGCCGACCGCACGCTCGTGTCGGTGCACGGCACCGGGTTCACCCCCGGCGACCAGGTGCTGATCTCGCAGTGCGACGTCGACGCCGTGAGCTACGGCCCCGGCTGCTCGCCGGGCGCGAGCTCCGTGTACCTCAGCGCCGACCCGTCGGGTGCGGTCGACGCCAGCCTGCGGGTCCGCCGCGACCTCAGCTACTACGACGACAGCCGTGGCGGCCCGCCGATCGTCACGGCCAACTGCTCCGACGCGGTGGGCGAGTGCGTGATCCGCGCCGAGTCCTACAGCGACCCGCTCGCCAGTGTCGACGTCCCGCTGGGCTTCGATCCCAGCACGGTCGCGCCGCCGCCGGTGATCACGACCACCCCGGCCGGCCCGTGGGCCGACGGTCAGCAGGTCGTCGTGCACGGCTCCGGGTTCACGCCGAACGCCCGGCTCGGCCTCGCCGGGTGCATCGCCGGTGTCGATCCCACCGGTCGAACGTGTGACGCGACCTCACACGACTCCGGGTCCGGAACCGGGGCCGGAGTGACCGCGGCGGCCGACGTCGGCGTCACCACAACCGAGAGGCCCGGCGGCCTGTACGACGAGTTCCACGCCGACGGCAACGGCGAGTTCGCCCGCACCATCACGATCCACCGGCAGTTCGAGACCACCGAGGCCACCGTCGACTGCACGACCGAACCGAGCGGTTGCGTGCTGTTCGCCGCCAACCGGGAGGACTACGGCTTCGAGCGGGCCACCGTGGCGATCGTGTTCGACTCGACGGTGATCGTGGCCCACGCGCTCGCGTTCACCGGCGCCGGTTCCAGCACCGAACCACTCGCGATCGCGGGTGCGGGTGCGGTGGCGCTCGGTCTCGCGCTGCTGTTGCTGACCCGCCGCCGCGCAGCCGAAGGCAGGCGGGCTACGTCGTAGGCGCGGGGAGCAGGCGCGGCGCGTCGATGGCGAACTCGGGCCACCGCTTGCGCGAGCGGGCCGAGAGCTTGTGCATCAGAGCGATGGCGCCGGGGTCGTCGTCGCCGGGTCGGGTCTCGATCCACCCGTCGCGGATCATGCCGTCCATCAGGTCGCGCCCGATCTCGGTGCGCACGATGGTGAGGGTCCAGTCGTTGAACGCGCCGATCCCGCCGGTGGAGATGTCGGCGTGCTCGGCGGCGAAGTCGGGACACATCTTGCATCCCTCACACGTCCAGGCGTGGCACTCCTTCAACGGCACCTCGTGGTAGTCGCCGTTGTTCATCCAGATCTGGAAGACGCCTTTGATGTTCATCTTCTTCATCTCGGACTTCTTCAGGCCGTACTTGGCCTCGAACAGCTCCTCGAAGATGGCGTCGTCGAAGGTCTTGGAGCACAGCAACCCGATGTTGAGCGACAGCCGCCGAGCGACCTTGCCCGCCTTGCGCTGCTTCATCACCGGCGGCACCGACGACTGGCAGCTCATGCCCACCAGCGCGATGCGCTCGGCGCCGCTCTCGATCGCGTCGGGGTAGGCCATCGTGTTGGCGGAGTAGGTGTAGCGGCTCCCCGCCGACGCGATGACGTCGTCGCGGGTGCGGGCCACGCCGGGGATGGCCTTCCACGTGGTGCCATCGCCTTCGAGGTAGCTCACGAGTGCGGCGTCGATCATGTCGTGCTCGAGCGCATAGATCAGCAGGGCCGACACCAGGCCGCCGTCCTGCCCCACTTCGGCGAGCACGGGGTCGGTGGCGCGGGCGAGCACGATGTCCTTGCTGACACCGGAGGGTTCGTCGACGGTGCGGGCCCGACCGAACATGAACTCGTCGATCTCGGGCTCCCAGGCGCGAAACCGCGGGCACGCCCGGGTGCACGAGGTGCAGCCCTTCTGCCCATGGCTGCAGTTGTCGGGGGCGAAGCCGTCCTCCAGCTGGAACGGCTTGTAGACCCCTTCGTCGTCCTTGTAGCCGAGGACGTCGTGGGGACACGCGATCACGCACCCGGCGCACCCGGTGCACAACCCCGACGTGACGACTTCGGAGTAGAGGTCCTTCCAGTGCAATTTCTCGGGCGGCATCCGCCGAGTCTGGCACAGCGACCGGGAACGTCGTCGGGTCGCGCGCCCACCGATACGCTGCCGCGGGTGACGCTGCCACCCCCGCCCCCTCCGCCGCCTGTCGCGGTCCCGGCGCGCTGGCGGGACCAACGCGGGCTCACGGTGGCGTTGACGGTGTCGTTCTGTGCGATGGTGCTCGCGTCGTCGCTCCTCGCCGTCGCCCTGGCGCACCGGATCTCGGTGGTCCGTGACTTCCGGGCCGGCCATTTCGGCAACCTGCTCCAGCGCGCCGAGGATGCCGACGACTACGTCAGCGCCGGCTCCGCCTTTTTCGGCCTGACCCAACTGGTCATCGTGGTGTTGTTCGTCATCTGGATGTTCCGGGCCGCCAAGAACAACGAGGCGCTCGGTCGCACGGGCGCGCGATTCGGGCCGGGCTGGTCGATCTGGTCGTGGTTCGTCCCGATCGCCAACTTCGTGGTTCCCGTCCTGATCATGCAGGACCTCTGGCGTGGCTCGACGGTCGCGAGCCGCCGCGGCGATCGGAGTTGGCGGGCGGTGTCCGGGTCGGGGCTCGTGGCTGCGTGGTGGGCGGCGTGGGTCGCGTCGTGGATCCGTTTCCTGGATGCCGGTTCGGGACTCCACAACGGTGGTTCGCTGGCCGACATCGAGACCAGCAACATGCTGGCGCTGGTGGGGGTCGTGGCCACCGCGGTGGCGGCGATCCTGGCGTTGCTCGTGGTGCGCGCGCTTCACGCGCCGTCAGCTCGACACCCTGCGCGCCCAGCGGGCCGCGTACGAGACGGGCGTGCCCGTGGTGTGAGCGCTTCGGGCTCGGACCACACGCTCAGACCCTGAGGAGCCGTTCGACGGCCTGGACCGCCTCGTCGATCTTGGCGTCGCCGGCCGCGGGGTCGGTCGTGGCCGCCTCGCGCACGCAGTGGCGCACGTGCTCGTCGAGCAGGCCGAGGCCGACGCCCTGGAGCGCCTTGGTGACGGACACGATCTGGGTGAGCACGTCGATGCAGTACTCGTCGTCGTCGATCATGCGCTGCAGGCCGCGCACCTGGCCCTCGATGCGGCGCAGCCGCTTGCCGTAGTCGTCCTTCTCCAGGCTGTAGCCACGGACCGCCATCGTCGTGCTCTCCCCCTCGGCGCTTGCGTCGAAATACCCTAGGGGGGTATGCTATCACGCATGACGACCGAGATCCAGGATTCCGAACGCCTCGAACGCTGCGACCTGCCGGTGGCCGGCATGACCTGCGCATCGTGCGCCTCGCGCATCGAATCGGGCCTGGCCGGGCTCCCCGGGGTCAGCCGGGCCAACGTGAACTTCGCCACCAACCGCGCGACCGTCACCTACGACCCGGCGCTCACCGGGCCCGACGCGTTCGGTGCGACCGTGACCGGCCTCGGGTACTCGGTACCCGACATCGAGGCCGACGATCCCGAGGCCGACGAGCTGCGTGACCTCCGACCGCGCCTGGTCGTCGCCGTCGCCCTGAGCATCCCGGTGGTCGCCATCTCGATGGTGCCCGCGCTGCAGTTCTCGGGGTGGGAGTGGGTGGCGTTCGCGCTCTCGACGCCGGTGATCCTGTGGTCGGCGTGGCCCTTCCACCGCGCCGCGATGGTGAACCTGCGTCACGGCGCCACCACGATGGACACCCTCGTGTCGCTCGGCACCTTGTCCGCCTACGTGTGGTCGATCGTCGCGCTGCTGTTCCTCGGCGCCGCCGATCAGGGGATGTCGATGGGCGCGATCTTCGGTGGTTCCGGCGACGGGCCCCACGTCTACTTCGAGACCGCCTCCGCCATCGTCGCCCTCCTGCTCCTCGGCCGGTACTTCGAGGCGCGTGCACGCGGCCGCTCGAGCCAGGCCATCCGCGCCCTGCTCGAGCTCGGCGCCAAGACCCGCGGCTGGAGAACGGCGACGAGATCCCCATCGCCAGCCTGCGCGTGGGTGACCGCTTCGTCGTGCGGCCCGGGGAGAAGGTCGCCACCGACGGCAGCGTCGTCGACGGCGCGTCGGCCCTGGACGTGTCGATGCTCACCGGTGAGCCGGTGCCCGTCGACGTCGGACCCGGCGACGACGTCTTCGGCGCCACCCTCAACACCTCGGGACGTCTGGTGGTCGAGGCCACCCAGGTCGGCGGTGACACCGCGCTGGCGCAGATCGCCCGGCTGGTGGAACAGGCCCAGGGCTCGAAGGCGCCGGTACAGCGGCTGGCCGACCGCATCTCGGCGGTGTTCGTGCCGGTCGTGCTGGCCGTAGCGCTCGCCACTCTCGTGGTCTGGCTGCTGCTCGGCAACGCCGCCGACCAGGCGTTCACCGCCGCGGTCGCGGTGCTGATCATCGCCTGCCCGTGCGCGCTCGGCCTCGCGACGCCCACCGCGATCATGGTGGGTACCGGACGCGGCGCGCAGCTCGGGATCGTGATCAAGGGCGGCGACGTGCTCGAAGCGACCCGCACGGTCGACGCCGCGGTCCTCGACAAGACCGGCACCATCACCGAGGGGCGCATGGAGCTGGCCGACGTCGTCGCGGCTCCCGGTGTCGACGCCGCCGAGCTGCTGCGACGCGCGGGCTCGGTGGAGGACGCGTCGGAGCACCCGATCGCGCGTGCGATCGCCGCCGGCGCCCGGGCCCGCGGCGCCGCGCTCGACGCGCCCGCCGCGTTCACCAACCACCCGGGGCGGGGCGTCGAGGCGACCGTCGACGGCGTCTCCGTCCGCGTGGGGCGGTCCGATTACGTCGGCACGGTGTCACCCGCGCTCGGCGAGCTCGACAGCGACGCCCGGACGGTCGTCTACGCGGGATGGGACGGCGAAGCGCGGGGGGCGTTCGTCGTCGCCGACACGGTCAAGCCGACCTCGACCGAGGCGATCGCCGCGCTCCACGAGCTGGGCATCACCACGGTGATGGTCACCGGCGATCGTCAGGCCACCGCCGACGCCGTGGCGCGAGACGTCGGCATCGACCGCGTGGTCGCGGGCGTGCTGCCGGGCGAGAAGGTCGACGTCGTGCGCGAGCTCCAGGCCGAGGGCAAGCGGGTCGCGGTCGTGGGCGACGGCGTGAACGACGCGCCGGCCCTGGCACAGTCCGACCTCGGGATCGCCATCGGGACGGGCACCGACGTCGCCATCGAGGCGAGCGACCTCACGTTGGTGTCGGGCGACCTGCGCGCCGCCGCCGATGCCATCGCGCTGTCACGGCGCACGCTGGCGACCATCAAGGGCAACCTGTTCTGGGCGTTCGCCTACAACGTGGCGGCCATCCCGCTCGCCGCGGTCGGCCTGCTGAGCCCGGTGATCGCCGCGGCGGCGATGGGCTTCTCCAGCGTGTTCGTGGTGAGCAACTCGCTGCGGTTGCGCCGGTTCCGCGGGTTCCGCGGCACGGGGTCACCCCGGTAGCCTGATGCGCCTTGAAGATCAGCGAGATCCTGAAGACGGGCCCGAGCTTCTCATTCGAGTTCTTCCCGCCGCGTGACGAGAAGATGGAGGCGGTGCTCGCGCAGACGTTGCGCGAGCTCGAGCAACTGAGCCCGTCGTACGTCTCGGTCACGTACGGAGCCGGCGGCACCACCCGTGAACGCACCCACGACCTGGTCGTGGGCATCGACCGCGACACCACGATGACGGCCATGGCGCATCTCACGTGCGCGGCCCACACGAGGGCCGAGCTGGTCGAGATCGTCAAGCGCTACCGCGCCGCCGGGATCGACAACATCCTGGCTCTCGGTGGCGACCCGCCGAAGGATCTCGATCTCCCGCCGGGAGAGCTGCACTACGCCATCGAGCTGGTCCGCCTGATCCGCGAGGTGGGCGACTTCTCCGTCGGGGTCGCCGCCCACCCGGAACCGCACCCGCGCTCACCGAGCCGCGAGAGCGACCGTCGCCACACCGCGGAGAAGCTCGCCGAGGCCGACTTCGCCATCACCCAGTTCTTCTTCGACGCCGAGCACTACTTCGAGCTGGTCGAGAGCCTGCGGGGACTCGGGATCGACAAGCCGGTGATCGCGGGGATCATGCCCGCCACCAGCCTGGCGAGCATCAAGCGGATGGCGGAGATGCAAGGGTCGGACTTCCCGCAGTGGCTGGCCGACAAGCTCCGCGCCGTCGGCGACGATCCCGCCGAGGTGCGCCGCGTGGGCATCGCCGAGGCCACCAAGCTGTGCGCGACCCTGCTGCAGGGCGGTGCGCCCGGGTTGCACTTCTACACGCTGAATCGGTCGACCGCGACCCGCGAGATCTACGAGAACCTGGGGTTGCACCAGGGAAGGTGAGGACGACTTGCACGAGAGCTAAGGGTATCCTAACCTGACCCGCATGCTCCCGACGTTCGTGATCGGCCTGCGGGAGGGTCTCGAGGCGGCCCTCATCGTCGGCATCGTGGCCGCCTTCCTCCGCCAGCGGGGGCGCAGCGACACCCTCCGCTGGATGTGGCTCGGCGTCGCCGGTGCCATCGTGCTCTGTGCCGGCGTCGCCTTCGCCTTGCACCTCGCGGAGGAGAACCTCCCGCAACGCGAGCAGGAGCAACTCGAGACGATCATCGCGCTCGCGGCCGTCGGGATGATCACCTGGATGATCGTGTGGATGCGTCGCCACTCGGCCGATCTCCGGGGCGATCTCCACCAGCGCGCCGAGCTGGCGCTCATCGAGGGCTCGGCGCTCGGCCTGGTGGTGATGGCGTTCCTCGCGGTGCTCCGCGAGGGCCTCGAGACCTCGGTGTTCATGCTGGCAGCGTTCCAGCAGTCGGACCGCCCGGGACTCACCGGCACGGGGGCGCTCCTGGGCGTCGCGGTCGCCGTCGTCCTCGGCTACCTCATCTACCGGGGCGGCGTGAAGATCAACCTGTCCCGGTTCTTCCGGGTGACCGGCGTGGTCCTGGTCCTGGTCGGCGCGGGCCTGCTCACGTTCGCGGTGCACACCGCCCACGAAGCCGGATGGTGGCACCTGCTCCTCGACCGGTCGGTCGACCTGCGCGCGATCGTCGATCCCGGCTCGGTGCAGTCCGCGCTCATCACCGGCATGTTCGGCATCCAGCCCGAGCCGACGTGGGGCGAGACGATCGCCTTCCTCGCCTACGCGGTGCCCATGACCTTCTACGTGTGCCGTCCGGCGCCCCGGCGGGCGGAGGCAACCACACCGGCGCCCGCCGCGTCGGTGGTCGAGACCGTCTGAGACCGACCAGGAGGGGACTGCACGATGCTCCGCACGATCGGTCGCGCCGCCAGCCGCACGGGGCTGGTCGCTGCCATGTGTTGCACCACGCTGCTCGTGGGCCTCTCGGCCACCGCGGCGGCGGCGAAGACCGCGACGGTGAAGGTCGAGATCGACGACGACGGCTGCCCGGCCAAGCTGAAGGTCAAGGCCGGACCCACGAACTTCAAGGTGACCAACACCGGCTCGGGCGACGTGAGCGAGTTCGAGGTGCTCTCGGGCGACCGCATCATCGGTGAGGTCGAGAACATCGCCCCCGGCCTCAACCGGGAGTTCTCGCTGACGCTGAAGGCGGGGACCTACGGCACCAAGTGCCCGGGCGGGTCGAAGCACTCGACGGGCAAGCTCGTCGTCACGGGGGTGTCGGCCAGGCTCTCGACCGCCGGCAAGGCGGCGGTCACGCAGTACCGCACCTACCTGGAGGCGCAGACCGCCGAGCTGGTGACGGCCACCAAGGCCTTCACCGACGCGATCGACCGTGGCGACCTCGCGGAGGCCAAGTTGCTCTACGTGCCGGCGCGCGTCTCCTACGAGCGCATCGAGCCCGTCGCCGAGACCTTCGGTGACCTCGATCCCGAGATCGACGCGCGCGAGGGTGACGTGCCGAAGCAGGACTGGGGCGGCTACCACTACCTCGAGCAGCAGCTCTGGATCGACGGGAACACTGCGGGGCTCGCGTCGTACACCAAGGCGCTGAACGACAACGTGGCGAGGCTGCAGAACCTGGTGCAGGACGTGGACCTGCAACCCGGCGCGATCGCCAACGGCGCGGTCGAGCTGCTGAACGAGGTGTCGGCATCGAAGATCACCGGCGAGGAGGAGCGGTACTCGCACACCGACCTCGTCGACTTCGAGGCCAACGTGCAGGGGGCGAAGGCCGCGTTCGACGCGGTGCAGCCGATCCTCGCGACGAAGAACCCGACCCTCGCGGCCGACATCGAGGCGAAGTTCACCGCGGTCGACACCGCGCTCGCCCCGCACCGGACGGGCACGACGTTCGTGCTCTACACCGAGCTCACTCACGACGACACCAAGGCGCTGGCCCAGGTGATCGACGCGCTGGCCGAGCCCCTGTCGAAGGTGGGGAAGCAGGTCGTGGGGTCGTGATCCGGCCGGTCAGTCGCCGCGCGTTCCTCGGCACGGCCGGCGCCGGGGCGCTCGCGGTCTCCACTGCGTCGCTCGTCGCGGCGGAGGGTACCTCCGCCGCGGCCACTCGCGCCGCGGTTCCGTTTCACGGTCTCCATCAAGCGGGGATCGTCACACCGGCACAGGGCCGCCTGCTGTTCGCGTCGTTCGACGTGCTCACCGACGACCGTGACGAGCTCGTGGGGATGCTGCGGGCGTGGACGCGCGCGTCGCGCCGGATGACCGCCGGCCATCCGGTCGGAACCGACAACGCGGACCAGGACGCACCGCCCGACGACACCGGCGAAGCCGACGACCTCGGCGCGGCCGCGCTCACGGTCACGTTCGGCTTCGGCGCGTCGCTGTTCGACCGGGCGGGTGATCCGTTCCAGATCGCGGCGCGCAAGCCGGCGGCGCTGGTACCGATGCCGGTGTTCGCAGGCGACGAGATCGATCCCGCGCGCAGCGACGGCGATCTCGCGGTGCAGGCGTGCGCGGACGACCCGCAGGTGTGCTTCCACGCCATCCGCAACCTGACCCGCATCGGCCGCGGGGTCGTGGCCCTGCGCTGGTCGCAGTCGGGTTTCGGGCGCACGTCGAGCACCGACGCGGCGCAGACCACCCCGCGCAACCTGATGGGTTTCAAGGACGGCACCAACAACCTGGTCGCCGAGGACACCGCGCGCCTGCGGAACACGTCTGGGTGGCCGACACCGACGACCCCGCGTGGATGCGCGGCGGCAGCTACGTCGTCACCCGGCGGATCCGCATGCTGCTCGAGGTGTGGGACCGCTCCACGCTGGCCGACCAGGAGCAGACGTTCGGTCGGGTGAAGGGCAGCGGTGCCCCCCTCGGCGGTACGCGCGAACACGATCCCGTGAACCTCGCGGCCAAGGTGAACGGCGATGCGGTCGTCCCGGCCGACGGTCACATCCGCCTCGCCGCGCCCGAGAAGAACAACGGGATCCGGCTGCTGCGACGCGGCTACTCCTTCACCGACGGGATCGACCCGGTGACCAACCAGCTCGACGCCGGCCTCTTCTTCATCGCCTACCAACGCGACCCGCGCACCGGCTTCATCCCGGTGCAGGAGCACCTGCGCACCGACGCGCTCAACGAGTACATCCGCCACAACGGCTCGGCGCTGTTCGCGGTCCCTCCGGGTGCCGACGTGGGCGGCTTCCTGGGCGACACGCTCTTCACCTGAGCCGGTCTTCTGCCGAACGCCGAGGGTGGGCGCGATCCCGGATCGACGCGGCTCGCGGCCGCCGCCCGTCCCCGAGCGTGGCAGGCTGGCGGCGCCGGTGTGTCGGATCCGGAGGGGGAGACGTGGTCGAGATCGCGAGCCCGTGGGAGGACCGCGGCATCATCGCCGACCCGTACCCGTTCTACGCCACGCTGCGGGAGTCGGCACCGGTGTGGCAGGTACCGGGCAGCCGCACGTTCTACGTCGCGCCCTGGGCTCTCGTCGCCGAGGCCGTGGCCCGGCGCGACGACTTCTCGTCGAACCTCACCGCGGTGCTGATCGCCGACGCTGGGGGTGGTCCCACCGAGTTCGACATGACGCTCATGGGATCCGCGATCAACGTGCTCGCGACCGGCGACGAGCCCGATCACGGCCCGCAGCGCAAGCTCGTCGCGCCGCACTTCTCGGCCGGTCGTCTGGCGTTGCTCGGCCAGGAGCTCGTCTCGGTCATGGATCGCCTCTGGGCGGGTTGTGTCGCGCGTGCGGAGGCGACGGACGGCCGCATCGAATGGATGTCGCTCGTCGGCGACCGCCTGCCGATGACGCTCGTCGCTCGCGTGCTCGGGCTGCCCGACGACGACGTCGAGCAGCTGGTCCCGCTGGCGTACGAGAGCACCGACCTGCTCGGTGGGCTCCTGTCGATCGAGGAGATGGGGCCGCTGGCCGACGCGGCGGCCACGCTCAACGGGTACCTGCTCGAGCAGTTCGAACGGGCCCGGACCGATCCTCAAGACGATCTGCTGGGCGCCTATGTCCGGCGCGTCGACACGGGTGAGATGACCGCCGATGACGTCGTCGGCGCGCTGGTGATCCTCGTGGGCGCGGGTGGCGAGTCGACCGCGGGGCTGATCGGGAACGCGGCGCGGGTGCTCGCCGAGCGGCCCGACCTGCAGGAGCAGCTCCGGGCGAGTCCCGACCTCGTCCCGCGCTTCCTCGAGGAGGTGCTGCGGCTCGAGTCCCCGTTCCGGGGCCACTACCGGCACGTCCGGCACGCCACCGAGCTCGGAGGGATGCCGCTCGCCGGCGGTGACCACCTGTTCCTCCTCTGGTCGGCGGCCAACCGCGATCCCCTCGAGCACGAGCACGCCGACGACGTGCGTCTCGACCGCCGCTTCGCATCGCAGCACCTCGCGTTCGGGCGTGGCCTCCACTTCTGCGTGGGCGCGCCGCTCGCCCGTGTCGAGGCGCGGTGCGCGATCGAAACGCTGCTCGCGTCCACCACGTCGTTCCGTCTCGATCCCGACCGGCGGCCGATCTGGCAGCCGTCGGTGTTCGTGCGGCGACACGCGGAGCTCCACCTCGAGCTCGGGCGTCGGTAGATTGCGCACCGACGCCATGGCTGCGCACCGTCCCGTACCCGTTCCCACGCCCGAGACCGCGAACTTCTGGGAGGGCACGCGCGTCGGTGAGCTGCGGTTCCAGCGGTGCCGGGTGTGCGGCCACGCCTACCTGCCACCCCGCCCGTGGTGCCCGGCGTGCGCGTCCGCCGACGTCGAGGTCGAGGTGGCCTCGGGCGAGGGACGGGTCGTGAGCGCGGTGGTGTCGCACCTGCCGGCGCCGGGCTTCGCCCCGCCGTTCGTGCTCGCGGTGGTCGAGCTCGCCGAAGGCCCCCGCCTGCTGACCGACATCGTGAACGTGACGCCCGCGCTCGACCGGGTACCACCCGGCCTGGCGGTCGAGGTGGTCTTCGAGCCGGTCGAGGACCAGGCGGTCGCGTTGTTCCGGCCGCGGTCGGCGTGAGCGTGTCGACGACTCCCGCGTCGGCGCTGGCGATCGTCGGGGCGGCCGAGAGCACCGAGATCGGGCGCGTCCCGACGCAGTCGGCGTTGAGCCTCGCGGTCGACGCCGCCCGTCGAGCCCTCGAAGACTGTGGTCTCGCGCCGGGCGACGTCGACGGGGTCGCCTCCGCCGGTCTCGTGCCGTACCTGCCCGTGCAGCTCGCCGCCGCACTCGGCATCGAAGCGCGCTCGGGTCGACGCGACGATGGTGGGCGGCTGCTCGAACCTCGTCCAGGTCCGCCATGCCGCGGCCGCGATCGCCGCCGGGCAGTGCGACGTCGTCCTCGTCGCCCACGGGGAGAGCGGTCGCTCCCGCATCGGTGGTCCCGCCTACCGGGTCGCGCCCGACAGTTGGACCGGCCAGTTCGAGCTGCCGTTCGGCACCGCGGGACCGATGACGCTGCTGTCGCTCGGCACCCAGCAGTTCCTGCACGAGCGGGGACTGGACGCGACCACGTTGGCCCGCGTGGTCGCGACCGAGCGGGACTGGGCGATCCGCAACCCGCGGGCGCTGCGACGCGATCCGATCAGCGTCGACGACGTGCTCGCCGCCCCGCCCGTGGCCGAGCCCTACACCCGGCCGATGTGCTGCGTCGTCACCGACGCCGGTGGTGCGGTCGTCGTGACGTCGCTCGACCGCGCCCGTGACCTGCGGCGCCCGCCCGTGCGCGTGCTGGGCGCGGGGGAGGCGACCGGCACCGCGCTCGGTCAGCCAGATGCCCGATCTCACGTCGTCGGGCGCCTTCCGGCGATCGGGCGCCGCCGCGTTCACCGAGGCGGGTCTCGCTCCGGGCGACGTCGATCACGCGATGCTCTACGACGCGTTGGCGGTGCTGCCCCTCATGGCCCTCGAGGACCTCGGCTTCGTGGGCCGGGGCGAGTCCGGCGCGTTCTGGGCCGAGGGGCACACCGCCGCGGGCGGGCGCCTGCCGGTCAACACCTCGGGTGGCGGCCTCAACTACACGCACTCGGGCATGTACGGCATCTACGCGCTGCTCGAATCGGTCCGCCAGCTGCGCGGCGAGGCCGACGCCCAGGTGGAGGGGGTGCAGACCTCGGTGGTCCACGCCATCGGCGGGATGTTCCAGGCCGCGGCGACGCTCGTGCTGGGGCGGTAGCCCGGCCATCCCGGTCCGGGGACGGCATCGGCCGTCCACGGCGAGGAGCCGTGGTGTGCCCGGCCGCGCCGATGACAGACTCTCCGACATCGGTGGGAGTCGGTGACCCACGGTCGGGAGCTCGGAGGCCAAATGACCAGCACGGAAGTCCAGCTCGACACGGTGCCGGTCGCGGGCGCGCTCGGCGCCCAGATCCGCGGGGTCGATCTCCGCGAGCCCATGACGCCGAGCCTCGTGGCCGAGATCGAGGCCGCCCTGGCCCGGTTCGGCGTCGTGTTCTTCGCCGCGCAGGAGATCGACGTCGAGGGCCACGCGGCGTTGGCGCAGGCACTCGGTCGGCCCAAGCTCCCGCCCGAGTACATCCCGTCGCTCGCCGGTGCCGGGCACCCGGAGATCTGCGTGCTCTCGACCGAGAACCAGCTCGCGTACGCGTCCAGCCTGTGGCACTCGGACGTCACGTGGGACACGCGGCCGCCGAAGTACTCGATCCTGCACATGCAGGATTCTCCCGCGGTCGGTGGCGACACGATGTGGTCGAGCCAGCACGTCGCCTTCGAGACGCTGTCCGCGCCGCTCCAGGCGTTCCTCGAGTCGCTCACCGCGCACCACCAGCACCCGATGGACCCGAGCATCGGTGCCGACCATCCGTTGGTGTGTCGTCATCCCGTGACCGGCCGCAAGGCGCTGTTCTGCAATCGGACGTTCACGAAGCAGATCAACGAGCTCACGCCGGTCGAGAGCAGCACGCTGCTGGGCATGCTGTACGAGCACGCGGCGCGGCCCGAGTTCACGTGCCGGTGGCGCTGGACGGACGGGGACGTCGCGATCTGGGACAACCATTTCGTCCAGCACTACGCGCTCGGCGACTTCGGCGCCGCCGCCCGCACGATCCACCGCATCGAGATCGAGGGAACGGCACCCGCCCTGTAGGGGTGCCCGAACCGTGACCGACCCGAACCGCGACTGAGAGGCGCAGCGAATGCAGCGAGCCCCCGAACTCGGCCTCACCGCCGAGGCGTCCACGCGCGTCTACCCCGACGCCCCGAAGCCGTCGCCCGGCTCGCCCAACGTGGTCGTCATCCTCCTCGACGACACCGGGTTCGCCCAGCTCGGTGCCTTCGGCTCGGACGTCGCCACGCCGAACATGGATCGCATCGGCGCGGAGGGGCTGCGTTACAACCGGTTTCACGTCACCGCGCTCTGCTCGCCGACCCGCGCCAGCCTGCTCACCGGCCGCAACCACCACGCGGTCGGATGCGGGTTCCTCGTCGACATGCCGTTGGCCTTCCCTGGGTACGACGCCCGGATCCCCGCGTCTTCCGCGCCCCTCCCGCGCATCCTGAAGGACGCGGGATACAACACCATGGCCGTCGGCAAGTGGCACCTCGTGCCCCGCGGTGAGCGTTCACCCGCCGGGCCGTTCGACCGGTGGCCGCTCGGGTACGGGTTCGAGCGGTACTACGGGTTCCTGCAGGGTGACACCAACCACTGGACGCCCAACCTGGTGTGCGACAACCACTACGTCGACCCGCCGTCACGCCCCGAGGAGGGCTATCACCTCACGGAGGATCTGGCCGACCACGCCATCCGGTACGTCCACGAGCAGCACCATTCCGCGCCGGGGAAGCCGTTCTTCCTCTACTGGGCGCTCGGCGCGATGCACGCGCCGCACCACGTGAGCGAGGAGTGGATCGAGCCGTACCGGGGCCGCTTCGACGACGGCTGGGACCGTTGGCGCGAGCGCACCTTCGAGCGGCAGGTCGCCGGAGGGATCGTGCCGCCCGACACCGTGCTCAGCGAACGTCCACCGTGGGTCACCGCCTGGGACGACCTGTCGCCCGACGCCCAGCGCATGCACGCCCGCGGTCAAGAGGTGTTCGCGGGCTTCCTCGCGCACACCGACGCGCAGATCGGGCGGTTCCTGGCCTTCCTCGAACGCATCGGTGAGCTCGACAACACCGTCGTCATCCTGGCGTCGGACAACGGCGCCAGCGCCGAAGGCGGGCAGTACGGCACGGTCAACGAGCACCGCTTCTCGGCGCAGCTTCCCGAGACGGTCGAGGGGAACCTCAGCGTCCACGACGAGTGGGGCGGTTTCCGCTCCTACAACCACTACTCGTGGGGATGGGCCTGGGCCGGGAACACGCCGCTTCGGTTGTGGAAGCGCTACACGTGGCTCGGGGGCACCCGCACGCCGCTGCTGGTGCGCTGGCCCGCGGGCATCGAGAGCCGGAACGAGATCCGCGACCAGTTCTGCCACGTGGTCGACATCATGCCGACGGTGCTCGACGTGTGCGGGGTGGCGCAACCCGAGGCGGTCGACGGCGTTCCGCAGGATCGCTTCGACGGCGTGAGCTTCCGGAGCTCCTTCGACGACCCGTCCGCGCCCGACGGCAGGAACACGCAGTACTTCGAGATGCTCGGCTCGAGGTCGATCGTCCACGGTCAGTGGAAGGCGACGACCGATCACGTCTCGAAGGGCGTGGCCGACGAGGAAGCGCTCATGACCGGCAGCAGGGACTTCGCGTCCGATCACTGGGCCCTGTTCCACCTCGACGACTTCTCCGAATCGAACGACGTGTCGGCCGAGCACCCCGAGGTCGTGCGCGAGCTCCAGCAGCTCTGGCTGGTGGAGGCGGGTCGGAACAACGTCATGCCGATGAGCGAGGGGCTCGTGGATCGGATCAGCGCGGTCATCCTCGGCGAGTATCCGCCGGCGCCGCGGAGCGTCTTCACGCCCGGTGCTCCGGTCTGCGACGAGTCCCTCCCCTTCCTGGGCGCCGGTTTTCGAATCGAGGTCGACACGACGGTTCCGTCCGGCCGTGCCGACGGGATGCTGTGCTCCTTCGGCGACTGGAACGGCGGGTTCGCGCTGTACGTCGACGACTCGCGCCTGGTCTTCGCGTACCGGCCCGCAGGACAGCTCACGTCGACCTCGTCGACCGCACCGGTTCCCGCGGGCGACCATCTGCTCTCCGTCACGTGCACACCGCACGGTCCCGGCGACCTCGAGTTCGTGCTCGGCTGTGACGGCGACCAGATCGCGTCCAACCGAGCCGCGACCGATCTGTCGTTCTCGTTCCAGCACGGCGGCACGATGCTGCGCATCGGCTCGGACGTCGGCTTCCCGGTCGTCGACGACTACACGCCGCCGTTCACCTGGGAGCATCCGATCCGCCAGGTGGTCGTCGAGGGCCTCGCGCCGCGCGCGCCCTCGGCAGCCGCGGTCATGGACGCCCTCCACGCCGACTGATCCTGCGCCGCGCCGGGCGGTGTCCGATCTCTGCCGAGGCGAGGAACGGAACGGAGGTCAGGATCGGGATCCGACCCTGAGCCCCGCCGTGTGCGCGGAGGGACTGGGATTTGAACCCAGGGTGACTTGCGCCACGATGGTCTTCGAGAGCGCCTGTGGGTGTCTGCCGGGTGCGTTGCGGTCGCGTTGTACCTGGTCAGAGCATGTATCGCGTCTCTGCGGTAGCGGCGAATCCGGGCTGTTGGCAGCAGTTACCCTGTCAAAGTCCGTGCCACGGGACCGCCCCGGCCGCACTTCAAAGCCGGCGGTTCGACATCGCCTGCGAGACTTCTCAACCGTGTTCGTTGTTCACGGAACTCGGAAGTTCTTGGCCCGGCTGAAAGAGCCGACAGCGGCGCCGGTCGAGGTGTCGACGACTGCCCTGGGCAACTGGTACGCGACCGCATTGTTCTGGAAGCCACAAGTGGCGTTTCACGAACGAGCTCACGCTGGTGCCGACCGGAGGCCAACCCGTCGAGCGCAGGCTGATCGCGACCTCCGTCGGCTCTCCAGAAGCGCACGGCACGACTGAGCGTGTGGTTCCAGACCGGCCAGTCCGCCGGACGCCACCACCACGACACGGGGGCAGCTTCGGGAGGCGAAGCATCTCGGCCAGTGCCTCCAGGCGCGCGGGGCGCGCCATCCAGGGCACGGTCTCAGGCGACTCTGCGACGACGAGCGCGAGCTCGATCCGCTCGAACTCTGTATCCGGCTCGAGCACGCCGCCGAAGACGTTGGCCGCCAACCACCGTGACATCGGACCACTTGACCGCGTGATCGAGTCCGTCGGCAATGTCGTTGAGCCGGCTGATCATCGTCGATCGCTTCATCGCAGCATCGTCGCGCGAACACCACGAACCCCGCGCCCGCCCGCGTAGATGCGCCAGAGCAATATGCGCTCCCGTGGAGTGGTTAGTCAGTCAGCACGATCCTGTCGAAGAGTCACCTAAGACCAGTGCGTCGAGAAGGCGACGCTGGCCGCACCATCCGTAGAGCGCCAACTCGCCACTGCATTCGCGTAGCCGCGACTCGCTATGCCTTCCAGTCGAGGATGACCTCTGGCGGTGTGCTGTCGTTCGGCTGGGACAAGTCGACGCCGGTCACTTCGAGCACCGAATTCCGGAACCAGACGGTGTACTCCTCATCGTTGGTCGCAAGATCCGAAAACGCGTCTTCGATGTCGCCTTCGAACCACACATTGATGAAGGACCCCAACGGCGTTGTGAGCAGTGACCAGGTTTCGCGGGTGACGTTGCTGCGGAGCAGGTGAGCACCCAACTCGTCGCGCCGCTGACCTCCCGCCTCCTTCGCAAAGCTGCGTGCCGCATCTTCCTTGCCTTCCAGGACCGGGAACAGTCCGTTAAAGACGCCCATTGAGAATCTCCTCAGTCTGGCGGGCGCAGCTTGCGTCCGAGGGCAGTGTTTGTAGCCCGACGTCGGGCCATTGTCCATTGGGCGACGGACCGCGACGATCTCACCGTGGCGCAGCGGGTCCCGGCGTTGGTTGACGAAATCCGCCGATCGCGTCGGCAGGAGTCGGGCCGGAATCACTCCGAAGTCAGGACGCCGAGTCGGCGAACGGAAGCTGGCGCTGGAGGTCCTCGAGCACCCGCGACAGCGCGGCGCCGAGCGCGCCGGACATCCTCCCGTCGTCGAGCGCCGATCGCAGCTCGCGCCGATCGGCGAAGATGATCACGACCTGCGCGCCGTCGGGGCCGGCGACGAGCGCAGGATGGTCGACGTCGGCTTCCTCCACGCGCACGTCGCCCTGGCTCATCGTGAGGCCCGCGACGTCGATCGATCCGGACACCGGCGCCACCATCGTCTCCGAACCGATCGAGCGCACGGGAACCGCCTCGGTGCCAGTGGCGCAGTCGACGAACACGAGCACCGGGCCGCACGTCGGTTCACCGGCGAGGCCGGCGGCCATGCGGACCCCGGGCGCGATCTCGTCCCACTGCTCGGAGGTGTCGAAGCCGCCGTCGAGGTGCGCCCGCGCCGTGGGGCCGAGCGTCGTGATGATCGCAGGTGCACCCGGGCACGGATCCTGCACGTCGATGCCCATGGTCCTACCGGCGACTTCCTGCGCCGGCATCATCTGCTCGGCGAGCTCGGCCTTCACCGGTCGGATGGCGAAGCCGCGCCGGTCGGCGAACATGATGATGCCGTAGCCGCCGTCGGGGCCCCAGGCGAAGTTGTCGCTCGCGTACGGCACCCCACCGTCGTGGAACCGGAACTGACCCTGCTCGTAGGCATCACGGCCCATGTTGGTGGTGCCCCGCACCGAGATGCGCCAGTTGTCGCTCGCGTGGGCATGGGCGAACGACAGCGGCATCTGCGTGCTGGTCGGCTCGACATAGCTGAGCGCGACGAACGGGCCGCAGTGATCGTCGCCGATCATGATCGGCAGGATCGTCGCGCCCATGTTCTCGGTCCAGCCTTTCCGGTCGGCGAAGTTGATGTCGACGTGACCGTCGATAGGCGTCATCGGTGTGGTCGACCGGATGTTGTACATGGTGGCTCCCCAACGATTCGTCGGCCGGACGCGCCCGACGGTACCGGGCTCTCGCCCGAATCACCACTGCCGTTCGTGAGCGCTACGCGGGACGTAGCGCCATATCTGCCTTCGCTCGGCGGTGTGCGTGTGCGACATCGTGCGCTCAGGGTGAGTGCGGTGGTTCTGCCCGTAGTCGCTCATCCAGCTCGCGGAGCTGCTGGACTGATGCCGATGCGCAGGCAATACAACTTCTGGCCTTGGCCGACTGACGAAGGTACCGACGCCTGGGACGTGGATCGCCTCATCGAGTTGACCCGCGATCTCCCGATCAAGCAGGTGCGGCTTGATTCGATTTGGCAACTGGATACCCCACATTGGGGCACTGCGCTGACGCCTCGCGAGGTCGCTGACCACGTTCGCCTCGTCGCGGACACCGATCTCGCGTATCCGATCATTCTCTCCGCCGACGGCCGCGTCATGGACGGGATGCACCGAGCAGTCAAGGCGCTCATCGAGGGTCGCGATACGATTGCTGCGGTGCAGTTCGACGTGCAGCCGGAACCAGATGTCCGGAACTGCCGCCCGGAGGATCTCTCCTACGAGGAATCCGCACGCTAAGCCACTCCCCGTGCTGTCTCGCCGGGATCGGGGCATTGCTTGCGGAGACAGCTCCCAAGCGAGGGCGTCACCGACGCCTGGTGGTTCCCAGCAGGACGCGCCGGAACTGCCGCTCGGCTGCGGATCGGGAGACGTGTTCGGCCTGCGAAGCAACCTCGCGCGTATTCAATGCGTCTGTAGAGCATGCGAACGGCTTGCTCAAACGCGGGCTCGCGTTGACACCTACTCCCTATTCCGAAAGGCGGGCCGGGAACGTGTCGAGCGGGGTATGTCCGTGAAGTACTGGGCCATTCCATTGTTCGTTGTTGTCGCTCTGGGCACATCCTGCTCAGGTGGTTCCCCTCAGAGCCGACCGGCAATGACCGCCCTCCGACCGTCGTCCACGCGGGTGTCGCTCGTTGCTGCTCCGACAGAGTTGCACCGCCAATGCGTCACCGCGGCCGATCACCTCGGCTTTCGCGGTACCTTGCCTCACCCAGGTTCCAGAAACCGCGGGTCACGGCATGGCGTGTCCGCCGCAGCGAACGACCGCCGAGACCCCTTGCGTCGGATTGGAAGGGTTGCCTCCGTATCCGATCTTCGCCTTGGAGTTCACCGGGTTCGATGTTCCTCCCGGATACATCGGCGTCGATGGCAAGGCGATGGGCCACATCTTCATCGAGGCCCGGCCCCAGAACGAGAGCCCACCGCTTCCATGTATCGGTGCACAGTCGCTGGGACCGATCACCATCGGCACGCGGATTCTCGCCGAATACAACTGTCCGAAGGACAGCTTGCGCGTCCAGAGGGAAGCGATGCACGGCGAGGGTGCATACACCGGGCACCTCCTTGTCAAGTGGAGCGATGGAGGAATCGACTACATCGCAAGCGCGCATGGTCACACCACTGCGAACCTGAACCTGCTCAAGCGACTCGTCACCTCCGTGCGCCGCGTCGCGCCCAGAGGCACGTAAGCCGAGACGCCAGATCTGCCTTCGCACTGGCTCGCCGGATCGGGCTGTCTGCGTGATCCTCTACCCGGTGCGCGCTCAGCTTGCTGAATGGCCGTTACCCTGCGCGTCGTGAGACGTTTGCTCATCGCTGCGGCGCTCGTCGCCTGTGCCGCCGCACAGGTCGTCGTGACTTCGAGTGGTGCCAGTGCGTCGAAGGAGCAAGCATTGCTTCGGCCTCCGGGTACGCGCCTCGACGCTGGCTTCCGAGTCGCGAGCGGGACTCGGCTTGTCGGCGCGGTGTTTCCAAAGATCGGCCCCGGGCAGTCGGATTCGACGGGCTGGAAAGCAGTCCTGGTCGTGAAGTCAGACGCCCTCGACGCGATGAACGCGTACACAGCACAGGCAAAGAAGTTGGGATACCAACAGGTCAGCAACCCGGCACCGCACTGCTGGTCACCCACCCAGGGCGAAGTGTTCTGCACAGGCTTCTACGTGCAGGGCAGTGCGTTCCTGCAAATCGCCGTACACGTGTGTCAATCGTGCGGGCAAAGAGACAGCGCCACCTGGTCGGTGTCAGAGGCACAACTCGACTACACGATCCAAGGCGCAGGAACTTCCAACGGCGAACTAGAGCCCATCACTGCCCCTGTGGGCATCCCGTCGGGTGGCCCCACGCAATCGACGACTCCGTCAGTGCAGTTGACGGGTCGCCAGTACCGGCAGATGCTCAGGCACCCTGGTAGGGGTGCAGCCCTCCAAGGCTTCGACCTTCGAGGAGACCTCCTTATCGCCCCAGCGACTTCCTTTGCCAACTGCCAAGCCGATCTTGTCGGCGTAGTCACCGGGACCAATCTGCACCACGTCGTCAGCGGCCCGCCTACCAAGGTCAAAGGGAGCAAGGTCGCCACGGCGAGCAATGGCACCACGACGTGGACGCTCGTGCAACGCAGCGACCTGCCACAGCCTGTCCTGCTCAGCGATTCCTGCGGCGACTAACGGCTCTCGCTGCCGCGCCATAAGGGACTGCTGCACGTTGAGGTGACATCTGATCTGTGGTGCCGAGGGGCACTGCTGGAAGGATGTGCACCATGCCCAGGCCTTATCCCCGTGAGTTCCGTGAGGACGTGATCCGGGTCACGCGTGACCGCGATCCCGACGCCCGGTTGAAGGACATCGCCGCTGACTTCGGGATCTCGGAGTCGTGTCTCAACGGCTGGTTGAAGGCCGCGGATGTCGAGGACGGGATCAAGCCCGGCACGACCGCCGCGGAGAACGCGGAGTTGCGAGCTGCGAAGAAACGGATCCGGTTGCTCGAGCAGGAGAACGAGGTGTTGCGTCGAGCGGCGGCGTATCTGTCGCAGGCGAACCTGCCGGAAAATGATGTACCCGCTCGTCCGTGAACTGGCCGACGACGGGATCCCCGTCACGGTGACGTGCCGGGTCCTCCACATCGCTCGTCAGCCCTATTGCCGGTGGCTCGCATCTCCGGTCACTGATCGCGAGTGGGCTGAGGCGCACCTAGCGAACGCGTTGTTCGACGCGAATCGTGACGATCCCGAGTTCGGGTATCGGTTCCTCACCGACGAGCTCCACGCGGCCGGCTTCGCAGTGTGTGAGCGCACGGTGTGGCGACGCTGCTCGGAGAACAGCTGGTGGTCGGTGTTCGGCAAGAAGAAGACGGCCAAGCGATTCAAGGCGGGCACGCCCGCGCATGACGACCTCGTGCGTCGCCAGTTCCGCGCGGACGGACCGAACCAGTTGTGGCTCGCGGACATCACCGAGCACCGCACCGCTGAAGGCAAGCTCTACGCGTGTGTGATCAAGGATGTGTTCTCGAACCGGATCGTCGGCTGGGCGATCGACAGCCGGATGAAAGCCCGGCTCGTCGTCGCTGCGATCGAGATGGCCGTCGCCCGTCGCGGTGATGTCGCCGGCTGCATCCTGCACTCCGACCGAGGCAGTCAATTTCGCGCTCGGAAGGTCCACCAATGCCTCGCCCGCTATCGGATGGTCGGATCGATGGGCCGCGTGGGCAGCGCCGCCGACAACGCCGCGATGGAATTCTTCTTCGCTCTCCTGCAGAAGAACGTCCTCGACCGACACCGCTGGGTCACCCGCGACCAGCTACGCATCGCGATCGCCACCTGGATCGAACGGACCTATCACCGCCGACGCCGACAAGCCACGCTCGGACGATTGACCCCGATCGAATACGAGATCATCATGACCCAACCTGCTGCTCAGGCAGCATGACCCGACGCGACGCAGTTGAGCGCTGAGAGATCGAATACGGCCATACTTCGAACCGACGCGTGATGCAAGGAGGTGCACGTTGGCGACGAGCGACGAGCAGTCGAGCTTCGATCCGGAGGCGGTCCGGGCGAAGTACGAAGCGGAACGCGAGAAGCGCATGGTGCAGGGGCGGGCGGCGATTCGCGACCTGGCCCACGACCAGGCCTTGGCCAAGTACCGGGAGGATCCGTTCACCCCGGTGACCCCTCGCGATCCGATCGACGAGGATCTCGAGGTGGCGATCATCGGTGCGGGCGTCGCCGGCGTCGTCGCCGGTGCGCAACTGCGCAAGTGCGGGATCAACTCGATCCGCCTGATCGACCAGGCGGGCGGCATCGGCGGGACCTGGTACTGGAACCGTTACCCGGGAGTCATGTGCGACGTCGAGTCGTACTGCTACATGCCCATGCTCGAGGAGATGGAGTACATCCCGACGAAGCGCTACGCGCAGGGCGAGGAGATCCGCAAGCACGTCGAGGCGATCGCGCAGCGCTTCGACCTCATCGATGCGGCGCTGTTCCACACGGGAGTGCAGCGCACCGAGTGGGACGAGGACCTCTCGCGGTGGGTGCTCCACACCGACCGCGGCGACGTGATTCGGGCCAAGTACGTGATCATGGCGGTCGGCATCCTGAACCTCATGAAGATCCCCGTGATCCCGGGGATGGAGTCCTTTGCCGGCACCGCGTTCCACACCGCGCGCTGGGACTACGAATACACCGGCGGATCGCAGGAAGACCCGCGCATGACCGGTCTCGCCGACAAGATCGTGGGCATCATCGGCACGGGCGCCAGCGCCATCCAGGCCATCCCGCCGTTGGCGGAGTCGTCGAAGCATCTGTACGTGTTCCAACGGACTCCGGCCGCAGTCGGGGTACGCGGCGACCGTCCGACTCCTGACGAGTTCGCGGCGAGTCTGCAGCCGGGCTGGCACCGGGAGCGCAACGAGAATTTCCAGGCGGTCATGCTCGGACAGCAGGTCGAGGTCGATCTCGTCGACGACGGCTGGTGCCACCACTTCGCGCGCATCAACAACTATCCGTTCGATCCCGACACGACCATGGAGGAGTACATGCTCCAGGTCGACCAGTTCGACTACGAGGTGATGGAGCAGCACCGGCAGCGGATCAGGGAGACGATCACCGATCCGGCGCGCGCCGATCTGCTCATGCCGTACTACAAGTACAGCTGCCGACGACCGCTCTTCCACGACGAGTTCCTGCCGTCGCTGAACCGTGACAACGTCACCGTCGTCGACTGCCCGGTCGGGATCGACCGCGTGACCGAGCGCGGCGTGGTGGCCGACGGGCGAGAGTACGAGCTCGACTGCATCGTGTACGCCACCGGCTTCGAGCCCGAGGTGACGCCACTCCCCCGCCGCGCCGGTCACGAGATCATCGGACGCGGCGCGAGGACGGTTGCCGACAAGTGGAGCGACGGCGCCGCCACGCTGTTCGGCTTGATGACCTCCGGGTTCCCGAACATGTTCCTGATGCCGTGTCCCGGCCAGCAGGCCGTCGTCACCGTGAACTACACGCTGCTCGCCGAGGTCGGCGCCGAGTTCGTCGCGGAGACGATCGCCGCGCTTGATGCTGACGGTGTCGACGCGTTCGACGTGACCGAAGAAGCCGAGGCCGACTGGGTGCAGCACGTGATGAGCGATTCGATGGCCGCCGCCCCGCCCCCCGGCGGCGTGCCGTGCACACCCGGATCGAGGATGCTGTTCGACGACGACGGGAACATGGTGCTGCTCGATCCACACGCGGGCACCTACGGAGGCGGCTTCGGCGACTACTTCGGCTACCGCGACCTCCTCGCCGAGTGGCTCGACCGCGGCGACTTCGCAGGACTGACCCTGAAGCGCACCGCGTCGTCCTGAGCTCGACCGCGTCGAAACTCAAACGAAGGAGCGCAGCGCGACCAGGAGCTGGAGAAGTTGAGATACCGAATCGGTGGCTGAGCTCGTACGAGATGCGTCGTCGCCAACCCCCGCGTCGACGACGCCCGCTCACAGACATACCTGCGGTCCTCGTCGAGGAACGCCCAGTCCGTTTGCCTTCCGCAATCAGTACACGCCCGGCTCACGCACGGCACTGCCTCCCGGCCGGCATGGCAACCGAGCTACGGCGGCTCACCGCCCGACGGTGCAATGCGCGGGATCAGTTCCCGATGAGGTCGGCCTTGACCTCGATGCGATTCGAGGCTTTGCAGTCGAAGGTTCCCTTCTTCTTGGGATGGACACGAACGAACTCACCGTGGCGGAACTGGACGAGCATGAAGCATGCGCCGGGCGTCCGGTGCGCGATGTCGACGGTGGAGACCATGCCGCCCGCATTGAACTTCGTGAGGGTCTTGATCCCCTCGACGAGCGCGGATCGGGTCAGGCCGTTGACACCAACCTTGTCGACTGCAGCCTTCGCCGCTTGGGCGAACGCAAGACCCGCGACCCAGCCGTACACTGCGAAGCCGTTCACCTTGTTCTTCCCGACATACTTCAAGAAGTTGTCGAGCATGTCGTTCGAGCCTCGTTCCTCGAATGGCAGGAACGTCAGGGGGATGTATTCGCCCTCCATGGTCGAGGCGTTGCTTCGCAGCTCCTTGTCGTAACAGGAGATGACGCATTCCCAGATGATGCGCGGATCAGTGACACCTTGCAGTTGTGCTTCGCTGCGGAGTTGGGTTGCGCTGTTCGCCGTCATCACGATCTGCGAGAAGTTCGACCCGTCCTGCTTCATCTGGTTCACGATGCCGGTGAACGCGCTCTGCTGGTCACGACCCGAGCGCGTGACGCGCTGATCGGCCTTCACCCCCGCGCTGAGCGCCGCCTCGAGGACCACCTCGCCGCCCCGATTGGCGTCTTTGGTGTCGTTGGACGCGATGAGCGCGCCGTGGAGATCGTTGTTGCGCAGCTTCAGGAAGTATTTGAAGTCACCTTGGTTGGCGTTGTATGTCTGCGGGTGTTGATCTTTGGTGCGGCAGTTCAGCTGCGTACCGCCGATCGGATATGTCACCGGCGCGCACGTTTCCTGGACACCGGTCGCGATCGCCGCGATGTCCGGCAGTCCCGACACCGCTCCGGTTGCGTCTTTGCAGTTCACCGCGTCGTCCATGTTCGCGAGGAACAGTGCGGCGTTGCCGACCATCGCGAAGTCGCGTTGACAGGCAGTGATGACACCGTTGCGGGCGGCATTCGAGCTGAGCTTCGAGTCGATGAAGTCGACGACCAGCTTGCGGCCTGCGATGCCACCTCCGCCTTCCTTGCTGTTGATGTATTTCGCCGCTCCGCGTAACCCGTCCACGACGCCTTGGAACAACCCCGGCGCGAACGGGTTGTCGACATCGGCCACGATCGCGACACGGATCTCCTTGGCAGTCACACCGACTTCGGGTGTCTTCCCCGGTCCATCGGCCGCGTCCGCCGTCGCTGTCGCTGTCGCCACACCGACCAGCGACAACGCCGTCAGGACCAAACCGATGGCGAACAGCCGCGCAGCTCTCATCTGTCCCCCTGTTGAAAACGGCGAAGCGCGCACTTCGGCCGACGTCACGAGGTTGTGGCGCAACAATCGCCGGCCTCGCCGCAACCCGCAAGTCTTCGTGCACATAGTTGGTGGGCAACTCGTCAGTGGCGTGACGCGGAGCGCAGCCCAAACTCGAAATGAGGCTCGTGCCGGATACGGCCAGCTCACCGGCCTACGTGCGGAGCAATCAGGTGGGAGCTACAGAGCCGACCCTGAAGAAGTCGACAGCGTCGTCACACTCTCAGCTTGTCGAGGAACGCTCTGGGTGTGAGGACGGCAGCGGATACGAGAGTCACGGCGAACAAGTCGCGATCGCCGGAAACGAGCACGGCTGCCCCTTCGGCGTCGGCGAGGGCACACAGATATGCGTCGTTGGGATCGCGGATATCGGTGTGCGACGGCGGCGGGTCGTTGCGCAACTCCGCCACACCGAGGATGCCATCGATCAGGGTCTGCGCCTGCTCACCGTCGATGTACTGACGCAGTTGTGGCCCGGCGAACACGTCGACGAGCTCTCCGATCAACCCCGTACTCACGACGAGGTGGAACTCCCTCTTCAGCGCGGCGCGCACGATCTGAGCCGGCACACCGTCAGGTGTGATCACCGCGGAGACGAAGACGTTCGGGTCGATGACGACTCGGAGCACTACGAAGCGTCGCGTTGCGCCGCCCGCTGTTCCTTGATCTCCGCGACCGCAATCGTCATCGCTTCGTCGTCAGTCAGATGGGGCCCACGCGCTTCGCGGGTCGACGCGAGCTCGTCCATGACCGCGAGACCACGGAGCCCGAAATACCGGCGCAACGCCTCTTCGACGAGCTCGTCAGGAGCGACGCCGTCATCTTCGGCTGCGCCGCGCCACGGCACCGAGCAGTTCTTCGTCGACCGCGATCGTCGTCTGTCGGCGGGCCATGTGATCCGGTCTACGGCTGCCCACGAACCGATCTGGGCGTGTTGTCACGACGTGGCGTCAAGCACCGCGCCGATGATCTCGGCCGACTTTCGGTCCCACTTGGGGCGACCGTCGACGTAGATGTTCGTGACGGTGAGGCTGGAGTGGCCGAGCCGGTCACGCACCGAAGGGAGGGGCACGCCTGCACCCACGAGCATCGTGGCGTGGTAGTGCCGCAGGTCGTGGAGACGCACGCGGGCGCCGTCGTCGACCGCCTCGTCGACCTTTCGCCACGCGTAGCTGAATCGATCGGGCGGTGTCGGCGTCGTGCCGCCGGGTCCGCACGCCAGACGTAGGCATTGGCCGGATAGGAGACGCCGCAGGCGAGCGCGTCCTCAACATGACGCCGCCGCATCTCGCGCAGCGCACGGATCGTAGCCGGATCGAGCGCAACCGTACGCGCTGCGTGCGTCTTGGTGTCCTTGGTCGCGAGCCGGCGCCCCGTCCTGCGCCCGGATCCGTTCCCGTCGGCGCTCACGACAGCAGTGTCGATCTGCACGAACCCACCTTCGAGATCGACTGCGCTCCAACGCAGACCAGCAAGCTCTCCCCGGCGAGCGCCCAACGCGACGGCCATCCGCGCAAAGAGTCCGAAGTCAGGATCGCGAGCCTCAGCCAGAGAGATCCTCGCGGCGACGTGCGCCGGTTCGGGTGCGCGCGCGTCCACTTCGGAACCTTGGGCAACCGCGCTCGCTCGACGGGGGACGAGGGTAGGTAGCCCCAACGCACCGCGGCGGAGAACATCGCCGAGAGCACGGTCCGGCATCGTCGGATCGATCGGATGCCGAGCGGCCCTTGCTACACGTCGACGAGGAGCTGCGCGTGGGCCTTGGAGGCCTCCCGGCGCGAGACGCCGGACAACGTTCGGCGTACGTACTGGTCCCGACCCTGGCCGTCGCGACCGGCATACACGACGAGCTGGAAGCTGACCGCGTCGTCGGTGCCTTTGCGCTCTCGAACGGTCACCGGCGCTCCTCGGGTCCGTGCCATTCCGTGCCGAACACCCTGCCACGGCGAACGAGAGCCTGGGTCGCGAGCAGGGCCAGGATCAACGATCCTGGCCCTGACCTGCGCTTCTTTGGCGGAGGGACTGGGATTTGAACCCAGGGTGACTTGCGCCACAATGGTTTTCGAGACCATCCGATTCGGCCGCTCTCGCATCCCTCCCGGGCCGGACATCCTACCGGTCGTCGCCCGTCCTCCTGGCGGCGAAGAACTCCCGCAGGAGCGTCGCCGACTCCCCGCCCCGCACGCCGTCGTGCACCTCGATGGCGTGGTTGAGCCGGGGATCCGACCCCAGGTGGTACAGGCTGCCGAGCGCGCCCGCCTTGGGATCGGCGGCGCCGAAGACGATGATCGGGACGCGCGCCGAGAGCGCGGCGCCCGCGCACATCGGGCACGGCTCGAGCGTCACGACCAGCACGCAGTCGTCGAGTCGCCAGCCGTCGCGGCTCGTCGCCGCCTCGACCAGCGCGAGCATCTCCGCGTGTGCGGTGGGATCGCCCCGCAGCTCGCGTTCGTTGTGGGCGCGCGCCAGGATCGTGCCGTCGCGTCGGTGCCACCACCGCGCCGATGGGCACGTCGCCGTGGGTGACGGCTGCGCGAGCCTCCTCCAGCGCGATCCCCATCAACGTGTGATGGTCGATCGGCATCGCGCGCGCTACGTCTCTTCGACGAAGCCGCTGGCAGCTTCCGGGGATGCGAGCACGTGCTTGAGCACCTTGCCGCTCGCGTTGTGCGGGAGCTGGTCGCGGAACTCGACCCGGCTCGGTACCTTGAAGCGCGCGAGCGAGACCGCGACCCACTGCTTGACGTCGTCGTCGGTGAGCGTGCCCGGCGCGTGGGACACGACGAACGCGACCACCTCCTGGCCGAGCTTCGGGTGGTCGACCCCGATGATCGCGACCTCGGCGATGTCGGGGTGCTCGAACAGCCGGTTCTCGATCTCGATCGGGGAGATGTTCTCGCCGCCGCGGATGATGAGATCCTGCCGGCGGCCCTCGAGGTGCACGTAGCCGTCGCGGATCACGCCGAAGTCGCCGGTGCGGTACCAGCGGTCGTCGTCGAGCGCCGCGGCCGTCGCCTCCGGGTTCCGCCAGTAGCCGAGGAAGCACGACGCGCCCCGCACGCAGATCTCGCCGACCTCACCCTCCGGCAGCACCTTGTCGGTCTCGGGATCGCGCACCTGCACCTGCATGGTGGCCGACGCGGTGCCGATGCTGTCGGCGTGGGCGAGTTCGGGCCCGGGCCGCAGCGTCGTGCCCAGGCCGGTGGTCTCGGTGCTGCCGTAGCCCAGCGCGGTGCCCGCCTTCGCCGACGGGATCCGCTCCGCGAGCGTGCGCAGCAGCTCGGGGGGCCACACCGCGCTCCCGCCGCCCACGTTGCGCACCGTCGACGTGTCGTACCGATCGAGGTCGGGGTGATCGAGGATGCGCCACAGTTGCGTGGGCACCATCGCCCAGGTGGTCGCGCCGTGCTGTTGGCTGAGCTGCAGGTGGATCTCCTCCTGCCACTTGCCCGGCGGGGGGTACACGATCGTCACGCCCAGCAGGGTCGAGGCGACGAGCTGACAGTTGAGTCCGGCGATGTGGAACATCGGCGCGGCCGAGATGATGACCGGGCGCTCGACCGGAGGCGGGGCCGGCACCCCGGCCTCCATGTTGCTCATCATCGCCACGGCGCCGTTCAACATCGACGCCATCAGGAAGTGGATGTTGCTGCGGTGCGACAGCATCACGCCCTTCGGGCGCCCGGTCGTGCCGCTCGTGAAGAGGATCAAGAAGGGATCGTCCTCGTCGATGGCAACCGAGGGGAATTCGGCGCCGGGTGCGTGCCCTTCGAGGTCGGCGAAGTCGCGCTCGAACTCGACGACGGGCAATCCCGTGGGCAGCTCGATGCCGTCGAGCCGCTCGAGGCGCCGGCGGTCGCCGAGGAGGACCTTCGGTTCGGTGAGCTCGACCGCGTACGCGATCTCCTCGCCGGTCCACCAGCCGTTGAGCCCGACCGTGATCGCGCCGAGCGCCGTGGTGGCCCAGAACGTGAGCGTGTACTCGATGGTGTTCGGCGCCACGATCGCGACCCGGTCGCCGGGGCCTACCCCGTAGCGGTCGCGCAGCGCGGCCGCCACCGACGCGATCGGCGCCAGGATCTCGGCGAAGGTGTACCGCCGGTCGGGGAAGATCACGTACGGGCGATCACCCATGCGTTCGACCGCGCCGTGCAACAGATCTACGAGCGTCTTGGGCCGGTCTGCGAACACCAGCATCGGCGCGCCGAGCACGTCTTCCTCGCGGAGCTCGAACGGCGCGCCCGGACCGGTGAGCGCAGCGAGGACGGATTCGGGAACGGCCTCCGACGGCCAGACCAGCGTGGTCACGCGGGACGGCGTTGCGAGAGCTCCAGCCCGTTGTCGCGCATGACGAGACGCGAGTCGTCGGGGGAGAAGCCGAAGTTCTCGAGATCCTTGATGTAGGAGGTCGGCTCGGCGAGTCCTTCGGCGTGCGGGTAGTCGGAGCCCATCAGCATGCGGTCGGCGCCGAGCAGGTCGCGTAGGCCGGCGAGCTCGTCCTCGTAGTAGGGCGACACCCATACGTGGCGCTTGAACGTCTCGCGCGGGTCCTCGGGGTAGGCGTACGGGGTCTGCGAGTACGACTTCTTCAGCTTGTCGAAGAGGTGGAACACCCAGTCGGAGCCGGTCTCGATCGACGCCATGCGCAGGTTCGGGAACCGCTGGAACAGGCCGTGCGCGAGCAGGTTGGCGAACCAGTCCTGCACCGCGCTCCACGACACGATCGACCGGAACGGGTTCTGGCGGAACGCCTCCATCTCGGCCCCCTCGCCCCAGTCGGCGAGGTAGCGCGAGTAGTAGGCGTTGCCGCCGTGCGCGGTGACGACCGCGCCGGCCTCGTCGAGGAGCCCCCACATCGGGTCGAACCGCGGGTCGGCGGGAGACACCGGACCCGAGCGGGTGATCACCGGACCGGGCACGAGCACGAAGAACCGGGCGTCGCGCTCGAGCGCCCACTCGACGGCCTTCACCGCTTCGTCGGGGTCGACCATCGTGAGCACGGGCGCGCCGAAGATGCGTTCCTGGTAGGAGAAGCCCCAATCCTCCTCGAGCCACCGGTTGAAGGCGCGGAACGCGGCGAGCAGCGCGGGTGGGTCGTCGAGCAGCGCCTGCTCCATGCCGACGCCGAGAGTGGGGAGGAAGATCGCGCCACCCATGCCCTGCTCGTCCATGAGGCGCAGCCGGGCGTCGCGGTCGAGGTACTCGGGGTGCTCGCTCAGCGGGTCGAGGTCGCCGAAGAGCTCGCGCACGCCCTCACCCTTGGGGTTGCGGCCCCGGAAGTACTCGTCGAGCGCGCCCGGCTTCGAGATCGGGTCCCAGGTGGGGTTCGGGATGAAGCGGTTGACCTTGCCGCCGACGAGCAGGCGCTGCTTGCCGTCGATCTCGGCCCACTGCATCGTGCGCTTGGCCATCCCGGGCTCGGCGTAGCGGGTGAAGGCGTCAATCGCCTCGTAGTAGTGGTTGTCGCAGTCGAAGACCTCGAAGTCGACGTTGCTGGTCACGGATCCCCCTCCGAACGCAGGCACGATCAGGATCCTGAGTCTACGCGGCGCTGCGGGAATCGTCTCCGGCGCGCCATACTGCGGGTTCGCAACTGCACCCGGTACCGAGCGGAGGAACCATGGCCCCTGACCCCTACCATTACGACGGGAAGACGGTCGTCGTCACCGGCGGCGCGACCGGGGTCGGTGCCGCGCTCATCGAGCTGCTCGCCGAGCTCGGCGCCTCCTCGGTCACCGTGCTCGACGTCAAGGAGCCGAACGGGCCCCACGACCGGTTCCTCGCGACCGATCTCTCCGACCCGGCCGCGGTCGACGCCGCGCTCGCCGCCATCGACGGTCCTGTCGACGTGCTGTTCAACAACGCGGGCGTCGCCGACACGATGCCGTCGGAAACGGTCTTCGCGGTGAACTTCCTCGCGCTGCGCAAGCTGTCCGAGGGGCTGCTCCCGCAGATCAACGCCGGCGGGGCCATCGTCAACACCGCGTCGATCGCCGGCGGCCAGTGGATGACCCGCCTGGCCGAGATCACAGAGTTGATCGGCATCGGGGAGTGGAGCGACGCGGCCGAGTGGTACGCGGCGCAGAGCTTCGAGATCGACACCTACTCCTTCACCAAGGAGTGCGTGCAGGTGTACACGATGCACTCGTCGCACGCGACGCTCGCGAGCAACGTGCGTACCAACAGTGTGTGCCCCGCGCCGATCGACACTCCGCTGCTGCCGGACTTCCGCAAGACGATGACCGACCAGATGATGGACTTCGCCATCGACAACGCGGGCGGTCGGTTGGTGACGCCACGCGAGGTCGCGCTCGCGCTCGGCTTCCTCGGGAGCGACGCCGGCGTGTTCGTCAACGGGGTGAACCTCAACGTCGACAACGGGTTCACCGCGTCGATGGTCACCGGGCAGATCGACTTCTCGACGTTGGCCTGAGCCAGCCGGCCTGAGGGAGCGCACGTGCCGAACCATCCCGTTCGCGACGACATCGACCTGCTCGACGGCGCGTGGTACTCGCGTGAGCCGCACGACGACTGGTCGTGGCTGCGCGCGAACGCGCCCGTCTACTACGACGCCAAGAGCGACGTGTGGGCCATCACGAAGTACGACGACGTGCTCGCGATCGAGAAGGACGCCAAGGGCTTCTCGAGCTACGGCGGTCCGCGTCCCCACGGCATGCCGCTGCCGATGATGATCAGCATGGACAACCCTGAGCACCAGCGGCGTCGCTCGCTCGTATACCACGGCTTCACGCCCAAGCGGGTCGCCGAGCACGAGGCCCGGATCCGGGCGATCTGCGACGAGATCGTCGACCGCGTCTGTGAGCGCGGCGAGTGCGACTTCGTGTGGGACATCGCCGCGCCGCTGCCGTTGTTGTTGATCGCCGACATGCTGGGCTTCGAACCGAGTGCCTACGACGACCTGCTCAAGTGGTCGGACGACCTCATCCGGGCCACCACCGCCGATCCCGATCCGGAGATCGCCCAGGCGTCGATGGAGGCGAGCCTCGGGTTCCGCGAGCTCCAGCTCGGGGTGATCGCCGACCGTCGGTCGAAGCCCCAGCAGTCCGACCTCATCAGCCTGCTGTGCCATGCCGACGTCAACGGTGAACGACTCGACGACGAGTCGATCGTGCAGGAGACGCTGCTCATCCTCATCGGCGGTGACGAGACCACCCGTCACGTGATCACGTGTGGTCAGCTCGCGCTGTTCGAGCACCCCGACCAGCGCGACATCATGCGTGACGAGCCGGGTGCGCTGGCGACCGGGGTGGAGGAGATGCTCCGGTGGGTGTCACCCATCAAGAACATGTCGCGCACGGTGGTGAAGGACACCGAGCTTCGGGGTGAGACGCTCCACGCCGGTGACCAGCTGATCCTCATGTACCCGTCGGCCAACCGCGACGACGACGAATTCGCAGACCCGTTCACCTTCGACGTGCGCCGCGACCCGAACCACCACATCGCGTTCGGTTTCGGACCGCACTACTGCCTGGGGCAGGCGCTGGCGCGCCTCGAGCTCAACGTGATGTTCGACGTGCTCTTCCGCCGGCTCCCCGACCTCGAGCTGGCGACGAGCGACCCCTTGCCCTACCGGGAGTCGAATTTCATCGTCGGCCCCGAGGCCATGCCGGTGCGGTTCACGCCGACCGGGGCGACGCGCTGAGCGATCGTCAGGGGCTGGCGGCCGGCGACTTCTCGTCGTGGCTCCGCCAGATGCAGGGCGCGCTCCGCGGGGAGCGAGATGCCGAGGTGCCCTGCGGTGACTGCACCGCGTGCTGCACCGCGTCGCAGTTCGTCCACGTGGAACCCGACGAGACCGACACGCTCGCCAACATCCCCTTGGCGTTGCTGTTCCCCGCGCCCGGGCTGCCGCGCGGGCACGTGCTGCTGGGGTACGACGAACGCGGCCACTGCCCGATGCTGGTCGACGGCGCGTGCTCGATCTACGAGCACCGCCCCCGCACGTGTCGCACCTATGACTGCCGGGTCTTCCCGGCGACCGGCCTCGCCCCCGACGGCCATGAGAAGGTCCTGATCGCGCAGCAGGCGGCCCGCTGGCGCTTCGACCACCCGACCGACGCGGACCGGCGAGCGCACACGGCGGTGAGGGCCACAGCGGCATCCGTGTCGCGCGAGCACCCGGACGCCTCACCGACCGCGCTGGCGGTGATGGCCGTGGAGATGCAGGAATGAGACGGACCGTGCACCCGCTGTCGACAAGGGCGCCAGGAGGCCGTACTCGCACTCGACTCGGGTCAGGCACCCCTGCGGCACACGAGAGGGCCCGCTGAGAGCTGCTTCCTTCCGGACCTGACTCGATTCACAGGATCCCGTTGCGCAGGACCCGACCCTCAACGCTTCGTACGAGCCGTACCTCACGGCGGCCCGAGCCTCGAACGGGAATTCAGCCCCCCTGACGTGGGTTTGGGGTACAGGGCACCACGAGCTCCCCGCCTAGCACGGTCCGCTCCGGAGGCTACACGCCGGCCGGGTAGCATCGACCGCCCTGGAGGGGTGCGAGAGCGGCCGAATCGGCACGCTTGGAAAGCGTGTGTGGGGCAACTCACCGTGGGTTCGAATCCCACTCCCTCCGCAGCGACCGGACGCCTCGGTGTGGCACAATCGTAGCCATGGCCACCGAGGCGCTCCGCAACGTCAAGGACCGACTCTCCGAGTTCGTCGATCGCGTGCAACGTGAGCACGACCGGGTGACGATCACCAAGAACGGCATCCCGACCGCCGTGCTCATCAGCACCGACGATCTCGAAGCACTCGAAGAGACGATCGCGGTCCTGGGTGACCGCCAGGCGGTGCGAGAGCTCGCAGAAGCGGAGAATGCCATCGCTCGTGGCGACGTCGTGCGAGGAGCCGACGCGGTACGCAATCTCCGTGCCGGCTGACGAGGAGCCCTACGGAATCGTCGTGGCCGGGCCTGCGGCGAGGGCAATCTCGGATTCTCTCCCCGAAGCGGTTGCGACTGCAGTGATCGACCTCATCACCGGTCCGCTCCTCGAGAACCCCCACCGGGTCGGGAAGCCACTTCGTCGCGAGCTCGACGGTGTCTGGTCCGCTCGTCGAGGCACGTTCCGGATCCTCTATCGCATCGACGAGTCAAACCACGGGGTCGTCGTGCTGCGAGTCGACCATCGCCGTTCTGCCTACCGCCGACGATGATCCGTACCAGTCCGAGCATTCCCGAGCACCGCCGCGTTCGACACCGTGAGCATGTCGAGCAAGACCGGATCCGGGTTCGAAGGACGTCCTCAGCGTTCCGCCGCGCTGGGCACGGGCGGGCGCCACAATCGGTCCGTCACGGCATCCGCGTTGCTGTCGTACCCCCCTGATAGAAGACCGCCATGGGTACGAACAACCGTCAACGAAGGGCTGCCAAGGTTCGGAAGCGAGGCCAAGCCAGGGGCACACGCAAACCTCAGCACGGCCGGAGCTCCTGGACGGGGGAGTCACTGTCGTTCGCGCCACGCGACCGCTTCGTCGCGGGCGTCTACGCACAGCTCGACGGCGACGTCGCCACCGTGGAGCGAGCGGTGGAGCTGTTGACCTCTGCGGCGGCGTCGGAGGTCGCGACGGAGATCACGCAACTCCTCGAGGATCAGGTAGCCGCGGTGTGGGACCGCGGTTGGCAACCAGCCGATGTGCTGCGCCTCGTCGACCGCGACCTCGGCAAGCTCGAACGCGTGCTGGTGCGCCGAGTGCTCGCTGCGCAGGGGGAGGGTTACGAGCAGCTCGGCAGGCGGGTCGCTCCAGAGTGGATGGCCCAGCTCGAACGCGGCGGTGCTACCCACTCGTGGGACCGATCCGTCTCCTACCTGCGCCAGCTCGGCGTGGAATGGTCAGACGCGTTGCACGCGGCCATCCGCCTCACGGCCTTCTGGCTTCACGTGCCGGCATTGCCGCGCCTCATGGACCCGCCGTCGGCCTGGCGCGACGGCCCGGTGGTCGACAAGCGCACCCTCCCCACCGACGTGCTGGCGAAGGTGCGGGCGCTCTTGGCCAAGGCAGAATCGACAACGTTCGAGGCCGAGGCCGAGGCGCTCACCGCCAAGGCGCAGGAGCTCATGGCCCGCCACCGAATCGACCGGGCGCTGCTCCATGTCGGCGGCCACCAGCCTGATGAGCAGCCGATCGGTAGGCGCATCGGCGTCGAGAACCCGTATGCCGATGGCAAGGCCGTGCTCCTCGGCGAGGTCGCGCACGCCAACGGCTGCAAGGCGGTGTGGTCGAAGCATCTCGGGTTCACCACCGTGTTCGGGTACCGCGACGAGCTCGACGGCATCGAGGAGCTGTTCACGTCATTGCTCGTGCAGGCCACTTGTGCGTTGCAGCGCGCGGGCAGCAAGGTCGACGGCGTCGGGCGCAGACGCACCACCCGCTACCGGCGGTCGTTCCTTATCGCATTCGCCATGCGGATCGGCGAGCGCCTGCGCGATGCCGTGCACACCACGGTCGAGGACGCGAGCATCAGCACTGGCACCGAGCTCGTGCCGCTGCTCCGGGCCCGCAGCGACGCCGCCGACGCCGCTGCCCGAGAGGCGTTTCCCGAGATGAGCAGCTTCGCCCCGTCGGCGTCCGACGGTGAGGGCTGGTATGCCGGCAGGCTCTTCGGTGGCCTGGCCGACCTGCCGATCGCGCCCCAGCTCGACCGCAGCGCCTGAGCGGCGGCGTCAGGGTGGTGCGGGTGAAGATACTTGCTGCCGACCTACCTCCAAGACCAGAGAACGGAGGGCGGGATCCGGGTTCGAAAGACGTCCCACAAGTTCCGCCACGGGCGGGTCTGCCTGGTCAACACCGGCCCACTCAGCGGTCCCGCCGCAACTCGAGTGTCGCGCGGCCGAGACGCTCTCCGCGGCGTCGAGGTCGGCTGCCGACCGTCTCGGGACGGGATCTTCAGGGGGTTCGAGGACCACCTCGCTCCGGAGGCCGCGAATCGTCGTCGTGCCCGGAGCGATCAAGGCTCGTCCGCGTCGTGGGATCGCCGCGACCCGCGACACCACGACCACCGGGCGGCGTCCGACCTCGGGGAGCTCACGGACGCGCCCATCGCCGCGGTCAGGTGAGGAAGCGTCGTGCCACCTGTTGCCATCCGAGCGTGGAGAGTTCGAGGGACTCGAGGTCGATCCGCTCGTCGACGCCGTGGAAGCGCGACCAGTACTCGCCGCGTGTGAGCGTCTCGCTGAGGAGCCCGAATCCGTAGGTGATCGTTCCCGCGCCGCGCAGCCAACTCGCGTCGGTCCAGGCCGCGAGCATGGCGGGAACGAGCTCGGCACCATCGTGCACTGAACGGGTGACGTCGGCGAGCACGTCCCACAACGGCGTAGAGCTCGGCGAAACGGTCGCGTTGGCTCCGAGCATGACGACGTCGGCCGGGTCGACCACCTCGGCCAACAGTGCCCGGACGTCATGGGTGATCTGGGCGACGTCGTCACCGATGGTGGGCCGAAGGCTCACCTGGAGCGTCACTGTCTGGGGGATCGTGTTGGCCTTGTCGCCGCCCTGCACGATCGTGGGGACCACAGTGCAGCGCGTGCACGCGTGCGCATGGGCGGCCAGATCCGGAGGGAGGAGTTCGATCGCGTCGTCCAGCCGGCGCGGATCGAGGAGGGCCTGGGCGAGGTCGGCGTCGAAGCCCTGCGCAAGCACCCACCGCCGCCAGGTGTCATGGAGCCGAATGGCGGGCTTCCACTCGTTCAGCCTCCGAATCACCTCGGCGGCCTTGACCACCGGGTTCGCGGCGCCGTACGGCAGTGAGGAGTGCGCTTGGCGGCCTCGCACCGTGATCTGGCAGGGGAGCAGGCCCTTGTCGGCGACCGACGCATCGACGATGAGGCCCTCGTTCCCACGTCGCACCGTGCCACCGACCTCGGTGAGCGCGTAGTCGGTTCGAACCAGGTCGTGGTCGTTGAGGATCGTCGACATCGCGCCCTGCACGCCACCGCACTCCTCGTCGGGGACGGCCCAGAACACGAGGTCGCCTCTGGGGCGGTAGCCCTCGTCGGCCAGGCGCCGCATCGCGAGGGCCATGGCCGCGGTCTGGTTGAGCATGTCGACCGCGCCCCGACCCCAGACCTCGCCGTCGACCAACTCTCCGCCGAAGGGATCGTGCGTCCAACCGTCGTCAGCATCCGCGGGCACCACGTCGGTGTGGCCCATCAACGCCAGCGACGGAGCCGTCGGATCCGTGCCGTCGATCCGGGCGACCAGGGACGCTCGACCCGCGACCGGTTCGTACCACTCGACATCCAGACCCGGTCCCTCGATGACCGTGCGCAACACGGCTGCGTTCGCCGACTCGGTTCCCACCGAAGCGCCGTCGACGATATTGCTCACACAACCGTTGCGGATCAGCACACCGAGCAAGTCGGCGACCTCGTTCCCGCGTACCGCATCTCCCACGACTGCCCCCTCACCCGGCCGGACCCCACGTCTACCTCGTCGCTCTCCCGGGCCGCACCGTGCGAGCACTTCGGGCGCCGAGCGGGTTCCCCGAGCTGGGGCTCGTTGATCGTCCTAGAGATCGGGAAGCCGGCCGGGGACGTCGAGGTGGTAGAGGCGCTTGCAGTTGTCGTGCAGCATCTTCTTGACCTCGGTCTTGGGGAGCCCCCGGAAGTTGCGCTCGATGGTGATGCGGCTGTTCGGCCAGTCGGTGCCCGTGTGCGGGTAATCGCTCGACCACATGAGCTGATCGACGTTGAGGCGGTGGCGCAGGTCCATCCCGACGGTGTCGATCATGAACGTCGCCCAGAAGTTGCGGTGGAAGATGCGACTGGGCGTCACCCGCATGCTGTCACCGTTCGTGAAGAACCGGTAGCGGAAGAACATGTCGTCGACCTGCTCGAGCAGCGTCGGGATCCACCCGATGTTCGACTCGACGAGCAGCAGCTGCACGTCGCTGAAGCGCTCGAACACGCCGGAGAACAGCAGCTTGCACACGACGGGGAGCGTGTTGGCGCCGGATTTGGTCGCGCCGGCCGCGCCCATGAACTGCGGCGTGTTCATGTTCGTGGGGCCGGTCTTCGACACGCCCGTGGTGGGGAGGAAGCTGCCGATGTGCACGGCCACCGGCGTGGCGGTCTCCTGGGCGAAGGCCCAGAACCGGTCGTCCTCGGGGGCCGGGTCGAGGCTGCCGTTCGGGAACGCGGAGATGACGACGCCCCGGTGGCCGAGCGCGAGCGCGCGCTCCATCTCGGCGATGGTGTCGTCGGGCCCGGTCGTCGGCAGGATCGCCTGACCGATCAGGCGGCCGTCGGAACCGTCGCAGAACTCGGCCAGCCAGTCGTTGTAGGCGCGCACGCACGCGACCTGGAGCTCGGGTTCGGAGCCGTAGATCTTGGCGCCGAGCAACGTGACGCTCGGGTACAGCACCTGGAGGTGGATGCCGTCGATGTCCATGTCGGCGAGCCGGGCCTTGGTGTCGAAGCTGCCCGGGCGCATCTCGTCGTAGCGACCGCCGACCGGCGCGAAGTCGAGGTACCCGAGGCCGGCGGTGGCCGTCAGGCCGACAGGACGGACGCTCTCGCCGTCGTTGAACGACCAGAAGTCGCCTTCGTCGCGGTGCACCAGGGTCGGGGCCCGGTCCTTGAACTTCGCGGGGACTCGCCCCACCCAGGTGTCGGGCGGCTCGTTGACGTGCGCGTCGCAGTCGAGGATCGGGTAGCCGATCGAGCCGTGGTCGTAGAAGGTCTCGCTGTCCGTCGCCATGCCACCAACGCTGGCACGCCGGGGCGCCGCGCACAATTGGGGTGACCGGCGACCAGACTGCAGACATGGCGGTCACGATCTACGGCGTCAGCGCAGTCACCTTCATGATGGTGATGTACGCACTGGAAGGGCGCGGGCGGCGGTTCGTCCTGTTGTTCGCGCTCGGCTGCGTGCTCTCGAGCGCGTACGGCTTCCTCTCGGGTGCCTGGCCCTTCGGCGTGGTGGAGCTGATCTGGTCGGCCGTCGCCGTGCGCCGCTACCGCGAGCTCGCACCCGCCTAAGCGACCGGCGTGGTCCGCGACTCGGCTTCGAGCTCGGCGAGCTCCTCTTCGAGGGTGTGCGCCGACTCCACGTGCACCCGGGGCAGGATCCGGTCGAGCCATTTCGGCAGCCACCAGTTCCAGTCGCCCAGCAGCTCCATGGTCGCGGGCACGAGCACCATCCGCACGACGGTCGCGTCGAGCAGCACTGCGACCGCGAGCCCGAGCCCCATGAGCTTGAGCGCGACCTCGGGCCCGAACACGAAGCTGCCGAACACGCAGAACATGATCAAGGCGGCCGCGGTGATCACCCGTGCGGTGAGCGCCAGCCCGTCGGCCACCGCGGTCGCGTTGTTGCCGGTGCGGTCGTACTCCTCGCGGATGCGCGAGAGCAGGAACACCTCGTAGTCCATCGACAGCCCGAACACGATGGCGAAGATGAACACCGGCGCCCACGCCTCGACCGGGGCTTCGCGCCCGACGCCGATCAGGCTCGCCCCCCAACCCCACTGGAACACCGCGACGACCACGCCGTACGCGGCGCCGATCGACAGCAGGTTCATGATCACGGCCTTGAGGGGCACGAGCAGGCTGCGGAACACGAGCATCAGCAACAGGAACGAGAGGATCAGCACCGCGCCCATGAAGACCGGTAGTCGCGCCGCGGTATACGTCGCGAAGTCGTCGGCGGCGGCGGTGAGGCCGCCGACCTTCACGTCGACCGCGGTGCCGACGACCGTCGGGATCAGGTTGTCGCGCAGGCGGTTGACCAGATCGGCGGTCGCCTTTGCCTGCGGATCGGTGGTGGGGAACACCTGCATGACCGCGACGGTGCCGTCGGCGTTGGCCTGTGCCGGGGTCGCGAATGCGATGCCCTTGACCCCGCCGTTCAGGGCCGCGCTCAGCCGGTTCAACAGGGCGAGGTCGGACTCACCGTTCGGCGTCTTCGCCGCGAGCAGCAGGGGACCGTTGAACCCGGGCCCGAAGCCTTCGGCGATCAGGTCGTAGGCGCGGCGCGTCGTGTCGTTGGTGGGGCGGTTGCCGGCGTCGGTGAAGCCGAGCCGCATCGAGAGCAGGGGAATCGACAGCAGCAGGAGGATCGCGAGGCCGATGATCGCGGCGGGCCACGGACGCCGCTGGATCAGATGGCTCCAGCGCACCCACCCCGACTCCTTCGTCGCGCCCTTCGGCCGGCGGTGGGGCAGGCTCAGCTTGTCGATGTTGCGCCCGACGAAGCCGAGCAGCGCGGGCAGCAGCGTCACCGACGCGAGCATCGTGGTGAGCACGCCGATCGAGATGCCGATGGCGACGCCGCGCATGATCGACGTCTTCATCAGCAACAGACCGAGCACCGAGATCACGACCGTCGTCCCCGCGAACAGCACTGCGCGACCGGCGGTGTCGATGGCGCGCAGCACGCTGCGTTCCGGATCGAGCCCGGCGTTGAGGTTCTCGCGATAGCGGGTGACGATGAACAGCGCGTAGTCGATGCCGACCCCGAGGCCGACCATCGCCACCGCCGCGGTGGTGAAGTCGGGCATGTCGACGAAGTTGCGGACGGTCAGCACGATGGCGATACCCGTCCCGATGCCGAAGAGCGCGGTGCCGATGGGCAGGCCCATGGCCAGCACCGAGCCGAACGCGATCAGGAGGATGATCATCGCCGCCGCGATCCCGATGCCCTCGCTCGCGCCATTCATCCCCGGGTTGGCGAACATCCCGCCGCCGAACTCGATCGTGAGTCCCGGCACGTGGATCTTCTCCGCGAACTGCTTGATCTCCTTGCCCTGCTCGGTGAACGCCTCGCCCGAGCGGTCGGCGAAGTTGAGCTCGGCGTAGGCGATCTTGGCGCCTTTGGCGACCTGGCGGGCGCCCTCGGGCTGGTACGGGCTGACGACGGCGACGTCGGGGATCTTCTGCTCGACCGCCGCGAACAGCCGCTCCATCGCCGACTTCACCGCCGGCGTCTCGATGCCGTCGCCGGCGCGGAACACGATCTGGGCCTGGACCTGGCGGTTGCGGAAGCTCGACTGCTCGAGGAGGTCGAACGCGGCCTGGCTCTCGGTGCCCGGCAGCCTGAACTCGGTCTTGAAGGCGCCGCCGACCGCGCTCGACACGAAGAACGTCGCGATGAGGAGCACGATCCAGCCGGCCAGGACGTACCGGCGCCGACGGTACATCATGCGCGCGCGAGCGCCTGGAGCATCGGATCACCTCGCAGTCGGGGGCTGATGCGGGGAGAAGCCGCCAGGCTAGGCGAACCTCCCCGGGCCGGCGCCACCGGTTCCGGGCGCCCACGATCGCTACAGTCGGCCCGTGGCCTATCAGTCGCTGTACCGCAAGTACCGCCCGCAGCGATTCGCCGAGCTCGTCGGGCAGACGCACGTCACCACCGCGCTCCGGAACGCGGTGCGCGACGGCCGTGTGGGGCACGCCTATCTCTTCTCCGGCCCGCGCGGTACCGGCAAGACCACCACCGCCCGGCTCCTGGCCAAGGCGCTGAACTGCACCAACCGGGGTGACGACGGCGACCCGTGCGGAGTCTGCGACAACTGCGTCGCGATCGCCGAGGGGTCCTCGCTCGACGTGATCGAGGTCGACGCCGCCTCGAAGAGCCGGGTCGAGGAGATGCGCGACCTGCTCGAACGAGTCGCGTATCTCAGCGCGGGCGGCGCCAAGAAGGTCTACATCCTCGACGAGGTCCACATGCTGAGCGCCAGCGCCGAGGCCGCGCTGCTGAAGACGCTCGAGGAGTCACCCGAGCACGTCGTGTTCGTGCTCGCCACCACCGATCCGCTCAAGGTCGCGCCGACCATCCGGTCGCGCACCCAGCACTACGAGTTCACGCTCTACTCCCTCGACGAGCTGACCCGCCACCTCGCCGACGTCTGCGCCAAGGAAGGCGTGGAAGCGGATCCCGAAGCGCTCGCCATCATCGCCCGCGGCGGCGCCGGCTCCATGCGCGACGCGCTGTCGCTGCTCGACCAGGCGATCGCGCACGGGCGCGTCGACGTCGAGCAGGTCGGTGCGCTGTTCGGGGGCAGCGCCTTCACGGGTCGGCTCGCGATCCTGACCGCGGTCGCCGACGAAGACGTCGCCGGTGCGCTGGTCGCGCTGGGCGAGCTGCTCGACGCCGGTCACGAACCCCGCCGCCTCACGGAAGACCTCCTGGCGACGGTGCGCGACGCGTTCCTGCTGACCTCGGCGCGTGGCCGGGTGCGGGTGGACGCGCCCGACGACGACCAGGTCGCGCTGCGCGCACTCGGTGAGCAGGTCGGCGCGGCCATGCTCGTGCGGACGCTCGAGACCCTCGGCGAGGCTGTGGTCGACATGCGCGGGACGGATGCCGCCGACCCGCGTCTCGTGCTCGAGATCGCGTTGGTGCGCCTCGCGAGGCGCGAGGCCGGTACCCCGATGCAGGCGCTCGCCGAGCGGGTGGATCGCCTCGAACGCGGCGCGACGCCGACGGCGTCGACCGCGCGCGCCCCGGAGGGCGCGTCGGCCGACGGCCCGCCGACCCGGTCCTCCCGATCCCTGTCCGAGCTCCGCCGCGAGCGGGCCGCGGCGTCGGTGCCGCCGCCCGACGCCGAGCTCGAGCTCGCGCCACCGCCCGCTGCCGACCTCGACTCGGCGCCGGCGCCCGAGCCGGCCGGCTCCGTGCCCGAACGGCAGGCCGGCTCCGTGCCCGGCCCGTGCCCGAGCCCGAACTCGAACCCGAACCAGAGCCGGTGGGCGAGGTCGACATCGACGACGTGATCGTGGCCTGGGCCGAGATCCTCCCCGACCTCCCACCGGCGACGCGGGCGGCCGTGCGCGAAGCACAGCCCCTGGCCGTCGACGGCGGCGTCATCACCTTCGGGGTCCCCAAGGCCCATTACGAGGTGGCGCTCCCGCGCTTCAAGAAGGAAGCCGACAACATCCGCGCCGCGTTGTCCGAGAAGCTCGGGCGCCGGATGATGTTCAAGCCGGTCGCGCACGACGGTTTCGGGACGGAGCCGGTCAAGGAGCCCGAGCCGCGTGACGACGATGTCTCCGACGACGAAGAGATGCTCGACATCGCGGAGATGGTCGACGCTCCGGACGAGGCACCGGCGGTAGATTCAGTGAGCCTGATCACCCAGAGCTTCGGCGCCACCGTCGTCGAAGAGGTCCCGCGCGACTGAGCGCACCGGCGAACCAACTCCCCCGCGACCGAGAGAAGCAGGCCCGTGACCAACCAGAAGCAAATGAACCAGATGATGAAGCAGATGCAGAAGATGCAGGCCGACATGGCCGCGGCCCAGGAGGCGCTGGCCCATGCCACGGTCGAAGGCTCGGCCGGTGGCGGCATGGTCACGGTCACGGTCACGGGCGCCGGTGAGGTGCAGGCGGTGCACATCGCCCCTGAGGTGGTCGACCCCGACGACGTCGAGATGCTCGAAGACCTCGTGCTCGCGGCCGTCGGCGACGGTCTGCGGCGGGCCCAGCAGATGCAGAGCGAGAGCCTCGGCGGGGTCACCGGCGGCCTCGACCTCGGCGGTCTGGGTGACCTCGGTGGCCTCCTTGGCTGACCGGAGCCCGGCCGGCGCCCGGTGACGAGCCCATACGCGGCGCCGGTCCAGGCGCTCATCGACGAGCTGGGCCGCCTGCCCGGGGTCGGCCCCAAGTCGGCCCAGCGCATCGCCTTCTACCTGTTGAAGGCGGCGCCCGAGGACGCCAACCGGTTGGCCCGGGTGATCACCGAGGCCAAGGAGCGCGTCTCATGGTGCCGGCGCTGCTTCAACATCTCCGAGGGTGAGCTCTGCGACTACTGCCTCGACGAGCGCCGCGACCCGGCGGTGCTCTGCGTGGTCGAGGAGCCCCGCGACATCGTGGCCGTCGAACGTACTCACGAGTTCACCGGCCGGTACCACGTGCTGCAGGGCGCGATCTCGCCGATCGAGGGGATCGGGCCCGAGCAGCTGCGGGTCAAGGAGCTGCTGGCCCGGGTCGACGAGGGCGTGACCGAGGTGATCCTCGCCACCAACCCCAACATCGAGGGCGAGGCCACGGCCATGTACCTGGCCCGGCTCCTGAAGCCGCTCGGCGTGCGGATCACCCGGATCGCGAGCGGGCTCCCCGTTGGCGGCGACCTCGAGTACGCCGACGAGGTGACGCTCGGCCGCGCGCTCGAAGGACGGCGCGAGGTCGACGCCTGATCCACGGCGGCCTGCCGGGTATCCCCGTCTCGCCCCGGGAATCGCGCGAGCCTCGTCCCCGGACTCCGGCGACCGCCGGGCTCGGGGGGGATCAGACCGATGACCGACACCACACCGGCGCCGCCGCCACCCGCTTCGAGCGGCTGGGGCCCGAAGGGCAAGACACGCGAACCCGTCGCGGTGATCATCTTCTCGATCATCACGCTGGGCATCTACTTCCTCGTGTGGACCTACAAGATCTTCAAGGAGAACAAGGACTACAGCGGCGAGGGCGTCGGTGGTGTCATCGGTCTGGTGATCGGGCTCCTCATCGGCATCGTGAACTGGTTCCTGATCCCGTCCGAGATCGGCAACATCTACGCCAAGGCCGGTCGCGAGAAGCCCGTGAGCGGCGTGACCGGGTTCTGGAACCTGATCCCGCTCGTCGGCTTCATCATCTGGGTCGTCAAGGTCCAGGGCGCGATGAACCGCCTCTACGAGTCTTAGGCCGTCGGTGGCAGTGGCGCGGCGCGTGCGGCGCTACTGCCAGGCGGTCACCTGCTCGCCGCTGAGGGCCCGGTAGAGGTAGGCCCACGCGATCAGTGTGATGCCCAGTGTGAACACCACACCGACGAAGCACGCGATCAGGCCGACGACGTTCACGAGGAACAGGACGATCGCCATGCCGAAGAGCTGCCAGCGGTGCCCGCGGGTGATCTCCGCCGAGCGCTGCAGCGATTCGATGACGCCGACGCCGTCGCCCCGCTGCGCGATCACGAAGCCGTAGAAGCCGAACGTGGCCACGAAGATGATCCCCGGCACGATCAACAGGATGAAGCCGATCACCGCTCCGATGTAGAACAGGATCGACGCCAGGATGAACGGGCCGTAGCCCTGCGCCTTGAACACGTCGCCGACCTCGGGCTTCACGCCGTTGGTGATCTCGAGGGCGACCCGGAGCCAGCCGAGGGTGATCAGCAGGCTGACCAGGGTCCCGATGAGCTGGAACAGGACGCGGATGCCCGTGGAGTCGGAGGCGTTGCCGATTGCCGAGAACACGGCCTGGATCGCGAACACGACGACCGCGATGAGCAGCATCGGGCCGACGTTCTTCCAGTACGAGTTCCACCCGTAGGAGAGCGCGTCGCCGATGCCGAACGCGGCCGGCGACGAGGACTGCGACATGCCGCCGGGGGGCGGCGGCGGCGGGGGCGGCGGGGGCGGTTCCATCGACATGCGGAGGGTCCCTTCAGAGCGGTCGGTTCGTCGCGTACTTGAACAGCTGGAATGACCAGAGCGCCACGACGACGGCAAACGGTAGCCAGGTCGGGAGCGTGATGCGCGGACCGCCGAGCACCAGGAACGCGACCAGGGCCGCGATCGCGACGAGCGCGAACAGCACGACTCCCGGGTTGAGGGCGAGCGAGGCGAACACGTTGCCGTGCGCGAGGGCCACCACACCGCGGGTCATGCCACAGAATGGGCACGGCACGCCGGTGAGCGTGCGGAGCGGGCACGACGGCATCGGAATCGTGCCTAGAGCGCGCGCACGACCGCCGCTTCGCCCTGGCCGCCGCCGCCGCACAGCGCGGCCGCACCGAGCCCACCGCCGCGACGACGGAGCTCGTTGATCAGCGTGAGCACCACGCGCGTGCCCGACATGCCGATCGGGTGGCCGAGCGCGATGGCACCGCCGTTGACGTTGACGATGTCGTCGGTGATGCCGAGGTCGCGCATCGAGGCCAGGCCGACGGCGGCGAACGCCTCGTTGAGCTCGAAGAGGTCGAGGTCCGAGACCTTGATGTCGACGGGCGCGAGCGCGCGCTTGATGGCGCGTGACGGCTGCGTGAGCAATGACGGATCGGGCCCGGCGACCATCCCGAAGCTGACGAGCTCGGCGATCGGAGTGAGTCCCAGCTCCTCGGCCTTCTCGACTGACGTGACCACGACGGCGGCCGCGCCGTCGGAGATCTGTGATGCGTTGCCGGCGGTGATGCTGCCCTCCTTGGCGAACGCGGGGCGCAGCTTGCCCAGCGACTCGGCCGTCGTGCCCGGGCGCACGCCTTCGTCGGTGTCGACGAGGAGGGGGTCCCCCCTGCGCTGGGGGATCTCGATCGGCGCGATCTCCTCGGCGAGGCGACCTTCCTTCATCGCCGCCGCCGCACGGTCGTGGCTCTTGGCCGCGACGTCGTCCTGCATGTCGCGGTCGATGCCGCCGAACTCGCCGGTGTAGCGCTCGGTGCCTGCGCCCATGTGGACGGCGTCGAACGCGCACCACAGGCCATCGTCGATCATCGAGTCGAGCAGCTCGCCGTTGCCCATCCGGTAGCCCTCGCGCGCGTTCTTCAGCAGGTAGGGCGCCTTGGTCATGGATTCCATGCCGCCGGCGACGACCACCTCGGCGTCACCCGCCTGGATCATCTGGTCGGCGAGGTAGATGGCGTTGATGCCCGAGAGACAGACCTTGTTGATGGTCATCGACGGGACCGACAGGGGGATCCCACCCTTCACCGCGGCCTGGCGCGCGGGCATCTGGCCGGCGCCGGCTTGGAGGACCTGACCGAGCAGCACGTAGTCGACCTGCTCGGCGTCGACCCCGCCGCGGGCGAGGGCGGCCGCGATGGCGTGGCCCCCGAGGTCGGTGGCGGCGAACGACGACAGCGAGCCCGAGAGCTTGCCGATCGGCGTGCGGGCGGATGAGACGATGACAGAGCCCGGCATGTGGCGTCCTTCGAGAGGCGGCCCGGAGATCGGGATTCGTGGCTTCGATGGTACCGTCGCCCGCCATGGCCGAGCTCAATGCGATCCTCGCCGCGATCGTCGGCGGCGCGTCCGGCGAGGACCTCGGCGCGCTGCCGCTCCCGTCCTCGTACCGGGGAGCGGTCGTGCGGGCCGACGAGCAGGAGATGTTCGCCGGGGTCCCGTCGGCCGAGAAGGATCCCCGCCGCTCGCTGCACCTGGACGAGGTCCCGTTGCCCGAGCTGGCGCCCGACGAGGCGCTGGTGGCGGTCATGGCGTCGTCGATCAACTTCAACACCGTCTGGACGTCGATCTTCGAGCCACTCCCGACGTTCGGGTTCCTCCAGCGTCTCGGGCGCGAGAGCGTGTGGGGCGCCCGCCACGACCAGCCCTTCCACGTGGTCGGCAGCGACGCGGCCGGCGTCGTCCTCCGGGTCGGCTCGGCCGTGCGCCTGTGGAAGCCCGGCGATGCGGTCACCGTGCACTGCAACCACGTCGACGACCAGGACCCGACGCGCGCACGACGACTCGATGCTCGCCACCAACCAACGCATCTGGGGCTACGAGACCAACTACGGGGGCCTCGGCGAGCTGACGCTGGTGAAGGCGAGCCAGCTCATGCCCAAGCCCGCGCACCTCACCTGGGAGGAAGCGGCCGTCAACGCGCTCACCAACTCCACCAGCTACCGCATGCTGGTCAGCCCGAACGGGGCGCAGATGACCCAGGGCCAGACCGTCCTGATCTGGGGGGCCAGCGGCGGCATCGGCGCCTACGCGTGCCAGTACGTCCTCAACGGCGGCGGAATCCCCGTCGGCGTGGTGTCGAGCCCCGAACGGGCCGAGGTGCTGCACGCGATGGGCGTCGAGCACGTGATCGACCGCAATGCCGAGGGGTTCCAGTTCTGGAAGGACGAGCACACCCAGGATCCCGCCGAGTGGCGCCGTCTCGGGAAGCGCATCCGCGAGCTGGTGGGTCGCGACCCCGACATCGTGTTCGAGCACCCCGGTCGCGCCACCATGGGGGCGTCGGTGTTCGTGTGTACGCGCGGGGGCACCATCGTCACGTGTGCCGCGACGAGCGGGTTCATGATCGAGTACGACAACCGCTATCTGTGGATGAACCAGAAGACCCTCAAGGGATGCCACTTCGCCAACTACCGCGAGGCCTGGGAGGCCAACCGCTTGATCGCCGAGGGCCGCATCCATCCGGTGCTGTCGGCGGTGTTCCCGTTCGAGCAGGTGGCCGAGGCGGTGCGCCAGGTGCACCACAACGTGCACGAGGGCAAGCTCGGGGTGCTGGTGCTGGCGCCCGAGGAAGGCCTCGGAGTCACGGATCCGGCCCTGCGCGCGCAGCACCTCGACCAGATCACGCTCTTCCGGAGGCCAACCGAGATGAAAGAGGCCTGATGCTCACCGAGATCGACCACGTCGCCATCGCCGTCAACGACCTCGAGGCCGCGATCGCCTACTACCGCGCCGCCTACGGGGTGGAGGTCGCGCACCGGGAGGTGGTCGAGCGCGACGGCGTCGAGGAAGCGCTGTTCGCGCGTGGCCGATTCCTACGTCCAGCTGCTGACCCCGATCCGTGACGACTCGACCGTGGCCAAGTTCCTGGAGAAGAAGGGCGAGGGCATCCACCACGTCGGATACCGGGTTGACGACTGCGCCGCGGCCCTGGAGCGGGTGCGGGCGGAGGGCGGGAAGCTGATCGACGAGGCCCCCCGGCCGGGGAGCCGGGGCACCACCGTCGCCTTCGTCCATCCCAAGGGTGGCTTCGGCACCCTGGTCGAGCTGGTCCAGGAGGAACCGAAGACCTGAGTGGAAGAGACTCAGGTTTTCTGTTAGGATCAGGAATAGCCCGTTGCGGGCCATCGGTTGTCCAGTTACCCATGACATCGGAGGTTTGCAGCCATGCTCGTTCGTTACGACCCCTTCCGCGACTTCGACCGCAAGACGTCCCGGCGCCAGTGGATGCCCATGGACGCGTTCCGCCACGACCACCGCGTCGAGCTGCGCTTCGACCTCCCGGGCGTCGCGCCCGATTCGCTCGACGTCGAGGTCGAGCGCAATGTGCTCACCGTGCGGGCCGAGCGCTCCTGGACGCCCGCCGAAGGCAACGAGGTCCTCGCCCAGGAACGGCCCCAGGGCTCCGTCGCCCGCCAGGTCATGCTCGGTGACGCCCTGGACACCGACCGGCTCGAGGCCACCTACGACGCCGGGGTGCTCAACATCTCCATCCCGGTCGCCGAGCAGGCGAAGGCGCGCAAGGTGGAGATCCAGCAGGGAACCCCCGAGCCGCTCGAGGTCGGTAGCCCCAGCTGACCCGGACGTTCGCGCGCACGGCCCCGCCCACGGAGGGCGGGGCCGCGTCGCGTCCCGGTAGCCTCTGCACCCATGGCCGCCGAGGAACCCCTCCTACCCCCCGTCCACCCCATCGAGGAGCGGCTCGAGCAGCTCGCGGCGTTCCGTGATCAGGCCCTGCACGCGGGCAGCGATGCCGCGGTCGAGCGCCAGCACAAGCGCGGCAAGCTGACCGCGCGCGAGCGCATCGAGCTGCTGCTCGACCCGGATTCGTTCGTCGAGCTCGACATGCTGGCGCGCCACCGCGCCCACGGCTTCGGCATCGAGGCCAACCGCCCGCTCACCGACGGGGTCGTGACCGGCTGGGGCACGGTCGACGGCCGCAAGGTCTTCGTGTTCAGCCAGGACTTCACGGTGTTCGGCGGCGCGCTCGGCGAGGTGTTCGCCGAGAAGATCCACAAGGTGATGGACCTCGCGGAGTCGGTCGGAGCGCCGATGATCGGGCTCAACGACGGCGCCGGGGCCCGCATCCAGGAGGGTGTGGTCTCACTCGACGCCTACGGCGGCATCTTCTCGCGCAACGTGAAGGCATCGGGGGTCATCCCGCAGATCAGCGTCATCCTCGGACCGTGCGCAGGCGGTGCCGTCTACTCGCCTGCGCTCACCGACTTCGTGGTGATGGTGAAGGGCACGTCGCACATGTTCATCACCGGGCCCGACGTCGTGAAGACGGTCACCGGCGAGGACGTCACCCAGGAGGAGCTCGGCGGCGCGCTCACGCACGCGGCCAAGTCCGGAGTGGCACAGCTGGTCTACGACGACGAGGCCACGGCCCTCGCCCAGGTGCGGTACCTGCTCTCGTTCCTGCCCGCCAACAACCTCGAGGATCCGCCCTACTTCGAGTCCGACGACCCGGCCGACCGCTCGTGTGACGGCATCGTCGACCTCATCCCCGACGCGCCGAACAAGCCGTACGACATGAAGAAGGTGATCGGCGAGGTCGTCGACGACGGCGAGTTCTTCGAGGTCAACGCGCTCTGGGCCATGAACATCGTGTGCGGCTTCGCCCGGGTCGACGGTCACGTCGTCGGCATCGTCGGCAACCAGCCCGCGAACCTCGCCGGCACGCTCGACATCGACGCGTCGGAGAAGGCGGCGCGCTTCGTGCGCACGTGCGATGCGTTCAACGTCCCGCTCGTCACCTTCGTCGACGTGCCGGGGTTCCTCCCGGGCACCGACCAGGAGTACGGCGGCATCATCCGTCACGGCGCCAAGCTGCTCTACGCGTACTGCGAGGCGACCGTCCCGCGGGTGCAGATCATCACCCGCAAGGCCTACGGCGGTGCCTACGTCGTCATGAACTCGAAGTCGATCGGCGCCGACCTCGCCTTCGCCTGGCCGTCGGCCGAGGTCGCGGTCATGGGTGCTCCCGGAGCGGTCAACCTCATCTCCCGCAAGGAGATCGAAGCCGCGGACGACCCCGAGGCGAGGCGGGCCGAGCTCATCGAGGAGTACACCGAGCGCTTCGCCAATCCGTACATCGCGGCGGAGCGTGGCTACGTCGACGACGTGATCGACCCGCGGGAGACCCGCAAGGTGCTCGCCCGCTCGCTCACCATGCTGCGCACCAAGCGCGAGCAGCTGCCGTCGCGCAAGCACGGGAACGTGCCGCTCTAGATGGCGACTCCGCACCTGCGTTCGGTGTCGCCCGACGCGACTCCCGAGGAGATCGCCGCGATCCTCGCCGCGCTCGCGGCGCTCCAACCCGTACCGGCGACGGGAGGGGGCGTCGACGACACTCTGCACGAATGGGTGCGCACGTCGCGCGTGCGGTCGCACCGATCGGGTCTGCAGCGTGGTCCGTGGCGGCTCTCGGGTCGCGTCGGACGCCGTAACCGCGCCTGACCATGGTCGTCGCCCACGCGGAGCTGATGAGCGTGGGGCCCGACGAAGTGGTGGTGACGTTCACGACGCCCGCCGACGAGGCGGTGGTCACCCGCGTCGGTCCGTGCGAGGTCACGACCCGGGGCCCGTTCCACGACGTCGCGGGTGACGGGCCTCGAACCTGACACCGACCACGAGCTCGTGGTCGAGGGCGCGTCGCCCGGCACGTGGCTCCCGGCGCGGGTGCGCACGCTGGCGCGTCCGGCCGGTCGCCTGCTCACCACCGTGGCCACCGCGAACGACGTGCACTTCGGCGAGACCGAGTGCGGACGGACCGGGGACCCGACGGCTGACGGGATCGGACCGGTGTTGAGTGTGCCCGCCGGTGCGACGCCGTATCCCCTCGTGATGAACGGCGCGATCGTCGACGAGATGCTCGCGCTCGACCCCGACGCCGTCGTCGTCAAGGGCGACCTCACCGATTCCGGGCGGGCGCAAGAGTACGACGCGTTCCTCGCGTGCTACGGGCGGCTGGGCGAGCGCATGCGCCACGTACGCGGCAACCATGACGCCATGCGCGATCCCGAGCTCGCCCGTCAGGATGCGCCGTACGCGGTGGCGCTCCCCGGGGTGACGCTCGCGGTGCTCGACACGACGGTCCCCGGCCGGGTCGGGGGCGCGCTCCCGGCGGCCCAGGTCGGTTGGCTCGACGAGATCGCCGCCGCGACCAGCGGCCCCGTCCTCGTGCTCGCGCACCATCCGGCATCCAATCCGGACCTCGACTACGCGCTCGTGCCGGGCGACCGCGACGCGTTGCACGCCGTCGTCGCGCGGCGTGACAACGTGGTCGGTTACCTCGCGGGCCACACCCACACCAACCGGGTGCTCCGCGACGACGCCACGCGCGACGTCCCCTTCGTCGAGGTCGCGTGCGCCAAGGACTATCCCGGCGCCTGGGCCGAGTACCGGGTGTACGAGGGTGGCTACACGCAGGTGATGCGACGCGTGGCGGCACCCGCGGCGCGCGCCTGGTCGGAGCTGGGGCGCACCATGATCCAGGGCTGGTACCGCGACCTCGTGCTGGGCTCGGTCGCCGACCGCTGCTTCACCCGGCATTTCTGAAGGCGTTCCTGATCACCGCGGGACACCACCCGCCTTCCGTCGTCTCATCTGTTCCCAGGGCCGAATGGCGCGACGGAAGGAGGGCGCGCAACCAGCACGGGCGCGACGCGTTGCCCTACGCGCTGAACGGTGCCTGCGCCCTCGGGCGGCAGTGGCGCTCGACTCGAACGGTGTCAACCCGCGCGGTCCTCGAGGTGAGCTGCCGCTTCTGCGTCGGTCGGGAAGTAGCCGTCCTCGCCGACGAGCTCGGCGAGCCCGGACGCGTCCATGACGTCGCGCACGTCTTCGTGGACGTTGACGAACAACAGCCGGATCTCCCGTTGCCGGTACTCGGCGGCGATCGTCCGGAGCATGTGGTCGCCGGTCGCGTCGAGATGGTTGATCCCGGCGGCGTCGATCACCACGGTGTGCAGGCCGGGCCGCGTGTCGGCCAGCAGCTCGAGCTGGCGCTGCACCGCCTCGGCGTTGGTGAAGTAGACGGGCGACTCCACCCGGAGGATCACCGACCCCTCGAACGTCTCGGCCCCGGGGTGACGTTCGAGCTCGACGAACGCGTCGGTGCCGGGGATGCGCCCGAGCTCGGGAACCCGCGGTCGGGTGACCCGGTAGATGATGAGCACGACCGAGGCACCCGCCGCGAACAGCACGCCGAACTCGAGACCGAAGAGCACGGTCGACGCGAACGACACGACCATGATCCAGAAGTCGCTGCGCTTCACCCGCCAGAGCCGCTGCGCCTCACCCACCTTGATGAAGCCGATGACCGCGGCGATCACGATCGCGGCGAGCACCGCGATCGGGATCTTGGAGAACGACTCCGGCACGAAGATGAGCAACGGCGCGACCACGCACGCGGTCACGACGCCCGACATCTGGGTGCGCGCGCCCGCGGCATCGACGATCGAGGATCGGGTCACCGCGCCGGTCACCACCATGCCCTGGAAGAGGCCGGCCGACGCGTTGGTGAGTCCGAGCGCGACCAGTTCGCCGTCGGTGGTGATGTCGTAGTGGTGGGCGCGCGCGGATTCGCGGGCCAGCGCGATCGACTCGAGGAACCCGACGAACGTGATCGCGAGTGCGGCCGGGATGAGCACGCGCACGATGTGCCAGTCGAGCGGCGGCACCTCCGGGGCGGCGAGCCCGCCCGGCACCGGCCCGACGACCGCGATCCCCTCGGAGTCGAGGCCGAAGAGCAGCACCGCGAGCGAGCCGGCGACGACCAGCGCGAGAGCGGTGGGGATCCGGGGACGGCGGCGGGCGACGAGGAGGATCACGATGGTCGCGGTGCCGATCGCGAGGGTGCCCCAGTCGACCTGGTCGAGGCGGGTCGCCCACTCGTAGGCGGTGCGGTACGCGAGGTCCTCCTGGGGAACCGGGATCCCGAACAGCGGGCCCAACTGGGTGGTGATCAGGATGACGCCCACCGCGGAGATGAAGCCGGCCATGAGCGGTTCGGACAGGAACCGCATCAGGAAGCCGAGGCGACCCAGGCCAAGGGTGAGGTGCACGACGCCCACCAGCAGGGCGAGCGTCGCCGAGTACGTGATGTAGCGCGGCGATCCCGCGGGAGCGAGCTTGGCCAGCGCCACCGCGCCGATGATCGAGATCGTTGCCAGCGGTCCGACGCTGAGTTGGCGGGCTCGACCGAAGACCGCGTACACGAGCACTGGCACCACCGATGCGTACAACCCGACCACCGGCGGCAGGCCACCGATGACCGCGTACGCCATCGACTGCGGGACGAGGATGGTGGCGCCCGTGAGCCCGGCGACGACGTCGGGACCGAGATCGGCGCGCCGGTATGTTCGGACCCATTCGAGCATCGCGTGGCGATGCTACGAGGCTCAGCTGTTCTTCGCGGCGAAGCTCACCATCTGGAAGTAGACCGTGAGCACCTTCTGCGCGTAGCCCGGGTCGGTCGCCCAGTTGCCGTTCCCCATTGCGTTCCAGGTCGGAGTGCGGCCCTTGGCGAAGAACGTGTCGTAGAGCCGGGAGGCGGCGACCGGGTCGTTGCCGTAGATGGTCGGTGACGGCGGATTGGCGAGGTTGGCCGCCCTCGACGTCGGATCGGCGTAGTTGCGCAGCAATTGGATCTGGCCGCGGACGCCGTCACGGGGGGTCGGGAACGCCGGTTCGCCCTGGCAGCTGTCACAGGCGCCGATCCCCGCGTAGTTGTTGTCGAGCGCGTTGCCGAACGATCCGGTCTCGATGATCGCCTGCGCGAACGCGAGCTCGGGCCGCACGTGCTCGGCCTTCCCTTCCTCCATGTAGAGCTGGACCAAATCACCGATCGAGATGCCCCCCGCCAGGCGGTACCTGACGTTGCGGGCGTCGAACCAGGCGGTGATCTCGGCCGCGGTCAGCTGGGCGTCGCCCATCACGGGGATGGCACCGGCCTCGTCGAGCAGCTTCTTCTGGTGCGCGGTCAGTGCCTCGAGCCCGGCCCTGGCGGTGTCGAGCCGGTCCCGCTGCTGCTGCTGCTCGGCGCGGGCGGTCTCGAGCGCGGCGCGGTGGGCGTCGAGGTCCGCCGAGACCTTGGCGAGCCCGTCGATCTTGCCGCCGTCCGTCTGGGTCGCGGACTCCGCGTACTTCTTGCCCGCGGCGAGGTCCTGGACGTGCTGGATGTCGACGACCGCGTCGTCGGGTGCGTGCGCGTGCTGGTAGATGTACGCGGCGCGCTCACGCACGATCGTCTTCAGCTGCTCCATCTCCGCGCGCGCGGCATCGAGCTTCTTCTGGGTGTCGGCGACGTCGGCGGCGAGCTGGCTGAGTCGTGCCTCGGCCTGCGTCACCTGGGCGCTGAGCTCGGTGAGCAGCGCCTGGTTCTGGCTCACCTGGTTGGCGAGGGCGGCGAAGGCGTCGGGGTCGGGTCCGGCCGCGCCCGCCGTCGGGCTCGGGCCGGTCGACGGTACGGGTGTCGCGCCGGTCGAGGGCGGGGGCGCCGGCGTGGTCGTCGGCGTGGTCGCCGACGTGGTGGTGGTCGTCGGCGTCTCCTGCGCGTACCCGGCGGCAGCCGGGACGAACGACGCGGTGACCAGCGCACCCACGATCAGGGCGCGGGCCAGGGGCATGTCCCTCTATCGGCGGAAGGCGGCCCACTGTTGAGCGCGGGCGCGAGTTCGCCCCCAGGAGAGTCGGCGTAGAGAAGCCCACACGGTGGCGGTGCCCCAACGATCTCCTCGGGACGAACTGCGCCCAGTATTCCCCATCTCGAGCGAGTTTTCCACTCTCGATGGCCAGTTCTCCACCTCCACTTGTGGATAACGTGCAGCTCGTGGATGCCACGATTCCCGCCCGCTTCCTGCGCACCGTCCAGGATCGGTCGTCCGAGGTCGCCATCCGGCGCAAGGTGGGCGACGTCGACGACGTCCTGACCTTCGGGGAGTACGCGGCCCGCGCCGCCCGGCTCGCCGCGGGCCTGCGCGACCTGGGCGTCGGGCGCGGCGACCGGGTCGTCATGCTCATCGGGAACCGACCGGAGTTCCACGTGGCCGACATGGCCGCCCTGTTGCTCGGCGCCACGCCGATCTCGATCTACAACTCGTCGTCGTCCGACCAGATCCGGTACCTCGCGGGCCACGCGCAGGCGTCGGTCGCCATCGTGGAGCACGAGACCTACCTGGAGCGGGTGCACGAGGTCCGCCGCGAGCTCCCGTACCTGCGCCACGTCCTGGCGCTCGAGCCGTCGTCGGCGACCGGCGTGGAGTCGTGGGACGACCTCCTCGCCAGCGCGCCCCTCGACCTCGAGACCGCGGCGGCCACGGCCCGGCCCGACGACCTCGCCACGGTCATCTACACGTCAGGCACCACCGGGCCGCCGAAGGGCGTGATGCTCGATCACCAGAACATCTGCTGGACGGTCGACAGCCTGCGCGCGGCGCTCGGCTTCGCGCCGGACCGGTCCCGCATCGTCTCGTACCTGCCCATGGCCCACATCGCCGAGCGGGTGACCACGCACTACTCCGGGATCGCGTTCGCGTACGAGGTCACGACCTGTCCGGACATCCGGCTCCTCGGCGCGACGCTCGCTGAGACGCGCCCGCAGATCCTGTTCGGTGTGCCGCGCACCTACGAGAAGATCCACAGCGCGGTGCAGGCGGTGCTCGCCGCCGACCCGGGGCGGGCCGAGGTGTTCGCGCAGGCGCTGGCCGTCGGGGCGCGCGTTGCCGAGCACCGGGCCCGGGGCGAAGCGCTGTCGACCGAGCTCGCGGCCGAGTACGACCGGGTCGACGCGGAGTCGTTGCGTCCCGCGCGTCAACTCCTCGGGCTCGACGACGTGCGCATCGCCGTCACCGCGGCGGCGCCGATCCCCGTCGAGGTGCTCCTGTTCTTCCGGTCGGCCGGCGTACCGCTGTCCGAGCTGTACGGCCTCTCGGAGTCGTGCGGGCCGATGACGTGGGACGCGGTCCGCGTGAAGCCGGGCACGGTGGGGCGTGCCATCCCGGGCATGGAGTTGCGGCTGGGTGACGACGGTGAGGTGCTGGGGCGGGGCGGCAACATCTTCCGCGGATATCTCGACGATGCCGAACGCACCGCCGAGGCGCTCGATGCCGACGGCTGGTTGCACACCGGCGACATCGGCGTGCTCGACGACGAGGGCTACCTACGCATCGTCGACCGCAAGAAGGAGCTCATCATCACCGCCGGCGGCAAGAACGTCTCGCCGGCCAACCTCGAGGCCGCGCTCAAGGCCCAACCACTGATCGGCCAGGCGTGCGTGCTCGGTGACGGCGAGCCGTACATCGCCGCGCTGGTCGTGCTCGATCCCGACGTCGCCCCCGCCTGGGCGGCCAACCACGGGCTCGACGCGTCATCGCCGTCCGAGCTCGCGGCCGACCCGACGGTCATTGCCGAGGTGGCGCGCGAGGTCGAGATCGCAAACGAGCGCTTCTCGCACGCCGAATCGGTGCGCCGGTTCCGCGTGCTCGGGGAGGAGTGGCTGCCCGACTCGCCGGAGCTGACCCCGACGATGAAGCTCAAGCGGCGCGGCATCGCCGCCAAGTACGCGCGCGAGATCGCCGAGCTCTATCCCGGCTGATCGCTGGTGGCGACCGCCACGTGGTCACGGTCGTGGCCGAGGGCGCGGGCGGCTTCGAGCGCACGGCCGGCACGCGAGACCAATTCGGCGGCGTCGAGCGCGTGCGTCGGGTAGCAGGCGATTCCCGCTGAGACGGTGAGCGCGTCGCCGACCGCGCTCGACCGCAGCGCGTCGCGCACGCGTTCGGCCACGATGAGCGCGCCGAGCTCAGCGGTGTCGACCAGCACGGCGACCGCCACGACGTCACCCAACCGGCAAACCGCGTCGCTCTCCCGGAGCGTGCGCCAGGCCACCGCGCCGAGCGCGGTGAGCGCCTGGTCACCGCGCTCGATCGGCCCGCCGGCCAGACCGTCGAGCTCCCAGAACACCACCGACACCGGGAGCACCTTGCGGCGAGCCGCCGCGACCACCTGCTGGAGGAGCACGGCAAGGTGCTGCTCGCGCAGGAGGCCCGACGCCGGGTCGATCTCCCACGCATCGGTGTCGGTCCCCGGCGGCAACCCGTCGGGTGACGGTTCGCCGTCCCCACCGTTCGCGAGCAGCTGCTCCTCGGCTGCCGCGGCCTCGAGCGAGTCCAGCTGACGCCGGAGGCGGCGGGCCTGCGAACGTGCCTCCCAGAGCGAGTCTTCCGCTCGGGTGCGGCGCAGGTCGATCAGCGCGCCGACGCCGGCCGCGGCCACGCCCACCACCGCCGCGGCGAGACCGAGCACCGCCTCGTCGGCGACCACCGCGGTCACGCCGATCGCCAACGCGACGGCGGCCAGCACCGCGCACGCTGCGACGCCGCGGTGGTCCGCCCGGCCTGACCGTTCCGGTGCTCGCATCATGGGCCGACGGCCACCAGCTCGGCCAGCTCGGCCACGATGTCGCTGAGGCGGAAGTCCTTCGGCGTGTAGACGCGCGCCACTCCCGCGGCCAGCAGCTCCGGGCGGTCCGCCTCGGGGATGATCCCGCCGACGACGACGGGCGCGTCGACACCGTTGGCGCGCAGCAGCCGCACGGTCTCGGGGACGAGCCGGCGGTGCGATCCGGACAGCACCGACAGGCCGACCAGGTCGACGTCCTCGTCGCGGGCCGCTGCCGCGATCTGCTCGGGCGTGAGCCGGATGCCCTGGTAGACGACCTCCATCCCCGCGTCCCGGGCCGCCACCGCGATCTGCTCGGCGCCGTTGGAGTGGCCGTCGAGTCCCGGCTTGCCGACGAGGATGCGGATGGGGTGGCCGACGGCCCGGGCGCGCGCCTGCACCCGTTCACGCGCGTGCGCCATCGCGACGCCTCCGGGGGCCCGGACGCCACCGACACCCGTCGGCGCCCGGTACTCACCGAACACCTCGCGAAGCGCGCCGGCCCACTCGCCGACCGTGCCGCCCACACGGGCGAGGGCGACGGTTGCGGGCGTGAGGTTGTCGGTGTCGCGCGCGACGCGCTGCACGTCGTCGAGCGCGGTGGCGACCGCGTCAGAGTCACGCGCCGCCTTCCACGCCGCCAGCGCGTCCAGTTGCTCGCGCTCGACGCGCTCGCCGACGACGAGGATGTTGCTCTGACCGTCGAGGGCGTCGACGAGCGGCGACGGTGCCGACTCGGTGAACGAGTTCACACCGACGACGGTGATGTCACCGGACTCGATGCGCCGCACGCGTTCGGAATGGCTCTGCACCAGGCGTTGCTTCATCGCGTCGATCATGGCGAACGCGCCGCCACCGTCGAGCACCCACTGCAGCTCGGCCCCTGCGGCCTCGGCCAGCTCGGTGGTCTTGGCCTCGACGACGTGGGAGCCCGCGAACAGGTCGTCGTACTCGAGGAGGTCGGTCTCGAACGCCAGCACCTGCTGGATGCGCAGCGACCACTGCTGGTCCCACGGGCGGGGGAGTCCCAGCGCCTCGTTCCAGGCGGGGAGTTGCACGGCCCGTGCCCGGGAGCCCTTCGACAGGGTCACCCCGAGCGTCTCCAGCACGATGCGTTGGACGTTGTTCTCGGGTTGGGCCTCGGTGAGGCCCAAGGAGTTCACCTGCACGCCGTACCGGAAGCGCCGCAGCTTGTCGTCGGTCACGCCGTAGCGCTCGGCGGTGATGCGATCCCAGAGCTGCCCGAACGCCCGCAGCTTGCACATCTCCTCGACGAAGCGGATGCCCGCGTTCACGAAGAACGAGATGCGCCCGACGACCTCGGGAAACTCGTCGGCGTCGACCTGCCCGGATGCCCGGACCGCGTCGAGCACGTCGATGGCGGTCGCCAGCGCGTACGCGACCTCCTCGACCGGCGTCGCCCCGGCCTCCTGGAGGTGATAGGAGCAGACGTTGATCGGGTTCCACTTCGGCACGTGACGGACCGCGTGGCACACGAGGTCGACGGTCAGGCGGCGCGACGGCTCCGGGCCGAAGATGTAGGTGCCCCGTGACAGGTATTCCTTCACGATGTCGTTCTGCGTCGTACCCGCGAGCGAGGCGGGATCGACGCCGCGTTCGTCGGCCAGCGCGAGGTACATCCCGAAGAGCCACATCGCGGTGGCGTTGATCGTCATGGACGTGTTCATCGCCTCGAGCGGGATGCCGTCGAACAGGGCCCGCATGGCGCCGAGATGCGGGACGGGAACCCCGACCTTGCCCACCTCGCCCCGGGCCAGCGGATGGTCGGGGTCGTAGCCGGTCTGGGTCGGCAGGTCGAAGGCCACCGACAAGCCGGTCTGGCCCTTGGCGAGGTTCGACCGGTACAGGTCGTTGGAGGCGCGCGCGGAGGAGTGCCCGGAGTACGTCCGCATCAGCCAGGGCTTGTCGTGCACGCCCACAGTCTCCCTCACCGGGAGGGCAAGACCGAAATGACGCTCAGCGCTGGTAGTCGTAGAACCCGGCGCCGGACTTCCGGCCCAGCCGTTCGGCGGCGACCATGCGCCGCAGCAACGGCGCCGGTGCGAAGTTGGGGTCGCGGAACTCGGCGTAGAGCGCGTCGAGGATGGCCAGGCTGGTGTCGAGCCCGACGAGGTCGAGCAGCTCGAGCGGTCCCATCGGGAAGTTGCATCCGCCCTTCATCGCGGTGTCGATGTCGTCGCGCGACGCGACCCCGGAGTCGAACAGCCGGACCGCGTTGTTCAGGTAAGGGAAGAGCAGCGCGTTCACCACGAAGCCGGCCTGGTCCCTGACCGTGACCGCGGTCTTGCCGCACGCGCTCACGAACGCACGCGCCGCGTCGAGCGTGGCGTCGGACGTCGTGATCGCGGGTACCACCTCGACCAGCGACATCGCCGGCGCCGGGTTGAAGAAGTGGATGCCGCACACGCGGTCGGGCCGTTGCGTCACCATGGCCATCTCGACCACGGGAAGGGTGGAGGTGTTGGTGGCGAGGATCGCTCCCGGCGCGCACAGCCGGTCGAGCTCGCGGAAGAGATCCTGCTTGACCGCGAGGTCCTCGACGATCGACTCGAGCACGAGGTCGCACGTTGACAGCTCGTCGACGGCGGTGACCGCGGTGACGCGGGCGCGCACGTCGGTGGCCTCGGTCTCCTCGAGGCGTCCCTTCTTCACTTGGCGCGCGAGCGACGCGTCGAGCCCCGCGAGCATGCCGTCGGCGGACGCCTGTGAGCGGCTGCGCAGCACGACCTCGAAGCCGGACTTCGCCGCCACCTCCGCCACGCCCGAGCCCATGATGCCCGACCCCACGACCCCGATCCGCTTGATGTCCATGCTCGCCCCCACGTCGACCGATTCCGGAGAAGCGAAGAGGTTACCGCGCGGTAACTTCGCCGGCGTCACGGGGCACCGGGCGCGGCCACCGGTAGGCTCCGCCGCCATGACCGCACGACGGAGCAACGGCGCCCGGGCCGGCGCGTTCGCCCTGGTGGGAGGGGGCGAGTGGCGCCCCGGCAGCCGAGAGTTCGACGCCGCGCTCCTCGAGGAGAGCGGTGCCGACGAAGTGGTGATCGTCCCCACGGCCTGCGCCTACGAGCACCCCGAACGTGTGGGCGCCCGGGCCGGGGCCTACTTCGCCGAGCTCGGCGCCCGCGTGCGCACCCTGGAGGTGCTCCACCGGGCCGAGGCCGAGGACCCGACGATCGCCGCGACCGTCCGCAAGGCGAAGTTCGTCTACATCGCCGACGGCTCTCCCCTACACCTGCGCTCGGTGCTCAAGGACTCCGCCCTGTTCGAGGCGATCCTCGCCGCGCACCACGCCGGTGGCGTGCTGGCGGCGTCAGGCGCGGGGGCGACGCTGCTGTGCGACCCGATGGTGGATCCGCGAGGCGGGGCGTACACCGTCGGCCTGGGTGTGGTCTCGAACCTGGCCGTGTTCCCCTACCACGGCACCGCCGCCGGTCACCTCCGGGAGCGGTCGGTCGACCTGCTGCCGGGCGGAGCGGTGCTGGCGGGGATCGACGAGGAGACCGCGCTCGTCAAACGCGGAGCCGACTGGTCGGTCGCGGGCGCGGGCGCGGTCACGATCTACGGTGCCGGCGGCTCGAAGCGCTACACGTCAGGCGCCACCGTGGAGGGGCTTCCGGCCTAGGGAGTGCTGCTGGTCGTCGAGGCGGCGGAGCCGTCGGTGACGGTCACCCCGTTGACGGTGATGGTCTTGGTGGGCGTGCCTTTGCTGTCGGCGCTCCCGAAGGTGTTGATCTTCTGGGCGACGGCCAGACCGGACGCGTTCATCTTCCCGAGGGCCGAGTAGAGGTACGGCGGGCCCCCGAGCTGCTTGGCCCCGTTGTCGCTCACCACGAGGAAGAACTGGGAGCCGGTCGTGCCCTTCCCCGCGTTCGCCATGGCGACCGAACCCGCGGTGTAGCCGTCCTTGGGCGGCTCGTCGGGCAGTGTGTAGCCGGGGCCACCGGTGCCGTCACCCTTGGGGTCGCCGCCCTGGTCGACGAAGTCGGTGACGATCCGGTGGAAGGTGGTGCCGTTGTAGAAGCCCTGGCATGCCAGGTACACGAAGCTGTTGACCGACTTCGGCGCCTGCTCGGCGTCGAGCGCGATGGTCACGTCACCCTCGGTCGTGTGCAGCACCGCGGTGTACTGCTTCGTGGGGTCGATGCCCATGCCCGGCTTCTCGAAGCTCGTCTTCGTCGCCTTGGCGGGCAGCGCGGTGTCGCACCTCGTCGCGAAGTTCGTGGGTGCGGGCTTCGACGATGACGACGAGCTGCTGCTGTCGTTCTTCGTGAGCTGGAGGATGACGAAGAGGATGACGAGCGGAACGAGGAGGAACGCCAGGTTGCGGGTCGTGCGCATCCGCTTGCGCTTCTTCTCCTCGGCCAGCATGGCCTCGCGACGGGCGTCGCGATTGAGGCGCTGGCGTTCGCGTTTCGAGGCCTTGGGCACGGCGGGGGAGTCTACCGACGGCGAAACCGGACCGAGGATCGGGCCCATCTTCCGGAAGTTCCGGACCCGCCTTGCCGGAAGGTTCGGACCCGGTTTGCCGGAAGTTCCGGACCCGGTTTGCCGGAAGTTCCGGACCCGCTATTCCGGAAGGATCGGATGCTCGCCCCGGTAGAATCGCCGGTCGTGAGCCTGCTCGTCCAGAAGTTCGGCGGTACCTCGGTCGCCGACCCCGACCGCATCCGCGCGGTGGCGGAGCACATCGTGCGCACCCGCCGCGCCGGCGACGACGTCGTGGTCGTGGTCTCGGCCATGGGCAAGACGACCGACGACCTCGAGCGGTTGGCGCACGAGGTCTCCGGCGCACCGACGGCGCGGGAGATGGACATGTTGCTCACCTCCGGCGAGCGCATCTCGATCGCGCTGCTCTGCATGGCCATCATCGACCTCGGCGAGGCGGCCGTGTCGTTCACCGGCTCACAGGCCGGGATCGTCACCGACACCGCCCACCGCAAGGCCAAGATCGTCGAGATCCGCGGCGACCGGCTGCGTGAGGCGATCGCCGCCGGCAACGTCGCGGTCGTCGCCGGCTTCCAGGGCGTCTCCACCGATCGCGCCATCACCACGCTGGGGCGCGGCGGTTCCGACACCACCGCGGTCGCCCTCGCCGCCGCGCTCGGGGCCGACGTCTGTGAGATCTACACCGACGTCGCCGGGGTGTACACCGGCGACCCGCGCATCGTCCCCGACGCCCACCGGCTCGACCGTCTCTCCTACGACGAGATGCTCGAGATGTCGGCGACGGGCGGTCGCGTGCTCGCATTGCGCTCGGTGGAGTTCGCCCGCAACTACAGCGTGCCCGTCCACGTGCGTTCCGCGTTCACGTGGGAGACGGGGACGTGGGTTCGAGAAGAGGAGCCAGGCATGGAAGCGCCCATCATCTCGGGGGTCACCCACGACACGTCAGAGGCGAAGGTGACGATCTTCCGGGTGCCCGACCGGCCCGGCATCGCCGCCAAGCTGTTCCGGGCGCTCGCCGAGGAGAACGTCAACGTCGACATGATCGAGCAGAACGTGTCGACCGACGACCACACCGACATCTCGTTCACCATCCCGCGCGACGAGCTCACCCGCACCATGGAGATCGTCGACAAGGTCGTCGTCGAGATCGACGCCGGGGGTGCGAACTTCGACGCCGCCATCGGGCGCGTCTCGGTGGTGGGCGCGGGGATGAAGACCAATCCTGGTGTCGCTGCCCAGATGTTCGAGACGCTCGCCACCGAAGGCGTCAACATCGAGATGATCTCCACGTCGACCATCCGGATCTCGTGCGTGGTGCACGAGGACGACGTCGAGCGCGCGGTGCGTGCGCTCCACGCGACGTTCGAGCTCGAGGCGAGTGCGACGTGAGTCGCGACTCGTCCGTCCGGGTGGGCGTCGTGGGTGCGACCGGCCTGGTCGGCACCGAGATGCTGCGCATCCTGGAGGAACGGGCGTTCCCCGTCGGTGAGCTGCGCGCCTACGCGTCGGCGCGATCGGAGGGGCGCACGCTCCCGTTTGCCGGGGGCGAGGTCACGTGCGAGGTGCTGCGTGACGGTTGCTTCGACGGTCTGGATCTCGTCGTCGTCGACGTCGACGACCCGCTCGCGCTCGAATGGGCGCCGCACGCGGTCGCCGCGGGCGCGCGCGTCGTCGACAACTCGGCCGCCTTCCGCATGGACCCGGAGATCCCGCTCGTGGTGAGCGAGGTCAACCCCGACGACGTGCGTGACCTGCCCAAGGGCATCGTGTCGTGCCCGAACTGCACCACCATGGTGTTGGTGACGGCGCTGGCGCCGCTGCACCGGGAGGCCGGGATCGAGCGGATGGTCGTGTCCACCTACCAGTCGGTCTCGGGCGCCGGTCAGCCGGGTCTGCACGAGCTCGACGAGCAGTGGACGAAGGGCGCGGGCCAGATCGATCGCTACACGCGCGCCGCCACCCATCCCGACGCGCTCGCGCCGGGCGAGGTGTGGGACCGTCCCATCGCGGGCAACGTGATCCCGCTCGCCGGCTCGGTGCAGGAGGCGGGTTACACCAGCGAGGAGTGGAAGCTCGTCCACGAGAGCCGCAAGATCCTCCACGCACCCGAGCTGCGGGCGACGGCCACGTGCGTGCGCGTGCCTGTCTACGTCGGCCACGCCATGACCGCCAACGTGCAGTTCTCGGAGGGGCTGAGTCGGGCCCGCGCCGCCGAGCTGCTCGGCGGCGCGCCCGGTGTCCAGCTGATCGACGGGGGCGACGGCCATCCCACGCCGCTCGAAGGCGCCGGGATCGATCCGGTGCTGGTCGGGCGCCTGCCGCGAGGACCCGTCGCAGCCCCGGACCCTGGACCTCTGGGTCACCGGTGACAACCTGCGCAAGGGCGCCGCCCTCAACGCGGTGCAGCTCGCCGAGCTCCTGCTCGCCTGATCACTCCTCGACGCCGAGGTCCCCGTCGCCGGGGCCGGCGCGGGGCCGGCGGACGGTCACGCCGTACAGCCCGACGAGGCGCGCCACCAGGGTCACGAGGAAGATCTGGCCGATGAGGGCCTCGAACGTGACCAGCACGCGCCCGGTGCTCGTGCCGGCGGTCAGGTCGCCGTAGCCGACCGTGGTGATGGTCACGAACGAGAAGTAGAGGAAGTCGACGTTGTCGACGACGACGTGCTGTGCGAAGAACCCCGAGGGTTCGGCGTCGTTGACGCCCCCGTAGATGCCGGCGAACGCGATGCCGATGAGCACGTAGACGCAGATCGCGCCGAGGATCGTCTCGAGCCCGATCGTGTCGTGGCGGATGATGCGGTTGAGGATCACGACCGGTGCCACCAGGACGAGCACGAACATGATGTAGGTGGACCCGTCGCTCCCGCGCCGGTCGACGAGGGCCTGGAGCAGGTTGGTGAGGTCGGCGATCACGACGAGGACGATGCCGATGGTGAGACCGCGGGCGCGCACGTGCGACGTGTGGAACGTGAGGAGCAGCACGCCGCCGAGGAGCACACTGATGAAGAACCGGGCCCAGAGGCTCTCGTGGCTCGACGCCGCGATCGCGACGTAGAGGACCATGAGCAGGGCCAGGAGCAACCCGTAGCTGTCGCCGCGGGCGAAGCGCTCGGCGTAGGCGCGGCGATTGATCCGGTGACGTCGTTCGGCGGGTGGTTCGGCCATCCGTCGATGCTGGCATCGCACGGACGCGGGAACGGTGATGGTGCTGACCGCGCCGTCGTCTATAGTGACTGAGAATGGTTCCCAGAAGCGTGCGGGCGCGGCTCGCGGGTGTCGTGACCGCGGCGGTCACGATCGTCGCGGTGACCGCGGGGGTGACGTCCGGCGCCGCGGCGGCCGCATCGAAGCGGTCGGTGGTGGCCGCGTTCTACCCGGTGGCGTACGCCGCGCAGCGGGTTGGGGGCAACCGCGTCGACGTGGCCAACCTGACGCCGGCGGGCGCGGAGCCCCACGACCTCGAGCTCACGCCCCGGCAGATCGACGAGGTCCTCGACGCCGACGTCGTGTTCGACCTGGGGCAGGGTTTCCAACCCGCGGTGGAGAAGGCCGCCGGCCGAGCGCGACGGCCCGACGGTGTCGTTGCTCCGGGCGGCGACCCGCGACCCGCACATCTGGCTCGACCCGGTGCGGATGAAGAGCATCGTGCGCCGGGTGCAGCGGGCGCTGGTCAAGGTCGACCCGTCGGGTCGGGCCGTCTACGCGCGAAACGCCGACCGCTTCGTCACCGAGCTCGACGCGCTCGACGCCCGGTACACCAAGGGTCTCGCCACCTGTGCGCGCAAGGTGATCGTGACCGCGCACGAGGCATTCGGGTACCTGGCGAGTCGTTACGGGCTCCGCCAGGAGGGCGTCGCCGGCCTGTCGCCCGATGCGGAACCCGATGCACAGCGCCTGGGCCGTCTCGCTGACCTGGTGAAGCGCCTCGGCGTGACGACGGTGTTCACCGAGGAGCTGGTGTCGCCGCGGATCGCCGATACCCTGGCGCGCGAAGCCGGCGTGAAGACGGACACGTTGAACCCCCTCGAAGGGCTCACCGACCAGGAGATCTCGCGGGGCGCGAACTACGTCACCGTGATGGACCAGAACCTGGTGAAGCTCCGCCGCGCGCTCGGCTGCACCTGACCTGCGGGTCTTGTCGATCCGAACCGGAGCGGACCCGATGGCTACGGCGATCCGGCGGCGGCGTTCGCCGCCACTTCGGAGGCGGGGAGGGCCCGGTCGTAGACGGCGACGAGCGCGACAACGCCCAGGAAGGGCCGGTCGCGATTGGCCTCGTTGCCGATGACGAGCGGGTAGTGGCGATTCCAACCGCTCAAGTCGCCGTCGAAACGCGTGGCTTCGACGAGCCGGCCTTGGACGTAGATGCGCTCTATCCCGTCCGCAAACGTGAGCGCCACGTGCTCGAACTTCTCCGAAGAGTCGAAGACGCCGTCGACGAGCGTCCAGTTGAATTCGCCGCAACTGGCCCGGAGCCGAACGCTCAACGCGTGCTTCTCCTCACCGAGGTGTACATCGACCTGGGTACGCTCCGTGCCGTCGGAGATCGTGACGATCCGCGTCGGGCCGTTCTGGCTCAGGTCATCGGAACGCACCCATGCCTCGATCGTCAATGCCTTGCGTCGGACGACCGCATCGATGAGCGAAGTCGCTGGCCCACCGCTGCGGGCCGCTCCGCCGGAGAATCGGAGGCCCTGCTCCACGCGCTCGACTCCTGGCTCGACGAGGTGCAGGTCGAGCTGACCGACGTCGCTCTCGTCGACGACGGTCGAACCGGTTTCGGCTCCCGGCCGGTAGAGCGCGACGAGCCCCCCGCCGTTCGGCTCCCATCGGTCGACGGCGGCGACGGTGCGGGCGCGTGGTGCGTGATGTTCGAGACCGAACAGTCGTGGTTGCCGACGGCCCCCGGAGTGAAGAAGACCGCGGCGACGATGGTGGCGGCCGTGAACAATGCGGTGCCGACGACCGTCAGGCTCGTGACCGGCCGCACCCACCCAGGCACCAGCGCGACCAGTCCGACCGCGATGGTGGCGCCGAGTGCGTCGAACATCGCGTCGGAGATCGCCGGGTCCCGGGTCCCGGTGAGGCCTTGGAGGATCTCGATGACGACCCCGAACGCCGATGCCGCCACAATCGTCCCCAGCGCCGCCGTGCGCCTCGAGACGCGCTGCGAATCGACGACGAGGAGGTAGAGGATCACGGCAAGACCCATCGTGCCGACGAGATGACCCCACACCGCGTAGGCGTTGGAGTCGACGGATCCGAGCCGTGGAAGGTCGGGCGTGAGGGTCAGGTAGAGGAAAGAGCCGGCCCAGAACGCCAAGGAAACGAGGAGGATCCGACGCCGATGGTGGGCCGGTGCCGCCGTGGTCCCGGGTTCGGGTGTGCGACCTACCCCGTTGCTGTTCACGGCGGCCCTGCCTCCCGAGTGGCGAATGGGGCATCACGCTACGGCGTCACACTCCGGAGACGACAGCAGTGCGGCCCCACGTTTGATCGGCACCGATCCCCGCTGACAGGACGCGCGACCGAGGTGGTCGTCGAACGCGATGTGGTACGTCACGGACCTTCGACCTTGGCCAGCGAGAGTGCGAGGGCGGGGCACGCCACGACGGCCCGCCGTGCGTGCCCCAGCAACGCGGAGGGGATGGGTCCGGGTTCCACGACCGGGTAGCCCCAGTCGTCCAGCCGGATCCGCTCGGGAAACAGCTCGGCGCAGATGCCGTGCCCGTCGCACTTGATGAAGTCCACGCGGAGTTGTTGGCTCATCGCCAGCTCCAGTCACGGTCGGCCGGGTCGGGGAGCGGCAGGAACGGTCCCTTGTCGGGATGTGAGCACCGGCCGTGGCGCTCGTGGAGGTCGAACTCGTCGGCGAAGACGGTGAGCGCGCTGGTGAGGAACCCCACCGCCGCATCGGGGAGATGGCACGCGCCGCGGTGGGCGACGTCCTGCAACCACCGGTGCACGTCGCGGAGCGCGCCGTGCGGAGCCTTGCGTCTCGCGATCGTCTCGAGGGTTCCCGCGATCGCGCTCAAGCCGTGGACGCAGGGGCCGCACTGCCCGGCGGTCTCCTCCGCGAGGTACCCGCGCGACACGGGCCGATTCGCGGACACCACAGGCGCGGGTGGGGAAGACGTGCAGCATCCCGCAGCCGAGAGAGCCGCCCGCGGCGGCGAACGAGCGCCGGGTGAGCACGAGACCGGTGAGGGCCGATGCCGGGATCCAGCTCCCGAAGTACCCGCCCGCCAGCAGTGCGGCGATGTCGTCGCTGGCGCCGCCGACGGCCGCGAGCACGTCGGGCATCGGCATGCCGAGCGCGAGCTCGTAGACGCCGGGCCGGGCCACCGCGCCGCTCACGGTCACGAGCATCGAGCCCGACTCATCGAGCGGGCCGACGGTCTGGAACCAGTCGACGCCGTAGCGGGCGATCAGGGCGATGTGCGCGAGCGTCTCGACGTTCTGCACGAGGGTCGGGCGTCCCCGGACCCCCCGCTCGTAGGGACGGGGCGGGACGGAGATGGGCTTCGCCGGTCCGCCGTTGAGGAAGTTGACCAGCGCGCTCTCCTCGCCGGCCACGTACCGGTTGGGCACGCCGACGCGCCGGGCCGGTACGTCGGCGAGCCCGCCGGCGGGGCCCGACCGCTCGGCGATCGCGGCGTCGACCGCGGCGCAGACCGCGGCGTTCTCGCGGTCGACGACCACGATGACCTCGTCCACGCGCACGGCCCGTGCCGCGACGATCGCGCCGTCGATCACCAGGTCGGGCGCGTGGGTGAGCAGCACGGCGTCCTTGTGGCTGGCCGGCTCTCCTTCCGCGCCGTTGGCGACCACGATCGTGTGCCGGCCGTGCTCGGCGACGGTGCGCAGCTTGCGACCGGCCGGGAACCCGGCCCCGCCGCGGCCGCGCAGTGTGCTGCGTTCGACGGCCTCCACCAGCGCGGCGCGCTCGGAACGCGAACGCGGCGTCGGGAGCGGTCCGTACCGGGCGAGGTGTTCGGCGAAGTCGGCGGGCGTCGGTCCGAGCAGGCGCGGCACGCCGGTGGGAGCGGCGGGCCCGGTCGGGGCGCGGCTGGGAGCTCCGGCGCTCATCCCTCGTCGTCCGATCCACGATTGGCGCGGCCCGTGGGCACCGGCCCGCCCGTGATGGTGCCCGCCATGGTCCCGCCCGCGAGATCGAGCTGCGTGAAGTCGAGCGAGACCTGCATCGTGGTGCCGCTCGGGTTCGTCAGGTTCGCGACGATGAGGTTGCCCTGGAGGCCGACGACGCTGCCCGAGTACGCGTCGTCGGGACCGTTGCCGGTGAGGGCCACCGTGCCGTGCTCGAGCTCGATGCCGCCGCCGCTCGCGGCGACGCCGTGGAGCTCGACGTCGACGGTCCCGCTGGCGCCGCTGCTCAACTGGCCCACGAGGCTCACCGTGACCTTCCCCTGTGAGTCGGCCGCGGTCTGGTGCAACGTGCCGCTCATCCGGGCGCGGAACCCTCCGGTCGGGAAGGCGGTGGCGGTACCCGACGGGGGTGAGGTCGTGGCCGGGCTCGTCGGTGTGGTGGTCGCGTCACCGGCCGACGACGCGACCGGTGCCGACGCCGCGGCCAGCACGCTGGCCGGGGTGCCGGCCCGCCGCGCCCACCCCGAGGCCAACGGACCCGACGCCAGCCACACCGCGAGGACGACCGGCGCCGCGGCCCAGAGCGCGAACCCGACCCGCCTCGTGCCGGGATGACCGGCGAGGCCGCTCGCCAGCCGCAGGGCCGAGGCGACGACCACCGACACGACGCAGGTCACGGTGATGACGAGCGCGACACCCAACTTGGTGTCGGTGCCGGTGCCGAAGCCGTGGACCACCGCGACCGGCCAGCACAGGTACGCCAGCCAGTGGACGACGCGCCACGTCCGGAACCCGATGCGGTGGCGCAGCAGGCTGGTGATCGTGAGCGCCAGCACGAGATCGCACGCAACCGTGCCGAGGCCCAACCAGATCGGTCGGTAGGGCGACGCGAACGGGATCACCGCGTCCTTCCAACCGATGGGCGCGAACGAATCGGAGATCACGGTGACCACGTGCAGCGCGAGGAACGCGACGACCAGCAGCGACACGTTCCGGTGCACGAACTCGATCACGAACCGAGGCCATTCCGGAGTGCTCCACCGGTACGACGTCACGATGCCGAGCAGCACGCTGATCGTGAGGAACACCAGCGTGGCGATACCCGTCGCGCGCGACAGGTACCAGAGTGTGGTGGAGCTCGCGACGACGGGAACTGTCATGGCCTACGCCGGGGTCACGAGCCGCCGGACCTCGTGTGCGCTTGAGGCGCCGGCTGGTACTGCGGTTGGTACTGCGGCTGGTACTGGGACGAGTCGTTCGGGACCGCGGCCGCGCCACCCGAGCCCTCGCCGGCGGCGGGCTGCACCTGGCTGGTGACCGGAGTCGTCGAGTTGGATTGGCCGGCGCTGCTCGACGCGCGGCTGGCCAGGAACGCGGAGAACGCGCCGACGAACACGATCCCGGCGCCGGCGAGGACAGCGGGTCGCCGACGAGATCTTGCGGATCCCGAGATCGCGGTCGTGGGCTTTCGATCGCGGCACCGCGCGTCCTCCGGCTCGTCGGGGTTCTCCGGCTGCGAGTTCGGTCGCGACGCTACGAGAAGGAGGTAAGAGGCGGGTAAGACCCGCCGAAAAGTGCGATGAGCGGGCCCGTCACACCCGGCGAGCCCGCGATTCCTCCCGTGTGCGGTGCCGGATCCGGGCTCGCCAGATCGCCCACCCCGCGAGCGCGCCGAGCGACAGGGTGAGCAGGCCGAGCCACGGGATCACGGCGGCGGACGCCGTCGCGCGGGTGGTCGTCCCGCCCGCACGCACCGTGACCGCCACCGTCACGCTGCCGAACGGGAGCACCCCCGCCACCCGCTCGTGCACGGCGAAGGACGCTCCCGGCGCGAGGGCGGGGACGGGCGTCGGCCACCGCGTGATCCCCCCACCGATCTGCGACGAGACGCGGAGGCGGATCGTGGGCCGGATCGACGCCGGGCCCGCGTTCACCACGCGGTATCGGATCTCGACGTCGACGCGCCCACCGAACCGGCCGCCGATCCCGGGGTGCGCCGTCAGCTCGAGGTCGCGGACGCGGACGGCCGCGCGGCCCTGGTCGGAGGCGGGTGCGCCGGATGCCGGTGACGCGGTGGCGGGCCCGGCGACGAGCACGAGCAGGAAACCGGCGACCCGGAGCCGTCCGAGATGTCGGTGCCGACGGTCCGGTTCGGGGTGGGAGCAGTGGGGCGCGGTGCCGATGCCTCACGCTAGCCAGCACGCGGGCGCGTGCCGGCCCGGTGCGTCATAGTGGAGGGAGTCCGGAGGAGGTTCTCATGTCGGTCGATCCGCGCACGAGGCTCGTCAAGGACACCCGCGCGCTGGAGCGCGACGAGGTGTTCGACGTGCTGTTGCCGGACGCCGTCGCCGTGCACGGCGATCTCGCCGGTCGGGGCGTGGCCTACACGGAGCTGCCCGCGGTCGGGTTCGACGTCGCGGGACGGGGCGTGACGCTCCGAGAGTCGGCGGGCTGTCTGGTGATCGACGAGGGGATCGACGACGCGGGTGTCGTGGCCGAGTTGGCTGCGGACGCACTCTCCGATCTGGTGCAGGACGCCCAGTCGACCATGGGCCTCGCGATGACTTCGCGCGTGAAGATCACCGCGGGCACCATCAATGACTGGATCGGTTGGGAACCGCCGTTGCGGGCGCTGCTCGACGGCCGCAGGGTGCACGAGACCGGCGACGTCACCTTCGCTGATCTCGACGGTGGTCTGCTCGACCTCGATCGGTCGTTCACCATCGACGACGACCGTGAGGAGATGGGCCACTTCCTCGAGCAGGCCGGCTTCCTGCACCTCCGCGGCGTGTTCGACGAGGGTCAGATGGCGCTGATCGGCGCCGACATCGACGAGTGGATCGCGAAGGCGAGGCCCGACGACGGCGAGTCGTGGTGGGCGCAGAACGATCGGGGCGAGGACCAGGCGGTCCGCGTGTTGTTCTTCCACGAGAAGTCCGCGGCGTTGCGCGACGCGGTCGACGACGAGCGGTACCGGCGGATCGGCGACCTCACCGGCGACCGGCACGAGCACAAGGGCGGAGGCGAAGGTCTCGTGAAGCCACTCGGGATCGTCCGCGGTCTCTCCGATCTGCCCTGGCACAAGGACTGCGGTCAGGGCCGTCACTCCTACATGTGCAGCGGGCTGACGTGTGGTATCTCGGTCACCGGCGCCGATCGGGTCAGCGGTGCCCTCGGCGTCATCGCGGGCAGCCATCGCGCCAACACCACCGCGACCGCCCGCGACCCGAAGCTCGATCTGCCGGCCAAGGTGTTGGAGACGCGCACGGGCGACGTGACGGTGCACTGCAGCGACACGCTGCACCGCGCCTACCCACCGGTCGAACGTCCGCGCAAGGTCGTCTACTCGAGCTTCGGGCTCGCGCCGCTGCCGGGCGACGAGGTCAAGCCCGATCCCCGGTACAGCCGTGAGGCACGCGCCGAGCTCACCAGCGTCCAGGACCGGATCGAAGCAGCCGACAACGAGCGTGACCCCGCTCGCTACCGGGCGCGCCGCGGGCACTGACCGCGCGGCAGCGGGGTCAGGGTCGTGGCGCTCCGATCGGGTTGGGGATGGGAACGACGCCGGTGTCGATGAGGTGGCGACTCATGGGAGCGGCGAGCGCGATGACGCGCTCGACGCCGGTTGATCCGAGTTGTTCGACGGGTGCGGCGGCGAGACGGTCGGTGATCGTCTCGAGCTGACGTCGGAGTGCCCCGCCGGTCTTGGTGAGTCGGCCGTCGCGGTCGACGAGCCCTCGTGCCTGGATTCGGTGGAGCGAGCGGGACCATTGGTCGTCGGTCCAGCCGCGGGTCTGTTGCATCTGTTGGCGCGTCACCGCTCCCGTCGCGACGTGGGTGAGGACGGCGTCGATGCCGTGGAGACCGAGCGAGACTGCAGCAAGAACGTGACCGTCGCCCCGGTGCTCGCGCAACAGCGTGGCGGCCAGCCAGGTGCGTCCCCATGGGTTCGCAGGTTGGGGTACTGCCGACCAGCCCGCCGCAAGTGGTCGGGCGTCGTAGCGACAGCCCGCGCATGCCAGGGCGAGCAGCTCCGCGAGCTCGTCGAGTTGACGATCGAACCGACCCTCGAGGCGATCGCGCAGCACCGAGGACGCCGTCTCGAGCCGAACGGCCAGGACCTCTTCCGGCGTGGTGTAGCTCCAGGCGTCGGGGATCGCCCGGCTGACCTTGGTGGGGCTGAATCCGAAGGTCATCGCGGTGACCGGCTCCGCGGTGAGGGACCCGAGGGGCGCGACCCGCGCCGCGAAGTATCCCATCCAGAAGCCTCGGAGCCCGATCTGCTGCAGGGCGTCGATGGCCTCGGCGTCGAAGTAGGCGATGGCGTGCAGCGGCTCGATCGCCGCCCAGAAGCGGCGAGCAAGGGTGGATGCTGGTTCCACGGCGTGTCCTCCTGACCGTTCTTCTAGCGTGGCAGCAACGGGCGGGTGAGAACAGTGCCAATCTGGTGGAGTGGATCAGGATCTGGTCTGGTGGGCGCATGTCGTGTTCGAGGGCTGGCGGGAACGACCGGGGCCTCGGTACCAACGGCTGGCCATGGCGCTGTTCGACGGGGTCGATCGGGGTGACGTCGGGGCGGGAAGCAGGGTCCCTGCCGAGCGTCGCCTCGCGGAGGCGCTCGGTGTGAGCCGCGGCACGGTCGTGGCCGCGTTCGACCAGCTCGTGGAAGCCGGGGTCCTCGAACGGCGCCGGGGTGCGGGCACCGCAATTCTCGGTCGGCCGGCCTGGACCCGGGGGCGATCCGAGAGCGCCGTGGCTTCTTTGTTGTTGCGCCGCGTCGCGGCGGATCGTGGAACCATCGACCTGTCGCTGTCGGTTCCCGCAGGTACCGGGCACCTTCCGGCGATCGACTGGTCGGTACCGCCCTCCGCACACGATGGCCACGGCCTCGATCCCCAAGGTGATCCCGATCTCCGCGCCGCGGTCGCCGCGCACCTCAGCATTCGTCAGTCGTTGCCGACCACGCCTGAGCAGGTGCTCGTGACCGCAGGCGCCCAGCAGGCGTTGAGCTTGCTCGGTGGGGCGCTCGTGTCGGCGACGACTACCGTCATCGCCGGCTGTCCGACCTATCCGGGCTTCGCCGCGGCGTTCCTCGCCGCACGCCCGCGACTCGTCACCGTCGGCGTTGACGACGCCGGCCTCGATCCGGCGGCCGTTGCACGGGCGGTGAGACCGTCGCACGACAACCTCGTGTACGGGATGCCGACGGGTCACAACCCGACCGGAGCCGTGATGCCGGCCGCGCGCCGCCGCGCGGTCATCGACGCGATCGAGTCGTCGGGAACGACGATGGTCGAGGATCTCACCCTCGCTGACCTCGGTCTCGAGCCGGACGCCGATGACGCCGAGCCGCTCGCGAGCACATGTTCGGCAGTCGTCGCGGTCGGGTCCGCGTCGAAGTTGCTGTGGGCGGGGTTGCGGGTCGGCTGGATCCGTGCTGATCCACCGCTGCTCGACAAGCTCATCCAGCTCAAGGTGGAGCACGATCTCGCGACCAGCATGCCGGCGCAGATCATCGCAGCCCGGCTCTTGTCGGCGATCGATGACGATTGGCTCGCGGCACACCGTCGTGCGCTCGCCACCCGCCGTGACCGCCTCACCGCCTTGCTCGCTGAACACCTGCCCGCCTGGCGTACACGCCCACCGGCCGCGGGACTCTCCATGCTGCTCCAGGTGCCGGTCGCCCGTACCGACGCGTTCGCTCGCCTGGCTGCCCAGCATGGCGTCGCGGTCGCGCCCGGGAGCACGACGTGTGCCTGCGGTCGACACCTGGACACGATTCGGCTCTCGTTCGCGGAGCCGCTCGAAGCCTTGGATCTCGCCGCCGAACGGCTCGCCTCGGCTTGGGAGATCCACAGTCAGGACCTCGCCGCCACGCCTGCCGAATGCGCTTCATAGTCAGACCACCGCAGCAATCCTGATCCAATCACACCCGAGTGGCCCTGTTCTCCGTCGGGTGGGTACGACATCGTCGATTCCGATGTTCGCCTTCCCTGTCGGCACGTTCGAGCTGGCCACTCCGGAACCGGACCGCATCCCCGAGCTCGTCGCGATGTTCGAGCGGTGCAGCGCCGGCTCCCGCTATGCCCGCTTCCTCTCACCGGTTGCGGCGCTGCCGCCCGACCACGTCAACCAGGTCGTCAGCCCGCGCCGAGGTGACCGGTCATGGGCCGTCGCAGCCGTACCCTCAGGCTCGATCGTTGGTCTCGCGAGTCTGTTCCTGCTCGACGAGGCGCACGCCGAACTCGGCTTGCTGGTCGAGGACGCGTATCAGCGACACGGCATGGGTACTTTTCTCCTCGCGACCGTCATCGCACACGCAACGAAGGTTGGACTGCGCGGGCTCCACGCCTTGGTGCTGTCGGACTCGCGCCATGTCCGGCGCATGTTGGAACGCCACGGCGAGGTCGTGTCACGTGCCGAGAGTCACACGACCGAGTTGTCGCTGATGCTGCGCCCCGATCGGTGTCCGACGTGACGACGCAAGAGCACTGCGACGAATGCGGTTACGTCTACGACCCGCCCCTGGTTCCCGAGCTCGACCGGCTTCTCCGCGACACGATCGTCTCCTTTGCCGCGCTGCTCGACACCGACCCGGACCAACTCCGATTCCGTCCAGGCCCGAACACGTGGTCGGCTCTCGAATACGCCGGTCACGTTCGCGACGTGCTTCTCGCTCAACGCGAACGGCTCTACTTGATGCTTGTCGAGGACCAGCCGACGCTCGTCCCGATCCATGCTGGCGCGCGAGTCGTGCTCGCTCGCTACAACGAGCGCGACCCGATCGAGGTCGCCGAGGAGCTCTCGGCCGCGTGCCGGCTCTTTTCGCACGCGGTCGCGATCCTCAGCGACGCTCAACGGCAACGGACGTGTGTCGCGTACTTCTACAACGATCCGGGGCGGCAAGTCCGCACCGTCGATTGGCTCGCACTGCACACCCTCCACGAGTGCCGGCACCACCTCGCGGACACGCGAGCGTCAGTGACACCACCCCGTCTCCTCTCCTAGGCTCGTCTCGTGGGTCGCGTGTACGACGGCATCGACGAACGCCTCGGTGCGTTCCTGATGCAACAGCCCGTCTTCTTCGTCGGGACCGCTCCTGTGTCGACGGGCGGGTACGTGAACGTCTCGCCGAAGGGTCGGCGCGGAACGTTCGTCGTGCTCGACGCCCACCGCGTCGCGTATCTGGACTTGACCGGAAGCGGCGTCGAGACTGTCGCCCACCTTCGGGAGAACGGGCGCATCACGCTCATGTTCTGCGCGTTCGAGGGTCCGCCGCGAATCGTCCGCCTGTCCGGGCGAGGAGAGGCGGTCCTCCCGGGAGATCCCCGTTTCGGAGCGTTCGTCTCACATTTCCCGACGATGGACGGGATCCGTTCCGTGGTCGTGATCGACGTGGCGAGGGTTGCTGATTCCTGCGGCTACGGCGTCCCGCAGATGAACCTGGTGCGCGAACGCGACCGGTTGACGACGTGGACGCTCGCCAAGGGTGAAAGTGGTCTCGCGGCCTATCGGCGGGAGAAGAACAGCACGAGCATCGACGGTCTGCCTGGCATCGATCCCTAGGTAGCTGTCCCTGGGCCGAGCGCCTGGAGGCCAGTCGCTCTTCAGAGGGTCCGTCCCGGCAATGACCGGGGCGCGGGCGCGGCATCTCCTCGGCCCGAGCGCGCGGCAGCGGGGGCGCGAGCCCCCGCTGCCATGCACCTTCGGTGGTCGGGATGCCGGGATTTGAACCCGGGACCTCAGCGTCCCGAACGCTGCGCGCTAACCAAGCTGCGCTACATCCCGAAGGGTTGGTGATTCTAGCCCTCGACGGTTTCGACCTCACGAGCGAGGAGACCGTCGACCGTCCGCCGCAGGGTGCCGGGGTCGACCGGCTTCACCAGCTCGGCGTCGGCGTCGACCCGCTTGGCCAGGAAGCGGTCGGCCTCCCGGTCGAGCAGGAGCAGGATCGCCACGTCGGGGATGCGCCCGGCGGCGCCCTCGAGCCGGAGGTCGATCGCCACCGCCAGGCCGCCCATGTTGGCGATCTGCATGTCGAGCACCACGAGATCGGGCGCCTGCTCGCCGACGAAGTCCCGGACGTCCTGGCCACGGGTGACCTCGAGGACCCGCTGTCCCGGCGCGGTACACGCCGACTTCACGAGGTCCCGGACCCACTTGGCGTCGGCGGCGACCAGGATGGTGCTCATCGGTGCAACTTAGCCCCTGCCGAGGAGGTGTTTCCCCACGGAACGCAGCGCGGTGAAATCGTGCACGTCGTACCCGAGCTCCGGTACGTACGCGACCGATGCGTCGCCCAGCCGCTCCTCGAGCCCGGCCAGCTCGCGCCGCTCCCGCGCCGCGATCTCCTCGAAGTCGGCGAGGTTGGCGTAGCGGGCGGCGAGGCGCAACGCCGCCCGGCCGTCGCGCGCGCCGAGCTCGAGGGCCCGGGTCCGGAGCAGCGCCGGGTCGATGTCGCAGTAGTGCGGGTGCACCCGGTTCACCACCAGCGCGTCGACCGAGAATCGTCCGTCGGCCAGACGGGCAGCGAAGAACTCTGCCTCCTCGACCGCGTCGCGCCGGGGCGAGGTCACGAGCACGAACGCGGTCTCCGATGATGCCAGCAGGTCGGTGACCAGCGCGGCGCGGTCCCGGAAGCCCTGCTCCATCCCTTCGAAGCTGCGGAAGAACGCGACCACGTCCTCGACGGGCTCGGTCCCGACGACGCGCGAGATCGCCCGCAGGAAGGCCTGCGCGGCGATGCTCCCCACCCGCAGCGTCGTGCGGGTCGGCACCATGAGCAGCCGGAAGACGCGGTTGTCGAGCATGCGGGTGAGTCGTCGCGGGGCGTCGAGGAAGTCGAGCGCATGGCGGGTGGGCGGGGTGTCGACGACGATGAGGTCGAAGCTCCCGCTGTCGTGCAGCTCGTAGAGCTTCTCCATCGCCATGTACTCCTGCGTGCCCGAGAGCGCTCCGGCGATGTTTCGATAGAAGCCGTTCTCGAGGATCCCCTCCGCCTGCTCCTCGTTGACCGCGTACTTCTGCACCAACTGGTCGAACGTGGTCTTGGTGTCGAGCATCAGCGCGTGCAGCCGCCCGCGCTCCGGGGCGGTCCGATCCGGATCCCACCGTTCGCGCGGGATCTCGTGCGCGGTGTTCGACAGGTGCTCGATCCCGAGCGTGTTGGCGAGGCGCTTCGCCGGATCGATGGTGACGACGACGGTGTGGCGCCCGCGGCGGGCGCCCTCGATCGCGAGCGCCGCCGCGGTGGTGGTCTTGCCGACCCCGCCGGTGCCGCAGCAGATGACGATGTGCCGGTGCTCGACGAGGTCGGTGATGGTGACCATCACGCGGTCACGTCGTCGAGCGCGGCGATCCCGGCGGTGAGCTCGTCGGCGAGCTGCTCGACCTCCACGGGCCCGATGTCGGCGGTGAAGAAGTAGGGCAGTCGCAACTGGGGCAGCGGGAGCCGGCGCTGGAGGCGCGCGCACTGGTCGGCCTGGCGGTGGAGGAGCCCGGTGCGGAACTCGGCGGCACGCGCCAGGGCGTCGAGCTCGGGTTCGTCGAGGGCCAGGCCGGAGGCGGTCGCGTCGGCGCGCGCGCCGAGAGGCCGTCGAGATCGTCGTCGGTGACCTCGGCGGCCCGCCCCACGGTGGGCATGCAGCCGTTCACCACGATCGGGCCGAGGGCGACGCCGGCCCGGTCCTCGACGGCGTACGCCGTGTCGACCAGCTCGTTCACCGGCGTCTCCTCGGGCAGCGTCACGAGCACGACCCGGCAACGGGCCGGGTCCGAGAGCAGCTCCACCACCTCGGCGGCCTGCTTCTGGATCGGCCCCAACTTCACCGCGTCGACCAGTCCCCGGGCCGACATCAGGAAGCTCACCGCGTGGCCGGCTGCCGGCGCGTCGAGGACGATCAGGTCGGCGGTCCCGCTGCGCTCCAGCTGCTTCACCTTGCCGAGCACCAGGATGTCGCGCATCCCGGGGACCGCGGTGGCGACGACGTCGAGCGCGCCCGATCGACTGAGCCGGCGGGAGATTCGTCGCATACCGTGGTCGTCGAGGTACTCGAGGAGGGCGTCGTCGGGGGTGAGGGTACGAGCCCGCAAACCCGGTCGGAGCTCGGCTTCCTCGTAGGTGAGTGGGGCACCGCCGAAACACGCGGCGAGCCCCGATTTGCCCTCGACCTCCACGATCAGCACGCTCATGCCCGTGCGGGCCGCTGCGGTGGCCAGCGCGGCGGTCACCGTCGTCTTGCCGACCCCACCCTTGCCCGCCACGATCACGACCCGGGAGGCCGCGCAGAAGCGCTCGAGGTCCATGGCCACCGATGCTACGGGAGTCCCCATCACACGCTTCGTGCGCCGCAGCGCCGCGCTGCTCGCGATCGTCGTCGCGATCACGACGATCGCGTTCGATCTCGTCGTGGGCGCGGCCACGCCGCCGGCCGGTCGTCGCGGCATCGACGTCGTGCAGGTCGAGGGGTACCTCGACGCGCCGAACGTGTCGCTGATCCTCGACGCCATCTCTGAGGCCAACGCCAACCGGTCGACGCTCCTGATCCTGCAGGTGAAGTCGAACGGCGCGATCGACACCGACATCGACCAGGTCGTGCGGGCCATCCGGCGTTCCCGGGTGCCGGTCGCGGTGTGGGTGGGACCGTCGGGCGCCGACGCCAAGGGCGCGGCCACCGTCCTGCTCGAGGCCGCGCACCTCGCGTACGTGTCACCCGGATCGGGCGCGGGGCCGGGCCAGCCGGTACGGCTCGATGATCCCGGCGCCAGCACGCGCGCCGGCGTCGCCGACCAGCTGGCCTCGCTCGCCCGGCGCAACGGCCGCGACCCCGCCGGCGCGCGCCGGCTCGCAAGCGAGCGGCTCGGCTCGACGGCCGCCCACGAGGTGGGGGCCACCGACGGCGTCCGGCCGACGATCGGCGAGGTCATCGTGCAGCTCGACGGCACGACGGTCACCACCGCGGCCGGGCCGGTGAAGCTCTCGACGGCCAAGGTGATCGGCACCGGCCGCGATCGCCGTCGCCAACCGAACCAGGACGTCATCTTCAACCGCTTGGGCCTGGGCGAATCGCTGCTGCACCGTCTCATCAGCCCGTCGATCGCCTACTTCCTCATCGTGGTCGGCCTCGCCCTGATCGTGTTCGAGTTCTTCACTGCCTCGATCGGTCTCGCCGGGCTGGTCGGCGCGCTGTGCGCCATCGGCGCGTTCGTCGGCTTCTCCCACCTTCCCCTGCACTGGTGGGCGCTGGGCCTTCTCTTCCTCTCCATGTTCGGCTTCGCCATCGACGCGCAGGTCGGTGGACTCGGAGCGTGGACGGGGATCGGCGCCGTCGCGCTCGTCGTGGGTTCGATCTTCCTCTACGGCGGTTCGAGCGAGCTCCGGCCCGCGTGGTGGGTGTTGGTCGTGGTGATCGTGGGGGCGCTGTTGTTCATGCTCGGCGGCATGACCGCCATGATCCGCTCGCGCTTCTCGACCCCCACCGTCGGTCGCGAAGGGATGATCGGCGAGTCCGGTACGGCCGAGGTCGCCGTCGATCCCGACGGCGTGGTCGTGATCCGGGGCGCGCGTTGGCGGGCCCGGACCAACCGCGCGACGCCCATCAAGGCGGGGGAACCGGTGAAGGTCGTGGCCGTGGAGGGGCTCGTGCTCGAGGTCGAGCCTCCCGAGGGCGGGGCGGAGGACTACCGGGAGCGGGCCCGGAACCGCAAGGCCAGATCGAGCGAGTGACGGTCCCGGGGAGGGCTGTGGGCGGCGGCCCCTTGTGGTGGCGGACCGGTCGGGAGTAGGTTCCGCGCCGCGAGACACTCTGAAGGGGGAGGGGGTCCGTGACCGTCAACACACTCGACACGTGGCGTGTCCGTGCGGCATGCCGGGGGCCCGAGACCGCCCTCTTCTTCCCGCCGTCGAACACCGAACGGCGCGAGGAGCGCGAGCTGCGGGAGTCCCGCGCCAAGTCGATCTGCCGTGGATGCTCGGTGCGCCGTGACTGCCTCGACCACGCGTTGCAGGTCGGCGAGGCGCACGGGATCTGGGGCGGTCTCAACGAGACCGAACGCCGCGGGATGCTCGAGTCCAGCTACAGCTGATCGGCGCGGGGGCCGCGCACGCGAACGTCACCGCGGCGGCGGGTCACGCCCTCGGCGTCGAACCGGCTCAGCAGCGGCACGACGTACTTCCGCGAGCTGGCGAGGAGCTCACGCGCTTCGCTCACGGTGATCGCGTCACGGGTGGCGAAGGCCGCGCTGATCAATGCCCGGGCGCGGTCGACCGCCGACGCGGTGAAGACGATGCCGTCGACGTCGACGAGCGTGCCCTCGCGTACCGAGCGCGCGCGCGAGGGCGAGGTCGGAAGGCGTCGGTGGTGAGAACGGGGTGGCGTCGAGCTCCGTGACGAGCGCCGCGCGCGGCGTCGGTGTCGGACGCGCGTGCGCGTCGCTCGGCGTCGCGCACGACGCCCTGGTCGACGACGACACCGGCGGCGTCGACCAACGCGACGCGACGCGCGTTCGACGTCGAGATGGAGGACGGTGGCCAACGCGCCCAGCTCGACACCCGAGGAGTGCGGTGACCGCTCGTGGTGGGCGAGTACCTCGGCGCGGGCTCGGGCCCGGAGGTCTTCGAGCACCGTCGTCGCCACGATCCAGTCGCCGACGGCCCGGGCGCCACCCGAGTCGAGCAGCGCGGTCGCGACCTCGCGGGCGTCGTCGCCGGCGAGGTCGGCGAGCCGTTGGAAGTCGGCGGGCGCGAGCCAACCGTGTCCGGCGAGGAGCCGGGGCCCGAGTGCCGAGGCCAGGACCTCCGGCACGTCGCGCGCCGCGCACGCCGAGTCGACATCGAGCACGACGGCACCCGCGACCGTGCGCGAGCGCGCCGGATCGCGCAACACCATGCGGTCACCGACGGCGAGAGGAACGGGGTCGGAGAACCGCAGCCGGGCGAGCCGGCCGTCGGGGCCGAGGGGCCGGAGGCGCACCCCGTGCTCGCCCGACCCGACGGCGGCGACGAGCTGGCCGGGAAGCGGTGTCGGCGCCCCCGCGAGGAGGAGGATCTCGACGTCGACGCGATCGGGCGTGACCCAGTGCCCGGGTGCCACGAGCGCGTCGCCCCGGCGCAAGGCCGCATGTTCGACGCCGGCGAGGTTCAGCGCGACCCGGCTTCCGGGCGCCACGCCCGCGACCGCGCGGTGGGCGGTCTCGATCCCGCGCACACGCACGTCGCGCGCGAGTCGGGGCACCTCCAGGACGTCGCCGACCGCGATCGCCCCGCCGCCGAGCGTGCCCGTCACCACCGTGCCCACGCCACGCGGCGCGAACACCCGGTCGATCCACAAGCGGGGCCTCCCGCGGTCACCGGGCGCGGGTGCCGCCGTCAACACGGCGTCGAGGGCGTCCCGCACCGCGTCGAGCCCGCGGCCGGAGACGGAATCGCACACGACGAGCGGCGCGGCGCCGAATGCCGAGCGGGCCAGATGCTCTTCGACCTCGAGCACGGTCAGATCGAGCAGATCGGCCGGGACGGCGTCCGCCTTCGTGACCACGACCATGCCGTGGCGGACGTCGAGCAGCTCGAGGATCCGCAGGTGCTCCTCGGTCTGGGGCATCCAGCCTTCACTCGGCGGCGACGACGAGCACCGCGACCTCCACCGCGCCCACGCCCGCGAGCATGTTCTTGGCGAAGCGCACGTGGCCGGGTACGTCGACGAACCCCACCTCGGTGCCCGACGGCAGCCTGGTGAAGGCGAAGCCGAGGTCGATGGTGAGACCGCGCGCCTGCTCCTCGGCGAACCGGTCGGGGTCGGTGCCGGTGAGCGCCCGTACGAGCGACGACTTGCCGTGGTCGACGTGACCGGCGGTGGCGACGACCCTCGCACGCGAGCGCGGCGGCCAACGCGGCGCGCAGCGTGTCGTCGTCGCGGGGGTCGACGGTGCGGAGGTCACACACCACGGCGCCGTCGGCGACGCGCGCGACGACACCGAGGTCGCGCAGCCTGCTCGCGGCCGCGTCGGCGTCGGCCCGCTCGGCCGAGACCCCGACGGACGGGATGGTGAGGCCGGGAAGTGACCCGCCACCCGCCGCCGCCTCGGTGTCGACGACCTTCACGCCCGGCTGCCCCTGCGACATCGACTGGGCGCGGCTGCGAAGCTCCTCGACCGGTGCGGTGGCCATGCGCCAGAGCGGGATCGACGTAGCGTCTCCCGAGAGGTAGGTGAGGGCCACGGTCTGCAGCGCGGCGAGGGTGAGCTTGTCGGCCCGCATCGCCCGGGCCAGCGGGTGGCGGGCGATCGCGGCGACGAGCGGCGCGCTCCCCACGATCACGCCGGCCTGGGGGCCGCCGAGCAACTTGTCGCCCGAGAACGTGACCAGACGCCGCACCCGCGTCGAGCGCCTGGCGCACCCCGGGCTCGTCGTCGCAGCCACGCGCGGTCGGTACGGGAGCCACGGGCGTGGTCTCGTCGAGCAGCCCCGATCCGGCGTCGACCATCACCGGGATGCCGAAGGAGACGAGCTCGGCGACCGGCGTGGCCTCGGTGAACCCCACCATCCGGTAGTTGGACGCGTGCACCTTCAAGACGAGCGCGACGTCCGCTCCGAGCGCACGCTCGTAGTCTCCTCGACGGGTGCGGTTCGTCGTCCCGACCTCGACGAGGCGGCAGCCCGACTCCTCCATGATCTCCGGCACCCGGAAGCCGCCACCGATCTCCACCAGCTCGCCGCGTGACACCACGACCTCCCGGCCGCGGCGAGGGCGGCGAGAGAGAGCAGCACCGCCGCCGCGTTGTTGTTGACGACGAGCCCCGCCTCCGCCCCGCACGCGCGGGCGAGGAGCGCACCCGCGTGCTCGTGGCGCGAGCCGCGCCCACCCGTGTCGAGCCGGTACTCGAGGTTGGAGTAGCCGCGTCCCACGCGGCCCGCGGCGTCGAGGGCGTCGGCGCCGATCGGCGCGCGGCCGAGGTTGGTGTGGAGGAGCACACCGGTCGCGTTGATCACCGGCTGCAGACGCGCGCGCCGCTGCCGTGCCACGCGAGCCTGCGCGTCGGCGACGACTGCATCGGGATCGACCGTGTCGCCCGAGGCGGCGGTCTCCCGCGCCGCGTCGAGGGCATCCCGGGCGGCGTGCACGAGGAGCGGGTGGGGGAGCCCGTCGAGCTGCGCGGTGACCCGATCGACGGAAGGGAGGGCGCGCCGCGGGTCCATAGCCGCACCTACAATATGGAGGTGAAGGGTTCGGCGGCGACGGGGTGGCTCTGGGCGGGGCGGGTCTGACCGTGCCCGATCTCTCACCGGGCGTTCCGAGCGCGCTCTCGCCGCTCGTGCGCCGGATCGTGGCGCCGAACCCGGGCCCTTTCACCGGTCCGGGGACCAACACCTACCTGGTCGGCATCGACGAGGTGGCGGTCATCGATCCCGGACCGGACGACAAGCGTCACATCGACGCCATCGTCGGGGCGTCGATGAAGGAGCGGGTGCGGTGGGTGCTCCTCACCCACACCCACCCCGATCACGCACCGGGCACCGCGCGGCTGGTGAAGGCGACCGGGGCGGAAGTGCTCGCGTTCGGCAAACGCCTCGACAAGGACACCGACGTCGTCCCCGACCGGGTGATCGGCGAGGGCGACTCGATCGAAGGCACCGAGTTCGGCCTCGGCGTCATGCACACCCCCGGTCACGCGCCGAACCACCTGTGCTTCCTGCTCGAAGAGGAGCGGGTCCTCTTCACGGGCGACACCGTGCTCGACGGGATGTTCTCGGTCGTGAGCCCCAACCGCGGCGGCGACATGGCGGAGTATCTCGCCACCCTGGCGCGGATCGAGAAGCTCCGGCTCTCACGCCTGGCCCCCGGCCACGGCGACGTGATCGATGACCCCCGGCCCCGGGTCCAGGAGTACATCGCGCACCGCCAGGCGCGCGAGCGTGAGGTGCTCAAGCTGCTGAAGGCCGGCCCGGCCCGCATTCCCGACATGGTCACGAAGCTCTACGGCGATCGCGAGCTGCACCCCAAGCTGGTGGAGGCGGCCGGGTGGCAGGTGCATTCCCACCTGCTCAAGCTCAAGGCCGAGGGCAAGGTCACCGGCACGTCGGTGAAGTCGACCTGGAAGCTGGCGTAGCTCGGACCGGCTCCGGGGGTGTTGGGGCCACCCGCGCCGGTACTCGTGCAGCTCAAGCGGCGGCGCTCGCGAGCGGCGACGCCGCGTTCGCCAAGATCGTGGCACCCGGTGCGGATCCGAACAGAGTGTCGGGCCTGCCCGACCTCATCGGCCCCGGCCAGAAGACCACGACCATCTCGGAGCTGCCGGCGGGCCACTAGGGGGTCATGTGCTTCGTCCCCGCGGCTTCGGATCACCAGCCCCACATCGCGCACGGCATGGTGAGGGTGTTCGACGTCGCGAAGGGGAAGTCGAAGCTCGAGCCGCCGAGCGACGGCGTCATCGACGTCGACCTCTCGGACACCGTGATCACCCTTCCCGAGCGACAACCTTGGCCGGTCGCTCACGCTCAAGGTGACGAACAGCGGCACCAAGACGCACAGCTTCACCCTGGTGAAGATCGCCGACGGGAAGACGCTCGACGACGCCAACGCGTCCTTCGACGGGTTCTTCAGTGGCTCGGCTCCGGCGGCTCGGCTCCGGCGGGTGACCCCCGAGGTGATCGTGGGTGGCATCTCGTCCCTGAGCGCAGGCCAGATCGCGTACATGGAGCAGACGCTCACCGCGGGCACCTACGGCTACGTCAGCACGCAGGGCGACGCGCCCAACGACGACTACACCGTCGGGATGAAGGGCACGTTCACCGTGAAGTAGCGACGGCCGGACCACAGCCGGCGACGGAAGCACGCGGGGCGAGCCCGGGTCCGTGAAGGTCCGGGCTCACCCGCGTCAGGACTCGATCTGCGCGACCAGATCGAGGATGCGGGCCGTGCAGCCGGCCATCTCGATCGGCGGCAGGAGGTCGTCGACGATCCGCGTGGCGAGGGCGCCGAACGCGCGACCGGCCGGGCTGTCGGGGGCCGAGAGCGCGACCGGCGCGCCGGCGTCGCCGCCGATCGACACCGCGGGCTCGAGGGGGATCCGCGCGACCAGCGGGACGCCGATCTCCTCGGCCAGCGCCGCGCCGCCACCGGTGCCGAACACGGCGTGGCGCGAGCCGTCGGGGGCGACGAACTCGCTCATGTTCTCGACGACGCCCACGACCTTCATGTAGGAGCGACGTGCCATGTCGGCGACGCGGGTGGCGACCTTCTGCGCGGCGAGCGCCGGTGTGGTGACCACGAGCATCTCGGCCTGCGGCAGCATCCGGGCCAGCCCCATCTGCACGTCGCCGGTACCCGGGGGCATGTCGACGAGCAGGTAGTCCATCTCGCCCCACCGCACGTCGGTGAGGAACTGTTCGAGCGCCTTGGTGAGGATGAGGCCCCGCCACATCAGGGCGGTGGACTCGTCGTCGACGAGGAACCCCATCGACACCACCTTGAGCGAGCCGTCGGGCCCCCCGGTCGGGTTGGCGACCGCCACGACGTTGGGCGCGATCTTGCCATCGTTCCCGCCGAGGCGGCCGACTACTCCGAGCATGCGCGGCACGCTGAAGCCCCAGATGTCGGCATCGAGCACGCCCACGGTGAGGCCGCGCGCCGCGAGCGCGGCGGCGAGATTGACCGTGACCGACGACTTGCCGACCCCACCCTTGCCGCTCGCGACCGCGAGCACCCGGGTGGTCGACAGGACCTCGGTCGGCGACGCGTTCTCGCGCGCGTTGAAGCGGGCCCGCTGCATCGCGGCCGACTTCTGCTCCTGGGTCATCTCGCCGTACTCGACCTTCACGTCGCCGACACCCGGCAGGCCGCGCACCTTCGACTCGACGTCCTGGCGGATCTGCGCGCGCAGCGGGCACCCCGCGGTGGTCAACGCCACCTTCACGGTGACGGTGCCGTCGGGCGCGACCTGCACGTCGTCCACCATCCCGAGGTCGACGATGCTGGCGTGCAGCTCGGGATCGATGACCCCCCCCAGCATGCCCCGGACGTCGTCGGGCGACGGCGGGGGACCCGGAACCGGCTGGTGGACCGGGGCGCCCGGGTCGTCGGGGTCAGGCGAGTACGTCATGGTGATTAACACAGGCTACATCTTGAAAATATGCCCGGGGCCGGGTACCGTCAAGCTCGTGAACGAGCGCGAATCGTCGAAACAGCTCGCGGTCCTCAAGGCGCTGGGGGACGAGACCCGCTACGCGATGTACGAGGAGCTGGCCCGTTCGACCGCGGCCCTGTCGGCCAACGATCTCGCCGAGGCCCTCGGGATCCACGCCAACACCGTGCGCCTCCACCTCGAGCGCCTCCGCGAGGTGGGCCTGGTCGACGTCGAGGCCGTCCACCGCGGCACGGTGGGTCGCCCCCAGCACCTCTACTTCCTGAGCGCGGGGGCTCCCGGCCTGGGGTTCGACCCACCGGCGCACGCCCTGCTCGCCGGGTTGCTCGCCGCGCTCGCCGAACGGGTGGGCGCCGACGCCTCGGAGGCCGCCGGCACCGGCCGGGTCTGGGGCGCCGAGGCGGGCCGGCGCACCCGCTCGCGGAGCTGCCTGGCCGCGCTCGAGGCCGAGCTGGCCAAGCTCGGGTTCGAACCCGCGCTGGAGGCCGACTCGGCGACGGGCCGGATCGAGTTCCTCCATTGCCCGTTCCGCGAGCTGGCCGAGGCCTACCCCGAGCTGGTCTGCAACCTCCACCGGGGACTCTGCGAAGGCGTCGTGGACGCCGTCGGAGGGGGAACAGTCGAGGAGTTCGCGACGTTGTACGACGTCGAGCCGTGCCACGTCACGGTGGGAGTCGGATATCCTGCAGGTAGTTCGCCTGCTACGACCTAGCGAGGTTCGATGTTCTCCGTCCAGGATGCCAGCACTGTCTTCACGATCACCGACACCGCCGCCGACAAGGTGAAGAGCCTGATCACGGCGGAGGGCAACCCCGACCTCGTGCTGCGTGTCGCGGTCCGTCCCGGCGGCTGCTCGGGCCTGAGCTACGAGATGTTCTTCGACACCGACATCGCGGCCGACGACGTCAAGACCGACCACGGTGGTGTCACCGTCGTCATCGACTCCGCCAGCGCGCAGCACCTCGGCGGGGCGTCGCTCGACTACAAGGACGGCCTCCAGGGCGCCGGGTTCGCCATCAACAACCCGAACGCCCAGCGCAGCTGCGGCTGCGGCCAGTCGTTCTCGTAGCTCCCGCTCGCGTCGGCACGGAGCCCGCCAGTTCAGCCGGTCTTTCCGACCAGGGCGTCGAGCAGGGCCTTCATCTCGGATCCACCGAACGCGCCGTCGATCCGCGACTGGATGGTGCCGGTACCGTCGACCCCGAACAGCCACGGTTCGCTCTGGATCTGCCACGCGTCGAGGGTCGGCACCAGAGCGGTGCCCGTCGTGGCCTGGTAGATCTCGATGTGCACGGGCACGATCTGGTCGCCGTAGTCGCGGGTCAGCTTGAGGAACTCGTCGAGCACCGGCGCGCAGTACTGCGACTGGCAGCGGGCCGGGGTGGCGAACAGCGCGGCCACCGGCTTCCCGGCGCCGATCACGGTCGAGAGCGACTGCGTGTGCAACGGGCACATCGGCTTGCGGGTGCAGATCGGCGTCACGCCGAGGGTGTCGGTCGGGGTCGGTGAGGGCGCCTTCGGGGCGGGCCCGCCCGGCACCAGCGCGGTCGGCTGTGGGTTGACGGCGATGGAGAACGGGACCTTCTGATGCTTGGTCCGGGCCTCCACCTTCCAGGCGCCCGGCGTGTCGAAGGTCGGGTAGGTCACGTAGACGCCCCGACCCTTGGGGAGGCCGACCCGGTCGTATGCGGTCCTGGTGAACGGTGTCCAGGACTTGGAGCCGGGGGCACGGAAGCGCACTGCCACTGCCGGCCCACTGGCGAACTGGATGCCCTTGCTGGTGCCGTGGGAGAGCGCGAAGACCATGCGCTGCGGTTGGCTCGACGCGTAGAGATCGCTCGAGAGCACGAGGGGAAAGTAGGTCTTCGGGTTGGGCGCGGCGAACGCATCGTCGGCGAGGGAACCGGCGAGAGCGAGGCCGCCGGCGGCGGCCAGGCCACCCCCGAGGAATTCGCGTCGGGAGAGGGGCTGCGAGAGGAGGGAGTCGGGAGTCATCCCCCTATCCTGCCTGCCGGTGACGCCAACTGGGGATCGCGTGCAGTTCTCGTGCAACGGCCGACAGGTCGAGGTCGACGCCGCGCCCGGAGAATCCCTCTTGTCCGTGTTGCGCGAGCGATTGGGTGTCGTGTCCCCCAAGGACGGCTGCGCGCCGCAGGGACAATGCGGGTGTTGCACCGTGCTCGTCGACGGCGATCCCCGGGTCGCGTGCGTCACGCCGGCGACCCGTGTGGCCGGACGTTCGGTCACCACGGTCGAAGGTCTCGACGACGAGCGGCGCGACTCCCTGGCGGAGTGCTTCGTCGCGAGCGGCGGATCGCAGTGCGGGTTCTGCACGCCGGGCATCGTGGTGCGCGCCGCCGCGCTCGCCGCGAAGGGAAAGTCGCGGCGCACGGACGTCGACCGCGCGCTCGCCGCTCACCTGTGCCGGTGCACGGGCTGGCAGACGGTGTACGAGGCGATCGAGGCGACCGGTGGTCCCGGCGGCTCCCGCGGTGCGGGTCACGGCGGCGGTCCGGGCCGAGCTCGAAGGCGGCGCACCCCAACGGGTCGAGTCGGGCATCCCGCTGGGCGACGGGGGATTCGCCGACGACCGGGCCCCGCGCGACGCGCTGGTGGCGGTGCCGCTCCCGCCCGGGTCGACTGCACCGGCGCTGGAGGCGGCGGGCATGGCGTGGGTGGTCGCGGAGTCGTTGCTCGAGGCCCGCGCGCTGGCGGGCAAGGTGCAGGGGCGACGGACGACGGTCGAGGCCTTCGCCGCCGCTCGCGCTCCCACCGCTCGAGGCGGGCGGGGTGCGGCTGGCGACCGGGTGGGTCGAACCGGCGTACCTGGAGCCCGACGCGTCGTGGTGCGAGCCGGGGGGCGACCCGGCGACGCCGTTGGCGAACGGCGGCGCGTTCGGCGGGAAGGTGTCGTCGCCGGTCGCCGAGGCCGCGCGCGCGCTCGCCGATCGTCTCGGCCGCACGGTCCGGGTCGTGTTCGCGCGGGAAGACGTCGTGCGGCTCGGGCCCAAGCGGCCGCCCATGGCGGCGACGGCACGGTACGACGCCGGCCGGTTGCTGGTGCGCGGCGTCGTGGCCGGCGGGGTCGCCCCGTACGAGGAGACCGTCGGCTGGCCGTACCGCGTCGACGAGATCGGCGAGTGGGCGAGCGCCACGGTGCCGGGCCCCGCGACCTCGGCGGTGCTCCGGGCGGTGGGGCTCGCCGAGCGCGCGCTCCTCCTCGAAGGTGCGTTGGACGAAGCGGGCGTCGACCGGCCGGGCATCGTCGGCGACGATCGCGCCGGCGCGGTGCTGCTGGACACGTGTGTCAGGGTCGCGAGCGGCGCCACGGTCGGCGCGCGCGTCCACTGTGGTGAGCGCGGCGGGATCGACACCGTGGACGTGCGCGTCGCCGCGGGCGATCCGCTCGATGCCGTCGTGCTGCGCTCCTACGCCATCGGCGCGGCGCACATGGCCCTGGGCTGGGTGCTCACCGAAGGGCTCGCGGTCGACGCGGTCACTGGCGAGATCCACGATCTCACCATCCGTTCGTTCGGCATCCTCCGGGCGAAGGACACGCCGCCGATCCACGTCGACATCGTCGACGATCCCGGGGCACCCCGCGGCCGCGCTTCCGACGCGGTGTTCGCGGCGGTGGCCGCGGCAACCTGGAACGCCGTCACCCGCGCCGAGGGCACGCGTCCCGAAACGTTCCCCGCCCGCGGGACGCGTGCCGCACGGGCGCTACGAAGCTGAGGCCGCGGCGCCGGTGCCGCGGAGCATCAGCACGCTGATGATCAGCACCCACAGCGAGAACCCGAGGAACGTGACGAAGGTGAGCGCGAAGAGCGTGTCGTCGGTCGAGGACGCGCTGGCCGTCGCCACCACCGCGACGAGCGCAACCAACGCGCCGAACCAGCCGAGCACCTTCGGGAACACGCCGGTGCGCAGGATCACCGCGCAGAACGCGCCGAGGAACACCGCGATGCCGAGCGCGGTCGCCACGCCGATGTTCGTCGAGAGCACGTAGAAGAATTTCGTGCCCGACCGCGTCACCGCTCCCGGCCACCCCGGCGATACCGAGCGTGCTGAGGATGACCGCGCCGATCGCACCCATCACCGATGCGAAGATCGCACCGGCCACCGCGACGACCGCCAGACGGGGAGCGCCCCCCTCGGCCCGTCGCAGGATCCTCCACACCGCGCCCAGGAACCAGAACAGCGCGATGGTGCCGAGCGCACCGACGAACGCGGCCCACCGGATCGCGTCGCGGTTGTCGCTGATGAACTTGGCGATCTTCGCCGGCGAATCACTGGTCTTGGGTGGGCTGCCCGGCATGAATGCCGAGACCAGGATCAACACCACGAACAAGATCCCGCCGAGCGCGCTCCACCGTTCCCATTTGCTGTCTTCCACGAGTCCCCCTCTCGGATGTTCCGCCGGGGAAAATCCTGCGCCCGTTGGGGGAGCTTTGCAAGCATTGTCCGGTTCCGGGCGCGCTACTGTCGCGCCATGGTCGCCGGCGGAATCATCATCGCGGTCGTCATGTTGCTGCTCCTGCCCGTCGCGGTGATGCTGGGTGGAGCGATCTGGAGCGCCGTGCTGGGCTTCCTGCTCGTCGAAGACGCGGACGCTCGCGCACCCGGTTCCTGAGCCGCCGGGCCGGTCGGGCTACCGCCCGTTGCCGGCGGGCGACCAGCGGGGCGACCCGAAGCGGTAGCCGACGGAGCGCACGGTCTGGATCAGGCTCGCGTGCTCCTCGCCCAGCTTGGCTCGCAACCGGCGCACGTGGACGTCGACGGTGCGCGGCGCCTCCGTAGTACTCGTAGCCCCAGACGCGCGAGAGCAGCTGCTCACGCGTGTACACCTTGCTCGAATGCGTGGCGAAGAACTTGAGGAGCTCATACTCCATGTAAGTGAGGTCGAGCGGCCGCCCGGCCAGACCGGCCTGGTACGTCTCGAGGTTGAGCACGAGGTCGCCGTACTCCACGATCTCGGGACGCGCGCCGCGACCCGTCCGCCAGAACAGGTGGCGGAGCCGCGCCTCGAGCTCCTTCTGGTGGAACGGAGCGAGGCAGAAGTCGTCGAACAGGTCTTCACGCATCTCGAGCTCGACGAGCTGCGCGCCCGACACGAGCAGGAGGACGGGTTCGAGCGTGCTGTCGCGCTTGCGCAGCGCGCGGCAGATCCCGAACGCGCCTTCGGGATCCTCGTCGGCGCACACCACCGCGCCGGCCCAACCGTCGGTCGGTTCCGACTGGGTCGCGACCGAGGCGTTGGTGACGGCTTTCCACGGGTAGCCCGCGAGGTCGAGCGTCTGCGCGAGCAGCGGGGGAGGCGGGTCCGGGTAGACCAGCAGGGGTTCGGGTGCCATCAGAGCGATCCCAGGTACCGATCCAGCTCCCAGGGCGTCACGTGGGCTTTGTAGTCCAGCCACTCCGCGCGCTTGTTGCGGATGAAGTAGTCGAACACGTGCTCCCCCAGGGTCTCGGCCACGAGCTCGGATTCTTCCATTGCGGAGACGGCTTCGGTGAGACTCTGCGGCAGGGAGCCGATTCCTTCGGCGGCCCGCTCCTCCGGCGTCATCTCGTAGATGTTGTTCGTGGCTTCGGGCGGGAGGTCGTAGCCCTCCTCGACCCCCTTGAGGCCGGCGGCGAGCATCACCGAGAAGGCGAGGTAGGGGTTGCACGCGGGGTCGGGGGACCGGAACTCGATGCGCGTCGAGCTCTCCTTGCCCTTCTTCGGCGCCGGCAGGCGCACCAGGGCCGACTCGTTGTTGCGCGCCCAGCAGACGTGGACGGGTGCTTCGTAGCCGGCGATGAGCCGCTTGTAGGAGTTCACGGTCTGGTTGGTGACCGCGGTGATCTCGCGCGCGTGCCGCAGGAGCCCGGCGATGAACGCGCGGCCCACCTTCGACAGGCCGAACTCGTCACCGGGGTCGTGGAACGCGTTGACGTCGCCCTCGAAGAGTGACACCTGGGTGTGCATCCCCGAGCCGAACGCACCCTCGATCGGCTTGGGCATGAACGTCGCGTAGACGCCGAGCTCGGTGGCGACCTGCTTGACGACCTGGCGGAACGTCATCACGTTGTCGGCCATCGTGAGCGCATCGGTGTAGCGCAGGTCGATCTCGTGCTGGCTCGGGCCGAGCTCGTGGAAGCTGTACTCGACCGGGATGCCCATCGCCTCGAGGGTGACGATCGTCTGGCGTCGCAGCTCGCTCACCATGTCCTGCTCGGTGAGGTCGAAGAAGCCGGCGTTGTCGAGCGGCACCGGCGGGTAGTCGGAGGACTCGAAGATGAAGAACTCCATCTCGGGAGCGGCGTAGAACGTGAAGCCCTTGTCGCGGGCCCGCTCGAGGTTGCGCTTGAGCACGTAGCGGGGATCGCCCTCGAACGGCTCTTCCGAGAGGTGCTTGATGTCGCAGAACATGCGGGCGACGGGGGCGTCCTCGCCGCGCCAGGGGACGATCTCGAACGTGCTCGGGTCGGGCATGGCGAGCATGTCCGATTCCTGCACCCGGCTGTAGCCCTGGATGGCCGATCCGTCGAACGTCATGCCCTCTTCGAGGGCGGTCTCGAGCTCGGCGGGGGTGATGGCGAAGCTCTTGAGCGAGCCGAGGACGTCGGTGAACCAGAGGCGGACGAAGCGCACGCCCCGCTCCTCGACGGTTCGCAGGACGTAGTCGAGTTGCTGCTGCATGCGGACAGTCTACGGACGGCCACGTAGCATCCCTCCGGCCGCGTGCGGCCAGAAACAGAGCGTTCATGTTCGGGCAACCGTCGAGAAATCCGTGCCGAAGAGGCTCACGGGCATCCTCGGCGCACCCGGGCCACCAGCCGTGTCGGGGCGACGACCACGACGACATCAGGAGAGCAGCGTGACCTTCAAGGCCGAGTACATCTGGATCGACGGCACCGAGCCCACCGCTCGCCTGCGCTCCAAGACCAAGATCATGGCGGACGGCAAGGACCTGCCGATCTGGGGCTTCGACGGCTCCAGCACGAACCAGGCTCCGGGCAAGAACTCGGACTGCGTGCTCAAGCCCGTGTTCTCCTGTCCCGACCCGCTGCGCGGTGACCCGCACCTGCTCGTGATGTGCGAGGTGCTGCTCACCGACATGACCCCGCACCCGACCAACACCCGGGCGCTCCTCACACCCGTCGCCGAGCAGTACGCGGGCCAGGAGCCGCTGTTCGGCATCGAGCAGGAGTACACGTTCTTCGCCGACGGCCGCCCGCTCGGGTTCCCCGCCGCCGGCTTCCCGGCACCCCAGGGCTTCTACTACTGCGGCATCGGGGCGGACGAGGTCTACGGCCGCGACGTGGTGGAGGCCCACCTCGACGCCTGCCTCATCGCGGGGCTGGGGATCTCCGGCATCAACGCCGAGGTCATGCCCGGCCAGTGGGAGTTCCAGGTGGGCCCGCTGTCCCCGCTCGACGTGTCGGACCAGCTGTGGGTGGCGCGTTGGCTGCTCTACCGCATCGCCGAGGACTTCGGCATCTCGGCGACCCTCGACCCGAAGCCGGTCAAGGGCGACTGGAACGGTGCCGGGGCGCACACCAACTTCTCGACCAACGGGATGCGTGAGTCGTACCCGCCCATCGTCGCCGCCTGCGAGGCGCTCGCGAAGAAGGCCGCCGAGCACGTGGAGAACTACGGCGCCGACATCGAGCACCGGCTCACCGGCATGCACGAGACCGCGCCGTGGCACGAGTTCAGCTACGGCGTGTCCGACCGTGGCGCCTCGGTGCGCATCCCGTGGCAGGTCGAGATCGACCAGAAGGGCTACATCGAGGACCGGCGTCCGAACGCCAACATGGACCCGTACGTCGTGACGCGCCTCATCACGGACACGGTCTGCAGCGTGTTGGCCTGAGGCGTTGGCCTGAGGCGCGGGCCCGCAGGGCTCGACAACGGCCCGGTCGGCGGTCAGGATCTCCGGCGGCCGACCGGGCCCGCGGTTTCGTAGGAATGTGAAAACAGGAAGGTAGGGAGCGGTGACTACTCCGAGCGATGTCCTGAAGCTCATCGGTGACGAGGGGGTCGACATCGTCGACATCCGGTTCTGCGACCTCCCCGGGCTGATGCAGCACTTCTCGATCCCGGCCCACGAGCTCGCCGAAGACGTCTTCGAGGACGGTCTCGGCTTCGACGGCTCGTCGATCCGGGGCTTCCAGGAGATCCAGGAGTCAGACATGCTCCTGATCCCCGACCCCGACACCGCGGTCATCGACCCGTTCACGAAGCACAAGACGCTCAACATCAACTGCTTCGTGAAGGACCCGGTGACCGGCGAGGCCTACAGCCGCGATCCGCGCTACATCGCCAAGAAGGCGGAGGACTACCTCCGCGGCACCGGCATCGCCGACACCGCGTACTTCGGCCCGGAGGCCGAGTTCTACATCTTCGACTCGGCCCGTTTCGACCAGAACCAGTATTCGGGCTACTACCACCTCGACTCGATCGAGGGCGTGTGGAACTCGGGCCGCGAGACCGAGCTCGACGGTTCCCCGAACCTCGGGTACAAGGTCCGCTACAAGGAGGGGTACTTCCCCGTCTCGCCGATGGACCAGTACCAGGACCTCCGCTCCGAGATGCTGATGACCCTCGAGCGTGTGGGCATCCCGATCGAGGTGCAACACCACGAGGTCGGCACCGCGGGCCAGGCCGAGATCGACATGCGCTTCGACACGCTGTCGACCATGGCCGACAAGCTCATGCTCTACAAGTACGTCGTGAAGAACGTGGCGCGCGCCGCGGGCAAGACCGTCACGTTCATGCCCAAGCCACTGTTCCAGGACAACGGCTCCGGCATGCACGTGCACCAGTCGTTGTGGAAGGGCGGGGAGCCGCTGTTCTTCGACGAGAAGGGCTACGCCGGTCTGTCCGACCTCGCCCGCTGGTACATCGGCGGGCTGCTCAAGCACGCGCCGTCGCTGCTGGCGTTCACCAACCCGACGGTGAACTCGTACAAGCGACTGGTGCCGGGCTACGAGGCGCCGGTCAACCTCGTGTACTCGCAGCGGAACCGCTCGGCCGCCGTGCGCATCCCGCTCTACTCGAAGAGCCCGAAGGCGAAGCGCATCGAGTTCCGGTGCCCCGACCCGTCGTGCAACCCGTACCTGGCGTTCTCGGCGCTGCTCATGGCGGGCCTCGACGGCATCCAGAACCGCATCGAACCGCCGGCGCCGCTCGACCGTGACCTCTACGACCTCCCGCCCGAGGAGCTGGCCAAGGTGCCCCAGGTGCCGGGCTCGCTCCCCGAGGTGCTCGACGCGTTGGAAGCCGACCACGAGTACCTGCTCGCCGGTGGCGTGTTCACGCCCGACGTGATCGACACGTGGGTGGAGTACAAGCGCGAGAACGAGGTCGACGCGCTGCGGCTGCGCCCGCACCCGTGGGAGTTCTACCTCTACTACGACATCTAGACGAGTGGCCTTGTGCCACAAGGGCTCTACGGTGAATGGACCTCTGCGGTCCCCAACGAGTTGGTCCTCGCGGTGGACCGGCGCAGTCGCACTCTCACGGTCGGGCATCTCCGCCACCACGCCCGTCTCACGCTGACCGCCGACCACGTCCCGGCACGTGCGCTTGGCCCATGCGATCACCCGCGCCCACGCCGACGTTTGCGCCCAAGCCGCCCGGCCCGAGCCTCGAGCTCAGACATCGGCCGCTTCGGGCTGTTCGTGATGGTTGCTGACGCTTCACAAGCCTATGCCCGACTTGGAGGTGCCCCGATCGGGCGAAGAGAGATCGACACGGCTGTACCAGCTGGCGCCAGCGAGCCCGCCGCGTTCGGCGCGCGGCCGGGCGATGAGCGTGGCGTACACTCTGTCGACCCGCCACGGCGCGAGCCGAGGAGGCAATCTCATGGGGCTTGCACGCCACCATCGAGCCACTCTCCGAACTGTGATCGCCGTTGCTCTGGTGGCGGCGAGCGTTGCTCTCGCGGGAAGTACGGCGAGTGCCGCGCAAGCGCCGGTGGGGTTGGGGACGGCGGACAACTTCGCCATCCTGGCCGGCTCGGGGATCACGAACACGGGTCCGACCACGATCACCGGCGACGTCGGGACGTTCCCTACCCCAACCGAGACTGGTTTCGGGTCCGTCACCTTGACCGGGACGAACCATGCCGGTGACGCGGTCACCCAACAAGCGAAAGCCGACCTGGTCACCGCCTACGACGACGCGGCCGGGCGAGGACCAGCGACCCAGGTGGCCACCGACCTCGCCGGGCAGACCCTGGCGCCGGGCGTCTACAACTCCGCCAGCGGCACGTTCAGCAACAGCGGCACCCTCACGCTCGACGGCCAGGGCCAGACGGATCCCGTATTCGTCTTCCAAACCAGTTCGACGCTCATCACCGGATCGGACAGTTCCGTCAACCTCATCAACGGGGCCGACGCGTGCAACGTCTACTGGCAGGTCGGCAGCTCCGCCACCCTCGGAACGACCTCGACCTTCCGAGGAACGATCCTGGCGTTGACGTCGATCACCGTGACCACCGGCGCGACCATCGAGGGTCGCGCACTGGCACGCAACGGCGCGGTGACCCTCGATACCAACACCATCACTCGAGCGTCATGTTTTACCCCGACCACGACGACCACGACGGTCACGTCGTCGACGAACCCCTCGACGACCGGTCAACCCGTCATGTTCACGGCCACCGTGACCGCAGCCGACGCGTCCACACCTACGGGCAGCGTCGAGTTCTTCGACAACGGAACATCGCTGGGCACAGTCCCGCTCGACAGCGCCGGCCATGCCATCCTGACGACTCCGGCCTTGGGAGGCGGGAACCACTTGATTACCGCCGTGTACTTGGGCGCACCCGGTTTCTTTTCCAGCACCTCTGCGGCGCTATCACAGACCGTCAACGCGGTCGCTGCACCACCGCTTGCTCCAGTCGTCCTTGTCCCGAGATTGACCGGCTGAGCCACTTCAACCAGGTCAGCGAGACGACGGTGGCAGCGTCCATGGCCTGGCGGGGCCTCGTTGCCCGACCCAAGAGAGCGGTTCCGGTGCTCGACGCCCCTGGACGAACCCGCAGCGCCGTTTGCCGATCTGGTTCGCGCGTTCCGTCCGTGTTCCGCCAGAGCGCGGAACGTCCCGGTCTCCGACGATCACTGGCGGTGAGGCGTCTTCGCCGGTCAGCAGATGCTTCCGCTCGTTCGGCGAGGTCAGCGAAGCGCCGCAGGCAGGACTACGACATCTCGACGGGCCGGGTCGCCGTCCGGATCTGGCGTGTGGTCAGGACCTGGATGTCGACGCCCGGCGTCCGCTTGTAGCCCTGAGCACACATGCGACAGGCGAACCGCTGGTACTCGCCGATGACGACCCGGTGGCTGATGTCCAGCCGATGACAGCACGGGCAGTTCCCTGTGGGCCGGTTCGACGGGGTTGTCATCCCGATCAACCTAGGCGGTCGTCGACGGAGTCGAGTACGCGACCGGCGGTCATTCCTCGCGTGCGGCCTGTTCGGCCTTCCGGACGGATGCGGCGGCGCGTCGTTCGGCCGTCTTGGCGGACGCCTCCGCCCGGCGGGCCTCGGTCCCCCGGCGCTTGGAGCCGAGGAGCGCGGCACGGGCCGCGTCGAGGGCCACCTGGAGGTCGCTGACGTCGCGGGTCGCGTCCTCGACGTCCCGCTCCGCGTCGCGGACGGCTTCGGTCGCGTCGCGTGCCCGGGCGGTCGCATCGTCGGCGCGCACCCGGGCCTGCTCGAGCGCCTGCCGGGCGCGCCGGACCGCGAGGTCGTCGCGCGCCGGCTTCGCGGCGCGACCGGGCGCCGCGACGGCGCGCGACGGTCGGGCGGGCGCGGTCCCGAGCTCGAACCGGGCCACGGGCGACAGCTCACCGGTGAGCCGACCCGCGAGCAACACCGGTTGAAGCTCGGGATCCAATGACGCACCGTCGAGGGTCGCCTCGATGGGCGCCCGAGCTGTCGCCGGGTTGCCGGTCGAGGCGGCGGCCGCGTCGGTCAGCTCGTCGAGCAGCGCCCGACGCTTCCGGCTGGCCGCACGCAGGTCGGTGTGCGCGCCGTGCGTCGCTCGACGCTGTGCCTCCTGCGCCTCGGCACCGATCGCGACGAGCTCCGCGACACGATCCGGGTGCGTCGCGCGCGACCTGGTTGACGCTCCAGGCGACGACCGTTGGCCGGCGGAGCGCGTGGACCTCGGCGGCGGCCTCCTTGCGGCCGGCCTGGCGCAGTTCGCGTGCGAGGGCCTCCCGGGCCGCGACGAACTCGTTCGCCGGCAGCCCGAAGAGCTCATCGAGCCGCGGTTCCCACGGGTTCTCGTCGGCCGCGGTCACGGGGCCTTACACGTCGGGTCGGGCACGGTGCATCCATTCCTCGCGCTCGTGCAGGTAGGCGTCGGGGTCGTCGCCCTTGCGGCGAAGCTCGTCGCGCACCTCCTCCGCGGTGAGCACGAGGAACTCGCGACGCTCGATCGCCTCGGCCACGCGCCGGCCGACGACGTCCGGTTCCACCAACGGCAGCTCTGGCGCGCTCAAGGGAAGCTGCTCGCCGATGAAGCGGATCTGCTCGAGGATGTTGGTGGTCACGCCCGCGGGGCAGAGGCAGGAGACGCCGACGCCGTAGGGCAAGAGGTACATGAACAGCGCCTCCGAGAGCATGACCACGGCGGCCTTGCTCGCGGCGTACGGGGTGCGGTCGTACGAGTAGTTGACGAGCCCCGCCAACGACGCGGTGTTGACGACGTGCCCGTGGCCCTGCTCCATGAGCACGGGCAGGAACACCTCGTTGCTGCGCACCACCCCGAGGACGTTGAGGTCCAAGATCCGCTGCCACTCGTCGATCGGGATGCGCTCCGGTCGGCCCGCCACCAGCACACCGACGTTGTTGACCACGATGTCGATGCCGCCGAGGTCCGTGAAGCAGCGATCGCGGGCCGCGACGAAGTCCCCGCTCTGGGCGACGTCGCAGCGTTGCGCGAGCGCGACGCCGCCCGCGTCGACGATCTCGGCCGCCACCACGGTGGCGCGTCCGTCGTCGACGTCGGTCACGAGCACTCTCGAGCCTCGCCGCGCGAGGTGGTGCGCGACGGCTGCGCCGATCCCGCTCCCGGCACCGGTGACGAACGCCACGGTGCCCTCGAATTCGAAGGGGGCCAGCTCGGTCATGTTGTGACGCTATCGCCCGGTGTCCGAGTGGGCTCGTCCTCGACCGACCTCACGGGCGGCGCACGAAGAGCGTGAACTTGCCGACCCGTCCCACCTCCTCGAAGCCGGTCAACTGCCGGGCGGCCGCGAGGTCGGCGTCTTCCACCGGGAGCACGACGAGCCGCAACGGTGCATCTCCGACCACGCGGTCGGTGCCGTACGCGAACTCGAGGTCGGGGGCCACCCGGGTCTCGACGCCGTCGTGCTCGAGCAGGTCGGCGATCCCTGCCCCCACCCAGAGCGAGCCGGCACCGCCGATCGCCCGGAGCTCCACGACCCCGTCGCCGGGCGGTAGCTCGGCGCGCACCTTCCGGGTGAGGCCTTCGACCCAGCCGGAGCCCGTCGCGTCGAGGTTGCCGGCACGCGCGGCGTCGACGGTGCCGACCACGGTCACGACGAGGAGCCCGGCCGTCACGAGCGCGAGCGCGACGCGTGCGATGGTGTGGTCTCGGCGCTCGTCGCGTGACAATCGTTCCTGCCACCACCGTGCCACCGACCACCCGATGGCCACCCACGCGAGCATGCCGAGTGCCCACGTCCAGATCACGAGGTACGGGAAGATCTCACCGACGATCCGCGACACGGATGCGAACCCGGCGACCAGGGCGGCGCCGACGACGACGTCGAGGCGGAACGCGTCCTTCACGCGGCGCCAGGTCGCGGCCGCAGCCGCGACGAGTGCCACCGCGCCCACCGCGAACGGGGTCCCGCCGCTGAGGTCGACCGCCCCGCTGTAGATGTTGCGGACGACGCTGCCGCGGATCCAGTCCGGCCAGATGCTGAGCTCCGACGCGATCACGTGCCACGAGTCGCCGTAGCTGTGCTCACGATGGTGGTCGCGGAAGAACTGGAGCAGCGTGCCCAGGTTGCCCGGATCGGTGGTGAGCTGTTGGACCACGACGGGGAGCCACAGCACGACGAGCACCAGGCCGGTGACGATGGCCATCCGGCCCCAGGCGCGCACGCGGTCGGCATGGTGCGCGTCGCCCCGTCGCCGCCACCCGGTGAACGCGGCGCCCACGAGTCCCGCCGCGATCGCGACCAGGGTCACGAACCCGTAGCTCACGTGGGTCTGGACGAGGAACGTACCGACCCCCGCGGCGAGGGGGAGCGCCCACGCGTCCCCGCAGCTCATCGACCACGCGAGGAAGACGAGCAGCACGAACGGGAGGACGGTGATGTTCGGGTTCCACACGTCGCGGAAGAACTGTGCGCCGAGCGAGCTGGTGAACAGGCCGGTCAGGAAGAGCGTGAACAACACGAGGGGGAGCCCACCGCGTCGGCGGGCCACCAGGGCGATCCCCACGAGCGCCGCGGCGTTGAGGGTGAGCGCCGCGAAGCACAGGCTGAGCGAGCTGCTGCCGGTCAGGCGGTAGGGGAGCCAGAGCAGGTAGTAGAGGATCGGGCCGGGATGGAACCACCCGAAGCGCGAGTACGGGCCGAGGAGCACGGCGTGGTGACCGATGTCGCGTATCTGCAGCTCGATCAGGGCCTGGTCGGCCGACGGGTGGTAATCGCCCCCGACCCGCACGATCAGCGCGATCGCCGATGCGACGAACGGGACGAGGGCCAACCCGATGGCGGCGGGCACCGCCCACCGCTTCAGCGTCGTCGTGGTCATCGGGTCCCGTAGAAGACGTGCTCGACGACCCGCCGGGCCCGCCGGGTGACCCGCCGGTAGTCGTCGCGCAAGGTGATGTGCGGCTGGTGAACGTAGCCGAGGAGCAACGCCAGGCGTTCGAGCTCGGCGCGATCGCCGGGCAGCGCGTCGGAAGGGCTCGCACTCTGGAGGTAGCGGGCGTTCCGCGCGCGCTCGCAGAAGCGGTACGCCTCCTCGAGCACCTCGGCATCGTCGGGTGCGAGGAACGCGGCGTCGCGCAGCAGCTCGAGTGCCTCGATCGTCCCTGGTGCGCGCACCTCGGGATGGTCGCCGCCGTGCTCGAGCTGCAGCAGCTGCGCGGTGAACTCGACGTCGGAGAGCGAGCCGCGTCCGAGCTTGAGGTGGAACTGCGGGTCCTCGCCCGGCGGGATGCGCTCGCGCTCGATCCGCGCCTTCATGCGTCGAACCTCGCGCACGTCGTCCTCGGTGAACGGCTGCTCGTAGACGAAGTGTTCTGCGAGCGCGCAGAACCGTGCGCCCAACTCGGCGTCGCCCGCGACGAAGCGGGCCTTGGTGAGAGCCTGGCGTTCCCAGGTGAGGCCCCACTGCTCGTAGTAGGCCGCGAAGCCGCCGATCGAGCGGGCCAGCGGTCCCTCGATCCCCTGCGGTCGCAGGCGGGCGTCGACACGGAACGTCTGCCCCTCGGCCGTCGTCGCGCCGATCTCCTGCACGAGCTGGCCGGCGACGGATTCGGCCGCGCGGAACGCCTCGGGGCCGTCGCCGTCGTACACGAACATCACGTCGATGTCGGACGCGTACGACAGCTCCTCGCCGCCGAGGCGCCCCATGCCGATCACCGCGAAGGGCAGCGGCGGGCGGAGCGACGAGAGCGCGGCGTCGAGGCAGGCTTCGGCCAGTGCGGTCAGCTCACGTTCCGTGGCCTCCAGCCGCGCGTAGCCGAGAAGATCGCGCGTCGCGATCCGGAGCAGCTCGCGCCGCTTGAACCGGCGCAGCCCCTCGCGCCGCTGCTCCTGGTCGCCCCGCCATTCCAGGGTGTCGAGGGCGTCGGCCACCAACTCGTCGCGCGCGATCTCCGGGGCCAGTGCGTCGTCGTCGTCGAGCGTGTCGACGAACTCGGGGTGACGGCGGAGCGCGTCGCCGACCACCCGGCTCGACCCGAGCAGGTGGCAGGCGCGTTCGGCGGCCCCGGGCGCGTCCCGGAACGTGACCGCGAGCGATGCCGATCGGGCCGGTCCCTCGGCGAGACGGCGGAGCTGCAGGAGCCCCAGGTCGGGATCGGGGGTCTCCGACAGCCACTCGAGGATCACCGGCAGGAGCTCCTGCATGAGCCGTGAGCGCCGGGTCAGGCCGTCGGCCAGCTCCCGCACCGCGGCACGCGTCCGCTCCACGTCGGTGAAGCCGAACGCGGCCAGGCGTTCCTCGGCCGCCTGCGCGGAGAGCGGGCCGGCGCCGGCCAGCGTCTCGAGAAGCGGCGCGAAGAAGAGGCGCTCGTGGATGCTGCGCACGGCGCGCTGGTGCTCCCGGTGCTCCGCGCCGAAGCGCTCGAGCGCGGTGCGTTCCGGACTGTCGCGGTACCCGAGCACCCGCGCCAGGCGGGTCCGGGCCTGGATCTCCGACGGGATCGTGTGGGACTGTTGCTCGTCGTAGAGCTGGATGCGGTGCTCGACGTCGCGCAGGAACCGGTACGCGCGGTCGAGACGGTCGGCGTCGGGCCGATCGACGTAGCCGCCGCCGGCCAGCTCGTGGAGCGCATCGAGGGTCGTGGGCGAGCGGACCGACTCGTCGTGCCGGCCGTGCACGAGCTGCAGGAGCTGCACGGCGAACTCGATGTCGCGGATCCCGCCCCGGCCCCGCTTCAGCTCCCGCTCGCTGAGCCCCTGGCGCTGGGTGATGTCCTCGGCGCGTTCCTTCATCGCGCGGATCTCGCGGATGGCGTCGGGGTCGAGCCGCTCCGGCCACACCCGGGGCGTCGCGAGGGCCATGAAACGCTCGGCGAGGACCGCGTCACCGGCGACCGGTCGAGCCTTGATCAGTGCCTGGAATTCCCAGGTGCGGGCCCAACCCTCGTAGTAGGACGCGTAGCTCTCGATGGTGCGGCTGAGCGGGCCGGAGCGACCTTCGGGGCGGAGGTTGGCGTCGGTCCGGAACACGATCCCGTCGGCGGTCGGGTTGGTCATGGTCGACAGCAGGGCGCGCGCGACGCGGTCGGCAACGTCGGGGTCACCGTCGTGCACGAACAGCACGTCGATGTCGCTGGCGTAGTTCAACTCACGACCGCCGAGCTTCCCCATGCCGATGACCGCGAAGTCGACGTCGGGACCGACGATCGCCAGCGCGGCTTCGAGGCAGACCTGCGCGAGCGCGGCGAGCTCACGACCCACGCCGGGCATGTCGGCGGCGCCGAGCAGGTCGCGGACGGCGATGCGCAACAGCTCACGTCGTTTCCAGCGGCGCAACGCGCCCTCGTCGCCCGCATCCGTGTGCCACGCCAGGCGGTACGCCTCGACGCTGCGTTCCCTCGTGAACTCGTCCGGGTCGCGCAACGGGTCGAGCAGGGTGGCGTCGGCGATGACGGCCGACGACAGGGACCGGGACGCGCACGCGAGCGCGACGAGGCCGTCGAGGACCAGCGGACGTTCGGTCAGCTCGGGTTCGAGATCGGGGTGGGCCTCGACCGCACGGGTGAGCACCATCCGCGCGGTGCGCGCGTCCGCCGAGCGCTCGAACGCGGCCACGACGTCAGCGGTCTCGAGCAACACACCCCCGCCGGCCATGCACGCAGTGTCGCGTATCCTGGCGTGGTGCCCCGCCTTCGTCTCGCCGCCGCACAGCTCGACCTCGTCGTGGGTGATCTCGACGGCAACGTCGAACGCATGCTCGCGGCCTACGAGCGGGCCGATGGCGCCGGATGTGACCTCGTCGCCTTCCCCGAGCTGTCGATCACCGGCTACCCGCCCGAAGACCTCCTTTTGCGGCCCTCGTTCGTCGCCCGGGCGGGTGAGGCACTCGAGAAGCTGGCGGCCCGGACCGGTCGCACCGCGGCGATCGTAGGATTCCCCGAAGCCGGGCGCGACCTGGCGAACGCGGCGGCGTTGTGCGCGCACGGCCGCGTCCTGGGCGTGTACCGCAAGCACCTGCTGCCGAACTACTCGGTGTTCGACGAACAGCGGTATTTCGCGGCCTCCACGGTTGACGGGCCGCTCTTCGTCGTCGCCGGCGTGCGGGTCGCGCTCACCATCTGCGAAGACGCGTGGAGCCCGAACGGCCCGATCAGCACCCAGGCCGCGGGCGGTGCAGAGCTCGTCGTCAACATCAACGCCTCGCCGTTCTACGCGGGCCGTATCCGCGAGCGCGAGACGATGCTCGCCACGCGCGCCGCCGACGCGTCGGTGCCCGTGCTCTACGTGAACCTCGTCGGCGGCCAGGACGAGCTCGTCTTCGATGGGGCATCGATGCTGTTCGACGAGGGCGGTCGCCTGGTCGCGCGCGCGACGCAGTTCCAGGAGGACCTCCTCGTGGTCGACGTCGACGTCAGGGCGGCGTTCCGCCGGCGCCTCCTCGACCCGCGCGGCCGATCGCGCGCCGCCGCGCTCCCCGAGGTGCAGGTGAGCGAAGCGCGCCTGGGCGAGCGTCACGAGGAGCCGCGGGTCGAGCCGCTGCTCCCACCGGTGCACGAGGTCTACGAGGCCCTTGTGCTGGGCACGCGCGATTACGTGGCGAAGAACGGCTTCACCGATGTCGTCATCGGGCTCTCCGGCGGGATCGACTCGTCGTTGGTGGCCACCATCGCCGTCGACGCGCTCGGCCCCGACCGCGTGGTCGGCGTCCTCATGCCCTCGCGGTTCTCCAGCGAGGGCAGCGTCGCCGACGCCGAGGCCCTCGCCGCCAACCTCGGGATCCGCACGTTCACCGTGCCCATCGAGGACGCGCACTCGGCGTTCCTCGGCATGCTCACCGAACCCTTTGCCGGGCTCGAATCGGGTCTGGCCGAGGAGAACCTCCAGGCGCGGGTGCGGGGCACCATCCTCATGGCCATGTCGAACAAGTTCGGGTGGCTGGTGCTCACCACCGGCAACAAGAGCGAGATCGCCACCGGTTACTCCACGCTCTACGGCGACATGGCGGGCGGGTTCTCGGTGATCAAGGACGTGCCGAAGATGCTGGTCTACGCGCTGTCGCGTGACCGCAACGACCGGGCGATGCGCCCGCTGATCCCCGACGCCGTGCTCGACAAGCCCCCGAGCGCGGAGCTGCGCCCGGACCAGAAGGACTCCGACTCGCTGCCCGAGTACGACGTGCTGGACCCGATCATCGAGGGCTACGTCGAGGACGACCTCTCGATCGCGGAGCTCGAGGCCGCCGGTTTCGACGGCGACACCGTGCGCCGGATCGCCCAACTCGTCGACCGCAACGAGTACAAGCGCCGCCAGGCGCCTCCAGGGGTACGTGTGTCGCCGAAGGCGTTCGGCAAGGATCGCCGGCTCCCGATCACCAACCGCTGGCCCGGGTAGGAGATGGAGCGGAGCCGTGCCCGCAGGGCGGTACGGCGCAGCGGAATCGATCGTTGAGCCGGCGCTTCGCCGCCGAAGCGTCGCTCGTCGGCGCCGCGCTGCTCTACGGGATCACGTTCCCGCTCGTCCACGACGCTCTCGCCGACATCACTCCCTTCGCCTACCTGCTCGGTCGGTTCGGGATCGCCACGTTGTTGTTGATGCCGGCGGCCGTCCCCGCGCTCCGGCGGCGCGGACCCGAGCGCCGGATGCTCGTGCGGGCGGGGCTCACGGCGGGAGTGATCCTCTTCGGCGGGTACGCCACGCAGACCGTCGGCCTGCAGTACACCTCGGCCTCGACCTCTGCGTTCATCACCGGTCTCTACGTGGTCATCACGCCGGTGATCGAGTCCGCGATCAGCCGGCGTCTCCCCCGGGCTCCGGTGATGGTCGGCATCGTGGTCGCGACGGCCGGTCTCTACCTGCTCACGGGTGCCGATGTGCACCTCGGGCGCGGCGAGGCGTTCACGCTCGCGTGCGCGGTCCTGTTCGCGTTCCACATCGTGTACATCGGCGCGTACGCGAACCTGCTGCGGCCAACCGAGTTCACGGCGCTGCAGATCGGTGCCGTCGCGTTCCTGTCGATCGCGCCCGCGGGCGAGCAGGGGGTCGGTTCCCTCGAGCGCGCTGGCCGTGTTCGCCGTCGTGTTCACCGGGGTCGCCTGCTCGGCGCTCGCGCTGCCGCTGCAGCTCTGGGGTCAACGACGCATCCCGGCGACGCGGGCCGCGTTGATCCTGCTCGCCGAACCGGTGTTCGCGGGGATCGCCGGGTACGTCGACGGCGAGCGACTGGGCGCGGCGCGTCTGGTCGGGGCCGTCACGATCCTCGCCGGGATCGGCATCTCCGAGTTCTGGCCCCGGCGCCCGTTGCCCCACCCGGCCGGCGTCCGTCACAATCTGCCGGCATCGGCGCTACCCGACCCGTCGGGGGCCGGACCGTCAGGAGCCGGACCGTCAGGAGCCGGACCGTCCGGAACCGGACCGTCAGGAACCGGACCATCAGAGGAGGTGCCGTGAGCGGCGCGCAGACACAGGTGGGGATCGTGGAGTGGGCCCGGCGCACCGAGAGCGCGCGGGCGGCGGAGATGCGGCTGTCGGCGCTGCTCGGCGGCTGGGTACCCCGCGTCGTCCCCGCGTCGGCCAAGCTGCTGTTGGCCCGCCACGCCCGGCACTTCGCCTGGCACGCCGAGCTGTGGGACGGGCTGGTGCCGGTCCTCCACGACCGGACGGAGGAATCGGGCATCACCGAGGTGACCCTGGAGGACGCCGCGGCGGCCCTAGCGGCGGTGACCGAGCCCCGGGCGGTCTACGACGACGTGCTCCCGCACCTGGTGGCGGCCTACCGCGGCTGGTCGGAGGAAGCGACGCCGATCGCCGAACGACCGGTCATGCGGGTCCTCGACCTCGTGCTGCGCGATCTCGACTTCGACGCCCAGGAGGGCCACGACCTGTTCTCACGGGGGTGAGCGGGCCGGCCCCATTCCCGGGCGCTTGACTGGGCCGGTATCGTGGAACGGCAACAACAGCAACATTCGTGGCCTGAGCGCACGCGCCCGGACCCGAGATTGACTCGAGCTCACTACCAAGGGGTCGCCGGGTGGCGAAGGAGCGTGTCGAGCGCGACGAGGAAGATCTCGTTCGCCTCTATCTCACCGACATCGGCCAGTATCCGCTTCTCACGAAGGACGACGAAGTTCGTCTCGCACAGCAGATCGAGCAGGGCAACGCGTCACGGGAAGAGCTGCTCGGTGGGGGCAAGGCGCTCACCCCCACCAAGAAGCGCGAGCTCCGACGCACCGCCCGCCTGGGTGACGACGCGCAACGCACCTTCGTGCAGTCCAACCTGCGCCTCGTGGTGTCGATCGCGAAGAAGTACCAGGCGTCGGGTCTGCCGCTCCTCGACCTCATCCAGGAGGGCAACCTCGGCCTGATGCACGCGGTCGAGAAGTTCGACTGGCGCAAGGGCTTCAAGTTCTCCACGTACGCGACCTGGTGGATCCGCCAGGCCATCACGCGCGGCATCGCCAACACCGGTCGCACCATCCGCCTCCCCGTCCACGCGGGCGACACCCTCGCCCGGCTGCAGAAGGCCCGCTCGCGCTTGGAGTTGAAGCTCGGCCGTCCGGCGACGCTCTCGGAGCTCTCGATCGAGGTCGAGATGCCCGAGGACAAGGTCACCGAGGCGCTGCGCTTCGCGGCCGAGCCGCTGTCGCTGTCGGAGCCGCTGCGCGAAGACGGCGACGCCGAGCTCGGCGACATCGTCGAGGACCGCTCGGCCGAGTCGCCCTTCGAGGTCGCCGCCACCGCGCTGCTGCCGGACGAGATCGAGAAGCTGCTCGCCCCGCTCGACGAGCGCGAGCGCCAGATCCTCGCGTTGCGCTTCGGGCTCGACCGCGGCGAGCCGAGGACGCTCGAGGAGGTCGGGGAGCACTTCAACCTCACCCGCGAGCGGATCCGCCAGATCGAGGCCCGGGCGATGAGCAAGCTGCGCCACCCGTCGGCCGACACCGGCGCCCGCGACCTCCTCGCCGTCTAGCTCCCGCGCCCGAACCGGCGTCGCTCGCCGGGGCTCTACCCCAGGCCAACGACGCCAGTTGGGCATTTGGGTGGGCCGGCGCGTGGTCGGCGGGCGTGTGATCGGCGGAGGTGGCAGGAATCGAACCCACCGGACGGGGAGTGCCCGTCCCACTCGTTTTGAAGACGAGGGGGGCCACCAGACCCCGTTCACCTCCAGGGTCGGTCTAGCACCTGCCGATGAGGCGCCGATTGCTCCGGGAGGTCCCACCGCCTACCATCGAACCGATCTCTGCGCCGTCGCGACCAACAAGGGGAGTCACATGAAGAAGCTGCTCATCATCCTCATCCTGGCTGCAATCGGGATCGCGGTCGCCAAGAAGGTCCGCGAAGCCTGATCTCAGCTCGGCGTCACGTTCCCGGGCCCGCTTCGGCGGGTCCGGTTTCGCGTCCGGTCCCGCTCGTGATGCGGTCCCGAGAGCGCTCGCGCTCGAGCGACGCGTGGTAGGTCACCGCCACGCCCATTCCGAGGAGGGGTGACACGATGATCTCCCCCGCGTAGCTGCCCAGTGTCGAGGACGATGGGAAAGGTGGCGAGGCGGCTGACGCGTGCATCCTACGGGTCGGACGGGTTCCCGAGTTGCCTCTTGACGGCCGCCACGGCACGTCGTACGTTGCCACTCCACCTTCCTCCGCACTTCCTCCCGTCGACGGCGCGCGTTCGCGTGCCCCGGGAGGAAGGACGCCTCCGTGCTCCTCGCGTTGTGGTCCCCGAAGGGCGGTTCCGGCACGTCGGTGTTCACCGCCGCGTGCGCGCTGGTGCTGGCGCGCGACGCCCAGGCCAACGGCTCCACGGCTGGGGTCAGGGTCGCCGATCTCGACGGTGACCAACCGGCGATCTTCGGGCTCGGTTTCGACCCCGAGCTCGGACTGCTCGACTGGTTGGGCGCCGGGCCGGAAGCGCCGACCGACGCGCTCGACCGTCTCCTGGTCGAGGTGGGCCCCGGGATCGGCCTGCTCCCGCGAGGTGGCCGGGCCCGCACGCTCGCGCCGGTGGCGGCGGCCGAGGCCGGTGCTGCCCTCGCCGTCGCGCTGCGTGACGGGCCGGTTCCCACGCTCGTCGACTGCGGGACCGCGTCCGAGCCGGCGACCCGCGCCGTGGTCGAGGTCGCCGACGTGTCCGTGGTGGTGATCCGTGGCTGCTACCTCGCCCTGCGTCGCGCCGTGCACACACCGGCGCTGGCCCGCACCGCGGGCGCGGTCCTGATGGAGGAGCAGGGACGCTCGTTGTCGGCGCGCGAGGTGTCCGACGTGCTCGACGTGCCGGTGCTCGCACGGGTCCCGGTGAAGGCGGCGGTCGCCCGCGCGGTCGACGCGGGCGTGCTCGCGGCGCGGCTCCCGGATCTGCTCGCTCGCCCGGCGGGCGCGCTGCTGCAACGCACGGGCGCGCCGACCGTTCGTCGGGGCGCGCCGGCGTGACGCTCACGGGCGCGCCCGGCGCACCGTCGGCGACTGCCGATGCGGCGCTCAAGCAACGTGTGCACCGCCGTCTCGTCGCGGAGGGCGGTGACGAGACGGTCGTAGGCGACACGGTCGTGCGGCGGCGGCTCGGCGACCTCCTCCGCGAGGAACAGCCGCTGCTCGCCGCCGCGCGTTTCGATCGGCTCCTGGAGGAGTTGACCCACGAAGTGGTCGGCCTCGGCGCGTTGGAACCGCTGCTGGCGGATCCGACGATCACCGAGGTGATGATCAACGGGCCCGGGCCCGGGCAGACCTATGTCGAACGTCGGGGCCGGCTCGAGCCGGTGGCGCTCGAGCTGGACGCGGCGGCGATCGTCCACCTCGTCGAGCGCGTTGTCGCCCCTCTCGGCCTGCGACTCGACCGGGCGTCGCCCATGGTCGACGCCGCGGCTCGCCGACGGATCGCGGCTGCACGCGGTGATCCCGCCCCTCGCCGTCGACGGTCCGTGCGTCACGATCCGCCGGTTCGGCGCGCGGGCCGTCGAGCTGGGGGAGTTCGGCCTCGGCCGCGCTGCGGCGGGGTTCCTCGCCTGGGCGGTGGGTGCGGGCTGGAACCTCCTCGTGGCCGGGGCCACCAGCGCGGGCAAGACGACCTTGCTCAACGCGCTCTCGCGATCCATCCCGCCCGGGGAGCGGATCGTCACCATCGAGGAGACGGCCGAGCTGCGGCTCGCGCAGCCCCACGTCGTGCGACTCGAGGCCCGCCCGCCGAATGCCGAGGGGGTGGGCGGGGTCACGGTGCGGGAGCTGGTACGCGCCGCCCTGCGCATGCGCCCCGACCGGCTCGTGGTTGGCGAGGTGCGAAGCGGTGAGGCGCTCGACATGCTGCAGGCCCTCAACACCGGCCACGACGGGTCGATTTCCACCATCCACGCCAACGGCACCGCCGACGCGCTGGCCCGGCTCGAGACGTTGGTGCTGCTCGCCGACTCGGGTCTGCCGTTGCCGGCGGTCCGGGCGCAGGTGTCGGCGAGCGTCGACGCGGTCGTGTTCGTGGCTCGCCGCGCCGGTGGCGCACGGCGCGTCGAGCGCATCGCGGAGGTGGACGGTCGCGGCGTAGGCGGCGTGCGGGTCCTCTTCGAACGCCGGGCCGACGAGTTGGTGGCCGTCGATCGGCCGCTGCGCCCGGCCCGGCGACCGGATGCGCCGCCGCAGGACGAGACGTGGTCCCGGTGCTGACCCTGCTGCTCGCGATCGTGGGGCCCCTCGCGTGCGCGGGGTTGGTCACCGCGGGCCGCCGGGCCGCGGCCGCGGGCCGGATCCGGGCGCTCGGTCCGCGAGCGCGGTGGCGGCTTCCCCGACAGTGGCGCGACCCGCTGGCGCGGGCGTTGCTCGAAGCCGATCATCGCGATCGAGCCGGAGGCGGCGGTGGAGTACTGGGGTATCGCCGCGGTCGGCGCCACGGTGTTGGTCGCCGCGTTCGCGCCCGTGATGGCGATCGTGGCGGCGGGCGCCGCGCTCGTGGCGGGCCCGGTCGGGCTCCGGATGGCCTGCTCGCGCCGGCGAACGTCGGTTCGCGGCCGGACTCCCGGGCGCGTTGGAACACGTCGCGGCGGAGCTGCGCGGCGGCGGGACCGTCGCGGGCGCGGTGGAACGGCTCGCCCGGTCCGACGGCGCCGTCGCGCTCGACTTCCGGCGGGTCCACGTCCGGACCCAGCTCGGTCTGCCGCTCGCGGATGCGCTCGCCGGCTGGCCCGCCGAGCACGACGTGCCCGGGGTGCGGGCCGCGGCCGGCGCCTTGTCGGTGGCGGCGACGCTGGGCGGTCAGGCGGCCGAGGCGATCGACGGGCTCGCGGCATCGTTGCGTCACCGGCTCGAGGCGGCGGCCGAAGCCCAGGCGCTCTCGGCCCAGGCGCGGCCTGTCGGCCGGCGTCGTGGGCGTCGCGCCCCTCGGGTACCTGGCGTTCTCCGCGCTGGTCGACCCGCACTCGGTGACCGTGCTCGTGGCCACGGGGGTGGGACGGGTCTGCCTCGTCGTCGGTCTCGGCCTCGAGGCGCTCGCCGCGCTGTGGATCCGCCGTATCGTGAGGTCGACCTCGTGACGTCGCCGGAGTTGCTTCCGCTGCTGCTCGGCGCCTCCTGGGGGGCGATCGCTGGCCGCCCCCGTGATGCGCGTCGCGCGTCGGGTCGCACCGGTCACGCGCGCCGGCGAGCTCGCGTCGCGTCCGCCGATCGCGACCTCGGCGACGGCGCGCGCGACGGCGACGGGTGCGTACCGGTGTCGCAACTGCGTTCCGGCCGCTTCGCGAGGGCGTCGTCGCCCGTGTGCTCGGGTCGGTGACCGCACGGCGGCGCTCGCGCGCGCTCGACACCAACGGGGCTCGTGAGCTCCCCGTCGTCCTCGATCTCCTCGCTGTCGCGGTCGGGTGCGGGTTGCACGCCCTACCTCGGGGTGGAGGTCGCGGCCCGGTGGTCACCGCCGGCGATCGCCGCTTCGCTGGCCGGCGTCTTGCGGTCCTGTGCATCGGGCGCGAGCTTCGACGCCGCGCTCGGCGCCGCCGCCCGCGCGACGCCCCATGCTCCGACCGCTCACCGACGCGCTGCTCGCGTCGGACCGGCTCGGCGCACCGGTCGGACCCGTCCTGGTGCGCCTCGCGGCGGAGGAGCGTGCCGGGCTCCGCCGGCGCGCCGAGGCGCACGCCCGCCGCGTGCCGGTGCGGTTGCTGTTCCCGCTCGTGTTCCTGGTGCTCCCGGCGTTCGTGCTGCTCACGGTGGTGCCGGGTCTGGCCGCCGGTCTCGGTCGCCTGTGAGCATCGATCCGCGACTTCCCCTCGCCCTTCCCCGATCCGGAGCAACGAGGAGGTTGTGCAATGTTCCGTCGGTTCGTCGCGCGGTGCGCGTCGGGAAGTTCCTGGTCGGCGAGTCGGGTCAGTCGACCGCCGAATACGCCCTCGTGATCCTCGGCGCGGTCGCGATCGCGACGCTGCTGATCACCTGGGCCACCGGCAGCCACGCGATCTCGGGGCTGTTCGATTCGGTGATCAGCAAGGTGCTCCCGTCGTGACGGGGCGTCGGAGGTTCCCCGCGCTCGGCGCGGGGGAACCCGACGCCACCCTCCGGGCGGGCGCGAACGTGGTCAGGCCACCGTGGAGTTCGCGTTCCTGTTGCCGCTCGTGGTGCTGGCCGTGCTGGCGATCATCCAGGTGGGTCTCGTCGTGCGCGACCAACTCGGCGTGGTCCACGCCGCTCGTGAGGCGGCGCGCGCGGCGAGTGTCGACCCCGATCCGAGTCGCGCGGTTCGGGCCGCGCACCGGACGTTGCCGGGAGCCGACGTGCAGGTGGGGCAGCGGCCCGAAGTCGGGGGCGAGATCAGCGTCACCGTGCACTACACGTCGGTCACGGATCTGCCACTGGTGGGGGTGTTGTTCCCCGACCCCGACCTGCACGCGACGACGGTGATGCGGGTGGAGAAATGAGGCGCGGCACGCGGGCGCGCTCCGAGCGGGGCGGGGTGTCGATCGTGATGCTCGCAGTGCTCGTGATCGGTCTGGTCCTGGCGATGGCCGTGGCCCGGCTCGGCGGCGCGCTGATCGGGCGGGCTCGCGCGGAGGCGGCGGCCGACGCGGTCGCGCTGGCGGCCGCCGACCGACTCGCGCTCGGTGACGGCGCCGCTGCCGCCCGGCAGGCCGCGCACGAGACCGCGGTCACGAACGACGCCCGACTGGTGTCGTGTGACTGCTCGGGCACCGCGGCCGAGGTCGTCGTCGAGGTCGACGTGCCCGCGTGGGGTGCGCTGTTCGGGCCCGCCCGGGGTCGGGCGAAGGCGGAGGTGCGGCCCGAATGCGTCGTCGAGCTCCCGGACTGCTGAGCCGCCGGTGCCGCTATCGGGTGACCGTGACCGGGAACTTCGCGGTCTTGGCCGGGGGCACGCCGTGCTCGAACGGACGCGCGGTACGCGAGCTCGAGGGTCGACGTCCCGGTGCCGGTGGCGCGGAACGTGAGCTCCTGGGTGCCGGGCGCGCCGGGCTGGCTCCCGCCCGCGACCTGCCGGCTCGACACGAACACGACGTCGGCGTCCTTCTCCGCGCTCCACGAGTAGCCGGTGGTGGGGTTCGCGGGCAGGGCGATCACGAACTCGTCGCCGTCGGCAACCGTGATCGCGTCGCCCTGGTGGTACACGGTGGGCGCGTTCGCCGCGGGAGCGTCGTCACCCCAGGGGACGAGCACCATGGTCAGGAGCAACCCCACGCCGATGGCGACGAGCACGACGAGTGCGATCCATCGCTGCCGGGTCATGGCCGGGGAATCTAGGGCCGCGCGGCCGCTGGGTCGTGGGATGGCGCGCCGAGGATCTCGAGCAGCGTGATCGCCGCCTGCTTGTCCAGGTACTCGTTCCAGTTCCCGCACTTGGGTGACTGCACGCACGACGGGCAGCCGTCGTCGCACGGACACCCGGCGACCAGCTCGTGGGCAGCGGCGATGTGGCGCTCGAGCTCGGCGAACGCGAGCTCCGCGATGCCCGCCCCGCCGGGATAGCCGTCGTACACGAAGATGGTCGGCGCGGCGGTGTGCGGATGCACGGCCATCGAGACCCCGCCGACGTCCCAGCGGTCGCAGATCGCGAACAGCGGCAGCAGGCCGATGAGCGTGTGCTCGGCCGCGTGCACCGCGCCGACGGTGCGAGACGGTTCGACCCCCGCGCCGACGAGGACGTCGAGGGGCACGGTGTACCAGCACGCCCGGGTCGTGAGCTCCCGGGGTGGGAAGTCGAGCGGGACCACCTCGAACACCTCGTTGGTCGACGTCCGCCGACGTTGGTATGCGACCAGGCGGTGTAACACCGACACCGCACCCAGATGCGCCTCGCCCGACCCGACCGGGGCGCTGCGTTCGATGTCGAGGACGGTCAGGTCGGTCTCCTCACGCGGTTGGGTGTGCTCGTCGGCGTCGTCGGCGGGCTCGAGCGCGGCGACGTGGTGGTCGACGTCGAGCGTGCTCACCCGGTATTGGCGGCCCTGGTGCAGGTAGATCGCACCAGGATGGGCGACGTGGAAGACCCGGGCCGCGTCGACCGTGCCGACCAGGCGGCCGTCGGCCTCGACGAGCTGGTACTCGAGCGACGAACCGGTCCGGAGGCCGACCCGGCCGGCCGGGGACTCGCGACCGGCCCAGTACATCCGGTCAGCGCGCGGCTTGAGCAGATCGTCGAGCACCAGGTCGCGCACCGCGTCGTCGAGCGCGTCGCCGAAGAACCGCTCGTCGGCGTGGCTCAGGGGCAACTCGTGCGCGGCGCACGAGATCTGGGCGCGGGCGACGAACGGGTTGTCGGGGTTGACCACCGCGGCCTCGGCCGGACGGGTCAACAGCTCCTTCGGGTGGCGCGCGTACCACTGGTCGAGCTGGTCGTCGCCGGCGACGAGCACCGCGGCGGCGCGCCGGGTGGTGCGACCGGCGCGGCCGATCTGCTGGCGCATCGACGACAACGTGCCGGGGAAGCCGTTCAGCACGACGGCGTCGAGGGAGCCGACGTCGATGCCGAGCTCGAGCGCGCTCGTGGCCACCACGCCGCCGAGCTCGCCGCTGGTGAGCCGGGCCTCGAGCTCGCGCCGTTCGGTGGCGAGGTAGCCGGCGCGGTACGTGGCGACCGCCGGTGATGCCGACGCACGATCCGCGCCCGATTCGGCGAGCAGCCCGCGCGCGTGCGCGGCGACGAGCTCGGACCCTTTGCGGCTCCGGGTGAACGCCAGCGTCTGGTGCCCGTCATCGACGAACCGGGCCAGCAGCATCGCGGTCTCGAAGTTGGCCGAGGCGCGGGTACCGGTGTGCTCGTCGAGCAGCGGGCGCTGCCACACCGCGAACCCGCGTTCGGCCTGCGGCGAACCGTCGCCGTCGATCGCGGTGACGGGAAGGCCGCACAACCGCGACGCGAGCTCCGCCGGGTTGCCGATCGTGGCGCTGGTGAAGCAGAAGGTCGGCTCCGATCCGTAGTGGGCACACAGTCGACGTAGGCGGCGCAGCACGTGCGCGACATGACTGCCGAACACCCCGCGCAGGGTGTGCAGCTCGTCGACCACGACATACCGCAGGCGCATCAGGAACGTCGCCCAGCGCGTGTGCGCGGGCAGGATTCCCATGTGCAGCATCTCGGGATTTGTGAGCAGCACGTTGGCATGGCCACGCGCCCAGGTGCGCTCGTCGGTGTTGGTGTCGCCGTCGTACGTGGCGGCGACGAGATCGGGCACCAACCACTCGCGGAGGCTCCGGAGCTGGTCCTGGGCCAGTGCTTTGGTCGGGAACACCAGGAGCGCGGTGTCGTGCGCACCCGCCACGACCGACTCGACGATCGGGATCTGGTAACCGAGCGACTTGCCCGACGCGGTGCCGGTCGCGACGACGACGTGGTGGCCGGCGCGGAACGCGTCGGTCGCGGCGGCCTGGTGCTCCCACAGTTCGTCGATGCCCCGCGCGTGCAATCGGGCCGCCACCGTGGCGCTCAACGGGATCTCGGGTGCTGCGGGCCGACCCGCGCGAGGGGGAGCCGCGCGCTCGACACCACCCGGTCGAAGTGCTCGTGAGCGAGGTCGTCGAGTGTGGTGCAGGCGTCGACGCGCGTCGCCGGGGCGGGCGGCTCGGTCACGGCGCTAATGGCTCTGCAACACCCCGTCGTCGGCGAAGTCGGCGAGCAGGGAATCGGCGTCTGCGGTCTTCACGAGGTTGCTGCTCCCCCCACCGGCCTCGGCCACCGGCAACACCACGTTCTTGATGTTGGCCGGGTCGAAGGTGAGGGCGAGCGCACCCATGTGGAAGAGGTCGGAGATCCCGATGCCGTCGAGCTTCACGTGACGGCCGAGGCTTGCGACGAGGTGCACGGTTTCGCCCGCGCTCGGGTGCTTCTGCTGGAGGGTCTGGAGGGCGGAGATGATCAGCAATCCCTGGTTGCTGGTGCGGGTGAGGTCGCCGTTGTCGAACGAGTGGCGGTCACGCGGCGAACTGCAGGGCCTGCTCGCCGGTGAGATGCGCGGGGCCGGGCGCGAAATGCGTGCCCGAGAAGTCGTCGTTCATCGCGGTGGGAATGTTGACGTCGATGCCGCCGATCTCGTCGACCAACTGCTGGAAGTGCGGGAAGTTGGCCCGGATCACATAGCTGAGCGGGACGCCCACCACCGACGACACCGCGTCGGCCTCGGCCCGGAGGTCGTTCCCGCCCGGGTCGTTGACGATGTAGGAGTTGAGCTTCGAGCCGCCGGGCCCCTCGGTGTCGCGGTGGGATGTCGATGAGCGTCGCCGACTTCAAGGCCGGATTGACCCCGATCACGTGGATGGCGTCGGCGAGCCCGGGGTCGTCGGTGGAGAGCGCCGGGTCGTCCGAGCGCGCGCCCGTGCCGAGCACGAGCGCGAAGAACGGCTGCTGCGGTCCGCCGGTGTCCTGTGCCACGCCCAGCTTGGTGACCTGGAACCACACCGCGCCCTCGGCCGGCGTGGGGCTGCCGAGCAGCACCCACGCCGTGGCCACGGTGCCGGCGACCAGCAGCCCGCAGAGGACCGGAGCGAGCACGAGGGTGATCACCGCACGGCGCCGGTTCACTGTGCGACTCCCGTGGTCGTGGTCGTGGTGGTGTCGAGACCGGCGCCGCTGCGGACGACGACCATGCTGTAGGCGGTCACCCTCCAGGCGCCGGTCACGTCGGGGGCGAGCACGAAGTCCGCCTTGCGCGCGATGTGGAGCGGCGCCCCCTTGACCGCGGTCTTGCCCTTCACGTCCATGACCACCGCGGCGGTGACGAGCGTGAGGTTCCCGCCCTGGTCACCCAACCCGACCAGCGCGATCGGCTGCGCAACCACGTCGAGGCTGCCGGTCACCTTGGGGAGGCCTTCGTCGAGGACCACTCCACGGTCGGTCGTGGTGGCCTGCGCCAGGGTCCCCGCGTCGAACACCGTCGCGAAGTCCGCGGTGGCGGGCGCGGCCGACCGCAAGGGCTGCACGGTGGCGCCCTTCACGTAGTTCCCGAGCACGTCGAGGACCTGCTGCGACTGCTCGGGGCTCACGGTGACGGGTGGCCCCGCGCTGTCGGCGGTCACGTCGCCGAGGGGGAGCGTCACCGAGTTCTGGACCACCGTGGTGGTGGGCGCGGCTGGACGACGTCTTCGTGTCACCGCCGCCTGCGACCACGACGGCGACCACGACGACGGCGGCGACGAGGAGGACGACCCCGGCGACGATGCCGACGACGCGAGTGCGCGAGCGCGCCTGCCCGCGTCGCTCGGTCCGTGAGGTGGAATCGTCCATCGCGGGCGTCAGGTTAGGAGGGAAGCGGAGCCGGCTGGCGGCACTCGGATTCGCGCCGGTCGGCCGCACCTCGATTCCACGTGCGGCCGACTCGTATCATTGGGCGATGGCCTTCAAGAAGATGGTCGACCGCCTCATCAAGCCGGTCGAGGATCTCGACCGGGAGCGGCTCATCGAGTTCTGTGATGCCCGCTCGCTCGCAGCGCTCGACGGCATCGAGGCGCGTCGCCACGTCCGGGTGGGCGGCGAGGTGCGGTCGGTACGGATCGTGCCGCGGGCCGGGGCGCCGGCACTCGAGGTCACCGTGAGCGATGGCCGCGGCTCGGTGGTGGGCGTCTTCCTCGGCCGCCGGAAGATCGCGGGGTTGTCGCCGGGCCGCCGGGTGGCCTTCGAGGGCGTCACCGCGCGCGACGGCAAGCGCTTCCTCGTCTTCAATCCCGTGTACGAGCTCCTGGCGTAGGAACCGTCTACCCGGAGGGGGCGGGCTCAGGCCGTGGCGCCGGTGAGGATCCGGCGGACCTCGTCCTCGGACTCCGGCGTCACCATGGCGAGGACCTCGTCGCCGGCTTCGAACACCGAGTCACCCCGCGGCATGACGACATGCTCGTCACGAACGATGGCGACGACCGTTGCGTTGCGGGGAACGTCGACGTCCTTCAGCGCGTGGTCGATCACCGGGGAGTCGTCGGCCAGCGTGACCTCGACGAGACGTGCCTGACCACCCTCGAACTGGAGGATCCGGACCAGCCGGCCCACGGTGACGGCTTCTTCCACCAGCGCGGTGATGAGGTGAGGGGTGGACACTGACAGGTCGACGCCCCAGTTCTCGTTGAACAGCCACTCGTTCTTCGGATGGTTCACCCGGGCGATCACGCGGGGCACCGCGAACTCCTGCTTGGCCAGCAGTGACACGACGAGGTTGTCCTCGTCGTCACCCGTCGCCGCGACGACGACGTCGCACGAATCGAGCCCGGCGGCGCGGCAGGGAGTTGACCTCGCAGCAGTCGGCGACGTGCCATTCGATGCCGTCGGCGCTCTGGGCCCGCTTCACGACCGCGGGGTTCTGCTCGATGATCAACACGTCGTGATCGGCGGCCCGGAGGTCGTTGGCGATGAAGAGGCCGACATTGCCAGCCCCGGCGATGGCAACGCGCATCAGTGGTGTTCCTCTCCGTGCTCGAGCCGATCGCGCAGGGTGTCGAGCGCGGAGACGTCGGCGGCGAAGTGCAGGATGTCGCCGTCCTGGCCGATCGCGCTCGGCGTGCTCACCTGCGCGGCCCCCAGGCGGGTGATGGCGACGAGCCAGAACACGCCGGGCTCGCTCAGGGGTGCCAGCTTCTTGCCCGCCCAGCTCGCCGGGATCGGGTAGTCGAGTAGGCACACCTTGCCGCTGGGGTCGAGCCACTCGTGGGGTTGCTCGTCGGGCGGGAGCAGGCGTCGCATGACCTGGTCGGTGGTCCACGACACGGTCGCAACCGTCGGGATCCCGAGCCGTTGGTAGATCAGCGCCCGCCGGGGGTCGTAGATGCGGGCGACGACCCGGTCGATGGCGAAGTTCTCGCGTGCGATCCGGGCGGTCAGGATGTTGGAGTTGTCACCGCTCGTCACCGCCGCGACGGCTCCCGCCCGCTCGATGCCGGCCTCGACGAGGTGGTCGCGGTCGAATCCGAAGCCGACGACCTTCTGCCCGGTGAACGTCTCGGGCAGCCGCTTGCGGAAGGCGTCGACGTTCTTGTCGATGACCGCGACGGTGTGACCGGAGCGCTCCAGGCTGAGGGCGAGCTCGCTTCCGACCCGGCCACAACCGACTACGACGACGTGCACGGATGTCTCCCTCCGACGCCTGGCCCGAGCAGGCTATCGGGCGGGTCGCGGCGCTTCGAATCGCTGACGGGTCCCTGACGTGAAGGCCTCCCTCCCCGGCGGATCGGTGAACCGGGCGCGGGGAATGGCAAGCTGTCGGCGGCCACGTTCCCATGGGGCTCGGGAGGAACCGACGGAGTGGCGTTCGTCAAGCGGGTACTCGTCGGTCGGCCTCTGGCCACGACGGAGATGGAACACCAACGCATCCCGAAGACCATCGCGCTCGCGGTGTTCTCCTCGGATGCGATCTCGTCGACCGCGTACGCGACCGAGGAGATCCTCTTCGTCGTCGCCGTGGGAGGTTCGAGCCTCGCCCTCGGGCTGAGCAAGCTCATCCCGATCGGGGTCGCGGTCGCGATCCTCCTGACGATCGTCATCACGTCGTACCGCCAGACGATCTTCGCCTACCCGAGCGGCGGCGGCAGCTACGTCGTCAGCCGCGAGAACCTGGGCGAGAACCCATCGCTCATCGCGGGCGCGTCGCTGCTCGTCGACTACATCCTCACCGTGGCCGTGTCGATCTCGGCCGGCGTCGCTGCCATCGTCTCGATCCCCACGTTCCAGGATCTCGCCAAACACCGTGTCGCGCTCGGGCTGATCCTGATCGTGTTCATCAGCCTGGCCAACCTCCGCGGCATCAAGGAGTCGGGCCGCATCTTCGCGGTGCCGACCTACATCTACATCGCGATCCTCGGCGCGCTGGTGAGCTACGGATTGTTCCGCAGCTTCGTGCTCGACGACATCCACCGCATCAACCCGTTGCCGTTCAAGCAGGAGGGCGGGAACATCTTCGGGGGGACGTTGGGGATCTTCATCCTCCTGAAGGGCTTCTCGTCCGGGGCGGTCGCGCTCACCGGCATCGAGGCCATCTCCAACGGAGTCCCGGCGTTTCGCCGGCCGGAGTCGAAGAACGCGGCCGCCACCCTCGTCTGGATGGGGGTCATCCTCGGCACCCTGTTCATGGGTGTGCAGATCCTGGCCCACCGCCTCGGGCCGTACCCGAGCGACAAGACCACGGTGATGTCCCAACTCGGTACCGCGGTGTTCGGGAGCGGCACCGTGCTGTACGTGATCCTGCAGTTCGCGACCGCCGCGATCCTCACGCTCGCCGCGAACACCGCCTATGCCGACTTCCCGCGCCTCTCGTCGATCATCGCCCGCGATGGCTACCTCCCGCGCCAGCTGGCGAACCGCGGGGACCGGCTGGTGTTCTCCAACGGGGTGATCGTGCTCGCCACCGCGGCGGGCGCCTTGATCATCGCGTTCGGAGGCTTGACCAACGCGCTGATCCCGTTGTACGCGGTCGGGGTGTTCCTGTCGTTCACGCTGTCGCAGGCCGGCATGGTGCGCCACCACCAGAAGGAGCGTGAGCGCGGGTACAAGCGCAACATCGTGATCAACTCGGTGGGTTCGGTGGCGACCCTCATCGTGTTGTTGATCGTCGCGGGCACGAAGTTCACGAGCGGCGCGTGGGTGCCGCTGGTCGTGATCCCGCTCATCGTGGTCGTGTTCAAGTCGATCAAGCGTCACTACCGGACGGTCGCCGACGGCTTGCGGGTGACGCCCGACTACAAGCCCCGACGCATGAACCACACGGTCGTGGTGCTCGTCGGCGGGGTGCACCGGGGTGTGCTGGAGGCGCTGGCCTACGCCCGGTCGATCAACCCGAACCATCTCGTGGCCGTGTCGGTCGTCTCCGACGAGGAGGAACAGGACAAGCTCGAGGAACAGTGGAACAACTTCAACCTCGACATCCCGCTGGAGATCGTCTACTCGCCCTACCGGGAGCTGACCCGACCGATCCTGCGCTACGTCGACGAGCTCGACGCCCGCTGGGAGAACGACGTGATCACCGTGCTGCTGCCCGAGTTCGTGGTGCGCCACTGGTGGGGGAACCTGCTCCACAACCAGACGGCCTTGCTGCTCAAAGGCCGCCTGCTCTTCCGGAAGGGCACCGTGGTCACGTCGTTGCCCTACCACTTGGAGTGAGATCCGGCGACAGATTGGACTCAGACGAGTCGAGGCCCGTACTTTTCCCTAGCTTCCCTGCGCCGGTCATCCGATCCCGTGCGCCCGCGCCTACCGAGTACCCAGAGGTTTGCATTCCATGATCAGCTTGGCTGCTGAAGGCGGTTACCAGGTCTTCAAGTTGGACGGAGCGGCGTGGTTCTGGCTGATCTTCTCGGCCGTCACCGCGCTCATCGCGATCGCCGTGGGCTTCTATCTGGTGCGTGGGGTCATCGCCGCGGATCAGGGCACGCCGAAGATGATCGAGATCGCGGCGGCGATCCAGGAAGGCGCGATGGCCTACCTGAAGCGCCAGTTCAAGACGATCGCGATCATCCTGGTGCCGCTCGCCATCGTGGTGTTCGCGACCTCGACCGACGTGGCGAAGCCGCTGCTCTACGAGGGGCAGAAGCTCACCTACGGATCGGAGGGGCTCAGCTTCGTTCAATCCGGGCTGTTCCGCACGCTGGCGTTCGTCGCGGGTTGTCTCATGTCGGGCCTCACCGGCTTCATCGGGATGAGCCTGGCGGTCCGCGGCAACGTGCGCACCGCGGCGGCCGCCAAGTCGGGCTCGCTGCCCGCCGCGCTCAAGGTCGCGTTCCGCACCGGCGGCGTGGCCGGAATGTTCACCGTCGGCCTCGGCCTGCTCGGCGCCACGCTCATCATCATGATCTTCCAGAACACCGCCTCCGCAATCCTGATCGGGTTCGGTTTCGGCGGTTCGCTGCTTGCGCTGTTCCTGCGCGTCGGTGGCGGCATCTTCACCAAGGCGGCCGACGTGGGCGCCGACCTCGTCGGCAAGGTCGAAGCCGGAATCCCCGAAGACGACCCCCGCAACCCCGCCACCATCGCCGACAACGTGGGCGACAACGTGGGCGACTGCGCCGGCATGGCCGCCGACCTCTTCGAGAGCTACGAGGTCACGCTGGTCGCGTCGATCATCCTCGGCGTCGCCGCGTTCCGGTCGATCGGCATGAACCCGGCGCTCGGTCTCGTGTTCCCGCTGGCCGCGCGCGCCATCGGGGTGCTGGCGTCGATCGCCGGCGTGTTCGCCGTCCGAGCCACCGAGAGGGACAAGTCGGCGATGGCGCCCATCAACCGTGGCTTCTTCGTCGCCAGTGTCCTCACCGTGGTCGGCACAGCGGTCGTCGCCTTCGGCTACGTCGGCAACGACAGGTTCGACGCCGGTTGGAAGTGCTTCGGTGCCGTGATCATCGGTCTCGTGCTCGCCCAGGCGCTCAGCCGCCTCACCGAGTACTTCACCTCCACCGAGACGTCACCGGTGCGGGAGATCGCCGAGGCGTCGCGCACCGGTCCCGCGACCGTCGTGCTCTCCGGGATCAGCTCCGGTCTGGAGTCGAGCGTCTACGCGATCATCGCCATCGCCGCCGCGCTGGGTGTCGGCATCTGGCTGGGCGACGGCAACATCCAGTTCACCTTCTACATGGTCGCCCTCACCGGTATGGGCATGCTCGCCACCACCGGCGTGATCGTCTCGGAGGACACCTTCGGCCCGGTTGCCGACAACGCCGCCGGCATCGCCGAGATGTCGGGAGAGTTCGAGGGCGAGCCCGAGCGCATCATGGTCAGCCTCGACGCGGTGGGCAACACCACCAAGGCCGTCACCAAGGGCTTTGCCATCGGCTCGGCCGTCATCGCCGCCGTCGCCCTGTTCGCGTCCTACATCGAGACCATCGGCGCGCGAGCTTCAGTCCGCTCAAGAACGTCGATCCGGCACTCGCTGTTCGAGAGGATCGCGACGCAGATCAACGTCGCCAACCCGAAGACGTTCATCGGGCTGCTCATCGGTGGTTCCGTGGCTTTCCTGTTCTCGGCCCTCGCCATCCGTGCCGTCGGCCGCACCGCAGGTGTCGTGGTGCAGGAGGTGCGCAGACAGTTCGCCGACGGTGGGATCATGGCGGGCGACCAAGAAGCCCGACTACGGACCGGTCATCGACATCTGCACCGACCGCGTCGCTGCGCGAGCTGGCGACGCCGGCGCTGCTCGCGGTGCTCACCCCGCTGATCATCGGCTTCGGCATCAACTATCTCGCCCTCGGTGCGTTCCTCGCCGGAGTGATCCTCACCGGCCAGCTCATGGCCAACTTCCTGAGCAACTCCGGTGGTGCGTGGGACAACGCCAAGAAGTACATCGAGGACGGCAACGAGGGCGGCAAGGGCTCCGAGGCGCACAAGGCTGCGGTCATCGGCGACACCGTCGGTGATCCGTTCAAGGACACGGCCGGACCGGCGCTGAACCCGCTCATCAAGGTGATGAACCTGGTGTCGCTGCTCGTGCTGCCGGCGATCATCAGCCTGCGCAACGACGACATCCGCTTCGTCATCGCGGGCGCGTGCCTGGTCGTCCTCATCGTCGCGGTGCTCTTCTCGAAGCGCAAGAGTGGCGGCTTCGGCGAGGAGTCCGAAGTGGTCGCGGAGGCGATGGCCGCCCACGGCCTCCCCGAAGGCAGCTCAGCCGGCGAGTAGCCCACCCCACCCTCGAACTGGCCCCCGAAGTTGCGTCGCTCGAACATCGCAATGATGTAGTAGCGACGCAACTTCGCGTGGGGATTGCCTACGCCGCGCGAGCCAACAGCCGGCGAACGGTCGTCGCCAGCCGACGTGCATGGTCGTTGAGATCGGAGGCGGTAGCGACGACCACCACGTATCCCAGTTCGGTCAGCGCGTTGCGTCGAGCGCTGTCGCGGACGAGTGCGACCTTCCCGGTGTGTTCCTGAAAGCTGTCGTATTCGATGAGGGTCATCGCTTGCGGGTACGCGAGATCAACGCGAGCGACGAACTCTCCCGCCGGTGTACGGACCTCATACTGCGCCGTGGGTTCCGGAAGCCCCCGTTCCACGAGGAGGGACGACAGGCGACGTTCGGGCACGCTTTCGGGAATGCCGGCTCCCGGCAATCGTTCGGCGACGGCCGACCGAAAGCGTCGTCCACCGGGTCGACCTTGTGTCGCAAGCCGCTGCAGTGCCTCGGACAGCGCTTCGAGGGTCACGAGCCGGCGCCGCAAGGCCGAATCGATGCTGGCGTCGAGCATCGTTCGACTCGATGTGCGAGCCAGGTCGAAGAGCGTCCGCGCGGGCGACGTGCACGGGATGTTCGTCACTGTGGCAACGTCGACTTCCGCAATGACGACCGACTCGTGGACGACCAATCCGGAGTGACGAGCGCGACGCCACCGCGGACACGTCAGCTCCACGATGCCGCTGCGCCCACTCGGGAGCCCCCAGAGAGCAGCGGCCGATCGGTGGGATGCCAGCGCCCGAACGCCGCCCGCCCAACAACCGGCCAGCAGGGCGCTGCGCCACGTCGCGGGCGCACCCGCGATCCGGTACGCGCAGTTGTATGCGATCTCCCATCGGCCCGTCTCGATCCTGCGCTGGCGCACAGCTCTCGTCACGCCCAGCGCGTCAAGGTGGTGGACGGCGAAGATGCCGTGGTGCTGCTCGGCGATTCGGGCGACGGCTTCGTCGAGGTGGGTTGCCATGGCGGGTATTGAACCGCCCGGCTGTGACACTGATGCTGAGCCCGCGAAGTTGCGTCGCTCCTACCTCGTCATGACGCGTGAGCGACGCAACTTCGCGGCCCCGGCAGGTGACGCCAGTTCGAGGGGGGTCAGTCGTCTTCGACGACTTCGTGCAGGGCGGCGGCCTCGGCCTCGGCCTGCGCCTCCGTGTAGTGACGCGGGGCCTGCTTCTTCGCCTTGCGCCACTCGAGAAACGGCGGGATCAGCGACACGATGATGACGATGGCGATCAGCGGGTAGAGGTACTTGTCGATCGAGCTGCCGATGGCGTCGGCGAGTGCGTACCCCGCCAGTGTCACGCCGAACACCCAGACGAACCCGCCGATCACGTTGAAGCTGATGAAGGTCCGGCGGGTCATCTTGCCGATCCCGGCGACGACGGGCGCGAACGTCCGCACTATCGGCACGAACCGGGCCAGCATGATGGTCTTCGCCCCGTGACGGTCGAAGAAGTCCTCGGTGCGGTCGATGTACTCCCGTTTGAAGAGGCGGGAGTCCGGTCGGCGCAGCAGGCGAGGGCCCACGTTCTGACCGATGGTGAAGCCGACCTGGTCGCCGAGCACCGCGGCGGCGAAGCAGCCGAGCAGGATGGCGGCGAGGTTGAGCTTCCCCTGGTTGGCCAGGATCCCGGCGGTGAACAACAGCGAGTCGCCGGGCAGGAAGAAGCCGACCAGCAGACCGGTCTCGGCGAAGATGATGAGCATCAGGCCGATTTCGCCGTAGGGGCTCAGGTCGTTCAGGATGGTCTTGGGGTCGAGGCTGAGCGCGAGAATCGTGGAGAGCAGGTGCACGACGGCGCAGGATAGACGGCGTTCCCCGGTCCCAGCCGGACGGGACCCCGAGTTGACAGGAGCGGTTCAGGGCACCACGCTCCGGCGCCGATGCGCACCGTCGACCGGTCCGCGGACCAGACTGGACGGCTCACAGTGCCCGGAGCGGACGCTCCGGGCCGATCGATCTCCCCCGAGGAACCGTAGGAAGAACGTGGCCAAGCCGCTTGTGATCGTCGAATCCGGGGCCAAGGCGAAGACCATCGCGGGCTTCCTCGGCACCGACCGCTACACGGTCATGGCCAGCGTCGGTCACATCCGTGACCTCCCCCGGGGTGCGAAGTACGCGCCCAAGAGCGTCACGAAGCCCGAGGTGCGACGCCTCGGCATCGACGTCGACGACCACTTCACGCCGATCTACGTCGTGCCCGACGACAAGAAGCAGGTCGTCTCCCAGTTGAAGGCCGCATTGAAGGACGCGAGCGAGCTCTACCTCGCGACCGACGAGGACCGCGAGGGCGAGGCCATCTCGTGGCATCTCCTCGAGGTGCTCAAGCCGCGTGTCCCGGTCAAGCGAATGGTGTTCCACGAGATCACCAGTGAGGCCATCGAAGCGGCGATCCAGAACTGGCGCGACCTCGACATGAAGCTCGTCGAGGCCCAGGAGGGTCGCCGTACGCTCGACCGTCTCTACGGCTACGAGGTGTCGAACGTCGCGTTCCGGCGCATCGGTCCGGGAACCTCGGCCGGGCGCGTGCAGAGCGTCGCCACCCGCCTCGTCGTCGACCGCGAGCGCGCCCGCATGGCGTTCCGCAGTGGCTCGTACTGGGACCTCGAGGGCAGCTTCGGGGCCGATGCCCCCGGCTTCCCGGCGACGCTGACGATGCTCGACGGCAAGCGGCTCGCGTCCGGCCGCGACTTCGACGCCAACACCGGCAGGTTGAACGACAACGCCGACGTCGCGCTCCTCGACGAAGCCAGTGCGGTCGCGCTCGCCGCCCGTCTGGCAGACCAGCCGTTCCGCGTCGCGTCCGTCGAGACGCGCGCGCACATTGAGCGTCCGAAGGCGCCGTTCATCACGTCGACGCTCCAGCAGGAAGCGGGCCGCAAGCTCGGGTTCAGTGCTGCCCGAACGATGCACGTCGCCCAGGGCCTCTACGAACGCGGCCTGATCACCTACATGCGGACGGACTCGACCTCGCTCTCGGCGCAGGCGGTCAGCGCCGCCCGCCGCCAGATCGCGTCGATGTACGGCGAGGCCTACCTGCCCGACAAGCCGCGCGAGTTCCGCAGCAAGGTGAAGAACGCGCAGGAGGCGCACGAGGCGATCCGCCCGGCCGGCGACGCCATGCGCACCGTCGACGACGTCGCCCGCGAGCTCAGCGGCTCCGACGAACGCCGCCTGTACGACCTCATCTGGAAGCGCACGGTGGCGTCGCAGATGGCCGACGCCCGTATCCGCCGGGTGACGCTCCGCCTCCTCGCCACGTCGACGACGGGCGAGGAGGCGACCTTCCAGGCCACCGGTCGCACCATCGAGTTCCCCGGTTACCTCCGGGCCTACGTCGAGGGCGCCGACGACCCCGACGCCGAGCTCGAGGACCGCGAGACGATCCTGCCGCCGCTGGAGGAGGGCGCGGTCGTCGAGTGCCGGGAGCTGCGGCCGTCGGGGCATGTCACGCAACCGCCGGCGCGCTACACCGAAGCCAGCCTGGTGAAGGAGCTCGAGGAGCGCGGCATCGGTCGCCCGTCGACGTACGCGTCGGTGATCGAGACGATTCTCCGGCGCGACTACGTGTTCAAGAAGGGGAGCGCGCTCGTTCCCACGTGGACCGCATTCGCCAAGGTGCAGTTGCTGGAGCGGTACTTCAGCCACCTGATCGACTACGAGTTCACCGCGGTGATGGAAGAAGCGCTCGACGCGATCGCGCGCGGTGAAGGTGAGGCCGAGAAGTGGCTGCACTCCTTCTACTTCGGCAACGGCGAGATGGGCCTGCGTGATCTCGTCGCCGAGGAGCATGTCGCCATGATCGACAAGGCCGAGGTCAACGCGGTGCATGTCGGCGTCGACGCCGAAGGGCGCGAGCTCATCGTGCGCGTGTGGCCCAATGGCGCCAACATCGAGCGCGGTGACGAGAAGGGTCCGGTGCCCGCGGACCTCGCGCCCGACGAGCTGACACCCGAGAAGGCCGAGGAGCTTCTCGCCATCCCGACCGGTCCACGCGAGCTGGGCCTCGACCCCGAGACCGGTCTGCCCGTGCTCGTGATCACCGGCCGCTTCGGTCCGTTCGTGCAGCTCGGTGAGGTGCCCCCGGGCTCGAAGGAGAAGCCGAAGCGCTCGTCGCTGTTCTCCACGATGGACCCGACGGCAGTGACGCTCGACGACGCGCTCAACCTGTTGTCGCTCCCGCGTGTCGTGGGCGTGGACGACGACGGCACGGAGATCACCACGCAGAACGGCCGGTACGGGCCCTACATCAAGAAGGGCACCGACAGTCGGAGCCTCGCGTCCGAGGAGGAGCTCTTCTCCGTCACCCTCGAGCAGGCGCGGGCGATCTTCGCCCAGCCGAAGCAACGTCGTGGTCGTGGCGCGGCCAAGCCGCCGCTTGCCGAGCTCGGCGCGCATCCCGAAACGGGTGTTCCGGTGCGCGTGCTCGACGGCCGGTTCGGTCCCTACATCACCGACGGCAGCGTCAACGCGTCGGTGCCCCGGGGGACCGATCCCGAGTCGGTGACGCTCGAGCAGGCGGTCGAGTTGCTCCGCGAGCGGGCGGCGCGCGCCCCGGCGACGAAACGGCCGGCGAAGCGGGCGGCGGCGAAGAAGTCTCCGGCCAAGAAGGCCACGGCGAGGAAGTCCGTGAAGAACGCGACGAAGGCGACGAAGAAGGCGACGAAGCCCCCTGCTCCGGGTACGTAGACGCGGATGACCGACGAGCAGCCGGCTCAGCCGCAGGCGCCGTTCATCCCGTCCGACGCTTCGGAGCCGCCCCTACCCGAGGCGCCGTGGCGGGTGTTCGGCACCAAGGCGTTCTTCCGGCTCTGGACCGCGCAGTGCGTCTCGAGCCTGGGCGACTGGATCGGCCTCATCGCCATCCTCGCCATCGCTGCGCGCGTGTCCAACAACTCGGGCGCGGCGGTGAGCCTGGTCATGACGACGCGGGTGCTCCCGGGCTTCCTGCTCGGCACGGTCGGCGGGGTGATCATCGACCGGTTCGACCGTCGCAAGGTGATGGTGCTCTGCGACATCGGGCGAGCCAGCCTCCTCGTGTGCCTGCCGTTCGTGAACGGGATCGCCGGCCTGCTCCTCATCTCGCTCGGACTCGAGGTGCTCACCCTGTTGTGGGGCCCGGCGCAGGCGGCGTCGGTGCCGAACCTCGTCCCCGAAGAGCAGCTGTCGTCGGCGAACTCGTTGTCGCTCGCGGCGTCGTACGGCACCTTCCCGATCGCGTCGATCATCTTCTCGTTGCTCGCCGGGCTCGCGACCGTGCTCGGCGAGCTCGACATCATCTCGTCGTTCAAGGTCGACCAGGAAGCGTTGGCGCTGATCTTCGACGCGATGACCTTCCTGGTGTCGGCCGCGATCGTCTACCGGCTGCCGATTCCCCGCCGCGACAACTCGCACGATCAGCGCATCGACTGGACCGAGACGTTCCGCGAGATCAAGGAAGGGTTCCAGTTCGTCTCGAAGCACGCGCTGGTGCGCGGTGTGATGCTCGGCTTGGGGTTCGGCCTCATCGGCGCGGGCGCCATGATCCCACTCGGGCCGAGCTTCGCGGCAGGAGGTGCTCAACGGCGGCGCCGCCGCGTTCGGCGTGCTCATGACCGCGCTGGGATTCGGGGCCGCGATCGGAGTCGTCACGCTGCTGTGGTTGCAGAAGCGGTTGCCGCGCGTCGCCGTGTTCTGCTTCGCGGTGATCGGTACCGGTGGATGTCTCGTGCTCGCGGCGTCGATGTCGTCGCTCGCGGCGGCCGCGCTGTTCATCGGCGGCGTCGGTGCGTGTGCGGGCACCACCTACGTCACCGGGTTCACCCTCCTGCAGGAGAACGTGAGCGACGAGCTGCGGGGCCGGACGTTCGCGACGCTCTACACGGTGGTGCGGTTGTGTCTCCTGATCTCGCTCACCATCTCGCCGCTGTGGGCGGATTTCTGGAACTGGGTCACCGAGGGACTGCTCACCAACCAGTCGGTGAACATCGGCCCGTACAGCTACGCGCTCCCGGGGGTGCGGATCGCCCTCTGGGGTGGTGGTTCGATCACCTTCGTCGCCGGCTTCCTCGCGTGGCGCTCGATCCGCCGCGCGGAGCGGAGCGCGGCCGCTCGCGGTGAGGCGCCGATGACGCACGCGGAGCCCGCCGCCCCCCTGCGGCCCCTCGGCCTGGTCGAGCCCTCGCCGATCGCCGAGCCCGAAGCGGCGGAGCCCGACGAACCCGACGCCGACGCAGGGCAGGCGCCCGAGGCGGAGGCAGGTTCGTGACGCGGGGCCGGTTCGTCGTGCTCGAGGGGGGCGACGGCAGCGGGAAGAGCACCCAGGCGGCGGACCTCGCGGCCCACCTCCGCGCCCGTGGCCTCGGCGTGCACGAGACGTTCGAGCCCGGAGCCGGCGCGGCGGGCGCGGTCATCCGCGACCTGCTGCTCCACGGTCCCGAGATGATCGCGCCGCTCGCCGAGGCCCTGCTCATGGCGGCCGACCGCGCGCAACACGTCGCGGTCGAGATCGAGCCCGCGCTCGCCGCCGGGGAGTGGGTGGTGTGCGATCGCTACGTGCCGTCGTCGCTCGTGTATCAGGGGGTGGTGCGCGACCTCGGCGTCGATGTCGTCGAGGGACTCAGCGAGGTCGCCACCGGAGGCCTCGCACCGGATCTGGTGATCGTGCTCGACGTCGCCGACGACGTCGCCGCGGCCCGTCAGGGCGCGGAGCCCGATCGTCTCGAACGCGAGGGAGCCGGGTTCCACGCGGCCGTGCGGCGTGCCTACCGTGAGCTCGCACCCGCCCGCGGGTGGGTGGTGGTCGACGCCAACGGGTCGATCGACGACGTGGCCGGCGCCGTCCGGGCCGCGGTCGAGCCGTTGCTGGCAGGATGACGTCCGTCATGGCATCGGGCATGTGGGATCAGGTCGTCGGACAGGACCGCGCGGTCGCGTTGTTGCAGCGCGCCGCGGAACGGCCGGTGCACGCGTATCTGTTGGTGGGCCCCCGGGGCTCGGGGATCGAGGAGGCGGCCCGCTGCTTCGCCGCGGCGGTGGTCGCGCCCGACGGCGACGAGCGTGCGTGGGATCTCGTGCTGCGCGGCGTGCATCCCGACGTGGTCGAGATCGACCCGCCCGCCACCCAGATCCGGGTGGAGGATGCCCAGACGATCGTCGATGAGGCCTACCGCAGCCCGATCGAAGGCGCGCGCAAGGTGATCGTGCTGTTCGACGCCGAACGCCTGCGGATGAACGAGGCGGCGGCGAACAAGCTGCTCAAGACGCTCGAGGAACCACCGCCGAACGCGATGATCGTGCTCGTCACCTCGGGAGCCGACCAGTTGCTGCCGACGATCCGGTCGCGCTGCCAGCGCGTGGACTTCGCCTTCCTCGGCACGGATGCGGTCGCCGCGGCGCTGCGGGCAGGCGGCGTGGACGCCGAGCGGGCCGAGCTCCTGGCCCGCCTCGCCGGTGGTCGCCTCGATCGGGCCCGCGCCCTCGACGGTCGCCTCGCCCCCGTGCGCGACGCCTTCGCGAACCTCACCGCCGCCATCGACGGCACCGGCAGCGCGGTGGCCGCGGCACGCGGAGCTGGTGCAGGCGGCGCTGCAAGAGGCGCTCAGCGAGCTGGAGGCGGCCCAGGCGGCCGAGGTCGAGCAGCTCTCCGCCGAGCTCGCAGAGGCGGGATACCCCGAACGCACCCAGCGGGCCCAGCTCCGCCGGCTCGAGGAACGTCAGAAGCGGGCGCACCGCCGGGCCCGGATCGACGCGCTCCTCGAGGGGATCACCGCGCTCGAGACCGTGTACCGGGACGCGCTGGCTGGACCGGGGAGCCCGCGCCTCAACGTCGACCGTGAGGTCCTGCGCCTCGACCCGCGGGCGGCCGCTGTAGCGCTCGATGCCTGCCGCGCCGCCCGCCAGGCGATCGCGGAGCACAACCCCAACGAGACGCTGCTGGTCGAGCGGCTGCTGCTCCACCTGCCCGCAGCCGGGGGAGCCCCGGACGCGGACGCCCGCCGTGGGCGCTGAGCCCGCGCTCCCACGATCGGCCCGTTTCGTTCAGGCCGTCGCGACGCCCCGTTCACCCCGCCTGAACGTGCCCGTCACCCGGCATTCGTAGCGTGTGGTTCCAGGTGAGCCGGGAAGTCTGGTCGGCCTGTCGTCCGGTCACAACGACGGCAGCACATCCGTCAACGTGATGGAGCCGCGCCCAGATGACAGTCTCACCCGTTACGACCGAGTTCGCCCAGTCGCGTGTTCTGGAGCATTCGCTCGTCGAACACCCGCCCTCCGAGGTCGAGCCGTGTCCGGTCCGCCACGGTGCCCAGCTCGGGGTCGCCCGCGTGCTCCTCTCGCCGGCGGCCGAGGAGCTGTGCCGAGCCTCCGTCGATCGACAACGCTTCACCAGGTACTCGTTCGCCGGCGCGTCCGGCGTCAGGCAAACGAGACCGGTGATCGACGACGACGGGTTGCTGTGGTGGGGCGGGGAATGGGTCGCCATCCCCGATGCCCAGGTTCCGCTCGCCCGACGCCTCGTCGCCCGCTTCCAGGGGTGCGTCCCCGACGCGGACCTGGCTTCGGTCTATCCGTCACCCGCCGGATCGACCGAGTCGAGAGTGGTCGCCGGCGCGCTGCGCCGTCTCGGGGGTCGACTGGCCGCCTGTGGCCTCACCCTCCGGCGGATCCGCGGCCGGGGGTACGTCCTCGACCGGGCGTCGGGTCCCGTCAGCTGACCGTCAGAATCCTTCCGCGTCACTGTCAGGTTCCTGGCTCTTCTCTGTCAGCGGACTGACGCTGATCTGACACGTGGTCGAGACGGCGGCGACACCGGGCGTCCGTAGCTTCGTGATCGCACGGTCGGCCCGGCCGGAGTCAACGTCCACCGTCGGCCGTGCGTCCACATTTCCGACACAAGGGGAACTCGTGTGAAATTCAAGCTCCTGATTGTGCCGGCGATCGCAATGAGCGCAGTTGTCGCAGGTGCATCGCCCGCCTTCGCCGCCGATGGCGGCGGCGCGGCGAGTGTGCAGGTGATCCTCGACAACATCTGGGTCCTCGTCGCCGCCGTCCTCGTGATCTTCATGCAGGCCGGCTTCGCTCTCGTCGAGGCAGGCCTCACTCGCGGCAAGAACGTCAGCAACATCATGATGAAGAACATGATGGACTTCTGTTGCGGTGTGCTCGCGTTCGCACTCGTCGGCTTCACCATCGCCTTCGGCGACGGCAACGATCTCTTCGGTCACACCGGCTGGATGCTCGATCCCGGCCGCTACGACTTCGGGTCGCTCTCGCTGCCGACCTACTTCATCTTCCAGGTGGCGTTCGCGGCCACCGCGGCGACGATCGTCTCCGGGGCGATGGCGGAACGGACGAAGTTCAAGAGCTACATCGTCTACTCGGTGTTCATCACCGCCCTCGTGTACCCGGTCGTGGTCCACTGGGTGTGGGGCGGCGGATGGCTGGCCAACCTCGACACGCCGTTCGTGGACTTCGCCGGCTCCACCATCGTCCACAGCGTCGGAGGCTGGGCGGCCCTGATGGGGGCGATGATCCTCGGCCCCCGCATCGGGAAGTACGGGCCTGACGGCAAGCCGCGGGCCATCCCGGGTCACTCCGTGCCCTTCGCCATCGTGGGTGTGTTCATCCTGCTGGTCGGGTGGTTCGGCTTCAACCCCGGTTCCGAGCTGGCCGCCGACATGGCCGTGACCGCCATCGCGGTCACGACGGTGCTCGCGGCAGCGGCGGGCGCGGTCACGAGCATGATCACGATCTGGCTCCTCACCGGGAAGCCCGACGTGGCGATGACCGGCAACGGCGTGCTCGCCGGCCTCGTCGGCATCACCGCCGGGTGCGCCGCGGTGAGCAACTGGGGTGCGGTGGTCATCGGCGGCATCGCCGGGATCATCGTGGTGTTCGCGGTGCTGTTCTTCGACCGGATCAGGATCGACGACCCGGTCGGTGCGGTGTCCGTGCACGGTGTCTGCGGTGCGTGGGGCACGCTCGCCGTCGGGCTCTTCGCCACCGAAGGCGGGCTGTTCTACGGCGACGGTGCCGATCAGCTCGTCACCCAGCTCCTCGGCGTGGTCGTGGTCTTCGCGTTCGTGACCATCACGACCGGGCTGCTGTTCCTGGCGCTCAAGCACACCATCGGGCTGCGCGTCACGCCCGAGGAGGAGCTGGAGGGCCTCGACGTCCACGAGCACGGCGCGGCTGGTTACGGCATCGAAGTGTTCTCGAGCGGTGCCGGCTCGTCGCCCGTGGGCTCCTAGGAGGAGGAACCGATGCAACTCGTCACTGCAATCATCAAACCGTTCAAGCTCGACGAGGTGAAGGACGCGCTGAAGGCGGCCGGCGCAGCCGGTATCACCGTCAGCGAGGTCCAGGGCTTCGGACGCCAGAGCGGCCACACCGAGACCTACCGGGGAGCCGAGTACAAGGTCGAGTTCATCCCCAAGGTCAAGCTCGAGGTACTGGTCGACGATGCGGCCGCGCGCGCGCTCGTCGACGTGATCACCCAGGCGGCCAGAACCGGCAAGATCGGTGACGGCAAGGTCTGGGTGAGCCCGATCGGGCGTGTCGTGCGGGTCCGCACCGGGGAAGAAGGCGCGGACGCGCTCTGAGCGTCATGAACGTCCGGGAAGACGAGTCGGGTGGTGGTCGGCGCGTGAGCGTCGGTCACCACCCGATCCGCGTCCCGTGGATGTCCTTCGGGGCGCCGGACCCGCAACCGGTACACTCGCCGCCGCGCCGGAGTAGCTCAGACGGCAGAGCAGCTCACTCGTAATGAGCAGGTCAAGGGTTCAAGTCCCTTCTCCGGCTCCACCGTCACGACGACGACCCGGCGCATTCCGCCGGGTCGTGTCGCGTCCGCCTGACCGACGACACTCGCCCCCTGTGCGTGATTGACTTGCCGCTCGGACACGGCGGACGAGGGTCGGGGGTGGCGCAGTTGCCGTCGGCGGTGCGCCTGTTCCAGGTCGACGTGCCGGGACTCCCGGCACAGTTCCCGCCGCTGCGATCGCTCGACGCCTACCGCTCCAACCTGCCGCACGAGCTCAGCAGCTTCGTGGGTCGCGACGAGGAGGTGCGCACGATCGCCGATCGTGTCCGCAGCGCACGGCCGCGATCGACTGGTCCTACGACCTCCTCACTGAAGACGAGCGCGCGCTGCTCTCCCGGTTGTCGGCGTGCGCCGGCGGCTGAGCTCGCCATCGGGGACGGTCAGCACGCGGTGGCGATGCGGAGCGCGTCGCAGACTGCGCGCATGCGTTCGGGTTCGAGACGGGTGATCTGTTCGGTGCACAACGACTTGCGGATGACGCTCACGTTGTCGACGGCGAGCGCGCAATGGGTCGGCATGCCATGGGATTCGTCGAGCTCCACCTCGGTGGGGATCCCGCGCAGGGTGCGGGTGGCCGGCACCGCAAGGATCTGTTCGAGCACCGGGATCGCCGCGTCGCGGGTGAGCACGACGAAGGGGCGTCGCGCGTGCTCCGGGTGCTCGTACCACCAGACCTCGCCACGAGCTACCACTCGCCGAAACCCGCGTGGCGCTCTTCGGCGTCGGAGCAACATCATCGAATGCGAGAAGGGCGATCGAGTCCTCGAGCGTGGCGGCCCGGCACGGAACATCTTCGTGGTGCTCGACGGCACGCTCGAGGTGCGCGACGGCGACCGGATCGTCAACGTGTTGAACGCAAGTGACGCGTTCGGCGAGATGGCGTTCCTGCTCGAACGGCCACGTGCGTTCGACGTCGACGCCGCCGCCAAGCTCCTGTTCAACCTCTCGAAGATGCTCTGCGTCCGCCTGATCGGGGCGAGCTGAGGGGATCGCGGCGGATTGTGGTGAGCGAGCTGCCGTCGGGGACGGTCACGATCCGTGTTCACCGACCTCGAGGGTTCGACTCGGTTGTGGGAGGGTGCGCAGGCGGAGATCGTGCAATGCTCTGTCGAACCTCGTGGAGGAACGATGGGTATCCGGTATTCGAAGCCACCGGTGCTGATGCACGACGTGATCGACGATCTCGGAACTGTGGTGCGCCTCCTGGAGTCGCAGGCGCCGTACAACCCACTCGGCGGGTGGTACAACCCCGGCGCCGACCCGCACGTGTGCACCAGGCCGATGTGGTTCCAGAAGGACTGGGTGCACGACGTCTTCGCGGCCGAGGGCTCCGACCTGTTCCTCCGGCATCCCGCCTACCTCCAAGCGGCGAAGCAGTTCTATGACGCCGAGGTGGTCGAGCCGAAGAGTGTCTACGTGAACCTGATGACCTCGATCGCCGATGGAGGGCCGGCCCACACCGACAACCCGCGCTTCCACGGGCGCGATCGCACGAACACGCCGATGTGGCTCCTCCGCGCCATGTTGTGGTCGGGACTGTTCGACGACTTCGAGATCGTGCAGGCCACCGCCATCTGGTGGATGAGCGATGTCGACGGTGGCGGACTGTTCTTCTGGCCCAACGGTCCGGAGCGCCCTCCGGAGCAACACGTGGGCACGATGGCGAACACGGCGTTGATCGGCGACAACCACGGGATGTTCCACCAGGTCGCCCCGGTCGGCCCCTTCGACAGGGGAACTCCTCGGGTCACTCCCAGCGCCGAGCTCGCACCCACCGCGGACTCCACGGGTGACTGGACGGTGACCGATCACGGGGAGCTGGTGTTCCGGGCGCCGCTCGACACGTTCCGGGTGAGCGTGCTGTGGAAAGCCGACGTCTACTCCAGCGTGGCCGAGCGCGACCAGCGCATCGCGAACACGCTGTCGATGCAAGACGTCGCCGACACCTTCAACGACGATCTCGTTTGCACGGGCTCGTCGATCCGGTTCGACCTCGAACGAGTCGACGATCCGAGCCTCAAAGCAGACCTCGCCACGGTCTATCCCGAGGCGGCACCGGTTGGAGCGCTCCGTTCCGTCTTCGCGTACGCCTGAGAGCCCCGGGCGCCGGCTGCGGGCTCTCGGATTCGTGACGTGCGTTCGCGCTGCGCCGTCTCAGCAGTCGGCGAGTGCTCGTAAGGCGCGACAGATCTCGTCGGACTCGTCGATGTCGAGCTCGCCGACACGTTCGGTGAGGAAGCTGCGTCGTATCGGCTGGAGGTTGTCGAACGACGCGACGCAGCTCGTCGCGAGGCCGTGGTCGGGTCCGAGGGCGACCTCGGTGGGGATGTCGCGGATCGTTCGCGTCACGGGCGCGACGACGATCCACGTCAGCACGGGAACCGCCTCGCTCCGGGTGACGACCAGAACCGGACGGCGCTTGTCGGCGGCCTCGGCCCACCAGATCTCGCCCTGGCTCGGAGAGGCGCTCACCATGGCTCGTCGGCGATCATCCGCACCGAAGCCTCGTCGGCCCAACCGACTTCGGTGTCGGTCTGTGGCACGGCTGCGTACGCGGCCCTGATCTGATCGCCCACGAGACGCCGGCGATGACGGTCGACGAATTGTTCCAGCGCGACGCGAACGGCTTCCGACCGGCTGGCGACCGCGCCCGACGCCACGAGCTCGTCGACCGCAGCGGCCAGTTCGTCGTCGATCCGCGTCACCAATTGTGGCATGCGTTAAGCATAGCAGAATGTAATGCGCCGACCGTCGAGTCAGCCGGTTCGGCGCCGGATCGACGTCAGGGTTCGCCGGTCGAGGAGGAGTTGCGCATGGACATCGCGGGTCGGTTGGCCGTCGTCACCGGTGGCGGGAGCGGCATGGGTCGGCGGGGGACACAGCTTCATCGCCGACGATCGCGCCGGCTGGGACCGGACGTTCGCGATCTGCTGGGGTGGGGTGTACAACTGCAGTCGCGCGTTCGTTCCGCTCATCGTCGCGAGCGACGCGGGGTACATCGTGAACACGAGCAGCGTGAACGGGTTCTGGGCGGCGCTCGGCCCGCGGAGGATGTCGACGATCTCGTGCGTCAGGTCGCCGACGGATTCCGTGCCAACGCGCCCGTGTCGGCGAGCGAGGCGGCGACCGTCAGGCTCGACGGGGTGCGCAACGACGCATGGCGCATCCTGGTCGGTGGCGGCGTGGTTGACCGCGGGTTGGGCCCGCGCCTTCCTGGCGTTGTCACTTACGTGTACTGGACGCGGACGTGCCTGGCGTATTCCTCGGGGTCGATCTCGACGTCTTCGAGCACGTGGAAGAACTCCGACGACGTCATCATGTAGCGGATCCCCTCCTGCTCGAGCACGGGAAGGTCGGCCACCGGCGTGCCCGGCAGGTCGCGCAGCACCAGCTTCCCCTCGACGCGCTCACACGTCTCGGGTTTCATCGTCTGGTGCAGGGTGACGAGGAACGGCCCGGCGTCGAACCCGGTACCGGACACCGCGGGCAGGAACTTGTACCAGAACTGCATCACCGGATAGGGCTCGGGCACCGCCAGGCTCACGGTCACGTCGCCGACGACCTCGATGATGGTGACGCCCTGGCGGGTGACGCTCGCCTTCACGTGGTTGCCTTCGCGGCTGAACTCCATCGTCGCGAGCTTCTTGGGCTCGCCGTTCGTCTCCCGGCTCGGGGAGACCGCGGTCTCGAGGTCGATGGGCATCACCGCGCAGAACTGGCCGAGTTGGTCCCCGTACATCGCGTCGAGCAGGAACGAGCACACGATCTCGTGCAGCTTGCCCCCCACCTCGATCCGCGTGAAGTGCACGCGGACCCGCGGCTCGGGCGGCGCGGTCAACGGCGGCGGCAGCACCTGGGCGTGGATCGCCGGATCGGTGAGATACGTCACCTCGAGGCGCGCGTTCGCCGGGAACGGCACGGTGGAGCCGCCCTCGCCGTTCGCGGGTTCCTGGATCCAACGGTTCTGGTTCATGCGCACTCCTGTCGGACGCGGGAAGTGGATCGATGCGGCATGCCGATCACCGGTCGGTGAGGGCCGCGCCGACCTCCTGACCCGTCAGCCACGGCCGCCCCGCCTGCTTGGAGGGTTCCCACCGGGCGACGGCAGCCGCGTCGTCCTGGCCGAGATCGTCGGGGGTCGGGCCGATGCGCTCGGCGACCGGGCGCAGGGTGTCGAGGTCGAAGCCGTAGAAGTCGACCTGGTTGAGCCCCAGGATCTGCGCGGTCTCGTCGACGGGGATGTCGCAGAACCGTTCCTTGAGGAAGGCGCGCGTGTAGGGCCAGGTTCCTTCGGGATGCGGGAAGTCGTTGCCCCACATGATGTTGCCCACGCCGATCTCGTAGCGCCGGCCCAGCTCGCGTCGGCGCGTGTTCGACGCGCCGATCTTCACGTTGCGGTCGAAGTACTCGCTCGGCAGCATGTTGAGGATGCCGCGCGTGTTCACCATCTTGCGCATGCCGTGCTCACGGCTCGCCATCATGTCGGCGCGCCACAACAGGTCGGCGGCCCAGAAGCACCCGGCCTCGGTGACTGCCATCTTCAGCTTCGGGAACCGCTCGAACACCCCGGTGAGCAACATGAACCACAGTGGCCGCGCGGTGAAGAACACCGTCTCGTAGCCGTAGACGCTCATCCAGCCGCTCACGTCGCCGTAGTCGTCGCGCGGTGCCGGCCCGGAGTGGCAGTGCACCGGCAGGGAGAGCTCCTGGCAAACTGCCCACACCGGGTCGTAGCGGTAGCTCGTGTAGGACTCGTGGCCGTCCCACCGCGGCGGGATGATGATCCCGCCGTTGAGGCCCTCGCCGTGGGCCCGGCGGATCTCCGCGATCGCGCCGTCGAGATCGTCGAGGATGGGCGCGACGATGAGCCCGGCGCGTCGTTCGGGACTCTCCTGGCACAGCTGCGCCGACCACCGGTTGAAGGCGCGGGCGCCGGCGAGCAGGTGGTCGGGGCTGCGGGTGGCCACCGGGTTGAAGCCGGCACCGAACGGCGCGCCCATGGTGCCGGTGACCGCGTCGGGCCCCGGGAACACCACCTCGGCCGCCACGCCGTCGCGATCGAGCTCCCGGTCGCGGGTCGCGGCGTCCCAGCCGCCGCGCAGGCCGATCTCGTGGAGGCTGTTGCCCTCGTCGTCCTCGCCGAACCACTCCTCCTTGAACTCGGCGTCGCCGACGAAGTCACCGGCGGCCTGGGCCGCCGCCCGCTGCTCGTCGATGAGGGCCTGGCGCTGGGCCAGCTCGTCGTCGAAGTCGTCGCGGAACTGCGGGTCGAGGAAGTCGCGATAGGCCGGCGAGCTCGGCCCGGCATGGCAGTCGGCTGAGATGACCACGTAGTGCTTCACGGCGAGACCCCCCGGGTGTTCCGGCTGGAATCGCGAGCTTGCCACACCGTCGGGAAGCTGTCAGATGGCCCCCGCCGGCGCGGCGGGGCGCGATGGTCAGACGTTCGCCGGCGCGTGATCGAGGAACGCGAGGCTCGCGGCACCCTCGGGGATGGCGTCGAGGCCGGCTCGTACCTCGTCGACGGTGGGCCCGACCCGCGCCGCCAGACCGTCGAGGTACTCGAGGTCGAAGCCGTACACCGCGGCGGCGTTGCCCCCGAGCATGGCGCGCACCTCGGTTTCGGGCACGCCCGCGAAGGTCATCCGGATCGCCTCGTGCGAGAACGGTGAAGTTCCCTCGAGGTGCGGGTAGTCGCTGCCCCACATGATGTGGTCGACGCCGATACGTTCCCGGCGAGCGCAGTCGTCGCGGTGCAGGAAGCTCGCGGCCGCCGCGCAGTTCGTCTGCCAGTACTCGCTCGGCATCCGGTCGAGCAACTGCGGTTCGACGAAGCGCAGCTCGCCGATGTTGCCCTGGGCGATGTTCGCGTAGAACCCGTCCATCACGTCGAGCGCGTCGCGGATCCAGGCGGTGCCCTGCTCGGCGACGACCAGCCGCAGGGCGGGGAAGCGGTCGAAGACCCCCGACATGATGAACGTCCACAACGGGCGGTGGGAGAACCAGGCGGTCTCCATCAACCACAGCGAGAGCGACGCCGGATGGTCCCCGTAATCCGGCGACGCGCTCCCACCGTGCGCGTTCACCACGACGCCGCGCTCCGCGCAGGCGCGCCACACCGGGTCGTAGACGTGCGAGTGCAACGGCGGCAGGGGTGCGCCGGGAGGGACGCCGGGCAGCAGCACGCCGCCGCGCAGCGCGTTGTCGGCGATCCAGTGGACGTCGCGCACGGCTTCGTCGATGTCGTTGAACAGGATCTGCCCGACGCCGCCGCGACGTCCCGGGTGCTCGGCGCACCACGCGGCCAGCCAACGGTTGTGGGCGCGCAGACCGGCCAGGCGCAGCTCGAATTCGGCGGGCGGCGGGGCGAGCGCGGTGAGGCCACCCCTCGGGTAGAAGGGCGGGATCGTGTTGGGGTACACGATCTCCGCGACGATGCCGTCGGCCTCGAGCTCGCGGCACGCGACGCGCGCTGTCCCAGTTCCGGTCGGCGTCGGCCCGTACGAGGTCGCCGAAGGGGCTCACGTAGCTGTCGGCCCACTCGTCGAACGCGTCGTGGTAGCGCGACTCCAGGAACGGCCGGTAGTCGCGCAGGTCGGCGCCGGCGTGGCAGTCGGCGGAGATGACGGTGTATCGGTCCACGGCGATCGCACCTCCTCGGTGATGTCGGTGATGCATCCGGCGGGTCCGTTTCGGTCGCGCGGTCCCTGGTCACGGTACCCCGACGCAAGAACTCAGCGGTAGGTCATGGTCGTCGCTGGCCCGCGAATCCGGTAGATGATTGAATCTCTTGAGGACGCGAGGCGGCGGAACTGGGGGAACATGAGCATCCGCGACGACGTGCGGTCGATCCCCGCGCTGGCGCAGTGGGCCGCGACCCGCTTCGGAGACGCCGAAGCGGTGGTCGACGGCGAGACGCGCCTCACGTTCCACGACGTCGCCGAACGGGCGCTGCGGGCGACACGCGCCACGATCGCCGCGGGAATCGAGCCCGGCGACCGGGTCGCGATCTGGGCGCCGAACCGCTGGGAATGGATCGTCGCCGCGCTGGGCGTGCTCGGCGCAGGTGCGTGGCTCGTGCCGGTGAACACCCGCTTCAAGGGCGACGAAGCCGCCTACATCCTGGCGGCCGCCGATGCCGCCGCGATCTTCACCGTCGACGGCTTCCTCGACGCCGACTACGTGGGCATGCTGCGTGAGTGCGCGCCCGACCTGCGCTGCCTCGGGCGCGTCGTCCTCTTCGACGCGCCCGCGCGTCCGGGGACCGTCACCTTCGACGACTTCCTCGCGTCGACCGGGGCCGTGACCGACGCCGACGGCCGCGCGCGCATCGACGCCCTCTCGCCCGGAGACGTCGCCGACGTGATCTTCACGTCGGGGACCACCGGGCGGCCGAAGGGCGTGATGTTGGAGCACGGCGCGTCGCTCCGGGGTTTCGACCTGTGGTCGCAGCGCTTCGGGTTGCGTCAGGGCGACCGCTACCTGATCGTGAACCCGTTCTTCCACTGCTTCGGCTACAAGGCCGGATGGATGGCGTGCCTGATGCGGGGGGCGACCGCGCTGCCGCTCGCGGTGCTCGACGTCGATCGGCTCGTCCACCTCGTCGAGGAGGAGCACGTCTCCGCGTTGCCGGGCCCGCCGACGCTCTTCACCTCGCTGCTCGATCGCCGAAACGCGGGCGCCGATCTCTCGTCGTTGCGGATCGGGTTCGTCGGCGCCTCGACCGTGCCGCCGGAGCTGCTGCGCCGGCTGCGGAGCGAGCTGCCCTTCGAGTCGCTCACCACCGGGTACGGCCTCACCGAGTCGACGGCCATCGTCTCGATCACGAGTCCGGACGACGAACCGGAACGGATCGCGTTCTGGAACGGGGGCCGTCCGTTGCCGGGGATCGAGGTGGCGGTCGTCGGCGACGACGGCCACCGGCTCGCCCCGGGCGAGACCGGTGAGATCCTCGTGCGCGGCTTCCCGGTGATGCGCGGGTACTTCGACGATCCGACCGCGACCCGCGGCGGCTGTCGACCGCGACGGCTGGCTCAGGACCGGCGACGTCGGCGCCTGCAGCGACATCGGCGAGTTGCGCATCTCCGACCGGAAGAAGGACATCTACATCTGCGGGGGGTTCAACGTCTCGCCGGCCGAGGTGGAGAACCTCCTCCTCGGCCTCACGGCGATCTCGCAGGTCGCGGTGGTCGGCGTCCCCGATGATCGCATGGGGGAGGTCGGGGCGGCGTTCGTCGTCCCCCGCCCGGGTGCGGAGCTCACCCCCGCCGACGTCATCGCCTGGGCCCGCACCCACATGGCCAACTACAAGGTCCCCCGCCGGGTGGAGCTGGTCGACGCGCTCCCCGTGAACGCCGGCGGCAAGGTGCTCAAGGGCCCGCTGCGCGAACGTCTGACCCGGTAGGCCGAAAAGGTCCCATCAAGGTTGTTCCGGTCGGTGCCGACACCAACGACGCACGGGTCGGGGTCGACCCGCGGGGAAGGAACGAGCGATGGGGGAGCAGCCGAAGGAGAACTTCACCCCGGCCGACATGACCGAGGCCCGCACCGCCGTGCGTCGGGGGGTCCAGGGACTCGTGGTCACGCTGCTCGGCATCGTGACGGTCACCGGGCTGCTCGCGGGTGCGATCACCACGGCGATGTGGGGCGACATGCCCGTCGTCGTCGCGTCACTCGCGGTCGGTGCGGTGTCGCTGGTCGTCGGTGGTCCGCTCGTGCTCGCGTTGCGCGCGGTGACGCAGCGGCGGGGCCTGGGCATCGCGCTCGAAGCCGCGGTCCAGAGCCGCGTGATGGAGAGCGAGGCGCGCCGACGGGAGTTCGAGGCCCGCCTCGGCCGTGCTCTCGAGATGGCGGGCGACGAAGTCGCCGCCTACGACACGATTCGGCGCGCGTTCGGCAGCGCGATCCCCGGGACCCGCGTCGACCTCCTGCTCGCGGACAACAGCCATGCGCACCTCGAACGGGTCGTGTCGGTGACCCCGGAATCCGGCGAAGACAACCCGGGTTGTCCGGTCACCTCGCCGGACGAGTGCGTCGCGGCGCGACGCGCTCAGTCCCAAGTGTTCCTGAGCAGCGAGGAGCTCGATGCGTGCCCGCTCCTGCGCGACCGCGGCGGAGATCCGTTCTCGGCGGTCTGCGTCCCGGTGTCCATCATGGGCCGCACCGTCGGCGTCGTGCACGCGATGGACCCGGTCGGCGATCCCCTCGACGAGGAAGACGTCGACTCGCTCCAGGTGCTCGCCAACCAGTCGGGGAACCGTCTGGGCATGCTGCGCATCATGGCGGAGACGCAGTTGCAGGCATCGACGGACGGACTGACCGGTCTCATGAACCGGCGCAACCTCGAGAACCGGGCGCGGGTGCTGCGCTCCGGTGGCGCGGACTTCGCGCTCGTGATGGCCGACCTCGACCGGTTCAAGAGCCTCAACGACGCCCATGGCCACGAGAGTGGCGATCGCGCGCTGCGCGTGTTCGCCGAGGTGTTGCGAGAGGGCATCCGGGCGGAGGACTACGCCTGCCGCTACGGCGGTGAGGAGTTCGTGATCCTGCTCCCGGGCGCCGAGGTCCACGAGGCCATCGAGGTGATGGAACGCGTACGCGAGTCGCTCGCCCGCACGACGCGCCGCGGTGACGTGCCGTCGTTCACCGCCAGCTTCGGCATCGCGCACACGAGCGAGGCGGTCGACTTCGACGACCTGCTCCTCCGGGCGGATCGGGCGTTGTTCGCGGCCAAGGACGCCGGTCGGGACTGCATCTGCATCGACGGCCACACCATGGCCGTGGCACCGAATCTCACCGCCATCAATTGACGGTTGGTCGGTGATGGCAGGACGCGAGACCAAGCGCGGACCGCGGTGTCGGCCGCGGTAGCTTTCCGCCCCACGCCCGTCTCCGGAGGTTGGTCATCGTGAAGGTCGTCGCCCGTCGCCTGCGCGCGTTGCTCGTGTTCCCCCTTGCCCTCGGTGCCGTGACCGCCGCGGGCGCCGTCGCGCAGGCTGCGACCCCGCGTGCGATCGCGGCCCCGGGCGAGGTCAAGCTCGTGGCCGGGGTCAACGACCCCAAGGATCCCAACATCGCGGTGCTCGAGTACCTCCCCGCGTCGATCAAGGTGGCGAAGGGCACGAACGTCACCTGGGAGTTCGCGGGGCCGGAGCCGCACTCGGTCACCTTCGTCCCGAAGGGCACGAAGACGCCACCGAGCACCGGGGCCGACCCGTCGTTGACCTTTCCCACGCCGCCCACGGGGGCCTATGACGGCACCACGCTCGTGAACAGCGGCGTGCTCCCGCTCGGCGCGGCCACCACGGTCGAGAAGTTCACGATGTCGTTCGCCAAGACCGGTACCTACACCTACTACTGCGTGCTGCATCCCGACATGGTGGGCAAGATCACGGTGACCGACGACACCCAGGACTCCCAGTCGTCGATCACCAAAGCGGGCAACCAGCAGGAGAAGAAGTACCTGGCCGAGGGTGAGGCGGCCAAGAAGCAGCTGGTCAAGGCGCCCCCGAAGAAGACGAAGAACGCCGACGGCACCACGACCTACTCGATCGAGATGGGCGCCAGCACCAAGCACACCGACGTCCTGGCCTTCTCGCCCGCGGTGCGCAAGGTGAAGGCCGGCGATCACGTCACCTTCGTCAACAATTCCCGTGCCCCCCACACGGCCAGCTTCGGGGGGTCGCTGGTGCCGACCATCCCGACCGCCGCCGATGTCGTGAACCCGGTTCCCGGTGCATCGCCCCAGACCCTCGCGGCCGACACGTACATCAACAGCGGGTGGCTGCCGCCCAAGACGAAGAAGGGTCCGCCGCTCGCGGCGCGAAGCTTCACGTTCGACGTGCCCGCGGCCGGGAAGTGGCAGTACGCGTGCGTGCTGCATCTTTCCAGCGGGATGGCCGGGGAGATCGACGCCACCTGACGGTGGCGCGAGCACGAGCCCGTGATTTGGGGCAGACTGCGGGCCGGTGCAAGGAGGAGCGGTGATGGATCGCCAAGAACGGATCGACGAGCAGCTCGCGCGGGTACCGCTGTTCTCGGGGCTGTCGAAGAAGGAGCTCCGGCTGATCTCGCAGCTGGCCACCTTTCTCGAGGAGCCGGCAGGCACCGTGCTCACTCAGGAGGGCAAGCCCGGACACGAGTTCATCATCGTCCTCGACGGTGAGATCGAGGTCCGCCAGGGTGACCGCGTCGTGGCCGAGCGGGGCCCGGGCTCCTACATCGGCGAGATCGCGCTCCTCGACCACCGGCCCCGGACGGCGACCGTGGTCGCGAAGACGCCGGTGTCGATCGAGGTGATCGGCCAGCGCGAGTTCGCCGGCCTGCTCGCGGAGGTGCCCGAGCTCTCGCAGCAGCTGCTGGCGACGGTCGCCCGGCGGCTGTCCGACCTCGACGCGTCGAACAGCTGAACCCGGCGCGACGGTCGCCCACCGGTGGGCGACCTCAAGGCGGCGGTCGATCCGGCCGATTCTCTGCGGCCGGGCACGGCAGCCCGGCCGGAGGGCGCGGCCATGAACCCAGGGGACGAGACGGCCCTCGCCGAGGCCGAGTTGCAGCGCGGCCTCGACTGCGGCGAGCTGGTGCGTGTCTACCAACCGATCGTCGATCTCCCCGACGGCGAGCCGCGCTACGTCGAGGCACTCCTGCGGTGGGTCCATCCGCAGCGGGGGACGTTGTCGCCCGGGGAGTTCCTCGTTCGCGACGAGGACGACGTCTTGCTCGTCCGCGTCGGCTGGTCGGTCGTGATCGAGGCCGCGCAGCGCGCCGGCGAATGGCGGCGCCGGTATCCACAACGCCCGATCACCGTGTCGGTGAACCTCTCGACCGGACACCTCGTGGCGCGCGACTTCGCTTCGCGTGTCGACCGTCTGCTCCGTGAGAACGAGGTGCCCGGCGCGCAGCCGCTGGCGTTCGAGCTCGCCGAGCACACGCTGCTCTCACGGCGTTCCCGGCACCGCGATCGGTTGATCGGGCTGGGCAACCTCGGCGCCGAGATCGTCATCGACGACTTCGGCGCCGATGCCGCCGCCTCCGGGTCGGAACCGGAGGCGCTTCGCGATTCCGCCGTGGCGGTGCTCGAGTCGCTCGGTCCGTTCCCCCTCGACGTGATCAAGCTCGACCGGGGGTTCGTCGCGCGGTGCTCGGCCGGTGGCCGGCCCGAGCTCGTGGCCGAGGTGGTGTCGGCCGCCCACACGGCCGGACTCCGCGTCGTCGCGCTCGCGGTCGAGACCGAAGCCGACGCCGAACGCGCCGCGACCGCGGGCTTCGATCTCGCGCAGGGATTCCACTTCCACCGCCCCCTCCCGCCGACCGACGTCGACACCCTGCTCGGGGCCTCTTGAGCGGTTCGCGGATCGGGTGGGTACGCTGGCGCCATGGCCGATCAGGCCCGGTTCGCCGAGCTCGCAATGCCCTACATGTCTGCGTTGTACTCGGCGGCGTTGCGGATGACGCGCAACCCGTCGGATGCCGAGGACCTCGTGCAGGAGACGTATCTGCGCGCCTATCGCGGCTTCGGCGGCTTCAAGGACGGCACGAACCTCAAGGCGTGGCTGTACAAGATCCTCACCAACACGTTCATCAACTCGTACCGGGCCAAGAAGCGCCGGCCCGACGAGGTGGATCTCGACGACACCGAGGATTTCTTCCTCTTCCGGCGTCTCGGTGGGCTCGAAGCCGCGGAGGCGGGGCGGACGCCCGAGACGGAGGTGCTCGACAGCATCCCCGACGAGCTCGTGAAGGAGGCGCTCGAGGCCCTGCCCGAGCAGTTCCGGATGGCGGTCCTGCTCGCCGATGTCGAAGGTTTCTCCTACAAGGAGATCGCCGAGATCATGGATGTGCCCATCGGCACGGTCATGAGTCGGCTGCACCGCGGAAGAAAGCAGCTCCAGGAGCGGTTGTGGGACTTCGGTCGCGAACGCGGCTTGATCCCGACGGCGCCCGAACCGGCGCCAGAAGCCGCCGGTCACGCGGGGGGTTAGAGCACCACCATGGACTGCGACAAAGCGAGCTATCGGGTCTACGGCTACCTCGACGGCGAGTTGACCGTCTGGCGGCGATGGACGATACGACGTCACCTGCACAAGTGCCCGCCGTGTGCGCAGGGCTTCGACTTCGAGGTGGAACTACGTCAGGTGATCTCGACCAGATGCCACGACGAGGTCCCGCCCGACCTGAGGCAGCGGATCGCCGACGCGCTCGGCACGACCCTCCCGCCCGACGACGCCGCCTCCGGATAGTTCGGAGCAGGGGCCGGGGCTGCGGTGCCGTCCGGTCGCGAGGCAGTGCGGAGCGCCCGTCGCGAACTACTGTCGGGTCGTCCCGATCCGGAGGAACCGCTCGTGAACTCGGCCCGTGCCCGCTTCGTGTACGTCGTGACCCTGTCGGTGGTGGCGCTGACGACCCTCGCCGCGCCCGCAGGGGCAGCCACACCCGTGCTCGCGAACGAGAAGTTCAAGTGGTTCTACTGGATCGGTTTCGTCCTCGCCGTGAGCCTGGCGCTCTGGCTCCTCGCCACCGCGGTCGGGTACTACATGCGAGTCATCCGTCCGAAGCACCGGGGTCGCCCGTCCTCATGACCGTGGGCCCGGCACGCGGGAGCCCGGCGTCGGGCGGGTACCGGCGGTGACGCACGTCCCCGCGGTCGCGGTGGCCGAGGTACCTCCCGCGGGTCCGGTCCACGATCCGATCGACTGGGCGCTCGCCGAGCGCGTCGCCCGCCGGTTCGCGGGCAGGGAGCCGCTCGCCGCCTCGTACCTCGCCGGATCGCTGCGCTCGGACTTCGACTCCGTCACCGCCGAGGCCGAAGCACTCGTCGCCGACTACACGGGGCTGCGGGCCCCCGGTCCGGCACGCGCTCAGGTCGTCGATCGTTCGTCGTGGGTCGGCGCGAACATCTCGTCGATGCGCCGGCTCCTCGCACCGCTCACCGCGCGCGTCGGCGAGCGGATGGCGAGCAGTCGTGTGGCGCCGATCGGTCGTCGCGTCGCGGGGACCGAGACCGGGGTGCTGCTCGGCTACCTCGCCCAGCGCGTGCTCGGCCAGTACGACCTCCTCGTCCTCGACGACGATGCGTCGGCGGATGCCGTCTACTACGTGGGCGGCAACATCCTCGCGTTGGAGAAGCGCTTCGCCTTCCGGCCACGCGACTTCCGTCTGTGGATCGCGATCCACGAGGTGACGCACCGGGCCCAGTTCACCGGGATTCCGTGGATGAAGCCGTACTACCTGTCGCTGGTGGAGAGCACGCTGCAGTCCATCGATCCGGACCCGAAGCGACTCGTCCAGGCACTGGCGCGCGCCGCCGACGAGTTCCGCAACGGCCGCAACCCGCTCGACGACGGCGGGCTTGTGGCCCTCTTGGCGAGCGACGAGCAGCGAGGCGCACTGGCCAACGTGCAGGCGCTGATGTCACTGCTCGAAGGTCACGGCAACAGCGTGATGAACCAGCTCGGGCGTGAGCACGTCGCCGGTCAGGCGCGCATGGCGCGCGTGCTCCAACAGCGGCGGCAGAGCGCCGGCATGTCGGCGTTCCTGCAGAAGCTCGTCGGGCTGGAATCGAAGATGCGTCAGTACGAGGTGGGTGAGGCCTTCGTCGCCGCCGTCGAGCGCGAGGCCGGACCACACGGCATCGACCCCGCGTGGCGAGGGCCCGAGTACCTCCCGACGATCGAGGAGCTGAGCCGTCCGCGCGACTGGTTGACGAGGGTCGACGGCGCGACGTGAACCCCGCCACCGCGCCCGCGGTGGAGGCGCTCGCACCGTGGCGCGACCGGTTCGCGGAGGAAGTGCGGCACCTCACCGCGCCCGTCGCGGTGGGGTGCTCGGGTGGCGCCGACTCGGTCGCACTGCTCGCGCTGGCGGCCGACGCCGGGCTGGAACCGGTCGCGGTGCACGTCGACCATGGTCTGCGCCCGGGCAGCGAGCGTGAGGCGGATGCGGTCGCCGCGGTGGCGACGGCGCTCGGCGCCGGCTTCCGCTCTCTTCGCGCGCGTGTGGCCGAGGGTTCGAACCTGGAAGCGCGTGCCCGCTCCGGTCGGTACCACGCGCTGGAGCGCGCCCGCGTCGCGGTCGGGGCAGACGTCGTGTTCGTCGGCCACACCGCCGACGACCAGGCCGAGACGGTGCTCCTCAACGTGTTGCGCGGCGCGGCCGGCGCGGGACTCGCCGGTATGGCACCGCGCCGCGACCGCGTGGTGCGCCCGCTGCTCGGCATGCGGCGCGCCGAGACCCGGGCCATCTGCGACGTGCTCGCGCTCGCGGTGTTCGACGACCCGATGAACCACGACACCGAGTTCCGCCGCGTCGCGATCCGGCGGGAGGTCCTTCCGTTGTTGTCGTCGTTGGCGGCGCGCGACCTGGTACCCGTGCTCGCCCGCCAGGCCGACATCCTGCGTTCAGAATCCGAGTTCCTCGACGCACTCGCGGTCGCGGCGTGGCCCGACGACGATCCGCCCACCGCCGCCGCCCTCGACGCGTTGCCGACGGTGCTGGCCCGCCGGGCGGTGCGGACCTGGCTGGGAACGCCACCGCCGTCGTCTTCCGAAGTCGACCGCGTGCTCGCGGTCGCGTCGGGCGCATCGCGCGGCACCGAAGTGGTGGGAGGCCGCGCGGTGCGTCGCACCGCGGGTCGCTTGTCGATCACGTGCACCTAGTCGGCTAGCTTCACCTCCCGTGGACGGGAACGCGATCGGGCGCATCGTCGTCAGCGAAGACGAGTTGCAGTCGCGGCATCCGCGAGCTGGGCAAGGACTTGACCTCCGACTACGCCGGTCGTCCCCCGTTGCTCGTCGGCGTGCTCAAGGGTGCGTTCGTCTTCATGAGCGACCTGTCGCGCGCGATCGACCTGCCTGTCGAGTTCGACTTCATGGCGGTGTCGTCGTACGGATCCGCGACGCGCTCGAGCGGTGTCGTCCGGATCCTCAAGGATCTCGATCTCGATCTCACCGATCGCCACGTCGTGATCGTCGAGGACATCGTCGACTCCGGGTTGACCCTCGCGTACCTCCGCAAGAACCTCGCGGCACGCGGCCCCGCGTCCTTGGAGGTGTGCGCGCTCCTGGTGAAGGAGGGGCTGCAGCGCGTCGACCTCGACCTCAAGTACGTCGGTTTCACCATTCCGCCGACGTTCGTGGTCGGCTACGGGCTCGACGTCGGAGAGAAGTACCGCAACCTCCCGTTCATCGCCGAGTACGCAGGCGCCGAACCGGTCTGAGGTGAGCAGCCGGTGCCCCGGAAAAGAGGTTCCGGGGAGCCACTAGATTGAGGCGGCCGCCGTCTCGTCTCCGGAGTCCCCGTGACCAAGCTGCGCCGCAGCGTCGTTCTCGTCGTCGTCGTGGCGGCCGTCGCCGCCTTTTTCGGCATCCGCGCCCTCACGAGCGGTGACGGACCGAAGAAGATCCCGCTCGACCTCTACACCCGCCAGCTGCAGAACGGCAAGGTGGCGACCGCCACCATCCACGATCAGGACCACACCGTCACCGGGAAGCTCGCCGACGGCACCGAGTACACGGTCGACTTCCCCGGGCAGTACACGGCGCGGTTGACCCAGGACGTCGTCGACGCCGGGGTCGACAAGTTCGACACCGACCACCAGAGCCAGAGCCCGTGGTTGAGCCTGCTCTTCGGACTGTTGCCGTTCGTGCTCCTCGCACTCGTGTTGATGTGGGTGCTCGGTCAGGTGCAGGGCGGCGGCAACCGGGTGATGGGCTTCGGCAAGGCCCGCGCCAAGACCCTCTCGAAGGACCAGCCGAAGGTGACCTTCTCCGACGTCGCCGGCCTCGACGAGGCGGTCGAGGAGCTCGAGGAGATCAAGGAGTTTCTCGAGTCGCCGGCGAAGTTCCAGCAGATGGGCGCGAAGATCCCGAAAGGTGTGCTCCTCTACGGGCCGCCGGGCACGGGCAAGACGCTGCTCGCCAAGGCGGTGGCCGGCGAGGCGGGCGTGCCCTTCTTCTCGATCAGCGGTTCTGACTTCGTCGAGATGTTCGTCGGCGTAGGTGCGTCGCGGGTGCGTGACCTCTTCGAGCAGGCCAAGGCGGCGGCCCCCGCCATCATCTTCGTCGACGAGATCGACGCGGTCGGCCGGCACCGCGGTGCCGGGCTCGGTGGTGGGCACGACGAGCGCGAGCAGACGCTCAACCAGTTGTTGGTGGAGATGGACGGGTTCGACCAGACGCAAGGAGTGATCCTCCTCGCGTCGACCAACCGTCCCGACATCCTCGATCCCGCGTTGCTGCGGCCCGGTCGTTTCGACCGCCAGATCGTCGTCGATCGACCCGACCTCGAGGGCCGCAAGGCGATCCTGGCGGTGCACGGCAAGCAGAAGCCGCTGGCCCCGGGCGTCGATCTCGACGTCATCGCCCGGCGTACGCCGGGCTTCACCGGTGCCGACCTCGCCAACCTCATGAACGAGGCGGCGCTGCTCTCGGCCCGTCACAACCTCAAGCTCATCGGGCTCCCGCAGCTCGAAGAGGCCATCGACCGCGTGATGGCCGGGCCCGAACGCAAGAGCCGCCTCATCTCCGAGCGGGAGAAGCGGGTGATCGCCTACCACGAGGGTGGCCACGCGTTGGTCGCGCACGCGCTGCCCAACACCGACCCGGTGCACAAGATCTCGATCATCCCGCGCGGACGCGCCCTCGGCTACACGCTCACGCTGCCGACGGAGGACAAGTTCCTCGTGACGCGCAGCGAGCTCATCGACGAGCTGGCGATGCTGCTCGGTGGTCGCACCGCGGAGGAGATGATCTTCGCCGACCCCACCACGGGCGCGCAGAACGACATCGATCGTGCCACCACGATCGCCCGCCAGATGGTCACGGAGTACGGCATGAGCGACTCGCTCGGCCCCATGCGCTTCGGTCATCCGCAGGGCGAGGTGTTCCTCGGGCGCGACTTCAGCAGTACGCCCGACTATTCCGAAGAGGTCGCCGCCAACATCGACGGTGAAGTCCGCGTGCTCATCGACGACGCGCACCAGGCGGCCCACGCGGTCCTCGTCGACAACCGCGAGATTCTCGACCGCCTCGCGCAGGAGTTGATCGTGCACGAGACGCTCGAAGCCGAGCGCGTGCAGGACCTGTTCGCCGACGTGCACATGTGGGAGGCCCGAGCCGATGCCGACCCGCGCGCCCGGCGCCGCCCCGAAGCGACGTCACCGGCGCCGAGCCGGAGCAATTCCGCAGCCGCATCACGATCCGACCAGACCCGTCGTTCCGGAGGCTCCGCGTGACCGACACGAGCCCGCTCCACTCAGTACCGGGGGACGCCGAGCGCGCTTCCCATCGACTTCGCGCGGATCGAGCATGCCGTCCGCGAGATCCTCGAAGCGATCGGTGAGGATCCCGACCGCGACGGGCTCGCCCGCACGCCCACGCGCATCGCCCGGATGTACGAGGAGATCTTCTCCGGGCTCCACGAAGACCCGTCGCAGCACCTCACGGTCACGTTCGAGGCCGATCACGACGAGATGGTGATGGTCCGCGACATTCCCATTCATTCGATGTGCGAACACCACCTCATCCCGTTCGCCGGGCGCGCGCACGTGGCCTACATCCCGGGCGACGACGGCCGGATCACCGGGTTGTCGAAGATCGCCCGCCTGGTCGACGGCTTCGCCAAGCGCCCCCAGGTGCAGGAACGGTTGACCACCCAGATCGCCGATGCGCTGGTGGAGGTCCTCAACCCGAGCGGAGTGTTGGTGATGGTCGAGGCCGAGCACTTGTGCATGTCGATGCGGGGGGTGAAGAAGCCCGGTTCGTTGACGATCACCTCGGCGGTACGGGGACTCTTCAAGAGCAACGCCGCCACCCGGGCCGAGGCGATGAGCCTCATCACCTACCCGGGAAACCGCTTGTAGCTCGCGGACCGGACATTTCGGGCTCCGACGCCCGGCGCGGACTCCCGGTATCCTGCGTCGCAATGTTCGCCTGGTCGTCCGTGTGCGGGGAGCGCCCTGCGGTGATGGGCATCGTCAACGTCACCCCGGATTCCTTCTCCGACGGCGGCCGGTTCCTCGATCCGGGCGCCGCGGTCGCGCACGGCCTGAGCCTGGTGGCCGCCGGCGCCGACCTGCTCGACGTGGGCGGGGAGTCGACCCGCCCGGGCGCTCAGCCGGTGGTCGAGCACGAGGAGCTTCGCCGGGTGGTGCCGGTCGTGGCCCGCCTCGCGGCCGAGGCGGGAGTGCCGGTCAGCGTCGACACCAGCAAGGCGGCTGTGGCCGCCGCCGCGCTCGACGCCGGCGCGCTCGTGGTGAACGACGTCTCGGCCGCGACCGGCGACCCCGGGATGCTGCCGGTCGTGGCCGCGGCCGGCGCCGGACTCGTGGTGATGCACATGCAGGGTGAGCCGCGCACGATGCAGCAGGCCCCCGGCTACGACGACGTGGTCCTCGAGGTGGGCGACCTCCTCGTGGAGCGGCTGGCACGCGCACAGGACGCGGGCGTCGCGCCCGGGGCGCTCTGTGCCGATCCCGGTCTCGGGTTCGGCAAGCTCCGCCAACACAACGTCGAGCTCCTGGCTCGTCTCGCGGAGCTGGTGGCACGCGTCGAGGTCCCGGTGCTCGTCGGCCCATCGCGCAAGACCTTCATCGGCGCCGTGCTCGCCGACGCGGTCGGCGAGCACGCACCGCGCCCGGCGGACGCGCGCGACGACGGCACGCTCGCGACCGTCGTGTGGGCGGTGGACCACGGTGCGCGTGTCGTGCGGGTGCACGACGCCGGTCCCGCTGCCGATGCGTTGCGTCTCCTCGACATGATGTGCGGTATCGACGCGGCAGCCGTCGCGTGAGGATACGACCGTGAAGGGCCGGTGGGCACAGGGGCTCGAACCCCGCGCGTTCTGCTGGATCATCAAGGACCGCCTGGCGGCGTCGGAGCGGCCGGGGGGCTTCGCCCGCAACCACCGCAAGGTGCGCCGGCAGGAGGAGTTGATCTGGCTCATCGGCCAGGGCTTCACCCGCATCCTCTCGATGCTCGACTCCCCTCACAACCTGCACGCCTACGAGGAAGCCGGCATTCCGTACGCGCACACCCCGATCGGTCGCCACGACGAGTGGAGCGAGCGGCTGCCGGTCCTCTACGCCACGCTGGCCGGGTGGCTCGCGGATCCCGACGAACGGGTGTTGATCCACCACGAGGAGTTCGGCGACCGGTTGCTCGGGGTCCTCGCGGGGTATCTCCTCTACGTCGGCCTCGTCACCGAGGGGCCGAACGCGGTCGTCGTGATCGAGGAGATCACGGGTCGCCAGCTCGGTTCGGTGGCGCGCGAGATCGTCGCGGTGACGGTGGCCGAAGGGATCGTCGAGGCACGCACCGCCCAGAAGAAGGCGACGCCCCGCCGTCGCGCTCGGAGCTGAGATGGGAACCATCGTCATCAAGGGCCTCCGGGAGCTGGGGGTGCACGGCGTCCTCCCCGAGGAGCAGACGCGGCCTCAACCCTTCGAGGTCGACGTGGAGTTGACCGTCGACCTCAGCACCGCCGGGGAGAGCGACGCGCTCGAAGACACGGTCGACTACGCCGCGGTCGCCGAAGCCGTGAGCCGGGTCGTGACCTCGGAGCGCTACGCCCTGCTCGAGCGTCTCGGCACCCGCATCGCCGAGGTGTGCCGGGTCGACGAACGGGTCACGGCGGTCACCGTCACCGTCAGCAAGCTGCATCCACCGGTACGCGCGATGGTCGACCACGTCGCGGTGTGCATCCGGCAGTGACACCCGGGCGGGCCGTGCGTCGCGCCTACCTGGGGATCGGATCCAACCTCGGCGACCGCGCCGCGCACCTGCAGGGCGCGCTCGACGCCCTCGGCCGGGTCGACGGCATCCGGGTCGTCGCGGCGTCGCCGGTGTACGAGACGTCTCCGGTGGGGGGCCCACCACAACCCGACTACCTCAACGCGGTCGTGGCCGTCGACACCGGGCTCGCCGCCCGGGCGTTGCTCGACATCGCCCACCGGATCGAGGCGGCGGCCGATCGCGTGCGCACCGTGCGGTGGGGTCCCCGCACCCTCGATGTCGACGTGCTCCTGGTGGGCGACGAGCGGATCGACGAACCTGATCTCGTCGTGCCGCACCCGCGGATGGCCGAGCGGGGCTTCGTGGTCGTGCCGCTCGCCGACCTCGCGCCGGAGTGGAAGACCCGGCTCCCGGCCGACGCGGCATCGGTCAGGCCCGCGGGTCTAACATTGGTGCTGCCCGAGTAGACCGGCACCCCCACCAGGGGCCGGAACGAAGAGGCCAGGACGAAGAGGCCACTACCCAAATGGTTGGCGTGGAACATCGATCGCAGCGGGCGCTCGCCCTCGTGGGTCCCGGACGTGCCGGCACGACCGTGGCCGCGGCGCTCGTCGCGCGCGGGTGGGTGGCGGTGGCTGTCGCGGGCCGGTCGGTCCACGCGTCGTCGACCCAGGAGGCCGCGACCCGGCTCGGCGCGCCCGCGGTCGACGTCGTCGACGCCGGACGCGGCGCCGAGCTCGTCATCGTGGCAACTCCCGATGCCGCCATCGCGGAGGCCGGAGCGGTCCTCGCCCCCGCCCTCGAGCCCGGTGCCCTGGTGGTCCACCTGTCGGGCGCGTGCGCGCTCGAAGAGCTCGACAAGCTGCGCCGCGCCCGGCCCGACGTCGACATCGGCTCGCTGCACCCCCTGCAGTCGTTGCCGTCGGTCGACGCGGGATTGGCGCGCCTGCCGGGGTCGTGGTGCGCGGTCGAGGGGCCCGACACGGTTGAGTGGCTCGCGGTCTCGCTCGGGCTGCGGCCATTCCGGGTCGCCGCTGCCGACCGGGTCGAGTACCACGCGGCGGCGACCATCGCCTCGAATCATCTCGTCGCGCTCCTGGGCCAGGCGACACGTATCGCTCACGACGCCGGCGTACCCGCGCCGGCGCTCTGGCCGCTGGTACGCGCGACCGTCGACAACGTCGAGGCACTCGGTGCCGGAGACGCGCTCACCGGGCCGGTGGCACGCGGCGACGCCGACACGGTGGCGCGCCATCTCGGCGCGCTTCCCGAAGACGAGCGTGCCGCGTACCGCGCCCTCGCAACCGAGGCGCTCCGGCTCAGCGGTCGGGACGACACCCGCGTCCGTGACCTGCTCCGTGGTGACCGGTGATCACCGCGACGACCATCGCCGAAGCGCGCGCCGTGTGTGACGACGCGCGAGCGGCAGGGAAGCGTGTCGGCTTCGTGCCGACCATGGGGTTCTTCCACGAAGGACACCGCTCGCTCATGCGCGCGGCCCGCAAGGCGAACGACTTCGTCATCGTGAGCCTCTTCGTCAACCCCACACAGTTCGGACCCACCGAGGATCTCGACGGCTACCCGCGCGACCCCGTCGGCGACAGCATGGCGGCCGAGGCGGAAGGTGTCGACGTCCTCTTCACTCCCAGCGCCGCCGAGATGTACCCGTCGGGAGCGCGGACGACGGTGCACGTGGAAGGGCTCACCGACGTGTTGTGCGGCGCCAGCCGTCCCGGCCACTTCGATGGCGTGACCACCGTGGTCGCGAAGCTCTTCGGGATCGTCGGACCGAGCCGTGCCTATTTCGGGCGCAAGGATGCGCAGCAGGTCGCGGTCATCCGCCGCATGACCGTCGACCTCGACCTGCCGGTCGAGGTGGTCGGCTGCCCGTTGGTGCGCGAATCCGACGGCCTCGCCATGTCGAGCCGCAACTCCTACCTCGACGCCGACGAGCGCCGCGCCGCGGTGGTCCTCTCGTCGGCCCTCTACCTCGTCTCCGAGGCCGTGGTCGCGGGCGAGCGCGGCCCGGGCGCGCTGCGCCGACTCGTCGTCGACACCATCGCCGGCGCGCCGGAGGTGCATCTCGACTACGCCGAGGTGGTCGACGCGGCGACTCTGGAGCCGATCGATCGGATCGCGCCGGACACGCTGGTTGCGCTGGCTGCCTTCGTGGGCAAGGCTCGTCTGATCGACAACGTCACGATTTCGTTTCCCGGTGGCACACCCACCCCCGACCTCGGAGTGCTCACCGCGTCGTCCGGAACCACGGAGGAACCCTGATGCAACGGATCATGATGAAGTCGAAGATCCACCGCGCGACGATCACCGGTGCCGATCTCAACTACATCGGATCGATCACGCTCGACGAACGCCTGATGGAGCTCGCCGACATCCGCGAGCACGAACAGGTGCACGTGCTCGACCTCGACAACGGCGCCCGCTTCGAGACCTACGTCATCCGGGGCGGTCCGGGTGACGTGATCCTCAACGGCGCGGCCGCACGCCTCGTCCATCCGGGCGACAAGGTGATCGTGATCACCTACGCGCAGTACGAGGAAGCCGAGCTCGCCGGCTACGAGCCCGTCGTCGTGCACGTCGACGCCGACAACCGGCCCACGATGCACTCGGTTCGCGAGGTCGCGCCGTAACTCGGCGCGACGCCCGCGGGTCGAAAAAGTTCCCATGGCCGATCTCTCCACCGACCTCCTCGTGCTCGGCAGCGGCGTCGCGGGCCTCTCGGCCGCGGTGCGGGCCCGACGGAACGGGATGTCGGTCACGGTGCTCACCAAGGGCGAGCTCGGCTGGTCGGCGACCCGCTACGCGCAGGGCGGTGTCGCCGCCGCGCTCGATCCCGCCGACGACTCGCCCGAGTTGCACGGCTCCGACACGTTGGCCGCCGGCGGCGGCCTGTGCGATCCCGACGCGGTGCGGGTGCTCGCCAGCGAAGGACCGACCCGGGTTCGTGAGCTGATGGCGCTCGGCGCGCACTTCGACCACGTCGACGGCAACGGCCGGCTCGCCCGGGCGCGTGAGGGCGGCCATTCCGTGGCGCGGGTCGTCCACGCCGGGGGCGACGCCACCGGCGCCGAGATCGAGCGGGCGCTCGTCGCCGCGGTCCACGGGTCGGGTGCCGACGTCCGGGAGGGATGGCTGGCCTCCGAGCTGATCGTGGAGGAGGGAAGGATCACGGGCGTCGCCGCCGAGGGTCCTGATGGCGCACGCGAGGTGCGTGCCCGCCACGTCGTGATCGCGACCGGGGGCGCGGGGCAGTGCTTCGCTGTCACCACCAATCCCGCGCTGTCCACCGGTGACGGGATCGCGATGGCGATCCGCGCCGGCGTCGCGGTCGCCGATCTGGAGTTCATGCAGTTCCATCCGACCGCGCTGCACCACCCGTCGATGCCGCGCCCGCTGCTGTCGGAGGCTTTGCGTGGTGAGGGCGCCATCCTGCGCGACGAGCAGGGCGTCGCCTTCATGCGGGGCGAACATCCGCTGGCCGACCTCGCGCCCCGCGACGTCGTGGCCCGGGCCATCACCCGTCGGCTCATCGACCGCGACCTCGAGCATCTCTGGCTCGACGCCACCGGCATCGGCGACTTCCCGGCGCGGTTCCCGACCATCTGGGAGGCGTGCCACTCGGTCGGGCTCGACCCCAGCCGTGACTGGCTCCCGGTCGCGCCGGCTGCGCACTACCTGTCCGGCGGTGTTTGCACCGATCTCGACGGTGCGACCACGCTGCCGGGCCTGTGGGCCTGCGGTGAGGCCGCCTGCTCGGGCGTGCACGGCGCCAACCGGCTGGCCTCGAACTCGTTGCTCGAAGGCCTGGTGTTCGCGGCGCGGGCGGTGGAGGCGATCGAGCGGGGCAAGGAGTCGTGCGAGCCCACCGGCGTGTTGGCCGGGGTCGACGACCTGGCGCCCGAACGGGGGACCGGCTCCGTGCCTGAACGGGAACCCGGCTCCGTGCCTGAACGGGGACCGGCTCCGTGCCTGAACGGGAACCCGGCTCCGTGCCTGAACGGGAACCCGGCTCCGTGCCTGAACGGGGGACCGGCTCCGTGCCCGGGCGGACCACGTCTCCGGCGATCCGCGATGAGCTCCAGCGGGTCATGACGCGCGACGCCGGGGTCCTGCGCAGCGCCGCCAGCCTCGAACGCGCAGCCGGCGCGCTCGCGGCGATGACGCCGACCGACATCGAGAGCGCCAACCTGCACGCGGTCAGCACCGGTTTGGTGCGCGCCGCCACCGCGCGACGCGAGTCGCGGGGGACGCACACGCGCGAAGACCACCCCGAGCCGTCCCCGCGTTCCTCGGACGTCTCGTGTTCCGGGGCCCGTCCGCCCCGGAGTTCGTGCCGCTGGCGGCGGCCGCACGCGAGCCGTCGCGGTGACCGATTTCGACGCGCCCGCCCATGTGGTGCGCTCGCTCGTGGCGCGCGCGTTGGCCGAGGACATCGGAGCCCTCGGCGACCTCACCGCGGCTTTGGTGCCGGAGGACGCGCGCGAGCGTCGACGTGATGGGGCGCGCCGAAGGCGTCGTCGCCGGGACCGCGTGCGCGACCGAGGTCTTCGCGCAGCTCGATCCGGCGGTGACGGTGCACTGGCTGGTGGACGACGGCGAGGTGGTCGGGCCGGGGACCAAGCTCGGTCGGGTCGACGGCCCGTTGCGGTCGGTTCTCACCGGCGAACGGAGCGCGCTCAACTTCCTGTGCCACCTGTCGGGGGTCGCCACTTCGACCCGACACTTCGTGCAGGCGGCGGGTCCGACCGCCCGGATCTGGGATACGCGCAAGACGATCCCCGGCCTGCGAGCGGTCGAGAAGGCCGCGGTGCGGGCCGGTGGCGGCGTGAACCACCGCAGCTCGCTCTCGGAATTCGTCCTGGTGAAGGACAACCATCTCGCCGGGCTCGGGATCACCGACGCCGTCGCCCGCGGCCGCGCTCGCTGGCCGGGGCGGACGGTCGAGGTCGAATGCGACCGCGCCGCGCAGGTCCAGGAGGCGATCACGGCCGGGGCCACGATGGTGCTGCTCGACAACATGACGCCCGACGACGTCCGCGCCTGTGTCTCGCTCGTGCGCAGCACGGCGCCGCCGGGATTCCTCGTCGAGGTGTCGGGAGGTGTCACGCTCGACAACGTCCGCGCCTACGCCGACGCCGGTGCCGATCTGATCTCCACCAGCGTGATCACGCAGTCCGCACCTGCGCTCGACATCGGCTTCGATCTCCGGGGTCGCGAGCCGCACGAGGGCGACACGCACTCCGACACCGACGAGGAGGCCTGACGAGATGTTGCTGACCATCGACTGTGGGAACACCCAGACCGTGATCGGGCTCTTCGCCGAACACGACCTGGTCGACCACTGGCGCATCGCGACCGTCGCGGAGCGCACATCGGACGAGCTCGCGTTGATGTTCCAGCAGTTCCTGGGATTCCACGGGTTCTCGTTCGACGCCCAGGTGTCGGGCGTCGCCATCGCGTCGGGCGTTCCGAGAGTGACAGCGGCACTGCGCGAGATGACGGAGCGCTACTTCGGTTTCGACGCGCTGGTGCTGGAGCCCGGGGTGCGGACGGGGATGCCCATCCTCTACGACGAGCCCAAGAACGTCGGCGCCGACCGCATCGCGAATGCCGTCGGCGCGTACGACCTTTACGGCGGTCCGACGATCGTCGTCGACTTCGGGACCGCCAACACCGTCGACGCGGTGAGCGCCAAAGGCGAGTACCTGGGTGGCGCGATCTTCCCCGGTATCGAGATCTCGCTCGACGCGTTGTTCGACCGCGCGGCGGCGCTGCGGCGGGTCGAGCTGGTGGCGCCGAAGAACGTGATCGGCAAGTCGACCATCGAGGCGATCCAGTCGGGCGCGGTCTACGGCTTCAGCGGCCAAGTCGACGCGATCGTCGACCGCTTCGTCGCCGAGCTCGGACCCTCGACGGTGGTGGCGACCGGCGGTCTCGCCGAGCTGATCATGCCGCACTCGCACACCATCCAGCACTTCGAACCCTGGCTCACGCTCCAGGGCCTGCGCATCGTCCACGAACGCAATCCGGGCTGAGCCGCATATTCCACGAAGGCGCGCGCTTCCGGCGTCGTCTGCGCGGTCAGCTCTCGCGGTGGACGAGACCGTCGACGAGCCGTCCGAGGGTCTGGCACACGCCGGGGTCGAGCCCGTCGGCGCCGTCGAGCGCCTCGCTGGCCTTCACCGCATGGTCGCGAGCGACGCCGAGGGCGATCTCGACCGCGCTGGTGCCCACCGCGAGCGTGCCGAGCGCGAGCTCCCGTGCCTCTTCCAACTGCGTCGCGTCGAGTGGGTGACCGAGCATGTCGCGCAACGGCTCCGACTCGCGCAGCATGTAGATCACCGGCAGGGTGTAGATCCCCTCGAGCAGATCCTGCCCCGCGTGCTTGCCGAGCGCGGCGTCCGTCGACGACAGGTCGAGCACGTCGTCGACGATCTGGAAGCACATCCCGAGATGACGGCCGAACCGCGTCAGCGCGTCGAGGGTGGGGTCGGGGACGCCCGAGACCATGCCCCCGATGCGGCACGACGTCGCGAAGAGCGCCGCGGTCTTGCCTTCGATGGCGGCGGCGTAGTCCTCCTCGGACCGGTCGACGTCGAAGAGATGCTGCAGCTCGAGCACCTGCCCGCGGCACAGCTCGCCGATCGTGGCCGCGAGCAGCGCGGCGACGTCGGCACCCAACGACGCGGCGAGCGAGGATGCGCGGGCGAGCAGGAAGTCGCCCGCGAGGATCGCGACGATGTTGCTCCATCGCGCGTTGACGCTCGGGACCCCGCGTCGGGTCTCGGCTTCGTCGATCACGTCGTCGTGGTAGAGCGAGCCGAGGTGGACGAGCTCGCACGCCACGCCGCCGGTGACCGCGTCCTGGGTCGCCGACGGGGTCGCGGTGCTCGCGTACGACGCGCAGAGCGTGAGGGTGGGCCGGAGCCGCTTGCCTCCCGCGCCGATCAGATGGGCGGCGACGTCCGCCAGGAACGGATCGGGCGTTCTGACCGACTCCCGCAGCGCGCGGTCGACCCGGGCGAGGTCGTCGGACAACGTGGGCAGATCATCGGCCAGATCCGCGGGCGCGGGCGGCCGCAGCGGTTCTCCCGGCCCGGTCATGGACCCACGGTAGGCAGCATCGGGAACAATCTCCAAGCCGGAGGGCGTTTGACCTTTACCGGCCACCTCCCGGATGCCGATCCATACGCGGAGGGTCCCGGAGCACAGCCGATTACACTGAAATGATGACGTCAGGACCCGGACCCCACCGGTGACGGTGGGCCCAAGGGGAGTGACGTCCATCCCACAGAGGAGAGGCGGTTCACAACCGTGTTCGAACGCTTTACCGACCGAGCCCGCCGAGTGGTCGTCCTGGCGCAGGAAGAAGCGCGCCTGCTCAACCACAACTACATCGGGACCGAGCACATCCTGCTCGGCCTGATCCACGAGGGCGAGGGCGTCGCCGCGAAGGCGCTCGAGTCGCTCGGGATCTCGCTCGAAGCCGTGCGCGCGCAGGTCGAGGAGATCATCGGCCACGGCGGCACCGCGCCGTCGGGCCACATTCCGTTCACTCCCCGCGCCAAGAAGGTCCTGGAGCTCTCGCTGCGGGAGGCACTGCAGCTGGGCCACAACTACATCGGCACCGAGCACATCCTGCTGGGGCTCATCCGCGAAGGTGAGGGTGTCGCCGCGCAGGTGCTCGTCAAGTTGGGCGCCGACCTGTCGCGCGTCCGCCAGCAGGTCATCCAGCTCCTGTCGGGCTACGCCGGCGCCAAGGAAGGCGCGCCCCAGGGCGGCGGCGCCTCCCCCGAGGCGACCCAGGGCGGCTCGCTGGTGCTCGACCAGTTCGGTCGCAATCTCACCCAGCTCGCGCGCGACAAGAAGCTCGACCCGGTCATCGGGCGCGAGAAGGAGATCGAGCGCGTCATGCAGGTCCTGTCGCGCCGCACCAAGAACAATCCCGTCCTCATCGGCGAGCCCGGCGTGGGCAAGACGGCCATCGTCGAGGGGCTCGCCAGCGACATCGTCGGCGGTGAGGTGCCCGAGACGCTCCAGGGCAAGCAGCTCTACACGCTCGACCTCGGGGCGCTGGTGGCGGGTTCGCGCTACCGCGGCGACTTCGAGGAGCGCCTCAAGAAGGTCCTGAAGGAGATCCGCACCCGCGGCGACATCATCCTCTTCATCGACGAGCTGCACACCCTCGTGGGGGCCGGTGCCGCGGAAGGTGCCATCGACGCGGCCAGCATCCTCAAGCCGATGCTCGCTCGCGGCGAGCTCCAGACCATCGGTGCCACCACGCTCGACGAGTACCGCAAGCACCTCGAGAAGGACGCCGCGCTCGAGCGGCGCTTCCAGCCGATCAAGGTCGAAGAGCCGACGGTCGCGCACACCATCGAGATCCTCAAGGGCCTGCGCGACCGCTATGAGCAGCACCACCGGGTCACCATCACCGACCAGGCGCTGGTGGCCGCGGCGAATCTCGCCGACCGCTACATCTCCGACCGCCACCTCCCCGACAAGGCGATCGACCTCATCGACGAGGCGGGTTCGCGCCTGCGCATCCGTCGGATGCAGGCACCGCCGGACTACCGCGAGCTCGAAGACCAGATCGCGAACACGCGTCGCGAGAAGGAAGCCGCCATCGAGGCGCAGCAGTTCGAGCGCGCGGCGAAGCTCCGCGACGACGAGAAGGCCCTGCTCGAGCAGCGGGAGACCAAAGAGATCGAATGGCGTGCCGAGGGTGTCGACCTCTTCAACGAGGTCACGGAGGAGTCGATCGCCGAGGTGCTGGCGCTGTGGACCGGGATCCCCGTCTACAAGCTCACCGAGGAGGAGACGGCCAAGCTGCTCCGCATGGAGGACGAGCTGCACAAGCGGATCGTCGGCCAGGACGCGGCGATCAAGGCGGTCTCGCAGTCGATCCGGCGCACCCGTGCCGGTCTGAAGGATCCCAAGCGCCCATCGGGCTCGTTCATCTTCCTCGGTCCGTCGGGCGTGGGGAAGACCGAGACCGCCAAGACGCTCGCGGACTTCCTCTTCGGTGACGAGAACGCGCTCATCCAGCTCGACATGAGCGAGTACATGGAGAAGCACACGGTGTCTCGTCTCGTCGGCTCGCCTCCCGGCTACGTGGGGTACGACGAAGGCGGTCAGCTCACCGAGGCCGTGCGGCGCAAGCCGTTCTCGGTGGTGCTCTTCGACGAGATCGAGAAGGCGCACCCCGACGTCTTCAACACGCTGCTCCAGATCCTGGAAGACGGCCGGTTGACCGACGCCCAGGGCCGCACCGTCGACTTCAAGAACACCGTGATCATCATGACCTCCAATCTCGGCACGGCGAACCTCCGCAAGACCGCGGTCGGGTTCGGCAAGGCCGACGAAGCCGTCACCTACGAGAAGATGAAGGACAAGGTGAGCGAGGAGCTCAAGCGCAGCTTCCGCCCCGAGTTCCTGAACCGGATCGACGAGGTGATCGTCTTCAACGAGCTCACGCAGGAAGAGGTCACCGAGATCGTCGACCTCCTGATCAAGCGGGTGGTCGGTCAGCTCGAGAGCCAGGGTCTCCACCTCGAGCTCACCACGGACGCCAAGCTGCTGCTCGCGGCGAAGGGTTACGACCCCGCGCTCGGGGGCACGTCCGCTGCGTCGGGCGATCCAGCGCATGATCGAGGACCCGCTCTCGGAGAAGATCCTGTGGAAGGAATTCCACGCCGGCGAGACGATCATGGTCGACGCGCTCGACGACGAGATCGTGTTCCGGGCCATCGAGGGGATCGAGCCTCCGCCGGTGGAGCTCGCCGGCAGCGGTTCCGAGGGCTAGATCACACGTCGACCAAGGACGAAGCAGTCGAGGAGCAGCCGGAGACGGCTGCTCCTCGTCGCGTTCGTCGTGGCGTTGCTCGCCACCGTGTGCAAGGTCGACACCACCGTGTCGATCAAGGTCAAGGACGACGGCAGCGGCGTCGTGACCGTCACCGCGGTGCTCGACCCGGGCGCGGTCAAGGCGGCCGAGACCGGTGGCGGGAAGCTCGAGGACCGGGTCCGGCTCGGCGACCTCACGCAGGCCGGCTGGACCGTCCAGCCGTGGGCACGCGCCGCGGACGGCTCCGCGCAGATCGTGCTCTCGAAGCCGTTCGACTCGCCCAAGCAGGTGGCGGGCATCATGCGGGAGGTCAGCGGCACGACCGGCCCACTGCGCGGCGTGTCGGTCACACGCGACCATGGTCTCCTGTCGACCAGCTACGACATGCGCGGCACGGTCGACCTCGGCAAGTTGCAGACCGGTCTCACCACCGATCCCGACGTCGTGGCCGCGCTCACCAACCAACAGGTCGACGTGAACGCGATCGATCAGTCGCTGCTCGCCGAGATCCGGGACTCCTTCGGTCTGAAGGTCCAGGTCGAGCTCCCGGGCACGACCGAGACCGTGCCCGGCGTCGCGGGAAACGCACGCCGATCGCCGCGTCGTCGTCGGTGCTCGACACGAGGCGTGTCGTGCTGGTCATCGCCGCCGTCGTGCTGGTGGCCCTGGCGGTGCTGGTGCTCGTGTGGCCGGGAAGACGGCGGCGCCGGCGGGGACGCGACTACCCGCGCCCGTCGGCGCCTGCCTGAGCCACCCGTCGAACCAGGCCGGGAAGGCGGAGAGCGAGTCGAGCACGTCGGTCGCGCCGGCGCCGTGCAGCTCGGCGGTCGGATGCGGCCCGGTGGCGACGGCGACGATCTCGGCCCCGGCCAGGTGCGCCGCCCGCACGTCGTTGGGCGTGTCGCCGACGTAGAGCGCCGCACCCTCCTCGACGAGGGTCTCGCCTTGCCGTCGGCGTAGCGCCAGCCGAACACCGCGTCGACGTCGATGCCGACGACCAGTCCCACCTGCTCGAGGCACCGGATGGCGTTCGGCTCGTACTTGGCGGTGACCACGATGGCGCGCCCGCCCGCGGCGTGCACCGCCGCGGTTGCGTCGCGGGCCCCCGGCAGCAGCTCGGTGCCGGGCACGCCGTGCTCGGCGTAGAGCACCCGGAACCGGTCCGCCCAGGTGGTGGCGTCGGACTCCGGGAACCGCTCGGCGAACTCCAGATCGAGGTTGCGGCGCAGGAGCGCGTCGAGCATGCCGTCCGCCGCGACCGGCGCGCCGGTCTCGGCGGCGAGGACCCCGAGCGTGGCGAGGATCCCCGGCCGGGAGTCGACGAGGGTCATGTCGAGATCGAAACCGACGACGAGCGGGCGCATCGGCCGGACGATACGCCCCGCCCGCGTTGATGTCGTACCCCGGGCGTAGGTTCGCCGACATGAAGACGAGAACCGTGCACCGGTGTAGCGAATGTGGCGGCGAGTCCCCCCGCTGGTTGGGTCGTTGCCCGGTGTGCACGGCGTGGGGCACCCTCGTGGAGGAGCTCGACGCCAGCGGTGCCGGGCCGGCGCCGGTCGCGCTGCGGGCGAGCGCGGACGGACCCGTGCCGATCGCACAGGTCGATGCGCGCACGGCGCTCCCGCGGTCGACGGGGGTCGGTGAGCTCGACCGCGTGCTCGAAGGCGGGCTCGTCCCGGGATCGGTCACGCTCCTGGCCGGTGAGCCGGGCATGGGCAAGAGCACCCTGCTGCTGCAGGTGCTCGGGCGCATGGCGGCGCAGGGGGCCCGCTGCCTCCTGATCACCGCCGAGGAGTCCTGCGCCCAGGTGCGCATGCGGGCGGAGCGAGTGGGAGCGCTCGACGCGGACCTGCTCGTGGTGGCCGAGACCTCCCTGCCCCACGTGCTCGCGCACGCCGGGGCGGTCGCGCCCGACGTGCTGGCGCTGGACTCCATCCAGACCGTGGTCGACCCCGATCTCCCCGGTGCCCCGGGGTCGGTGACCCAGGTGCGCGACTGCGCCTACCGGCTCGTGCAGGAGGCCAAGGAGCACGCTCGGGCGATGGTGCTGGTGGGCCACGTCACCAAGGAGGGGACGCTGGCCGGTCCGCGGGTCCTCGAGCACGTCGTCGACACCGTGCTCTCGTTCGACGGCGACCGCGGCCACACGCTGCGGACGCTCCACGCGCTCAAGCACCGGTTCGGGAGCACGAACGAGGTGGGGTTGTTCGAGATGACCGAGCGCGGGTTGGTCGACGTTCCCGACGCGTCGGCCCGGTTCCTCGTGGATCGCCGACCCGGCGTGCCCGGCTCTGCCGTCGCCGCGGTCCTCGAGGGGGCGCGGCCGATCCTGGTGGAGGTCCAGGCGTTGGTCCTCCCCACTGCCGCGCCGATGCCGCGCCGATCCGCGTCGGGTATGGAGTCGGGACGCCTGGCGATGCTGCTCGCAGTCCTCGAACAGCACTCGAAGGTGAAACCGGTCAAGGCCGACGTCTACGCGAGCGTGGCCGGCGGCCTGCGCGTCACCGAACGCGGTCTCGACCTCGCGCTCGCGCTGGCCCTGGCCGGCGCCAGCCTCGAGTGTGCGGTCACCCGCGACACGGTCGCGATCGGCGAGCTCGGGCTGGGGGGCGAGGTCCGGTCCGTCCCGCAGCTCGACCGTCGGCTCGCGGAGGCGGCGCGCCTCGGGTTCGCCCGCGCCGTCGTGCCCGCCGGGGTGCGGGGATCGGCCACGTGCGCGCGACCGTTCGGGATGGCGGCCCGGACGGCGGGATGGAGCTGATCCCGGTGAGCGACGTGCGCGGCGCGCTCGAGGTCGCGCTCTTCGCCACGGGGTGACCCCGGGGGCAGGGCACCACTCTGAGGTATCTTGGGCGTCGACGCGCCGCGTACCGAGAGGGAGAGCGCATCGTGCCCGCCCCACCGCGTTCGGAAGCGATGATGGTCGCACTGCGGCTGGTGGCGCCCGGAACGCAGTTGCGGGAAGGGCTCGACCGGATCCTCCAGGCGCGGATGGGCGCCCTCATCGTGGTGGGTGACGGACCGGAGGTGCTGTCGGTGTGCTCGGGGGGTTTCCTGCTCGACGCCGAGTTCACGCCCCAGCGCCTCTCGGAGCTCGCCAAGATGGATGGCGCGATCATCCTCGCCGCCGACACCTCGCGGGTGGCACGAGCCAACGTCCACCTCGTGCCGGACCCCAACGTCCCCACTTCCGAGACCGGGACCCGACACCGCACCGCCGAACGGGTCGGCCGCCAGCTCGACGTTCCGGTGATCACGGTCTCGGAGGACATGTCGCTGGTGGCGATCCACCGGCGGGGCGAGAAGCACACGCTCGAACCCATCCCACGAGTGCTCGCCCGAGCCGACCAGGCCCTGCAGATCCTCACCCGCTACAAGGCCCGGCTCGACGCGGTGAGCGGGTCGCTGTCGGCGCTGGAGGTCGAGGACCTCGTCACCGTGCGCGACGTCGCGACGGTGCTCCAGCGCGCCGAGATGGTGCGCCGCATCGCCGAGGAGATCGAGGGCTACGTCATCGAGCTGGGGGCCGACGGTCGTCTCGTGATGCTGCAGCTCGAGGAGCTCGTCGGCGGCGTCGAGGAGGACCGACGCCTGGTGGCCAAGGACTACTACCAGTCGTCGGACGACATCGAGCTGCTCAGCGTGATGCGCGCGCTCGCGCAGCTCGACGACGAGGATCTCCTCGACCTCGGTATCGTGGCGTCGGTGCTCCACCTCGACCCCGCCGTCGGTATCGACGGCGCCCTCCAGCCGCGCGGGTTCCGCCTGCTCCACAAGATCCCCCGCCTCCCCGAGCTCGTGTCCGACCACGTCGTGAACCGGTTCTCCAACCTCCAGAAGATCATGCGCGCCGGCCTCGGCGATCTGATCGAGGTCGAAGGCGTGGGGGAGGTGCGGGCGCGGGCCATCAAGGAGGGCCTGTCGCGCCTCGCGGAGACCTCGATCCTCGAACGGTACGTCTGACCGATGCCTGAGCTCACTCCCGGAACCCACGACATCGACGTCGAGCACATCGTGCTGCGCGGCGTCGACGGCACCGTGGTCGACGCCATCCACGCCCGCCCCGACGGCATGCCGCTCGCGGGTCTCGTGCTCCACCCCGACATCATGGGTGTGCGCCCGTTGTTCGACGATCTGTGCCGGCGACTCGCGACCCACGGCTTCGCGGTCTGCGCGCCCGAGCCCTTCGCCCGGGCGCCGGTCGAGGTCCGTGCCGAAGCCGACGCGGGCGCCCGGATGAGGTACGTCGCGGAACTCGACGACGACCTGCAGATCGCCGACCTCGAGACCGCCGCCGACTACCTGGTGGTGCACGACGACGTGCGCGAGGTCGCGGTGCTGGGCTTCTGCATGGGGGGCATGCAGGTGCTCAAGGCCGCGGCGTCGGGGCGGTTCGACCGTGCCGTCTCGTTCTACGGCATGATCCGCGTCCCCGATGACTGGGTCGGCCCGAACACCCGTCAGCCGCTCGACACCGCCGGTGACGTGTGCCCGACCCTTGCCATCTTCGGGGGCGTCGACCCGTACACGCCCCCTGACGACATCGCCGCGCTACGAGTCGCGTGGGCCGACCGGCCCGACTGCGAGATCGTCGTCTACCCGGAGGCCGACCACGGTTTCGTGCACGCACCCGAGCGGCCCGCGCACCGCGCCGACGACGCGGCCGACGCCTGGCGCCGGACGCTCACCTTCCTGCTCCCGGACTGAGCGCCGGCGGGCGCGCCCAGAGTCAGAGGGTGGCGCGCTCGTGGAGCGCGTCGCGGTCGATGATCCGGTAGCGGTTTCGTCCTTCGACCTCGATCCAGCCCAGGCGCGTGAAGAGGGACAGTGCCTTGTTCACGCGCTCGCGACTCGCGCCGACCAGGCCCGCGAGGTCCTCCTGGGTCATCGGTAGCCGGAACTGGTCCTCGTCGCCGGCGATCTCGAGCAGACGCTTGGCGGTGCGGGCGGGCACGTCGAGGAAGACGGCGTCGGCCAGTGACTCGTCGGTGGAGCGCAACCGGCGAGCGAGCAGCCGGACGATCACCCAGAGCAGCGTCGGGTGGGCGTCGATGGCCGCCCGCACCGCGTCATACGAGAGCACGAGGAGGGTGGTCTCCTCGAGGGCCCGTGCCTCGGCTGAGCGGGGACCGCCGTCGAACAGCCCCAATTCGCCGAACAACGAACCCTGGTCGAGCACCGCGACGAGTGACTCGCGGCCATCCGGTGAGCGGGTCAGGATCGCGATGCGTCCGCTCATGATGCCGAACAGTTCGGATGCGGGGTCGTCCTGGCGGAAGAGGATCTCGTTGCGGGCGACGGTACGGGTCGTCGACTGCTGCCGGAGGGTTTCGAGGCTGTCGGGTGGCAATGCTCCCAACAGCTGAGTCGTCTCGAGGACCCGTCGTTCCACCATCGTGCTGGCAGAGCGTAGTCACGCCGAGGTGCCAGGTGGGTGAGGCGACGAAAGGGCTCGTCGGGGCCTCTGGTATCCTTGATCTCCGGCCGATTCCGGCCCGTTCCCCAGCGGAGCGCCTCCTGCGATGGCCTCCGTGCAATTGGCGAGGAGAGCCATGACGTTCGACGTCGGCGACAAGGTGGTCTACCCCCACCACGGAGCGGCCACGATCGAGCGCCGCGAGAAGAAGGAAGCCTTCGGCGAGAAGCGCGACTACCTCGTGCTGCGCCTCGCGTACGGCGACCTCACGCTCATGGTGCCCGCCGACAACGCGGAGGAGATCGGCCTCCGCGAGGTGATCAACGACGAAGAGGTCGAAGAGGTGTTCGCCGTCCTCCGCAAGAAGGAGGCGCGGATGCCCACCAACTGGTCGCGCCGGTTCAAGAACCACGTGGAGAAGCTCAAGAGCGGTGACATCTACCAGGTCGCCGAGGTCGTGCGGAACCTCTCGATCCGCGAGGCCGACAAGGGCTTGTCGGCCGGCGAGAAGCGGATGCTGGCCCGGGCCCGCCAAATCCTCGTGTCGGAGCTCACCTTCGCACTGAACGTCGACGAAGAGGCGGCGGAGTCGCGTCTCGACGAGGTGCTCAAGAGCGAAGACGTCCCGCCGCCCGCAAAGAAGCCGGCGGCGAAGAAGGCCGCCGCGAAGAAGTAGACCGGTCTCACGGTGGCGGTTTCCCGCGTGTGGGCCGTGATCGTCGCCGCGGGATGGGGCGAGCGATTCGGCGGTCCGAAGCAGTTCTCCGAGCTCGGTGGCGCGCGCCTCGTCGACCACGCGGTCGCGACGGCCTCGGAGGTGTGCGACGCGGTGGTGCTCGTCGTTCCCGACGCCACCGAATGGCACGGCGCCGAGGTGGCGGCCCTCACGACCGGTGGCGCCACCCGGGCGGAGTCGGTCCGGGCCGGGCTGGCAGCGGTGCCCGGTACCGCCGAGGTGGTGGTCGTGCACGACGCGGCGCGCCCCCTTGCGACCGCCGACCTGTTTCGCTCGGTGATCGCCGCCGTGCGCGCCGGTGCCGACGGCGCCGTCCCCGGGCTCGCGGTGGCCGACACCCTGAAGCGGGTCGACGACGTGCGGGTGACCGCGACCGTGGACCGGGTCGGGCTCGTCGCCGTGCAGACCCCGCAGGCGTTCGCCGCCGACGTGCTGCGCGCCGCGCACGCCACCGCGGCCGACGCCACCGACGATGCTGCGCTCGTCGAGGCGATCGGGGGCGACGTGGTCGTGGTTCCGGGCGACCCGCGCAACCTGAAGATCACCGGACCCGCCGATCTGATGATCGCCGCCGCGCTGCTCGAGGTGTCGTGATCCGCGTCGGGTTGGGCTACGACGTCCACCCGTTCGTCACCGACCCGCGAGACCGCCGTGCGCTCGTCCTCGCCGGCGTCGTTCTCGACGGTCCCGGGCTCGACGGGCACTCCGACGCCGATGCGGTGTGCCACGCGGTGGCCGATGCGCTCCTCGGCCCCGCGGGTCTGCCCGACCTCGGGGCGCTGTTCCCCGCCTCCGACGACCGCTACCGCGGCGCGTCGTCCCTCGCGCTCCTGGGCGACGTCGTCGGTCGCGTTGCCGCGTCGGGCTGGTCGGTCGTCAACGTCGACGTCGTGATCGCGGCCGAGACGCCGCGACTGGCCCCGCACCTGGCGTCGATGGTCACCAACCTCGCCGAGGTGCTCGGCGGCGCCTTCGTATCGGTGAAGCCCAAGCGCGGCGAGGGCATCGGTGCCGTCGGCCGCGCCGAAGGGATCGCGTGCTGGGCGGTTGCCCTGCTCGAAGGCACCGACGAATAGGCGTCGAGCCGGCGCAGGGGCGCGAACTACCCTCGGTTTCGCAATGGTCCGCATCCGCGACACTCTTCTGCGCGACACCGTCGAGTTGACGACGCGCGAGCCGGGGAAGGTCGCCTTCTACGTCTGCGGGCCCACGGTGTACGACGCACCGCACATCGGCAACGCACGGACCGCCGTGGTGTTCGACACCATCCGTCGCTACCTCGAGTGGCGCGGGTTCGCGGTCACCTACGTGAGCAACGTGACCGACGTCGAGGACAAGATCATCGCCCGCGCGGCCGAGTCGGGATGCACGGAGCCGGAGCTCGCGGAGCGCTACGAGCACGTCTATTTCGAGCAGATGGCCCGGCTCAACGTGCGCGAGGCCGACCATCGTCCCCACGCCACGGAATACGTCGACCGCATGCTCGGGCTGATCGGCGAGCTGGTCGACTCCGGTCACGCCTACGAGGTCCCCGGCCAGGGCGTGTACTTCGCGGTCGAGACCTTCGACGGCTACGGCGCCCTCCCCCACCGGACGCTCGACGAGCTGCGGGAGTCGGCCGGTGCCCGGGTCGACGTCGACGAAGCCAAGCGCAGCCCGATGGATTTCGCGCTCTGGAAGGCGGCCAAGCCGGGCGAACCGGCGTGGGACTCCCCGTGGGGGCCCGGTCGGCCGGGTTGGCACATCGAGTGCTCGGCGATGTCGCTGGACCTGCTCGGGGAGGGCTTCGACCTCCACGGCGGCGGGGAGGACCTCACCTTCCCGCACCACGAAAACGAGCGAGCACAGGCGACGGCCGCGGGGCACGCGTTCGCCCGCCACTGGATCCACGCGGGCATGGTGACCATCGGCGGTACCAAGATGTCGAAGTCGCTCGGGAATTTCACGACGCTGGGCGACGCGCTGGCCGGTCACGATCCGCGTGCCATCCGCCTCGCGATGCTCCAGACGCACTACCGGCGCGCCGCCGATCTCGGGCCGCCGGAGCTGCACGCGGCCGAGAAGGCGATGGCGCGGCTCGACGCGCTCGTCCGGCGCGCCGGCACGGCCGGAGTGGCCGATGCCGATGCCGACCCGGTAGCGCTCGATCAGTTCCGTGACGCCATGGACGAGGACTTCGACACCGCGCACGGGCTCGCAGTGGTGTTCGACGCCGCGCGCGAAGCCAACCGGCTGATCGACGGTGACGACCGGGAGCGCGCTGCGCCCCTGCTCGCGGCGATTTGCGAGCTCCTGGGGGTGCTCGGGCTCGACGCCGCGCCCACCGGCACCGGCATCGGCGAGGGCGACGGCGACGGCGACGGCGAGATCGAAGCCCTCGTCCGCGCGCGCGACGAAGCGCGCGCGTCCCGTGACTTCGCCCGCGCCGACGCGGTGCGCGACGAGCTCGCGGCCCGCGGGATCAAGCTGGAGGACACTCCCGGCGGAACGATCTGGCACCGATGACCGGCCGCGGCAACGCGCGCAGCGCCCGACGACCGCAGCCAGAGGGCAGACGGGAGCGGCGCGACCTCGGTCAGCAGGTCGAGGGCCGTCAGGCGGTGCGCGAGCTGCTCGTGGCGGGGCGGCGCAAGGTCCACGACCTGTGGCTCTCCACCGACGCCGAGGACGCGCCGGTCGTCGCCGAGATCGGGAACCTCGCCGAGGCGGCGGGCGTGCGGGTACGCAAGGTGCCGGCCGACCAGATCGAGCGCCGGGCCCGCACCGGCGCGCCGCAGGGCGTCGTGGCGTTCGCGGCGCCGGTGCCCATCGCCGATCTCGACGTGCTCCTCGCCGATCCCCGCGCGTTCCTCGTCGCGCTCGATGGCGTGACCGATCCGCAGAACCTCGGCGCGGTCATGCGCAGCGCCGAGACCGCAGGTGCGACGGGTGTCGTGCTGGCGTCACACCGCGCGGTCGGGCTGACCCCGGCCGTCGCCAAGGCCGCGGCCGGCGCGCTCGAGTACCTCCCGGTCGCGTTCGTCTCCGGCATCCCGGGCGCGCTCGACCGCGCCAAGCGCGCCGGCGTGTGGTGCGCGGGGCTGGACGCCGGTGGGGACCAGTCGCTCTACGAGCTGTCGGTCGCCGATGCGCCACTCGTGCTGGTGCTCGGGGCGGAGGGTCGCGGCCTGTCGCGGCTCGCCCGCGCACGATGCGACGTCGTCGCCTCGATCCCCATGTACGGCTACATCGCGTCGTTGAACGTGAGCGCCGCCGCCGCGGTGGCGTGCACCGAGATCGCGCGCCGGCGCGCGGGATAGCCCGCCCGAGGCGCTACCGCCCTCGTTCTCGCAACGCGCGGACCTTTGGCCCTGGTCTCCCGGGCCCGAGAGGGGCACAGTCGAAGCCGTGCGCTCGCTGCCGATCGTCAAGCCGCGCGATGACCAGTCCGTTCGGCCCAACCTCGTCGACTACGAGGCTGAGCGCGCCCGGTTCTCGTGGTCCGTCGCGCGCCGTGAGCTCGCCGGGCTCCCCGGCGGGGGTCTGAACATCGCACACGAGTGCGTGGACCGTCACGCCGCCGGGCCCCGGCGCGACCACCTCGCTATCCGGTGGCTGGGCCGCCACGGCGATACCCACGACTTCACCTACGCGGAGCTCCGGGTGCTCACCAATCGGTTCGCCAACGCCCTCGATCGCCTCGGCGTCGCCCGCGGCGCGCGGGTGTTCCTGCTCACCGACCGGATACCCGAGCTGTACGTCGCCGTGCTCGGCACGCTCAAGCACGGCAGCACCGCGTGCACGTTGTTCTCGGCCTTCGGTCCCGAGCCGATCCGCCAGCGCATGGAGATCGGCGGCGGCCCAGGTCCTCGTCACCACCGAGCGGCTCTACCGCCGAAAGGTCGCGTCCATCCGCGACGCGCTGCCCGATCTCGAGCACGTGCTCCTCGTCGGTGAGAAGGGGACGGTCACCCGCGTCGCCGGCACCGTGGACTACGGATCGCTCGTCGAGGATGCCGGGGACGAGTTCGAGATCGCGGCGACGGCCCCGGACGGCACCGCGTTGCTGCACTTCACCAGTGGCACGACGGGCACACCGAAGGGTGCCGTCCACGCGCACGAATCGGTGCTGGCGCACCTGGTGACGGGACGCCTGGCCCTCGACCTGCATCCCGACGACGTGTTCTGGTGCACCGCCGATCCGGGCTGGGTCACAGGCACGTCGTACGGGATCGTCTCGCCGCTCGCCAACGGAGTCACGAGCATCGTCGACGAGGGCGACTTCGACGCCGACCGCTGGTACGGGATCCTCGAGGACCAGTCGGTCAGCGTCTGGTACACCGCGCCGACGGCGGTGCGGATGATGATGAAGGTCGGCAGCCGACGTGGCCCGCGAGCATCGCCTACCGCGGTTGCGCTTCGTCGCCAGTGTCGGGGAGGCCCTCAACCCCGAAGCGGTGCGCTGGGGCGAGGAGGCGTTCGGCCTGCCGATCCACGACAACTGGTGGCAGACCGAGACCGGAGGGATCATGATCGCCAACTACGCGGCGATGGACATCCGCCCGGGCTCCATGGGACAGCCGATGCCCGGCATCGACGCCGCGATCCTCCGACGCGACGAGCAGGGTGGCATCGCGCTGGCCAACGGCGAGGCCGAGGTGGTCGAGACGCCGTTGGTCGAGGGTGAGCTGGCGTTGCGCCGGGGCTGGCCGTCGATGTTCCGCGCCTATCTCGGCGAGCCGGAGCGCTACCGGAAGTGCTTCGTGGGCGACTGGTACCTGAGCGGTGATCTGGCGATGCGCGACGCCGACGGCTACTTCTGGTTCGTGGGTCGCGCCGACGACGTCATCAAATCCGCGGGTCACCTCATCGGCCCGTTCGAGGTCGAGAGCGCGCTCATGGAGCATCCGGCGGTTGCCGAGGCGGGCGTGATCGGCATGCCGGACGCCGTGGCCGGCGAGGTGGTGAAGGCGTTCGTCGCGTTGCGGCCGGGATACGAACCGACCGAGCAGCTGCGGCTCGAGCTCATCGGCTTCGGGCGCGCCCGCCTCGGCGCGGCCATCGCCCCCAAGGCGCTCGAGTTCCGCGCCGACCTGCCGAAGACCCGCAGCGGCAAGATCATGCGGCGGTTGCTGCGCGCCCGCGAGCTCGGCCTTCCCGAGGGCGATCTCTCGACCCTGGAGTCCGGAACATGAACCCCGAGTCGGAACGCGAGCACGCGCTCGTGCTCTACCGCGAGATGCTGCGGATTCGTCGTTTCGAGGAGCGTTGCGCGGAGCTCTACAGCGGAGCGAAGATCCGCGGGTTTCTCCACCTCTACATCGGGGAGGAGGCGGTCGCCGTCGGGGTCATGCAGGCGCTCGGCGCCGACGACGCGGTCGTCGCGACGTACCGCGAGCACGGGCACGCGCTCGCGCGGGGGGTGTCGTCCGCGTCGGTGATGGCGGAGATGTTCGGCAAGGTCGAAGGGTGCAGTCGCGGTCGCGGTGGGTCCATGCACCTGTTCGACGCGTCGAGTCGCTTCTACGGGGGGAACGCGATCGTCGGGGGCGGGCTCCCGCTCGCAGCCGGTCTCGCGCTCGGCCGACGAGCTGCGCGGCGATCGACGGGTGACCGCGTGCTTCTTCGGCGAGGGAGCGGTGGCGGAAGGCGAGTTCCACGAGACGCTCAACCTGGCCGCGTTGTGGAACCTCCCCGTGCTGTTCTGCTGCGAGAACAACCTCTACGCGATGGGGACCGCGCTCGGGCGCTCCGAGTCCGAGACGGAGCTCACGCTGAAGGCCGCGAGCTACGAGATGCCCGCGTGGTCGGTCGACGGCATGGACGTGCTCGCGGTCGAGACCGCGGCGCGGCGGGCGGCCGAAGCAGTGCGGGCGGGTGGTGGGCCCCACTTCCTGGAGCTACGGACCTACCGGTTTCGGGCCCATTCGATGTATGACCCCGAGCTCTACCGTGAGAAGGCGGAGGTCGAACGGTGGAAGGAGCGCGACCCGCTCGCGGCGTGGGAGCACCAGCTGCGCGAGCTGGGTGTCGTCGACGACGCCATGGTGGCGGCCGAAGAGGGCGCGGTTGCCGTGGAGCTCGACGCCGCGGTGGCCTTCGCGGAGGCGGGCACCTTGGAACCGGTCGAGGACCTCACCCGGTTCGTGTACCACGAGGCTTCCGCGTGAGCTCCGTGGCCCCCTCGACCCCCACCACCACCTACCGGGAAGCGATGCGCGCTGCGATCCGCGACGCCCTGCAGCGCGATCCGCGCGTCTTCGTGATGGGCGAGGACATCGGCGCGTACGGCGGCTGCTTCGCGGTGACGAAGGGGCTGTTCGACGAGTTCGGACCCGAGCGGATCCGCGACACGCCGCTCTCCGAATCTGTGTTCGTCGGCGCGGGGATCGGTGCGGCCCTGAGCGGGATGCGGCCCATCGTCGAGATCATGACCGTGAACTTCAGCCTGCTCGCCCTCGATCAGATCCTCAACAACGCGGCGACGCTCCAGTACATGTCTGGCGGCCAGTTCCACGTGCCCCTCGTGATCCGGATGACGACCGGCGCGGGTCGCCAGCTCGCCGCGCAGCACTCCCACTCCCTGGAGGGTTGGTACGCGCACATCCCCGGGATCAAGATCCTGACGCCGGCGACGGTCGACGACGCGTACGGCATGCTCCAACCCGCGCTCGACGACCCGGACCCGGTGCTCATCTTCGAGCACGGGTCCCTGTACAGCACCCCCGCTGAGCTCTCCGGCGACGCGGGATCGGCCGACATCGAGCACGCGGCGACCCGCCGCGCCGGTGACGACCTCTCGATCATCACCTACGGGGGGACGTTGCCGCTCGCCCTGAACGCGGCGGAGGAGCTCGCGGGCGAGGGGATCGACGCCGAGGTGATCGACCTGCGCGTCCTGCGGCCGCTCGACACGGACGCGATCCTCGCCAGCGCCCGGCGCACCCGCCGGGTCGTCATCGTCGACGAGGGCTGGCGCAGCGGGAGCATCTCCGCCGAGGTGAGCGCGAGGATCACCGAGCAGGCGTTCTACGAGCTCGACGCGCCCGTCGCCCGGGTCTGCAGCGCCGAGGTTCCCATGCCCTACGCCAAGCACCTGGAGGACGCGGCGCTCCCGCAGGTCGGTACCGTCGTCGCGGCCGCCCAGGAGGTCATGCGCGGTGGGTGAGTTCCTCATGCCGTCGCTGGGCGCCGACATGGATGCCGGCACCATCACCAGGTGGCTGGTCGAGCCCGGCGACCGCGTCGAGCGCGGCGACATCGTCGCGGTGGTCGACACCGACAAGGCCGACGTCGACGTCGAGATCTTCGAGAGCGGGGTGATCGACCGGATCCTGGTCCCCGAGGGGGAGAAGGTCCCGGTCGGCACGCCATTGGCCACCCTCGCGTCACCGGCAGGCACCGCGCCGGAGCCGCCGGCGCCGCCCGTCGCGCAGTCTGCGCACGTCGCCGAGCCGGTTCCCGTCCCCCCGCCGGCGCCGGTCGTACACCTCACGCCGCCGGCGACGACCGGGGCGACCTCGTCGCCGGTCCTCCGGCGCCTGGCCCGCCATCTCGACGTCGACCTCGGCGCCGTGTCCGGCAGCGGTCCGGGCGGTGCCGTCACCCGCGCCGACATCGAAGCCGCCGCAGAAGCTGCGCGCGGCGCCGGCAAGGAGCAGGAGCGACCCACGCCCGCGGTGGCCGGCGACGGAAAGGACCGGGACGTCGCGATGCGCGACGCCATCGGCCGGTTGATGGCTCGCTCGAAGCGTGAGATCCCGCACTACTACCTCGGCACGGAGATCGACTTCTCGCACGCGTGCGCGTGGCTCGACGACACCAACGCCCAGCGGAGCATGACGGAACGGCTGTTGCCCGCAGTGCTCCTCCTGAAGGCCGTCGCCCGGGCGGCTCGAGCGGTCCCGGGGATGAACGGCTTCTGGCGCGAGGGCTACGAGGAATCGCCGACGGTCCACGTGGGGGTCGCCATCTCGTTGCGCGGCGGCGGTCTGATCGCGCCCGCGATCCACGACGCCGATCAGAAGAGCCTCGACGAGCTCATGCACGGGCTGCACGACCTCGTCGAGCGCACGGCGCGGGTCGGCTCCGTAGCTCGGAGATGTCGGGACCCACGATCACGGTGACCAACCTCGGGGAGCAGGGCGTGCAGACCGTTCACGGGGTGATCTATCCGCCCCAGGTGGCTCTGGTCGGCTTCGGCAAGATCATCGAGCGCCCGTGGGCCGAGGACGGCATGCTCGGGGTCCGGCCCGTGGTCTCGACGACGCTCGCCGCCGACCACCGGGCGAGTGATGGGCACACCGGCGCGCGATTCCTCACTCGGATCGACCGTCTGCTGCAGGAACCGGAGACGCTGTGAACGACCTCGAGCTGCTGGAGGTCGTGCGCCGTGTGCTCTCGCAGCTCGCGCCCGAAGCCGACCTCGACGCGCTCGAGGGCGATGTCGAACTGCAGGAGCAGCTCGACATCGACTCCATGGACTTCCTCAACTTCATGATCGGCCTTCACGAAGCGACCGGGGTCGACATCCCCGAGCGCGACTACCCGCGGCTCGCGACACTCGACGCGTGCGTCGAGTACCTGCGGACCCACGCCGCGCGCAGCTGAGCGCAAGGCGACCTGCGGAAACGATCTCGGTGAGAGTCGGATCAGACGGCCCTCGATCCGGCGTCGCTCCTACTTGCCGATGTTGGAGTGGCTTGCCGATGTTGGAGTGGACCGCGGCGGAGACGAGCTCCTTGGCGTCCGCGTCGGTGAGGAAGCCTGCTCGACGTGCCGATTTCGTCGCTTTCGTCCAGGCGGACACGAACTGGCGGTGGTTGGGGTAGAGCGCGTTCAGCTGTGTGGGTGTGAACGGCATTGTGGCGCCGAACAGAGAGCAGAACGAGGAACCCCCTGGCGATTTGCCGCTCAGCGCCGCGACGGCCGCATCGACGGCGGGGGGTGCGGATGCCGCCGAGCGCGTTGCCGTTGGCGTCAGTGGCGAAGACGACAGGACTGGCTCCGGTGGTTTGGAGGCGAGGTGCGACCGGCGGCACGATGCCTGCCACCCAGAGTCGCTACGTGCTGGTGTCCGGTTGGCAGGCAGTCCCGTTGCCGAAGGCAACGTCGGTCTCGCACCGCCGAGCAGGAACGCGGGTGAACATACGCAAACCGTCACCGCGAGCATCACGCTGCAGACACGAACCCGAATGTCCATTTCCCCCTTGATGACGCGCGGCATCATCGCACACGTGCCGCAGCACACGCGTGTCATGTGACGGCCTGCAAAACCCCTGCGCACAGGATTACCCTTGCAACTTCGCCGGGTTAGCTCAGGTGGCAGAGCACTTCTCTTGTAAAGAAGATGTCGTCGGTTCGAATCCGACACCCGGCTCGCTCCGCCAAGGTCCGACGTCGACAAGGGAGATCCCATGCGAGCAGCCGTCCTCACCGCGTACAACGAGCCGATGGTGATCGAGGAGATCACCGCGGCCCCGATGGGCCCCCGCGACGTGCTCGTCCACATCGATGCCAGCGGCGTGTGCCACTCCGACCTCAGCATGGCGAACGGGAGCCTGCCGCTCCCCCCGCCCGCCATCCTCGGTCACGAGGGCGCGGGCACGGTGCTCACGGTCGGTGCCGAGGTGACGCGGGTGACCAAGGGCGACCGCGTCATCGCGTCGTTCGTCCCTGCGTGCGGGAACTGCTTCTTCTGCCTGCGTGACCAGTCCCAGCTCTGCGAGCAGATGGGCGCGCACTCGATGGCCAGCAAAGGTGTGCGCCCCGACGGCAGCAGCGTGACCGGCATGAGTGGGCTCGGCACGTTCGCCGACGAGATGATCGTCGACGAGATCATGCTCGTGAAGGTGGAGACGGACCTCCCCGCGGAGCAGCTCGCGCTCATCGGCTGCGGCATCACGACAGGTGTGGGCGCCGCGCTCAACACCGCCGCGGTGAAGCCCGGCTCGACCGTCACCGTGATCGGGTGTGGTGGTGTCGGCCAGTCGGTGCTCCAGGGCGCGCGGATCGCGGGCGCGTCCCGCATCTTCGCGGTCGACCCCGTCGAGATGAAGCGCAAGACCGCGGAGCAGTTCGGCGCGACCGACCTCGTCGACCCGGCCCAGGGGGACCCGGTCGAGCAGATCCGGGCGCTGACCGGAGGTCGGGGCACGGACTACGCCTTCGAGGTGATCGGCCTGCCCGAGACCATCATGCAGGCGTACCAGGTGGCGCGGCGCGGGGGTACGGCGATCGTCGTCGGCATGCCCCGCTTCGACGCCCAGGTGACCTTCCCGGGGATGTCGTTGTTCGCCGACAACAAGGCGCTCCTGGGGTGCATGTACGGCTCGGCGCAGGTGCGGCGGGACTTCCCGCGCTTCGTCGATCTGGTCGAGACGGGTCGGCTCGACATCGGTGCGATGGTGTCGCGGCGGATCCGTCTCGACGAGGTGAACGACGCCTTCCGGGCGATGGAAGCCGGCGAGGTCATCCGTAGCGTCATCGCCTGACGCCGGGGGCGCGGGTCGTTCCCCGGGTAAATCGGACAATCGGGTGTGTAAGAAACCCGAAATGCTTGACCAGGGGGATCGGCGCGACGAGGATCGCGGGCCTGATGGGCCTCTCGCGTCGTGATCGTGCCATTCTCGACTTCGAGCGGGGCTGGTGGAGCCGCCCCGGACCCAAGGAGGCGGCGATCCGCACCGAGCTGGGGGTCTCCGCGACCCGCTACTACGAGATTTTGCGCCATCTGGTCGACGTGCCCGAGGCCTACGAGTACGACCCCTTGACCGTCAAGCGGGTCCGCCGTGAACGCGACCGACGCAGGCGCGAGCGCCTCGAGGGTCGCCGGGCGGACCCGGGGTCGCGGTGACGGCCCCGCGCGGAGACGGTGGGCCCTCGCGATCGCCGGGAGTCTCGTCGGCGGCCCGGGGTGCGGTCGTCGTGGGCCTCGCGGTGATCCTCGGGATCGTCGGACTCCAGATCCTCGACGACAGCGGGCCCGGATCGGGCTCGAGTGGCGGCACCGCCACCACGGTCGCAGGCTCGCCCGGCGGCGGGACCGGCGCGGCGACGACGACGATCGGGCTGCGTCCCAACAACGAGGTCAAGGTCAAGGTCTACAACGCCTCGGGCGTGCAGGGACGCGCCCAGATCCTCAGCGACCAGCTCAAGGCGCTCGGCTACAACATGCAGACGCCCGCCACACTGAGCGCCCAACGTTCGGGCACGGTCGTGGAATGCGTCGCCGGTTTCACGAAGGAAGGTACCGTCCTCGCGTTGTACGGCGTGGGGAACGGCGCCACGCTGGAGGCCTACCCGTCGAAGCCGCCGGACGGCGCGTCGGACGCCGATTGCATCGTGGTCATCGGCACCGCGTAGCGCGGATCCCACCCCGCGAGACCATCTGACGGAAGGACGCCGCGGTGGTCCCGAAACCGCTCCAGGTGATGGTCGACGACGCCGCACACGCCGCGCTCTTCGTCGACTTCGACGGTTCCCTCGCGCCGATCGTCGACGATCCCGCGGCCGCCCGCGTCCTGCCCGCGGCGCGTGACGCGCTGGCGCGACTCGTCCCGCTCCTCGGCAGGGTCGCGGTCGTGAGCGGGCGGCCCGCGGCGTTCCTCGTCGACGCGCTCGCCATCGACCGGGTCGTCTACGCAGGCACCTACGGCCTCGAACGGGTGATCGACGGCGCCGTGGTCGTGGACCCCCGCGTCGACGCCGTGGCTCGACGCCGTGGCCCGCGCCGCCGACGACGCCGAGACCGCGCTGCCCGGGCTCCTGGTGGAGCGCAAGGGCCGGGTCGCGGTCACCGTCCACTGGCGCACCCAGCCCGACCGGGGTCCGGCGGCGGCGGCATGGGCCGAAGCGGCGGCCCAGCGCCTCGGGCTCGAGGCGCCCCTGCGGGGGCGGATGGCGGTGGAGTTGCGGCCGCCGGTACCGGTCGACAAGGGCACCACCGTCGTCGACCTGGCGCAGGGAGCGGCCACGGCCGCGTTCGCCGGCGACGACGCCGGCGACCTGCCGGCCTTCGACGCGCTCCACGCCCTGGTGGCGGCGGGCGCGCTGGGCCACGCGATCTCCATCGGGGTCGCGTCGGACGAAGGACCGCTTGAGGTCGGTCAGGCCGACGTCGTCGTCGACGGCCCCCGCGGGCTCGCCCGGTTGCTCGACGAGCTGGCCGCCGAGATCAGCGCGCGTGCGTGAGGAGCTGATCCAGCCAGGTCTGCGGGGTGTGGCGAGCGGCGAGCGTACGGATGCGTTCGGCGCGCGTCCGGCGCTCGTTGTCGGGCATCGCGAGGGCACGGTGCAGTGCACCGGCACCCTGCTCGATGTCGTAGGGATGCACGGGCACGACCGCGTCGGCCAGCTCGTCGTAGGCGCCCGCTTCGGGTGACAGCACCACCACGCCGTCGCGCGGGTTCAGCAGCGGGCCTTCCTTGGCCACCAGGTTGAGCCCGTCCTTCACCGGGTTCACGAGCAACGCGTCGTACCGGGTGAAGCCCGCGATCGTCTGCTCGTAGTCGTCACGGGTGTCGACCACGACCGGCTGGCAGTCGCGCGTGCCCCACCGCTCATTGACCCGTGCAGCCGCCTGCTCGACCTCCTGCTCGTAGGCGAGGTACTCGGCGAGGTTCTCGCGCGAGCGGTTGAGCATGGCCACGAACACGACCCGGTCGCGCCACTCCGGGTGGGTCGCGAGCAGGTGGTCGAACACGTGGAAGCCGCGGACGATGTTCTTGGACAGGTCGATGCGGTCACTGCGGAGGACCAGCTTGCGGTCGCCGACGAGGTCGTCGAGCTCGGCCGCGGCGGCCGCGGTGACAGGACTGGCCGCGAGCTCGGCGAGCGCGGCGGGGTCGGGTCCGAGCGGCGTCGCGTAGGGCGGTGCCAGCACGTGGTCGCCGCCCAGGACCTCCCGGGCCGACGCGACGTACGCCGTCCGCCCATCGTTCGGTGTGGAAGCCCGCCGGCGCGGCCGCCATCGAGGCGCACAGCGCGCGCGGCCATGTCGGTGGGGAGCACGCGGATCGAGTTCGGGCCGCAGAACGGCGTGTGGGTGAAGTGGGTGACGCGCAGATCGGGTCGCGGCGGCGCGGACCATGCCCGGCACGAGGGCGAGTTGGTAGTCGTGGACAAGGATCTGCTCGTCGTGCGCGGCACCCTCGTTGACCGCGTCGGCGAACGCCGCGTTCACCGCGACATAGCCGTTCCAGGCCTCGCGGAGGTGCTCGTCGAACCGTGGCCGCCGGGCCAGGTCGAAGAGGCCGTGGTGCAGGAACCACAGCACCCCGTTGGAGATGACGTCGTAGTGCATCCGGTGCAGCGACGGATCGAGATCGAGGAGGGTGAGATCGAGCCCCGCCACGGTGGCGGCACCGGCCGCGACCGCGGCGCGGTCGTCGGCGTCGATCGCGGCCGCCACCCACGCCTGTCGCTCACCCGCGGCTTCGAGGTCGTGGCCGGTGACGAGCGGGAGCAGCGCGTCGACGATGCCGCCCGCGCCCCGTGTCGACGCGAACGATCCGTCGTCGAGCACCGAGAACCGGTAGGGCCCCCGGTGCGTGACGAGCATCATGCGCGGCAGGGCTCCGAACAGACTCAGCCAGTCCTCGAGCTCACGGGTCGACAGGAAGTTCGCCCGGACGTGCTCGCGACCCTGCGCGCCGAGAGCGTCGGCACCGACGGGGTCGGCGAGCAGGTCGATGGTGCGCTGCGCGCACTCCTCCACGCTGTCGACGAGGTAGCCGTCGTAGCCGTCGCGGATCTGGAGCTTGATCCCCCCGGCGCGCCCGCCGATCACTGGGCGACCCTTCCAGAGCCCCTCGCTCACGGTCAGGCCGAAGCCCTCGCGCAACGACTTCTGGAGCACGACGTCGGCGATCCGCTGGAACGCGTTGATCTGCACCGACCCGACCTGGTGAAGGTTCGAGAGCAGGTAGATGTCGCGGTCACCGGCGCGCGCCGCCTCGGTCTCGTCCCACACCCGGAAGCCCTCGGGGTCGTCGGTGGCCATCGATCCGGCGAGCACGAGCTGCGCGTCGGGGACCCGCTCGCGCACGATGCGGAACGCCTCGATGACACCCACCGGATCCTTCCACGGATCGAAGCGGCTGACCTGGCACACGATCGGGCGGTGCACGTCGACGCCGTACTGGCGGGTCAGCTCCTGGCAGAACGGCATCGCCAGCTCGAGGTTCTTCACCGACAGCGGATCGATGCACGGTGGCGCGTGCACCACGTGGCGCATGTCGAGCGACGCGGGGACGAACTCCGGCATCGTCCACACCGACGCGTCGTGGAGCTCGACGAACGGGCGGAAGAACTCCCAGATCTCAGGGTGCGCGGCGGTGAGATCGATGTGGCACCGCCAGATCCACGTGGTGTCCTGCATCCGGCCACCGAGCCGCTCGCGGAGGAAGCTCAGCATCCCGGCCGGTTGCGGATCGTGGACCACGACGTAGTCGTAGTGACTGTCGAGCAGGAGCGCGTTGTCGAGCACCTTCTCGAGGTAGATCCGCTGCATCGCGGGTGTCCACTCGATGTCGCCGCCCTGGAGCCCGTTGTGCACGGCCTTGGTGACGGCGAAGAACTCGTCGCTGCCGTGCATCACCTGCCAGTCGGCATCGATGCCGACGCTCCGGAGCAGGGGCACGTGGGTGGCGAGGAGCTCGGCGACACCGCCCCCGTACGCGGTGGCATTGAGGTGCAGCACCCGCGCCCCCTGCAGCGGTTTGGCGAGCTCCCGGATCTTCTCGAGCACCTCGGCGCCCACCAGGTCCGCGTAGTCGTCGAGATGCTTTTCGAGCAGGGGGACGCTGTCGAGCACGGACGCTCCGGTGGTGCCGGGGACGGGAATCTCGGTCAATCTATCGAGCGATGGTGTCGGCGCTGGCATGCCCGGACAAGTTCAAGGGGACCCTCGGCGCTGCCGAGGCCGCGGCGGCCATGGCGGCCGGACTCGCCACCGCCGGCTTCGACGACGTGACCGAGCTGCCGTTGGCCGACGGCGGCGAGGGCACCCTCGACACGTTGCTCGCAGCGAGCGGCGGATCGCGCCGCAGCGCCACCGTGACCGGGCCGCTCGGCGATCCGGTGCAGGCGGAATGGGGGCTGCTCCCCGGTGGGGTCGCGGTGATCGAGATGGCGCGTGCGAGCGGCCTCGGACTGGTCGCCGGACGGTCGGACCCGTTGCGCGCGTCGACGCGGGGTACGGGAGAGTTGATCGCCGGCGCGATCCGTGCCGGCGCGCGCCGCGTGATCGTGGGCGTGGGGGGCAGCGCCACGACCGACGGTGGTCTCGCTGCGCTGGAGGTGCTGGGGTGGTCGTTCGGCGCCACCCCGGTGACGGTGGCGTGCGACGTGAGTACCAGCTTCCTCGACGCGGCGACGGTGTTCGCGCCCCAGAAGGGTGCGACGGAGGCGCAGGTCGCGTTGCTCACGCGCCGGCTCGCGCTGCTCGCCGACCAATACGCGGAGCGCACCGGAGTCGACGTGCGGGACCTCCCCGGTTCAGGTGCCGCGGGCGGGCTGGCCGGCGGGCTCGCCGCCATCGGCGCCGAGCTCGAGCCGGGATTCGACGTGGTCGCCGGCGCTGCCGGCCTCGAGTCCGCGCTCGAAGGGATGGAGCTGGTGGTCACCGGCGAGGGTCGGCTCGACGCCGGCAGCTTCGAGGGCAAGGTCGTCGGCGGGGTCGTCGAATGGGCGACCGACGCGGGCGTGCCCCACGTCGCGGTCATCGCCGGGCAGGTGACCGACGACGCCCGCGAGGAGCTCGCGCTCCACGCGGGCACGCAGTTGCTCGCGCTCACCGACCGCGTGTGGCAGTCGGGGGAGGCCTTCTCCCGGGCGGCGACGCTCGTCGAGGAGGCCGCGCTCGAAGCCGGCCGTCGCGTGCTCGGGGAGGAGTGACGGTCAGGCGGAGCGCTCGCGGCCGAACTTCGCCGCGTAGGCCGGGATCGTGACGATCGGCGGACGTTCGCGGATCTCCACCGCGACCCGTTCCCGGCGCTGCTCGTCGTCGTAGCGGACCAGTTCGGCCAATCGCCGGTCGACCGGCACGCCGGCGCGCCGGAGCCCGGTGACGAGGATGGCCATCGCCTGGGGGCCGAGGTCTTCGAGGGTGCGGTTGCGGTGCTCGCGCACGTCGAGGTCGACCTGGGCCAGCGCGTCGATGCCGTAGTTCGCGACGAGGTCGATCAGGAGCCCGATCTCGACGCCCCACCCCTCGACGAACGGCACCGTCTCGAGCAGGGCCCGGCGCCCGGCATACTCCCCGGCGAGGGGCTGCACGAACCCGGCGAGATGCGGGAACAGGGCCGAGACCACCGGGCGGGCCATCAGCTCGGTGACGCGTCCGCCGCCCGTGGCCTCCCCGTGCAGCGGGCGGCGGTAGTAGCCCTTCACGAAGCCGACCGCGGGATCGGTGAGCAGCGGCGTGAGCAGGCGGGTGACGAAGTGGGGCCCGAAGTTGCGGACATCGGCGTCGAGCCAGCAGACGATGTCACCGTCGCACACGTAGAGCGACATCCACAACGCGTTGCCCTTCCCCGTGCCCCGCGGCAGGTCGGGGAGCACGTCGTCGACCGCGAGCACACGCGCGCCCTCCCAGCTCGCGGCCTCGGCGGTCGCGTCGGTGGAGCCGTCGTCCATCACGACCACCTCGTCGACCAGCGGCGCGTGCTCGACCAGGTTGCGGCGGACCGAAGCGACGATCTGACCGACGGTGGCCTCCTCGTCGCGGGCCGGGAGGCAGACCGAGATCGTGGCCCCGGCCCGTGCCTTGGCCTCGAGCAGTTGGTCGACGCCCAGGTCGGACGGGCCGGTCATGACCGAACAGGCTAGGCGGGGCCCGGGGAAGGGCCGATCCCCACCCCGGCGTCCCCCTCCGGGAACCGCTCGACGTCGGGGCCGCAGCCCGTGCTACCGTTTTCGCCGAACGCGTTCATCCAGAGCGGTTGAGGGACAGGCCCTACGACACCGCGGCAACCAGCATCACGATCGGCCACAGGGGTCGGGAGGGTGCCAGGTGCCAATGCCTGAACGATGAGCAGTCCGAGAGCGGTCCTCCGCTCGAGGCGCTCGAGAGCGCGTCGAGGACAGCGCCGGTGCGTGCACCGGCCGAACGGAGGAGACCGATGGCCTACGTACATGGTTTGCGATGTCGGGAGTGCGGGCGCGAGTACGACATCGCGCCCGTCTTCACCTGCGAGTGGTGCTTCGGCCCGCTCGAGGTGGCCTACGACTACGACGCGATCCGCGCCAACACGAGTCGCGAGAAGATCGCGTCCGGCCCGTTGTCGATCTGGCGCTACGCCGACCTGCTCCCGAGCGACCGCAACCCGGCGGTCGATCTCGGGGCCGGCTTCACCCCGCTGGTGCGAGCCGACCGCCTCGCCGCCGAGCTCGGACTCGGCGAGGTGTGGGTGAAGAACGACACCGTGAACCCCACCAACTCGTTCAAGGACCGGGTCACGTCCGTCGCGTTGTCGAAGGCGCTGGAGTTCGGGTTCAAGGTGGCGGCCTGCGCGTCGACCGGCAACCTCGCGAACTCGGTGGCGGCGCACGCGGCGCACGCGGGCCTGCGGAGCTTCGTCTTCATCCCCGCCGACCTCGAGCAGGGCAAGATCGTGACGACCGCGGTCTACGGCGGCAACGTCGTGGCGATCGATGGCAACTACGACGCGGTCAACCGGCTCTGCGCCGAGCTGGCCGGCACGTACCCGTGGGCCTTCGTCAACGTCAACGTGCGCACGTACTACGCCGAGGGATCCAAGACGCTCGCGTTCGAGACCGCCGAACAGCTCGGGTGGGAGGCGCCCGACCACGTGGTCGTGCCGATTGCGAGCGGTTCGCTGCTCACCAAGATCCGCAAGGGCTTCGACGAGCTGTTCAAGGTCGGGCTCCTCGACACGGAGCCGGAGATCAAGGTGTCGGGCGCCCAGGCCGAGGGATGCTCGCCGGTCGCCCGCGCCTGGATCGACGGCGCCGACACCATCAAGCCGGTGAAGCCCGACACCATCGCCAAGTCGTTGGCCATCGGGAATCCGGCCGACGGGTACTTCGCGCTCGACGCGGTGCGCCAGTCGGGGGGCGGGCTCGCCGCGGTGACCGACGACGAGATCGTCGAAGCCATGAAGCTGCTGGCCCGCACCGAGGGGATCTTCGCGGAGACGGCCGGTGGCGTCACCGTCGCCACGCTCAAGCGGCTCGCCGCAGAAGGGATCGTGCGTCCCGACGAACGCGTCGTGGTCTACGTCACCGGCCACGGGCTGAAGACGCTCGACGCGGTGGCGCCGACGGTCGGCCCGACCGCGGTGATCCCGCCCACCCTGGACGCGTTCCACGACGCGTTCCCGCCCGAAACGATGCAGGAGTAGTCGGTTCGATGTCCGTCACCGTCCGTATCCCCACCCAACTGCGCGAGCTCACGGGCGGCGCGGCCGAGGTCTCCGCGGAGGGCGGAACCGTCGTCGATGTCCTCAAGGACCTCGAGGCCGCGCACCCGGGCTTCGCCGAACGCCTCTTCGACGAGCAGGGCGAGCTGCGTCGCTTCGTCAACGTGTTCGTCGCCGACGAGGACATCCGCTTCCTGGACGGCGTGAACACCGACGTCGCGCCCGGCGCGACGCTGAGCATCGTCCCCGCGGTCGCGGGAGGCTAGGCGGGGATCGCGTAGACCAGCTGGGCGAGCTTCCGGGGGACGATCTGGTCGCCGGCCGCGCTCTTGACCTGCACCGCCTCGGCGGTGGTGCTCACCACCACCGCGTTGGAACCGGGGATCAGCTCGGCGCCGGCGAGGAACGCGATGGCGGCGTCGTCGATCTCGGCCTTCTCGCTGATTCGTCGCACCACCACCGGGCCTGGTGCCATCTGGGTGAGCGGAACCGACGCCGGGCCCTCGACCGTGTGGCTCGAGCCCGGGATCGGGTTGCCGTGCGGGCACGTCGCCGGGTCGCCGAGGAGGAGCACCAGCTTCTCCTCGACCTCGGCTGAGATCGCGTGCTCCCAGCGGTCGGCCTCCTTGTGGACCTTCTCCCACTCGAGCCCGATCACGTCGACGAGCAGCCGCTCGGCGAGTCGGTGGCGCCGCACGATCGAGGTCGCGACCGCGCGTCCCTTGTCGGTGAGGCGCAGGCTGCGGTCGTCGAGGAGCTCGGCGTACCCGTGGTCGACGAGGCGGTTGACCGTCTCCGACACTGCCGGCGCCGAGAGCCCGAGCCGTTCGACCAGTCGCGCCCGGATGGGGACCGTGCCCTCTTCCTCTATCTCCAGGATGGCTTCGAGGTATTCTTCGGTCGTATCGTGCCACTCGGCCACGAAGGTGCTCCCGGTCGTGAGGCAGCCAGTCTACCCCTGGCATCCCCGCCGACCCGCGGGCGTCAGCCCTTCGGTATGAGCGGCGCGGGGTCGGCCAGCAGGGTGGCGACGGCCTCGGCGAACCCGGTCGCGTCGCGGCCGTCGACGATGCGATGGTCGGCCGAGAGCGAGATCGGCAGCGTCGGTGCGGCGACGACGGCGTCACCCTCGACGACGGGGCGCACCCGTACCGCGCCGAAACCGAGGATGGCGACCTGCGGTGGTCGCACGATCGGCGCCGCGAATCGTCCGCCCTCGGTGCCGAAGTTGGTCACGGTGAACGTGGCGCCGCGGATGGTCTCCGGCGCGAGGTGACCGGACCGGCCGGCCTCGGTGAGGCGCGCGATCTCGGTGCCGAGATCGAGGAGACCACGCTCCTGCGCGTCGTGCACGACCGGTACCACGAGCCCGTCGTCGCTCGCCACCGCGATCCCGACGTGGCACGCGTCGTGGTAGACGACCTCGTCGGTGTCGGCGTCGAAGCTCGCGTTGAGGATCGGTCTTGCTTCCAGCGCGATCACCGCGGCGCGCACGAAGAACGCGGTGAGCGTCAGTGCGCCGTCACCCGCCGGCGCGCGTGCAGCTGTGTGGGCCTCGAGGAGCGGGCGGGCATCGATCTCGTCGAAGAGGGAGATGTGCGGCACCGCGCGCCACGCCGCGGCCATGTTGCGGGCCATGGCCCGGCGCACCCCGCGGAGAGGCTCGCGCCGTTCGCCGGTCGCGGTGTGCTCCCGCACGTCGATGGCGGTGACGCGACCGCCGGGGCCGGTGCCGATCACGTCGGCGAGGTCGACGCCCAGCTCGCGGGCGAGCTTGCGCACGGGCGGCGCGGCCCGGGCGCGCTCGTTCGGCGGGCGCGCCGCGGGCGACGGCCCCGCGTGACCGGTCCGTCCGGACGCCGGTACCGGTGTCCCCGATGTTCGTACCGGTGTTCCCGCGAGAGTGGTGCCCTCGTCGGGCACGAGCTCCAGGAGTGGTGCGCCGACCGGGACGATGTCGCCGACCGCGGCGCCGAGGGAGGTCACCGTGCCCGCCGCCGGCACCGGCAGCTCGACTTCGGCCTTGTCGGTCTGCACGTGCACGACGATCTGGTCGCGGGTGACGTGATCGCCCACCGCCACCTGCCACTGCACGATCTCGGCCTCGGCCATCCCTTCCCCGAGATCGGGGAGGAGGTACTGCATCGGGTGCTCGGCCACGCCGGGCTCAGGCATCGAGCGAAGCGTCGATCGCGGCGAGGACCCGTGCGACATCGGGCCGGCACCAGTCCTCGACGAGTGGCGGAGCCGAACCGACGTCGTAGCCGGCGACGCGCCGGATCGGCGCCTCCAGCGAGTAGAACGCCTCCTCCTGGATCGTCGCGACGACCTCCGCGCCGAACCCCGCGGTGAGGGGCGCCTCGTGCACCACCACGACCCGTCCGGCGCGCTCGGTGACCTGCACGAGCGTCTCGGTGTCGAGCGGGGTCAGCGTTCGGAGGTCGACCACGCCGACCTCCACGCCCCGCGCCTCGCGCGCGGCGTCGGCGGCGGCACACGCGACGTCGACCATCGCGCCCCACGTGACGACGACGGCGTCCTGCGCGTCGCGGACCACACTGGCCTTTCCGAGGGGGACGAGATGTTCGCCCTCGGGGACGTCGCCGCTCGTCCGGTAGCACGGGATCGGCTCGAGCACGAGCACGGGATCCGGGTCGCGCACCGCGCTGGCGAGCAGGCCCTTGGCGTCGGCGGCGTTCGACGGCACCACGACGGTCAGGCCGGCGGCGTGGGTGTACGGCGCCTCGACCGAGTCCGCGTGCAGCTCGGGTGTGCGCACGCCGCCGCCGTAGGGCGTGCGGATGGTGACCGGGCAGTTGAAACGACCGCGGCTCCGGTACCGCAGCCGTGCGACCTGGCCGACGATCTGGTGGTACGCCTCCATGGCGAAGCCGCCGAACTGGATCTCGGCGAGGGGGACGAGGCCGGCCACCGACAGCCCGACGGTGGCACCGATGATCGCCGATTCGCAGATCGGCGTGTCGAACACGCGCCGGGCGCCGAACCGGTCGAGCACGCCGTCGGTGGCCCGGAAGACGCCGCCGTTGACGCCGACGTCCTCGCCGAGCAGGACGACCCGCTCGTCGCGCGCCATCTCGTCGACGATCGTGTCGCGGATCGCCGCCAGCATCGTCATGCTCGCCATGACACCGTCCCCGTCCGGGGCGCGGCCGGCGCGTCGGGCTCGGTGGTGCGGGCGACGATCTGGCCACGTTGGGCCGCGGTGCGCGCGTCGAGCGTGGCGGTGACGTGGTCGAGTGCCTCGGCCGGATCGAACTCACGGCGCAACGCGCCGTCGATGATGCGTTCGAGACGCTCCTCGACCGCGGCCGACGCCTCGGCGTGGCGGGCGTCGTCCCACACCCCGGCCTGCTCGAGCTCGCGGCGGAAGCGCTCGATCGGGTCGCGTTCCTCCCAGTCGTGCAGCGCGTCGGCGGGGACGTAGCGCGACGGGTCGTCGGAGTTGGTGTGTGCCCCCATCCGGTACGTGACCACCTCGAGCAGGGTCGGGCCGTCACCGGCGGCCGCCCGACGCCGGGCGCCACGGGTGGCCTCGATCACCGCGAGGACGTCGTTGCCGTCGACCCGCACTCCGGGGATCCCCGCCGCCGCGGCCTTGGCCGCGAACGTCTCGGCCGCGGTCTGGCGCACCGTCGGGGTCGAGATCGCCCAACCGTTGTTGATGCACACCACGAGGAGCGGCACGCGTTGCACGCCGGCGAAGTTGATGCCCTCGTAGAAGTCGCCCTCCGACGTGGCGCCGTCGCCCAGGAACGTGCACACCACCCCGGGCTCGCCGCGCAGGGCCAGGCCCCAGGCGAGCCCCATCGCGTGGGGCACCTGGGAGCCGAGCGCGATCTGCGGGGGCAGGCATCGGACACCGTCGGGGATGCGACCGCCGTCGGGGTGCCCGCGCCAGTACGAGACGAGCTGCCCGAAGAACTCGTCGCCGAGCGCCCCGAAGCCCATGACGTCGCGGTAGTACGGCACGAACCAGTCCGTGGCGAGGTCGAGACCCCTGACCACCCCGACCACCGCGGCCTCCTGGCCGGTCAGTGGCGGCACGGTGGCGAGGCGCCCCTGACGTTGCAGGTTCCAGAACCGCTCCGAAGCCCGCCGCGAGAAGAGCAGGTCCTCCATGAGGACGCGCCCGAAGTCGTCGTCGATGACCCGGGGCGCAACTTCGACGTCGGTCAAGGATGGACTCCTTCGGCTGATTACCCGATGAGCCTACTCATCGGTAGGGAGGGCGGGGACGGTGGGGACGGTGGCGACGGGCAGGAGCGTGTGCCGGAAGAGGTCGACGATGTGCTCCTGCTCGACGGCGAGCGCGGCCGGGCTGGTCGGGTCCTCGCCCAGGAGCGCGCCGACGAGCGGCGCGTCGGAGAGGTACGAGAGCACGGCGCCGTAGCCGGTGATCACGAGCCGTCGGGCGTCGCAGCGACGGATCCGCCCGGCGTCCATCTCGCGCTCGAGGAACCCCACCGCCCGTTCGAACAACGGCCGCAGGGCCGCCGCCAGCTCGTCGACCAGGATCGGCCCCCCCTCGAGGGCCTCCCACCGGGCGAGGCGGACGAAGTCGGGTCGTTGCACGAAGAACCGGAAGGCGGTGCGGATCACCCGCTCCACCTGGTGCCAGCCGTCGGCCGGCTCGGCGGCCATCGTCTCGTCCATGAGCGCGAACCAGTCGTCGAACGACTGGATGAGCACCGCCCGGTAGAGCGCCTCCTTCGACGGGAAGTGGTGGAAGAGGCTCGGGGGCCGGATCCCGACCGACTCCGCGATGTCGGCGAGGCTGGTGCCCGAGTACCCGCGGCCGGCGAAGCGTTGGCGGGCCACCACGAGGATCGTGTCGCGGGTGCTGAGCGTGGCGGTCACGTGACCAGCGTACGCAGTGCGGAGCGGCGCGGGAGCGGAGCCATCGAGGCCCCCGACGCAGAATTTGCACTCTCGGGTCGCGAGTGCCAACATGGTTAGCACTCGGCTCCTGTGAGTGCTAACGAGCAGCCGCCGTCCAGTCCCAGCCGAACACCTACCCACTCCCAGGGGGTATCCCAAGATGCCGAAGCAGATCGCCTACGACGAGCAAGCACGACGTGCCCTCGAAGCGGGCATGAACAAGCTCGCCGACGCAGTCCGCGTCACCCTCGGCCCGAAGGGCCGCAACGTCGTCCTCGAGAAGAAGTGGGGCGCTCCCACGATCACGAACGACGGCGTATCCATCGCCAAGGAGATCGACCTCGAGGACCCCTTCGAGAAGGTCGGCGCCGAGCTGGTCAAGGAAGTCGCCAAGAAGACCGACGACGTCGCCGGTGACGGCACCACCACCGCCACCGTGCTCGCGTGGGCCATGGTGCGTGAAGGTCTCCGCAACGTTGCCGCCGGCGCCAATCCGATGGTGTTGAAGTTCGGCATCGAGAAGGCGGTGGAGACCGCGGTCGAGTCGATCAAGAAGGACAGCAAGAGCGTCAAGACCGACCACGCGCAGATCGCCAACGTCGCGGCCATCTCGGCGGCGGACAAGGAAGTCGGCGCGATGATCGCCGAGTCGCTCGAGAAGGTCGGCACCGACGGTGTCATCACCGTCGAGGAGAGCCAGACCTTCGGCATGGAGCTCGACCTGGTCGAGGGCATGCGCTTCGACAAGGGCTACATCTCGCCGTACTTCGTCACCGACACCGACCGCATGGAAGCGGTGCTCGACGACGCGTACATCCTGCTCGTGAGCAGCAAGATCTCGGCGGTCAAGGATCTCCTGCCCGTGCTCGAGAAGATCATGCAGTCGGGTCGCCCGCTCGCGATCATCGCCGAGGACGTCGAGGGCGAGGCGCTCGCCACGCTCGTCGTGAACAAGATCCGCGGCACGTTCAAGTCGGTCGCCATCAAGGCCCCCGGCTTCGGCGAGCGGCGCAAGGCCATGCTCCAGGACATCGCCATCCTCACGGGCGGCCAGGTCGTCTCCGAGGAGATCGGTCTCAAGCTCGAGAACATCGGGCTGGAGCTCGTCGGCCGGGCGCGCAAGATCGTCGTCACCAAGGACGAGACCACCATCGTCGAGGGCTCGGGTTCGAAGTCCGACGTCAACGGCCGGATCACCCAGATCCGCTCCGAGATCGAGAACACTGACTCTGACTACGACCGTGAGAAGCTCCAGGAGCGTCTCGCCAAGCTGGCCGGTGGTGTCGCGATCATCAAGGTCGGTGCGGCCACCGAGGTGGAGCTCAAGGAGAAGAAGCACCGCATCGAGGACGCCGTCCAGACCACCAAGGCGGCAGTCGAAGAGGGCGTCGTGCCCGGTGGCGGTGTCGCCCTGCTCCGTGCACAGGAGAAGGTGCTCGCCCTCGCTGCCACGCTCACCGGCGACGAGTCCACCGGTGCGAAGTTGGTCGCCCGGGCGCTCGAGGAGCCGCTCAAGCAGATCGCGGTCAACGCCGGTCTCGAGGGTGGCGTCATCGTGGAGAAGGTCCGCAGCCTCAAGGGTGCCAACGGCCTCAACGCCGCCACCGGCGAGTACGAGGACCTCGTCAAGGCCGGCGTCATCGACGCCGCGAAGGTGACCCGCTCGGCGCTGCAGAACGCAGCTTCGATCGCGGCCCTCTTCCTCACCACCGAGGCCGTCATCGCTGACAAGCCCGAGCCGGCGGCAGCGCCCGGCGGCATGCCCGGCGGCATGCCCGACATGGGTGGCATGGGCGACTTCTAAAGCCCGACCGCACGGCACGTCGAAGAGAGTGGGGCGCCCTCCGGGGCGCCCCACTCCGCGCGAAACCCGAGACCCGGAGCCGCACGACGACGCGAGACGACTGGTCGCGCGTCGAGCCATCGGCGATCCGGAGCGGTCCCGGTAGCCTGGCGATCATGGATGCCGTCGAGCTGTCCGTCGGGTGGGGCGTGCTCCACCTCTTCTACCGCGTCGACCGGGCGGAGGCCGATCAGGACCCGCAGGCGGGCAAGCGCATCGTCGACGCCGTGCAGTCGCTGGTCGACGACGGCCACCAGGCGCTGCTGTTCGCGGTGCTCGGCCACAAGGCCGACCTCGGCGTGATGGCGCTGGGGCCCGACCTGGCGCGGCTCCAGGCGTTCCAGCAGGAGCTCGTCACGACGCCGCTCACGCCGGTCGACTCCTACGTGTCGCTCACCGAGCTCTCGGAGTACACGTCGTCGGAAGACGACGAGCGCGCGCGCCTCGAGGCCGAGGAGCACCTCGCCGGCCCGGCCGCCGAGGCCCGCCTCGCCGCGTGGCGCGAGCGGATGGATCACTACCAGGAGCAGCGGATCCATCCGCGGCTGCCGTTGAAGAAGACGATCTGCTTCTACCCGATGTCGAAGCGCCGTCAGACCGACGCGAACTGGTACACGTTGCCGTTCGAGGACCGCAAGCGGCTGATGGGTGGCCACGCCCGCGTGGGTCGTACCTACGCGGGGCGGGTCCTCCAGCTCATCACCGGTTCGACGGGGATCGACGACTGGGAGTGGGGCGTCACGTTGCTCGCCGACGACCCGGTCGCGCTGAAGGAGATCGTCTACGAGATGCGCTTCGACCCGGTGTCGGCGGACTATGCGGACTTCGGTCCGTTCATCACCGGGTTGCTGTTCGAACCCCCCGAAGCGCTCCGGCGCGTCGGGCTGTGACGGGAGGCCCGACCGTGTCCGAGCACGTGCGCCTGTTCGTGTCCTTCCCCGAGGAGCTCGTCGACCGGCCGATGATCTACGAGGTCGTGAAGCGCTTCGACGTCGTGCCCAACATCCGGCGCGCGAACGTCGAGGCCCACTCGGGGTGGGTGATCCTCGAGCTCAACGGCACCGAGGACCACCTCGACGCCGCGGTCGGGTACCTGCGGGAGGTCGGCTGCACCGTCAACACGATGGAAGGCGACGTCATCGAGGGATGACCGACTGCCACGACGACGAGCTCCGTGGCCTGCGGCTGCTGAAGGAAGCGGGGGACGCGATCCTCGCCGGGGTCGAGCGCGAGCTGCCGGGCTGGACGCAGCGCCAGGTGACCCGCATCCTCGACGCGTGGGGGCGGTCGTCACCCGAAACCCGAACCCGGGCCGAGCGCGCGGCCGTCGACGCGGGCGGGGCGGCCACCCGGCGGGTCGTCGGCGAGCTGCGGGTCCTGCTCGCGACCGACCCCTCGGCGCAGGCGGCCACGCCGCTCGAGATCGTCCGCCGCGCGTACCGCGAGCCCACCCTCGTGCTCGAGGCGGCCGGGATCCCGCCGGTCCAGCGTGACGAGTTCGACGAGCGGGCATGGCCCGGCGACCGCTACGGCCTGGTGATCGCCACCCTGGGCGACCTGGGCGACGACGAGCTCGCGCCGCTCCACTTCGCGTGGGGAATGGCCAAGGCGACCGTGCTCCGGGCCCGTCGCTGAACGCTCGGTGTCTCATCCGTTTCCCGCGGGTGACATCTCTGTATGCTCCGTGACCGGAGCGTCCCGGGGTCCCGATCCCCGGGAACAGAGGGGGAGGGGGGTCCATGCGGATCAACGCGGGCGACACCGCGTGGGTGCTGATGAGCGCCGCGCTCGTGATGTTCATGACGCCGGGGCTCGCGCTCTTCTACGGCGGCATGGTGCGCGCCAAGAACGTGCTGGCGATGCTGATGCAGAACTTCTTCTGTCTCGGCCTGGTGAGCGTGCTCTGGGCGGTGTGCGTGTACTCGCTGGCGTTCCACGGCACCGGCAAGTTCATCGGGAACCTCGACCTCGCCTTCCTCGATCACGCCAACACCGTGCCGGCGACCGGCTTCGGCCTGGTCCCCATCCCGCCCCTGTCGTTCTCCGCCTTCCAGATGATGTTCGCGGTCATCACCCCGGCGTTGATCACCGGCGCCATCGCCGACCGCATGAAGTTCTCGGCGTGGTTCTGGTTCATCGGGCTGTGGGTGCTCATCGTGTACACGCCCGTCGCCCACTGGGTGTTCTCGCCCGCGGGTTGGTTGTTCCGCCGGGGCGCGCTCGACTTCGCCGGGGGCACGGTCGTCCACATCAACGCGGGGATCGCCGCGCTCGCCGCGGTGATCGTGATCGGGCGCCGGCGCGGCTGGCCGAACCACCCGTCGCCGCCCCACTCGCTCCCCCTGACCCTGCTCGGTACCGGGATCCTGTGGTTCGGATGGTTCGGCTTCAACGCCGGCTCGGCGCTCGCCGCCAACGGGATCGCCGCGCAGGCGTTCATCAACACGCACATGGCCGCGGCAGCGGCGATGCTCGGTTGGTTGCTGTTCGAGCGCATCCGCAGCGGGCACGCGACGACCCTCGGCGCCGCGTCCGGCGCGGTCGCGGGTCTCGTCGCCATCACCCCGTGCGCGGGGTTCGTCGGTGGGATGGCCCCGATCTGGATCGGTTTCGTCGCCGGCGCGCTCTGCTACTTCGCGGTGAGCGTGAAATTCCGCTTCGGGTACGACGACGCGCTCGACGTCGTGGGCGTCCACCTCGTGGGCGGGATCGTCGGATCCCTGCTGCTGGGGCTCTTCGCCGACCGCGCCTTCAACCCCGCGGTCGTGCACCAGGGCGTGCTCGTCGGCGGCGGCAGCTGGGAGCTCATGGGCGACCAGCTGATCGCGGTCGTGGCCACGTTGTTGTGGTCGGGGGTGCTCACGTTCGTGATCCTCAAGGTCCTGCAGCTGGTGATCCCCGGCGGGCTGCGGGTGTCGGAGGAAGACGAGGAGACCGGTCTCGACCTCACCCAGCACTCCGAGGTCGGTTACAACCTCGACCGGGTGTGACACCGGGGCCCGACCGCACTCGACCGACCGCACCACCCGCTCGCGCCGTGCGCCATGATGGGAGCCATCGATGAAGCTGATCGTCGGGATCATCAAGCCGTTCAAGCTCGATGACGTGAAGGATGCGATCAAGGAGCTGGGTGTCCAGGGCCTCACGGTCTCGGACGTCCAGGGCTTCGGCCGTCAACGAGGACACACGGAGGTGTATCGCGGCGCCGAGTACACGATCGACTTCGTGCCCAAGGTGCGCATCGAGATCCTCGTCGACGACGGCGACGTCGATCGGGTCGTCGACCAGCTGCTCGCGACCGCCCGGACGGGGAAGATCGGTGACGGCAAGGTGTGGGTGGTCCCGGTCGAACGCGCGTGGCGCATCCGCACCGGGGAGACCGGGCCCGACGCGTTGTAGCGCAGGCGGCTCGTGAGCCGCGAGCTGCGCGACGCGCGCGCCGCCCTGGTGGCGCGCGCCGATCTGGGTGGTCTCGCGTTCGGCGCAGCCCTGGCCGACCTGGTCGATGGCGCGCTCGCGGAGGCGGCCAGCGCGCTCGACGTCACGTCGCCGTGGGTGCTGGTCGCGCTCGGCTCGTACGCGCGCCGTGAGCTGTGCCCGGGCTCCGACATCGACGTGATGCTGCTGCACGCGGGTGGGAAGCGCGGCGGCCCGAGCGCCGACGCCGCAGGGGCGTTGTGGTACCCGCTGTGGGACGCCGGCTTCGTGCTGGGCCAGTCGGTGCGGACGGTGAAGGAGGCGCTCGTGGTCGCCGACGACGACCTCGACGCGATGACCGCCCTCCTCGACCTCCGCCTGGTTGCCGGGGATGCCGCGCTGCTCGGCGAGCTGGCCGCCAAGGTGCAGCGCCTCGCTCCCAGGCGCCGACGGCGCCTGATCGGCGCGCTGGCCGCGGCGGCCGCCGAGCGTTTCGAGCGCCCGGGGCCCATCGCGGAGATGCTCGAGCCCGACCTCAAGACCGGCGCGGGAGGGCTGCGTGACCTCCAGGCGCCGGGATGGGCCGGCTGGACGCTCCCGACGGCTGAGACGGACGCCGCCCTCCCAGCTGCGGCCGGCGGCTGGGAGGGCGGCGTGGAGGTGCTCGTGGCCCGCGGCTACCTGCAGCCGGGCGACCCCGAGCGGCTCCGTCGCGCCCGTACCGTGCTCCTCACGGCACGGGTGGCGCTGCACCGCGTCACCGGTGGCACGTCCGACCAGCTGCCCCTCCAGGAGCAGGATCCGGTCGCGGGCCTGGTCGGCGCCGCCGACGCCGATGCCCTGGTGCGTTCGCTCGGTGAGGCGGCGCGGTCGGTGGTGTGGATCACGTCGGATCTGTGGGCGCGCCTGCTGGCCGCCGAGGCGGGACCGGTGAACCTCGGCGGCGCCGAGCGCACGCTCGGCCGCGGCGTGGTCCTGCGCGACGGCCGTATCGCGCTCGATCCGGACATCCCGATCGACGCCACGGTCGTGTTGCGTGCCGCCGGGCACGCGGCGCGGCTGCGCGTACCGTTCGAACGCGCGACGCTCGCCCGGCTCGCCACCCTGACCGTCGTCGAGTGGGACGCCGACGCGCTCCAGGCGCTGGTGGGTCTCCTCGCCGCCGGACACGGCACCGTCGCCGCGTTCGAGGCGCTCGACCACGTGGGTGTGCTGGTGCGACTCCTCCCCGAGTGGGAGCACGTACGCGCTCGGCCACAACGCAACGCCTACCACCGCTTCACCGTCGACCGGCATTCGCTCGAAGCAGTGTCGGAGTGTGCCGCGCTGCTCGATCCTGATGATCCGCGCGGCGCGGCCTTCGACGGCGACGTCGCCCGGCGCGCCCGCGCCGACGTGCTGCTCCTCGCCGCCCTCCTGCACGACATCGGCAAGGGTCGACCGGGCGATCATTCGCTCGCCGGCGTGGAGACCGCGCGCGCGGTGGCGGGACGCATCGGCCTGGATGCTGCAGGTGACGAGTTGCTCGCGTGGGCCGTGCGCAACCATCTGCTCCTGGCCGACACCGCGACCCGTCGTGATCTGGCCGACGAACGCACGATCACCCGGTTCGCGGAGATCGTCGGTGACACCGATCACAACACGCTGCTGTACGCGCTCACGTTGGGCGACTCGCGTGCGACCGGACCGGCGGCCTGGAACGCGAGCAAGGCCGCCCTGGTGCGCCAGCTCTTCGTGCAGACGGACACGCTCCTGCGGGAGGGCGTCGCCGCGGCCGAGCCGTCGCCGGAACGGCGCGCGGAGCTCGGCGAGCTGGTGGGCGTGACGGTAGCGACCGAGCATCTCGACGCGATGCCACCGGCGTACGGCGGGCGCGTTCGCGGCGGAGGAGATGGCGCGACACCGTGAGCTGCTCGCGGCGAAGGCACGCGCGCTCGACTGGGCCGCGCTCCCCGACGGGCGGCTGCGCTGCACGCTGGTGGAGCCCGACCGCACCGGCCTGCTCGCGACCGCCGCGGCGGCACTGGCGCTCGTGGGTTTCGACATCGACACCGCGGCGGCGTTCTCGCATCCCGACGGCATGGCCTTGGAGGTGTTCACCGGTGCCGACCGCTTCGGTCGGCTGGGGGACGACGACGATCGCGCGGCCGCGGCGGAGACGATCAACGCGGCGCTCGACGGCGCGACCGACCTCGACGAGCAGCTCCGGGCCCGGACGCGGCGGTACCGCCAGACCGACCACGGCAGCTCCGACCGGGACGTCCGGGTCCTGGTCGACACCGAGGCGTCGGCGTACGCGACCGTGGTCGAGGTGCACGCGCCCGACGACATCGGGCTGCTCGCCCGCGTCGCGTCGGTGTTCGTGGACCTCGGGCTCGACGTCGCCCAAGCCATCGTCTCGACCGTGGGCGACCGGGTGGTCGACGTCTTCTACCTGCGTGACCCGTCGGGCATCCGCTTCGCCGACCGGCACGCGGTCGACGCGCTGCGGGCGACCCTCTTCACGCGGCTGACCACGGTCGTCACCCTCGACGACCTCCGGCGCGAGGACGGTTAGTCTCACCGCCGTGACCGAGCCCTTCAGCCCGTCCGCCGTCGACCTCCTCCGCTGGGCGGAGACGCTCTCCGCCGTGGCCCGCACCGGCCTCGGGTTCACCCAGAGTCTCTACGAGAAGGAGCGCTTCGAGGAGGTGCTCAAGGTCGCGGCCGACATCCGGGCCGCCGCCATCGAGGAAGCCGAGGCCGACGCGCTCTTCGACGAGTGGCTGTCGACCGTGGGTGAGGGCGTGCAGGGCTACGTGACCCCCAAGGTGGCGGTCGCGGCGATCGTCGGGAACGAACGCGGCGAGCTCCTCCTCACCCAGCGGGCCGATTCCGGGGTGTGGCTCTATCCGGTGGGGTACGCGGACGTCGGCTACTCGCCGTGCGAGATCGCGATCAAAGAGGTCTACGAGGAGACCGGGATCGAGGTGGAGCCGGTCTCGCTGATCGCCGTGCTCGACGGCCTGCGGCTCGGCTTCGCCCGCCTGCCGCTCTACTCGCTGCTCTTCTCCTGCCGCATGCTCGGGGGCGAGCTGCGCGGCCACCCGCTCGAGACCCGCGCGGTCGGCTTCTTCGCCCGGGACAACCTGCCCTGGCCGACGGTGGGTATCGACCGCTGGGGCGAGCTCGCGTTCGCGGCCATCGACGGCGAAATGCGTCCCTGCGACTTCGACCCGCCGCGCACCCCGCCCTGGCGGGGCGAAGGCTGAGCCCGCACCGTCTCCTACAGCTCACCCTTCGGCCGCGACCTTCGAATTCGGTCATGGTGAAGAGCGGGTGGAGCTCCACGCCGATCTCGGCCAGGCCCGCGGGGCCGCCGGACTCGCGGTCGATGACGCAGAGGGCGTGTTCGACGATCGCGCCCCGCTCACGGAGGTCGCCGCAGGAGGCGACGACCTGCCCGCCGGACGTCACGACGTCTTCCACCACCGTGAGGTGCATCCCGTCGATCTCGCCCCCTTCGGCCAGCTGGCAGGTGCCGTAGGTCTTCGCCTCTTTGCGCACGAAGTACGCGGGGAGGCCGGTGACCTGGGACAGCACCGTGGCGATGGGCACCCCGCCGAGCTCGAGACCGGCGAGCGCGTGGGTGGTGGGCGGTACGAGGTGCACGAGGGCGTGCGCGATCTCGCGCAGCAGCTCGGGATCGGCTTCGAACCGGTACTTGTCGAAGTACTCGTTGCTCACCGCGCCCGATCGCAGGACGAACTCCCCGGTGATGTGGGAGCTCGAGTAGATCGAGCGCGGCGAGCTCGTCGCGTTCCATGGTCATGGGTTGCAGCCTCTCATGCGGTGGACTTGAGCTCGGCAAGCAGCATCTCGACGATCGAGGTCGCGCCGCACGCGTGCTCCCACGCCGCGCCGATCTGCTCGTGGTCGACCAGGCCGACCGCGTCGGGCGGTCGGTCGAGCGCGGCGGTGGCCGCCCGGGCGAGTGGCGCGGGCTCCAGATCGTCGCCGTAGGCAGCGAAGCATTCGAGGCCGTCCCACACCGAGCGCAGCGTCCGGGTCTCGGTCCCGAGGCTCAACGCGTCGGGGTCGGCGCCCGCCGAGAGCCCGCCGACCACCTGCTCCCACAGGTCGTAGTGGGAGAGGTCACGGGGCAACCGGTACCCGGCCACCGGGTGGAGGCGCCATTCGAGGCCCACGCCGCCGGGGCCGTCGTCGGTGAGCCAGGTCTGGGAACCGTTGAGGTAGCTGTCGACGGGTGGGCCGAGGTGCTCGTCCAGGGCGACGACCAGCGCGGCGTCCACGCGCCAGACACAGGTCGCGGTGCGGGACATGCGCGCAGAGTACCGAACCCGCCCGATCGCGGTACCCTGCCCCGCTCGGAGGGACACGTGCGTACGAGGTTCTGGGTCGGGACCGCCGGATGCGGACTGATCGTGCTGGCAGCCACGGGATGCGGCGGCGGGGACGCTCGGCTCTCCGGCTCCGGCTACGTCCGCGAGGCGAGTGGGATCTGTGCCGCCGCGAACCGAGCCGTCCGACGCGTCGAGATCCCGCCGCTCGACGACGCCCGCTGGGCGGCGCGGGCGATGGGGAGGGTCGTCGTGATCCAGCGCAACTCGATCGACGGCCTGCGCGCGCTGAAGCCCCCCGAGCAGCTCGGCGGGCTCAACCAGCGGTGGATCGCGCTCCTCGACCAGGGAACCGACGAGCTCGACCTCATGCGGTCGACGCTGGTGAGGGGCCGCGCCCGGCTCGCGATCGAATACGGCTGGAAGGCCGTGACCCTGCTCGACCGCGCGCACGTGCTGGTGTCGCGCCGCGGGGTCACGTCGTGCCGCGGCCCGGCGCTCCGCCTCGACTGACCCTACGCTCGACACCGATGGGTCACGACGGTGGGTACGACCGCCTCAGCGCGCTCGACGAGAGCTTCCTCCACCTCGAGCGGGCGGAGACACCCATGCACGTCGGTGCGGTGGCGGTGCTCGAACGCGCGCATTTCTACGACGAACACGACCGTTTCCGTCTCGACGAGGTGCGCGCGCTCGTTGCGTCGAGGCTGCAGCTCATCCCGCGCTTCCGCAAACGGGTGATGCCGGTCCCGCTCGGTCAGGGCCGGCCGATCTGGGTCGACCACGAGGGATTCGAGATCGCCGACCACGTCCGCCTCACCGCGCTGCCCGCCCCCGGGTCCCGCCGCCAGTTGCTCGAGCTGGCCGAGCGGCTCACGGTCCAGGTGCTCGACCGCGCCCGGCCGTTGTGGGAGCTCTGGTTCGTGGAGGGGGTCGACGGTGGCGGGCACGTCGGCCTGATCCACAAGTCGCACCACACGCTGACCGACGGCATCTCCGGCGTCGACATCGCGACCGTCCTCCTCGACTTCGGCCCGGACCCCACCGTGCTCCCGGCCGACGGCTGGACTCCGGCCGCGGCCCCGGTGCCGAGCCGGCTGGTCATCGACAGCGTCCGCGAGCGCGTCACGCGCCCCGCCGAGCTCGCCGGCGCCGCGCGCCGTCTCGCCGACAGCCCCCGCGACGCGCTGGTGCGTGTGACCGATCTCGGCCGCTCGCTCGGGTCGTTGGTCGACGGTCAGGTCGTCGCACCGCGCCTCTCGCTGAACGCACCGGTCGGGCGCGGCCGCCGGCTCGAGACGGTCCGGATCCCCCTCGAGGAGGCCAAGGCCGTCCGCGCCGCGTTCGGGTGCACCGTGAACGACGTCATCCTCGCCGGGGTGGGTGGCGCGGTCGCGCGCCTGCTCGACGCGCGCGTGGCGAGCTGCACCCCGAGCTCGTGCTGAAGGTGTTCTGCCCGGTCTCGGTCCGTGACGACGACCAGCGCATGCAGCTGGGCAACCGCATCTCCGCGATGCTCGTGCCGCTCCCGGTCGGCGAGCCGGATCCGCACGCGCGTCTCGACGCGGTTCGGGCGAGCACCGCCGACCTGAAGGCGCGACGCCAGGCAGTGGGCGCGGCCGCGTTGCTCGGGCTCACCGACTACGCCGCCCCGACCCTGCTCGGCCTGGCGGCGCGCGCCGCGCACGCGCAGCGCTTCGCCAATCTGATCGTCACCAACGTGCCCGGACCCCAGGTACCGCTGTACTGCCTCGGCGCCCGGATGCTCGAGGTGTACCCGATCGTGCCGCTCTCGCGGAATCTCACCCTCAACGTGGCGATCCTCTCGTACTGCGGCCAGCTCCACTTCGGTCTCATCGGCGACGGCGACTCCGGTCGCGACCTCGAGCTCCTCGCCGGCGGCATCGAGGACGCGTTCGCCGACCTCCTCGGTCTGAGCGGCGCGTGACCTCGTCTAGCGTGTCGGAGTGACGCCGAGGACAACCGGGGGGCCACCGTGAGTCGATCCGAGGATCCCACCGCCGAGGTCACCGACCTGCTGCAACTGCTGATCCGCAACCGTTGTGTGAACGACGGCACGGTCGCCTCGGGAGAGGAGACCCGCAGCGTCGACCTGCTCGCGGGCTACCTCGCGGGGGCCGGCGACCACGAGATCTACGAGCCCCAGCCCGGCCGTCAGAGCCTGGTGGCGAAGATCGAAGGCTCGGACCCCGACGCGCCCACGCTGATGCTGATGGGTCACACCGACGTCGTGCCCGTGAACCCCGACGGCTGGAGCCGCGACCCCTTCGCCGCCGACGTGGTCGACGGCTTCGTGTGGGGCCGCGGCGCGGTCGACATGCTGAACCTCACCGCGTCGCAGGCGGTCGCCTTCCGCCGGCTGGCCGACAGCGGGTTCCGGCCGAAGGGCACCCTGGTCTACTTCGCGGTCGCCGACGAGGAAGCGCTCGGCACCTGGGGCGCGGACTGGTTGCTGGACCACGAGCGCGACGCGGTCTACGCCGACTACGTGCTCACCGAGTCCGGTGGCTTCCAGATCCCGTCACCCGCCGGCCCACGGCTTCCCGTGCTGGTCGGCGAGAAGGGAACGTTCTGGACCAGGATCCGCGTGCACGGCACGCCCGGACACGGCTCGCAGCCGTTCCACACCGACAACGCGCTCGTCACCGCCGCCGAGGTCGTCCGGCGCCTCGCCGAGTTCAGGCCCCAGACCCAGATCCACGAGTCGTGGCGGCAGTTCGTGGAGGGGATGCACTTCGACGCCGACGTCACCGCCGCGCTCCTCGATCCCGACCGGTTCGACGGCGCCCTCGCCGACTTGCCGCTCGGGATCGCCCGGCACTGGCACGCGTGCACGCACACGACGTTCGCACCGACGGTCGCGCACGGAGGCACGAAGACCAACGTGATCCCCGACCAGGTCGACCTCGAGGTCGACATCCGCACCCTGCCCGGCCAGACGGGCGCCGATGCCGCCGCGCTCCTGCGCGAAGCGCTCGGTGATCTCGCCGACAAGGTCGAGATCCAGTCGAACGACGACCCCGCGACCGCGTCGGCGGTCGACACGCCGCTGTGGGACTCGTTGGCCCGCACCAGCGCCCGGTTGTGCGAGGGCTCCGCGCTCGTGCCCTCGCTGATGGTGGGCGGCACCGACAACCGCTTCTTCCGCCGGGCCGGGGCGGTGGGCTACGGCTTCGGGCTCTTCTCGAAGCGCCTGCCCTACGAAGACTTCGCCACCATGTTCCACGGCAACGACGAGCGCGTCGACCAGGAGTCGTTGGCACTGTCCACGCAGCTGTGGGAGGCCGTGGCCCGCGATCTCGTCGGTTAGAGCTTGCGGTCGACCGCGAGCTTCCCGCAACCCGCCCACACCAGGAACAGCATCGCCACCAGCATCGTGGGACCGACGCCGAGGTGGAAGGTCCCACCGTCGACTTGACCGGCCGTCGCGATCGCGCCCGCGAGGTTGCACGCGAGCACGAACGCGGCCACGCGGGTGAGCAGGCCGACCACGAGCAGCATCCCGCACACCAGCTCGAGCGTTCCGACCAGGTAGGTCGCGGTCTCGGGGAGGGGGATGCCGTAGCGGTCGAAGTCGGCCGACTCCTGGGCGTGGTCGGCGAACTTGCCCACCGAGAACGTGACGAACAGGGCGCCGGTGACGACGCGGACGACGGTGGTGAACCAGGCGGCCGTGCCGTCGGTGCGGGGGGCGACGAGGCGCGCGGTCAACCCGGTCACCCCGGTCACGTGGTGTCGTCCTGGTCGCGGAGGAACTGCTCGACCTCGGCCGCCAGGTCGTCGGCGCCGGGAACCGAGCCGCCGCCGGCCGGGTGCCCGCCGAGCACGATGCCACGTTCCTCGGCGTCCTCGGCGTCGACCCGGGACTCGAGGTCGCGTACGTAGGTGCTGACCTCGTCGTTCTCGGCGATGGCGTGGTCGACCTGGCTCCGCCACAGGTCGACGAGCTGGTCGAGGCCCCCGAGGTCGAAGGGGAGCTCGGCGAGCCGGCCCAGGCGCTCGAGCAGCGCACGCGTCGCCGGCGGATTCGGCGGCGACGAGACGTAGTGCGGCACCGGCGCCCAGAGCGACGCCGACCGTAGGCCGGTGGCCCGGCAGGCGTCGTGGAGCACTCCCACGATGCCGGTCGGCCCTTCGTACTGTGATCGGCTGAGCTCGAGCCCGTTGATCAACGCCGGTTCGGTCGCGGTGCCGGTCACGCGTACGGCGCGTGTGTGCGGCGACGTCTCCGAGGAGCGCGCCGAGGGTCACCACCAGGTCGCAACCCGTTTCCGACGCGATCGTGATGACTGCGTTGCAGAACGACTTCCAACGGACGTTCGGCTCGACGCCACGCACGACCGCGAGATCACGATCGGGGAAGGAGACGGCGTAGCACTCCGTTGCCGGCCACGTGATCTCGCGCGTGACGCCGTCGACGAGCTCGACCTGCGGTCGTCGTGACTGGTAGTCGACGTGCTCGTCGGGATCGATCGACCGCGATGCGGGGTGCATCCTTCTGGCGGACCAGCCAGTCGACGGCGCCGGTCGCGGCATCTCCCGCGTCGTTCCAGCCCGCGAACGCGGCGACGAGCACGGGGCGACGCAACGCAGGATGTGGTTCCCAGACCAGGCCGTCGGTCATCGAGCCAGCTTACGACCGCTGTGTAGAGTTCCGCGATGGGCCTGTCGACTGCGGACGAGTATCGCGAGTCGCTGCGCGACGGCCGCACGCTCTGGTACCAGGGGCGGCGAATTCCCGACATCCTCGCGGAGCCCGATCTGCGCGTCGCGGTGGATCACGCCGCGCTCGACTACGCCGTCGGCCACGATCCGCAGTACCGCGATCTGGCGGTGGCGAAGGACCCGGACTCGGGTACCGAATTCAGCGCGTACTACGCGATCCCTCGCTGCAGTGACGATCTGGAGAGCCGGTCCCGGCTGATCGAGACGGTCACGGGGCTCGGCGGCACCATGGTCACGCTGGTGAAGGAGATCGGGTCCGACGCGCTGTTCGGGCTCTTGCGGGTGCTCGAAGGCGAACCGCGCGACCGCGCGCTCGCGTTCTACGAGCACTGCCGCGACGGTGATCTGTCGGTCGCGGTCGCGCAGACCGACGTGAAGGGCGATCGGTCCCTGCCACCGCACGCGCAGGCCGATCCCGACCTGTACGTGCACGTCGTCGACGAGCGAACCGACGGCATCGTGGTCCGCGGCGCGAAGTGCCACACGAGCATCGCGGCCAACGCGCACGAGATCATCGTCCTGCCGACCCGGGCGATGGGTCCCGACGACGCGGACTACGCGGTCGCGTTCGCGGTCCCGGTCGACACGCCGGGCCTGTCGCTGTACGTGTCGGCGTACGGAGCGCGGGAACACGACGCGTTCGAGTTCCCCGTTTCGTCGAAGCACAAGATGCTCGAGACCCTCACCGTGTTCGACGACGTGTTCGTGCCCTGGGAGCGGGTGTTCCTGTGCCGGGAGCCCGAGCTCGCCGGTGCGGTGTCGCTCGCGTTCGTCGAGTTCCATCGCTTCACCGCGGTGTCCTACAAGCTTCCCCTGCTCGACGCGCTGGTCGGCACCGCGGCGCTGATCGCCGAGATGAACGGTGTCGCCGAGGCCGGGCACATCCGCGAGAAGCTGACCCAGCTCGTCATCTACGCCGAGACGGTCCGGGCCCTCACCGAGATGGCGGGGATCCGCGCCCAGGTGCGCGAGCACGGGATCGCGGTACCCGACCCGCTCACCACCAACCTGGCGAAGTACACGTTCGCCACCCGCTACCACGCCGCGCTCGAGCTGGTGCAGGACTGCGCCGGGGGCCTGCTCGTCACCGGCCCCGGTGGCATGGACTGGGCGAACCCGGAGGTGCGCGCGGTGTTGGAGAAGTTCTACGCCGCCAAGGCCCCGGCCGAGGAGCGGCTCCGGGTGCTGAACACCATCAGCGACCTCACCACACGCGACTTCGGTGGCTACCACGCGGTGCTCGCGGTGCACGCCGAGGGGTCGATCGAAGCGGAGAAGCTGCAGATCTACCGGGCGTACGAGCCGGCGAAGGCGATCGCCTACGCCCGGCGCCTCGCCGGGCTCGACTGATCAGCGGCTCGGCCGGGCACCGGCGGGACGCTTCAGGCGACGCGGGGAGTGCGGGGCTCGACCGGGGTGCCGTTGCCCTTGGGGTACCGGGCGACGCGCCCGACGGGCATGTCGACGCGGTAACCGGCCGCGGCGCGCTCCTCTTCGGACTCGCCACCCCAGAAGCCGTACTCACGGTGCTCGCGGGCCCACTGGCGGCACGGGTTCATGACCGCACACGTGGTGCAGACGGCGCGGGCCTTGGCCTCACGCACGTTGCGGGTCTCCGGGCGCTCGCCGGCCGGCGCGAAGAAGAGGTCGTTCTGACCCTGGCAGGCCGCCGTCCCGGTCCACGTCAGGGGACCGGTGAAGATCAGGCTGGAGACAGTTTCGGATACGGACACCATGAACCCCCGTGAGTGCGTTGGGTGTGCGGGAGATTCGGGGAGCCGGTGGGGGGAACCGACTCCCCGAGTCGTCCTGCGTCAACCATGTTGCCTGTTCGTGGCTGATCTGTCCAACAGTTAGACTCGATGGTATCCATCGGAACAAGCGATGGATCCGCAACGGCTCTCCGAGCCCGTACGCAGAAGGGACGACCGTGGAGCTGCGCCATCTCGACACCCTGCTGGCCATCGCCGAAGAGGGCTCGTTCACCGCCGCGGCGGACGCGTTGGCGACCGTGCAGTCGAACGTCTCGGACCAGGTGCGCCAGCTCGAGGCGGAGCTGGGCGTGCCGTTGCTCGTCCGGAGCCGGCGCGGCGCCGAGCCCACCGAGTTCGGTGTGCTGGTGCTCGAGCGGGCCCGGCGCGTGCAGCGGGAGCTCGAGGACATGCGCGCCGACCTCGCGCTGTTGCAGGGACTCGAGTCCGGGTACGCGCGCCTCGGCGTGGTGGGCACCGCGAGCCGGTGGCTGGTGCCCGCGCTCGTCGCCGACCTCCGCGAACGGGCGCCCGGTGTACGCCTCCGGGTCAACGAGGGCGCGTCCGAGCGCCTGTTCACCGAGCTGGTCGACGGCGAGCTGGCGCAGGCCATCGTGACCGAGCCGGTGAACGACCGGCGGCTCGTGGTGGAGCACCTGCTCGACGAAGACCTGGTCGGGCTGCTGGCGCGCGACATCGAGCTGCCGCCCGAACCGGTGCCGCTCTCGACGTTCGCCAGCCTGCCGCTCGTGCTCCCGCCCGACCCCAACCCCCTGCGGATCGAGGTCGAGCGCGCGGCCGAAGCCGAGGGGTTGACGCTCACGGTGCCGGTCGAGGTCGAGGGCATCCGCCTGCTCGCCGACCTCGTCGTTGCGGGTGACTACGCGTCGATCCTGCCCGAGACGGCCATCCCGCCGGAGTTGCAGCGGGTGCGCATCGTGAGCATCGCCAACCTGCCGCCGCGTCGGCTGGCCATCGTCAGCGCGCGCGACGCCCAGCTGTCACTGGCCGATCAGGCTGTCCGCGAGAGCGTCGGCCGGCTGGTCGAGACGCACATGAGTACCCGCGCCAAGCCGGCGAAGAAAGTACGGTCGCGGGCGAAGAGGGGGTAGGTCATGAATGGCGAGAACGCGGGAAGCGCCGACACCGGCCGGAACGTCAACGTCAAGCTCATCGCTCTGGGGCTGCTCGGGTTGGTGCTCGTGCTGTTCGCATTGCTCAACACCCACGACGTCGGGGTCGACTGGATCTTCGACACCGTCAGGGCCCCCATGATCCTGGTCATCGTGGTGTCCGCGCTGATCGGGTTCCTCATGGGGTTCCTCGCGCGCGGGCACTTCGCCAGCCGGGAAGGCTGATCGGCGCCGGCGCCGGGTTCAGGCTCCGGCCGGAGCCCGGGCCGTCGCAACGGCGGGTCCGCGCCCGGCGCGGGTGAACGCGCGGGCGAGGGCATAGCCGACACCGAACACCAGGAAGCCGCCGGCGGCGTCGAGGAAGTAGTGGTTGGCCGTCACCACGATCACGGTCACGGTCGTCACGGGGTAGATGATCGCCAGCACCTTCGCCCAGACGTGTCGTAGCCGAGGCACCAACGCGCACGCGCACCACAACGCCCACGCGCAGTGCACGCTCGGCATGGCTGCGAACTGGTTGGAGATCTTGTTGACCGCGCCGGAGTTGAACGACCAGAAGGCGGGATCCTTGGCCAGGGTGTCGACGAACCCGTAGTGGCCGAAATCTTCGAGCAGGCGGGGCGGCAGGAGCGGGAAGAACGCGAAGCCGATGAGAGCGAGGGCAGTGGCGATGCCGAGGGTGTTGCGCCAGAGCGGGTAGTCGTTGGTCCACCGGCGGTAGAGATAGATCATCGCCCCGCCGGTGACGATGAAGTGGAGCGAACCGTAGAAGTAGTTGGCGGCGATGATGAAGGTCCGGGAGCCGAGCGCCCACGCCTGGATGGCCTGCTCGTGGTTGATGCCGAGCGACTTCTGCAGCCGGATGATGTCGAGCGCGTGCTCGTAGGCCTCGTGCTCGTTGGCGTGATGCAGGTTCCGCACGAACGAGTAGACGATGTAGAAGATCGCGACCGCCAGCAGTTCGCCCCACCAGTACAGCCGTCGGCCGTCGCGAAGCGTCCGGCCCCCGCGTAGGCGCCGGTGCAGCGGAACCGAAGCCGGCGGCGTCGGCTCGTCCTGCTGCTCGAGCACGCTCATGGGGTGGGCGTGCCCGCCGGGCTGTCGGACGTCACGGCGGGTTCGACACGGTCGGCGTCGTGACGGTGGCCGACGGCGAACGCGGGGGCGCCGAGGAGGCTCACGATGAGCGTCATCCCGTACCAGAGGAGGCCCACGCCGATGGCCTTGCCGGTCGGCACGTCGAGCGGACGGAGGAGCAACACCAGGAGGCCTTCACGGATCCCGAGGCCCGAGAGGGAGATGGGCAGCACCTGCGCGGAGGCGACCGCGGGCAGGAACGCGAGCACGGCGCCGTTCGGCACCGAGATCCCGAGCGCGTGGATCGCGCACCACACCGAGATCAGCACCGAGGCCTGGTACGCGATGGCCGCGACCAGCACGCTCGTGGCCCGCCGAGGCTCCCGGCGGATCCGGTCGACACCGATGTGCACGGCGCCGATGAACCGCATCCAGTTCCGGTGGGTGGCGAAACGGCCGGCCAGGCGGGGGCTCGCCGCGACGAGGAGGATCACCACCAGGCCGACCACCGTCGCGCCCGCGATGGCGAGTGCGATCCACGCGTGGTCGAGTTGGAGCAGCGACGGCTCGAGCGCGAAGCCGAGGAACGAGAGGAGTGGGAGCGCGACGAAACCGCTCAGCCGCTCGATGACCACCGACGCGAACGCGATGTCACCGGTGCCGGTGCTCTTGGTGGCGCGGCTGACGCGCAGGACGTCGCCGCCGATCGTCGACGGCAACACGTTGCCGACGAACTGGCCGGCGAGGTAGTGGGCGAGCAGGGTGCGCAACGGCACGTGGGTGTCGAACACCGCGAACACCCGTTGCCAGCGCCAGGCCGACAGGATGAACCCACCGAGCGTGAAGGCGAGGCCGGCGGCCAGGAACGTCAGCGTGCCCGGGTGGGTGTCCTTCGGCTGGATGTCGTCGGCCGGGATCTTGGTGACGAGCAGCGCGAGCAGGGCCGCACTGATGATGATCCTCACACCCAGCTTCGCTGCACCCGAGAGGTGGAAATGGTGCCCGGAGCGCGCACCATCCGTCTCGGCAGCGGCCATCCCCTCATGTTACGGGTTCGATCGCCCGGGGTCCGCCCGTGCAGGGCGTCGTAGATTGGGTGCATGCGGGTCACCGTCGACGACGGGGTGGCGTTGGCGACGGTCGTGGCCGGGCCCCCGGATGCACCGGGCCTGCTCCTCGTGCACGGCTTCGGGGGCGCCAAGGAGGACTTCGCCGACCACGTGGAGGCGCTGGCGCGCGACCACCGGGTCGTGACCTTCGACCACCGCGGGCACGGCGAGAGCGACGCGCCGGACGACCCTGGCGCCTACTCGCTCGACCGGTTGGCCGTCGACACGCTGACGGTGGCCGACGTGACCGGCTTGCGCGACCTGCGCCTCCTCGGGCACTCCATGGGGGGCATGGTCACCCGCCGGATCGTGCTCGAGCACCCCGGGCGCCTCGCCGCCCTCGTCCTGATGGACACGTCGTCGGGGCCGCCCCCGGGCCTGGACCCGGAGCTGATCGCGTTCGGGGTGGAGATCGTCAGGGAGCACGGCATGGGCGAGCTCAAGCGGGTCCAGGACGAGCTCGACCCGCTCGGGTCGCCGTCGTACCGGAGGCTCCTGGCCGACCGGCCCGGGTTCCGGGAGTACTCCGAACGGAAGTGGGCGTCGCTCTCACCGGTGATGTGGATGCGCCTCGCGCTGGAGATCGTGACCCAGCCCGACCAGCTGGGCGACCTCGCTGGCGTCACGCTCCCCACCCAGGTGATCGTCGGCGACGAGGACGTCACGTTCCTCGAGCCGTGCCGGGAGATGGCGGCGACGGTGCCGGGCGCCGAGCTGGCCGTCATCGCGACCGCGGGTCATTCGCCCCAGTTCGAGAACCCCCCCGCCTGGTTCGCCGCCCTGCACGGCTTCCTGACCCGTCTCCCCGCGAACTTGCGTCGCTGAGACGTCATAGCGCTGTTCGAACGACGCAACTTCGTCGAGGGGAGCGCGACGGGTCAGTCGCCGGCGGCCTTCTCCATGAAGCGGGCGCGTTCCACGATGACCCGGGTGATGCGACCGGCGGCGACGAGGCCGTGGCCGTCGCTGACCGACACCCGGAAGTTCAACCGCCGGCCCTCGATGGCCTCGAGCGTCGCCTCCGCCCGGACGTGCCCGCCGACCGCGGTGGGCGCGAGATGGTCGAGCTGCACGCGGTAGCCGACGCTCGTGGTGCCCTGCCCCAGCTCGCCCTCGACGGCCTGGACGGTCGCCTCCTCGGCCAGCGTGACCACGCGCGGCGTGGCCAGCACGGGGACGTCGCCGGTTTTCAGCGCGAGGGCGGTGTCGCTCTCGGCGACGACGAGCTCGACGGCGGCAGACAGACCAGGACGCAACGGCATCGGCCTACGATAGACAACCCCCGCAGGAGGCGACTTGATCGAAGAAGCGGTACTCCAACGCACGCTCCACTCGGCCCTGCGCCACGGCGGCGACTTCGCCGAGGTCTTCGCCGAGGACCGCCGGGTCGCGTCGGCCCGGCTCGACGACGGCAAGGTCGAGGAGTTCGTCTCCGGACGCGAGCGCGGCGCCGGGATCCGCGTCGTCCGGGGTGACACCACCGGCTTCGCGCACACCGCCGACCTCTCCGAGGCGGGCTTGCAGGCGGCGGCGGCCGCCGCGGCCGCCGCGGCCCAGGGCACGCCGGGCGACACCCGGGTGACGGCGCTGGAGCGGCGGGAGACGGCACCGGCCGCACGCGGTCGAGATGCTCCCCGAGACCGTGGCCAAGGCCCGCAAGGCCGAGGTGCTCGAGCGGGCCGACCAGGCGGCCCGGGCCGAGAGCGACGCGATCCGCCAGGTGAGCGCGTCCTACGCCGATTCGCGCCGGCGTGTGCTCATCGCCAATTCCGACGGGCTGCTCGTCGAGGACGACCGGGTCCGCACCCGCTTCGGGGTGAACTGCGTTGCGGTGGGCGACACCGGTATGCAGACCGGCACCGAGGCCCCGGGGCGCACGGTCGGCTTCGAGATCTTCGACGAGATCGATCCCGAAGAGGTCGCCCGGATCGCGGCGCGGCGTGCGATCACCATGCTGCGGGCGCGTCCCGCGCCGCGCGGGAAGCTGCCGGTGGTGTTGAAGCGCGGCGCCGGCGGCGTGCTGTTCCACGAGGCGTGCGGCCACGGACTCGAGGCCGACCTCGTCGACAAGGACGCCTCGGTGTTCCGCGGTCGTGTCGGCGACCTCGTCGCCTCGCCGCTCGTGACGCTGGTCGACGACGGTACCTACGCGCGTGAGTGGGGCACCTACGCGATCGACGACGAAGGCGCGCCCGCGCAACGCAACGTGCTCATCGAAGGCGGCGTGCTCACCGACTACATGTGGGATCTCGTCCGTGCCCGCAAGCACGGCCGCGTCAGCAGCGGCAACGGGCGTCGTGAGACGTACCAACACCTCCCGATGGTGCGGATGACCAATACGTTCCTGCTCGCGGGTGACGACGACCCCGACGACATCATCCGCGACACGGAGCACGGTCTGTACTGCGTGGCGTTGGGCGGCGGCCAGGTCGACACCGCGACCGGCGACTTCGTGTTCGGCATCACCGAGGCCTACATGATCGAGCACGGCGAGATCACCGATCCGGTGCGCGCCGCGCAGCTCATCGGCAACGGTCCCGAGACGCTCCGCCTCGTCGACGCGGTCGGCGCCGACTTCGACACGTGGGCCGGCACGTGTGGGAAGGACGGCCAGGGCGTGCCGGTGTCGTCGGGCCAGCCGACGTTGCGGGTGGCCGAGCTCACCGTCGGCGGCACCGCCGGTGACTGACGTCGACCTGCTCGGCCTCGCCCGGCGGGTCGCGGGAGATGCGCGGCGGGCGAGCAGGTCGAGGCCTACGCGCTGCGCTCGCGCGACGTCGACGTGAAGGTCTTCGGCGGCGAGGTCGAGTCCCTGGCGGTCGCCGAGGTCGAGGGAGTCGGCGTGCGGGTGATCGTCGACGCGCGCCAAGGGTACGCGTGGGCGGGCTCCCTCGATCCCGACGTGGTCGCCGACACCGTCGCCGACGCGCGTGACAACGCTGTTTTCGGCGCACCCGACGAGCACTACGAGCTCGCGACCCCGAGCGACTTCCCCGCGCTCGACGCGGCGACGCTCGACCTCTGGCGCGACGACGTGCTCCGCACGCCGACCGCGGACAAGGTGGCGTTGGCGCTCGAGCTCGAGGCCGCGACCAAGGGCGCCGACGCGCGCGTCCGGGGAGTCGAGTCGGCGTCGTACGGCGACGCCGCGATCGAGAGCCGCGGTCGCCAACTCGCGGGGCGTCGAGGTGAGCACCTGTCGCACGGTGGCGTCGTGCTCGGCGTTCGCCATGGCGGGGGAGGGCGCCGCCACCCAGACCGGAAGCGGGTTCTCGGCCGGGCGCGCCTTCGCCGATCTCGACGCGGCGGAGGCGGCGCGCGATGCCGCCACACGAGCGGTGCGGCTGCTCGGCGCCCAGCAGATCCCGTCGGCCCGGCTGCCGGTCGTGCTCGACCCGCTCGTGACCCGCTCGGTCCTCGCGCTGCTGGGTGGCGCGCTCTCGGGCGAGGCGATCGTGAGGGGCCGGTCGCTGTTCGTGGGTCGGGAGGGCGAGGAGGTCGCGGGGCCGGCGATCACGTTGGTCGACGACCCGACGCTCGCCGAGGCGTTCGGCGCCGCCACCCACGACGCCGAGGGGGTCCCGACCCGCCGGCTGCAGTTGATCGCCGACGGTCGCCTCCACGCGTTCCTCCACAACGTGTACACGGCGCGCCGCTCCGGCGCGGTCACCACGGGTTCGGCGGTCCGCGGTGGCTTCAAGTCGCCACCCGGGGTCGGCGCCCGCGCCCTGCACCTCGTTCCCGGCACCCTCGGTGTGTCGGAGATCCTGGCGTCGGTGCCCGAAGCGCTCTACGTGCAGTCGGTGAGCGGCTTGCACTCCGGCACCAACCCGGTCAGTGGTGACTTCTCGGTCGGCGCCGTCGGCCTCATGGTGCGCGACGGCGAGTTCGCGGAGCCGGTGCGGGAGGTCACGATCGCGTCCACGCTGCAGCGCATGCTCCACGACGTCGTCCACGTCGGTGCCGACCTCACGTGGCTGCCCGGCGGGGCCGCGGGGATGACGCTCCTCGTCGGCGACATGTCGATCAGCGGCGCCTGACCCACCACGGTGTGGTGAAGGGGTGGCGGGGCGCGGGTCAGGCGATGTCGGTGGCGAAGACGACGATCACGCCGACGCCGAGGACGAGGCGGTAGATCACGAACGGCAGGAACGAGTGCGTCCGCACGTAGCGGAGGAGGAACGCGATGGCGAGGAACCCGCTCACCATTGACGCGACGATCCCCCAGAAGAAGGCGCCGCCGAACCCGGGGGGAATGCCGCCGCCGCGGAACATCTCCGCACCCTTGTAGAGCGCGGCGCCCGCGGTGATCGGGATGCTCATGAGGAACGAGAGCTTGGCGGCCGACGCGCGGTCGAAGCGCAGCCAGCGCCCGGCGGAGATCGTGGCGCCCGAGCGCGACACCCCGGGCGCGAGCGCCAACGCCTGCGCGATCCCCATCCCGATCGCGTCGCGGCGCTGGAACTGCACGGTCGGTCGAGCGCCGGCGAGGCCGTCGGCCCACTGCAGCACGAGCGCGAAGAGGATGAGGTTGACGCCGATCAGGATCGGGTCGCCGAGGTTGTCCTCGATGAGGCTCGTGAACAGCGCGCCGACGATCGCGCCGGGGACCGCGGTGAGGAGCAGGAGCCACGCGATCCGCTCGTCGACCGTCGTGATCGACCGCGTGCGCAACGAATGCCACGCCGCCAAGACGTACGACCACACCTCGCGGCGGAAGTAGGCCAGCACCGCGATCAGCGTGCCCACGTGCAACGCGACGTCGAAGGTCTTGTTGAGCGAGTCGTTCGACGTGAGCTCGGTCCAGCCGAAGAGCTCGGGGACGATGATCAGATGCCCGCTCGACGAGATCGGCAGGAACTCCGACAGCCCCTGGACGATCCCCAGGATGATTGCGTGCAGAACGGACAAAACGGATTCCTCGTGAGGGGTCGACCGCTCCAGCAGGTGCCGCCGGACCGGGATGCTAGAGGCCGACGCGGTCACCCGTGGCTTCCTCGGGCGGCACCAGCGCCAGCGTGACCACGCCGTTCGCCTGCGCGTCGGCGAGTGCCCGGGCCTGGTCGGAGTCGACGAGGAGGGTCACGCCCCGGGCCCCGGCACGCCCGCTCCCGCTGCCGGAGCGCCGGTCGGTGCCGAGCACCACCACGCCCGCCGCGACGACGGTCGTGTTGTCGTCCCTGGCCTCGGCGGCGGCGGGGTCGTACGTCGCGAGGACGTCGACCGCGGCGCCCGGGCGGGGATCGAGCGCGTCGGTGACCACCACCCGGATGGCGCGCATCCCGGCCGGAACCACGCCGTCGATGCCGGTGCGACGGCGGGGCGCGACGCTCCGGCGGGCCACGTAGGCACCGCGCAGGACCGGGACCGCGACGACGCGGCCCACGAGCCGCGCCGCGTCGGTGACCGTCGCGACCGGGAGCTGGGAGCGATAGACGCGCCGGGTCGTGAGGTCGTGGGCGCCGAGCACGGTCCCGACGGGCAGATCGCGGGTGGCGACGACGGCGTCGCGCTCGGGCCCGAGGTCGGCGGCGCGCCGGTGGAGCGAGGCGAGGTCGCCGGCCACGACGGTCGCGGTGATCACCGCGACGACGAGGGCGGCGCCCCAGAGCGCGAGCGCGCGGGGAGAGCGTCGGAGCATGGTGTGTCCTTCCCGGGGGCGGCGCGCGGCCGCGGAACGAGCAGCCGGGGAAGGCGGGGGAGTGGAAGGAGGCTAGGTGGACCTGGCGGCCGGTGTCGAGGCCGGTTTCGCGTCCTTGGGCTTGTCGGCGCTCTTGGCCCCGTCGCCCTTCGTGCCCGAGGACTCCGACTTGGATTCCGATTTGGAGTCGGACTTGGACTCGGACTTCGTGTCCGCCTTCGAGGCGTCACTGCTGCTGTCGCTCTTGGCCCGCTTGGCGGTGCCACTGCGGCTGTCGTTCTTGTAGAAGCCGGAGCCTTTGAGCACGATGCCGACCGGCTGGAAGACCTTGGCGACCTTGCCCCCACACCCCGGGTGCTTCTTGAGCGGCTCGTCGGTGAACGACTGGTAGAGCTCGAACTCATCGCCGCACTTGGCGCATTCATAGACGTAGGTGGGCATCTGGACCTCGTACGCCGTTCCGGCGCGGGGCTGGCACTCGATCGTCGCGACTGCTAACCCTACCCCACCCGATGGTATTCCGGCACGGGGTGCGCCGGTGCTCCGGTTGGCGGTTGAATGGGCGCAGATGAACACCGGCGTCGAGGTGGCACTCCTGGTGCCCGTGGCCTACCTGCTCGGGACCTTCCCGAGTGCCGGCCTCGTGTCGCGACGGCGGGGGGTGGACGTGACCGCGGAGGGGTCCGGGAACCCGGGAGCCTCGAACACCTTCCGCCTCCTCGGGTGGAAGGCGGGCGCGCTCGTCTTCGGGCTCGACGCGCTCAAGGGCGCGCTCGCGGCGGCCATCGGCCTGGCCGTCGACGGCCACCGCGGCGCCTACGTGCTCGGGGTCGCTGCCATCCTCGGCCACATGCTGCCCGCGACCCGGCGGTTCAAGGGTGGCCGCGGTGTGGCGACCGGCGGCGGCGTGATGTTGGTGCTGTTCCCGCTGCTCACGCTGGCCATGAGCGCGCTCTGGGTGGTGCTGGCCAAGGTCACGCACAAGGCGTCGGTCGCGTCGATCACGGTGGCGATCGCGTTCCCGATCTCCGTCGCGCTCGCGGGCCACGAATGGGGTGACGTCGCGGTCATCACCGTCCTCGCGTTGCTGGTGATCGGGCGTCACCTGTCGAACCTGCGGCGGTTGGTCAAGGGCGAGGAGCTCGGCCTCGAGGTGCCCGAGCACCATGAGCCGCCCGACGACGTCGGCGACGAGCGGGCAGCGAGTTGACGGGTAGCTTCAATCCGTGAACACGAATGCAGTCAAGAAGGCAGTCATCCCGGCGGCGGGTCTCGGAACCCGGTTCCTGCCGGCCACGAAGAGCCAGCCGAAGGAGATGCTGCCTGTTGTCGACAAGCCGTCGATCCAGTACGTGGTGGAAGAGGCGGTCGCCGCCGGCCTCACCGACATCCTCATCATCACCGGGCGCGGCAAGCGGGCCATCGAAGACCACTTCGATCGCAATTTCGAGCTCGAGCACTACCTCGAGCAGTCGGAGAAGCTCGACCTGCTCGTCGAGGTGCAGGTGGTCAACGACCTCGCCGACATCCACTACATCCGCCAGCGCGACCCGCTCGGCCTCGGGCCACGCGGTGAGCGTCGCGCGCGAGCACGTGGGCGACGAGCCGTTCGCGGTGATCCTCGGCGACGACATCATGGTCGACGACGGCCAGTTGCTGCGCTCGATGATCGACGTCCACGACCGCGAGGGCGCGTCGGTCCTCGCGCTGCTCGAGGTCAAGCCGCAGGAGATCTCGGCCTACGGCTGCGCGGAGTGCGACGACGCCGGCGACGGCCTGCGCCGCGTCCGCGGGGTCGTCGAGAAGCCGCGCGCGGAGGACGCCAAGTCGAACCTCGCGGTGATCGGTCGGTACGTGTTCACGCCGGGCATCTTCGAGGCGCTCGATCGCATCACCCCCGGGGTCGGCGGGGAGCTCCAGCTCACCGACGCCATCGGGCTCCTGCTCGGCTCCGAGGCGGTGTTCGGCCGTGTGTTCACGCACGGCCGCTACGACATCGGCCAGAAGCTCGACTTCCTGCGGGCCAACATCGAGCTCGCGCTGGACCGGCCCGACCTCGGCCCCGATCTCGCCGAGTACCTCCGCACCCTGGTGAGGGAGCGCTGGTCGTGATCCCGCTGGGCGACGCGCAGTCCACCATCTTCGGGGCCGTCGCCCGCCTGGCGCCCGTCGAGGTCGACCGGCGTGAGGCGCTCGGACTGGTGCTGGCCGAGCCGGTCAACGCGCCGGAAGCGGTGCCGCCGTTCGCCAACACCGCGATGGACGGCTACGCGGTGCACGCGGCTGACACGAAGGGCGCGGCCGAGGGTGCGCCGGTCCGCCTGCGGGTCGTGGGGGAGCTCGCCGCCGGCCATGCGCCGACGGTGGCCGTCGGCGCGGGTGAGGCGGTCCGCATCATGACCGGCGCGCCGATGCCTGACGGCGCCGACGCCATCGTGATGGTCGAGCGCACCGTGCGGGACCCGGGGGGCGACGCCGGTGACGACGGCGTGCTGGTGACGCTCGAGGTGGTCCCGGGTCAGCACGTGCGACGCGCGGGCGGGGATCTCGAAGCGGGCGACGCGGTGTTCGAGGCGGGCACGGTCCTCACCCCGGCGCGCATCGGCGTGTTGGCGACGGTCGACGCCTCCCGGGTGCTCGCCTACCCCACGCGCGCGTGGGCGTGCTCTCGACCGGGGACGAGCTGATCGAGTCGGGCCCGTTGGGGCCGGGGAAGATCCGTGATTCCAACCGCCCGATGCTGCTCGCGCAGCTCACCGGTGCGGGCGCGATCCCGGTCGATCTCGGCGCGGCCCACGACGACGAAGCGTTGATGACCGCGACGCTCGCCGACGCGGTCGAGCGGTGCGACGCCGTGATCACGAGCGGGGGCGTCTCCGTGGGCGACTTCGACTACGTGAGCGACGCGCTGGGGCGGCTCGCGGGTGACGACGCGACGGGGGGCTCGCGGGTCGACTGGTACCAGGTCGCGATCAAGCCGGCCAAGCCACTCTGCTTCGGGATGCTCCGCGGGACCCCGGTGTTCGGCCTCCCCGGCAACCCGGTCTCCTCGTTCGTCAGCTTCGAGCTGTTCGCCCGCCCTGCGCTGTTGAAGATGATGGGCCACCAGGAGATGTTCCGCCCGGAGGTCGTCGCGCGTGCCGAGCAGGCGATGACGCGTCGGCGCGACGGCAAGCTCCACCTCGACCGGGTCGTCGTCCGGATCGAAGACGGCCGCTACGTCGCCACCGCGGTCCGCTCGCAGGAGAGCAACGCGCTCGCGGCGAGCGCGGCGGCCAACGGGTTCGCGCTCCTGCCCGACGGTGACGGCGTCGGCATCGGCGCAGGTGACGACGTCACGGTGATGCTCATCGACTGAACGACTCCGGGAAGAGCGAGCGCCCGGGGAGATCCCCGGGCGCTCGTCTCCCAGCCCGCCCCGGGACGGGTCGCGCTGCCCCCACGCGCCGCGACCCGCCGGACCGGACGATTCAGCCCGTCTGCACGGTGCAGCCCCCGGGAGTGTCGGGGAGGTCGCCCGCGGGGACCTTCGCCACGAAGAGTGACGAGGTCTGGACGTCACCCTGGGTGACGATCCCGCTGCTGCACTCCACGACCGCCGAGCCTGACGGGCCGTCGGTCGAAGCCGTGGTCGCCGGGAAGCCGCAGCTGCTCAGAGCGAGCGCGGCGGCGCCGAGCGCCACGGAACCGACCAGGATTCGCCAACGATTCCCGTGGACACGGGTGCTCTCGGAGCTCTCGCCCCTCGATCGTCCACTGCTCGCCATAACGGGTTTCCCTTCCGGAAAACAAACAACCGGCCCACCCAAGTGAATGGGTTGGGGCCGGTTTCGCTCTGGCTCCCCGCAAGCTCAAGCGACCAATTCGGCGCCTGCGGATCGATGCCTCCCCGTGATGGTGGCTTGTGGTTGCTCGTGTCCCTGGTGCTGTCGGTGTCTCCTCGGTGGGTTCCCAGCCCGGCTACCAGCAGTGGCTACTAAACCACACAGAGTGGTTACCGTCAACCCCACCAGGGATCACTGTGGCGGAAGTCGCATACGCTGCACCCCGTGGATCCATTGATCGACCCCTTCGGCCGTCGCGTTACCGATCTGCGGGTCTCGATCACGGATCGCTGCAATTTCCGGTGCACGTACTGCATGCCCGAGGAGGGCATGGCGTGGCTCGACCGCCACGATCTGCTCACCTACGAGGAGCAGGCCCGCATCGCGCGCGTCTGCGTGGAGCGGTGGGGATTCGAGTCGGTGCGCATCACCGGTGGGGAGCCGACGGTGAGGGCGCATCTCCCGCGGTTGATCGCCATGCTCGCGCCCCTCGGGATCGACATCGCCATGACCACCAACGGGGTCAAGCTGCCGGAGATGGTCCACGACCTCGCCGAGGCGGGGCTCCGGCGCATCAACGTCTCACTCGACTCGCTGCGCCCCGAGGTGTTCCAGGCGCTCACCCGACGTGACGACCTCCACCGGGTGATCGCCGGCATCGACGCCGCGGTCGAGGCCGGACTCGACCCGGTGAAGGTCAACTGCGTGGTGATGCGCGGCATCAACGACGACGAGGTCGTCGACCTCGCGGCGTTCGGTCGCGAGCGGGGCGTCGCCGTCCGCTTCATCGAGTTCATGCCCCTCGACGCCGACGGCACCTGGAGCCTCGACAAGGTCGTGCCCGCGCACGAGATCCTCGAGCGCATCGACGCGGTGTTCCCGCTCGACGGGATGCCGGTCGCGGGTGCGCACCACGGCGAGCACGTCGAGCCGGCGGAGCGGTTCCGCTACGCGGACGGCAGCGGCGATGTCGGGGTGATCGCCAGCGTCACCGAGCCCTTCTGCGAACAGTGCGACCGCATCCGCGTCACCGCGGAGGGCAAGCTGCGCACCTGCCTGTTCGCGCTCGACGAGTTCGACCTGCGTGCCGTCCTCCGGGGCGGCCGGTCCGACGCCGAGGTCGACGACGCCCTGGCCGCCGAGATCGCGCGTGCCGTGGGCACGAAGTGGGCCGGTCACCGCATCGGCCACGTCGACTTCATCCGCCCCGACCGCTCCATGAGCCAGATCGGCGGCTGAACGGTCGCCCCCTAGACTTCCCGGCATGTCGGCCTCGGAGTTCACCCACCTCGACCCGCTGGGCCGTGCCCGCATGGTCGACGTCACCGCCAAGGACGCGACCCACCGCCGGGCGGTCGCCCGCTGCCGCGTCCACATGGAAGCCGACACGGCCGCCAAGATCGCGTCGGGGGCCATCACGAAGGGTGACGTGCTCGCCGTGGCCAGGGTCGCGGGGATCCAGGCGGCCAAGCAGACCCCGAACCTGCTGCCCCTGTGCCACCCACTCCTGGTGGGCTCCGTGTACGTGAACTTCCGGATCGAGGACGCCCACGTGGAGGTCGAGGCCCAGGTCGACACGGTGGACCGCACCGGGGTCGAGATGGAGGCCCTCACCGCCTGCGCGGTGGCCGCGCTCACCATCTACGACATGTGCAAGTCGATCGACCGGAGCATGACCGTGGGCGAGCTGGCACTCTGGGAGAAGACGGGCGGCCGCTCGGGTACCTACCGCCGCCCCGGTGGCGACCCCGACCTCGACCTCGACCGCTGAGGGCCCTCGCGGCTAGAGTGCGGCGGGCCGCAAGCGGGCGGTCAAGGCTGGGATCCCCCATGGATCCCGAACAGCCGGTAAATTTGGTCTTCGGGCGGCACAACGGGGGCGTTTGGCTTGACGATTGCGGTCATCCTGGTTCTGGGCGTTCTGTGGGTAGCGGTGCTCGTACCGCCGATCCTCCGAGCCCGCGGCCAGCAGAGTCGGTCGGACTCGGTCGGCGATTTCACCTACAAGCTCAGCACGCTCGGTCGCGCCAACGGCAGCCACCGCGACCGGCCCCGGGCGACCTCGGCGCAGCGGCCGATGTTCGCGCCCATGGGCCCCGGTCCGGCGACGATGAGCGCGGCGCAGAAGCGCCGGCGTGACGTGCTGTTCGTGCTCATGGGCGCGGCCGCGGCGACGCTCTTCCTGGCCGTGCTCACCCGGTCGATGGCGTTCTTCGCGCTCCAGCTCCTGGCCGACGCCGCGCTCGGCGGTTACGTCTACCTGCTGATCCAGCACAAGCAGCGGGCGCACGAGCAGCGGGCGAAGGTCCGGTTCCTCGGCTCCGCCTACCGGGAGCCCACGCCGTACTTCAACGGTCACTCGGGCGGGAGCGAGTCGTCCGGGCCGCGCCTGGTGCCCCTGCGGCAGACGGCATCGAACTGACGGGCTCCGGACCCCTTGGATCACTCGGGCCAGATCGACGCCGCCGGCGTCGCCGCCCAGGAGATCCTCGAACAGAAGCATGCGGCGCGTGAGATCACGCTGCAGGCCTCTCGTCGCGCGATCCGCTCGTGCGCCAGCGCGATCCGCGCGGTGCACCGCCGGGACTTCCAGGAGGCGCGGTCGCTGATCGCGGTCGCCGCGGCGTATCTCGCCGAGGCGGAGACGGCCCTCGCCGGGCACGCCGACGTGCGCTACGGCGGCTTCCTCAACGACGCCAAGAAGGAGTTCGCCGAGGCCAACCTCACCCTGGCGTTCGTGTCCGGCCATCCGCTGCCGACCAACGACGAGCTCGGTGTCGACGTGCAGCCCTATCTCAACGGCATGGCCGAGGCGGCGAGCGAGCTGCGACGCCAGGTGCTCGACTGTCTCCGCCGCGCCGAGGGATCCGAAGCGGAGCGACTGCTGGCGCTCATGGACGACGTCTACGGCCTCCTCGTGACCGTCGACTATCCCGACGCGCTGACCGGCGGGCTGCGCCGCTCGACCGACGCGCTGCGCGCGGTGCTCGAGCGGACCCGGGGTGACGTGACCACCGCGATCGTCGCCGCACGTCTCCAGGAGGCGGTCGAGCGCCGGACTCGGGCCGGGGAGTGACGCAAGCGCGGTGGTAGCCTCACGGGTTCCACGGGGGTGTAGCTCAGCCCGGTAGAGCGCTACGTTCGCAACGTAGAAGTCGTGGGTTCAAGTCCCATC
>CAWARX010000005.1:0-724912 GCA_963784595.1 uncultured Actinomycetes bacterium | reverse complement strand
GCAGCTCCTCCACCCGCTCGTAGGTCGTGAAGCGACGGCCGCAGGCCAGGCACTCCCGGCGTCGGCGGACCGCCGCGAGATCGTCGGCCGGGCGCGAGTCGACGACTTTGTCGTCGTCGACCGAGCAGAAGGGACAGCGCACCGCGCCACCGTATCCGCCGCCGTCGGCGCTCGTGCCGCAGCGGGACGCCCTGCGCCGGTGGGGGTCATGCGCGCAGCCACGGCGGCCCGGCCGCCCCGGGACCGGGGTGCCCGAGCCGCCGTGGGCGGACGTGGTGGCGCGGTCCCTACCCGCTCCACTCGATGGTCTCCCCGGGCACCAGGACGGTGCCGTGGCGGGCCTCGGCCAGCGCGTCGACCACCGGACGGGGGTCGGCACCGGGCGCAAGACGGGAGGCGACCGACCACAGCGAATCGCCGGGCCGCACCACGGTGCTGCGAGCGCTCGTGTCGGCGGCAGCTGGGCGGCGCTCGGGGGAAGCGAGGGACGAACCCCCGAGCGCGGCACCCGTCTGCGCCATCACGAGCACCAGCGCGACCACCATCACGGCGACGACGATGCGTCGACGCCAGTAGGTGGCGCGGCTGACGACGACCCGGGACCCGCCGGCGGCAACGGTGGGACGGAACGGCGGCAGCGTGGGTTGCCGCCGGGCCGTGGCCCGGGTCGTGATCGTGATGACGGCTCCTCGATCGATTCCTCGGTCGGTGCTTCGGCTGATTCCTCGATCCATGAGTGCTGTGGTCACTTGCCTCTGCTCCTGTGGTGCGGCCCGCCACGAGAGCGAACCACGGGGGTGTGACAGTCATCCCGCCCTCCGTCTCGACCACACCCACTCACCCGGGCCGAACGGACGTTCGCAGCGTCGCACGAACGCCCGTTCGGGTCAAGGGGTCGGGACCAGAAATTCCGAACAGGTGTTTGCCCCGAACGCACGATCGTGGTACCGTCGCCACCATGACCGATTTGACCCCCCGGCAGCGCCAGGTGCTCGAGTTCATCGACGCCGAGGTCCGCCACCGCGGGTACCCCCCGAGCGTGCGCGAGATCGGTGAGGCCGTCGGGCTCTCGTCGAGCTCCACCGTCCACGCGCACCTCGCGGCGCTGCAGGACAAGGGCTACATCACCCGGGACCCCACCAAGCCCCGCGCCCTCGAGGTGCACCTCGAGATCGAGTCGGGGGCACCGATCGAGCGTCGTCCCGTGCGCCACGTGCCCCTGGTCGGCGACGTCGCCGCCGGCACCGGCGTGCTCGCGGCGGAGAACATCGAGGAGACCCTCCCCGTCCCGGAGGACTTCACCGGCGACGGCGTGCTCTTCATGCTCCGCGTCCGGGGCGACTCGATGATCGAGGCGGGCATCTTCGACGGCGACTACGTGGTCGTGCGCCAGCAGCCCGACGCGCAGCCCGGTGACACGGTCATCGCCGGCATCCCCGATGAAGAGGCCACGGTCAAGACCTTCCTGCGCCGGCGCAACAAGATCGTCCTGCGGCCTGAGAACTCCACGATGGAGGAGATGGTCTTCGACCCGCGCGACGTCACGATCTACGGGAAGGTCGTCTCACTTCTCCGTCGCCTGTGATCGGCGCGCAACCGCTGATCACGCTCGACGACGTCGAGGCGGGGTCGCGCTGGTTCTGCGCCGTGCTCGGCGTCACGTCCGGCCACGGCGGGCCGAACTACGAGATGCTGATGGACAGCGACACGATCGTCGCCCAGCTCCACCACTGGGACGCCCACCCCGACGAGCCCGGCCACCACTTCATCGGCGACCACGCCAACCCGTCGCGGGGCAACGGCGTGCTGCTGTGGTTCGCGGTCGACGACTTCGACGCCGCGATGGACCGGGTCAGGGCCGCCGACGCCGAGATCCTGGAAGGGCCGTTCCTCAACGCGGGCGCCCGCCAGCGCGAGGTGTGGCTCCGTGGTCCCGACGGCTACGTCGTCGTGCTCGCGGGTCCGCGCACCGAACCGGTCAGCTAGCTGCGGTCACGACGCGAACCGCGGGCGCACCTCGTCCGCGAACAGGCGCATCGACCGGACCACGTGCTCCTGGGCAACCCCGCCCACGCCCATCCAGCACACGACGTTGCGCACGCCGGCGGCGCGCAGGATCTCGAGCTTGGCGCTGAAGCCGTCGGGATCGTCGAACAGCAGGTTGGTGGAGGTCTGGCGTTCCCATTCCTCGTCCGGGATCTCGGGCGGCGCGCCGTCGAGGATCAACGACGGCCACTCCTCGGGACGCGCCGGTCCGCTCAACGCCGCGAGGCGCGACATGTGCCACTCGTAGGGCTTGCGGGCGATGGCGTGCGCCTCCTCCGTCGTGGGAGCCAGCAACGTGTAGAGCAGCACCATGGCGCGGTCGAGCACGAGGTCGGTGTCGAGCGGGGACGCCTCCACCAGTTCGACGTAGCGACGGAACATCGTCGCAGTGGCCTCCACCGGCGCGAAGGGCGACGCGTACGCCAGCGGCAGCCCGCGGGCCACGCTCTGCTCGATGGGGGTGGTACCGCCGACGCTCATCAGCAGCACCTCACCCGCCGGGCGCACCGGCTCCGGCCAGGTGCGGATCTCGGGGAAGTCGAAGTGCTCCCCCGCCCCGGTGAAGGGACGCCCGTCCCACGCGGTGAGCACGAGGGCGAGCCCCTCGTCGAGGCGGGCCTTGGTGATGTTCTCGTCGACGCCGAACACGACGTTCTGCGGCCACTGGTAACCGCGGCCGACGCAGAGGTCGACGCGGCCCTCCCCGATCCGGTCGAGCAGCGCGGCGCGTTCGGCGAAGCGCAAGGGGTGGGTCAGCGACAGGTTCACGACGGCGGCGCCGACCCGCACGCGTGTCGTCTGGCCGAGCAGGTAGGTGACCATGTCGAGCGCGTCGGGGCACGCGCAGTAGTCGAAGAAGTGCTGCTCGGGGACCCACACGCTGTCGTACCCGAGCGCCTCGGCGAGGTGCACCCGCTCGAGCTCCTCGGCGTAGACCTGATCGGTCGTCGTCCACGGCGGGACCTGATAGGTGTGATAGGTGCCGAACTTCATCGCCAGGTCGTGCCTTCCGTGCAGGTGGCCAGGAACGGACGGAGCTCGTCGACGAACGCCGACGGCGCCTCCGCGGGCGCGAGGTGGCTGGTGCCGGGGAGGGCGACGAAGCGCGCGCCGAGCAGGTCGGCGAGCTCGCGCTGATCCGCCTCGTTGCCCTCGTGCTCTCCGGCGCCCACCAGCGCGGGGAGACCGCGCTCGCGCAGTTGCGGGAGGCGCGGGCGGGCATCGAACCCGGGGACGTCCACCGCCACGCACGTGTACCCCGGGAGCAACGGCAGGATCGGATCCCAGAACGCGCGGGTCGAGCCGATGCCGTGGACGAGCAGGAGCACGGGGTCCATCAGGTCACTCCGCGGCCAGGAACTCCATCGCGTCGGAGATCGCGGCCGGATCCTGCAGGAAGAAGATGTGCCCGCCCTCGTAGAGCCGCAGCTCCGAGTCGGGCACGCGCTCGGCAATGGCCTCGCTGTTGGCCGGTGGGGCGATCATGTCGTAGCGACCGGAGGAGACGAGCGTGGGGCAGGTGATCTTGGCGAGCCGGTCGAGCACGTCGAAGCGGCTCCGGGCGTCGAGCTGTGCGAGCTCACCCCGGCGCACCTCGCCGGTCACCGGCTCGCCCTGCATCCCGGCGATCATGTCGACGATCGCGCGGGCGTCGTCGTGCTCGGCGAGGTACTCGGGGGTGAAGCGGCTGTCGAGCAGCGGACCACCGAGCGCCTGCGCGTCGTCGGGCGGGAGGTGCTCGAGCGTGTGGAGCGGGTACGACGCGAACTCGCCGCCCGGGGACGTGCACACCAGCACCAGGCGCTCCACACGTTCGGGCCACGTGACCGCGAACTCCTGCGCCACCATGCCGCCGAAGCTGGTGCCGATGGCGCGACACGAGTCCCAGCCGACCGCATCGAGCACCGCGGCGGCGTCGGCCGCATAGTCGGCCATCTCGTAGGGACCGGGCGGGATCTCGGTCCGACCCAGGCCCCGCTGGTCGTGAGCGACGACGTCGAAGTCCTCGGCGAACCCGTCGAGCATCACCCCCGATTTCGCCAGCGTCTGGCCGCTGCCCTGGAAGTACAAGAGGCGGGGACCGCTCCCCCGCTGCTCGTAGTAGATGTCGATGCCGTTGGCGTGAATGGTGGGCACGGCGGGAGCGTACGTCGCGTCCGGCGATCACACCCAGATGCCAGGATGGGCCCATGCCCCGGGCCGCGCTCGACGGGATCGACCTCAGTGAGTACGCGCTCTACCGGCGCGGATTCCCGCACGACGTGTTCACCACGTTGCGGCGCGAGGCACCGGTGTGGCGCCACCCCGACACCGACGTCCTGCGGGACGGCGACGCGGGACCGTTCTGGGTGCTGTCGCGCCATGACGACCTGCGCGCGGTCAACCGCGACACCGAGACGTTCACGGCCTACGACGGCGCACAGATCCGTGACACGGCCGAGAACCGCAAGGGCAAGATGCTCATCTCGATGGACGGCCCACCCCACACGCGGCTGCGCCGCCTCGTGTCGCGCGGGTTCACGCCCCGGATGCTCGACACCCTCGAGAGCCACCTCCGGTGGCGCACCGACCGCATCCTCGACGGCGTGGCGGCGAACGACGGCGAGGTGGACTTCGTGCGCGACGTCGCCGAGCAACTGCCGTTGCACGTGATCGCCGACATCATCGGCATCCCCGAGCCCGAGCGGGAGCCGGTGTTCGAAGGGACGAACACCATCCTGCGGGCGTTCGACCCCGACGGCGGCGTGGGCCTCGACGAGCGCGTCGCCACCGAGCGGCGCCTGTTCGGGTACGCCAGCTCGTTCAACGCGGCCAAGCGCGAGACGCCGGCCGACGACATCTGGTCGGTGCTGGTGCAGGCCGAGGTCGTCGACGACGACGGCACGCCCACCCGGCTCACCGACCACGAGCTCGACCTGTTCTTCTTCCTCCTCGCGGCGGCGGGCTCGGAGACGACCCGCAACGCGATCTCGAGCGGCCTGCTCGCGCTGGTGGGGCATCCCGAGCAGCTCGCCCGGCTGCGGAAGGATCCCGACCTCATCGACACCGCGGTCGAGGAGATCCTGCGCTGGAGCTCTCCGGTCTCCTACTTCCGGCGCACCGCCACGCGTGACGTCGAACTCCGGGGCGAGCAGATCCGCGAGGGTGACGTCGTCACCTTCTGGCACCCGTCCGCCAACCGCGACGACGACGTGTTCGCCGACCCGTTCGCGTTCGACGTGGGCCGCGCCCCGAACGACCAGGTCGCGTTCGGGGGCGGGGGTGCGCACTTCTGTCTCGGCGCGGCCCTCGCCCGGCGGGAGCTGCGGGTCATGTTCGAGGGGCTCGTGCGCCGCTTCGCCGACTGGGAGATCACGGGCGAGCCGGTGTGGTCCACCCCCGGCGTGCTCGTCACCGTGGTGTGCTCCCTCGACCGTCTCGACGCTCGCCTGCGCTGACACTTGACAGAGCTTTAACGCTGTGCAAGTATCCCGCGCAATGACTAGCCGTTCTAAGACACCCGACTGGCGCGAGGACCGCCGCCAGTCGGCCCGCGATGCGATCGTCGAGGCCGCCTGGACCCTGGCGGGCGAGGAGGGCCTGGCGGGGTGGTCGTTGCGGGACCTGGCCCGCCGGGCGGGGATCACCACGCCCACCGTGTACGCCTACTTCGACTCGAAGTACGCCATCTACGACGCCATGTTCGGCCAGGCGGCCACCCGCTTCGCCGACACCATGGCCGAGCCGTTCGACGGGGACGACCCTCCCGAGCTGCTCGTGGCCAGCGTTCGCCGGTTCGTCGAGTTCTGTACAGCCGACACCGCGCGCTACCAACTGCTGTTCCAACGCACGCTGCCCGGCTTCGAACCGTCGGCGGAGGCGTACGCGCCGGCGGTGCGGGCCCTGGACGCGGTCCGCAACTGGCTCGCTCGCAACGGGATCACCGAGGCGCGTCATGTCGACCTCTGGACCGCGTTGACCATCGGCCTGGTCGACCAGCAGATCTCCAACGATCCCGGCGGGGACCGCTGGACGCGACTCATCGACGAATCGATGGCCATGTTCCTCGCCCACTGCACGCCGTCCCGCGCGGTCCCCGCGTCGCGCACGCCGAAGTCCCGATCTGCCCGCCCGAAAGGAACCCGATCATGATCATGACCCCCGTCGACGCCACCGCGATCGAACCGCTGACCCACGACGAAGCGATGCGCCTCCAGGCCCAGGAGCTGGAGCGCACGCTCACGCTGCTCCGATCGCTCGACGAAGCCGCGTGGGCCACCCGGACCGACTGCCCGGACTGGGACATCCGCGCGATGTACCAGCACGTGCTCGGCGCGTGTGAAGCCGGTGCCTCCATGCGCGAGAACGTCCACCAGCTGCGCGTGGCCCGAAGGTACCGCACGCGCCACGGTGGGCCGCTCGAAGCGGCGCTGTCGGGCCTCCAGGTGCGCGAGCGTGCCGACCTCGACGGCGCGCAGATCGTCGAGCGACTCGCCGCCGTCGCGCCCAAGACCGTGCACGGCCGCGCCCGCACCCCTGGCGTCCTCCGCAACCACGCCTCGCTGAAGATCGACGGACCGGTGTTCGAGACGTGGAAGCTCGGCTACCTCATCGACACCATCTACCTCCGCGACATGTGGATGCACCGCGTCGACACCGGCCATGCGCTCGGCCGACCCCTCGAGCTCAGCGCCGACCACGACGGCCGCATCGTCGCCGACGTCGTCGGCGAGTGGGCGCGCCGCCACGGCCGGCCCTTCGTGCTCGAGCTCACCGGCATGCCCGGCGGCACCTACGCGCACGACCCGGGGCAACCCGGGGCCGAAGATCTCTCGCTCGACGCGGTCGAGTTCTGCCGCACGCTCGCCGGCCGCGCGCCCGCAGCCGGCCTGCTCACCACCGTCGTCCCCTTCTGACCGAACCACGTCCAGCCGGCACCACATGGATGCCGGCCCACCCAAAGGAGCACCGTCATGGTCAGCACGTACAAGGCAGCCCCCGACATCGACGTCCTCACGTCGAACGTCCCGATCCCCGGTTTCGGCCTGGTGCCGCTCAACGCGTTCGTCCTCCACGGCTCCGAACCCCTGCTCGTCGACACCGGCATGGTGGTCGAGAGTGAGGAGTTCATGACGGCGCTGCGGTCGGTCATCGACCCGGCCGAGCTGCAATGGCTCTGGCTCACCCACACCGACTTCGACCACATCGGCTCGTTGCAGCAGTTGCTCGCCGAGAACCCGAAGCTCCGGGTGATCACGACGTTCCTCGGGGTGGGCATCATGAGCCTGTCGGCGCCGCTGCCGATGGACCGGCTCTACCTCGTCAACCCCGGCCAGACGATCACGGTGGGCGACCGCACCCTCACCGCGGTCAAGCCTCCGGTCTTCGACAACCCCTGCACGACGGGCTTCCACGACGACAAGTCGGGGGCGTTCTTCAGCTCCGACTGCTTCGGCGGCCTCTTCGCCGACGTGCCCCAGAGCGCGGCCGACTTCTCCGCCGACGACCTGCGCACCGGCCAGTGCCTCTGGGCCACGGTCGACTCCCCCTGGCTGCACAAGGTCGATGCGGCCACCTTCGAGCAGGAGCTCGACGGCATCCGGCAGATGGAGCCCACGATGGTGTTGAGCAGCCATCTGCCGGTCGCGCCGGGAACGATGGTGGAGCAGATGCTGACCTCGTTGGCGGCCGCACCGACCGAGCCGCGGTTCGTGGGACCGGACCAGGCCGCACTCGAGCAGATGCTGGCGCAGATGGCCGGCGGGCCGCACTAGGGCTCGGGCGACCGACCCCCGTCGCCGGGCGACCCACGGGCCGGGCGCGACGAGTCAACCGGTGCAACGGATCACGACCTGACGGGGATTGGCGCCTCTTCTAGGGTGATCCGGGGACCTGCCCCAGGGGGAAGAACTCGATGCGGGGAATCCGCGGAGTGACGCTCGTCGTCGTCGCCTCGCTGGCGGTAGCCGGGCTGGCCGCGGGCGCCGGGGCACAGTCGTCGGTGGAGCAACCGAAGGCCACCGACGTGGGGATCACCGCGAAGGAGATCCGCATCGCAGTCGTCGCCGACGTGGAATCCCCGATCGTGCCGAACCTGTTCAAGGCATCGGTCGACGCGGTGAGGGGCGTCGCGAAGTATCTCAACGCGAACGGAGGCCTCGCCGGCCGCAAGGTCGTCGTGGACTTCTACGACTCCAAGCTGGATCCGACCCAGACCCGTAACGGCGAGATCCGGGCGTGCCAGAACGACGTCGCCATGGTCGGCACCTCGGCCGCGTTCCTGACGTCGATCGACGACATGCGCAACTGCAAGGACGCCGACGGCGCGACGACCGGACTCCCCGACATCCCGTTCGTCACCACCGCGCTGGTCCAGGGTTGCTCGGACCAGTCCTTCCCGATCGCCGCACCCGCGGTGGTCTGCGCCACGAAGGATCGGCACCCGCAGACGTACCAGGCCAACGTCGGGCTCGCGTACTACTACCGCAAGCTCTACGGCAACAAGCTGCACGGCGTCTACATCTTCGGGTCGGATTCACAGTCGGGACGCGACACCGCGTTCGCCAGCCTCGGCGCGCTGCGCGACGCCGGGATCAGGTCCGACGGGGATTTCGATCTGAGTGCGTTCGCCACGCAGAGCCAGTACACCCAGGTCGTGCAGCGGATGAAGGCGGCGCACTCGAACTACGCGACGTGCGCCAGCCAGTACACGTGCACGGTGAACCTCCGCAAAGAGGCGACGCTCCAGGGCCTGACCGGCGTGAAGGTCTGGGACTGCGGCGTCCAGTGCTACGACCGCCAATTCCTCGCCGCCGGCGGGGTCGACGTCGAGGGCGAACGGGTCAGCCTGGCCTTCCTGCCCTTCTACGACCAGGCCGATCTGCGGGCGAACCGGATGCTGGCCGACTTCGTGAAGTACACGGGACCGGACAAGGTCGCCAGCTACGGCGCGTACGCGTGGGCCGCGGGGATCGCGTTCCGCGACGCGGTGAACGCCGCAGTGGAGGCACACGGCATCAACGGCGTCACCCGCGCGACCATCTTCGAGGGGCTCAACGGCCTGCACCACTTCAGCGTCGACGGCATGTTCGGCCCGTTCGATCTGGCCCGGCGCGAGGTGGCGCACTGCGGCGTCACCATGCAGGTGCGCCACGGGACCTTCGTCCGGGTGCGCCCGACCGAGCCCGGCACGCTGGCCTGCTCCCGCAAGCACGTGATCCTCCGCAAGCTCGACCTCGGCACCGGCTGACCTCGGGTCTGCGCCCGACGCTCAGTCGACGGTCAGCTCTCCCATCAGCGACCAGTCCTGTGCGCCCTCGATGGTCGTGTTGACGATGCGCGGTGTCCGGGCGAGCGCCGCGGGCAGCTCGTTCATGGCCCGCTGGAAATGTTCGCTGGTGACATGGGCCTCGGCGGCCCCATCCCGGAACGCCTCGACGAGCACGAACTCCGTCGGGGCCTCGACACCGCGCGACCACTCGAACCACAAGTTGCCCGGCTCGGCGCGGGTGGCTTCGGTGAAGTCGTGGACCAGGTCCAGCCACCGGTCCGACCATTCCGGCTTGGTGGTGAACTTGACGACGATGAAGATCATGGACCGGCCCCTGACGTCCGAGCTGACCGCGAGGGTCAGACCCGCGAGTCTCTGTCCGCGCGCGGGTTGAGGACGAATGCGTTCGGCGCAGTCTCCTCATAGGTCGCACCGAAGCCCGCCAGGATCCCCTTGGACTCGTCGTCGGGGTCCCCGAAGCATCGGCAGGTGATCTGCTCGCAGGCCTCGATGATCGCACCGAGCGGCGCCTTGCCCTTGTCGTTGCCGAGGTGGGCCTTGAATGCCGCGTCGTTCGCGTAGATCTCGGTCCATTCGCTCACCCCCGGCGCGGGGTACTCGGCGTGGTAGACGATCACACCCGGATGCTCGAGCATGACCGCGCAGAGCTTCTCCTGGTTCGCCTTGAAGTCGGACTCGGCGCCGTCCTTCATGTCCCAGCGGATCTTGAGCATGATCGCCATGACTTCCCCTCCCCCATCGGTGTACGGCACGTCGCCGCGACCGCTCCCTGTCGCGAAGGGTAGCGCCGAGCGGGATTCCCGGCCGCCGGCCCGATGCGACCCGCCCGGCCGAAAGTCAGGAACCGCTCACGCCGCCGACGTGGCGACCAGCGCGGCGACAGGGACGCCGAAGATGTCGCAGCGGCGCTCGTCGGTGATGTGGAACCCGGCTTCGGCGACCAGCGCGGCGAGCGGGATCGGGCGACAGTCCGCGAGCCGCGGCATGAGCCGGTGCGCCGCGAGGTACGCACGTTCCATGACCGCGGGGGGTTCGGTGGTCGTGAGCGACACGAGCGCCAGGCGGCCGGTTCCCGTGAGCACGCGCCGGAACTCGCCGACGACGGTGAGGAGCTCGGGGGTGTCGAAGAGCTCGAGCGTGAAGCACGCGAAGGCGGCGTCGACCGATCCGGCCGCCAGCGGCACATCGGCACCGTCGGCGACGACCAGCGAGACGCGCCCGCGAGCCGCCCGGCCCGGAGCCGTTCGGCCGCCACCCGGTGCATGCGCGGCGCCAGGTCGACGCCGACGACGTGTCCGTCGGGGCCGGTGGCCGCAGCGAACGCGGCCAGGCTGGCGCCCGGTCCCGACCCGATCTCCAGGACCCGCTCCTCGGGCCCCACCGACAGCATCCGCTCGCCGGTGACGCGGGCGGCGCGCTCGAAGCGACCTTCGAACCGTTCGTACCCCCGGCTGCGACGGTCATAGGTCGAGCGCGCCTCGGCCTTGGAGCGGACGACCGGCGCGATCTCCGTCACGCGACGCCGGCGAAGCGGGCCAGGACCGCGTACGCGTTCTCGACCGAGTCGCGCGTGACGAACTCGCCCTGGGTGTGGGCGATGGCCGGGTCACCGGGGCCGAAGTTGACCGCGGGGACGCCGCGCGACGCGAAGCGGGCGACGTCGGTCCAGCCCAGCTTGGGCCGCACCGGCAACGACAGACCGTTGACGAAGGCGTCGACCAACGGGTCGGTGAGATCGGGCGCCGCCGCGGGCTGCGCCTGGAGGATCTCGACATCGTCGGCGCCGCTCAGCAGCGCGCGCACCTGCGCTTCGGCCTCCTCGGGCGAGTAGCGGGGTGCGAAGCGACGGTTCACCGTGATCGTGCAGCGGTCGGGCACCACGTTGTGCTTGTTCGCGATGCCGCCGTCGATCCCCACCACCTGGAACGACTCGCGGAACGCCAGCCCGTCGACGTCGACGGTGTCGGCCTCGTCCGCGGCGAGCCGGGCGAGCACCTCCGATGCGCGGTGGATGGCGTTGCGACCCATCCACGGGCGCGCCGCGTGGGCCCGCTCGCCGTCGAACCCGGCGCGGGCCACGAGCACGCCCTGGCAGCCGGCTTCGACCCAGCCGTCGGTCGGCTCGAGCAGGACGGCGAAGTCGGCGGCCAGCAGCTCCGGCTGCGCGGCGAACACCTTGCCGAGGCCGTTGAACTCGTCGGCCACCTCCTCGCACTCGTAGAACGCGAGGGTGACGTCGTGGCGCGCGCGAGTGAGGCATCGGCGTGCAGCGCCTCGGCGAGGCGCAGGAGCACGGCGAGGCCGCTCTTCATGTCGGCCGAGCCGAGGCCGTGCAGCACGCCGTCCTCGACCCGGGGCACCTCGTTGCCCGCATTCGCGGGCACGGTGTCGAGATGGCCGCCGAGCACCACCCGCTGCCCCCGACCGAGCTCGGTGCGGGCGATCACGTTCTCCCCCACCCGGCTGAGCGTCAGCGACGGCGCCCGGGCACGCAGGCGCGCCTCGACCAGATCGGCCAGCTCGGCCTCCTGGTGGCTCTCCGAACGCACTGCGACCAGCGCGGTGGTGAGTCCGAGGAGGTCGGCGGCGTCCGCCGCGAGCACGGGCGCCTGCACGGACGACGTCGTCACGTGGCCGCGCCGTGGTCCCGCAGGATGTCGTTGAGCTTCGACTTGTCGTGACGCTCACCCTCGTTGAGGCGCTTCACCACCAGGACACACGGCAGGCCGAACTCACCACCCGGGTACGTGCGGGCGCGCGTCGCGGAGATGGCCACACACCAGTCCGGGACGATGCCGCGGCTCAGCTCGGTACCGGTCTCGGCGTCGATCACCGGGATGGACCCGGTGAGGATGGCGCCGGCACCGAGCACCACGCCGGTGCCCACACGCGCGCCCTCGGCGACGATGCAGCGCGACCCGATCATCGAGTCGTCCCCCACGAACACCGGCGCGGCCTGCGGCGGCTCGAGCACGCCTCCGATCCCGACGCCCCCGGAGAGGTGGACGCGTTCGCCGATCTGCGCGCACGACCCGACCGTCGCCCAGGTGTCGACCATCGAGTCGGCGCCGACGCGCGCCCCGATGTTGACGTAGCTCGGCATCATCACCGCGCCCGGCGCGAGGTACGAGCCCCAGCGCGCCGACCCGCCGGGCACGACGCGTACGCCGTCGCGCTGGAAGTGGCGCTTGAGCGGGATCTTGTCGGCGTACTCGAACGGTGCCAGCTCGATGGTCTCCATCTTGGAAAGGCGGAACAGCAGGAGCACCGCGAACTTCAGCCACTCGTGCACGACGACCTCGCCGCCGACCAGCTCCGCCACCCGTGCCTCGCCGGCGTCGAGCAGCTCGACGGCCTGGTGCACCGCGGCGCGTGCGTCGGGCTCCGGGAGCACGGAGAACAGGTCGTCGCGCCCCTCCCACAGCGCCGTGATGGTCTTCTCGAGCGCTTCGGTCGACTTCACTTCCGCTGACTGGGCCATGACGCTCAGGCTAGAGCCCGCGGCGTGGCCGTCAGGGCCCGATACCGGCCGTCGCCCGCGCGGCCACGAGCGCCACCTGCTCGTCGGTGAGCGTCAGCGCGACGCGGACGTGCCGCTGCCCGGCCGCGCCGTAGAAGTCGCCCGGCGCCACCACCAGGCCGGTGGTGGCCAGATCCTCGGCGATCGCCCAGCCGTCGCGCGTACCGTCGGCGTCGCGCAGCCAGAGGTAGAAGGTGTGCGGGCCGCCGTCGTGCGCCAGGCCACGGGCTTCGAGCGCGGGCAGAGCCACCTTGCGCCGCGCCGCGTAACGGAGCTGCTGCACGTGCACGTGCTCGTCGTCACCGAGCGCGGCGGCCGCCGCCGCCTGCACCGGTGCCGGGGTCATCAACCCACCGTGCTTGCGCATCTCGCCGAGGTAACCGACCAGCTCGCCGTCGCCGGCGACGAATCCGGCCCGCAACCCGGCCATGTTCGATCGCTTCGACAGCGAGTGCACCGCGAGCACGCCCTCACGCCCCGCCTGGAGCGCGGTGACCGGGGAGGACGGCGTGCCGGTCTCGTCGTAGGTGAACTCGGCGTAGCACTCGTCGCTGGCCACGATGATCCCCCGCGCCCGCGCCCACTCGACCGTCGCCCGCATCTGCTCCGTCGACGCCGCCACCCCGGTCGGGTTGCTCGGGTCGTTGCACCACAGCACGAGCGCCTGCTCGGCGTCCGCGGGATCGACGCGCGAGAGGTCGAGGTGCCACCCGTCGTCGACCGGGACCGGAACCGCCCGCAGGCCGGCGAGCAACGCGCCCATCTCGTAGGTGGGATACGCGGCGGCCGGGTAGAGCACCGTGTCGCGCGACGGGTCCCGCAGAGACAGAACGCGCGGCAACGACGCCACCAGCTCCTTGGTGCCGATGCACGCGACCACCTCGTCCGCCGAGACCGCGCAGCCGAACCGCCGGGCGATCCACCCGGCGGCGGCGCCACGCAGATCCGGGCTCCCGATCGTGGCGGGATAGCCGGTGGCGCGGGCGGCGGCGTCGACCAGCGCGCGCGCACCGCGACCTCGGGCATCGGGTCGACCGGCGTCCCCACCGATGCGTCGACCACGCCGCCCGGCACCGCGGCCGCGACCGCTGCGGACGCGACCCAGGCGGTCGTGAGGGTACGGCGGCGGGACGAAGGCCATCGCCGGAGGTTAACTGGCGGTCCCGTCGCCCTCCCCGGGGACGGGACCGTCGGTCAGCGTGAGCGACTCGTAGCTCTCGACCCGCGCCCGGCCACGGTCCTTGGCGGTGTACATCGCGAAGTCAGCCCTGCGCAGCAGCTCCGCCGCACTCGCGCCGCCGTCGCCCGCGCCGGCGATGCCGATGCTCACCGTGATCACGAGATCGCCTTCGCCGAGATCGACCGGCGCCGCGACCGCCGCGAGCAGGCGCTCGGCGATCTGGGTCGCCTCGTGCGGGTCACGAAGGTCGGGGAGCACGGCGGCGAACTCGTCGCCGCCGAGGCGGGCCACGCTGTCGGACGGGCGCAGCGTCTCCTGCAGCCGCCCCGCGACGAACTCGAGCAAACGGTCCCCGATCTCGTGGCCGAGGTTGTCGTTGACCGTCTTGAAGCGGTCGAGGTCGAGGTAGAGCACGGCGAGCACGGACGCGTGCCGACGGATCCGCGCCAGGGCGTGCTCGAGCCGGTCCAGCAGGAGCACCCGGTTCGGCAGGCCGGTGAGCGGATCGTGCAACGCCTGGTGGCTGAGGACCGCCTCGTTGAGCTTCAACTGCGTCACGTCACGCGCGATCCCCTCGATCGCGGTGATGTTGCCCTTCGCATCACGGAGCGGTACGACGCGGTGCTCGGTCCAGATCTGCATGCCACCGCGGCGGGTCATCTGCATCTGGATCGAGCTGACGTCCTCGACGCCGACGGTCACGAGCTCGCGGAAGGCCTCGACGTCGTCATCGTGCACGATCTCGAAGATGAGTCCCAGGTCGGCGTACAGCTCCTCGGGTGTGTATCCGATCACGGTCTCGACCGCGGGGTTCACGTACTCGAACGACGGGGACGGTCCGATACGGACGCGGTACATCATGTCCGCGGCGTTCTCGGCCAGGAGCCGGAACCGTTCCTCTGACGCCCGCAATGCCTCCTGCGCGGCGCGTTGCGCACTGATGTCGACGAACGTGCAGATGGCGCCGGTGATCGAGCCGTCGTCGGGATCGAGGATCGGCGCGGTGCCGACCAGCAGCCAGATGATCGAACCCCCCGGGGTCCGCACACCCATCACGAAGTCGGTGAGCACCTCCCCCGACTCGAGGGTGCGCACCGACGGCAGCTCTGCCCCCGGGAGCCGTCCGCCCGCCTCGTCGAGCATCTCGAACCCCGGAGCGAAGAGGCCCGAGGCGATCACCGACTCACCGATCGGCGCAAGATCCTCGCGGGCCCGCCGATTCGAGAAGAGCACCTGCCCGGTGCGGTCGAAGACCACGACCGGCACCTCGAGGAAGTCGAGGAGACGATCGTGGGGCATTCCCAGCGCGTCGGTCACGTCAGGCCTCGCGGCTGACGACGAAATCGGTGAAGCGGGTGAGGTCGCGCGCGGGAAGCCGCGCCCGCAGCCGGGTGCCTCCCTCCGCGTGCACCTCCACCAGCACCTGGCCCTCCCGGTGCAGCGCGGCGACGACGTCACCCCGCTCGTACGGAACCACGAACTCCACGATAGGGGCGAGAGCACGTAATTGCGCCGCGACCGTGTCCAACAACCCGACCAGGCCTTCCCCGGTGACCGCCGAGACGACCACCGCCCCCGGCTCGGCGCCCAGCAGCGCCTTCTGGTCCTCCGGCGCGGCGATGTCGGCCTTGTTGAGCACGACCAGCTCCGGCACCTCGTCGGCCCCGATCTCCCGCAGGACCGTGCGCACCGCCCGGATCTGCTCGGTCGCCTCGGCCGAGCCCGCGTCGACCACGTGCAGGACCAGGTCGGCGTCGACCACCTCCTCCAGCGTGGAACGGAACGCCTCGACCAGCTGGTGGGGCAGCCGCTGGACGAAACCCACGGTGTCGGACACCAACACGGTCTCGCCACCGGGGAGCCGCAGCCGGCGGGTCGTCGGGTCGAGCGTCGAGAAGAGCCGGTCCTCGACCAGGGCGTGGGCGGCGGTGAGCTTGTTGAGGAGCGTCGATTTGCCCGCGTTGGTGTAGCCCACCAACGCGAGCGTCGACACCGCGCTGCGCCGGCGGGCCTTGCGTTGGGTGGCGCGGTTCTTGGCCAGGCGCTCGAGGTCGCGTTCGAGCTTCGCCACCCGCGAGAGGATGCGCCGGCGATCGACCTCGAGCTGGGTCTCGCCGGGGCCGCGGGTCCCGATGCCCGCGCCCTGCTGGCTGAGCTGGATCCCACGTCCACGCAGACGCGGCAGGCGGTAGCGCAGCTGCGCCAGCTCCACCTGCACCATGCCCTCCTGGCTGGTCGCGTGCTGGGCGAAGATGTCGAGGATCAGCGCGACGCGGTCGACGACGTCGACCTGGAACAGCTTCTCGAGGTTGCGTTGCTGCGCGGGAGTGAGCTCGTCGTCGAACACGACGAGGTCGATGTCGAGCGTCTCGGCCAGCTCCTGGAGCTCCTTGGCCTTGCCGGACCCGATGTAGGTCGCCGGGTCGGGCGTGTCCCGTCGTTGCAGGATGAGCTCGACCGGTTCGGCGCCCGCGGTGTCGGCCAGGAGCGCCAGCTCCTCGAGCGACGCCTGTGCGGCTTCCGCGTCGCGGGTGCCGATGCCCGTGCCCACCAACAACGCGCGCTGGCGGACGACCCCGAGATCGACCTCGGTGGCGGTGAGGCGCCGGCGACTCACAACCTGACTTCTACGTCGAACACGTGGACGACCGGCCCGCCGAGGCGGATGGTGTCGCCCAGCTCGACCACGAGATCGCCGCCGGGCACGTGCACGACGGCCCGGTCCCCGACGAGCCCGCGGCGCTGCGCGACCGCGACGACCGCGCACGCACCGGTTCCGCAGCTCAGGGTCTCCCCCACCCCCCGTTCCCAGACCCGCATGTCGAGCTCGTCGGTCTTACCGGGCGTGGGCCGCACGAACTCGACGTTGGTGCGACGCGGGAAGCGATCGTCATGTTCGAGGTGTGGGCCGTGCTGAGTGACGCGGGCGGTCGCGGGTTCGTCGACGAACAGCACGAGGTGCGGGTTGCCCATCCCCGCGGCGTCACCCTCGTAGCGCGTCCCGTGGCACTCGGCGGTGATCCCGAACGGGGTGTCGACCGCGACCGGGATCCGCGCGGGGTCGAAGGTGACGGGGCCCATGTCGACGGTCGCGGCGACCACCGTGCCTGTGGCGGCGTCACGCGTGAGCTCGACCCGGCGACGACCGCCCCCGGTGTCGACGGTCAGGGTGCCGTCGGTGCCCAGGCCGTCGCGCGCCGCGACCCACGCCAGCGTGCGCATGCCGTTCCCGCTCATCTCGGCGATGCCACCGTCGGCGTTGAAGAGGAGCATCTCGGCGTCGGCGCCGTCGGTGCCGGGCTGCACGACGATGAGGCCGTCGGCCCCGATCCCGCGGTGACGGTCGCAGAGCTCGACCGCCTGCCTGCTCGTGATCGAGAAGTCCCGCGCCTCGGCCGGCAGCCACGACAACACGAGGAAGTCGTTGCCGGTCGCGTGGAGCTTGGCGAGGCGGATCGGAGTCATTCGCCCCAGCTTGCCAGCAGCGCGGGCAGGACCAGGCACGGATTCACGGCGGCGCCGAACCACTCGACACGCGGATCACGGCGGAACCACATGCGTTGGCGACGGGCGAACCTGCGAGTACGGGCCACCGCGGCGTCCAGGCCGGCCTCGAGGGACGGCTGCTCGCCGCCCAGGTACGCCAGCACCTCCTGATAGCCGATCGCCTGGCGGGCCGTGCGCGAGAGGGCACCGGCGCGCCGCGAGGCCCCGGACCTCGTCGACCAGACCGTCGTCGACCATGCGGGCGAACCGCCGCTCGATGCGCGTCGCCAGTGCGGCCCGGGGCAGCCAGACCCCGGCGACGCGCACCGGGAACACGGTGGCGCCGTACTCCTGGATCCCCGCCCCGAACGACGAGAACGGCCGGCCGGTGCCCCGGATCACCTCGAGCGCGCGCGCGATGCGCCGCACGTTGCCCGGCTCGATGGCGGCGGCGGCCACCGGATCGAGGCGGGCCAGCTCCTCGTAGGCCGCCGCGACCCCGGCGGGCGTAGCGGCTTCCGCGAGGACCTCCTCGCGGGTGACGCGGTCTTCGGGCGGGAACGTGAGCGGATAAATGACCGCCTGCACGTAGAGGCCGGTGCCCCCGACGAGCAGCGCCCGCTTCCCCCGCGCGTCGATGTCGGCGACCGCGGCGCGGGCCTGGGACTGGAAGCGGGCGACCGACCATTCCTCACCCGGGTCGGCCACGTCGATCAGGTGGTGCGGGAGCTCGGCACGCTCGCGGGCCGTCGGCTTGGCGGTGCCGATGTCGAGTCCGCGGTACACCTGCATCGAGTCGACGGAGACGATCTCGACGTCACCGAAGGCGCGGGCCACCTCGAGCGCGAGCGCCGACTTCCCGGAAGCGGTGGGGCCGACGATCGCGAGGTGGGTGCCCGTCACGAAGACAAGTACGCAGGCGCGGCGGTGACGGGGATGCGGATGCGGGCCGGACGCGGCGCGGGGCGCACCGCGACGAGGTCACCGCGCAGCCAGTGGGGCGCGGCGTAGGTCACGTACACGTCGACGGTCCCTCCAGCCGTGACGGTCTCGGCGCCCGGCGAGCCTGCTTCCGGAGAGCCTGCTTCCGGAGAGCCTGCTTCCGGAGAGAAGTGCACGAGCTTGTTCTGGCGGGTGCGGCCCGACCACATGGTGGCGTCGTTCTTCGACGGGCCCTCGAGCAGCACCGACTCGGTGCGGCCGACGCGCGCCTCGTGCTTCTCCAGGGCGTGACGCTCGACGATCTCGGTGAGCAGGCGCATGCGCTCCTGCGCGACCTCGGGGGCCACGAAGTCGGCCTGCATGTCGGCGGCCGGGGTGCCCGGGCGGGGCGAGAACACGAACGTGTAGGCGGCGTCGTAGGCCGCGGTGTCGACGACCTCGAGCGTGCGGGCGAAGTCGTCGTCGGTCTCGCCCGGGAAGCCGACGATGATGTCGGTGGTGACCGCGAGATCGGGAATCGCCGCCCGTGCGTCGCCGAGCCGCTGCAGGTAGCGCTCGGCGGTGTAACCACGGTGCATGCGGGCGAGGGTACGGTCACTCCCCGACTGCAACGGCAGGTGCAGGTGTTCGCACACCGACGAGCATTCGGCCATGGCGGCAACGGTCTCGGGCCGCAGGTCCTTCGGGTGCGGCGACGTGAAGCGGATGCGGTCGATGCCCTCGACCGCGTCGAGCGCGCGCGAGCAGGTCGGCGAACTGCGGGCGGTACTGCCCGGCGCCGAGGTCGCGGCCGTAGGAGTTGACGTTCTGGCCGAGCACGGTGATCTCACGGACGCCGTCGGCCGCGAGCTGCTCGACCTCGCGCACGATGTCACCCATGCGCCGGCTGATCTCGGGCCCGCGCACGATCGGCACGATGCAGAAGGTGCACGAGTTGTCGCACCCGACCTGGATGGTGACCCACGCCGAGTGGCGGCCAAGAGAAGAGGAGGAGGCACGCCGCGCCGGCAGCGCCTGCTCTCCTCCGCCCGCCCACGCCTCGTGCTCCTCCAGGATCTCGACCACCGGACCCTCCAAGCGCGACCCGTTCGAGCAGGGACGCCGCGTGGCCGAGGTTGTGGGTGCCGAACACCACGTCGACGTGGCCGGCGCGCTCGACGATGAGCTCCCGATCCTTCTGCGCCAGGCAGCCCCCGACCGCGATCTGCAGGTCCGGTCGCTGCGCCTTCAGCGCCTTCAGGCGCCCGAGGTGGCCGTAGAGCTTGTTGTCGGCGTTCTCCCGGATGCAGCACGTGTTGAGCACGACCACGTCGGCCGATTCCAGCTCGTCGGTGGCCTCCATGCCCTCGGCCGCGAGCAACCCCGCGATGCGCTCGGAGTCGTGCTCGTTCATCTGGCACCCGTAGGTGCGCACGTAGAAGCGGCGCGGCGCGCCGGCCACCGGATCAGGCTGGGTCACGGCCGATCAGTGTAGGAGCGGAGCCTCGCGGCCCCGCCCCCACGCACACCTGGCCAATGACGGCCGTCAGCCGTCGACGTCGACCGACTCTTCGTCGTCGGTGGTGATGTCGAGCTCCGACTCGTCGCCCGGCTCGATGCCGACCTCCTGGCGGATCTTCTCGCTGATCTCCACCATCATGTCGACGTTCTCGGACAGGAAGGTCTTGGCGTTCTCCCGGCCCTGGCCGAGCTGCTCACCCTCGTAGGTGAACCAGGCACCCGACTTCTTCACCAGGCCGAGCTCCACGCCGACGTCGAGCAGGGAGCCCTCGCGGCTGATGCCCTTGCCGTACATGATGTCGAACTCCGCCTGCTTGAACGGCGGGGCGACCTTGTTCTTGACCACCTTGACGCGGGTGCGGTTGCCGGTGATCTCGGCGCCGTCCTTGATCGACTCGATGCGGCGGATGTCGAGGCGCACCGACGAGTAGAACTTCAGCGCCCGACCGCCCGGCGTGGTCTCGGGCGAGCCGAACATCACACCGATCTTCTCCCGCAACTGGTTGATGAACACGCAGATCGTGTTCGACCGGTTGAGGTTGGCGGTGAGCTTGCGCAACGCCTGGCTCATGAGCCGGGCCTGGAGGCCGACGTGGGTGTCGCCCATCTCGCCCTCGATCTCGGCCCGGGGCACCAGGGCGGCGACCGAGTCGATCACGACGACGTCGAGGGCGCCGGAGCGGATCAGCATGTCGGTGATCTCCAGCGCCTGCTCACCGGTGTCGGGCTGCGAGATCAGGAGGTCGTCGACGTTGACGCCGATGGCCGACGCGTAGACCGGGTCCATCGTGTGCTCGGCGTCGATGTAGGCGCACACGCCGCCGTTGCGCTGGGCCTCGGCCACCACGTGCATGGCGAGGGTGGACTTGCCCGACGACTCGGGACCGTAGATCTCGACGACCCGGCCGCGGGGCAGGCCCCCGATGCCGAGCGCGATGTCGAGCGCCAGCGCGCCGGTCGGGATGGCGGCCACCCCGACGTTGCCGTGCTCGCCGAGGCGCATGATGGCGCCCTTGCCGTACTGCTTCTCGATCTGGCCGAGCGCCATCTCGAGGGCCTGGTCTCGTTCCACGGTGGAACCCTCCTGTGGGTCTGTGCGATCTGCTTGGGGAAGTCGTCGTGGGGAACGTACGACCGGGGTGTGACAGTTATGCCGGATGCCTATGCCGGATGCCCGACGAACTACACCCGTGAAGTTAGCCGAACACCCGTTCGGGGTCAAGCATCCCGACGACGGCACGGGCAGACTGCGGGCTCACGATGCCCGAGGGGGACGAGATGTTGCAGGAGCTCGACGGCAAGGTCGCGGTCATCACCGGCGGCGGCAGCGGGATCGGCGCCTCGCTGGCCCGGGCCTGCTCGGCCGCGGGGATGAAGGTCGTGGTGGTCGACGTCGACGAGGACCGGGCGACGGCGGTGGCCGCCGAGCTCCCGGTCGGGTCGGGCGCCGCCCGGGCCGTCGACGTGTCGGACGCCGCCGCGGTCGAGGCGCTGGCCGACTTCGCGTTCGACACGTTCGGCGCGGTGCACCTGCTGTGCAACAACGCCGGCATCTCCCCGATCGGGCGCGTGTGGGACTTCACCGACGACGAGTGGGTCCGGCTGCTCGGCGTCAACCTGCGCGGCGTGGCCAGCGGTATCCGCAGCTTCGTGCCGCGCATGATCGAGCAGGGTGAGGGCCACATCGTCAACACCGGCTCGGGCGCCAGCTTCGTGTCGACCCCGCGACTCGGCCCCTACGGCGCGACCAAGCACGCGATCGTCGGGCTCTCCGAGGCCCTGCGCTACGAGCTCGACGGTACGGGCGTCGGGGTGAGCGTGCTCGTCCCCGCGGGCGTGAACACCAACATCGGCGACGCGATGGTCCGCCCCTCGGCGACCGATGCCGACACGGTCGCGGACGACTTCACGGTGCTCACCGGCGCGCTCGACCCGACGTCGCTCGAGATGATCGAGCCCGACGTGGTCGCCGACGTGACGCTCGTCGGCGTGCGCGAGGGCTGGGACTACATCGTGATGGGCCCGGGACAGTCGGTCGGCGTGGAGCGCCGCTACCGCGAGGTCCTCGACGCGCACCGCCGCAGCAAGGAGCGCTTCCCCTTCCTCCCGTGAGCGGGGCCGTCACCGCGGATCGCGGAGACCGCCGAGCGTCATCCTCGCGACCCCGACGTGCACCGCGCCTTCGGCGCGGCCTTCCCTCATCGAGGAGGCGCTGTCGAACAGGACGACCTCCTCCACAGTGAAGGGTGGTCCCGCGGGACCCGTCCCCAGGCGCTCGACCAGCGCGCGCCGGTCGCGCGGTCGGTTGGCGCGAGCGAGCGTGAGGTGCGGGCGCAAGGGACGGTCCTCGGCGACGAACCCGAGCGGGGAGGTCGCGGCGGTGATCGCCTCGGCCAGGGCGACGAGCTCGTCCGCACCCGTTGAGACCCGGAGCCACACCACCGACGCACGGCGCGGCGACGGGAACGCCCCCGCCCCGCCGAGTTGCAGGGTGAAGGGCGCGATCCGTCGGACCGAATCGGCGACCGATTCGGTGAGCGAATCGGGGTCGTCGACCGGGCCGAGGAACTGCACGGTGACGTGTCGCTGGTCGGGGCGGGCCCAGCGCAACCCGCTTTCGTGCCCGCCGATTCGGCGCGCCGAATCGGCGACCGATTCGGTCCAACGGAGCACCTCGGGAGGCGGTACGACCGCCAGGAACCCCCGCCGGAGCGGGATCACGGAAGGGCGAGCAGGCGCATCCGCAGGAGGTTGAGCACCGAGATGGTGGAGAACTGGCGGATCCGTTCGCGGTCGAACGGCAGCCGGGCGGTGACCGCCTCGGTCTCGTGCCCCGGGATGGCGATCCCGTACCAGACGGTGCCGACCGGCTGACCCTCCATCTCGTCGGGTCCGGCGACGCCCGTCACCGAGATGGCGACATCGGCCTTCAGCACGCGCTGCGCGCCCTCGGCCATCTGCTTGACGGCCTCTTCGCTCACGACACCGTCGGCGGTGACGCCGAGCACGTCGCGCTTCACCTCGGTGGCGTACGACGCGATCGAACCCGCGGAACGTGCGGCTGGCGCCGGGCACGTTGGCGATGCGGGCGCCGATGAACCCGCCGGTGAGCGACTCGGCCACGCCGAGCGACCAGCCGCGCGCCTCGCACAGCCGCAGCACCTCGGACTCCATCGTGTCGTCGTCGACCGCGAAGACCAGCTCACCGAGCACGCTGCGCAGCTCGGCATCTTCGGCATCGAGCAGCGCGCGTGCCTCGGCCTCGGTCGGCGCCTTGGCGGTCATGCGCACGTAGATGCCCTCGATGCCGCGGGCGAGGAACGCGATCGTGGGGTTGGTCTGCTGGTCGACGCGCGACTCGATCATCTCGGCGAGCCCGGACTCGGACGTCCCCCACGTCTTCAGCGACCGCGACACGATGACCGCCCGCTGCCCCGAGCGCTCGAGGAGGTCGGGCAGCACGTGCTGGGTGATCATGTCGGTCATCTCGTAGGGGACGCCCGGCACCGCGTAGACGATCTTGTCGCCGCCTCCTTCGATGGGGATGGCGCAGCGCAGCCCGGGCGCGGTGCCGATCGGGTTGGGGATCGCCTCGCCGCCTTCGGGTACGTCGGCCTGACGCAGGTTGTTCTCCGGGAACGGGCGGCCACGGCCGCCGAAGATCGCCCGGATGTGGTCGATGAGCTCCTCGCGCCGCTCGAGCTCGACGCCCATCACCTCGGCGATCGCCTCGCGGGTCACGTCGTCGGGCGTGGGCCCCAGACCGCCGCACACGATCACCGCGTCGGCCCGGTCGAGCAGCTCCCGGAGGCACTGCACCATGCGCCCGAGGTTGTCGCCGACCTTGCGATGCTCGCAGGTGTCGATCCCCACCGAGGCGAGCTGTTCACCGATCCAGGAGCTGTTCGTGTCGACGATCTGGCCGAGCAGCAGCTCGGTGCCGATGGCGAGGACGTCACACCGCATGTCGTGCCTGCTCCCCTGTTCCCCGGCTTCCCGGTCTCCGGCTTCCCGGTCTCCGGCTTCCCGGTCTCCGGCTTCCCGCGCTTGGACTGCCGGTAGCCGCTGATCACGATGTCGAGGCCCGAGACCACCGACAGGGCGACCGCGAACCAGAGCAGCGCGTCGTGGAACGTCGCCCACTCGTAGGTGGGCGGCAGCAGCACGAAGCCGACCGCGATGAACTGGAAGAACGCCTTCCACTTGCCGAGGCGCCGGGCCGGCAGCGAGATGCCGCGCTTCGCCGCGAACGAGCGGTACATCGACACGCCGACCTCGCGGACGGTCACGATGATGACCGCGGCCCACGAGAAGTCACCGTTGAGCCCGAGCGCGAAGAACCCGCCGAGCACGAGGAACTTGTCGGCGAGCGGGTCGAGGAACGCACCCGAACGGGTCGTGCCGTCGCGTCGCGCGAGCCAGCCGTCGAGCCCGTCGGTGGTGGTGAGCAGGAACCACAGCGCGAACGTCAGCCAGGTGGAGCCCTCGTCGACGATCAGCAGGAGCGTGGGCACCGCGAGGACCAGTCGCGCCACCGTGATGAAGTTCGCCGGTGTCGCGATCGCCTCGTCGCCGAAGCGGCGCACCCGCGTGGGCGGCGCGCTCACCGACGCGCCGCCTTGGCCACGAGATCCGGGCCGATCGCCTCGGTGACGTGGGCACGCACCCGCGCGCCGGGTCGGGCGAAGTCGGCGTGGAGGCGCACGATGCCGTCGATCTCGGGTGCCTCGCGATGGGTGCGGCCCACGAACGCGTCGCCCTCGACGTGATCGACCAGCACCTCGACCTCGCGGCCGACCATCGCGTCGCGCGCGGCGCGCGTGACCGGCTCCTGCACCGCCTCGCACTCGCGCAGCCGTTCGAGCATGACCCGCTCGTCGACTGCGTCGGGCAAGGTGGCCGCGGGGGTGCCGTCCTCGGGCGAGAACGGGAAGAAGCCGGCCCAGTCGAGCGCGGCGGCCTCGAGGAACGCGAGGAGCTCGTCGTGCTCGCGTTCGCGCTCGCCGGGGAACCCGACGATGAAGGAGGAGCGGAACGCGGCGTCGGGTTCCGCGGCCCGGATGCGGTCGATCATCGTGAGGAAGCGGTCACCGCTCCCCCACCGCTTCATCCGCCGGAGGAGACGCGCATCGGCGTGCTGCAGCGACAGGTCGAAGTACGGCACCACCGTCGGCAGCTCGAGCATGGTCGACACGAGCGGATCGCGCACCTCGCTGGGGTAGAGGTAGAGGAGGCGCACGCGCGCGAGACCACTCGCCGCGAGCGGGTCGAGACGGCGCAGCAGCGGCGCGAGCGACCCGGGCTCGCCGGCGTCGCGCCCGTACCAGGCGAGGTCCTGCGCGACCAGCACCAGCTCGGCGACGCCGCCCTCGACCAGCGAGCGGGCCTCGGCCTCGATGGACTCCGGGGTCCGGGAGCGCTGCTTGCCCCGGAACGACGGGATGGCGCAGAACGCGCAGGCGCGGTCGCAGCCCTCGGCCACCTTCAGGTAGGCCCACGGCGCGCTCGGCGCGGGCCGGGCCAGCTCGAGCAGATCTCTCACGCCCCCTGGCCGTTCGGGCACGGAGCCGGTCGGCCGTTCGGGCACGGAGCCGGCCGGCCGTTCCGGCTTGCGCTTCGGCATCCCCACCGCGACGGAGGTGCCGAGCGAGCCCTCGCCCGCGAAGCCCACCACGGCGTCGACCTCGGGCAGCGCGGTGGCCAGCTCGTCGCCGTAGCGCTCGGCCATGCAGCCGGTGACCACCAGCTTGGCTCCCGCCTTGCGGTGGTCGCCGAGCGCGAGGACGGTGTCGATCGACTCCTGGCGGGCGGCCTCGATGAACGCGCAGGTGTTGACCACGACGAGATCGGCGTCCCCCGCGGCGGCGGCCGGGACCAGGCCGTCGGCCAGGAGGCTCGCGACGACCTTGTCGGAGTCGACGGCGTTCTTCGGGCAGCCGAGCGTCTCGACCCAGAACCTTGGCTCACTCACTGTGGCGCAGGATACCTGCGCCGCGGGCGAAGGCTCCGCTGGCCCTACACCGCTCCGGCCATCTGGGCCTTGCGCAGCGCGCCCTCCACCAGCAGCACCAGCGTCTCCTTCACGTGGAGGCGGTTCCGGGCGTCGCACAGCACCACGGGCACGTTGGCGGGCACCGACAGCGCGTCACGCACCTCGCGCGGGTGGTGGCGGTACACGCCGTTGAAGAGGTTCACGGCGACCACGAACGGGATCCCGAGGTGCTCGAAGTAGTCCACCGCCGGGAAGCAGTCCTCGATCCGCCGGGTGTCGACCAGCACGATGCCCCCGACCGCGCCCCGCACCAGCTCGTCCCAGAGGAAGAGGAAACGGTCCTGGCCCGGGGTGCCGAACATGTAGAGGACCATGTCCGGACCCAGGGTGAGGCGTCCGAAGTCCATTGCCACCGTCGTACCGGTCTTGGTGCTGGACGCGCCGGCGAAATCGATGCCGAGGCTCTCGACGGTGATGTCGGCCTCGGTCATCAGCGGCTCGATCTCGGAGATCGTGCCGACCAGCGTGGTCTTGCCGACGGCGTAGCCGCCCGCGACCACGACCTTCATCGACACCGGGAGCCCGGTCGCCGTCGACATGGCGCCGTGGGACCCCGGCGTGGTGCTCGGGTACGGGGAATCGAACTCAGAGCGCACGGATACCCTCCAGCAACCGTTCGAGCAGGCGCACGTCACGGTGCTCGCTGCGATCTCGCATCTGACGGACCTGGACCATGTCGGCGTCGACGAGGTCGCCGACGAGCACCCGCACGACACCGACCGGCGCGCCGAGGCGCGCAGAGAGCTCGGCGACCGACATGGGCGTCTGGCACAGCTCGACGATGCGGCGGTCCTCCGGGGTGGCGCTCCGGCCGAGCTGCTCGGACGCGATCAGCGCGAGCACCGGCGCGTGGAGCTCGAAGACGCCGAGCGACGAGCTCGTGCGCCCGCGCGTCAGCATGTACGGGCGTACGACCGTCCGGCGCGGGAGGTCCACGCCCGCGTCCGCGTCACCGGCACCGGGGACGACGTCGCTCATCGGATCGCCGACCGCGGGAGGGCCGTCTGCAACTCGGAGACGAGACCCGGCGTCAGCGCGCTCGCGCACTTCTCGACGAGCACCGCCATCTCGTAGCCGACGAGGCCGACGTCACAGGGGCGGAGGGTCGTGACCGCGAGCACCGACGTGTCGCTCACCCGCATGACGAACAGCATCGCCATGTCCATCTCGACGATGACCTCGTGGACCCGGCCGCCGCCGATCGGCGCCGAGCCACCCTTGGCGATGCTCAGCAACCCGGCCGACACCGCGGCCAGCCGGTCGCCCGAGCTGCGGTCGAGGCCGTCGGAGATCGCGATGAGCAGGCCGTCGGACGACACGACCGTGGCTTCCTTCACGCCCGGCACCCGTTCGACGAAGTTCGAGACCAGCCAGTTCAGATTGCGCGCCTCGGCGCTGAGTTGCATCATCTCCCGTCCTCCTGGACGTGACCGGATTCATCCGGCATCTCGGGTTCTCCCGCGTCGTCGTCGAGCCCGGCGCGGCCGCGGCGTTTGCCCTGCGCGTGGCGGGTGAGCAGCTCGTGGACGCGGTACGGGCGCATGGGATCGGCGTCGACCTCGTCGCCGTCACGACCGGGCGCGGGCTGATGGCTCAGGTGCTGGCCGGGCACGCGCGTCGGCAGCGGAATCTGGTCGTCGAAGCCGGGCGGGTCGGGGGACTCGCCGCCCGCGGGGAACGGAGGCGGCGCGGCGAACGACGACGGGTCCGGAGCCGCCGGGTCGTCGACCGGCGCAGACGTCGCCGCGGCGGCCGCGTTCTCCGCGGCGAGACCCGGGAAGGGATCGGCCTCGGTCGGCGCGGCCACGCCGGGGCCGGCGGCGGCCTCCTCGGCGAGCCCCTCGCGGCGCCACTCCTCGACCGGCGGCTCGTCGGCCGGGCGCCACGCGACCCGGCGGGCACCGAGCGGCGCCGGCTCGCCTTCGGCGTCGACCTCGGGGGCGTAGACGGGGGTCTTCGGCGGTGCCGGAGGCGCGGGCACCGCCCGGGGCTCGAGCACGCTGGTGGGCAGCGTCACCAGAGCCACCAGGCCAGTGGGCGCACCCGGACGCAGCTCGACGGTGATGCCGTCGCGGGCTGCGAGGGAGCCGACCACGTGGAGCCCGAGCGCACGGGACAGCGCGAGACCGACGAGCGGCGGGTCGGCGAGCAGCCGGTTGGCCTCGCCGATGCGGTCCGACGGCATGCCGATTCCCTGGTCGGTGATCGCGAGCACGAAGCCGCTCGCCGTCACCGCGCCGGACACGACGACGGCGGAGTCGGGCGGCGAGAACGACGTCGCGTTCTCGAGCAGCTCGGCCACGAGGTGGGCGACGTCGGACACGGCTCGGCCGGAGACCGCGAGGTCGTCGTCGATGCCCACGAGCTCGACGCGGGGGAAGTCAGCGATCTCGGCGGCGGCGGCGCGCACCACGTCGAGCAGGGCGATCGGCTGCTGCCACTGGCGGGGCTGCTCCGCACCTGAGAGCACGAGGAGGCTCTCGGCGTTGCGCCGCATGCGCGTGGCCATGTGGTCCAGCTTGAACAGCGCGTCGAGCGCCGCGGGATCGTGCTCGTTGCGTTCGAGCTCGTCGAGCAACTCGAGCTGGCGCTCGAGGAGGCTCTGGTTGCGCCGGGCGAGGTTCACGAACAGGTCGGCCATGCCCTTGCGCAGGAGGCGCGACTGCTCGTGCGCGACCTCGATGGTGACGGCCTCGACGTCGTTGAACGCCTGCGCGAGCTCGCCGATCTCGTCCTCCGACGTCACCTCGAAGCGCGTCGGCTGCACGTCGCCGATCTCACCACCGGTGCGCAACGACTCGACCAGCGCAGGCAGCTGCCGCTGCGACATCTCGCGGGCGGCGGCGGTGAGGCGACGCACCGGACCGACCACGGCCCGCGACACGAACCAGATCAGCATCAGCGTGAGCAGCATCGCGAACACCGCGGCACCACCGTAGAGGCGGGTCTCGCGCAGCGCCGCGCTGGCCTGCGCGCTCGCCGCGTCGTTCACGACCCGCTCGACCGCGTCGACGGCCTGGTCGAGCGTGCGGGTCTGCTGCTGGTACCCGTCGTAGTACGCCGCGGGGGTCACGGTCGCGGTCGGGAAGGCGGCCGGCAAGGCGGTCGACGCCGTCTTCGATCCCATGACCTGCTGGTACGCGAGGAGCTCGTCGGGGGTCGCGGTGTTGGTGAACAGCTGCTGGTAGCCCGCCGCCGACGTCTGCGCGCCGATCCACTCGCTGAAGTCCTGCGGCGCGCCACTCGCCAGCACGGCGATGTAGACGCTCGCCTCACGCGCCAGCTCGTGCTGGGCGCGCTCGAGCGCGAACACCCGGGTGAGGCTGGCCGACACCTCGGAGCTGGCCAGGTCGCGCGCGGACGCGCTCGCCGAAGTCGAGGAGATGGCCGTCGACACCGAGATAGAAGTCGCGGGTGGTCGCGGCGTCGGCGCTCAGCGCGTCGACCTGACCCCGCATCTCCGGGATGTTGTCGAAACCCCGGTTGGTGGCGTCGAGCGATGCCGCCGCGGCCGCGCTCAGCCCGGCGGCGGCGAAGGCCTGCTCGTTGGCCCGGAAGTCACGGACCGCGGCGTCGGTGCGTGTCCGCGCCGCTCGCAACGTGTCGGCCGGGTCGCCGTTGCCGGCGACGTACCACGACGACACGACGCTCTCGTTCTGGATGGCACGACTCGCGGTGTCGAGCGAGTGCAGCGGGGCCGACAGGTCGCCGTACTGCTGTTGGGCGTGCAGCGCGGTGAACCGGTCACTGAGCCCGGCGGCCGCCACCACGACGAGGGCGAGGAACGGCACGAACAGGACGAGCAGCAGCTTGGCTCGAAAGCTCAGCCTCGACAGCACCGGTGCGCTCCCATCCCGTGTCCTCCCACGTCGGGTGCGCGCGCATCGTCTCCCTGCGGCACGCGCCACACCTCACCCACCGGTGTCGGCAGCGCCGTCGCGTGGCTTGAGCCAAGAGAGGGGAAAGAAGCGGAGCGTGCCGGTTCAGACCTGATCGCCGAGCGCTTCGAGCTCGTCGACCGTCATCAGCACGGCCCGGGCCTTGGACCCCTCCGACGGGCCCACGATGCCCCGGCGCTCGAGGAGGTCCATGAGCCGCCCGGCCCGGGCGAAGCCCACCCGCAGCTTGCGCTGGAGCATGCTCGTGGAACCGAGACCGCTGCGGACGACCAGCTCCATCGCCTCGGCCAGCAGCTCGTCGCCGTCGGCGTCGACCCCGCCCCCCGGGCCGCCCGCGACGACGTCGTCACCCGCGATGCCCTCGACGTAGCTGGGCTCGGCGGACTGGCGCCGCCAGTGAGCCACGACCTTGCGGACGCACTCCTCGTCGACCCAGGCGCCCTGGACGCGCTGGGCACGGCCGGAACCGGCGGCGAGCAGGAGCATGTCGCCCTGGCCGATCAGCTTCTCGGCCCCCTGCTGGTCGAGGATCACGCGGGAGTCGGCCAGGCTGCTCACCGAGAACGCCATGCGGCTGGGCACGTTGGCCTTGATGACCCCGGTGATCACGTCGACCGACGGTCGCTGGGTCGCGATCATGAGGTGGATGCCGACGGCCCGCGCCATCTGCGCGATGCGGCAGATGCTGGCCTCGACGTCGCGCGCCGCCACCATCATCAGATCGTTGAGCTCGTCGACGACGATCACGATGAAGGGCAGCCGCTCGTAGCCCTTGCCCGTGGTCGGGTCGGGTTCGTCCTTCGTCGGCAGCTCGCCCCGGTCGAACATCGCGTTGTACCCAGTGATGTCGCGCACGCCGACCTCGGCCAGCATCTCGTAGCGCATGTCCATCTCGCGCACGGCCCAGTCGAGCGCGTTCGCGGCCTTCTTCGGGTTGGTGACCACCTCGGTGAGGAGATGGGGCAGGTTGTTGTACGCCCCCAGCTCGACGCGCTTGGGGTCGACGAGGATCAGCCGCACCTGGTCGGGCGTGTAGCGCATCAACAACGACGTGACGATCGAGTTGATGCAGCTGCTCTTGCCCGCGCCGGTGGCGCCGGCGATGAGCACGTGCGGCAGCGTGGTGACGTCGAGCATGACGGACTTGCCCGAGATGTCGCGGCCGAGGCCGACGCCGAGCGCGGTCTTGCTCTTGGCGACCTCGGGCGCGGCGAGGACGTCGCCGAGCGTGACGATGATGCGCTCCTTGTTCGGCACCTCGACGCCGACCGCGCTGCGGCCGGGGATGGGAGCCAGGATGCGGACGTCGAGCGACGCCATCGCGTACTGGATGTCGTTGCTGAGGCCGGTGACGCGGTTGACCTTCACCCCGGCGCCGAGCTCCAGCTCGTAGCGGGTGACGGTGGGGCCGACGGTCGTGCCGACCAGGCGCGCCTCGACCCCGTGGTGGGCGAGGGTCGCCTCGAGGACCCGGCCACCCTCGTCGATGAGGCGACGGTCGGCCTCCTTGCCCGTCCCCCGCTTCAACACGTTGGCGGGCGGCAACTTCCACGGGCCGTGCTTGGCGGCGGCGTCGTCGCCCAGCTCGATCACCAGCTGACCGCTCGGGTCCTCGCTCGTCGGGATCTCGATCGCCGCCTGCGTGACCACCGGCACCGGCACCGGCTCGGGCTCCGGCGCCGGCTCGGGCTCGGGCTCGGGTTGGTGGTCGTCGGCCTCGTAGTCGAACGGCGCCGGCACCGTGGCGGCGTGCTCGGCGTCGGCCCCGGGGTCGACGCCTTCTCCGATGGGCGTGACCGAGATGGCGCCACGGGCGCGGGTCACGAGGGCGTGCCCGCCGCGGGTGGCGGCCGAGACCACGGCCCCGATGGAGAGACCGAGGGCGAGGAGCAGCCCGACGAGGGCGATGCCTCCGAGGATCACCGAGGCGCCGACGATCCCGGTCGCGGCGACGAGCGGGGCGGCCAGCAGGGCGCCCAGGTACCCGCCGGCCGCGCGCAGGTCGTCGACCGCGCCGTCGAGGGACGGGCGACCGTAGGCGAGGTGGAGGATCCCGACGTCGGCGAAGAAGAGCAGCAGCACGCCGATGGCGATGCGGACGGTGGGGCGTTCCGGGGTCTCGCCGTCGACGTCGGCGTCGGGATCGTCGGCGTCGGCATCGGCGGCGCGGCGGGGCCAGAGCAGCAGCACCCCGAAGGCGAAGCACGCGACCGGGACCGCCACGCGGGCCCGGCCCAGGACCGCGCCGGTGCCGTCGGCCAGGGCGGTGCCGACCGGTCCGGCGAGGTCGGTCCAGAGCCCGAGGGCGAAGATGGCTCCGGCGACGAAGAGGGCGACGGCGAGGACGTCGGCCCGGTGGCCGGCCAGCTGGCGCCCGGCGGCCTCGCGGCTGCGGGCGAGCATCCCGGGCTCGGCCGCGGCGGTGCGGCTGCGGGCCGGCGAACGTCTGGCGGACTTCCGGGCCGCCGGCTTGCGGCGCGTCGTCTTGGAGCGGGACGCCGCGCGGCGGCGCCGCCGCGTCTTGGTCGCGGGCATCCCCGAACGCTAACACCGCCAACACCAGCCCCAAGGGCATCTCAGGTGACCGGGGTCAGACCTCCATCACCACCGGGATCACGGCGGGGCGACGCTTGGTGCGCTCGTTGATGAACTTGCCGAGCGACCGGCGACAGTGGCGGCGGAGGGTGTCGAAGTCGGTGGCGCCCTCGTCGGCCGCCTCCTGCAGCGACGCGAGGACGGCCGCCTTCGCCTCCTCGAGCAGCTCCTCGGCCTCGGGGGCATACACCCAGCCCCGGGTGACGATCTCGGGCCCGGTGACCACCTCCCCCGACTTCGAGTCGACGGTGACGATGACCACCACCAGCCCCTCCTCGGCGAGGTTCCGGCGGTCGCGCAGCACTCCCTGGCCGACGTCGCCGACGATGCCGTCGACGTAGAGGAATCCCGACGGCACCGCGCGCCGCTCGACCTCGAGCGCGATGGACCCGTCGGCCGCGAGCTCGAGGGTGAGGGCGTCACCGTCCTCGCACACGTGCACGTGGTCCTTCGGCACCCCGACCGCCTCGGCCAGCCGCGCGTGGTGGACCATGTGCGTGTACTCGCCGTGAACCGGGACGAACCACTCCGGCTGCACGATGTTGAGGAGCATCTTGAGCTCCTCCTGCGACGCGTGGCCCGAGACGTGGACCGGCGAGCTCCCGCCGTGGAGCACCTCGGCTCCGGCGCGGTGCAGCGAGTCCATGATGCGGGTCACGTTGGTCTCGTTGCCGGGGATCGCGTGGGCCGAGATCACGACGACGTCGTCGCTGCTGATCTTGACGTGCTTGTGCTCGTGCGCGGCCATGAGCGACAGCGCGCTCATCGGTTCACCCTGCGAGCCGGTGCAGATGATGCAGACCTCGCCGGGCCGGTAGCGGGGGACCTCTTCGATGTCGATCACACTGCTCGACGGGATGTCGAGCATCCCCATCTCACGGCCGAGCGCGACGTTGTTGACCATCGAGCGCCCGAGGAACACGACCTTGCGCCCGGCGTTGACCGCGGCCTCGGCGACCTGGCGCACCCGGTGCAGGTGCGACGCGAAGCTGGCGACGATCATCCGCTGCTCGGGATAGTCGCGGAACACCGACCGCAGCGCGTCACCCACCGTGGATTCCGACGGCGTGAACCCGGGCCGGCACGCGTTGGTGGAGTCGGAGAGCAGCAGCTTCACGCCGCCCTCGCGCTCGGCGATCGCGCCCATCAGCGACAGGTCGGTCTTGCGGCCGTCGACGGGCGTGGGGTCGAGCTTGAAGTCGCCGCTGTGCATGATCGTGCCCACCGGCGTGTGGTACGCGGTGGCGAACGTGTGCGGCACCGAGTGGGTGACGGGGATGAACTCGCAGTCGAACGGGCCGATCATCCGGCGCTCGCCGTCTCGCACCGGGATCAGCTCGGTGCGACCGAGCATCCCCGCCTCCTCGATGCGGTTGCGGGCGAGGCCGAGCGACAGCGGCGAGCCGTAGACGGGGAACGAGATGTCGCGCAGCAGGAAGGCCAGCCCGCCGGCGTGGTCCTCGTGGGCGTGGGTGAGGAACGCGGCCTCGACCCGGTCGGCGTTCTCCCGGAGGTAGGTGAAGTCGGGGAGGACGAGATCGATGCCGGGCATCTCGGCCTCGGGGAACATGATCCCGCAGTCGACGATGAGGATGCGGCCCTCGACCTCGAGGCAGAAGCAGTTGCGCCCGATCTCACCGAGCCCACCCAGGAAGACGATCTTGACCGGCGAGGGGCTCATCCCGCTCAGGCTAGTGGTGCCGTACGATGGGCCCTGCGCCAGGGTCTGGGAGGGCAGGATGCGCGCACGCACTCGGATGTGGGGCCTCGCCCCCGCGTTGTCGCTCGCGTTCGTGCTCGCGCCCGCGTCCGGCGTCCTGACCGCGCCGGCTGCTGCCACCGCGCCGGCCGGCTCGAGCGACGCGACCTGGAACCTCAGCGACATCCGGACGGCGCGGGCGCTCATCGCGCACGTGCCCGCGGCTATCAGGCCGTCGTGCACCATGGACGACCTGCACGCGCCGGGAGGCGATCCGCGCGTGGTCGCGTCGATCAGTTGCAGAGTGCCGAGCAGCGACGGCAACTACACGCTCGATTACACCCAGTACGACTCCCTCGACGCCATGCAGGCCGACTACGACTCGATTGCCGCCGAACCCGTCGAGGTCGCACGACCCGACGGTTGCAGCGAGGACAACGGGTACACCGTCCGCGGCGCGCACGCCGGGTCCTCCGTCTGCAGCCCGTCGTCGACGTCGAACACGATCGTCTACACCTACGAGCCGCTCGAGGTGTTGGCGACGCTCACCGACTACTTCGACGACGGCATCGACTCCGACGCCACCAGCCTCGAGACGTACTGGAACGACGAGGCGGGGCCGAACGCGGACCCCGGGACCATCCCCAAGCTGCTCACCAACAGCCAGGGCCTGGCCGCGTACAAGGCATTGCGGGCCAAGATCCCGGCCCGGATCCGGCCCAAGTGCGAGCCGAACCGCAATTCCTTCACGAATCCGTACATCGCCGCCGAGATCGAGTGCGAGCACCCGTCGCCGGGGGTCTGGCTGGCGCGCTACACGTCGTACCTGGACGACGCGGGCATGAACGCGTCCTACGACGAGGAGGGCTTCCTCGCGCTCCGCCAGGACGACTCCAACGACATCTGCCCCGACTCGGGCACCTGGAAGGTGAAGGGGACCGTACGTGGCCGGTACGCCTGCACGGTGGACGTCGACAACTCGTACCTGCTCTGGACCCTCGACGAGGACCGGGTCGTCGCGTACGCCTACGCGCAGGTCGGCGACATGGACACCGCGGAGTTCATCGACTGGTGGAACAACCAGGCCGGGCCCAACCTCTGATCGGCTGCTACACCGCCGCCGCGGCCTCGCGGTCCTTGGCCACCTCGTCGAGCTGCGAGTACTCCTCGCCGGTGTCGACCCAGTCCTCGAACTGGATCACGCCGAGCTCGGTGAAGCGGTCGCGCAGCCAGCCGTCGCCGGCGTCGAGCAACCCGAGCTTCTTGCAGTTCGGCACGATCTTGGAGAACAGCAGCCCCTGGAAGATCGGGCGGTCGGGCGCGTTCTGCATCGCCTTCACCGCCTCCTTCACGTCGACACCCATCCGCTCCCACGTCTCCTGTTGCAGGAAGCGGTCGCGCATGCGGACGGCGGCCTCGAAGGCGAACTCCTGGCGTTCCCTGATCTCGGCGGCACCGAGGCCCGCGTAGTACTCCTGCAGCGACAGCACGCCGAACGCGACGTGGCGCGCCTCGTCGCTCATCACGTAGCGGAGCAGCTGCTTGAGCAGGGGCTCGGTGGTCATCTGGTGCAGGAAGCCGAACGCGGCGAGCGCGAGCCCCTCGACCATGATCTGCATGCCGAGGTAGGTCATGTCCCACCGGTTGTCGGCGACGATGTCGTCGAGCAGCATCTTCAGGTGGGCGTTGATCGGGTAGTGCCCCGACAGCTTGGTGTTGAGGTACCGGGAGAAGACCTCGACGTGGCGGGCCTCGTCCATCACCTGGGTCGCCGCGTAGTACTTGGCGTCGATCCAGGGCACCGTCTCGACGATCTGCGCGGTGCAGATCAGCGCGCCCTGCTCCCCGTGCATGAACTGTGACAACGTCCAGTTCTGCGACTCGACCCCGAACTCGAGCCACTCCTTGTCGCCCCACTTCTCGAAGGGCGTGCCCGCGAGGTCCATCTGCTGGCCGATGCCGTTCTGGTTCTGGTTGTCCTTCGCGACCTTCTCCTGGTCGACCTCGGTGTCCCAGGGCAGGTCGTTGGCGTTCCACATCGACGTCTTGGCCTTCTCGTAGAGCTTCACGAGCGCGGGCCGGCTGCGCTCATAGTTCCACGTGAAGATGGCTTCCGCGTCGGCGTGCACCGCGTGCTGCACCTCGTCGACGTTCGTGTTGGTGACCGCGAGGATGGCGTCGAGGTCGTTGACGTCGTCGCGTCCGATGAGCTCCGCATTCGTTGCCATGGGACTACCTGCTTCCTGACGTTCCCGGGGTGAGGCCGGGGATGACGAATCGGTCGAGGAACGGCCGCGCCGCGGCGGGGTCGGTGAAGTCGATCGGGGGTTGGGGCATGAGCACGTAGGAGCGCAGCACGCGCGACGAGCCAGTCGCCCGCACGCGCGGCATCGGCCGGCGCGAGCCACGCGTCGAACGCGGGGGCGACGGCGTCGCCGAAGGCGACCAGCACACGGTCGCCCGCGCCGAAGGCGAGGTGGCCGAGGATCGCCTCGGGCTCGTGGGCGAGCAGGAACTGCAACGCCTCGTGCGCCACCAGCTCGCAGGCCGCAGTGGTGACGACGGCGACCACCGCGTCGGCCAGATCCTCCTCGGCACGACCGGCGTCGACGACGAGTCCGGTGATCCGGTCCTGCTCGGCGGCAACGGTGCGCCGGACCAGCTCGGGCTTGCCGTCGAAGTAGCGGTAGAGCGTCGCGCGCGAGCAGCGGGCCTCCCGGGCGACGTCGTCGAGGGTGGTCTTGGCCAAGCCGAACCGGGCGACGCAGACCAACAACGCCTGCATCGCACGCGCCTCGACGCCGGGAGCCGGTTCGAGCAGCACGGACGCGGCGGTCACGCTCATCACCTGAGACGATACACCAGATCTTGTCTCATCGGGTCAGCACCCCGCCGAGGAGCTCGTGACGCACCAACCGCCGGACCTCCCCGGGATCCGCCAGGTCGTGGCGCCCCGGCGAGGAGATCAGCGACAGCGACATGCGGGCCACGTACTCGGCGCAGCGCCCGAGATCGGCGTCGCCCGCGATCCGGCCCGCGGCGCGGTCACGTTCGAGGAGAGGCAGGAAGTACGCGGCGATGGCGCCGATCACCCGGTGCTGCTGGACGGTGATCAGGGCGTTCAGCCGGTCGGGCTCGGTCTCGAGCACCTTCTGGAGCACCGCGTGCTCGAGCAGCTCCCGGCGGGCGAGCGGCAGCGCGCGCTCCAGGAAGGTCGGGAAGTCGGCGGTGTCACCCAGCTCCTCGCCGAGGTGCAGGAAGAAGCGGTCCATCTCCCGGCCCACCGTCTCCCGCAGCACTTCGTCCTTCCCGCCCGGGAACAGGCGGTAGATCGTGGCCCGCGAGACCCCTGAGGCCGCGGCGACGTCGTCGACGGTGGTCTTCGCCATGCCCGAGCGCGCGATGCACTCGTAGGCCCCGCGCAGCACCCGGACCCGGGCGTCGGGCACGACCTCGCCGGGCACCGGTCAGAGACCGAGGAGCGGATCGAGCCCGATCGTGAGGCCGGCGCGCTCGCGCACCGCACGCACCGCGAGGAGCACGCCGGGCATGAACGAGGTGCGATCGTAGGAGTCGTGACGGATGGTGAGCGACTGACCGGTGGTACCGAGCAGCACCTCCTCGTGGGCGACGAGCCCCCGCAGGCGCACCGAGTGCACGTGGATGCCGCCATCGGTGAGTCCGCCGCGCGCGCCTTCGACCACGGTCTTGGTGGTGGGGTCAGGGGCCCAGTCGGTCGACGCCGCCGCGATCCGCTCGGCGGTGAGCATGGCCGTCCCCGACGGCGCGTCGATCTTCTGGTCGTGGTGGAGCTCGATGATCTCGGCGGTCTCGAAGTAGGGCGCGGCGAGCTCGGCGAAGCGGATCATCAGCACCGCGCCGATCGCGAAGTTCGGCGCGATCACCGCGTTGGCGCTCGACGCGTCGAAGCGGCGCCGGAAGTCGTCGATGTCGGCGGGCGTGAAGCCGGTCGTGCCGACGACGGCATGGACCCCGTGCTCGGCGCACCACGCGAGGTTCTCGCGGGCGGCGTCGACCACGGTGAAGTCGACCACCACCTCGGCCCCGGCGTCGGCCAGCGCGTCCGCGCTGCGCGGCCACGTGCATGCTGGGTGCGTCGACCCCCAACTGGCGGAGATCGATCCCGACGTGCAGCGGGTCGACCGCGGCGACCAGCTCCAGCTCGGGATCCTCGAGCACCGCGCGACACACCGTCGTGCCCATCCGCCCGGCGGCGCCGAAGACTCCTACCTTGATCATCTGGCTCTGATCATCTCGCGGCTCTGATCATGGCTGGAGGATAACGGGCGGCTCAGGCGAAGGCGCCGGGTTCCGCCGGCCCCACGACCGCCAGGGTGCGGTCGCCCGAACCGAGGACCCGGTCGATCACCCGGGCGATGTCGGTGGGGGTCACGGCGTCGACCTGCTCCACCACCCAGTCGAGGCTGGGGATCTCCCCCATCGTCAGCTCGCTGCGGCCGATGCGGTGCATCCGGCTCGACGAGCTCTCCAACGACAACGCCAGCGAGCCGGTGAGATGACCCTTGGCGCCGGCGAGCTCGTGTTCGGAGATCCCACCGTCGGCGACCAGGCGGTCGAGCTCCGCCCGCACCACCTCGAGCACCTCGTCGACCCGCTCCGGCGCGGTGCCGCAGTAGACCGCGAGCGCACCCGTCTCCTGGAACGCGCTGCGGTAGGAGAACACCGAGTACGCGAGGCCGCGCTTCTCCCGCACCTCCTGGAAGAGGCGCGAGCTCATCCCGCCTCCGAGCACCTGGTCGACGACGGCGAGGGCGAACCGGTCGGGATCGTCGCGACGGAGCGCACGGGCACCGAGCACCACGTGGGTCTGCTCCAACGGGCGCTCCAGCACCGCGAGGTGGTCGGGTGCGGCGGCGTCGGCCCCGTTCCGGCGGATCGGTCGATCGCGCAGGGTGACCGGCTGCCCGGCGGCGACCTGCGCGACGACGGCGTCGTGGTCGACGTTGCCGGCGACCGCGACGACCACGTTCGACGGCTGGTAGTGGGCCGCGTGGTACCCAGCGATCGCGTCGCGTGTCATCGCGGTCACGGTCGCCTGCGTGCCCGCGACCTCGCGACCGAGCGGGTGGTCGGGGAACAGCGCGCCCGCGAACACCTCGTGCACGAGATCGTCGGGCGTGTCGTCACGCATGCGGATCTCTTCGAGGATCACCTGGCGTTCCGATTCGACCTCGTCGGGACGCAGCGCGGGTGACCACACGATGTCGGAGAGGATGTCGAGCGCGAGCGGGAGGTGCCGGTCGGGAACCCGCACGTAGTAGGCGGTGATCTCCTGGCCGGTGAAGGCGTTCATGTCGCCGCCGCACGACTCGACCGCCTCGGCGATCTCCTGCGCGTGGCGCGACTCGGTGCCCTTGAAGAGCAGGTGCTCCAGGAAGTGGCTGGCGCCCGCGATCGATTCCGGCTCGTCGCGCGACCCGGTGCCCACCCAGAACCCGACCGCCGCCGAGCGGAGGCCGGGGAGGTGTTCGGTGACGACACGCAACCCGGAGTCGAGCTGCGTGCGGCGGATACCGGAAGCCTCGTCGACCATCGGAGCGGTCATCGACCCACGTCGTACACAGCTTGACCCGATCTCGGGATCCGAGCGGCCGGGAGCTACCGGCGCCCACCCCCGCCGCCGCCACGCCGGCGACCGCCGCCGCCTCGACGCTCGCCACCGCGATCGCCGCCGGGGCGACCGACCTCGGCCGGGCCCAGGTCGCCGAACTCGGCGCGGGCCTTGGAGTCCCAGGCGTCGTCGAACGAGGTCACCTCGACATCGGAGTCGCCCGTGTCGCTCGACGCGGCCCGCGGCGCACGCTCGCGCGGGGCGCGGTCGCCGCCACGCGACTCGCCGTTGGTCGAAGCGCCGGGTGCGACGTCGTTCCCGCCGCCGCCCTCGGGCTCGTCACCGGCGAGCGACAGCGACAGCTTGCCGGAGTTGTCGATGTCGTCGACACGCACCGTCACCTCGTCGCCGAGGTTGAGCACGTCTTCGACCCGGTCGATGCGCTTGCCGCGTCCGAGCTTCGAGATGTGGAGCAGGCCGTCGCGTCCGGGCAGGATGTTGACGAACGCACCGAACTTGGTGACGTTCACCACCTTGCCGGTGTACTCGGCGCCGAGCTCGGCGGTGGGCGGGTCGAGGATGAGCTCGATCCGGCGCTGCGCCTCCTCGACGGCCGCGCCGTCCTTGGAGCCGATGCTCACGGTCCCGACGACACCGTCGTCGCTGACCGACACGTCGGCGCCCGTCTCCTGGGTGATCGTGTTGATGACCTTGCCCTTGGGCCCGATCACCTCACCGATCTTGTCCATCGGGATCTCGAAGCTGATGATCTTCGGTGCCGTGGTCTTGACGTCGTCACGGTGCGTGGAGATCTCGGCGTCCATGACGTCGAGGATCTTCAGGCGGGCGTCACGGGCCTGGAGCAGCGCCTGGCGCAGCACGTCGGCGGGGAGCCCGTCGATCTTGGTGTCGAGCTGCAGGGCGGTCACGAAGTCGCGCGTGCCGGCGACCTTGAAGTCCATGTCGCCGAACGCGTCCTCGGTGCCGAGGATGTCGGTGAGGGTCGTGTACTTGCCCTCGGCGTAGACGAGACCCATGGCGATGCCGGCGACCGACGCCTTCAGCGGCACCCCGCCGTCGAGCATCGAGAGGGTGGAGCCACAGACCGACGCCATCGAGGTGGAGCCGTTCGAGCTGAGCACGTCGGAGACGATGCGCAGGACGTAGGGCCATTCCTCGACCGACGGGACGACCGGGAGGAGCGCCCGCTCGGCGAGCGCGCCGTGGCCGATCTCGCGGCGCTTGGGCGAACCCACCCGGCCCGTCTCACCGGTGGAGTACGGCGGGAAGTTGTAGTGGTGGATGTAGCGCTTGGTGGTGCCGCGCAGCTCGTCGAGGCCGATGAACTGCTCCATGCGGGGCATGCCGAGGGTCAGCACGCTGAGCACCTGGGTCTCACCCCGCTGGAAGAGGCCCGAACCGTGCGCGGTCGGCAGGATCTCCACCTCGGCCGAGAGCGGCCGGATGTCGGCGGTGCCGCGACCGTCGATGCGCAGGCCCTCGTTGACGATCCGGCTGCGGACGACCTTCTTCTGCAGCGCCCGGAACGCGGGCTTGATCTGGCGGGCCCGGCCGGCGAACGGCTCGGGCTCGTCGGGCGTGCCGACCATGGCGAGCAGCAGGCCCTCGAGGATCTCGTCGAGCCGGTTGTTGCGCTCGGTCTTGTCGGCGATGGCCATCGCCTCCGCGGTGCTGGCGGTGGCCTGCTCGGCGACCGTCTCGAACACGTCGGGGTCGTAGTCGGTGTGGACCTGGTAGGCGACGTCGGCGATCGGGCCGCGCTGGGAGATGACCTCGGTGCGGAGCTGCTTCTGGAGCTCGATCGACGCCTTGATCCACTGCTTCGCCTCTTCGAGGCCGTCGGCGATGACCTCTTCGGTCACCTTCGGCGCGCCCTCTTCGTAGAGGCGCCAGGTGGCTTCGGTGCCGCCCGCCTCCACCATCATGATGGCGATGTCGCCGCTGTCGATCATGCGCCCGGCGACCACGAGCTCGAAGGTGGACTCGGTGCTCTCCTCGAACGTCGGGTGGGCGATCCAGTCGCTCCCCTGGCGCGACAGGCGCACCGCGCCGATCGGGCCGTCGAACGGGATGCCCGAGACGGTGAGCGCCGCCGAGGCGCCGTTGATCGACAGCACGTCGTGCGGGTTGACCAGGTCGGCGCCCATGATGGTCGCGACGACCTGGACCTCGTTGCGGAAGCCCTCGGGGAAGCTCGGTCGCAGCGGGCGGTCGGTGAGACGGCAGGTGAGGATGGCGGGCTCGCCGGGGCGGCCCTCACGCCGGAACACGCCGCCGGGGATCTTGCCCGCGGCGTACATGCGCTCCTCGACGTCGACCGTCAACGGGAAGAAGTCGATGCCCTCACGGGGCTTGCTGGTGACGACGGTGCTCAGGATGGTGGTGTCGCCCACCCGCACGAGTACCGCGCCGTGGGCCTGGGGCGCGAGCTTGCCCGTCTCCAGGGTCATGACGAGTCCGGCCGCGTTGATCGGGCCACTGACACGGATTGCGTCCATTGGGAACGCGCTCCTCTCTCGCCCCCTCGGGGCGATCGGGCGAGAGCGTGGCGATTCCCAGTTGTCGCCGTCCGGATGTCGCTGCTCCCCGATGAAGGGAAGCGGATCCCGGGCGGTGGCGACTGACAACCGTCGTCGCGCTCGCGGGTAGTTCTCGAGTATTTGGTTGGTGAAGTTGGTCCGCTACCGGCGCAGGCCGAGCTTGGCGATCAGCGCGCGGTACCGCTCGACGTCGTTGCGCCGCAGGTAGTCGAGCAGCCGACGCCGCCGACCCACGAGCATGAGCAGGCCACGGCGTGAGTGATGGTCCTTCTTGTGGACCTTCAGGTGCTCGGTGAGGTGGTTGATCCGCGCGGTGAGCAGGGCCACCTGGACCTCCGTCGAGCCCGTGTCGGACTCGTGGAGGCGATGCTCGGTGATCGTGGTGGTGGTGTCGGGCATGCGCTGAGAAGAACTTTCTTGCTTGCAGACGAAAGGAAACGGACCAGCGGATGATCCTACCAGAGGGCGGCGGGGCCGGCGTGACGGGCTCGGGCCGGCGGTTCGGGCCGGCGGTTCAGGTCAGGGCCCGCCGGGTGTCCTCGACGTCTCGCCCGATCTGGGCGACGAGGGCCTCCACCGAGTCGAACTTGATCTCGCCACGAAGGCGGGCGACGAAGCGCACCTCGACCGCCTGGCCGTAGAGGTCGCCGTCGAAGTCGAGCACGTGCGCCTCGAGCAGCGACGTCTCGGCGGCCTGGTAGAAGGTCGGGCGACGCCCGAGGGAGATGGCGGCCATCCGTTCGACCCCCCCGGTGCCGACGAAGGTGCCCGCGTAGATGCCGTCGGCGGGCAGGCAGCAGCGGCCCGGCACCGCGACGTTGGCCGTCGGGTACCCGAGCTCGCGGCCGCGCCGGTCGCCCTCGACCACCCGCCCCCGGACCTCGTGCGGGCGGCCGAGGAGCCCGGCGGCGGCGCCGACGTCGCCTTCGGCCAGGAGCTGGCGGATCCGGGTGGACGAGTAGATGGTGCCACCGGCTGCGGCCTCGAGCCCCACGCCGATCACCTCGAACCCGAGCGCGGCGCCCATGCGCTGGAGCAGCGCGACGTCGCCGCCGCGGCCCTTGCCGAAGTGGAAGTCGGCGCCGACGACGACGAGTCGGGCGCGCGCCGCGTCGACGAGCACCTCGCGCACGAAGTCCTCCGCCGGTTCGCGGCTGCGCGCTTCGTCGAAGTGCAACACGAAGCAGAGGTCGAGGTAGCCGGTGGCGTCGAGCAGCTCGAGCTTCTGCTCGGGGGTCGTGATGAGCTTCGGCGCCGACTCGGGGCGCACCACCTCCGCCGGGATGACGGTCGAAGGTGACGCAGACCGCGGCGAGATCGCGGGCGTCGGCCAGCTCGCGGACGAGCCGCAACACCGCGTGATGGCCGAGGTGCACGCCGTCGTAGACGCCGATGGTGACGACCGAGCCACGCTCGCCGACACCCGGGCCCGCGTCGTGCGCACCGAGCGCGCCCGACAGCTCCCCGAGATCGTGGACGATGCGCATCGCGCCTCAGCCTCCCGACGCGACGACGACGGCGGCCTTGAGCCCCGCGCCGCGCGCCTCGTAGACCGCGAGCAGTCCGCCCCCGGGACCCACCAGCGCGTAGGGCCCGGGACCCTCCACGGGCAGCGCGCCGCACGCGAACGCCACCCCGTGGGTGACCGCCCGTTCCTGCTCGGCGTCGACGTCGACCCGTTCGAGGTCGCGCATCGCGGCGGTGAGGGGCAGCACGGCGGCGTCGGGGTCCGCTTCGACGTCGGCGAGGGGACGCGCCTCGTCGAGCGTGAACGAGCCGACCCGCAACCGGCGGAGCTCGGCGAGATGCGCGCACCCGCCGAGCGCGGCGCCGAGGTCGGCGGCGAGCGAGCGGATGTAGGTGCCGCTCCCGCACTCGACCACCACCGTCGCCTCGGGATACGGGCCCGGACTCGAACGCCTCGATCTCGAACCGGTCGACGTGCACCGGGCCGCGGCGCGCGCTCGACGTCCTCCCCTTCGCGGGCGAGCTCGTGGAGGCGCCGTCCGCCGATCTTCACCGCCGACACCATCGGCGGCAGCTGCTCGATGTCGCCGACGAAGCGAGGGAGCGCGCGCACCACCTCGTCGAGGGTCAGGGGCATCGGCCGTTGGTCGACGATCTCGCCGGCCGCGTCGAGCGTGCTGGTCGCGATGCCGAACACCACCCGGCCGCGGTAGGCCTTGCCCGCCTCCGACAGGTAGCGCAGCAGGCGCGTGGCACGTCCCAGGCCGACGAGCAGCACGCCGGTGGCATCGGGATCGAGCGTCCCCGCGTGGCCGACCCGACGCTGCCCGTAGAGCTTGCGCACCTTGGCGACCACGTCGTGGGACGTCCAACCCGCGGGCTTGTCGACGACGACGAGGCCGTCACGCATCGCGGGCTTCAGAGCGCGCCGCGGATGTTCGCGACCACTACCGAGATGTCGAGGGTCGTCTCGAAGCCGGCCGCGAAGCGGTGACCTCCCCCGCCGTGGTCGGCCGCGATCGCGCGGACGTCGACGTCGCCGAGCGACCGCAGGCTCACCCGCACCGAGCCGTCGGCCTCCTCCTTCAGCACGCACGTGACCTCGGCCTCCGAGGTGCGCCGCACGATGTCGATGAGGCCCTCGACCTCCTCGAGGGTGACGTCGTGGCGCTGCCAGCATGTCCTGGGTGACGGCAGTCCACACGAAGCGGCGCTCGGCGTCGAGCTCCGCGCGCGGCCAGCGCCTCTCCGCAGCAGCTTGAGGTAGGCGAACCGGTGCTCCTCGAACAGCTGGCGCGACAGGCGGGCGACCGGCACGTCGAACGCGACGAGCTCACCGGCGAGCTCGAACACGCTGGCGGTGGTGGTCTCGTACTGGAACCGGCCGGTGTCGCACACCAGCGCGGCGTAGAGCGCGACCGCGGCGTCGTCGGTGAGCGGCAGGCCGAGCTCGAGCACCAGCCGGCGCACGAGCACGCCGCTGGCCGCAGCCGTGGGATCGATCACGTTGATCGTGCCGTAGCGGGTGTTGGACACGTGATGGTCGAGCACGATGAGCTCGCCCGCGGCCTTGGCCGCCGTCTCGAGCTCGCCGAGGCGCCCGAGCGACCCGCAGTCGAAGGTGACCATGACCTCGGGCTCGCGGGGGAAATCGTCGGGTTGGTGAGCAGCTCGAGGCCGGGCAGCTCGCGGTAGTGCGGGCGCGACGACGAAGGGGCGACGGGAACGACGCGACGACGTCGGGCCGGCGCCACGCAGCACGTGGAAGAGACCGAGCATCGATCCGAGCGCGTCGCCGTCGGGATTCACGTGACACGCGAGGGCGACCTGCTCGGCGCGGCGACGCGGCCGGCGGCCGCGACGAGCGCGTCGTCGACCTCGGTGAGGGTGGTCATGTCCGTGCTCCTCGTCACGCTCGTGCAGGTCGCGGATGATCTCCTCGATGCGGTTGCCGGCCTCGATCGCGGGGTCCTCGCAGAACGTGAGGATCGGGCGTGTACTTCATGCGCACCTGACGGCCCAGCTCGGCGCGCGAGATGCGACGCCGCGGCCTTCGAACGCCGCGCCCGTGGCCAGCCGTTGCTCCGGCGCAAGTTCCGGCACGACCCCCGTCCCCCGTTTCCCGGCCCTCCCGAGCGCGGAATAGTAGACCGTCGCGTCTCGGAGGTCGGCGCTCACGTCGACGCCGGTGATGGTCACCAGCCCGAGCCGCGGGTCGTTGAGCTTCTCGAGCTCGTCGCCGAGCGTCTCGCGGACGACCTCGTTCACCCGCGCCATGCGCGGATAACGACGCGGCGCGCCCTTCTGCGTCACCCCGACACCCCGGGTACGTCCCCGGCCGCGTCGAGGTGCGCTCCGCCTCGAACCAAGCGGTCTCGGTGCCGAGCAGCTCGACGCCCGGCGCCGCGGCGACGAAGCGCTCCACCGCGTCGAGCAGCTCCTGCACGCGGCCGTCGCTCCCGGCGACGATCGCCACCGCGATCCCGGCCCGCTGCCACTGCTCCTGGTGGTCGACCTCGGCCACCGAGATCCGGAACCGGTGCCGGAGGCCGTCGACGATCGGGCGGATCGCGGCGCGCTTCGCCTTCAACGACCGGCTCTCCGGGACATGGAGGTCGAAGCTCATCGCCGCGGCATGCACCACCCCATTGTCGTCGCTCAGAGCCAGGGGGTGCGGATCAGGCCGCGTCGGCCGTGTGCGGCCCTGCCCGGGGTGGCGGGAGGCCGAGCTGCTCGGCCTCTTCCGCAGTGAGGTCGTCGACATGCACGAGGCACAGGCCGTCGGGCCGGTTCGGGTTGCCGACGAGTGCCCACGGACCGTTGGGGACGAGCATCTGGTGGTGCCCGGCGACCCGGCACGCCGTGGCCAGGTTGGACGGATCGTCGGTGCCGCCCAGACTGCGGGGGCGCAGATGGTGGACCTCGAGACCCTCGGTGATCTCGCAATTCCCACATCGACAGTGTCCATCGCGCAGGAGGATCGCTCGCGCGATCTTCGGCGACAGCACGGGCGATCGCTTGCCGACCTCGACGGCGACACCGTGCTCGTCGACCAGGACCGGCTCGACGCTCGCGTTGGCGCGCAGCTGCTCGACCATCGTGTCGGGCAAAGGGATGCCGACGATCTCGGCCGGGCCCGACAGGGGCACCTCGACCACCAGCAGCGGTTTCGCGGCCGCGGCCGGACGTTCGGCGGTCTCGGACACCTCGCAGAGCTCTCCGAGCGCGTCGGCGTTGCGCCGCTGGCGCCGCTCCCACGCCTGACCCTTGGCCGGGCGCATCCGGTCGGTCATCCGGTTGATCGTCGCCTCGAACCTGGCACCCATGAGGTCCGGGAGCTCACCCCGGATCGACAGCATGCCGGTGTCCTTCTGCCACCACATGCGGAGGGCGCGCGCCGCGTGGCGAACGCGACCTTCCTCCGCCGTGGGCTTGGTCTTCGTGCGGGCGAGCCGGGCGAGGTCGGCCGGTGCGATGTTCGGCGGCGCTGCGCCCACTCCGCATCGGTGAACTCGTCGGCCAGGGCCGCCACCGACCCGAGCTGCTCGCTGCTGAGCGCTCCCGCGTACGCGGCGGCGGCGACCGCGGGAAGCGACTCCAGGGCACGCGCGGTCTCGATCGTGTCGCGTACCGTGCGGGCCGAGACGCCGTCCCGCTCGGCCTGGGTGGGATCGATCCTGCCGCGCTCGTCGAGGACCCGCACGACCGCCAGCTCCTGCATCCGCAAACGCCGCTGTTCGCGGATGAGGTCATCCCGGCACGCGAGCAACCGATCGGTCGGCCAGCTCCGGAGGTTGTCGAGATGCTCCACGACATCGAACACACCGTGATCAAATCATGAGGGTGTGACAGTTATCGGGGGATCGGGCGGACTTCGTACGATTTACCAGAGTTTCCCGAAGTTTCGCGACCCGGTTGCATCGCGACGGGCTGCGGTGTCTCCTCTGTGTGAGGCGCGTTCTCCGACGAGGCAGGGATGGTGGGACCAGACGATCGGTGGGACCCCGACGACCTGCACGCCCTCCGCGAGCTCTACGAGCCCTTGCGCCGCTTCGCGGCCGTGGTCGGCCGTTCCGACCTGGACCCCGACGACCTCGTGCAGGAGGCGTTCACGAGGGTCCTCGTCGCCGGCGCTCCTGGCGCCATCCGCAATCTCGGTGCGTACCTTCGCCGCACCATCGTGAACCTGGCCATGAACGAGCGGCGAAGTCGGTCTCGCGGGTCCATCGCCGAGGCGCGGCTGGTCGCGTGGACCGACCACGCACCGCCACGCCATTCCGATCTCTCCGATCTCCTCCGCGTGGGCCCGGTCGCGCGGGCTGCTCTTCCTGGTCGAGGTGGAGGGCTACGCGATCCGAGAGGCGGCGGCGACGGTCGGCTGCTCCGAGCCCGCGGCGCGGATGCGGCTCTCACGCAGGCGGCGTCGGCTGCGCGCCGCGCTCGAATCGGAACGGCACGATGACTGATCCGCGCGACCGGTTGCACGAGCTCGCCCACCGCGGCGGGCCCCGCGGCGCGGATCGGGTCGTCGCCGCGAGCGCGGCCGACGCGGCGCGGCGAGTGGCGGCCCCTCCACGCGTGCCGACCCGCCGTCGCGGCACCATCCTCGCCGCGATGGCGACGGTGATCGTGGTGGCCCCCGCCGTCGGGGTGGTCGCGCTGCCCGCGCCGACGACGGTGCATCACCGGCGCGGGTCGACACTGCGAGCGCCTCCACCACCTCGGTACCCCCATCGACGACCCTGATACCGCCGAGCGCGACCATCCCGGCCGGGCTCCTCGGCCGGGTCGCGTGGATCGACGGGAACGCGCTGGTCACGGCATCGGCCTCCCGGCCGCGGCCACGCGTGATCGCGAAGGGACAGATCACGAACCCGAAGTGGTCGCCCGACGGCCGGTGGCTGGCGTACACGCGGACCGACGGCCTGCACGTGGTCACCGCGACGGGCACGCAGGTGCTGCTGATCCTGACGAAAGGCGACTACGAGTGGTCGCCCCACGGGGACTCGATCGCGTGGACCGACGGCAAGCTGCGCGTCACGGACGTGACCACCGGGAACGAGTCGACCGTCGCGACCAAGAGCGACGTCAGCGGGTTCGCGTGGTCGCCCGACGGCCGCGAGCTCGCGGTCGCGTCCTTCGACCCGGGTGGGCCCACGCGCGGCTTCGACGTGGTCGACGTCGCGTCCGGCAGCCGACGCACCATCGCCTTCGCTCCCGACGGCTACCCGCCCGGTGTCAACCCGCTGTTCATCGCCGGCTGGCGACCCGACGGCAAGGCGGTGCTGGTGTGGGTCGACGAGTACGGCTCGGGCTCGATCGCGCAGGACGGCCTCGACCTCTGGCTGGTGCCGCTGGACGGCTCCGACCCGCACAAGCTCGGTCAGACGCTCGTGAAGCGCTCTTGGATCCGGTGGAGCCCCGACGGCACCCGTCTGGCCATCGTGCGGAGCAACTGGCGCGGCGTGAACGACGGCGACCGAACTGTGACCCTGTGCTCGTCCGCAGGCACGTGCACACCCCTGAGTGGACCCGACGACGCAACGCTGGATCCCGCCTGGTCGCCCGACGGGCGTCAGCTCGTCTTCGTGCGGAAGCCCGCGAAGCAGGCGATGCCCGAGGTCCGAGGGAACCGGGTCGACTGGCGCGCGCTCTACGCGGCCCGGCGCCTCTGGATCGCGAACGCCGACGGATCCGGCGCCCGCGAGATGACGGGTGCGGGGAGCGGCGTTGCGAGCCCGCGTTGGTCGGCCGGCGGGAAGCGCGTGCTGTACGTGAGCAACGACGCGCTCTGGGCGCTGAACCCGACGACGAGTCGTGCGACGCAGGTGGTTGCGCCGATCGCCCCAGTTCCCGAGTTCGAGTACGGGTACCGGAGCAACCTCGCACCACCCGACGCGCCGTACGAGACCGGCCGTCGCAACGGCTACCCCCCGTGGGAGTCGCTCGTCGGCTGGACCCGGTAGGTATCAGGCCTGCGCGCTCAGTACGCGTCGAGGATGTCGACGACGAACACGAGGGTGTCGGTGCCCGAGATGCCGGCGCTGGACTGGCCGGCGCTGCCGTAGCCCTTGTCGGGCGGGATGACGAGCAGGACCTGCGACCCGACCGTCTGGCCGACCAGGCCTTCGTCCCAGCCCGCGATGACCTTGCCCGCGCCGATCTGGAAGTCGACGGTCTGGCCACGGTCCCACGACGAGTCGAACTGCTTGCCGCTGGCCCAGATCACGCCGGTGTAGTGGACGGTGATGGTCTGGCCCGAGGCCACGACGGGGCCGGTGCCCTTGATGAGCACCTGCGACACCAGCGTGGTCGGTGCGGTGACCCCCTGCGGGATGGTGATGGTGGGCTTGCCGTCGGCGGCGAGCGCCACCGTGGGCAGCCCGGGCACCGGGGCGACCGGGTCGCCCGTCGCCTTCGCCAGCGGGGTGCGCACGGTCTTCGGGTCGATGACGAACAGCAGGGTGTCGGTCTTCTTCACCTTGGAGCTCTTGAGCCGCTTGGCCAGGCCGTCCTTCGGTGCGATGGCGACGAGCACCCGCCCGCCCAGGTTCGTGCCGACCAGGCTGCTCACGAGCTGGGTGGCGGTCTTGGCCTTGTCGAGGGTCATCGAGCCGGGTGTGGCGCCCCACGACGTCTCGAGCTTCTTGCCGGTGCGGCCGTCGACCAGCACGTAGTCGAACGTGATGGTCTGGCCCTTGGCGAGCGCGGCGCCGGTGCCCGCGGTGACGACGCTGTGCGCCGTCTTCTTCACCGCGAACGGCTTCTTGAACGTCACCGTCGGCTCGGCGGCGACGTCTCCGCTCACCTTGATCGGAGCGAGCGGGGTGGCGGCGCGCGGGGTGGCCGCGACCGCGACACCGATCGACGCGACGAACGCGGAGCTGACGACGACGAGGAGCACGACGAGGCGGCGCACAACGGCTGCTTTCACTGGGGGATCGAGTCGAGGAGACGTGGAGCGCGCAGGCTACCGGCCACCCCTGCCGGAGCGGCCGCGGGCGCTGAGGAACCTCTCAGGTCCGGGACCGCGCTAGGTCCGCGCGATCTCCTTGAGGTCGTAGGTCTCGATCACGTCGCCCGGCTTGAGGTCCTGGTAGTTCTCGAGTCCGATGCCGCACTCGAAGCCGGACTGCACCTCGCGGACGTCTTCCTTGAACCGGCGCAGCGACGCGATCGCCCCGTTCCAGATGACGACGCCCTCCCGCAGGAACCGCACCTTCGACCCACGCGTGATCGTGCCGTTGCGCACGAAGCACCCGGCGACCTTGCCGACGCGCGGGACCGAGAACACCTCGCGGACCTCGGCGTCGCCGGTGACCACTTCCTCGAACTCGGGCTTGAGCATGCCGAGCAGCGCGGACTGGACGTCTTCGAGCACCTGGTAGATGACCTCGTAGAGGCGCATCTCCACGCCCTCGGTCGCCGCGATCTCTCTCGCTTTTCTGTCGGGGCGCACGTTGAAGCCGATGACGGTGGCGTTCGACACCGCGGCCAGGTTGATGTCGGACTCGTTGATCCCGCCGACGGCGCGGTGCACGAACGACAGCCGCACCTCCTCGTGCTCCTGGTCGAGCTTGCGGAGGGAGTCGGTGAGCGCTTCGAGCGAACCCTGGACGTCGGCCTTGACCACGAGGTTGAGCGTGGCGACCTCGCCCCGCTGCACCATGGCGAAGATGTCCTCGAGCCGGGCACCGCCGGCCAGGCTCATCGGGTGCTTGAGGTTGGCGGTCCGGCGGCGGTAGCCGCGGGCCTCGGCCACGGTGCGGGCCGTCTTCTCGTCCGGGGCGGCGCGCAGCTCGTCGCCCGCGAGGGGGACGTCGTCGAGACCCAGCACCTCCACCGGGGTGGACGGGCCGGCCTCGGCCACCTGCTGACTGTTCTCGTCGAACATGGCCCTGACCTTGCCCCACGCCCCGCCGGCGACGATCGGGTCGCCGACGCGCAGCGTGCCCCGCTCGACCAGCGCGGTGACCACGGGGCCTCGACCCTGGTCGAGGTTGGATTCGAGCACCAGCGCGCGCGCCGGCACCTTCGGGTTGGCGGCGAGCTCTTCGACCTCGGCCACCAGCAGGATCGACTCGAGCAGCTCCTCGACCCCGATCCCGGCAGGTGGGGCGACGTCGACCACGATCGTGTCGCCGCCCCATGCCTCGGGTACGAGCTCGCGCTCGACGAGCTGCTGGCGCACACGGGTGGGGTCGGAGTCCTCGCGGTCGACCTTGGTAACCGCCACGATGATCGGCACCTCGGCCGCCCACGCGTGGTTGATCGCCTCGATGGTCTGGGGCATCACGCCGTCGTCGGCCGCGACCACGAGGATCGCGATGTCGGTCGCGTTCGCGCCGCGAGCCCGCATGGCGGTGAACGCCTCGTGGCCCGGGGTGTCGATGAACGTGATCGGGTGGCCGTTGTGCACGGTCGTGTAGGCACCGATGTGCTGCGTGATGCCACCGGCCTCGCCCGCGACCACGTTGGCGTGGCGGATCGAGTCGAGCAGCGTGGTCTTGCCGTGGTCGACGTGGCCGAGCACGGTCACGATCGGCGCCCGCGGCTCGAGGTTGGCGTCGTCCTCTTCCTCGTCGTCACCGAGGAGGGCCTGCAGCTCGAGCTCGGCCTCCTGGCCGGGCTCGACGAGCAGCACCTCGGCGCCGAGGGCCTCCGCGATCAGCTCCACCATCTCGTCGGCCAGCGATTGCGTGCCGGTGACCATCTCGCCCGCGTCGAACAGCAGGCGCACGAGGTCCGCCGTCGTCCGGTTCAGCTTGGGCGCGAGCTCCTGGATGGTGCTGCCGCGCTCCACGACGATCTCGCCCTCGGGGACGGGCGCATCGGCCGGGGTGAGCTGGGGCATCGACGCCGGACCGAGATCCTCGAAGTCACGACGACGACGCTTCTTGCGCCGGGGCCGTTGGCCCTGGGGACCGGGGCGACCCCGGCCACCGGGACCACCGCCCGGACCGCCCGGGCCTCCGCCGGGGCCTCCACGACCACCACCGGGTCCACCGGGACCACCACCGGGACGCTGGAAGCCGCCGCCTCCACCAGCACCGGGACGCTGGAAGCCGCCGCCTCCACCACCGCCGGGACGCTGGAAGCCGCCGCCTCCGCCGCGGGGTCCACCGGGACCGCCGGTGCCACCGCTGCCGGGCACCACCCGGGGACCGGGCGGCGGCGGGATGCGCCGGCCGCCACCGGGCGGCGGCGGGATCGGACGACCGGTGGCGCTGCGCGGCGGTGCCGGCGCGGCCGGCTCACCGCCCGCGGTGTCGGGTGCAGCGGTGTCGGGTGCAGCGGTGTCGGGCGCAGCGGTGTCGGGCGCAGCCGCGGCCGCGGCGGCCGGGCGCTCGGCCGGCGCGGGTGTGGGTGCCGGCGCCGGAGCGGGAACCGGCGCGGGTGTGGGTGCCGGCGCCGGAGCGGGAGCCGGGGGCGGCGCAGCGACGGGGGCGGGCCGGGGCGCGGGCGGGGCGCCACCGACGTCGGGGATCACACCGGTGGAGCGGACCACGCGGTGGGGTGCGGGGGCAGGCTCTCCCGCCGAGGTTCCCGCGCCCACGGGCGCGGGAACCTCGGCGGGTGCAGCCGGCGATCCGGGCACGTCGGTCGCCGGGCCGGGCGCGACCTCGACGGTCTCGGCCGTGGCCGGCGCCTTCTTCGCCTTGGGCTTGGGCTTCGGTTCGGGTTCGGGCTCGTCGACGATCGGCTCACGACGGAGCCCCTCGGAGTCGGCCAGACGGCGGACGCGGTCCGCCGAGGGATCGTCGATGCTCGACGAGTGGCTCTTGACGCCGATCTTGAGTCGCTCGGCGAGATCGAGCACCACCTGGTTCTCGACGCCGAGCTCTCTCGCCAGCTCGTAGACCCGGATCTTCTTCGTAGCCAAGCTTGCTGCCTTCTTCCTCTACTTCCGGCTTCCTGTGCTCAGGATTCCGTGCTGCCTCACCGGCGCCCGTTCCCGTCGCCGGACATCAGCCGGCGTCCAGTCTCGCGCGTAGTCGCTCGATCTCGTCATTCTCGACGGTGGTGCGCAGTGCCCGGGCCAACGCCCGCTTCCGCACCGCCTCGTCGAGACACGCCACGGGATGGTCCCGGCAGAGCCAGGCGCCCCGCCCCGCGCCGTGACCGGGGACCAACCCGGCCGGCGAGCGAGCCACGCGCACCAGCTCCGTGGCGTCAGCGACCCGGCGGCACCCGATGCAGGTGCGAACCGGGACTGCCGCCCGTGCCCTAGCCGTCAGCCCCCTCCGTCGATTCCACCGCGGTCGCGGGCTCCCCCGCGTCGACGGCCACCGGCGCTTCGCCGTCGGCCGGCGCGTCGGAAGCCTCCGCGCCCGGTACCGGGGCGGCCGTGCCGTCGGCGGGCGCCTCGGAAGCCTCGGGGTTCTCGCCGTCGGCCACCCGCGGCACAGGAGCCGCATACCCCGCCTCGGCGGCCGAGATCGCCTCGCCGCCCTCCGCGGGCTGCCAGACCAGCTCGCCGGTGTCACTGGTGACCCACTCACCCTCGGCATACTCGACACCGCCGCCCGACTCCTCTTCCGCGAGCTGCGATTCGCTCTTGATGTCGACCCGCCAACCGGTGAGCCGCGCCGCGAGGCGGGCGTTCTGGCCCTCCTTGCCGATGGCGAGCGACAGCTGGAAGTCCGGCACGATGACCTCGGCGGTGCCGGTCTCCGGGTGGATGCGGACCTCGCGCACCCGCGCCGGGGCGAGTGCCTTCATCACGAACTCGGACGCGTCGTCGCTGTAGGGGACGATGTCGACCTTCTCGCCCCGCAGCTCGTTGACGACCATGCGCACCCGTGACCCGCGCGCGCCGACGCACGCTCCGACGGGATCGACGTTGTTGTCGTTCGACGCCACCGCCAACTTGGTGCGGTGGCCCGGCTCCCTGGCGATCGCCTTGAGCTCGACGACGCCGTCGACGATCTCGGGGACCTCGAGCTCGAACAGCCGCTTCACCAGACCGGGGTGCGTCCGCGACACGACGATCTGGGGACCCTTGGCCGTCTTGCGCACCTCCACGATGTAGGCCTTGAGCCGGCTCCCGTGGTCGTAGTGCTCGTTCTGCACCTGCTCCGCCTGCGGGAGGAGCGCCTCGACCTTGCCGAGGTCGAGCAGCGTGTAGCGGGCGTCGGTCTGCTGGATGATGCCGGTGACGATGTCGCCCTCGCGCCCCGCGTACTCCTCGTACTTCATCTCGCGCTCCGCCTCGCGGATGCGCTGGAAGATCACCTGCTTGGCGGTCTGGGCCGCGATGCGACCGAAGTCGGTGGGCGTGTCGTCCCACTCGCGCGTGACGTTGCCCTCTTCGTCGAGCTCCTGGGCGATCACCTTGATGGCGCCGGTCTCCATGTCGATCTCGACCAGCGCCTCCTCGGCCGCGTCGGGCATCCGCTTGTACGCGGTGAGCAGCGCGTTCGCGAGCGCCTCGAGCATGATCTCGATCGAGATGCCCTTCTCGCGCTCGATGTTCTCGAGCGCCTCCATCATGTCGGAGTTCATGGACGTACCACTTCTTTCGAAGATGCGTTCGAAGCGCTGTCGTTCCCGGACTTGGCCTTGCGCCCGCCACCGCGTGAGGTCGAGCGTTTGGGCTGGGGTCCCCACTCGAACACGGTGCGCGCCTGCGCGACGGCGTCGTAGCCGAAGTGCCCGGTGGTGCCGTCGTCGAGCACGAGCTCGAACCCGGTGTCGCCGGCCTGCTGCACCACGCCGCGGACGCGACGCGCCGGCTGCTCGTCTGCCTCACCGGCGCGCGTCTTCACGGAGACGGTCTCCCCGACCGCCCGCTCGAAGTGCGCGGGAGTGCGGAGCGGACGTTCGAGCCCCGGGCTGCTCACCTCGAGCGCGTAGGGCCCGGTGAGCAGGTCATCGACCGGGGGCGCATCGAGGAGGGGCGAGATCGCGTCGGTGGCGGCGGCGATGCCCTCGAGGTCGATGCCCCCGGCGCGGTCGACGAGCACGCGCAGCACGCGGGCCCGGCCGCTGCCGGTGATCTCGACGTCGTAGAGGTCGAGGCCGAGGGCGCCGACGACCGGCGTCAGCACCTCCACGATCGAGTCCACGTTCGCCATCCGTCTCACCTCGTTCCTCGTGCCTCGACGAGCCCCCCGAGAGGGCAAGAAAAAAACGTGGGCTTGCGCCCACGTCTCCTACAGACCGATGGGGACCGGTGGGGTCTCGTCTTCCAACCGAACCAAGTGAGTATACCTGATGGCGCGCGGGATCTCCTGTGCGCAATCCCCGCGAATTGGACAGGACTCGGACCCGGGCGCTCAGACCGGGACGGCGCGACCGCTCTCGAGCAGATATTCACGCCCGACCACGGTGAGCGTGCCCTGGGCCACGTAGTCCGCCAACAGCGAGGTCGCCTGCAACGTCGTGACCGCCTGGCGGATGTTCTGCTTGGTGACGACATCGAGGAGCTGACCGACCGGCGTGCCCGCCTTCACCGCCTCCTCGACGATCGGCACGATGGGCGCGACCACCGCGGGGAGGTCGCCGGGAAGCTCCGTCCCCTTGGTGACGACGTCGATCGCGGCCTTCACCGCGCCGCACTGCTCGTGGCCGAGCACGACGATGGCGACGCTGCCGAGCTGGGTGACCGAGTACTCGATGCTCCCGGCGACGAGCGCGTCCGACGTGGTGCTCCCCGCCACCCGGGCGACGAAGAGGTTGCCGAGGCCTTCGTCGTAGATCACCTCGGGCGGTACGCGCGAATCGGCACACCCGAGCACCGCCGCGAACGGTGCCTGATCCTCCGCGAGGGCGGCGCGCCGCCTGCCGTCGCGCCGCGGGTGCCGGAGGCGACCGTTGACGAAGCGCCGGTTCCCCGCGGCGAGCCGGGCGAGCGCCTGCTTCGGCGTGAGGGACGGGGTCGTGGGTGGTGACGCCGCGAACGCGTCGACCGACCCGATCAGGCCGGCGGAGCCGAGCGACGCCGCGGTGCACGCGCCCGCCGTGACGCCGAACGCGCGCAGCACCTCTCTGCGGGTGCGTTCCGTCATGCGCCGTCCTTGGTGCGTGAGTGGGTCTGCTGGAGCGCGGCTTCGACGTCGGCCGTCGCGATGCGGTCCTCGAACTCGTCGAGGTGTGCGCGGATCTCGGCGTCGGAGCGGTTCGGGTACTTGGCGATCGCGCGCGCGAGGCGGTCCTCGCGGTTGAGCCGGGCCGCGAGCTCGGCCGCGGACGCGTGCCGAGCCGACGGATCGTCGTCGAAGAGGTAGCCGAGCTGGCCCGCGAGCTTGGCGACGGAGGGTGGGGAATCGCTCATGCGAGGTGATCGTCCTTTCGGGACGGGTTCACCCACCATGGCACGTCGGCACCGAGTCGCGGGGGAGCCGACGGCCAGGCCACCGGCCGACCGTCGATCCGCCCGGGCGGCGCGACCACGGTGACGGTGTGGTCGTCACGCGCGAGACGCACGAGCACGGGCGACACGTCGAGATCGTCGACGGTCGGCACCGCGCGCCGGGGCTGGCGCAGGAGCCACGCCGCGGTCTGCGCCAGCGACAGCCGTGCGAGCCAGGAACCGCCGTCGCGTCGCTGGCGATCCAGCGCGACCAGCGCCGCGGCCGCGGCGAGGTAGCCGGTCGCGTGGTCGAGGACCTGCGCGGGCAGGACGCCCGGGGTGTCGTCCCCGGTCACCCGTTCCAGCACCGCGATGCCGCTGGCCGCCTGCACGAGGCTGTCGAACCCGCGGCGTCCCGACCACGGGCCGTCGTGGCCCCACGCCGACAGCGAGACCACCACGAGGCCGGGATGACGCTCGACCAGACCGGCGGGGTCGAGGCCGAAGGCAACGAGCGCCCCCGGACGGTATCCCTGCACCACGACGTCGGCGTCGGCGACGAGGGCTTCGAGTCGCGAGCGATCGTCCGGTGCGCGCAGATCGAGGAACGCGCTGCGCTTCCCGAGGAGCGCGTCGGCGGCGAGGAATTCCGACTCTGCCATCGCGGGGCTGTCGATGCGCAGCACGTCGGCCCCGTGCGCGGCGAGCGTGCGGGTGCACACCGGACCGGCGATGACGCGCGTGAGGTCGAGCACCCGTGGCGCGCGACCGGATGGGCGCGGCGGCGCGTCGCCGATGCGGCCGACCTCGAGGAGTGGCTGCCGGGCGACGAGCTTGCCCTGCGGGTGGGCGTGCCACTCGGCCGGGGTGCGGACCGCCGCCGCGCAGCCTCCGGCACCCGCGGATCGCGTCTTCCAGCACGAGCGCCGGCCAGCGGGCGACCGCGGCGGCCACCGCGGCGGGGTCGTCGGCGACGCCCAGGACCCCGAGCAGGCGCTCGCGGTGCCACGGGTAGTTGGCGTGGAGTCGGATCCAACCGTCGGCCGCACGGAAGAAGCGCGAGAGCGGGTCGAACGGATCTCCTGCCGGCTCGCCGTCGATCCGTACGTGGCGCTCGCTGCGGAACGCGGCGCCGACGTGGCGGGTGTCGACGACGATGTGGGCGGCGTCGGCCGCGGCCGCGAGCGAGCTCACCACCGCCACGGTCGCCAGCTGGGTCACGGGGAAGACCGATGCCAGCACGTCGGGCGGTCCGGTGATCTCGATCCGTGCGGCCGGTTCGGGGTCACCGGTGAGCGCGGTCCAGATCTCTGCGAACATCAGACCCCGAAGATCTCCTGGAGCTCCACGGGCACGGGCACGTCGAGCTGCGCGTAGGTGCACGACGCCGGCGTGCGGTCCGGGCGCCACCGCGCGAAGCGGGCGGTGTGGCGGAAGCGGTCGCCCTGCAGGTGCTCGTAGGCGACCTCGGCGACGAGCTCGACACGGAGGGGTTCCCAGCTCAGGTCCTTGCCGGCCGTCCACCGGCTCTGGCCGCCGGGACGACGCGGCCCCGACACGGCGGCGTCGGCACCGGCTTCGGCCCAGTCACGCCACGGGTGGTCGTCGAGCGCGTGGTCGCGGTAGGGCGCGACCTCGTCGAGCAGCTGGGCCCGCAGCGGCGCGGCGAAGCTGCTGGCCACCCCCACGTGGTGGAGCACGGCGTCGGCGTCGAAGAGGCCGAGCAGGAGTGAACCCACTCCCCCGTCCTTGTGCACCCGGTAGCCGGCGACCACGCAGTCGGCGGTGCGCTGGTGCTTCACCTTCAGCATCGTGCGCCTGCCCTCTTCGTACGCGCCGTCGAGGGGTTTGGCCACGACGCCGTCGAGGCCGGCGCCCTCGAAGCGCTCGAACCATCTCTCGGCGAGCGCGCGGTCGGTCGTGGCCGGGGTGAGCATGACGGGCGGGCGCGCCCGCGCAGCGCGCGTTCGAGCCGGGCGCGCCGTTCGCGGAACGGCGCGGCCCGGAGGTCGTCGTCACCTTCGGCCAGCAGGTCGAACGCGACGAACGACGCCGGCGTCTCCTCGGCGAGGGTCGCCACGCGCGACGCGGCCGGGTGGATGCGCAACGAGAGCCGGTCGAAGTCGAGGCCACCGGCAGCCGCGATGACGATCTCGCCGTCGACGACGCCGCGCTCGGGGAGTGACGCGCGCAACGGGTCGAGCAGGTCGGGGAAGTAGCGGGTGAGCGGCTTCTCGTTGCGGCTGCCGATCTCGACGTCGTCGCCGTCACGGAACACGATGGCGCGGAAGCCGTCCCACTTGGGCTCGAAGAGGAAGTCGCCGGCCTTGCCCCCGCCGGTCGGCAGCTCGCGCGCCAGCTTCGCCAGCATCGGCGACACCGGGGGCCCAACAGGAAGCATCAGGTCCGGAACATCAGTACGAGCGGGCGACGACCGCGATCAGGTCGGCCTCGGCATCGGACTCGGGCAGCGTGCCGTCGGCCCGCAGCAGGCAACGCACCGTCACCCCGCCTTGGGCCAGCACGACCTCGCCGCCGGTGCCGACGGCCTCCCAGGGCACACGGGCCCAACCGTCTGTCGCGGCCTCCCGTGCTTCGTCGATCGAGGTCACGGTGGCGGTGCGCGCTTCTCGGAACGCGACGGCCTCCTCGAGCAGCGCGTGCTGCTGACGGTCGAGCTCGGCGGCGACCGCGGGCAGCACGGCATCGAGCGCGACCGGCGTCTTGCGGTCGTGGTCACCGACGATCCGCCTGACCATCGTCGCCACACCGTCGGCGAGGTCGCGGGGACCGACCTCGAGCCGCACCGGCACGCCCTTCAGCTCCCAGTCGGTGGCCCGGCGCCCCATCGAGACGTCGGCTCGCACGTCGAGGTGCACGCGCTGGCCCGCGGCGCGCAGCTCGTCGGCCAGCGCGCGGCAACGGGCCACGACGTCGCCCTCGTCGCGCACGGCGAGCACCACGACCTGCACGGGCGCGAGGCGCGGTGGGACCCGCAGGCCGTCGTCGTCGCCGTGGGCCATGATCAGACCGCCGACCATGCGTGTCGACACGCCCCACGAAGTGGTCCAGGCGGTCTGCTGCACGCCGGTGTCGTCGAGGTACTCGATCCCGAACGCCTTCGCGAAGTTCTGGCCGAGCTCGTGGCTCGTGCCCATCTGGAGCGCCTTGCCGTCGCCCATCATCGCCTCGCACGTGAAGGTGTTGCTCGCGCCGGCGAACCGCTCCCGCGCCGTCTTCAGCCCCACGACGACCGGCAGCGCGAGCACGTTGACCATGAAGTCCTCGTAGACCTCGCGCAGGATGCGGACGGCGTAGTCGCGGGCGTCGTCGTGGGTCGCGTGCGCGGTGTGACCTTCCTGCCACAGGAACTCGCTCGTCCGCAGGAACAACCGGGGGCGCAGCTCCCAGCGCACGACGTTGGCCCACTGGTTGAGGAGCAAAGGCAGGTCGCGGTAGCTCTGGATCCACTTGGCCATGAACTCGCCGATGACCGTCTCGCTCGTGGGCCGGACGACCACCGGCTCCTCGAGCTCCTTCCCCCCGGCCACGGTGACGACCGCGAGCTCAGGGCTGAAGCCCTCGACGTGCTCGGCCTCACGCGTCAGGTAGGACTCGGGGATGAACAGCGGGAAGTAGGCGTTCTCGGCGCCGCACGCCTTGATGCGGGCGTCGACCTCGGCCTGCATGCGCTCCCAGATCGAGTAGCCGTACGGGCGGATGACCATCGTGCCCCGCACCGGTCCGTTCTCCGCCAGCTGGGCCTTCTGGAGGACGTCCTGGTACCAGCGGGGGAAGTCGTCGGCGCGGGGGGTGAGGACGGGAGCCTTCGCCATCCGGGCAGGGTACCCACGGAACCCTTGCGGGGTGGGCCGTTTCGCCGGGCGGAAAACCTGACCTGCGAAGTCGAAATTAATTTCCGACCTCTCCACTGGTATTTGAGTCGAAACCCCAGTAGATTCGTCATCTATGGCGATCGACGTGCGAGACCTCCGGGCCCGACCCCTCGACCCCGAGATCGAAGAGGAGATCCAGACCTTCGAGGACGGCGTGCGCCGCCACGTCGCGGGCGAGATCGACGACGACGTCTTCCGGGTCTTCCGCCTCAACCAGGGCATCTACGGCCAGCGCCAGGGGGGCCACAACCAGATGGTGCGGGTGAAGATCCCCTACGGGAGGATCGAGCCCGACCAGCTCGAGATGCTCGGCTACATCGCCGAGAACTACTCCCGGGGCTGGGGCCACCTCACCACCCGCCAGAACGCGCAGTTCCACTTCGTGCAGCTCGAGCAGACCCCTGAGGTCCTGCGGCTCCTCGCGTCGGTTGGGCTCACCAGCCGCGAGGCCTGCGGCGACACGGTCCGCAACGTCTCCGGCTGCCACCTCGCCGGCGCGTGCCCCTACGAGGTGCTCGACATCAGCCCCTGGGCCGAGGCCACCAAGGACCTGTTCCTCCGCAACCCGATCGCGCAGCGCCTCCCCCGCAAGTTCAAGATCAACTTCTCGGGGTGCGCCACCGACTGCGGGCAGGCGATGTTCAACGACGCCGGCATCATCGCGGTCAACCGGCCCCGCCCCGACGGCACGCTCGAACCCGGCTTCCGCGTCTTCATGGCCGGCGGGCTCGGCGCGAACCCCCACCCCGCGCAGGCGCTCGAGGAGTTCACCTCCCGTGAGGACCTGCTCCCCACCATCGAGGCGATGCTGCGCGTGCAGGACCACCACGGCAACCGCGACAACAAGCTGCGCGCCCGAATGAAGTGGCTCGTCGACACCATGGGCATCGACGAGCTGCGCGAGCGGATCATCAAGGAACGCAAGCTCCTCCCCGCGTCGGCCACCTACCCGGGCGGCGTCCCCGCCGTCGTGCAGGAGCAGGGCGACGCCCCCGCCGGCATGGGCACCGCGGTGAGCGCCGACGGCGGCCTCATCGGCTCCGGGGCGACCCCGGTGCAGTTCTCCGGGCTCACCCCGCTGCAGCAGTGGGACACCGCCAACGTCGTGCGCGGGCGCGCCAACGGCACGGTGAGCGCGTACGCGTACTGCCGCCTCGGTGACATCACGACCGCGCAGTTCCGGGCGTTGGCCCGGATCCAACGCGACTTCGACGTCGAGATCCGCATCACCAACCGGCAGAACTTCGCCCTGCGCGGGTTGACCGAGGAGCAGCTCCCCGCGCTCCACGAGCGCCTGGCCGAGCACGGCATGGCCGAGGCCGGCGCTGAGCTCGCCGCGCGACGTGGTGTCGTGCCCGGGCGCCGACACCTGCAACCTGGCGGTCACCCAGTCGACGCGGCCTCGCCGCCGACATCGGTGACGCGCTCGAGAAGGCCGGCCTCGCCGAGGTGGGCGGGGTGCGAATCAACATCTCCGGCTGCACCAACTCGTGCGGGCAGCACCACATCGCCGACATCGGGTTCCTCGGCCTCGAGCGCCGGGCCCACGGTCGCGCCGCCCCCGGCTACCAGATGGAGCTCGGCGGGCACGTCACCAACATGTCGATCGCGTTCGGCAAGAAGGCGACGAAGCTCCCGGCCCAGACGGGCGTCCGAGGCGGTCGTCCGGGTGGTCGAGCAGTTCGCCGGCGAACGGGACGCCGGGGAGACGTTCTCCTCGTGGCTCGAGCGGGCCGGCGGCGCCGAGACGGTCGGGCGCACGCTCACCGACCTCGCCGAGTTCCCGACCCCGGAGGACGCACCCGACTACTACGTCGACTTCGGCGAGACTGGTCCCTATGTGGCCGAGATCGGCGACTCCGAGTGCGCGACGTGACCGTTGCCGAGACCCGGGCGGAGGTGCCGGATCTCGCGGATCTCGCGCGCGTGTCTCGGCCGAGCTCGAGCAGGAGCCCGCCTCGTCGGCGGTGAAGTGGGCGTGGGAGATGTTCGGCGCCGGCGCAATGCTGGCCGCGTCGTTCCAGGACTCCGTGCTCATCGACGTGGCGACCCAGGTCGTCCCCGAGATCGAGATCGTGTTCCTCGACACGCAGTACCACTTCGCCGAGACCCTCTGGTACGTCGAGCGGGTGCGGGAGCGCTACGACCTCGACCTGCGCGTGATCACGCCGCGGATCGAGCCCGACGACCTCTGGCAGGTCGACCCCGACGAGTGCTGCGCGATGCGCAAGGTCGAGCCGTTGGCCCGTGCGCTCGAAGGGAAGTCAGCGTGGCTCACGGGGCTGCGCCGCGACGAGGCGCCGACGCGCGCCAACGCCCCCATCGTGGGCTTCGACGTCGGGCCGGGGGATCGTGAAGGTCAATCCGATCGCGAACTGGACCCACGACGACATCGAGGCCTACATCGCCGATCGGGGCCTGCCCACCCACCCCCTGCGAGACAAGGGCTACCCGTCGATCGGCTGCTGGCCGTGCACGAACCCGGTCGAGGACGGCGACGATCCCCGCGCCGGGCGCTGGTCGAGCAGCGGCAAGCTCGAGTGCGGGCTGCACGGGTGGACCCCGTCGGCCTCACCCGCCTGATTCCGGCCCGTCGCCCGCGATGAGCGGAGGATCGGCGGGCGGAGGATCGGTCCACGAGGTCGCGTCGTCGGGCTTCGGCGCCGAGGCCGACGCCTACGAGCGCGCCCGGCCGTCGTACCCGCCCGACGCGGTCGCCTGGCTGGCGGCGGCGTTGCCGATGCGCGCCGGGGCGCGGATCTGCGACCTGGCGGCCGGCACCGGCAAGTTCACGCGGCTGCTCCTCCCCCACCTCCGCGGCGCGACGCTCTGCGCGATCGAGCCGGTCGAGGGCATGCGGCGGGTGCTGGCCCGCTCGCGGCCGGAGGTGCCGGTCGTCGCGGCCACCGCCGAGGCCCTCCCCCTGGGCGCGGCCTCGCTCGACGGCGTCACGGTCGCCCAGGCCTTCCACTGGTTCGACGCGCGTGCCGCGTTCGCGCGAGTTCCACCGGGTCCTGCGCCCCGGCGGTCGCCTGGCGCTGGTGTGGAACGCCCGCGACCGGTCGGTGCCGTGGGTCGACGAGATCTGGTCGATCATGGACCGGGTCGAGAAGCGCGCGCCGTGGCGTGCCCACGACGAGTGGCGGGAGTCGGCGTTCGTCGACACCCCGTGGTTCACCCCGCTCACCGAGGCGACGTTCCATCACGAACAGCTCCTCACGCCGGCGGACGTCGTGGAGCGCGTGCGCAGCGTGAGCCACGTCGCCGTGCTCCCACCGCAACGCCGGGAAGCCGTGCTCGACGAGGTGCGCGCGCTCTTGCGCGACGATCCCGCCACCGCCGGGCGCGACCTGCTGGCCCTCCCCTACCGTGTCGACGCCTACTGGACCGAGAGGAGATGACCGTGGCCATCGCGTCCTACGAGTTCACCGTCGCGTCGGCGGCGCCACCCCCGGCGGTGTTCGACGTGCTCGCCGACGCCACCCGCTGGCACGAGTGGGCCGGGGTCTCGGTCGGCACCTCGGTGTGGGAGCGGGAGGGCGAGCCGGCGCCCGGTGGCGTCGGCGCCGTACGCCGGCTCGGCCGGTGGCCGGTGTTCGGGCGCGAGCAGATCGTCGAGTACGACCCTCCGGCGCACATGGCGTACACGATCCTCTCGGGGATCCCCGTGCGCGGCTACCACGCCGACGTCGACCTGCGCCCCGACGGCGCCGGCGGCACGACGATCTCGTGGTCGGGCGCGTTCGCAGCGAAGATCCCCGGCACCGGCGCGCTGCTCGCCGCGGCGCTGCGCCGCACCGTCCTCGGGTACGCGCGGCGCGCCGCCGCCGAGGCCGAGCGGCGCGTCGCCGCCGGCTGACGGACCTACGGCGACGGAAACGTCTCCAGGGTCGACTCCGTCATCCGAACTCGCCGAACGCGGCCCTCACCGCTGCGCCCTACGCTCGGCGCCATGTGGATCCGGCGGGTGATCGCCATCGCGTTGGTGCTCGTGGGTGGACTCTGGTTCTTCCAGGGCATCGGAGTCGTGGAGGGGTCGTTCATGACCGGGGAGGCGGTCTGGGCGGTGATCGGCGTGGGGTGCGTCGTGATCGGCGTCGCGGTGCTGCTCCGGCCCCCGACCCGGATGTGAGCGCGAGCGTCGTCATCCCGGAACGGGTGCACGACATCCTCCACGACAAGCCGACGGGTTACGTCGCGACGCTGCGCCCCGACGGCCGGATCTCGGTCACGCCCGTCGGGCTCCTGTTCGACGGCACCCACGTGCGCTTCAGCACCACGACCGACCGCAAGAAGTACCGCAACCTGCTCGCGGACGACCGCATCACGATCACGGTGCCGCACCGCAACAACCCCAACCGCTACGTGGAGATCCGCGGGCACGCCGTGCTGGACACCGATCCCGACCATGCCTTCATCGACGCCGTCGCGCGGCACTACATGGGGGTCGAGCGGTATCCCTTCGATCGCCCTGGTCAGGAACGGGTGACGGTCACCGTGGTCGCCGAACACGTGTCCGCACCCGACATCCCCCTCGCCGACGACCCGCCGCAGGCACCCGACCCGGCGTAGCGGTCGGCGCGTCGATCCCTTCCCGGGCGGGTCTTGTCGCGACCGGGTCGCGGGCGTAGCGTTTCCTCGCGAACACTGGGCATGGGCCGTCGGCTTGCGTCCTGCGGCCTCGAGTCGGAGGGAGCCCACGATGGCGGTCGACGAAGCGCGTGTCGAAGAGATGGTCGGTCAGTTGGCAGGCCACATGACCGGGGCGGCTCTGTGCCTGGCCATCTGGCTGGGTGATGAGCTCGGCTACTACCAGGCGATGGCCGGCGCCGGCGCGATGGGGGCCGACCAGGTCGCCAAGGAGGTCGGCTGCAACGCCCGGCTCACCCGTGAATGGCTCGACGCGCAGGCCGCGGCGGGCCTCGTGATGTTCGACGCCGACGCCGACACGTACACGTTGTCGGGCGAGGCCGCGATGATCCTCGCCAACGAGTCGGCGCCGAGCTTCATGGCGCGAGGGATGAACGTCCTCATCTCCTTGGCCATCGACGGGGACAAGTTGCGGGCCGCATACCGCGGTGACGGAGGACTCAGCTGGGGCGACCACGACACGTGTCTCTTCCGCGGCACCGAGTGGTTCTTCCGCCCCGGGTACCGCGCGTTCCTCACCTCGGAATGGATCCCCGCGCTCGACGGCGTGGAGCAGAAGCTGCAGGAAGGCGCGACGGTCGCCGACGTGGGGTGCGGTCACGGCGCATCGGTCGTGGTGATGGCCGACGCCTATCCGAACACGAAGGTGCACGGGTTCGACTTCCACCCCGCGTCGATCGGGACCCGCGCGAACGAGCGCGGGAAGCAGGCGTCTCGGAGCGGACGGAATTCACGGTGGCGAACGCGAACGAGTATCCGGGCACGTTCGACCTCATCTGCTTCTTCGACTGCCTGCACGACATGGGTGACCCGGTCGGCGCCGCCCGGCACGCGCGTGAGCACCTCGAACCGGACGGCACCGTCCTCCTCGTGGAGCCCATGGCGCTCGACGGGCGGGCGACGAACATCGCGGAGAATCCCCTCGCCGCGCTCTTGTACACGGCCTCCTCGACCATCTGCACGCCGAACTCGCTGTCCCAGGAGGTCGGGCTCGGACTCGGCGCCCAGGCCGGCGAGGCACGACTGCGTCAGGTCTTCGAAGAAGCCGGCTTTTCGCGTTTCCGCCGGGCGACCGAGACCCCCCTGAACATGATCCTCGAAGCGCGGGCCTGAACCGACCGTTTCCCCGTTCGGGATCAGTCCGCGATCTCGCGGATGCGTTCCACCTTCTCGTCGCTGTGGTTCACGTCGAGGCCCTGGATCTGGATGAGCTCCTCGCGGGTCGCCGCCGCGATCGCTTCGGCGTTCTCGTCGGCCGCGGCCAGGCGCGCGTCGATGCCTTCGGCGACGATCGCCTCGGCCTCCTCGACCAGCGCCGCCACCATCTCCGATTCCGGCACCACCCGCACGACCTGCCCCCGCACGAACAGATGACCCTTGCCGCGCCCGGCGGCGATGCCGAGGTCGGCGTCACGTGCCTCGCCCGGCCCGTTCACCACGCACCCCATGACCGCAACCTGGAGCGGGATCTTGCGTTGCTCGAGCGCGTCCATCGCCTCGCGCGCCACCTTGATGACGTCGACCTCCGCGCGACCGCACGACGGGCAGGCGATGAGGTCGAGGCCCTTGCGCTCGCGCAGCCCCATCGCCTCGAGCAGCTGGCGGCCGGCCTTCGCCTCCTCGACGGGATCGGCGGTCAGCGAGAAGCGGATGGTGTCGCCGATGCCTTCGGCGAGGAGCGTCGCGATCCCCGCGGTCGATTTCACGAGCCCGCCCGGCAGCGGCCCGGCCTCGGTGACCCCGAGGTGCAACGGGAAGTCGACCGTCTCCGACAGCAACCGGTACGAGTCGATCATCACCGGCACGTTCGACGACTTCACCGAGATCTTCACGTCGTCGAAGTCGACCTCGGCGAAGTACGCGAGCTCGCGCTGCGCCGATGCGACCAGCGCCTCGGGCGTCGCGCCGCCGTGCTGCTCGGCGATGTCAGGGTCGAGCGAGCCGGCGTTGACGCCGATGCGGATGGGCAGGCCGCGGTCTTTGGCCTCGCGGGCCACGACCTTGATGTGCTCGGGCTTGCGGATGTTGCCGGGGTTGAGCCGCAACCCCTGGACCCCTGCCTCCATCGCCGCCAGCGCGAGCTTGTACTGGAAGTGGATGTCGGCGATGATCGGCACCGGCGACCGCGGCACGATCTGCGCGAGCCCCTCCGCCGCCGCTTCCTCGTTGCACGTGCAGCGCACGATGTCGCAGCCGGTCGCGGCGAGCGAGTAGATCTGCGCGAGGGTGCCGTCGACGTCGGCCGTCTTCGTGGTCGTCATCGACTGGACCGACACCGGCGCGCCGCCGCCGACCGCGACTTCGCCGACGTGGATGCGGCGCGTCGTTCGCCGGTGCATGGAGAGCGCCACGCCGTTACTGGCCCAGCTGGCGGATGTCGAGGACCATCGACGACAACCCGAGGTACAGGATCGGGATGAGCAGCACGACGCTGATCGGGATCAGCTTGCGGTAGTCGACGTACACCCGGTGGTGACGCACCTTCGACGCGACCCACTCGTAGAGCACCACGACCGCGTGACCGCCGTCGAAGGGCAGGATCGGCAGCAGGTTGAACACCGCCAGGATGAAGCTGATCTGGCCGAGCAGCAGGGCGATCAGCCAGAGGTTGCCGCCGACCAGCTCGCTGCCGATGTCGACGATGCCGATGAGCGACCGCGGTCGGTTGAGATCCTGGGGCGAGCCCGCGGCGGGCGCGGCGGAGGTGAAGCTCTGGGACGCCGACGTGCTGACCCCCGACGGCGAGAGCTTGTCGGTGAGGATCCCGGTGAAGCCGGTGAAGACGTTGCCCATCGTCTTGAACGACTCGGGCACCGCCCCGAGCACGCCGACGTCGCGCACGACCGTGCCGGGGCCGACGCCGAGGAAGCCCTGTCCGGCCTTGATCTTCGGCGTGGCGACGAGGTCGACCTGGGCGCCGTGGCGTTGCACCGCGATGTCGATCTGCTGGCCGCCGTGCGCCTCGATGGCCGCCTTGAGCTGGTCCCAGCCCGAGATCGCGACACCGTCGACCGCGACGATCTTGTCGCCCGTCTGGATCCCCGCCGCGTGCGCGGCGCTGCCGGCCGTGATGCGCTCGACCGTGGTGTTCGGGCCGCCGTAGACACGGCCCTGGCCGGCGATCACCACGAAGAAGAGCATGAAGGCGATGATGAGGTTCACCGTGACGCCGGCGAGGATGACGGTCAGGCGCTTGCCCGGCGTGCACTGGCGGAAGGTGCGCGGCTCGTCGGCGGGGTCGACCTCTTCCATGTTCGTCATGCCGATGATGCGCACGTAGCCACCGGCGGGGATGGCCTTGACGCCGTACTCCGTCTCGCCCCGGGTGAACGACCACAGGCGCGGGCCGAACCCCACGAAGAACTCGGTGACCTTCATGCCGGAGCGCTTGGCCGTGTAGTAGTGGCCGAACTCGTGGAGCATCACCATCAGGATGATCCCGACGATGAGGATGAGCGGCGTACGACTCCCGGGCACGAAGATCGCCAGACCGACCATGCCGGCGACGGACGCCACCAGGATCCCTGTCGCGGTGCGACTCGTGACCTCGACGCCTGCCTCTTCCAGCGGGTCCTTCACGAGTGCCTCACGCGGCTCGGCTCCAGCGGTCGACGGAGTTCGTGGCGCGCTCGCGCGCCACCCGGTCTGCCTCCAGAACGTCGGCGACGTCGTGAACGTTCCCGGTGCCGGCATCGAGCGCCTCGGCCGCCACCGCGGCGATCGCGGTCCACGGGATCCGGCCGTCGAGGAACGCGGCGACCGCGACCTCGTTGGCGCCGCTCAGCACCGCGGGTGCGCCCCCACCGGCACGCCCGGCTTCGAAGGCCAGCCGCAGGCACGGGAACCCCGCGAGGTCGGGGGCCTCGAACGTGAGCTGCGCGACCTGGGCCCAGTCGATGGCGCCGAACGCCTCGGGCAGGCGATCGGGCGCGCCCAGCGCCAGGCCGATGGGGAGGCGCATGTCGGGCATCGACAGCTGGGCGATCGTCGCGCCGTCGACGAACTCGACCATGCTGTGGACGATCGACTGCGGGTGGACCACCACGTCGATCTGGTCGAAGGTGACGCCGAACAGCTCGTGGGCCTCGATCACCTCGAGCCCCTTGTTCATGAGCGTCGACGAATCGATGGTGATCTTGGCGCCCATGTCCCACGTCGGGTGGCGGAGCGCGTCGGTGACGGTGACCGCCTCGAGCTGCTCGCGGGTGTACCCGCGGAACGGGCCGCCGCTCGCGGTCAGGATCAGCCGGTGCACCTCGGACGCCCGGCCCGAGCGCAGGCACTGGTAGAGCGCGGAGTGCTCGCTGTCGACGGGGACGATCTCGCCATTCCCCCGCTCCCGCACCGCCGCCACGACCGGCCCACCCGCGATGAGGCTCTCCTTGTTGGCGAGCGCGAGCCGCTTGCCGTGCTCGAGCGCGGCCAGGGTGGCAGGCAGACCGGCGAAGCCGACCACCGCGTTGAGCACGACGTCGACGTCGGGGTGGGCGGCGAGGTCGGCCAGCACCTCCGGTGCATCGGCACACAAGCGGGCCGACGAGAGGGGGACGTCGAACTCGGCCGCCTGGGCGTCGAGCAGCTCCCGGTTCCGCGCCGCCGCCAGCGCGACGACCTGGTAGTCGTCGCGGTGGTTGCGGACGACGTCGAGTGCCTGGGTGCCGATGGAGCCCGTCGAACCGAGGATGGCGACGCGCCGCATCAGGTGAGTCCGAGCGCGACCACCAGGTAGTAGACCGCCGGCAGGCAGAACAGCATCGCGTCGAAGCGGTCCAGCACACCACCGTGACCCGGCAGCAGTGTGCCGAAGTCCTTCAGCCCGAGATCGCGCTTGAGCATGGACTCCACCAGGTCGCCGAGCGGGGCGAAGACCGCCACCACGATGCCGAGCAGAAGACCGTGGCCGAGCGAATTCCACGGGTGGAGCCCGACCACGGCGATGACGACACCCATGGCCACCGACGCGGCCATCCCGCCCACGAGACCCTCGACGGTCTTGTTGGGCGACACGTCGGGCATCAACGGGCGGTGGCCCATCCGAGACCCCACGAAGTAGCCGGCGACGTCGTAGCTCACCGCACACAGCACCAGGCCGATGATCATGCCGACGCCGTCGGGGAACACCAGGAGGAGCCCGGCGAACCCGCCGAGGATCCCCACGTAGGCGAAGCCGAAGACGGTGACCGCGGCGTTCACCATCGGCCGGGCGTGCACCACCTTGGCGAGGTACCAGAACAGGGTGAAGCCGACCACGACCGCGGTGACGAGCGGGAACGCCCGCTCGCCGTGGTTGTAGGCGATGCCGACCAGCGACAAGGAACCCAGCAGCCCGAGCAGTGTCGCGGGCTGGAAGCCGGCGCGGCGGAAGCCTTCGAACAGCTCGAACGCCGCCGCGGCGACGATCACCGTGACCAGCACCGCGGTGCCGGCGCGACCGACCACGAACGCCAGCAGCGCGACCGCGGCGAGGATCAACCCGGTGACCAACCGCGCCGGGAGGTCGTCGCGTGTCGGCGTGACCCGCGGCGCGGCGCTGTCGTCGTCGATGGACGGGTGGGGCGACAGCGGCGCGGCCGGAGGCGCGCTGCGGGTGCGGGCCGGGCGCGGAGCCCTGCCCCGAGGCTTGCGCGCCGGGGCGCGGCGCGCGGCGACCTCCGCCGCGAATTCCTCGTCGTCGTCGAGATCGGGGATGTCGACCAGCGCGCCCATCGCGGTGGTCTCGTCGTGCAGCGACTCGTCGCCGAGGCTGAAGTCGCCCTCGCCCCACTCACCCGCGTCGGATCGGAAGCGGGGCTGGTTGGCCGCGGCCGTCCAGACCTCCTCGTCACCCGGTTCGTCGGCGATCATCGGCACCTCTCCGGTGGCGGGTTCGGTCCAGTGCGGGAGTGGCATCGGCGCCGACGGTTCACCCGTCGGGGGCCCGGCCGTCGGGGGCCCGGCCGTCGTGGGTGCCGTGGGCGGGGGTGCGGGTGCCGGGCGCGGCGACGGCCCCGGCGAGTCTCCCGGCAAGCGGTCGGCCGGCAGCGGGAACCGGGCCGCCGGCTGGACGTCGTCGGGAGGCGCGCTCCTGCGGCGCCGCCGCGTGGGTTCGGCCGGGCGCGGCCGGTCGGGGCCGCCCTCGACGGCAGCCTGGGCCTCTTCCGCCCCGAGAATCCGTACGCCCTCGGCGGGCGGCGGCTCGGGGCGCTCGTCATCGAAGTCAGGCACACGATCCTCCGGAAATGTCGCTCCACCAGGGTAGACGCGACGCCCCTGCCGGCGACGGCCCCGCTGAGAAGGGTCTCAGGCCCCGTACGTCATATGGAGAGCAGCTCGGTCTCTTTGTGCTTGAGCATGTCGTCGATCTCGGCCACGACCTCATGGGTGTGCTTCTCGAGCTCCTTCTCGGCACGGTCGAGATCGTCCTTGCTGAGGTCGCCGTCCTTCTCCAGGCTCTCGAGCTCGTGCCGGGCGTGGCGACGGGCGTTGCGCACCGCCACCCTGGCCTCCTCGGCTCGGTTCCGCACCACCTTCACGAGGTCCTTGCGACGGTCCTCGGTCAGCTCCGGAAAGGTCAGGCGGATCACCTGGCCGTCGTTCGAAGGATTGACCCCGAGGTCGCTCTGCTGGATCGCCTTCTCGATCGCCTTGACCGTGCCCTTGTCGTAGGGCGAGATCGTGAGCACCCGTGGTTCGGGCACCCCGAAGCCGGCGATCTGCTGCAGCGGCACCTCGCTGCCGTACACGTCGACCTTCAGCTTCTCGACCAGCACCGACGACGCGCGGCCCGTCCGGACACCCGCGAACTCCGACTGCAGGTGGGTGACGGCCTTTTTCATCTTGTCGTGGCAGTCGTCGATGACGAGTACCCGCATCTCTTCGCCGTCGCCACTCATGCCGGACTCTTCATGCCGAAGTCTTCATGCCGGAAGCGCTCCCGAACTCACCAGGGTACCGATGCGCTCGCCGACGAGCGCGCGGTGGATGTTCCCCGGCGCGGTGACGTCGAACACGATGATCGGCAGCTCGTTGTCCATGCAGAACGTGATGGCGGTCGAGTCCATCACCTTGAGGCCCTTGTTGAGGATCTCGAAGTGGGTCACCTGGGTCAGCTTCACCGCGGTGGGGTCGAGCCGCGGGTCGGCGCTGTACACGCCGTCGACCCCCGAGTGCGTCCCCTTCAGGATGGCCTCCGCGCCGATCTCCGCCGACCGCAACGCGGCAGTGGTGTCGGTGGTGAAGTAGGGGTTGCCGGTGCCGGCCGCGAAGACCACCACCCTCCCTTTCTCGAGGTGGCGGATGGCGCGACGGGGGATGAAGGGCTCCGCCACCTGCGCCATCGTGATCGCGGTCTGCACGCGCGTGGGCTGGCCGACCGCTTCGAGCGAGTCCTGCAGGGCCAGCGCGTTGATCACGGTGGCGAGCATGCCCATGTAGTCGGCCCGCGCCCGGTCCATCCCACGGGTCGCCCCGGACATGCCGCGCCAGATGTTGCCGCCGCCGACCACGATCGCCAGCTCGACGTTGAGCTCGACGCGCGCCTCGGCGACCTCCTCGGCGATGCGCTGCACCACCGCGGCGTCGATGCCGTAGTTGGTCTCGGGATCGGCGAACGCCTCACCCGACAGCTTGAGGACGACTCGGCGGAACTGGCTCTCGGCCATACGAGCGGACGCTAGTCCTCGCCCACCTTCACGCGTGCGAACCGGGCGAGCTTGGCCTCGCCGCCGAGCCCCTCGACCAGTTTGCCGATGCTGACCTTCGGGTCCTTGACCGACGCCTGCTCCAGCACCACCGAGTCCTTGTAGAACGCGTTGAGCCGACCTTTGACCGCACCCTCGAGCTTGGCCTCGGGAACGCCCTCGTTGCGGCTCTTCTCCTCGATCACGGCCTTCTCGCGCTCGAGCACGTCGGCGGGAACCTCGTCACGCGTGAGGTAGCCCGGTGCCGCGAACGAGATGTGCAGCGCGATCTCGTGGGCGATCTCCCGGGCCCGCTCGTTCGCCGGGTCGACGCCGGTGAGCTCGACGAGCACCGCGATGGTGCCGCGCTCGTTCTGGTTGTGCCGGTAGCCGTCGAGCAGGCCATCGGACTCGAAGCGCACCACGCGGCCGAGCACGACGTTCTCGCCGAGCTTGCCCGCCAGGTGCGTGAGCGCCTCGGACACCGTCGACCCCTCGTACGGGAGCGCACCGACGTCGCCGTCGCCGTTGGCCGCGACCAGCTTGGTGAGCTCGGTGACGACCGAGGTGAAGTCCCCGCCCTTGGCCACGAAGTCGGTGTTGCAGTTCAGCTCGACGATGGCGCCGACGTTGCCGTCGACGACGACGTCGACCGCACCTTCGGTCGCTTCGCGGTCCGACAGCTTGCCGGCCTTGGCGAGGCCCTTGGCGCGCAGGATGTCGAGGGCGCGCTCGCGGTCGCCCTCGGCCTCCTCCAGCGCGTTCTTGCAGTCCATCATCCCCGCGCCGGTCGCCTTGCGCAGCGCGGCGATGTCCTTGGCCGAGTACTCAGCCATTCGTGTCGCTCTCCTGGATCTCGGTGGTACCCGGGTCCGCCGTGGTCTCGACGGCAGGTGCCGCGGGCTCGGCGGTCGTCTCCTGGGCGGCCGCGGCGGCCTTGGTCTCCGCCAGCTTCGCCTCACGCTCGCGCTGGGCGGCGGCCGCGGCGTCGCGGGCCTTCTGCTGCTCGGCGGCCTTGGCCGCCTGCTCCCCGGGGCTGAGCTGCTTCGGCGCGGGCGGCACCGGCTTGGCCGGAGCCGCATCGGCCTTGGCGCCCGCCTTGGCGTGCTTGCGCTGGCGCAGCCACTGCCCCTCGATGACCGCGTCGGCGACGATGCGGCTCATCAGATTCGCGGAGCGGATGGCGTCGTCGTTGCCGGGGATCACGAAGTCGATGACGTCGGGATCGCAATTGGTGTCGACGACCGCGATCACCGGGACACCGAGCCGGTTGGCCTCGGTGACCGCGATGTGCTCCTTCTTCGTGTCGATCACGAACACCGCGTCGGGCGCGCGCTCGAGGGTGCGGATGCCGCCGAGGTTGCGCTCCAACTTGGCGACCTCACGCTTGACCTTGAGGCCTTCCTTCTTGATCATCTGCTCCGTCTCGCCGGTGGCCACGAGCCGCTCGAGCTCGTGCATCTTCGAGACGCGCCCGTGGACGGTCTGGAAGTTGGTGAGCATGCCGCCGAGCCAGCGGTAGTTGACGTAGGGCGAGTTGGCGCGCTCCGCCTGCTTCTGGATCGGCTCCTGGGCCTGCTTCTTGGTGCCCACGAACAGGACCGTCCCGCCGTTCTCGACGGTGTGGCGCACGAACCGGTAGGCCGTGTCGATGCGCTCGAGGGTCTGCTGCAGGTCGATGATGTAGATCCCGTTGCGCTCCCCGAAGATGAACCGCTTCATCTTGGGGTTCCAGCGCCGGGTCTGGTGGCCGAAGTGGACTCCGGCTTCCAGCAGCTGCTTCATCGTCACGACGGCCGTTGCTTCTGCCACGGTTCGTCCCTTTCGTTCGCGCAGCCGCCCGAAACCCGTGCGGGCCGCGGGCCCGTCGGAACGCCGGTCGATCTGCTCCTCGGTTGTTCCTCCGCCCGCCGGCGACCGGGACGAACCCGGACGACCTCGGAATGCGGGCGTGCGTGATCCCGGGCCGGAGCTCGGGTCGGCGATCAGTGTAGCGGGCCACCTCCCCGCCCCTCCCGGCCCGCGGCTTCACGCCAACGGGAGGAGGTCGACCCGGAACGTCTCCGAGCGCAGACCGACGAGGAAGCCCGCGGCGCCGGGCCACGGCGGTCGCACGGTGGCGATCACGTAGCCGCCCAGCCGGCGGGGGGTGTAGCGCGTGACGAGGTGCCCGTCGCGGCGGGCGAGCACGAAGACGTCACCCGAGAACGACCGGAACGCGACCCGGCGCCGGGTGAGGGGCATCTGGGTGTCGAGGAGCGGGTACCCGAGGTCGTTGCGCCACCGCACGGCACCGGTCGCGAGGTCGAGCGCGGTCACCACGCCGAAGTGGTCGACCACCACGACGTCGCGCTCGTCGGCCACCGGTTCGATCGCCTCCTCGAACGAGCCGGACACGGGCGTGCTCCAGCCCGGCGCGCCGGTGAGGAGATCCCGGGTCTCGACGTGGGCGTGCCAGTTCCCGTCGCCGATCGCGAGCACGACGGTGTTCCCCTGCAGCACCGGCGCCGCGCTCAGGAGCCCGGTGGGCACTTCCCAGCGCATCGCACCGGTGGCGAGGTCGAAGACCCGCGCCGCGGGCTGCGGACCTTCGTGCCAGGTCGCCACCACCACGCCGCTCGCCCGGTCGACGCGCGCGGCCGACCACACGCGCCCCTCGAAGTGCACCGACCACCGGGGCGCCCCGGTGCGGGCGTCGAACGCGGCCAGCAGCCCCGCATGATCGCCGACGACCGCGACGTCGCCGGCGAGTGCGAGAGAGGTGACGTCCTCGGTCATCTCCCGTTGCCACCCCCGGGCGCCGGTCGCACGCGCGAGCTCGGTGACACGGCCGTGGCCGCCGACGAGCACACGACCGCCGCCCAGCGCCGGTGTCGCCTCCACCAGACCTTCGACCGGGGTGGACCAACGACGGTTGCCGTTGCGGTCGAGCGCCTCCACGCCCGGGGCGTCGGTCACCACCACCACGCCGGAGCGGTCGGCCGCCACACCCCACGGGCCGGCGCGGAACGGATGGCTCCAGACGGGGCGGGCCGACGCAGCGCCGGCGCCGGTCACCGCGACCAGGACCGCCACCGCGACGGGGACCGCCACCGCGACCCGCGGCGTCCGCAGATTCCTCCACGAGCTCATCCGTTTCCTCCGAGTGCCGCGGCCGCGCCGCTGCCGATGGTGTGCTCGACCCTGCTGATGACGACGGGTGCGACCGCCCCCCGCAGCGCGGTGACCAACCCGACGCACGGCGGTGGTCGGCCTTCGAGCGCGGCGCGGACCGCCTTCAGCGCGTCGGGCGCGCGCACGATCGCGCTGTGCTCGTTGACGCTGTCGACGGCGGCGACGGTCTCGATCGCCCCCGGTACCGAGATCTGCGTCGCCGGGACGACGAGATCCTCGGTGGCGCCGATGGTGGTGAAGTCGAAGTGCTCGGGAACCCCGCGCTCCCAGAGACGGGTGACGAACGGGGAGCCCTCGGCGAGCTCCTGCACCGCCGGGCTGCTCGGCGGCGGGAGTGACGAGACCTCTTCGACCGCGTCGAGCGCGGCCCGCCCGGCGGGCGAGGTCCTGAGCTGGCGACCGGCGGTGGCGAGCGGCGCACCCTCGTGCGGGGACGACAGCGTCACCACGTTGCCGAGCGGCGGGAACGTGCGGTCCCCCGCGTGGTAGTCGTGGCCGAGGAACCAGTCGACCACGACACCCCCCTGCGAGTGGGCGATGAGATCCACCTCGCGTCCCGGCTGTTCCCGTTGCATGGCCCGCAATTGCTCCGCGAGGCGCGCCGCGGCGACCTCGATCGGGCCGTGCGTGGCGGCCGCGGTGTACGGACCGCCATCGGCGGCGTACGAGAAGTACCGGACCTCGCCCTCGCCGGGGTGGTAGCCGAGGGCGGCCACGTCGAGCGCCACGGTGGGCCCGCGGTCGCCCGCCGGGCCCGAGCTGTTGATCCCGGCCACGACCATCACCCGGTGCGCGGAGCCGCCGGTGCCGTCGGCCGGCGGCGAGTCCGCGCTGCAGTCGGCGGTGGCCGTGCGGGCGAACCGGCGGCCGATCTCGACGACGTCGAGGGCCAGCTGCCCGGCGGGCGTGCGCGCGAGCGCGCTCGCCAGCTCCGCGGAGAGGGCCCGCATGCTCGCGACCGTCGCGTGCACCGCAGCGCCGAGGTCGTCGAGTGTGGAGGCCGCCAGGTCGGTGGCCGCGTCGAGGTACCCGACGCCCGAATCGACCGCGTCGCCCGCACGTTCGCCCAGCCAGCCCCCGACGTCGCACAACGCGTCGAGCGCGCCGCCGACCAGCGGCACGCCGTCACCGCAGCCGGCGGCGCCGGCGCCCGCCGTGGCGGCCACGCCACCGGGGACCGGCAACCGCAACGACGCCTGGAGCTCGCGGCGCTCGCCGCGCCGCCGACCAGGGCTGCTCGTCGGGCTCGCCGGCGGGCACGAGCCGCACGAGCGCGGTGAGGTCGCCCGGCCGGAACAGCACCATCGGGTCGACGTAGCGGTCGCCGATCCGCAGGCCGAGGTGCACCACGGTGCCGTCGTGGTCGGTGCCCACGCCGCCGCTCAGCCCGACGACGTCGCCGCGCGCGACGTGCTGGCCGGCGCGCACGAGCACCGACGACAGGAACGAGTACGAGGTCCGCAGGTCACCCCCGTGGGCGACGGTGACGTGGAGCGTGCCGGCGACGCTGCCGGCGAAGCTGACGACGCCGTCGTTGGCTGCGCGCACCTCGGTGCCCACCGGCACGGCGAAGTCCACGCCGCGGTGGCCGGCGCCGTAGACCGACGACGGCTGCTCGAAAGGATGCGCGACCGGTCCACCGACCGGGCGGCGCCACCCCCCGGCGTCGCCGGCCGCGTGCGCGGGCCGGGCGGTCGCGCCGAGCGCGACGACCACCGTGAGCAGGATGACGATCGGCGCGCGCCGGCGCGGCGCGCGTCGCAGGAACTCCGGCACAGACCTCATGTGGCCAACCCCGTGGTCGGTGGACGACACGACGACGGGGAAGTGGCAGGAGGAAGTCCTGCCGAACATACCGGTGGAGCACGCGTCTGCCAAGGGGCAAACGCGCGAGATCTCGCGCGGGCGTCAGTAGCGGACGGGACCGGTCTCGCGTTCGGGTTCGGCCAGGCGGCCGCGCAGCTGCAGAATCGACTTCGTGTGGATCTGGCAGACCCGGCTCTCGGTGACGTTGAGCAGCCCACCGATCTCGGCGAGCGTGAGCCCCTCGTAGTAGTAGAGCGTCAGGACGAGCCGCTCCCGGTCGGGCATGCGGTTGATGGCATCGGCGAGGAGGTGCTTCATCTCGTCCACCTCGTAGGCCTCGACCGGATCGTGCTTGCCGTCGGTGACGGTGTCGATCACCGCGGCCGAGCCGCCGTGGTCGCCCGCGCTCGCCGAGAGCAGGTCGTCGAGCGCGACGAGGCCGGTGAAGGAGATCTGCGAGAGCGTCTGCGTGAGCTCGCCCTCCGTCCACTCCAGCTCCGCCGCGACCTCCGCGTCTTCGGGGCTGCGGCGCAGCTCGTTCTCGAGCTTGGAGATGGCCCGCTCGATCGCCCGCGCCTTGGCCCGCACCGAGCGGGGCACCCAGTCGATCGAGCGGAGCTCGTCGATGATGGCGCCCTTGACACGGGAGATCGCGTAGGTCTCGAACTTGAAGCCGCGACCGGGGTCGAACTTGTCGATGGCGTCGATGAGACCGAAGATCCCGTAGCTGACGAGGTCGGCCTGCTCGATGTTCTGCGGGAGACCGGCCGCCACGCGCCCGGCGACGAACTTCACGAGCGGCGAGTAGTGGAGGATCAGCCGCTCGCGCGTGTCGCGCGTGCCGTTGGCCTTGTAGTCGGCCCAGAGCTCGTCGAGTACTTCGGTGGGGTCGTCAGGCACGGGGATGGGTCGCTTCGTAGACGGCTCGGAGTCGGTCGTGGGTCACGTGCGTGTAGATCTGGGTGGTCGCGAGATCGGCGTGGCCGAGCAATTCCTGCACTGCCCGGAGGTCGGCTCCGCCTTCGAGCAGGTGCGTAGCGTACGCGTGGCGGAGGGCGTGGGGGTGGAGGGCGCGTCCGTCCGGGAGCGGATGGCGCTCGAGCACCCGCCGGGCGTCACGGGGTGTGAGCGCGCGGCCGCGCCGGTTCAGGAACACCGCGTCGTGCGGCGACTCGACCCCGGCGAGCACCGGACGCCCCGGGCCAGCCAGTCGGCGACCGCGTCGACCGCGGGGGCGCCGAGGGGGATCCGGCGGATCTTCGACCCCTTGCCGAGCACCGTCACCAGGCCCCGGGCGAGGTCGCAGTCGGCGATGCGCAGACCGCAGCACTCCGCCACCCGCAGGCCGGCGCCGTAGAGGACCTCGAGCACGGCGAGGTCCCGCAGCACCACCGCGGTCGCGACCGGGTCGTCGACGCCACCGGGCGCGGCGGCGACCGCGTCGCGCTCGTCGCGCGACCCCTGCGCGGCGTCGAGGAGGTCGTTCGCCTCGTCGGACCGGATCACCCGGGGGAGCCGGTTGGCGCCCTTGGGCGCCCGGAGGCTGCGACCGGCGTCGTGATCGGTGACGCCGTGACGCTTGAGGTAGCGGAGGTAGGCGCGGAGCGCGGCCGCCTTGCGGGCGATGGACGACCGGGCGAAGCCGCGGGTGTCGAGGTAGGCGAGGTAGCGCCGGAGGGTCCGGTGGTCGACGGCGCCGGGACCGCCACAGCCGCCCCTCCCGGCCCAGGTCACGAACTCGGTGACGTCGTGTGCGTAGGCATCGCGGGTGTGAGGACTGGCCGCGACGAGCGACGCCACGAAGTCGCCGGACCGCCAGTCGGCGGCCACCGACGCGGAATCCTGCCCCTCCGGCACCTGCATCTACGCCTTTCCGAACGTCGGGCCCGAGCCCCGATCAACCCTACCCGGCCCTGCCGGCGCCGCCGACCACCGCCGTCGTTCCCGCGGCCCGGCCGGGGTTTGTAGGGTCCGGGTCATGGACGACTCGTGGTACGACGATCTCGACGGTCTCGGGCTCGCGGCCGCGATCCGCAACGGCGACGTCACCGCCGCGGAGGTGGTCGACGCCGCCATCCGCCGGATCGAGGCCCACGACCCCGCGCTCAACGCCGTGGTCGCGACGCGCTTCGACGAGGCGAGGGCCGAGGCGGCGGCCGCGTCGCCGCCCGACGGCCCCTTCGGCGGCGTGCCGTACCTCGTGAAGAGCCTCGGCGCCGAGGTCGCCGGGCTCCCCACGTCACGCGGGTCCCGGCTCTTCGGCGACGCGGTCGCCCGGGCCGACAGCCTCGCGGTCGCGCGCGTGCGCGCCGCCGGCGTCGTCGTGCTCGGCATGACCAACACCCCCGAGCTGGGCAAGAACGGGACGACCGAGCCGGTGTTCCACGGCCCGACCCGCAACCCGTACGACACCACCCGCTCGGCCGGGGGTTCCAGCGGCGGGTCGGCCGCGGCGGTGGCGGCGGGCATGGTGCCCATCGCCCACGGCAACGACGGTGGCGGATCGATCCGCATCCCGGCGTCGGCCTGCGGGCTGTTCGGCCTGAAGCCGTCGCGGGGCCGGGTCCCCCACGCACCGTTGCTCGACGGGTTCGCCTATCCCGTCGCCTGCACGCACGCGCTCACGAGGACCGTGCGCGACAGCGCCGGGCTCCTCGATGCCGCGGCCGGGCCCGCGCCGGGCGACCCCTACCCCGCGGCGGGGAGCCCGCGGGCGTTTCTCGACGAGCTCGGCGCCGACCCCGGCCGGCTCCGCATCGGGGTCACCGTGGTGACCGCACGCGGCGTCACCGCCGATCCCGCGTGCGTCGCCGCGGCCGAGCGTACGGCCGCGGTCTGCGAGGCGCTGGGTCAAGTGGTGTCGGACGCGTCGTTCACCTACGACGTCGAGGCCGCCAACCGGTCCCTCGCCGCGGTCATGGCCGTCAACGTCGCCCAAGCCGTCGACGCCCGGCTCGCCGCTCTCGGCCGCGCGCTCGCCGACGACGACATCGAGCCCTTCACGCGCCTGCTCTACGAGCGCGGTCGCGCGATGACCGGCGTGGAGCTGGTCGACGCGCTCCACGAGGTCGAGCGCACCGGCCGGTCGGTGGCGCCGTTCTTCGAGACCTACGATCTGCTGCTCACCCCCACGATGCCGATCACGGTTCCGGAGTTGGGCTGGGCCGACACGACCCGACCCGAGACGATGGTGCACGCGTCGGCGTTCAGCGGGTTCACCGGCATCTTCAACACCACGGGGCAACCGGCGATGAGCGTCCCCGCCGGGCTCGACGACGGCGGGCGGCCGGTCGGTGTCCAGTTCGCGGCGCGCGCCGGCGAGGAGTCCCTGCTGCTGCGCCTCGCCGCGTCGCTCGAGGAGGCGATGCCGTGGCCGACCCGGCCGGTGGTGCCGACGGCGTGACCCGTCGCGCGGGCGTCAGCCCATCGCGCGGTCGTCGACGACGTCGAGGTTGTAGAAGGTCGGTGGGCCGTCCGCGAACTCCATCATCCTCTGCGCGAACTCCTCGGTCATCGGCAGTTGGGAGTTCTCCATCGCAGCATCGTAGGAGTCGAAGAACGCCAGCGTGAAGTACTGGCCCGCGTTGTCGTGATCCTTGCACATGAGGACGCGCCGTGCGCCCCCGCCGGCGGCGGCCGCCTCCCACTCGTCGCCGACCTTGCGCATCTCGTCGAACTTCGACGTCTGGTACTTGATCATCTGCACGAAGTCCACCGTGCCACCTCCCTGCGGGGAATGGCGCTGACGTGCGCCAACCGTCGTCCCGCTCAGGGTGTCACACCTCGTCGAGCCCGTCGAGCCCGTCGAGCCCGTCGAACGCGTGGACGTGAGCATCACGCTCCCGATGGCGCCGAAGAAGGCTCCGGCGTACGCACCGATGAAGACTCCGAGCCCGACCCAGTTGCACCAGGCCGTCGTGCCGGCGAGCGCGATCGCCATCATGGCGACCGTCAACGCGACCGCCACCGGTACGGCCACCACGACCCCGTTCACGATCCGGCGCACCATCATCCGCTCGGTGGACACCTGGCGCTCGAGCGACGCGGAGGTCGCGAGCCGGGCGTCGATCCCCGTGCGACCGAGGGTGCACGCGTCCCGATCCCAGGAAGACGGCCTGAGAATTCCATGAGCCCGGCGGCGTGTCGGGTCGGGAAAGGCGTCAGCGGACCTCCGGCCGTGGCGTGCACGACACGCGGCGGACGGCGGATCTCGGGTGGCGGGTCACGCGCTCCCCGGTTCGCCGACGCGTTCGGGTCGGAACATGACCGTCACACCCCGGCGCGAGGGTGCGGGGCACCGTCGAGCGGCCCCGGTCACGGCCCTCCCGAACGCTCTCGTCGAGGAGGTCGCCGTGCTCGCCGCGGTCCGCAGCGCCACACTCATCGGGGTCGACGGGCAACCCGTCACCGTCGAGGTCCACGTCTCGTCCGGTCTGCCCGCCTACCAGGTCGTCGGCCTCCCCGACGCCGCGGTGCGCGAGTCACGCGAGCGTGTGCGTGCCGCGGTGCTCTCGTCGGGGCTGGAGTGGCCCCAACGTCGCATCACGGTCAACCTCGCCCCCGGCGGCGTGCGGAAGTCGGGATCCGGCCTCGAGCTCGCCGTCGCGCTGGGCGTGCTCGGCGCGAACGACGCGCTCCCGGCCGGCGTGCTCGACGGTGTCGCGGTGCTCGGCGAGCTCGGCCTCGACGGCTCGGTGCGGCCCGTCCCCGGCACGCTCGCGCTGGTCGACGCGCTCGCGTGCGGCGGGGACCGCGTGCGTCGTGGTCCCGCACGCCAACGCAGTGGAGGCCGAGCTCGTGGGCGACGTGCGCGTGCGCGCCGCCCGCACGCTCGCCGAGCTGCGGGCCTGTCTGAAGGGCGAGGAGCCCTGGCCGGATTGGGACCCGGTGGCACCGCCCGGGGTCGAGACCGGCACCGGGCTCGACGACGAGCTCCTCGACCTCGCCGACGTCCGTGGTCTCCCCTTCGGGCGCGAAGCCCTCGAGGTCGCGGCCGCGGGCGGTCACCACCTCCTCTTCTGCGGCCCGCCCGGCACCGGCAAGACCATGCTGGCCCGCCGACTCCCCGGCATCCTGGCGCCGCTCACGCACGGGGAGGCGCTCGAGGTCACGCGCATCCATTCGGCCGCGGGCGAACCGGTCGGCGGGCGCCTCGTCACCGGGCGCCCGTTCCGCGCCCCGCACCACACCGCCTCGACCGCCGCGCTCGTCGGCGGCGGGAGCGGCCGGGCGCGCCCGGGCGAGATCACCCTCGCGCACCGGGGCATCCTCTTCCTCGACGAGCTCGGCGAGTTCGCACCGAGCGCGCTCGACGCGTTGCGCCAGCCGCTCGAGGAGCGCGCGGTCAGGATCTCGCGCCAGCCGGTCTCGCTCTCGTTTCCCGCCAGCTTCCAGTTGGTGGCGTGCTCGAACCCGTGCCCGTGCGGCGCCGGCGCGCAGGGCTGCCGGTGCAGCGACGCGGAGCGCGAACGCTACCGACGGCGGCTCAGCGCGCCGCTCCTCGACCGCTTCGACCTCCGGGTGCGCGTCGACGCGCCCGAGGCCGGGGACGTTCCGGGCGAGAGCTCCGCGGATGTCGCGGTCCGCGTCGCGTCGGCCTACGAGCGCCAGCGGGCGCGCTACGCGGACTGGCCGTGGTCGCAGAACGCGCACGTCGCCGCAGGTGCCGTGCCCATGCTGCTGCCGTTGGGCCCCGACGCCGAGGAGGCGTGGCGCGACCTCATCGCCGAGCGCATCCTCACCGGCCGCGGCGCGACGCGGCATCCGCCGGGTCGCACGTACCCTCGCCGATCTCGACGACTCCGCCGGCGTCACCGCCGACCACCTCGACCGGGCGGCCGCGCTCCGCGGTGACGTGCCGTGAACCCCGACCACGACACCACTCGTCCGACTCGTCCGACTCATCCGACTCGTCCGACGCCGCCGCTGCCCGATCCCGAGCAGGTCGCGGCGGCGACGCTGGCCTGTCTCCCCAACATGACCCCGAGCCGCCTGCGGGTGCTCCTCGATCGCGGTGGCGGGCCGGTCGGCGCGCTCGCGGGCCTCCAGCGGGGACTCGCCGCGGTGGTGCTCTGCGAGGGCGCGTCCGTCCGAGACCGTCCCGCCCGCATGGCGCTGGTCCGGACCTGGCAGGAGGTGGCGACCAGCGACCGGGTGCAACGGCTCCTCGCCGCGCGTCACCCCCACGTCTACGTCGAAGGCCGCGCCGGCTACCCGATCGACGACCTGCCCGACCGCCCCGCCGTGCTGCTCGCGGAAGGCGAAGCGCCCGAGGCGCTGCGGCGGCGCCGGGTCGCCGTCGTGGGGACCCGGGCCGCGACACCCCACGGCCTGGCCGACGCCCACGAGCTGGGCGCGGTGCTCGCCCGGGCCGGGATCACCGTGGTGAGCGGCCTCGCCATCGGGATCGACGCCGCGGCCCACGAGGGCGCGCTCGGCGCCGGGGGCGCCGTGGTCGGGGTCGTCGCGACCGGCCTCGACGTCGTGTACCCGCGTCGCCACGGGGCGCTCTTCGACCGCGTCCGTCGGGCGGGGCTGCTCGTCAGCGAGCTCGGCTACGGCGTGGGGCCACGACGCGAGGCGTTCCCCGTGCGGAACCGCATCATCGCCGGGCTGGCCGAGGCGGTCGTGGTCGTCGAGGCCACGCTCAAGGGCGGCGCCCGCATCACCGCGGAACGGGCCGAGGAGTATGGCCGCACCGTCATGGCGATGCCGGGATCGCGCCGCAACCCGGCCGCGGCCGGAACCAACGCGCTCGATCTACGACGGCGCGCAGGTGGTGGTCGAGCCGTCCGACGTGCTGGTCGCGCTCTCGCTGACATCGGATCCGGTACCGGCCGACCCGCGGGTGGCGCCCTCCGGCGACGCGGCTCGCGTCCTCGCGCGCCTGCGGCGGCGAGCCGGCGACCCTCGATCAGCTCGCCGGCCGCACCGGCCTCTCGCCGTCGGCCGTGGTCGTGTGCGTCCGGGCCCTGGAGCGCGGCGGCTGGATGGAACGCGCGGCGGCCTGTGCTGGCCACGGTGACCGTCGTAGGGTTCCGTCGACCGACGACGGAGGTGGGGAATGGCGAGCCCGGGGATCGCGGTGGTCGGGCGCCGGTTCGGCGCCCGGGTACAGGTGCCGGCGTTGCGCAACGCGGGCTTCGAGGTGCTGGCGCTCGTCGGGCGGGACCGGGAGCCGACCGCGTACAAGGCGGCCAAGCTCGCCGTCCCCAACGCCTGCGGTTCGCTGGCCGAGGCGCTGGAACTGCCCGGGGTCGTCGCGGTGGCGATCGCCACGCCCCCCGACACCCACTTCGCGCTCGCGCTCGAGGCGCTCGAGGCCGGTCGCCACGTCCTGTGCGAGAAGCCGTTCACCAGCGACGCCGAGCAGGCGGCGCGGCTGGTGGCGGCGGCCGGGCGCGCCGGTGTGGTCGGAGCCCTGGGACACGAGTTCCGCTGGAACCCGGCGCGGGCCGCGGTCGGCGCCGCGATCGCGTCGGGCGCGATCGGCAACCCGCGCCTGGCGACGATCGTCGACTACTCGCCGTTCCTGAACGATCCGGCGGTGGAGATGCCGAGCTGGTTCCACGATCCCGGCATCGGCGGGTGGCTCGGCGCGAACGGATCGCACACCCTCGATCAGCTCCGGCTGTGGCTCGGGCCGTTCGAATCGGTGAGCGCGGCGATGGTGGTGGCGGCGCAACACGACCGCGAGGTCGAAGACGCCTACTCGGCCCGTTTCCACATGGGTTCGGGCACCGAGGCCGTGCTCCAGCAGGTCGGCGCGGCGTGGACCACGGGCGGCTTCGTCGCGGTGACGGGCACGCTCGGGACGGTCCGGATCGACGACGGGCGGGCCTGGATCGCCGACGCCGCCGGCACCCGGCAACTGGAGGCGCCCGCCGGTTCGGCCCCGGTGGGCGACGCGCGGCGTCGACGGCGGCGACCTCGACGTGCTCGGCGGGTGGGAGCTGCGTCACTACGAACTGCTGGCGGCGGCGTTCCGGGCCGCGGTCGAGGGCCGACCGGTCACCTCACCGGTGCCGCTCCCGACGTTCGCGGACGGCCTCGGCGTGATGTGCTGCATCGACGCCATGCGGGCGTCGGCGGCGGGCGGCGGCGCCCTCCAGACCGTCGACGGGGGCTGATCCCGCCCGAGGCCCCCGGGCTACTCCCCGGTGAAGTGGGGATCGCGCTTCTCCATGAACGCCCGCACCGCCTCGGTCACGTCGGTGGTGCTGAGGTTCAGCACCTGCGCGACGGCTTCGGCCTCCACTGCCTCGGCGAAGGTCGTCGAGAACGCCTGGTCGAGGAGGTGCTTGGTCTGCGAGAGCGCGATCGGAGCCATCGTCAGCAGCTGCGCGACCAGCTCGTCGACCGTGCGATCCAACTCGTCGGCGGGCACCACCCGGTTGACGATCCCGAGTCGTTCGGCGTCGGCGGCGGGGACCACGTCGGCGAGGAACGCAAGCTCCTTGGCCTTGTGGATGCCGACGAGCCGGGGGAGGAGCCACGACCCGCCGTAGTCGATGCTCAGGCCCCGCTTCACGAAGATCTCGCTGAAACGTGCGGTGTCCGCCGCGATCACCAGGTCGCAGCCCAGCGCGAGGTTGAGCCCGGCACCGGCGGCCACACCGTTCACCTTGGCGATCGCCGGTTTCGGGATCCCGCGCAGCGCCGCCGCGCTCCGCCCGACGCCGCGCATGTGATCGAGCCGGCTCCCCGCGCTCTGGGGCATCCCCGCGTCCACGAGGTCGGCGCCCGCGCAGAACGCGCGCCCGGCGCCGGTCACGACGAGCACGCGGTCTTCCTTGTTGCTCGTGACCTCGTCGAAGACCTCGCGCAGGCCGCCCCACATGTCGCGCGTGATGGCGTTCATCTTGTCGGGGCGGTTGAGCGTGAGCGTCACCACGCCGTCGGTGCGGTCAACGAGGAGATCCGGCATCGGCCGCTACCGTAGCGGTGTGGGCCTCAACCCGTTCCGTTCCCAGGCCAAGCGCAGCAGCGACCTCGTGATCGTCGCGGTCGCGCTCGTCGTCATCGCGGCGCTGGTGCTGTGGGGCCTGTTCGGCTGACGGCGACGACGTGCGGCCCCCGAGCCTGCCCGACGGTCCCCTGGAGGTCCGTCACATCCAGCCGTACCAGGCGGTGAAGACCTACCGCTGCCCGGGCTGCGACCACGAGATCCCGGTCGGCCTCGGCCACGAGGTCGTCGTGCCGTCCGACACGCCGGAGGAGCGACGGCACTGGCACACCTCGTGCTGGCACCGCGCCAGCCGCCGGCGTTAGAACGCGCCCTCGATCACGTCGATCACCGGCGCCCCGCCGCGGGGCGCGAGCACCGACGCCACGTCGAAGCGCAGGTCCCGCGCCCGGGCGCCCGGGTGCTCGGCCAGCCACCGCGCCGCGAGCGTCCGCAGCCTGCGTTGCTTCGTCACCGTGACCGCTTCGGCCGGCGAACCGAAGGCGGTGCCGCGGCGGGTCTTCACCTCGCAGAACACGAGCCGCCCGGGCGCCGCGACCACCAGGTCGAGCTCGCCCTCGCGACAACGCCAGTTGCGGTCGAGCACGTGGTACCCGGCGTCGGCGTACCAGCGGGCCACCGCGTCCTCACCGGCCGCGCCGAGGGCCCGGCGCGGGTCGGGCGGCACCGTCAGGAGTCCTTGGGCAGTTCCTCGATGTTGACGTCCTTGAACGTCACGACGCGGACGTTGGCCACGAAGCGTGCCGGGCGGTACATGTCCCACACCCACGCGTCCTGCAGCTCGAGCTCGAAGTAGACCTGCCCCTGCTCGTTGCGGGCGTCGAGCTTCACCTGGTTGGTGAGGTAGAAGCGCCGTTCGGTCTCGACGACGTAGGAGAACATCGGCAGGACGTCGCGATACTCCTTGTAGAGCTGGAGCTCGATCTCCGTCTCGTACCGTTCGAGATCCTCAGCGCTCACCCGGACACTCCCAACCGTTGTCCGTACTGTAACGACGGAACGGCGAGATCACCGTCACCTCAGTCGCGCTTTTCCTTGACCTTGGCGGCCTTCCCGACCCGGTCGCGCAGGTAGTAGAGCTTCGCCCGGCGGACATCGCCCCGGGTGATCCGCTCGATCTTGGCCAGGATGGGAGAGTGCACCGGGAAGGTGCGCTCCACGCCGACACCGAAGCTCACCTTGCGGACGGTGAAGGTCTCACGGCTGCCACTGCCCTTGCGCCGGATGACGATCCCCTGGAAGACCTGCACCCGCTCGCGGTTCCCCTCGACCACACGGACGTGCACCTTCAGGGTGTCGCCGGGGGCGAACTCGGGGATGTCGTCACGCAGTTGGGTGCGGTCGACGAGGTCGGTGGCATTCATCGGGAGAGCTCCGGGATCGAGGAACCCGCGATGTTAGTGGTCGGGCCCGGTCGCCGGGAATTCGTCGGGGAGCTCGCGCAGGAGCGCCTCGTCCGCTCCGCTCAGCGGACGGTCGCCGAGCAGGTCCGGCCGGCGGGCCAGGGTGCGGCGCAGCGACTGGGCGCGCCGCCAGCGGGCGATCCGGGCGTGGTCCCCCGATCGGAGCACCTCGGGGACGGCGTGGCCGCGGAACTCTGGGGGCCGGGTGTACTGCGGGTACTCGAGCAGGCCGGCGGCGAACGACTCCTCCCCGGCCGAGTCGTCGTTCCCCATCACGCCGGGGAGCAGTCGCGTCACCGCGTCGATCACCACCGCCGCCGCGACCTCGCCCCCGGCGACGACGAAGTCGCCGATCGACAGCTCGTCGTCGCAGAGGTGATCGGCCACCCGCTGGTCGACGCCCTCGTACCGACCGCAGACGAGCGAGAAGCCGTCGCCCGCCGCGAGCTCGTGGGCGAAGGCCTGGTCGAACCGGCGTCCCGCGGCCGACAACAGCAGGAGCGGCCGGGGCGGGTCGACCGCCTCGACCGCGTCGAACAGCGGCCCCGGCGCCATCACCATCCCGGCCCCGCCCCCGTAGGGGGCATCGTCGACGCTGCGGTGCCGGTCCGTGGTGAACCCCCGCGGGTCGTGGACCCGGACGTCGAGGCGCCCGTCGGCTCGCGCTCGCCCGAGCAGCGACGCGTCGAGCGGTCCGGCGAACCATTCGGGGAAGATGGAGAACACGTCGACGCGCATGCCAGGGCTACAGTTCGAAGAGTCCGTCGGGGGGATCGATGACCACCTCGCCGTCGCGCCGCTCCACGACGAACACCATGGGCACGAGCGCGCCACCCTCGAGCACGAGCAGGTCGTGGGCGGGGTTGGCCTCGACCGCGATCACCGCGCCGTGGGCGACGCCGGCCCGGTCGACGACGGTGGAACCCACCAGCTCGTGCACCCAGAACTCACCCTCGGTGAGGTCAGCACCGTCGCCCGCGAGCGGCGCGGCGTGCAGCACGACGCCGAGGAGACGTTCGGCCTCGGTGCGGTCGTCGACCCCGGCGAAGCGCACGAGCATCCGGCCCTGGTGCGGGCGCGACGCGACGACGACCAGCTCGCGGCCATCGGCGTAGAGCACCGCGCCGGGCACCGAACGCTCTTCGCGGTTCGTGGTGAACGTGACCGCGACCTCGCCGCGCAGGCCGTGCGCCCGGCCGATCCGTCCGACGACGAGTCGCTCGCCCGGGGCGGGCGCCATCGAGCTACTCGACGATGTCGACGTTGGCCTTCACGCCGTCGGCGGTGCCGGCGGCCCGCACGAGCTGGCGCAGCGCCTGGATCACGCGACCGCGCTTGCCGATGAGGCGGCCCATGTCGTTCGGGTTCGCGTGCACCATCAGCGCCACCTCGCCGCCGCGCTCCTCGACGTCGACCTCGATCGCGTCGGGGTCGTCGGCCAGGTTCTTGGTCACGTACTTGGTGACCGCGAGCGAACGGGCGCCCACGATGCGGTTGCCCTCCGCGCCGATCTCGTCCTCGAAGTCGTCGTCCTCGTAGGTGTCGTCGAACTCGTCGGTCACTGGGAGGCCTCCTCGGCCGCTGCTTCTTCGGCCGCTGCTTCTTCGGCGGCGACATCCTCAGCCGGTGCTGCTTCCGCCTCGGCGGGCGGCGCGGCCGCGGGGGCCGGCGCCTCCTTGACCTTCTTCTCCGGGGGCTTCACCTTGCCCGTGGCGTAGCCCCGGCGCGACAGCTTGGTGTCGGCCGGCTTGCCCCGCTCGGCTTCGTACTGGGCCCACACGCCCTGGGCGGTGAGCAGCTTCTGGACCTGCTCGGTGGGCTGGGCGCCCTTGCGCAGCCAGGCCAGTGCGGACTCGGCGTCGATCTCGCAGAACGACGGGTCCTGGCGCGGCGCGTACTGGCCGATGATCTCGATGAACCGCCCGTCGCGGGGCGAGCGCCCGTCCGCGACCACGACGCGGTACGTCGGCTGCTTCTTCTTCCCTACCCGCATCAGGCGGATCTTCACGGCCACGGAGGTGGGTTTCCTTCTCTTGGGGATCATGAGGGCGCGCCAACGCACACCCCGCAAAAAGTGCGAGGGGCAAGCGTACCCGACCCGTCCGGGACACGCCGAGCACAGCCCCGCGGCGGTGGGTGAAAGCGCTCAGGCGCCGGGCAGCTCGCCCATCGGGAACTTCGGCATCTTGCCCTTCCCGGCGGACTTCATCATCTGCTGCACCATCTTGAACTGCTTCAGGAGGCCGTTGACGTCGGCAGGGGTCACCCCGCTGCCGTTCGCGATCCGGACGCGCCGCGAGCCGTTGATGACCGACGGGTCGCGCCGCTCCGCCGGCGTCATCGAGCAGATGATGGCCTCGATGCGGTTGATCTCGCGGTCGTCGATCTCCGCGTTCTTGATCTCCTTCGGGACCCCCGGGAGCATCGCCAGCACGTTCTGCAGCGGGCCCATCTTGCGCACCTGGCGCATCTGGTCGAGGAAGTCCTCGAGCGTGAGCTGGCCCTTGCGGAGCTTCTGCTCCGTGGCCTCCATCTGTTCCTGGTCGAAGGTGGCTTCTGCCTTCTCGATCAGCGTGAGCACGTCGCCCATGCCCAGGATGCGCCCGGCCATGCGATCGGGGTGGAAGGGCTCGAACTCGTCGAGCTTCTCGCCGGTCCCCGCGAACAGGATCGGCTTGCCGACGACCTCCTTCACCGACAGCGCCGCGCCACCCCGGGCGTCGCCGTCGATCTTGGTGAGAATCACCCCGGTGAGGCCGACCGCGTCGTTGAACTCGGCGGCGACGTTCACCGCCTCCTGACCGGTCATCGCGTCGACGACGAGCAGCGTGTCGTTGGGCGACACGGCGTCGCGCACGTGGCGCAGCTCGTCCATCAGCTCGGCGTCGATCTGCAGGCGGCCGGCGGTGTCGACGATCACGACGTCACGTCCGAGGCGCGCCGCCTCCTCGAGCGCACCCTTCGCCACCGACACCGGGTCGGTGGACTCCGAGTACACAGGGACGCCGATCCGCTCGCCGAGCACGCGCAGCTGCTCGACCGCGGCGGGGCGCTGGAGGTCGGCCCCGACGAGCAGCGGTCGGCGGTTCTGGCTCTTCAGCAGCTTCGCCAGCTTCGCCGACGCGGTCGTCTTGCCGGAACCCTGGAGGCCCGCCATCATCACGACGCTCGGCGGCTTCGACGCCGTCGTGAGCTTGCCGGTGGTGCCTCCGAGGGTCTCGACCAGCTCCTCGTTGACGATCTTGATGACCTGCTGCGCCGGGCTCAGGCTCTTGGCGACCTCGGCGCCCTGGGCGCGCTCCTTCACCCGCCTGATGAAGTTCCGGGCGACGACGACGTTGACGTCGGCTTCGAGCAGGGCGACACGCAGCTCGCGACAGACCTCGTCGATCTCCTTGTCGGTGAGCTTCCCGCGGCTGCGGAGCTTGTGGAAGATGCCGTCGAACCGGTCAGCGAGCGTGTCGAACATGTGCGCTCAGGCTACGCGTCGAGCAGCGCGGCGACGAAGGCCTCGGGCTCGAACGCCAGGAGCGCGTCGGCGGACTCCCCCACGCCGATCAGCTTCACCGGGATCCCGAGCTCGGCCTCGATCGCCAGCACGATCCCGCCTTTGGCGGTGCCGTCGAGCTTGGTGAGCACGACGCCGGTGACGGCGACGGCGTCCGCGAACTGGCGGGCCTGGGTGAGCCCGTTCTGGCCGGTGGTGGCGTCGAGCACGAGCAGCACCTCCTTCAACGCGCCGGGCGTGCGCTCGACGATGCGCCGGAGCTTCTCCAGCTCCGACATCAGGTTCACCTTGGTGTGCAACCGGCCGGCCGTGTCGACCAGCACCAGGTCGGCCTCACGGCTGGCGGCGGAGCTCATGGCGTCGAACACCACCGATCCGGGGTCGGCGCCTTCCTGACCGCGCACGATGCCGGCGCCGGTGACCTCCGCCCAGTGCGCGAGCTGCTCGGCGGCCGCGGCGCGGAACGTGTCGCCCGCCGCCAGCACGACGTTGCGTCCCACCTCGGTCTCGCGCTGCGCGACCTTGGCGATCGTCGTGGTCTTGCCCACGCCGTTGACCCCTACGAACATCCAGACGTTCGGTTCGCCGTCGGTCGCCGCAAGGGTGCGGTTCTTGTCGCCGTCGTCGAGCAGCGCCACCAGCTCCGCGTGCAGCAGCCCCATCAGCGCGTCGGTGTCGGAGGTCTTCTCGGCCCGGGCCCGCTCCCGCACGTCGCCGAGGATGCGCTCGGTCGTGGGCATCCCGACGTCGGCGAGGAGGAGCGTGTCCTCGAGGTCGTCCCACGTCTCGTCGTCGATCCGCCGACCCCGCAGCTTGGCGAACGCGGCACGCGTCTTGCCGAGCCGGTCGCGGAGGCGCACCTGCTCACTGGGTTCTGCCTTGCCCTTGGGTTCCGGCTCCGCCTCCACCGTGCCCGCGTCGGGAACGGTCTCCGCGGCCGGGGGCGCCTCTCGGACCCTGGTGTCGGCGATGGGCCTGGCAGCCGATGGCCGGGTCTCCCCGGGGGTCGCGGTCCGGTCCTTGCGCTGCGCGGCGGCGGGAGAGGCCGATGCCGAGCGCGACGAGGAACACCGCGAGCACGAAGATGAGGATGAAACCGAGCGTGGCGTCCATCGCGGGGTCCTGCGCTTCTGTGAGGCCTGAGTCAGTTGAAGAGGGGCCGCGATCCTACGCGGAGGGAGGCGCGATCCCGGCGGTGTCGAGGGCGGCTTTGATGCGAGCCCGTAACTCCCGCTCCACCCGCCACTGCTGCTGCGGCTGGGTCCGCGCGACCACCCGGATCTCGACGCGGCCGGGCGCGAGGGACTCGACGCCCAGCACGCTCGGTTCGGCCAGGACGATCGACGCGAACTCGGGGTCGTGCCAGAACGCGGCCGCGACCTCGCGGATCACGTCGGTCGCCTCGCCGGCGTCGGCCTGGAACGCGACCGGGACGTCGACGACGGCGCGTGACCACTGCTGCGACTTGTTCCCGAGCCGCAGGATGGTGCCGTTCGGGATGTGCCACACCACGCCGTCGACGTCGCGCAGCCGGGTGGTGCGGAGGCTCACGCCCTCGACCGTGCCGGTGGTGACCCCGGTGTCGACGACGTCGCCCACGCCGAACTGGTCCTCCATCAACATGAACGTGCCCGAGAGGAAGTCGCGGACCAGTGACTGCGCGCCGAACCCCAGCGCCACGCCGGCGATCCCCGCGCCCGCGATCAGCGGCGCCAGGTTGATCCCGACCGCTTCGAGGATGGTCACCACCGCGACCGACCAGATCGTGATGGTGACGACGCTGCGGACCACGGCCCCGATCGTCTCGGCCCGCTGGGTCCTGCGGGCCTGCGACATCGGGCCGGTGTCGATCAGCGCCACCCCACCCCGGATCGACGCCAGCTTCTCGACCCCGCCGCCGAGGTGCTGGACGAAGCGCGCGGTCAGCACCCGCGTGATGCGCACCAGGATCCAGGCCACCACGATGATGGCGAGGATGCGGATGGGCCGCGCCAACATGTCGGCGGTCTCGGCCGCGCCCGAGTCGCCGGTGATCCGGTACACCGACGAGCACAGCCACGACTGTTGACCCTTGGGCCCGCAGGCCGCGACCAGTCCCGGGTCGGTGGCCGACACCGCCAGCACCACACCCGGGATCATCACGGGGTCCTGGCGCCTTCAGGCCACCGGCAGGTCGTCGTTGACGCGCTGGCTCACGACCCGGCTCGAACCGCCCGGAGGCATCGACACGCCGTAGAGGCAGTCCGCCGCCTCCATCGTGCGCTTCTGGTGCGACACGATGAGCAGCTGCGCCTCGTTGCGGAACTCGTGCACCAGGTCGAGGAACCGGTGCAGGTTGACGTCGTCGAGCGCGGCCTCCACCTCGTCCATCAGGTAGAAGGGCGACGGCCGGGCGCGGAACACGCCGAACAGGAACGCCAGCGCGGTGAGGGAGCGCTCGCCCCCCGAGAGCAGCGACAGGCGGCGGACGTTCTTGCCCGAAGGCCGCGCCTCCATCTCGATACCGGTGTTCAGCAGGTCGTCGGGATCGGTGAGCACGAGCTTCCCCGCGCCGCCGGGGAACAGCGTCGAGAACAGGTCGGTGAAGTGACGGCTCACGTCGTCGAACGCGCCGCTGAAGACGGAAACGATCTCGTGGTCGACGGCGCGGATCACGCGGTTGAGCTCCCGGCGGCTGGCCTTCACGTCTTCCAGCTGCGCCTGGAGGAACTCGTGGCGTTCGAGCAGGGCGTCGTGCTCCTCGAGCGCCAGCGGGTTGATCGGTCCCATCAGCCGCAGCTCGCGGTCGAGGTCGCGGGCGCGACCCGCCAACGTGGTGCCCTCGGGAACCTCCGGGGCGGGAGCGTCGAGCGCGACGCCAGGCTCGACGTCGTAGTCGGTGCGGAGCCGTTCGATCGCGGTCTCGAGGCGTAGGCGCGTCTCGGCGTCGTCCACGTCGCGGCGCTGCAGGTGCTCACGGATCTCGACGAGCTCGCGCTCGGCAGCCGCGCGCGTCCGTCGGATCTGCTGCAGCTGTCCGCTCGCCTCCGCGGCGCGCTCCGCTTCCATGCGCCGGGCGGTGCGCCACCGCACGAGCAGCGCGTCGACGTGCCCCACGAGCTGCGTCAACCGCGTGCCGACCGCGGCGTAGCCCCGTCCCCGGCCTTCCAACGCCCGGCGGTGCTGCTCGGCCTCGGCCCGGCGTTCCGGGTCGCGGGCGAGGCGATCGTCGACCTCACCGAGCCGGTGTTCGAGCACCTGTTGCCGCTCGGCGACCTGCGCGGCGCGAAGGTCGATGTCGCGTCGTTGGGTGCCGACGGTGGCGGCTCGTTCGTCGAGCTCCAGCTGGACCAGCGCCCGCGACTCGAACAACGACTGGGCTTCGGCCGCCTCGGCCTCGAGCCGGGGAAGCCGGACCTCGAGCGCGGCGACTCCTTCCACGTCGGCGGCGCGCTGCTCGTGGAGCGCGACCTCCTCGGCGCGGATCGCCTCCACCTCCACGTCGCGCTGGCGCCGTTCGGCGTCGACGCGCGCGAGCGCGCGCTCGACCACGTCGAGCTCACGCACGACGCGCCGCTCCGCCTCGGCCGCCTCGGCTTCCGTTGCACGACTCGCGTCGAGGTCGGCGACCGCGGCGGCGCGCGCGGCCTCACCGGCATCCCGCTCGCCCCGCGCGTCGACCGCGCGCTGCTCGGCCTCTTCGAGTGCCGCGCGCGACGCGGCCAGGGCGTCGCCGCCCAGCCGCCAGGAGCAACTGCCGCCGAACCGGTCGCCGGTGGACGTGACCACGGTCATCGCGGGGTCGGCCAGCACGAGCTCCAGCGCCACCGACCAGGCGGCGTCCGTGAGCAGGGCGCCGTCGAGCATGCGGGCGACCGCGTCGGCGAGCCCCGGCACGGAGCTGCTCACACAGTCGGAGAGTGCCCGCGTACCCGCCGGTGGCACGACGCGGCGCGGCGCGCCCGCCGCCGTCCCGGCGACCACGACCATCGCCCGGGCGTCGCCCGCGGCGAGCCGCGTGAGGGCCTGACGCGCGGAGGCCGGCCCGTCGACAACCACGGCACGGAGGGCGTCGCCGAGCACCGCGCTCAGCGCGATCTCGGCACCCGGCTCGATCTCGAGGTGGTCGACCAGCGGACCCACGACGCCGGGGAGGCCGTCGAGCGCGGCGACCCCGGAGGCGTCACGCGCCGCGTCGAGCGCCATCGCCAGCGCGTCGGCCCTGGCCCGCCACCGGGTCGCGTCGGCGTCGGCGGCGCGGGCGCGCTCGTCGGCGTCGGCGTGGGCGCGTTCGGCGTGTGCCCGGGCCGCGAGCGCGTCGGCCGCCGCCGATCGCACCGCGGGAAGCGCGGCCGCGGCGCGTGCACGGGCGGCCTCGAGGTCGACGTGCTCACGCCCGAGGCCCTCGGTGCGCGCCGAGGCCTGCTCGAGCCGGGTGGCAACCCGGGTGAGCTCGGCGTCGATCCGGGCCAGCGCCTCGCGGCGCGCGTCCAGCTCCCGGCGCACCATGCGGACGTCATCGTCGCCCGCCTCGGGCACCGCGACCTCCGCGAAGGCCCGGTGTGCGGCCGCCAGGTCGTACTCGGCGCGTTCGACCGCGGCACGTTCCTCGGCCAGCGTCGACGTGATCGCGGTCAGGTCGTCGAGCTGACGACGTACCTCGGCGGCGTCGGCCACCAGCGTCTCGAACACACCTTCGTCGGCGACGGCCGCCAGCTCGCGCTGCAGACCACGTGTCTTCTCGTCCAGCAGCGCCGAGAAGCCCGACGCCCGGGCCTTCAGCGCCTCGACGCGGGTGAGCGCGTCGGCCAGGTCGCCGTGACCGGCGGTGGTGAGCGCGGTCTCGGCGTCGAGGACGGCAACGTCGAGGTCGCGTAGGCGGGCCCGCACCGACTCCTCGTTCCGGGTGAGCTCGGCGCCGCGGTCCCGGAGCCGCTCGCCACGCGCTTGGAGACCGGCGATCTCGTGGCCGGCGAGGTGGATCCGGATGGCTCGCAGCTCCTCGACCAGGCCACCGTGGCGGCGGGCGGCGTCGGCCTGGCGCTGCAGCGGCGTGAGCTGGCGGCGCACCTCGCGCAGGAGGTCGTTGAGTCGCAGCAGGTTGCCCTCGGTGGCTTCGAGCCGTCGCTCGGCGCGCTCGCGCCGCTTGCGGAACTTCAGGATCCCCGCGGCTTCCTCGACGATGGCGCGACGGTCTTCCGGCCGCGCGTTGAGCACCGCGTCGAGCTGGCCCTGACCCACGATGACATGTTGCTGGCGTCCGATGCCGGAGTCGGAAAGCAGCTCCTGGATGTCGAGGAGACGACACGGCGCGCCGTTGATCTGGTACTCGGAGTCGCCCGCCCGGAACAGGGTGCGGGTGATCGTGACCTCGCTGAACTCGATGGGGAGCGCGCCCGCGCTGTTGTCGATGCAGAGCGACACCTCGGCCCGGCCCAGCGCCGGGCGGTCGGGAGTGCCGGCGAAGATGACGTCGTCCATCTTCCCGCCGCGCAGCGTCCGCGGCCCCTGGGCACCGAGCACCCATGCCACCGCGTCGACCAGGTTCGACTTGCCGGAGCCGTTCGGGCCGACCACCACCGTCACACCCGGTTCGAACTCGAGGACCGTCTTGTCCGCGAAGGACTTGAAGCCTCGCAGGGTCAGGGACTTGAGGAACACGTGGGCGGCTCCGGGTGCGGTCGGGAGGGCGGGACGGGTGCGGGGACAGGTGGTGGTGCAGGCGGTCTCCGCCGGATCGTAGCGAGGCCGGTCCGGCCGGCCGCGGCATGCCGGGCAGGCACCGCCGGTGGCGAGGGGTCCGGGAGTGCGACGCGCCACACGAGGGCACGGAGGGCTCGTGATACGGGCGGTCCCGATGCTTCCGAGTGGTCAGACCTGACACGCGGAGCAGAAGAACGTCGAGCGCCCCGAGACACGTTCCCGCACCACCTCGTGCCGGCACCTCGGGCACGAGAGGCCCTCGCGCGCGTACACGTTGTGGAAGTGCTGGTACTCCCCGGGACGACCGAACAGGTCGACGTACTGCTCGTCGGCGAGCGACGAGCCGCGGTGCTTCACGGCTTCCTGCAGCGTCTCCATCATCGACCGGTACAGGCGCCGGATCTCTTCGCCGGTGAGCGAGTCGCTCATGCGGTCCCACCGCAGGCCTGCGCCCCAGAGGATCTCGTCGCTGTAGATGTTGCCGATCCCCGCGATGAACTTCTGGTCCATGAGGAGCGGCTTCAGCTTGGCGTGGCGCTGCGCGACCATGTAGCCGAAGTGCTCCCACGACATCGCGGTCTCGAGTGGGTCGATACCGAGGTGCGCGAGCTCGGTCACATCCTTCTCGACGTTGTCGAGCTCGGTGACGAACATCTCCCCGAACGTGCGCGGATCGACGAACCGCAGCTGCCCGCCCTGCGTGAAGGTGATCACCACATGCGTGTGTTTGGCCATCGCGTCGCGTGAGCTCTTGGCGCGGAGCAGTTGCCCCGACATCCCGAGATGGATCACCAGCACATCGTCGTTGTCGAGGCGACACAGCAGGTACTTGCCGCGGCGCTCCACCGCGGTGATCTTGCGATCGACCAGCCGGCTCGTGAACTGCTTGCGGTTGTGATGGCGCCGCACGGTGCGCATGGCGTCGACGTCGACCGCCTTGATCTTCTTGCCCACGACCTCTCGATCGAGATCACGGCGCACGACCTCGACCTCGGGAAGCTCAGGCATCTCCCACCCCAATACGGTTCCCCCGGTCGGAGGAGGCGCCGATCGCCTCGCCCTGCAACCGTTCCCACGCGATCTGTGCCGCCGCCTGTTCGGCCGACTTCTTCGACCGTCCCTCGCCGGCGCCGTACTCCTCGTTGCGCAGGAACACCACGGCGAAGAACCGCTTCGAGTGGTCCGGTCCCTTGTGGCGCACCTGGTACTTCGGGAGTTGATCGCAACGTCGGGCCGCGAGCTCCTGCAGCCGCGTCTTGTAGTCCTGCCCTCCGGGGCCGACGGCCTGCTCCCGAATGCGGCTCTCGAGCACCCCGAGCACGAGCCGGGTCGCCGGCTCCAGACCGCCGTCGAGATAGACCGCGGCGATGACCGCCTCCATCGCGTCCGACAGGATCGACGGCTTGGCCCGGCCGCCGGAGGCGTCCTCGCCCTTGCCCAGGCGCAGCGAGGCCCCGAGGTCGAGCTCCTCGGCGATCTCGGCGAGCGCCTCGGCGCTCACGACCGCGGCGCGGAGCTTCGCCAACTCGCCTTCGGGCATGTGCGGGTACTCGTCGTAGACGAACCGGGTCACCACGAATCCCAGGACCGAGTCGCCGAGGAACTCGAGCCGCTCGTTCGATTCCTCGATCCCCTGCTCGGCACAGTAGGAGCGGTGTGTGAGCGCACGGTCGAGGAGGTCGTGGTCGACGAAGTCCCACCCCAGTGCGAGCTGGAGACGAGCATCCAGTGCCGGGTCCACGGCACCGCCCCCCCGAGCCGCCACCGCTACGTCCCCGTGCTCAATCTGTGCATGACGTAGTCGACCGCGTCGCGCACCGTGTGCAGGTCGCCGAGGTCCTCGTCGTCGATGCTGAACCCGACGGTCCGCTCCCCCAGCTCCTCCTCGAGCGCCTCGACGAGCTCGATGAGCGCGAGCGAGTCGGCGTCGAGGTCGGCGGCGAAGTCGCAGTCGAGGGTGATGCGGGCCTCGTCGATCTCCAGGATCTCGGCGAGGCGCTCCCTGATCATGCGGAGCACGTCGTCGGGACCGATCGGGCTGCGTTCCACGTGAGTCTCAGCCGGCATCGGCCACCGCCTCCTTCATCCGGTCGACCACGTGGGTCTCCACACATTCGACCGCTCGATGCACCGAGCTCTTCATCGCCAGCGCGTTCGACGAGCCGTGCGAGATCAGACACACGCCGTCGACGCCGAGCAGCGTGCACCCACCGATGTAGTCGGGGTCCAGCTCCTGCGCGGCCGCGAGCAGCGCGGGCATCACACCCTCGGCCGCCGCCTGCATCTCGGGCGTCGCCGCGAGCGTGTCGAACACCAGCTTGGCCGTGCCGCGGATCGCGCCCTCGACCGTCTTGAGCGCCACGTTGCCGGTGAAGCCGTCGGTGACGATCACATCGACGGTGTCGTGCATGAAGTCGCGCCCCTCGACGTTGCCGATGAAGCCGGGCATCGCCTCGAGCAGGGGATAGACGGCCTTGCGCAGGTCGTCACCCTTGCCCGCCTCCTCGCCGTTGGAGAGCAGGCCGAGCCGGGGCTCGTCGACCCCGAGGCGGATGCGCGCGTACTCGCGGCCCATGACCGCGAACTGACGGAGCCACTCGGCGGTGCAGTCGACCGTGGCGCCGCCGTCGACCAGGATCTGCGGAAGCCGGCCGGGAACCGGAACCGGGACGGCGATCGCGGGCCGGGCCACCCCACGGAGGCGCCCCATGCGCAGCAGCGCGGCGGCCATCGTGGCGCCGGTGTTCCCCGCGCTGACCATGGCGTCGGCCTTGCCGTCGCGCACGAGCTCGGCCGCCACGACGATCGACGAGTCCTTCTTCGTACGGACCGACGCCGGCGGGTCGTGCATCTCGACCACCTCGGTGGTCGGCACCAACTCCACTCCGGTCGTGTCCGCGGGCAGGAGCGGCGCCACGGCCTGCTCGATCCCCACCAGCAGCACGCGCACGCCGAGCTCCTCGGCCGCCTCGACGGCGCCCGCGACGATCTCCGCCGGGGCGCGGTCGCCCCCCATGGCGTCGACGGCAACGGTGACGGGCACGGCGCGCTACTCGACGTCGATCACCTGGCGGCCGCCGTACCAGCCGCAGTTGCCGCACACGATGTGCGGTTGCTTGACCGCGCCACAGTTGGGGCAGGTCGAGCGCGGCGGGCGCGGCGAGGCGCCAGTTGGAGGCGCGTCGCTGACGCGTCTTGGCTCGGGGGGTCTTGCGCTTCGGGACTGCCATCGGGTTGCTCCTGTGCCGGACGAGAGGTCGGGGTTTGCGAAGACGGGTGCGGTCAGAGTTCGAGCTCGGAGAGCGCGGCCCAGCGGGGGTCGGCGGGTGCACCGTCGGCATCGGCGTCGGCGGCATCGGCGTCGGCGGCGACGAGGTCGCGGGCGCCGATCAGCACCCCGGGCACCACCACCGGCGCGCAGTCGTCGCGCGCGCACACGGGCGCCAAGGGCACCTCGAGGAGCAGCGCGTCACGGACCAGCTGCTCGAGGTCGATCTCGTGGCCCTCGATCGGATACGTCTCACCGTCGACGGGACGGACCTCGAAGAGCTCCGCGACCCCGACGTCGAGATCGGCGGCGACGTCGCGCAGGCAGGTGCTGCACTCTCCCTCCCACCGGGCGTGGACCGTCCCGCGAGCCACGACGCCGTCGGGGACGCGCTCGAGCACCAGGTCGAGCCGGACCGGCTCCCGGATGCGGGCCACCGCGGTGCCCAGCCCCGCGACGGCGGCCTCGAGGTGCAGCGGCCGGCGCGCGCCAGGGTGGCGCAGGAGGTCGGCGACGTCGATGCGGAGTGCGCTCATGCTGCTTCGGCCTGGAACCGGATGGAGGACTCGGGTGGAGAACGGGAATCGGTCGGGGTCACCGGGTGGTGACGCCACCGGGCCGGCGAAGGCCTGCGCTGGCGCAGGAAGTGCCCGCGGGCCGGTGAACCAGGATAGCAGGCACCCCAATTGACCGGACGGACCGGCAATACGCCCGATTCAGCCCTTATCGGTCGTCCTGGTCGTAGACCGCGTTGTCGTCGTCGTCGTACATGGCTTCGAGGCCGGTGTGGTCGTCGGGCAGTTCGCTGGGCAGCGGTTCGACGACCGCCTGGAGCTGCTCGCGGCCCTTCTGCACCGTGGCCATGGTCCGCTCGAGCACCACCTCGAACGCGGCGAGCTTCTGGTCGATGTAGTCCTCGGCCTCGTGACGCAGCCGGCGGCTGTCGGCCTCAGCGTGGGCCACGACCTGCTGTGCCACCCGGCGCGCCTCGCGCGCCACCTCCGTGCGCTCGACCATGCGCTCGGCCTGGACCCGGCCCGCTTCGACGATGTCCTCGGCGTCGCGCCGGGCCTGGGTCAGGTACTCCTCGCGTTCCTTCAGCAGCCACCGGGCGTGACGCAGCTCCTCGGGCATCGCGGCAAGCGCGTCGTCGATCAGCTCGAGCGCCTCCTCCCGGTTCACGAGCACCGACGCCGACATCGGCATCGTGCGGGCGGCGTCGATGGTCTGACGCAGCTCCCGCAACAGGGTCTCGAGGTCGTAGGCCTGCTGGTCACTCATCCTTGGCACCACCCCCGGCCTGCTCCGCGAAGCGTTCCCGGAGCTTGACCGCCACCTTGGGCGGCACCAGCCCCGACACGTCGCCCCCGAACCGGGCGACCTCCCGCACCAGGCTCGACGACAGGAACGAGTACTGCGGGCTCGTCGAGATGAAGAAGGTGTCGATCCCCGACAGCTGCTGGTTCATCTGCGCCATCTGGAGCTCGTAGTCGAAGTCGGACACCGCCCGGAGGCCCTTCACGATCGACTCGGCGCCGTGCTCCTTGGCGAACTCCACCAGGAGACCCTTGAAGAACTCGATCCGGACGTTGGTGAGGTGGGCGATCTCCTCCGCCAGCATCGCCTGGCGCTCCTCGAGCGTGAAGAGCGAGGCGGTCTTCTGGGGGTTGCGGATCACCGCCACGATCACGTCGTCGAAATGGCGCGCGGTCCGCTCGATGATGTCGAGATGACCGTTGGTGACGGGATCGAACGAGCCCGGGCAGAGGGCGGTGGCCACGCGGCAGTAGCTCCTGTGAGAGGACGGGCGGGCCGGACCTCAGGCGATCGCGACCACCAGGAGCGTATCTCCGTAGACCCGCTCCTTCTCGATCCTCCAGCTCTCGGGCAGCACCGGCGACTCCCCCGCCTTCGGTCGCTCGATGACCACTGTGGCGCCGGGAGCCACCAGGCCGCCCGCCGCCAAACCGTCGAGCACGGCGGTCACCTCGGAGGTCGGAGCGTCGTAGGGGGGGTCGAGGAACACGAGATCGAACGGCGCCTCGGGCACCGACCCCGCCACGAACGCGCCAACGGTCGACCGTTGGTGGCGCGCCGCGGCCGGCGAAGCCGACGGCATCGAGGTTGGCGAGGATCGCCACCTCGGCCGCGTGGTCACGGTCGACGAGCACCGCCCGCGCCGCGCCGCGCGACAGCGCCTCGATGGCCAGCGCGCCGCTGCCCGCGAAGAGGTCGAGCACGGTCGCGTCGTCGGTGCGACGCCCGAGCGACGCGAACAGCGCCTCCTTCACCCGGTCGGTGGTCGGCCGCGCCCCGCCCTTCGGCGCGACCAGGCGCCGTCCGCCGGCGCTCCCCGCGATCACGCGCAGGCTCATCAGCTCTCGAACAGGAAGTCGGGCGGCGGTTCTCTGCCCTGCAGCATCGCGGCGGATCGTAGCCGTGACGTGCACATTCACCGTCGGCTCGCGTTGGCAGTTTTCGGAGGTTCGGTAGACCGTTCGCGGATCAATCGCGGACTCTTGGCGGAGCGGGCAGGCTCGGACTGCTCCGCGTTGGGCCGCGTTTGCATCCACGCCGTAGCCCGCTGTCAGTGCTTTGCCTTCATCGGGGCTTCTGAGCCAACGACCGGATTCACGGGCTGGGGTCTCAGCGGGGTGGGGTGCCCGGCCAGGTGACGGAAGGCCCTGGCAGCGGTCGACCAGGTGCCGCAGACTCGCTGCTTATGCATCATCGCCTCCACCTCCGCCCGGTCGTGCCGTACGGGCTTGTCATCCTGCTGGCGCTGAGTTCGGCGGTGCTTGTTACACCGGCTGACGCTGCAGCCGGTCGAGCGGCCTCGTCGTCGGTTGAGCGTCCCTCGTTCGTGTATCCGCCCGACGGGTCGAAGTGGCTCCCTCTACGCATTCCCGGAAGCCGCGCGGTGAAGGGAGCCAGCGGAGCGACGGCACAGATCGTGGAGCTGCGCGGCTGGCTGACCTTCGTCGCCGACCGCTGCTACAGCGAGGACCCCAGAGTGGTTCCAGCGGCGAAGCTGAACCGGCGCGAACCAGACTGGCATTACAACCTGGAGCTCGATCCCGCATGGCTCGACCATCTCGGGGTACGAGACCCGAACGCGATCGTGCGGCCAGGTAACGTGATCAACTCAGCCGCGCGTCTCCCGCAGCCCGGCGACGCCCCGGGTCACGAGACCGGCTCACTGGCGACCAGTTCAGCGTGGGGTCTTGTCGCCGCGTCCGATCGTCCACGTCGAGGCCACGTCCTGGGACCCCACCCGCCACCGCGGCGAACGCGCGCCGACAGGCTGGAAGGCGATCTCGCTGCCGGACTGTCCCGCCGGTGTGCGCTGGCCCTACGATCCGCGCAACCCGGTCCCCGGACAGCTAGCGCTCGCTCCCGGCCAGTACGTGCGAATCGTGGGATCGCTCGTCACCGACGACCCACACGTGCGCATCACTGAAGAGGAAGCCGATTACGCGTACTCGAAGCGCGCGATCCACGGCATCCTGGGCGGCGACGATCCCACCACCCTTGCCGCCCGCCTCTTCTGGGAACAGGAACGCAACAAGAACAACCCGCTCAATGGCTCGCGCTGGTCAGAGCTGCATCCTCCCGACATCATCCAAGTGCTGTCGGCTGCGCCACCGCGCGACGCGCAAGTCATGCGGTCGGTACTGGTCGCCACACCCCCGAACCTGGCGGAGGGTGAGACCTACACCCTCGACTTCACACTCCCCGAACCCCACCCCGTCGCGACCGGCGCGACACCGCGCGTCGTCGAGATCATCGGCCCGGACACGAGACCGAGAACCCTCCGTGGCACATCGAGGCCACCACCCACCAACCGCGTGACCGTCACCCCCGCGGGGGTGCGACTTCACATCACCGTGGCACGCCACGGCACCGCCACGACCCCCAGCGCGTTCCAGGCCACGTATCGCATCTCGCCCTGAGCGAGGCCACGTGCGCTCAGCTCTTGAACAGGAAGTCGACCGACTCGCCGAGGAGGTCCTGCACCTCTTCGCGCAGTTGCCGGTGCCCTTCGAGGTCGGGGTCGGCATCGAGGATGGCCTCGGCCACGCCGCGCGCCTCCATCACGATCGGCTCGTCCTGCGGCAGCCGCCCGAGCTTGAGGTCGGTCCACCCCGCCTGGCGCTCGCCGAACACCTCGCCCGCGCCGCGGATGGCGAGATCGCGCTCCGCGAGCTCGAAGCCGTCGCCCGACTCGACCATCGCCTGCATGCGCGCCTCACCCTGGGGCGTCGTCGGTGCCGCGAGCAGGTAGCACGAGGAGCGGTGCGCGCCCCGCCCGATCCGGCCGCGCAGCTGGTGGAGCTGCAGCAGCCCGAAGTGGTCGGCGTCCTCGATCACCATCACCGTCGCGTTCGGCACGTCGACACCGACCTCGATGACGGTCGTGGCGACCAGCACGTCGATCTCGCCCGCCCGGAACGCGCGCATCGCCGCTTCCTTCTCGGCCGCGGGCATCTGGCCGTGCAGCAGCCCGAGGCGGAGGTCGGCCAGCTCCTCCTCGCGCAGGCGTTCGAGCTCCTCGGTCGCGGCGCGGGCCTCGAGCTTGTCCGATCCCTCGACCAGCGGGCACACCACGTAGGCCTGTCGGCCCGCGGCGACCTCGGTGCGCACGTGCTCGTAGACCGCCACCCGTTCGAGCGGCCCCGGCCCGACGACCGTCGTCTCGATCGGCGAGCGGCCGGCGGGCAGCTCGCGCAACTCGGTCTTGTCGAGGTCGCCGTAGATGAGCATGGCCGCGGTGCGCGGGATCGGCGTCGCCGTCATCACCAGCACGTCGGGCGAGTCGCCCTTGGCCCGCAGCAGGTCGCGCTGCTCGACGCCGAAGCGGTGCTGCTCGTCGATCACCGCCACGCCGAGGTTGGCGAACTCGACGCCGCCGTAGATCAGCGCGTGGGTACCGACGAGGATGTCGACCTCGCCCGCGAGCAGCCCGGCGGCGATGCGGCGCCGTTCCGCGGCCGGCGTGCGGTTGGTGAGCAGCGCGGCGCGCACCGGCCGCTCCCCGAGCAGGGAGCCCTCGGCGGGCACGGTGAGCGTGCCGAGCAGGGCCCGCATGGTCAGCTCGTGCTGCTCGGCCAGCACCTCGGTCGGCGCCATGAACGCGCCCTGGTAGCCACCCTGCACCGCCATCAGCAACGCGGTGAGGGCGACGACGGTCTTCCCGGAGCCGACCTCCCCCTGGAGGAGGCGGTGCATCGGCGCGGGCAGCGCCATGTCGGCCCGGATCTCGGCGATGGCGCCCTGCTGGTCGGCGGTGAGCGGGAACGGGAGCGCGGTGTGGAACGCGGGCACCAGCGGGCCGTCGACCGCGTGCACGATCCCGGTGGCCTCCGCCGCGAGCGCGCGCTTGCGCGCGACGAGCGCCAGCTGCATGCGGAGGAACTCGTCGAATTTGAGGCGCTGTGCGGCGGCGTGGCGCTGCCCCATCGACTCGGGGCGGTGGATGCCGCGGTACGCGCTCTGGCGGTCGACGAGGCCGTGCTCGGTGCGGATCCCGCCGTCGAGCGGGTCGGCGAACCCCCGCGCCTTCGTGCGCTCCAGGCACGACGCGACCGCGCGCCGCAGCTGCCAGGTGTGCACCTCGGCCTTTCCCGACTGCGGGTACACGGGCACGATGGTGCCGGTGACCTCGGACCCCGCGTCGGGATCGGCGAGCACGTCGACGACCGGGTTCGTCATCTGGCGTTTGCCGCGGTAGCTGTCGACCTTGCCGAACAGCGACACCTGGGTGCCGGGCCGGAGCTGGCGCTCGCGCCAGCCCTGGTTGAAGAACACGATCTCGAGCAGGCCGGTGCCGTCGTAGACGGTGGCGTTGACGATCGTGCGCTTGCGGTCCCGGGTGCGGCGGGCGTGGCACGACCGCACCTCGGCGTCGACCGTGGCCTCCTGGCCGATCTCGAGCGCCTGGATCTCGGCCCGTTCGGTGCGGTCGACGTAGCGGCGCGGGTAGTGCTCGAGCAGGTCGAGCACGGTCTCGATCCCCATCTCGGCCAGCCCGGCGCGCAGCTTGTCGCCCACCGCCTTCAACTCGGTGACGCGGTGCGACGCGAGCTCGCGCAGCGTGAGGCCGGCGGGTTCCGGCGGCGGGCGCACGGTCGTCGGGCTACTCGACGCCGATGAGGTACGGGTAGAGCGGTTGGTCACCGTGGTGGATCTCGACCTCGACGTGGGGATGGGCGCTCGTCAGGTGCTCGCTGAGGCGCGTCGTGTCGGCGGCGTCGGCTTCGGCCCCCACGATGATGGTGACGAGCTCGGCGTCGTCGTCAACGAGCGCGTCGACCAGCGCGACCGCGGCGTCGGACGCCGACTTCACCGAGGCCAGGATGCCGGCGCGCGTGATCGCGATCCAGTCACCGGTCGCGATCGGCCCGCACTCGGCGACGCTGTCGCGCACGGCCTGGGTGACCTCACCGGCGCGCACGCGAGCCGCCGCCTCCGCCATGGTGGCCTGGTTGTCGGCCAGCGACGCTTTGGGGTCGTAGGCGAGCAGCGCGCCGAGGGCCTCCACCACCGCGGCGGTGGGCACCACCGCGACCGGGAGGTCGGTGAGCCCGGGCACCTGCTGGGCCACCGGCACGATGTTCTTGTTGTTGGGCAGCACGATCACGCCGTCGGCGACGCACGCGTCGACCGCCTCGAGGATCTGGGCGGTCGACGGGTTCATCGACTGTCCTCCCGCCACGACCTGCTGGACGCCGAGCCCGCGCAGGAGGGTGCGCAGTCCCTCGCCCACCGCCACCGCGACGACGCCCGTGGTGACCCGCTCGAGCGGCACGTCGTCGGCGCGGACCTGCCCGCGCACCCACGCCGCTTCCTCGCGCCCCTCGACCTGCTCGACGAGGTCGGTGACCCGGATGTCGCGGGGCCGGCCCACCTCGATGCCCGCCTCGATCGCCGCGCCGATGTCGTCGGTGTGCACGTGGCAGTTCCAGACGCCCTCGCCGCCCACCACCACGATCGAGTCACCCAGCGCGCCCCATGTGTCCTTGAACCCGTCGATGCGGTCGTCGTCGGCGTGCAGGAAGTACATGACCTCGTAGCGCAGGTCGGCGACGTCGGTGCCCTCGTCGGCGTGGGTCTCGACCGCGATCGAGCTGTGCACCGCCTCGGGCGGCGGGACGGGTCGGTCGTCGACGACGTTGAGACAGGCGGCCAGCAGCAGCTCGAACCCGCGGCCGCCGGCGTCGACCACACCCGCTTCCCGCAGCACCGGGAGCAGGTCGGGGGTGGCGGCGACGGCGGCCCGGGCGGCGTCGGCGGCCCGTTCGAGGATGGCCGCCAGCGCGGTCTCCCCCTCGCCGACGGCGCGTTCCACCGATTCCGCCGCCAAGCGCACGACGGTGAGGATCGTGCCCTCCACCGGGCGCAGCACCGCCTGGTACGCGGCGTCGGTCGCCCGGCGCAGCCCGGTCGCGACGTCGGCGCCCGAGATCGCGTCGAGCGGCGAGAACGTGTCGGCCAGGCCCCGGAGGATCTGGGAGAGGATCACGCCCGAGTTGCCCCGCGCCCCCATCAGCGAGCCGTGCCGGATGGCCTCGCAGACCTGCGCCATGGCGGGCGTCCCGCCGTCGTCGACGTTGGCTTCGATCTCGCCCACGACGGATTCGAGGGTGAGCGCCATGTTGGTCCCGGTGTCGCCGTCGGGGACGGGGTACACGTTGAGGGCGTTGAGCTCCTCCTGGTGGACGCGCAGCACGTCGCGGTAGGTCGACACGATCCGCCGCAGGTCCCCCGGCGCCAGCTTCTGCAGGACCGTCACGGCTGGGATGGTACTGCGCCCGCTGCTATCCTTCGCCGTTCGATCGTTCCCGTCGTCGTCGGAAATGAAGGTTGCGTCATGGCGTCCGTCTGCGAGTTGTGCGGCAAGAAGCCGCAGTTCGGCATGCGCATCAGCCACTCGCACCGCCGTACCAAGCGCCGCTGGAACCCCAACGTCCAGAAGGTCCGCGCCGTCGTCAACGGCAGCCCGAAGCGTCTCCACGTGTGCACCTCCTGCCTCAAGGCGGGCAAGGTGCAGAAGCCGTAGGGGACCCACCGTGCAGGGCGTCGTCCGCATGTTCGACCCGCTCTCGGGTGAGGGGCTCGTGGTCGGCGACACCGACCGCGCCGAGATCGCCTTCGCCGCCGACGCGCTCGAGCACTCCCTGTTCCGCATGCTGCGCCAGGGTCAGCGCATCAACTTCGAGCTCGACGCCGACGGGCGCGCCCACAACGTGCGCATCGGTTCCGAGGTCGACATGGGCCTCCCCACCGCCCAGGTCTGATCCGGCCAAGTCCGATCCGGCCAGGTCCGATCCGGCCAGGTCCGATCCGGCCAGGTCCGAGCGTCAGACGGTCCGGCGGACCTTCGGCAGCTCGTCGCCGTGCCCGCCGTCGAGCTCGTCACCGTGCTCGTCCTGCCAGAGCATGTCGTAGCGGGCCTCGTACCCGTGGTTCCCCCACAGGCCGAGGCGGGCGGCGACGGCGCGGGTCACGTACGCGGTCGTGCGGTCGGCGATCTTCCATGCCGGCGTGTCGATCGTGCCGCCCGCACCGTTCGAGGCTGTCGTCGAAGGCGTGCACCGCGCTGCTCCAGCCGTCGACGATCTGCTACGCGGTCGTGCTCAGCCCCTCGAGGGTGGTGTCACCCTGCTGCCTGGCGGCGACGAGGCGCTTCGCCAGCGCCGGGTCGGGGTCGACGTACGGCGAGTGCGCCGCGGTCAGCCCGAGGGAAGCGGCAGCCTCGAGGAGCGCGGTGTCGCCCGCCGGCGGCGGGAACCCGCGCAGCGCCACCCGGAACGGCTCCCACCAGGCGAGCTCGGCGGCTACGCCCGGCTCGGGCACGGGCATTCCGGCACCGGGCCCCGGCGCGGCCCCCCTTTCGGGGTCGCCCGGACACCCTCGGTAGACTTTTCGACACCCCTTTTCCCATCCGGAGGAGCGTGACGTGACGCTCGTGCAGGCCCCTACCTCGAATCAGCGGCTGCTCGACTGGGTGAACGGCATCGTGGTGCTCTGCGAGCCCGACGACGTCCACTGGTTCGACGGGTCCGACGCCGAGCACGAACTGCTCTGCAAGCAGCTCGTCGAGTCGGGCACCTTCGTCGCGCTCGATCCCGAGAAGCGCCCCGGTTCCTACTGGGCGCACTCGGACCCCAGCGACGTCGCGCGGGTCGAGGACCGCACCTTCATCTGCTCCGAGCGCGAGGTGGACGCCGGCCCGACCAACAACTGGAAGGCCCCAGCCGAGATGCGGGCCAAGCTCACCGAGCTGTACCGGGGCTGCATGCGGGGCCGCACCATGTACGTGGTGCCCTTCAGCATGGGCCCGCTCGGCTCGCCGCTGTCGTACATCGGCGTCGAGGTCACCGACTCCCCCTACGTCGCGGTCAGCATGCGCACCATGACCCGGGCCGGCCAGGCCGCGCTCGACGTGCTCGGCCGCGACGGCGAATTCGTGCCCTGCGTCCACTCGGTCGGTGCCCCCCTGGCGCCGGGTGACGAAGACGTCGCCTGGCCGTGCAACGACGAGGAGAAGTGGATCGTCCACTTCCCCGAGACGCCGCGAGATCTGGTCGTTCGGCTCCGGCTACGGCGGAAACGCGCTGCTCGGCAAGAAGTGCTTCGCGCTGCGCATCGCGTCGGTGATCGCGCGCGACGAAGGCTGGCTCGCCGAGCACATGCTCGTCCTCAAGATCACGAGCCCCGAGGGCAGCGTGAAGTACATCGCCGCCGCGTTCCCCTCCGCCTGCGGCAAGACCAACCTCGCCATGCTCATCCCGACCGTCCCCGGTTGGAAGGTCGAGACCATCGGCGACGACATCGCGTGGATGAAATTCGGCGACGAGGGTCGCCTGCACGCCATCAACCCGGAGTTCGGCTTCTTCGGTGTGGCGCCGGGCACGAACGAGAGCTCGAACCCCAACGCGCTCCACACCATGGACACCAACACCGTGTTCACGAACACCGCGCTCACCGACGACCGCGACGTCTGGTGGGAAGACCTCACCGACGAGCCGCCCGCGCACCTGACCGACTGGAAGGGCCGGTCGTGGACGCCCGCCGAGGACTCCCCCGCCGCGCACCCGAACTCGCGCTTCTGCGTGCCCGCGTCGCAGTGCCCGTCGATCGCCCCCGAGTGGCAGGACCCGAAGGGCGTGCCGATCTCGGCGTTCCTCTTCGGCGGCCGGCGCGCCAGCACCGTGCCGCTCGTCTACGAGTCCCACACCTGGCAGCACGGCGTGCTGGTGGCCGCGACGATGGGTTCGGAGAAGACGGCCGCCGCCACCGGCGGTCTCGGCGACCTTCGGCACGACCCCTTCGCGATGCTCCCGTTCTGTGGGTACAACATGGGTGACTACTTCGCCCACTGGCTGAGCATGGCGCGGCGCACCGACGAGGCGTCGCTCCCCGCCATCTACGGCGTCAACTGGTTCCGCAAGAGCGACGACGGCAAGTTCCTGTGGCCGGGCTTCGGCGAGAACTCGCGGGTCCTCGAGTGGATCTGCCGCCGTCTCGATGGCGACGCGTCGGGGGCCGACACGCCGATCGGCGTCGTGCCCCGGCCCGAAGACCTCACCCTCGACGGCCTCGACGTCTCGCACGACGACGTCGCCGCGGCCCTGGCCGTCGACAACGAGGCGTGGAAGCGTGAGCTGCCCGGCGTCCGGGAGTACTTCGCCGAATTCGGTGACCGCCTCCCCCCGGAGCTCGCCGCGCAGCTCGACGCGCTCGAGGCACGCTTGGGCTGAGGGGCAGTACGCTCGGTTCGGCGACCGAGGGTCCCGTCCGTCGAACCCGGGGGTACTGATGAGCGTCACCGCGTACGTGCTGATCCAGACCGAGGTCGGGCGGGCGGAGAAGGTCGCCAAGGCCGCGCGGGGCATCGCCGGCGTGGTCGACGCCGACAACGTGGCCGGTCCCTACGACGTCATCGTCAAGGCCGAGTCGGGCTCCCTCGACGACCTCGGCAAGCTCGTGGTCTCCGAGATCCAGAAGGTCGACGGCATCACCCGTACCTTCACCTGCCCGATCGTCAACCTGTAGCTCAGCGCTGGCGGCCCGCCCGCGCGGCGCGGCGGGCATGGCGTTCGACGGCCAGCTCGATGAGGCGGTCGAGCAGCTCGGCGTAGGGCACGCCGGTGGCCTCCCACAGGCGCGGGTACATCGAGATCGGCGTGAACCCGGGGATGGTGTTGACCTCGTTCACCAGGAACTCGCCGTCGTCGCGCAGGAACAGGTCGACGCCGCGCCATGGCCTCGCACCGGCACGCCTCGAACGCGCGGCACGCCAGCACCTGCGCCGCGCCCACCTGTTCGTCGGTGAGCGGCGCGGGCACGAGCAGCTGGGCGTCGTCGGCCTCGTACTTGTCGGTGTAGGAGTAGAAGTCGTCGCCGGGCACGATCTCCCCCGGTACCGAGACCGCGGGCGGGTCGTCCCCCAGCACCGCGAGCTCGATCTCACGCCCGGAGATCGCCTCCTCCACCACGATCCACTCGTCGTACGCGAAAGCGAGGTCACACGCGGCGTCGAAGCCGGCGCGGTCGGCTGCCTTCGACACCCCGACCGACGACCCGAGGTTGGCCGGCTTCACGAAGCACGGGAACCCGAGCTCGGTCTCGACCTGGGTCGCCAGGTCGGCACGGTCGTGACCGTCGCGGAACGCGAGCGAGCGCGCGTAGGGCAGGCCGACGGCCGCGAAGGCGCGCTTCATCATCACCTTGTCCATGGCCACCGCGGACCCCAACACGCCCGATCCCACGTACGGGACGTCGGCCAGCTCGAGGAGGCCCTGCACGGTGCCGTCCTCGCCGTAGGGTCCGTGGAGCAGCGGGAACACGACGTCGACGTCCAGCGTGCCCACCGGTGGCGCGACCTCGCCGTCGATCGCGAACGCGCTCGGCAGGGCCCTCGGGCCCGCCTCGATGGCGGCGCGCGCCGAGCCGGCCAGCAACCACCGGCCGTCGGTGGTGATGGCGACGGGCACGACCTCGTAGCGCGCCGGGTCGAGCGCGCGAGCCACGGCGACGGCGGTGACGCGCGACACGTCGTGCTCCGCCGAGCGACCACCGAACAGCAGGAGCACGCGCCGTCTGGCCGCCATCACGACGCCTGGAGCACCGCGCGGATGCCGAGCCCCATGAGGAACAGGCCGACGAGTCCGTAGAACATCTCGGTGCGACCGCGCATCTGGCGACGGTACTGGTACGCCAGCCCCACGGTAAGGAACGCGACGAAGCCGTAGAACATGTGGAACCGGGGCGCCACGTAGTCCTTGCTCGCGACGAGGATCGAGCCCACCAGTACCTGGAGCATCAGCGCCGACTCGGCGATGATCGTCGCGATCCACACGTACCTGCCGCGCGCCTTGCGCCACCGCCACGCGATCAACGCGATCACACCCGCGACCGCGTTCATCACGATCGCGACGTAACCCCAGACCTTGTGGAAGTCGAGCAGCGTCTGCACGGCGAGTGGCGCGAGATCGGGTGGAGCTACGCGGCCGGAGCGTCCTCGTGCTGGACGACGTCGAACTGCCACAGCTCGCTGCCCGTGCTCACCGGGCCCTGCTCACCGTGGGCCTTGTGCCCGTGTTGGAACGCGGCGCTGTTCATCCACGCCTGGAAGTCGTCTTCCGACGCCCACCGCGTGTACACGAGGAACGTGTCGCGGTCGTCAGCCGGGCGCAGCAACTCGAATGCCTCGAAGCCGGGCGAGCCCGACACCTCGCCCGCCCGCGCCGCGAACCGCGCCACCAGCTCGTCGGCGCGCTCCTTGGGCACCGTGATCGCGTTGATCTTGACGACACTCATGAGGGCTCCTGCTCGTGCTCGGGAACTGCTCGGTTCGGAACCGTTCTACTGCCTCGGGCCGCCGGGACGCGAGTCGACCGGGGCGCGAGTCGACCGAGGTGGCGGGCCGGCGGGCCGGGGCAGGGTCGGCCCGGCCGGCCCACCATGCCCTTCCAGTGTCCACCGGATCGGACACTTTGCCCAGCGTTTTCCGCCTAGCTCTGGTCCCGGAGGAAACGCTCGATCTCGGAGGCGAGCTCGTCGCCCGAGGGCAGCTCCTCGTCTTCGGCCTCGCCCGCCTCGATGGCGCGGATCACCTCGACGACGTCGGGCCGCTCGGTGAGGCCCTCCTCCACCCGCTCCTCGTAGACCTGGGCCTGCTCGTCGAGCGCGCCGAGGTCGACGGTCACGCCGCCGAGGTCGCGGAGCCGGGCGAGCAGGGCGCGGATCGCGGGCGGCGACGCGCCGCCGGCGACGTAATGCGGCACCTGCGCCCACAACGCGAGCGTAGGGATGCCGGCGTCGCCCAGCATCACCTGCAGCACGCTCTGCGCGCCGGTGGGTCCGGTGTAGTCCTGACGCCACGCGCCCGCGGCGGCGACGAGGTCGGCGTCGGTGCCGGTGGCGAGCACGCTCACGGGCCGGCGGTGCGATGCCATGCTCGGGATGCCGCCGACGGTGAACGCGGCGGTGACCCCGAGCTGCTCGGCCAGGCCGACGATCTCGCCGAGCACGGCGCGCCAGCGCAACGACGGTTCCGGGCCGCTGCACAGCACGACGTCGCGCCCGAGGTGGCCGGCGACGAAGGAGAGCTGGGGCCAGATGATCTCACGCGACACACCGTCGACCAGGTGCACGGTCGGGCGCGTCTGCTGCAGGTCCATGAGGTCGGAGAGGTCGAGGCGGGCGAACGTCCGCACCGATTCGAGCTGCTCCTGGAGCACCGCGACCGTGCCCGCACCCGCGAGGCCGGCGTCCACCCAGCCCGAGAGCGCGACGACGAGCAGCGGGGCTCGCAGCTGCGGGAGCGCGTCGATCTCGATCATCTTCCCAACCTTAGGGGCCGTCGCGTAGGGTCACCCGTCGTGATCCTCGGCGTGCACGCAGGCCTCCAGTACACGTCCACCGACGCCATCCAGGCGCTCTGGGCACGGATCGAGGCACTCGGCTTCGGGTGGATCTCGGTGTGGGACCACTTCTACGCCGCCGACGTCACCGACCCGGATCCGGGGTACGAGTGCCTGGAAGGGCTCACCGCCCATGCCGCCCTCGCCATGGCCACGTCGAGCGTCCGTTGCGGGAGCCTCGTGTACTGCGCGGGTTACCGACACCCCGCGGTCCTGGCCAAGTCGATCGCCACCATCGACAACTTCTCGGACGGTCGGGTCACGCTCGGTCTCGGCGCGGGATGGCACCAGGGCGAGTTCGACGCGTACGGCATCCCGTTCCCGCCGGCGCCGGTGCGGCTGCGCCAGCTCGAGGAGACCGTGCAGTGCGTCCGCGCGCTCCTCACCGAGGAGTCCGTCGACTTCGACGGCGAGTTCTTCCGGCTGCGCGACGCCCGCTGCGAGCCCAAGCCGAAACAGGCGCGGCTGCCGATCTGGCTCGGCGGCCACGGCGAGAAGGTCACGTTGAAGCTCGTTGCCCGCTACGCCGACGGCTGGAACGTGACGTTCGTGAGCCCCGAGACGTTCCGCCACAAGATGGGCGTCCTCGACGCGCATTGCGCCGACACCGGGCGCGACCCAGCCGGGATCACGAAGTCACTCAACCTCGCGCTCGCCTGGCGCGAGGAGGACCTCGTCGCCCAGTTCGGTCAGATGGTCGACTACCTACGCGGCTCGGTGCTCACCGGCAGCACCCAGCAGGTCGTCGACCTTGGTCGGCGCCTACACCGATGCCGGCGCCGACCAGATCAACGTCGCGGTGCGCGCGCCCTTCGACGTCGACAGCCTCGAGCGCTTCGCCGCGGAGGTGCTCCCGCAGCTCTGAGTGCAGGCCCTTCCCGAGGCCGGCCGCTCAGTTGCTGGACGGCCCCGCGAACCCGCCGAACCCGCTCCCGCCACCACTGGTCTTGCGGGGGCGGAACGCGTCGTGGAAGTCGATGTCGGAGAAGTCGCCGGGGACCCGGCCGTGCGCGGCGAAGTGGTAGAGCGCGGTGCGGTAGATGCCGCTCAGCGCGGAGATCACGACCGAGGCGACCAGGATCCACACGACGCCGACGGCGCCCAGGACGACGAGCCCGGCGGTGCCGAGCGCGACGCCGGCGAGGATCAGCAGCACGCCGGGGAGCGCCGCGAGCATGCCGACCAACCCGAGACCGCCCTGGCCGATCACGTTCTCCCCCCACGTCTTCTTGAACAAATCCTTCGAACGGGTCAGCGCCGGCCGGACGGCGAGGTCCTCGAGCACGAGGATCGGCACCACGAGGAACGTCACGAGGTTCCACGCGAGGCCCACGAGCCCGGCGACGATGCGCCCGACGATCCCGAAGCGCTCTTCGATCGCCTGGAGGATCATCGTGACCGTGGCGGTGACGATGGCCCACGGCAACAGCCGGTGCAGGCGCGAGTTCGCGATGTCGAGCGCCGAGCGCACCGTGGAGTCGTTACCGCGCAGACGCATGTCGGCGCCGGCCACGAGCGCGGCGAGGAAGTAGGTCTGCACCATCGCCAGCGCCAGGTAGGTCAGGACGATGAGCACCCAACCGATCGGCTGGAGCGAGTCACCCGTCGACGAGCTGTCGATGCCCATGAGCGCGATCAGCCCACCGAGCACGCCGATGACGATCAGCGATCCGATGGCGGAGAGCACCGGGAACCAGGCGAGCGACTTGTCGGACTTGAGCACCGCCCACGAACGCTTGGCGATGGCCCACGAGGTCTGGAGACGAGTCATAGACCCCCAGTATCGGCGATGGCGGGGCTCCGGTGAAGTCACAACCGCCGGTTCGCGCCGACGGGACCGGATCGACCGACGTGGGGAGCCGGGTCGGGGGCCTGATCCGGCCTGCGCCGGCCTGGTCCGGTGGCCCGCCAGGGCTACGTTCGTCGCCATGGCCGCGCGTTCCGCCACGTTCACCGCGCCCGGACGCGTCAACCTGCTCGGCGACCACACGGACTACAACCTCGGCTTCGTCTTGCCGCTCGCCGTCGATCGGGCGTGCACGGTCACGACCACGCCGAACGGCGGCTCCACCATCACCGCCCGGTCACGCGAGCTACCCGAGCCGGTCTCCGTAGCTGCTGACGGTCGCGACGATCCGGCGACGGTCCAGCCGGCGTGGGGACGCTTCATGGCGGGTGTCGTGCGCGTCCTCACCGGGCACGGGATCGGCCTGACCGGCGCCGACCTCGCGGTCACGTCGACGGTCCCACCTGGTTCCGGGCTCTCGTCCAGCTCGGCGCTCACCGTCGCGATGACGCTCGCGCTCGCCGGCGCCGGCCGCGATCGACTCGACCTGGCCCAGTGGGCGCTGGAGGCGGAGGTGGCGGCGACGGGCGTGCCGGGCGGGCTCATGGACCAGCTGGCTTCCCTGTACGGGCGGGCAGGGCACGCGTTGCTCGTCGACTGCCGCGCCAACAAGGTGACGCCGGTGCCGATCTCCTCCCGCATCGCCGTGCTCGTCGTCCATTCGGGCGTGCCGCGCACCCTGGCGGCGACCGCGTACTCGACACGTCGCGCCGAATGCGAAGCGATCGCGTCACGACTCGGGCTCGCGTCGCTGCGCGACGCGACACCTGAGCAGGTGCGCGACGAGCCGCGCGCGTGCCACGTCGTCTCCGAGAACACACGGGTGCTCGCGACGGCGGCCGCGCTCCCCACGGGCGACCTCTCGGTGCTCGGCCCGCTCCTGCTCGCCAGCCACGCGAGCCTGCGCGACGACTACGAGGTGTCCATCCCTGAGCTGGACCTGCTCGTCGAGGTCCTGGTGGAGTGCGGCGCGGCCGGCGCGCGGCTGACCGGCGCGGGCTTTGGCGGCTGCGTCGTCGCCCTCGCGCAACGCAACCATGCCGACGACGTGTTGGCCAAGGCGGTCCTGCGCTACCGCGCCGCTACCGGCATCGAGCCGCTCTCCTTCGTCGCCCGGGCCGTCGACGGCGCACGCCAGGTGACCTGAGCTCCGTCGGTGCTCGATGATCGGGGGTCAGCTGGTCCATCGGCTCCTTGAGGTGAGAGTGGGTCGTACCCTCGAGTCTCAAGGAGCCCGTCTTGACGAACGTGCATGGGAACTACACCTAGGGCGCCCCCGATGACGATGTTGACTTCGCGATATGGCCGGTGTGGTTTTGGGGGGTGACGGGATGTCGATCGGTCGCAACGAACGGCGACGCGACGAGAGTCGCGGTGGGCGGGGCCGGCGAGCGTCTGTCGGGGCGATCCTGGTCGCCTTCAGTCTGTGTGTGTGCGCGTGCGCGGTGCCCAACGCCAGTGGTCAGGGGCCGGTGGCGTACGTCGCGCCGCCCACGCGCGACACGCTCGGTGTCGTTTACGGCCCGCTGTCGTCCCAGCTCCTCGATATCCACCTTCCGGCCACCGGCACCGGGCCCTTCCCCGTCGTCGTCTACTTCCACTGCGGTGGCTGGATCGCAGGCACGCGCTGCGCCGTCCCCGACGTCATCGAGACTCTGGTCGCCGACGCCGGCGTCGCGTTGGTCTCGGTCGACTACCGGCTCGTCACCGCGAACCCCGACGGCAGCTTCGCCAACACCTTCCCGACCGCGAGCTACGACACCGACCGAGCCATCCGCTTCGTGCGCGCCAACGCAGCGCGCTGGAACCTGAACCCCGACATGATCATCGTCGCTGGCGCGTCCGCCGGCGGCCAGCTCGCCGCGCTGGCCGGCGCTGCACCCGGCGTCTACCACGACCCCACGCTGTCGTCCGACGAGCTCGCGGTCCCGCCGACGGTGCAGGGCGTCATCGACTACGTGGGCCCGTCGGACCTCACCACCTTCGCCCAGGCCGGCGGTTGGGCTCCGGGGCTGACCACAGCATTGCTCGGCTGCGTGGCCGGTCAGGTCCAGACGTGTGACCCGACGAAGATGCGCGACGCGAGCATCGCCCCCCACCTGACTGCGAGCGCACCACCGGCGTACCTGGCCTACGGCCAGCAGGACACCTTGGTACTGCCCAGCACCCAGGGAACACCACTGGCGCTGCAGTGGGCGTATGTGCGAGGCGATCTCGCGAAGCCGGTGTGGTTCACGCGAGGGGTCTGGTACGAGGACGAAGCCAACGCCGACCACAACTTCTACCTCTGGAACTCCAACTACAAGACCATGGAGCTATGGGTCAAGTTCGTGGTAGCCGGCGCGCTCGAGTGACACAACCCGACAAGAAGGTAGTCACTGCACCGAGCGCACCGTGCACCCTGAGACGAAAGCCGACGAAGCACGTCTCTGCCTGCTCGGCTGCTCTCGACGATCTCGACGGCGCGGTCTCCAACGCTTCGCGCCCGTGTCCGCGCTTGACGGCACGGTACGTACCGCGCGCCCCGAACCGCTCCGCGCTTCCGAGAACGCTCACAGATCGGGGACGGTCCAGCGCGCACGCGAAGGCGAGACCGTCCCCCCTGAGCTCCCTCGGCGCACCCCTGGCGTGCTGAATTCCCGGTGCTCATCGGCGCCAGCCTATTGGTGTGCACGCCGTCGCAGCGGCAAGCGGTGACGAGTTTGCTCGTCACGCCTGAGCCGGTCCTCCATGTAGTTGAGCGCCACACGCCGACTGACGAACTGCGGTCGCGGCTCTTCACCGCGTAGCCACTCCCACACCAGTTGGCCATCCGATGTCTCGTACTGCACAAGCCGGAATCCCGCACCGGCGGCGCGCTCAACAATGTTCTGCTCGTCGGCAAAGCGCCGAGTCGTCGCTGCCATGTCTCGAACCCCCCGGGCGATCACCACCACCAAGCGAGCCCGATTGCTTGAGCCGTACCTTTGATCTACCTAAGCGCGTTCGATTCGTCAAGGGCGCATAGCGGACGAAACCCCGACCGAAGCCGGGGCACCCGCGTCAGCGCGCCGACCCGCACAGCGCTTCGATCGGCGTTCGCGTAAGTCAACCGGATCGGACATTGTGCGCTTTCTTGCCCTGGGTCCTGCATGCCGAGATGAGGCGCGTGCAATCGCTTCTGAGCTCTCGCGTGGCGGCTCAGCGTGTCGTCGGGGTTGGTCACAGCGGCGGGTTGTCCGACAGGGAGCGAACGATGTTGGCCAAGAAGCCGCGCGCCCATGTTTCGGTGGCTTGCTGGATCACGTTCGGGTCCACCGCGGGCAGCTTGCTGCGGGGGTAGGTGCCGACAACGGTGAGATCGGAACGGGCTTCCTCCACACGCTCGACCCGGAGGTCTCCATCGAAGAGTTCGGGGAACAGCTCCGGGGAGAGGTGGCTGTTCCAGCGCATCGCGACAGCAAGCTCGTCGAGGCGAACACGTACCGGACCGAGTTCGTAGCCCAGCGCGTCGGGCCACACCGTGATTGCCGGGTCGTGCGAGCCCTCGGAGGAACCGCTCTGGACCAGTTGCAGTGCGTCGCCCGCCGCTGCGATCGCTAACGGATGCAGCCAATCAGGAGCAATGAAGCGAGGCGCGAGGTACTCAAACGACTGTGCTATCCGGGAGGCTTCCCGAATGAACACGGGGCTTCTCCTCCCGACAGCGCGCAACTGCCCTCGCGTCGCTCGACGCTTCGTCCACTGCTCTGTGTGGATCGTCGTCTGAAACAGCGGATCGGGCTAGGGCCGAAAGTCATTGCCGGGAAGCACGCTCGAACGGGACCGGGCACACCACTCGCATCACTGCGCCGCGATCGCGCGTGGGCGAGATCACTACGAGAAATCAGGACGGGAAGGGCGGCCTTGTGGGCGCGCGTCGAAGACCATCTTGCGAATCTCTCGGATCGTCTCGTCGATCTCATCAACCACCTTGTGCGCTGTATCCCCGACCTCGTTTCGCTGCGCGATCTGTGCTGTCACGGTGAGCCCGATATCGAACAGGTGTCGGATGACCGAATCCAAGAGCTCGTGAGCGATCCGCTCACGCTCCTGTGCAAGCGCGAGCGCCGAGGCGGTCTCGCGGGTCATGTGCGCGTCCGAGACGTCGCGCACGATCGCAATCGTCAGCCGCGCAGAACCCTCATTGAATGGGCTGAGGCTCACCTCGACCGGAACCTCGACACCATCCGCGGTACGCCGTGCAACAACAGCCCAGCTCCCATCGGCCGAGTCACCGGCGCGACCGCATACGCCACGCGATATCCCTCATGGCGCGTCCGCAGTCGCGTCGGGAGCAGTTGCTCGACAGAACGGTGCAACAACCCGCCGCGCTCGTAGCCAAAGATCCGTTCAGCTCGACGATTCGCGAGGACGATCTCGCCACCCTCCTCGACAAGGAGCAGGCCGTCCGGCGCAGCATCGACAATCGCCCAGCCGACGCTGCCCACCAACTCCGACATCCTCGACGAAACTAGGGACCGAGTGTCATCGGCAACACGCAACTGCACCGCGCCACCTCCTGTCCCCCACCAGATCGCCAAGACAACAGGGATCCTCTCGCGCCCACAACAGCCGCACAAGTCCCGTTCGTGGATCAACCCCACGGCCATGTCGGCCAGCAGCCGTCGCCGCGCAAATGTACGCCGAGATGGCGTTCGGTGCGCTTTCTCGCGCAGCACTCAATGCCCGCGCAGCAATCTGTCGTGACCTCGCAGCGAACCTGCGAGGTGTGCAAGCGAACGGCGACCCGGACGAGCGGGACGTGGCCACGATCACGACCGATCAACACGCACACCACTGCCCTTCGTAGAACGACACCGCAGGGGCCGCAGAACTGATGCCTGACGGCTGCGGGTGCGCCGTGGACGCGGGCGCTGCCCGTCCGAACTGATCTGCGCGGTCGCTTCGAGTGCAGGACGGCAGATCGGTACTCGGTTGAGACAGAACTCGTTTCCTTCGGGGTGCGGGATTCGTTCCCCGTCGGCTTGGAGGGCACGTTGGGTCTGGAGTCGATCGACCACGTCAGCTGGCGATGCCGCCCGGCGCCGAGAACGAGGCTCGGCGTTCTCTGCCGACTTCCTCGGCCTTCGCGAGGTCCCCAAACCCGCACACCTGGCCCGCGCGGTGGTGCCTGGTTCGAGTCGGAGCGCGTCATCATCCACGTCGGCGTCGAAAAGGACTTCCGTCCTGCCCGCAACGCTCAGGTCGGGGTCATCGTGTCCGATCTCCGAGCGATGGAAGCGGCCACCCGTGCCGCAGGGTTCGAGGTCGTCGACGACGAACCCCTCGAAGGTTTCGATCGCGTCTACATCTATGACTCGTTCGGAAACCGACTCGAGATGATGCAGCCGCAGCCCCTCGCGAGTAGGCCGTCCGAAGCTGCCGGCGTCGGCTTGTCTCGGGTGTGGCACTCGGCGGCCGGGTCACGGAACCGTCGGCGTCCGAGTCCGTTCCCTCCACGAGCTCGGTAGCTGGAAGAAGCACTTGCCCCGCGCCACGAGGAGCTCGTCGGGGTCGTACACGTGCACGTCGACGATCGCGGTCGCCTTCCCGGCGCGCAGCACCTCGCCGCGTGCGGTGTAGGTACGACCCATCGGCATGGCGTTGACGTAGTCGACCTGCAACGAGACCGTGGGTGCCCCGGAACCGATGAGCGAGAGCAGGGCCATGCCGGCGACGTCGTCGACGAGCACGGCGACGTACCCGCCGTGCACGTTGCCCACCGGATTGCCCCACTCCTTGCTCGGCGTCCACGTGGCCTCGCTGTGCCCGTCGGTCATCACGACCGGGGTGAGGTTCGCGGGCTTGTACGTGTACTCGGAAGCGGTCACGGCGGAAACCCTAACCAGGCTGCTGCAGCGAGGGCATCCCGGTGATGCGCGCCCCCGGCGCCTCACGCGCGACACTCTGCCGTGATGAGCAGCAACAGCTTCGATGAACGCGCCGCGACGTGGGATGACGACCCGGCCAAAGTGGAGCGCGCCGAGGCGGTGGCGGTCGCGATTCGCGCTGCCGTGCCGCTCGACCGGTCGATGCGGATGTTGGAATACGGTGCCGGCACGGGACTCGTCACCCAAGCCCTGCGCGACTCGGTTGGTCCGGTGACGATGGCGGACACGTCGGCTGGGATGCGCGAGGTCATGGAGAGCAAGATCGCCACAGGGGTCGTCACCGACGCCGAGGTGTGGGACGTCGACCTCGCGACCGAGCCCGTTCCCGACGAGCATTTCGACCTCGTGGTCACCGTCATGACTCTGCATCACATCCCGGGCCTGGAGCCGGTGCTGGCGAGCTTTGCCGGCCTGCTCGGCGACGGTGGGCACTTGTGCATCGTCGACCTCGAGGAAGAAGACGGGTCGTTCCACCCCGACGGCTTCGACGGTCACCACGGGTTCAACCGCGCTGCGCTGGGCGACACGCTCGGTCGTGCCGGGTTCACCGACGTCAGGTTCGAGCGCTGCTCCGAGGTCGTCCGCGACGGCGTCGTCTACCCGCTCTTTCTCGCCACCTGCGTACAACACCGCGACGACCGCGGCTCGTGACGAGGCACTCCCGACGCTCTCGACAACAGAGAGGAATCCGCTCTCCGGCGGAAGCCGACTGCAGGGGCTTCTACGGCTTCGCGGGCGGAAAGCGGTGGCGTGGCCATCGTCGAGTCGACGACCTCGCGGCGATGGCGCGTACGACAACTCCCTGGACCCCGTGGGCTTCGTATCGAAGTGACGCCGATCCTCTCGATCGAGGAGTCAGCCGCAATCGGTGCTGAAGCCGTCGCGTTCAGAGATTCCGTCTCGTAGTCACAGTCCAGCCTGACGCCAAGTCCTGTGTGTGCGCGTGCCGGGAGTGTCACCATGGGTGAATGTCGAATCCTCACTGGCCGCTCTTCGATCTACGGATCCGAACACCGCGCGTCGAGTTGCGCTACCCCGACGATGACGATCTGGTGTCGATTGCCGATCTTGCCGCTGAAGGTATTCACGATCCGGACACGATGCCGTTCTACGTGCCGTGGAGCCGCGCTGAGTCACCCGAACTGGAACGTGGAATATTGCAGCACATGTGGTCGCGGCGCGCTTCGCTCTCCCCCGGCGACTGGGGTCTGCCGTTCGTCGTGATGGACGACGCCGAACCCGTCGGCGTCCAGTTGCTCTTCGCCGTGCAGTTTCCGGTCACTCGCAGTGTCGAGACGGGCTCTTGGCTCGTGCAGCGAGCCCAAGGGCGCGGCCTGGGCAAGGAAATGCGGGCCGCGGTGCTTCACTTCGCGTTCGAAGGTCTCGATGCGGTCGAGGCGTACAGCGCGTCGTTCGAAGACAACCCGGCTTCTCAAGCGGTCAGCCGCGGGAACGGGTACGAAGCCAACGGCACCGTCCTGTGCGCACGAGAAGGTCGCCCTGCCCGCAACCTCAAATGGATACTCACACGGGACCGCTGGCTCGAGGCCCGACGCGACGACATCGAAATCCGTGGACTCGAACCGTGTCGCCCGCTCTTGGACCGCCCGCTCGACACGCCGTAACTGCCTGGCCGCGCTCCCCGTCGCGCTGCAACATTTCGGCGGCGGGCAAGCGAGCTCGAGTCGAGATCAGCGCTCGTCGCGGCGTTCCTTGCGTCGTCGGTGGCGACGCATCACGCCCAGGCCGAACCACACCAAGGCTCCGAAGAGCGCCGTCACGATGGTGTAGAGCCACAGCGGCCAGGTGAAGCTCAAGAACAGGAAGTCGAACTTCACATCCTCAGTGTTCTGGACAATGAAGATGAGCAGCACCCCGACGCCGGTGAGCGAGGCGATTGCCCCGCCCCCGAGCTTCCCGTTCCCCTGTTGCGGTGCACTCGATTGGGTCATGATGACTCGCTTCCCGCTTCATCGATGGCGCGCGAGCGGACGAACCGCGCCCGGACTACCGACCTTCAGGCGTTCGGGCCGAGCTCCTCGAGCCCCCGGGTGACGAGGGCCCGGAGGGCGTCGGAACGGGCGAAGGGGGCGGCGTCCGCGTCGGCACGGGCGAGCACCTCGTCGGCCCCTCCCCCCGTCCATCGCCGCGAACTCGTCGCCGCAGAGGAACAGCCACACGCCGCGCCGGCTCCGGGGATCTACGGCTACGCCTTCGCGTACTCGCCGACTTCGAGGGCCTTCGCCAGCGAGCCGCCCATGATCAGCTTCTGGTCCTCCTGCGAGAGACCCTCGACCACCTCGCTGTAGCCCAGCGGGTCGCCGAGGCCCTCGGGGTGGGGGAAGTCGGAGCCGAACATCAGGCGATCAGCCGGCAGGCCGAGGTCCAGCAGACCCTTCGGGTCCGGCTCGTGGAAGATGTGGACGTAGATGTTGCGCTTGAAGACCTCGAAGGGATCCTCGTCGAAGAGCACCGGCGTGCGGTCGTACGCCTCCCGCATCCGCTTGACGAACGGGCGGATCCAACCCGCCCAGTACTCGACCGGCATGAACTTCAGCTCGGGGAAGCGCGTCGCGAGACCGTGCCCGATGATCGAGGCGACCGCGTCCTGCACGACGTCCTTCGGCGACATCATCGACTGGAAGGCGGGCGAGCCGGTCGCCTGGAACGGCAGCATCTCCGTGCCGATGCCCTCCCACTCGTTGACGTAGCGCTGGTAACCGGAGTCGCCGGAGTGCATGCCCACCACGACGCCGAGACGCTCGACCTCGGCCCAGAACGGGTCGAACTCCTCCAACGCGAAGGACCTGCGCCCCCTCCAGGTCGGCACCGGCGCCACGCGGGTGAGGAAGAGCCTGGCGCCGCGCTCGTGGATGTACTGCAGCTCCTCGACCGCCTTCTCCGGGCCCGCGGCGAGGCTGATGATGGGCGTGGAGAAGATCGCGTCGGAGTACACGTAGGTCCAGTGCTCGTGCATCCACTGGTTCAGGGCATGGATGATGACCACGACGAGATCGGGGTCGTCGGCCAGGCGCTCCTCGAGCACGCTCGCCAACGTCGGCCACAGCAACGTGCGGTCGATGCCCATGTCCTTCATCAGGGCCAGGCGCGGCTCGGGGTCGAAGAACGCCGCGGGGCTCGGCATCGCCTTCGGCTTCACCCCCGTGCGACCACCGACGCTCCCCCGCCCCTGGTTCTCCGCCGTGTTTCCCCAGGATCCCGGCGCGGCAACCCGCGCGAAGGTCGGGTTCGGGATGTACTGACTGATCTTGTCGCGAAGCGCCAGCTTGGTGCGCCCGCCCACGTCGACGTACTTGACGACGCCTTCGTACTTCTTGGGCAGGAACTTGGTCAGCGCGTCCTGGTTCTCGTAGAGGTGGTTGTCCGCGTCGAAGGTCTCGTACGGCAGCCGCCGCTCGCGCACGTAGATGAAGTCCTCGCTGCTCTCGACCACGAACCGCTCCCCTCGTCGGGCTGGAACCTGATGGGCTCAGCTTGACCGTTCCCCGACACGCCAGTCAACTTCAACTGGGTGCAACAACGCCGTAGATTCGTGCGATGACCGACGACGACCAGGGCTTCATCGACGCCCTCCCCACCGACTACCTGGAACCGGGCGAGACCGCCACGATCGACGTGGACGGCACACCCGTCACCGTCGCCAACGCCGACGGCACCTGGTGCGCGTACGAGAGCAACTGCCCACACCAGAACACGCCCCTCGGCGGGCTCCCCCTCACCCGCAAGGTCCTGCTGCGCTGTCCCGAGCACGGATCGATGTTCGACGTCACGACCGGACAGTGCGTCCTGGCGTCCGACGACGGCTGGAGCGGGCCGCTGCGCCTCTACCAGACACGAGTGGTCGGGGACGTCGTGCAGGTCACCCTGCACTGAGCTGCCGCGCGACCCCGAACTACATGCGGCCGAGGAGCTCTGCCTTCTTCGCCTCGAACTCGGCGTCGGTGATGTGGCCCTGGTCACGCAGCTTGGCCAGCGCCTCGATCTGGTCGGGCACCGCGGCAGAGGGCTGGGCGGGCGACACGACCGCGGGGGCCTGCTGGACCATCGCCACCGGCATGTTGCGCGCTTCCATCTGACGGTAGATCTCGTGCTGCACCCCGTCAGGATGGCGGATGAAGTCGAAGTGGGACTGGCCGTCCTTCCCTGCGGACTCGATGTCGAGGTCGCCCGCACCGATGATGCGGTCGATGATCCGCTGGTGGAAGTTGATGTTGTTGATCCGCTCGAGCGGGATCTCGACGCCGTGCTTCGAGATCACCCCGGTGCGGTAGATGACACGGCGGCTGGTGACCACGAAGTAGGTCATCCGCCACTGGAAGTACTTCAGCGTGAGCCACACCGCCCACACGATCGTGACGACGCCGACGATCAGGCCGATGTACTTGCGCGCGTCACCGTGGAGCTGACCGAACACGAGGATCAAGATGATCGCCAACGGGATCCCGGTGAGGATGTTGCGCGAGAAGTACCACCAGTGCGGCCGGAGATCCAGCGCCATGGTCTCGCCGTCCTGGATCAGGTTCTCGGGGTACGCCATGTCGTGAGATTACGGCACTCCGGCGCCCCCATCGCGCAGGACCGCGCGCAGGACCGCGCTCAGGCCCAGCCCATCTCGCGGAGGCGCTCGTCGCTCATCCCGAAGTAGTGCCCGACCTCGTGCAGCACCGTGACCCGCACCCGGGCCGCGAGGTCCGTGTCGTCACGCGCCAGGCGCGAGAGCGGGCCGCGGAAGATCGTGATCCGGTCGGGCCCGACGCCCGCATAGCTCAACGGGCCACGCCGGGTGATCGGGACTCCCTCGTAGAGCCCGAGCAGCGTGCCTCCGGCGCCGACGTTCGCCAGCTGCCGCGGCGTGGGCCAGTCCTCGACCACGACGGCGACGTTTTCCATCTCCCTGCCGAGCTCTGGCGGGATCTCGTCGAGCGCGTCCGCCACCATCTGTTCGAAACGCGCTTCGGGCACCACCGCTGGCGACGGTACCCGACCGCCGCCGAAGACCGGAGCCGGGAAATTCCGCTTGATTTCGCGCGCGCCCGTCTTTACGATGCGGAGGCCGGTGAACACCAGTCTGGTGCCGGGAGCGCTCAGCTCGAGCTTCGGAGAGCAATCTCCGGGGGGAGGGTGGGGCGGCACCCGGAAGACGGACGGGAAAGATCCGGTGCGGTGACCGAGCCGAACGGGACCACCCCCGGGAGGTGAGGCCGCCGGAGATCGCCGCCGAGGCCGAGCACCTGGGGAAACCCCGGGGCGAGGGGTCGGAGGCGGTCGGCAGGAACGGCCCCGAGGAGATCCGAGCTGCGACGCAGCGGAGACTACTCGGGGCCTTCTGCTGTCCCGGGCGTCGGGGCCCGGCCAACGGATCGCGGTTGCTGTCGTACCCGGGCGGTACCGTGCCGCGGTGGACTCGCTCCTCCAGGGTCTCGACCCCACCCAGCGCGACGCCGTCACCAGTCGCGCCGCGCCGCTGGCGATCCTCGCCGGCGCGGGTTCGGGCAAGACCCGCGTCCTCACCCGCCGGATCGCGTGGCAGTCGCGCGAGCAGCTCATCGACGCCGGCCACGTCCTCGCGCTCACCTTCACCCGCAAAGCCGCCGGCGAGCTGCGGGCGCGCCTCGCCCGCCTCGGCGTGCGCCAGTCCGTCACCGCGGGCACGTTCCACGCCATCGCGCTCGCCCAGCTCCGGAGGCGCAGCGAGGAGCAGGGCCGCGCCATGCCCACGCTCCTCGAGCGCAAGGTCCGCATCCTCGTGCCGCTCCTGCCCACTCGCGGCCGGGAGGCCGCGCTCGCCGCGGCCGAGATCGCCTCCGAGATCGAGTGGGCCAAAGCCCGGCTCGTGAAGCCCGACGGCTACGAGCAGGCGGTCACGCTCGCCGGGCGCAGCACACCGCGCCCTCCGGCCGAGGTGGCCGCGATCTTCCGGAGCTACGAGCGCGAGAAGCGCAAGCGCGGCTTGGTCGACTTCGACGATCTCATCTCCGGATGCGCCGACGTCCTCGAGCGTGACCACGAGTTCGCCGCCGCGCAGCGTTGGCGCTTCCGCCACCTGTTCGTCGACGAGTTCCAGGACGCCAGCGCCGCGCAGTACCGGCTGCTGCGCTCGTGGCTCGGCGATCGCAACGACCTCTGTGTCGTGGGCGATCCCGACCAGGCCATCTACGGCTTCGCCGGCGCCGATGCGTCGTATCTCGCCGGCTTCCGGCGGTGGTTCCCGGCCGAGCAGTTCACCGACGTCGGCACGGTCCGGCTCGGCAGCAACTACCGGTCCTCGCCGCAGGTGGTCGCGGCCGCCGCCGCCGTGCTCGGACCTCCGGGCCGGCGCCGCCCACCCGTCCACGCGGCACCCGCCGACGGCCCGCTCCCGGACTTCACCGAGTACGACACCGCCGAGGAGGAGGCCCGGGGCGTCGCCCGGTTACTGCGCGCCGCCGAGAGCGCGGAGCTGCCCTGGTCGCGGATGGCGGTCCTCTACCGCGTCAACGCGCAGTCGGCCCTGTTCGAGGAGGCGTTCGCCCGCGAAGGAGTGCCGTTCCGCGTCCGCGGCGGCGGTCGCTTCCTCGAGCGGCCCGAGGTGAAGGTCGCGCTGGATCACCTCCGCGCGTCGGCACGCGCCGCGCCCACCCGCTCCTTCAACGAGCACCTCACCGACTTCGCGACCGACGCCGAGGACCTCGCCGAGGAGCGGCGCGAGCACGCGGACGCGCTCGTCCGCCTCGGGCGCGAGTACCTGGAGGCCGAAGGCGGCACCGGGACCGTCGACGGGTTCCTCGCGTTCCTCCAGGCGTCGCTGCGCGGTGACGACGCCGCCGACCACCGCGACGACGCGGTGGAGCTGCTCACCTTCCACCGCGCCAAGGGGCTGGAGTTCGACACCGTGTTCGTCACCGGTCTGGAGAAGGGGCTCGTCCCGATCTCGCACGCCAAGACCCCGGAGGCGCTCGACGAGGAACAACGGCTGTTGTACGTCGCGTTGAGTCGCGCCGAGCGGGTGCTGCACCTGAGCTGGGCGCGAGAGCGCGCCGTCGGCCTGCGCACCGCGCGCCGCACGCCGAGCAGTTGGCTGGCCCGCGTCGAGGACGCCGTCACCGCGCTCGACCCCGCGGCGGCCGCCGGCACCCTCGGCGACGCCCGCCGCAGCATCGCCGAGGCACGCGACCGTGTGGCGCGCGCCAACGGCAGCTCCACCCGCACGAAGGAGCCCGCCGACGTCTCCCCGGCCGACGCGCCGCTCTACCACGCCCTCGTCGAGTGGCGCCTGCGCCAGTCCCGCGCCGCCGAGCGCGCCCGCCTACGTGATCTTCCCCAACACCACCCTCGCCGCCATCGCCGCCGCCCGGCCCCGTACCGCGCGGGCGCTGCTCGACGTGCCGGGCATCGGCCCGGTGAAGGCCGAGCGGTACGGCGAGGCGGTCCTGGCGCTCGTGGCCGAGCACGGAAGCGGCGAATCGGCGTGATCTCCCGTCCCGATGACGTCAGTGCTCGGATCGCCGCGATCAGGTCGTGGGGAGCGGTGACCGTCCGCCGCGGTGACGACACCCGCGTGATGCGGGCACGGGTCGCCACGTACGACGAGCGGGCGGCGCGGTGGCCCACCGTCGTGCAGGGCTGGGACCGCTACGACACCTCCCAGCGCCGAACCGCGCGCGAGATCCCGCTCGTCATCCTGGAATGACCGCGATCGGCGGTTGACGGACCCGCGCCGCGGGTCCACGATGGCAAGGTGCCGAGCCTCCCCCTCTTCCCCTCGGACGACGGCTGGCCCTATCCCGACGGTGCCGGTCCCTTCGGGGAGGGGCCCGACCGCGCCGGGGTTCCGGCGTACGGCCGCGAGCCCATGGCCGACGACGACCTCGACCTCGACCTCCTCGAGCTGCGCGCCGACCCGCACGTCTACGCGGATCTCACCGAGCTGGAGTACTTCGCGGTGTCCTGGCGCTACGGCCTCGGCGGCTCGCCCCATTCCATGAAGGACCTCGCGGTCGAGCTGGGCTGCAACCACTCGGAAGCGCGCGCGGTGCTCGGGAGCGCGCTCGACAAATTGCGGCAGCGGCTCCTCACGCAGTGATCGGGATCGCGCGCCCGGCGTCGCGCAGGACGTCGAGCGAGCACTCCCACCCCTCGCGCTCGCCCGTGTCCATCACCGGCCACAGCGGCTCGCTGACACCGTCGGGCCCGAGGACGCACGGGAGGCTCGCGCACACACCGTCGGCGACCCGCACCGACACCGGGATGATCGTGCCGTGCTCGCGACCGATGCAGCGCACCAGGCCGCTCACCGCGAGGCCGATGCCGTGCCGCGGCGAACCCTTCAGCTCGCGCACGCGGTAGGCCGCGGTCCGCACGTCGTCCTCGATGCCGCGGAACCAGTCAGGGGTGAGGTCGATGCCGCGTTGCGCGGCGTAGTCGCGCAACGGCAGCGCGCCGATGGTGGCGCTGCTGAACAGGAACACCGAGGAGTCCCCGTGCTCGCCGATGACCCAGGCGTGGATGCTGCGCGGGTGCACGCCGCACACGTCGGCGAGACGCTCACCGAAGCGGAGCGTGTCGAGCGAGGTTCCCGAGCCCATCACCGAGACCGGTTGGCCCTCCCAGCGGCGGACCAGGTATTCGGTGAGGACGTCGAGCGGGTTGGTGACCACGATCACGACGCGTGGAAGCCCTCCCGCCTCGATGGCCGTCGCGGTCTGCTCGAGGATCTCGACGTTCGATTCGAGGACGTCGAGGCGGGTCTCGCCGGGCTGGATGTGGTGGCCGACGGTGATGATCATCACGTCTTCGGGCTCGAACTCGTCGTAGCTGCGTCCCCGGATCTCGGTGCGGGGCAGCAACGGGAGCGCGTGGAGGTAGTCGAGCGCCTCACCCCGTGCCCGGATGCCGGTGCGGTCGTAGAGCGTCACGCGTCCGGCCAACCCGTTCATGATCAGCGCGCCCGCAGTGGCGATCCCCACGCCGCCCGCTCCGATGATCCCGACCTGCAATCCCGCCATAGTCGGCCGAGCCTAGCGACCGGGTTCCCGCACCGACGGCGCGCTACAGCTCGCCCTCACGCTCGATCTCGGTGAACAGGCGGCCCTGCGCGGCCGTCGAACCCACGCGGCCGCCGCCGTGACCCCGGAGCACGAACGCGATGCCGACCGCGATGATGGCGCCGACCAGCGGCCCGGCGACGTAGACCCAGTAGTCGCCGAAGTTCGCGCTGACGAGATCGGGACCGAACGTCCGCGCCGGGTTCATCGACGCACCGGAGATCGGGCTCCCCCACAGGCCTGCGAGCGCGATGTAGCCCCCCACCGCGAAGGCGCCGAACAGCCCGATGTTCTGGGCCCCCGACGCGGTGCCGAGGATGACGCTCACGAGCCCGAGGGTGAGCACCGCCTCCATCGAGAACGCCGCGCTCACGCTGTAGCCCGCCGCCGGGAAGGTCGAGCCGTAGCTGGCCGACACGCCGACCACGGCCTGGAGGAACACGCAGGCCGAGCGCGGCGCCCGCGAGCTGCACCACGAGGTAGCCCGGCACCCGACGCCACGGGAAGTCGTCGCGCAGCGCGAAGCCGATGCTGACGGCAGGGTTCAGATGGGCGCCCGAGACCTTCCCCCATGAAGAGGATGACGCCCATCACCATGAGTCCCGGCGCCACCACCGCGGCCTGACGGCTGATCGTGCCGGGGAACGCCCGGCTCATCATCGCGGCGCCGGCGGCGACCAGCACGAGCAGGAATGTGCCGTAGAACTCGGCGAACAACCGCCGCCACTCCCGGTGCGGATCCTGGAAGTCCTGGATCCAGTCGAGGATGGTCCAGCCGTCGTCGGGCGCCGGTGACTTGTCGGGCGCCGGTGACTCGTCGCTCGCCGGCTCAGTTCACCACACCCCTCGTCGCGGCGCGTGCTCCTCGCGCCGTCGACACGCCGCGCAGGTTGGGACTTCCGGCCCGTGCACGGCGGCGCGAGGCGGTGCATCCTTCGACGCGACGGCTCACCGAACGAGAGGTCGCCCACCATGGCGGAGACTCCGACGATGTCTCCTGACGGCCGCGCCGCGGTGATCTTCGTCGTGGAGCCCGCCCCGGCACTGCGGTGTGCGTATTGTGGTTCGATCGTGACCGACGACGATGCCGACTGCCCGACCTGCACCACTCCGATCGACTGGGGCGCGTCGCTGAAGGCGTTGAGGGAGTGGCAGCGCCACGGCTCCTGAGGTCTTCGGTCCACCCGGGCGCTGACGTCCAGCATCCGCCGCCACCCCGCTCCCGAAGGAGTTTCTCGAGATGAGCCCGAATCGTGCGCGCCCCGGCTGGCGTGATCTCCGCTCCATGCTGCTCCTGGTGGGCGGGTTCCTCGTGCTGGCGGGTGTGGCCATCGGCATCGCGTACGCCGTCAAGTCGCCCGGTGGCCCCGCGGGCGACATCCAGGCGTCGACCGTCGAGTTCAAGATCAGGATGCCGACGGTGCTCTCACCCGGGAAGCACACGATCGGTCTCACCAACGACGGCACCGTCGGCCACGAAGTGGTCCTCTTCAAGACTGATCTCCCCGCCAACGGGCTCCCGACCGACGCCAACGGCGAGGTCGAGGAGGAGTCGCCGCTCCTCCAGAACGTGGGCGACAGCGGCGAATCGCTTCCCCCTGGCGACACCAAGAGCTTCCCCACCGCGAACCTGACGCCCGGGCACTACGTCGCGGTCTGCAACCTGCCCGGTCACTACAAGAGCGGCATGTGGCTCAACGTCACCGTCACGTGACGCGGTGCACGCTCGGGCCCGTCAGCGACTGCTCACGACGGGCCGTGGAACGTGAACGTCACGTCCCAGTGTGAGTCGCTCCGGCTGGTGTTCGGCTGCACGTCGACGTTCGAGCTCGCGGAGACGCGCTTCGGGTTGGTCAGTTCGAACGTGGCGGTGCGTCCCCGGCCGGCACCGTCGACGACCGAGAGCGCCGCGTTCGGTGACACCTCGTCGAAGCCGATCTTCTTCCACTTCCGGATGATGTCAAACACCGGGAACGCGCCCGCGAACCGCTCGGGGCCGGGTCGCTGAAGACGATGGCGTCGGGCTCGACGCCATCAAGCGTGAGCGTGTACTTGCCGCTTCCGCGCTTCACGACCGTGCCACCGTCGGCCTGGAGGACGAAGTACTCCTCGGCCGTGGTGGACGCCCTCGCCACTCGGGTCGACCGGGTCGTTGTCGGACTGCGCCTCGGCGCCGGGCGCTTGGACAAGGTTCGCTCCTATGTCGGGAGGGCTCCGCCTCGGTAGCACCATTCGAACGCCGGCTGATCCTGGAGGATCTGGCGCCCGGTGGCGGCGATCGACGCCGAGATCTCGGGGGTGACACCGTCGTCGGCGCTGGCGCCGATCTGGCCTTTGCGGATCATGGCGCCCGGGTCGAGGATCTGGACGTCGGAGACGCTCCGGAGCTCGAACTTCTCTTCGTGGGCCTTCATCCAGGAGAACGACGTGTACTCCAGGATCGCCGGCCAGTGCGCATCGGCGACGTCGAAGCCCAGGAAGTCGGCGATGCGGCGCACCGACCCCTCGTGGTCGCGCTTGAGGTCGGAGAAGTGCACGAGCAGCACGTTCGGGTTGCTCCGCAACGGCCACCACGCGGCGACGAACGCGAAGATCGACGCCACCATGGGGCTGGCCGACTCGGCGACGAAGGTCGCGAAGTCGGGCCCGACGATCATCTCCTTCGGCACGTCCCACAGCGCGAACCAGGCGTCGGCGTGCGCCTGGATGAACGGGCGCATCGACGCGACGGCCTCGTCGGGGTTGCGCACCACGACGAGGTACTTCACGTCCGGGCCCTGTCCCGGCTCGAGGTACGGCAGGTCGCCGGGCGCGGAGTGGGTCTTCAACACCCGCCGGCGGCTGTGGTCCATCCCGTCGAACGCGGCGACCAGGTCGTCGACGGCGCAGTCGGGGCGGGGGACGAACTCCAGCCAGGGAACCTCGGCGTACACGTCGGAGAATTCGGCGTCGCCGCCCGAGCGGAGCTGGTGCACGATGTTCATCGTCCAGGTCGTCCCGCTCTTGGGCGGCACCGAGATCACGACGTCACCGTCGCGCCACTCGATCCGCTGTTGGATGCCCGTGTCGATCCACGGGATCCCGCCACCTTCCGGAGGGCCGTCGTGAGGCGCCGCGTGCCCGGGGTCGTTCATGGTGCTCCTCTTCCCGCGTCGTTCGTCGAGGTGGAAGCTAACCGACGTGAGGCTCCCCGCGTCGCCCACGGCCCGCGAGCCCCGGCCGTTCGGGCGCCGTCAACGGTTCCGCCGTTCGGCGCGCCAATCGGCACAGGTGAAGGCCACCCAGGCGAGGATGCACGCGTCGATGACCAGCGTGCACACCACCGGTACTTCATCGTGCTGGTCTGCGCCGGAGAGCGTCCAGCGGCTCACCGCCACGCCGAACATCGCGAGCCCCACCGAGATCAGCAGGTCGCGAGACCCGGGCTTCCCGATCACGCACACGATGTAACAGCACCATCATGAGATGACGGTGAAGCCCAACGGTGCGACGCGGCGGCGACCGCCTACTCGGCAGGCATCCGGCGCGTGTCCGCGGTCGAGGGGAGCTCGAGGGTGAAGCTCGCACCCCGGTCCAGGCCCTCGGACCCGGCCGTGACGTCACCACCGTGAGCCCGAGCGATGCCGCGGGCGATGGTCAGCCCGATGCCGCTTCCCCCCGCCGGGCGGCTCAAACCCGCCACCCGGTAGAAGCGTTCGAAGATCAGGGCGAGATCGTCCGGCTCGATGCCGATTCCCGTATCGGTGACGGCAACAACCGCGTCACCTGCTCCACGCTGCGGAGTCACGACGACTCGCCCGCCCGGAGGCGTGTAGACCAGCGCGTTGCCGAGCAGATTGGTGATCACCTGCAGGATCCGGTCGCGGTCGACGGCGACAGGCAATGGTGGCGCGGTGCCGACGGCCAGCGTCACGCCCTTGTCGTCGAACTGGGGTTGCAACCGCGCCGCCGCGACGGTCGCGAGCTCACCGAGATCCTCAGGTTTGATCTGGAGCGGGAGTGCGTGCTCCTCGGCACGCGAGAGCAGCGCCAGATCCGAAGCGAGACGTTCGAGCCGCGTCGTCTCCTCGACCACGGCGGTCAGCATCTCCTCGTCGGGTGCGAACACGCCGTCCAGGACACCTTCGACGTAACCCCGGATCGTCGTGAGCGGCGTACGCATCTCGTGCGCGACCTCCGAGATCAGTTCGCGCGCGCCGCCGTTCCGTGCTCTCCAGCGCGTCGGCGAGGAGATTGACGTCCGCCGCGAGCGCGGCGAGCTCGAGCTCGGCGGGCAGGGACACCCGCTCGTCGTAGTGGCCCGCGGCGAGCCGTCGCGTGGTCCCCCGCACGTCGTTGATCGGACGCAAGATCTTCCGCGCGACGAAGACCGCGGCGAGCCCTGCCACACCCGCGCTCACGATCAGCGCGATCGGCAACGTCCCCCACAACGCGTCCACGAACGCGTTGTGGGATTCGGCTTCCGTCTGCCCCTGCTCGCCGGCACTGCGGATCTGCTCGTCGAACGACGACGTGGCACGCACGCCGATCGTCACGCCCAGCGCCACCACCACCACGACGACGACGACGGCGTACGAGGCGAAGAGCCGGATGTCGAGGCGGCGAAGGCGGCTCATCGGGCGTTCGCCAGGAACTTGTAGCCCACCCCGCGCACGGTACCCACGAGCTCCGGCGAGTCGGCGCGGTCACCGAGCGCGCGGCGGATGCTCCGAATGTGCACGTCGACGACGCGCTCGTCGCCGTAGAAGTCCCACCCCCAGACTTGCTGGAGGAGCTGGTTCCTCGTCAACACCCGACCGGGCGCGTGCGCGAGCGCGACGAGGAGATCGAATTCGAGCGCGCTGAGGGCCACGGACACGCCGTGTCTCGTCACCTCCCGGCGCGGGATGTCGATCGTCAGGTCTTCGAACTCGAGACGCTCACCTGCGGCCGAAGCCTCGCTGCTCCTTGTGCGGCGCAGCACCGCTCGAACGCGGGCCACCAGCTCGCGGGGACTGAAAGGCTTCGTGACGTAGTCATCGGCGCCGACAGAGAGGCCGACCAGCTTGTCGACCTCGTCGGACTTCGCGGTGAGCATGATCACGTAGACGTCGGATTCCACGCGAAGGCGGCGGAGGACCTCGACGCCGTCCAGACCGGGCATCATCACGTCGAGCACCACCACGTCCGGCTTGCGCTCCCGCGCCCTCCGGAGCGCCTCCTCGCCGTTCTCGGCGACGACCACCTCGAACCCGTCTGCCTCGAGGTAGCCCAGCAGGATGTCGCGGATGCGCGTTTCGTCGTCGGCCACGAGGACACACGGCTTCGTCGGGGCGGCCACGGCCGAGACCGTAGTTCCGGGCCCGGATCGGTTGCTTCACGCAAGCTTCATCGACCCGCTCGTCGGGCCTTCATCCCGGTCCGGTTGTCTGCAGGAACACCGATCGAACCGGCTCGTCGCCCCAGGGCGCCGAGTCACACCAGGAGGTAGGGCAGATGGAGCGACGCAGAGCACTCGCCACCGCCGCGGCGGTCACGATGACGGCCTTGTCGGCGTTCTTCGCCGTCGGGGTCGGATCGGGTGCCATCGGAATTCAGGCCGCGCCGGCGCCGCAACCGGTGACCCAACCTGCCGTCGCGCCCCACCCCGTCGTCCACGCCCGCACCGCCGTCCGCGGTTACCAGGTCGACAACCCGCGAGCAGGAACCGGAAGGCCGCACGGAGCACACGCCCCTCCCGTCGAACACGACGTCGAACGCGCCACGAGGTGAGAGCAATGACTGAACCCATGGACACCAACGACCAGGCGGAGCGGATCCGCCGTCTGCAGGAGCGCCGGGCTGCGTCCGGACGTTCCCGGGTCGCCCGGACCGCGGGGGACCCGGCGCAGGCGGCGGGGGCGTCGACCGGCGCCACCGCCCCCCGCCGAGCTCCCACGCCCGGGAAGCGGCGCCGTCGCCACCCCGCGGCCGCGACCCGGATCCTCCTGGCCGGCCTGAGCGTCGCCTCCTTCTTCACGATCGGTGGCAGCGTGATGCTCGCGCAGAACAACGCGGCGACGGTTGCGCAGACGACCCCGACGGTTGCGGGTAGTGCCGGGACCAACGCGACGGTGCCGAGCTCGACCGCCGCCGGGACGTCGGCGACGCCGGCGACGGCGAACGCGACGTCCTCGACGCACCGCGCGCCTGCGCCGCACACGACCACCCGGGCGAGCTGAACCTTCGACGTAGACTCGCGTGATGCGTTCCCAGACCTGGTGGTACGCGGCGCGCGCGGGTGGGATCGTGTCATGGGCGCTGCTCACCCTCGCGGTGATCACGGGTCTCCAGCTGTCGACCCGACTCGTCAGGCGCCCGGCGCCGGCCTGGGTGCTCGACGTGCATCGCTTCCTCGCCGGCCTCGCGGTCGCGTTCCTGGGCGTGCACCTGCTCGGGCTCGTCGTCGACACCTACGTCGGTTTCGGCCCGATCGACATCCTCGTCCCTTTCGCCACCCCGTACCACCGGACCGCCGTGGCACTCGGGGTCGTCGCCATGTACCTCCTCGCCGCGATCGAGATCTCCTCACTCCTGATGAAGCGCATGTCGCGTCGGGTCTGGCACGGGATCCATCTCTCGAGCTACGTCCTGTTCCCCCTCGCGACCGTCCACGGGATCCTCGTCGGGACCGACCGTCACAGCAACCTGCTGCTGGGATCGTGCCTGCTCGCCGCGGCCGTGGTCCTCTACCTGAGCCTGGTGCGGATTCTCGCGCCCCGACGCGCGCGCTCCTCGACCGTCGACACCGGGAGCCGGTGAATTCGCGTCCCGCGGCGTCAGTTGAAGGGGTGCGCTCACGGTGAACCGCCGCATGCGCCCCAGAGCCCGACCCGACGGGCCCGGGCGTTCAGCTCGTCGTCGAGCATGTCACGGGCGTGCGCGTGGTTCGGTTCGATGACGAGCAGACGCGCGTAGCCCTTCCGCAACAGCTCCTCCTCGAAGTTCGCACCGTGGAGGTACACGTACGCGAGCCGTCGGCCGTAGACGTCGTGACGCTCCACGTCGTCCTCCAGGCGCACGAGCTTCCCGAAGAGTCGACGGGTCGTGTACGCCGACGCCTCCGGCCCATAGCACTGCACCGGCTTGGTGGGATGGTGCGTCTCGGGCGTGTCGACCCCGAGGAGCCGGATCGTGTCGCGGTCGTTGCCGCGTTGCACCACGATCGTGTCGCCGTCGAACACCTGCACGACGCGGTACAGCCGATCGACGGCGCGCCGCTGCTCACCGAACCACCAGCCCAGCACCGAGGCCGCGGCCAACACCGCGAGCCACGCGCCCGCCGTCCGTCGGAGAGGTGTGCGCACCGTCGACAGGACGACGGTGCGGTGGTGGAGTCACGCCCTCCGGCGCGTCCTCAGGTGGCGGGCACGGTCGTGGTGGTGGTGTCGGGCTGCGCGCTGCACTCGGCGGACCCGGCGAAGCGTGCCGACGCGACACCCTGGTTGAAGTCGGCCAGGGTGAACGGCCCAACCCGGGAAACACGGGCGGCGCGCGATGCCGGGCCACGTGTAGGTGACGGTGTAGAGGACGCCGTCGGAGATGATGTTGCTGAATTGGATCGGCTGCATCTTCCCCCCGGCGGTCATCTGCATGTCGCCGTCCGTCGCCACCCAGGTGAAGGGCACCCCGACGTCGAGATCCGCGACGACATACCGGCCCTTCCCGTGGAAGTTCCGTGGGAGGCGGGGTGGGGGCGGCGTCTTCTTGGAAGCCTTGCTGGTGACCGCTTCGGCGGTCGTGGCGCCGTCGTCGAACGCGAGCCCGGCGATCGGCGCGGCGAACAGCAGCGCGACGGCGAGCATCAGAGCCTTCATGTGGAACGATCCCCCCGCGCGAACACCGGAAACCGCGCGGACCGCGCACGGTCGGGTTCGAGGCGAGACGCCGGACTACACGGCGCCGGGGTCATCAGCGGTGGCCGCACCCGCCGGTAACGTGGCCGGGCCATGTCGCGACGCACCCGGTGGATCCTGCTCGCCCTCGTCGTGGTGGTCGTGGCCGGTGCCGCGGCATTGGTGCTCGTCGAACGGCCCAAGCTCGACGACGCCCGCACCGCGGTCGACGCCAGATGGACGCCCCTGCGAGCACCGGGGCAGCTCGTGCTGCGCTACCAGACCCTCGAAGGTGCGCTCAGCGCGTTCGACGCCGCGGGTGGGGCTGACCGTTCGGTCAGCAAAGATCTCCATGCCGCGCTCGACACCTGGAACCGCGCGTTCGCGCGACGGCGACGCCGGCTCGCAGGCCACCGCGGCCAACGTCGTCGAGGCCCAGGCCACCCGGCTCGCCGCCAACGCCCTGCGCTCCGACCGGCTCAAGAACGACCCCGCGGTGACCGGTTCGCTCGCCAAGTTCGTGGCCACCACACCCGACCCCACGCTGGTGACGGCGTACAACCGGGCCGTGCGCGCCTACGAGGACGAACGCACCGGCACCCTCCAGCGTCCCGTCGCCCGCGTGCTCGGCGACGACGCCCGCCCCCTCCTGGTGCTCGGCGCCGGCTTCTGACCCCACCCGCGAACTTGCGTCGTTGCGACACCATTGTGGTGTACGAGCGACGCAACTTCGTGGTGGACCGGGTGGGGGTGGCAGGTCCGGAGTGACCGACCCAAGTGCGACGTCGTTGTCGCGCTCGGGCCGGACAGGGTGGGCAGCCGCTGGAGCTAGAGCAGCTGCCGCGTGGTCGGGGCGATCGGCGCGGGGAGGAGCGTCTCGCCCATCAGCCAGGTGTCCACCCCGGCCGCGCACGAACGGCCTTCGGCGATCGCCCACACGATGAGGCTCTGGCCGCGGCCCATGTCGCCGCACGCGAACACCCCCGGCACATCGGTCATGAAGGCGGGGTTACGCTCGACGTTGCCGCGCCCGTCGAGTGCGACGCCCAGTTGTTCGAGCAGGCCGTCGCGCTGCGGGCCCAGGAAGCCCATCGCCAGGAGCACCAGCTCGCACGGCAGATCGAAGTCGGTGCCTTCGATCTTCTCGAACTTGCCGTCGACCATCTCGACCTCGTGCGCCCGCAGCGCGCGCACGTTGCCGTCGTCGTCGTCGAGGAAGCACTCGGTGTTGACGCTGTAGACGCGCTCGCCGCCCTCCTCGTGGGCCGACGACACCCGGAACACGTTCGACCACGTGGGCCAGGGGTTGGTGGGCGCCCGGGTGTCGGGCGGCCGGGGCATGATCTCGAACTGGTGCACCGACACCGCGCCCTGCCGGTGCGAGGTGCCGAGACAGTCGGCGCCGGTGTCGCCGCCGCCGATGATGACGACCCGCTTGCCCTCGGCGGTGATGGGCGGCGCGTCGAGGTCGCCCTGCTGCACCCGGTTGCCCCAGGGCAGGAACTCCATCGCCTGGTGGATGCCGCCGTGCTCGCGTCCGGGGATCGGCAGGTCGCGCCACGCGGTGGCGCCCCCGGCCAGCACGATGGCGTCGAACTCCTCGCGCAGCTGCTCGACGGTGACGTCGACCCCGACGTTCACGTTCACCCGGAACTCGGTGCCCTCGGCCTGCATCTGGTCGAGGCGACGGTCGAGGTGGCGCTTCTCCATCTTGAACTCGGGGATGCCGTAGCGCAGCAGTCCTCCGATGCTGATCGGCGCGCTCGAACACGACGACCGTGTGACCGGCGCGGGTGAGCTGTTGCGCCGCCGCCAGCCCGGACGGTCCCGAACCGACGACCGCGACCTTGCGGCCGGTGCGGACCGCGGGCACGACGGGCTTGATCCACCCCTCCGACCACGCCCGTTCGACGATCTCGACCTCGACCTGCTTGATGGTGACCGGGTCCTGGTTGATGCCCAGCACGCACGCGGCCTCGCACGGCGCCGGGCAGAGGCGCCCGGTGAACTCCGGGAAGTTGTTGGTCGCGTGCAACCGCTCCATGGCGTCGCGCCAGTGGTCGCGGTAGACGAGGTCGTTCCAGTCGGGGATGAGGTTCCCGAGCGGGCAGCCGTTGTTGCAGAACGGGATGCCGCAGTCCATGCAGCGCCCGGCCTGGATCTTCAGCGCATCGGCGGGGAACGGCTCGTAGACCTCGTGCCAGTCGCGCAGGCGCACCGGCACCGGCCGGCGGGTGGGCGTCTCGCGCGACCACTGCAGGAACCCGGTGGTCTCACCCACGTGACGACTCCATCACCTTGACGTCGGTTTCCTCCTGCGAGAGGCCGAGGCGCTCCGACTCGCGCATCACCGCGAGCACACGCCGGTAGTCCTTCGGCATCACCTTGCAGAACGCCTCGACCTCGCTCTCCCACGAGTCGAGCAGCCGCTCGGCGACCTTCGAGCCGGTGGCGACGCGGTGGGCCTCGACGGTGGCGCGCAGCCATTCGCGGTCGACGTCGTCGAGGGGTTCGAGCTCCACCATCTCGTAGTTCACCGACGCGGGAACGTGTCGGTGGGGTCGTGGACGTACGCGATCCCACCCGACATTCCGGCCGCGAAGTTGCGTCCGGTCGCGCCGAGCACCACGACGCGTCCCCCGGTCATGTACTCGCAGCCGTGGTCGCCGACACCTTCGACGACCGCGGTCGCGCCCGAGTTGCGCACGCAGAACCGTTCCCCCACCACGCCGCGGAAGTACGCCTCGCCGGCCGTGGCCCCGTAGAGCGCGACGTTGCCGGCGATGATGTTGTCCTCGGCCGGGAACTGCGCTTCACGGTCGGGGAAGCATGCGAGCCTCCCTCCCGAGAGACCCTTGCCCGCGTAGTCGTTGGCGTCGCCCTCGAGTCGCAGCGTGATGCCGCTCGGCACGAACGCGCCGAAGCTCTGACCCGCCGAGCCGCGGAGGTTGACGGTGATGGTGTCGTCGGGCAGGCCTTCGCCTCCCCACTTCCGCGTGAGCACCGAGCCGAGCATGGTGCCGACGGTGCGGTTGACGTTGCGCACGGGCAGGTCGATGGTGACGCGCTCCCCGCCGCTCCAGCGCGGGCGCCGCCTGCGCGATCAGCTGCTGGTCGAGCGCCCGGTCGAGCCCGTGGTCCTGCGATTTCGTGCAGAGCAGATCCTGGCCCTCGTAGGGGTTCTCGGCGACGGTGAGGATCGGCGTGAGGTCGAGCCCGTGCGCCTTCCAGTGGTCGATCGCCTTGCGGGTGTCGAGCACCTCGGCGTGGCCGACGGCCTCCGCGATCGACCGGAAGCCCAGCGCGGCGAGGTACTCGCGCACCTCCTCGGCGAGGAACTCGAAGAAGTTCACCACGAACTCGGGCGTGCCCGAGAAGCGCTTGCGCAGCTCGGGGTTCTGGGTGGCGATGCCCACCGGGCACGTGTCGAGGTGACAGACGCGCATCATCACGCAGCCGCTGACCACGAGTGGCGCGGTGGCGAAGCCGAACTCCTCGGCCCCGAGCAGCGCGGCGATGACGACGTCGCGCCCGGTCTTGAGCTGGCCGTCGCACTGCACGACGATGCGGTCGCGCAGGCCGTTGCGCACGAGCGTCTGCTGGGTCTCGGCGATCCCGAGCTCCCATGGCGCGCCCGGCATGCTTGAGCGAGGTGAGCGGCGCGGCGCCGGTGCCGCCGTCGTGGCCGGAGATGAGCACGACGTCGGAGTGCGCCTTCGCCACTCCGGCCGCGACCGTGCCGACCCCCACCTGCGCCACCAGCTTCACGTGGACCCGCGCCTGCGGATTGCCGTTCTTGCAGGTCGTGGATGAGCTGCTTGATGTCCTCGATCGAGTAGATGTCGTGGTGCGGCGGCGGGCTGATGAGCCCCACGCCCGGCGTCGAGTACCGGGTCTTGGCGATCCACGGGTAGACCTTCGCCCCCGGGAGCTGACCGCCCTCACCCGGCTTCGCCCCCTGCGCCATCTTGATCTGCAGGTCGTCGGCGTTCACCAGGTACTCCGACGTGACGCCGAAGCGCCCGGAGGCCACCTGCTTGATCGCCGAACGGCGGAGGTCACCGTTGGCGTCGGGCGTGTAGCGATCGGCGTCCTCGCCGCCTTCACCGGTGTTGGACTTGCCACCGATCCGGTTCATGGCGATGGCGAGGGTCTGGTGTGCCTCGGCCGAGATCGAGCCGTAGGACATCGCGCCGGTGGCGAAGCGCTTGACGATCTCGGAGGCCGGCTCCACCTCGTCGATCGGCACCGGCTCGCGCACGCCCTCACGCAGCTCGAACAGGCCGCGGAGGGTGGCCAGGCGCGTCGACTGCGAGTCGACCAGGGAGGTGTACTCCTTGTACACGTCGTAGCGCTTGGCGCGCGTCGAGTGCTGGAGCTTGAACACCGTCTCCGGGTTGAACAAGTGGTACTCGCCCTCGCGGCGCCACTGGTACTCGCCGCCGAGGTCGAGATCGCGGTGCGCCCGCTCGTCGGGCCGTGCCGCGTAGGCGACGGCGTGGCGCGCGCGCCACCTCCTCCGCGATCTCGGCGAGACCGATGCCGCCGAGGCGCGACACCGTGCCGGTGAAGTACTCGTCGACCAGTTCCTGGCTGAGGCCGATCGCCTCGAACACCTGCGCGCCGCAGTACGGACGCGACGGTGGAGATCCCCATCTTCGACATCACCTTCAGCACGCCCTTGCCCGCCGCCTTGATGTAGTTCTTCACCGCCTGCTTCGGGTCCATCCCGGCGAGGCCGTAGAGCTTGGCCGCGATGAGGTCTTCGATCGACTCGAACGCCAGGTACGGGTTGATCGCGCCGGCTCCGTAGCCCACGAGCAGGGCCATGTGGTGCACCTCGCGCGCGTCGCCCGCCTCGACGACCAGGCCCACCTGCGTACGGGTCTTCTCGCGGATGAGGTGGTGGTGCACCGCCGACGTGAGGAGCAGCGACGGGATGGGCGCCATCTCGTCGGTGGAATCGCGGTCGGAGAGCACGAGGATCCGCTTGCCCTCCGCGATCGCGGCGGACGCCTCGGTGCGCACGCGGTCGAGGGCTTCGCGGCAGCGCGCGCCCGCCGCCCGCGACCTGGTAGAGCCCCGAGATGACCGTGGCCGCGAACTCGGGGCGGTCGCCGTCACGGTCGATGTGGATGAGCTTGGCCAGCTCGTCGTTGTCGATGACGGGGAAGGGCAGCTCCACCTGGACGCACGACTGCGGGCCCGGGTCGAGCACGTTCGCCTCGGAGCCGATCGTCGCCGACAACGACGTGACCAGCTCCTCACGGATGGCGTCGAGCGGCGGGTTGGTGACCTGCGCGAAGAGCTGCTGGAAGTAGTCGAAGAGCATGCGCGAGCGCTCGGAGAGCACCGCGATGGGCGTGTCGGTGCCCATCGAGCCGATCGCCTCGGCGCCGGTGCGCGCCATCGGGCGCGACGCAGCAGCTTCAGCTCTTCGTGCGTGTAGCCGAAGGTCGCCTGGCGGCGCAGCACCGACCCGTGGCTCGGCACCACGTGCACGCGGTCGGGCAGCGTCGTGGAGCCGGACGAGGCCCTGCTCGCAGCCACTCGCCGTAGGGCAGCGCGCTCGCCAGCTCGTGCTTGATCTCGTCGTCGTCGACGATGCGGCCCTTGGCCGTGTCGACGAGGAACATCCGCCCCGGCTGGAGCCGGCCCTTGCGGACCACCCGCGCCGGGTCGACCGTCGACCACGCCCGCCTCGCTGGCCATGATCACACGGTCGTCGTCGGTGACCCAGTAGCGGCTCGGGCGCAGACCGTTGCGGTCGAGCACCGCGCCCACGACGGTGCCGTCGGTGAACGTGATCGACGCGGGGCCGTCCCACGGCTCCATCAGCGACGCGTGGAAGCGGTAGAACGCCCGCTCGTCGGCCGCCATGGTGGCGTGGTTCTCCCACGCCTCGGGGATCATCATCAATGCCGCGTGCCAGATCGGGCGACCGGCGAGGTGCAGGAGCTCGAGGCACTCGTCGAAGCTCGCGGTGTCGGACGCGCCGGGGGTGACGATCGGGAAGGCGCGCTCCAGCCCCGGGATGAGCGGCGTCTCCATGAGCGCCTCGCGGGCCCGCATCCAGTTGCGGTTGCCCTGCACGGTGTTGATCTCGCCGTTGTGCGCGAGGTAGCGGTACGGGTGGGCGAGCGGCCACGACGGGAACGTGTTGGTCGAGAACCGGCTGTGCACCAGGGCCAGGGCCGACTCGACCCGCTCGTCGGCGAGGTCGGGGAAGAACTCGGCCAGCTGTGGCGTGGTGAGCATCCCCTTGTAGACGAGGGTGCGGCTCGACAGCGACGGGAAGTAGACCGCGTCGGCGTCAGTGCCGGCGTGCTCGTGCTCGCAGCGCTTGCGCACGACGAACAGCTTGCGGTCGAGCTCGACCCCGGCGGCGCCGTCGGGGTCGTCGACGAAGAGCTGGCGGAAGGTGGGCATCACGCTCAGGGCGGTGGGCCCGATCATCGACGCGTCGATCGGCACGTCGCGCCACCCGAGGACCCGGAGGCCCTCCTCCTCCACGACCGCGTTCACCCGGGCCATCGCCTTCTCCGAGGCTTCGGGGTCGAGCGGCAGGAACGCGAGGCCGACGCCGTACGCGCCCGCCGGCGGCAGCGCGAAGTCGACGACCGCCCGCAGGAAGCGGTCGGGCACCTGGATCAGGATCCCGGCGCCGTCGCCGGTGTTGACCTCCGCCCCGGAGGCGCCCCGGTGGTCGAGGTTGCAGAGGGCGTCGAGGGCGTCGGCCACGATCGACCGGCTGCGCTCACCCTTGATGTGGCACACGAAGGAGACGCCGCAGGCGTCGTGCTCGAAGCGCGGGTCGTAGAGGCCGAACGGCTCGGGGACGGCGCTGTGCGGCGTTCTGGCCGCGTCGGAATATCGGGACTTCGTCATCTCACATCCACACTGGGGACCACGCACGGGCCGTGCATGGATCCTCGGAACCTCTGACCGGTGGACGCAGATGGGACGACATTGGCCCGGCTGCGGTCGAGCCAGAGTAGCCGGTGGTGCCGCGTTCAGGGGACCCAAAGCCCGAGTGCGCTAGACAAGGCCGGATGTCCGGCGAAATGGTCGCGGTGCTCGGAGGCGGCCAGCTCGGCCGCATGCTCGGCCTCGCCGGGATCCCCCTCGGCTTGCGGTTCCGGTTCCTCGATCCGGGCGCGGGCGCGCCCGCCGCGGCGGTGGGCGGCCTCGTGGTCGGCGACCTCGGCGACGAGGCGGCGCTCCTCGACGTCGCGGCCGGGGCCACCGTGGTGACCTACGAATGGGAGGGGGTGCCGGCCGCGGCCGCCCGCTTCCTCGCCGAGCGCGGCCCCGTACACCCCGGCGCCCGGTCGCTCGAGGTCGCGCAGGACCGCATCGCCGAGAAGGAGACCTTCCGCCGCCTCGGGATCGCGACGCCCGCGTTCGCCCCGGTGTCGTTCCGCGCCGAGCTCGAGCACGCGGTCGGGGCGGTCGGCGGCCTCCCCGCGGTGTTGAAGACGCGCCGCGGCGGCTACGACGGCAAGGGCCAGCGGGTCCTGCGCACGGACGCCGACCTCGACGACGCCTGGGCCGAGCTCGGGGACGTGCCCCTGATCCTCGAAGCGCTGGTGCCGTTCGACCGCGAGCTGTCGGTGCTGGCGGTACGCGCCCTCGGCGGCGCGGTCGCGTGCTGGCCGGTCGTCGAGAACCACCACGAGCAGGGAATCCTCCGAGTCACGCGGGCGCCGGCTCCCAGCCTCGCGCCCGCGCTCCAGCAGCGGGCGGAGGACCTCGCGACCCGCCTGCTCGCCGACCTCGACCACGTCGGCGTGCTGGCGGGCGAGCTGTTCGAGCTGAACGGCGAGCTGCTCGCGAACGAGATCGCGCCCCGGGTGCACAACTCGGGGCACTGGACCATCGAGGGCGCCGACACCAGCCAGTTCGAGAACCACCTGCGTGCCATCCTCGGCTACCCGCTCGGGTCGACGGCCACGCGCGGACCGAGCGCGATGGTGAACTGCATCGGCGAGATGCCCGACCGTGACGCGGTCCTCGCGGTGGCGGGCACCCACCTCCACGACTACGGCAAGGCGCCGCGACCGGGGCGCAAGCTCGGCCACGTGACCGTCACCGCGCCCGACGACGACGAGCTCACCGCCCGGCTGGTCGCGTTGACCGGGCACCTGCGCGCGGCACCCCCGCGCTGAGCGCTACCTGACCGCGCCCGCGGCCACGAGCGCCGCGATCTCGTCGGCCGCGAACCCCCACTCGCCGAGCACTGCTTCGGTGTCCTGGCCGGGGAGCGGTGCCTTCCCCTGGATCTCGGCGCGGGTCCGCGAGAAGCGGGGCGCGGGCGCCGGCTGGTCCATGCCGTCGTGCTCGACGATCGTGCCGCGCGCGACGAGGTGTGGATGGGCGACCGCCTCGCTCATCGGGAGCACCGGGGCGAAACACACGTCGGTGCCCTCGAGCAGTGCCGTCCACTCGGCGCGCGTCTTCGTCTTGAACACCGCGGTGAGGCGCTCGCGCAGGACGGGCCACCCCGACCGGTCCATCTGGCCGGGCAGGTCGTCGTGGCGTACACCGGTGCGTTCGAGGAGCTGCGCGTAGAACTGGGGCTCGATCGAGCCGATCGACACCCACCCGCCGTCCGCGGTCTCGTACACGTCGTAGAAGGGCGAGCCGCTGTCGAGCAGATTGGTCCCCCGTTCCTCCGAGAACGTGCCCATGCCCCGCATGCCCCACATCGGACCCATGAGGTAGGCGGCGCCGTCGACCATGGCCGCGTCGACGACCTGCCCCTGGCCCGAGGTGCGGGCCTCGAGGACCCCGCACACCACGCCGAACGCGAGGAACATGGCGCCACCGCCGTAGTCACCGACCATGTTCAGCGGAGGGGTGGGCGGCGCTCCCGCGCGCCCGAAGTGCGCCAGCGCGCCCGCCAACGCGATGTAGTTGAGGTCGTGGCCGGCGGCGTGGGCGAGCGGACCTTCCTGTCCCCACCCGGTCATGCGCCCGTAGACGAGGCGCGGGTTGCGCGCGAGGCAGGCGTCGGGGCCGAGCCCGAGGCGCTCGGTGACGCCCGGGCGGAAGCCCTCGATCAGCGCGTCGGCTCGCTCCACCAGGCGCAGCACCGTCGCCACCCCGTCGGGGTGCTTCAGGTCGACGCCGATGTCACGCCGGCCCCGGGCATCGAACACGAACCCGCTCGGCCGCTTGGCGTGGCCGACGAGCTCGGCGCGCTCGACCCGGACCACCTCGGCACCCATGTCCGACAGGAGCGTTCCCGCGAACGGCCCCGGCCCGATGCCCACGAGCTCGATGACCTTCACCCCGTGCAACGGACCCACGCGCTTCCCTTCTCCGGTGACGATGCCGCCAGCACAATGCCACCTGCGCGCGCGACGCGCGACCTACCGAGTCGTAGGTAGCCGCGTCGTCGGCTCGCGCTGAGGCCGCAGGTTCGCCGTGTCGGCGGTGGGTTGGCCGGGCGCCGCGAGGCGGAGGCCGGCGGGCGCGTGCCAGACTCGGTGGGTGGACCCGCTCCTCGTGCTCGATCGAGCACGAGGAGAGTTCGAACGCCGCGTCCCCCTCGATGGCACCGCGCTCGCGCGGGCCACGCCGTGCGAGGGATGGACGGTCCGAGATCTCCTCACGCACGTGACCGTCGGGAACCGCATGGCGGTGCTCATGCTCACGGGTCATGGCCGCGCCGAGGTCGAGGCGGCCCGCGACGACATGACCGCGAGCGATCAGCTCGGTGAACGGCCGATCGACGGGTTCGTCGCCGCGGCGGACGCGCAGGCGGCCGCGTTCCGCGTCACCCGGCGCGCTCACCGCGGTCTGCCACAGCCTGGTCGGCGAGATCCCCGGTTCGCAGCTCCTCGGGTTCCGCATCTGCGACCTCACGCTGCACGCGTGGGATCTCGCCCCGCGCTCGGCGGCGACGAACACCTCGACGAGGAATTGGTGGAATGGGTGTTCACCGCGATGTCGCCCCTGGCACCGACCCTGGCCCGGAGCGGGCAGTTCGGGCACGGACCCAGTGGCACGTCGCCCGCGGGCGTGCCCCTGCAGCACCGCCTGCTCGACCTCAGCGGCCGCCGCCCCTGAGCACCACCACGAACGCGACGGGCAGAGGTGACGCCGACGCTCAGAGGTGCTTGGCGAGGAACTTGCGCGACTCGGCGCCGAGGTCGGCGTCTTCGGGGGCGAAGCCGAAGAACCCGCCGTGGGGCATCGCTTCACCGATGTGGAGCTCCGCGTCGACGTTCGCGGCCCGCAGCTTGCGGTGAAGGCGCACGGTGTTGGACAGGAACAGGTCGCGGGTGCCGGCTTGGAGGTACGTGGGAGGGAAGCCGCTCACGTCGCCGAACAGCGGCGACAGGAACGGATCTTCGAGGTCGTGACCGTTCGCGTACAGGGCGATCGACTCCGTGAGCCGGTTCACGAGCACGTAGTCGACGCCCTGGTTGGTCTCGAAGGAGTCTCCCGACTCGGTGAGGTCGGCCTCGGGCGAATTGAGCAACAGGCAGGCGGGCATCGGGAGGCCTTCGGCCCGCGCCCGGAGCATGAGCGCGGCCGCGAGGTTCCCGCCGGCCGAGGCCCCGACCACCGCGATCTTCTCGGGTGACTTCACCTCCAACAGCGCGCGATACACGGTCAGGCAGTCGTCGAGCGGCGTCGGGTACGGGTGGTCGGGCGGCATTCGGTAGTCGACCGCCCACGTCTGGAGGCCCGCCCGCGCCGCCGACGTGATCGCCATGGCCTTGCAGGCGTCCCCGCCCCCGGCGATGAGGGCACCGCCGTGGATGTCGTAGAGCACGGGGGCGTCGTTGCCCGTGTGGGCCCCCGCGGGGGTGACGAGGAAGACGTCGACGCCGTCGACCGAGAGCTGTTCGACGGTGGCGTCGACCATGGCGGCGTGCGCACCGACGCCCGACAGGATCTGCTCGTCCGTGGCGGCGATCCGCGCCTTCCAGCCCGCGTGGTCGTCCGGCGCAGGGAACACCTCGGGCGACGCCAGGCGATCGGCGACCGCCGCGCACCCCATCACCATCATGGCCCGGGCCTGCTCGCTCACCGTCTGCGGCACCGGAATGGTGCGCGTCAGTCGCAACGTACCCTCGTTCGTCGAGCCTGTCATCGTTCGCTTCCCCTTTCGCCGGACCCGGGTCGGGGCCATGTTGCAGTGATCGTCGCGCCGGCGACGCAGCTACCAGGAGCCGCCGCCGCCGCCCCCGCCTCCCCCACCGGAGAAGCCGCCCCCGCTGAACCCGCTCGACCCGGTCGACGACGGGGACGACGTGAGCGTGCCCGCGGTGGTCACCGCGAAGCCGTCGATCGCGCTTCCGAACACCGTGTAGTCGAACGTGTGCTGCGAGACGTACCACGACGACGTGTCGGGTGCCTCGTCGCCGAGACCGGCGAACGCCTTGGCCCATTTCGTGGTGGCGCCGAACACGACCGCGTACGGCAGGTACTCCGAGAAGAGGTTCTTGCGTTCGGCGAACTCCGCGCGGCGCTTCTCCGACTCGTCGATGAACCGCTTGAACCCCTCGGTGTGGCGCAGCACCGCGTAGCCCTTCGCCGTGCGCTTCGGCATCCACCGCGCCGCGATCAGGAGGAGGAGCCCGCCGACGATCACGGGGATGCCCAGCAACCCGGCATGGGTGTTCACGGCCAGGAGGATGGTGAGGGCGACGCCGAGCCCCAGCACCAGGATGCCGAGAATGCCGTACAGCACCTTCACCGTGCCCGGCTTCCGGGCGAACCAGCCCTTGGCCATGGCGTCGTCCATGAGCTGCTCGCGGACCTTCGTCATGCGGGTGGCGAACTTGTCGTGGAGGTCCGACAGCCGGATCTGATCGCCGTCCTGGAACAGGCCGTCGTAGAGCGTGCGCTCGTAGCGGTGGAGCTCCCCCTCCTTCGGCAGCTTGGTGAGCGTCCAGTCGTGCTTGCGCTGGTACCACTCCTTGTCGATCTCCTCGATCTTCAGGTACCCGCGCACCGCGAGATCGATGATGGTCGCGGTGACGTCGAGCGGGTTGGCCTCGAAGTCGATGAGCGTGCCCAGCTGGCCCGGGCGCAGGTCGTCGGGCGGCTCGAACTCCACGGGGGTCGCCGCTTCGCGGACCGGAGCGGAGACCTCGGGCGCGACACCCTCCTGGCCCGGGCCGGGCCCGTACGCGGCGTCGACGGCCGAGCCGGCGTAGCGGCGGTCACGACCGAACTTCCACACCAGGAACACCACGATGCCCGAGAGGAGCACCAGCATGGCGACGGCCAGCCCGCCGGTCGCGGGCGTCACCCGGAACGCGGAGGTGACGCTGAAGCGCTCCTCCAGGATGGGCTCGGGCGCGGGAACGACCGCGCCCTGCGGGAGCTGGACCGTGAACGTCATCCCCTCGTACGGGCCGAGTTGCGCCACCGAGAACACCGCGTCCGGGCCCGCGGCCGCGGCGGCGGCGCACGGCAGGGTCGCGCCGTACGAGCCCGACGCGCACCCGACGCGTTCGATCGTCGCCGGCGCGTGCACGATCGCGCTGGCGCGCTCCACGGGCACCGACCAGTCGGTGCCGACCGCGTTCCAGACCAGCTCGTCGTGGTCGGCGAAACCGTTGAGTGCGCCGCGCACCCGGTAGGTGATGTCGTAGGTGTGCGCCCCGGTGATCGTGCGGTCGGGATCGCCGATCTTGATCCGGCGGTTGTTCCCGTCGTCCTCGACCGTGTACTGCGAGGCCGCGCCGGCCGAGGCCTTCACCGATTCGACCGTGAGGGGGTACACGCGGTCGTAGCCGCTCTTGCCCGACTGGCTCGTGCGCACGGGCACGACGCGGTAGATGCCGTGGTGGGGCACGACGCCGAAGTCGTAGTCGATGGTCTCGTGCACGAGGATGGTCCCGTCGCGCGCGATGGTCACCTCGGCGCGGTAGTCCGTGATCCGCTCGGAGACCACGGCCGCCGCCGGGCCCGCGGCCGCGACCGTGCCCGCGACGACGAGCGCGCCGAGGAAGCCGAGGACGAGGAGGAGTGCAGCAGCCCGGCGCGCGCGGCATCGAGGGGGGAGGCTACCGGTGACGGCGCGGGCGGGCGCAGCGCCGCCCGGATCGAGGTGACGTACGCTCGCAGGTGCACGCATGCGAACTCGGTGAGGTGCCCCATGCGAGTCGAATCGTCGGTCACCACGGTGTCGTGGATCCCGTCGGAGGCCGTCACCGGCCCGGTCCTCAAGGGCACCTTCGACTCCGGGATCACGAGCTACGACGAACCGCCCCCCGACACCATCGACGACCTCGAATCGTGGCGGGTCGCCGGCCGGTTCCGCTTCGCGAACCAACTCGCGGCATGGGCCGAGATCCGGGACGGTCGCATCGTCGACGCCGGCTACTCGGGCGGCGGGCTGATGGGCTCCACCACGGTCCGCGTCGCCAAGCTGCGGGCCACCTTCGAGCCCGTCGCGCTCCCCGACCTCTGCCGGGCGCCCGAGCGCTCCGACCACGAGGTCCGCTTCGTGCAGACGACCGGCGGGCGCACCGGCCTACCCGCGCCCCGCCGGGTCAAGCACCCACCGTTCGTGCAGTTCCGCGCCCCCACGGTGTGGACCACCCTCGCGCTGACCGTCCGGGCCGACGGCACGTCGGCGTTCGAGGTTCTGGGCGCGAGCAAGTTCCCGCGCCACTGGGTCTACGGCGCCGACGGCAGGATCGCGGCGAAGGTCGGCCTCGCCGACTTCAAGGAGTGGTACCGCCACGCCTTCGGCCGGCACACCCCGTGGGGCGACAACGACTCGAAGGCACTGGTCACCGCGGTCGAGACCGCGCTGGAGCGCCGGCTCTCGGCCATCATCATGTCGGCGGGCGAACGGCCCGAGATCCGCAACGTCAAACAGGGCCGGTTCCTCGTCGAACAGGGCGACGTCGGCGACTGCCTGTACCTGCTCCTCGACGGCACGCTGCGGGTCACGATCGACGGCGACCCGGTCGCCGACGTGGGCCCCGGTGTCATCCTCGGCGAGGGCGCCGTGCTCGGGGGCGGGGTGCGGACCGCCGGCCTGCTCGCCACGACGGACGTGCGGGTCGCGGTCGCATCCGCCGAGCAGGTCGACCGCGAGGCGCTCGAGCAACTCCGCGAACACCACCGCGTCAACACCACCGCGTCGATGAACACCGCGTCGAGGAAAGATAGGTAACGTCCCCCGGGTGCGGATCGCCACCTGGAACGTCAACTCGCTGAAGGCCCGCCAGGAGCGGGTCGAGGAGTGGCTGGGCTACGCGCGGCCCGATGTGCTCTGCCTGCAGGAGACCAAGCTCTCCGACCAGGCGTTCCCGCACCTGGCGTTCTCCGCGCTCGGTTACGACTCCGTGCACCACGGTCAGGGTCAGTGGAACGGCGTGGCCATCCTGTCGCGCGTCGGGATCGACGACGTCACCACCGGCTTCGACGACGACCACGTCGACCCCTACGAGGGCGACGCGCGCGCGATCGCGGCCACCTGCGACGGCGTACGGGTGGTCAGCGTGTACGTGCCGAACGGTCGCCAGGTCGCCACCGACTTCTACGAACGCAAGCTCGTGTGGCTCGCCGCGCTGCACGACTGGCTCGCGGCGACGACCACGCCCGAGCAGGACGTCACGGTGCTCGGCGACTTCAACGTCGCGCCCGAGGATCGCGACGTGTGGTCGCCCAAGGCCTTCACCGGCTCCACCCACGTCACCGGACCCGAGCGCGCCGCCGTCGCCCGGTTGTGCGAGTGGGGCATGGTCGACGTGTTCCGCGAGCGCTACGCCGACGACCGGCTTTACAGCTACTGGGACTACCGCCGGGGCGACTTCCACGAGCACCGCGGCATGCGCATCGATCTCGTGCTCGCCACGCGCCCGCTGGCGGCGCGCGTCACCTGGGCGGTCGTCGACCGCAACGCGAGGAAGGGCAAGCAACCGTCCGATCACGCTCCCGTGATCGTCGACTTTCGAGACAGGGGTCAGTGATGGCAGACGAACAGCCCGCGCACGCCGGGAACCGGCAGTGGATCCTGTGGGTCCTCGGTGGCCTGGTCGCCGTGCTGGTCATCGCGTTGGTGGTGGTGCTCGTCACCCGTGACGACGGCTCCGAGCCGACCGCCGCCACGCCGAGCACCACGACGACCACGGTCCCGCCCACCAGCACCACGGTCGCGCCCACCAGCACCACGGTCGCGTTGCCGGTGATCACCGACGACCCCCAGACCTACGCCGAATACCTCTTCGCCGCGTGGCAGAACGGCAACCAAACCGATGCCGCCAACGTGGCCAGCGCCGAAGCGGTCACCCAGATGTTCTCCCGCGCCTACCCCGCGCAGGGTCCCTACACCTTCGCCAACTGCGGCCCCGCGGCGGGCTCGCTCTACTGCACGTGGAACGGCCAGAACGGGGCGACGATCCAGATGACGGTCCGCACCCTGACCGGGGGCCTGCCGGTCCAGGTCGAGATGGTGCAGTTCTCCGGCTGACGGCGCGGCTCCGGCCGGTGCTCTGAGCAGATACCCCGGGTTCCCTTCGGGGGCCCGCGGGCGTACGCTCGACGCAGACGTGGTGGCCGGGCAGGCAACCGAACGAAGCCACAGGACGTCGACCATCGGGAGGGTTTGACCGGAACCGACACCGGGTAGCGAGGCGCCGAATGATGCACGACAGTGCCGTTCCGATCGCGTTGGGCATGGCGGGGGCCCTGCTCCTCTTCGTCGCCTGGCTCCCGCTCGCGGTCCAGGAGTCACGCCGTCCCTACCGATGGCGCGACCCGGCCGTTCCGACCCCGCGGGAGGCGCCCCCGCTGCGCCTCGTCGAGACCCCCGCCCGCACCGAGGAGTCGCCGCGCCACATCGCCCCGGTCCGCGTGGCGGTCGTCGCCGCCGCCTTTGCCATCTGGTCCCTCTGGTCGCTGCGCGGCCGCGACGACCCGCACCACTAGCTCCAGGTACCACTAGCTCTCGGCACGGACCCCGGCGGGGCTCGCCAGCGCGAACGTCTCCGCGAGACGTCGGTACGAGGCGAGACGCTCGGCGTGCGAGTGGACCATCGTGGTGACCATCAGCTCGTCGACGCCGGTCCGCTCGACGAGCGCGTCGAAGCGGCCCCGGACCGTCGCGGGATCGCCGATGACGTGCGAGCGGGTCCAGTCCTCGACCTGCTGGCGTTCGAACGGGGTGAAGGCGTACTCGGCCGCCTCCTCCGGGGTCGGGTACACGTCGGGGTGGCCCGCGCGCAGCCGCAGGAACGCCAGCGCGCCGGGCGCGGCCAGCCAGCGCGCGTGCTCGTCGGTCTCGCCGCACACCGCCGACACGCCGAGCATCACGTAGGGCTCGGCCAGCTCGGCCGACGGCCGGAACGACGACCGGTACATCGCCAGGGCGTCGTCGAGCATCGCGGGCGCGAAGTGGTACGCGAACGAGTACGGCATCCCGAGCAACCCGGCGACGCGCGCACCGTAGGTGCTCGACCCGAGCATCCAGATCTCCGGTTGGTAGCCCCGGGCCGGCACCGCGTGGATCTGCGCGTAGGGATGGCCTTCGGGCATCTCCCCGGAGAAGTAGCCCAGCAGCTCGGTCATCTGCTCCGGGAAGTCGTCGGCGCCGAGCATCCCCGGGGCCCGCCGGAGCGCACCGGCGGTCACCGGATCGGTGCCCGGGGCGCGGCCGATGCCCAGGTCGATGCGCCCGGGATGCAGCGCTTCGAGCATCCCGAACTGCTCGGCGACCGCCAGCGCGGCGTGGTTGGGCAGCATGAGCCCACCGGAACCGAGCCGGATGGTCGAGGTGACCGAGGCCAGGTGGGCGAGCAGCACCGGTGGCGACGAGCTGGCGATCCCCGGCATGTTGTGGTGCTCGGCGACCCAGTGGCGCCGGTAGCCGAGGCGCTCGACCTCCTGCACCAGGTCGAGCGAGTTGCGCAGCGCCTCGGCCGGCGACGAGCCACGCCCGACGGGTGCCAGGTCGAGGACCGAGAGCGGGAGATCAGGCATCCGTGCTTCCAACCGCGACGAAGCGGTATCCGTTCCCGTCGGCGACGAGGTGCCCGGCGCAGGGCGGTCCGAAGTGGGTGCCGATGACGAGCACGTCGGTCCCTCCGTACTCGTCGAGCAGTCGTCGGCGGGTCGCCGACGACTGCGCACGATCGGTGTCGGGGTCCGCGAACCAGTCCGGTTCCGCGAACTGGACCGGGTGGTGGGCGAGGTCACCGGTGATGAGCGCGTGCTCGCCACCCGACTCCACGTGGACCGCGACGTGCCCCGGCGTGTGTCCCGGCGTGAGCTCGAGGCGGATCTCGTCCGTGACGCGGTGATCGGGGGCCACGAGGTCGGCGAGGCCGGCGTCGACCACCGGCCGCACCGCGTCGTCGAGCGTCGCCGCGTACCCCGTCGCGCCGGCGTCGGACCAGTGGGACCACTCGTCGCGGCAGAGGAGGTAGCGCGCGTTCGGGAACGTCGGCACCCACGCGCCGTCGACGAGCATGGTGTTCCATCCCACGTGGTCGAAGTGGAGGTGGGTACAGATGACCGTGTCGACCTCCTCGCGCGGGAACCCGGCCTCGGCCAGGTCCGAGAGGAACGGGGTCTGCAGGGTGAGCGCCTCCATGCCGGGGATCTGCCGGTCGTTGCCGATGCACGTGTCGACGATGATCCTGCGGTCGCCCACCGCGACCGCGAGGGCGTGGATCGACAGCACGAGGTTGCCGTCGTCGTCGACGAAGTGCGGGCGCAGCCACGACGCGTGGCTCGCGATCACGTCGTCGTCCGCGCTCGGCAGCAGCCCGCCCGACGGGATGTGGGCCACGCTCTCGACGACGCGCGTGATGGTGACGTCGCCGATCTTCCACTGCAGGTCGTCGCTCATCGGTGCTGCTCCCCCCGGGGAGACGGACGGGTTCCGTGCTCCCGGCGCCCCATCATCGCACCCGTTACCCTGCGCCGATGAGCCGGCTGTTCTCGTTCCCGACGCGCGCCTGACCCGTGTTCGCGCTGCGCCGCCCCGACGCCGAGCACCTCTCCCATTTCCTCGCCCGCCAGCGGAACGCGCCGCTCACCTACGCGGAGGTCGGAGCCACCATCGGAGCGACCGTCGGCGACCGGCTCCCCGCCGGCTACCACCACGCTCGTTCGTCGCTCGACCTCGGATCCGGCGACGCCGTGTGGGCGCGGGCACGCGACGGCATCGACGGCTGGAGGGCACCCGCCGCCGCGGGCATCACCATCGCACCGCCCGACGCACCGATCACGCCGGGCACGACCGTCGGGGTCTTCATGCGGCTCGGGCCGGTGCACGTGCTCGCGGCGTGTCGCATCGTGGCCGTCGTCGACGAGCCCGACCGCTACGGCTTCGCCTACGGCACCCTCCCCGCGCACCCGGAGGAAGGCGAGGAGCTGTTCCTCGTCACGCGCGACGCGGGGGGCGTGGTGCGCTTCGAGATCACCGCGTTCTCCCGCCCCCACGACTGGCTGACCCGCCTCGGCGGACCGGTGGCCCGCCGGGTGCAGCAGCACGCCACCCGCCGCTACCTCGAGGGCATGCGCACGTTCGTGGCCGGCTGAGCGGCGCCGCAGACGGGTCAGCGGGCCTTGAGGGCTTCGATCAGCTTGGGGACGACCTTGTGCACGTCACCGACGACGCCGAGGTCGGCGATGCCGAAGATCGGCGCCTCACCGTCCTTGTTGACGCAGATGATGTTGTCGGAGCCCTTCATGCCCACCATGTGCTGGGTGGCGCCGGAGATGCCGAGCGCGATGTAGAGCTTCGGCTTCACGACCTTGCCGGTCTGGCCCACCTGCTTCGAGTACGGCACCCAGCCCGCGTCGACGATCGCGCGCGACGCACCCGACGCACCGTTGAGCAGCTTGGCCAGTTCGTCGACCAGTGGTCCGTAGGCCTCGGCGCTGCCGATGCCGCGCCCGCCGGAGACGACGACCGCCGCCTCCTCGAGCTTCGGCCCCTCGCGCTCCTCGACGTGACGCTCGAGCACCTTGGCCTCGCCGGCCCGGCCCGCGTCGGGCGTCGGCACCACGACCACCTCGGCCGCGCCGCCGCCGCTCGGCTCCGCCGCGAACGACTTGGGCCGGATGACGCCGAGGAACGGGCCCCCGGCGTCGAACTCGGTGTCGACGAGCGTGACGCCGCCGAAGATCGCGTTGCCCACGACGAGCTTGTCGCCGTCGACCTTGAGGTCGGTGCCGTTGGTGAGCGCGGGACGGTCGAGCTTCACCGAGAGACGGGCGACCGCGTCGCGACCGTCATAGCTCTGCGCGAAGAGGATCGCCGAGGGCGAGTGCTCGCCCACGAGCGCGGCCAGCGCGGCGGCGCCGATCACACCCGGGAGCGCGTCGCCGGGGTCGATCGCGAACACCTTCGTCGCGCCGTGCTCGCCGAGGCCGGCGGCGAGCGCGTCGGCGTTGGCGCCCACGTACACCGCCTCGACGGTGTCGGCGAGCTCACGGGCCTTGGTGAGGATCTCGAGCGTGGCGCTCGCCGGCTTGTCGCCGTCGGCTTCCGCGAAGACCCAGATCTTGGAGAGTGCCATGTTGTCCCAGCCTCCTAGACGACTTTGAGCTGCTCGAGGAACGAGACGATACGGGCGTAGGCCTCGCCGTCGTCCTCGATCTTCTCGCCGGCTTCGCGCTCGGGCGCGGCGCCGACCGACACGATCTTCTGGCGGGCGCCGGCCCAGCCGACCTGGTCGGCCGAGAGGCCGAGGTCGGCGACGGTCACCTGGTCGACCGGCTTGTTCTTCGCCGCCATGATCCCCTTGAACGAGGGGTAGCGGGGCTCGACCACACCTGCGGTCACGCTCACGACCGCGGGCAGCGAGGCCTCGACCTCGTCGTAGCCGGCCTCGGTCTGGCGCTGGATGCTGACCTTGGCCTCACCCACCTCGACGTGCTTGGCGAACGTCAACGACGGCCAGCCGAGCAGCTCGGCGACCTGCGCCGGGATCGTGCCGGTGTAGCCGTCGGTCGACTCGGTGGCGGTGAGCACCAGCTCGATGCCGCCGGCCCGCTCGATCGCCTTGGCCAGCACCTTGGCCGTCGACGAGCGCGTCGGAGCCGGCGAGCGCGTCGTCCGACACGAGCACCGCCCGGGCCGCGCCCATGGCCAGCGCGGTACGCAGCCCCGAGACCTCGCCGTTGGGCGCCATCGAGATCAGCACGACCTCGCCACCACCGGCCTTGTCGGCCAGCTGCAGGGCCATCTCCACGCCGTAGGCGTCGGAGTCGTCGAGGATCAGCTTGCCGGCCCGCTCGAGCGTGTGGTCCGCCTCGAGCTTGCCGGGGACCGCCGGGTCGGGGATCTGCTTCACGCAGACTGCGATGTTCATTCGGTCTCTCCGCGTCCGGGCGCGCCGACGAACCGGTCGCGCCGCCTGATGACCTGATTCTTGCCGCGATCGGCACCGCAGTGCGAAACGTGGATACGGTCGCCGGGTGAGAGACGTCCTGGTGGCCGGTGCCGGTCCCGCGGGGGTCGCGGCCGGGATCGAGGCGCGCCGGCTCGGGCTCGACGCCCTCGTGGTCGACAAGGCCGCCTTCCCCCGCGACAAGACCTGCGGCGACGGCCTGACCACCGGGGCGCTGCGCCTGCTCGCCGATCTCGGGCTCGCCGATCTCGGGCTCGACGGCCTCGGCCTCGACGTCCGGGCCCTGCCGTCGTACGCGCCGGTCACCGAGACCGTGCTCGTGTCGCCGGTCGGACGCGAGGTCGTGGTCCCGCTGCCCGCCGGCGGCTCGTACGCGGGGGTCGTGCCGAGGATGGAGCTCGACGCCGCGCTGGTCGATCACGCACGTGCGCTCGGCGTCGAGATCCGCGAGCACGCAGGCGTCGTCGGTGCCGACGACGACGGCGAGGCGATCACCGTGACGCTGGCCGACGGCAGCACGGTGCGCGCCCGGTGGATCGTCGCCGCCGACGGCCACTACTCCCCTGTGCGGCGGCTGCTCGCCGGCACGGACGACGGCGACGCCGACCTCGGGCCTGCTCGTGGAACCAACTGGCACGCGTTCCGTCAGTACTTCTCCGGGGTCGACGAACGGCGGCTGTGGGTCCTCTTCGAGGAGGACCTCCTCCCCGGCTACGCGTGGATGTTCCCGATCGGCGGCGGGCGCGCCAACCTCGGGTTCGGGGTGCTGCGGTCACGGGGTGGGCGCGCGCCCAGCGGAAAGGCGCTCGCCGCACAGTGGCGCACGCTGACCGACCGCCCGAGCGTCCGGCGCGCGCTGGGCCCGAACGCGCGACCCGAGGGGACCCACCGGGCATGGCCCATCCCCGCGTCCTACGACCGCGACCGGCTCGTCCACGGACGCGCGCTGTTCGTCGGCGACGCCGCGAGCGTCGTCGACCCGATGACCGGCGAGGGCATCGCCCAGGCGCTCGAGACCGGCGCGCTCGCAATCCGCGCCATCGCCGCGTCGCGTGACGATGTCGCCGCGGTCGGGCGCCGCTACCGCGACGACGTCGACCGGACGCTCGGCACCGATCTCCGGTTCGCCGCGCTGCTCCAGCACCTCCTGCGCGTGCCCCTCGGCGCCCGTGCCGCCATCGCGGCGGCGGGGCTCACGCCGTGGACGCGACGGAACTTCGCCCGCTGGATGTTCGAGGACTATCCCGCGCGCGCTCGTCCTCACCCCGGGGCGCTGGCACCGGGGCATGTTCACCGGCCCGGGCGCGTACCTCCCGTAGACGTCGCCCCGTAGACGTCACTGCCGAAGCACCGCAGCCCCGGCGCCCCGGCGAAGCCGAGATCCGCGAGACCGAACACGTCTTCCATGCTGCACAGCAGGGAGTAGTGGTTGTACGGCGTGTCGTTCGTCGTACCCGCCTCGATGAACGGCGAGACGAGCACCGCGCCGACCCGTCCACCACCGGCCCGTCCACCATCGGCCCGTCCACCACCGGCCACCTTCGCCCGCGCGAGGTTCGGCGCCGCGGGCTGGTTGCAGCATGACGAATCGTCGGCCTCGGCCTCGTCGAAGGTCACCACGAGCAGGCCGTCCTGCTCGAACGCGGGCGACGCGAGGATCTTCGGCACCCACTGCGCCAGCCACACGTCGGCCGCGACCAGCCCGCCCGGGCTGCCGTCGGAACACCGGGCGTCGTGGCCGTCGTGGCACAGCGAAGGCGTGATGTACGAGAGGTTCGGGGTGGTCTGCACCGACGCGAGGTCCGTCTCGAGCCGCCCGAGTGGCACGTCGTTCGCCCGGCACGTCGGCGAATCGACGATGGAGTGGAAGTAGACGAAGGGATTGTGCCGCGTCGCGTACGCACTGGTCACCGTGGCGGCGCGGTTCGGATCCTTGGCGCCGAGCTCCGGGCGCTGACACGGCGTGGCCATGTCCTCCATGTAGCCCTTCCACGTGAGCTGCTTCGCGGTGAGCTGGTCGGCGATCGTCTTCACCGACTCCGGGTACACGCACCCCTTGCCGAGCGCCTGGCCCAGAGCACCGGTGCCGGTGCTCACGAAGTCGCGGTAGGTGCGGCAGTCACGAGCGGTCTGCTCGGTCGGACCCTGGCCGCTGATCTGCGCCACATAATTCGGCAGGCTCAGGTGGCCGATCGCGTAGTACCGGCGGAGGACCTGGCCTTGCCGCCGCGAGCGTCCGGGCGAGATAGGGAGCGCGCGAGCGCTTTCCCCATGCCCGCGTGGAAGCTCTGGTTCTCGAGGTTGATCACGAACACGTGCCCGATCGCGGGTCGCCCGGCGTCCGCGGCACCGCCGGCCGCCGGTGCCGCGAGGCTGCCGAGCAGGACGACCGCGACGAGCAGCACGGAGAAGACATGACCCGGTCGGCGAGGAATGCCCCGATGCTACGGGGCGGGGCGCAGTCGCCGAGGTCGCCGGAGTCGCCGACCCGGCCTTGGGATAACCTCCCGTTCGCCTGTCGTTCATCTCCGGTTCAGGAGAGGATCGGGCGTCCCGGGGGGGATCAGTACGTGGTGCTCGACGCACTGAGGACGTTCAACGCTTCGAGTTGAAGTACGTCGTGACCAAGCGCGACGTCGACCGCCTGCGCCCCGAGATCGCCCACTACATGCTGCCGCGATCCGTACGCCGACGAATCCGGCCTGCGCATCACCTTCGACTTCGATCTCCGCTACCGCGTCCACGACCTGGAGCTGGATTCGAAGCACGCCGGCAAGTACATGTTCCCACCGCAATTCGCGGTGCTCGAGATCAAGCTGAACGACCGAGCCCCGTACTGGCTCACCCACCTGGTGGCCCGCAACAACCTGCAACTCACGCGCATGAGCAAGTACTGCACCAGCCTCGAGGGTCGCCGGCGACGGAGTCACCCCTTCGCGCACGCGAGGTGCGCTCGTCGTCGGCGCGCCGGTCGCGCCGGTCAGTACGGCGCCTGTGAACAGGGCACCGGCGCCGTCGCGCGGGGATTCGGGACCTTCGGCCCATTTTCCGGGTACTTCCCCGGCCCTGCGGGGCGGGTTCCCTACACTTCCCCCCATGGCCGTCACCGACCACTGGCTCGGCACCCCCCACTGGTCCACCGACATCCCGCTCGACACGCCCCACCCACGCGTGGGTGCGCTCGCGCCGCACGGGTGGGTCGCGCTGACCGACCTCGCCACACCCATCCCCGAGTCGGAGTACCTCGGCCTCGAGTACATGGACTGGAAGAGCGGCGGCGACACCAACTTCGCGCCCGTCGCCACCGCCGACGGCGAGCTCGACTGCCGGGGGTTCTGGAAGCCCGGCGAGGAACGGCCCGACAAGGGCGGACGGTTCACGAGCAACGCCGAACGGTGCCCCACGATCGTGGCCGAGGTGGAGTCGGTGGGCGCCGACTTCGGCCGCGTGCGGGTCATCAAGCTCGAGCCCCAGAGCTACGACGACGCGCTGCGCCAGATCCACCGCGACGACAACAACCGCTTCAACCCGGAGCGCGAGGGTTGGGTCGTGCGCTCGTGGATCGAGCTCACCGACAACCCCGACAGCTTCATGGTGCTGATGGAGCAGGGGCCCGACGGCCTCCCCGATCCGGCGACCGAGGTACGCGTGGCGCTGCACCGGGGCGCGCGGTTCGTCGTCGACACGCAGCGCCTCTGGCACGTCGTGTGCCACAACGGCACCGAGGCGCGCTACGCGCTCATCTCCAGCTTCGAGAGCGGCCCCGCGCTCGAACGCTGGATCGCCTCGCAGCTGCCCTGACCCGCCGATCTGGTCGCCTCACCGCGTCATCCTCGCGCGATGATCTCGGTGGCCCGGCGAGCGCATCGCGGGCATCATGCACCGCCGAGAAGGAGCGCCGTCGTGTTGGTGGATGTCTCGAGAGCAGGAGGGGCCGATGCCGAGCGCCGATGAGATCCGAGACGTGCAGCGGACCACCTGGGCCGGGCTCTCTGGGGGCTGGGAGAAGTGGGACTCGGTCATCATGGAGCAGCTGGGCCCGGTCGGCGCCGCGATGATCGAGCGTCTCGACATCGCGGAAGACCAGCAGCATCTCGACATCGCCGCGGGCACGGGTGAGCCGGGTCTGAGCATCGCGAGGCTGTGCCCGAAGGGACGCGTCGTCCTGACCGACCTCGTCCCGGAGATGCTGGACGTCGCCGCGCGACGAGCCCGGGCGCAAGGGGTCGCCAACATCGAGACGAAGGTGTGCAGCGCCGATGATCTGCCGTTCGACGACGCCACCTTCGACAGCGTCTCGGTGCGTTTCGGGTTCATGTTCTTCCCCGACCTGGCCAAGGCGACGGCCGAGTTCGTGCGCGTGCTCAGGCCGGGAGGGCGCCTCGCCTCGTCGGTCTGGGTCAAGCCCGAGGAGAACCCGTGGACGACGATCGCCATGCAGGCGATCGCGACCGAGGTGGCGGTGGCGCCACCCGACCCGGACGGGCCGAACATGTTCCGGTGCGCGGCCCCGGGACACGTCGGTGCCCTGTACGAGGGCGCGGGGCTGCGCGACGTCGCCGAGTGGGACGTCGACGTCGAGCTCGTGACGCGATCGCCCGCGCAGTACTGGGAGATGATCAGCGAGCACGTCTCGCTCGCAGTTGCGGCGCTCCAGCAGGTCGACGAACTGGCGCGGGAGCGGATTCGGGCGAACGTCATCGCGAAGGTGAGCGCGTTCGAGAAGGGCGGCACGGTCCGGGTTCCGGGCGTGGCGCGCTGCATCGTGGGAACGAAACCGGACGCGAGCGGCACGTAGTCCCGGCGTGCTACGGCTCGGTGCGGAGGCCGTTGAGCAGCTGGTTGAGGGCTTTGCGCGTCTGGTTGCGAGCCTGGCGTTGATCCTCGGCGTTGGCGATGTAGAGCGCGGCCTCGTCGATCGCGGCCAGGAGCATGTGCGCGAGCGGTGCGGTCGGCTGTTTCGCCACGACGCGTTGCGCGACGGCGTTGTCGAGCATGGCGGTGATCGCGCCGAGTCCGTATCGGGCCTCGAGATCGCGCCATCGTTCCCAGCCGAGCACCGCGGGGCCGTCGATGAGCAGGACCTGCTGCACGTCGGCGTTCTCCGCCGAGGCATCGAGGAACTGCTGGAGCGCCGCGGTGAGCATGTCGAGCGGGTCGTCGCGCTCGTTGACGACGGTCGCCGCGGCAAGGTCCGTCTGCACTTGATCGAAGACGGCGCGGAAGAGGTCTTCCTTGTCGGCGAAGTGATGGTACAGAGCGCCGCGAGTGCCCACGGCCGCCTCGGCCACGATCTCTTCGGTGCCGGTGGCGAAGTAGCCGTTGGTCACGAACAGCTTGCGGGCGGCGGTGATCAGTGCCGCTCGGGTGGCGTCACCCTTGGCGGAGCGGTCTGACGGACGGCTTGACATACAGCCTGTACGTTACTAGGCATACAGGTTGTAGGTTCCGCCACAAGGAGACGCCTCATGTCAGCAGCTGATGTAGTCCGAGAGTTCTGCGCCGCGATCGACCGCAAGGACCTCGCCGCAGTCGAAGCCCTCATGGATGAGAGCGTCGTGTATCACAACATCGGTTCGGAACCGGCGGTCGGGCGTGACGCATCGCTCGCAGCGGTGAAGTTCCAGTTCGACATGTTCGACCCGATCGCGTTCAAGCTTCGCAACATCGCAGCGGACGGCGACACCGTGCTCACCGAACGCGTGGACGAGATCACGGCGAACGGGATCACGGCCCCGGTTCCGGTGATGGGCACGTTCGAAGTACGCGACGGACGAATCGTCCAGTGGCGCGACTACTTCGACATGGGTCTCACGGGGAAGCTCATGTCCGGCGAGGACGCTGCCGCACTGCTCCCCCGGTAGCGCAGGGACGGTACCGGGCGCACCACATCTGTCAGCGAGGATGGGTGGGGCGGCTGCTGACGTACATGTCGCGCGCACAGACGTCGGGTCCCCGATCCGGGCGATGAGTGTCATACCCCCGTGGTTTGATCGGTGCATGTTCGACGTCGTGGATCGTCTCGACGGGTTGCGGTGCTGGCCGACGGAATGGCTGGTCGCGCGGCGTGACGAGCTGGTGCGTGAGCAGCGCCGGTTGCGGGTGGAGGAGTTGGCGGTGGTCGCGGTGCTCGACGAACGCGGCCGGATCGACGAGAGCCTCGCCGGACGTGACGGTGTGTCGGCCCGGTCGGTGCGCGAGACCCTCGAGACCGCCCGGGCGTTGGAGTCGTTGCCTGCGGTCGCGGCGGCGGCGCATGCGGGTGACCTGAGCGCCGAACAGCTCGCCCCGGTGGTGGCGCTGGCCGACGAGGACACGGATGCGGAGTGGGCGGCGCGGGCACCGAACGTGGCGCCGGCGGATCTGGCCCGCCTGGCCCGCACCAAGGTGAAGCCGACGGTAGAGGAATGGCGGGCGCGCCAGGAGGCACGCAGCCTGCGCATGTGGTGGCAGCACGACCGCGGGATGTTGCAGGTGCGCGGCGAGTTACCGGATCTGCTCGGCTCGAAGTTCGACGCGACGATCAACCAGATGATCGACCGCAAACGCCCGCCCAAGGGCCGGCCCTGGGACAGCCGGGAGCATCGCAGCGCGGATGCACTCGTCGAGCTCTGCGACGTGTACGAAACCGTCGAACCGGCCGCCGCTGCGGCGAAACCGTTGCTGGTGGTCGAGGTCCCGATGACGGGGCCCGCCGAGGTGGCCGGCATCCCGCTGCCCGACGCGATGGTCGAACAGCTCCGGGCCTCGGCGCGGATCGAACCGGTCCTCGTCGACGGTGACGCCATCCCCGCCGTCGTGGGCCGCCGATCCACCGCGCTCGTCACCCAAGATCATCAGAGCCGTGCTGCTCCGCGACGGCCACTGCCGCATCCCCGGCTGCGAGATCAGACACGGCCTCGACGTCCACCACCTCCGACCCCGATCCCAGGGCGGCACCGACGACATCTCCAACCTCGCCGCGGTGTGTCGCCCCGGTCGACACCACGGCATGCTCGTCCCCACCGGGACCTGGGCCCTCGTCGGCAACCCCAACCAGCCCGACGGCCTCCAACTCGTCCCCGTCGACCAACTCACCACCGAACAAGCCCGACAACTCGGACTCTCACCAGGACGCGCGGCACCGTCGCTCGCCTAGTCCTCCCCCGAGACCGGCGAGCTGTGGTGCACGACCATCATCCAGCGTCCGCCGTCGCGCACGAACACGTTGGTCGCGGTGGCACGGGCGCCCGACAGCTCGGTCGTGCCCGCCGATTGCAGGATGTTCTCGTCGAGGGTGACCCACGCGGTGTCGCCGTTCACGATGACCTGCTCGTCGGTCAGCACGAACTGGATGTAACCGGTGTTGTGGAAGATCGCGTCCCACGAGCCCGCCACCTTCGCCCAACCGCGCAGCAACGGCCAGCCCGGGTGCGTCACCGACACGCGGTCGGAGTGCTCCCACACGTCGGCCATCGCGTCGAGATCACACGCTTCGAGCGCGGCGTAGAACGCCGAGTTGGCGTCACGTACGGCTTCGGCGTCGGCGTCCGGGTCCACGCCTGCGGACGCTATCCGCTTCCCTGTCACACCCCCGCGGTACCCTCCGATCGATGAGCTTCGCGCCCCCCTGGTCGCTGTCACCGAGCTCCTGCTCGTCGTTCAAGGAGTGCCCGCTCGCGTTCCGTTTCTCCTACCTCGAGCGCCTCCCCGAACCGCCCGCACCCTGGACCACCAAGGGCACCCTGGTCCACCGGGCGCTGGAGCTCCTCCTCGACCGCCCACCCGACGAACGCACCGTCGACGCCGGCCTCGCCGACCTCGCCCGGGCGCGGGTGGAGCTGGCCCCGCACCCCGATTTCGCCGACCTCGACCTCACCGACGAGGAGTGGGCCAAGTTCGACACCGACGCCGAAGCCCTGGTGCAGAAGTACTTCCTGCTCGAGGACCCGCGCGATCCGGCCGATCGGTCTGGAGCTCAAGCTCGAGGCGCACCTCGGGCCCACCCGCCTGCGCGGCATCATCGACCGCCTGGAGCTCGACGACGACGGTGAGTTCGTGGTCACCGACTACAAGACCGGTTCGGTCCCGTCGGAGTTCTGGGAGGCCAAGAGCCTGAGCGGCGTCCACATGTACGCGCTGTTGTGCGAGCGGATGTTGGGGCGGCGCCCGGCGCGTGCGTGCAGCTCTTCTACCTCTCCAAGCCCGAAGCGATCATCGCCACCCCCACCGACCAGTCGATCAGGGGCGTCGAACGGCGCACCACCGCCATGTACCAGGCCATCTCGCAGGCGTGCGAGCGCGACGACTTCCGCCCCCGCCCGGGCCGCCTCTGCGACTTCTGCACGTTCAAGCCCTACTGCCCCGCCCACGGCGGCGATCCGGTCGACGCCGCCGAGCTGCGGGGCCCGGGCACCATGATCAGCGCGCCGCTCCCCCTCGTCCCGGCCGGCTGAGGCAACGGTCCGCGCCGATCGGCCCGCGCGCACGGCCGGTACGCTGCTCCCGATGACGATGCTCCGCTCTGGTCGCGCGCGCGACCGCAGCGTGGTCTCCCGGGTGCACGCCCTCGACCTGCGCGTCGACACCCTCGTCGAACGGCTGCGTGGCCCCCGGCTCGACCCCCTCTTCTACGGGCTCTCCAGCGCGGCCGACCACGGCCTGCTCTGGATCTTCGTGGGCGCGGCCCGCGCCGCCCGCGAGGGCGATCCGGCGGTGGCGCTGCGTCTCGGCGCCGCGCTCGGAGTCGAGTCCGCGCTCACCAACGGCCCCATCAAGGCCATGTTCCGGCGGGTGCGCCCCGCCGACGAACGTACCCCGGACGGGCCCCTCCCCTACGGCATGCACCGCCCGATCTCGAGCTCCTTCCCGTCGGGGCACGCGGCCTCGGCGTTCACCGCCGCCATGCTCCTCGCGGACACGCCCGGCGCCCCGGTGTGGTTCGCGCTCGCCGCGACCATCGCCGCGAGCCGCGTCTACACGCGGATGCACCACGCCTCCGACGTGATCGCGGGCGCGGCGCTGGGCCTCGCCCTCGGGGCCGTCGCCCGGCGCGTCGTTCCCCTCGGATGAACGGCATCTGATCGCACCTGATTACCGACCTACCCGGTCGGGTATCTTGGGAGGACACGCCAGCCCGGAGGTACCCCGTGGCCCGTTCGATCGCCGTCACCTTCGACTACCGCTGCCCCTTCGCCTACAACGGCAACGCCGCGGCCATCGCTGCGCTGCGGGCCGGCAGCGACGTCGACTTCAGCTTCACGCCGTTCTCCCTCGACCAGATCCACGTCGAGGAAGGCGCACCCGCGATGTGGGAACGGGACCCCTCGGAGTGGGGCTCGGGGGTCCTCTCCCTCCTCTACGGCATCGCGGTGCGCGACGCGTTCGCCGACCACTTCTTCGACGCGCACCTCGCGCTCTTCGCGGCACGCCACGACCACGGCCTGCAGCTCAAGGACGAAGCGGTGCTGCGCGACGCCGTCGCCTCGGCCGGGCTCGATCCCGACGCCGTCGCCGAGGAGGCCCACAGCGGCCGGCCGCTGAAGTCGCTCGCCACCGAGCACACCGAGGCCGTCGACCGGTGGTCGGTGTTCGGCGTCCCCACCTACATCGAAGGCGAGGAGGCCGTGTTCGTGCGCTTCATGGAGCGCGGCCGCGTCGACGACCTCGAACGCACCCTCGAGCTGCTGCAGTTCACCCGCCTCAACGAGTTCAAGCGCACCCGCATCCCCCGCTGACCGATCCCTCGGCCGCGAGCGGAGCGTGCGCCTACCGCGCCACCGGTCGGTCAGCGAGGTCGGCCATCACGTCGGACCACTCCTCGAAGCCGGGGTCTCGCCACCCGGGGTGCGGGCACCGCGACGCCAGGTCCCGCACGTAGACGTGCAGGGTGGGTGCCTCGTCGGCGAGCAGCACCAGGTCGTTCGCGCGAGCGAAGGGCGGCGCGTCGTGGAGCAGGTCGGCCAGCGCCACCACCGCCAGGATGCGGCTGCGACACCCCGGGCACGCCGAGACCGTCGCCGCGTCGAGGTCGCCGGTGAGCGCGAAGAGGTTGGCCGCCTCCTCGGCGTCGAGGAGCACCTCCTCGCCGTCGTCATCGAGGATCACGAGTCCGGGAGCGGGCACGAGCGCACCGTAGCGCCCGTCCACACGCCCACGGACGAGCACTACCGTCAGGGCCATGCAGTCCCTCGTGATCACCCCCGACGCGCAGCTCCGCGTGGAGCAACGACCCGATCCCGAGCCGGGTGAGGGAGAGGTGCTGGTGCGGGTCCACGGCGCAGGCCTCAACCGTGCCGACCTCGTACAGCTCGCCGGCCACTACTCGGCACCGCCGGGATCGCCGCCCGACGTGCCCGGCCTCGAGTTCGCCGGCGAGGTGGTGGCCCACGGTGCGGGGGTCACCACACCCGCGCTCGGTGCGCGCGTCTTCGGCATCGCCGGCGGCGGAGGGCAGGCAGAGCTGCTGGCGGTGCCGGCCGTGCAGTGCGCGCCGGTCCCCGAGTCACTCGACCTCGTCGCCGCCGGTGGCGTACCCGAGGTCTTCGTCACCGCCCACGACGCGCTGATCACGCAGGCCGCGCTCCGGTCCGGCGAGACCCTGCTGGTGCACGCGGTGGGTTCGGGGGTCGGTACCGCCGCGCTGCAGCTCGCCCACGCCATGGGGTGCCCGGTGGTGGGGACGGCCCGCACGCTGGCGAAGCTCGAACGGTGCGAGGCACTCGGGCTCGACCACGCGGTGCTCGCCCCGCGCGCGCTCGATCCCGCCGCGCTCGCCGACGCGATCACCGCGGCCGCCGGGCCCGTCGACGTGACCCTCGAGCTCGTCGGAGGCGACTACGTGCTCACCGACGTGCGGGTCGCCGCCCCGCGCGGTCGGATCGTGCTGGTGGGTCTCATGGCCGGCGCCCGCGCCCAGGTCGATCTCGGTGCGCTCATGTTCAAGCGCCTGCGAGTGTTCGGCACCACGTTGCGCGGCCGCTCGGTCGAGGAGAAGGCCGCGGCGACCGACGTGTTCACCCGCGACGTCGTGCCCCTGCTCGCGTCGGGCACGGTCGCGCCCGTGGTGGCGCGTACCTTCCCGCTCGCCGATGCCCGCGAGGCCTACGACCTCCTCGCCGCCGACGCGGTGTTCGGCACCATCGTGCTCGACCTCACCTGACCGTCACCCGACGTAGACGGTGACCCGTGGTGGGTTGGCGGCGCGGTCGACGCGGAACGGCCGGGGCGAGTCGAGGCCGATCACCCAGACCACCGCCTTGTCGGCGTCGGGCAGCTCGCGGACGATCTGCAGGTGGTGATGGTCGCCGTACTCGAGGGAGAGGTTGCCGAGGTACGTCGCCGGCGCGCCCTCGGTGAACGGGTCGACGCTCGACGCCGGGGCCATCCTCACCACCAGGAACGCCGCGCCGGGGAGCGAGATCGGGGCGGGCGGGTCACCGTCGAGGAACGGATGCTGCTCGGGGTCCTGGTACTGCACCGTGTATCCGGGCGGGGTGCCGTTGCCGAACGAACGGAACGTGAAGGTCACCTGGTCGAGGCAGCCGACTGCGCCGGCTTCGGCGTCGATCAACGCGGCGGGTGCGGTCGGCCCGAGCGACTGCAACACCGTGGTCGCGCCCCGGAAGCCGGCGCAGGTCCCCGGCACCGCGACGGTCGTGACCGGGGCGACGGTCGTCGGCGACGCCGCGTCGCCGCCGCCTCCGCCCTGGCACGCCGCGAGCAGCGACACCCCGATGACGAGCAGCAGGCTGCGAATCCTCACGGTGCCGGAGGCTAGCGACCGGCGATCCCGGTCGGCGCCGCGGGGCCGGGCAGTACGCTGATCCGTCCATGGCCACGCTCGCGGAGCGCCTCGGGCACGCGCCCGACGCCAAGTTGCTCATCGTCACCTGCGACGACCTCGGTCTCACCCACGCCAGCAACGTCGCGAACGTACGAAGCCCTTCGCGAAGGCCTGGCGACGAGCGCGTCGCTCATGGTGCCGTGTCCCTGGGCGCGCGACGCCGCCGGTGCCTACCGCGGCGAAGACGTCGGCGTGCACCTCACGTTGAACGCCGAGCTCGAGACCTACCGCTGGGATCCGATCACCAACTCGCCGAGCCTCCTCGACGGCGACGGCGGGTTCCCCCGCACCGTCGAGGACGCGTGGGACCACGCCGATCTCGACGAGGTCCGCCGCGAGTGCCGGGCGCAGATCGAGCGGGCGATCGTGTGGGGCTTCGACGTGAGCCACCTCGCGAGCCATCTCGGTGCGCTGCAGGCCCGGCCCGAGTTCTTCGACGTGTACCTCGAGCTCGCCGTCGACTTCGGGCTGCCGCTGCGTCTCGGCGACGACTCCGAGGAGCGCGTGGCGGGTTTCCCCTTCCGCCGCCTCGGGGCCGAGGAGGGCGTCGTGTTCCCCGACCGGGTCGTCGTGTGCGCGCCCGGGGCGCGCCGTCGGATCGAACGCGGGCTCTTCGAGCTCGCCCCCGGTGTCACCGAGCTGAGCCTGCACCCGGGGATCGACACCGACGAGCTGCGCGCCGCGTGCGGTGACGACTGGGCGGGCCGGGTCGAGGACCACGCCGCGCTCTGCCGCGACCCTTCGCTGCGCGACCTCGTCAGCCGGGCCGGGGCCACGCTGATCAGCTGGCGCGAGCTGCGCGACCTCCAACGCGCCTGAGCCACCGGCGCGCGCACCCGGGTCGGACAGCCGGTCAGGCGCGCCGGGCGGCGCCAGCCAGGAGGTCGAGCACCAGGCCGGGATCGCCCGCGGTCTTCATCCGCCCCTGCATGAAGGCGACGCTCGGGTCGAGGTCGCCGGCCGCGATCGCCGCCGCGTCCGGGTAGCTCACGGTGAAGGTCACGTCGGGCGCGGCGCGGGTGCCGACGGCAGCTTCGGCGACCACGCCGTCGTCGACACGCGCGTGCACCTTCCCGTCGCCGTCGGGCGCGCCGGTGACGACCACCTGGACGGTGCCGGTCGCACCGGGCGCGGCGCCGGCACCGACCAGCCCGGCCACCCATTCCTCACTCAGGAATTCCGCCACGTCAGGTCTCCTTCCCGAGCATCCCTCTCGAGCGCGGCCGGGTCGTCGAGACGGAGGCCCGCGAACAGATCGGTTTCCGGTGCGTCCTCCGACCCGGCCGATGCCACCCGCGAGCGCGCCAGCACGTACTCCTCCCAGGGGAAGGTCTCGCGCAGCAGGTCGTCGGGAACGGTCATCCAGTGGCTGTCGGGATCGATCTGCGTGCGGTGCGCGAGGAGCGCGTTCCGGCGATGGCCGAGGAAGTCACCGACGTCGACGACCGTGGTGGGCGGCGTGATGCGGAGGTCGTCGGGCAGCTTCGCGAGACGTTCGGCGTAGGGGCTCTCCTCCCCCATCCGCTCGTAGACCTCGTGCAGCGCACGGATGCGCCGAAACGAGAACCCCGAGTAGTAGAGCTTCGACGGCTGCCAGGGCTCGCCCGCCTCCGGGTACCGCGCCGGATCGCCCGCCGCGTCGAACGCGGGCCCCGAGATCTCGTGCACCTTGAGGTGGTCGGGGTGCTGGTAGAAGGACTGCTCGTCGCCGTAGGTGACCAGCACCTGGGGGCGCTCGCGCCGGATCACGGCCACGAGACGGCCCACCGCTTCGTCCAGCGGCGCGTTGGCGAAGTTGTCGGCGCGGGCGTTGGCCTCCGAGTCGGGCATCCCCGAATCGCGGTACCCGAGGAGCACGAGCGCGGCGTAGCCGATCGCATCGACGCTGGCGCGCAGCTCCGCCTCGCGCACGGCGCGGAGGTCGGCCCGGATCTCGGGCGTGTCGGCCGCCGGGTTGAGGATGTCGCCCTCCTCGCCGCCGGTGCAGCAGACGAGCACCGAGCGGATGCCTTCGGCGGCGTAACGCGCGACGGTGCCGGCCCCCTTCGAGGCCTCGTCGTCGGGGTGCGCGTGGACCGACACGAGCCGCAACGGGTGGCCGGCGTCGTCGAGCGGAACGTTCATCGCACCCGAAGTTACCTGCGGAGGGTCAACCGATACATTGCTCGCCATGTCCCGGCGCCCCCTCGCGTGCTTCGTCGCGCTCGCGCTGGCCGGGGTGACCCTGGTGGGCGTCGGCCGGGGGGCGTCCGCGGCGCCGACCACGACCGCGCCCCCGACCGCGCCGACCCTCGACGGCCTGTCCACGTGGAAGTCGTGCGCCAAGCGGGTGCAGTGCGCGAACCTGCGGGTCCCCGCCGACTACAGCCAGCCCGGCGGCGAGCAGGTGCAGGTCGCGGTGTCCCGGGTGCGCGCCACCGGCCCCGGGCGCCGGCTCGGCTCGTTGGTCGTCAACTTCGGCGGCCCGGGCGACGCCGGCGCGTCCACACTGCCGTCGTTCGCGACGCAGATACCGGCGAGCATCCGGGCCCGGTACGACCTCGTCAGCTTCGATCCTCGGGGTGTCGGCCACTCCCACCCGGTCGACTGCGTCGACGACGCCACCGCCGACCGCCTCAACGCCGTCGACCCCACCCCCAACTCCGACGCCGAGCTGCCGTCGTTCTACGACGGGAGCAACGAGCCGGTCGACCTCGTCGCGCAGTGCGTCGCCAAGAACGGGCAGTGGTTGGCCCAGGTCGGGACGCGCAACGTCGCGCGCGACATGGACCGTCTGCGGGCCGCACTCGGCGACGACACGGCTGACCTACCTCGGCTTCTCGTACGGCACGGTGATCGGCGCGGTCTACGCCCAGATGTTCCCCGACCACGTCGGCCGCCTCGTCCTCGACTCCCCCGTCGACCTCTCGGCGACCGCGCTCGACGAGCTGCACGCGAACGCGGCGGGATTCGAGCACGCGCTCGACCAGTTCCTCGCCGACTGCGCGGCCCGGTCCTCGTGCGCGTTCCACAACCGCGGCGATCCCGCCGCCGCGCTCACCACGCTCGAGAGCCGCTTCGAGCACGGTCTGAGCCTCGAGACCAAGAACCTGGCCACCCGGAGGAAGAGCAGCCGTCGCGCGGGCGTCGCCGCGTTCTACACCGCGCTCATCTCGGCGCTCTACGACAAGCAGTACGGTTGGCCGGCGCTGGCCGAAGCGCTCGACAGTGCCCAGCACGGCGACGGCTCCTTCCTGCTCGACCTGGCCGACAGCTACAACGGCCGCCACGACGACGGCACCTACGACAACATCGACGAGGTGATCGGCGTCATCCTCTGCGACGACCGCCGCGACGCGGTGCCGAGCCTGGCCGACTTCGTCGCCGAGTACCACCGTGACGTCGCGGAGTACCCGTTCCTCGGCGGGTACGTGGGCAGCACGCCCCTGGGGTGCGACCCCCGCCTGCCGCGGCCGGCGCCGGGCGAGGAGGTCGGCGACGTCCACGTCAGCGGCACGCCGCCCATCCTGATCGTCGGCACCACGGGGGATCCGGCCACGCCGTACGCGGGCGCCGAGGATCTCGCCGCGCGCGTCGCCGGCTCCCGGTTGCTCACCTTCGACAGTACCGAGCACACCGCGTACACCAAGAGCAGGTGCATCGATGCCGCGGTCGACGCCTATCTCCTCGCCGGGAAGGTCCCAGCGGCCGGCAGACGCTGCCGCGCGTAGCCTCGCCGAGCGGGCCGGGTCACGCCGAACGCAGCACGTCCTTCCACGGCACGTCACGCGACGCGTCGGGCTCCTTGGGCAGCCCGAGCACCCGCTCGCCGAGGATGTTGCGCATGATGGCCGACGTCCCACCCTCGATGGTGTTGGCCTGCGAGCGCAGGAACCCGCGGGCGACGGCACGCGGGTCGTCCGGCGCGGTCGGCGACCAGCTCAGCGTGGCCTCGCCGGTGAGGCCCCTGCCCTCCCAGGCGACGCCCGACACCCCCTCGAGGTCGATCGCCAGCTTCTGCACCCGCTGGTTGAACTCCGCGCTCTGCAACTTGGTGATCGAACCCTCGGGCCCGGCTTCCGCGCCCCGGCGGCGACGATCGGCCGCCCGCTGGTTGTTGAGACCGATGATCCGGTGGTCGATCCACGCGGCGGCCAGCCGCTGGCGCAGGCGGGGGTCGTCGACGGGCCGGTGGCGGTCGATGATCCGCTGGATCGGGCTGCCGCCGATGGTGTCGCCGCTCACCGAACCCGGCCCCGACAGCGACACCCGCTCGTTCATCAGCGTGGTGATCGCCACCCGCCACCCGTCGCCGACGGGGCCGAGCCGCCAGGCGTCGGGCACGCGCGCGTTCTCGAAGAACACCTCGTTGAACTCGGCGTCGCCGGTGATCTGGCGCAGGGGCCGGACCTCCACGCCGGGCGACTGCATGTCGATCACGAAGTAGCTCAGGCCCCGGTGCTTGGGCTGGTCGGGGTCGGTGCGGGCCAGCAGCATGCCGTAGCGGGCCAGGTGCGCGAGCGACGTCCAGACCTTCTGGCCGTTGACCACCCACTCGTCACCGTCGCGCTCGGCCCGGGTGGCGAGGCCCGCGACGTCGGACCCGGCACCGGGCTCGCTGAAGAGCTGGCACCAGATCTCCTCGTTGGTGGCGATGCCCCGGAGGAACCGCGCCTTGAGGTCTTCGCTCGCCCACGCGATCACGGTCGGCCCGCCCATGCCGATCCCGATGATGTTCGACGGGCGCGGCACCTTGTACGTGTTCAGCACCTCGTTGACGGCCCGCGCCTGACCCGGCGCGAGCGAGAGCCCCGCGCCGTACTCGGCCGGCCAGGTCGGCGTCGCGAACCCGGACTCGCCGAACTCGGTGCACCACTTCGCGTAGTCGAGCCCGGAACGCAGCGCGGCGACCGTCCCGGAATCGCCGGCGTCGACGGCTTCCATCCATCCCGCGGGCAGGTGGTCCGACAGCCACGCGCGCGTGCGTGCGCCCAGTTCGTCGGCGGTGAGCGCGGACAGATCGGTCGACATCGGGTCCTCCTCGGGTGCCTCGGGCGCCGCGGGACGCCCGCCCGGCACCCGTGAGCGTATGCTCCGCAGCGTGATCCGCGCGTGGCGCTACGTCCTCGGTCAGGACGGCCGGGACGACGTCGACCCGCACCAGCTCGACCGGGCCGTCGACCCCGAACACGCCGTCGTGTGGATCGACACCACCGAGCCCGACCACGAGCAGCTGGAGGCGCTGCGCGACCAGCTCGGGATCAGCCCCACCGTCGTCGACGCCATCCTCAACCCCCGCGAGCGCACCAAGCTCATGCGCTACGGGAACTACTTCCACGTCGCCGTGCACGACTGCGCGTGCGTGCACGACACGGTCACCAGCCGGGAGATCGACGTGGTCACCGGACCGGGCTGGCTCGTCACCGTCCGCCACCCGAACGACGACGGCACGCCCGTCGATCTCGACGAGGTCGCGCGGCGCTTCGAGCTGCAGCGCGTCGAGCACCACGCCTCCGAACAGGGATTCCTGCTGTGGGCCCTCTTCGACGTGATCGTGGACCGGTACTTCGAGGTCACCGACCGGTTCGACGACCGCCTCGACGAGATCGAAGCCGTCGTGTTCAGCGACAACCCACCGGCGGTCATCCCCCGCAACATCTTCACCGTGCGCAGCGACCTCACGACCCTGCGGCGGGCCGCGGCACCGATGCGCGAGGTCGTGAACGCGGTCATCCGCCGGGAGATCGACTTCGTCGACGAGGTCGCCATCGTCCACTTCCACGACGTCTACGACCGGGTGCTGCGGGTCGGTGACCTCATCGAGGCACAACGCGACCTGCTCACCGGCCTCCTCGAAGCCAACCTCGCGGTCACGTCGAACCAGCTCAACCAGGTGATGAAGAAGATGACGTCGTGGGGCGCGATCCTGATCGTGGCCACGCTCATCGCCGGCATCTACGGCATGAACTTCCGGCACATGCCCGAGCTGCGCTGGCAGTACGGCTACGCGATGGCGGTGGGCCTCATGGCGGTCTCGACGTTCGTGCTCTACCGCATGTTCAAGAAGCGGGACTGGCTCTAGGCCGGTCGCGACGCGCTGAGCGCTTCCTCATCGGCGGGATCGTCGTCGACGACCTCGTCGAAGTTGCGGCGGCTCCCGATCACCCGGCTGAAGCGCCACCCGAGCTCGAGCAGCGCGATGGACACGCCCGCGATGATCGCCCCCTCCACCACCACCTCGGGCGGCGGGAGCTTCAACGCGTAGAAGTCGCGCAGCCACGGTACCGCCATGATGATCGCGACCGCGCCGACCATGGCGCCGACCAGCAACGTCTTCCACCAGTTGAACGGCCGGGCCTGCAGCACCAGCACCCAGAGGCCGACCGCCACCAGCACGAGCGTGGCCGTGGTGCGCGACTCGAGCACCGAGAGGTCGTACCCGAAGCGGGCGACGCCGTAGCTCACCATCGCGGCCGTGGCGGCGACGATGCCAGCCGGGATGGTGAAGCGCAACACCCGGATGATGAAGCCCGGGATGTAGCGACGCGAGTTCGGGGCGAGGGCGAGGAAGAACCCGGGGATGCCGATCGTGAACGTGCTGATGATCGTCAGGTGGCGCGGCAGGAACGGGTACCGCCAACCCGCGATCACGATGGCGATGGCGATCAGCGTCGCGTACACGGTCTTGGTGACGAACAGGTTGGCCGACCGCTCGATGTTGGCGATCACGCGCCGACCTTCGGCGACCACCCCGGGCATGGTCGCGAACTTGCCGTCGAGCAGCACGAGCTGCGCCACCGCGCGCGTCGCGGCGGCACCCGAACCCATGGCGACGCCGATGTCGGCGTCCTTGAGCGCCAGGGCGTCGTTCACGCCGTCACCGGTCATGGCGACCACGTGCCCCTTCGACTGCAGCGCGGCGACCATCGCCCGCTTCTGTTGCGGGGTGACCCGGCCGAACACCGAGTTCGCCTCGAGCGCTTCGGCCATCGCCCTGGATCCTCGGGCAGCTCGCGGGCGTCGAAGCCGTCGTTCGCCGGCGCCGGGCAGCTCCACCCGCTGGGCCACGGCCGCCACCGTGCGCGGGTTGTCGCCGGAGATCACCTTGAGCGCCACGCCCTGTTCGTGGAAGTAGCGCAGGGTCTCCGCCGCGTCGGGCCGGATCTTCTCCGCGAACATGACCAGGGCGAGCGGGCGCAGGCCCCCGGGAAGCACCTCGCCGTCGAGCGCGGCGTCGCTGTGAGCGAGCACCAGCACCCGGCGACCCCCGGCCGCCAGCTCGTTGGCACGCGCGCGTGCCGGCAGGGTGTCGTCGGTGAGCACCATCTCCGGCGCGCCCATCACCCAGCTGCCGTGGCCGTCGAAGCTCGCCGCGCTCCACTTGCGCGCCGACGAGAACGGCACCGCGCGCGGTGCGGGTCCAGCCCCCGGGGGCGTCGAACGCGGCGGCGAGCGCCACCGCCGTGGCGTTGCGGTTCTCGTCGGCCGCGAGCGCGCCCAGCGCCGCGCGCACGTCGCCGTCACCGTCGGCGCCGAGCACGTCGACATCGTCGAACACGATCTCGCCCTCGGTGAGGGTGCCCGTCTTGTCGAGGCACACGACGTCGACCCGGGCGAGGCCCTCCACCGCGGGCAGCTCCTGCACCAGCACCTTGCGCCGGGCGAGGGTGACGGCCGCGACCATGAAGGCGACGCTGGTGAGCAGCACCAGACCCTCCGGGACCATGCCGACGACCCCCGCGACCGTCGAGCGCAACGCCTCGTCGAGGGGGTTGTCGCTCAGCTGGCTCCAGATCAGCAGCGCCGGAGGTGGGGATGAGCACCCAGGTGACGATGCGCAGGATCGTGTTGATCCCGTCCATCAGCTCGGAGCGGGTCAGCTGGAACCGGCGGGCCTCGGTGGCGAGCTTCGCCGCGTAGGCCTCCGCGCCGACCCGGGTCGCCTGGAACCGGCCGGAGCCGGCGACGACGAAGCTGCCCGAGAGCACTTCGTCGCCCTCGGCCTTGTTGAGCGGATCGCTCTCGCCGGTGAGGAGCGACTCGTCGACCTCCAGGCCGTCGGCGGTGCGGACCTCGCCGTCGCAGGGGATCTGGTCACCGGTGCGCAGCTCGAGCAGGTCGTCGAGCACCGCCTCCTCCACCGCGATCTCGGCGACCTGGCCGTCGCGCACCACACGCGGCGCGCGGCGCGTTGAGCACGGCCAGCTGGTCGAGGGTCCGCTTGGCCCGCACCTCCTGGAAGATGCCGATGAACGCGTTGGCGATCAGCACCAGCCCGAAGGTGGCGTCCTGGATCGGGCCGACCACGAGGATCACCGCGAGCATGGCACCGAGGATGGCGTTGAACCGGGTGAACACGTTCGCCCGCACGATCTCGCTGACCGTGCGGCTGGTGCGGGTGCCGGCGTCGTTGGTCGCGCCCCGGGCGACGCGTTCCTGCACCTCCGCCGCGGTCAGCCCGCCCGCCGCCGTTCGGGTGTCGGAATCCTGTGCCGGGACCACGGAATTCGACGCCCAGACGTCAGGAGTCGGCGCGGATGAGGGCGATCTCGCCGGTGGCGTCGTCCTCGAGGACCCGGTAGCCGCCCAGCTCGGCGAACCGGGCGCGACCTTCGTCGGGCCCCGATCCGATCAGCTCGTCGCCGGCGAGGATCTCGACGGGGCCCCGCGGCCGGTAGAGGTAACGGCCGGCCCGGCGGATCGCCAGGAGGTAGTAGCCGGTCTCGAGCTCGAGGTTGGCGGCCGCCAGCGTCCGCCCGTCGAGGAACGAGCCCGGCGACACCGGCACGCGCGCGATGACCTCGTCGGTGTCGCCGAAGGCGATCGCCAGCACCGGGTGCATCTCCTCGTTCTCCTCGACCAGCCACACCATCTGTTGCGCGGCGTCGCCCAGCTCCTCGGCGGCCGCGCCCAGGTGCAGCAGCCCCCGCAACGGTGACGGTTCGACGGTCTCCGACGCGCTGCGCAGCACCCAGACCTCGAGCCGCTCGCGCATCTCGTCGAGCCGGTCCTCGAGGTGGCTCACCTCGGCGGCGAGCCCCTGGTCGTTGAACAGCAGCGCCGAGTACGCGAGACCGATCGCGACCTCGGATACGTTCTTCATCTCCACCAGCACGTCGACGGCGCGGTCGAGATCGGTGGGGATGGCGGGATCGTCGTCGGTACCGGGTGCGCGCCACTCGGGCGCCCCGGCCAGGACGCGCAGCTCGGGCACACCGCCGGAGGGGCCCCGCAGGATGAGCACGTCGTCGGGCAGCAGCGTGTCGTCGCCGTCGGGGTCGATCATCCACTCCTTGCCGCGCCGGATGGCGACGACCCGCATGCCCACCTCGATGGGGAGGGAGGCGTCGGCAAGCGAACGGTGGGCGAGCGCAGAGTCGGCGCGCACGCGCACGCGGTGGGAGATCTCCTCGGCGGCGGCGAGGTCGGCGACCAGCGCAGCCGGAATGCCGAGCCGGTGGGTGACGATGCGCGCGATGTCGACCGCGGCGTTCCCCATGCGCTCGATCGCGGAGAGCACGTGGAGCACGCTCGACATCTCCTCCGCGTCGCGCGGTGAGCGTGCCGCCAGCACGCAGACCTCGCGCATCGCGTGGGCGAGGTCCGAGAGTCGCTCCTCGAGCTCGTGGACCTCGTCGGCCATCTGGGCGTCGCCGAAGAAGAGGGCGGCGTAAGCGAGGTCGACCATCAGCTCGGAGGTGTCTTTCGCCTCCGAGAGCATGGCCTTCAGGTTGCGGGGTTGATCGTCGGGAGGCATCGGTGCAGATCGAGGATAACCGCACGCGGGGACACCGGCGGCGCTCCGCGTGCAAGAGTGCGGGATGACCGATCTCACGCTCCCCGCCTTCACCGTCGCACCGGCCGGCGGCGCCCCCGGACCCGGGGTCATCGTCGTCCACGAGGGCAACGGCATGTCCGCCCAGCTCCTGCGGTTCTCCGAGCGCCTCGCCCGGGAGGGCTACCGGGTCATCGCCCCGGACTTCTTCTCCCGGTCCCACGCGGTCGATCCGTCGGACTTCGCCGCCATCTTCGCGTCGATCACGCCCGAGAACCTCCAGGCCGACTTCGCCACCGCCGCCGACCAGCTCCGGGCCGGCGGCGCCACCGCGGTCGGGGTCACCGGCTTCTGCATGGGGGGCTGGTTCACCTACCGCGCCGCCAAGTGGGCCGACGCGCTCGGCGTGGCCGCCGCCGCGCCGTTCTACGGCGGCGGGATCGCCCGCGAGCTCGGCGAGCCGAAGTGTCCGACGCTGCTCTTCTTCGGCGGGCGCGACGAGTACATCTCGACCGCCGACATCGAGAAGGTGCGCGAGCACCACGGCGACGCGGTGGTCGTCTACCCGGAGGCGGAGCACGGGTTCATGCGCGACGGCTCACCGAGCTACCACGAGGCGTCGGCCGCGGACGCGTGGACCCGCCTCCTCGCGTTCTTCGGCGAGCAGCTGCGCTGACCGTCAGGTGAGGCCGAGGCCGACGATCACCAGGATCAGCGCGACCGCGCCCAGGAGGTCCAGGCTCGACGTGACGATCGGGATCCCGTGGTTGTCGGGGTCGAGCCCCAGGCGGTAGGCCGCGACCGCGCCGTAGAAGCCGACGAACACCGCGAAGGTGGTCGCGATCAGGCCCGCGAGCATCGACACCGCGATCATCTCGAAGCTGCCGGGACTCTTCAACCCGGCCACGAACGCGGCGATGTCGGCCGACACCCCGAGCAGCAGGAACACGGGGATGGCGTACATGTAGACGAGGAGGAAGTCCTCGCCGATCGAGCGCAGGCTCCCACGCCCGGGCACGAGCGTGCCGAGATGCAGCTTCGTCGACACGCCGCGCGCTGAGGATGCTGCCGAGCGATCCCGAGTCCTCGAGGAACGGCGGCACGAGCACCAGCAGCGCCGGGTACACGAGGAACGACGAGAAGCGCTTCTCGATGGTGAGCCCGGCGACGACGTCGATCGTCCCGGCGAGCACCAGGACGGGCAGCGACTCGCGGGCGATGCGGCGCAGGATCGGGAACCGCGAGCGGACGCTGGCGACCAATGCCACGATGGCGACGATCGCGCAGAACACCGCCACGATCGTGGTGAGCCAGGCGATCCCCACCAGGTACGTCGCGAGGAACAGCGCGGGGAGCGTCACCATGTCGCCCGCCGCGGTGACGATGGGCGACGTCACGTTGTCAAGGTCCCAGTTCCGTCGGACGCCCAGGGTCGCCACGCCGACGGTGATGGCCATCACCACGATCGACGAGAGGAAGCCACCGATCACCGAGATCACCACGAAGTCGGCGATCGAGATGGTGTTCTCCAGGCCGAACGCGACCGAGATCGCCTTGGCCAGGACCGCGAGCACCAACGACACCGACAACGACATCGAGATCGACGCGGCCAGGTTCTGGCCGACGACGGTGTCGCGCCGGGTCGACATGCGGAAGGTGCCGGTGTGCACCGCGGTGCCGAGCCGGCTGCCCAGCGCGCCGAACACGTTGCCCCGCATGCCGATGGCCGCGGGCACGAGGACGAGGAGGCCGGGGAGGGACTCCAGCGTCCCGGTGATGGAACCGAGCGTCAGCCCGGCGAGGAGGTCACCGCCCGAGCTGATGAGCAGCGCGACGAAGCCCGCCCGGACACCCGAGGCATCCGAGCGCAGCAGCGCGCGAAAGCGCGCGACGACGGCTCGCCACGACTGCAACATTGGGACTCGGAGGCTCGTTCATTTCCTCAACTCCATGGACCGAGACGCAAGGTTACCCTGCCTTTCGGGTGGATGACGGCGACCGTGGCGTCAGTGGAAATCGCGCGAGTGCAGCAGCGCGGTGAGACCGAGCGGCAGGGCGTCGATGCGGCGGGCGAGCACGTTCGTCACACCCTGGTAGCGCTCCAGCAGCCCACGGATCTCCAGCGCGGGCGCGGTGCGGGCCACCTTGCGGAAGCGCTTCCACACGTCGGGCGTGCAGATCACGTTGACCAGGCCGGTCTCGTCCTCGAGGTTGAGGAACACGACGCCCTTCGCGGTCGACGGCTGCTGACGGTGCGTGACCACGCCCGCGATGTCGACCACCGTGCGGTCGGGGAGCCCGCGCAGGCCTTCGGCGGTGACGATGCCGCGCGCCGCGAGCTCGGCCCGCACGAACTCGGTGGGGTGGCGGGCGGCCGACAGCCCCGTCGCCCAGAGGTCGGCGGCGATCTCCTCGACGTCGGTCATGCCCGGGAGCATGGGCGCGTCGGCGCCGGTCACCATGCCCGGCAGCTTGTCGGGCCGGGCGTCACGCAGCGCGCCCGCGGCCCAGAGCGCGGCGCGCCGGCTGCGGTCGAAGCACGCGAACGCACCCGCGGTGGCCAGCGCCTCGAGCGCGTCGGTGGGGGCGGCGGTGCGCCGGGTGAAGTCGGCGAGGTCGGTGAAGGGCTGGTCGTCCCGGGCGTCGTCGATGCGGTCGAGGAGCGCGTCGCTCAGGCCGCGCACGTAGCGCAGCCCCACCCGCATGGCGTGGATCGACGGGTCGGCATGCCATCCCGGCCGCGGCCGGCCGATCGGTCCCGCCGTGTCGGTTCGCGCCTCCAGCGTGCAGTCGCGGCGCGACGCCTGCACGCACGGGCCGAGCACCTCCACCCCGTGGCGGGTCGCGTCACGCACGATGGTGTGCGGTGAGTAGAACCCCATGGGTTGCGCGTTGAGCAGCGCGCACGCGAACTCGGCCGGGTAGTGCAGCTTGATCCACGCACTGGAGTACACGAGGTAGGCGAAGCTCACCGAGTGGCTCTCGGGGAACCCGAAGTCGGCGAAGCCCTCGATCTTGTGCACGATGTCGTCGGCCACCTCGCCGGTGATCCCGCGCGCGGCCATCCCGGCGAGGAGCCGCTCGCGCATCGCCGCCATGCGGGCCCGGGAGCGCTTGGAGCCCATCGCCTGGCGGAGACGGTCCGACTCCCCCGGCGTGAACCCGGCGACGTCGATCGCCATCTGCATGAGCTGCTCCTGGAACAGCGGCACGCCGAGCGTCTTCGCCAGGCACTGCTCGAGCAGCGGGTGCGGGTAGGTGACGGGCTCCTCACCGTTGCGCCGCCGGAGGTAGGGGTGCACGGACCCGCCCTGGATCGGCCCGGGGCGGATGAGCGCGACCTCGACCACGAGGTCGTAGAAGCACTCGGGGCGCAGCCGGGGCAGCGTCGCCATCTGGGCGCGGCTCTCCACCTGGAACACGCCGATGGTGTCGGCCGCGCTCAGCAGCGCGTAGACCTCGGGCTCCTGGGGAATGGTGGCGAGCTCGACCTCGACCCCTTCGTGCTCGCGCACGAGGTCGACGGCGAGGTGCAGCATCGTGAGCATGCCCAGCCCGAGGAGGTCGAACTTCACCAAGCCGGCCGCCGCGCAGTCTTCCTTGTCCCACTGGAGCACCGAGCGGTTCTCCATCCGGGCCCATTCCACCGGGCAGCACTCGATCAGCGGACGGTCGGCCATCACCATCCCGCCCGAGTGGATGCCGAGGTGGCGCGGGAAGTCGATCACCTGCTCGGCGAGGTCGAGCGCGAGCCGCGGGACGGGTGGACCTTCGTCCTGCAGGCCCTCGAACGACGTGCTGTCGCGGCTCCAGCGGTCGATCCACTTGGTGAGCGCGTCGGCGTGGCCGGGTGAGAGGCCGACGACCTTGGCCATCTCGCGCAGCGCCGAGCGCGGCCGGTAGGTGATCACGTTGGCCACCTGCGCGGCGCGCTCGCGGCCGTACTTGTCGTAGACGTACTGGATCACCTCCTCGCGCCGTTGGTGCTCGATGTCGAGGTCGATGTCGGGGGGACCGTCGCGTTCGAGCGAGAGGAAGCGCTCGAAGAGCAGGCCCAGCGCGACGGCGTCGGCCTGGGTGACCCCGAGCGCGTAGCAGACCGCGCTGTTGGCCGCGCTCCCCCGGCCCTGGCAGTAGATGTCGTGGGCGCGGCAGAACCCGACGATGTCGACGAGCACCAGGAAGTAGCCGGGGAAGTTGAGCTGCTCGATCACGTCGAGCTCATGGTCGATCTGGTGCATCGCCTGCTCGTGGTGCGAGTGGGTCGACGGGTACCGGATGCGCGCGCCGCGCGCGGTGAGCTCGCGCAGCCAGGTCATCTCGGTGTGCCCGTCGGGCACGTCGTGGTCGGGCAGCTCGGGCGCGGCCAGACGCAGGTCGAACGCGCACGCGCGCGCGATCTCGACGGTGCGCGCCACCGCGCCCGGCCAGCGCGCGAAGCGACGCTCCTGCTCCGCCGCGCTGCGGAGGTGGGCGAAGGCCGACGCGGGGAGCCAGCCGTCGATCTCGTCGAGCGAACGGCGGGACCGCACCGCAGCGAGCGCGGTGGCGAGCGGGCGTTGCGCGGGCGTCGCGTAGTGCACGTTGTTGGTGGCGATCACCTCGACCCCCGCCGCCATCGCCACGCGTGCCGAACGCGTCGTTGCGGTGACGGTCGACCGGGTCGCCGTGGTCCCACAGCTCCACCAGCACGCGCTCGCGCCCGAACCCGGCGACGAGGTGGTCGAGCGCGGCGCGCGCCGCGCTCGGGCCGTCGCGCACCAGCGCGGCCGGCACCGTGCCCTTGCGACACCCGGTGAGCACGTACCAGGCGTCGTTGTGCGCGCTCGGCTGCGGGTGCAGGTGCACCGGCGCGCGCGCCGCGGCGGCCAGCGCGTCGACCGTGGTGCGCGGCGCGCCCTTCTCTCCCGCCATCTGGGCCTCGCTGATCGCCCGGGCCAGCCGCGCGTACCCCACCGGGCCCTCGGCGAGCACCAGCAGGTGCTCACCCTCGGGGTCGGGCTCGCCCGCGGCGGGCCGGGTGATCCCGAGCGTCATCTCCGCGCCGAACACCGTCGCCAGCGCGTGCTCGCGCGCGGCGAGGGCGAAGCGCACCGCGCCGTAGAAGCCGTCGTGATCGGTGACCGCCAGCGCCGTCAGGCCGAGGCGCGCCGCTTCGACCGCCAGCGCCTCGGGATGGCTGGCGCCGTCGAGGAAGGAGAAGTTGGTGTGACAGTGGAGCTCGGCGTAGCCCGCCATGACCCGACCGTACCGAACGTACGTTCGGGTCCGCAACCGGCTGGTCGCCTACCTCACCGCGGCGCCTTCGCCCGGGGGCGCGTCACCCGACCGTGAAGGTCGTGTGCATCCCCTTCGCGTAGTGGACGAACGTGGTGCCATCCGCCTTCGACACGACGTTGCAGAACAGCACGTAGCTCCCGACGTCGAGCTTCGTGGTGAGCTTGCCCGACTTCTTCGGCTTCACGTCCTCGACCTCGCCGATCTGGTCGGCCTCTGGGATCGCCTCTTCGTCGACCGACCCGTCCGCCTTGGTGGGAAGCTCGGTGTCGGGCGTCGCCACCTTGACCACCACGAACTCGTGCTTGATCGTGCCGATGTTCTTGGCCTTGAAGGTGGTCTTGCCGGCGGCCACGAACTTCGGGCTGCGTTTGATCCCGAACTCGTAGAGCTTGGCGGCCACGGACCGGCCACCCTTGGCCTTGGCCAGAGCCGTCGGCGCCGGGAACGCAACGGTGAACGCCGCCACGACGAGGACGAGGGAGACGAGAGACAAGAGTCGACGCATTGCACCATTCAACTCGAACGGAGACATTGTTGTCGACATTCTCCTTATCTGAACGAAAGGGGTCATCAGTCGTAGACGGCTTCGACCGCGGCGTGGCCGCGTTCGAGGGCCACGAGGCAGGCGACGCCCGCGCCGGTCGTCACCGGCATCGCCCGCACCGACGACCACGACCTGCCACAGCGCGCGGCGGCGGCGGGCGTCCCACCAGCGCAGATCGTGGGCCCACGGTCCGTTCCATGCGACCAACGGCCCGCCCCCTCCCGGCAACACCGCGCACCACAACCCCGCCGGCGTGCCCGACGGCTCCCCTCGACCGGAGACGGTCACCGGCATGCCAGCGTCGTCGAGCAGCTCCGCCGCCACGGGGGGGTCGAAGATCCGAGCCGGCGCCGGACCCGGGACCGCCCCCGGCCACGGCTGCGGCCCGGCCGCGGCGGCGTCGCGGTCCTCGCCCCAGGGAACCCAGCGCACCCGCTCCACCGGGGTCCGGCCCCCCGCCGCCACCGCGGTGACGACCGCGTCGGGACCCAGCATCCCCTGGACCCGGGCCAGGGCCCGCCCGGCGCGGTCGGCAGCGCCAAGGTCCCCACCCCAGAAGCCGAGCTGGCGCCCGGTCGCGGGCCCGAGGTCGTCGGGCGCGAGCCGCAGCCGCGTGAGCCCGGCGATGACGACGTCGTCAGGGCTCGCGTCGTCGCGGGCCTGGGCCCGGCCCTCCGCCACCAGCCACGCGTCGAGCTGCCACCGCACCCGCGACACCAGCGTCGCCGGGGTGAGCGCGCCCTCGTGGCGCCAGCAGCGGGTGAGCTGCTCCCCGTGCTCGGTCTCCGCCTCCACGATCACACGGGTGCAGCAGAGCCCGAGCGCGTCGAGGCGGGCCAGCAACCGGTCGGCGAGCATCTTCGCCGCGAACGCGGCCTCGTCGACGCGCGTCGCGGGTGGATCGAGCTCGACGGTCTCGGCCAGCTCCTCGGGCGGGACGGTCGCCACCGGTTCGTGAGCCACCTCGCCGCGCGCCAACCGGTGCGCGAGCGCCCCCGCCGGACCGAACCGGCCCAGCACCGCGGCGGCGGGCAACGCAGCGAACGAACCGAGCGTGCGCAGGCCGAGGCGGGCGAGCAGGTCGACGAGCTCGCCCCCACCGCCGTGCGTCGCGTCGACCGGGCCGGCGAGCACCGTCACCGGCCACGAGGCGAGGAACACGGCCGTCTCCCGGGGTGGGATCACCAGCACCTCGCGCCCGCGTTCCCCGGTACCCCCCGCCGCGAGCCCGGCCGCGAACGTTCCCGCGGCCACGCCGGCGCGCGCGTCGGCGACGCCGAGCCCCCGCACCCGCCCGACGATCCGCGCCGCCGAGCGCGTCGTCGCCACCGAAGTAACGCGACGGGCCCCGCGTGGGGAACGACAGCTGACCGGGACGTTCGAGGACCAGCCGCGGCACCAACTCCTCGACCGCGCGCACCACGAGCTCGAAGGCACGCGCGTCGGCCGTGTCGTCGGCGTCGAGCACCACCAGACCGGCACACCGCGCCTCGGCTTCCCGGCGGCGCAACCCGACGGCGACCCCCTCGGCGCGCGCCTCGGCCGACGCGCTCCGGACCACGAGGCCCCGCGGTCCCCGCTCGGCCACCACCACCGGGACACCCACCAGGGCCGGGTCGCGGCCGGCGCGCCGCGACCACCGGCCAGTCCGGGCACCACAGCGCGCAGGTCCGCGTCGGCTCCGTGACCGGCTCCGGCACCCGCTCCGGGGTCACCGCGCTACCCGGCCCGGGCGAGCTCGCCGGTCCGGGGCCGGGCCGCCGCGCCCCTGCCCTCCACCCGCACCCGGAGCCGGCGCCCGGCGAGGAAGCCGGCGTCGCGGCCCAGGCCGTCCCACACGCTGCCCGCCGCGTGCACCGCGTACGCGGCACCTGCCGGCCACACCGCCCTCTCCCGCACGGCCGCGGCGCGTTCGGCGACGACCAGCACCGACTCCCGCTCGCGGGCGCGGGCCACCAGGCGCCGGGCATCGCCCAGGCCCACGCCCCGCGGTACCTCGGCGATCACCACGCTCACCCCTTCGAGCAGCGCGGCGACCACGGTGGCCCAGCGGGCGGGGGGAACCCGCCGGACCACCGCGAACCGTTCGAGGGCGACCCCCGCCTCGCCCGCGGCCAGCGGGCCGAGCGTGCCGTCGAGGTCGACGGCCGCCGCCCACTCCCCCAGCGCGGTGAACGCGGCCGCGAGCTCGTAGGCCATCGTGGTGGCACCGGCGCCGGCCTCGCCCGTCACCCGCACCACCGACCCCCGCACCACCGCGCCGCCGGGCACCAGCTCCGCCAGCGCGCCGCCCGGCACCACCGACCGGTCGCGCGCCAGCACCAGCGGACGGACGCCGCGGGCCGCCGTGTCGAAGCGATCACGGGCCTGCTCGTCACGGGGGGGAAGAGGGATCGCAGCCAACGCCATGGACCCGTGACGATATCGAACATACGTTCGGTCCGTCAAGACGCGCTCCGAGCGCCCGGGCGGGCCGGGTGCTCCTAGGTCGCGGGGCGGATGTTCTGGTTCAGGTGGAAGAGATTGGCCGGGTCGTAGGTGGCCTTGACCGCCGCCAGGCGTTCGTAGTTCCCGCCGTAGTTGGCGCGGATGCGATCCTTGTCGTCACCGTCCATGAAGTTGACGTACCCGCCCTCGGTCGACGAGGGCCCCAGTGCCGCGTAGTAGCCACGGACCCAGGCGATGTTCTCGTCGTTGTCGGCCGGGTTCTCCCACATGCCCGCGATCACCGGCGAGAAGTTGACGTCCCGGTAGGCGAACGCGGTCTCGTCCGCGCCGACGCGTTGCACCGCCCCGTCGATCGGATAGATGTGGACGGCGCACTGGATCGCGGGACGCGCGCGCCGTGGTCGGCGTGCACGGCGATCGCCTCGTCGCTGAGCTCACGGGCGAAGCTCGCCTTCCAGTAGTGCTGGAGGCCCGCGGGGAGGAGCGCGTCGAACGCGGTGTTCAGCGCCGGATAGGGCATCGGCCCCACGTGCGCGCCGACGGGCTCGACGACGTCGAGGAACGGCTGGATCATCTTCTCACCCTGGTCGACCGGACCGGCCCAGCACGGCACCGCGAGACACACGTTCTTGAAGTGCCACTCCTCCGGCAGGAACGGCAGCGGCGGCGCGAGATGGAACCCCACGAAGCCGCCCAACTCCTCGGGGGCTGCCGCGATGTACTCGCGGTAGAAGCGCAGCACCTCGTCGGCGCGGTCGACGGGATACGCGATCGGTCCACCGTAGACCTCCGCCACCGGATGCATCCGGTACTCGAACGTCGTGACCACCCCGAAGTTGCCGCCCCCGCCGCGGAGGGCCCAGAAGAGGTCGTCGTGGTCGTTCTCGCTGGCAGTGACGACCTGCCCGTCGGCGGTGACGACCTCGGCTGCCACCAGGTTGTCGCACGAGAGTCCGTACTTGCGTGCCAGGTAGCCGATGCCCCCGCCGAGCGTCAGCCCCGCGATCCCGGTCGAGCCGATGATGCCTCCGGTCGTCGCGAGACCGTACGCGTGCGTGGCGTCGTTGAACGTCGCCCACGTGCAGCCACCGCCGGCGCGGGCGGTCTGCGCATCGGTGTCGACGACGACGTCCTGGAGGGGGCTCAGGTCGATCACCAGCCCACCGTCGTTGGTGCCGAACCCGGGCGCGCTGTGCGCACCGCCCCGGACGGAGAGGTCCAGACCTTCGGCGCGAGCGACGCTGATCACCGCGGCCACGTCGGCGGGACCGGTACAGCGCACGACCGCCGCGGGGTGCTTGTCGATCATCCCGTTGTAGACCTTGCGGGCTTCCTCGTAGGCCGGGTCCCCCGCCGCGATCACCTCACCGCTGACCTCGGTACGCAGCGCGTCCACAACAGGCATGCTCATGGTCTTCTCCTCGCCAGGCGTTCTCCTCGAGTCGTTCTTCGCTCGAATCCCGATTCTGAACCCTGCGGGAGTCGCGCACGCCAGCGCGAATGAGCCCGAGCGCACCGGCGCTTGGAGAACGGTCCGGAGGGAGTGCTACGCCGTGGGCTCGGGAGTCGGCAGCGGCTCCACGCCGATCGCCCGCAGCGAGTCGGGCGACCACCCCGCGTCGTCGCCGTAGTATCCGAAGAGGTGTTCGATGGTCTCGATGATCTTCGGCTCCAGCTCGTGCCAACCCTCGGCCGGCGCGGTCACCGCGACCGCGCTCGAGTACACCGTCACCGCGGTGGCCCCGAGGTCGAACAGCCGGCGGGCGAGCACGTCGGGTGGCCGGTCGCCACCCTCCTTCACGGCGTCGACCGACGGGTAGCGCTCGATCGCCATGCCCGTGAGTGAACGGTTGAGGTCGAAGATGCGGACCGACGCCGACGCGCCCGGTCGCACCGTCACGGTGATGAACTGACCCATGGCCCAGACACTACGGCGTCAGGCCCGGCGCCCGAGCACCGCGAGGAGCTGGGCCTGGCGGTCGGCGCCCGCGGGCAGCTCGATCACGGTGCCGAACATCCCGCTGGCCGCCAGCATGTCCTGCTGGGGCTCGACCACCTCGAAGCACGCTTCCACCAGCTCGGGGTCGAGCGCGGTGTCCTGGCCGGTCGACGCGGCGACGTCCCATCCGTGGATCAGCACGTCGAGGAACCGGTGCCCGCAGTACACCGAGCCGGGAACCGGTCCGTACGACACCGCGCACGGCGCGTCCATCGCCCCCGGGGCCCGGAACACCGCCGCCGCGACCAGCGCCGAGTCGTCGTAGGCGCGGGTGGGGTCGGCACCGAGGATGTCGCCGTCGAGCCGGTCGCCGACCGCCTCGATGGTGAGACCCGACCCGAGCTCGGCGGCCCAGTAGTTGCCGGTGACGACGTGGTTCACCAGCTCCCGCACCGTCCAGCCCTCGCAGTCGGACTCGAGGTCCCACTGGTCGTCGCGGACCCCGACGATCGAGCGGCGGGTCGCGTCCAGCGCCCGGACGTGCACTTCGGGAAGGTCGACGCTCATCCTTCGCACCTCCTGGCTCCTGTCCCGCAACGCTAGAGGAACAGACGCCCCGGTGCCGGGGCGACGCCGCGCCAGCACAGCGAGTCCATGAAGATCCACGAACGGCGGTGGATGGCGCTCGGCCCGTAGCCCGCCAGCGCGGTCTTGTCCGCGGGAGCCGGGTAGCCCACGTTCGACTCGAAGTCGTAGGGCGGGTAGTGCTCGGCCGCCTCCACCATCATCCGGTCGCGCGTCACCTTGGCGACGCACGACGCCGCCGCCACCGCCAGGCACGTGGCGTCACCCTTGATCACCGTGGTCACGCGTGACCCGAGACCGAGGTAGTCGTGGTTGCCGTCGAGCACGATGCGATCGGGGCTGATCCCCTGCGCGTCGAGCTCGGCGAGCGCCCGCATCCCCGCGGCTCGCAGCGCGGCGGTCATCCCGAGCTCGTCGCACTCCACGTACGACGCGTGGCCGACCCCGACCGCAACAGCCCACCGCCGCACCGAGCGCGCCGCCCGCTCCCGGTCGGGACGGGTCAGCTGCTTCGAGTCGCGCACCCCACGCACGTGTTCCGGGGCGGGGACGACCGCGGCCACCGTCACCGGGCCCGCCCAGGCGCCGCGCCCGACCTCGTCGATCCCGCAGACCACGCGGTCGCCGGCGTCCCAGAGCTTGCGCTCGAGCCGCAGGGTCGGGCCCGTACGACGGGCCGGGGTGCGGGTGGGCACGGTGGTCACGAGCGCCGACGCTACCCGGGCCCCGCGTCGAGCCGGGCGATGTTGGCCGCCTCGCCGGGATCGGCGGCGGTGACGAACCAGGCCTCGAGCATCTCCCGCGCCAGCTCCGCGCTCGTCAGCCGCAAGCCCATCACCAGCACGTTGGCGTCGTTCCACCGCCGTGCGCCGGCCGCGGTGGCGGCGTCGGTGCAGAGCGCGGCGCGCACGCCGCGCACCTTGTTGGCCGCGATCGACGCCCCGGTGCCGGTCCAGCAGAACAGCACGCCCGTGTCGGTGTCGCCACGCGCGACCAGCTCCCCCACCGCGCGCCCGACCTCGGCCCACTGGAGACCGTGCCCCGACGGGTCGTCACCCACCGGACCGACCGCGACGACGGTGTACCCGCGGGCGACGAGCTCGCCTCGCACCGCGTCGGTGAGCGGCGTGCGCTCGTCGGAGCCGAACGCCACCCTCATGGGCACAGCGCGCGGCGCACGTCGTCGAGGCCGTCGAAGGGTGTGCACCCCACCGCGGCACCCGCGCACCACGACGCCAGCGGACCCTTGGCGAACACGACGTCGGCGAGCAACGCCGCCTGCCGGTCGCTCGCACCGTCGCCGATCAGCACCGTCGTGCGGCCCCGGGCCCGCGCGGCACGGATCGGCGCCTGCTTGCACGTCCCGCACGCCGCGACACGCAGTCGTCGCCGGGGTACGGGAAACGCAACTCGCCGGTGGTGAAGTCGACCTCGTTGGTGAGCACGTCGAGACCCAGGGGCGCGCACACGTCGTGCGCGTAGAAGCCGAAGCCGTCCGAGACCACGATCGAGCTCGGCGCCCGCGTCGCGCAACGCGTCCACCAACGGCACGAACCCGGGGTCGAGCGGCACTTCGGCGGCGATGGCGCGCAACGTCGCTTCGTCGCCGCTCACCAACGCCCACTGCTTCGAGATGCACTCGCGGCTGCCGATCTCGCCGCGCTCGAAGCGCTCGTGGAGCTCCCACCACTCCGGTGAGCCGGCCCGGTCGAGCAGGTGCATCCCGACGTCGGCGGTGCTGATGGTGCCGTCGAAGTCGAGGAACACCGACGCCCGCGCGAGGTCGACATCGGGGCGCGTCATCCCGGCGAAATTAGCCGTGATCCACCGGTGCGCTCGCGGCCCGGGCGCCGGCGCGGCCGGCGGGCTCGCGCCCGCCGGCCGTCCGCGTTTCCCTGCCTCAGGGACGTGCCTTACCGTCCGATCGAGGGATCCTGCGACGGACCTCCCGTCATGACGATGTCCTGGTCGACCCCGACGACGTCGAGCTCGCGCAGCTGGAGGTTGTCGTAGGCGAGGACGCCCATCTCCGGCAGGTCGAGCCCGGAGATCTCGTCGGCTTCCTCGGACCGGATGCCGCCCTTCATGAGCGCGTTCTGGATCTTGAAGAACGCGTAGGCGATGCCGCCCATCACGAAGATGATCACCAGCGAGCCGACCGCCTGCGCCCCGAGCTGCTTGAACCCGAGGCTGGTGTCGTACAGGAAGCCGGTCACGCCGTGCACACCGTGATCGGTGCCGTTCCAGCCGGCACCGTACCGACCGTCGGCGAAGATGCCGATGGTCAGGACGCCCCAGATGCCACAGACACCGTGCACCGAGATCGCACCCACCGGGTCGTCGATGCCCTTGCGCTCGAAGAAGAACACGGACTCGACGACGAGCACCGCGGCGATCGAACCGATGACCGCAGCCGCCCACGGCTGCACGAAGGCACAGGGGGCGGTGATCGCCACCAGGCCGGCGAGCATGCCGTTGGCCATCATGCCCGGGTCGGGCTTGCCCATCCTCCACTGGCAGTAGAACATCGCGATGACGGCGCCGAACGCCGCCGCGATGGCGGTGTTGACGGCCACCACGGTGAATCGGAGGTCGGTGGCCGCGAGCGTCGACGCGGCGTTGAACCCGAACCACCCGAACAGCAGGATGAACGTGCCGAGCATCGCCATCGGGATGCTGTGTCCCGCCAACGTGCGCGGCTTGCCGTCGGGTCCGTACTTGCCGATGCGGGCCCCGAGCACGAGCGCACCGGCGAGGCCGGCGATACCACCCATGGCGTGGACCACACCGGAACCGGCGAAGTCGACGTAGCCGAAGCCGAGGTCCCAGCTGTTGCCGAGCTTGGCCAGCCAGCCGCCGCCCCAGGTCCACCCACCGAAGATCGGGTAGTAGAGGGCACCACAGAACAGGCCCCAGCCCACGAACGCCTTCCACTTCCACCGCTCGGCCATGGCGCCGGTCGGGATGGTCGCGGTGGTGTCCATGAACGCGACCATGTAGAGGAAGAAGGCGGCGACGGGCACGCTGTAAGCGACGCCCGAGAGGCCCCAACCGCTCCTGCCCCACAGGAACACCCAGTTGCCGCTGTTACCGATGTGGATCAGCGACTGGGAACTCAACGGCGTCGCGTAGCCGAAGATCGAGTAGCTGTACCCGCTGAACATGAGCGGGAAGCCCACGATGAAGAACGCCACGAAGCCGAGTCCGAAGACCGCGAAGTTCGTGCTCACCACGTGAGCCGCGTGCTTGGCTCGACAGAACCCGGTCTCGACGAGTGCGAAACCGGCCTGCATGAAGATCACGAGCACGGCGCCGATGATGATCCAGAGGTTGTTGAGCCCCAGATCAGTGTGGCTGATGCCCTTGATCGGATTGACATCGATGGATGGGTCGACCGCAAACGCTGCGATGTTCGTCAGCAGCACCAGCGCAGCTGCGACAGCCGCGACGATCCCGATCCGGCGTCTCATCCGTTTCACATGGTCCTCCTCTTGCATGATGGACGGGGTCACCGGACGTCAGGCGCCGTTGCCCGCTCTGCCTCGGCTCAGAGAACCGTAAGGAAGCGCAGTTTCCCGTTTGCCGCGAGAACGTGAACGAACTGCAACACGAACCTGACGAGGTTCTGACACCACCGGTTCGGGTCTCCCGAGGCCCGTATCCTGAGCCGGTGCGAGAAGTTGCGGTCGTTCCCCACACCCACTGGGACCGGGAGTGGTACGCCCCGTTCCAGAGCTACCGGGTGCAGCTGGTCCACCTCGTCGACGGCCTCCTCGACGTGCTCGAGAGCGACCCGTCCTTCACCCGGTTCCTCCTCGACGGCCAGACCGCGGTCGTCGACGACTACCTCGAGGTGCGGCCCGAGGCGGCCCGCGCCTCGCCGCGCTCGCCGCGGCGGGGCGCCTCCAGGTGGGCCCGTGGATGATCCTGATGGACGAATTCATGGTCTCGGGCGAGACGATCGTCCGCAACCTGCAGCGGGGCCTGGCCCGCGCCGGCGCCCTCGGTGGCGACGCCGCGATGCGCGTCGGCTACCTCCCCGACATGTTCGGCCACGTCGCGCAGATGCCCCAGATCCTGCGCCTCGGCGGCCTCGAGCACGCGGTGGTGTGGCGGGGCGTGCCCAGTGAGGTCACCCGCACCGCGTTCTGGTGGGCGCGCACCCGACGGATCGACCGTGCGCGCCGAGTACCTCTACGGCTCGTACTCGAACGGACGCGACATCCCCGCCGACCCCGCCCAGCTGGTGGCGCGCGCACGCGGCTACGAAGCCGAGCTGGGCGCGGCCGCGCTTCCCGGCGGCGGCATGCTGCTGATGAACGGGTCCGACCACCTCCTGCCCCAGCCGTGGCTCGGGCAGGTGGTCGCCTCGGCCAACGAGCTGCAAGACGACTACCACTTCTCGATCACCTCGCTCGGCGAGTACGTCGCGCGACCAACCGGTCGACGATCTCCTCACGTGGTGCGGCGAGCTGCGTTCCGGCGCGCGCGCCAACGTGCTCATGGGCGTGGCGTCGAACCGGGTCGACGTGCACCAGGCCGCCGCGCACGCCGAACGGGCCCTCGAGCACCGGGCCGAGCCGCTGAGCGCGCTGTTCCTCCCCGCCGCGGACTTCCCCGACGCGTTGCTCGGGATCGGTTGGCGCGAGGTCGTCCTCAACAGCGCCCACGACTCGTCGTGCGCGTGCAGCCACGACGAGGTCGTCGAGGCCGTGCGCGTCCGGTACCAGGAGGCGCGCCACGTCGGCGAGGCGCTGGCGCGCGACGCGCTACGACAGCTCGCCACCGAGGTCGACGCGCCGCCGTCGTCGACCATCGTGGCGAACGCGGCCGCGCCGCGCGACCCGGCCTGGTCGCGGTGCCACTCCCCGGCGAGGGCCCGGTGCACCTGGTCGCGGTCGACGACGGCACCCCGTGCCCGACCCAGGTCGTCGCCACCTCCACGACCAACGAGGGCATCTCCACCGTCGTCGTCGGCCAGAAGATCCGCTGGGTGCTCGAGATGATGCGCGGTCCCGAGCTGGCCGGTGCGCGCATCACCCGCGTCGAGCAGGTACGCCTTCACGACGGCACCGTCGAGTTCACGTTCCACGACGCCGCCCCCGGTGATCCCGAGCTGGATCTCGAAGCCACACGCGAGACGCTCCTCGCCCTCGGCGAGCAGGGTGCGACCATCTCGGTCCGCCAGCGACGCGCGCCGGTGCGGGAGGTCGTGTTCGCGGCCGATCCCGTTCCCGGGTACGGCTGGCGCACCTACCGGGCGGTCGAGGGCGCAGGCCCGGCCACCGCGGTGCGCGCGCAGGGGCTGACCCTCGCCAACGAGCACGTCCACGTCGAGGTCGACCCCGACGACGGCACCCTCACCGTCGAGTCCGGCTCCATCGAATCCGGCGGCGTGCGCGTCGTGGGCGCGAACCGCTACGTCGACGGCGGCGACGGCGGCGACACCTACAACTACTCGCCGCCCGCCGTCGACACGATCGTCGACCGGCCCGAGTCGGTCACCGTCGCGGTGGCGGAGACCGGCCCGGCCCGTGCCCGGCTCGTGGTGCGCGCCCGGTACGCGTTGCCCACCCACGCGATCGGCACCGAGCGCGCCTGCGATCGCCGCAGCGACGACACGACCGGGACCGAGATCGTCACCACGTTGGAGCTGCGCAGCGGCGAGCGGTTCCTCCGCGTCCACGTGGAGCTCGACCACCACGTACGCGATCACCGGTTGCGCGCCCACTTCCCCCTCCCCGCCGCGGTCCGGGGCTCCGACGCCGAGTGCGCGTTCGCGGTCGTGCACCGCGGGCTCACCGCCGAAGGCGGGCCACACGAGTTCGGGCTGCCCACGTTCGTGTCCCGCCGGTTCGTCGACTGCTCCGACGGCGACGCCGGCCTCGCGCTGCTCCACGACGGCCTGCTCGAGTACGAGGTCGTCGGCGGCGGAACCGAGGTGGCGCTCACGTTGCTGCGGGCGACCGGCTACCTCTCCCGGTCCGAGCTGGCGTTGCGGCCGAATCCCGCGGGCCCCCTCGATCCCCTGGTTGGCCCGCAGCTCCAGGGCCGTCTCGCGCTCGACTACGCGCTGCTCCCCCACCGGGGCGGTTGGCGGGCCGCCGGGCTCCCCGCCGCGGCCGACGACTTCCTGGTGCCCCTCGAGCGCGTCCGCGGTGGCGGATGGCCGGGCGCGACCGGCCCCGCGACCGGTCACCGGCTGCACGTCGACGGCGCCGAGGTGTCGGCGCTGCTCCGCGACGCGACCGGTGCGCTCGTGCTGCGGGTGGTGAACCTCGCGCCGGAGCCGGCGGTGGTCACCGTCGCGCGCGACGACGGGCCGTGCGTCGGGACCGTCGTCGATCTCACCGGTGCGGTGCAGGCGGAGTTCGTGGGATCTGCATTGCTACGACCGTGGGAGATCCTGACGCTGCGTCTCGTCGACGCCTGAGCCCGCCCGCGCCGCCAGGAGGCGTTTGCGTCAGCGAGCGGGACGCGCGAGGAGCACCTCTCCGCGCGGTTCGCTCGACGACCACGCGGGGTCCAGGCCGGGCACCGTGACACGCGCGTACCGTCGGGCGCGTCCCACAGGAGCGCGGGGCGCTCGCCGTGCCACCGCACCGAGTACGAGACCGGCCCCCGCCGGGTGGGCGCGTCGCGCACGTCGAGCGGGAGCCCGTCCCACTCCCGCGGCCAGTCGCCGAGGAGCGCCAGCGGGTCGTCGCCGTCCGTCACCAGCACGTCGCGCACCGCGCCGAGGAGCGCAGCGGCGTCGCCCCGTTCCGACTGGTCGCGCGCACGCGGGCCCACGACCCGGTCGCCGGCTCCCGCCGGGCGATGCGGCGCCGTTCCCGCCCGGTCAGGCGAGCCCACCCGGCGGCGGCCTCGGCGTCGAGGCCCCAGTCCTCGAGCACCGCGACCACCGCGGGTTCGACCTTCCAGGCCTGCCCGGCCAGCACCGCCGCGGGCCGGGCGGTGTCGACCGCCGCCTGCAGCACGGGGTCGGGCAGCTCGACGCGCAACCCCCGGTCGAGCTGGACCCGCCACCCCCGCGCCACGGCGTCGGCCGCTGGGAGCGCCTGCACCGCGACCTCACCGAGGCCGCGCGTCCCGAGCGCGACCGCGGCGCGCAACGACGTGCGGTGCGCGACCGGGTAGAGGAAGGCGGCGACCAATCGTGCGCCCCGGTCGAAGCGCGCCGCGAACGGAGCGTCGGACGCGCCGCCGCTCGTGACGAGGTCCTCGGTGCTCCCGTCGGCGGTCATCGCCCACCGCGACGGTGGGCGGGCGGTGCGCAACGCGCTCCGACCGTCGGCATAGACCGTCGTGTCGCCGAGGTCGACCGCGTTGGCACCCCGCACGACCAGGGCCACGACGAAGGGTGCCGGCGATTCGTTGGCGATCTCGACCACCGCCACCTCGCCCGCGTCGGGCACCGGCGCCGCGCCGACCCGGTGCACCGCGTCACCGCCGGGCACCCTCATCGAGGTCTGCACCACCGGCATGCCGTCGACGAGTAGCCGGCGGACCGCCGCCTCGCGTCGCGGCACGTGCCACCGGTCGTCCGCCCCGATCCACCAGTCGAGCTCCCAACCCGCGGCGTGCGGCGCGACCACACCGGTGCGACCGACCGATGCGCCGCGCTCGCCGCCCACCACCCCGATGTCGGTGCGTTCGTCGCCGATCACGAGTGGCTCACGAGAGGCCGTGGAGCTCGGCCTTCGCCTCGCGGAGCATGAGCTCGGGCACGAGCTCGGCGGGTCGCCGGCCGTCGTAGAGCACCGCCCCCACCATCGCGGCGATCGGCATCTCGATACCGGCGCGGGCCGCGAGCTCGAGCAGCGCCGCGGTGCTCTTCACGCCTTCGGCCACCATGTTCGATCCGCGCGACGATCTCGTCGAGCGAGCGACCACGGCCGAGCTCGAACCCGACGCTGCGGTTGCGGCTCTTCGGGCTGGTGCAGGTGGCGACGAGGTCGCCGAGGCCGGCGAGGCCGGCGAAGGTCATCGGCTCGCCGCCGAGCGCGACCCCGAGGCGCGCCACCTCGGCGAGCCCGCGAGTGATCAGGGCCGCCTGGGTGTTGTCGCCGTACCCGAGACCGGCGGCGGTACCGGACGCGATCGCGATCACGTTCTTCATCGCGCCGGCGACCTCGCAGCCGATCACGTCGGGGTTGGTGTACACGCGGAAGCTGCGGCTCATGCAGAGCTGCTGGAGCTCGCGGGCGGTCTCGGCGTCGCGAGCAGGCGATGACCGACGCCGCCGGCTGGCCCTCGGCGACCTCACGGGCGAGGTTGGGCCCGGTGAGCACGGCCACCCGTTGCGCGTCGTGGCCGGTCAGCACCTCGAGGGTGACCTCGGTCATCCGCAGCAACGTGCCGCGCTCGATGCCCTTGGCCAGGCTCACGACGGGTACGTCGGTGCGGATCCGGGACGCCGCCTCCTCGAGCACGGCCCGATAGCCGTGCGACGGCACCGCCATCACCACCACTCGCGCCCCCGCGCAGGCCGCCGCGAGGTCGGTGGTGGCGCGCAAGCCCTCGGGCAGTGCGATGCCGGGCAGGTAGGCCGGATTCTCGTGGCGGGTCGCGATCGCGTCGACCAGCTCCGGGTTGCGGCCCCACAACGTGGTCGGCGCGTGCCCGCTCATGATCGCGGCGACGGTGGTGCCCCACGAGCCCGCACCGATCACGGCCACGGACGCTGCGGACTCCACGTTCGGTAGCATACGTGCAGCGATGTTCCCCGCCTCCTCCTGCCGCACGCATCGCGACGAGCGCCCGCGATGACGCACCTTCGATGACGGCGACCGGGGTCGCGATCCCGATCCGCGCGTTCGCGCTCGGTAAGGCGCGCCTCGCCGACACCCTCGACGCTGCCGCGGCGCGCGTCGCTCGGCCAGGCCTGGGCCGAGCAGGTCGTGCAGGCCTCCGCGCCGATGACCACGCTCGTGGTGTCGTCGGATCCGGATGTGCTCGAGTGGGCCGCCCGGCTCGGGCTGGCCGTTGTCGACGACCCCGGCACGCTCGACGACGCCGCCGCCGCCGGGCGCGACCGGCTGCGCGAGCTCGGGTGCGGCCGCGCGGTGATCGTCCACGCCGACCTGCCCCACGCGGCGCGCCCTCGCCCGGCTCGCGCGCGACGGCTCGCGCCCGGTCGTCGCGCTCGTCCCCTGCCACCGCGACGACGGCACGCCCGTGCTCTCGCTCCCGACCGCGGCGGAGTTCCGCTTCGCCTACGGCCCAGGCTCGTTCCGCCGCCACGCCGCCGAGGGACGCCGCCTCGGCCTCGGCGTGCGGGTCGTGCGCGACCGCGACCTCGGCTTCGACGTCGACGTGCCCGACGACCTCGTCGAGTTGGCCGATGACCTCCAGACGTCACCCGCGCCGTGACCGGCCCCGACCTGCCCACGCCCGCCCGCGTGCTGGCCATCGGCGCGCACCCCGACGATGTCGAGTTCGGTTGCGGCGCGACGTTGGCGAAGTGGGCCGCGGCGGGCGTCCACGTGGAGTTCGCCGTGCTCACCGACGGCTCGAAGGGAACCTGGGACCCGCACGCCGATCCCGCCGCGCTCGTCGCCACCCGTGAGGCCGAGCAGCGCGCCGCGGCGCGGGCGCTCGGCGCCGCCGACGTCCACTTCCTCGGCGCGGTCGACGGCGAGCTCGAGGCCGACGCCGCCACCCGCGAGCGCGTCTGCGCGCTGCTGCGCGCGGTGCGGGCCGACGTGCTGCTCGGGCCCGACCCGTGGAAGCAGTACCGCCTCCACCCGGATCACCACGCCGCCGGGCGGCTCGTGATCGACGGCATCGTCGCCGCCCGCGACGCCCACTTCTTCCCCGACGCGGGCGTCCCCCACCGCCCCGACCATCTCCTCCTGTTCGAGGCCCAGGTCGTCGACCACGTCGAGACCGTCGACGACGACGCCGTCGCCGCCAAGATCGACGCCCTGCTCTGTCACCGCAGCCAGTGGCTCTCCACCATGGGCATCGACGAAGCGGGTCCCGCCGCGGCCTCGCAGCGCGACGCGTTCGCGGCCGGGCTGCGTGGCGAGCTCGCCACCGCCGGCGGCGAACCCTTCAAGCACCTCACCGACCTCTAGCTGTAGTTCCCATCCCGCGAAGTTGCGTCGCTCGGACGTCGTAGTGATGTAGGAGCGACGCAACTTCGCGGTGACGGGGTGGGACAACGAAGAAGGAGGGCCCCGAGGGGCCCTCCTTCTCGTTCGAGCGGAAGCGGTGCTACCGGCGCTTGGTGGCGCGGCGCTTCGCGGGCGCCTTCTTGGCGGTGCGCTTGACGGCCCGACGCTTCGCCGGAGCCTTCCTCGCTGCTGCCTTCTTGACGGTCCGACGCTTCGCGGGCGCCTTCTTGGCCGTCCGACGCTTCGCGGGCGCCTTCTTGGCCGTCCGACGCTTCGCCGGCGCCTTCTTGGCCGTCCGACGCTTCGCGGGCGCCTTCTTGGCCGTCCGACGCTTCGCCGGCGCCTTCTTGGCCGTCCGACGCTTCGCCGGCGCCTTCTTGGCCGTCCGACGCTTCGCCGGCGCCTTCTTCGCAGCTGCCTTCTTCGCAGTCCGCTTGGCCGGCTTCCGTGCCGTCGTCTTCTTCGCGACGCGACGCTTGGCGGGCTTGCGGGCCGTTGTCTTCTTTGCCGCTGTCTTCCGTGCTGTGCGTCTCTTTGCGGGAGGCACGGTCACCACCTTTCGCTAGGGATAGTCATAGCGCAGGAACCGGCGGGAGCCAGTGCCTACTTGTTCACGGCTGACTTGAAGGCGGCTCCTGCCGAGAATTTCACGCCCTTTGACGCCGCGATCTGGACCGGCTCACCCGTGCGCGGGTTGCGACCTGTGCGTGCCGCGCGCGATGACCGGGAGAAGGAACCGAAACCGGGGAGTGTGACCTTGTCGTCACTTGCGACCGCGGCCTGCACCGACTCGATGAGCGCGTTCAACGCGCGCTCGGCGTCGGCTTTGCTGAGCCCGGCCCCCTCCGCAATGCTGTCGACGAGCTCTGACTTGTTCACGCTGGCCTCCGAAATGTGTGCGTGTTCCCAGGAAGTTGAACGCATTTACGACGATACGTCAAGCATTTCCATGTCGCGCGTCACGCGTGTGCGTCGTGTCGACGAGCTTCTCGCTCTCGTTCGTCTTGCTGTTCGTCTTGGCGTTCGTCTTGCATTCGATTGCACTCGACTTGCCGCATTGCAGTTCGGATTGCATTTCCCGCAATGTGCCCGCGACACGTGCGCGTGATGCGCGACTCCGGAAGAGGGTACGACAGACGGCACACAAAGTGGTGGATATCGCGTCGATCGCGCGTCGAGCACGCGCGTTCGCCGCACGCGCGGTGACGGGTCGCGGCGCGCGGCGACGGCGCGCGCACCGGCGCGCGTGCGACGCCGCGCGATCCCCGACGCGGAGAAGCCCGGCCGGGAGGCCGGGCTTCTTGCTGCAGCCCCGAGCAGATTCGAACTGCCGTTACCGCCTTGAGAGGGCGGCGTCCTGGGCCACTAGACGACGGGGCCAGAACTCGATGGACGAGCCATTGCTGCGAGCTCGGGGGGGAGGACTCGAACCCCCAATGACAGGGCCAGAACCTGTTGTGTTGCCGATTACACCACCCCCGAAGGTCCGCACAGACTAGCGGACCGCTCCCCCCGTCACGCCAAGCGTTCCCGGGCGGCGCGGAGGCGGGTGAGGGTCCGGTCGCGCCCGAGGAGGTGCAGCGAATCGAAGAGCGGGAGGCCGCGGTGCACCCCTTCGACCGCGGCGTAGAGCGCCGGCATCACCTTCCTCGGCTTCAGCCCCAGCTCCTGGATCACCGGTTGGATCGCGAGTGCTTCGAGGGTCCACTCGCAGCGCTCGAGGTACGCGAGCACCGCGTCGAACAGGTCGGCGACGCGTTCGGTCTTCTCGACCACCGCCCACGATTCCGGCGCGATTGCCAGCGGCGTGTCGTCGGTCGCGAAGAGGAAGTCCATCTGCTCGACGAGCTGCGCGAGCGTGACCGCCCGTTCCTGCGCGATCGCCACCGCCGCCCGGAACACCTCGACGTCGAACCGGTCGCCGACGCGTGCCCGCGCCATCGGCTCGGCGCGCGCGACGAGATCGTCGAGCGACAGCCGCCGGATCCATTCCCCGTTCAGCCAGTCGAGCTTGGCCCGGTCGAACCCTGCCGCCGCGTGCGTCACCCGGTCGAGATCGAACTCCGCCACGAGCTCCGCCGCGCTCATCACCTCGTGGCCGTCCTCGCTCGGTGCCCATCCCAGGAGCGCGAGGTAGTTCATGAGCGCTTCGGGGAGGTAGCCCTCGGCGAGGAAGTCCTCCAGCGCGACCGCACCGTGGCGCTTCGACAGCTTGGCGCGCGACTCGGCGTCGACGATGAGCGGGAGGTGCGCGTACTCCGGCGTGTCGGTCGCGCCCAGGGCCGCCCGCAGCGCCAGCACCCGGTGGGTGGAGTCGATGAGGTCCTCGCCCCGGATCACCTGGGTGATGCCCATCTCCATGTCGTCGACCGCGTTGGCCAAGAAGAAGAGCGGCGTGCTGTCGGAACGGACGATCACGAAGTCGTGGATGAGCGACCACTCGACCCGCACCTCGCCCCGGATGAGATCGGTGAACGTGCTCACGCCGTTGTCGGGGGTGCGGAACCGGATGGTGCGCGGGCGCCCCTCGGCGGCCAGCGCCACGCGCGCGTCCGGTGTGAGCGTGCGGCACCGGCCGTCGTACCCGGGCGTGTGACCTTCGTCCACGGCCGCCTCGTTGCGCTCGCGTACCTCGTCCTCGGTGCAGTAGCACTCGTACGCGTCGCCCTGTTGCAGCAGCCGGTCGGCCGCCGCGAGGTATTGCTCGAAACGCGAGCTCTGCAGCACCGGCCCCTCGTCCCAGTCGAGGCCGAGCCAGCGCAGCGTGTCCTGGATGCCGACGACCCACTCCTCACGGCTGCGGGCGACGTCGGTGTCCTCGATGCGCAGCACGAACACGCCGTCGTGGTGGCGGGCGTAGAGCCAGTTGAAGAGTGCGGTGCGCGCGCTCCCGATGTGCAGCGAGCCCGTGGGTGCGGGCGAGAACCGGACGCGGACCATCAACCCTGCGACAGGGAACGCTGCAGCGACGCCCGGAACTCGTCGACCAGCGCCGGCACCTGCGGCGGCAGCCGCAGCACCGCGTCGGGCACCGCGTCCACCACGGCGCGGCGCACGTCGTACTCGTGGTCGGCGCCGTGCAGCGCCTCGGTCCGCCACGCCACGAATTCGGGTGCGACCTCGCCCTGGTACCCGAGGAGCTTCGACGCGATCTCGACATCGGCCATGGTGGGCGCGCGCCCGTACGACCCGGCCCGCTTCATTCCCAGCTCCGAGATCACCGCGAGCGCGTCGGCCATCGACTCGTGTGCAGAGAGCGCGACCTTGTCGCGCAGGCGCTTCGCCAGCGTGACCGCGTAGCCCACGTTGGGGCCGGGACGCCCGAGGAGGTCGCCCGTGGGTTGGCCGGCGACGAGGTCACCGGGGCGGTCGGCCCGCCACGCGTGGGCCGCCGGCAGGTGCACCCCGGGGGCCAGGTTGGTCTCTTGGCGGGGGAGATCCTCGAGATCGGGGGAGACGAACGGGTCGGTGGGCATGGGTGAGTGCTAGTGCGCCGCGTCGCCCTGGAGCAAGCCGTACACCAACGAGTCGTACAGCGCCTGCCACGACGCCTCGATGATGTTCTCGCTCACCCCGATGGTCGTCCACGTACGGTCGCCGTTGGTGGAGTCGACCAGCACCCGGGTGACGGCCCCCGTCCCCTTCGCGGTGTCGAGCACCCGCACCTTGTAGTCGGTGAGGTGCACCGGGCCGAGCGCGGGGTGACGTTCGCCGATCGCCGATCGCAGCGCGCTGTCGAGCGCGTTCACCGGCCCGTTGCCCTCGGCGGTCGCGATCACCCGCTCCCCGCCCACGTGCACCTTGATGGTCGCCTCGGTGGTGACGGCCCCCGACGTGGTGTCGGGATCGTCGTCGTCGGTGATCACCCGGAACGACTCCACCTCGAACCACGGCTGCTCCCAGCCGCCGGCGCGGCGCATGAGCAGCTCGAGCGACGCGTCGGCCACCTCGAAGTGGTAGCCCTCGTGCTCCATCCGCTTCAGCGTGTCGATCAGCTCGTTGAGCTGCGGGCCGTCGAGCGTCAGCCCGAGCTCCTTGGCCTTGAGGGTGAGCGTGCTCTTGCCCGCCAGCTCCGACACCACGAACCGGGTGCCGTTCCCGACCGAGTCCGGGGGTACGTGCTCGTAGGCATCGGGCCGCTTGGCGATCGCGCTCACGTGCAGGCCCGCCTTGTGCGCGAACGCGGAGGCGCCCACGTAGGCCGCCTGCGGGTTGAGGGCCATGTTCACCAGCTCGGCCACGTGGTGGGCGACGGGCGTGAGCCGCTCGAGTCGGTCGGCGGGGATGGTCTCGATCCCCATCTTGAGGGTGAGGTTCGGGATGATGGTGGTGAGGTTGCAGTTGCCGGTGCGCTCGCCGTAGCCGTTGATCGTGCCCTGCACCTGGATCGCGCCCGCCCGTACACCGGCGAGCGCGTTGGCCACCCCGGTGCCGGCGTCGTCGTGCAGGTGCACCGCCACCCCGGCGTCGGTGCCGAAGTACTCGACCACCTCGCCGACGATGCGCTCCACCTCGTCGGGCAGCGTGCCGCCGTTCGTGTCGCACAGCACCAGACGGGTCGCGCCGGCCTGCACCGCGCCCTCGAGCACCCGCATCGAGAACTCGGAGTTGCGGCGGTAGCCGTCGAAGAAGTGCTCGGCGTCGTAGAACACGTCGCGCCCGTCGGCCTTGAGGAACGCGACCGAGTCGGCGACCATGGCCACGCCCTCGTCGAGGGTGGTGCCGAGCGCCTCGAGCACGTGGTAGTCCCACGCCTTGCCGACGATGCAGACCGTCGACGTGCCCGCGGCGAGCAGGTTGCGCAGCGTGTCGTCGGAGTCGACCTTGCCCTTCACCCGACGCGTCGAACCGAAGGCCACCAGGATCGAGTGGTCCAGCGCCAGCTCGGACGGCGCGCGCCGGAAGAACTCGTCGTCCTTCGGGTTGGCGCCCGGCCAGCCCGCCTCGACGAAGTCGACGCCGAGCCAGTCGAGCTGCTCGGCGATGCGCAGCTTGTCGTCGACGGTCAGCGAGATGCCCTCGAGCTGGCTGCCGTCGCGCAGCGTGGTGTCGTAGATCTCGACCCGCGCCGGCCAGCTCGGGTCGCGTACCGGGGTCACATCGTTAACGGACATACTCCAACCAGTCTTTGTACTGCTCCACCTCGCCGCGCACGGCGGCGAAGTACGTCTCCTGGAGCTTGCGGGTGATCTCCCCCCGGTTGCCGATCTCGCGGTCGTCGACCGAGCGGATCGGCACCACCTCGGCGGCCGTGCCGGTGAGGAACGCCTCGTCGGCGAGGTAGAGGTCGTGGCGGAGCAGCTGCTCCTCCTTGACCGTGTAGCCGAGGTCGCGCGCGATGGTCATGATCGAGTCGCGGGTGATGCCGGCGAGCGCGCCGCTCGACAGCGGCGGCGTGATCAGCACGCCGTTCTTCACGATGAACAGGTTCTCGCCGGTGCACTCGGCCACGAAGCCCTGCGTGTTCAGCAGGATCGCCTCGTCGTAGCCGGACTTCACCGCCTCGACCTTGGCCAGGCTCGAGTTGATGTAGATGCCGGTGCCCTTGGCCGCGACCGGGTTGACGTTCGGGTCCATGCGCCGCCACGACGACACCTTCATCCGCACACCCGCCTCGAGGCTCTCCTCGCCGAGGTAGGCGCCCCACGGCCACACCGCGATCGACACGTTCACGTCGCAGGCCAACGGGTTGAGCCCGATCTCGCCGTAGCCGAGGTAGGCGATCGGTCGCACGTAGCACGAGTCGAGCCCGCTCTCGCGCACGGTGAGCTTGCACGCGTCGACGAGCTGGTCGCGCGGTCCACGGGATCGTCATCATCACGAGCTTGGCGGAGTCGAACAGGCGCTGGATGTGGTCGGTGAGACGGAACACCGCGGGGCCGTCGGCGGCCGCGTAGGTGCGGATGCCTTCGAACACGCCGGAGCCGTAGTGCAGGCTGTGGGTGAGGACGTGGACCTTCGCCTCGTCCCACGGCACCAGCTCGCCGTCCATCCAGATCTTCTCGGTCTTCTCGATGGGCATGGCTCGATCCTCCAGCTCTCAGATCCGGGCGGCGATCGCGTCGCCGATCTCGGCAGTCGATCCGTTCACGTCGTCGGACTTGTCGACCGCGGCCTGTACTCGGCTCGCGGCGTCGCGCTCACCCAGGAACTCCAACATCATCGCGGCCGAGATGATGGCCGCCCGCGGATCCGCCTTCCCGGTGCCGGCGATGTCGGGCGCGGACCCGTGGACCGGCTCGAACAGCGACGGGCCGGTGCGGGCCGGGTTGAGGTTGGCCGACGCCGCCCGCCCGATGCCGCCGGAGACCGCGCCGCCGAGGTCGGTGAGGATGTCGCCGAAGAGGTTGTCGGTGACGATCACGTCGTAGCGGGCGGGGTCCTGCACCAGGTAGATGCACGCGGCGTCGACGTGGTGGTACGCGGTCGCCACCTCGGGGAACTCGGGGGTGACGGCGTCGAACGCGCGCTGCCAGAGGTCGCCGGCGAAGGTGAGCACGTTGGTCTTGTGCACGAGCGTCAGGTGCTTGCGCTCGCGGCTCTGCGCCAGCTCGAACGCGTAGCGCACCGCCCGCTCCACACCCATCCGGGTGTTCACCGACCCTTGGGTCGCGATCTCGTGCGGCGTGTCCTTGCGCAGGAACCCGCCTTCGCCCGCGTAGGTGCCTTCGGTGTTCTCGCGGATCACCATCATGTCGACGCCGTCGTTGAAGCGGTTGGGTCCCGACACGAAGGGCCGCAGGTTGATGTAGAGGTCGAGCTCGAACCGCAGCGTGAGCAGCATCCCCCGCTCGATCACCCCGGGCGGCACGCCGGGCGTGCCGACCGCGCCGAGCATCACCGCGTCGAGGCCGCGGATGGCGTCGAGGTGCTCGGCCTCGAGGACCACGCCGTCGCGCAGGTAGCGGGCGCCGCCGAGGTCGAAGGGCACCGGGGTGTAGGCGACGCCGGCCGCGTCGACGCACTTCATGGCCTCGGCCACGACCTCGGGGCCGATGCCGTCCCCGCCGATGATCCCGATCTGGTAGCTCACTGGGTGGTCCTCACGGTGGAAGTGTCCCGGCAACGAAAAACCGCCCGACTCCGGTGTGGGCCGAAGTGGACGGTTGGAGGCGAACGCCGGAGGAGGCGTTCGCTATTGAATGACGATGACGGAGAAGGTCGTGCGAGTCATGAACCGGTGATCGTACCAGGTCAGGTCGCCTTTCTCAACGGGTATTGGCCCGATCAGTCCAGGGCTGTGGAACGGCTGAGGCCACGCGCCATCACTTTGGTGATCCTCACCGTACCCTGGGCGACGTCGATCGTTCGGACGGCCTCGGGAGGGCACGGACCATGCGCCGGATCTGGAAATGGCTCGTGTTGGGCCTCGTGCTGGTCGTCGCCCTCGGCGTCGCCGGCTGGTACTTCTTCCTCAAGTCCGACCCCGAGCCCCGGGCAGTGATCGAGGAGACGCCCGTCGTCACCGACGGCTCGGCCACGGCCGGGCCCGACGGCACGTGGGTCGTGGAGCCCGGGAGCTCCGACAACTTCGTGGGCTACCGGGTCACCGAGAAGCTCTTCGCCAACATCTCCGAGAGCGAGGCCACCGGCCGGACCGACCACGTGACCGCGACCATGAAGATCGACGGGACGACGGTCAGCGACGTGACCGTCACCGCCGACGTGCGCGACCTCACCTCGGACAACAGCTTCCGTGACGGCCGCCTCGAGAGCCAGGGCCTGGAGTCCGACCGGTTCCCCGAGGCCAAGTTCGTGCTCACCTCCCCGATCCGGCTCGCCGCGGTGCCGGCCGCGGGCGAGACGGTCAAGGCCGACGCCACCGGCGACTTCACACTGCACGGGGTCACCCAGAAGGTGACGATCTCGCTCGAGGGCCGCTGGGACGGCAAGCAGGTGCAGGTGGTGGGCCACCTGCCGATCGTGTTCGCCGACTACGGGATCACCGCGCCGACCGCCCCCGCGGTGGCGTCGGTCGACGACCACGGTGAGATGGAGCTGCAGCTCTTCTTCCAGCCGTCATAGCGCGGTCGTCGGGCGTCGCGTACGGGTCAGAGCTTCACGACGGCGATGAAGGCGCCGAACGCCGCGACCAGGGTCCCGGTGCTGGCGAAGATCGCGGTCATGAGGCGCCAGGTCTGATCGCGGAACCCGCGGTCCATCTCGCTGCGCAGCTCGAAGCGGAGCGTGTCGATCTTGTGCTCGTAACGAATCGACCCGTCGAAACGGCGGTCGATCGCCTCGAAACGGCGGTCGATCGCCTCGAAACGGTGGTCGATCCCGTCGAAGGTCGGGCGGATCGACGCGTTGGTCACCACGTCGCCCCATCCACCGGCCGGGCGGTCCATCAACATGTCCGCTTCTTCCATCCCGAACGCCTCCTCCAGCTTGCGCCGGAGCCGCATCCGCACCTCGTCGATCGCCATCGTCTTCCCCTCCGTGGCCGTCGCCATGAGCCATCAGGGGGAAGAGATGCTGCCGAGCCTACCGCCGCGGTCTGACAGGGAAGGCGAGTGCCTCGGTCGTCGCGGCCGGTAGCCTGCACCGATGGATCCGTCGCACCTCTCCGCCCAGGCCCATGCCCGGCTCCAGGAAGAGCTCGCCGAACGGTCGGGCCCCCGACGGCGCGAGATCTCGGCCTGGATCGAGCGCGCCCGCGAGCACGGCGACATCAAGGAGAACGCGGACTACGACGCCGCGAAGAACGAGCAGGGCCACAACGAGGCCCGCGTCCGCCAGATCGAGCAGATCCTGCGGACCGCGGTGGTGGTCGAGGGCCCGTCCGGCGACGTCGTCGCCCCCGGCACCATCGTCGAGATCCGGATGGAAGGTGACGACGACACCACCTCGTATCTCGTTGGTTCCATCGAGGAACGCAGCGACGACTTCGAGGTGCTCTCCACGTCGTCACCGCTCGGGCAGGCGCTGCTCGAGCACTCCCCCGGGGACACCGTCAGCTACGAGGGCCCCCGGCGCACCTTCGCGGTCGAGATCGTGAGCGTCCGGCCGGTCGGCTGAAAGCCGCTCGGCGCGCCACCGGAGTTCGACGGCGCCGTCTGCTCCGACGAAGGGCGCAACGGGCGCTACCGGCTCGAGTGGGATCACGACGATCCGCTCGCGCCCGGCGGTGTCACCAACGCCGCCGGGCTGCTGGCGGGGGTGCCGCCGTGACCCGCCGGTACGCTCGGCGGGTGAACCTGGTCGGCCACGTCGCGGTGGCGCTCGCGCCCGGCGGCGACGCGTCGGTGCCGTCGACCGACTTCCTCGTCGGGTGCATGCTGCCCGACCTCGCGGCGATCGCCCGGGTGCGGTTGACCCGCCCCTCGGGTGAGCTCGGGCGAGGCGTGGAGTTCCACCACGCGTGCGACGCGGTGTTCCACGAATCCGAGTGGTTCCGCGCCGCCAACCGCGAGCTGCGCGACCTGCTCGTCGGCGCGGGTGTCGACTCGGGCGCGGCGCGGGCGTGCTCGCACGCGGGGGTGGAGATGCTGCTCGACGGCGGGTTGGTGGCGAGCCCGGCGGTGAAGTCGACCGCGCAGGTCACCCTCGACGCGGTCGGCGCGGGCACACCCGATCTCGCGGACCTGGCCCACGAGCAAGCCCGTGCCGTGTGGGCCGAGCGGTTGTACCTGATCGGCTCGTCGCTGAATCCGGCGCGCTACGCGGATGCCCGATTCGTCGCCGAGCGGCTGCACCGCATGACCGCGGGGCGCCGGCGCATCGAGCTGCGGGCCGAGCACGTCGACGTCGTCGCAACCGCGCTCACCGAGCTCCAGCCCGGCATCGTCGCCGCCGCGCCCGGCGTGGTCGCCGAGGTCAGGAGGCGGGCCCCCAACCGCCACCTCCCGGGGTGAGCAGCCGCAGCACGTCACCGGGGGCCAGCATGACGGTGCACTTGTCGGGGAGGCGTTCGGCGCGGGTCTCGTCGCCGGCGGGGAGCAGCCAGTTCTCACCCGCGCGCGCCGTCGCCGCCGCCGGCGAGCCCCCACGGCGCGCTCGTGCGCCGTTCGGTCACCAGCGACACCGTGACCGGCTCCAGCACCTCCAGCTCGCGCCAGATGCCCTCGCCGCCCGCGTGGGTGCCCGCGCCGCCACTCCCCCGCCGCAGGCCGTAGCGGCGCACCCGCACCGGCAGCGCGCGCTCGAACGCCTCGACGGGGGTGTCGAGCGTGTTGGTCATCGCGGTGTGCACGCCACTCATGCCGTCCGCCCACGGTCGCGCCCCCTGCCCGCCGCCGACGGTCTCGTAGTGCACCCAGGCCACCTCGCCTGCCCCGCCGCCGAGCAGCACGTTGTTCATGGTGCCCTGGCCCGCCGCGCCCACCCGCGCCGGCAGCGCCTGCGCCAGCGCGCCGAGGCACACGTCGGCCACCCGCTGGCTCACCTCGACGTTGCCGGCACCGACCGCCACCGGCGGGCGCGCCGCCACCACCGAGCCCGCGGGCGCGATCACCCGCACCGGGCGCATGGCACCACCGTTCGCCGGGAGCGTGGGATCGGTCGCGGCGCGGACCGCGAACGCCACCGCGCTCACCGTCACCGCCTCGACCGCGTTCACGTTGCCCGGCCGCTGCGCGCCGGTGCCGGTGAAGTCGAACGTCGTGGTGTCGGCAGCGACGGTGACGGTCACGGTGATCGGCGTCGGCGACTGCTGCTCCGGGCGCGGCCCCGCGGAGTCGAGCACGTCGGTGAAGGTCCATCGACCATCGGGCAGCGCGCTGCAGTGCGGCGCGCATGCGGCGCTCGCCGTAGTCGAGGATCTCGGCGAACGCGGTGAGGTCCGGAAGCGTGGCGACGATCTCGGCGAAGCGCGCCGCGCCCAGCTGGTTGGCGCCGAGCTGCGCGTCGAGGTCGCCGCGCCGCTCGGCCGGCGTGCGCGACGCGGCGACGATGAGCGCGAACGCGTCCTCCTCGATCGCGTCCCCGTCGATCGGTGTGGGCACCAGGCGCAGGCCCTCCTCGTCGATGGTCAGCGCGTCGGGGGGCATCGAACCCGGCGCGGTCCCCCCGACGTCGGCGTGGTGGGCCCGGTTCGCGACCCAGCCCACCAGCTCGCCGTCGACGAGCACCGGCGCGACCATCGTGATGTCGTTGAGGTGGGTGCCTCCCGCGAACGGATCGTTGAGCACCATCGGCACCCGCACGCCCGTGGCGATGGCCGCCGCCACCGACGCCGGCATCGACCCGAGGTGCACCGGGATGTGCTCGGCCTGCGCGAGCAGCTCGCCGCCGGCGGTGAACAGCGCCGCCGAGCAGTCGGCCCGCTCCTTGATGTTGGGGCTGTACGCGGCGCGCCGCAGCACCGCGCCCATCTCGTCGGCCACCGACGCCAGCCGTGACGCGAGGATCTGCAGCTCGGCGGGATTCACGACGGCGGTCTGCTCATCGCTGCTGCACCAGCCACGCGCCAGTCGGGCCCGGTTCGGCCACCCATCCCGCGGGCACCCACATCGTGCAGTCCACCTCGGCGACCACCGCCGGGCCGACCACGCGTGCGCGCCTGACCGTCGGCAGGTCGGCGAGGGCGAGCGGCGCGGCATGCGTGACCCGCGCCCGCAGCGCGACCACCTCCACCGGCGCGCCCGGACGCGCGAAGCCGTTGCGTCGCTCGTGCTCCCCGGGGAAGTCCGCCGGTTCCCGCACCGTCAGCTCGTGGCTCTGCCCCACGTAGCGGCAGTCCAGCCAGCCCTCGACCTCGCCGCCGGGCACCAGCGCGGCGGTGGCCGCCGCCAGCTCGGCGCGCGCCGCGGCGAGGCCGTCGGTGGAGGCGGGCGTCGCCCAGCTGCGCACGAGCTCGCGTTGCTCGGGCGAGCACACCAGCCCCACCGCGGAAAACACCCCCGCGCGGCGGGCACGATCACCGTGCCCATGCCGAGCTGCTCCGCCACCGCGCACGCGTGCAACGGCCCGGCGCCCCCGAACGCGACCAGCGCCAGCGCGCGGGTCGACGCCCTGCTCGACGGTCACCACGCGCACCGCGCGCTCCATCGCCGCGTCGACGACCGCGACCACACCCTCCGCGGTCACTCCCGCCCGGGTCAGCGCCGCGCGCGCCGCGTCGGCGTCGAGGCGGCCGATCCCGGGCAGCACGGTGTCGGCGGGGAGCCGCCCGAGCACGAGATCGGCGTCGGTCACCGTCGCGTCGAGCCCACCGGTGCCGTAGCAGGCGGGCCCCGGCCGCGCGCCCGCGCTCCGCGGACCCACCACCAGCGCGCCCCCCGGATCCAGCCCGGCGATCGAGCCGCCGCCCGCGCCGATGGTGTGGACCGCCAGCGCCGGCAACCGCACCGGCAAGCCGGCCACCCGGCGGGTCGCCGTGGGCGCGGGCACCCCGCCGCGCACGAGACAGACGTCGGTGCTCGTGCCGCCCATGTCGAACGACACGGCGTCGGGCCACCCGCACGCCGCCGCGACCGCGGCGGCGGCGCGCACGCCCGCGGCCGGGCCCGACAGCAGCAGGTGCGCCGGGTGCGCGGCCGCGTCGGCGAGGGGCACCAGCCCGCCACCCGAGGTCATCACCAGCACGTCGTCGGCCAGCGACGCGAGGCTGCGCAGGTACGCGGCGCACACCGGCGCCAGCGCGGCGTCGGCGACGGTGGTGACCGTCCGCTCGTACTCGCGGTACTCCGGCGACACCTCGTGCGAGCACACCACCGCGGTGATCCCCCGCGCCCGCAGCACCGCCGCCACCGCGCGCTCGTGCGTCGGATCGAGATCGGCGTGCAGCAGGCACACCGCGACCGCGTCGACTGGCCCGAGGTCGGGCACGACGGCGTCGAACGGCTCGAGCTCCCCGCCCCGGGCGTCGAGGCGGCCCGCCACCTCGAACCGCCGTTCGCGCGGCACCAACGCCGGCGGACGGTCGACCCGCGCGTCGTAGAGCGAGGGCCGCGCCTGGCGCGCGATCTCGATGACGTCGGCGAACCCGCGCGTCGTCACCAGCGCGACCCGACCGAGCGTGCGCTCCAGCAACGCGTTCGTGGCCACCGTCGTGCCGTGGGCCAACGTGGCGACGTGGCCGACCACGCCCGCGCACGCGTCGCGCACCGCGCGCCCGGGTCGTCCGGCGTCGAGGGCACCTTCACGACCCGGCCGTCGTCGGCCACGAGGTCGGTGAACGTCCCTCCCGTGTCGACCCCCAGCCGCAGCACCGAGCCCATGGGCCCGACGCTAGTGACGGCGGCTCACCCTGCTGCTCATGAGCCGGCGTTTCGGCGTGACCCCGTCGCGGACGGCGTCGAGCACCACGCGCTCGGCCGCGGCGTCGAGCTTGCGCTCGTTGCGGTCGGTCAGCTCGAAGCGGTCGACGGCGGTGCCCGCGATCGTCACCAGGCGCGCCGAGTGCACGCTCGCCCCCGCGCTCGCCATCGCCGCGGTGAGGCTGTGCAACAGCCCGCGGCGGTCGGGGCTGCGGACCTCGCAGATCGTGTACCACGGCGATGCGTGCTCGTCGAAGCGCAGCTCGGCGTCCGGGTTGGGCAGCGACTCCAGCGGCGCGTCGAACGCGGCGACGATCGCCGCCTCGAGCTTCAGGGGATCCGGCGGCGGCAGCTCGGCCAGCTCGTGCTCCGAGAGCCGGGCCGGCGAGAGCCCGGCGCGCTCGACGAGGAACGTGTCCAGCGCGGCTTCGTCGCCCCAGGTGGCCACCGCAGCGTCGAGGATGTCGAGGCCGGCGTCGGCGATCACCCCCGACACCGTCGCCAGCAGACCATGGCGGTCGCGCGCCGCGACCTCGATCCGCCAGCGCGCCGGGGTGTCGGCGCGGGAGTCGGTCGCCGCGCCGTCCGGCGGCACCGCCAGCACCGCGACGCTCGCCTCGCCCCGCGCCGGCACCGGCTCCACGAACGCCGCCTGGCGGGCGATGTCAGCCGCGCTCTGGCTGAGCAGGTAGGCGCGCGGCGCGTGCGTGATCCGCTCGACCACGCGCGGGTCGTCGCCCGCGTGCCGGATCGCCTCGGCGCGCCGGCGTTCGAGCAGGTTGCGGGCGTCGAGGCCGGTGACGTCGGGTTGGTCGAGCAGCTGGAGCACCACCTGGAAGAGCTGGTCGAGGCGCTTGCGGTCCCACGGGGTGAGGTCACCCCGCGCGACGGTGAGGACGTACAGGGCCCGGGTGCGCTCGCCGTTGTCGAGGTGGATGGCGATCGGCACCACCCGCTCCTCCTCGAGCCCGTCGACCTTCCCGGCGGCCGCCCGCAGGAGGTCCGAGTCGCCCACCAGCAGCGCGATCTGCTGCTCGGCGGCCGCGCCGAGGTCGAGGCGCTGGGCGATGCGGCGCGCCAGCTCCACCGGCGAGGAGTCCTCGCCCACGGTGTCGAGGATCAGCGCGGCCAGTAGGAGCCACTCCGGGTGGTCCAACTTGGCGTGCTCGGCCGCGACCAGCTCGTCGGTGTCGGCGAGCTCCTTGATCCGCTCGACCAGCGAGAACCGCAGCACCTGCGCGGGGTCGATGAGGAACGGGTCGCTCCGGCGCCGGTTGACGGCCTCCGCCAGCTCCGGCAGCGCGCGTTCGAGCACCCCGGTGGTCTCGAGGAAGCGCCACGCGGCGCGCGTCGCCGTCGACGAGCACCGCGAAGAGCTGCTTGGTCGCGTCGGTGTTCCAGCGCAGCGCGGTGTCGCTCCACTCGCCGATCCAATCCAGCAGGCGAGAACCCGGGCGCGCCCCCCGGGCGATGCCGCGGGCAGCTTCGAGCGCGAGGTCGAGCGCGAGCCGGGACGGTGGGTCGGCCACGAGATCGACGACGCCGTCGTCGACCCGGAGCCAGCCGCCCTCGGGTCTGGGCTCGTGGCTGTCGGGGCGCACCTTGTGCTCGCTGCGGATCTGGGTCAGGCGCCACCGCAGCAGGGGCGGCGTCATGATCGTGGTGACGAGCACCACCAGCAGCAGCGCCGCGTAGAGGTTGCCGCCGAGCACCCCTTCGTTCAGGCCGATGGTCGCGAAGATCAGCCCGACCTCACCGCGGGGGATCATCCCGATCCCGATGAGCCACTTGTCGCCCGGCGACCCGAACACCCCGACCGCGGCCACCAGCTTGCCGACGATGGCGATGGCGAGCAGCGCGGCGGCGATCCCGAGCACCTCGGGGTTGAAGAACTTCTCCACCTGGGCCTCGATGCCGATGCCGAGGAAGAACACGGGGATGAAGAGGTGTCCGACCGGCGCCAGCTCGCGTTCGATGCGGTCCTTTGCCGAGCTGCGCGACAGCGCCACCCCCGCGACGAACGCCCCCACGATCGGCGCCAGCTTCGCGGCGTCCGCCAGCTCCGCGAACGCCAGGGTGAACGCCAGCGCGAGGGCCACGAGCGTTCCCGCAGACTTGGCGTGACGGTCGAGGAACTGGAAGAAGCCGGGCGCGAACTTCGAACCGAGGACCGCCGTGACCACCAGGAAACCGATCGCCACCGCGACGATCACCGCGACGTCGGCCACCGACACCGACCCTTCCGAGACCAGACGCACCACCACGGTGAGGATCACGAGCCCGAGCACGTCGTCGGCGACCGCCGCGCCCAGCACCGTGCGCGCCTCGACGGTCGCGAGCGCGCGGAGATCGCTGAACACGCGTGCCGTGATCCCGACGCTGGTCGCCGCGAGCGCGGCGCCGATGAACAACGACTGGTTGCTGCTGTGGCCGAGGGCGCTGGCGACGAAATACCCGCCGAGCATGGGGATCACCACGCCGATCACGGCCACCGACATCGACGCCCGGCCCACCGCGCCGAGCTCGGCGAGGTCCATCTCCATGCCGACGCCGAGCAGGAGGAGGATCACCCCGAGCTCACCGAGCACCTTGAGCGTCTCGTCACCGCCGACCAGGTTCAGCACGGACGGCCCGATGATCGCCCCCGCGACGATCTCGGCGACGACCGCGGGCACGTTGATGCGCTCGGCGAGCTCGGCGGCGACCTTGGCGGCGACGAGGACGATGAGGATGTCGAGGAGGACGGCGGTGACGTCCATCAGACTTCCACCAGGCAGGCGTCCATCAGCTGACGCCGCTGGGTTCGAGCGCCTGCAGGAGGTACCCACGCGCCCGTACGGTCCGCACCTCGAGCCCCAGCGTGGAGATGCGACGGCGGAGCCGCAGCATGTGGACGTCGAGCGTGTTGCGGGTCGGGCTGCCGCCCGGCCACGCCCGGCGCACCAGGGTGTCGCGCCCGACCACCGCGTTGTACCGGTCGATGAGCGCGGCGGCCAGCGCCCGCTCGACCGGCGACAGCGTGACCCACCGGCCCCGGTACCGCAGCAGGCCGTCCTCGTCGACGGTGGGCGCGACCCCGCTGCGACCGGCGCGTGATGCCAGGGTCGCGACCCGTACCCGCAGGTCGTCCTCCGCAGCCGGGAGCCGGATCCAGTCCTCCAGGGGATCGACCGGCTCCGGCGCGGCCAGATCCTCGCCCACGAGCAGGAGGCGGGGGGCGCCGGCGGCGCGGAGCCGTTCCAGGCGTTCGGATTCCTCGGGCCAGCGCACCAGGACGACGTCGGTCATCTGCGTACCCTACGGACGCTTCGTTACGGCTTTGTTACACCGAGGTGAAGGCCGGCTTGCCACGGCGCAGGTGCGGCAATAGTTCGTACCACGAACCATTCGCTACGCTCGGCGCATGGACCGCGACGTGCTGACCCTGGCCCGCCTCGCCCGGGTCCTCGAGCGGGCCTGCGCCGAGCTCCCCGGTGCCGACGGGCCGGGTGCCCGGCTGACCGACGCCCGGCTGAAGCTGGCGCAGTACCGCCTCCTCGCCATGATGGCCGACGGCGCGGACCGGGCCAGCCACCTCGCGGGCCAGCTGGCGCTCACCAAGCCGACGGTGTCGGCGACCATCGACACGCTGGTCGAGCGCGGGCTCGTCACCCGCGAGTCGGTCGACGGCGACCGCCGGGCCACCCGCCTCACGGTGACCGACGCGGGTCACGCCGCGCTCGGGCTCGCCGAGGCGTCGATGCGCGAGCAGCTCGACGACCTGCTCGCGCGCGTCGACGACCCCGACGCGGTCGCACGGTCGATCGCGCAGCTGCAGTCGGCGCTCGACCAACGCCGCGAGGAACGCCGCGCCGCGCGGGCGGGCGCGTGATCGAGCCCGCGTCCCGCGGGTGGATCCGCCGCCTGTGGCCGTTCCTGGCCCGCCACCGGCGCAAGGTGTTCATCGCGTTCGGCGTGTCGCTCGGGACCACGCTCGTCACCGTGCTGATCCCGCTGATCGAGCGGGCCGTCGTCGACAACGTGATCGACACCCAGAACCAGGCGCTCTGGCCGCTGCTCGTCCTGCTGGTCGGGCTGGGCGCAGTGAACTTCTGGCTCTCCTACGTGCGGCGGTTCGTGGGCGGTCGCTTCGCGTTCGACGTGCAGCACGACATGCGTACCGCCATCTTCGAGCGCCTCCAACGTCTCGACTTCGCCCGCCACGACCAGCTCCCGACCGGCCAGATCGTCTCGCGGGCGAGCTCCGACCTCGCCCTCGTACAGGCGCTGCTGAGCTTCCTCCCGCTGGCGACGGGCAACGTCGTCCTGCTGTTCCTCTCCCTCGTCGTGATGCTCGTGCTCTCACCGCTGCTGACGGTGATCGTGCTGCTGACCGTGCCCGCGCTGCTCTTCGTGTCGCTGCGGCTGCGCCAGACGATGTTCCCCGCGCAATGGGACTCGCTCCAGCGCGCCGGTGAGGTCGCGGGCGTCGTCGACGAGGCGGTCAGCGGCGTGCGGGTCGTGAAGGGCTTCGGCCAGGAGGACCGCGAGCTGGCCGGCCTCACCGACGCCGCCGAGGGCCTGTACCGCTCGCGGGTGCGGACGGTACGGCTCCAGGCGCGTTACGCGTCGGCGCTGCAGGCGATTCCCGCGCTCGGCCAGGTGGGCGTGCTCGCGCTCGGCGGCTGGCTGGCGATCCAGGGGGAGATCAGCATCGGGACGTTCCTGGCGTTCTCCACCTACCTGGTGCAGCTCCTCGCGCCGGTCCGCATGTTCGCGGGGATGGTCGCGGTCGCCCAGCAGGCGCGCGCCGGCACCGAACGGATCTTCGAGCTGCTCGACTCCAACCCGCTCGTCACCGAGAAGCCCGACGCCACCCCGCTGGCCGCCGCCACCGCCCGGATCGACTTCGACCACGTCACCTACGGGTACCTGCGCTCCGAGCCGGTGCTGCGTGACTTCTCGCTCCACGTGGCCCCCGGCGAGACCGTCGCCCTCGTGGGCGCGTCGGGCTCGGGGAAGTCGACGGTGAGCCTGCTCCTCCCCCGCTTCTACGACGTGCAGGAGGGCAGCATCCGCATCGACGGCACCGACGTGCGCGACGGCACGCTCCAGTCGGTGCGTGACGAGATCGGCATCGTGTTCGAGGACGCGTTCCTCTTCTCCGACACGGTCCGCGCCAACATCGCGTACGGGAAGCCCGACGCCGCCGACGCCGACGTCGAGCGCGCCGCCGCGCATCGCGGGCGCCCACGAGTTCATCGAGGCGCTCCCGCTCGGCTACGACACCGTGGTCGGCGAGCGCGGGCTCACGTTGTCGGGTGGCCAGCGCCAGCGCATCTCGATCGCCCGCGCCGTGCTCACCGACCCGCGCGTGCTCGTGCTCGACGACGCCACGTCGTCGGTCGACACCCGCACCGAGGAGCAGATCCACGCCACGTTGCGCGAGATCATGGCCGGGCGCACCACCGTGCTCATCGCGCACCGGCGCTCGACCCTGCGCCTCGCCGACCGCATCGTGCTCGTGCACGACGGGCGCGCCGCCGAGAGCGGCACCCACGAGGAGCTGCTGGCGCGCTCGGCGCGCTACCGCGAGCTCCTCGCGGGCCCCGGCGAGACCGGCGAGGCCGCCCTCGACGGGCAAGACGGGCAAGACGGGCAAGACGAGCAGGAGGTGGCGGCGTCCACGCCGGCGTTGTGGGACCGCAGCGACGACGCCGGGGCGGCGCGGGCGTTCGTCGCCCCCGCCGGCCCCACGGTGGCGCGCAGCGGCATGGGCGGCAGCGGCGGCGGTCGCGGCATGGGGGCCGGCCTCGCCCTGGAGCCCACCCCCGAGCTGCTCGCCGCGGTCGCCGCCCTCCCCGCGGCCGACGACGAGCCCGAAGTCGACGTGCAGGCCGAGGCGGCGGCCAGCGAGCACTTCCGCCTGCGCGAGTTCCTCCGCCCCTACCGCCGCCCGCTGCTCATCGGCTTCGGCCTCGTCGTGGTCGACACGCTGCTCACCCTGGCCGGGCCCTACCTCGTCCAGCAGGGCCTGAACCAGGGCGTCCAGAAGCACGCCGAGAGCGCGCTCTGGACCGCCTCGGCCCTGTTCCTCGGTGCGACGTTGGTCGACTGGTTCGTCACCTGGGCCTACACGCGCTACACGGGCCGCACCGCCGAGCGCCTGCTGTTCGCGCTGCGCATCCGGATCTTCGCCCACCTGCAACGGCTGGCGCTCGACTACTACGACCGCGAGATGTCGGGCCGGATCATGACCCGCATGACCACCGACGTCGACGCGTTCGCGCAGCTCCTGCAGACCGGGCTCATCACCGCCCTCGTCAACATCCTGAGCTTCGTCGGTGTGCTGGCGGTGCTGAGCCTGCTGAGCGGGCCCCTCACCCTCGGCGTCCTCGTGCTGGTGCCGCCGCTCCTGCTCGCGACGGTGTGGTTCGGCCGCCGGTCGGCCCAGGCCTACGCCCACGCCCGCGAGACGATCTCGACGGTCAACGCCGAGTTCCAGGAGAGCCTCTCGGGCGTCCGTGAGACGCAGGCCTACGTGCGCGAAGACCACAACATCGACTCGTTCCAGACCACCGCCGGGCGCTACCTCGACGCGCGGATCCGGACGCAGTGGCTCCAGGCCCTCTACTTCCCCTTCATCCTGTTCCTGGCCACGTGCGGCGACGCCGTCGTGCTCGGTCTCGGCAGCGTGCTCGTCCACGACGGCGCCATCGCCACCGGCACCGTGATCGCGTTCCTGCTCTACCTCGACCAGTTCTTCGCCCCCATCCAGCAGCTGTCGCAGGTGTTCGACCAGTGGCAGCAGGCCGTCGCGTCGATGACGAAGATCAACGAGCTCATGCAGACACCCGTCGCGACCCCCGATGCGCCCGCCCCGGTCGCGCCCGGGCACCTCCGGGGCGGGATCCGCTTCGACGACGTCCGGTTCTCGTATCCCGGGACCGGGCGCGAGGCCCTGCACGGGATCGACCTGGAGATCGCGCCGGGCGAGACGGTGGCGCTCGTCGGCGAGACCGGCGCGGGGAAGTCGACCCTGGTGAAGCTGGTGGCGCGCTTCTACGACGCCGACGCCGGCCGGGTGCTCGTGGACGGGATCCCAGTGGGCGACCTCGACCTGCGCGCCTACCGCCGCCGCCTCGGCTACGTGCCCCAGGAGCCCTTCCTCTTCTCCGGCACCATCCGCGACAACATCGCGTACGGCCGCCCCCACGCACCCGATGCGGAGGTCGAGCGGGCGGCGCGGGCCGTCGGTGCCCACGAGTTCGTGGCCGGGCTCCGCGGCGGGTACCTGCACCCGGTCACCGAACGGGGCCGCTCGCTGTCGGCCGGCCAGCGCCAGCTCATCTGCCTGGCCCGCGCCCTGCTCGTCGACCCCGTGATCCTGCTGCTCGACGAGGCCACCGCCAACCTCGACCTCAGCACCGAGGCGAAGGTGCAACGCGCCATGGGCCTGATCGCGCGGGACCGCACCACCCTGCTGATCGCGCACCGCCTGCAGACCGCGGCGCGGCGCCGACCGGATCGTGGTCGTCGACGACGGCCGAATCATGGAGTCCGGTTCGCACGAGGAGCTCCTCGCGCGCGGTGGGAGCTACGCCGAGCTCTGGAACCGCAACCTCGACCCCTCGATCTCGCGGTACGCGGCGTCGCGACCTTCGTAGCCGCGCGTCACCGTGTTCTTCTCGGGCTCGAGCATCTTGTAGACGTCGAAGAAGTGCTCGATCTCGTCGAGCAGCCGCTTCGGCAGGTCGGTGAGGTCGTGCACCACGTCGTAGGTCGGGTCGTGCGAGGGCACGCAGAGGATCTTGGCGTCGGGGCCCTTCTCGTCCTCCATCCAGAACACGCCGACCGCGCGCACCTCGACCCAGCAGCCCGGGAAGGTCGGGTCCTCGAGGAGCACGAGCACGTCGAGCGGGTCGCCGTCGAGGGCGAGGGTGTCGGGCACGAAGCCGTAGTCCGCGGGATAGACCGTGGCGGAGAAGAGCCGCCGGTCGAGCCGGATCACGTGCTTGTCGTGGTCGTACTCGTACTTGTTGCGGCTCCCCCGCGGGATCTCGATGACGACGTCGAGGAGCTCACCGGGTTGCATCCCGCTCATCCTGCCACGCGGACCCCGGCGTCGTAGCAGGGGATCGCCGGGTTGCCGCGCGGGACCGACTCGACCATGGCCCCGCGCCGGATGGTCAGGAACGCCAGGACGCCGCCCACCGCGGCCAGCGCGGCGGCGATGTCCATGGCCCGCGAGAAGCCGTCGACCAGGTCCAAGCCCTGCGCGGCCGTGAGCCCGGCGGCCGCGGGGAGGACCGCGACCGCGAGCAGACCCGCGATGCGGGCGACCGAATTGTCGATCGCGGACGCGATGCCCGCGTGCGAGTCGTCGACCGCGCCGAGCACGGTCGCGGTGAGCGGGGCCACGGTCAGCGAGAGCCCGAGGCCGAGCACCAGCAGCGCGGGGAACACGGTGGCCCAGTACGTGCCGCCCGGGTCGACCCGGCCCAGCAACACCATGCCCACCGAGACGACCAGCGGGCCGACCGTCATGGGGATGCGGGGCCCGATGCGCTGCGCGAGCGCGCCAGCACGTGCGGAGAACACCAGCATGCACGCGGTGATCGGGAGCAGCGACGCGCCCGCCTCGAGCGCGGAGTACCCGAGGTCGGTCTGCAGGTACACGACGAGGAGGAACGTGACCGCGCCTAGCGCGGCGTAGACCGCGAACGTCACCGCGTTCGCCCCCGAGAACTGGTGAGACCGGAAGATCGAGAGCGGGACCATGGGATTCGCCCGGCGCGCCCTCGAGCACGAGGAACACTGAGAGCAACATCACACCGAGCGCGCCGAGGCCGAGCGCGCGGGGCTGCCACCCGTGGCCCGGACCTTCGATGAGCGCGTAGACGACACCCGCGAGGCCCAGGGTGAGCGTGACGGTGCCCAACACGTCGAGGTGCGCGCCCGCGTGCTCGTCGCGCGACTCGGGCACGTGGCGGTTCGCGATCCACATCGAGCTCGCCGCGATCGGCAGGTTGATCACGAACACCAACCGCCACGACACCGAGTCGATGAGCCATCCGCCGAGGAAGGGGCCGACCGCGGTGGCGACGCCCCCGAGGCCCGACCACGCGCCGATGGCGCGGCCCCGGTCGTCGGGATGGAACGACGCCGACACGATCGCGAGGCTGTTGGGGACCACCAGCGCCGCGGCCATGCCCTGGACGCAGCGGGCCGCGATCAGGGACCCGGTGTCGGGCGCGACCGCGCACACCAGCGACGTCGCCGCGAAGGCACCCAGGCCGACCACGAAGATCCGGCGCCGCCCGTACCGGTCGCCCAGCGACCCGCCGAGCACGAGCAGCGAGCCGAGGGTCAGCAGGTAGCCGGTGAGCACCCACTGGAGGTCGCCGAGGTTGGCGTGGAGGTCCCGGGAGATGGCCGGCAGCGCCGCGTTCACGACCGTGCCGTCGAGGAACGAGACCCCCGAGCCGAGCACGGCGGCGGCGATGACCCAACGGCCGGCCGCGGTGCCGGTGCGCAGCCCGGGCGAACTCATGCGAGCAGTGAAGCACGCGCCTGGCAGAATCAGGCGATGGCCCGGACCCTGAGCGAAAAGATCTGGGAGCGCCACATCGTCCATCGAGGCGACGACGAGCCCGACCTCCTCTACATCGACCTCCACCTGATCCACGAGGTGACGTCGCCCCAGGCGTTCGACGGCATCCGCCTCGCCGGGCGCACGGTGCGCCGCCCCGATCTCACCGTCGCCACGATGGACCACAACGTGCCGACGGCCGACATCGACCAGCCCGTCGCCGACCCGATCTCCGCCAAGCAGATGCAGGTGCTGGCGGCGAACTGCGCCGAGTTCGGCATCCGCCTCTACCCCATGGGCGCCCCGGGCCAGGGCATCGTCCACGTGATCGGCCCCGAGCAGGGCCTGACCCAGCCCGGGCTCACCATCGTGTGCGGCGACAGCCACACGTCGACCCACGGCGCGTTCGGGGCGTTGGCGTTCGGCATCGGCACCAGCGAGGTCGAGCACGTGCTCGCCACCCAGACCCTGCCCCAGGCCCGCCCCGGCACCATGGCGGTCACCGTCGACGGCGACCTCCCGGTGGGCGTCACCGCCAAGGACGTCGTGCTCGCCATCATCGACCGCATCGGTACGGGTGGCGGTATCGGCTCCGTCATCGAGTACCGCGGCTCCGCCATCCGGGCGCTCTCGATGGAAGGGCGCATGACCGTCTGCAACATGTCGATCGAGGCGGGCGCGCGGGCCGGCCTCATCGCCCCCGACGACACGACCTTCGCCTACCTCGAGGGCCGGCAGTTCGCGCCGACGGGCGCGGCGTGGGAGCGCGCGCTCGACGACTGGCGCTCGCTCGTCACCGACGCCGACGCGACGTTCGACCAGGAGGTCGTGATCGACGCCGCCACGTTGGCGCCGTCGGTCACCTGGGGCACCAACCCGGCGCAGTCGGTGTTCATCGACGACGTCGTGCCCAGCCCCGACTCCTTCACCGACGCCGACGCGCGCGACGGCGCGAAGCGCGCCCTCGCGTACATGGGGCTGAAGGCGGGCACGCCGATCCGCGACATCCCCGTCGACACCGTGTTCATCGGGTCCTGCACGAACTCGCGCATCGAGGACCTGCGCGCCGCCGCCGCGGTGGCGCGGGGCCACAAGGTGCGCGACGGAGTGCGCACGCTCGTGGTACCCGGGTCGATGAGCGTGAAGGCCGCCGCCGAGGCCGAGGGCCTGCACGACGTGTTCATCGCCGCCGGGTTCGACTGGCGCGAGGCCGGCTGCTCGATGTGCCTGGCCATGAACCCCGACAAGCTCGCGGCGGGCGAGCGGTGCGCGTCCACCTCGAACCGCAACTTCGAGGGCCGCCAGGGCAAGGGCGGGCGCACCCACCTCGTCTCGCCCGAGGTGGCCGTCGCCACCGCCATCGCCGGCCACTTCGCCACCCCCGACGACCTCCCGTGAACCGAACCGACTGAGGTACCCGATGCAGGCAGTACGCGAGATCGTCGCGCGCGGGATCCCGCTCGACCGCAGTGACGTCGACACCGACCAGATCATCCCGAGCGACTGGCTGAAGCGGGTCGAGCGCACGGGCTTCGGAGAGGGCCTCTTCTCGGAGTGGCGCGAGAGCTCCGACTTCGTGCTCAACCAGGAGCAGTTCGACGGGGCGCAGATCCTGGTGGCGGGGCCGAACTTCGGTACCGGCTCGTCGCGCGAGCACGCGCCGTGGGCGCTCGAGGACTACGGCTTCCGCGCCGTCATCTCCGCCCGCTTCGCCGACATCTTCCGCAACAACTGCCTGAAGATCGGGCTGCTGCCGGTCGAGCTCCCGGCCGACGTCGTGACCCGCATCATGCGGACGATCGAGGACGACCCGACCGTCGAGATCGTCATCGACGTGGTTGACCGCCGGGTGGCGGTGCCGGCCATCGACCTCGACGAGCCGTTCGAGCTCGCCGACTTCCATCGCCACCGCCTGCTCGAGGGCCTCGACGACATCGGCATCACCCTGCGCCACGAGAGCGAGATCGACACCTTCGAGGCCACGCGCCCCACCTGGACCCCCCGCGCCCCCGCCTGACCCCCTCCCCCACCCGAACCGGCGTCAAAGTAGGCGAATAATCGTCGGACTTTGACGCCGGTTGGGGTTTGGGCGGTGAGTGTCACACCTCGCGGCTTGTCTGGCGCGATGCACGACCACCTCGATTCCCTCGTCGCGGCCGTCGCCGCGGACCACCACGGCGTGTTCGGCGCGGCGCACCTGCGTGCGCTCGGGGTCGCCGAGCACGAACGGCGCTACCGCCTCCTGATCGGGCGCTGGTCGGCCGTCCACGAACGCGTGTACCGGATCGCGGGCGCGCCCCGCACGTGGCGCGGCGACGTCATGGCGGCATGCTGGGCCGGCGGTACGAGAGCGGTCGCTTCCCACCGGTCAGCGGCCGAGCTCTGGGAGCTGCCCGGCCGCACCCAGGCGGTCGTCGAGATCACGTGTCCCCGGTGGCGGCGCGCCCAGCACGACGGGCTCGTCGTCCACGAGAGCCGAGCGCTGAGCGAGCTCGACATCACCACCGTCGACGGCATCCCGGTCACGACGGTGGCGCGCACGCTCTTCGACCTCGCCGCCGTCCGCCGGTCCCTCACCGTCGACCTCGCGATCGACAACGCGCTGCGGCGCGAGCTCACCGATGTCGCGGAGCTGCGCACGACCAGGGACCGCCTCGCACGCCGGGGTCGGCGCGGATCCCAGAGCTTCCGGCAGCTCGTCGCCGATCGCTCGGAAGCCGAGCGTCCGACCGAGAGCGAACGCGAGCGACTGCTCCTCCGCATGCTCGAACGGCACGGCTTCGAGGCTCCGGTACGCCAGTTCGAGATCTTCGACGACACGGGTACGTTCGTCGCGCGTCCGGACTTCGCGTACCCGGCACGCAAGATCGCGATCGAGTACGACAGTTACCAGGAGCACACGGGCAAGATCGCTCTGGTCCGCGACAGCGCCCGCCGGAACGCGATGGTGGCCCTCGGCTGGGCGCCGATCACCGCCACCCAGGACGACCTCAGGCGGGGAGGCGACGACCTCGCGGCCGCCCTTCGCCGCGCCCTCACCCGCCGCACCTCCGAACTGGCGTCAAAGTAGGCGAATAATCGTCGGACTTTGACGCCGGTTCGTAGCAGGGGGGATCGGTCAGGGTTGGAGGAGGCGGCGGAGGCGGGTGGTGGCCACGCGGAGGCCGACGGTGCCCATCACGGCCAGGTACGCGACGTTGAGGAGCATCGACCACTGGAGCTGCCCGGTGGCGAGGGCGCGCTCGATGGCGACGCCCTGGTAGAGCGGGGTGAGGCGCACGACGACCTGCAGCGCCTCGGGGTACTGCGACAGCGGGAAGAACGTCGCCGCGAAGAGGAACATCGGGATCAGCGCCAGGTTCACGAAGTCGAAGTCGGTCCACGAGCGCATGAAGGTCGTCGCCGCGATCCCGGCACCCGCGAACCCGTACGCGATCAACAGGGCGGCCGGGATCGCCAGCACCGCCCACCACGACCCGACCAGCCCGAGCAGCACCATCGTCACGAGGAACGCCCCCGAGTACACGCCGCCGCGGATCAGCGCCCAGGTGACCTCGCCCCGCGCCACGTCGCCCACCTCGAGCGGCGTGGCGAGCATGGCGTCGTAGGTGTGCGCGTACTTGAACTTGAAGAAGAAGTTGAACGTGGTGTCGAGCACCGCGCCGTTCATCGCCGCCGCAGCCATGAGCCCGGGCGCCACGAACTCGTCGTACGGGATCGGGCGACCGCCGGGGCCGGGGATCTTCCCGACCAGCCCGCCGACGCCGATCCCGATCGACAGCAGGTACAGCAACGGCTCGAACAGCCCGGTCACGAACGCCAGCCACATGCGCCGGTACGCCAGCGTGTTGCGCTCGACGACCCGCCACGCGCCGCGCCGCCGCGCCCGCGCCCGATGCGGCGGCGTCCGGCGTCGCGGACGGCGATGGCGGCGATCACGACGTCAACACCCGGGTGAAGCGTCGCACTCCCCACCAGCAGCCGGCGGCGAGGCACACGACGAGGAAGGTCACGTGCCCGAGCACGGTGCCGGCCGATGGCGCCGAACCGGTGGTGGCCGCCCGGCACAACTCCACGGCGTGCCACAGCGGCGACAGCCACGAGAGCGGTTGGAGCCAGCCGGGGAGACGGCTGATCGGGAAGAACGTGCCCGAGAAGAGGAAGAGCGGGAACAGGCCGATGCGCATGATCACCGCGAACGGGATGTCGCTCTCCTGGGTGACCGCGTACGCGTTCAGCGCGGCCGCGAACACCGATGCCCCGAGCACCGCGGCGGGGATCGCCAGCACCCCCCATGCCGACGGCACCCCGCCGAGGATCGCGCCCACGATCAGGAACACCGTCGACGAGAGCAGGACCCGCAGGCAGGTCCACGCCACGTGCCCGCCGAACAGCGCGCCGGCGGTGACCGGCGTTGCGACGGCCGCGTGGTAGGTGCGCATCCACTTGACGCCCCCGAGCACCGGCCAGAGCGACTCCCCCGCCGCCTGCATCATCGCGGTCGCGGCCATGAGCCCGGGCGTGATGAACACCAGGTAGCTCACGCCCTCGACGCCGCCGGAGCCCTTGTCGACCAGGTCGCCGAGGCCGAGGCCCATCGCGGCGAGGAACAGCAACGGCGCCACCGTCGCCTGGAACACCGAAGCCTTCCAGAGCCGGCGCCAGGCCAACCACTCCTTCTCCACCACCCGCAGCATCGGAGGCGTGGTCACGTCACTCCTCCAACGTGCGGCCGGTGAGGATCAGGAACACGTCCTCCAACGTCCCGCGCCGCGCGTAGACCGACTCGGGATGCAGGCCGTCTTCACCGACGATGTCGACGACCTTGTCGCCGTCCTGGGTGTACACGAGCACCCGGTCGGTGAGGGCCTCGACCCGTTCGCCGAACTGCGACAGGCGCGGGAGCGCGGCGTCGCGCTCCTCCGGCGTCGTGAAGCGCAACTCGACGACGTCACGGGTGGCGTAGCGCGCCACCAGCTCGCGGGGCGAGCCCTCGGTGACGATGCGGCCGCCGTCCATGATCACCAGCCGGTCGCACAGCTGCTCGGCCTCCTCCATGTAGTGCGTGGTGAGCACCATGGTCACGCCGTCGCGCTTCAACCGGTAGAAGCGGTCCCAGAGCAGGTGGCGGGCTTGGGGGTCGAGCCCGGTCGTCGGCTCGTCGAGGAGCAGGAGGTCGGGCTGGTTGATGAGGGCGCGGCCGATTGTCAGTCGCCGCTTCATCCCGCCCGACAGCGGGTCGACGAGGTCGTCGCGCCGGTCGCCGAGCTGCATGAACTCGAGCAGCTCCTCCACCCGACGGCGGATCTCCGCGTGCGGGAGATCGAAGTAGCGGCCGTAGATGGTGAGGTTGTCGAGCACGGTCAGCTCGGAGTCGAGGCTGTCGTCCTGCGGGACGACCCCGAGACGCGCGGATGCGCGGGCCGTCGACCGCGGGGTCCATGCCGAGGATCCGCAGCTCGCCGCTGGTCGGCTGCGACACGCACCCGATCATGCGCATCGTCGACGTCTTCCCCGCGCCGTTGGGACCGAGGAAACCGAACGCCTCGCCCGGCTCGACGCGAAAGTCGATGCCGTCGACCGCGACGAAGCCACCGAAGCGTTTGGTGACTTGCGTCCCCTGGATCAGGGGTCCGGGGCCGCCGTCGGGCACCGGTGCGTTCAGACCTGCAGACACGGGGGCCGACGCTACCGTGCCGGCCCCGCGCGCCGCGGCGGGATTCCGGCCACGTCAGGCCATGTCCGACCATGTCAGTCGGCGCGGCGGCCGCGCGCGAGAATTCGAGCGATGCGGACGTCGCTCAAGCGCGCTCTCGGGCTCGGTGCCCTCGCCACCCTCGGCTACGCGGCCTGGCGGGCCGTCGAACAACGCCGCGCGACCTCCGGCATCGGCTGGGAGCCGCAACCGTTCCCGTACCCGCCGCAGCCGACGGTCGACACGACGACGCCGTGGGTCGACGCGGCCGACAACGGCGCCTGCCCCACCCACCACCCGGTGAAGGCGAAGCTCGCCAGCGGCATCTTCCACCTGCCCGGCGCCGCGAACTACACGCGCACGAACGCCGACCGCTGCTACGTGTCGGCGGAGGCGGCCGAGGCCGACGGCCTGCGCGCGGCCAAACGCTGACCCGCGCTCGGTGACCGGCAGGAGCTAGTCGAGCTCGATGGCGCGGGCGTCGACCACGCCCGCCTCGGCCCGGAGCTGGGTGACGACGCCGGCGGGCACCGGGGTCGACGTCGAGAGCACCATCAGCGGCTTGTCGCCCGCCGGTCCCTTGCCGAGATCGAACTCGTCGATGTTGACGCCACCCTCGCCCAGGATCGTGCCGACCCGGCCGATCATGCCGGGTGTGTCCTGGTTGCGCACCACGAGCATGTGGCTCGACGGCGGGAGGTCGACGATGTAGTCGTCGATGGCCACGATGCGCGGCGCGTCCTGCTTGCCGTAGAGCGTACCGGCGACGTGCGTGCCGCCGTCGGCGGTGTGCCCGCGCAGCTCGATGAGGTTCACGTAGTCGCGCGCCGACGACGACGTGGTCTCGCGCACGACGAGCCCGCGCTCCTCGGCGAGTTGCGGCGCGTTCACGAACGACACCGGCTCTTCGACGACCGGACCGAGCACCCCCTTGAGCACCGAGAGCGTGAGGACGCGACAGTCGTAGTCGGCGATCTGACCCTCGTAGGAGATCTCGAGCGCGTCGACGGTGCCGCCCGCCAGCGCGGTGAACAGGCGCCCGAGCCGTTCGGCCAGCGGCATGAACGGCTGCACGGTCGCGCTGGCCTCGTTGGCCGCGAGGTTCACCGCGAACGGCACGAACTCGCCGCGCAGCGCGAGCACCACCTGCTCGGCGATGGTCTGACCGGCCTTGTCCTGCGCCTCGACGGTCGACGCGCCCAGGTGCGGGGTGACGACGACCGAGTCGAGCTCGAACAGCGGCGACTGGGTGGTCGGTTCGGCGAGGAACACGTCGAGCGCGGCGCCGGCGATGCGCCCGTCGCGCACGGCGTCGGCCAGCGCGGCTTCGTCGACGATGCCGCCGCGTGCGGTGTTGACGACCCGCAGGTTCGGCTTGGCGTGGGTCAGGAGCTCGGCCGAGACGAGCCCGAGCGTGTCCGCGGTCTTGGGCAGGTGCACGGTGAGGAAGTCGGCGCGGCGCACGAGCTCCTCGAGCGTCGCCACGAGGTCGACGCCGAGCTGGCGCGCCCGTTCCGGGCTCACGTAGGGGTCGTAGGCGACGAGCTGCATCCCGAAGGCGTTGGCGCGCTGCGCGACCAGCACCCCGACCCGGCCGAGCCCCACGATGCCGAGCGTCTTGTTGTGCAGCTCGACACCCTCCCACCGGGTCCGGTTCCACTGGCCCGCGCGCAGGTCGCGATCGGCCTGGGGGATGTTGCGGGCCTGGGCGAGCAGCAGCGCGATCGTGTGCTCGGCAGCCGACAGCACGTTGGACTGCGGCGCGTTCACCACCATGACGCCGCGACGGGTGGCCGCCTCGACGTCGACGTTGTCGAGCCCGATCCCGGCGCGACCGACCACGACGAGCTCGTCGGCCGCCTCCAGCACCTCGGTGGTGACGTGCGTCGCGCTGCGGATCACCAGCGCGGCGGCGCCCCGCACCGCGTCGAGCAGCTCGCCCGGCGACAGGCCGAGGCGGACGTCGACGTCCAATCCCGCGCCGCGCATGGCCTCGAGCCCGCTCTCCGCGAGTTGCTCACTGACCAGCACGCGCTTCATGGATTCGAGGCTAGACGCCGCGCCGGGCGACGCCCGGAACGGATGCACCGAGGACGCGGCGGACGACGCCGCCGGGACTCAGCCGGTGAACGCGGGCTGGACCACCACGGCCGGCGACGGCGTGGGCGCCACGAACGTGTTCGTGACGGTGACCGTCGCCGACTGGTCCTCCGCCGAGATGTTGACCTCGATGGGATCGACCGGGCCGGTGGTCGCGCACACCGGCGGGAGGACGTCGCTCGCCGACGCCTGGTGCTCGAACCCGCTCACCCCACCCGAGATGGTGCCCTGTTGACCGGTGCAGCCGTACGCCACCGACGACGCGCCGCCGCTGGCGGTCTCGGTGACGGTGCACACCCCGGGGCCGCCGAAGCCGACAGTGTCGGCGCTCGTCGGCTGGCCGGTGGCGTCGAAGGTGACGGTCGCGGTGTCAGTCCCGGAGCCACCCTCGTCGATGATGGCGCCGTCGCAGTGGATCGTCGCGGTGAACGTGGTCCCGGCGGGCGCGATGCCGTCGACGACCGTGAGCACGGTGAGTGGCGCGGCGAGCGTGGGCGCCACGCCCGCGCCTGCGGTCGGTGCCAACACCCCGGCGGCGAGCAGCGCGGCCGCCCCGGCCGCGAACACGCCCCGGAGCACCATCTTCGAACCACCGGCCATCAGCCCTCCCACCTGCCTGCTGTTCCCGGGCCCCTGCTGCCCGAGCGGGCGCAGATTAGCGCGACAGGAGCTTGGCGATGCGTTCCACTCCCTCGACGAGGGCGTCGTCGGCGAGGGCGAAGCTGAGCCGGGCGTAGCCGGGCGCGCCGAACGCCTCACCGGGCACGACGGCCACCCGGGCCTCGTCGAGGAGCACCTCGCACAGCTCGAGGGTGGTGGCCGGTGTGCGGCCCCCGATCTCGCGCCCGAGCACCCCCTCGAACGAGGGGAAGCAGTAGAACGCGCCCTGCGGCTCGAGGCAGGTGACACCGGGGATGGCGGCGAGCAGGTCGTGCATGACCCGGCCCCGGCGGTCGAAGGCGGCGCGCATCTCGGCGACCGCGTCGAGATCCCCGGAGACCGCGGCGAGCGCGGCCCGCTGGCTGACGTCGGCGACGTTCGACGTCTGGTGCGACTGCAGGTTGGTCGCGGCGCGGATCACGTCGGGCGGACCGAGCATCCAGCCCACGCGCCATCCCGTCATCGCGTACGTCTTGGCAACGCCGTTGAGGACGATGCAGGTGTCGGCGAGCTCGGGCACGACCACCGGCATCGACGTGAACTCGTGGTCGCCGTACGTGAGGTGCTCGTAGATCTCGTCGGTGAGCACCCAGATGCCGTGCTCGACCGCCCAGCGGCCGATGGCCTCGACCTCGTCACGCGGATAGACCGCGCCGGTCGGGTTGCTGGGCGACACGAACAACACGACCTTCGTGTGGTCGGTGCGCGCCGCCTCGAGTTGGCCGACGGTCACGCGGAAGCCGGCGCTCTCGGGCGCGAACACGTCGACCGGGACGCCGTCGGCGAGCTTCACCGCCTCGGGGTAGGTCGTCCAGTACGGCGCGGGGAGCAGGACCTCGTCGCCGGGGTCGAGGAGGGTCTGGAACGCGTTGTAGACCGCGTGCTTGCCGCCGTTGGTGACCAGCACCTGGCTCGGCTCGACCACGTACCCGGAGTCACGCGCGGTCTTCGCCGCGATCGCCGCCCGCAGCTCGGGCAGGCCCGGGGTGGGGGTGTACTTGTGGTTGCGGGGGTCTGCGCACGCCGCCGCCGCCGCCTCGACGATCCGGGCCGGGGTCGGGAAGTCGGGCTCACCAGCGCCGAAGCCGATGACGTCCTCCCCCGCGGCCTGCAGTGCCTTCGCCTTGGCGTCGACGGCGAGGGTGGCGGACTCGGTGATCGCGCCCACGCGGCGCGAGATACGGCTCATGCCCCCATGCTGGCACGTCGACCCCCGCCCCCTCCCAACGTTTTGGCGCCACTCTCGCGTCACTATGACGCGTCAGGGGCGCCAAAACGAAGATGAAGGGTGTCAGGCGTTGACGGTGACGCCGGCGGCCGTCCAGTTCTGGAGGTCGGTGAGGCGGGGGTCGTTGGAGAAGACCTCCTCGACCGGGATCGCCAGACCCAGACGGCGCTGGATCACCCGCACCTCGTTCTCCTGGTTCCACAGCATGAGGGTGACGGCGACGCCGCTCTCCCCCGCGTGGGCGGTGCGGCCGGAACGGTGGAGGTAGGCCTTCTCGTCCTCCGGTGGGTCGTAGTGCACCACGACGTCGACACCGTCGACGTGGATGCCGCGCGCCGCGACGTCGGTGGCGACGAGGACCTTCACCTTGCCGGACGTGAAGTCGGCGAGCGCCCGCTCGCGCGCCCCCTGGCGGAGGTCGCCGTGGATGGCGCCGGCCTTCACGTGCTCGCGCTCCAACTGCTGGACGAGCCGATCGGCGCCGCGCTTGGTGCGGCAGAACACGAGCGTGCGGTTCGCGTGCTTGGCGATCGACGCCGCGACCTTCACCTTGTCCATCTGGTGGACGGCGAGGAACACGTGGTCCATCTCGTCGACGGTCGGCTCGGAGTCCTCGACCTCGTGCGACACCGGGTCGACCATGTAGCGGTCGACGAGGCGCTTGACCGCACCGTCGAGGGTGGCCGAGAAGAGCATCGTCTGGTGCTGTGACTTGATGCCGTAGAGGATCTTCTGGACCTGGGGCATGAAGCCCATGTCGGCCATGCGGTCGGCTTCGTCGACCACGAGCACCTCGACGTGGCCCGCCGAGAGCTCGCCGCGCTCGATGAGGTCGATGAGGCGCCCGGGGGTGCCGACGACGACGTCGACGCCCTTCTGCAACGCCGAGACCTGCGGGTCCATGGAGACGCCGCCGTAGACGGCACGCACCTTGAGGCCGCGCACCTCGCCCAGGGGCCGCAGCGCCGCGGTGACCTGGGTGCAGAGCTCACGGGTGGGAACGAGGATGAGCCCACGCGGATGGTGGGGCTCCGCCTTGCCGATGCGGCCGAGGAGGGGCAGGCCGAAGGCCAGGGTCTTGCCCGAGCCGGTCTTGGCCTTGCCGAGCACGTCGCGCCCGGCGAGGGCGTCGGCGATGGTGAGCTCCTGGATGGCGAATGGTTCGGTGATGCCCTGCTGCGCGAGGGCGGCAACGAGATCGGCGTCGAGGCCGAGTCCCGCGAAGGTTGCGGTCATGATGGAGTTGCTCGCTTTCGTCGGTGGTGCGTGGCTGTGGGTGCCCGCCACCTGGTTCGTGGTGGCGGTGGGTCGAGCCTCGAGGCTTCCCGCACCCGTCGCCTGCACGGCCGACGGCAACTCTGAGCGATGAGGTATGACCCGCGAGCGGAGACTGGTGCTCGCCGGGGATCATTCTACCCCGAATCGGCCCGCCTGAGAGACACCTGAGCGCCGGTGCAACGCCGGGCCCGCCGGAACGGCACAATTCGGCAATGCGCGTCCTGGTCGTGGAAGACGAAGAGCTCCTCGCCGCTGCCGTCGCGGACGGCCTGATGGCCGAAGGTTTCGACGTCGACGTCGCCCACGACGGCCCCGACGGCCTCTGGCGGGCCCGCGAGGGCTCCTACGACGCCATCGTCCTCGACGTGCTCCTCCCGGGCATGCACGGCTACCGGGTCTGCCGGACGCTGCGCGACGAAGGGGTGTGGACCCCGATCCTCATCCTCACCGCGAAGGACGGCGAGTACGACGAGGCCGAGGCGCTCGACACCGGGGCCGACGACTTCCTCTCCAAGCCGTTCTCCTTCGTCGTGCTGCTCGCCCGGATCCGCGCCCTCATCCGCCGGGGTGCGCCGCCGCGCCCCGCGGTGCTCACCGTGGGCACCCTCGAGCTCGACCCCGGGGCGCGCCGCTGCCGGCGCGGCGACACCGACATCCGCCTCACCGCGCGCGAGTTCGCCCTGCTCGAGTACCTCGTCCGCAAGGACGGCAACGTGGCGTCGAAGACCGAGATCCTCGACCACGTGTGGGGCATGGACTTCGCGGGCGACCCGAACGTCGTCGAGGTCTACGTCGGCTACCTGCGCAAGAAGATCGACGCGCCCTTCGGCGCCGAGTCCATCAAGACCGTGCGCGGCGCGGGCTACCAGCTGATCCCCGATGAGTGACGAAGCCGCGACCGCGACCCGGCGCCGCTGGTGGCCGCAATCCGTGCGCGTCCGGCTGACGATCGTCGCCACCTTGGCGTTCGCGATCACGTTCAGCGCTGCCGCGTTCGGCCTCGTGCGACTCGTGCACAACAACCTCGTCGACCGGATCGAGGAGACCAACCAGCAGCAGCTCGACGAGCTCAGGCCGCCGCCGTGCGGTCGCGGCGACGTCCGGCCGCCGTCCGACGCCGGCCGCCAGGTGTGCGATTCGACCTCAACGGGATCCAGCACGGTCTGCTTCCGCGACGCCCGCCACGCCGCAGACGGGTACGAAGCCGCGCAGCGCGAGATCGACACCCACGACGGCCGGAAACATCACGCTCGTCGCGCAACAGTCGCTCGCCGAAGTCGAACCGCACGGTGCAACTCCGTGTCGACGGCGTTGCTCGGATCGCGGTGCCGGCGATGATCGCGCTCGTCGCGCTGGCCGCCTGGTACTTCACCGGCCGCGCCCTGCGCCCCGTGGAGGCGATCCGGCTGGAGGCCGAGGAGATCACCGGCACCACCATCCACCGGCGGGTCCCCGAGCCCGACACCGACGACGAGGTCGGTCGGCTGGCCCGCACGATGAACGCGATGCTCGACCGGCTCGAGACGTCGTCGCAGAAGCAACGCCAGTTCGTGTCCGACGCGTCGCACGAGCTGCGCAGCCCGCTCGCGTCGATCCGCACCAACCTCGAGGTCGCGCTGCGCAACGTCGACCGGCACCGACTGGCCCGAGGTCGCGAACCGCGCGCTCGCCGAGGACGTCCGCATGGAAGACACGGTGAGCGAGCTGCTCGAGCTCGCCCGCCTCGACGAGGTCGACGGGTCCGGTCCCGGTCGAGTCGCTCCCCGACGTCGACCTCGACGAGCTGGTGCTCGACGACACGGTGCAGCAGCGGCGGGTGCCGGTCGACACCACCCGGGTCTCCGCCGGGCGCGTGCACGGCCGCCGCGAGCAGCTCGACGCGGGTCGTGCGCAACCTGGTCGACAACGCCGCGCGCCACGCGAACGCCCAGGTCGCGGTCGGGCTCACGACCGACGGCACCGAGGTCGAGCTCACGGTCGACGACGACGGCCCCGGGATCCCCGTCGATGACCGCCAGCGTGTGTTCGACCGCTTCACCCGTCTCGACGACGGCCGCGCGCGCGACGCGGGTGGCCTGGGCCTGGGCCTGTCGATGGTGAAGACCATCGCGGAGCAGCACGGGGGTACGGTCACCATCGACGACGCCCCCCTCGGCGGCGCCCGCGTGCGGGTACGACTCCCGGCCGCGTGACCCCCTCCGACCCCGATCTCCGCGGTGCGCGCCCGATGTCCGAACTGACCATCGCCAGCTTCAACACCCACGCCGGCCTCCAGGCCCGGCGCAACGGGGTGTGCGAGCCCTACGACCTCGACGCCGCGCTGCTCGCCATCGACGCCGACGTGATCGTGGTCCAGGAGTCGTGGACCCCCGACCGCGGCACCGCGGCCGTCCGGCGGGTCGCCGACGTGCTGGGGGCCGAGCTGTTCGAGCTCCCGTTCGGACGGGCGCGCCTCGACCCGTGGCCCCACGTGCCCCGCCACGGCGACGCCCACGGCACGGTCGGGATCGCCGTCATCAGCCGCCTCCCCGCCGAGATGCGGGGGCGGCTGGCGGTCGGCACCGTCGCCGGCGACCCGACGCCCGAGCGGGGCGGCCTGCACGTGACGCTCGACGTGGCCGGGACCGCCGTCGACCTGGTGGGTGTCCACCTCACGTCACGCCTCCCCTACGGCCCGCCCATCCAGCTCCGCCGGCTCCACCGCCAGCTCCCCGACCACGAGCGGCCGGCGATCGTCGCCGGCGACTGCAACTTCTGGGGCCCGGGCGTGGAGGCCTTCCTCCCCGGGTGGAAGCGCACCGTGCGCGGCCGCACCTGGCCGGCGAGCCGTCCCCACAGCCAGATCGACCACATCCTCGTGCGGCCGGGCACCGAGGTCGTGCACGCCGAGGTGCTCCCCGCCGCGGGCTCCGACCACCGGGGTGTGCGCGCGGTCTTGCGCATGCCGTAGCCGGGTGCGGTAGACAGGCGCCATGGCTCCAGTCACGGTCAAGGGTGTCGTCGCCATGACGCAGGGCGCGCCGGTCGAGGTGCGCGAGATCGTCGTCCCCGACCCGGGTCCCGGCGAGGTGCGGGTGCGGGTGCAGGCGTGCGGCGTGTGCCACACCGACCTGCACTACCGCGAGGGCGCGATCAACGACGAGTTCCCGTTCCTGCTCGGCCACGAGGCGGCGGGGATCGTCGAATCGGTGGGTCCCGACGTGACCGACCCGGAGCCCGGCGACTTCGTGATCCTCAACTGGCGAGCGGTGTGCGGGACGTGCCGGGCGTGCCGGCGTGGCCGGCCGTGGTACTGCTTCGCCACGTTCAACGCCACCCAGAAGATGACCCTCACCGACGGCACGCCACTCACTCCCGCGCTCGGCATCGGCGCCTTCGCCGAGCAGACCCTCGTCGCCGCCGGCCAGGCGACCAAGGTCGACCCGCGCGCCCGGCCCGAGACCGCGGGGCTCCTCGGCTGCGGCGTGATGGCCGGCCTCGGCGCGGCGATGTACACCGGAGAGGTCGGGCGCGGCGACAGCGTCGCGGTGTTCGGCTGCGGCGGCGTCGGGAACGCGGCGATCGCGGGCGCGCGCCTCGCCGGGGCGCACCCGATCATCGCGGTCGACATCGACCCGCGGAAGCTGGCGTGGGCCGAGGAGTTCGGCGCCACCCACACGGTCGACTCCCGCGCCACCGACGCGGTCGAGGCGATCCGCGCCCTCACCGACGGCAACGGCGCCGACGTGTGCATCGAGGCGGTCGGGCGTCCCGAGGTGCTCGAACAGGCCTTCTACGCGCGCGACCTCGCGGGCACGGTCGTGCAGGTCGGCGTGCCCGACCCGTCGATGACGATCGAGCTGCCGATGATCGAGTTCTTCGGCCGGGGCGGCGCGCTCAAGCCGTCGTGGTACGGCGACTGCCTGCCGTCGCGCGACTTCCCCATGCTGATCGACCTCTCACTCTCGGGCCGCCTCGACCTCGACCGCTTCGTGAGCGAGACCATCCCGCTCGAAGCGGTGGAGGACGCGTTCCACAAGATGGAACGGGGCGAGGTGCTGCGCTCGGTCGTGGTCCTGGACTGACCGGGGCGCCCCGTCTAGTTGGAGAGCGTGGTCGTGCCGTCGTTGCGCAACAGCAACGGCTTCCCGCCGTAGATCGTGGCCCCGCGCCAGCGGTCGCGGAACAGCGTGGCCGCCGGGTTGGTCCGGGCCGGGAGGCCCGAGGTGTTGGTGATCCCGCCCCAGGCGTCGATCACGTAGTAGCCGAACGCCTGGCCGAACGCCGACACCAGGACGAGGTCACGTCCCAGGTCGGTGCCCCAGTACGTGGTCGAGCCGCTCCCCACCGCGCCCTGGGTCGCGCTGCCGTACTTGTTGACGCCGCCGTAGGTGTCGAGCACGAGGTACCCGGCGCCGTCGGGCATGATCGCGATCGACCGCCCGAGATCGTTGCCGGGCCACGACGGGTTGCCGAGTGCGGCCATCGGGGCTTGCGCCGCGCTGCCCCACTTCGTGATCACGCCGTCGCCGTTCAGGATGACGTAGCCCTTGCCGTCGGGCATCACCGCGATCGAGCGCGCGATGTCCTGGCCCGGGTAGAAGGGCATCGACACGTTGCCCAGCAGGTTCGGATCGGCTGCCGAACCCAGCTTGTACACGAGGCCGTTGCCCGCGAGCACGACGTACCCCTGGCCGTCGGGCATCGGCGCGATGTCGCGGAAGATGTCGGAGTCGGCGAGCGGCGGCGAGCCGAAGGAGGGCGCGGCGTTGTAGGCGCTCACGATGCCGTTGCCGTTGAGCACGTAGTACCCGCCGGTCGGGAGGCCGGCGATGGCGCGACCCGGCTGGCGGAGGCTCACGGGGCACGGGCCCGCCGCGGTGGGGGGTCCGTACTGCAGGCCGTCGGGCGGACACTGCCCGGGCAGACCGCTGGAGGTCAGCATCCGGTTGTAGACGCCGAGCACCACCGTCGCGTAGTTGGGCGCGGTGGCCCAGTTGCCGTTGCCCATGTCGTTCCAGAGCGGCGCGTCGCCCTTGGCGAAGTAGTGGTCGAAGTTGTATGCCGCGGTCGACGGCGTGCTCCCCCACAGCTCGGGGACCGGCGGGTCAGGGATGTTCGTGGTCCGCGAGTTGATGTCGGCGTAATTGCGCAGCAGCTGCAGCTGGGCGCGCACGCCGTTGAGCGCGCTCTTGAAGCCGAAGCCGGTGCCGCAGGAGTCGCAGGCGCCGATCCCCGCGAAGTTGTTGTCGTTGGGGTGCACCTGCCCGTAGTCCGGGTAGTAGAACCACGCCGTCTCGATGATCGACTGCGCGAACGCGATGTCGCCCCGCACGTTGTAGCGGTTGCCCTCGGTCACGAACATGTTCGCCAGCTGCTGGAGCGTCGCCCCGGTCGCGCGGTAGGGCAGCGAGCCCGGGTCGTTCCTCTGGTAGTAGGCGACGAGCTGGTCGGCGGTGAGGCGTGACTGACCCATCACCGGCACCCCGGCGGAGCCGGGCGAGCCGTCCGACGGCGCCGCCACCGGCGGGCTGGGAGGCAGGCAGCCGGCGAGCGCGACCAGCAGCAGGAGCACCGGGAGGACGACGAGGCGGGCGCGGCGACGCATCAGAAAGGTCATCGGAGGATCCGGCGCTCGTATTGAGCGAAGCTCAGCCTAGGTCCTTGGGTACCCTCGGCCCCGGCATGATCGACGTCATCGACTACCGCGCCGGCAACGCACCGAGCGTCATGTACGCACTCGGGCACCTCGGGATCCCCGCGCGCCTCGTGAGCGAGGCCGCCGACGTCTCCGGCTCCGAGCGCATCATCCTGCCCGGGGTGGGCGCGGCGCGCGCCACCATCGACTCGCTCGTCGAACAGGACCTCGTCGGCGCGCTCTCCGACCGTGTGCGGGGCGACAGCGTGCCGTTCCTCGGGATCTGCATCGGCCTCCAGGTCCTGTTCGACCACAGCGAGGAGGGCGACACCCCCGGTCTGGGATGGGTCCCGGGCACGGTCCGGCGCTTCCCCGACACCGAGCGGGTCCCGCAGATCGGGTGGAACGCGGTGCGCTTCACCCGCGAGCACCCGGTCACGCGCGGCCTGCCCGAGGCGGCCCACTTCTACTTCGTCAACTCCTACTACTGCTCGCCGCGCGACCCCGCCGACGCGCTCGGGCTCACCGACTACAGCGTCGAGTTCTGCTCCGTGGTCGCGCGGGAACGTGCTCGCCACCCAGTTCCACGCCGAGAAGAGCGGCGAGCTCGGGCTGTCGCTGCTGCGCGGATTCGCGTCGTGGGAGCCGGTTGTCGAGGAGCGCCAGTGCTGACCAAGCGGCTCATCGCCTGCTTCGACGTCGTCGAGGGGCGCGTCACCAAGGCGCAGCAATTCCAGGACAACATCGACATCGCCCCGGCCGAAACGCTCGCGCAGCAGCTCTACGCCGACCAGATCGACGAGATCGTCTTCTACGACATCAAGGCGAGCGCGGAGAAGCGCAAGATCGACCTCGACACCGTGCGGCGCGTCGCGCACCACGTGTTCGTCCCCTTCACCGTCGGCGGCGGGATCCGGTCCGTCGACGACATGTTCGAGGTCCTGAAGGCCGGCGCCGAGAAGATCAGCGTCGACTCGATGGCGGTCCGCAACCCGGAGATCATCCGCGAGGGCGCGCAGGCGTTCGGCCGTCAGTGCGTGGTGCTGAGCACACAGGTGAAGCACGTGGGGATCCGCGACGGGATCCCGAGCGGGTACGAGGTGTTCATCGACGGCGCGCGCCTCGCCACCGGCCTCGACGCCCTCGACTGGGTGCGGCGCGGTGAGGACCTCGGCGCCGGCGAGATCGTCGTGAACAGCATCGACCGCGACGGCACCGCGTCGGGGTACGACCTCGACATCACCCGCGCCGTCGCCGACGCGGTGAACGTGCCCGTGATCGCGTCGGGCGGCGCCGGCACCGTCGACCACATCGCCGAGGGCCTGACCGCGGGCGGCGCGTCGGCGGCGATCATCAGCTCGATCCTCTACTCGCCGCGCTTCGACCGCAACGTCGGGGTGCGCGAGCTCAAGGACGGCCTCGCCGAACGGGCCGTCCCGATGCGGCCCTATCTGTAGGTCGAATCAGGCTCTCTCGGCGAGGGGGGTGAGGCGCTCCCACTCGACGGCGGGCGCGTCCGCCCAGAGGCGGTCGAGATCGTAGAAGGCGCGCGTCTCGGCCAGGAAGACGTGGACGATGACGTCGCCGTAGTCCATGAGCACCCAGGTCGCGTCGCCCAACCCTTCGACGCTGCGGGGACTCTCGTCGTCGGCCAGCTTCAACGCCAGCTCGACCTCTTCGACGATGGTGCGCACCAGGCGGGTGTTCGACGCGCTCACGAGCACGAAGGCCTCGGTGATCGCGATGATCTCGCCCACGTCGAGAACGGTGACGTCCTCACCGTGCTTGTCCGCTGCCGCGTGCGCGGCGACCCCGGCCCGTCGGTAGCCGTCGGAGATCGGATGCGTGGAAGTCAAGCGCCGGTCGATCGAGGTGTCATCCGAGATCAGTGTAGAGGCCGTGCGATCGGATGGCGTGCACGACCTCGGGCGGCACCATCCCGTCGATCGGGCGACCGTGCCCCAGCCGGTGGCGTATCTCAGTCGACGCGACGTCGAGGCGGGGGATCGACACCCGCTCGACCCGCCACCCCGGTCCGGGCGGTTCGGCGTGGGCGTCGCCCCGGCGCTCCACCACCACGACCGTGGACAGGTTCCGGGTCTCCTCCAGCCGGCGCCAGGTGGACATGTTGGCGACGGCGTCCGCGCCGAGCACGAGGAAGAGCTCCCGGTGCGGGCCGGCCAGCGCCTCGAGCGTGTCGGCGGTGACCGACGGCGCGTCACGCTCGATCTCGATCGCGGAGGCCTCCACGCCCTCGACGCCGTCGACCGCCGCCTCCACCAGCATGAGCCGCTGCGCGGCCGACGCCACGACCTGGCCGCGCTTCTGCCACGGATCGCCCGCCACCACGAGCAGGACCCGGTCGAGCGCCAACTGGGACCGCACCTCCGCGGCGACGACCACGTGCCCGACGTGCACCGGATCGAAAGTGCCACCGAACACCCCGAGGCGCTCCACGCTCCTGGTCATCGGCCAGGGAGTCTACGGGCGTGCCGTGTCTTCACCCGGGCGAAACCTTCGCGTCATCATCGCCCATAGCATCGGGTGGGTGAGCGACGCCTCCGAGCCGGCCACCCACGTCCTCGTGCGGGTGTGGCTCCCCGATCGCCCCGGCGCGCTCGGCCTCGTCGCCTCGCGCATCGGCGCCGTCGACGGCGACATCGTCGGCATCGACGTGCTCGAGCGGGGCGACAACGTGGCCGTCGACGAGTTCGCGGTGGTGCTGCGCAAGTCCGTCGCGCTCGACCTGCTCGTGCGGGAGATCGAAGAGGTCGACGGGGCCAGCGTCGAGGAGGTGCGGACCATCGACCACTTCCCCGACCCGCGCCTCGACGCGCTCGAATCGGCCACGACCCTGTGCTCGGCGACCGACGTCGAGACCCTCCTGCAGGTTCTCGTCGACCAGACCCGCGACGAGTTCCTCGCCGATTGGAGCGCGCTGGTCAGCGGCGGCGCGGTGCTGGCGTCGGCGGGTGAGCCCACCCCCGACGCGTCGGTGCTGGGCGCGCTCGTCGAGGGCACGTCGGCGTCGCCCATGGTCGCCGACGGCACCACCGGACCCGACGACCTCGCGGTGGCGTCACTGCCCGGACACGACGCCGCGCTCCTCCTCGGGCGCGACGGCCGCGCGTTCCGTCGCCGGGAGCGGGCCCAGCTCAACGCGCTGTCCGGCATCGCCGACCGGACCTGGGCCCTTCTGCGCTGACCCGAACCCCACAAAAGAGCGAACCGGCGTCAAAGTCCGCCGATTATCGGCGGACTTTGACGCCGGTTCCTGGGGTGGGATGGGATGGGGTGGGGTGAGTGGGGTGGGATCGGGTCAGCCTTCGGCGATGGTGGAGACGAACTGGGTGAGCTGGCGGAGGTTGCGGCACTCGAACACCCCGTCGCAGTACTTGCCGTACTCCGACACGATCGAGTCGCCGGTGTCCCAGTACCCGCGCGGCTCGGGGTCGAGCCAGTAGACGTGGCGACCGCGCTTGCGCATCTCGTCGACGACCCACGCTTCCGCCGTGTGGTAGTTGTTGCGGGCGTCGCCGAGCAGGATGATGGAGGTCTTCGGCGTGATCTCCGAGTAGTGACGCTGGTGCCACACCTCGAACGCGTGTCCGTAGTCGGAGTGACCGTCGACCCACACCACGTCGGCCTCGGTGTTCACCCGCTGCACCGCCTCGGTGACGTCGTCCGCCTCCTGGAAGTAGCGCGTGACCTCGTCGATGCCGTCGATGAACACCCACGACCGCACCTTCGAGAACTGGCTCGCCATCGTGTACACGAACTGGAGCGTGAAGCGGGCGAAGCTGGCCACCGAGCCGGAGATGTCGGCCACCACCATGATCTCGGGCTTCGACGGATGCGGGTTCTTGAACTTGGGATCGGCGGGGACACCGCCGTATGACAGTGACTCGCGGATGGTCTTGCGGAAGTCGAGGTGGCCGCGGTGGCGCCGCCGTCGCCGCTGTGCGAGCCGCGCCGCCATCGCCCGCGTGAGCGGGTAGACGGCCTGCTGCAGCGCCAGCATCTCCTCGCGCGAGGCGTGCATGAACTCGATGTCTTCCGGGAGCGGTTTGCGCAGGGTGCGGGCCATCGCCTCGACCCCACGGTCGGCGACGAGGCGCCGGCGGATCTCCTCCTCGATGAGCTCGCGCAGCTCCTTCAGGCGCGCCTGGAACTCCTCGTGAGCGAGGCGGTCGGCCAGCTCGCCCTCCTCGATCTCGCCCCGCTCGCGCGCCTGCTCCATGAGGCGCGCCTGCAGGTCGTCGAGGTCGAGCTGACGCAGCGTGCGGTAGAGGTAGTACGTCCCGCCCACCGGCCGGCCCGGCTCCATGCCCGCGAACTGCTGGACCGCGGCCGCGGCGAGGCGCCGCAGCGCGTCACGGTCCATGTTCTGGAGCGCGTTGAGCAGCATCGCCGCCAGCTCCTCGCGCGACATCGGGGTACCCCCGCCACCGCCGGAGGCCTCGCCCTCCTGCAGCGCGCCCTCCTCCATGTCGGGCAGCTCGTCGCCGTCGCCGAGCACGCCCGAGCTGAACAGCGAGAAGTACACCTCGAAGACGGTCTCGAACGCGCGCTGGTGGCGGTGGTGCTTCACCAACGTCGCGCTGAGCACCGACTTGAACATCTCGCGGTCGTCGATCGGGATGTGCTCGATCGCGCGCATCGCGTCGAGGTTCTCGGTCATCGACACCGGGAGCCCGGCCGTCCGCAGCTCGTGGACGAATCCCTGCATGACGTCGAGGAGCGAGAGTCCCGGCCCCGAGGTCGCCGGCCCCGACGTCACCGGTGCTGACGGGCTCAGACCGCACCGCCTTCAACAGGAACCTGGAGCTCCTTGCGGGCCTTGGTGATGTCGGACTGGTACTTGAGCAGCACGTGCAGCGTGTCGCCGATGACCTCGGGGTCGATGTCGGACTTCCCGAGGTAGAGCAGCGTGCGGGCCCAGTCGATGGTCTCCGAGATCGACGGTGCCTTCTTCAGCTCGAGCGCCCGGATGGAGCGCACGACGCGGGCGATCTGCTCGGCGAGGTGCTCGTCGACCTCGGGCACGCGCACCCGGACGATCGCCTTCTCGCGCTCGATGTCCGGGTAGTCGATGTGGAGGTAGAGGCAGCGGCGCTTCAGCGCCTCCGAGAGCTCGCGGGTGTTGTTCGACGTGAGCAGCACGATCGGGCGCTGCTGGTTCCCGACGATGGTGCCGAGCTCCGGGATCGACACCTGGAAGTCCGAGAGCACCTCGAGCAGGAGCGCCTCGGTCTCGATCTCGACCCGGTCGACCTCGTCGATGAGGAGCACCACCGGCTCCTCCGAGCGGATGGCCTCGAGCAGCGGACGGGTCAGCAGGAAGGGCTCGGAGAAGATGTCGGACTCGACGTCCTCCCACTCCGAGTCGTGGCCTTTGTCGACCTGGATGCGCAGGAGCTGCTTCTTGTAGTTCCACTCGTAGAGGGCCTTGGCCTCGTCGAGCCCCTCGTAGCACTGGAGCCGGATGAGGCGGGCGCCGGTGACGTCGGCGATGGCCTTGGCCAGCTCGGTCTTGCCGACGCCGGCCGGGCCCTCGACGAGCACCGGCTTCTCCAGCCGGTCGGCGAGGAACACGACCCCGGAGATGGCGGAGTCGGCGAGGTAGTCCGCCTCCCCCAACCTCTTGGTGACGTCGTCGACCGATTCGAAACGTTCTGCCATTGGAGTGTCGACCTGCTCTCTCTTGACTAGTTCCGCACTTGACCGTCGCCCCACACGACGTACTTGTAGGTGGTGAGCTCGCGGAACGCCATGGGGCCGCGTGCGTGCAGTTTCTGGGTGGAGATGCCGATCTCGGCGCCGAAGCCGAACTCGGCGCCGTCGGTGAACCGGGTGGACGCGTTCACGACCACGGTGCCAGCGTCGACCGCCTCGGTGAAGCGCTCGGCGGCGGCGAGGTCGCGGGTGAGGATGGCTTCGGTGTGGCCCGAGCCGAAGCGGTTGACGTGGTCGATGGCGGCGTCGATCGAGGGCACGACCGCCACGCTCAGCTTGAGCGCGAGGAACTCCCGCCCGAAGTCGTCGTCGGTGGCCTCGCCCATCGCCGCGAACCGGGCGCGCGCCGGCGTCGCCGACGAGCTCGACCCCCCGCTCGACCAACGCGTCACACACGCGCGGGAGGAAGGCGTCGGCGACGGCCTCGTGGACCACGAGGGATTCCGCGGCGTTGCAGACGCTCGGGCGCTGGGTCTTGGCGTTGACGACGATGTCGAGCGCGGCGTCGAGGTCGGCCGCGGCGTCGACGTAGACGTGGCAGTTGCCGTCGCCGTCGATGATGACCGGGACGGTGGCGTGGTCGCGGATGCTCTGGATCAGCGCCGGCCCGCCCCGGGGGATCAGGCAGTCGACCACGTCGGTCAGCTGCATGAGCTCCACCGCCGCCTCGTGGCGGACGTCGTCGACGAGCAGGACCGCGTCGGCGGGGAGGCCAGCCTTGGCCAGGCCGTCGCGCAGCGCCTCGCCGATCGCCAGGTTGGACCGCAGGGCGGTGGCCGAGCCCCGAAGGATGGCGGCGTTGCCGGACTTCAGGCAGATGCCGGCGGCGTCGCTCGTGACGTTGGGGCGGTTCTCGTAGATGATCGCGACAACCCCTAGCGGCACCCGCCGCTGCTCGATGCGCAGGCCGTTGGGGCGCCGCCAGCCGTCGAGGACCTCGCCGATCGGGTCGGCCAGCGCGGCGACGGCGCGCAGGCCGTCGGCCATGGCGGTGATCCGGGCCTCGGTGAGGCGGAGCCGGTCGAGGGACCCGGGCTCCATCGCGGCCGCCTCGGCGGCCTCCACGTCGAGGCGGTTGGCCTCGAGCAGCTCGCCGCCGCGGTCGACGAGGAGGTCGGCGCCGGCGAGCAGCGCGGCGTTCTTCTCGGCGGTCGACGCCGCGCCCAGCGCGGCGGATGCGGCCTTCGCCCGACGGCCCAACTCGGCCACGCCCGACTCGGACACGTCAGACGGCGCGGACATGAGAGCGAGTGTAATCGGGAAGCGAGAATCGGCTTCCGGGGAGGCCGACGTTCGGGAGGGTGAGGCCGCGCCGCCCGCCTGCCGCGTGGCCCGCCGGATCGGAGACCCGTAGGCGCAGCGGCCGAGGCGACCCGGCCTCACCTACTCCCGCTCCTCGTCGACCGCCGAAGCCCTCGTGAGAGGACTCTCCCCCCGCCGGTCGACGACGAGCTTGTGAGGCACGAGTGTGACGGAACCGAGCCGCGAGCGCAAGGGCGGGCCCGGAATTCATCCGACCGTCAGGGTCGTCGATCAGGGCAGGACGACCAGATCGTCCCGATGGACCACTTCGTGGGGCAGGCCCTCGGCCAGCTCCGAGGTCTGGCGCCCGGCGACGTCGCGCAGCACCGCCGAGGGGTAGCGGACCAGCCCCTTGGCGAAGGGCGACCCGCTTCCGTCGACGATCTCGACCGCGTCGTCGACGTCGAAGGAGCCCTCGACGGCCCGGACCCCCGCCGGGAGCAGCGAGCGGTGGTCGGCACAGAGCGCCCGGCGGGCGCCGTCGTCGACGACGATGCGCCCGGCGGCGCCCCGGGCGAACGCGATCCAGAGCTTGCGGCTCGAGAGCCGTTCCGCGCGGGGAGGAACGAAGTGCCGACGACCCGCCCGGCGATGGCGTCGCCGACGACGTCGGGCGCGTCGGCGGCCGCGATCACCGCCCGGACCCCCGACCACGCCGCGATCTTGGCCGCCGCGAGCTTGGTGGCCATCCCCCCGCTCCCCCGCGCCGTCCCGGTGCCCCCGGCGAGCGCCTCGAGCGCGGCGTCGACCTCGGCGATCTCCTCGATGAGCGACGCACCGGCGTCGAGGCGCGGATCGGCGGTGAACAGCCCGGCCGTGTCGGTGAGGAGCACCAGCACGTGCGCCCCCACCAGGTGCGACACCAGCGCCGCCAGCCGGTCGTTGTCGCCGTAGCGGATCTCGTCGTCGGCGACGGTGTCGTTCTCGTTGACCACCGGCACGACTCCGAGGTCGAGCAACCGGCGGAGGGTCTCACGGGCGTGGAGGTACTGCGAGCGCACGCCGAAGTCGTGGGGCGTGAGCAGCACCTGACCAGCCAGGAGGCCGTGCTGGCCGAGGATGGCGCCGAGGCGCTCCATCAACCGGGGCTGGCCCACCGCGGCGACGGCCTGCAGGGTCCCGATGTCGGTCGGTCGTGTGGTCATGCCCAGCGCGGGGAGGCCGGCGGCGATGGCGCCGGAGCTGACGAGCACGACCTCGTGCCCGGCGGCGCGCGCCGCGGCGAGCTCGCGGCAGAGCTTGAGCAAGGAGGCGTCGTCGATCTCGCCCCCCTCGGTCGTGATCGAGGAGGTGCCGATCTTGACGACGGCCGGTCGCGCCATCAGCCGATCCCCTCGACGTAGTCGAGCTCGATCGGGCCGATCCGCACGACGTCGCCCTCGCGCACCCCGGCGCGCGCCAGCGCGCGCTCGACCCCCATCTTGCGCAGGCGGTGCTGCACGTACTCCATGGCCTCCACGTTGGTGAGGTCGGCCATGGCGACGACCCGCTCGGCGGTGCGCCCCGACACCCGCCACACGCCGTCGTCGTCGCGGACGACCGCGAAGCCCTCCTCCGCGGGCCGCAGCACCACGAAGGGCTCGGGCTCGGGTTCCTCGGCGCGGGCGCCGCCGATCAGGGTGCCCAAGCGGCCGAGGAACGCGTCGAGTCCCTGGCGGGTGACCGCGGAGATGGTGAGCGCGCCCTCGTCCTCGAGCGTGGCGGTGGCCACGTCGGCCTTGGTGCCGACGACCAGGCGGGGCCGCTCGAGCAGCTCGGGCCGGTAACGGCCGAGCTCGTCGAGGAGCACCCGTTCCTGCTGCTGCGGCGTGGAGCCGTCGACCGCGGCGAGGTCGAGCAGCAGGACGAGCACCCGGGCCCGCTCCACGTGGCGCAGGAACTCGTGGCCGAGTCCCCGACCCTCGGCCGCGCCCTCGATCAGACCGGGGATGTCGGCGACGACGAACTCGTGGTCGCGGAAGCGCACCACGCCGAGGTTGGGTTCGAGCGTGGTGAACGGGTAGTTCGCGATCTTGGGCTTCGCCGCGCTGATCGCCGCGATGAGCGTGGACTTCCCCGCGTTCGGGAACCCGACGAGGGCGGCGTCGGCGAGCAGCTTCACCTCGAGGCGCAGCCAGTGCTCCTCGCCGTACTCGCCCTGCTCGGCGAAGGCGGGAGCCCGACGCGCGTTCGACAGGAAGCGGGCGTTGCCGCGGCCGCCCTGGCCGCCGTGCGCGGCGAGGTAGCGGTCACCGTGGCACACCAGGTCGGCGAGCAGCTCGCCGTCACGCGTCTTCACCTGGGTGCCTTCGGGCACCCCGACCACGAGGTCCGCGCCGCTCGCCCCGTGGCGCTTGTTGCCCGAACCGTGCTTGCCGGACTCCGCCCGCCGGTGGGGATGGTCGCGGAACGAGAGCAGCGACGCGACGTTGCGGTCGGCCTCGAGGTAGACGTCGCCGCCGGAACCGCCGTCGCCACCGTCGGGGCCGCCCTTGGGCACGTGGGCCTCGCGCCGGAACGACACCGCGCCCGCGCCGCCGTCACCACCACGGAGGTTGACCTGGACCAGGTCGACGAACGACGACATGACGTCAGCCTACGGACACCGGGCGCGCCGGCCCGGTGACTTCCGCGGGTGAGCTAGCTGGAGGGGACGATGTCGACGAGCTTGCGGCCCTTGCGGTGGCCGAACTTCACGACGCCGTTCGCGGTCGCGAAGAGCGTGTCGTCGCTGCCCTTACCGACGTTCTCGCCCGGGTGGAACCGGGTGCCGCGCTGACGCACGATGATCGTGCCCGCGTGGACCTCGGTGCCGCTGAAGACCTTCACGCCGAGCCGCTGGGCGTTGGAGTCACGACCGTTGCGCGAGGAGGCCGCGCCCTTCTTCTTCGACATGGGTCAACTCCCCTTCTTCGCCGTGGCGCCAGTGATGCCGGTGATCTCGACGACCGAGAGGTCCTGGCGGTGGCCGTAGCGGCGGCGGTTGTTGCTCTTGGGCTTGTAGATGAATCCGTCGATCTTGGGACCGCGGGTCGCGCCGACGACGCGGGCCTTCACGACCGCGCCTTCGAGCTGTGCGGGCGTGGCGAGGACGGTCTCGCCGTCGACGAGGAGGATCGGCGTGAGCTCCACGTCGGTGCCTTCGTCGACCCCGAGGCGCTCGACCTCGAGCTGCTCACCGGCCTCGACCTTGTATTGCTTGCCGCCGGTGCGGATCACTGCGTACATGGCGCGGGAAACCCCTCGAAGAACGTCGCTGGAACCTGGTGATGCTAGTCCATCGACTCCAGCAGCGCCTCGTCGAGGAGGAAACCCCGGCCGTGGCAGCTGGGACAGGTGCTGCTGAAGGACTCGACCAGACCCTCGGAGATCCGCTTCCTGGTCATCTCCACCAGGCCCAGCTCCGACATCTCGAAGGCCTGGGTGCGGGTCTTGTCGCGGGCCAGGGCGTCACGGAACACCCGCATGGTCTGGTCCCGGTTGGCCTTGATCTCCATGTCGACGAAGTCGATCACGATGATCCCGCCGATGTCGCGGAGGCGCAGCTGCCGGGCGATCTCCTCGGCCGCCTCCATGTTGTTGCGGAAGACCGTCTCCTCGAGGTTGGACTTGCCGACGTTCTTGCCGGTGTTGACGTCGATCACCGTGAGGGCCTCGGTGCGCTCGATGATGAGCGAGCCACCGGAGGGGAGCCACACCTTGCGGTCGAGCGCCTTGAGGAGCTGCTCGGAGATGTGGAACCGCTCGAAGATCGGCAGACCCTCCTCCTCGGCGTCGTAGAACTCGACGCGGTCGGCGAGCTCGGGCGTGATCGCCTCGACGTAGCCGCGGATCTCTTCGTAGAGGGCGCGGTCGTCGATGACGATGCCGCGGTACTCCTTGGTGAACTCCTCCCGGATGCGTCGCATCACGAGATCGGGTTCCTGGTACAGGAGCTTGGCCTGCTTCGACTTGCCCGCCAGCTCCGAGATCTGCTCCCACTGGTGGCGGAGGCGCCGGACGTCGCGCTCGAGCTCGTCGGTGGTCGCGCCCTCCGCCGCGGTCCGGACGATGAGGCCGGCGTCGTCGGGGCGGATGGCGTCGAGGACCTTGCGGAGGCGCTTGCGCTCGTCCTCGGGCAGGCGCTTGGAGATGCCGTAGGTGTCGGGTTCGCCGGGCACCATCACGAGGAAGCGGCCGGCGAGGCTCACCTCCTGGGTGAGCCGGGCGCCCTTGTGGGCGATCGGGTTCTTGGTGACCTGCACCGTGATCATCTGCCCGTTCTTGAGCATCCGCTCGATCTTGGGCTTGTTGCCACCCTCGACGTCGGCCTTGTCGAAGGCGACGTCACCGCGGTAGAGCACGCCGTTCTTCGGGGTCCCGATGTCGACGAACGCGGCCTCCATGCCGGGGAGCACGTTCTGCACCCGGCCGAAGTAGATGTTGCCGTCGATCGACTCGTTGCCGGTGGGCGTGGCCAGAGAGTGCTCCACCAGGCTGCGGCCCTCGAGCACCGCTATGTGGGTGTGGCCGCCCTCGAGCACGTGCACGCACATGAGGTAGCGACCGGCCGGCCTTCCCTTGCGGGTGCGGCCCCGGCGGCGCTCGAGGACGTCGTCGTCGAGGTCGACGACGGGCTTCTCGCCGACGCCGAGGTCGGCGCGGATGGCGTCGTCGTTGCGCTTCTGCTGCTGTTGGGGACGCGGCGCGCGATCGCCCCCGGGCTTGGCACCCGCCCCGGACCTCGTGTCGCTCCCGGCGCCGGCGCCCGCCCCGGCGCCGCCACGGCCACGACCTCGTCCGCCCCGGCGCCGGCGCCGCTTGGGAGCGGTCCCGGCCTCGCCGTCCGCCGGCGTGTCGCCGTTGACCGGCGGCGCCGGGCGGGAGTCGCCGATCCGGGGTTTGGGGGCCGGGCGGGAGTCGCCGATGCTCGGGGCGGGGCCGGTGGGCCGGGCGGTGTGGCTCAGGCCTGCGTCCTCGAGCGCCACGTCGGCGACGTCGTCAGTGGTCAGGCCCCGGTCGGCGGCGGCGTCGTTGTAGTCGTGGCCGAGGTTGATCTCGTCGTCGTCGTCGTCGGCGGTGCCGGCGCTCGCCGGGCGCGCCCCGCGCCGGGGCGCCCGTCCCGCCCGTGCCGGGCTTGCGGCGGTTGCGCCCGCCGCGGGATCCGCGCCGGCGCTTGCGCTTGACCTCACCGTCACCGGCCTCACCGTCTCGGGCCTCTCGCCCACCGGCGTCGGTCCGGCCCGCCGGCGACGGACTCCCGCCCGTGTCACCTCGGACCGAATCGCCCGCCGATTCGGTGGAATTCGACGAGACCCGGGCCGAATCGCCCGCCGATTCGGTGGAATTCGACGAGACCCGGGCCGAATCGTTGGCCGATTCGGTCCGAGGAGTTACGGGAGCCGGTGCGTCGGGGGCACTGACGGTGTCGGTCGGGCCGGCGGCGACAGTCGCCTCCGGCATCGTGTCGTCGGACATGGGTTCCTTCTCTCATGATGCGCGCGCCTCGAAGGCGTGCGCGAACGCGTCGGCGGCCAGCGGTTCCACCCGCGCGCCGCCGCGTTCGATCCATTGGGATGTTCTCAGGACGCGATGCTCGGTGAGGCCGATGCCGACGAACGAGTCGAGGGCGTCGAGCACCTCACGGGGTCGGGCACCGCGGGATTGCGTCAACAGGGTGAGCTCGAGCACGGGCACTTCGCCGTCGTGACCGACCGCGATGTCGCGGAGCGCGGGACGGAGATCGTCCACGCTCTCCTTGCCTTTCCGGGTGCGGGTCACGAACAGCTCGTCGCACGCCAACGCGCGCGACGCAGCCGTATCGAGCACTGCATCCGGGACGGGACGGCCGAGGCCGTCGACGGCCTCGACCCGGTACTGGACTTCGGTGATGGACTCCTGGAGTGCGGGCGCGCGCTCGACGAGGCGCACCGCACCGGTGACGGGCATGCCTTCGGGCAATGCGGGGGTGAGACGTTCGGCCAGCGCTTCGGTGTCGACGGCCTCGGTCAGCTCGACGTCGAGGTACTCGGCGTCGCTCTCGTGACCGACCGAGAGGGCGAGGCCGAAGCTGACCTTCGGGCGGGGCGAGAACCCCTCGGTGAACGCGAGCGGGAGCTGCTCGATGCGGAAGGCCCGCTCGAGGGCGCGGGCGACGTCGCGGGCCGAGATGAACCGGACCTTGCCCCGCTTGGCGAACCGGATCCGCACCGGGAAGCCCGAGTCGCCCCTCACGCCGTGACCCCCGCGGCCCCGGCCCTGGTGATCAGCTCGACGGGAACCTCGCGGCCGAAGCCGAGACCCTGGCCGGTGCCCTGGCTCCCGCCCGCCGGCGGCACCGCGGACGCGACGACGTGCTCGAGCGCGTAGTCGGTGCATACCCCGCAGTCGTAGCACGGCGTCCACCGGCAGTCGGGGAGCCCGTGCTCGCGCAGGGCCTCCTGCCAGTCGTCCCACAGGAAGTCGCGGTGGAGGCCGGCGGCGATGTGGTCCCACGGGAGGATCTCGTCGTCGGTGCGGTGGCGGGTCACGTACCAGTCGGGGTCGAGGCCCTCGGCGGCCATGGCGTCGGTCCAGCGGCCGAGCTCGAAGCGCTCGCTCCACTCCTGGAACGTGCCGCCGGCCCGCCAGACCCGCTCGATCACCCGGCCGATGCGCCGGTCGCCCCGGCTGGCGATGCCCTCGGCGAAGGTGGCCTCGGGATCGTGCCACCGGATGGTGGCGCCGGAACGGCGGAGGTCGTCGCGGAGCAGCCCGACCTTGCGTTGGAGCTCCTGAACGCGGTTCTGCCCGAACCACTGGAACGGGGTGTGCGCCTTGGGCACGAACCCGCCCACCGACGCGGTGCAGCTCGCCTTCTTCGTGTACTTGCGCCCGATCTTCACGACCTCACGGGCGAGCTGGGAGATCCCGAGCGTGTCCTCGTCCATCTCGGTGGGCACACCGATGAGGAAGTAGAGCTTCACCCGCTGCCAGCCCTGCGAGTAGGCGCCCTCGACCGCGGCGAAGAGGTCGTCGTCGGTGATGAGCTTGTTGATCACCTGGCGCACCCGCCAGGTGCCGCCCTCGGGTGCGAAGGTCAGGCCGGTGCGGCGGATCTTCTGGATCTCGCTGGCGATGCCGACGGTGAAGGCGTCGACCCGCAGCGACGGCAGCGACAAGCCGACGTTGCCGCAGCCCTCCTGCTCGTTGACCAGGCCCGCGACCAGACCGTCGATCCCCGAGAAGTCGGCGGTCGACAGCGACGTGAGCGCGACCTCGTCGTAGCCGGTGCGGCGCAGACCGTCGCGCACCATGGTGCGGACCTGCTCCTCGGGCCGCTCGCGCACGGGCCGGGTGATCATCCCCGCCTGGCAGAAGCGACAGCCCCGGGTGCACCCGCGGAACACCTCGACGTTGAGGCGGTCGTGCACCACCTCGATGAGCGGCACCAGCTGGTTCTTGGGATAGGGCCACTCGCCGAGATCGGCCACGGTCCGCTTGTCGACCCGCTCGGGCACCTCGGCGAAGCGCGGCCGCACCTCGGCGATGAAGGGACCGTCGTAGTCGACCTCGTACATCGACGGCACGTAGACACCCGGGATCGTGGCCAGCTCGCGCAGCACCCCCTCACGGGCGGTGCGCCCGGAGCGCTTCCACGCCCGCGACCACCTCGGTGATCTCACCGACCGCCTCTTCGCCGTCGCCGATCACGAACGCGTCGACGAAGTCGGCCATCGGCTCGGGGTTGAACGCGCAGTGGCCGCCCACCACCACGAGCGGGTGCTCGGGCCGGCGCTGCTCGGCGCGCACCGGGACCCCGGCGAGGTCGAGGCACTCGAGCACGTTCGTGTAGACGAGCTCGGCCGCGAGGCCGAAGGCCAGCACGTCGAAGTCGGAGGCCGCGTGGTGGGTGTCGACCGAGAAGAACGGCACGCTCGCCGCCCGCATCTCCGCGGTCATGTCGACCCAGGGCGCGTAGGCGCGTTCAGCCAACGCGTCGTCGCGTTCGTTGAGGATCTCGTAGAGGATCTGGAGCCCCTGGTTGGGTAACCCGATCTCGTACGTGTCGGGGTAGACGAGGAGCCAGGAGGTGCTGGACGGCCGATGTTCCGGCCGGAGGCTGCCCCGCTCCATCCCGATGTAGCGAGCAGGCTTCTCGACCCTGGCCAGGAGCGGCTCCACCCTCGGCCACAGGTTTGACATCTCACGGGAGTCTACTTGCTAGTCGAACCTTCTCATCGAGACGTTGGCGACGAGACCGACGCAGGCGAAGGTCGTGATCAGCGACGACCCGCCGTAGCTCATGAAGGGCAGGGGGATGCCCGTGACCGGCATGATCCCCATGGTCATGCCCATGTTCTCGAACATCTGGAACGCGAGCATGGCGAGGACCCCGATGCACACCAGCACCCCGAAGAAGTCGCGCGAGAGCCGGGCGGTTCGCCAGGTGCGCCACATCACGATGGCGAAGAGCGCCAGGAGCACCGCGGACCCGACGAACCCGAGCTCCTCCCCCACCGACGTGAAGATGAAGTCGGTGTGCTGCTCGGGCACGAACCCGCCCTGGGTCTGGGATCCGTTCAGGAAGCCCTCCCCGGTGGTGCGCCCGTGCGCGATGGCCTGCTTGGACTGCTCCTGGTTGTAGGCCGTGCCCTGGCTGGTCCCGCTCTTGGGATCGATGAAGGTGGTGAGTCGATCCAGCTGGTACTGCTTGAGCAGGCCGAGGCCGACGACCGCGTACACGCCGGTGACGGCGAGGAGCGCGAGCACGATCAGCTGCTTGCCGCTCACGCCCGCCACCGCGAGCAGGGCGACGATGATCACCACCAGCACCATCACGGTCCCGAGGTCGGGCTGGAGCAGCACCAGGCCCATCGGCACGCTGGCGAGCGCGACGATGGTGGTGAGGCGCCACGCGTCGAGTTCGCCGCGGTACTGGTTGCAGTAGCCCGCCAGCGCCACGATGATCCCGAACTTCGCCAGCTCCGACGGCTGGAGCGTGAACCCGCCCGGGAGCTGGAACCACGCCTGGTGGCCCTTGATGTTGGAGCCGACCGGCGCGAGCACCGCGAGCAGCAGCAACACCGTGGCGCCGTAGAACACCATCGCGTAGTCGCGCATGCGCCGGTAGTCGATGGCGAGCACCACCGCCATCGCGACGACGCCGATGGCCGCGAACATCGCCTGGCGCTTCACGAAGTAGTAGGGATCGCCCGGGATGCGGTGGTGGGTTGTCGAGTAGATCATCAGCAGGCCGAGCGCGGTGAGCGCGAAGGACGACCCGATCAGCAGCCAGTCGAAGTGGCGCAGCGGTGACGCCTCGAGGCGCGACGGCTCCCCCAGCCCGCGGCGCGACTGCGCGCGGGCGAGGCGGCTCGGGCTGATCGTCGACATCAGTTGCTCTTCTCGTTGCCGCGCGCCGGTGCGATCACGACCGGGGCGGGGGTCTGGGTCGGCGCGTTGAGGTAGTCGATGACCCGGCGCACGATCGGCGCGGCCACGTTGGCACCGAAGCCGCCCTGCTCGACCATCGCCACCACCACGTACTGCCCGAACAGCGGGTCGTTGTCCGGGTTGACGATCGCCGCGAACCACGACGTGTCCTGCTTGGGCGTGCGTTGCGCGGTCCCGGTCTTGCCGATGACCTTCACCCCGGAGTAGTCGCCGAAGACGCCGTAGGCCGTCCCGCTCGGGTCGTTCACCGCGCCGGCGAGGCCGACCTCGATCGGCTGGCGCACCTCGGGCGTGAGCCCGGTGGTGCGCTTGACCTGCTTGTCGATGGTGTGCAGCACAGTGGCGGGTTGGCCCGGTGGGCGACCGGCGCTGCTGGCGGTGATCTCGTCGACGAGCCGGGGCGTGTAGAGCGTGCCGCCGTTGGCGAAGGCGGCGTAGGCATCCGCGAGCTGGAGGGGCGTGACCAGCACGTCGCCCTGGCCGACGGCGAGGCTCGCGCTGTCACCCCGGCGCCAGAACTGGAGCTCCGCGTTGTTGGGGTTGAGCGTCACCCGGTACTCGTGGTCGGGGATGACACCGGCCTGGTCGCCGAGGCCGAGGCCGGTCAGCTCACCGAACCCGTAGGTGGTGGCGGTGTGCTGGATGGCGTTCCCCACCGGGTGACCGGCGTCGGGCAGCTTGTCGCCGGCGAGATCGCCGGGGAAGCCCTTGGCCTTGCCTTCGTCGCGGTAGGCGTTCCAGAACTCGTTGCCCACCGAGTAGAAGTACACGTCGCTCGAGACGGTCAGCGCAGAGGGCAGATCCACCGCGCCCAGCACCGCGTGGCCGGCGTTGCAGCGGGTCTCGCTGTTACCGAAGTGGAAGCAGCCGTCGGGGTAGTCGGAGTAGACGGTGTTGGGGCCGTCGGGGAAGAGCCCGCTCTGAAGCATCGCCATCGACGTGATCGTCTTGAACGTCGAACCGGGCGCGTACGGGTTGAGGGCCCGGTTGATCAACGGGTTCTCCGGGTCGTTGAAGTACTGGTCGGCCTTGCCGGAGACGAAGTCGTTGGGGTTGAAGCTCGGGTTCGACGCCATCGCCACCACCGCCCCGGTGCGGGCGTCGAGCACCACCACCGCGCCGGCGTTGGCGGCGTAGTAGTTCCCGCTGTCGGGGTCGACGAGCGTGCGGGCGCCGTTCATGCCCTGCTGGAGCGACTCCTCGGCGATGTGCTGGGTGCCGAGGTCGACGGTCAGGTGGACGTCGTGGCCCGCCTGGGGCTTCTTGACCTCCACCACGTCGACCGCCCGCCCCTGGTTGTCGAGCACCACCTTGTCCTTCCCCGGGGTGCCACGCAGCTCGGATTCGAACATCTGCTCGATGCCGGTCTTGCCGATGGTGTCGGTCGCCTGGTAGCCGTCGCCCTGGTGCGACTTGAGCTCGGCGGCGTTGACCTGGCCGACGTAGCCGAGGAGGTCGGCGGCCTGGAAGTCCTTCGGGTACACCCGCTCCGCGGTGCGCGTCACCGAGACCTGCGGGAACTGGTCGCGGTGCTCCATCACGTAGACGGCGGTGACGAGGTCGACGTTCTTGGCGACCGGCACGGGGAGGTACGACTCGTACTGCGAGTTGTCGATCCGCTTGTCCAGCTCGGCGGCGTCGATCCCGAGCCTGGGGGCCAGGTTCTGCTGCAGGGTGACCCGCTGGGCCGGGGTGAGCTTCTGGCGGTCGACGGTGAGCGTGGTGACCGGTTGCGTCTGCGCCAGCGCAACGCCCTTGCTGTCGTAGATGGTGCCGCGGATCGCCGGCACCTGCACGAAGTGGTCGCTGTTCTGCTGGGCGGCGACCGCCAGCTGCTCGCCCCCGGTCACCTGGAGGAACCACAGGCGCGTGAGGAGCGCGCCGAAGAGCGCGAGCACGATCACGCCGATCACGACGAGGCGCCGGTGGCTGTTCACCTCGTTCACGCCGGCCCGCCGTTCAAGGCCTGCCAGTCTCGCCGATGAGCGCTCCGGCCGGGCGTCACCCGCGCACCCGCCAGGTCGCGCCGGTGTCCTCGCGGCGGGCGGCCCGGCGCACGATCGGGAACACGAGCGGGGCGATGAGGGCGTCGAACAGGGCCGAGATCACCACGATCTTGAGGCTGTTGAACGAGAGGAAGCCGGACTGGCCGACCACCGCTCCGGCCGTGAGGTACACCAGGCCGCCGAACAGACCGCCGACGCCGCCGAGGATCGGCGCCAGCCACGGCGTCGTGCGCACCACGCCGGCCTGGAACACCCCGACCGCGTAGCCGGTGACCGCGAACGACAGCGCCGACAGGCCCAGCGGGGTGGTCAGGAAGAGGTCGATGGCGAGGCCCATCACGAAGCCGAAGATGGCGCCGGTGTCGGCGCCGTTCTCGTAGGCGACCGCCAGCACCGCCACCAGACCGATCTGGGGGGCGACGTCGTCGACGCGCAGATGGGTGAAGAGGGTCGTCTGGAGCACGACGCACGCGAGCACGACGAACCCGAGGCGGATGCGACGGATCACCGGACCGCCGGGGTGTACTTCAGCACCTTCACGAAGTTCGAGCGCGTTGAGGTCGACCACCGGGCGCAACTCGGCGTCACGCGCGATCGACCCGCCGGCGCCGACGTCGTGCACGACCGTCCCGATCACGAGGCCCTGCGGGAACGACTCGGTGGGGAGCCCGAGGGTGACGGCGACGTCGCCCTTCTTCATGGTCACGAACGCGCCGGTGTCGCCGATCACCGAGAACCGCAGGAGGCCACTGTCGCGTTGGCCGGCCGCCGCGCCCTTCGGCCCGTACACGCCCTTGTCCTGCACCAGCTGCGCGCCGGCGCCGAAGTTGGCGTCGTCGATGCGGCGGACGATCGCGCTGGTCTTCGACACCGAGTACACCTGACCCACCAACGCCGACGCGTCCGTGCCGTTGATGACCACCGGCATCCCGCGGCGATGCCGGCGTCGCTGCCCTTGGAGATCTGGAACGAGCGCGAGAAGTTGTCCGACGTCTGCGTCACGACCTCGGCGACGACGCCGTCGGCGTCGGCGATGTCGGGGAGATCCACGATCCCCTTGAGCGCGTTGAGCTCGGCGAGCGAACCTTTGGCCGCGGCGATCTCGCTCTTGGCCGCATCGAGCTGCTGGCGCAGACGGGTGTTCTCGTCCTGCAGCTCGGTGGCCCGCCCGAGGCCGTCGAGCCAGTCGCTGGCCGGGTTGATCACGTCGTCGGCGAGGGACTGCAAGGGGGAGACGACGTCCTGGGCGGCGGTGCGGGCGGAGTTGATGACGCCGGAGCCCCGTTCGTCGAGCGACATCAGGGCGAGGGCGGTGATGACCAGCAGCACGAGCGTGAGCCGGCGACGACGGTCCTGGCGATAGACGACCACGGTGCTCGAACGCCCCTCGGGGGGCGGTCAGTCCTGGGGCGAGGCGATCAGGACCTGCTTCAGCACGTCGAAGTTCTCGAGGCACTGACCCGAACCCAACACCACCGAGTACAGCGGGTGCTTCGCCCGGTGCACCGGCATGCCGGTCTCCGCCTGGATCGCGTTCTCGATGCCGATGAGCTGCGCGCCGCCACCGGTGATGACGATGCCCCGCTCCATGATGTCGGCCGCGAGCTCGGGCGGGGTCTGGTCGAGGGTGACCTTCACCGAGTCGACGATCGACGCGGTGGGTTCCTCGATCGCCTCGCGGATCTCGACGGTGGAGAGGACGATGGTCTTGGGGAGTCCGGTGATGAGGTCGCGTCCGCGCACTTCCGCGTAGAGCTCCTCTTCGAGCGGCCACGCGCTCGCGAGTTGCACCTTCACTTCTTCCGCGGTGCGCTCACCGAGCGCGAGCGAGTACTCGCGCTTCACGAAGTTGATGATGGCCTCGTCGAACTCGTCGCCGCCGACGCGACTCGACTCGCTGACCACGATGCCGCCGAACGAGATCACCGCGACCTCGGTGGTACCGCCACCGATGTCGACGATCATGTTGCCCGCAGGTTCGTGCACGGGGAGACCGGCGCCGATCGCGGCGGCCATGGGCTCCTCGATCACGAGCACCGGCTTGCGGGCGCCCGCGAACTCGGCCGCTTCCTGCACCGCGCGCCGCTCGACCCCGGTGATCCCCGAGGGGATGCAGATGACCATGCGGGGCTTGGCCCACTTGCGCTGGTGCACCCGCTGGATGAAGTAGCGGAGCATCTTCTCGCAGATGTCGAAGTCGGCGATCACGCCGTCCTTCAGCGGCCGGACCGCCTCGATGTGCCCCGGCGTGCGACCGAGCATGCGCTTGGCCTCGGTGCCGACGGCGAGCAGGCGCCCGTCGCGGGTGTTCATCGCGACGATCGACGGCTCGTCGAGCACGATCCCCTTGCCGCGCACGTACACCAGGGTGTTCGCCGTGCCGAGGTCGACTGCCATGTCACGGCCGACTACGGAGGAAAACCAGGGCTCAGGCACAGGGAAAGAGTCTCCACGGGAGGGCTCGCGTTCGCCACAGGCTAGCGGAGCGCTCCACGGGATGTCGGGGGCGGAGCCGGAATCCGACCGTCAGGAGGCGAGTTCCGGGAAGAACAGCGCGATCTCGCGCTCGGCCGACTCGGGACCGTCCGAGCCGTGCACGAGGTTCTCACCGGTCTCGAGCGCGAGGTCGCCCCGGATCGTGCCCGGAGCCGCCTCCCGGGGGTTGGTGACCCCCATCAGGCCGCGAACGACCTTCCAGGTGTCTTCGCCCCCTTCGACCACCATGGCCACCAACGGGCCCCGGGTGATGAACGACACCAGGTCGCCGAAGAACGGACGCTCCCGGTGCTCGTCGTAGTGGCGGCCGGCGAGATCGGCGTCGATGGTGCGCAGCTCCAGGGCGACGAGGGTGAGGCCCTTGCGCTCGAGCCGGCCGACGATCTCCCCGACCAGGCCGCGCTCGACCGCATCGGGCTTGCAGAGGACGAGGGTGCGGGTGCTCATGTTTCTCCGCTCATGGGCAGGTCAAGCTAGCGGAAGGTCACGACGGCACGAGAACGGCACGGGCCGGGCTCACGACGTAGAGCGACCCGGTGATCACGACCTCGCCGTCGGCCGGCGTGGCGGCGATCGCGGACCGCACCGCGTCGGCGACGTCGTCGATCACGTCGACGTGCGCGCGGTCGACCCCCAGCTCACAGGCCGCCTCCGCGACCACCCGCGGGTCCTGCCCGCGCGGGCTCTGCGGGCGACAGCACACCACCCGCGCCGCGTCGAGCACGCCGAGCGCGTCGAGCATCTCGTGCGGTTCCTTCTCGCGCATCAACCCGACGACCAACGTGCGCGGCGACGACGCGAACTCCTCGGCCAGCGCGGCGCGCAACGCGCGTGCGCCGGCGACGTTCTTCACGCCGTCGAGCAACACGAGCGGCTGGTGACCCACCACTTCGAGACGGCCCGGCGTGCGCACGCCCAGGAACGCGTCGGTGACGATCGCGGGATCCAGCGCGCGACCGAGGAACGCCTCGGCGGCGGCCAGCGCGACCGCGGCGTTGTCGGCCTGGTGGGCACCGTGCAGCGCGAGGAACACCTCGCGGTACGCGGCCGAGCGGCGTGTACAGGTCGAGCACGCGACCGCCGACCGCGAGCCGGTTGGCCCGCACGCCGAAGTCGACGTCGCGCCGCACGACCCGTGCGGCGTCGCGCGCGAGGAAGCACTCCGCGAGCGCCGGGGTCGGTCTCCCCCAGCACGAGGACCGAACCCGGCTTCACGATGCCCGCCTTCTCGATGGCGATGTCGTCGACCGTCGGGCCGATGTACTCGACGTGGTCGACGCTCACGTTGGTGACGACCGCCACCGCGGCGTCGACCACGTTGGTGGCGTCGCCGCTGCCCCCGAGCCCCACCTCCACGACCGCGGCGTCGACGGCGACGTCACCGAACCAGCGGAAGGCGGCGGCGGTGAGGATCTCGAAGTAGCTCGGGGCGTCGGGGAGCAGGTCCTCCACCGCCGCCACCGCCAGCAGGAGGTCGTCGAGGGTGGCGTCGTCGACCGGCTCACCGTTGCGGGCCATCCGCTCGTTGACCCGCTCCAGGTGAGGGCTGGTGTAGGTGCCGATCGTGAGGCCGGCCGCCTCCAGGAGGGCGGCGGTCATCCGGGCCACCGAGGTCTTGCCGTTGGTGCCGGTGACGTGCACCGCCGGGTACTCGAGCTGCGGGGACCCGAGCAGCTCCATGAGCGGACGCTCCCGATCCACCGCCAGCAGCCGGTGACCGACCCCGCCGCGCGCGGGAACCCCCACCCCGGTCTCGAGGTTCACGTGGGCGTCGAGCCAGGCGCGCGCGTCGCCCGCGTCGAGGATCACTCGGGATCGACGAGCGTGACTTCCACCGCGAGCTCGTCGGCCTCCACCAGTTCGGGCTCGCCCACGATGCGGCCGGCGTCGCGCACGTCGGCCAGCGCGGGCGCGAGCGCGCGCAGCTGCTCTCCGGGCGCGCGCACCACCGCGCGCGTGACGTCGGTGCGCATCGAGCGCTTGGCCGTGCTCTTCGCCTTGCGGATGTCACCGAGGACGGCCGCCGCCGCGGGGTACACCGCGACGTCGGCATCGGCGAACGCGCCGAGCTCGCGGCCCGACGGCCACTCCGAGCGGTGCACCGATCCGTCGCGCCACCACGACCACACCTCTTCGGTCACGAACGGCACGTGGGGCGCGAACAACCGCAGCAGCGTGTCGAGCGCGGTGGCCAGCGCGGCGCGCGCCGAGTTCGCACCGGCCTCCCCCGAACCACCGTAGGCGCGTCCTTTCACCAGCTCGAGGTAGTCGTCGCAGAAGCTCCAGAAGAACCGCTCGGTCGAGTCGAGCGCCGCGCGTAGTCGTAGGACTCGAACGACGCGGTCGTGTGCTCGACCAATGCCGCGAGGCTGGCGAGCATCGAACGGTCGAGCGTCTCGGTGACCTCCTCCGCCGGGAGCACCTCGTCGCCCATCACCCCGAGCGCGAACTTCGACGCGTTGAGGATCTTGATCGCGAGCCGGCGACCCACCTTCATCTGACCCTCGTCGACCGCGGTGTCGACCCCCGGTCGCCCGCTCGCCGCCCAGTAGCGCATGGCGTCGGCGCCGAATTGGCGGATGGGCTCCATGGGGGTGACCACGTTGCCCTTGCTCTTCGACATCTTCTTCCGGTCGGGGTCGAGCACCCACCCCGAGATGGCGGCGTCGCTCCACGGGAGGCAGCCGAACTCGAAGTGCGAGCGCACGATGGTGGAGAACAGCCAGGTGCGGATGATCTCGAAGGCCTGGGGCCGCAGGTCCATCGGGAACACCCGGGCGAACAGGTCGGGGTCGTCCTCCCAGCCGGCCGACGATCTCGGGGGTGAGCGACGACGTGGCCCACGTGTCCATCACGTCGGGGTCGGCCACGAACCCGCCGGGCTTGCCCCGCTGGTCCTCGGTGAAGCCGGCGGGCACGTCGCTGGTCGGGTCGACGGGCAGGCGTGCCTCGTCGGGCGCGATCGGGTGTGCGTAGTCGACCTCGCCGTCGGCGTCGAGCGCGTACCACAGCGGGAAGGGCACACCGAAGTAGCGTTGCCGGCTGATCAGCCAGTCCGAGTTCAGTCCCTCGACCCAGCTCTCGTAGCGGCTGCGCATGTGCTCGGGATGCCAGGCCAGCTCGCGGCCGCGCGCCAGGAACTGCTCGCGCAGCTCGGGGTCGCGACCGCCGTTGCGGATGTACCACTGGCGCGACGACACGATCTCGAGGGGTCGGTCACCCCGTTCGTAGAACTTCACCGGGTGGGTGATCGCCTTGGGCTCGCCGACGAGATCGCCGGACTCCGCGAGCAACTCGACGATCCTCGCCTGGGCCTGCTTGGCCGTCTTTCCCGCCAGCTCCGCGTAGCGCGTGGCCGCGCCGGGTGCGGCCGGACCCCAGTCCGGCGCCTCGGGCAGGAGCCGCCCGTCGCGTCCGATGGCGGTGCGCGTGGGCAGCTGCAACTCCCGCCACCAGACCACGTCGCTGGTGTCGCCGAAGGTGCAGATCATCGCGATGCCCGAACCCTTCTCGGGATCGGCGAGTGGGTGGGCCCGCACCGGCACCCGCACCCCGAACAGCGGGGTGGTGACCTCGTGACCGAAACGCGGCGCGTACCGCTCGTCGTCGGGATGGGCGACCAGCGCCACGCACGCGGGGATCAGCTCGGGCCGCGTCGTCTCGATCACGATGTCGGCCTCGCCGTCGGTGCCGCCGAAGCGCACGCCGTGGTACGCACCGGGGAGCTCGCGGTCTTCGAGCTCGGCCTGCGACACCGCCATGCGGAAGTCGACGTCCCAGAGGGTGGGGGCCTCCGACTGGTAGGCCTCGTCCCGCGCCAGCATGCGGAGGAAGGCGCGCTGCGAGGCTCGCCGGGCCCGCTCACCAATGGTCGTGTACGTCGTCGCCCAGTCCACCGACAGGCCGAGGGTGCGCCACAGCTCCTCGAACTTCTGCTCGTCCTCCACCACCAGGCGGTCGCAGAGCTCGACGAAGTTCTGACGACTGATCGGGATCTCCTGCTTCCCCGGCTTCTCGGGCGGCACGAACCCGGCGTCGTAGGGCAACGACGGGTCGCAGCGCACGCCGAAGTAGTTCTGGACCCGCCGTTCGGTCGGCACGCCGTTGTCGTCCCAGCCCATCGGGTAGAAGACCTCACGCCCGCGCATCCGCTGAAAACGGGCGATGGTGTCGGTGTGGGTGTAGGAGAACACGTGGCCCACGTGGAGCGAGCCGCTCACGGTGGGAGGGGGCGTGTCGATCGCGAACACCTGGTCGCGCGTCCTGGTGCGGTCGAACGTGTACGTGCCATCGGCGTCCCAGCGGGCCGCCCACTTGTCTTCGAGCCCGTCGAGGCTCGGCTTCTCGGGGACGCTCATGCTTGCGCTCCTGGCGGCTGCGCCGCCGGGCCGCTGGGCCCCGTTCGCTGCTCGCCGGGATACCCGCCTCGCGGTCGCTCACTCATGCCCTGAGTCTACGAAGCGACTGCCTCGCGCTCGATCTCTGCCCGGATCATCGAACGGATCGCGACCCACACGAGGATGTTGAACGCCAGGCCGAGCACGCCCGCGAGCTGCTCTTGCGCGAACTCGAAGACCTGGGTCACGAAGATCTGGACGAGCATGCCGCGTTCGAACCACCGGTACGCCGACAGCCGATGATGCCTGAGCCGCACCACACCGACCACGATGAGCGCGCCCGACACCCCGCTCGACAACACCGTCGCCCACTCCTCGAAGCCCCTCACGCCACTGTGGTCGAGGGCGAGCAGCAACGCGGTGAGCAACTGGGCGGAGCCGATGATCACGAACCACCACGTGATCAGGCGCACGAACCATCGTCGCCGGGTCAGGCCGACGTACCAGTTGCGCACGGCGCGGCCCCCGCGCTCCATCCGGCCGGGGTCGGGGTCCGGGAGCCCCGATTCGTCGGCGAGCAGCGCCCGGACCTGGAGCGCGAGCGGGCCGGAGGCCGAGGTGTCGTCGAGCAACGAGAGCGCGCGCCGGCGGTGGGGCTCGCTCAGCTCGCCGATGGCCGCGGCCTTCAACGCTTCCAACCCGTTGAGCACCGCCTCGTCGGGGCTGAGCGAACGGCGCTGGATCCCGCGGAAGGCGAGGTACATGGCGATGAACGTCATGTAGATGAGGGCGATGGTCGGCTTGAAGAAGTAGTTGACGTCGCGGGTGATGAACTTCCCCAGCTCGTCGATGAACCAGCCGAAGCCGCACCCGCCGATGAAGGCGATGAACGTGCGGTTGTTCGGGGCGAGGAACGAGATCGCGAACACGAGTGCGATCACCATCATGAGCGCGCCCCAGATCGCGTGCGAGATGTGCAGCGTGCCGTTGCCGAGCTGCGGGTACCCGGTGATGATCAGGAACACACGGTTCCCGAGCACGGATCCGATCGCGCAGACGAGGAACAGGTCGAGCCGCGGACCGAGATCGGCGCTCCGCAGCGCGAACCGCGGCAGGTGCAAGCTCGGGTTCACGCGAATGGCGGATGGTTCACGCGCTGCGGCGTTCACCCTCGTCGGTGGTGATGAGCGTGGGATGCACGCGGTCCATCACGACGGCGCGGTCGATCACACACCGGCTGATGTCGGTGCGACTCGGCAGGTCGTACATCACCTCGAGCAGCACGCCCTCGAGGATCGCTCGCAGCCCGCGCGCACCGGTGCCCCGCTTCAGGGCTTCGTCGCCGACCGCCTCGAGCGCGTCGTCGGTGAACACCAGCTCGACGTCGTCGAAGTGGAAGAACTTCTGGTACTGCTTCAGCAACGCGTTCTTCGGCTCGACCAGGATGCGGATCAGCGCGTCCTTGTCGAGGTTGTTCACCGCGCTGATCACCGGGAGCCGACCGACGAACTCGGGGATGAGCCCGAACTTCAGGAGGTCTTCGGGGAGGACCGAGCGCAGGATCGTGCCGACGTCCTTCTCCTCGGAGCGGCGCACGTCGGCACCGAACCCGATGCCCTGGTTGCCGGTGCGCGTCTCGATGAGACGCTCGATGCCGGCGAAGGCGCCACCGCAGATGAAGAGGATGTTGGTGGTGTCGATCTGGATGAATTCCTGGTGTGGATGCTTGCGCCCGCCCTGGGGCGGCACCGACGCCGTCGTGCCCTCGAGGATCTTCAGCAGCGCCTGCTGCACGCCCTCGCCCGACACGTCGCGGGTGATCGACGGGTTCTCGGCCTTGCGGGCGATCTTGTCGATCTCGTCGATGTAGATGATGCCGGTCTCGGCCTTCTTGACGTCGTAGTCCGCGGCCTGGATGAGCTTCAGGAGGATGTTCTCGACGTCTTCGCCGACGTAGCCCGCCTCGGTGAGCGCGGTGGCATCGGCGATGGCGAAGGGCACCTTCAGGAGGCGCGCCAGCGTCTGGGCGAGCAGCGTCTTGCCGCACCCGGTGGGACCGATCAGCAGGATGTTCGACTTCTGGAGCTCGACGTCGGGGTCGCCGTAAGCGCCCGCCTGCACGCGCTTGTAGTGGTTGTAGACCGCGACCGAGAGGATCTTCTTGGCCTGCTCCTGACCGATCACGTAGTCGTTCAGGTACTCGTAGATCTCACGGGGCTTGGGAAGCTCGTCGAACTTCACCTCGGAGCTCTGGGAGAGCTCCTCCTCGATGATCTCGTTGCAGAGGTCGATGCACTCGTCGCAGATGTAGACGCCGGGGCCGGCGATCAGCTTCTTGACCTGCTTCTGGCTCTTCCCGCAGAACGAGCACTTCAGCAGGTCGCCACCGTCACCGAACTTGGCCACGAGTCCCCCTCCTGATCGACGACGGGATCAACGACACTCGACCGACGCGGGCGTCCGGCTAACTCACACCCGCCGGCACACCGACGGCTGCGAGATCGCGGTTGGTGATCACCTCGTCGACGATGCCGTATTCCTTGGCCTCGTTGGCGCCCATGATGAAGTCGCGGTCGGTGTCGTGCGCGACCTTCGCGACGTCCTGGCCCGAGTGGTGGGCGAGGATCTCGTCGAGCGATTCGCGCATCCGCACGATCTCCTTGGCCTGGATCTCGATGTCGACCGCCTGGCCCGAGGCGCCACCGTGGGGCTGGTGGATCAGCACCCGGGAGTGCGGGAGGATGTAGCGCTTGCCGGGCGTCCCCGAGGCGAGGATGACCGCCGCGGCCGACGCCGCCTGCCCCAGGCAGATGGTCGAGACGTCGGGCTTGATGAACTGCATCGTGTCGTAGATCGCGAACAGCCCCGTGATCTCGCCGCCCGGCGAGTTGATGTAGATGGAGATGTCCTTGTCGGGCTGCTCGCTCTCGAGGTGGAGCAGCTGCGCGATCACCACGTTGGCGACGAGATCGTCGATCGGCGTGCCGAGGAAGATGATCCGGTCCTGCAGCAGCCGGGAGAAGATGTCGTTGCGGTCGGGGCCGCGGGTGTGTCCTGGGTGACGTTCGGGACGTAGACGTTGCGAATGGGCTCGCTCACTGCGCTTGCTCCTGTTCCTGTGCTTCCGGTTCCTGTGCTTCCGGTTCCTGTGCTTCCGGTTCCTGTGCTTCCGGTTCCGGTGCTTCCGGTGCTTCCGGTTCCTCTGCGATGGCTTCGCTGCTGACGGGGGGTTCGGGGCTTTCGGTTTCGGCGGGTTGCGGGAGCGAGAGGTCGACGGGCTCACCGTCGGCGTCGACCACCTCGGCGTGCTCGATCAGGAACGCGAGTGCCTTCCCACGTGCGATGTCCGAGCGTACCGCCTCGACAACCCCGCGCCGTTCGAGATCCTTCCGCACCTTGGCGGGTTTCTCCTCCATCCGTTCGGCGAGCTGCTCGATCTCCGCGTCGAGCTCCTCGTCGGTGGCGGCGATCGCCTCCTGGGCGATGACGGCCCGCAGCGCGAGGTCGGCGCGGACGGCCTCGACGGCGCCGGCCCGGACGGTCGCCACGAACTCCTGCTGGTCCTGGCCGGTGGCGGCGAGGTACTGGGGGATCGTCATCCGGATGCCCTGCTCCTCGAGCCGGTGGGCCAGATCGTGCAGGCGACGCTCCATCTCGCTGCTCACCAGGGTCTCGGGCACGTCGTCGGGCACGAGCTCGGCCGCGGCCTCGAAGATCTTCTCCCGCACCGCCATCGAGGCCTGGACCCGTCCGTAGATGTCGAGACGCTTGCGGATGTCGTCCTTCAGCGCGTCGACCGTCTCGAACTCGCTGACCTCGCCCACCCAGGCATCGGTGAGCGCGGGCAACACCTTCTTCTTCGCGTCCTTCACCAGCACCTGGAACGAGACTTCCTCGCCTGCCCGGTCACCGAAGCGCTCGGGCAGCGTGTCGTCGAACGCGAGGATGTCGCCGGGACGCTTGCCGTGCAGCTCGGCATCGAGCTTCGGCACCACGATCGCCGAACCGACCTCGTAGAGGTAGTCGGTGGCGGTGAGCCCTTCGACCGACTCGCCGTCGACCGAGCCCTTGATGTCGATCTCGGCGAAGTCGCCGTCGGTGAGCGGGGCCGCCGAGTCCTCGAGGTCGGCGAAGCGCTCGCGCAGCGAGTCGACCTGCTCGTCGACGGTCTCCTCGCTCACCTCCGGCTTCTCGATCTCGATGCGCAGCGCGTCGTGACCCTCGACCGTCACCCGGGGGCGGACCTCGACCACGGCGTCGAACTCGACGTCGCCCTCCTCCTCACCGGAAGTGATGTCGATCTCGGGCGGCGCGATCACGTCGACGTCCTCCGCGACGACCGCGTCCGCGTAGTACTCGGGCAGCGAGTCACGCAGGGCCTGGTCGCGGGCGATCTCGGTGCCCATCCGGGCCTCGAGCAGGCGGCGGGGCGCCTTGCCCGGGCGAAAGCCCGGCATCTTGACTTCCTTGGCGAGCTTGCGGAACGCAGCGTCGATGGCGTGCTCGAAGTCGGCGGCGGGGATCGCGACGTGGATGCGGACCTTGTTGCCTTCGAGCTCTTCGACTGACGTGGTGAGTGGCATGGGGCTGCGCAGTCTATTGCCTGGGTCCCACCGTTCCGACACCCTCAGAGACCGAGCTTGGTGAAGTCCCAGCTCGCGATCTTCGCCGGGGTGAGCTTCAACCACGCGTGTCGGCCGTCGTGGAACATCGTCTCCCCGCCCTGGTACTTCGCCGCGAACCTGCGCTCGGCCTCGGCCAGACGATCGTCGGGCTCGCCGGTCCGGGGCACCTCACCGACGACCTCGACCCGACCCGAGATCTCCACGCCGCGCAACTCGGAGTACTCCTCCCCCGCCTCGACCAGCACGGCGACGCGCGGGTCGCGCTCGAGGTCGGTCCAACGCTGGCTGCGGGTGATCGAGTAGAGCCACACGCACGCGCCGTCCCACACGAACCACAGCGCGGTGGCGTGCGGGCCGTCGTGGCTCACCGTCGCGACCGTGCACGTCCGTTCGGTCGTGAGGTACGCGTCGAGCTCCTCAGGGGTCATTGCGATCTTGCGGCCGCGCCGTTGCTCCTGCATGGCCGCACCGTACAACGGCGGGTCCCGGCGCGGTGCCGTAACCTGGCGTCCTGCCGGGGAGTAGCGCAGTGGTAGCGCACCTGCTTTGGGAGCAGGAGGTCGGGGGTTCAAGTCCCCCCTCCCCGACGCCCGCCGTCCCGGCAGGAACGGTGGCGAACACACGCGGGTGTAGCTCAATGGCAGAGCCTCAGACTTCCAATCTGATGACGGGAGTTCGATTCTCCTCACCCGCTCCGGCCCAACCGGTCGATCCGGACCGCGCCAAACGAAGCTCTGACCTCGAGGTACGGAGCGGAGGTACGGAGCGCGCCCGGGAGGATTCGAACCTCCGACCGTCGGATTAGAAGTCCGGTGCTCTGATCCGCTGAGCTACGGGCGCGAGGGTGCCATTGTCGCAGGTCGGAGCCTCAAGGTGCGTGCTACCGCAAGACCCCTTCGCGCCGGAGCTGGTCGATGCACAAGTGGATCTCCTCCACGGGCGCCTCACTGAGCCCCCACGCCTGCCGCACCAGCTCCGCGATCTCCGAGCAGGTCCGGGTCCCGTTGGAGAGCGAGAACACGAACGTCGCAGTGGAGTTCAGGTAGTGGACGCGGTCGGCGTCGGGGTCGAACACCACGACACCGTCTTCCACCGTGTGCACCTCGAGACCGGGCTTGGGGTCGGCGCACTTCTCGCTCACGGCAATTGACCCCCCTCCTCGCTAACGTGACACGGTCGTGGCCCGCACGCAGCGCACCCTACCGCCGAACGAATCGGCCGGTGCGACCCTGCGCTACGTCGCGGAGGACGCGCCCACCGGCTACGGCGACGCGGCCGACCGGCTCGTGCGCGCGCTGCGAGGCGCAGGCACCCGCGTCGAATACCGCGGGTGGTCAGACACCCGGGCCGGTGCGGCTCCCGCGCTCATGCCGTTGTCGCGTGACGAGCGGTCGGAGGAGCACGCCGTGCCCGGATCGCCGACCGTCGCCCACCTCGTACCCGAGCACTACCCACTCGTCCGCGCGACGGTGCCCGAGGGCGCATTCGTCGGGCACACGGTGTGGGAGAGCGACCGCCTCCCCCGACATTGGCCGGCGCTGCTGAACTCCACCGACCTCGTCGTCGTTCCGACCACGTGGAATCGCGACGTCTTCGTCCATGCCGGTGTGCACGTACCGGTGGAGGTGGTGCCCCACGTGGCAACCGAGCCGGATCCGGGCGACGGCGGGATCCCGCTCGGTGTCGCCGATGACATCGTCGTCTTCTACACGGTCGGACGCTGGGACGAGCGCAAGGCGGTGTTCTACGCGGTCCGCGCGTTCCTCGACGCGTTCACGGCGACCGATCCGGTCACGCTCGTGGTGAAGACCGGCATGAACATCGAGATGCCGCCGGGGGCATGGGGCGCGGCGAACCCCCTCGCGTCCACGACGGCGTGGCAGGTCGCATCGATCGTCCGGGGGTACTGCAACCCTGCGCGCGTTCAGCTCGAGGTCGCCACGTGGCCGCACGAACGTATGAGCGGTCTGCACCACCGCGGCGACTGTTACCTCACCCTCGCCCGCGGCGAGGGATGGGGCATCGGCGCGTTCGATGCCACCGCGCACGGCAATCCGGTCATCGCGACCGGCTGGGGCGGGTTCCTCGAATACCTCACCGACGACGACGCGTACCTCGTCGATCACCGGCTCGTCCCCGTCCGCCATCACGCATCGGCGTCCTACTCACCCGATCAGCGTTGGGCCGAGCCCGACCTCGACCACGCGGTCGCACTCCTGCGCGCCGTGGCCGCCGACACGGGCGCGGCCCGGACGCGGGCCGCGACGGCCCGGGCACGCGTCCTACGCGACTACGCCGGGCCGGTCGTCGCGGCCCGGTTCACCGACGTGCTCGGTGGATCAGGCAATCACGACTCGGGGTCGTAGTCGATCACCCCACGCGGCGTACGGCCCCCGGTCGCTCCCCGGACTCCGGACGGCCGGTGCGGCGTCGGGCGCCCGCAGTGAGATGGCGGGCGCGCGCAACCGCGCGGTCGGGCAGCGTGTGGGCACCGTAGAGACGCTCCATGCGCGACGCGGTGAGCGAGCGCGGCAGCGTGATCGCCTCACGGAACGCCTGCGCGATGCGCGGATGGTCCGCCGCCCACCAGGTCGCCGCCAGCCACGGACGACCGCCGCGGCGCGACACGGCGAGCTGGGTTCCGAACAGCTCTTGGAGCGCGACCGCGAACCCGGCCAGCGCCGGTGCCGCGCGCAGACGGGCGAACCTCGTGCTCACTTCGCGCCAGTCGACCGGTCCGGTCACGCCACGCGCGGCCATCGTGGCCACGTCGGCGAGCGCACGCAACGGCAACCTGAGCAGCCGGGCGCCGTCGTCCTGGAGTTGGGCGTGGCCGATGGCGAGCACGAGTGCGTGTGTGGGGTTGGGCACCGAGAGGGTGCGACCGTCGACGTGGAGGAGGTCGGCGCCCGTGAACAGGTCGGCCGCGGGCAACAGCCTGGCGCGCCGGAGCGCGAGTGGTGACGTGTGCAGCTCCAACGATCCCTCGCGCCCGGGCCGCCCGAGTGCCGGACGCTGGTGCCCCGCGATGCCCTCGGGATCCTCGGTGCCGAGGCTCCGGTAGCCGAGGCCGGCCATGACCGTGGCCGCGTCGTCGACGCGTGCTTCGGGGACGAGCACGTCGATGTCGACCATCACGCGCGCCGCGGGGTCGACCCACCATTCCGCGAGGAGACCGTGGAGCCCTTTGATCGGCAGCGCCGGGATCCCCGCGTCGAGGAGCGCGCCGAGCGCTTCATGGCCCTGCGCCCGGAGATCCGCGACCCGGGTGGCGTTCGCGCGGTATGCATCCTCGAGCACCGCGAGAGGCGCCGCTGGTCTTCGCGTCCGCAGGGCGGACGGGAGCGGTCGGACACCGGCGCGGGTGAGTGCCGCCCAGAGCGCCGGAAGGAGCTGGTGCTCTGACGCGCACTCCAGCAGCGCCGGCCAGTCGGCCAGTGGATCGAGGGGGCTGGCACGCGGCCCGTCCGGACGCAGCATCGCCGCGACCGCTTCGGACGCGGCCCGTGCGCTCACGACCGGCGTCCCGCGGCGCGACTCTCGGCGAGCAGGCGCCGGGTGCGGTACGCGAGATTCCCCGGCGCGGCGTCCTCGGCTTGAGCGAACGCGACGGCGGCGCCGGCGTCGTCACCGCGCGAGAAGCGGCACAGACCGAGGAGGTTCCAGCTCCATTCGCCCAGGATCCGGCCGTCGTAGGAGCTGCCCGTCGCGATGACGTCGTCGAGCGGCATCGTGAGGATGCGCTCGAGGCGCGTGGCGGCGTCGACGAAGTCGCCACGCGCGTACGCGAGCATCGCCGCGGCATACTCGAGCGAAGGGAGTCCCGGAAATCGCCCGAGCGCCTCGTCGACGAGGTCGGCAACGGCGTCACCCGTGTCGCCACCCGCGATCCGATGGACGACGAGGTCGACGTAGAGGAGGCGATCGTCGGGATCGGCCGTCGCCCGAGCCCGGATCCGCTCGATCCCGCGCATCCAGGTCGCTACGGAACGGGTGGCATCCCCCTGGGCCTCGTAGATGCGCGCGAGGTGGTCGTAGAGGAAGATGCGCTCCGGATCGCGTTCGAGTTGCGCGAGCAACAGCGGTTCGTCGCGGGCGTGCTTGTGGCGCTGGTCGCCTTCGTACCCGTGGTGTTGGATGGTGAGCAGGTCGGTGTCGCCCACGACGAGACGTTCGCTCGCGGCAGCATCGTGGACCGAGGCGACGATGGTCTCGTGGATCAGACCCTGGAAACGGATCGACGGGCGGCTACGCCACAACCGGTATTCGCGGTAGGGCGTCCACCCGACGCGAGGAACGAACCGGACGCGGAACGCGGCGTGGCTGGTGTCGGTCGCGAGCGTGATCCTGAGCGCGGCGTGATCGCCAGGGAGCACCTCCTCGTCGGCGTCGACGTACAACACCCATTCGGCGTCGACGAGATCGAGCGATCGGTTCCGCGGTGCGGCGAAGTCGCCCGTCCACGGCACGTGGTCGACCACCGCCCCGTGTCGATGCGCCACGGCGATCGACTGGTCGACGGAGCCGGTGTCGACCACGACGATCCCGTCGACGAGCCCGGCGAGCGACGACAGGCAGCGGTCGAGGTTCGCGGCCTCGTCCCGGACGATCGAGCGCGGCCTGCAGGCAAGGGCGGCCTCGGGCGTCGGCGCTCACGCCGGTGCTCGTCGGCCGCATCGGCCTTCAGGCGGTCGGCGCCGGAGCTCCGCCCGAACCGTGCTCCCCCGCCTTGAGCGCGGCGAGCTCTGCCTCGAGCGCGACGACGCGGCGGTAGAGCGCCTGGATCGCCACCATGACCACGCCGTTGGCGTCGACGAGGTTGATGGTCTTGTCGTCGCCGCCGAGACCGAAGGTCGCGGCGAAGTCCTGCGCCATCGGCCCCAGATGGCGGATGGAAGCATCGTCGAAGGTGTAGTTCCACGCACTGATCGGCAGCGCGACCAGCTTCTCGAGCAGCTCGTGCCCGTCGATCGCCACGGGGTCGGCCACGACGCGCCGGCCCTGGGCCGGACTCGCTGCCATGGAGGCGTTCGCCTACCAGGCGACCGGGACGATGTTCTCTTTCCGGTTCACATCGCTGATGACGGGCGGCTGGTTGGGAGACGTAGTGGTGGTCGTGCTCGGCACAGGCTGGTTGGGCGAGGTCGTGGTGGTGGTCGTCGGGGCGGCCGCGGTGGTGGACGTCTGGCCGGCCCCCACCTGCGAGCTCGTGGCCGCGGTCTGCGCGTACGCCGCATGGATGCCGGACATGGTGAACGACGAGACGACCGGCGCGGCAAACGCCGTGCCGATCGCGAGCTTCTTGAGGAATGCCCGTCGGTCGCCGTCGAGGTTCTCGAGTGCCCTGTCGAGCTCGTCCATGCCTGACTCACTTCTCGTGTGGTCGTCTCTCGTGCCTTTCGGGCGAGGCTACCCAAGATCACGGACCACCGCACGACTCATCATCTCGGGGGCGCCCACGCCGAGTCGGTGGCATCGGACCCCGGCGAGCGCGGTTGCGAGCGCGCGTAGCAACGCCGACTTCGTCTCGGTGACGGGGAACAGCTGGGGCACGAGCGCCGGCAGGATCGCCGTGTGGGCCGCGGCGACGCAGCGCACCTCCTCCCCCGGAACGAGCAGGACCACGTGTCCGACGGGCGCGACGGTGAGGCGCCACGGGTGACCCAACCGGCCCGGGTCGGCGACGAACACGTCGTCGATGCGCGGGAGTCGAGGCAGGAGCACGTCGAGCTCCGGGAGCAACCGCTCGGCACCGTGCTTCAGGTGGAACGGCCGGGCCACCGCCACCGACTCTCGACCGCGCAACATGACACTCTCGTCACCCTGCACCGCGTGGCCGTCGAGGAGGAGGCGGAACGCGAGGGTCGACTTGCCGACACCGCTGGGGCCGGTCACGAGCACTCTGGTGCCGTCGACATCGACGAGCGCGCCGTGAAGCCGAATCCATCCTCGCAACGATGCTCGCTCGAAGACCCGCCGGTGGAGCCGCCGGTGCAACACATCGCGCGCGTCCTCGGCGGTCGCCACGATCGCGACGAGGTCGCCGTCTTCGAGCACACGGTACGCGCCGGGCCGTCCCTCGACCCCGTACCGGGAGTGGTCCGTCGCCGCGAATTCGTGGTTCGCGGTGGGCACCATGGCCTCCAACGCGGCGAGGGTGTCCCGGTCGGCAACCTCGAGATCGATGTCGTGCCACAGCAGGCGGAACCCGATCGTCCCGACCGCGTCGGATTCCCCGAGCGCGCCGCGCCGCATGCTCGGGCCGATCGCCGAGATCGTGGAGCGCCGCGAAATCGAGCGGCGCGCGGCGTCGGCCAGCGCGTCGGCCCGGAACGGGTCGCCGAGAAGTCCGAGCACCGCGGCGGCAGTCGCGTCGGCGCCATCGGCCACGACGACCTCGCGGTCGGGCACGAGGTCGAGACCGCCGAGCGCGGCTCGCGACGCGACGACCGGTCGAGCGAACGCCGCGGCTTCCAGGATCTTGATCCGGGTCCCGGCGCCGTGACGCAGCGGTACGACCACGACGTCGGCTCGGGAGTACCACGGTCCGAGATCAGCGACGGAGCCGGGCGCGTGTACGCCGTCGACGCGCGTGAGCTCGGCGAGCGCGCCGGCAGCGTGCGGGCCCACGAGATCCAGCGTCGCGTCGGGACGCTGCGAGCGGACGCGTGGAAGCACCTCCAGCGCCAGAGTGCCGCGCCGCGTCGAGGTTCGGCGGGTAGGTGAGGTTGCCCACGAACAGCAATCTTCCGGCACCGGGCCGGGCCGCGGGCCGTGCCGGTAGCCGAACCGTGTTCGGCACCGGTCGCACCGACCTCAGGTCGTGACGCTCGCGGAGCGCGACGGCTTCGGTCGGCGACGCCGCCCACACCTCGTCGGCGTCGGGCAGCCACGTGGCCGCCAGCCGGTGGAAGGCGTCGGCCTCGGTGTCATCGCCGAGCGCGCGCAGCAGGGCTTCGTCGTCGTCATCGGCGTCCACGACCAAGCGGGCCGCTCGTAACCGCCGCCCGACTTCGATCCCGAGCGGAGCGAGGTAGGCACGGAGCACCACGACCGCCGAGGTCGGGCCGGCGGCGGGGAGCGCGGCGGCGAGCCGCGGCGCGAGGGTCGGTGGGGCGAGAGCGGCCCGGCCGGGAAGCGGCGCCGTTCGTTCGAGCCGGTCCCGCAACCGCGGGTCGGCGAGCTGCGCGGTCACGTGCGCACGCGCCTCCTCGTTTCGGGGCAGGTCCGCCGTGACCACGGCACGGGCATGGGCTCGGGCCCAGTCGGTCGGCGCCGCCGGCCCGGAGACCGGGACCATTACGAGGTCGACCGGCCCGGTGGCGGCGAGCACCTCGAGCATCGTTCCCGCCCGCATCGCGAGCCCGTTGCCGCTGCGTTGGGGAGCGAGGGGTACGACCAGCACCATCCGGCTGCCGTCCGACCCGGTCACCGGCGGTACTTTACCGACCGGCGAGCGCCACGGACCGGGGACCGATGGACCGAAGCGAAACCCCACACATCGCGCACTTCGTCTTCGGCATGCGCCCGCAGGACGAGCCGTTCCACCTCGTCCACTATCTCGCCATCGCGTCGTGCATCGACGTGGTCGCGCCCGAAGAGGTCTTCGTGCACTGCCACGACCTGCCGTACGGCGCCTACTGGGATCTCATCCGCCCCCGCGTCACGTTGCACCGGGTCGACCCCGTGCGCACCGTCGCGGACCACGTGTACGACCCTGCAGTTGCCCGGTACGACTACGCGCACCACGCCGACTTCGTACGCCTCGACGTGCTCGCCGAGTGGGGCGGGATCTACGCCGACATCGACACGCTGTTCGTCGCTCCGCTCCCGGAGAGGTGCTGGCTGGCACCCGCGGTGATCGGGCGGGAGGCCGACATCGTCGAGCAGCGCACCGATGTCCGACGACCGTCGTCGTCGAACGCCCTCCTGCTGGCGCGGCCGCACTCGCGTTTCGTGGAGGAGTGGCGCGCTCGCATCGAGGAAGCGTTCGACGGCTCCTGGTCGGCCCACAGCTGTGAGTTGGGCCACGATCTCGCCGCAGTGATGCCGGACGACGTGCTCGTCGAACCGCAGCGGCGGTTTCACGCGTTCCCGCCGACGCCGGAGGGCATCGGCCGCCTCCTCGAGACACGGATCGACGATCTCGACGGCATCTCGTCGATACACCTGATGGCACACTTGTGGTGGAGCGACGACCGTCGGGACTTCAGCCGCGTGCACGGCAACATGATCGACGAGCAGTGGATCAGCGACGCCGACGTCACCTACGCGCGGGCGGCGCGCCGCTTCCTGCCGGGCTTCAGCTGAACGCGGGACCGACGACGAAGCCGACGATCGCGTAACGGTCCCCACTCGTCACCGGCGTCACGGCGTGCTGCAGGAAGCTCGGAAAGATCGTGAGCGTCCCTTGCGCGCGGGCGAGCGGGAAGGGAGAGCCAAAGGCCAGGTCGCCGCCCTCGAACGCCGCCGGGTCGGACAACAACAGGCTGAAGCTCAACTTCCGCAACGACGTGACCGGACCGAGGTCCATGTGCGCGACGTACTCGTCGGCGAGGTCTGCGCCGTACCAGAGCACCTGGACGGGGTCTTCGACACCCACGAGCCGGAACCTGTAGACGCGGCGGTTGACCTCGAAGACCTGCTCGGTGATCCGGGCCGTCACCGCACCGGAGTTCCCGTCGGGCACGGGCCGTTGCCGACCACGACGGACGGTCGGGGTGGCGACCGGACGGTGCGCACCCGGACGGGCCGGGTCGGGCGACGACCAGACCTCCATCTCGGCCCACTCGCCGTCGGCGAGTCGAGCGATCACCGCGGCGCACTCCGCCGCGGACAGCAGGGGCACCGTCGTGGCGTCGGCGATGTGGGCGTTGCTGCGAAGGCCCCCGACGAGCGCGCCGAGCTCCGCAGCCGGTGACGAGTCCGATCCCGTGACGTTCATGCACTCCCCGGACCTTTCCTCTGATCGGGTCCTCCGATCGGGTCCTCCGATCGGGTCCTCTGATCGGGCGCGGTTCGCGACGCCCTCGGCGCGTGCGGTCGGCGCAGGCGCGCGGCCGTGTTGATGGGCTGATCGTCGTGGCAATGGAGCGAGCGGTCAAGCAGCAAGGCGCGGAACACCAGACCGGCGCTCCCGGCCACCGCGACGACACGGCACCGGTCGGGTCGGGCGCGCTCGACCGGTTGCAGGACGAGATCGAAGAGCACTCCGTAGACTCACCGGCGCGGCTCGGAAACCGCCCGTCATCCGACGGTCGGAGGTTCGAATCCTCCCGGGCGCGCCCACGAGAACCGAAGGGCCGGCCGATGCGACGCACCCACTTCACCGAGGACCACGAGCTGTTCCGCGACAGCTTCCGCACGTTCGTCGAACGGGAGATGGTGCCGCACCACGAGGACTGGGACGCCGCCGGCATCGTGCCCCGAGAGCTGTTCGCGACCGCGGGGGCCGCGGGCTTCCTCGGCATGGCGGTCCCCGAGGAGTACGGAGGCGGCGAGGTCGACGACTTCCGCTACAGCCAGGTGATCGGCGAGGAGCTGCAGTACGCGGGGGTCGCGTCGGCGGGCCTGGGCATGACCCTGCACACCGACATCTGCCTCCCGTACTTCCTGTCGCTCGCCACCGAAGACCAGAAGGCGCGCTGGTTGCCCGGGATCGTGTCGGGCGAGCTGATCACCGCCATCGGGATGACCGAGCCCGGCATCGGCTCCGACCTCGCGTCGATGGGCACGACCGCCGTCCGCGACGGTGACCACTACGTCGTCAACGGGGCGAAGACGTTCATCACCAACGGCATCAACGCCGACCTCGTGATCACGGCGGTGAAGACCGATCCCACCCAGCGTCACGCGGGCATGAGCCTGCTCGTCGTCGAACGCGGCATGGCGGGCTTCGAGCGCGGGCGCAACCTCGACAAGGTCGGCCTCCACGCGCAGGACACCGCCGAGTTGTTCTTCACCGACGTGCACGTGCCGGTCGAGAACCTCCTCGGCGTCGAAGGCAAGGGCTTCGTGCACCTGGTCGACAACCTCCCCCAGGAGCGCCTGTCGATCGCGGTGTCGGGTGTCGCGGCCGCCGAGGCCGCGCTGCGGTGGACCCTCGACTACGTGCAGGAGCGCAAGGCCTTCGGCTCGCCGATCGCGTCGTTCCAGAACACGCGCTTCGCGCTGGCGGAGATGCGCACCGAGATCGACGTGTCGCAGGTGTTCGTCGACCGCTGTGTCGAGGCGCTCAACGAGAGCGCGCTGTCGGTGGAAGAGGCCGCCGAGGCGAAGTGGTGGTGCACCGAGCTGCAGAAGCGGACCGTCGACCGGTGCGTGCAGCTGCACGGGGGCTACGGCTACATGCTCGAGTACCCGATCGCGCGCGCCTACATCGACGCCCGGGTGACGACGATCTACGGCGGCACCACCGAGATCATGAAGGAGATCATCGGGCGGTCGCTCACGCGACCGGGCGGCGGGGCCTGACCACCTCCACACGGTTCTCGCGCGGTTCTCACGCAGTCCACACCTCCCGTTGACACTGGAGGCGCACGCTGGACCTCGACAGCACGGAACTCCACCGAATCGAGGCCCGCATGAGCACCCTCCCCGACACCCGACCCACCCCCTCACGGCTGCGGCGCTTCCGGCTGATCCCCGGTTCGGGGACGGGCCCGGACCGGGTGGTCCCCGAGCCGGCGCCCAAGCCGGTGTCGCTCTCGCCCCACTCGGCCCACTGGCTCGAGCCCCTCGGCGAGGTGCTCGGACCGTCGTACCGGGTGGTCGTCGGATCCCTCGACCCTCCCGCGGCGATCGTCATCGACACCCGGGACGAGGACCTCGAAGCCCTGATCACGCGGCAGCGCCCCGTCACCCGGATCATCGTCGTCCACCGCGGCCACCCGTCGGAGCAGCCGGCGACGCCGGCGTCGCTGCTCGACCTCGGCGCCGACGCCTACCTCGCGCCGGTGTCGCTCCCGGCGCTCGCCGCCCACGTCAAGGCGTTGACCCGGTCCTGGGACGCGTTCCCGCCCCGACAGGCGGATCAGACCGCGTAGACCGAGAGGTCGGTGGCCTTCACCGTGGCCCACACGTCGACGCCCTCGTGGAGTCCGAGCTCGCCCACCGCCGCGGCGGTGACCTCGGCCACGATCGGTACCGGACCGTCGACGTGGATGCGGACCCGATCGCCCAGGAGATCCGCGCCCCGGACGCGCCCGCGCCACACGTTGCGAGGGCTCCCTTCGGGTTGGGCCCGGTGGAGGCTCACCGAATGCGGCTGGATGGCGACGTACACGTCGCCATCCGCCGCCTCCGCGGTGACGACGACCTCACCGTTGTCGAGCGCCACCTCGTGACCGCGCCCGACGCCGCGCAGCAGGTTCAGCCCCACGAGGTCGGCGACGTACCGCGAACGTGGGGCATCGGCCACCTCGCGGACCGGCCCCGACTGCGCGACCCGTCCGTCTTCCAGCACGACCAGGCGGTCGGCCAGCGCGACCGCGTCCAGCAGCTCGTGGGTCACGATCACCCGGGCGCCCGGGAACGTCGCGAGCCGGCCCCGCAGGTCGCGACGCAGCTCGGTGCGCGTGCCGATGTCGAGCGCGGCCAACGGCTCGTCGAGCAGCAGGAGGCGCGGCCGCGTCACCAGCGCGCGCGCGAGCGCGACCCGTTGTTGCTGGCCGCCGGAGAGGGCCGTCGGTCGGGCGCCGGCGCGGTCCGCCAACCCCACCCGGCCCAACCAGTCGGTCGCCTGCCGGCGTGCCTCCCCCCGCGCGACCCCCCGGCTCCGCAGACCGAAGGCGACGTTCTCCAACACGGTGAGGTGCGGGAACAGCAGGTAGTCCTGGAACACCACCCCGACGCCACGCGCTTCGGGTACGACGAATGTGCCCGTCGCCGGATCATCGACCGTCACACCGTCGAGCGCGATGCGGCCGGCGTCGATCGGCACCAGGCCGGCAAGCGCCCGGAGCAACGTCGACTTCCCGGCACCGTTCGGCCCCAGGACCGCGACGGTCTCGCCGTCGGCGGCGTCGAGGGCGACGCGGAGGTCGAGCGGACCGCGCCGGAGCTCGAGGTCAGCGGTCAGCGTCACGCAGGCCCCCGAACCAGTGGTCGCGCAGCGAGACCAGCACGACGATCGAGATGAGGAGGAGCACCAGGCTGAGCGTGATCGCCACCGGCCGCTGCGTCTCGAGCAGGTTGTACACCGCGAGGGGGAGCGTCTGGGTGCGGCCCTGGATGTTGCCGGCGAAGGTGATGGTGGCGCCGAACTCGCCCAGCGCCCGCGCCCACGCGAGCGCGGTGCCCGCGATCAGCGCGCGGCGCGATCATCGGCACCGTCACCCGGCGGAACACCGTCCAGCGTCCCGCACCGAGGCTCGCGGCGGCGTCCTCGTAGCGCCGGTCCATCGAGCGCAGCCCCGCCTCGACGGTGATCACGAGGAACGGCATCGCGACGAACGTCTCCGCGAGCACGACGCCCCACTTGCTGAAGGTGAACTGGAACCCGAACACGTCGTAGATCCAGCCGCCGACGAGCCCGCCGTTGCGCTGGAACGCGAACAGCAGCGCCACACCACCGACCACGGGTGGCAGCACCATCGGCAGCACGACCAGCGCCCGCACCAGCGCGCGACCCGGGAACCGGGCCCGGGCGAGCACGTACGCGAGCGGGACACCGAACACGACCGCGCACGCGGTCGACCACAGCGAGCACTCGACGGACAGGCGGATCGCGTCGCGCGCGGCTGGGGTTCCCAGGTCGTCCCAGATCTCGCTCCACGGCGCGCGGCGCAGGAGACCCACGAGCGGGAGCGCGAAGAACGCGACCGCCACGACGGCGAGGAGCACGACGACCGGCGGCACACCCCGCCCCCTTCGGCTCACCGGAGCGGCGGCGCGAGGAACCCGTAGCTCGCCAGGATCTTCTGACCGGCCGGCGACACCGTGTAACGCACGAACGCCTTCGCGAGGGCGCGGTGCTGCGACGACGCCAGCGGAGCGATCGGGTAGATCGCGTACACGTTGAGCCAGGCCGGGATCCGCACGGTGCGCACGGTGGTGCCCGCGGCCCGCGCGTCCGTCGCGTAGACGATCGCGGCGTCGGCGTCGCCGGTCGACACCGCGTTGAGCGTCGCCTTCACGTCCGCGCCCCTCGTGATCCTCCCCGCCGGGATCGTGACGTCGGCCTGCGTCAGCGCCTGCGCCGCGTACCGGCCGCACGGCACGGTGTCGGCGCACAGCGAGACGGTCCCGAGGTCGGCGAGGTCGGCCAGCGACCTCACGTGCCGCGGATTCCCCGGCTTCACCACGATCGTCAGCGCGTTGGCGGCGAAGACGGTCGGCTCGGCCGTGACCTGCCCGCCGGACACGACCTTCTGCATGTTGGTGCCGTCGGCCGAGGCGAACACGTCGGCCGGGGCGCCGCCGCGGAGCTGGGTGACCAGTGCCGACGACGCGGCGAAGTTGGTGGCGATCGTCGTGCCCGGGTGGGCCCGCTGGAAGCCGGCGACGAGTGCGGTGAACGCGTCGGTGAGCGACGCCGCCGCCGACACCGTGATCGCACCGGCAAGCGGCTTCGCCTTCGCCGCCGACGCCGCTCCGGTTCCCTGTACGGCGAACATCATCGCCGCCAGCGCCGCGACGACCGCGACGCGGGTTCGAACTCCGGAGACCGTGCTTCCCCGCCGTCCGCTCATTCCGGTCGGGGGACTTCCACGATCACGTTCGTCGACTTCACGACCGCGACCGCGAGGTCACCGCGGCCGATCCCGAGCTCGTCGGCCGCCTCGCGGGTCATCATCGACGTGACGCGGTGCGGCCCGGCCTGGAGGTGCACGACCGCGACCAGGCCGTCCTTCTCCACCTGGGTCACGATGCCGGGGAAGCGGTTCCGCGCCGACTCGATCACCGGCGACTCGGCCACCGCGGGAGCCGTCTCGGTCAGGAAGCGGGCGAGGTCGGCACCCTGGATCAGCCGCTCACCCCCGCCCCGCCGTTTGGCGCCGAAGCGGCCCTCGTCGGCCCACCGGCGCACGGTGTCGGGACTCACCCCGAGCAGGTCCGCCACCTGCCCGACGCGGTAGTTCGTCATGGAGCAGGAGCATACCGCCATTTCTACTCTGATCTGCAAGCTCTAATGAGACTTTCGCTTGTATCTGCGGCCCTGGGGTGCCGGGAGTGGCCCGCGTTACCGTGGAGGTCTCGCAGCACACGAACGGAGCGCACCATGGCCACCATCGAAACCGACCGCCCCGGAACCGTCCACGGGGAAGTCCGCATGCTCATCGACGGAGAGCTGGTCGAAGCCGCCTCCGGGAAGCGCTTCGACAACGTGAACCCCGCCACCGAGGCCATCCTCGGCGAGGTCGCCGACGCGGGCGTCGAAGACATGCAGCGCGCCATCGCCGCGGCGCGACGCGCGTTCGACGAGACCGACTGGTCCACCGACCGCGCGTTCCGGAAGAAGTGCCTGGAGCAGCTGCACGCCGCGATCGTGAGCGAGCAGGAGGCGTTGCGCGCCGAGCTCGTCGCCGAGGTCGGCACCCCGTTCGTGCTCACCTACGGACCCCAGCTCGACGCGCCCCTCGAGGACGGCCTCCTCTGGCCGGCCGCGACGATCGACACGTTCCCGTGGGAGCGCGATCTCGAGGAGGGCCACGCGTTCGGTGGGCGGGCCGCCCGCAAGGTCGTGAAGGAGGCGGCCGGCGTCGTCGGCGCCATCGTGCCCTGGAACTACCCGTTCGAGGTGTCGATCCAGAAGATCGGCCAGGCGCTGGCCACCGGCAACACCATGATCCTGAAGCCCGCGCCCGACACGCCGTGGAACGCGACGCGCATCGGCCGCCTCGTCGCCGAGAAGACCGACATCCCGGCCGGCGTGTTCAACGTCGTCTCGTCGTCGGACCACCTCGTCGGCGAAGAGCTCGTGATCAGCCCGATGGTCGACCTCATCTCCTTCACCGGCTCGACCGCCACCGGCAAGCGCATCTTCGAGAAGGGCAGCGCGACCATGAAGCGCCTGTTCCTCGAGCTCGGGGGCAAGTCGGCCGACATCGTGCTCGACGACGCCGACCTCGAGGCCAAGATGGGCAGCGCGGCGGGGGTCTGTGCCCACGCCGGCCAGGGCTGCGTGATGCCGACGCGGATGCTCGTGCCCCGCAAGCTCTACGACCGGGCGATCGAGATCGCCACACCGGGCTTCGCCAACTTCCCGTACGGCGACCCGACCGACCCGTCGATGCTCATGGGCCCGGTCATCAGCGCCAAACAGCGCGACCGTGTGCTCGGCTACATCGAGAAGGGCAAGGAAGAAGGCGCTCGGGTGGTCGTGGGCGGCGGTCGTCCGGCGCAGTTCGACAAGGGCTGGTTCGTCGAGCCCACGCTCTTCGCCGACGTCGACAATTCGATGACCATCGCCCGCGAGGAGATCTTCGGGCCCGTGCTCATCGTCATCCCGTTCGAGGACGACGACGACGCGGTGCGCATCGCCAACGACAACCAGTACGGCCTCGGCGGTTACGTCACGTCCGGTTCGGTCGAACGGGCACTGGCGGTCGGGCGGCGGCTGCGGGCCGGGACCATCAGCATCAACGGCGGGATCAGCTACGGCGCCGACGCTCCCTTCGGCGGCTACAAGGCAAGCGGCGTCGGCCGCCAGAACGGCATCGAGGGCTTCGAGCAGTACACGGAGACCAAGACCATCGCCGTCGGCCTCACCTGAGCTGAACGCGGGGACAATCGGATGACGCGGGTCGCGTTCGTCGGCGCGGGGCAGATGGGCGCGCCCATGGCGGAACGGCTCCTCGCCGCGGGTCACGACGTCACCGTCTACGCCCGCCGGGCCGAGGTGCGCGAGCACTTCGACCAGGCGGGCGCGACCGTCACCGACTCCCTGGGTGAGGCCGCGAGCGGTGCGGAGATCGTGCTGGTCTGCGTCTACTCCGACGCGCAGTTCGAAGAGGTCGCGCTCGCCGGTGACGGCCTCGTCGCGAACATGTCGCCCGGCGCGGTGCTCGTGTCGCACACGACCGGGAGCCCGTCCACGGTCCAGCGCGTCGCCGAGGTCGCGGCGCCGCGCGGCGTGTCGATCGTCGACGCGCCGTTCAGCGGCGGTGCCGACGACGTCCGCGCCACCAGGCTCACCGTGATGCTCGGCGGCGCGCCCGACGACGTCGAACGGGTGCGCGCGGTCGTGAGCGCGTACGCCGATCCGATCCTGCCGATCGGCGCGCTCGGCACCGCGCTCGTCGTGAAGTTGGTGAACAACGCGCTCTTCGCCGCCAACATCCAGCTCGTCGCGCAGGCGGAGCGGATCGCCGGTGAGCTCGGCGTCGACACCCCGACGCTCGCGAACGTGATCCAGCAGTCCAGCGGCGCGAGCTACGTGATGGGACTGGTCACGTTCATGGGCTCCATCGACCAGCTGGTCGAGGGCGCCGGCCACTACATGCGCAAGGACATCGACGTCGTCCGGGCGGTCGCCGAGGGCCTCGGCGTCGATCTCGGGATCATCGGCGAGGTCGTCGACGGCGGGCCCGCCCGTTTCGAGGCCCGGTGAGCGCGCTCGCCGGGGGCACCGCCGTCATCACTGGAGCAGGCTCGGGCCTGGGGGCCGCCATGGCCGGCGCCTTCGCGGCCGAGGGGATGGGGATCGCCGCGCTCGACATCAACCGCGAAGCGGCCGAATCGACCGCAACCGGTCTCGCGGCCGGGGGCACCGACGCGTTGGCCCGAGCGGTGGACGTGGCCGATCGTGCCACCCTCGACGACGCCGCCGCCGCGGTCGGCGAGCGGTTCGGGGCCTGCAACGTGCTGTGCGCCAACGTCGGCGTGCAGCAGTTCGGTGCGCTCGAGAAGCTCACCGCCGACGACTGGCAGTGGATCCTGTCGGTCAACGTGATCGGCACCGCGAACACCGTCGACGCGTTCCTCCCACTGCTCCGCGCCAGTGAGGGCCCCCGTCACATCGTGCTCACGTCGTCGGTCGCCGCGCTCGTGCCGAGCCCGCGCCAGGGCGCGTACATCGCGTCGAAGTTCGCGGTCACCGGATACGGCGACGTGCTCCGTCACGAGCTCGCCGACGACGGCATCGGTGTCACGATCGTGTTCCCCGCGGGGATGATCACGAACCACATCGAGAGCAGCCGCGCCACCGCGTCCCGACGCGTTCGGCGAATCGGTGTTGCGCGACGAAGACCTCGAGGTGGTGATCGCGACCGCGGGCGCGGGTGACGACATGATCACCACACCCGAGGATGCGATCAGCGACCTGGTGCGCGACGTGCTCGCGGGCGAGCCGTACGTCGTCACCCACGGTGCGCTCGGATCCGAGATCCACGCGCGGCACGAGGCGATCGAGGCCGCGTACCACCGGATGCGCGCCTCGCGCGACGGGCGCAACCCCGCGTGACCCCGGCCTGACCAGCCAATTCGATCGAGGGCGGATACCGCCGGTCGGACCGGTAGAGTGGTCGCCCCGGCGCGCAGGGCGGTGCCGGACGTGGTGGCCGTAGCTCAGTTGGCTAGAGCGCCGGGTTGTGATCCCGGAGGTCGGGGGTTCGAAACCCCTCGGTCACCCCACTCTCGAGAAGCGCCGGGCGGCGCAGGCACGACCTCGCCGAGCGAGTGCCTGCGCCGGCGCAATTCGCGCTCACGCGCGTCAGGCCGCCGCAGGCGTGCCCAGCACCGCGCGCAGCGCGCCGTCGATCTCGGGATGCATGAACTCGTAGCCGCTCGCCTCGAGCACGCGCGGCACGACCCGTTGCCCCTCGACGAGGAGATGCTCGACGAGCTCGCTGCCGTAGAGCGCCTTCAGCGGGAACAGTGGCGTCGGCAGCACGGTCGGCCGGTGCAGCGCGCCGCCGAGGGCACACGTGAACGCGGCGTTGGTGACCGGGTTCGGCGCGGTGACGTTGACCGGGCCCGACACCGATGCCATCTCCAGGAGGTGACGCACGGCCCCCAGGTGGTCGTCGAGCGCGATCCAGCTCATGTACTGGTCGCCGGAGCCGATCCGCCCGCCCAGGCCGAGCTTGAACGGCAGCAGCATGCGCGACAGGGCCCCGCCGTGGGCGGCCAGCACGATCCCGGTCCGGATCGTGACCACCCGGATGCCGGCGTCGGCGGCGGGAGCCGTCGCGCCCTCCCACGCCACACAGACCTCGGCGGCGAAGTCGTCGCCCGGAGGCGCCTGCTCGGTGAGCTCGGTGTCGCCGCGGTTCCCGTAGTAGCCCACGGCCGACCCCGAGATCAGGACCGCCGGTGGGCGGGCCAGCCCGGCGAGCGTCCGGGCGAGGAGGCCGGTCGGCTCGGTGCGGCTCTCGCGGATCAGCCGCTTGCGTTCGGGGGTCCACTTCTTGTCGCCGATCCCGGCCCCGGCGAGGTGCACGACGGCGTCGACGCCGTCGAGACCGGCGGCGTCGATCGTGCCCGCGACCGGGTCCCAGCGGACGTCGTCCGCACCCTCGGGCGCGCCCCGCACCAGCCGCAGCACCCGGTGGCCGTCGGCCCGGAATTTGGGGATCAGCGCGGAGCCGATGAGGCCGTGCGATCCGCTCACGAGCACGTTCATACGACGCTCCTCCGAGGGGTCGACCCACCGTAACGCTGCGAGGCGACGCGCTTCCGTTCGGTAGGCTTCCCGACCTGAGCGCCCCTAGCTCAACTGGCTAGAGCAAATGACTCTTAATCATTAGGTTCCGGGTTCGAGTCCCGGGGGGCGTACGAGTAGCTGCAACGGCCGCGACGCCGCGACCTCGCGTGGGAAACGATCATCAGTTGCCACCCCGCAGCGCGCGCCGTCGCGCCTTGGATGACCACGCGAGGAACAGCCCGCCGATCACTACGAGGGATGCACCCGCCCACGCGAGGGGCGTCGTCGCACGTCCGGTGAATGCCAGCGCCCCACCGGTGGCGGCGGCCGTCGCCGCCTCAACGCTCGGGCCGTGAGGCAGCGGGGCGGGCGCCGGCTCCTGGACGAGGCGCACGGTGTGCGTGCAGACCGGTTCGCCTTCGTCGCCGTCGCCGTCCGGTGCGGCGGAGCCTTCTTCGTCGCCGTCGCCGTCACCGTGGTCTCCACGGGGACAGGTGTCACGGCCGACGAAGGTCCCGACGGTCGCCGGATCGACCGTCCAGCCCGCGGGCTGACCGCTCACCGCCACGTCGTAGGTGGCTCGCGGGTTTCCGGGCACGACCAACCCCGGGTCCGGGCCGTGACCCGGATTGTCGTAGCTGCACGCGAGCACGCCGGAACCCGCCGGGTAGGTGCACAGGGCGGTGCCCTTCTCACTCGTGGCGTCGAGACGGAACGAGCTCTGCCATCCGGAGGGGAGCAGCGCGAACGGGCGCGTCGGTGGAGGTCGTGCCGTCGTTCGCCTGCCAGTCGACCGCGAAGAGGATCCGCGTCGGATTGCCGGTCTGGGGCTGTCCGCAACCGAGCCAGTAGATGCTCGAGCCCGCGAGCGTGCCGTCGATGCTCACGAGCACGCGCAGGTGGTAGCCGTTCGAGTGCGGGGTGAACGGCGCGACGAGCGCGTCCATCGGGAAGTCCTGGGTCCAGGTCGTGGCCGTGGTCGAGAAGCTCTGCTGCACGAGCGTCACCGGGCTTCCCTCCGGCGTCATCGGGGGCACGGCCTTGATGGTGACGTCGATCGCGGTGGCGGGATCGGCGTTCTCGGTCAGGCCGCTGACCGCCAGCGCGAACGTGCACTCGGGGATCTTGCCGCCCTCTTCGCCGGTCATGGGGAGACCGTTCACGGTGATGGTGACACCCGGCGGCGGGTTCGGCACCGGCTCCTCGGCGGCCACCGGCGCGACCGCGGTCGCCGCCGGAAGGCTCGTCGTGGGTGACGCCGCCGTGGTCGTCGTGGGCTCCGGGTCCGTCGTGGGATCCGGCGTGCCGGGATCGGTGGGCGAGGACGGAACCGTCGTCGTCGGCTCGGTCGTGACGGGATCCGTGGTCGTCACGGGCTCGACGGGCGCCGCGACCGTCGTCGGCGTCGGATCCGACGGCGCGTCCGTCGCCGACGCTACGCCGGCGAGCCAGGGCACGAGCAGGGCGAAGAGGCCGAACGTCACGAGGAGGACGCCGACACGACGCATCCGCCGGGGACGAGCGCGCTCCGAGGTGTTGTTCACGATCTGCTCCGTCGTCGACTTCGGGCGTGGCGCCGGTCATCGGTCCGGGCCGCCGGAGCGACCCGGACCGGTACGCATCGGCTCAGGACCGGGTCCGGGTGAACACCGCGGACTCCGTGCTGAGGGTGCCCGGCTCCTCGCCCGGCGGCCGGTCGTTCGACAGGTTGCCGTTCGAGCTGAATGCCACGAGATTGCCGTCGGAGCTGATGGTCACGTCGGCGCCGTTCTTCTGCGGCACCACTTCGCCGGTGTGGCCGTCGATGCGGGTGCCGGTGGCCTCCGTGCCGCCGGTGGTCTCGTCGACCACGCTGACCCGTTCGGTCGACGAGGCAGCGAGATCCCGCACGAAGGCGTCGAGCACGCCGTTGACGTCACCGGCGGTCAGCGTCGAGGACAGCGATTCGAAGGCCACGTGCTGACCGTCGGCGCTGATGGCGGGACCGCCTCCACCCTCGGAGACCTGGGTCCCCGAATACCAGCCCGCCACGTCGACGATCAGATGCGTGAACCCGGCACTGTTGGTGAAGCTGACCCGGCCGTTGGCACCGACCTGCACCAACACCTCGTTGGGCACCGTCTGGCCGGGCACGAAGTTGAGGTTGGATGCCAGTGGAGTGGCACCCCCGGCGGGGAAGGCCGTCAGGTGACCGCTCGTCGTCGGCTGCGTCACCGTCACGTTCAGCGCCACTGCCGTGACACCGTCCGCAGGAACTCCACCCTTCCCGGTCACGTTCAGGCTGATGGTCTGTCCGGGCTGCATCGGGATCCCGAACAGACGGGTGTCGATGAGCCGAGACGGAGTGAGCGCGGTGTACCCGCCTCCTGGGAGGGTCGAGTCGAACCAACCGTTGAGGTCGACGATGACGTGCGCGGTGCCGCTGTCGTTGTAGATCGACACCTTGCCGTCGGTACCGAGTTTGGCGACGACCACGTTGGGGTTCGTCTCACCGGGCACGACGTTCACGTTCGACGCAACCGGGCGGGTCTCGCCCGTCGGGACGGCGGTGATGAAGCTCGCCGAGGTCGGCTCGGTGACCGTCAGGTTGAACGCCACCGCGGTGGCCGTCGACGGGACACCCGCCACGCCGGTGAATTGCACGTCGACGGTCTGGCCCGGCCCGATCGGAGTGCCCGTCGTGCGCGTGTCGAGCAGGCGGGTCGGTTGCGTGCTGGTGAAGCCCCCGCCGGCGTTGACCGAGGCGGCGTCGTACCAGCCGTTGAGGTCGACGATGACGTGCGCGGAGCCCGAGTCGTTGTAGACGGTGACCTTCCCGCCCGCGCCGATCTTCGCCTGCACCGCGTTGGCCCGGGTCTGGCCCGGCACGAAGTTGAGGTTGGAGGCCACGGGCCGGGGCTCGCCCGTCGGGTAGACGATGAGGTGGCTGGCAACGGTCGGCTCCGTGACCGTGAGGTTCAGTGCCGCGCCCGCGGCATCTCCCGGAACCCCACCCACGCCGGTGACCTGGACATCGACCGTCTGGCCGGGCCCGACCTTGATCCCCGTGAGGCGCGTGTCGATGAGCCGCGCGGGGCTGACCGGATGGAAGGCGCCGAACTGGTCGAATGCAGCCCGCTCGCTGACCCGGGTCGTCTCGCCCGACGTCATGTCGTGCATGAACGCGTCGGTGTGGGCGTTGGTGTCGGCCGGCACCAGGTTGGTGGCGTCGGACTCGAACGCGACCCGGTTCCCGTCGGCGCTGATCGTGGGTCCGTAGACGAGCGCGCTGGCGGCGTCGCCCACGACGGCGTCGGCGTTCACGCTCGCCGCCTTGGTCGTGCCGGCCGTGCGGTCACGCACCCACACCTGCTGGACGGTCGTGGTCTCCTCCGCGGTGCCGCTGGGGGGACCGGACAGATCGGCCTCGGACGCGAAGGCCACGTAGCGGCCGTCGTCGCTGACGCTCGGCTTGATCGCGTTGCCGGGTTGCGCGGCGCCCGAGTTGTCCACGCTCACCATCTCGGCCATCTGCGTGTTGCGATCGTAGATGTAGGCCTTGTTCGGCCCACCGCTCGACGGCAGCGGCGTGCTCGTGAGGTTCGTCGCCGTCGACTGGAAGCCGACGATCTGGCCGTTCGCGTTCAGCGACGGGAAATCACTCAGGCCGTTCCCGGCCGCGCCGCTCGGCCCCGGCGCCTTGCTGACGAGCTCCGGGCTGCCCGGGGTCGCGGGGTTCGTGACGTCCATCACGAAGACCTGACGTGACGATCCGTACACGACGTAGGCGACGGTCGTGCCGTCGGCGCTGATGGCCGGGTTCATGTCCTGGCCCGTCGTGAGGTGATAGGTGGCGTTCGTGGTGCGATCGACCAACCAGACACCGGTGTTGGCGGTACCGCGGCCGACCATCACCTCCCGGGTGCCGTCGGGAGTCATCGCCGGCAACTCGGCAGAGCCGGTGCCTGCGTCCTTGCTCGTCCGCACCGTCGACGGGCCCGGCACGGCTGCAGCCGGCAGCGCCAAGAGACCGACCAGCAGGGCGAGGGCAGCGACAACCACGACGGTCCGCAAGGACCTCGTTCCACGATGGACGTTCATGCACATGCCCTCTCACCGAAGATGGAAGTCGAACAAAAATCCCGTCCGCGAATGGCCGACGGGCTCTGCGACATCAAACCGTCCGCTCGGGACGTCGAGCAGGGCCTTTCGTCCTTTTCTCGGGGACCATCCACCTGCGAGCAGGCTTGAATGACGCTGAGCCCTCAGTCCACACGAACTTGTCGTCGGTGTCTCAGCGGTCGACGCCCCTGGCCGTTGGCGATCTCCGGCCAACACGTCGTCAGCGGTCAGCGGGGCGGCCCGGCCGCGTCCGGCGGCGCCGGCGTGAGGCCGTGGCGACGCATCACCGCGACGAGCGCCCCGACGTCGGGTGGACCGCCGGCGGCGCCGGTCAGCACCTCGCGGATCTCCTGGAAGTAGTCGGGCCCGAACACACCGGGGGTCGCGACCGAGAGGAAGTTCGCATCGCGCCCTCCCTGGTTCACGAACTGGTGCACCTGGCCGCGCCGGATGCACATCGCCTCGCCGGGCCCGAGGTCACGGGTCTCGCCGTCGACGGTGAACGTGGTGACGCCCTCGAGCCCGTAGACCGTCTCCTCGAACGCGTCGTGGCTGTGCGCCACGGGTACGTTCGCACCGGCCGGGACCCGGCACTCGAAGACGGTGGCGGCGCCGTCGGAGTCCGCCGCCTCCACGAGGAAGCGGATCTCGATGGCGCCGAGGCTGATCGTGGTGCGGGTTGCGGTGTTCATGGGGACTCCTCCGTGGGCCATTAGTACAGCGACTTGATCATTGTATGCTCCACCCCGGATATTGTAAAGTAGTTGTATCGATATTGCTCACGCTCCGGAACGGCCGCCGCTGATCGGCGCGCTGATGCGCATGCCGGTGGACGCCGTCTACCAGCGGATGCTCGCCGAGTTGCACGCCGCCGGGTTCACTGACCTGGTGCAGGCCCACTTCGCCGTCCTGCGGTACCCCGGGCCCGACGATCGCCGCCCGTCGGACCTCGCCGCCGAGGTCGGCATGACCAGGCAGGCGATGAACTACCTCCTCGGGCAGCTCGAAGCGGCCGGCTACCTGGTGCGGCGCGACGACCCCGAAGACCGACGCTCGAAGCGGATCCACCTCACCGAACGGGGACGCGCCGTCCGCGACACGATCCGCAGGACCGTCGCGGCGATCGAGCACGACCTCGAGCAACAGCTCGGCTGCGAACGGTTCGCGCAGCTCCGGGCGCTGCTGGTCGAGCTCAACACCTGCACCATCGCTCCCCCACCCCACGACGCCCCCTGACCGGGCGGGCCCGGAAGAGGCCACGGAGATCCGGGAGGTCGCGCCCACACCGCACCGATCCACCGGGTGGGGCATGATCGCGGCCGACATGGCGAACGACGTGAGCCGCGGCGGCGAGCAGGGCGGGGCGCGCCCCTCGGTGCTCAGCGCCGACCCGGACACCATCGCCTCCTTTCCCCGCATCTTCCAGGTGTACGGCCGACGTCCCCGGTAGGTCGACCCCGTGTGCGATGGACGGTGGTCGCCGCCGGCGCCGTCACCGTCGCGCTCGGAGGCGCCCTGCTCCTGACGTCGGGTGACCGGGACCGGCCGACCGGCGCCGCGTCGCCGAGCACGGCCACGAGCAGCCCCGTCGCCTCCACCACCACCGTCGCCGTCGCGCGCGGGCCGCGCGGCAGCGGCCGGCCGGTCACGTTCGCGTTCGCGGGTGACGTGCAGTTCCCCGACCAGCTCGACACCGATCCCGGCGACGTCTCGTCGGGGACACCGTTGGCGGAGCAACTCCGCGCCGACCCGGCGCACGTGCTCGACCCGATCGCGCCGGTGCTGGCCGGCGCCGACCTCGCGATGGTGAACCTGGAGACCGCGATCACCGATCGCGGCGCGCCGGTGGCCGGCAAGAACTACCACTTCCGCTCGCCGGCGTCGTCGTTCACCGCGCTCCGGGCCGCGGGCGTCGGCGTGGTCAACATGGCCAACAACCACGCGCTCGACTACGGCCCCGTCGGCGTGCAGGACACGTTCGACGCGATCGCGTCGTCGAAGTTCCCGGTGGTCGGGATCGGGCACGACGCGGAGGAGGCGTACCGGCCCTACCGCACGGTGATCAACGGCCAGCGCATCGCGATCCTCGGCGCGCTCGACTGGCTGGAACCCGACCTCATCCCCGCCTGGTCCGCCACCGACACCCAGGCGGGCGTCGCCTTCGCGATCGACCGCACGCGCCTCCTCGCCGCGGTCCGCGCGGTGCGGCCCGAGGTCGACACGCTCGTCGTGTTCCTCCACTGGGGGACCGAGGAGACCTCCTGCGCGTCCGCCGAGCAGGAGGACCTCGCGTCGGCGCTGCTCGCGGCGGGAGCCGACATCATCGTCGGCAGCCACGCGCACCGTGTGTTCGGCGCCGGCCACGTCGGCCCGTCGCTCGTCGCCTACGGGCTCGGCAACTTCGTCTACTGGCGCGAGGACGGCGAGTCGGGACGCAGCGGCGTGCTCCTCGTCACCGCGACCGGCCGCGACGTCGACGGGTACTCGTGGGTGCCCGCCCGCATCACCCACGGGATCCCGATCCCCGAGACCGGCGACACCGCGGCCGCAGACGTCGCCGACTGGGAGTCCCGCCGGGAGTGCAGCGGCCTCGCACCGTGATCGCCTCCCGTCGTAGATTCTGCAGATGCCCGACCTCGCGGAGACCGACCTCACCCGTTCCGATCTCGACGGCCGACTCGAGCAGCACCGGATCGAGCTGACCGCGTACTGCTACCGGATGCTCGGGTCGTCGTTCGAGGCCGAGGACGCCGTCCAGGAGACGATGATCCGCGCCTGGCGCGGCTACGACGGGTTCGAGGGTCGCGCCGCGCTGCGTTCGTGGCTGTACCGGATCGCCACCAACGTGTGCCTCGACCTGCTGACCGGCCGGCAACGCCGCGCCCGCCCCATGGACCTCGGGTCGCCGTCGCCCGCCGCCACGCCGGTCGGCGAGCGCAGCGCCGAAGTCCGTTGGGTGCTCCCCGTCCCGGACCGACGTGTGATCGCCGACGACGCCGACCCGGCCGAGCTCGCCGTCGAGCGCGAGACCATCCGCCTCGCGTTCGTCGCCGCGCTCCAACACCTCCCGCCCCGCCAGCGCGCCGTCCTGCTGCTGCGCGACGTGGTGCGCTGGAAGGCGACCGAGGTCGCCGAGCTGCTCGGCACCACCGACGCGTCGGTCAACAGCGCACTCCAGCGCGCCCGCTCGACGATCGCGGCCAGCAACATCGCCGACACCGATCCCGTGCTCCCGATGGACGACGACCAGCAGGCGTTGCTCACCCGCTACGTCGACGCGTTCGAGCGCTACGACATGCAGCAGCTCACGTCGCTGATCCACGAGGACGCGACCCAGTCGATGCCGCCCTACGAGATGTGGCTCCGCGGGCGCGACCAGATCCTCGCCTTCTGGGCCGGCCAGGGAGCGGGCTGCCGCGGCTCCCGACTCGTGCCCACCGTCGCCAACGGGAAGCCGGCCTTCGGCCAGTACCGGCGCAGCGAGTCGGGCGCGGGCCACGACCCGTGGGCCCTGCAGGTGCTCGACGTCTCGGGTGGCCGGATGGTCGAGCTCACCTTCTTCCTCGACGCCGAGGCGCTCTTCCCGGTGTTCGGGCTACCGCTCCATCTCGACCCGTAGCGGAGCTGGTTTAGGATCGGGCTCCTCTCGAGAGAGCGGCTCGATGCCTGTGACGACCACGCGCGGAACCAACCAGACCAACGGCGCCGAGGGACCTCGCCGCTCCTCGCTGGTGCAGGAACGCTCGCGCCGGACCCGTCAGGACCTGGTCAACGCCGCCGTCGCGCTGTGGACCGAGCGGGGCTTCGACACCGGCGTGGAGACCACCACCGTCGAGGAGATCGCCCGGGCCGCCGGCGTCACCAAGGGCACCTTCTACTTCCACTTCGCGCACAAGGAAGACGTGCTGCTCGAGATGAGCAACACCACCGGCGACGCGGTGATGGCCGTGGCCAACCGCTCCGCCGAGGCGGGCGACTCGATCGACGAGACGGTCCAGCGCGCATTTGGGGAGATGGCGCGCCGCACCGAGCGCATGCCCCGCGCGGCCATCGCCCGGACCCTCGGCGAGTTCTACAAGCATCCGACGAGAAGTCGCGAGCACAGCGTCACCCGTGAGGTGTTCCCCGTCCTGTTCGAGTCGGCCCAGGCGCGCGGCGAGCTACCGGCCGACATCGACCCCATCGACCTGGCCGACATGCTGAACGCGCTCGATGATCACCGCGGTCGAAGGATGGGTCCACGGCGCGTACCCCAAGCTCGCGCCCGTCCTCGCGTACCGCGTCCGGGTCCTCTTCGCCGGCATCCGAGCGGAGCACACCTCATGACCTCCACCATCTACTACGACCCGTACGACTACGCGATCGACGCCGACCCGCATCCGGTCTGGCGCCGGATGCGCGACGAGGCGCCCCTCTACCACAACGACCGTCACGACTTCTACGCCCTCAGCCGGTTCGACGACGTGCGGGAAGCCTCGGCCGACTGGAACACCTTCAGCTCCGCGCACGGGTCGGTGCTCGAGCTGGTCAAGGCGCCGATGGAAGTGGTCGAGCAGGCGCGCAACATGCTGTTCGAGGACCCACCGATCCACGATGCGCACCGCGCCATCCTCTCCCGGGTGTTCACCCCCCGCCGGATCGCCGACCTCGAACCGCGGATCCGCGAGCTGTGCGCGCGCTACCTCGATCCGCTGGTCGGGCGCGACCGCTTCGATCTCGTCCAGGAGTTCGGCGCGGCTCCTCCCGATGATGGTCATCGGGTCGATGCTCGGGGTTCCCGAGGAAGACCAGGACTGGGTGCGCCGGAAGGCGGACGCCCAGCTGCACCGCGACGAAGGCGAGACCGAGTACAACCTCGACGACCAGCGGGAGACGTTCGAGTACTTCTCGCAGCTCGCGGCGCGCCGCCGCGCCGAACCGCGCGACGACCTCATCACCGCGCTGGTCAACTCGACGGTGGAGGAGAAGGGCGCCGAGCCCCGACCCATCACCGACGTCGAGCTCGGGCAGTACATCGGGCTCGTCTCGGCCGCCGGCAACGAGACGGTGGCCCGCCTCATCGGCTGGGCGGGCAAGCTGTTCGCCGAGCATCCCGACCAGCGCGAGCTGGTCGCGAACGACCCCGTCCTGGCGCCCGGCGCGGTGGAAGAGCTCCTGCGCATCGAGCCGCCGTCACCGGTGCAGGCGCGCCTCGTCACCCGCGACGTCGAATTCCACGGTGAGCAGGTCCCCGCCGGCTCGGCCCTCGTGCTGATCACCGGGAGCGCGGGCCGCGACGACCGCGTCTTCGACGATCCCGACCGGTTCGACGTGCGCCGCCCGATCGAGCAGCACCTGTCGCTCGGGTTCGGCATCCACTTCTGCCTCGGCGCCGCGCTCGCACGACTCGAAGGGCGGATCGCGGTCGAGGAGATGCTGGCCCGGTTCCCCGACTTCGCGGTCGACCTCGACGACAGCGAGATGGTGCACACCAGCACCGTGCGCGGCTGGGAGCGACTGGTGGTCGTCCCGGCCTGAACCGTACGCTCCGTGCCGTGGCCCGTCTCCCCATCTACCCGCGGCACGGCACCCACGACCCGACCCGGGGGACACCGGAGCGGGTACCGGGTTCGGTGCGGCGCACGACGAGCGTCGACATGCTGCGCCCGGACGGGATCGACGCGGAGCTCGTGCTCGCGCGCGCCCGAACGTGCAGCGTCGCAAGCCCGAGGGGCTGGACCTCCTGTCACCGGCCGACCTGTGCACCTCAACGACGCGCTGCGGGCACTCGAAGACGTCCCTGCGCTCGCCCGGCGCGTTGGCGCGGACGGCGTCCACCGGCCATAATAGGACCAAGCCTAATTTTCCCCGTACGCCCGTCAGCCAGGAGGCACCCGTGCCGTCACGAATCCTCGACTTCCCGATCTTCGACGCCGACAACCACATGTACGAGACGCCCGACGCGCTCACGAAGTTCCTCGACGACGACTTCAAGGGCGTCATCCGCTACCTCGACATCGAGGGTCGGACGAAGATCACCGTCAAGGGCCAGATCAGCGAGTACATCCCGAACCCGACGTTCAGCGTCGTCGCGGCCCCGGGCGCGCAGGAGGAGTACTTCAAGAACGGCAACCCGGAGGGCAAGTCGCGCCGGGAGGTGCTCGGGAAGGCGATCCGCTCGCCCGAGGCGTTCTTCGCCCCCGAGCCGCGCGTGAAGCTCATGGACGAGCTCGGGATCGACCGCGCCATGATGTGGCCGACGCTCGCCAGCCTGGTCGAGGAGCGCCTCCGCGACGATCCGTACGCCACGGCCGCGGTCATCCGGGCGCTCAACCGCTGGATGTACGAGCAGTGGTCGTTCAACTACGAGGACCGCATCTTCGCCACGCCGGTCATCAACCTCGCGCTGCTCGACAACGCCATCGCGGAGCTCGAGTGGCTGATCGAGCGCGGCGCGCGCTGCATCCTGATCCGTCCCGCCCCCGTCACGACGCTCTTCGCGACACGCTCGATGGCGCTGCCGGAGTTCGACCCGTTCTGGGAGCGGGTGGTCGACGCCGACATCCTCGTCGGCATGCACGCGTCCGACAGCGGCTACCAGCGCTACATCAACGAGTGGGAGGGCGTGCCCGGCGGCGAGATGCTGCCGTTCAAGGACGGCTCCGGGTTCGCCGCGCTGAGCACCATCGGCAAGCGGGCGATCGAGGACACCATCGCCGCGGTGGTCGGTCACGGCCTGCCCACCCGGTTCCCCACGATCAAGATCCTCCCGGTCGAGAACGGCAGCCACTGGGTACGCCCGACCATCGAGCACTTCAACGAGGCGTACAGCCTCCAGCCCCAGCTGTTCGAGGAGCACCCGGTCGACGTGCTGAAGCGCAACATCTGGATCCACCCGTTCCACGAGGAGGACCCCCAGGGGCTCATCGACCTCGTCGGCGTCGACCACGTGTGCTTCGGCTCCGACTACCCCCACGCCGAGGGCATGTCCGACCCGATCACCTACATCGACGACCTCGAGGGGCTCTCGACCGAGGACCAGGCCAAGATCATGGGCGGCAACCTCGCCGGCCTCATGAACGTGGGCGTCAACGCCTGAGCCCACCCACGTTCCGGCGTCAAAGTGAGCGAATAATCGCGCCACTTTGACGCCAGTTCGTGTTGGGGTGGGGCGGGTAACGTCGGTCGACGGTGGAAGGGGGGTTGGCAATGAGCGGTCCGCTGTCGGGGCTCAACGTGGTGGACCTGTCCAACACGCTGACGAGCGCGCACGTGAGCGGCTTCCTCGCCGACTTCGGCGCCGACGTCGTCCACGTGGAGCCGCCCGGCGGCAGCCCGCTGCGCACCCAGCCCGCGTACCCGTTCTGGGGCCGGGGCAAGCAGAGCATCGTCCTCGACTTCCACGACCGCGACGACCTGCGCGTCGCGCGCGGGCTCGCGGCCGGCGCCGACGTGGTCGTCGAGACCTTCCGTCCCGGCGTCGTCGAGCGACTCGGGCTCGGCTACGACGACCTCCGCGACGAGAACCCCGCGCTCGTCTACACGTCGGTCACCGCGTTCGGGCGGACGGGACCGATGGCGGGCGTCAAGGGATACGAGGGCCTCGTGATGGCCCGCCTCGGCGGTCACGACTCGATGGGCGTGATCATCGACCGCCCCGGTCCTGCCTTCGCAGCCGCGCCCTACTGCCGCGTGGAGCGGTGCCCAGACCACGTTGCACGGCATCCTCGCCGCGCTCTACGAGCGCGAGCGCAGCGGCGTCGGCCAGCGGATCGACACCACCCTGATCCAGGGCTTCGCCGCCCACGACACGTGGAACGCGCTCATCGGTCACATCGCCCGCCAGTACCCCGAGGCGTTCATGTCGGCCGCGCTGATCGACGAAGGGGCGTCGGTCCCGAACAACTCGCTCTTCTTCCGCCTCCTCGCCGCGCTCTCGGCCGACGGTCGCTGGCTCCAGTTCTCCCAGACCACCCCGCGCCTGTTCACCGCGTTCATGCGCGTGCTCGAGCTCGACTGGATGTTCGACGACCCGAAGTGGTCGTCGGTCCCCGACTTCGACGACCTCGACCAACGCGGCGAGTACTTCGAGCTCATGCTCGCCGCGGTGCGGTCCAAGACCGCCGCCGAGTGGAACGAGGTGTTCGACCGCGAGCCCGACGTCTGGGCCGAGATCTTCCGCGACCACAGCGAGCTGCTGCACCACCCGCAGATGGTGCACGACCACTCCGTCGTGAGCGTGGACGACCCCGAACGGGGACCCGTGCTCCAGCCCGGGCCGATGGTGCGGTTGTCGTCGACACCGGGGACGGTCGAGCGTTCCGCGCCCGCGCCCGACGAGCACGGCGCCGCGCTCCGCGCCGGCCTGCCGCTCGCGCCCCGCGCACGCCCGCACCTTCCCAGGCCGCCGACGACGCGCCCCCGTTGGCCGGCGTCACCGTCGTCGAGCTCGGCACCTACTACGCCGCGCCCTACGGCGCGACGCTGCTCACCGATCTCGGCGCCCGCGTCATCAAGGTCGAGCAGCTCGACGGCGATCCCATCCGCCACATCGTCCCGTTCCCCGAGGTCGGCGCGGTGAAGGTGCTCCAGGGCAAGGAGACCGTCGCCGTCGACATCCACACCGACGCCGGCCGCGAGATCGTCCACGACCTCGTGCGGCGGGCCGACGCGCTGCTCCTCTCCTTCCGCGCCGGCGTCGTGGAGCGCCTCGGCCTCGATCCCGCGTCGCTGCTCGCGATCAATCCCGACCTCGTCTACCTGAGCGCGCCGGGCTACGGCGTCGACGGCCCGTGCGGGCACCGCCCCGCGTTCGCCCCGACCATCGGCGCCGGTTCGGGCCTGGCGTTCCGCAACATCGGGCGGTCGGTACCCGACCCCGAGAGCCTCGACGTCGAAGGGACCAAGCTGGCCGCGTTGCGCATCAGCTCCGCGGCCATGGGCGTCGGGCACGCCGACGGCTTCTCGTCGCTGGGCGTCGCCGAGCGCGCTGCTCCTCGGGCTCCTCGCTCGCGCGGGGAGCACCCGGGCAGGCGATGCAGTCGTCGATGCTGTTGTCGATGGCCCATGTCCTGGTCGAGGACATGGTCGAGTACGAGGGCCGCGCGCCCACGGCGTCGTCCGACCCCGGCCTCCACGGGCTCTCGGCCCGCTACCGCCTGTACGAGACCGCCGACGGTTGGGTGTTCCTCGCCGCGCCCGCGGCGTCGGAGTGGGACGACCTCGTGGCCGCGCTGAAGCCCTACGTCGACCTCGGGGGCGACGCGCGCTTCGCCGACGAGGAATCGCGCCGCGCCCACGACGCCGAGCTGGTCGAGGTCCTGAGCGAGGTGTTCCGCGCCCGACCCGCCGCGACTGGGAGACCGAGCTGGGCGCGGTCGACGTCGGGTGTCTCGAGGTCCGCAGCGGCCCGCCGGACGTCCAGCTGTTCTCCGACGGCGGCATGGGCCGCGCCAACGGGTGGATCGCCGACGTCGAGCATCCCACCATCGGCACCCACCCCCGTCTCGCCCCGCTCGTCGGCTTCTCCCGCTCGTCGACGGTCGTGAAGCCGAGCGCGCTCTGCGGTGCCCACACCGACGCGGTGCTCGCCGAGCTCGGCTACGACGCGGACCGCATCGCCGCGCTCGCGCGACGCGGGCGTGATCCTGTAGCGCCGTGACCGTCATCCTCCCCGACCACCCGTACTTCCCCGGCACGGTCATGGCGCCGGCCCCGGACCTGCTCGACGAGATGGCACGCGTGTACCTCGAGCGCACCCCGGCGCCGTCGCGCGCCATGACGCGATTCCTGTTCGGCGACGCGCCGGTGGAGCTGTTCGACCGCATCTTCGTGTCCGACGACCCCGCGTCGCTGCCGTGCGGTGGTTACCTCTGGGTCTTCCACCTCTCCGGCTACTTCGGTGGCGTGTGGTTGCGCGACGAGCTCGCCCGCTCCGGGCACAACGAGGCGATCGCGGGATTCAGCGTCACGCCGTCCGAGGACGCGTTCGTCGACGAGACCGGGCGCGCGGGTCGCGCCCTTGCCGCCGCCGCCGGCGGCGGAGCGGAGCTGCTGGCGTACGCCGAGGCCAGCCTCTTCGACGACACGCAGGGTCTGATCGACAGCTTCGGGTACAACGAGGGCTACCTGCTGCAGATCGTCGAGCGGCCCCCCGACGGCCTGGTCACGCCTGCCGGTCTCGTCGTCTGCCCGGCCACCGCCGCCGAGGGTCCCCTCACCTGCGCGTACGCGACCAGCCGCCTGCGTGCGCTCGACCGCTTCGCCGACGTGTCGGACGCGCTCGCCCGCGCCGACGGCCCCTACGCCGGGCTGGCGGCGCGGATCGTGCCCCTCCAGGACGCCGGGGTGGCCCGGGGCCGCACGGTCTGGGACGGCATGCTCAACGTGGCCGGCTTCACGCAGGAGGCGTACGAGCAGCTGCTCGACATCTCCTCCGCGTTCCTGGAGACCGTGCAGGCGACGGTGCTGTCGACCGTGCGCGCCGTCGCCGAGGGTGACGAGATCGCGGGCCGGCGCGGTGCGGTCGCCAACGCGTGCATGGGGGTCTGGCTGACCTCGTATCTTGTGGGCATCACCGACGGCCGCCCCGGCCGGGCCCTCCCGCAGTTCGCCGACGACCAGGAGTGACCATGTCGTACACGACCGACACCGAGCCCGGAGCCGCCGGCGAGTTCAACATCTTCGATCTCGATCCCGAGACGAGCCGCCACCCGCAGGAGATGTACCGGATGATGCGCGACGCCTCGCCGGTGCTGTCGGTCGAGGGCATGGGTCACATCCTCACCACCCGCGAGGCGGCGCAGGAGTGCTTCCGCCAGCCCCAGCTCTTCTCGTCCGCCGCCACCGACTCGACGCTGCCCATGGGCACGGTGCGGCCGCTCATCCCGCTCCAGATCGACCCACCGGACCACGTGAAGTACCGCAAGATCCTCGATCCGCTGTTCGCGCCGCGTCACATGGCCGAGCTCGAGGCCCCGGTCGCCGCGCTCGTGCACCAACGGATCGACGCGTTCGTCGACCGCGGCGAGTGCGACTTCTCCACCGAGTTCTCGGTGCCGCTCCCCTCCGAGGTGTTCCTCACCCTGCTCGGGCTGCCGCTGTCGGACCTCGCCACGTTCCTGAAGATGAAGGACGGCGTGATCCGTCCCGACCACATCATCGGGAAGAGCCGTGAACATCCCGAGACCATCGCCTACCAGAACGGGATCGGCACCTCGATCTACGACTACTTCAACGCGGTCCTCGACGAACGTGAGGTCGAACGGCGCGACGACCTGCTGAGCCGGTTCCTCGACGCCGAGGTCGACGGCCACCGGCTCACCCGCGACGACATCCTCGACATCTGCTTCCTGTTCCTCATCGCCGGCCTCGACACCGTGAGCGCGTCGCTCGACTGCTTCTTCGGCTATCTCTGCGAGCACCCGCAGCAGCGGCGCCAGCTCGTCGCCGACCCGTCACTCGTGCCCTCGGCGGTCGAGGAGCTGCTCCGGTGGGAGACCCCCGTCGGGGGGATCGCCCGGGTGGCGACCGACGACGGCGAGATCCTCGGTTGCCCGATCAAGAAGGGCGACATGGTGAGCATCAGCCTCGGCTCGGTCGACACCGACGAAGCCGCCCTCGCCGACGCCTACGACGTGCGCTTCGACCGCGAGGTCAACCCGCACCACACGTTCGGCGGCGGCGTCCACCGGTGTCTCGGCTCCCACCTCGCGCGGCTCGAGCTGCGGGTCGCGCTGCGCGAGTGGCACACCCGCATCCCGGAGTACTCGGTGAAGCCGGGGGTGGAGCTCATGTACACCCCGGCGATCCGCTCCCTCGACACGTTCCCGATGGTCTTCACGTAGGCGTTCGGCGCGTCCGCGGAGCTCACTTCCCGCGTCAACAACATGCAGCCGGCGACGGGGCCGCCACCATTGCCCACCGCGGCGATCTCCACCGGCTTCGCCGGGAGTCCCGGAACCTGCTTCGCCGGGAGTCCCGGAACCTGCGCCACCTGACGCTCTCCCCCTTCGCCGCGCAGCTGCACGCAGGCCTCGTGGAGGAACCCGAACCCGTGGAGGCGTCCGGCCGAGAGCTGGCCGCCGTTGGTGTTGAGCGGCAGCTCGCCGTCGCGCGCGATGCGCGCGCCGCCCTCGATGAACGGCCCGCCCTCACCGTGGCCGCAGAACCCCAGCGCCTCGAGCCACGAGAGCGCGAGGAACGAGAAGCCGTCGTAGAGCTCGGCCACGTCGACGTCGGCCGCGGTGAGATCGGTGCGGGCCCACATCGAGCGCGCCGCGTCGACGGCACCCATGGTGGTGAGGTCGCCCCACTGGTCCCACGAGGGGCGCCCGACGAAGCCGGTGCCCACCGCCTCCACGACGGGCGCAACGTGGTCGACGTTCGGCGCGTGGTCCGCCGCGGACACGACGACGGCGGTGGAGCCGTCGGCGGGCAGGTCGCAGTCGAAGAGGCAGAACGGTGTGGTGATCATGCGCGCCGCGAAGTAGTCGTCCATCGTCATCGGTTCGCGCAGGATCGCCTTCGGGTTCACCTCCGCGTTGCGACGCGCGTTCAGCGCGATCTGCGCCAGTTGCTCGCGCGTCGTGCCGAACTCGTGGAAGTGACGCTGCGCGTAGAGCGCCAGCCAGTTGGCCGCCGAGTACGCGCGGAACGGGAGCGTCCACTGGATCGGGCCGCTCGCGCCCGCGCCGCCCACGCCGATCGGCTTCCGGCCGCCGGCGCCCTGCCCGGTGGCCTCGGTGACGGTGCGGTACACGACCACGTGGCGGGCCAGGCCGGCGCCGACCGCCATCACCGCGTTGATCACGGCCTGGATCTGCGCCGCGCCTTCGCTCGAGCCCGAGTACCAGTTCAGCTCGAGCCGCAGGGCGTCCTGCATCTCGATGACGCCGGGCCCGGCGAAGTCGCCGCCGCCGGCGCCACCGGCACCGGGGTAGGTCGACAGGCCGTCGATGTCGGCGAGGGTCAGCCCGGCATCGGCGACCGCGGCGCGTGCCGCCTCGATGGTGAGGTCCACCCCGGTCCGGCCGAGGCGGCGACCGATGGCCGACTGGCCGATGCCCGAGATCACCGACCGCCGCTCGAACGCGCTCATCGGGCGTCGTCCGCCGCGTCGACTGGCGCGAACAGCGGCAGGTAGATCGGGTCGTGGTCCGCGAACACCACCTGCACCGGCATCCCGATGCGGACGTCGTCGACGTCGCAGCCGACGATGTTGGTCGTGAGACGCACGTCGGGTTGCTCGTCGATGGCGACCAGCCCGATGACGTAGGGATCGGTGGTGCCGTCCCACGCCTGGTGGTTCACGGTGTAGCTGTACAGCGTGGCGCCGCCGCTCACCGCCGCGGGCAACGGCCTGCCACCGCAGCGCGCGCAGAACGGCACCGGCGGGTGGACGAGGACCTCGCACTCCGGGCAGCGCAGGAAGCGGAGCACGCCGTCCTTCCCGGACGTCCAGAAGAATTCGTTGGTGACGTCGAGCGCCGGTAGCACCCGGAGATGCGGATCTTCCACTGGTCCCCCTCGCTTGTGCCGCGAACCCGGCCACGTTACGTTGCGCCGCCATGGCCCCCCGCAGCCTCTACCTCCACGAGACGGTCGACATCATCGGCCAGGGCCAGTACGACTACATGGAGCACCTCTGGAAGGACCCGGTGCTGCGGATGCCCGACATGTTCGGCCTCCAGGGGTCGTTCTACGTGTGCGCGGCCGGGGGCGGTCGCTGGCCCCAGGTGATCAACATCTGGGACGTCGGCACCGAGGGCTGGCTCGGTTGGGCGAGCAACGTCGACCGCATGAACCTCAAGCGGCGCCAGGCGTTCTACGGCGACTGGTGGGACGAGGCGGCCAAGTGGCGCAGCGGGGGCTTCGACCGGCTGTGCGGCGGCGCGCCCGGCAGCCCCACCACCGAGGAGCTCCTGGCCCGCGACGTGCACGGGACGCTGTTCGTGCACGAGCTGCTCACCGTCCTCCCGGGCACCCAGCTCGACTTCCTGGCCCTGGTCGTCGAGGAGCGGGTCCCGCTCCTGCGGGAGTACGGCCACGAGCCCACCGGCCTCTACGAGGTCACCTCGAACCAGCACGAGGTCGTCATGGTCTGGGCGACCGACATCCCGGCCCAGGTGCGGCTCCGCCGGAACCGCGACGCCGCGCGCGGGCTCGACGACGCGGGCGACGCCGACGATCGCCTCGTGGCCTGGGACCGTCACGCGGCCGAATGGGTCACCGGCGGCGACACGCACGTGATGACGCCGCTGCCGCGTACCGTGTACGGGCCACCCGGCTGGGAAGATGCGTCACTCGACGACTGGCTCGAGGGCCGCGAGGCGTGAGATCGGAAGGTTGATGGGCACCATGGAGTTCGAGACCCTGCTGTACCGCGAGGACGACGGCGTCGCCTACGTGACGATGAACCGGCCCGACGTGCAGAACTGCTTCAACATGAAGATGATCGACGAGCTCGCCGCGGTGTGGGAGGCGATGCGCTGGAACGACGACGTGCGCGTCGCCATCCTCACCGGCGCGGGCGAGCAGGCGTTCTGCACCGGGTTCGACCGTGCCGAGATCCCCTTCGACGTGCCGTGGGACCCCTACACGTACGACGACCCCGGCCTCTCGATCGGGCCCCGCGTCAACCGGTTGTGGAAGCCCGTGATCGCGGCGGTCAACGGCACCGCCGCCGCCGGCGCGTTCTACCTGCTCGGGCAGGTCGACTTCATCATCGCCGCCGACCACGCCACGTTCCTCGACCCGCACGTCACCTACACCATGCCCGCGGTGTTCGAGCCGATCGAGATGCTCGCCCGCATCCCCTTCGGGGAGGCGATGCGCATGGCGCTCATGGGCACGTCGGAACGCATGTCGGCCAAGCGCGCCTACGAGATCGGCCTCGTGAGCGAGATCGTACCGGGCGACGAGCTCCTCGAGACCGCGACGTGGGCCGCCCAGGCGATCGCCCGCCAACCCGCCGACGCGGTGATGGCGACGCTGCGCACCCTCTGGGCCGCACGCGAGATGGCGCCGTCGCAGGCCACCGCGCTCGGCAACGCGTTCCTGCACCTGGGCGTGAACAAGCAGCGGATGCGCGAAGGCGACGAGACCTTCGCGTCCCGACCGCGCACCAAGCCGCGGGTCAGGTAGCGGGCAGGTTCTCCGAGAGCGCAGCCATCAGCTCCTGGACGTCTTCCATCGACATCATGGGGCCGGTCGGCACGACGGTCAGCTCCGGGATCGTCAGGCCCGGGTGGGCCAGCATCATGGCGACGAACTCGGCGATGGCCCGACCGAGATCGTCGGACTCCATGTGGTTCCGGTAGATCACCGACGCGGCCACCCACTTCGGCGTCAGCGCCGCCGCCCGCTCCATGTCGAAGTCCCGCCCGAAGTCGGTGCCGTGCGTGTCGCCCACCGCCATGCACACGAAGCGTCGCTCGGGGTTCTCCATCCTCCAGGCGCGGACGGTCCGGTCCAGCGCGGCCTTGCTCGCGGCGTACGGCCCGAGACCGAAGTGGCCGGCGCCGACGGTGATGGACGAGAGGTACACGACCATGCCGTCGTCGCTGAGGTGGGGCAGCGCGGCCTGGGTGACGAGCGTGGGCGCGATCGAGTTGGTGGCGATCACCCGCTGCCAGGTCTCGGCGTCGACCTCCTCGAGAGGTGCGAGCGGCGAGACGCCGGTCGAGTACACCACCGCGTCGAGCCCGCCCATCGCGTCGACCGCTTCGTCGACGAGCTGTGAACAGCGCGGCGGGTCGGTCACGTCGGCGGCGATGGCGGTGCCGCCTCCCGCGGTGGCGACCACCTCGGCGAGCTTCTCCTCGTTGCGCCCGACCACCGCGATCGACGCTCCGGCCGCGGCGGCACTGATCGCGGTGCTGCGGCCGATCCCCGCCGATCCCCCGACCACGAGGATCCGCTTGCCGGTGAGGTCGATGTCGACGCTCACGCGCCGACCTCCAACACCAGCGCCGAACCCATCCCGCCGCCGGCGCACATGGAGACGAGGCCGTGGGTCTTCCCGCGCCGGCGCAGCTCGTTGAGCATGGTCACGACCATCCGCGCCCCGGTCGCGGCGATCGGGTGGCCGAGGCTGCACCCGCTGCCGTTCACGTTCACGATCGCCGGGTCGATGCCGAGCTTGCGGACCGCAGCCACGGGCACCGAGCAGAACGCCTCGTTGATCTCGAAGAGGTCGATGTCGGCGAGCGTGAGGCCGGCGCGGTCGAGCGCCTTCGGGATCGCCAGGGTCGGGCCGAGGCCGGTGCGGGCGGGCTCGATGCCGACCGAGGCCCACGACACCACGCGCGCCAGCAGCGCGTAGACCGTGCGCGGCGGCGAAGTCGTCGGCGGTCACCACCAGCGCGGCGGCGGCGTCGTTCAGGCCGGCGGCGTTCCCGGCGGTGACGGTGGCGCCCTCGATCTCGGGGTGGATCGGCTTCAACTCGGCGAGCGTCTCGACCGTGGTGCCCCGCCGCGGGTGCTCGTCGACGCTGAACACGCGCTCGTTGCCCTCACGGTCGGTGTAGGTGACCGGGATGATCTCGGCCTCGAACGCGCCGGAGTCGATCGAGGCGATGGCCTGCCCGTGGCTGTAGGCGGCCCACTCGTCGACGTCGCGCCGGGTGAGTCCCATCTCGCGGGCGGTGTTCTCCCCCACGGTGATCGACATGTCGAAGGCCGGCGCGTCGGGGGTCTCCGGGTGGCTCGGCGACATCCAGAACTCGGGTTCGCCACCGGGCTCGAGCACCTTCAGGGTACGGGGCGACGTGCTCAGGCTCTCGGTGCCTCCGGCGACGACCACCCGGTCCATCCCGGCCCGGATGCTCCCGGCGCCGATCTGGACCGCGCTCAGGCCCGACGCGCAGTGGCGGTTGTCGGCCAGGCCGGGGACCCCGGTGAGACCGAGACGCACCGCCACGTTGCGGGCGATGTCACCACCACCCTGCAGCGACTCGCCGAGCACGACGTCGTCGATGTCGCCCGCGTCGATCCCGGCCCGGGCGACGGCCTCGCCCACGGCGATCTCGGCCAGACGGAACGCGTCGACGTCGACGAGCGACCCCTTGCGCGCCCGCCCGATGGGGGTCCGGGCGGCGGCGACGATCACGGCTTCTGTCACGAGATGCTCCTCGGCTCCTCCGAACGGGACGCGTCACTGTAACCGTCGGCGAGGCGGGCGAACTCAGCGTCGACGTCGGGCCCGGCCTCCACGTGGAGGCGGGGGATGATCCGGTCGAGCCACCGCGGGAACCACCAGTTGCGGTCGCCGAGCAGCTCCATCGTCGCGGGCACCAGCACCATCCGCACGACCGTCGCGTCGATGAAGATCGCGGTCGCGAGCCCGAGGCCGAAGAGCTTGATCGTGGTCTCCTCCCCGAGCACGAAGCTGCCGAACACCGTCACCATGATCAGCGCAGCCGCGGTGATCACCCGGGCCGTCGACGCCAGGCCGTCGGCCACCGCGAGCGCGTTGTCGTTCGTGCGGTCGTACTCCTCGCGGATGCGCGACAGCAGGAACACCTCGTAGTCCATGGAGAGGCCGAAGAGGACTGCGAACATCATCATGGGGATGAACGGCGCGATCGGCCCGGTCTTCTCGACTCCCAACGGACCGCTCAGCCATCCCCACTCGAACACCGCCACGACCACGCCGTAGGCGGCGCCGATCGAGAGCAGGTTCATGACCACGGCCTTCAGCGGCACGAGCAGGCTGCGGAACACGGCCATCAGCAGGAGGAAGCTCAGCACCAGCACCGCGCCGATGAACACCGGCAGACGCGACGAGAGCCGCTGCGACACGTCGACGCTCGACGCGGTGAGGCCGCCGACGTGGACCTGCACGTCGGTCCCTCGCACCGCGGCCGGGATCACCTCGTTGCGCAGCGAGTCGACGAGGTCGGCGGTGCGCTGCGACTGCGGCGAGCTTTCGGGGATGACCCGGATCACCGCGGCGTCGCCGGCGGGGTTCACCGTCGGACCCACGACCGCGGCGACGTCGGGGGTGCGCCCGAGCCGGGTGACCAGCGAGTCGAGCGGCCCGGTGTCGGCCCCCGCCGGGAACTCGGCGGCGAGGATCAGCGGGCCGTTGAACCCCGCGCCGAAGCCGGCGGCGACGAGGTCGTAGGCGCGGCGAGTCGTGTCGGAGGTCGGGTTCCCGCCCGCGTCAGGGAACGCCAGGCGCATGGAGAACAGCGGGATCGCGAACACCACGAGGATCAGCAGCCCGCCGACGAACGCAGCCCACGGTCGCCGCTGCACGACGCGGCTCCACTTGAACCACAGGCTCTTCTCGCGGGGCTTGGGCGCGTGGTGGCGCCGGATCGAGAAGCGGTCGATGGTGCGACCGGCGAAGCCCAGGATCGCGGGCAGCAACGTGATCGACGCCAGCATCACGATCGTCACGGTGACCGACGTGCCCACCGCCATGCCGTTCACGAAGTCGACGCCCATGATGAAGAGGCCGAGCAGCGAGATCACGACCGTGCAGCCCGCGAACACCACCGCCCGCCCCGCGGTGTCGACGGCGCGCACGACCGCGTGCTCGGGCCCGAACCCCTCGCCGAGGCCCTGGCGGTACCGCGTGACGATGAAGAGCGCGTAGTCGATGCCGACCCCGATGCCGATCATCGAGGCCATCTGGGTCGCGAAGTCCGGCGTGGTGATCGCGTGGCTCAGGAGCTTCACGAGCCCGAGCCCGATGCCGATGCCGAAGAGCGCGACCAGGATGGGGAGCCCCATCGCCAGCAACGAGCCGAACGCGACGAGCAGGATCACGATCGCGGCCAGGATGCCGATCAGCTCGGCCGGGCCGAGCGCACCCATCTGCTGGAACATCCGTCCGCCCAGCGCGACCTGCACGCTGGCGCCGGCGGCGTCGGCGGCGAGCACGCGGACCCGGTTGACGGTGGCATCGGTGATCTTCGCCGCGGGCCGGTCGAACTGCACGGTGGCGTAGGCGACCTGACCGTCGCGCGAGACCTGGGCGGCGCCGCCGGCGCCGTAGGGGCTGACGACGGCGGTGACGCCGGGGACCTTCGCCACCTCGACGAACAGCGCCTCCATCCGCGCCTGCACCGCGGGGTCCGCCACGCCCGCGCCCTTCGCCGGGCCCGCCGGCGCGAACACGATCTGGCCCTCGTCACCCGCCCGCGCGGGGAACCGCGACGCCAGGAGGTCGGCGGCACGCTGCGATTCGGTCCTCGACAGCGAGAACCCCTGCGAGAACGTCGAGCCGACGCTCGAGCCGACCGCGCTCACCGCGATCAGCGCGACGATCCACAGGACCACCACGCGGCGGCGGCGGCGATAGCACCACGCCGCGAGTCGTTGCAGCATTCGGGGGCTCTCCTGGCGGGGGGAGCCCCGCAGCTTAGGCGGCCCTCGCCCAGATCCCGACCAGCTCGTCGGTGGTGCAGATCTTGGCGACCAGCGACAGCGTGTTCTTGACGATCACGTCGGTGTAGTCGGCGGGGTGGCCGGTGATGGCGTCGCGGGGGATCACCACGTTGAAGCCCGCGTTCACGCAGTCGAACGTCGCGTTGGGGATTGCGACGTTGGTCGACACCCCGGTGATCACGACGGTCGTGGCGCCGAGGTTCCGCAGGAGCGTCGGCGCGTCGGTGCCGTTGACGGGGGACAGACCACCGATGCGGGTGGAGAAGAGGTCGCTGTCGGCGGCCTCGATGCCGTCGACCAGCTCGGTCGCCTCGCTACCGGGCAGGAGCGTCACCGGAGCCTTGGCGGTGCCGGCGAAGAGCGGGGCGTTCGTGCTCGCGCCGCGCCGGTCGGCGCGCGTCGCGGCGATGCAATGCAGGATCCCGCACCCGGCGGCGCGACCCACCGTCACGATCCGCCCGACGTTGGCGATCATGCCCGTCTCCCGGGCCGACGCCGTGAGGGCGGGCAGCAGGCTGAGGTCGCCGATCACACCCTTCTGGCATTCCTGGGTGAGCACGACGGTGGTCGCGGGGGTCACGAGATCGGCGAGCTGCATGGGCCGACACCGTACCGACCGTGTCCGGATCCGACCACACGCCGTAATCTGGGTGCACTTTGAAGATGCTCGATCGTCCCGGACGCACATCCAGCCATCGCGAGATGGACCCCCAGCGATACCGCTGGGTGGCGATGGCGGTCATCCTGATCGGCACCTTCATGGTCATCCTCGACACGTCGATCGTGAACGTCGCGCTGCCGCAGATCGGAGCGGACTTCCACTCGGTGTCGGCGGTCGACTGGATCGTGACCTCGTACCTGCTCGCGGTCGGCGTGTCGATCATGGCGACCGGCTGGCTCGCCGACCGCTTCGGCAAGAAGCGGGTCTTCGTCGTGAGCCTGTCGGCGTTCACGGTGGGGTCGTTGCTCTGCGCGCTGGCACCGAGCCTCCCGGCGCTCGTCGGGGCTCGCGTGGTGCAGGGACTCGGGGGTGGCGCGTTGATGCCGCTCGGGATGGCGATGGTCTACGAGCTCTTCGAGCCGCAGGACCGCGGCATGGCCCTCGGCATCTGGGGGGTCGCCGCGATGGCGGCACCGGCCGTCGGGCCGGTGCTCGGTGGCTTCATCGTGACGTCGGTCGACTGGCGGATCCTGTTCGTGATCAACCTGCCCCTCGGCCTCCTCGGCATCCCCGCGGCGGCGGTCCTGCTGCGCGACATCGGCGCCCGCGATCCCCGACCGCTCGACGCGATCGGGCTGGTGACGTCGGCCACCGGTCTCGTGCTCGTGCTCCTGGCCTTCTCCGAGGCGCCAACCTGGGGATGGGCGTCGCCGGCGTTCGTCCTCACCATCGCCGTGGGGCTCCTCCTGCTCGGCACCTGGGTGGTGCGCTCCCTGCGCATCAACGCACCCCTCATCGAATTGCGGATGTTCGCGATCCCGGCGTTCACCCTCACGATGGTGATCGTCTGGCTCATCACCATCTCGCAGTTCGCCCGCCTGGTGTTCATCCCCCTCGAGTTCGAGACGCTGCGCGGCGCGAGCGCGCTGTCCGTCGGGTTCATGCTCACACCGTCCGCGCTGGGCGTGGCGCTGACCATGCCCATCGGGGGGAGGCTCGCCGACCGCATCGGCGCGCGGATCCCGGTCACGATCGGCCTCGCGATCACTGCGTTCTCGTTCTGGCCGCTTGGCCACCTGCAGGTCGACACCTCCATGGCGGTGGTCGCGGGGTGGCTGTTCATGGGCGGGTTCGGCGTCGGCCTGGCGATGATGCCCAACACCGTGATCGCCATGAACTCCGTCCACGGCCGTTACGTCGCCCAGGCCTCGGCGGTGCGGTCGCTCAACCGCCAGGTCGCCGCGTCGTTCGGCACCGCGATCCTCGCGTCGATCCTGGCATCGCGCATCGGCGCGCTCGGCTCGCACGCGGGCAAGCCGACCCCTGCTGCCCTCGCGGGCTACAACGACCTCTTCGTCATCGCCATGGTCTTCGCGATCGCCGCGTTCGTCTGCGGGTTCTGGCTCCCCGGGAAGTGGGCAGCCCAGGCGCTCCAGGAGGAACGCCGCCGCGAGGCCCCCATCGGAGGGGTGCTGGCGGAGTTCGAGTAGCGCCTAGAGATCGAGCGCGGGCTGGGGATTCGACTGCCGGCGCTCCGCGTCGTCGGACGGGTGCTCGACCACCGCGATCACCCGCGCCTGCATGAACCGGGCGGTGCGGACGATCTCGCCGGTACGGGTCACCTCGGTGACCTCCACGATCCCGCGCCCGGTGCTGGTCTCGACCCGCCGCCCGGCGCGGGTGGCCACGATCTCGTAGGTGCGGGTCTCGCCCCCGCCCAGCTCCACCACCACTTCGACCCGGTCGCCCTTCACGATGGTCATGTTCTCCCATCGAGGCGACGAACGCCACCGCGCACGCCTGCGGACCACGCCGAGACCGGTTGCGACTCCCTTCGTCTCATTGGACCCATGGGTCCGATGAGACGACGATGGGGAGGATGACCATGGCACGACCCCGACGCCGGCACCTGTTCCCGCTCGACGCGAGCGTGCTCAGCGCCGGCGGCGAGCTGCACCGCAGAGGCCGCGACGAGTTCTACGGACTGGAGCTCGCGGTGGATGCTCGGCCGGGAACGGAGCTCGGTGTACAAGTCGCTCCACCGCCTCACGACCCTCGGGCTCGTCGAGGAACGGTGGGAAGCGGGTCGGCGCTACTACCGGCTCAGCGCCTTCGGTCGGGAGTCGTCGGTCCGCGCCCGCCTCGGGGCGCGGGTCTTCGGCCGGCGCCCTCCGCCGCGCCGGGATGGAAGACCCCGGTAGGGTCCCGCACATGGAGTTCACCGCGCGCCGGATCGTCACCGGCCACGACGCCGACGGGCGCGACGTGATCGTCGCCGACGGCGCACCGACCGGCACGATCGGAGCGATCGGAGCGGGTGCCGAGTCGGGCGGCTTCGGCCTGGCCCACTGGTTGTGGCTCGACGCCGCGCCCGGGACCGTCGCCGCCGGCGGCGACCTCCCCGACGGGCCCCGCCCGCTCGAACCCCCGCCCGGCGGGTGCTCGGTGATGCTCATCCGCTTCCCGGGCGGCGCCGCCTCCCCTGACGAGGGTTGGGTCCGCGTCGAGGGCGACGATCCGGACCGACCCGGCATGCACGCCACCGACACCCTCGACTTCATGGTCGTGATCGACGGGCGCATCGTGCTCGGCCTCGACGACGGCGAGCACGAGCTCGGGCCCGGTGACGTCGTCGTGCAGCGCGGCAACCTCCACCGCTGGCGGGTAGCCGGCGACGAGCCCTGCACGTACGTGGTGTGCATGCTGCGCCCGGATCCGTCGGCGCCGGCCGCCGATCCCCCGGTCGCCCTCGCGCCGGTGACGGCCACCGGCCCCGGCCGGCCCCGGCGCCTCGTCGCCGCGACGCGACCCGACGGCACGTCGTACGCCGTCGCCGACGGCGTCCCCCCGTGCGCGCTCTCCCCCGGCGCCGACGACGGTGTCGCACTGGTCGAGCTCTGGCAGTCGGGCGGGCCGCTCGCATCACCGGAGCAGGGCGGCGACCCCGACGGGGGCTGGGTGCTCGAACCGCGTGGCGGTGGCGTGGCCTTCCGCTGGGTCCGCCTCCCCGCCGGTCACGATCCCGGCGACGCCGGCTGGCACACCACCGACACCATCGACGTCGACATCGTCGTCTCGGGCCGGCTCGAGCTCGCGCTCCCCGACACCGAACCGGTCGTGCTCGGCCCCGGCGAAGCGGTCGTGCAGCGCGGCACCCACCACAAGTGGCAACCGGTCGGCGACGAGGCCGTCGAGTTCGTGTCGCTGATGCTGGCCGTAGGCTGAGCCGCCATGACCGACGACGTCCTGCTCACCGAAGACCACGACCGCGCCCGCCTCGTCACGTTCAATCGCCCCGACCGCGCCAACGCGTTCAACGAGACGCTGTACCACGCGGCCGCGCGCGCGCTGCACACCGCCCTCGCCGACGACACCGTCGGCGCGATCGTCTTCACCGGCGCCGGCAAGAGCTTCTGCGCCGGGACCGACCTCCTCGAGATGGCGGAGATCGTCGGCGACGACGCGCCACGACCCTCACGCGACGGGTTCGTCGCCTTCGTCGACACGCTCGCCGAGTTCCCCAAACCCGTGCTCGCCGCGGTCAACGGCTCGGCGGTCGGGCTCGGGTTCACGATGCTCGCGCACTGCGATCTCGTGCTCGTCTCCGAGCGCGCCCGCCTCCTCGCCCCCTTTACCACGATGGGCGTCGCCCCCGAGGCAGCCAGCAGCTACCTGTTGCCGCGGCGCATGGGTCGCCAGCAGGCGTCACTCTCGTTGTTCACGTCCGACTGGATCTCCGCCGAGCAGGCCGTCGCCACCGGCCTGGCGCTGCGGCAGTGCGGGGCCGAGACCCTCGTCGCCGAGACCCTCGAGCTGGCCGCGCGCATCGCGGCGAAGTCGCTGCCGTCGCTCATGGCCACCAAGCGCCTGCTCCTCGACGCCGAACGCGAGGGCATCGCCCGCGCCCGGCGGCTCGAGAACGAGGCCTTCGCCGAATTGTCGGCGCTCCCCGAGGCGCGTGACGGCGTCCTGGGTCAGCTGGCGGATTGAGCCTCGAGCTCGTGCTTCATGACCTTGCCGGTCTGCGTGTACGGCAGGGAGTCACGGAACTCGACGTACGCCGGCACCTTGAACGCGGCCAATGACCCCGCCGCCCACTCACGCACCTCGGCCTCGGTGACGGCGGCACCCTCGCGCACCACGACGTACGCCTTGACCTCCTGGCCGAGTGTGCGGTGCTCCACGCCGATCACCGCGGCGTCGGCGATGTCCGGGTGCTCGATGAGACGGTGCTCGATCTCCATCGGGTAGATGTTCTCGCCGCCGCGGAGGATGAGGTCGCGCATCCGGCTCTCGAGCCACAGCACCCCGTCCTCGATCCGCCCGTAGTCGCCGGTGTGGTACCAACGCTGCGCGTCGAGCACGGCCGCGGTGGCTTCGGGATCATCCCAGTACCCCTTGAAGATCACCCCGCCGTGCAGGGCGATCTCGCCGACCTCGCCCTCGGGCAGCACGGTGCGGTCGTCGTCGCGGATCTGCACCGCGAGGGTCGGATACGGCGCGCCCACCGACTCCCGGTGCGTCACGTAGCGCGCGCCCGACAGGAGCGTGCCGGCGCCCATCGACTCGCTCATCCCGTACCCGTTCGAGAGCTGTGCCCTGGGGATCTTCTCGTTCAGCACGCGCATCAGCTCGGGCGGGAACGGCGCGCCGCCCGACGACACCATCGCCAGCGACGAGAGGTCGAACAACTCGAAATCGGGGTGCTCCAACATCCGCCAGAACTGGGTGGGGACCCCGGACCACGCGGACACCCGGTGCTCCGCGGTGAGCCGGAGGTGGGTGGCCGGGTCCCACCGGCCGGGCGGCGGGAAGACCAACGTGCTCCCGAACCGGGCACCGGTCATGAACAGCGGCGCGGTGCCGGAGATGTGGAAGAACGGGGTGGCGCAGATGGACGCCGGCGGCGGCGCGTCGGGCGGTGGGGTGACGCCGTTCAGCAGCATGGTGACCGTGCGGCTGAACGCCATCGCCGATCCCATGTGCACCAGGTTGCGGTGGGTGAGCGTGGCCCCCTTCGGGCGTCCGGTCGTGCCGGACGTGAAGAGGATCATGAACGGGTCGTCCTCGTCGATGGCGACATCGGGCAGGTCGACGTCGTCACCCGCTCGCGCCTCCACCTGCTCGACGAGCATCGCGAACGGGATCATCGGGACGTCGTCGTCGTCGATGCCGACCTCGGCCAACCGCTCCAGCCGGGCGTCGTCACCGAACAGCACCTTGGGTGCGGTGAGCTCCACGCCGTACGCGAGCTCCGGACCCGTCCACCACCCGTTGAGACCGACGATGATCCCGCCGAGGGCGACGGTCGCCCACTGCGCCAACGCGTACGGGATGCTGTTGACGCTCGCGAACGCGACGCGGTCGCCCTTCGCCACGCCGTACTCCTCGGCGAGCACCGCCGCGAACGCGCCGACGCGGGCCGGCAGCTCGGCGAAGGTGACAATCTCGTCCGGGAACACGAGGTACGGACGGTCATCGAACTGCTCCACCGAGCTGTCGAGCACCGCCCGGAGGTGCGGCGGGCGGTTGACGAACACCTCGACGTCGCGCCCCGAGCACGACCTCCTCGGCCCGCTCGAACGGCGCGCCCGGACCGGCGAGCGCGACGCGCTGGTCCTCGGTGAGGCGATCGTCGTCGTGCCAGCGCAGCGTGTACCCGGCGGTCACGTGAGCTTCAGGACCCGTTCCGCGTTCTCGCGCAGGAACTTCGGCCATACGTGGTCGCGGAACGGCACGTCGACCATGTCGCCCATGATCCGGTCGAGGGTGAGGCCCATCGGGTAGTAGCCGGCGTAGATGATCTTGTCCGCGCCCCGCGTGTTGGCGTAGTTGATGATGTCCTTGGGGTAGTGCTTGGGCGCGAACGCGCTGGTGCAGTAGTGCAGGCCCGGCCACTTGAGCATGAGCTTCACCGCGAGCTCGGTCCACGGCTCGCAGCCGTGACGGGTCACGAACACGAGGTCGGGGAAGTCGTACATCACGTCGTCGATGTAGTCGACCCGCTGCACGTCGAACTTCAGGCGCGGCCCGGCGACCCCGGCGTTCACCCATGCCGAGATGCCGAGCTCGCAGCACTTGGCGTAGACCGGGTACATCTGCGGCGCGTTGATCGCGATCTGCGGGAAGAGCCCGCAGGGGAACACGTCGACGGCGCGGATGTCCCACTTCTCGTGGGCCTCGACGATCCGTTCGAGCGAGCCCATGATGTCGTTGGGGTCGACGCTCAACGCACCGATGAACCGGTCAGGGTGCTGCTCCAGCGCGCGCTGCGAGTTGTCGCTGCCCACGCCGATGAGCCCCTTCTCGATGTTGTGCTTGTCCATCTCGCGCAACGTGACCGCGACCGGGTCCTCGTCGGAGTGGTGCTCGTCGGGCACGTCCTTGAACATGTACTCGACGGGGAACTTGTACTCGTCCTTCGACTGCGTGTCCTTCGTCTGCTTGGTGATGAAGGCGTACAGCTCCTTCTTGTCCTTGATCGGGAAGCTGATCATGCAGTCGATGATCGGGACGTCGGTGGGCATCGCCATGAGAGTGCTCCTGGTTCAGAGGGGGCGGAAGTCCATCCCGCGGTGACGGGTCTCGAAGATCTCGGTGGCCATGAGCATGCCGAGCTTGTCGGCTTCCCACGGCTTGCCGTCGCAGCTGATCGACTTGCGCTCGTACCAGCCGCCCATCCAGATGAGCTGGTCGTGGATCACGCGGATGACCTGGCCGGTCACGTGGTCCGCCTCGTCGCTGGCCAGCCACGCCACCACCGGCGAGCTGTTCTTCGGGTCCATCGCGTTCCACTCGCCCTCGGGCACCTCGTCGGGCTCGAACGCCTCACCCGAACCCGGCATGGTCGCGGTGATGCGGGTGAGACCGGCGGGGCCGATGCAGTTGACCGTGACGCCCGAGCGGTAGAGCTCCTGCGCGACGGTGAGCGTCATGCCGACGATCGCCGCCTTGGCGGTGGCGTAGCCCGACTGCCCGAAGTTGCCGCCGAGACCGGCGCCGGAGGTGGTGTTGACGATGCGGCCGTGGAGGTCGTCGCCCCGCTTGGCGCGGTCGCGGAAGTGCTTCGAGGCGAAGTGCGACGTCGACCACGTGCCCCGCACGTGCACCGCCATCACCGCGTCCCAGTCGTCCACCGGCATGTTCCAGATGGCCGAGTCGCGCACGATGCCCGCATTGTTCACGAGGATGTCGAGTTGGCCGAAGCTGTCGACGGCCTGCTGCACCAGCTCGCCGCACTGCTCGTGGTCAGCGACGTTCCCGTAGTTCGCCACGGCGGTGCCGCCCTGGCCCTCGATCAGGGCGACGGTGTCGTCGGCGGCCTTGCCGCTGCCCTCACCCCGTTCGCTCCCGCCGAGGTCGTTGACCACGACCTTCGCCCCGTGGCGCGCCATCTCCATGGCGTGGCCCCGGCCGATGCCGTGACCGGCCCCGGTGACGATCGCTACCTTTCCGTCGAGCAGTCCCACCGCTCCCCCTGTTCTCCGGTCTTCTCCGGTCTCCGCGTTCTCGTATCTGACGGTGCGTCAGGTCGCCGGATTGTATGTTCTCGCCATGAGGAGGACCCGATGACGGACGAATCTCTCCCCGACACCATTCCCGCCGTCGTGCACCGTGCCGCGGCACGCTGGCCCGGCGACGAGGCGATCGTGGACCGGGACACGAGGCTGACCTTCGCGCAGCTCGACGCCGCGGTGCGCGAGGCGGCGCGGGCGTTCGTCGCCGGCGGGCTGCAGCCCGGCGACCGCGCGTCGGTCTGGGCCCCCAACATCCACCAGTGGATCGTGGCCGCCCTCGGCCTGTACTCGGCCGGGGGCGTGCTGGTGCCGCTGAACACGCGCTTTCGCGGTGCGGAGGCCGCGCACGTGCTGCGAACGTCGGGGGCGCGCTTCCTGTTCACCGTCACCGACTTCCTCGACACCGACTACGTGTCCCTGCTCGAGGAGGCCGGCGCCCGCGACCTCGTCGAGGAGATCGTGATCCTCGAGGGCGTCGCGCCCGCGGGCACGGTGCCGTGGAAGGACTTCCTCGCGCGCGCCGAGCGCGCCGACACGGCGGAGGTCGACCGCCGGGAGGCCGCCCTCACCGGCGACACGATGTCGGACATCATCTTCACCTCCGGCACCACCGGCGCGCCCAAGGGGGCGATGCTGCGCCACGGCGCGAGCGTGCGCGCGTTCGCGGCGTGGGCCGACGTCGTCGGGCTGCGCCACGGCGACCGCTACCTCCTCGTCTACCCGCTCTTCCACACCGCGGGGCTGAAGTCGGGTTTGGTGGCGTCGCTGCTCACCGGCACCACCCTCCTGCCCCACCTCGTGTTCGACACGCCGTCGGTCATGCGAGCGATCCAGGAGGAACACGTCACGATGCTCCCGGGGCCGCCCGCCATCTACCAGACCATCCTGAACGCCGATCTCTCGGAGTTCGACTTCTCGTCGCTACGCCTCGCGGTCACCGGCGCCGCGGTCGTACCCGTCGAGCTGGTGGTGCAGATGCGCGAGACGCTCGGCATCGAGTCGGTCGTCACCGGCTATGGCCTGACCGAGACCACCGGCATCGTGAGCATGTGCCGCCACGACGACGACCCCGAGATCATCGCCCACACCTCGGGTCGCCCGATTCCCGGGGTCGAGATGAAGATCGTCGACGCCGAGGGCAACACCGTCCCGACCGGCGAGCAGGGCGAGATCCTGGCCCGCGGCTACCAGGTGATGATCGGCTACTTCGACAACCCGGCCGCGACCGCGGAGACCATTGACGCCGACGGCTGGTTGCACACCGGCGACGTCGGCTACGTCGACGGCGCGAACAACGTGACCATCACCGACCGGATCAAGGACATGTTCATCGTGGGCGGCTTCAACGCCTACCCGGCGGAGATCGAAGGCCTGATGCTCGAGCATCCCGACCTCGCCCAGGTCGCGATCGTCGGCGTCCCCGACGCGCGCATGGGCGAGGTGGGGATGGCGTTCGTGGTGCCGACCGTCGGGCACGCGGTCGACCCCGACGCGGTGCTGGCGTGGGCACGCGGGCACATGGCCAACTACAAGGCGCCCCGCTACCTCGAGGTGGTGGACACGCTCCCCCTCAACGCCAGCGGCAAGGTGCTGAAATTCGAGCTGCGCGAACGCGGGCGGGCGGTCATCGAACGCTGAGGTCGCGCTGGAGCGTGGCCCTGCCCTTCGTCGCGCGCACGATGTCGACGATGTCCTGTGCCGCGGCGCGCTCGGTGCTTCAGATAGCGATTCCAGAACGCGGTGGTGGTGGTGTCGACGATGGGGGCGGTCTTCCCGCGTGGCACCTCGAACGGCGGGGAGTGCCGCTCGCCGTGCAGCGTGATGAACCACTTCGGGGGCGTGAGCTGCGGGTACGTGTCCCGGCTGTGGTGGTACCCGATGTCGGCGTCGCCCTGCACCAGCAGCACCGGTGTCCGCTGGTGCACGTACTTCCCGTCGGGGAAGTCGTCGTGGACGCCGGCCATCACCAGCGCCGCCTGGATCCGCCCGTCGCGACAGCACGTGTTGGAGATCAGGCCGTACACGGTCATGCCGCCGAGCGACATGCCCGCCACCCCGATCTCGTGATCGTCGACGATGCCCAGCAACGGATTCGGGGCGGCGCCGGCGTCGGAGCGGTCGAGCAGCTCACCGATCACGAAGCGGGCGTCCGCCGCCTGCCGCGCGACCTCGCTCGGCAGGGCCCGCCCGTTCGGCTGCTTCTTCGTGCCCGGGAACGTGGGCGCGGCGACGACGTACCCGGCGCCCGCCCAGACGTCGAGGAGCGGCGCGAGGCGGTTCGGGTTGCCGTCGGCCCCGTGCACCGCGAGCAGCAGCGGGAGTGGTGTCGTCGTCCCCGTGGGGAAGCGCACCTGGGTGACGAGGACGCGACAGACGCCGTGGCTGCGCCGGGCCAGCCTCACGTCGACCCGGGTCACCCCCGCGGTGGGGTCGGCGACCAGCGCGGCCCGCGACCGGCCCGGGCGAGCAGGCCGCCGACGTGGCCCGGGCCGCGCGTCCCGGCACGGCGGCGATCGCCATCAGCACCACCAGGGTCGCTCCCAACGCACGCACACCGGCGACCGTACCGACCGGACCTGAGAATTCGCCCAGACGGGGCGCGGCCGCGCTCAGCCCGGGTCGCCGACCCGTACGACGAGCTTGCCGACGACCCCGCCCGACGCCACCGCCTCGACCGCGCCGGGGCAACTCGGCGAAGGGCACCGCGGTCAGCGAAGCCCTCGAGCTCGCCGGCCGCGGCCAGCGCCAGGAGCGCCTCGTGGTCGAACTCGTTCTCCCGCGGGTGAAGCCCCCCGCGTACACCCCGACGAGCGAGGCGTTGCGCCGCACCAGATCGGGGATGCTCGGCTCCACCCACCGGCCGCTGGCGAAGCCGACGGCGAGGAAGCGGGCGCCGGGCGCGAGGCAGCCCAGCGCCGCCGTCGCCGGATCGCCCCCGACCGGGTCGTACACGACGTCGACACCGCGGCCGCCGGTCGCGGCCAGCACCGTCTCCACGACCGGCTGCCTCGTGCGGTCGATCAGCACCTCGGCCCCCATGCGCTCGCAGGACGCCAGCTTCTCGGGTCCCGCGGCGACGGCGACGACCCGCGGCGCCCCGGGCGCGCCCGAGCTGCACGGCGGTGGCGCCGGAGCCGCCCGCCGCGCCGAGCACCAGGAGCCACTCGCCGGGCCGGAGCCCACCCCGGCGGACGAGACCGATCCACGCGGTCGAGAACCCGATGCGGAACGACGCGGCATCGAGCGCGCTCATCGAGTCGGGGACGCGGTAGGCACTGCCTGCGCGCGCGCGATCGTCGCGTCGGCAAATCCGCCGCGGCCGTCGGTGAAGCTGGTGACGGCCATCAGGCGCGTGCCGGGCGCGACGTCGACGCCTTCGCCCACCGCGTCGACGATCCCGCACACCTCCTGGCCGGGCACGAACGGCAACGGCGGGGAGAACGCGTACGTGGAACGGCACAGGAACACGTCGGGCATGCCGACGGCGGCCGCCTCCACGCGGAGGCGGACCTCGCCCGGGCCCGGGACCGGCTCGTCGATCTCCACCAGGCGCAGCACGTCGCGCGGTTCACCGTGTCGTTGCACCTGCCACGCACGCATGGCGCGCACGCTACCCCCGTCGCGCCCGGTCGACTCCGCTTCGCCCACCCGTGCGGACCCGGAATGCCACGAGCCGCCTCCGCTCCGTCTCCTACGACGCGCTCGCGCCGAGTGCGACCAGCTCCCGGAGGAGCACCTTCCCCACCTCGTTGCGGGGCAGGGCGTCGATCGGGCGGAACCGCGCCGGCACTTTGTAGGGCGCGAGGTGGGCGCGGCACAGCTCGGTGAGCGCGTCGGGATCGAACAGCGCGCCGTCGCGCAGCACGACGAACGCCCACGGCACCTCGCCCAGGCGATCGTCGGGGATGCCGGCCACCGCGCACTCGGTGACGTCGGGCGAGAGGCGCACCACTTCGGCGACCTCCTCGGGGAACACCTTGAGGCCGCCGCGGTTGATCATGTCCGACACCCGGCCCTCGATCCAGAGGAAGCCCTCGGCGTCGATGCGCCCGAGATCGCCGGTGTGGAACCAGCCGTCGACCAGGCGGCCGCCGAAGTCGTCGCCCGCCGCGGCGGCGGCGACGATGGTGGGCGTCTGCACCAGGATCTCGCCGTTGTCATCCAGCCGCAGCTCGACGTTCTCGTGCGGGCGGCCCACCGCACCGAGGTGCGAGTCGCCGAATTCCCGGGCGTCCTGCGCGCTCCAACCGACCACCTCACCGCCGATCTCGGTCTGGCCCCACCCGTTGAGCACGCTGATCCCGAAGCGGTCGCGGAACCGGCGGGCCTGGAGGGGTGAGAGCGGTGCGGTGATGCTGCGCACGTACTTCAGCGGTGCGAGCGAGGTGATCGACTCGTCGTCGGCCAGCATCGTCATCGCCGCGGGCGGGAGGACGGTCGAGCGCAGCTGGAAGCGCTCGACGACGTCGGCGAACGCCCGTGTCTCGAACCGGTCCATGATGATGACGGCGGCCCCGGCCCGGAAGCCGAAGATCACGTTGTAGATCCCGGCCCACAGCGACAGCGACGTCGGGATGAGGTTCGGCATCGGGTCCTTGCGCGCCGCCCCGAGCCGCGGGCGCGCCGCCGGCCCTGAGCTTGTGCAGCACCCCGTCCATGAGGCCCAGCACGTTCGCGTGCAGCAGCGGCACCGGCTTCGGTCGGCCGGTCGTGCCCGACGTGAACGAGATCGCCGCCACGTCGGGCCCGAGCGCCGGGGCCGTGGCGTCGACCGCGCCCGTGGCGCGCCAGGTCCCGTGGCCGGTCGCCAGCACGACCGGGACGTCGACCGCGCGCGCGGCGTCGTCGGGCACCGTGACCAGCGCGGCCGGACGGTCGGCATCGAACACGTGCGCGAGCTCGTCGGCCGACAGTCGCGGGTTCACCGGGATGTATACGCCGCCCGCGAACCACACGCCGAACAACGCGGCGACGATGTCGGATCCGTTGGGCAGCATCACGCCGACGGCCTGCCCCGGTTGCAGCCCCGCGTCGCGCAGCACCGCGGCGAGCGCCTCCGCCCTCGCGCGCAGCTCGGCACGCGTCACGTCTTCGGCTCCCGAGTAGACCGCGATCGTGGTGGCGTCGTCGTCGCGCGGCTCGAGGACTTCGGCCAGGCTCATCCGCCCGGAGACGTCCCGTCGAGCTCCAACCACTGCGGCTCGCGCTTCTCCGAGAACGCCAGCGGGCCTTCGGTCTGGTCCGGGTGACCCCACATCGACACCAGCTCCTGCGCGCCGTTGCGGCACGCGTCGGTGAGGCCGGACTCGAGGGCGCCCCACAGTGCCCGCTTGGTGGCACGCATGGCGGCGGGCGAATTCTTCGCCACCATCTCCGCCAGCGCCTGCGCCTCCTCGCGCAACCGCTCGGGCGGGTCGACGATCTGCGAGATCATGCCCAGCTCGTAGGCGCGAGCGGCCGTCATCCGCTCGTAGCGACCGACCAGCGCCATGCGCATGACCGCTTCGAACGGCATCTTGCGCAACAGGGCGATCGCCTCGACCGCGACCACCTGCCCGACCGACACGTGCGGGTCGAAGAACTGCGCGTCGCTCGCCGCGATCACGATGTCGGCCTCGGCGACCCAGTGGAACGCCCCGCCGGCGCAGATGCCGTTGACCGCGGTGATCACCGGCTTGTCGACACCCTGCTGCCAGGCGGTGAAGTGCAGGTCGAAGTCCTCGACCGACTGCCGGTAGCGCTCCATGCCGATGCCGTCGCTGGCGATCTCCTCGACGTCGACGCCGGTCTGGAAGGCGCGCCCTTCGCCGGTGTGCACGATCACCTTGACCGCGGGATCGGCGTCGAGCTCGAGCCAGGCGTCGGCGAACTCGTCGCGCATGTGGCTGCTCATCGCGTTGAGCCGCTCGGGGCGGTTGTTGATCAGCCAGCCGACCGGCCCGTGACGTTCGAGCTTCAGGGTGTCGTAGGTCGACAGGGTCATGTCGTCTCCATCCATCGCGCGTCGCGCTTCTCCGAGAACGCGAGCGGGCCTTCGGTCTGGTCCGGGTGGCCCCACATCCCCACGAGCTCGCGGCCTCCGGCGACGCACGCGTCGGTGAGGCCCGTCTCCAGCGCGCCCCACAGGGCGCGCTTCGGTGGCGCGCATCGCCGCCGGCGAGTTCCGGGCGATCGTCTCCGCCAGCGCCTGCGCCTCGTCGCGCAGCCGTTCCGACGGGTCGACGACCTGCGAGAGCATGCCCAGCTCGTGGGCGCGCGCGGCCGACATCCGCTCGTGGCTCCCGGTCAACACCATGCGCATGATCGGCTCGAACGCCATCTTGCGGACGAGCCCGACGCCTTCGTAGGCCATCACCTGGCCCATCGAGACGTGGGTGTCGAAGAAGCGCGCGTCGCTGGTGGCGAGCACGATGTCGGCGTCGGCGACGAAGTGCAGCCCACCACCGACGCAGTTGCCGTGGACGGCGGCGATCACCGGCTTCCACACCTGGTTGTGCCACCCGGTGAAGCGCAGCTCGGCGTCGCGGTGCGGCGCGACTGCTCCGTCATCGCCGACTTGTCGCGGCTGAGCGCGGCGACGTCGAGGCCGGTCTGGAAGTTGCGCCCCTCCCCCGCGTTCACGATCACGCGGACGGACGGGTCGGCGTCGAGCTCCCGCCACGCTTGCTCCAGCTCGGTCATCATCAACGCGTCCATCGCGTTCCCGACGTCGGGACGGTTGAAGATCAACCACCCGACGGGACCACGACGTTCGACGAGGAGGCGCTCGTACACGTCAGCGCCCGCCGTACTCGGGCGGCCGCTTCTCCCGGAACGCCTCGAGGCCCTCGCGGAAGTCCTCGCTGCGCGACGACAGCTCCATCGCGAACGCCTCGTTGCGCAGGTGGCCGTCGAGCGTGTCGGTGCTCCCCCCGTGGAGCAGCCACTTGGCGAGCCCGAGCGCGACGGTCGCGCCGCCGGCCAGCGTCGTGACCAGCGCGGTGGCGGCCGCGTCGACCTCCGCCGCCGGCACCGCGCGGTGGATCATGCGCCAGTCGGCGGCCTCGGTGCCGCTGACGACCCGGCCGAGCAGGATCATCTCGCGCGCCCGCATCTCCCCGACCCGGCGCGGCAGCAGCCACGTCGCGCCGCTGTCGGGCGTGAAGCCCCGTTCGACGAACGGGGCCCAGAAGCGGGCGTCCTCGGCGGCGACGGTGAAGTCGGCCGCCAGCGCGAGGTTCAGACCGATGCCCGCGGCCCACCCGCGCACCGCGCACACGACCGGGGTCTGGATCGAGCACAGGAGCGGGACGAGCCGGTGGGCCTGCGAGGGCAACCGGCGTTGGATGCTCCCGACCCGGGGGCGGCCGTCTTCCGCGTTGCGGGCCACGATGTCGAAGCCGGAGCAGAAGTGCTCGCCCTCGCCGGTGAGGAGGATGGCGCGCACCGCCTCGTCGCGACCGGCGAGATCGACGGCTTCGATCGCCGCGTACATCATCGAGTCGTTCATCGCGTTGCGCTTCTCCGGCCGCGCCAGGTGCAGCGTGAGCACACCCGCATCGAGCGAGACGTCGAGGCCGGGGGCCGAGGCGTACGCGCTCACCGGCGGGAGAACGCTTCGCCGGCGGCCACGAGCGCCGTCTGGAGGTCGCGGGCGCCACCGGGCGGGTCGGGCAGGCGGACCGGCCCGTGCCCGCGGCTCGGGAGCAGCACGGTGGCGCGCCCGGGCGTGGTCGGCGTGCCGCGCTGGTTCACCGCCTGCAACTCGAGATCGACCGCGGGGCGTTCGCCGTCGGCCAGGTACCTGCGCACGACCGTGCCGCTGAGGTGCTGCGTGTCGCCCACGTAGTTGAAGCCGCGGAACTCGCACTCCAGCTTCCACAGCCAGGCGTCGTCACCCATCCAGTCGGTGCACAGGTGGATGAGCCAGGTCTCGCGCATCCGCCCGTAGTCGTAGGTGGTCGGGTTCCCGGCGCGCCGGGCCCACTCCGGGTCCCAGTGCACCCGCTGCATCACGTCGGGCACGTTCTGGTCGTCGCGGTGGAAGAACCGCGGGATCCGACGCCGGTTGGCGGCGCCGAGCGCGAGCGGCTTGACGTCGTAGAGCCCCATGCCCATCCCGACGTGCCAGCACACCATGTCGGTCACGGTCAGCGGGCCCTTGACCATCGGCCCGACGGTGTCGCCCTCGGCGACGTCCTCCCAGAACCTCGGCTCGTCGCCCCGGCGCGTCGCCGCCGCGTACTCGGCCTCGATCGCCTCGATCTCGGCGTCGGTGTAGGACGCGAGCTCGATGGCGTCGTACTTCTTCTTCTCGCGCGCCTTGGTGCGCTCGGTGCGGATCATCAGCCGGTACTGGCCCGACAGCATGGTCCCGTCGTCGTCGCGGAACACGTTGGCACTCCACTCGTGGACGGCCCGCCCGGCGAACTCGCTGGGCTTGTCGAGCACCGCGACCAGCGCGTTGCGCCGCCAGACCCGGCGGTCGGGCCGCAGCGGTGCCCACCACTCGCGGGCGCTCGCCGAGTAGAACGCGTGCACCCCGCGCAACGGGTCGCCCTTCATGAGCTCGCGCTTGTCGTCGGGAACCGCGGTGACCTCGTCCTCGCCGATCAGCGAGTCGCCACCCACCAGCGGCGGCGGCGCGACGGGGCCGCCCCACACCGTGGCGGTCGCGTACTCGGGATCGCAGTAGAGCGGGTTGTCGTCGCCGTAGGACTCGGCCACGATCCGGAACGCGTCGACGTTCGGGCGGAAGTAGTGGGGCTTGCGGGTCCACGGCTCGGGCACCCCGACGCGGGCGCGCAGGCGCTCGATGGCTTCGTCGGTGATGGTGCCGGTCGTGGTCCCCGCGCCGGCGGACGACGGGTCAGCCACCGGAGCCGCTCCCCGCGCGTGGGAGGTCGATCCCGAAGAGATCGAGCGCGTTGTCGCGCGCGATCTTGTTGATCTGGTCCTGCGGCAGGAAGCCGAACTGCTTCGCCGCGGCCTCGAGCGAGTGGGGCCACGTACTGTCCTGGTGCGGGTAGTCGGTCTCGAAGGTGACGTTGTCGACGCCCACCTGGTCGAGCATCTTGACGCCGATCGGGTCCTTGAAGAAGCAGCTCGTGACCTGGCGGTAGTAGTAGGTCGACGGCGGCTCGGGGCAGGCGCGCTGCCCGTGTGCCCAGAGGTGCGTCGACCACACGTCGTCGGCCCGTTCCAACGTGTAGGGGATCCATCCGATCTGCGCCTCCGCGTAGAGGAGTCGGAGATTCGGGTGGCGCACCAGCACGCCGGAGAACAGGAAGTCGGTGAGGCTCGCCGCGCTGTTCCCCGAGATGATCGTGGCCGGCACCGCTTCGGGCGCGTCGGCCGACGTCTGGGGCGTACGGGTACCGGAGCCGATGTGCATGCAGAGCACGGTCGACGTCTCCTCGCACGCGGCGAAGAACGGGTCCCAGTAGCCGGAGTGGATGCTCGGGAGGTCCAGGTACGCGGGGAGCTCGCTGAACGCGACGGCCCGGACCCCGCGCGTGGCGTTGCGGCGGATCTCGGCCGCCGCGAGGTCGACGTCCCACAACGGCACGAGGCACAGCGGGACGAGGCGTCCGCCGCTCTCACCGCACCACTCGTCGACCATCCAGTCGTTGTAGGCCTCGACGCAGAGGCGGGCCAGCTCGCGGTCCTTGCCCCAGAGGAAGATCTGGCCGGCGAAGCGCGGGTAGTTCGGGTAGCACAGCTGGGCCTCGACGTGGTTGAGGTCCATGTCGGCGAGACGGTCGGCCACCTTCCAGCAGCCGGGGCGCATCTCGTCGAAGGTGACGCCCGACATCGTGACCTCTTCGGGCGGATACCCCGACGCGGCCACGATCCGCTTGAGCGAGAACTGGTAGTCCTCGTAGATCCACCACGCGACGTCGGGACCGTCGGTGCCGGGAGCCTCGATGTAGCGGGCGCCGTCGAGCTTGGGGGTACCGAACGGGTGGTACTCGACGTGCGGGCCGACGTCGCGGTACTTCGCCGGCAGCCGGTTCGACCACACGTCGGGTGGCTCCACGATGTGCGCGTCGACGTCGATGATGCGCGGGATCCGCGCGAGCTCCTCGCGCGTCACCTCGAGCTCGTTCATGTGCAACGTCATCGTGACCTCCGGCCACCGTGGTGTGTATCGAATATACAATGCCCTCGCCGGACCGCCCCGAGCCGCGACGCGAGCAGGAGACCCCTTGAGCGAGACCGAGAGCCACGACGGCATCCGCTTCGACGTCGACGACGGCATCGCCACCATCACCTTCGACCGGCCCGAAGCCGGCAACGCGCTGACCAGCGACCAACGGGTGCAGATCGGCACGTGGCTGGCCCGGGCCGACGAGGACCTCGCCATCCGGTGCGTGGTGATCCAGGCCACCGGGCGCTTCTTCTGCACCGGCGCCGACCTCCGGGGTGGCGCGCCCGCCGTCGCGGCGGCGCGCCCGTCCGACGCCCCGGAGCGGGTGATCGGGGAGCGACGCCGGATGATGCTCCGGGGCGCGATCACGACCATCAACGCCATCCTCGACTGCGAGGTCCCCGTGATCGCGGCGGTCCAGGGCACCGCGGCGGGGATCGGCGCCCACATCGCGTTCGCCTGCGACCTCGTGATCGCGTCGGAGGACGCCAAGTTCATCGAGGTGTTCGCCCGCCGCGCCCTCGCCGCCGACGGCCTGGGCACGTGGCTGCTCCCCCGCCTCGTCGGGCTGCAGCGGGCGAAGGAGCTGGTGCTCCTCGCCGAGGACCTCACCGCGACCCGCGCGCACGAGATCGGCCTGGTCACCCGCGTGGTGCCCGCCGACGACCTCGCGTCGACCGTCGCCGACATCGCCCGCCGGCTGGCCGACGGCCCGACGCGCGCGCACGCGGTCAACAAGTGGCTGCTCAACCGCTCGCTCGACGTCGACCGCACCACGATGGCCCAGGAAGAGGCATGGATGGTCGACGTGATGGCGGCCAGCCTCGACAGCGACGAGGGCGTCAACAGCTACCTGGAGAAGCGCCCGCCGAAGTTCCGCGGCTACTGAGTCCCTGCGTCCGGCTCGGCGGCGAACATGCCGCGCGACGCGAGGAGCGCGATGACCAGCTCGCCCTGGCTGCGCAACAGGTGGACGCACGCAGCCGCCGCGGCGTCGGCGTCGGCTGATTCGATCGCGGCGACGATCGCCCTCGTGCCCTCCTGCTGCACGACGTCGCTCCCCGGCACCAGCTCGAAGAAGTTTCCCGGCGCGACCGTCGCCATGCCCCGCATCACCGAGCCGAGGCGCGGCGCACGGGCCATCGCGAGGAGCGTGCGCAGGAACACGTCGTTCGTGGCGTGGAGCTCGTCGGTCGTCGTGGCCGCCGCGAACTCCTCCTGGGCCCGTGCCAGCTGCGCGAGCCCCTCCGCGGTGCCGCGCTCCGTCGCGCGGCGGGCGGCGAGCCCGTAGACCAGGCCGAGCAGCTCGTAGTGGTCGCGCAACGAGTCCTCGTCGAGACCGTGGACGAACGCGCCGCGGTGGGGGGTGATGGCGAGCCAGCCCTCGCGGTCGAGGGCGATGATCGCCTCCCGGACGGGGATCCGGCTCACCCCGAGCTGCTCGGCGATCTCGTCCTGGCGGACGCGGTCGCCCTGGCGGAGCTCGCCGTTGAAGATCAACGTGCGGATGTGGACGGCGACCAGCTCGCCGCTGCTGCGCCGGTCGACGAGCGGGACGGGCGCGAAGCCCGCACCGCCCGAGCTCGCCGTCCGCTTCACCGCCACCTGTATAAGATATCCGACCCATTGTGAACCCGACCCTCGTGGACCCGACCCTCGTCCCGGGCGCCCGGGCTCAGGCGACGGCCCCGGTCTTCCGCAGGCGCGCGATCTCGTCATCGTCGAGCCCGAACTCCGCGAGCACGGTGTCGGTGTCGGCACCCGGGTACGCGAACGACACCCCGGGCTCCGCGACGGTGCGGCTGAACCGCGGCGCGGGTGCCACCTGGAGCCCCCCGTCGGGGGTCGGGACGAACACGTGACGGGCCGCGTTGTGCGGGTGCTCGGGCGCCTCGCCGAACCGGTAGACGGGCGCGAAGCACGCGTCGGACCCTTCGAGCTGCGCCTGCCACTCGTCACGCGTCTTCGTGTGCACCACGGCGGCGATGCGTTCCTTCATCTCCGGCCAGCGCGAGCGGTCGTACTGCTCGGGCAGGTCGTCACCGGTGAGGCCGAGCTGCTCGAGCAGGAGCGCGTAGAAGTGCGGCTCGATCGGCGCCAGCGTGACGTAACGATGATCGGCGGTCTCGTACACGTTGTAGAAGGGCGAGCCACCGTCGAAGAGGTTGGTGCCGATCGCCTCGGTGTGCATGCCCGAGCGCGCCATCCCGTAGAACACGGAGAAGATCGAGGCCACGCCGTCGACCATCGCGGCGTCGATCACCTGGCCCCGGCCGGAGCGCTGCGCCTCGAACAACGCGCAGACCACGCCGTACGCGAGGTGCAGGCCGCCGCCCGCGAAGTCGCCGAGCACCTGGAGGAGCGGCACGGGTGGGCCGCCCTCGGGCCCGATCGAACCGATCGCCCCGGTGATCGACTCGTAGTTGAGCGAGTGAGCCGCACGCTGCGCCAGCGGCCCCTCCTGGCCCCACCCCGTCAGCCGGCCGTAGACCAGCCGGGGGTTCCGGGCCATCGCCTGCTCCGGCCCCACGCCGAGCCGCTCCGCCACCCCGGGGCGGAACGACTCGACGAGCGCGTCGGCGCGCTCGGCGAGCCGGAGGACCAGCTCGACGCCGTCGGGGTGCTTGAGGTCGACGCCGATGGAGCGCCGGCCGCGGTCCCACTCGCTGAACGGGCGCGCGACCGGGTCCGGGGGCACGTCGGACGCCCGCTCGACCCGGATGACGTCGGCGCCCATGTCGGCCAGCTTCAGGGTGCCGAAGGGCAGGGCGCCGAGCCCGGCCAGCTCGATCACCGTCACACCGTGCAGGGGCCCGCTCATCGGTCGCCGATCTCGCCGGCGTGGCGGGCGGCCTCGAGGATGCGCTCGAAGCGGCCCTCCAACATCGCGTCGATCCCGGGGTGGCTGACCACCCAGAACCGGTCGTGGAGGATCGCGTCGAGCACCTGCGCGGCGACTGCCTCCGGCTCCGCGCCGTCGTCGGTGGTGAAGCTGTCCTTGATGAACTGCACGAACTGCTGCGAGGCGTCGGTCCGCCGCTCCGCGCCGAGCTCGGGTGGCCGGTTGCGCTCCCCCTCCATCACGTTGGTGTTGGTGAAGCCGGGGCACAGGACGCTCACGCCGATGGGCGAACCCTCGGTGGCGAGCTCGGCGGCCAGGGTCTCCGACAGCGAGACCACCCCGACCTTGCTGACCGCGTACGGGCCCAGGTACGAGATGCCGCTCATCAACCCGGCGGCCGACGCGGTGTTGACCACGTGGGCGGGGGTGCCCTGACGGCGCATGATCGGCACGAACGTCTGCACCCCGTGGATCACCCCCCAGAGGTTGACGCCCAGGACCCAGCGCCAGTCGTCGAGGGTCTGGTGCTCGAGCAGGTTGAAGGTGGAGACGCCGGCGTTGTTGCACACGACGTCGACACGACCGAAGCGCTCGAGGGTCACGCCTGCGAGGGCGTCGACGTCCTCGATCCGGGAGACGTCGGTCCGGACGGCGAGGGTGTCGCCGGGCAGGAGCGGGAGCGCGGCGTCGAGCGCGGCCGCCTCGATGTCCGCGATCACGAGGTGGGCGCCGGCGGCCGCGAACGCCCGGGCCAACGCCAGACCGATCCCGCTCGCGCCACCCGTCACCACGACGGTCGTCCCAGCCAGCGTCTCCATCGACACCCCTTTCGAGACCGGCGCACGCCGGACGGCGATACCGTACGGCCCGACTACGGTCACTGCGAGCCGAGCAGGATCGGCACCGACTCAGGGGGAGCTCTCATGGCACGCTTCGACGGGAAGGCCGCGCTCGTCACCGGCGCGGGTTCGGGGATCGGGCGCGCGGTCGCGCTGCGCCTCACCGGTGAGGGCGCGCGGGTCCTCGGCCACGACCTCAACGGCGATGCCCTGGCGGAGACGGCCAAGCTCGTCGCCGACGCCGGCGCGACCATGGAGACCCGCACCGGTGACATCAGCAGCCGCGACGAGTGCCGCGCCACCGTGGCGGCGGCGATCGAGGCCTTCGGCACCCTCGACGTGCTCGGCAACATCGCCGGCATCGCGCGGGCCGAGCACTTCACCGACGTCGAGGAGGCGTCCTACCGTCAGATGATGGGCGTCAACGTGGACGCCTGCTTCTTCCTGGCGCAGGCGGCCATCCCCCACCTGCTCGAGTCCGAGGGCAACATCGTCAACATCGCGTCGAACGCCGGCCTCATGGGCCAGGCCTACACCGTCGCCTACTGCATGACCAAGGGCGCGATCGTCCAGATGACCAAGGCGCTGGCCATGGAATACGTGAAGACACCGTTGCGGGTCAACGCGATCGCGCCGGGTGGCGTCGACACGTCGCTGAGCCGGAACTTCCAGATCCCCGAGGACCTCGACTTCGAGCTCATGGCCCGCTACACCGGGTTCCGCGCCATGGGCTCGGCCGACGACATCGCCGCGATGTTCGCGCTGGTCGCGTCCGACGAGGGTCGCAGCATCCACGGCGCCATCCTCTCGGTGGACCGCGGCATCACCGCCGGGTAGCGCGCGCCCTTCGCGCGCCCCTCAGCCGACGGGCGGCGTCGTCTCCAGCACCCCGGCGGCGAGCAGCCGGTCGATCTCGGCATCGTCGAGGCCGAGGAGATCGTGCGCGATCCGGCGGGTGTGCTCGCCGAGGTCGGGCGCGGGGAAGATGTCGGGCCCGACCATGAGGTCGCCGCGGAACGCCGGGCCGTCGAGCACGAGCGGGCCGACCCCGGGTTGCTCGATCTCGACCGCAAACCCGCGGGCGACGTACTGCGGATCGGTGGTCATCTCGGCGCCGGTCAGCATCGGCGCGGCGGGCACGCCGTGCTCCTGGCAGGCGCGGGCCACCGCGTCCTTCGACTGCGCGGCGGTCCATTCCCGGATGCGGTCGTCGAGCTCGTCGGCGCGGGCCCGGCGCGCGTCGATCCCGCCGAGCGAGGCGTCGGCCCACGCCGGTGCGCCCATCGCGGCGACGAGCCCCTGCCAGTCGGTGTCGTCACGACACGTGATCGCCACCCACTCCTCGTCGCCCGCGCAGCGGTAGAGACCCCACGGCGACCCCGCCTCGCTCCGGTTCCCGAGCGGCACGACCGAGCCGGGCTCGACGCCTTCGGCCGCCATGAGGTCACCGAGCATGCCGACGACGGTCTCCACCTGCGCGACCTCGAGGTGGACGCCCGCGTTGACCGAGCGGCCGCGGCCGACCAGCGCGGCGAGCGACGCGACCGCACCGAGGCACCCGGCCACGTGGTCGGGATAGATCGACATCGAGCCGGCCGGCTCGTCGCGGTCGGCGTAGTTCCACAGGTGCACGAGCCCGCCGGGCGGCTGGGTGCTCGGCCCGTAGCCCCGCCACCACGACCACACGCCGCGCGAACCCATGAGCTGGCTCGAGACCATCACCAGCGCGGGGTTGACCGCGCGCGAACGCGTCGAACCCGATCCCCAGCTTGTCCATGGTGCCCGTCGAGTTGTTCTCGATCACGAGATCGGACCGCGCGGCCAGCTGGTGCAGGAGGGCGCTGCCGTCGGGCGTCTTGGCGTTCACGCCGAACCCGAGCTTCGAGCGGCTCGACGACGCGAACGACGGGTTGGTCTCGCCGCCCAACTGCAGTCGCATGAAGTCGGTGTAGGTGCGGGACTCGATCTTCATCACCTCGGCGCCGTACTCGGCGAACCGGCGACCGACCTCGACACCCACGGCGCCGTGGCCGAAGTCCATGACCCGCAGGCCGGCGAGGGGCGGCGCCGCGGCCGGCGCCACCCCGGGCGCGGCGCGCTGGTCGCCCAGCGCGGCGAAGACCTGCTCGGTGTGCTCCCCGACGGCGGGTGGCGGCGCGTCCGGCCCCGCCCGGCGGCCGTCGACCTCGAAGTATCCCGACGGGATCGGTGCGGTGACACCGGGCGCGACCTCGTGCTCCACGAAGGTGCCGCGCGACGCGAAGTGCTCGTTGGTCAGGATGTCGGCCGGGGTGAGCGCGGGAGTGCACACGATGCCGCGCTTCTGCGCCTCGAGCGACACCTCCTCCATGCTCAGCTCGGCGAAGTGCGCCTCGAACAGGGGGTTGAGCACGTGTTCGGAGATCTCGCGCCGGGCCACGAACCCGTCGAGCGCGGGATCCTGCAGGAACTCGGGCTCACCGAGCCACTCGCGCATGGCGTGCCACTGCCGCACGCTGAGGATGATGAGCCGCACGTAGCCGCCCTTGCAGGCGAAGATCGGGTACACCGGCCCGTTGCCGTTGCGCACCTCGCCGGCCGGGAATCCGGCCTCGATGCGGGCCATCGCGTTCGGCAGGGACCAGTCGCAGATCTGGGCGATCGCCTCGTTGGCCGACACCTCGACGAACTGGCCGGCGCCGGTGTGCTCGCGCTGGTAGAGCGCGCACAGCAGACCGAACGCGCTGGTGATCGACACCGCGTCGTCGACCAGGTGGCCGGGCGGTAGGAGTGGCGACTTCTCGGGGATGCCGGCCTTGAACGCGAACCCGCCGCTCGCGGCGAGGGCGGCGTCGGTGGCGGTCCACCCGGCGTAGGGCCCGTCGAGCCCGAAGGCCGTGAGCGCGCCGACGACGAGGTGCGGGTGACGGGTCGCCAGCGCGCGGGTGTCGAGCCCGCCGACCACGACGTCGGAGGTGACGAGCACATCGGCATGGGCGAGCAGGTCGTGGAAGCGCTCGACGTCGGCCGTCGCCGTGAGGTCGAGCACCACGCCGAGCTTGCCCGCGTTGCGGACGGCGAACGCCAGCGACACGCCGCGGCGCACCGGCGCGGTCGCCCGCGCCGGTGACCCGCCCGGCGGCTCGACCTTGACCACCTCGGCACCGAGGTCACCGAGGAGACGGCTGGCGAGCTCGCCGCGGTCGACGGTGCAGTCGACGACGCGCAAGCCGGACAGGGGCAGCGGCGGGGGAACAGCGTGATCGCTCATCGGCGAATCTCTACCACGCCCCTGCCCGCCTCGCGCTGCCCGCCTCGCGCTGCCGCGGCTCAGTGGCCGTGGCCGGCCTTGGTCAACTCGAGCACCGGCGCCGGGTGATCGGGCTCGGGCGCGCCCTTCACCGTCTGCTGGATCCAGTTGACGGTGGTGCCGTCGCTGTAGGTCTGGATCGCCTTGAACACGAGCTGGTTGGTGTTGGTGGGCAGCGGGCCCGCCGAGATGGTGAAGAGGTCGAACTCGCCCGGCTGCAGCCCACCGTCGGTGGCCGTCCACGTGATCTTGGTGACCGCCTCGGTCACGTCGCCGTCGTCGGACTTCACCGGCTTCGCCAACTTGGTCTTCTCCACCGCGACGGACCAGCCCGCCATGGGCTTCGTGAGCACGGACGGGATCGGGTGCTCGGTGGGGAGGTCGATCTCCACCGCCACCGTGTTGGCAGTGGGCTCCTCGTTGGGCACCGAGAAGCTGAGGATCTCGGAACCACCCTTGGGCGCCGATGCGGGCACCACCTCGACGTGGGCCCCCGCGGCGGACGCGCCCAGCGCGATCACCGATCCGATCAGGAGACCTCCGACGAGCACGCGGCGGCCGATACGTCTGGTCCTCATTGCTCCCACCCCTCGTGTGGACGATGTCGAGAGGTAGTCGGCGCGCGACGGCGCGAAGTTCCCACCGGCCGACTTCCCCCGGCCAGCTTCCCGCCCGCGCGTGGACCTCAGTGACGGAGCGTGACCAGGCGGCCCGACTCGGCCACGTCGAACACCTGGCGGATCGACGCGGCGGGCGACTTCACGGTCAGCTCGATGCCGTGCTCCTGGGTGAAGCGCCACGTCTCCACGAGCACCGCGACACACGACGAGTCGATGAGGGCGAGGTCGTCCATGTGGATGGCGATCGAGGCCGGGTGCTCCTTGGCCAGGGTGAGCAGCTGGTTGCGGAACTGGCCGGCCGACGACCGGTCGATCTCGCCGATCACCTCGATGTCGACGTCGCCCTCGTGGCGGGCGATCGAGCAGGAGAAGACCGTCTGCTGCACCTGGGGCCCCCTCGGTCGGGGCGACGACTCGGAGGTCGCGCCTGCGAGGTTTCAACGGCGCGCGCGGGAGCGTCCTTGACGTGCTTTCCCTCGTGGCCCCGGACGTGTGACCGGTGCCACCTGTGCTGGAATGCCCGGCGTGGAAGACACGCCGCGCCGAGTCCCCCTCTCCCCCGAGCGTTACGACGAGCGGTGGGAGAGCCTCGCGGCCCGGGGCGTCGACGTGCACGGTGAGGCCGATCTGGTCGACCGGCTCGTCGGGGCACCCGGCGCCGCGGTGCTCGACGCCGGCTGCGGGACCGGACGGGTGGCGATCGAGCTGGCCCGCCGCGGCTACGCGACGGTGGGCGTCGACGTCGACGGGGAGCTCCTGGTCCGGGCCCGCGCCAAGGCACCCGACCTCACCTGGATCGAGGGGGACCTCGCCGCCCTGGATCCGGTCGACGCGCCGGGGCCCTTCGCCGCTGCGGTGCTCGCGGGCAACGTGATGATCTTCACCGCGCCCGGCACCGAGGGCCGGGTCCTGGCCACCGTGGCATCACGCCTGGCCGCCGGTGGGCTGGTGATCGCGGGCTTCCAGCTCTCGGGACGCCTGGGCGTCGCCGACTACGACGCCCACGCCACCGCCGCGGGGCTGGAACCCGTCGCCCGCTGGTCGACCTGGGACCGCGCCCCCTTCACCGACACCAGCGACTACGTCGTCAGCGTTCACGGCATCTCGAAGCGGTAGCCCATCCCGGGCTCGGTCAGGAAGTAGCGCGGCCGGCCGGGCTCGGGCTCGAGCTTGCGGCGCACGTTCGCCATGTGCACCCGCAGGTAGGCGGTCTCGTCGTGGTACTCCGGACCCCAGACCTCTTGGAGCAGCTGGCGCTGCGACACGAGCTTGCCCCGGTGGCGGACGAGCACCTCGACCAGATGCCACTCGGTCGGCGTGAGGCGGATCTCGGCGCCGGCGCGGTGGACCCGCTTCGCGCCGAGGTCGATGGTGAAGTCCGGGGTCTCGACGACGGGCTCCTCGTCGGCCGGTGCCGCCCGCCGGAGCGCGGCGCGCAGGCGTGCCATCAGCTCGTCCATCCCGAACGGCTTCGTGACGTAGTCGTCGGCACCGGCATCGAGGGCCGAAACCTTGTCGGCCTCTCCCTCACGCACCGACAACACGACGATCGGGACCGTGCTCCAACCCCGGAGCCCGCGAATGACCTCGACGCCGTCGATCCCGGGAAGACCGAGATCGAGGATCACCACGTCGGGATGACGTGATGCCGCGAGCGTCAGTGCGTGCTCGCCGTCCGGCGCGAGGTCGACGTCATATCCACGTGCCCGCAGATTGATCGCCAGCGCCCGGAGGATCTGCGGCTCGTCGTCGACCACCAGCACCCGCGTCATCGCGAAACCGCAGGCAGGCTGATGACCATCGTCACACCGCCGCCGGGCGTGTCATCGACGACGATCTCGCCCCCCATGGCTTCGACGAACCCGCGCGCGACGGCGAGGCCGAGGCCGACCCCGCTGCCGTTCGAGCGATCACCGAGTCGCTGGAACGGACGGAAGATGTCCTCGCGCTGCGAGAGGGGGATTCCGGGACCCCGATCGGCCACATGGAGGTCGACGCGTCCGGGTGAGGCGACGGCTTCGACACGCACGGCGGCATCCGCCGGCGACCAGGCGATCGCGTTCTCGACCACATTGGCGATCGCCCGTTCGAGCAGCGCCGCGTCGGCACGCACGCGCGGCAGCGTCTCCGCGACATCGACCATGACCCGATCGGCATCCGTGAGCCCGGCGATCGCGACCGGCAGGACCTCCTCGAGCCCGACGTCGCGCATCACGAGTTGCAGCGCGCCCGTCTGCAGCCGACTCATGTCGAGGAGGTTGCCGATGAGGTGGTTGAGCCGGTCGGCGCCGTCGTCGATCGTCTCGAGCAGCTCGCGGGTTGCGCTCGGCGTGAAGTCGACGTCGCGCTGGAGGAGGCTGCTCACCGACGCCTTGATCGACGACAACGGCGTGCGGAGGTCGTGCGACACCGCGGCGAGCAGCGCGGTGCGCAGCTCGTTCGCCTCGGCCAGGCCGGCCGCCCGCTGGGCGTCGGCCCGCAGCTCCCGCTGCTGGACCGCGAGGACGACCTGACCGGCGAAGGCGCGCAGGACCTCCCGATCCTGATCGCCGAGGCTGTCGCCGCGCAGCGCCAGCACGTCCGTCCCGTGCAGGGGGACGGCAAGGTCGGCGCCGCCGGGATCCTGTGGAACCGAGTCGCCCGCGGCCGCCAGGACCTGCCACGACACGTCGTCGGGCGCGCGGGCGAACACCGCGACCCCGTCGGCGCCGAACGCCAGACGGAGTTGTCCGACCAACTGCGGGAGCGGGTCGTCCGACGCCAACAAGGTTCCGCTCAGGGCGGCCAGCGTCTCCGCTTCCGCGCGCGCCCGGGCCGCTTCCGCGGTGCGGATCGACGCGGTCGCGACCAGGAGGCTCACCACACCCCCGACCACGAGGAAGATCACGAGCGCCACCAGGTTTTCGCCCTCCGAGATCGTGAGCTCGTAGTACGGCGGGGTGAAGTACCAGTTCGCGAGCAGGAAACCGGTGATCGCGCACACGAAGGCAGGGACGAAGCCGCCGAGCGCGGCCACGACGACGACGAGCAGCAGGAAGATCAGCAGGTCACTGGGCAGCGTCGAGCGCGCTGCGCAGGTTGGCGAGGACCAGCGTGAGCAACGGTGGGGCGACGACCGCGAGGGTCCACGCGAGCAGGCGCCGTCGGGGCGAGACCGCCAACCCACGACGGTACGTTCGCCTCGTCGGGGAACCATCGAGCTGCGCGCCGGGGCGGTCGCTCTCGGCGGAGATCACGTGGACGTCGATCGAACCCGACGCGCGGATGACCGTGTTGATCACGGACCCGCGGAGAAGGTGGGTCCAACGCGACTGGCGGCTCGCGCCCAGCACGATCTGGGTCGCGTTCTCGGCCCGGGCGAACTGCACGAGGGTGGTCGCGGCGTCGGCACTCGCCAGCTCGTGGTACTCGCCCCCGAGCTCCTGGAGCAGCGCCCGCTGCTCGACCAGCGCCCGCGCGGGGGACCGCGCAGCCCGTCGGCGGGCCGCACGTGCACCCCGAGCAGCTCGCCACGAGTACGGGCCGCCATCCGCGCGGCCCGGCGGATCACGTCGCTGCCGCCCGGCGCGCCCGTGATCGCCACGACCACCCGTTCCCGCGTCTCCCACGTTCCCGAGATGCCGTGCGCCTCGCGGTAGTCCTCGAGTGCCTCGTCGACCCGGTCGGCGACCCACATGAGCGCGAGCTCACGCAGGGCGCCGAGGTTCCCCTCACGGAAGAAATTGGCGAGCGAGGCGTCGACCCGTTCGGCGGGGTAGATGTTGCCGTGCGCCATCCGCCGCCGGAGCGCCTGCGGCGTCATGTCGACGATCTCGATCTGATCGGCCGCACGCACGACCGAATCCGGGATCGTCTCCTGCTGCTTGGTCCCGGTGACCTGCTCGACCACGTCGTTCATCGACTCGAGGTGCTGCACGTTCACCGTGGAGATCACGTCGATGCCCGACGCCAGCAGCTCCTCGACGTCCTGCCAGCGCTTCGTGTTCCGGGACCCGGGGACGTTCGTGTGCGCGAGCTCGTCGACCAGGGCGACTGCCGGGGCCCGGGCGACGATCGCGTCGACGTCCATCTCCTCGAACTCGGCCCCCCGGTAGGTGACCGTGCGGCGGGGGACGACCTCGAGGTCACGGACCTGCGCGTGCGTGTTCTCACGGCCGTGGGTCTCGACGAACCCGACGACGACGTCGGTTCCCCGTTGCGCGCGCCGCCAACCCTCGTTGAGCATCGCGTAGGTCTTCCCGACGCCGGGCGCGGCGCCGAGATAGATGCGCAGCAGACCCCGGGCCATCGTCGAACCGTACCGCTACTGCAGTTCGTCGAGCGCGAGGTTGAGCTCCAGCACGTTGACCCACTTCTCGCCCAGGAACCCGAGCTGGCGGTCCTCGGTGTGCTCGTCGACCAGCTGCATCACCTGCGCCGTCGAGAGCCCGCGGGCCTCGGCGACTCTCGCCGCCTGCAGGCGCGCGTTGGCCACCGAGATGCCGGGGTCGAGGCCGGAGCCCGACGACGTGACCGCGTCGATCGGCACCTTCGCCGCTGACGCCAGCCCGTTCTCCTCGCGGTACGCGACCGCCGCCTTCTTCACCTTCTCGAGCAGCACCGGATTCGTCGGGCCGAGGTTCGACGGGCCGCTCGCGGCGCCGTCGTAGCCGTCGCCGGCCGCGGAAGGCCGCGGGTGGAAGTACTTCGCCTGCGTGAACGTCTGGCCGAGGAGCTTCGAGCCCACGACCGTGCCGTCGACCCTGACCAGCGACCCGTTCGCCTGGTCCGACCAGAGGCCCTGCGCCACCCCGGTGACGACCAGCGGGTACGCGAGACCCAGGAGCACCGTGAACACCAGCACGATGCGGAGCGCGGGCAGGAGTTGTCGGCGCATCAGTGCACCCCCAGAGCCGTGATCACGATGTCGATGAGCTTGATGCCGATGAACGGAGCGACGAGACCGCCCGCGCCGTAGATCATCAGGTTGCGGCGGAGGATCGCCGCCGCCCCCGACGGTCGGTACTTCACACCCCGGAGCGCGAGTGGGATCAGCATCACGATGATCAACGCGTTGAAGATGACCGCGGAGAGGATCGCCGAGTTGGGCGAACCGAGGTCCATGATGTTGAGGTCGCTCAACGCGGTGAGACCGGCGAAGCCGGCGAACATCGCCGGGATGATGGCGAAGTACTTCGCCACGTCGTTGGCGATCGAGAAGGTCGTCAACGACCCGCGCGTGATGAGGAGCTGCTTGCCGATGCCGACGACGTCGATCAGCTTCGTCGGGTCGGAGTCGAGGTCGACCATGTTGCCGGCCTCCTTCGCTGCCTGCGTGCCCGTGTTCATCGCCACACCGACGTCGGCCTGGGCGAGCGCAGGTGCATCGTTGGTGCCGTCGCCGGTCATCGCGACGAGATGGCCGCCCGCCTGCTCCTTCTTGATCAACGCCATCTTGTCCTCGGGCGTGGCCTCGGCGAGGAAGTCGTCGACGCCGGCCTCGTTGGCGATGAACGCAGCGGTGCGAGGGTTGTCGCCGGTGATCATGACGGTACGGATTCCCATGGCCCGTAGCTCGTCGAAGCGCTCGCGCATGCCGGCCTTCACGATGTCCTTGAGGTAGACCACACCGAGGGCGCGCGTCTCACCGGCACTTGCGCCGTCGCCGACGCGCTCCGCCACGACGAGTGGCGTGCCGCCGGCGCTCGAGATGCCGTCGACGATCGTCGTGAGCTCGGGCGGCACGTTCCCGCCGTGCTCCTGCACCCACGCCTTCACCGAGTCGGACGCGCCCTTGCGCACCGAGCGCGCCGCAACCCCGTTGGCCGGGAGGTCGACACCGCTCATGCGCGTCTGTGCGGTGAACGGCACCAACGTCGCGCCGTGGAGGTCGCTCCGCTCCATGCCGAAGTGGTCGGCCGCGAGCTTCACGATCGAACGACCTTCGGGCGTCTCGTCGGCCAGGCTCGACAGCAACGCCGCCTCCGCCAGCTCGTGTTCGGTCACGTCGCCGACCGGGAGGAACTGCACCGCCTCCCGGTTGCCGATCGTGATGGTGCCGGTCTTGTCCAGCAGGAGCGTGCTCACGTCGCCTGCCGCCTCGACCGCCCGTCCGCTCATCGCCAACACGTTGTGCTGCACGAGCCGGTCCATGCCGGCGATGCCGATCGCCGAGAGCAGGCCGCCGATGGTCGTGGGGATGAGGCACACCAGCAACGCGGTGAGGATCACGAGCGTCTGCGGGGCGCCGGAGTAGACCGCGAACGGTTCGAGCGTGACGACCGCCAGCAGGAAGATGATGGTGAGACCCGAGAGCAGGATGCTCAGCGCGATCTCGTTGGGCGTCTTCTGGCGATCGGCGCCCTCGACCAGGGCGATCATGCGGTCGAGGAAGGTCTCGCCCGGCTTGGCGCTGATGCGCACGACGATCTCGTCCGACAGGACGCGGGTGCCGCCGGTCACCGCCGAGCGGTCGCCACCCGATTCGCGGATCACCGGAGCCGACTCGCCGGTGATCGCCGACTCGTCGACGCTGGCGATGCCCTCCACGACGTCGCCGTCGCCCGGGATCACCTCGCCCGCCACGACGACGCACTCGTCGCCGATCGTGAGCAGGGTGCTGGCGCACTCCTCGATGGAGCCGTCCGGCAGGCGCTTGTGCGCCACGGTCTCGCTCCGCGTCTTGCGCAACGTCTCGGCCTGCGCCTTGCCCCGCCCCTCGGCGATCGCCTCGGCGAAGTTGGCGAAGAGCACCGTGAACCAGAGGAACACGGTCACGAGACCGGTGAACACGTCCGTCGACGAACCGTGCTTCCCCAGGTCACGGAAGAAGATGACGGTGGTCAGGACGCTGCCGACCTCGACGACGAACATCACCGGATTGCGGATCATCCACCGCGGGTCGAGCTTGCGGAGGCTGTCGATCAGCGCGCGGCGGACGATCGCCGGCTCGAACAAGGGGCGGGCGGATGTGGTGGAACCAGCCATCTACTCTCCTCCTCAGAGCCCGAGGTGCTCGACGATGGGGCCGAGCGCCAGCACCGGCAGGTATGTGAGGCCGACGACCACGACGATCACAGACACCAGCAGGCCGGTGAACAAGGGGGTGTCGGTGGGGAACGTGCCTGACGACTCGGGGACGGTCTGCTTGCGTGCCAAGGACCCGGCGATCGCCGAGCGCGGCGATGATCAAGACGAAACGCCCGATCAACATGCAGATGCCGAACGTGACGTTGTACCAATCCGTGTTCCCGCTGAGCCCGCCGAATGCCGAGCCGTTGTTGTTGGAGGTCGACGCGAACCCGTACACGACCTCGCTGAGCCCGTGCGCGCCGGGGTTGAGGATCGAGTTCGCGGGTGTGTTCATCACCACGGACGCGCCCGCGAACGCGAGAACCACCAGGGGCACCGCCAGGAGGTAGACCACGACCAGCTTCATCTCCGCGGCCTGGATCTTCTTGCCGAGGTACTCCGGAGTCCGCCCGACCATGAGCCCGGCGATGAACACCGCGAGCAGGGCGAAGACCAACATGCCGTACAGTCCGGCGCCGACGCCGCCGGGGCTCACCTCGCCGAGCATGATGTTCACCAGCGGCACCATGCCGCCGAGCGGCGTCATGCTGTCGTGCGCGCAGTCCACGGAACCCGTCGACGTTCCGGTCGTCGAGGCCGAGAAGAGCCCACAACCCGCCGGGCCGAAGCGGCTCTCCTTGCCCTCCATGTTGCCGCCGGGTTGGCTCGACGTGGTGGCCTGGTTCACCTTGGCCGCGTCGAGGGCGGAGTTCCCGCTCGTCTCGAAGAGCATGGCGCCGACCGCGGCCGCGAGCCAGAGGGCCAGCATCGCCATCAGCACCGCGATGCCCTGGCGCTTGTTCCCGGCCATCTTCCCGAACGTCCAGGCGAGCGCAAACGGGATCACGAGCAGCAGGTAGATCTCGAGGAAGTTCGTGAAGCCGCTCGGGTTCTCGAACGGGTGGGCCGAGTTCGCGTTGAGCGTGCCGCCCCCGTTCGTACCGAGCTCCTTGATCGATTCTCGACTGGCCAATGGCCCACCCGGAACCTGCTGGCTCGTGCCTTCTACGGTCGTCGCGCTGGTGAAGCCGTGGAAGTTCTGGATGACGCCTTGAGAGACGAGAACCAGCGCAACGACGAACGCGATCGGCAACAGGATGCGCGTGACCGCCCGGGTCAAGTCGACCCAGAAGTTGCCGATGGTGCCCGCGCGGTGGCGCGTGAGCCCCCGGATCAGCGCGATCGCGACCGAGAGGCCGACCGCGGCCGACACGAAGTTCTGCACCGCGAGCCCGGTCATCTCGGTGAGGTGACTGATCGTGCTCTCGGGCGAGTAGTTCTGCCAGTTGGTGTTGGTGACGAAGCTCACCGCGGTGTTGAAGGCCAGGAAGCTCGGCACGCCCTTGACGTGCGTCGGGTTCAACGGGAGGTGCTCCTGCACGCGCTGCAGCACGAAGAGCACGACCACCGAGAGCAGGCTGAACGCGAGGAGCGCGAGCGCGTAGATCGTCCACTTCTGTTCGCGATCCGGATCGATGCCGCCCAGGCGGTAGATCACCCGCTCGACGGGATCGAAGAAGCGGTCGCCGGGCGCCCGCTTCCCGCCGAAGACCTTCGCCATGTAGCTCCCGAGGACCGGGACCGACACCGCGAGGAGGACGACGAGGGCGACGAGCTGGAGCCAGCCGGCCGCGGTCATCAGAGCTTCTCCGGGATCACCAGCGCGGCGACCAGGTAGACGGCCAGCAGGACCGCGAGGATCAGGCCCACCCAGTCGTCACCGGTCACGCCGCCGCCTCCTGGGGCTTTTCAACGACCTTCTCCGGACCGGTCGAGAGCGCGACGCCCTCGGGGTCGGGACCGATGATGCGCTCGCACACCCCCACGAAGCCGGCGCACACCGCGAAGAACGCGACCAGGGCCAGCACGACGACCAGGTCTGTCATGGCCTTCCCCTCCCTACCTCGAACGTTGACGGATGCGCTCAAGGCTGTGTACACCCGCCGGTTGCGCACGAGGGGCTTCGGTCCCGCTTCTTGATGCCTTCTTCGCGCGACGGCCATAGGTCTTGACACGCCGCGCCGCGAGCACCGTGTGAACACACCGGGATTTCTCGCGTCAAGAGGGCATGAAGACCCTTGGCGGGTTGCCGAGCCCGGGGTATACCGGTCCCATGACACGTCGCATCTCGACCCCCGATGACGCGGCCCGGGCGGTCGGCTTGGCCATTGCCGCCTTCGGGCCGTTGCTCGTCTCCGGTGTCCTGGTCCCGTTCCGTGACGATCTGGCTGCCGCCAACGTGGTCCTGGTCTTCGTCCTGGTGGTCGTGCTCGCGGCCACCGTCGGCACCCGCGTGAGCGGCGCAGTCGCGGCGGTCATCTCCGCGATGTCGTTCGACTTCTTCTTCACGCACCCCTACCAGTCCCTGAAGATGGACAGCTCTGACGACATCGAGACCACGATCCTGCTCCTCGTGATCGGCCTGCTCGTGGCAGAGATCGTCACCTACTCGCGCCGACACCGCGCTGAGTCCGTCCACCGGGGGGACGAGATCGGGCGGCTGCACCGAGTCGCCGAGCTGGTGGCTTCCGACTCCGACACCGAGGACGTCGTCCTCTCCGTCCAAGCCGAGCTGATCGGACTGCTCTCGTTGCGTGACTGCAGGTTCGAGACGGCACCGTTCAGCTCGGAGCTGCCGGTCCTCGCGCGCAACGGGGCGATCGCGGACGATCACCGCCACTGGATCGGCGGCGAGTACACGTTGCCCGAGCAGGGTGCAGCGATCCCCGTCCTCGGGCGGGGACGCTCCTTCGGCCGCCTCGTCCTGGTACCCGACCTCTCGGTCGGCGTGTCGATCGAGGAGCGCGTCGTGGCGGTGGCGCTCGCCGACCAGCTCGGTGCCGTGTTCGCCGCCGATTCCCCCGTCGGCTGACCTCGCGTCAGACGATTCCCGCGAGCACGAGGCCGGCGGCCGCGGCGAGCAGGCCGACGACCACACTCACCGCGGCGTTGAGCGACGCAGCCAGCACCGCACCCTCTTCCACGAGCCGCACGGTCTCGTACGAAAAGGTCGAGAAGGTCGTGTACGCGCCGCAGTACCCGGTACCGATCGCGACCTTGGGCAACGGCCCGAGGCCCTGGTACATCGCCAGACCGGTGAGGAAGCCCAGGAGCAGCGAGCCGGTCACGTTGACGACGAGCGTGCCCCACGGGAACACCCCGCGGGAACGGCTCTGCACGAAGCCGTCGGCGAGGTAGCGCGCCGGAGCACCGATGGCGCCACCGACGATCAGGAGGACGACAAGCATCAGGCCGAGCCGCGGCCGCGGTACGACACGATGTCGACGTCTTCGCGCACGACGAGTCCCTCGTCGATCAGCTCGTCGAGGCTGGGCAGGAACGCGTCGATCCGTTCGGCGAGGTCGACGATGACGATGACGACCGGCAGGTCCTCCGACAGCCGCAAGATGCGGGTCGTGTGGATGTGGCTCGAGGCCCCGAACCCCTCGATGCCGCGCAGCACCGTCGCCCCGGCGAGCCCGGCTTGCTGGGCGCGCTCGACGATCTCCGTGTACAGCGGCCGGTGATCGTGCTGGTCGGTCTCGCCCACGAAGATGGTGAGACGTTCGCCCGGTCCTTCGAGCTTCATCGAGCCCGTCCTCTCTCTCGGGGCCGCAGGCGGCCCGTGACGATGCCCAGGTACACGGCGACGAAGCCGGCCAGGAGGCTACCGACGACATACAGCCCGGCGACCGCCACCGCGCCGTTCTTCACCAGGAGGTCGGCCTCCACCGTGAACGTGGAGAAGGTGGTGTACGCGCCGAGGAAGCCGATCGCCACGAACGGCCGAACGTAGCGACTCGGCGGCCACCGCTCGATGATCAGCGTCAGCACCAGCCCGAGGAGGAAGGCGCCGCTGACGTTCACGGTGAAGGTCGCCCACGGAAAGGAGTCGGGCGCGACGTGCACGATCCGGCTGATCCAGTACCCGCGCGAGGGTGCCGAGCACACCTCCGAGCGCGATCGCGAGCAAGACCCGCGGACGCGCGTGCGCCGCGCGTCGCAGGCGCGGTGTCGGCGCAAGCAGGTCGGGGTCGATGTCGGCCTGGGAAGCCGTGATGTCGTGGCGATCCTCAGGCGCCATCACCTCTCCGATCGCAACTCGCCTGGTGGAGTCACCATAACGGAGGGCGGTTCACGCGGCGCCGACCACGGTGGCAGCCGATGCGAGTCGGATCGCACCCCATCGGCTCCCCGCCGGTCGCCGGCGGGCCGCATGCATCACGTGCCGAGCACCTCGAACTCGCTGATCTCGCGCGCCTCCTCCTGCGCGTCGATCGAGTCGAACTCGTCGACCGCATGGGCGGGAAGGAAGCGCCACGCGATGAACGCGGCGAACAACACGAAGGATGCCGCGATCGGATAGGTGAAGCGCATGGCATCGACGAAGGCCGCGCGCGAGAGGCGGACCAGTTCGGCGCCCTGCGCCGGCGGGAGCCGCTGGGCCAGCTCGAGGGCCCGGCCCACCGAATCGTGGACGGCGGCGGCCGACGCGGCCGAGAGCTTTTCCGCATGGTCGGCGAAGTGGTGGTACCAGGCGAGGAAGATGCTGCCGATGATGGCGACGCCGAGCGCGCCGCCCGTCTGGCGGGTGGTGTCGTTGATGGCCGATCCCACCCCGGCCCGGCTCGGGGGCAACGACCCCATGATCGATTCGGTCGCCGGCGCCGAGGTGAGCCCGAGGCCGACGCCGAACAGCAGCCGGACCACGCCGCCGCCGACGAAGGACGACATGACGAGGTCGGAGCCGTAGAGGAGCATCGCCGCCGCGACGGTGAACAGGCCCAGCACGACCACGACGCTTGGTGCCCCACCGCAGGACGAGCCGCGGGGCATTGGGCGACATGACCATCATCCCGATGGCGACCGGCATCGCCAGCAGCCCCGCCTCCAGCGGCGAGTACCCGAGCACGAACTGGAAGTACTGGATCAGCAGGAACACCGACCCGTAGAGCGCGAACGAGATGAGGGTGAGGACGCTCGACGCGGCGGAGAAACGCGGGTTGCGGAACACCCGCAGGTCGATCATCGGCTCCTTGGCGTGGAGCTCCCAGAACCCGAATCCCGCCCAACAGGAGGATGGCGGCTCCGAACGAGACGAGGACGTCGGGGGCGAGCCACCCTTCCTCGGGGGCCTGGATGATCGCGTAGAGCAAGGTCACGAGCGTGAGGATCGACAGCAGCGCGCCGAGCAGGTCCAGCGGTCGATTGTCGGGGTCCCGCGACGTCGGGATGAAGAAGTAGCCGAGCACCAGCGCCAGCGCGCAGATCGGCACGTTCACGAAGAACACGGCACCCCAGTAGAAGTGCTCGACCAGGATCCCGCCGAGCATGGGGCCGAGGGCGACGCCGATCCCCGAGACGCCCGCCCACACGCCGATGGCGCGGGCACGTTCGTGGCCGGTGAACGTGTTGGTCAGGATCGACAGCGTGGTCGGGAAGATGAACGCGGCGCCGATCCCCATGAGGCCGCGGGTGGCGATCAGCACCTGCGGCGAGTCGGCGAGCGACGCGAGCCCCGAGAACGTGCCGAAGAGCAGCAGCCCGACGGTCAGCGCGCCCTTGCGCCCGAACTTGTCGCCGAGCGCGCCCGCGGTGAGGAGCAGGCTGGCGAACACGATGATGTAGGCGTCGATGATCCACTGGAGGTCGGAGCCGCTCGCACCGAGGTCGCGCACGATGGTCGGGAGCGCGACGTTGAGGATCGAGTTGTCGATCGTGATGACCACGAGCGACATGCAGAGGACGGCGAGGGTGTACCAGCGCCGCTCGTAGGCCTTTTCCTGGCTGAGCAACGCGACGACCCTCCTCGACCACCGTGCACGCGATAGTATTAACCGTCTGGTTAAAAGAGGATAGCGCAGCGATCCGAGCAACTGCAAGCTCTGGCGGGAGGACGCGCATGGCGAATCGGGACCCGGAAGCCACCAAGGCACGCATCCTGGCGGCGGCACGACGCGAGTTCTCGGCGAAGGGCATCGCCGGCGCGCGGGTCGACGCGATCGCGGCGCGGGCCAAGGTCAACAAGCGGATGCTCTACTACTACTTCGAGTCGAAGGAAGGGCTGTTCCGCGAGATCCTGCGCCGGCGACTGCACGAGCGCTCGGCAACCCTGCGGGCCGCGGGCGTGGTCGACCCCGATCGCCTGGCCGACCGTCAGGAACAGCTCCTCGCCGACGCGGAGTACGCACGCCTGCTCATGTGGGAGGCGCTCGAAACCGATCCCGCGCATCCCGCCAATGCGGACGTTCGACGCGAGTTCTTCCAGACCTGGGTCGCGACGGTTGCGGACGAGCAGCGGGCCGGCAACCTCCCTGCCGACCTCGACCCCGCGCAGCTCGTGCTCACGGAGATCTGCATCGCGCTCGGGCCGATGCTGCTCCCGCAGTTCACGATGCTCATCACCGGTCACGCGGTGCACGACGAGGAGTTCGCGCGGGAGCGCCGTCGGTTCCTCGAGGCGCTCGGCCGCCGCATCGACCGGGATCCCGCGCCCGCGACGCGATCCTGATCAGTCGACCTGCCACTCCGGGGGGCGCTTCTCGGCGAACGCGCGCGGGCCTTCCTCGGCATCCGGATGCCGGCGCTGCTTGATCATCAACTCGTTCCCGAAGGTCACCGCGTCGTCGTAGTGCATCCGGGCGAACGCCCACAGCGTGCGCAACTCGTTGGCCATCGCCGACGGCGAGTTCCGGCTGATCACGTCGGCGAGGTCGAGCGCGCGGCGGAGGGCGCCGCCCGCCGGCACGACCTCCTGGACCATGCCCAGTTCCTGCCGCGCGCCGGGCGTCGAGGATCGCCGACGAGCCGACCAGGCTGAGATAGAGCGCGGCGCCGAGGCCGGCCTTCAGCGCGACCCCGAGGTTTTCCCGGTTGCCCACGAACCCCACGTTGACGTGGGTGTCGCGGAACGTCGCCTGCTCCGACGCCACGACGACGTCGGCCTCGACGACCCAGTGCAGGCCTCCCCCGACCACCATGCCCTCGACCGCGGTGACCATGGGTTTGAGCACCGGCACGTCGCGGTGGGTCTGGCCCGTGCCGCGCAGTCCCCGGCTTCCGGGCAGACCGCGGTCGGCGACCTCCTTCAGGTCGATGCCGGTGCAGAAGTAGCGGTCGCTCGTGGAGCCCATGACCATGCACCGCACGCCCGGATCCTCGTCGAACTCGAGCCACACCTCGGCCAGGGCGTCGATCATCGCCCGGTTGTGGGCGTTCCCCACCGCGGGCCGGTCGAGCAGCACGATGCCCGCATGACCGCGCCGCGCCACCACGATCGCGTCGCCGCGGCTCTCGATCTGCTCCAGACCGTGCCGTTCGGCGACGGCTCGCCCGGTTTCGCTGACGCTCACACCGATCGTCCCGTCGCGACCACGTCGCCAGTCTGGTCGACATCGAGCTCGTCGTGCCCGTCGAGGTGTGCCGTCCAGGCTTCGAACATCTCGGCGTACCGCCCGCCGCGCGCGACCAGCTCGGTGTGCGAGCCCAACTCGAGGATGCGACCGTCGTCGACCACCGCGATGCGGTCGGCCCGCATCGCGGTCGACAGGCGATGCGCCACGATGATCGCGGTGCGACCCTCCAGCACCGCGTCGAGGCCGGCCTCCACCTTGGTCTCCGACTTCAGGTCGAGGTTCGACGTCGCTTCGTCGAGCACGAGCACGCGCGGCGCGGCGAGGAACGCACGGGCCAGCGCGAGGAGTTGCCGTTCCCCCGACGACATCGAGACGCCGCGCTCGTGCACCAGCGTCTCGACGCCCTCCGGCAGCCGCTCGATGAGCTCGGTGAGCCCGACCCTCTGCACCGCTTCCGTCACCTCGGCGTCGGTGGCGTCGGGGCGAGCGAACGCGATGTTGTCGCGCATGGTGCCCGCGAACAGGAACGGCTCCTGGGGCACGACGCCGAGCTGGCGGCGCAGCGAGTCGATGGTGACCGTGCGCAGATCGTGGCCGTCGATGGCCACGCAACCGCTCGTGGGATCGTAGAAGCGTGTCACCAGCTTGGCGATCGTCGACTTCCCCGCGCCGGTGGGGCCCACGAGCGCGATCGTCTCGCCCTCGGCGATGTGCAGGTCGACGTGGTGGAGCACGGGTTTGGCCGGGTCGTACCCGAACGACACGTTGTCGAAGGTGACCTCCCCGCTGATCTCCGGCAACGGCTCGGCGTCGAACCCCTCCTCCACCGTGGGGTGCGTCGAGAGGAGGTCGTTGAGCTTGGCGAGGGCCGCCTGGCCCTGCTGGTACAGGTTGTACTGCTGCACGAGCGACTGGATGGGCCCGAAGAAAGAGTTGAGGTACAGCAGGAACGCGGCGAGCACGCCGACGGTGAGGTTGCCGTCGCGCACCATGTTGCCGCCGATCAGCAGCAGCGCCGCCTGACCCAGCAGTCCGACGAACTCGGTGCTCGCACCGTACGTCGCGGCGAGGTGTGCGGTGTGGTCGTTGGCGTCGCGGTACTCGCCGGTCACGTTGCGGTGGTGCAGCACGTTGTGCCGCGCCCGGTTGAAGCCGGTGACCACGCGCACGCCCGAGAGGCTCTCGGAGAGGTCGCTCAACACCGAGGCGATCCCGTCGCGGACGCGCTCGTAGCCCTTGTCCGACGACGAGCGGAACCACAGCGACAGCCCGGTCACCAGCGGGACGATCATGAGCAGGGTGAGGAACGTGAGCTCGACGTTGTAGGAGAACAGCACGACGGTGACGATCACCATGGTGAGCCCCTGCAGCGCGAACTGCGGGAGCCCGTCCTGGAGGAGCTGCTGCAGCGACTCGATGTCGCTCGTCATGCGGGTCATGATCACGCCCGCCTTCTCATCGGTGTAGTAGTCCAGGGAAAGGCGTTGCAGGTGGGCGAACGTCCGGACCCGTAGCTCGTACATCACGCGCGACGCGACGCGACCGGTCGTCGCGACACGCGCGCCACTCGCCGCGGCCGACGCGATCACCACGAAGATGGCGAGCGTGCCGATGATGGCGAGCGTCGTCCAGTCGTGCGGGGTGATGCCGTCATCGATGCCCTTCTGGCTGAGGAACGGGCCCGCCTGCACGCACAGCGCTTCGATCAGGATGAACAGGCTCGAGAGCGTGAGCATCCCGCGGTGCGGCTGCAGCATGCGCCGCAGGCTGACGCCGGTCTGTCGCATCCGGTGCGCGAAGCCACCCTCGGGTGCTTCCCACTCGGGTTCGTCGGCAAGCAGCTGCTCGACGCCCTGGCGCATCTCCCACGGGATACCCGCGAACGGCAGGCCGTTGCCCGGGTTGCCGGCCGACCGGCCGACCGAGCCGCCCATGGGCGCGCCCCCGGTGATGGTGCCGCCACCCCACGCCATCAGTCGACGTCCCCGAGCTCGCCGACGTCGGCGTCGAGCACGCGCGACCCGCGCGACGTCGGCCTCGACCTCGCTCCCGACGACCCCGGCGTCGATCTCGACGTCGGGGTGCAACTCGGGCGCGGCAGCGGGGTCGCTCTGGGCGAGGATCTCCGCGTAGCGCGGCTCGGTGGCGAGCAACTCGGCGTGGGTCCCCTCGGCGATGACCCGGCCGCCCTCCACCACTGCGACGCGGTCGGCCAGGCTGATGGTCGACAGGCGGTGGGCGATGATCAGCGTCGTGCGGTCCGTCATGAGCTCGCGCAGGGCATCGTGGATCTGCTGCTCGATCTGCACGTCGATCGCCGAGGTCGCGTCGTCGAGCACCAGGATCGGTGGGTTCACGACCAGTGTCCGGGCGATGGCGAGGCGCTGACGCTGGCCACCGGACAACGTGAAGCCGCGCTCACCCACCACCGTGTCGTAACCCTCGGGCAACGCGCGCACGAACTCGTCGGCGCCGGCGGCACGGGCTGCCGCCTCGATCTCCTCGGTGGTGGCGTCGGGTCGCCCGTAGGCGAGGTTGTCGCGGATGGAGAGCGAGAACAGGAACGGCTCGTCGAGCACCATCCCGATGTGGTGACGCAGGCTCGGCAGCGTGACGTCACGCACGTCGCGCTCGTCGACCCGCACCGCCCCGCCGGTGACGTCGTAGAACCGGGCCAGGAGTCGAGCCGCGGTCGACTTGCCGCTCCCGGTGCGGCCGACCAGCGCGACGGTCTCCCCTGGGCGGAGGTGCAGGTCGAAGCCGGCGAGCACGGAGGTGCCGTTCGGGTATTCGAAGGTGACGTCGTCGAACCGCACGTCGCCCCGGCAGTCGACCAGGTCGACCGCACCCGGGCGATCCACGACGTCGGGCTGCTCGTCGAGCACCTCGTAGATGCGTTGCGCCGAGGCCGAGGCCCGTTGCCCCATCATGAGGATCATCCCGAGCTGGCGGAACGGCGGCTGCAGCATGAGGACGTAGGCGTTGAACGCGATGATGTCGCCGACCGACGCCTGGCCGTTGATGGCGAGGTAGCCGCCGTAGAACAGCACGATCGCCTGGCCGAGGCGCGGGAGGTTCTCGAGCAGCGGCGACCACCGGGCCCGGATGTCCGCGTCCTTGACGTTCGCCCACTCGGCCCGGCGGGCGGCGGTGGTGAGGTGCTGGACCTGCAGGTCCTCGGCGGCGAACGACTTGACCACCCGCACACCGTTGATGTTCTCGTCGACCACCGTGGCGACGTCGGCGAGGCGCGACTGGATGAGCCACGACACGGGGAACATCTGCTTGCGCATCTTGACGCCGACGACGTACACGAACGGCATGGTCGACATCGTCACGAGCGCGAGCGGCACGTTGATCGAGAGCATTTCGGCGAACGCGAGCACCGCGACGCTGCACTGCACGAGGATGCTGGGCGCGAACGCGAGGTACATCTGGACCGAGCGGATGTCGGAATTGGCTCGCGAGATGAGCTGCCCGGACTGCACGCGGTCGTAGAACGAGAACGACATGCGGCTCAGGTGCTCGTACATGATGTTCCGCAGGTCGTACTCGATGCGGTACGCCGTCTTCAGCAGGTAGTTGCGCGACGTGTACGTCAGCACGAGGCGGATCGTGGCAAGGATCGCAATGATGGTGGCGAAGTGCTCGAGCGTCGGGCCCGTCGTCTTCCCGAGCGCGTCGATCGCCTGGCCGACTTCGTTGGGGATCTGGACCTGCACGGCAAGACCGAGGAACGACGCGACCAACGAGAAGCCGAACATCCACTTGTGCGCCAGCACCACCGGCATGATCCGGCGGAGCCAGGAACCGCCACGGTCGGGCTTGATGTGCGCGCGCGGCGGCGGGTAGCGCGGCGTCACCCCCACCGGGACGAACGGCGACGACACATCGGCGCCGAACGCCCCCATGCTGACCGGCGTCGGTTCCCGGGTCGCCGTCACCGGCGCGTCTCCTTGACCCGTTGCTCGCGCGACCGGTCGAGGGCGTCGTTCCAACGGACCAGCGCGCCCGTGCTCGCGTCGCGCTCGTCATCGAGGAACGTTGCGATCTCTTCGAGGCGTGCTTCGGCGGCGGCGTCGGCGGTGACGAGGAGCCGCTTCCCGTCACGCGTCAGGAGGAGGGTGAGGCGGCGACGGTCCTCCGGGTCGGCGCGCCGTTCCACCAGGCCGCGGGTCACGAGGCCGTCGACCACCGCGGTGACGCTCGGCGGGCTCACCGCGAGTTGGCGGGCCAGCACCGACGACGCGGTCGACCCGTCGGCGAGCAGCCCCAGGACCCGGTACTGCGGGAGGGAGAGGTCGAGGGGGGCGAGCGCCACCTCGACCTGCTTCGCCAACCGGGCGACGGCGCGCGCCGCGCCCGCCGTGAGCTTCGTGCCCTTCACTGTTCCAGACCCACACCATTAGGGTATCGAAGTATTCCGTGGCGGGGCCAGATGGGGATGCGAGACTGGCCCGGCGCGAGCGTGGCGGAACCGGCAGACGCGCCAGGTTTAGGTCCTGGTGTCCGCAAGGACGTGGGAGTTCGACTCTCCCCGCTCGCACCACTGCTGACCTGCACTTCTGTGGATCGCCAGTAGACGGGGGTGCACTCCACAGATGCTCACCGTGTTGTTGCTAACGGATTGCTAACGACGACCTACTTTGGTCGCGGTGAAGGGCCACTTCAAGAAGCGCGGAGCCTCTTGGTACTACTGGGTCGAGCTCGAGCGCGGTCCAGGCGGGGAACGGCGCCAGAAATCCCGCGGCGGGTTCAAGACCCGCAAGGAGGCGGAGCGGGCGTTCGGCGAACTGCGGGACGAAGTGCGCCGCGGTTTCTAGGTCGAGGCTTCGAAGCTGTCGCTCAACCGATATCTCGAGGAAGAGTGGCTCCCGTCGATCGTGGCGAGTGTGCGCCCGACGACTCTTCGGAACTACCGCGAGCTGTATGAGGCGTACGTGAAGTCCGCGTTCGGCCGAACACTGCTGGTGAACGTCACGCCGGCGCGGCTGAACGGCCACTACGCCGAGCTCCTCGAGGGCTCCCGGCGCCATCGATTCGGTGCGCTTCGTTGGGCGTCTAGTCCGTTGAGGTGATTCTCTGCGTGTCGACGTCGGGATCCGCAACAGGTCCGGCGCCGACCGCCGCGTCATCGTCCACGGCTTCGGCGTCCAGCACCTCAACATCGTCAGGCGCGGGCAGCGATGCACCGGGCGGAGGACCCTGGTAGCGCTCAGTGGCGTCAAGGATCGTGCCCCCGAGCTCGATGAGCCGCGCGAGCAGCTCCTCACGAACCGAGGAGAGTTCCTCAATCTCCCGTTGGATCGCGTCCCGTTGCTGATTTGTGTCGTTGATGGTGTGTTCTGCTTGGGTCGCAGCCTGTCGGGTCGTCGTGTCACTGTCGGCTCGCGCACGGGCCCGGATCTCATCTGCCTCTTCGTTGGCCAGCTGGAGGAGGGCAGCGAGGCGCTGCGAAATGCCTGCTGTCCCAGGCGACGAAACGAGCTCACGCTGGCATTCCAGCAGTGCGGCCTCCGCCGCCGTCGCGCGCTCCTCGACCTGGATTGTGTAGTCCCACGACAACGCGAGGTACTCGTCGACCTCCCCGCGGTGGTAGCCCCTGAGCGAATTGGAGAAGTCCGGCGCTTCCCACTCTCTGATGCTCATGTCCTCACCTCAAGGCAACTCGATCGATCTGCTCCCGCTGCTCTGCAGAATGCCTACAGAATGCCCAATGATGCGCTCGCTCGGCCACCGCGATCTGCGCGCCGAGAACGACGCGTCGTTGCCCCATATCGCCGGGTCGTGCGGGACCGAGCGGAGCGGTGTACCGAACAGGTTGGCATCGCGAGGCCGAGGCCAGTTCTGGCGCTAGGTGACAGTCCCGAAGTCGGGCAGCGTGAGAGCGCCGTCGGGATCGAGGACGAAGCCGGGATTGTGGGCCACCTCCCACACGTGGCCGTCCGGATCTCTGAAGAATCCGGCATAGCCGCCGTAGAAGGTCTCGCTCGGGGCCTTCGTCACCTCCCCGCCAGCGCTCTCGGCGGCGCTCACGACTCGATCGACCTCCACACGGGAACCGACGTTGTGCGCGAGCACGATGCCTCCGAAGGCGCTGGTTCCGTCATCGTCGATTCCGGCATCGGCAGCGACCTTGTCGCGCCCCCACAGAACGACCGCCTGCCCGCCCGCCTGGAAGAAGACCGTCTCCTCCACCTCCTGGCCGCGCCAGCCAAGCTGCTCATAGAAGGAACGCGACTGTCGAAGGTCGGTGACACCGAGCGTGATCACGCTCACGCGTTGCTCCATAGACGGACCGTACCGGACTCCGACGGGAGCTTGGTCGGCCGTCCACAGCGGCGTAGCCGAGAGCCTGGGTAACGCTGGGCGCCCCACGCCGCGCGAACCGAGTTGTAGCCAATCCAGCCACCGATCGCCTCGACGCGATCGACTGGCCGCGCGCCCGTCTCGTTGCGAAGGGCCAGGCCCTCGTGCGCCCGGGATAGCCGGCGGTTGGTGTCAGGCGGAGATGTCGGCGACGATGACGGCGATGTTGTCGTGACCGCCGTTGCTGAGGGCGTGGTTCATGAGCGCATCTGTCACGGCGCTGAGGTCTTCTTCGGACTCGATCAAAGCCCGTATCTGCTCCTCGCCGATCTCGTTGGACAGGCCATCGCTGCACAGGAGCAGACGATCGCCGGGATTGGCTGGGTGAAGTACAGCGTCAACGTCAACCGTCGGGCCAACTCCAACTGCACGCGTGAGAATGCCTCGATGTGGATGCTCGATGACCTCATCCTCGGTGAGTTCGCCCTGCCGAACGAGTTCCGCAGCAATGGTGTGATCGCTCGTCAACCGTTGCAGGGAGCCCGCCCGAAGCACGTACGCACGGCTATCGCCGACATTGACGGCCGCGAGTTGCCCGCCGGCTGTCACACCGACCGCACACAGCGTCGTGCCCATGCCCGCGAGTCGCTCATCCGCGGTCGCGCGCTCAAACACAGCGGTGTTGGCCGCCCGTACCGCCGCCGTGAGCTCATCGAGGGATCGTCCCGAGAAGGCCGCCTCCACTACTGCTACCGCGAGACTCGAAGCTGTCTCTCCTCCGGGGAGCCCGCCCATCCCATCAGCCACGGCGACAAGGTGGTCGAGACAGACGACCCGGTCCTCGTTATTCTCTCGGACTCGACCGATGTCAGTACGTGACGCCGTGATCAAGATCATTGCGCGGTTCCTTCCTCGCATCGTCGACGGCGCCGGAACCCATCCAACCCAGCTCAACCTCGAGCAGTTCCCGAGCCTCCCGGAGCGCTTCGTGACGTTCGGCCTCGTCGACCTCGACTTGTCGCGCCCACGTCTCGAGCCCCTCCGGTGAGGGATCGCGAAGAAGCTTCCTGATGTCGACAAGAGGAACGTTCGCGCGTCGGAGCGCGTCGATCACACGGGCCTCGCGCAGCTGCCCGGGCGCGTAGTACCGGTAACCCGACTCGGCGTCGACTGCGGCGGGCACGAGCAGCCCGGCCGCCGCGTAGCTCCGCAATCGCTTCGGCGAGAGCCTCGACAGGTCGGAGAACTCGCCGATGGCCATGAGGTCATCCATGGACCGAGCATGGACCCTTCCCGCAGGTGAGAGTCAAGCGATGTCGTCAGGTGCCCCCGGTAACGCCGGATCAGGGCGCACAGATCGGCGTGTTCCAGCCTTCCGAAGGCCTCGGGAGCCGCACCGATCCGGCGAGATGCGTCACCTGACTGGCGAACGAGCCGAGCAGCCTTCGATCTGCGCCCCCGACATCGCATTGTACTTGAACGAGCGTTCAAGTACGTTCCGGCGCGATGGGTCATCGCTCGGGTGCCTCGGTCACGACCCGCGACCGACTGGTCGAGCGCGCCCTGTGCCTCTTCTCCGAGCGCGGCACCGGGGTGAGCATGCGGGAGCTCGCCGACGCGGCCGGCGTGACGGTGCCGGGCCTCTATTACCACTTTGCGTCGAAGGCCGAGCTCGTCCGCGCCGTGTATCGCGAGCGGATCGAACGCGAGCCCTGGACGGCGCCTGATCCCGCGCCGATCCGACGGTTGATCGTCGAGCAGGCCAGCTCCGAGTTCGCACAGTTCCTCGACGACCTCGACTTCCTGCGGCTGATGCACCGCGAATCGGTGCTCGGTGACCCCGACGCCCGCGAAGTCGGCGCCGCGCTCGACGCCGAGTGGCGCGAGCGCTGGCACCAGACGCTCCTGCTCGGCACCGACCTCGCGCCCGATGCCGACGTCGGGGCGGCGACCGACGTGCTCACGACCTTCCTGTGGGGGTTGTTCGTCGAGCACCTCGACCGACCCCAAGGACCGATCGACCGACGCATCCGCGACCTCGCGAGTGTGCTGGGGCCCGCGCTCAGCGGCACACCGACATGACGACGGCGAACACCACCGCGTACGCGGCCGGGCTCTCGAGACGCACCATCGTCCTCACGACCGTGGGGGCCATCGCGGGCATGTTCCTCGCCGCCCTCGACAGCACGATCGTGGCCACCGCGATGCCCACGGTGATCGGCGACCTGCACGGTATCGACCACTACGCCTGGGTCTTCACCGCCTATCTGCTCGCGGAGATCGCATCGATCCCTCTCTGGGGCCGACTCGCCGACATGTACGGCCGCAAGCGCATCTTCCTGCTCGGCATGATCATCTTCCTCACCGGATCCGTGCTCTGCGGCGCATCGACCTCCATGGTGGAGCTCATCATGTTCCGCGCCATGCAGGGTGTCGGTGCCGGATGCCTGCTCCCCGTCGCGCAGACGATCGTCGCCGACCTGTACACGCTCGAGCAGCGCGCCCGGCTCTCGGCGGTGATGTCGGCGGTGTTCGGGTTCTCGTCGGTCATCGGTCCGTTGATCGGTGGCTTCCTCACCGACCAGCTCTCGTGGCGCTGGGTGTTCTACGTGAACCTGCCCATCGGCATCGCCGCCATCGTGCTCGTGCACGCGGTGATGGTCGAACCGCTCACCGATCGGCATCGCCACCGCCTCGACTGGCTCGGGATGTGCACCCTGCTGGGTTGGACGGTGCTGCTCGTCTTCGCGCTCGAGGTGGGCGGTCGCGACTACGCGTGGGGATCGCCGGTCATCGTCGGCGCCCTGGTCACGAGCGTGGTGCTGTTCGCGGCGTTCGTCATGGCCGAGCGGTACGCCACGGAGCCGTTGATCCCGCTCAGTCTCTTCCGGGTGCCCGCGCTGCGTGCCGCGAGCGTCATCAGCGTGCCCCTCGGGATGGTGATGTTCGCGATCATCTCGTTCCTGCCGCTCTTCGTGCAGGTGGTGTTGCGCTCGTCGGCCACCGACGCCGGGCGGGTCCTCACCCCGATGATGTTGGCGGTGGTGATCGGGTCGGCCGTCGGCGCACCGGTCGTGCTCAGGATCGGCTACCGCCTGATGTGCGTGGCGTCCTTCGCCTCCCTGCTGGTGGGCGCGCTGCTCCTGACCCGGGTCGGCGTCGAGTCGTCGCAGCTCGACGTGAGCATCGCCATGGTGTTCGTCGGCGTCGGCATGGGGTTCGGTTTCATCGCCACCACCCTCGCCGCCCAGAACTCCGTCGACCTCCCGCGCATGGGAGTGGCAACCGGGCTCGTCAACTTCACTCGCCAGCTCGGCGGTGTGTTCGGTGTCGCCATCGGTGCCGCGCTGATGTTGACCACGCTCACCGACCGGCTGGTAGCAGCCTTCCCGCATGCCCACATCAAGGCCGCCGAGCTGCTCTCACCGCAGGCGGCGGCCCGCTTCCCGGCCGCGACCCAGCACATCGTGCGGGGCGCGTTCGCCGACGCCTTGCACGTCGTGTTCGTCGCCGCGCTCGTGATCGTGCTCGTCGGCATGCTGACGATCGCGCTCATGCCCGGCGGCAAGCCGACCGCCATCCGCGACGCCGCGCGTGGCGAGAACCTCCCCGAGGCGGTGCTCCCCGACGGCGAGGTCATCCTCATCACGCCCACCGGAGTCGCGCCCGACCCAGAAGCGGTGTCACCTCCGGCGTGAGCCCAGCCACACCGTGAGCGACAGAGCTCGACAGCGTCGAGGTGCACGGCGACCCGCCCCTCCCTCAGCGGGAGGGCGCCTGCCATCCGGTGTCGTCACGGGCACGCGCCGCGGCCTCCGCCGCGAGCAGCGCCAGCTTCTCGGACTGCTCGGCCGACATGTCGGAGCCCCAGCGCACGACCCGCTTGATCGTCCGCAGGGCCGTGGGGTTGCACTCGATCATCTGGTCGGCGATCGCGCCGGCTTCGGCGAGCAGGGCGTCGGCATCCGGGCACAGCCGCTGCACGAGACCGATCTCGTAGGCACGCCGGGCGCTCATGGGTTGCGAGGTCAACTGCATGAGCAGCGCTTCGCCGATCGGCATCGAACGTGCGAGCTGATGCAGTGCCGGGCCCGCGGTCCCGCCGACCGTTCGGGGCTCCGGTTGACCGAAGCGGGACGACTCGGTCGCGATACGGACGTCGCAGTAGTTCGCGAGCTCGAGGCCGCCCCCGAGGCAGTAGCCGTCGATCGCGGCGATGATCGGCTTCGCCGCCCACCGGAACGCCTCGAAGTGCCGCCAGCTCGACCGGCCGTGCTCGGGCCCGATCGGCCGGTCCGACGCGGTCGGGCGTTCCTGCAGATCGGCGCCCGCCGAGAAGGCGCGCCCGCCCACGCCGTACACGATCCCGACGAGCAACGTGGGGTCGGACTCGAGCCGCTCGATCGCCTGCACCAAGAGCTCGCGCATCTCGTCGTTCTGCGCGTTCATCACCGCCGGCCGGTTCAGCGCGATGTACAGCTTCTGGTCCTTCGCCTCGACGATCACCGCAGGGTTTTCGCTCATGAGTCTCCTGATGCCGGCAGGGGCATCCGTCGGAGCCCCGTGCGGACGCGGCGTCAGGTCGCCGCGCTCTGCTCGAGCCGGTCGACGGTGTCGATGTACTCCTCGACGAGCTGATACATGACGTCGCGCACGGAACGCACCTCGTTCATCCGGCCGACGATCTGACCGACGGGCGCGAACTGGAGGTCCTTGCGACCCGACCGGGCGATCCGGGCGTTGGCTTCGGAGGTGAGGATGTTCTGCAGCGGCATGCCGAGCGGGCCCGGACCGGCGGGGTCGGCCCACGCGTCGGTCCACGTGTTGCGCAGCATCCGCGCCGGCTTGCCGGTGTAGCAACGCGACCGGACCGTGTCGGCCGACGTCGCCTCGAGGTACGCCTGCAGCACGGCAGGGTTCGCGCCGCTCTCGGCCGTGGTGAGCCACAACGAGCCGAGCCACACCCCCTGGGCGCCGAGCGCCAGCGCCGCCGCGATCTGACGACCGGTCCCGATGCCACCGGCGGCGAGCACCGGCACCGGCGCAACCGCGTCGACCACCTCCGGCACCAGCACCATGGTGGAGATCTCGCCGGTGTGACCGCCCGCCTCGTAGCCCTGCGCGACGACGATGTCGACACCGTTGTTCACGTGCCGCTGCGCGTGCACCGCCTTGCCGGCGAGCGCGGCGACCTTCACGCCGTGCGCATGGGCCTGGTCGATCACGTCCTTCGGTGGCGACCCCAGCGTGTTCGCGATCAACGCGATCGGGTGCGCGAGCGCGATCTCCACCTGACGGTGCGCGACTTCGTCGGTCCAACCCAGCACCCCGCCCGCCTGCTCACCTTCGGGCAGCGACGGCAGGTCGAACCGCTCCATCAGCTCGTCGACGTAGCGCCAGTGGTTGGCGTCGATCATCGAACGGATCTGCGCCAGGAGCTCATCGGCGTCGCCGCCGTGCACGTCGACCGACTTCTGCGGCATCACGGTGTCGACGCCGTAGGGCTTGCCACCCACGTGCTCGTCGATCCAGTCGAGCTCGACCTCGAGCTGCTCGGGGCTGAAGCCCACCGCACCCAGCACCCCGAGCCCCCCGGCCTTGCTGACCGCCGCCACGACATCGCGGCAGTGGGTGAAGGCGAAGATCGGATATTCGAGGCCGAACGTGTCGCACAGCGGGGTTCGCATCGCATCCTCCAGAGACGTGGACTTCTGCGTCACGGTAGGGCCCGAACGCGTCCTCGACATCCTGGCCCCTGCGGACCGACCGGTGCAGGGTCAGCCGAAGCGCACGCGGAGCTCCTTCGGGGTGCGCATCATGGCGCCGCGAGCGTGGGGGACGGGAACGTCCGGGTCGAGGCGCAGGCCGGGCAGCTCGTCGAGGATCGCGTGAAGTGCGCGGCGAGCTCCAGGCGGGCGAGCATCTGGCCGAGGCAATTGTGCGCACCGAACGCGAAGCCGAAGTGCCGGTGCTTCTCCCGGAAGATGTCGAACTCGTCGGGACGGTCGAACGCGGCCGGGTCGTGGTTGGCGGCGCCGTAGAGCAGGTCGAGGTAGGCGCCGGCGGGGACGGGCACCCCGTCGATCACCGTGTCGGTCGTGGTCAGACGGCTGCTGGCGAGCACGGGGCCGTCCCACCGCAGCGCCTCCTCGATCGCCGCACCCACCAGGGACCGGTCGTCGCGCACCGCGGCCAGCTGATCGGGATGCGTGAGCAATCCGGTGAGGAGCGCGGTCGTCGTGCGAAAGGTGGTGTCGCCGCCCGCGTTGATCAGCTGGCGGAGGAACGAGATCGCGACCTCGTCCGGGAGCGGCTCGCCGTCCGCCTCGGCCGTCGCGATCACGCTGACGACGTCGGCGCCCGGGTTCTCGCGGCGCTCGGCGAGCATCGCACCGAAGTAACGCCCGAGCTTCCTCGATGCATCCAGCGCGTTGGTCATGTCGGGGTACGTGATGATCTGCGCGATGGTCAGCTTGTAGAAGACGTCGATGTCATCGGCCGGTAGGCCGAGCATCCGGTAGATCACGGTGAACGGGTAGAGGCGGGCGAACTGCTCGACGAGCTCGGCCCGCCCCGTGTCGCGGAACGCACCGACGAGCTCCTCCACCACCGGCGCGACGATGTCCGTGCCCCAGGCCTGCACCACCGAGGGCCGGAACGCCTGTTGCAGGATCCGGCGGTACCGCGTGTGCTCGGGCGGGTCCATCACGCTGACCGTGTGCCCGAACGCGGCGCCGAGCGTCGGCTCGAACGAGCGGTTGGAGAACGTCACCGGGTCGTTGAGCACCTGGTCGACGCCCGCGAACGACAGCACCATGTAGTGCGGCGGCGGTGCCTCGCCCTCGCCGACGGGGTGCGGCGGGAGTCCCATGACGAGGTTGTAGTCACCGGCGATGACCGGCGCCTGTACACGCAGCTCCGCGAGACGCGGGTACGGGTCGGCGAGGTCCCCGAACATCAGCTCGTCGCTGAGATACGGGTCGAAGGTCGGGTCGTCGAGATCCTCGATGCGAGCTGTGACCACCACTCCGGGACCTCCCCATCGCGCCGCTCGGGTCATGGCGAGCGTAGCGACGTCGTGCCCGGCGTCGGCTCCCCGCATGGACACCGGATCGTTCAGGCCCGACGCCACGGCCACATCCTCGAGCGCACGTCCCGCGTCCCTCATCGGCACCTATACGGGACACCCAGGATGCGGCGCTTGATATCGATCAGTCGCAAGACGGCCATGCGCCAGATCGATCAGGTAGTTGTGGCGCGGCCGAGAGATGCTCGACGATGAGTACGGCGATGTCGTCTGCTGGTGCCTTGTCGCCTATGAGGGCGTCGAGAAATGAATCAATGAGTGCCTCAGGGGGAGTGGTGCTGGCAAGTGTGCGAGGTGCGTGGCTATCTGTTCGATGCCGGTGTCGAAGGAACGGTCGCGGCGTTCGACGAGGCCGTCGGTGTAGATGACGAGCGTCGAGCCGCGCGGGAACGGTGCGGTGTCGGCGAGCGTGAGCGCTGCAGTGATGGTGAATGACTCGTCGAGCCCGATGAGCGGTCCATTTGCCGTGTCGAGAAATCGCACGTGACCCTCAAGGTCGAGAACGACGGGAGGGGGGTGCCCGGCGGTTGCGAATTGGAGCGTGTCTGCGGCGGTGTCGATGACCACGAGGGCCGCGGTGGCGAAAAGCGGCGCTTTCCGCTGGAGCATTACTTGGGATACTTCGCTGAACACATCGGCAACCGCGACACCGGAGTGGAGCAGTGCGGTGATCATGCCGCGAACCAAGGCCATGTCGGCGGCGGCGGTGATGCCGTGCCCGGCCACGTCCCCGACGACGAAGGCGATGTGATCTTCGTCGATTCGCAGACCTTCGTACCAGTCGTCGCCGACAGTCGTCGGACCACCGGCCGGGAGGTACCGAGCAGCAACTTCGATGCTCGCGGACCGGGGAAAATCGTCGTCGAGCAAACGGCGTTGCAGTTCGACGATGATGCGATGCTCCTCGTCGTAGCGCTGTGCCTGCTCGATAGCTTCAGTGCAGAGCAGTGCGACGGCCTCCAGTGCACTCTTGAGTTTCAGATCGAACGGCGGGGGGTCCGTCCACGCGAAGCCGATCGCGCCAAGCGGCGTGCCATCAGTCCTGAAGACTGGCAGGGAAGCGGTGGCGTGGACGCCAGCGGCCGAGGTGTCAGGGAGTATCTCGGGGAAGTGCTCGCGGTACGACTCCAGGCTGGGTAAGAAGACCGGCTTGGCGGAGTGAACCGCGACCGCGATGGGGGCCTTTCCGCCCGCGGCATCGGTGGTGAACAGAGTCGCGATCACGATAGTCACAACTCCGCCTGGCCTGGACCGTGGGTTCTTTGCGGTGGAGCGCCTGGGGTGGCCGTTCGGGTGCAGCGCGGCGTCTACTTCTTGCAGGTCTGGCAGGTGAGTTCGATCTGCAGCGCGCCAAGGAACTTCGGCGTCAGGGCGGTCGAGATGCGGCCGGAACCGGCCACCGGGATCGTGAACGGGATGTCCGGGATGACCTCGTCGAAGTATCCCGGCCGCGTGTTCGACACACTGGTGATCACGAAGCCGTTGCGCTTGCGTTCACCCGAAAGCGTCCAGGACGCGGTATCAGGCAAGGTGATCGTGCCGGACTTCGTGGTGGAAGTGATCGCGCCGGTCGCGTCGAACCTCCCGGAGACCTTGCCATGCGTGTCGACGGTCAAGGCAGCAGTCCCGTCCCAGGTCGCGTTCGAGGTTGATTGCGAGTCCGTGTAACTCAGCGTCGCGTGCAGCGTGCCGTTCCATTGTTCGGTGTCGTCGTGCCAGCTCATCACGAAACGTGCAAGAGAAACGGTTGGTAGCGCCGGCATGTAGCTGAGCAACGCGGGATCCACTCCTCGTGCCGCGAGCGCCGTGTGGACATCGGCGGTGACAATGGCTCTGACGTGGAGGTCGTGGAGCGTGCCGTTGCCGCGAGATGGTTCCTCAATCATCCTGAACGCAACTTTGCTCGCCCCATCACGGCTCGTGACGGACTTGGCAACATTTCCACTGGCCTTCGGCTGCGGAACGCCGTCGGTCGGGCGGTTGAAGACAAACGAGCCGTGTTGGAGTGCATCGATCGGATCGATCTCCCAATCGAGCACCATGTTCGACAGCGCGGTTGCACCGTTGATGGTCCAGACCCCATCGCCGCCGCATCCGGACGGGTACGGGGTGACTCCGAGTTTGGCGTTCACGCGGAACGTTTCGATCGCGCCGGGACCGCTGTGACCTTCATGGACCTCGCCGGGGTCGGCATAGACGTCGACCTGCGCGGCGTTTGCGATCAGCATCGCTTGTGTTGCGAGCGAACCGGCATTGCCGAACGCGGAGCCGATCGCGGGCATCTGGCTTGCGGCGATACCCCAGCCCGAAGGCCGACCGTCACCTGTGATCGTGCACGATGCCTGGTCGGATCGAGCCAGTATCGCGGCACCCGCGGTCGACTTGCCGGTGGCGGCGGTGCGAGCGGGCGACGTGCCGTTGGGAGCGACGACCGTGTCGAGCAGCAATAGCCACTCGACCAGCGGCGAGATGGTGGGATCTCCACTGAACTGCACATGCAGCGCGTGAAACAACTGCACGAGAAACGCGCCAGGATGCTGCGCGTACGCAGTCGCGAGCCCGGCGAGCACCTCGGATTCGGACTCCGTCACGCCATGCTCGTGCAAGTACGCGATGAACTGCGAGAAGGGAATCTCTGGCGCTTTCGCCATGCGCTTCAGCACGGAAATCGCGGAGTCGGACAAGAAGAAATCGCTCGGCGTGCGCTCCGAACCAGCCAGCACCTGGCGCCCAGCCGCCGAATACACGCCCACACCAAGATGACCGAGTATCGACCAAACCCCTTCGGCGCGCCGTGCCGGATCAGCGAGCGCGGCCGCCGTCGCGGCCACACTGAGATGGTCAAAGCCCGCTGGCGGCCCAAGCGGTCCAGGCACCGTCGAACTTGACTTGCTCGCCGCCGCCGAACCGCCGCTGGAGACCATGAACACGAGCGCGACCGCAATCGCCGCTACGCGGAAACTCAAACCGAACCGATTCTGGCCAGTACCCAGCGGTCAGTCCTGCGTTGGGAAACCAAGGTGTGGGTGCCCGACTGCAACTCCATAAGGACCATCAGAGGCGAGAGCCTACGTTCGCGTTCCGTGCCCCTGCACGATCTCGCCCCAGAGGGTTGCACTCAGGCCGCAGCCCGACTGCTGCACGTCGCACCCCCGCTCAGCGCCCGCACACAGCCAGCGTCGTTCTCGAGCGCAGAGGGCGTACCTGTACCGGGCCGACCGGTGAGGTGATCGAGCGCGAAGCGTGGGCGCTGACGCTCCCTACTCCAGCGAGAAGGGCGGGTACTCGTCGGTGAGGAGCACGAAGCCGTAAGCCTGCACACGCACCGACCAGCGCACCGCGCCCACGACGAAGCGCCGCATACCCTCGGGCCACTTCCCAGTGAACAGCACCGCGAAGAACGCGATGACGTGCACGACGAACACGCCGATGAAGATGAACCCCAGCACGATCACGTGCGGGATGACGAGGAGCCACTTCACGAGCGGGAGCCACCGGTTGAGTTCTTCCGGTGGCGTCACCGACACGGACGCCGCGTCCGTGCCGTTGTCGCCCGCAACCACCTCGAAGTCGAACGGCGGGTACTCGTTGCGCATGTAGGACGCGAACGACCACACGCGCCATTCGTAGCGAAGCACCATGCTCTGGAAGCCGACGAAGGGGTTCCGTCGCGTGAACAGGATCGTGAAGACCGAGATCAGCGCGAGGATCTCGGCGACGATGCCGAGCCCGTAGATCACGAGGAAATGCGGGATGGCGAGGACCCAGTTCACCAGCGCGCGCCAGTTCTGTACCGCGAGTGGCGCGTCGAGGCCCAGGCTCACGGGGTAGTCGCGTCCCTGGCCGCCGCCTCCCGACGACGGCGCCGCGGGCGGGGGTGGGGTGGGAGGCGTCGCGGGGGGCTGGGGCGGCGGCGGTGGGGTTGCGTCGGTCATTGCGGACCCTCCCGGGGGCGTCGGACTGGCCCCCCTCCGGTGTGACGTCCCTACGTGTCTACCTCACCGCGGCCGTCGAGCGCTCGACCCCGTGTGACCTCGCCGTCGGCAATGCGGCGGAGCAGCTCGGACCCGACGCCGTGGATCGGCGATGACGAATCGATCGCGCCCCTGTCCCGAATCGCCGGTGAGCCGTGTCGTGCGCGTGGGAGCCGGCAGCCGATGGCCGATGCACCGGCGAAGGGGTTGAACGGTGCCGTGCCCTCGATGAGCCACGACCCCGCCGGGCGGAGCGATCCCGCGCGAGTTCGTGCCGATGAACGCGGGGCACTTGGCGTTTCTCTCCAGCGACAGGTGGGCGGAGATGCTGCGGGAGGATCTGCTGCCCTGGCTGTCCACCAATGGCGAGCTCGGCGACGACGTGCTCGAGATCGGCCCCGGGCCGGGTCGGACGACCGACCTGTTGCGCGAGCGGGCCGCGCACGTCACCGCCCTGGAGCTGGACCGCTCGTTGGCCGATGCTCTCGCCGCGCGTCTGGCCGGCGGCAATGTCGAGGTCCTGCACGGCGATGGAACCGACACCGGTCTGCCGACGGGCCGGTTCTCATCGGTCACGTGCTTCCACATGCTCCACCACATGCCGACTCCTGGGCTGCAGGACCGTCTCTTGACCGAGGTGTGCCGCGTGCTGCGTCCCGGTGGTGCGTTCCTCGTGGCCGACGCCCTCGACGAGGACGGAGTCCGGTCAGCGCCATCACGAAGAAGGTGAGACCTTCGTGCCGCTCGATCCGGCAACGGTCCGAGAGCGGCTGCGCCGCGCCGGCTTCGCCGACACCGCCGTCGACGTCGGCGACTACCAGATCCTGCTCCGCGCCCAGAAGCGCGCTGGGCTTGACCGCCTCCCCGACGCCCCGCCCCGCGGCCGCTCCCCGCGGTCGGCGCTTGAGCGATGATGGTGGACAGGACAGGATCCGGCGAGCAGCGCGGGACCGAAGGCGGAGAGGGGTCGTCGATGGGGAACGATCAAGGGGACGGCGTGTTCCCAGGGGGGATCCGGCAATTCGGGTTCGTCGTTCCCGATCTCGACGCGGCCCTCGCGCAGTGGGTGGATCTGGGCGTCGCGCCGTGGCTGGTGATGCGCGACCTGCCGATGGAGGGGTGCCGGTACCGGGGCGAGCTCTCGGAGCCGGTGATCTCGATGGCGCTGTCGAACACCGGTGACATGCAGATCGAGCTCATCCAGCAGCAGGACGACACACCGAGCATCTACCGGGAGTTCATGGTCGCCACCGGTGGCGGCTTCAACCAGGTCGCCTACTGGGTGGAGGACTTCGAGGCCGTGCGCGACGCCGCGATCGCCGACGGATGGACAGAGGTGTGGTGCGGCGACGCGGGCGGCGCGACCAAGTTCTCCTACGTCGAGCGTCCGGGCTCGCCGGTGACCATCGTGGAGCTCATGGAGCTCAACGACATGACGCGGGCCATGGGCGACGCGATCCGTGACGCGGCGGCGGCGTGGACGCCGGGCCGACCCGTCCTCATGGCGTGAGCCGGACGACGAGGGCCGACACATGACGAACCATCCGGAGCTCGTGCTCACCGAGACACTCGACGGCGTGGGCGTCGTCTCGTTCAACCGGCCCGAGCGCCACAACGCACTCAACGACGAGATGGGTGGCGTGTGGCGCGCCGCGGTCAACCAGCGCGATCGACGATGCTGCGGTGCGCTGCATCCTCCTCTGCGGCGAGGGCCCGTCGTTCTGCTCGGGACGCGACACGTCGCAGCTCGGCGACCGGGCAGGAGGCGAGAGCGACGTCGAATTCGTCGCCCGCGCGGCAGGAGATCCGCTACGCGCTCATGGACACCACCAAGCCCGTCGTCGCGGCGGTGCAAGGTCACGCCCTCGGGGGTGGGTTCGAGACCGCGCTCGGCGCCGACATGCGCGTCGCCGCCGACGACGCGCCGCTTCGGGTTCCCCGAGGTGAGGTTCGGGCTCGTCGCCGACACCGGCGGCACCCAACTGCTCACGCCGTTGATCGGGCCCGCCCGCGCCAAGTACCTCCTCATGACCGGCGACCGCGTCGACGCCGCGCAGGCCCTCGCGTGGGGCATCGTCGACTGGGTCGTCCCCGGCACGGAGCTGCGCGCCACCGCCCTCGACCTGTGCCGGAAGCTCGCGGCCGCGCCGGCGACCGCGGTGGCGTTCGCCAAGCAGCTGGTCGACCAGGCGTGGGCCGGCTCGATCCGCAACGGCATGCGCCAGGAGGTGGTGGCCCAGGCGGCACTGTTCGCGTCGGACGACTACCAGCAGATGAAGGCCCGGCGTGCCACTCCCTGAGCCACCTCCCCTCGGCGCCGCGATGCTGCCGCCGAGCACGTTCGCGGGCGACGTCGTACTGATCACGGGCGGCGGGACCGGGCTCGGGAAGGCGATCGGCGTCGAGTTCGCCCGGTTGGGGGCGACGGTCGCGGTCGTGAGCCGCGACCCGGCACACGGCGCGGCGGGGATCGCGGCCATCGAGGCGGCGGGAGGTCGCGCGGTGGCCGCGGCGGCCGACGTACGCGATCCCGTATCGGTCGCCGCCGCGTTCGACGCCGTGGAAACCGCGGCGGGGCCGGTGACGGTGCTGGTCAACAACGCGGCGGGGAACTTCACCGCGCTCGCGGAGAAGATGAGCGCGAACGCGTGGCGGGCGGTCACCCAGATCGTGCTCGACGGCACCTTCTTCTGCTCCACCGAGTTCGCCCGCCGCCGGATCGCAACCGGCGCCCCGGGCGCGGTGCTCAACATCGGCGCCACCTACGCCTGGACCGGCGGCCCGGGCACCGCGCACTCCGCCGCGGCCAAGGCCGCGGTCACCAACCTCACGCAGTCGCTCGCGGTCGAGTGGGCGCCCCACGGCATCCGGGTGAACTGCCTGGCACCCGGGCTCTTCCCGCACGAGGACCTCCCCGCGCGGCTGCGCGCGGGACGCGACGCCGACGACGACGCCCGGCGCGTCCCCGGTGGGCGCGTCGGTCGGCCGCACGAGTTGGGCTGGGCCGCCACCTATCTCTGCTCGCCGTTCGCGGCGTACCTCAGCGGCCACACCCTCGTGCTCGACGGCGCGAACTGGTTGCGACGTGGCCTGCGCATGCCCGAGTTCGTGCCCGTCGCCGACCAGATCGCCGGATCGCAGACCCCCGAGTAGCGTGGACCATCACAGTTGACGGGACGAGACAGGCTGAGGCGGTTGATCATGCGCGACGTCGTGGTGGTGGAGGCAGTGCGGAGCCCGGTCGGGCGACGCAACGGGGGTCTCTCGGGGATGCACTCCGCCGATCTGCTCGCGGCGGTGCAGCGCGCGGTGATCGACCGCTCCGGCATCGACCCCGCCGAGGTCGGCCAGGTCGTGGGCGGGTGCGTCGGCCAGGTCGGGATGCAGGCCGCGAACGTCACCCGGACCGCCTGGTTGCAGGCGGGCCTGCCGCTCGAAGCGGCCGCGACCACGGTCAACACGCAGTGCGGCTCGTCGCAACAGGCCACCAACATGGCCACCGCGCTGATCGCGGCCGGGGTCGTCGACGTCGCGGTGTCCTGCGGCGTCGAGGTGATGAGCGGGGTGCCGATGGGATCGACCGTCCCGAAGGACCCGTTCGTCGGCAAGCCGATCAACAAGAAGTACTGGGAGCACTACGAGAACACGTCGCAGTTCGAGGGCGCCGAGCGCATCGCCGAGACGTTCGGCGTCACCCGCGACGAGCTCGACGCGTTCGGCAAGCAGTCCCAGGACCGTGCCGCCGCCGCGTGGGCCGAGGGCCGTTTCGACACCCAGATCGTGCCGATCGAGGCGCCGGCGCGCGACGAGAACGGCGAGGAGAGCGGCACCCGCACCATCACGCGCGACGAAGGCCTGCGCGACACCACCCTCGAGGCGCTCGCCAACCTCAAGCCCGTGCTCGACCGTGATCCCGCGTTCCACACCGCGGGCACCGCGTCGCAGATCAGCGACGGCGCGGGCGCGCTCCTGCTCATGACCGCCGAGCGCGCCGAGGCGTTGGGCCTCGAGCCCAAGGCGCGCATCGTCGACACCTGCATCCAGGGCAGCGACCCGGTGCTCATGCTGACGGGCCCGATCCCCGCCACCGAGCACCTCCTCGAGCGCAACAAGCTCACCATCGACGACATCGACCTCGTCGAGATCAACGAGGCGTTCGCGTCCGTCGTGCTCGCCTGGCAGCGGGCCACCGGCGCCGACCTCGCCCGGGTCAACCCCAACGGGGGCGCGATCGCCCTCGGCCACCCCCTCGGCGGGACCGGCACCATCCTGCTCACCAAGGCCATCCACGAGCTGGAGCGCTCCGGCAAGCAGCGGGCCCTCGTGACCATGTGCTGCGGCGGTGGCCTGGGCACCGGCACCCTCGTCGAGCGCGCCTGACACCTTCGCCTCCGGCGTCCTCGACCGGGAGGCGCGCCGGGGCGGGTTCGGTTTAGATTCACGCCCATGACCACGACTCCCGTCTCGCCCGTCGCCGCGCGCTATCTCGGAAAGTCCGTCACCCGCAAGGAGGACCTGCGCCTCCTCACCGGGCACGGCCTCTACGTCGACGACGTGAAGGTCGCCGGCACGCTGCACGCCGCGTTCCTGCGCAGCGACCTCGCGCGCGCCGCCATCACCCGCATCGACACCAGCGCCGCCAAGGAGATGCCCGGCGTCGTCGCGGTGTACACGTGGGAGGACTTCAACGGCCTGATGGGCCCCGCGTACCACGCGATGCTCGGCGAGGAGCTGGTCGTCCCGCCGCCACTGGCCATCATGGACGTCCGCTACGTGGGCGACCCGGTGGCGATCGTGATCGCCGACGACCGGTACCTCGCCGAAGACGCCTGCGAGGCCATCGAGGTCGACTACGACCCGCAGCAGGCCGTGGTCGACTACATGACCGCGGGTGCCGACACCGAGAACGTGGTGCACGCGGGTTGGGGCCTCGAGTCCAACGCGATGGCCGCGGTGCCCTTCATGCCCCTCTCCCCCGACCTCGACGAGACGTTCGCCAACGCCGCCCACGTCGCGGAGTGCGACGTCGTGCAGAACCGCTACGTCGCCATGCCCATGGAGACGCGCGGCATCGTCGTCTCGTACCACAAGGGCCGGAACGAGCTCGAGATCGTCTGCGCGACCCAGTCCGTCCACGAGACCCGCAACTTCTTCAGCCGCTTCCTCCAGGTGCCCGACGGCAACGTCCGCGTGACCGCGCGCGACGTCGGTGGCGGCTTCGGGCAGAAGATGTTCGTGTACCGCGAGGAGTGCGCGGCAGCCCTCGCCTCCTTCCTGCTCGGCCGGCCGGTCAAGTGGATCGAGGACCGCCGCGAGAACCTCCTCTCGGCCGGCCACTCGCGCAACGAGTTCGCCCACGTACGCATGGCCGTCGACGACGACGGGATCATCCAGGCCATCACCGCCGACGCCAAGGCCGACGTCGGCGCCTACGCGGTGTGCCCGGCGGCCATCGACCCGATGCTGGTGCCCGGGCCGTACAAGATCCCCCGCTACGGCTTCGCCATGGAGATGGCGTGGACCAACACCATGGGGAAGGCCGCCTACCGCGGGCCCTGGATGTTCGAGACCACCGCGCGCGAGGTGGCCATGGACTACGTGGCCAACGAGATCGGGCTCGACCCGGCCGAGTTCCGGCGTCGCAACCTGCTGGCCGCCTCCGATCTGCCGTTCACGTCGCCCAGCGGCAACGTGTTCCAGGAGATCACACCGCTCGAGACCCTCGAGCAGGCGCTCGAGATCCTCGACTACGACGCGTTCCGCAAGGAGCAGGCCGCCGCGCTCGCCGAGGGCCGCTACCTGGGCGTGGGCATCTGCGCTTACGTCGAGCCGACGTCGATGGGCAGCAACACCCTCGCCACCGAAGCCGCCACCGTGAAGGTCGACACGAGCGGCCGCGTGATGGCGTACCTCGGCACCACCTCGCACGGCCAGAGCATCGAGACGACGATGGCCCAGATCGTGGCCGAGCACCTCGGGGTCTCCTACGACGACGTCACCATCGTGCAGGCCGACTCGCAGTCCACCCCTTACGGGCCCGGGACGGGGGGCAGTCGCACCGCGGTCGTCGCCGGGGGCGCGGCGCGCGAGGCGACCGTCGCCGTGCGCGAGAAGGTGCTCACCGTCGCCGCGCACATGATGGAGGCGGCACCTGACGACCTCGAGATCGCCGAGGGTGTCGTCTCGGTGCGGGGGACTCCGTCGAAGTCGGTGACCATGCAGGACGTCGCCAAGCTCGCGCTCCTCAACGCGCACGAGCTCCCCGTCGACATCGGCAGCGGGCTCGAGGCGACGGTGCGCTTCCGCCCGAAGCAGTTCCCCACCTGGTCGAACGCCACCCACATCTGCGTGGTCGAGGTCGACCCCGACAGCTGGCTCCCCGAGGTCAAGCGCTACATCGTGTCCGAGGACTGCGGGAAGATGATCAACCCGATGGTCGTCGAAGGCCAGATCTTCGGCGGTGTCGTGCAGGGCATGGGCGGCGTGCTGCTCGAGGACTTCGTGTACGACGCCGACGGCAACCCGCTCACCACCACGTTCATGGACTACCTGCCGCCCACGACCTCGGAGGTCCCCCTGATCGAGGTGGGACACATCGAGACGGACTCGACCACCAACCCCGGCGGGTACAAGGGCATGGGCGAGGGCGGCGCGATCGGCGCGCACGCCGCGGTCGCCAACGCGGTCGCCGACGCGCTGCGCCCGCTCGGCGTGAAGGCCACGAAGACACCGCTGGGCCCCGAGCAGATCTTCGAGCTCGTCGAGGCGGCGAAGGCCGCGAAGGCGGCGAAGTCCTGAGCATCCGGGTCGAGGTTGACGGCGGGATCGCCACTGTCACCCTGGATCGTCCGGAACGCCTGAACGCGCTCGATCTCGAGCACGTGCTCGCGTTCCGCGACGCGTTGCGCGAGCTGGCGGGCGACGCCGCGGTGCGCGTCGTCGTGCTCACCGGCGCCGGCCGGGCGTTCACCGCCGGCGGCGACGTCACCGCGATGACCGGCGAGGGCAGCGCGGACGCCGGGAGCGAGCCGCTCGACCTCCGCTCGATCATGGAGGTCTCCGAGCTGCTGCACGGGATGCCGGCGGTCACCGTGGCCGCGGTCAACGGCCCGTGCGCGGGAGCCGGCCTCTCGTTCGCGTGCGCGTGCGACCTGCGCTACGCGGCGCGCTCGGCCCTGTTCGTGAGCGCGTTCCTCGGGGTGGGCAGCTCGGGCGACCACGGCAGCGCCTGGGTCGTCACCCGCGCCGTCGGCCCGGCGAAGGCGCGGGAGCTGCTCCTGCTCGGCGAGCGCGTGGGCGCCGACGAGGCGTTGCGCATCGGCCTGGTGAGCGCGGTCGTCGACGACGGCGCGCTGGCCGACCACGTCGCCGGGATCGCCGCGCGGCTCGCGGCCATGCCCCCCACCGCCACCCGGCACATGAAGGCCAACCTCGACGACGCGGTCACGCTCCCGCTGGGCGAGTACCTCGACCGCGAGACCGAGCGCTTCGCCGAGTGCAGCGGCTCGCCCGAGGCCGTCGCCGCGGCCAAGGCGTTCCTCGCCAAGCGGTAGCTCAGCCGTCCTCCGCCGCGAAGTTGCGTCGTTGGAACACCATCACGATGTAGCAGCGACGCAAGTTCGCGCGGAGGGGAGGGCTACGCGGCCGGGTCGTGGGGGAGGCCGAGGACGCGTTCGGCGATGGTGTTGCGCTGGATCTCGGCGGTGCCGGCGCCGATGGTGGACGCGCGGGTGCGCAGGAAGCCCCAGGTCCAGCGGCCCTTCTGGAGGGCGTGGGGGTCGCGACGATCGAGCACGCCGGTCGGACCCTGCAGGTCGACGGCGAACTCGTGCAGCTCCTGCTCGAAGAGCGTGTTGAACAGACGTGACGTCGAGGAGCCCGGCCCCGGCTCGCCGTCGCGGGCGATGGTCTCGATCATCCGCGCCGCGGTCAGCGACATGATGCGCTGCCTGGCGGCCAGGCCGGCGAGACGTTGGCGCACCACCGGATCGTCGGCGCGCCCGCACTGCTGCGCGAGCTCGATCAGCTCGCGCACGATGCGGTCGTAGAAACGCGCCTGCGTGAGGGCGCCCGCGGCCCGCTCGTGCCCGAGGCTGGTGCGGGTGATGTCCCAGCCGCGGTTCTCCTCGCCGATGCGGTGCTCGACAGGCACCTCGACGCCGTCGAAGAAGATCTCGCAGAACCCCGAATCGCCGGTGAGATCGCGCAGGGGGCGGACGGTCACGCCGGGTGCGTGCGCGTCGATCAGCAGGTAGGTGATGCCCTCGCGTCCCGAATCGGGGGGGCCGGTGCGCACCAGGGAGAAGAGGATGTCGGCGATGTCGGCGCTGGAGCTCCACACCTTCTGGCCGTCGACGACGTAGTGGTCGCCGTCACGGCGGGCGGTGGTGCGCAACGACGGCAGGTCGGAGCCGGCCTCCGGCTCGGAGTAGCCCTGCGCCCAGATGACGTCGGCCCGCAGCATCGGCCGGAGGAACCGTTGCTTCTGCTCCTCGGTGCCGTGACGGATGATGGTGGGGCCGGCGATCCCGACACCGGTGCCGGGCACACCGGGGACGCGCGCCCGCGCCGCCTCCTCCGCGTAGATCACCTGCTGTGGGAACGAGAGGTCCATCCCCCCGTACTCGCGCGGCCAGCTCGGTGCGGCCAACCCCTGGTCGACGGCCGTCGCGCACCACGCCCGCTGCCAGGCCAACCGCTCGGCCCGGCCCTTCGGCGGCTTCCCCGGGTGGTGCGCGGCGAAGCGGGCGCGGAGGTCGGAACGGAAGTCGTCGTCCATGCGAAGAAAAACAGTACTCTCTTTTCCGTGGACGGGTCGGAGCTCGGTTTCTGGCGCATCGCCGCCGCGCACCCGAGCGCGTCGCCATCGTCGACGCCGACGGCACGTCGCTCACCTACGGTGAGCTGCTCGAACGTTCCCGCGCCATCGCCCGGGGGCTCGCGGCGCTCGAGCTGGTGCGCGGCGACGCGCTGGCGGTGATCCTCCCCAACCACCGGTCGTTCCTCGAGTGCTGGTTGGCGGCGACCGAGTCCGGCCTCTACCTCGTGCCGGTGAACTCACATCTCGCGCCGGCCGAGGCCGCCTACGTGGTGGCCAACTCCGAGGCGAAGATGGTGATCGGCCACGAGGACCTCGCCGAGGTGTGCCGCGCCGCCGCGGTCGAGGCCCGGATCGCCCGCGACCGCTGCTTCGCGGTCGGGACCGTGGAGGGCTACCTGCCGTTCGCGGACCTCGAAGGGTGGCCGCCCGGCGGTCCCCCGCCGCCGACGCGCTCGCCCGGCATGGTGATGATGTACACCTCGGGGACCACCGGCCAGCCCAAGGGGGTGCGCCGGCCACTGCCCGAGGGGGATCCCGACGACGTCGCCGCGGTCACCGCGGCAGCCGCCGCCCAGGGCTTCGGCATCACCGTCGGCGAGGGCGTGCACCTGGTGTGCGGACCGATGTACCACGCGGGCCCCTTCGTGGGCGTGTCGACCGCGCTCCACGTGGGCCACACCGTGGTGATCATGCGGTCGTGGAGCCCCGAGGGCTTCCTCGACCTCGTCGCCCGCCACCACGTCACCAACACGCAGATGGTGCCGACCATGTTCACCCGCCTCCTCGCGCTCCCGGCCGAGACGCGCGAGCGGGCCGACGTCTCGTCGATCGAGAGCATCTTCCACACCGGCGCGCCCTGCCCGGTCGCGGTGAAGTCGGCGATGATGGAGTGGTTCGGGCCCGTCGTCTACGAGACCTACGGCGGCACCGAGGGTGCGGCCACCATCGCCACCCCCCGGCGCTGGCTCCAGAAGCCGGGCACGGTGGGGCGCCCGATCGTCGGTGCGGTGGTGAAGATCCTCGACGACGACGGCAACGAGTGCCCGCCGAACGTCCCCGGATCGATCTACGTGGGTTCGCAACGTCACGAGACCGCCGAGTACTTCAAGGACGCCGAGAAGTCCGCGTCGATCCGCCGGGGCACGCTGGTCACCCTCGGCGACGTCGGCTACTTCGACGACGACGGCTTCCTGTTCCTGTGCGACCGCAAGATCGACATGGTCATCTCCGGCGGCGTGAACATCTACCCGGCCGAGGTCGAGGCGTGCCTGCTCGAGCACGACGCGGTCGCCGACGTCGCGGTGATCGGCGTGCCCGACGAGGAATGGGGCGAGTCGGTGAAGGCGATCGTGGAGCCCGCACCGGGTGCCGTCGCCGGGCCCGAGCTCGCCGACGCGCTCGTCGCCCACTGCCGCGAGCGCATCGCCCGCTTCAAGTGCCCGCGCAGCATCGCCTTCGTGGAGGTGCTGCCGCGGCTCCCGAATGGCAAGATCGAGAAGCGACGCCTGCGCGAGCCCTTCTGGGCCGGGCACGAGCGCGCGATCTGACCCGAAACGCGACCGGAGGGACCTGATGGGCGTTCGCCTGAGCGAAGACGAAGCGTGGGCGGAGCTCGACACCGCGCACACCGGCATCCTCACGACCCTGCGTCGCGACGGATGGCCGGTCTCGCTCCCGGTGTGGTTCGCCACGGTGGGGCGGTGCATCTACGTGCGCACACCGGCCAAGACCCGCAAGGTCGACCACGTGCGCAACGATCCCCGCGCCACGTTCCTCGTCGAGCGGGGCGAGAAGTGGATCGAGCTCTGCGCGGTGATGGTGTACGCCGACGTCGAGCTGCTCGAACCGGGTGACGAGTACGACGCCGCGTCCGCCGCGATCACCGCGAAGTACGCGGGGTTCGGCATGGAACCCAAGGCGCTGGGCGAGAAGAAGGTCCCCGACGCGACGAAGGCGCACTACGCGGGTCGCTCGGCGATGCTGCGGCTCACCCCCACCGACTGGCTGGTCACGTGGGACAACTCCCGGCTGCGGCTCACGTGAGCGAGGTCTGGGCGTTCGACGTCGACGCCTGCCTCGTCGACTCGATCACCGGCACGTCGTTGCGGCCGCTCGCCCGGCCCATCCTCGAGTCGCTGCAGGCGCGCGGCACGACCGTCGTGCTGTGGAGCGCGGGAGGCGGCGACTACGCGCGACGCCGGGCGGTGGCCGTCGGGATCGACCACCTGATCCACGCCTTCTACGACAAGGACGCCCGCGGCGACGACGGCCGCTGGACCACCTCGCACCTCGCCCGCGAGCACCAACCCGACGTCTGCGTCGACGACCGGCCCGAGGAGGTCCCCACCCACGTCGACTCGGTCGGTGTGAGCCCCTACCTCGCACCCGACCCCCACGACGTGGGCCTCGCCGAGCTGCTCGCCGCACGTCGGGGCCCCCCGATGAGCGCGGGACTCACCCCGGTCGAGGGCCTCGACGTGGTCCCCGACGGTGCGGTCCTGCGGATCACGCTGCAGCGTCCCGACAAGCGCAACGCGATGCACGCGGCCATGTTCGACGGTGTCACCGCCGCCGTCGAGCACGCGGTCGCCGACGATGCCATCCGGGTGGTCGTCATCCGCGGCGCCGGCGACCACTTCTGCGCCGGTGCGCAGGTCGGCACCCCCGACCGCGAGCCCCGCGCCGAGGACGCGAAGCCGGGTCGGCCCCGCACCGGTCATCTCCAGCGCAACCTCCACGCGTCGCCTCACCGCATGATCCGCACGCTCTTCGAGGCCGAGGTCCCGATCGTGACCGGCGTGCAGGGGTTCGCGGCCGGCATCGGCAACTCCCTCGCGCTGGCGGGCGACCACGTCGTCGCCGCCCGCTCCGCCACGTTCTGGGTCCCCTTCGTCACCCGCGGCTTCACGCCCGACAGCGGGAGCACCTATCTCCTGCCGCGACTCGTCGGCCTGGCGCGCGCCGAAGGAGATGCTGCTGCGCGGCAAGCAGGTCGACGGCGAGCGCGCCGCCGCGTGGGGCCTGGTCTCCGAGGTGGTGGACGACGACGCGCTCGACGACGCGGTCGAGGCGGTGGTGCAGGAATTCGCCGAACGCGGCGACGGTCTCGGTGGGACTGGCGAAGCAGTTGCTGTTCCGCAACCTCTCGGGCGACCTCAACGCCGCGCTCGAGCAGGAAGGCCTCGCCGAGGAGCTCGCGGTGCGCAGCGACGACTTCAAGGAGGGGATGCGCGCCTTCGTCCAGCGTCGCGACCCGGACTATCAAGGTCGCTGAGGCGGCGTTCGACCCCACCGGTGCACCGAGCCCGAGGGGCCTCCCCGGTGAGCGCGGCGGGCGCCCCACGGAGACCAACTGCGCCCGGCGTCCACGCCGGTGCACGGCGGTACAGTCGGCCTCCTGGTCGATCGCGCGAACCGGGGGGAGTCCGTGGCCGTGAGCACTGCACCCGCCAACACCGTCCTGCACGGCATGACCGTGCTCGAGCTGGGGGCGGGCAGCCACCCGGCGCAGGTCGCGGGCATGCTGCTCGCCGACAACGGCGCCCGGGTCGTGAAGGTCGAGCCCCCCACCGGTGACCGCCTGCGTGACGCGCTCCCCTCCGGGTTCCTCGTGTGGAACCGCGGCAAGGAGAGCCTGGTGGCGGATCTGCGTACGCCGGAGGGGCGCGACGAGGTATGGGGCTGGGCCCGCGCCGCCGACGTGCTGATCGAGGGATTCGCCCCCGGCCGGTTGGCCGAGTGGAATCTCGACCCGGCGTCGTTGCGTGCCGAGAACCCGCGTCTGGTCACCGCCTCCGTGAGCGGGTTCGGACCGCGCGGCGCCTACTCGGGCATCAAGGGCTACGAAGGCGTGGTGTCGGCCAAGGCCGGGTTCTTCAGCCGCGGCGACTTCGGCTTCCGGGACGGGCCCATCTTCTCCGGCGTGCCGCTCGCGGGCGCCGGGGCGTCACACATGCTGTTCAGCGGTGTGCTCGCCGCGCTCGTCGCCGCGAGACGACCGGACGGGGCCAGCACGTCGACGCGACGCTCGTGCAGGGCCTCACCCCCACCGACTACTTCGTCACCACGCACTTCCAGCTCGCGCAGCGCGCCGGGAAGGGCGGGTCGACCCAGGACGCCGCCGCCAGCCCCGGCGGCGAGTTCGCCGCCAGCCGATACTCGTTGGTGCTCTGCACGAGCGACGGCAAGTGGGTGGTGATCTCTCCCCAGATGCCCCACCAGGCCCAGGCGCTGCTCCGCGCCGTGGGCCTGGAGCACACGCTCGAGGAGGAGCGCTTCTCGCACGCGCCGTTCTTCCGCACCGCCGACGACGCCCAGGACTGGGAGGACCTGTTGTGGGAGGCGTTCCGGGTCCGCAGCTGGGCCGACCTGCAGCCCGCGCTCTTCGCCGAGGAAGACGTGCCCGTTCGAGCTCGCGGCGTCGAGCGAGGAAGCGCTCGACCACCCGCAGATGGTCCACAACGGCCACGTGATCGAGGTCGACGACCCATCGGTCGGGCGCGTGCGCGAGATCGGTCCGAATCGCGCGGATGACCAGGACACCGTCGGCGATCAGCCGCTCGGCCCCCGCGCTCGGGGAGCACGGCGCACCCTTCGAGACAAGGGACGTCGCGGCGGCCGGCGGGCCGACCCCGGCGCATCCGCTCGCCGGGATCACCATCGTGGAGTTCGGGTTCTTCTACGCGATGCCCTTCGGGGTGACCCTGGCGGCCTCACTCGGTGCCCGGGTCATCAAGCTCGAAGGCCGCGGCGGCGACCCGATCCGCGCCGCGTTCGGCGGCGACGCCGGCTCCGCGAAGGTGACCGAGGGCAAGGAGAGCCTCTCGATCGACCTGAAGACCGAAGCCGGCCAGGACGTCGTACGCAAGCTGCTGTCCACCGCCGACGTGTTCGTCGTCGGCTTCCGCCCCGGCGTGGCCGAGCGGGCGGGGCTCGGCTACGAGTCGCTCCGCGCACTCAACCCGGGCCTCGTGTACGTGCACTCGGGCGGCTACGGGATCGACGGTCCGTACGCCAAGCGGCCGCTCTACACGTTCGCCGCGGGCGCGTGCGCGGGGAACTTCCAGCGCCACGCCGGTCAGTGGATGGATCCCGACTTCAGCGCCGGGTTCAGCGTGCCCGAGCTCCAGGCGGTCGTGATGCCGCACCTGCGCGGCCCGGTCGACGGTGACTCCAACGCCGCGCTCGCGGTGTGCTCGTCGATCATGCTCGGGCTCGCCCACAAGGCCCGCACCGGGGAGGGACAGTTCGTCAGCACGACGATGATCCTCGGGAACGCCTACAGCTACTCCGACGACTTCAACGCCTACGCGGGCAAGCGCCCGGTGCCGCAGTCCGACCCCGACCAGTACGGCCTGGGCCCGCTGTACCGCCTCTACCGGACCGGCGACGGATGGGTGTTCCTCGCCGCGCCGCAACCGCGCGAGTGGGAGGCCCTCGCGTCGACGCTGGGCCACCCGGAGTGGACCGCCGACCCGCGCTTCGCCGACCCCGCGGCGCGCCGCGAGCACGCCGACGCGCTCGCCGCGCTGGTGGGCGAGGCGCTCGCGACACGCAACGCGGGCGAGTGGGAGAAGGTCCTCGGCGACGCCGGGGTGGGCTGCGCGCAGGTGTTCGCGGGCGGCCACTCGGCGTTCACCGTCACCGACCCGGTGATCCGCGAGACCGGTCTCGTCGCCGAGATCGAACACCCGACGCTCGGCCCGCTGTTGCGCCACGGGCTGCCGGTGCAGTTCTCCGAGACCCCCGGGCGCGTGGGCACCAGCTGCGTGCGCGGCGAGCACAGCGAGGCGATCCTCGACGAGCTGGGCTACTCCCCCGCGGAGATCGCCCAGCTCGTCGCCGACGAAGTGGTGTTCGGGCCCGACGCCTGACCCGCCGGTCCGCCTACGGGGTGGCTTCGACGGTGTCGCGCTGCGCGGGCTTCAGCTTGGAGCCCTTCCACTCGGGGATGTCCTCGCCCACCTTCGCCGCCGGGAACTTGTCGTCGTGGACGACGGCCCAGTGCGCGTGGTTGAGCTCGTGCATCGTGAAGCACGCCTGGAGCGAGTTGTAGAACCCCTGGTTGTCCTGGGTCTGGTTCACCGACTCCTTGATGAGCAACGCGGCCATGGTCGGGATCTTGCAGATCCGGCACGCGCGTACTCGACCGTCCGCTCGGACAGCTCGTCGGCCGGGAAGATCTTGCTCACCATCCCGAGGCGGTAGCACTCCTCGGCGTCGATCGAGTCGCTGGTGAGCATGAGCTCCTTCGTCTTGCGCGGGCCGAACTCCCACGGGTGCGCGAAGTACTCGATGCCGCACATCCCGAGCCGGGTGCCGACCACGTCGGCGAAGAGCGTCCCCTCCGCCGCCACGATCAGGTCACACGCCCACATGAGCATGAGGCCGGCTGCGTACACCGACCCGTGCACCTCCGCGATGGTGATCTTGCGGAGGTTCCGCCACCGCAGGGTGTTCTGGAAGAAGTAGTGCCACTCCTGGAGCATCAGGTTCTCGGTGCCCTGACGCGTCGCGCCGTTGACCAGGAAGGAGGGATGCTGCTCGGGGCCGGGCATGCGCTCGGCCGCCGCCTGCGGGGTGCCCATGTCGTGGCCCGACGAGAACATCGGGCCGTTGCCCCCGAAGATCACGACCCGCACGGTGTCGTCGGCCTCGGCGCGCAGGAACGCTTCGTTGAGCTCCACGAGCATCCCGCGGTTCTGGGCGTTGCGGGCATCGACCCGGTTCAACATGATCCGGGCGATCATGCCGTCGTCCAGCGTCTCGTAGGTGATGAACCGGTAGTCGGTGTCTGACATGCAGGGTCCCCTTCGCTGCCGTGCCGCCACGTGCGGCGCGTGGACCCCGAAAGCTAGCGTCAGTGGCCCGACTGCGGAGGAGCGCGAGATGGAACGGGTTCCCTACGACGAGTTCTCCATGTTCCGGGACAACGCCGAGGAGTTCGGCATCCCCTACAGCGGGCCGCCCACGGTCCGGCGAGAATTCGTCGAGGTCGAGCCCGGGCGCCGCCTCAGCGCGCTCGTGTGGGGCGAGGGCGACCCGGAGCTCGTGTTCCTCCACGGCGGAGCCCAGAACGCCCACACCTGGGACACGGTCGCCCTGGCCCTCGACCGCCCGCTCGTCGCCCTCGACCTGCCCGGCCACGGTCACTCCGACGCGGGCCGCAAGGGTTCGATCGACCTCGCCGAGAACGCCAGGGACGTCGCGGCAGCCGTGCGGACCCTGGCGCCGAACGCGCGCGCCGTCGTCGGGATGTCGCTCGGGGGCATGACCACCCTGGCGCTCGCCGACCATGCGCCCGAGCTGGTCCGCAAGATCGTGCTGGTCGACGTGACCCCGGGTGTGAACGAGTCGAAGTCGTCGACCATCGCCGCGTTCATCAACGGCCCGGAGAGCTTCGACAGCTTCGACGACCTGCTCGCGCGCACCATCGAGTACAACCCGACGCGCACCGAGGCCTCCCTGCGCCGGGGCATCCTGCACAACGCCGAGCAGCGCGAGGACGGCAGCTGGGTCTGGCGCTACGCGCGCTTCCGCATGCAGGAACCGACGGCCGGCGAGGCGGGCGGCGAGGGCGGCGGCCACCCGAACTTCGGGTACCTGTGGGACGCGGTGTCACGGGTGCAGGTGCCGTTGCTGCTCACACGCGGCATGCGCGAGCAGTCCGTGGTCGACGACGACGACGAGCTCGAGCTGCTGCGCCGCCTCCCCGACGCGCAGGTCGAGCACTTCGAGGAAGCCGGCCACAGCCTCCAGGGCGACACGCCGGTGGAGCTCGCCAAGTCGATCGAACGGTTCGCCTACGGGAAGTGAGGGTGGCGGGAAGTGAGGGTGGCGGGAAGTGAGGGTGGCGGGAAGTGACGCGCCGCTCACCGCAGCCGGTCGAGGAACTCCACGATCGCGTCGTTGAACAGGTCGTTCTTGTCGCCGGCCACCATGTGCCCGGCCCCCTCGACGTCGACGTACTCGGCGTGGGGCACGAGCTCGAGGAGATCTCTGGCGCCCTCCTCGCTCAGGAGATCGCTCACGCGGCCGCGCACGAGCAGCACGGGCACGGTGATCGCCCGCGCCGCCTCGCTGAGCGACTCCTGGTGCACCAGCGAGGCGCGGGTCTCGTCGCGCGAACCGAGCTTGCCCGACATGAACCGGGGGTCCCAGTGCCAGACCCAGCGGCCGTCGTCGCGCAGCCGCACGTTCTTCTTCAGCCCCGAGAGGTCGGAGGGACGCGGTCGGTGCGGGTTGTACGCGGCCACCGCGTCGGCGACCTCGTCGAGCGAGCCGAAGCCGCTCTCCATGTGCTCGCTCATGAACGCGCCGATGCGCATCGCGCCGTCCTGTTCGATCTTGGGGGCCACGTCGACGAGGACCAGACCCCGGGCGATGGGCGTCGGCGACGTGCCGATGGCGAGCATCGACGCGATGCCGCCGAGCGACGCACCCACCAACACCGGCGGCGACGGCAACGAGGTCGCGATGGCGCGGACGTCGCCCGCGAACGCGGTGGGCCCGTAGTCGCCGTCATCGGGCCAGTCGCTCTCACCGTGGCCCCGCAGGTCGACACGCAGCACGTGCCACCCGCGGTCGGCGAGCACCGCCGCGGTGGTCCCCCACGCGTAGCGGGTCTGGCCTCCACCGTGGAGCAGCACCACGGGCGGGTCGCCGGGGTCGCCGAACTCGTCGGCCCGCAGCCGCAACCCGTCCTTGCCGAAGACATCGATGCCGTTCCCTGGAGAGTTGGTCATGGCGGCTCAGGCTATTGGCGGGGGACCGGGGCCGGGTCAGAGGAGCCGGGTGCCGTGTCCTTCCCAGTACCGGTCGCGCAGGACGCGCTTGTAGAGCTTGCCGTTGTCGCCCCGCGGCAGCTCGGCGTCGAAGTCGATCGAACGCGGGCACTTGTAGTGGGCGAGCCCGTCCCGGCAGTAGGCGATGAGCTCCGCCTCGAGCTCGGGCCCCGCCGGCACGCCGGCCGCGGGTTGCACCACCGCCTTCACCTGCTCGCCGAAGTCGGGATCGGGCACGCCGAACACCGCGGCGTCGGCGACCTTCGGGTGGAGGACGAGATGGTTCTCCACCTCCTGGGGGTAGATGTTCACGCCGCCCGACACGATCATGTAGGTGAGCCGGTCGGTGAGGAAGAGGTACCCGTCCTCGTCGAGGTAGCCGACGTCCCACAGCGTGCTCCAGCCGCGGTCGTCGAACGACTGCGCGGTCTTCTCGGGGTCGTTGTGGTACTCGAACGCGTTGGCGCCGCCGCCGAAGCGCACGACGCCCGATTCACCGACGGGGAGCTCCTCCCCCGACTCCGCACAGATGTGGATCTCACCCCACACGCGGCGCGCCCCACCGAACCCGGCCGCGCCAGCCACTCCTCGCTGCTGATCCACGTGAGGCCACCGCCTTCGGTCCCCGCGTAGTACTCGTAGACGATCGGGCCCCACCACTCGATCATCTGCCGCTTCACCTCGACCGGGCAGGGCGCAGCGGCGTGCACCACGCCTTCGAGGCTCGAACCGTCGAACGCGGCGCGCGCGTCGTCGGGGAGCTTGAGCATGCGGACGAACATCGTCGGCACGAACTGCGCGTGGGTCACGCGTTCGCGGTCGATCGCGTCGAGGCACGCCTGGGCGTCGAAGTGCTCCATCAGCACGAGCGTGCCCCCGATGCGGTGCACGGTCATCGACCACACGAGTGGCGCCGAGTGGTAGAGCGGCGCGGGTGTGAGGTAGCGCTTCCCCGCCGCGAACCCCATCACCCCGCCGAGCAGCGGACCGATCGGGTTGTCGGTGCCGTAGGGCTGGCCGGTGAGGAGACGCCGCACCCCCTTGGGCCGGCCGGTGGTGCCCGACGAGTACAGCATCGGCGAGCCTTCGCGTTCGTCGCCGAGCGCGACGCCCGGGATCCCCTCGACGAACGACTCGACCGGCTCGTACCCGTCGATCGGGCCGCCGATCGCCACGAAGCGCTGGACGCCGCCCACGAGGCGCCGGACCGCGCTCGCGAGTGGCGCGACGGCGCTCGCCGCGAACAGGACGGTCGCGCCACAGTCGTCGACCACGTACGCCGCTTCGTCGGCCGCGAGCCGGGTGTTGATCGGCGTGTAGTAGAGGCCGGACCGCTGCGCGGCCCACGCCAGCTCGAGCGCGGCGGCCCGGTTGTCGAGCAGCAGCGCGATGTGGTCACCGGGCTGGAGACCCGCGCCGCGCAACGCCCGGGCGAGGCGCGCCGAACGCTCCTCCAGCTGGCCGTAGGTGACCGTCTCGCGACTCCCCGCCATCACGATCGCGACTCGGTCGGGATCGGCGGCGGCGTGGAACCCGGGGGTCTGCTCAGGCGCGTCCATGGAGTACGACTACCACACTCGGCGTCGTCCGAGCGGCGGCCGAGAGGCAGGTAAGAGCTTCCTAAGAATGTTCCGCCCGCTGACTGCGCGCGGTCGCGGGCTCGTTAGGTTGCGCACGCCCTCGGCCCACGAGACTCAGGAGGTGGGCGGATGTTCGCCCTCACGTCGATCTTCGGCCTGCCCGCGCATCCGCTCTTCGCGCACATCCCCGTCGTGCTCATCCCGCTCGCCGCCATCGGCGCGGTGGCGATGCTCTGGCCATCGCTGCGGGACCGCATCGGGTGGATCGTCGTCGGGCTCGTGTTCGTGTCCGGCATCGCCACCCAACTCGCGGTCGACTCCGGTCAGGGCCTCCAGGAGTACGTCCGCGAGACCCAACTGATGCGGGACCACGTGCGCATGGGCGAGAACATCCGCCCGTGGGTGCTCCTGATGTTCCTCGCGCTCGTCGGCGTGATGCTCGTCGCCCGGCAGGCGCGCCGGCGCGGTTCGCCGCCCGAAGGCCGCGACCGCCTCCGCATCGCCGGGATCGCACTCGCCGTGCTCAGCATCCTGTTCTCGGCCATGTCGGTGTACTGGATCTACCGGATCGGCCACTCGGGGTCGAAGGCGGTCTGGGCGCCGACCCAGGTGAAGATCGACAAGGGTGGCGGCGAGGGTGGCGGCGAGAGCGGCGGCTGACCCCCGATACGAACCGGCGTCGTTCGGCGGGTGTCCGACCCCGGGAGGTGACGCCGGAACGGAGAGGGCCGCTCGCTAGGGGACGAGGTCGCCGACGTCCTCGCCCGCCATCAGCTTCCCGATCAGCGCGCTGTCGAAGTAGTCGCGCCACGCGACGATCTTGGCGCCCTCGACCTCGAACGCTCCCATCACCGGGAGCGGCCAGAGGGCGCCGCCGCTGCCGATCGTGTCGACCCGCTCGGTGAGCACCGCGTTCCCGTCCACCGCGAGCTTGACGATGCGGAACTCGTAGTGGTCGAACATCGCCCACTGGCCTTCCAGGTTGGCGAGGACGTCGGCGAGACCGGACGAGGGTGCCATCCCCACGTTGTGGTACACGACGTCGTCGCCCAGCAACGGCCGGACCAGCTCGACGTCGCGCTTGGCGACGACGGTGCAGAACTCACGCACGATCGCTTCGGGACTTGCCATGGCGGAAACCTCCGGATAGGTGGTCAGACTCGGCGGGTGATGCCACCGTCGACGCGGATCATCGCACCGGTGGTGTAGCTCGACGCATCGCTTCCGAGATAGAGCGCGGCGCCGACGACCTCGTCGGGCATCCCGATGCGCTCGAGCGGCGCGCCCGGCGCGCTGAGCGTCTCCTCGGCCCAGTGCTTGGTCACGTCGGTGAGGAACGCACCGGGCATGATCGTGTTGACCCGGACCTTGGGCGCGTACGCCTGGGCGAGCCCGACGGTCAGCGCGTTCAACCCGGCCTTGGCGCAGGCGTACGGCACCTCGTTCACACCCACCATCAGCGAGCCCGCCGTCGTGACGTTGATGATCGAGCCGCCGTCGCCCGCCGCCATGCGGGCGCCCACGAGCGCACCCAGGCGGAACGGGCCCTTCATGTTCACCGCGAAGGTCTTGTCGTAGAGCTCCTCGGTGACCGCGGCCAGGCTCTCGTACAACGGCGACATCCCGGCGTTGTTGACGAACACGTCGACCCGATCGAACGCGTCGTAGACGGCGTCGATCAGCTCGCCGCACTGGTCCCAGTGGCCGACGTGGCACGCGATCGGGACGGCGCGACGCCCGGTCTCGGCCGCCACCTCCTCGGCCAACACCGTGCATGCATCGAGCTTGCGGCTGCTGATGACGACGTCGGCACCGGCCTCGGCGAAACCCCGGACCATCGCCCGGCCCAGGCCGCGGCTCCCGCCGGTGACCACCACGACCTTGTCGGTCAGATCGAAGCGATCCACCACCGTCATCCAGGTGCTCCTCTCGGGGCGCCGCGCCGGCGCCGACGGGAGGAGTCTCGCGTAGCGGGCCACCGTGGCGACAGCCCGCTCCGGGTCGCCTACGCGCGGCGGCGGACCTGCCCCTCGAGCGCCTCCGCGAATCCGATCCAGAACGCAGCCCGGCGCCGGGCCTCGTCGGCGACTTCGTAGACCCGGCTCAGGGGCACCACGCCGACGTGCTCCCAGGTGTCGACACGGTCGACCGACGTCGCGTCGAACCACTCGACGAACTCCGGGCCGCCGTCGCCCGAGGTCAGGGCCCGGTCGTCCTGCCACGGACGCGGGTGGCGGCGCCGGCGCGACAGCAGGCCGAGCACGGTCGCCTCGGGCGTCGGGTCCGCGGTCGTGCGCGGCGCCGCCACGGTCTCACCCGCCCGCAACTTGTTCTTCACGCTCCGGACCGTCTCCGGCGACGCGCCCACGGTCTGTGCGATCGCCCGCAACGACGCCTCCGGCCGCTGCGCCAGCTCCTGCGCGATCCGCGTGCGCACCGCCGCGGCGTCGACCGGTCGGACCCTTCCGTCCCGCCCGACCCGCCGCAGCACCGGAGCCGACCGACGGCGTGGCGCACTCGCGTGTTCGTCGCGCACGCGTGCGACGGTCTTGGGCGAGACGCCGCAGAGCTCGGCGATGCTGCGATCCGAGCGGTCCGGGTGCGTGCGCAGGATGCGCTGCACCGCACCGCGCCGTTCGTCGAGGCTCAGCGGCAGGCCGTGCCCGACGTTGCAGCGCACGAACTCCACGTAGGCGTCGTCGGCGGTGCCGTCGAAGAGCACCGCGGGCAGGCAGGCGAGCCCGAGCCGGGTCGCGGCGGCGATCCGGTGCTGGCCGTCGACGACCGTCCGGTCGGCGCGGTGCACGACGATCGGCGGCCAGTTCGGGGCCAGCTCGGCGAGCGTCGCGACGTGCGCGGCGTCGAGCCCCCCGGCCCGGAGCGACGGCGACGCCCGCAGCTCGACCAGCGGGATCTCCAGCACCTCGGGTGTGGCCTCGGACTGCGGCTTCGATCGGACCGGCACGGCTGACCCCCCATGAGCGCCTGGCACGGAATCAAACAACCGTTAGATTGATAGCCCACGGCCCTGCACCTGTCAAGGCTCGCGGGGCGGACGGCGCCAGGGGGCCCCGCCGGCCACGGGTAGGGTGGGCGGGTGGTCGCCCAGCACGAAGCGCCGTCGGTCGCGGCCCTGCCCGTCGAGCCCGCGCGGCCCAGGGGCACGCTCAACGTGGAGCGCTGGAACGAGATCCTCGAAGCCGCGGGCGAGGTGTTCTACGAGAAGGGCTACCACGGGGCCCGGATCGAGGACATCGCCGCGAAGGTCGGCATCCTCAAGGGCAGCCTCTACTACTACATCGAGAGCAAGGAAGACCTGCTCTTCGCCATCGCCGACACCGCCCACGCCAGCGGCGTGGCGTCGATCGCCGAGGACCCGGAGCTGGCGGCCGCCGACGCACCCACCCGGCTCGGCGCGTTCATCGAGCGGTGGATGGAGGTACTCGACGCGAACCCGCAGTACGCATCGGTCGCCGAGCGCGACGTCGCCAAGCTGCACGGCGAGCGTTACGCGCAGGTCATGGCCAAGCGCAACCAGATGCACGGGTTCGTGCGTTCGCTGATCGAGCAGGGCATCGCCGAAGGCGCGTTCGACCCCGCGACCGATCCCGGCGTCGCCACGAACGCGATGTTCGAGATGGTCAACGGCACCCGCCGCTGGATCCGGCCGGGCGGGCGCATGCCCGTCGCCGACATCGCCGAGTGGTACCGCTCGTTCGTGTTGAAGGGGCTCGCCGCCGACCGATCGGCGTAAGATCGGGCCCGCTTCGAGAGAGGACCGACACCCCATGAAGCTCCGCATCGACAACGACGCCTGTACCGGGCACGGCCGCTGTTACGTCCTGGCGCCCGAGGTGTTCGAGCCCGACGACGAGGGCCACAGCGTCGCCCTCGTCGACGACATCCCGGCCGACCTGCTCGACAAGGCGCAGCTCGCGGTGGCGAACTGCCCCGAGAGCGCCATCTCCATCGTCGACGCCTGATCCTCCCGTCCAAGCGGCACCCGGCGGCACTTGGACCCAGGCGAAGCGTTCGGTAACGTCCGCCGGGTGGACGCGCTCGTCGACGAAGTCGACCGGAGCCCGGACGGCCCCACGGTCGGCGCGTTCTTCGACTTCGACGGCACCCTCATCTACGGGTTCTCGGCGATCGCGTTGCAGATCGCGCGGCTACGCCGGCGCGACGTGTTGCCCCAGGAGGTCGCGCACGCGCTGATCACCGGCGTCGGCCTCGTGCTCGGCCAGGCGGACTTCGACGCCGTCGTGTCGGTCCTCGGTCGCGCGTGGCGGGGCCGTCCGGTCGAGGAGATCGACGAGCTCGGCCGGCGGCTGTTCAAGGAGAAGCTGGCCGGTCGCGTGTACCCCGAGGCGCGGGCGCTGGTGGCCGCCCACCAGCGCAAGGGACACACGGTGGTGCTGGCGTCGTCGGCGCTCTCGTTCCAGGTGGAGCCGGTGGCGGCCGACCTCGACGTCGAGCACGTCCTCTGCACCCGGCTCGAGGTGGCCGACGGCCGGCTCACGGGCAGGATCGCCGGCCCGCACCTGTGGGGCGCCGGGAAGCGACGCGCGGTCGAGGCCCTGGCCGCGGAACAGGGCATCGACCTGGCCGCGAGCTTCGCCTACGCCGACGGCAGCGAGGACGCCGAGTTGCTCGAGGTGGTCGGCAGACCCCGGGCCACCAACCCGACCCGGGGTCTGGAACGCACGGCACGCGACCGCGGCTGGCCGGTGCACCGGTTCGACGGGCGGGGCCCGGCCACGGCCGAGCTCGTGCTCCGCCACGTCGCCGCGGTCGGCGGCTTCCTCACCGCCACCGCCACCGGCATCGGCCTGGGGCTCCTCAACCGCAACCGGGCCGACGCGGTGAACACGATGGTGTCGGTGGGCAGCGACGTCAGCCTGGGCCTCGCCCGGATCCGTCTCGACGTGATCGGCGAGGAGCACCTGTGGTCGCACCGCCCGGCGGTGTTCCTGTTCAACCACCAGAGCTCGGTCGACGCGCTGCTGCTCATGGCCCTGCTGCGGCGCGACGTCACCGCGGTCGCCAAGAAGGAGCTCGCCGCGAACCCGATCGTCCGGCTCGCGGGCGTGCTCGCCGACGCGGTCTTCATCGACCGCGCCGACTCCGCGGGTGCGGTCGACGCGCTCCGGCCGCTCGTCGAGCGCGCGCTCCAGCACGGCAAGTCCCTGGCCGTGGCGCCAGAGGGGACCCGCTCGGGCACCGGTCGCCTCGGCCCGTTCAAGAAGGGCGCGTTCCGCCTGGCGATGGCCGGCGGCGTCCCGGTGGTCCCGATCGTGCTCCGCAACGCGGCCGACGTCTGGCCCCTCGGCACCCGGGTGATGCGGCCGGGCACCGTCGACGTCGTGGTGCACGCGCCGATCCCCACCGCCGGCTGGACCGACGCCGACCTCGACGCCCGCATCGCCGAGGTCCGCCGCCTCTACCTCGACACGCTGGCCGACTGGCCGACGCGGTGACCGCGGCTGCGGGCGTCGCCGCGGTCCGCGCCGCCATCCTCGAACGCCCGACGGTCCGCGCCCGCTGCTCGGAGCTCGCCGACGCGGCACGGCGGCCGGTGGGCGAGGTGGTCGCCGAGCTCGACGCCGACCTCCGCGAGATGGTCGCGACGCACGGCGGCCCCGCCGGCGACCTGTTCCTGCACATCGCCCGGGCCTTCGACCGGAGCGCGTACCGCGGCCGCGTGCGCGTCGATCCCGAGCAGATCGAGCGGTTGCAGGACCTCAACCGGCGCTACCCGTTGGCGCTCCTGCCGAGCCACCGCTCCTACATCGACCCGGTGGTGCTGGCCTCGGTGCTGCAGCGCGCCGCGATCCCGCCCACCTACAAGCTCGGCGGTATCAACGTCGCCTTCTGGCCCATGGGTCCGATGGGCCGGCGGGCGGGGCTGATCTTCATCCGCCGCAGCTTCCGCGACGACGCGGTCTACAAGCTGGCGTTGCGCGAGTACGTCGGGTGGCTGGCCGAGCACCGCCAGAACCTCGAGTGGTACATCGAGGGCGGGCGCACCCGCACCGGGAAGCTGCGCGAACCCCGGCTCGGGCTGCTCGCGTACCTCGTCGACGCGGTGCGCGACGACCGTTGCGACGACTTCGTGCTGGCGCCGGTTTCTATCGTCTACGACGAGCTGCTCGACGTCGAGGAGCACGCGCGCTCGGCGACGGGTGCACCGAAGACCCCGGAGTCGCTCGGGCGCCTCCTGGCCTACGCCCGCGCGCAACGCACGCGGTACGCGCGCGGCGACATCCACGTGTCGTTCGGCGAGCCCATCTCGGTGCGCCGGCACCTCACGCACGAGCTCGAGGTCGCGGTCGACGCGGGCGAGACCGACACGCTTTCCCTGCAGAAGCTCGCGTTCGAGGTCGCGGTGCGCATCAACACCGTGACCCCGATCACCCCGCCCGCGCTCATCACCATGGCGTTGCTCTGGGCCGATCGCGCGCTCACCGTCGACCAGCTGCTCGTGCTCCTCGAGCGCTACGCGGACGACGTCGACACGCGCGGGCTGCCGGTCACCGCACGACCGGTCGCCTCCCGCGAGACCCTCCTGAGCGGCCTGGCGTCGCTGCAACGTCACGGGGTGGTCACGCGCTACGCCGGTGGGCCCGAGCCCGTCTACCTCATCGGGCCCGAACAGCGCATCACCGCGGCGTACTACCGCAACGGGATCATCCACTTCTACCTGATCCCGGCGATCGTCGACCTGGCCACCGCGAGCGGCGACGACGTGCATCACGAGGCCCTGCGCCTGCGCGACCTGCTGAAGTTCGAGTTCGTCTTCGCCGAGAAGGCGGGGTTCCTGGCCGAGGTCGACGCCGAGGCGGGTCGCGCCGACCGCCCGGTCACCGCGCCCTTCCTGCGCCCGTTCCTCGAGGCCTACTGGGTGACGGCCGAGGCGCTCCGGGCCCGGGGCGCGGCGCCGGTGACCGACGTCGACGTCCTCCTCGCCGACGCGTGCGGCCTGGGTGAGCAGTTCCTGCTCCAACACCGCATCTACTGCGCCGACGCGGTGTCGACCTCCTACGCGGACGGCGCGCTCCGCCTCGCCGCGCACCGCGACCTCGTCGCGCCCGATCCGTCGCCGCCCGACCTCGCCGCCCGCCGCGCCGCGTTCGCCGACGAGCTCCACTCGCTGGTGCGACGGGTGCGCACGGCCCAGACGTGGGCCGCGCAGCGCTTCCTCGAGGTCATCGCGCGGCGGCTGACCATCTCCGGCAGGACGGCGGCCGGCGCGAATGACCGTGTAGAACGGGCCCATGTGGGAGCTCCGGGAGCCGGCGCCGGTGCTCGCCGACGCGTACCGCGGCGCCGGCTGGTGGAACGACGACAGCCTCGGCCGGCTGGTCGAGCGCGGGATGCGCACCGCCCCCCACGTCCCGGTCCGCATCTGGTCGGCGACCCGGCCGTGGCGGGGAACCCTCGGCGACGTCCTCGACGCGTCGTGCCGGCTCGCCGGAGGCCTGCGCGACCTGGGCGTCGGGGCGGGTGACGTCGTCGCGGTGCAGCTGCCCAACTGGGTCGAGGGGGCGGCGACGTGGTTCGCGAGCAGCATGCTCGGCGCGGTCGTCGTGCCGATCGTGCACTACTACGGCACCCACGAGCTCTCCTACATCCTGAGCGAGTCACGCGCCCGCGTGTTCGTGACCGCCGACCGCTTCGGCGCCGTCGACCACCTCGCCAACCTGGAAGCGGTGCGTCCGGGGCTCGACGCGCTGGAGCACGTCGTCGTCGTCGGCGACGCGGCGCCGGAGCACGCGATCCGCTTCGGCGACCTCCTCGATGGCGACCGCGTCGACACCGCGATCGCGGTCGATCCCGCGAGCCCCGCGCTCGTCGCGTACACCTCGGGCACCAGCGCCAACCCCAAGGGCGTGATCCAGACCCACCGCGCGCTCGGCGCCGAGGTGCGGGCCCACCTCCCAATGCTGATCCCGCCCGGGCGCCGGCCCGTGCTCCTCGGCGCCCCGATCAGCCATGCGACCGGGATGCTCCTCGGCCTGCTCCTCCCCGCGTCCCGGGGGGAGCCGATCCAGCTCATCGACGCGTGGGACCCCGCGGTCGTGCTCGACGCGATGCTCTCCGACGACCTGTCGGCCGGTAGCGGCGCGACCATGTTCCTCACCAGCCTGCTCGACCACCCCGGGTTCACCGACGAGCACCTGGCCCGCATGACGTCGGTCGTGCTCGGCGGATCCTCGGTCCCCACCGCGGTGGCCACCGACGCCGAGGCCCGCGGCATCGCGACCATCCGTTCCTACGGGCTCACCGAGATGCCCACGGTCACCGGTGCCGCGCCCGACGACCCCGGCGCACTGCGCACCAGCACCGACGGCCACGGGCTCCCCGGCGTGGAGATCCGCCTCGTCGCCGACGACGGGACCGACGTCGCGGCCGGCGAGCCGGGCGAGATCGTGACCCGCGGGCCCGACCTCTTCGCCGGCTACACCGACCGTGCCCTCACCGACGAGTACCTCGACACCGACGGGTGGTTCGCCACCGGCGACGTCGGCACCCTGGTCGACGGTTGGTTGACGATCACCGACCGCAAGAAGGACGTGATCATCCGCAACGGTGTGAACGTCTCACCGGCCGAGGTGGAGAATGCCCTGATGCAACTGCCCACGGTCGCGGAGGTGGCCGTCGTCGGACGCCCCGACGCCCGCACCGGGGAGCGGGCGGTCGCGATGGTGCGGGTGCACGGGCGCGCGGCCGCGCCCGACCTCGACGCGGTGCGCGCGCATCTCGCCGCCGTCGGCCTGGGCCGCCCGAAATGGCCCGAGGAGGTGCTGGTGGTGGACGACTTCCCGCGCACCGCCGCCGGCAAGGTCAAGAAGTTCGTGTTGCGAGACGAGTTGCGGGCCGGCCGGCGCGGAGCCTGAGGTCAGCCCCGGGCGCGCTCGCGCCGGATCTCCTGGTGGCGACCCATCATCTCGACCGCCTTGCGCTGCAGCTCGGCGGGCGGCTCGGGCAGCAGCACGGGACCGTGCTCGCGGCTCGGCAGCATCACCGTCGCGTTCGCCGGCGCGGTGACGACGTCGCGCTGGTTGGTGGCCCGGAACCCGATGTCGACGAGGAACCGACCGTCTTCCACCCGCTTGCCCGTGACCTCGCCGGTGATGACGTGGGCGTCGCCGACGTAGTTGAACTTGCGCATCTCGTCGTGCTGGCGGAACAGCCAGCCGTCGTCGCCGATCCAGTCGGTGAGATAGTGGGTGAGCCAGCACTCGCGCATCACCGCGTAGTCGTAGGCCATGGGGTTGCCGATCGCCTGGGCCCAGTCGCTCTCCCAGTGCACTCGCTGTGACACGTCGGGAATCCCCGCCGCGTTCTTGATGTAGAACTTCGGGATCCGCCGGCGGTTCTTGTAGCCGATGCGCGACGACGAGATGTTGTAGGGCGCGAACCCGTACCCACCGGCGTGGAAGCACACGATCTCGGTGAGCGTGAGCGGGCCCTTGGCCATCCGGGGGAGCTCCTCGCCGACCTCGACGTCCTCGTAGAAGCGGGGCTCAGGCCCCCGTACCTGCTCGGCCGCATAGATCTCGTCGAGCGCGGCGATCTGCTCCTCGGTGTAGGTCGCGGGCTCGATATCGGCGTACTTGCCCTTGTCGCGCGCGGTCTTGCGTTCGGTGTGGATCATGAGCACGCGGTTCACCTGCACGATCTCGGCGCGCTGGTTCATCCGCACGGTGCGCGAGACGCGGATCACCGAGCGCTCGGCGAATTCCGACTTCTTCACCTCGGTCGACTCGATCCCACCGAAGCTGAAGAGCTCGTCACCCGGGAGCAGCGGACGGTACCACTCGGTGCTCTGGCCCGAGACGAACACGTGGATCCCGGCGAACAACCCGCGCGTCCCCTTGCGGATCTCGTCGGGGATCGGATCGCCCTCGAGCGGCGACGCCGTCGCGATCCCGATCATCGGCGGTGCGATCTGGCTCCCCCACCGTGTCGTCGGGCCGTAGTCCTCGTCGACGAACAGCGGGTTGTCGTCGCCGTAGCCGCGGGCGAAGTTCCGGATCGCGTCGGGCGTCAGGACCTTGTAGAACTCGCGCCCGCCCCGGGCGGCGTCGACCCCGACGAGCAGCTTCGAGCGCTCGATGTCCTCGTCGGTGATCCGGTAGGAGATCTCCCGTTCGATCTCTTCCTGCATGTCGGCCATGATGGATCCCTTCGCCCGACGCGTGTCCGGACTGGCGCGCGGTGGTTCGCGGAGCATACCGGTGGCTATTTTCGGGTGATGGGGGGATACGTGACGACGGCTGCGGACTCACCGACCGCCGGGCTCGTGCTGTCGGCCGCGCGGCCCCGCCTGCCGGTCGGCGCGCAGACCATCCCCGAGGCGCTGGCCGAGGCGGCCCGGCGCCACCCCGACGCCGAGGCGCTCGTGGGGCGCCACACCCGCCTCGACTACCGCGAGCTCGACGAGCAGGTCCGGGCCGCCGCCGCCGGCCTCGCCGCCGCCGGCGTCCGACCGGGCGATCGCGTGGCCGGCTCGATGGCGAACCATCCCGAGTTGGTCGTCGCGTTCCTCGCCGCCATGCACCTCGGTGCGATCTGGGTGGGCGTGAACCGGGCGCTCACCCTCGCCGAGCAGCGCTACCTGCTCGACGACGCCGGCGTCTCGGTCGTCGTCGCTGATCGCGCGACCGTCGCGGGGATCGAGACGGCCCGCGCCGAGCTGCCCGGCCTCCGGGTGGTGCTCGACGCCGAGCCCGGTGACCCGACCAGCCCGTGGGCCGAGATGCTCCGGACCGCCGACCCGGACCGCGCACCCGACGCCACCGGCGTCGATCCCTTCGGCCCCGCCGCCATCGCCTACACGAGCGGCACCACGGGCCGCCCGAAGGGCGTGGTGCACAGCCAGCACAACCTCCTGCTCGTCGGCGCGGTCGCGCTCGTGCACCGCCCCGCGGCCGAAGGCCGCATCGGCGTCGTGCTCCCGCTCACCATCCTCAACCTGATGATCCTCGGGCCGGTCAGCGCACTCCAGCTGGAGTGCTGCCTCGTGTGCATCGACCGCATCGACCCCGTCGGGCTGGCCGCGTGGATCCGCGACGAGCGCGTCAGCTCGATGTCGGCCGTGCCCACCACGATCCACGACCTGCTCACCCATCCCGACGTCACGCCGGACGACCTCGCCACCCTCACCCGGCCGGGTTCCGGCGGGGGCGCCACCCCCGAGAGCTTCCGCCAGCTCTACCGCGAGCGTTTCGGCAAGCGGCTGACGACCGGCTACGGGCTCACCGAGGCGCCGACCGCGGTCACCGCCGAGGACCCCGAGCTCCCGCCGGTGCCCGACGGCTCGGGCCGCGCGCTCCCCCACGTCTCGATCACCATCCGCGCCGACGACGGCACCGTGCTGGCCCCCGGCGAGGTGGGCGAGGTGTGCGTGGGCCCCACCGACGAGGGCATCTTCGCGGGCGTCTACACCCCGATGCTCGGCTACTGGAACCGGCCGGAGGCGACCGCCGAAGCGCTGCGCGACGGCATCCTGTTCACCGGCGACCTCGGCTACCTCACCGCCGAGGGCGACCTCGTCATCACCGACCGCAAGGGCGATCTCATCCTGCGCGGTGGCGCCAACGTGTATCCCGCGGAGGTCGAACGGGTGCTGCACGAGGAACCGCGAGTCGCCGGGTGCGCGGTGGTCGGGCTCCCCGACGAGCGGCTGGGCGAGCGCGTCGCCGCCGCGGTCGTGGTCGCGAGCGGCGAGACCCTCACGGCCGAGGAGCTCCGTGAGCACTGCGCCGGCTCGCTCGCCCGCTACAAGATCCCCGAGCGGTTCCTCTTCGTCGACGAGCTCCCGCGCAACGCGATGGGCAAGGTCGTGAAGCGCTTGCTCGTCCCGCGCTTCGAGTGACCGACGTGGCCCGGTGACCGCAACCGCGCGCGGGCGACCAGGCATTCCTCGGGCTGGTCGTCGACGGGCCGACCGCCGCCACGGTCGAGGTCACCCACAAGCTCATGAGCCCGCGCGGGTCGTTCTACGGGGGCGCGGGCCTGGCGATCGTGTGCGCCATGATGGAGCTGGCGACCGAGCGCGACGCGTCGTGGTGCACCGTGCAGTTCGTCTCGGGGGCGGCGTTGGGTGATCACCTCGTCTTCCGGGCCGAGGTCGTGGCCGCCGGCCACCGCACCTCGCAGGTCCGGGTGACCGCGCACACCGCCGGGCGCGAGGTGTTCACCGCCGTCGGGGCCACCGGCGCCGCGACCGGCCGCCTGTCCGCGACGTTCGCGACGATGCCCACGGTCGACCCCGTCGGCGAGTGCGCGCGCGTGGACTGGCCGAGCCCGAGCACGCGCGCCGAGTCCCACTTCGGCACCACCGAGGTGCGCGAGACGGTCGTACACGGCGGCACCGAGGGCGCCGCGGCCCCGGCCATGGCGTTGTGGGCGCGCGTCGAGGGGCGGCCGCCGTGGACGCCCGCGCTGCTCGGCTACGTCGCCGACGTCGTGCCCATGGCGATCCACCGCGCCATCGGCACGCGCACCCCGGGCGGGATGAGCCTCGACAATTCGTTGCGGGTGGGCCCGCCCACCGACACCGAGTGGGTGCTGCTGGCGCTGCACCCCGAAGCCGCGCACGAGGGTTACGCGCACGGCACCGTCTCCGTGTGGTCGCCTGACGGCACGCTGATGGGCACCGCCGGCCAGACCTTCGCGCTCCGGACCCGCGCCTGACCGGTCGCGCTACTCGGATCGCGCCTCTCGGATCACGCGCCTCTCGGATCGCGCCTATCGGATCGCGATGGCGTTGGGTGGTGACGCGACCCCACCGGGCATGTTGAGCGGCGCCGAGGCGAGGAACGCGTCGTAGGTGCCCGCGGCGGCGCAGTCGTCGGCCAGCGCGTCGAGATCCCAGAGCTCGCCGAGCGGTAGGCCCAGCAACGGCAGCAGCATCGTGTGCAGGAACGGTCGCGCGGGTGGGATCACCTCGACCGCCGGGTTGTCGGACGCCACCGCCGCGATGTGCAGGTCCCACAACACCCCGGGCACGTCGGCCCCGGCCAGTCCCGGCGTGCGCGGCGCGGCCGCGTGCGCCTCGCGCCCGGCACGGTCGAGCCCGCGGTACCAGGTGAGGTAGCCGGTGCGCACGAGCAGCACGTCGCCGGTCTCGATCGGGCTGGCCTGCGCGGCGATGCACGCGAGCAGGTCGTCGGCCGAGATGGGATCGGCCTCGCCCTGGCGCAGCGGCCGGCCGTCGTGCTCGCGCCAGCGCGCCACGTCGGCGAGCACCGCGCGCCCGACGATCCCGCGCGCCGCCCAGTGGTGCACGCCGTGCTCGGCGTCGGAGACGCCGCCGTAGTGGCCGTGCTCGCGGTGACCCATGTGGCGGAAGCCGTCCCACTGCGACGACGCCTGCGTGTTCCACCCGTGGTAGATGTCGTCGTGGACCTCGTTCCGCGCGTTCGTGACCTCGTGACGGAAGGACTCGCGCCCGAAGAGGGTCGGGTCGGGCAGGGTGAGGTCGAGGTTGAGCCCGAAGGTGCGGCCGGTGCGGATCGACGCGGCCGCCACCCGGACCCGATCCGGTGTCAGCAGGTTGAGGGCGCCCAGCACGTCGTGGTCGCCCCACACGCCCCAGGAGGATCCCGGCGGCAGGCCCTCCCGGACGGGGAGGTCGGCGTAGGCGGGCAGGGTGGCGTCGTCCATGACCGCAGCTTCGCGCGGCATCGGGCCGTCGGCACCCGGCACGGATAGCGTGGCGAGAAACCGCTTTCCGCCCCCACCGCGCGCGGCACCGACACCGGGAGGACGTCCCATGGCCATCGCGATCTCCGACGACCACCTCGAGCTCGCGGGCGTCGCGACCGCGTTCCTCGAACGCACCGGCGCCCGGGCCGAGGCCCGGGCGCTGCTGGACGCTCCCGAGGAGGCGCTACCCGCGGCGTGGAAGGAGATGGCCGACCTCGGTTGGCTCGGCCTGCACCTCCCCGAGGCGCACGGCGGCTCCGGCTTCGGCTTCCCCGAGTTGGTGGTGGTGCTCGAGGCCCTCGGGGGCGCGGTCGCCCCCGGCCCGTTCCTGCCCACGGTGTGGGCGTCGGCCGTCGTCGACGCCTGCGGCACCGACGCGCAGCGGTCGACCTTCCTGCCCGGCCTCGCGGACGGCTCCGTACGGGCCGCGGTGGGGACCGACGAACGCTCGGCCCTCGTACTCGGGGCCGGCCTCGCCGAGCTGTTCCTCCTCACGCGCGGCGACGACCTCGTGCTGGCGACGCGTGACGAGGTCGAGGTCGCCCTGCCCGCCAACACCGACGCCACCCGCCGCGCCGGCACCGTCCACCTCGTCGGCGCGCCCGCCGACGACCGCGTCCTGCGCGGCGCCCGCGCGACCGCCGTCACCATCGGGCGACTGCTCGCCGCCGCCGAGGCGTCGGGCGGCGCGCACCTGTGCGTGACCATGGCCAGCGACTACGCGAAGGTGCGCGAGCAATTCGGTCGCGTGATCGGCGTGTTCCAGGCGGTGAAGCACCAGGCCGCCGACATGCTCGTCGCCGCGCAGCTCGCCACCGCCGCGGTGTGGGACGCGGCCCGCACCGAGCCCGCCACGCCCGAGTTCGAGCTCGCGGTCGACATCGCCGCGGTCCAGGCCCTACCCGCGTTCGTCATGTGCGCCGAGAAGAACATCCAGCTCCACGGGGGCATCGGCTTCACGTGGGAGCACGACGCCCACATCATCCTGAAGCGCGCGGTCGCGCTCGCCGCGCTGTTCGGTCCCGTCGGCGCCGCCGAGGCCGACGTCACCCGACTCACCGACGCCGGCGTGGTGGGCGCGCACGCGGTCGAGCTCCCGCCCGAGGCCGAGGTCTTCCGCGCCGAGGTGCGCGCGTTCATCGGCTCCTACCAGGCGTTGCCCGAAGACGCCCGGCTCGGCGCGTTCCTCGACTCCGGCTACGCGCTCGCACACTGGCCGAAGCCGTGGGGCCGCGCCGCCGACGCCGTAGAACAGCTCGTGGTCGACGAGGAGCTGCGCGCCGCCGGCGTCCGCCGGCCCGAGTACGGCATCGGCGGGTGGATCATCCAGACCCTCACCCAGCACGCCGATCCCGACCAGATCGAGCGGTGGGTCCGGCCCAGCCTCGAGCACGAGTACGTCTGGTGTCAGCTGTTCAGCGAACCCGGCGCCGGTTCCGACGCCGCCGGGATCCGCACGCGGGCGACCAAGGTCGACGGCGGATGGGTCGTCAACGGCCAGAAGGTGTGGACGAGCGGCGCCGCGTTCTGCAACCGCGGGTTCGCCACCGTGCGCACCGATCCCGACAAGCCCAAGCACGACGGCATCACCATGATGGTGATCGACCTGCACACGAGCGGCGTCGAGGTCCGGCCGCTTCGGGAGGCGAGCGGCGGCGAGATGTTCTGCGAAGTCTTCTTCGACGACGTGTTCGTCCCCGACGAGGACGTCGTCGGGCCGGTCGACGGGGGGTGGCGAGTCGCCCGCTCCACGCTCGGGAACGAGCGCGTGAGCATCGGTGGAGGATCGGTCGGCGACCCGCTGTTCGATCTCGTCGACCTGTACCACCGCCACGCCGACGGCGACACCGCCGCCGCGCAGGCGATCGGCCGGCTCCTCGCCGAACGGCGGGGGATGCGCCTCCTCAACCTCCGCTCGGCCGAGCGGGCGGTCGCCGGCGCCGAACCGGGGCCGGAGGGCAACGTGGCCAAGCTGCTGAGCGCCGAGCACACCCAGCGGGTGGCGGCGCTCGGCCTGCGGCTCATCGGGCCCGCGGGAGCGCTCACCGAGGGACCCGACGCCGGGGTTCCCGCGACGGAGGTGTTCGCCCGTTGCCTGTCGATCGCGGGCGGGACGTCGGAGATCGTCCGCAGCCAGATCGGTGAACGCCTCCTCGGCCTCCCCCGCGACCCCCTGCTGCGCTGACCGTGCGCTTGGGCGCGCCGACAGAGCCGTCTGCCATGCTCTGGCCATGACGTCGACCGCCCCCTCCACCAAGCCGCTCCCTCCCGTCGAGCAGGTGCGACCCGGGTTGTGGAGCATCCCGGTGCCCCTCCCCATCCCGCTGCGCTACGTGTTCGTGTACGCGTTCGAGACCGATCGCGGCCCCTTCATCGTCGACGCGGGGTGGAACACCGACGACGCCTTCGACGGCCTGAGTGCAGGGCTGGAGCACGCCGGCTTCTCGATGGCCGACGTCCAGGGCGTGATGGTCACCCACATCCATCCCGACCACTACGGGCTCGCGGGCCGGGTCCGCGAGAGCTCGGATGCGTGGATCGCGCTGCATCCCGCCGACGCCAAGCTCATCCACGACCGCTACGAGGAGCCGACCGACCTGCTCGAGCGCATGGGCGGCTTGCTGCGCCGCCTGGGCGCCCCGCCCGAGGAGCTCGAGGCGCTCCGGAACGCGTCGATGCCGGTGCGCCCGTTCGTCGACTTCGTGGATCCCGACGTGCTCATGGAGGACGGCGACAAGCCCGACATGCCGGGGTGGGACCTCACCGCGGTCTGGACCCCCGGGCACTCGCCGGGGCACCTCTGCTTCTGGGAGGCGACCAACCGGCTCATGCTCACCGGCGACTGCGTGCTGCCGCGCATCACCCCCAACATCAACCTGAACCCCCAGACCGAGCCCGACCCCCTCGGTGACTACCTGCGGTCGTTGGAGAAGCTCGCCGAATTCGACGCCGAGGAGGCGCTCCCCGCCCACGAGTGGCGCTACGTCGGCCACCGCGCGCGCCTGCTCGAGATCCGGGCGCACCACGAGCAGCGGTTCCTCGAGATCATCGACGCGGTGCGCGACGGGCACGACACCGCGTGGCAGGTCGCGCCCCGCATGGACTGGTCCCGCCCCTGGGACCAACTCGACGGCTTCATGCGCCGCTCCGCGATCGGCGAGGCGTTCGCCCACCTGCGCGCGCTGGTGGTGCGCGGCGTCCTCGAGGAGACCGAGGGTGAGCCGTCGCGCTGGAAATTGGCGGAGGCGTGAGCGCCTCCACCCGCGCCGACCCCGACGTGCCGGTGCTGTGCGCGGTCGCGGAGGGGGTAGCCACCGTGACCCTCAACCGTCCCGACCGGATGAACGCGTGGACCCACGCCATGGAGGTCATGTACTTCGACCTCGTCGACGACCTCGACGACGACCCCGACGTACGTGCCGTGGTCCTCACCGGGGCCGGACGGGGCTTCTGCCCGGGGCTCGACGTCAGCGACCTCGCGGCCCGCACTGAGGGGGTCGCGGGCCGGGAAGGCGTGGACCGCCCGATCACCTACCCGCGGGGGCTGCGCAAGCCCCTGCTGGCCGCGATCAACGGTGGCTGCGCCGGCATCGGCCTCGTCCAGGCTCTCGTCGCCGACCTGCGCTTCGCGGCCGCGGGCGCCCGCATCGCCACCGCGTTCACCCGGCGCGGCCTGGTGGCGGAGTTCGGGGCGTCGTGGATGCTTCCCCGCATCGTCGGTGCGGGGAACGCGATGGACCTCCTGCTCTCCGGACGCCCGGTCGGCGCCGAGGAGGCGCGGGAGATGGGTCTCGTGAACCGCGTGTACCCGGCCGACGAGCTGCTCCCAGCCACGCAGGCCTTCGCCCGCGACCTCGCCGCCCACTGCTCGCCGCTGGCGATGCAGGCGGTGAAGGCCCAGGTGGCGGCGGACTGGACCCGTGGGCTCGAAGCCTCCCAGGAGGAGGCGCTGCGCCTGGTCAAGGAGCCGGCCCGCCGTCCCGACTTCCGCGAAGGCGTGGCGTCCTACGCCGAGAAGCGCCCGCCCGCGTTCGCGCCGCTCCCGCCCCGGGGCCGGGATCGCTAGATCCAGGTGAACCTCTCGCGCGGCATGGACCTCGCCGACACCCCCGAGCAGGCGCAGGCCCGGGAGGAGATCCGCGACTGGCTGGCCGAACACCTCGTGGGCGAGTTCGCCCGCCACCCGGGCGTGGGGGGCCCGACCGACGACTCCCACTGGGAGCTGCGCCTGGCGTGGGAGCGGGAGCTGGCCGCGGGCGGCTGGCTCGGCATCACCTGGCCGGTGGAGTACGGCGGCGGGAGCGGAAGCCTCGACCGGGAGCTCGTGTTCCTCGAGGAGCACTTCCGCGCCCGGGCGCCCTACTGGGCCGGCGTGCACGGGCGGGACCTCTTCGGCCCGACCCTGCTGCACGCGGGCAGCGCCGAGCAGAAGGCTCGCTTCCTCCCGCGCATCATGGCCACCGAGGACATGTGGGGGCAGGGCTTCAGCGAGCCCGGGGCCGGTTCCGACCTCGGCGGCGTGCGGACGCGCGCCGTGCTCGAAGGCGACGAGTGGGTGGTCAACGGGCAGAAGGTCTGGATGACGTTCGGCCACCGCGCCGACTGGCTCTACGTGCTCTGCCGCACCGATCCCGACGTGCCCAAGCACCGGGGCCTGTCGCTGGTCCTGCTCCCCGCGCACCAGCCCGGCGTCGACATCCGGCCGATCCGCAACCTCGCGGGCGGCGAGGAGTTCGCCGAGGTGTTCTTCACCGACGCCCGGACCGATGCCGACCTCGTCGTCGGCCCGGTCGACGGGGGGTGGGGTGTCGTGATGGGCACCGTCGGCACGGAACGCGGCACGACCGTGCTGCCGTACCAGGCCGCGTTCGAGCAGCAGCTCCACGAGCTGGTGTCGGCGCTCCGGGCCCGGGGCCGCACGCGTGATCCGGTCGTCCGCCAGCGATTGGCGCGGGCCTGGATCGGGTTGCAGCTCAACCGCCACAACAACGCCCGCATGCTCACCCGCCTCGTGCGCGACGGTGAGCTCGGGCCCGAGGCCTCGCTGTCGAAGTTGTTCTGGTCGCACTGGCACCGTGACCTGGGCGCGTTCATGATGGACGTGCTCGGCCCCGACACGACGGTCGTGGGCGACGGGTACACGCTCGACCCGTTCCAGAGCGTCTTCCTCAACTCCCGCGCCGAGACGATCTACGGCGGCGCCAGCGAGATCCAGCGCAACATCGTCGCCGAGCGCGTCCTCGGGCTGCCGAAGGAACCACGGGCGTGAGCTCGGCGGTGCGAGTCGGGGTCCGGCCCCCGCTGGCGGCGTTCGAAGCACCGGCGCGCGTGCTGCGCGACTACGTCGCCCGCGTCGAGGCTGCCGGTCTCGACCACCTCTGCGTCGGCGACCACGTGAGCTTCCGCGACGGCCGGGGCTACGACGGCCTGGTCCAGGCGACGGCGCTGACGATGCTCTCGACCCTGCCGGTGCACACGTCGGTGTACCTGCTCCCCTTGCGCCATCCGGTGGCGGTGGCGCGCCAGCTCTCGTCGCTCGCCCAGCTCGCGCCGGGCCGCCTCGTGTTCGGCGTGGGGATGGGGGGTGACGACCCCCACGAGCTCGAGGTGTGCGGTGTCGACCCGCGCACCCGGGGCCGGCGCATGGACGAGTGCCTGACCGTGGTACGCGGCCTCCTCGGGGGCCGGACGGTGACGCTCGACGGCGCGACCGTCTCCATCCGCGCCGCGCGCGTCGAGCCGGTGCCGCCCGAGCCGGTCCCGATCCCGGTGGGCGGGAGATCCGATGCCGCGCTCCGGCGCGCCGGCCTCCTCGGCGACGGCTGGCTCGGCGTGTTCGTGGGCCCCGACCGCTGGGCCGCCTCCCGCGACCGGGTGGAGGCCACCGCCGGCGAGGCGGGGCGCGGCGCCGTCGTGTGGCACCACGGGCTGGCGGTCTGGTGCGGGTTCGGGCCCTCACGCACCGAGGCCGCCGCCACCCTCGGCCCGGCCATGGAGTCGCTCTACCGACGTCCGTTCGCCGACTTCGCCCGCTACGCGCCCCACGGCAGCGCCGACGACGTCGCCGATGCACTCGCGCCCGATGTCGCGGCGGGGTGCACCACGTTCAACCTCATCCCGGTGGCACCCGACGACGCTTCGGCGGTCGCCGCGTGCGCGCGCGTGCGCGCACGTCTCCGCGACACCGGCCGCTGACTCAGGGCGTGAAGTCGCGCCCTCGGACCAGCCGCACCGGCGTGTACACGAGCACGTCGTCGCCCCGCTCGTTGTAGACGGTGTTGCGCGAGGTCACCACGCCCCGGCCCGGCTTGCTCGACGCGCGCGACTCGGTGATCTCCACGACGACGTCGATCGTGTCGCCGACGAACGTCGGCCGGCGCACATCGAGCTCCATGTGCATGAACGCGAGCCCGGTACCGGCGAAGGAATGGGTCTGGATCACCAGGCCTTCGCCGAGGGCGTACACGAGCGCGCCGGGCACGAGTCGTCCGGCGTACCCACCTTCGCCCGCGTGACGCTGGTCGAAGAAGAGCGGCTCGTTGAAACCGCAGAGGTTCACGAAGGTGACCAGATCGGTCTCGGTGACGGTGCGGGCCGCAGTCCGGAACGCCCGGCCGACCGTCATCTCCTCCCAGGTGTTGCCACGGATCGCGGGTGGAACTTCGTCACGCGGGACGGGCACCGGCGACTCCTCTCCTCGGTGGGCGATCGACGGGAATGAGTAATCTACGTCGCCTACATCAGGAGGACGGGTGGGGACGAGCCTGACAGGACGGGTTGCGCTGGTCACGGGCGGCGCACGCGGGATCGGCGCGGCGGTCGCCGACGCGCTCGCCGCCGCCGGTGCCGTTGTGGCCGTCGGCGACATCGACGCCGCCGGTGCCGACGACACCGCGGCCCGGATCGCGAAGGAACACGGGGGCAGCGCGATCGGGGTGACCATGGACATCACGTCGCGGGCCAGCGTCGACGCCGCCATCGCCACCGTCGAATCCGAGCTCGGGCCGCTCGCCGTGCTGGTGAACAACGCCGGCATCGACATCATCAAGCCGTTCGTCGAGAGCACCGTCGACGAGTGGGACCTCATCATCTCGGTGAACCTCAAGGGGACGCTGCACTGCTGCCAGTCGGCGCTCGTCGGCATGGTCGAGCGCGGTGAAGGCGTCATCGTCAACTTCGCATCGGACGCCGGGCGCGTCGGCTCGTCGGGCGAGGCGGTGTACTCGGCGACCAAGGGCGGCGTGATCGCGTTCAGCAAGACTCTGGCCCGCGAGACCGCGCGCCACGGCATCCGGGTGAACTGCGTGAGCCCGGGCCCCACCGACACCGCGCTCCTGGCCCAGATCGCCGACCACGACCCCAAGCTGCGCGACGCGCTCGCCCGGAGCATCCCGATGCGACGCGTCGGCGAGCCGGACGACATCGCCCCCACCGTCGTGTTCCTCGCCGGCGACGGTGCCCGCTACATCACCGGCCAGACGATCTCGGTGAGCGGTGGGCTCACCATGTCGTGACGACCCTGCGGGTCGAACGCCGCGAGGGCGCGATCGCTCTCGTCACGCTCGCGCGGCCCGAACGGCTCAACGCCATCGGCACCGACACCCTCGCCGACCTCGACGCCGCGCTCACCGACCTCGAACGGGACGACTCGGTACGCGCCTTCGTGATCACCGGGGAGGGGCGGGCGTTCTCCGCCGGCGCGGACATCGACGAGCTGGCGGGCCTCGACGGCGCCGCCGGCTTCGCCCGGTTCGTGCGGACGTTCACCGACGTGCTCGACCGGCTCGAGCGACACCCGAAGCCCTCGATCGCCGCCATCGACGGCGCGGCGCTCGGCGGCGGCCTCGAGCTCGCGCTGGCGTGCGACCTGCGCGTGGCCTCCGACCGCGCCCGCATGGGGGTCCCCGAGATCAAGCTCGGCCTGCTCCCCGGTGCCGGCGGCACCCAGCGCCTGCCCCGGCTGCTCCCCCGCGGCGTCGCCGTCCAGCTGCTCCTCACCGGCGCACCGCTGACGGCACCCGACGCGCACCGCCTCGGCCTGGTCAACGAGCTCAGCGGCGACGCGCCCGCGCTCGAAACCGCGGAGCGGCTCGCCCGGAAGATCGCCACCGGACCACCGCTGGCCCACGCCGCGGCCAAGCGGCTCGTGCAGCGCGGCGTCACGCTCCCGCTGGTCGACGCCATCGACCTCGAACGCGAGACCGTTTCGGGCCTCTTCGCCTCCGACGACGCCCGCGAAGGTTTGGCGGCCTTCCGCGAGAAGCGGGCGCCCGAGTTCCACGGCCACTGACACCCGCGGCGCGAGCCAGCCACGTGGGCGTCACCCAGGGCCGTACCGGCGGTGGATCAGCTCGAGCTCCTCGAACACCGACGACGGCAGGTCGTAGTCGTCCAGCCGCTCGATCTCGTCGAGATGGCCCACCACCTCCTCCACGCTCGGTGCCGAGTCACCGCCCGCATACCACCCGGCGGCCGCACCCACGAACACGCGGGAATAGCGGCCCGTCGCGGCCGAGTAGAAGCGCTGGGTGCGGGTGCACGCCTCGCTGGCGAGGTACACCGCCATCGGCGTCACCCATTCGGGCATCATCCGCGGGGTGGTCGCGGCGGCGTCGGCCCGGGCCCGCTGCGCCTCCATGCTGAGGTCGGTCGCGGCGGGCGCGCCGGCGAGCCGGGTGAACCCGACGGGCAGGAGCGCGTTGGCGAGCACGCCGTGGGGGGCGCCTTCCAGCGCGAGCGCGTTGCACAATCCGAGCACGCCCGCCTTCGCGGCCGCGTAGTTCGTGCCGTCGACGCGCCCGAACGCGCCGCTCGCCGACGACGTGAACACGAGGCGCCCGTACCCCTGCGCCACCATCGTCGGGTACACCGCCCGGCTGAGGAAGAAAGCACCGAGCAGGTGCGTCTCCAGGACCGGCCAGAGCCGGTCGTCGGTCATCGACTCGAACGGAGCGTTGCGGAGGATGCCGGCGTTGTGGACGACGGCGTCGATCCGGCCGAACGCGTCGAGCGCGGTCGCCGCGATCTCACCGCATCCGGTGGCGTCGGCCACCGAGGCGTAGGAGGCGACGGCCCGCCCGCCCCCGGCGACGATCTCGTCGACGACGAAGTCGGCGGCGTGGCGCGAGGCGCCCGTGCCGTCGGTCGAGCTCCCGAGGTCGTTCACCACCACGTCCGCGCCGCGCCGGCCGAGCTCCAGGGCGTGCGCGCGGCCGAGACCGTTGCCGGCGCCGGTCACGACCACCGTCCGGCCCTCGAAGCGAACTTGACCAATCAGTTGAATCAAGAACAGGATTCTGACATGACTGACCCGTACGCCGCGTTTCCCAGCCTGCAATTCGAGCGCCCGGCACCCGGGGTGCTGCGGGTGGTCATGGAGAGTCCCGGCCTCAATTCGGTCGGCCCCGACATGCACCGCGAGCTGGCCGACGTCTGGCTCGCGGTCGACCGCGATCCCGACGTCCGGGTCGCGATCATCCAGGGTGCGGGGAAGGGATTCTCCGCGGGCGGCTCGTTCGAGCTGCTCGACCAGATGGTCGCCGACTACGCGGCGCGCACCCGCGTGATGCGCGAAGCCCGCGACCTCGTCTACAACGTGATCAACTGCTCCAAGCCGATCGTGTCGGCCATCCACGGTCCCGCGGTCGGCGCCGGTCTGGTCGTGGGCCTGCTCGCCGACATCTCGATCGCCACCCGTTCCGCGCGCATCATCGACGGTCACACGCGCCTCGGGGTCGCGGCCGGTGACCATGCCGCCATCTGCTGGCCGCTGCTCTGCGGGATGGCGAAGGCCAAGTACTACCTGCTGACCTGTCGCGACCTGCTCGGCGAGGAAGCCGAGCGAATCGGGCTCGTGTCGTTGTGCGTCGACGACGACGCGCTGTTCGACACCGCGCTGGAGATCGCGGCGGAGCTGGCCGGCGGGGCCCAGAGCGCCATCCGCTGGACCAAGCAGTCACTCAACAACTGGTACCGCATGCTCGGTCCGGCGTTCGACGCGTCGGTGGGGCTCGAGTTCTACGGCTTCGGTGGCCCCGACGCGGCCGAAGGTCTCGCCGCACTCCGGGAGCGGCGCGCCGCCGACTTCACCGGGCCCACCTCCGAGTAGCGGCTACGGCGCGTCCGGGTCGCGGCCGAGCGCGAGCAGGCGGTCGCGCACCGGGATCATCGGACGGAGCGTCTCGCCGCGCGCGACCTTCGCCACCAGCTCGCCGTCGGCCGCCCACACGTGGCAGCTGTCCGCGGGTGGCGGCTGCCGGCGGGCGCCACCGGCCTCGCCCTCTGCGTGCGCGGACGTCGCGTCGCGCTGGTTCAGGATCCCCATCGACCACGTCGACTGCACCACGGCGGGCGCCATGGCCTGCAGCAGGGCGGTGACGTGGGCGCAGCCGCGTGGGCCGCCGAAGAGCTCCCGGACCCGGTGGGTGAACCCACGGGTGATCGACACCCCGACGAGCGCGTCGTAGTCGTCGGCGATCATCGGGCACGGGATCTGCGGGTAGTCGTCGAACTGCACGTCGGCGCGCACGATCACGAGCGCGGGGTATTCGATCTCGAGCTCCACCCGCATCCGGTGCATGGAGAGGGGTTCGGGATCGTCGTCGACGTAGAGTCCGGCCGGTTTCTCGTCGTGCACCATGCCCCGCACGACGAGCCGTCGGGCGTCGCGCCGGAACACCCGCACCGAGTACGTGCGATCGTGGAGCGGCTCCAGTTGGTCGTCAACAGCGTGGTCCGGCACACGGTCAGGTTACGGTGTCCGGCGACGCGACGGCGAGGAGCAACCAATGGCGACCGAGTTCGACGGGCGGATCGCGCTCGTCACCGCCGCGGCCGGCGCGGGCATCGGCCAGGCGACCGCGCGCCGGCTCGCCGCCGGCGGCGCGCGCGTGGTCGTGACCGACATCCACGAGCGCCGGACGCGGGAGGTCGCGACGGCCATCGCCGCCGACCACCCGGCCACGACGGTCGTCGGGCTCCCGCTCGACGCCGGTGACCGCGACCAGATCGACGCAGTGGTCGACGAGGTCACGCGCACGCTCGGACCGGTGCAGATCCTGGTGAACAACGCGGCGGTCAACGTGATCGGGAGCATCTTCGACTACGACCCCGAGAACTGGGACTGGTGCGTCCGGGTGAATTTGTCGGGACCGTGGTACCTGTCCCGGGCCGTGATGCCCCTCATGCGCGACGCGGGCGGCGGCGTCATCGTGAACGTGAGCAGCTACGCACCCGACGTCGGCGGCGCGGGCATCGAGGCCCCCTACGCGATCACCAAAGGCGGGCTGAACGTCCTCACGCGCAGCTGCGCCCACGAAGGTGGGCCCTTCGGCATCCGCGCCGTCACCGTGACCACGGGCGTCGTCACCGGCACCAAGTTCATCGATGACCATCCCGAGATCCTCGAACAACCCGGTTCGCGAGGCCCCCTGGGCGCCTACGCCGACGCCGGAGACGTCGCCGAGGCGATCGTCTTCCTCGCGTCGGATCGCGCCCGCCACATCACCGGCGAGATCCTCAACGTCGCCGCCGGCGCGTACATGCGCACCTGAGGGCGGCCCCACGTGCTCGCCACCGACCACACCCGGCGCGCGCTTCGACCCTCCGCGCCTCGCTCGCCCGCACCCACGAACTGGGCGTCGAGCGGGTCATGCTGCTCATGCACGACCAGGACGCCGGCGACGCTCGATCGCTCCTCGACCACGCGGCGGGCGCGTTCACGATGTGACCCGCGGTGTGCGGTTGGACGCACCGGGTCCCCGTTTCGGAATACCTTGAGATCATCCGCAGGATTCACCGAAAGGAACCGGTGCACCCCTTCCGCTTCGCTGCGACGATGCCGCCACCCACCCAGCCGCTGGCCCAGTGGCAGGCCGAGCTCGGCCGCATGGAGGATCTGGGCCTGTCGGCCGTCGTCGCCGCCGACCACTTCACCGGCGGGTACGCGTTCGAGCCGATGGTCGCGCTGACGGCGGCGGCGGCGTGCACGCGCACCCTCCGGCTCCAGACCGGCGTGCTCGGCAACGACTACCGCCACCCCGTCCTCGTGCACCGCATGGCCGCCCTGCTCGACGTGATCTCCGACGGTCGGCTCGTCCTCGGACTCGGCGCGGGATGGATGACCTCCGACTACGACGCGGCGGGGATCACACTCGATCCGCCGGGCGTGCGGGTGAGCCGCTTCGCCGAGGCCCTCGCGGTCGTCCAGGGGCTCTTCGGCGACGCGCCGTTCGACTTCACCGGCGAGCACTACCGGATCTCGAGCCTCGACGGCTTGCCGAAACCCGTGCAACGCCCGCACCCGCCGTTCTTCGTCGGTGGCGGCAGCCCCCGGGTCCTGCGGCTCGCGGGCGAGCTGGCCGACATCGTGGGGATCAACGCCAGCCTGCGCGCCGGCGAGCTCGGTGCCCACGCAGTGCGCGACCTGTCCCGGGAACGGGTCGCCGAGAAGATCGAGTGGGTGCGCGAGGGCGCGACCGCCGCCGGACGCGACTACCGCGCGATCGAATTCGAGATGAACCACTGGTTGGCGCGCGTCACCCCCACCGCTGCGGCCGCCCGCGACTTGCTCGAGCGCATCGCGGCACGTCAGGGGGTCGACCCCCAGCTGCTGATCGATTCGCCGTCGGTGCTCGTGGGCACCACCGCGCAGATCGTCGACCAGCTCTGCACCGGGCGCGAAGATCTGGGGATCAGCAACATCCAGCTCGACGCCGGCTTCCCGATACCCGACCTCGGCGCCTTCGCGCCGGTGATCGCCGAGTTGGCGGGCACGTGAACGGGGAGGCGTCATGACGTTCGCCTTCGTGCCCGGTGACGACGTCGCCCGCATCAGGGCCCGGCTCGACCATCCCGTCATCGACGGCGACGGCCATCTGCTGGAGTTCCTCCCGCTCGTGAACGACATCGTGCGCGAGGTCGCGGGCGGCGATATCGCCGACCGCTACCAGCGGTTCATGCGGCGCGCGCTCGCGCCCGACGACGCCGGCTTCATGCCGGCGCGCGTGTTCTGGGGTCTCCCGGAGGAGCACACCCTCGACCGCATGACCGTCACGCTCCCCGCGCTCACCCACCGCCGCGCCGAGGAGCTCGGACTCGACTTCCTGCTGCTGTACCCGAGCTTCGGGCTCACCGTCCTCGCCATGCCCGACGCCGAGGTGCGCCAGGCCGTGGCCCGCGCGCTGAACACCTACTACGCGGAGATGTACGGCGAGTACCGCGACCGGCTCGAACCGGTGGCCGTGATCCCCACCTTCACCCCCGAGGAGGCCGTGGCCGAGCTCGACTATGCGGTCGGCACGCTCGGGTTGAAGGCCGTGGTGATGAACGGCGTGATCCCCCGCGCCACCCGCCCCGACGGCACCGCGCAGGCGTGGGTCGACACCCTCGGTCACGGGAGCCCGTACGACTATGACCCGGTGTGGGCCCGCTGCGCCGAGCTCGGCGTGGCGCCCTCGTTCCACGGGGTCGGTTACGGCTGGGGCAGCCGGGTCTCGGCCACCAACTACGTGTACAACCACCTCGGCAACTTCGCGGTGGCCCAGGAGGCGGCCTGCCGCTCGCTCGTCATGGGAGGTGTCCCCCGCCGCTTCCCCGGGCTGCACTTCGGTTTCCTCGAGGGTGGCGTCGCCTGGGCCGCGCAGCTCTACGCGGACCTGCTGGGCCATTACGAGAAGCGCAACATCGACGTGGTGGGGAGGTTCGATCCGCGTCGCTTCGACCTCGACGTGTGCGCGAGGTTGCTCGACGAGTTCGCGACCGGTCGGATCGCCGAGCGACGCGGGCGCTACGAGCGCAACGCGGCCAAGGCGAAGGCCGCGCCGCCGCACGACACCCTGGGCTTCGACGACTTCGCCGAGGCACAGCTCAGCGACCCGGAGCAGATCGTCGACATCTTCTCCCGCCAATTCAGCTTCGGGTGCGAGGCCGACGACCCCCTCAACGCGTTGGCGTTCGACACCAAGGTGCTCCCGCACGGCGCGCGACTCAACGCCGTGTTCGCGTCGGACATCGGCCACTGGGACGTGCCCGACATGCGCGAGGTCCTCGTCGAGGCCTGGGAGCTGGTCGAAGACGGCCTCCTCGACGAGGCGGAGTTCGCCGACTTCACGTGCGGCAACGTCGTGCGCACCTTGACCGCCGGCAACCCCGACTTCTTCGCCGGCACCGCCGTCGCCGACGCGGTGGCGCCCTTCGTCAGCGCGACGTGACGCGCGCCGCCACCTGCTGCCACCGGTCGGCGAGCTCCGGCTCGCGCAACCACTCCCCGGCCGGCTGGTACGTGAACAGGCGGTCGGCCAGACCGCGATAGCGCTCGACCAGGCGGTCGGCGAGGTCGTCCCACGTCGCCGTCACCGCGTACTCGTCGAGCATCTCGTCGGTCACGGCCGCGGCCATGGCGGCGGTGTCGCCTCGCGCCATGGCCCGGTGCAGCACCGCGCCGGTGTCGCCCCAGCCGTGCAGCTCGAACACCGGGCGGTACGTACGGGTCGATCCGTAGAACGACAGCTGGCGCCGGACCGACTCGCGCATCGGCGCGCGCTCGGCCTCGGTGTCACCCACGATGGTGAACACCGGGCAGATGACCTCCACGTCGGCGGCGTGACGGCCGGCGCGCGCGGCACCGTCGGCGATGGCCGGGAGCAGGCGTTCCTCGAGGTAGCGGCGGGAGTGGAACGGGTGCACGTGGAAGCCGTCGAACACCTCGCCCGCGAGACGCGCCATCCCCACGTTCACCCCGGCGACCGAGATCGGGATGTCGGCGAAGTCGCTGGGCCCGGGCGAGAAGAAGTCGGTGAGCAGGCTGAACCGGTAGAAGTCACCCTCGTAGCGCAACGGCTCCTCCCCCTGGAAGGCCCGGAAGATGGCCCGCATCGCCAGCACGTAGTCGCGGATCTTCGGACCGGGGTGCTCGTACGTCATCGAGAAGCGGCGCTCGATGTGTGCCTTCACCTGCGTGCCGAGGCCGAGCGAGAAGCGGCCGCGGCTGGCGCGGGCCAGCTCCCACGCGGTCTGCGCGGTGACCATGGGGCTGCGCGGGAACGCCACCGCGATGGCGGTGCCGACGGTGAGGGCGCCGGTGACCTCGGCCGCCACTGCGCAACCGAGGAACGGCGGGCGCTCGGTCTCGGTGAACCACAGGCCCGAGAAGCCCCGCGCCTCGACCTCGCGCGCGACGCGCCCCGCGTGCTCGAGGGGGACGCTGGCGGCGTAGGCGTCGAACTCCATCAGTACGACTTCAGGCCCAGGTCGCGCGAGATGGCGTTGCGCTGGATCTGGCTGGTGCCGCCGGAGATCGTGGCGACGATCGACTCCCGGTACCGGAAGCTCATGACGCTCTCGGTGGCGAAGCCGTGGCCGGCCATGATCTGCATCCCCCAGCGTGCCGCGTTCACGTAGGTCTCCGACCCCTTGAGCTTGGCCATCGACGCCTCACGGTGGCACTCGACACCCCGCCCGCGCAGCCACGCGGCCCGCTGGGTCAGCAGGCGCGCGGAGTCGACGTCGGTCTGCAGGTCGGCGATCACGTGGGCGAGCGACTGGAACGTGCCGATCGGGCGGTCGAACTGCTTGCGCTCCTTCGCGTAGTCGACGGCGAGGTCGAGGGTCGACTGCGCGGCGCCGACGTAGCCGGCGCTCAGCACGATGCGTTCGAGCTCGAGGCTGGAGAGCATCACCCGCCAGCCGTCGTGCAGGTCGCCGACGAGCGCGTCCTCCGGTACGGCCACGTCGTCGAGGTACACCTCGTAGGTACCGAGGATGTGGCGCGCCAGCGTGGGGATCCGGCGCAGCGTGACGCCCGGCGCCTCGGGATCGACGAGCAGCGCACTGATCCCCCGGTGCTTGGGCGCGTCGCGGTCGGTGCGCACGTACATCAGGATCGTGGTGTCGGGCAGGCCCGCGCCGGTGCACCACATCTTCTGACCGTTCACCACGAAGTGGCCGTCGTGCCGGTCGGCGGTCGTGCGCAGCGCGGCCGCGTCGGAACCGGCGTCGGGTTCGCTGATGGCGACGGCGTAGTTCCGTTGCCCGGCGACCACCTGCGGCACGAGCGCACGCCGCTGCAGGTCGTCGCCGAACTCGAACAGGGTGAGCGTCGGGATCAGGCGGCCCGACAGGCACATGGCGATGTCGAGGCTGGCCCGGCCGAGCTCCTCGGCCACGATCACCAGCTCGAGGGGCGTGGCCCCGGCGCCGCCATACTCCTCCGGGAAGGGGAGGCCGAACCAGTCCATCGCCGCGAACGCGGCGTTCAACTCGGTCGGCGGGGTCTCGGTGTCGTCCCACTCCTTCGCCACTTCGGGCGGGCACGTACGGGCGACGAAGTCGCGCGCGGTCTCGCGCAGCAGCTCCTGCTCCTCGGTGAGACCGAACTCCACCGCCGTCCCTCCCCTTGCCCCGCCGGAAAGGTTGATTATTGTACTGATCCACCCACTCCGGCTCTCTGGCTCTCGGGACGCAGCACATGGACGAAGCAGCACGGGTGCTCGACGTCGCGGCACCGGTGAAGGTCCCGAAGACGGCCGAGCTCGTCGCCGCCCGGTTGCGGAACCAGATCGTCCGCGGCGAGCTGCGCGAGGGCGACGCACTCCCGCCCGAGGCCACGCTCATGGCGCAGTTCGGCGTGTCCCGGCCGACCCTCCGCGAGGCGTTCCGCGTCCTCGAGTCCGAGGCGCTCATCAGCGTGCGCCGCGGCGCCCGCGGCGGCGCCCGGGTCCACACGCCCGACGGCGACGTCGCCGCCCGCTACGCCGGGTTGGTCCTGCAGTTCCGGGGCGCCACCCTCGCCGACGTGTACGACGCCCGCAAGGCGATCGAGCTCCCCGCGGTCCGCCGCCTCGCCGAGAAGCACCCGGCGGCGACGATGAAGGCCCTGACCGCCAATCTCGGCGCCGCGCAAGCCGCCGTCGACCGCCCGGCCGAGCTCATCCGCCTCCAGGAGGAGTTCCACCTGCTGGTCGTGCAGCGGGCCGGGAACCAGACACTCGCCATCCTTGCGGAGATGGTGCACCACATCATCGAGCTCCACAGCGAGTCCTACATCGCCCGGTGGGGTGGCGCGCCGATGGAGCGCAAGGGCGCCAAGCAGGGGAGCCGCACCCATGAGCGGTTCCTCGAGCTCGTTGCGGCCGGCGACGCCGAGGCGGCCGAGGCGCTCTGGGCGCGTCATCTCGACGAGGGCGCCGAGTACGTGCTCCGCGGGTCGAACGCCAAGACCGTCCTCGACCTCCTGAGCTGACCGAAGGGCAGGAAGCGTGATGCTGCAGGGACGCGTGGCCGTCGTGACCGGCGGGGGCCGAGGGATCGGTCGCAACCACTGCCTCGAACTCGCACGCCACGGCGCGGCCGTCCTCGTGAACGACCCCGGTGTGGGCGTGCACGGAGAGGGCGGCGACCCCGGGCAGCGGCCGGCCGACGACGTCGTCGCCGAGATCACCGCCGCGGGAGGCACCGCGCTCGCCGACTACTCGTCGGTCACGAGCTGGGACGGCTGCGCGGCGATGGTGGCGCGCGCGGTCGCGGAGCTCGGGCGTCTCGACGTCGTCGTGAACAACGCCGGCATCCTCCGCGACCGCATGATCACGTCGATGTCGGAGGACGACTTCGACGCGGTGCTCGCGGTGCACGTGAAGGGGACGTTCTCGATGACCAAGCACGCGTGCGACCACTGGCGCGCGGTGGCCAAGGCGGGGGGCGAGAACTGCGCCCGCGTGATCAACACCACGTCGGGCGCGGGCATGTACGGCAACATCGGCCAGGCCGCGTACGGCGCGGCCAAGGCGGCGATCGCCAACCTCACGCTCGTCACCGCGCTCGAGATGGGCCGCTACGACGTCACCGCCAACGCGATCTCGCCGGTGGCGGCCACCCGGATGACCGCGACCGCCGGCGCCGCCACCACCACCACCGGGACGGGCGCCGACTGGCACCCCATGGACCCGGGGAACTCGTCGCCGGTCGTCGCCTACCTCGCTTCCGAGCAGTCGTCGTGGCTCACCGGCCAGGTGCTGCGCGTCGAGGGCAACGCGGTCCGGCGCGCCCACCCGTGGGGTCTCGAACCCGGCGAGTACGTCGCCGCCTCGGAGGCCCGGCTCGACGCCGGCGAGCTGGTCGACGGCATCCGCAAGCTCTACGGGGCGATGCCGAAGGGGCTCGACGCGGCCAAGTCCCTCGGCCTGTCGTGACCCGAACCAAGGCGGAGTCGCTCGGCCACCACTGGCAGGAGCGCATTCCCTTCAACAAGCTCTGCGGCTTCACCGTCACCCGGTGGGACGACGACGGCGTGCGCATGGAGGTCGATGACGCCGACGCGCTGGCGAACGGCGCCGGGAGCATGCACGGCGGAGTGGTGGCGACGCTCATCGACACCGCGGCCAACGCGGCCGCGATCGTGGTCGACGACTTCGAGCCCGACACCCAGGTCGTGACGGTGTCGATGACCGTCAACTACGTGGGCCCGGCGCGCGGGCACCTGGTGGCCGACGCGGTCTGCGCCAGGCGCGGCCGCAGCCTCAACTCGGTCACCGTCGACGTGCGTGACGGGGGCGACGCGCTCGTCGCTCAGGGACTCGTCGTCGTCAAGGTATCGGCGGCGGGAGGCCGGGCCCGGACGTGAGCGGGCGGAAGCTCGGTGCGCGCTTCTCCACGAAGCTGCGCACGCCCTCCTCGAAGTCCGGCGTCCCGTGCACCTGCTCGACCAGCGCGAACGTCTCGCGCTGCGCCTCGGCGAGATCGACGTCCCAGTGGTGTTGCAGCTGGTACTTCGTGATCCCCATCGCGAATGGCCCGCAGTTGTCGGCGAGATCCCGCGCGTACGCGATCGTGGTGTCGAGCAGGGCATCGGGATCCACCACGCGGTGCACGAGCCCCAGCGTCGCGGCTTCCTCGGCGAGGAACACCCGCGCCGACAACAACAGCTCGGTGGCGCGCGCGTGGCCGATCATCCGCGGCAGCATCCACGACACGCCGTGCTCGGCGAGCAGGCCCCGGCGGGCGAACGCGGTGGTGAACTTGGCGCCCGCGGCCGCGAAGCGGACGTCGGCGAACAGGGCCTGGAGGAACCCGATCCCGGCGCACGGGCCGTTCACCGCAGCGACGATGGGCTTGGGGATCTCCAGGGGGAACGACTGGGACCGGCCAGGCGCGTCCGACAGCGGGCGCCCGGCGGCGACGCCCGCGAGCGCGTCGGCATCGAGCCCGGCACAGAACCCGCGGCCGGCGCCGGTGACCACGACGACCCGCACCGCGGGGTCGACCGCCGCCTCGGCCAGCAGCCCGAAGTAGCGCTCCTCCATCTCGAGCGTCCAGGCGTTGAGCCGCTCGGGTCGGTTCAGTGTGAGCACGGCGACGCCGTCGCTCACGTCGGCCAGCACGACATCGGATCCGGTCACGCGCGAAACGTTAATACTATTGAACCAATGGCCGGTTGGAACTACGCCCGCACGTGGGAAGCGGTGGCCCGCGAGGTTCCCGACCGGGAGGCGATCGTGTGCGGACAACGCCGCCTCACGTACCGGCAGCTCGACGAGCGGGCCGACCAGCTCGCCCACGTGCTGGCCGCGCACGGCGTGGGCGTGGGCGACGTCGTGGCCATCTCGCTGACCAACCGGCCCGAGTACCTCGAGGCGTTCTTCGCCGCGCTGAAGCTGGGCGCGGCACCGGCGAACCTCAACTACCAGTACGTCGCCGCCGAGCTGGCCTACGTCATCGGCGACTGCGACGCCGCCGCGGTCGTGTTCCACGTCGACGCGACCGGGCCGGTGACCGAGGCCGTCGCGCAGCTCAGGACGCCACCCCGGTTGCTGCTGGCGGTCGACGGCGACTACGAGGCCGCGCTCGCGGCGGCGCGCCCGGGCCCGGGCCCCCGATCCCGGGAGCCTGACGGCGACGATCACCTCTTCCTCTACACCGGCGGCACCACCGGTCGCCCCAAGGGTGTCGTCTGGCGCACCGAGGACTACTACCTGCAGGGCTGGGAAGCCGCCCGACCGGGCACCGCGCCGCCCGACCCGACCGTCGCCATGCGCGCCGGGAAGCGGGCGGCGACGCTGCTCCCCGCCTCGCCGCTGGTGCACGCCACCGCGCTCGGCATGGCCACCGCCACCCTGAACGGCGGCGGCACGGTCGTGCTGCGCGACGGCCGGCGACTCGACGCGATGGCCCTGTGGGAGCTCGTCGCCCGCGAGCGCGTCGCGGTGATGAGCATCGTCGGCGAGACCTTCGCCCGCCCGCTGCTCGACGCGCTGGCGTGCACCGATCTCGACCTCTCGTCGCTCCAGGCGATCGTGTCGTCGGGCATGGTGTTCGGCCCCGCCAGCAAACAGGAGTTCCTGGACCGGCTCCCCGGTCTCACCATCGTCGACACGCTGGGCGCGTCGGAGGCGCTGATCACGCGCTCGACCGTCACGCGTGAGCGGGCGGCGATGCCCACGACGTTCGCCGCCAAGGACAACGTCCGGGTCCTGACCGACGACGACCGCGACGTCGTTCCCGGCTCCGACGAGGACGGCGTGCTCGCGGTGGCGGGTCGCCTGCCCCTCGGCTACCACCACGATCCGGAGGCCACCGCCCGGATGTTCCGCGAGGTCGACGGCGTCCGCTACGCGACCCCCGGCGACCGCGCCCGTGTCCTCGCCGACGGCAGCATCCAGCTGCTCGGGCGCGGCTCGGCGTGCATCAACACCGGCGGCGAGAAGGTGTACCCCGAGGAGGTCGAGCAGGTACTGCGCGCCCACGGCGACGTGGTCGACGCCGCGGTCGTCGGCGTGCCGGACGAGCGCTGGGGCGAGATGGTGGTGGCCCTGGTCGAGCTGGCGCCGGGCACCCGGTTCGACGAGAAGGCGCTGGGCGTGTACGCCCGGGACCGGCTGGCGGGCTACAAGCGGCCGAAGCGATGGTTCGCGGTCGACGCCGTCGAGCACACCGTGGCCGGCAAGCCCGACTACCGGGTGTTGCGCGCCGTCGCCGCCGACCTCGCGGCGCGGTAGCCGACGCTCGGGCGGGAGGCCGTCACGCGGCGCCGAGCAACGCCGCCGCGTTGTCGCGCATGATCTTGCGCTGGTCGGACTCCGAGAGTGGCTCCAGCAGCTTGGCGAAGTCGGCCGGCACCGCCAGTCCTTCGGCGTGGGGATAGTCCGAGCCCATCACGATCGAGTCGGCGTGGCCGAGGTCGGTGACGATCTTCACGACGTCGTCCTCGGGGTAGGGCGCGACCCGGACGTGGCGCCGGAAGATCTCGCTCGGACGCTCGCGGCAGCGGGCCGCCGATCCACGGACCGTTGCGCCCCATGCCCCGGCTCTTGTCCATGTGCTCGACGAAGAGCGGGACCCATGCGGCCCCGAACTCCGACGACAGCACCATGAGGTTCGGGAACCGGCCGAAGAGGTTGTCGAAGATCAGCGCCGAGAGCGTGTCCTCGATCGGACGCTGGCCGTAGGTGTTCTGCCACTGCCACGCCGACATGTGCCACGGTGCGGGCGTCGGCTCGAGCCCCCACGCCGGGGCGATGTGCTCGTTGTACCAGTGCTCCATGATGTGGAACGCCACGAGCACGCCCGCCTCGTCGAGGCGCGCCCAGATCGGGTCGAAGTAGGGATCGCCCGGCGAGCGGCCGCCGGCCGGCCCGGTCGGGAACAGCACCACACGGGCACCCCGGTCGAGCACGTGCTCGAGCTCGGTGACGGTCGCGTCGAGGTCGCGGAACGAGAGCAGCGCGGTCGGGGAGATGCGATCGCCGTCGAAGTCCCACGTCTCGTCGAACCACCGGTTGAACGAGTGGATGTTCGCGTACGCGACGGGCGTGTCGGGCACGTACTGCTCCACCGACAGCGCCATCGTCGACGGGTAGAGCACGCACCGCTCGACGCCCTGCTCGTCGAGCAGCGCGACGTGCGCGGCGCGCTCCTGGAACTCGGGTCGCATCGGCATCGGCTCGTACGTCTCGTCGGGGTTCCCCGACGCCATCTGCTTGAGCATCTCCTTCAACGACCCCGGGCGGTACGCGAGATCGAAGCCCAGGCCCTGCTCGCTGTTGAACACCGCGACGCGCCGGTCGGCGAGGATCGTCTCCTTCCCGTCGGGCAGCGTGACCGGGAAGATCGACCGGTCGAGCAGGTCGGCCGGCATGTACTTCGTGAACGAGTCACGCGTCTCGTAGCAGTGCGTGTCGCAGTCGAACAGGCCACCGGTGAGCTCGGGCATGTCACCGATGCTACGACCCGTCCCGCGGGAGTCGCAGATGGACGCGGGCCCGCTATTTGCGCTTCTTGCGCTTCCCGAAACGGCGGGGCTTCTTCTCGAAGTCGCTCAGGACCTCGGGCGCCGCCGCGTTCACGATGTCCTCGGCGGCGTCGAGGAGGGCGGCCACGTCCTCACCCTCGGGCTCGGCTTCGGGGGTGTCGTATCCCTTCTCCAGCGAACCGACCTGCCAACCGGCGTCGATCATCCGCCGCTCGTACCCGACGCACGACTCGGGGCAGCGCCACGGGGCCTCGGGGGCGAGATCGATGCGGCACTTGCGCACCACCTCACCGTTGTCGTAGGTGCGGCTCTCGTAGTGCCGACAGTCGGTGCGCATGGGCATGGGCCCATTCTGGCCCACCGGACCCGCGGCCCGGGGTTCAGCCGAGCCAGTCCCCCGCGCACTCCAACAGGTAGCGGCTCACGTCGAGGCAGCGATCGAGCACCTCGCACGACACCGCATCCCCGTCGTGGATGTGGAGCAACGACACCGACTGGTGGGCCACGATGCGCAGCGACCGCTCGGGGGCGTCGGTCGCGGCGGGGATCGAGTCGATGGCCGAGACCTCGAGCGGCAGGTCGGGGCCGCCCTTGCCCGCCAGATCGGTGGCCAGGAGGAGGAGATCGGGCCCGTGCGGGAGCGGCGGGAGCGCCCAGGTGAAATTGAGGGGGAAGTGGAACTCGTCGGGGGGATCCTCGACGTCGGCCCGTTCGATCACCGCGTCCTCGAAGCCGAGCAGCACGCGTGGATCGATCTCGAGCGAGAGGTACAGGTCGACGGGCCCCTCACACCCCTCCTCGGGGTGGAGGTCCACCTCCCAGTTCTGCCGCAGCGAGTAGCTCTCCACAAAATGGCGCTCGTCGTGGACGTGGAAGCCGTGCTCGACCGCGTGGTCCTTGAGGTCGGCGACGAACCCGGCGATGTCGATCACAGCCATCTGATCAGTCCTCCAACGCGTCGACGACGCGAAGCCCGTCGGCCAGCGTACGGAACGCGCGGCCCCGGTGCGACACCGCGTGCTTCTCGGCCGCCGACATCTCCGCGAAGCTCCGCCCGTCGCCCTCGTCGGGCACGAACACCGGGTCGTAGCCGAACCCGCCCTCACCCCGCGCCTCGGGCGCGATCGTGCCCTCCACCGTTCCGATGGCGGCGATCTCGCGCCCGTCGGGGAACCGGGCGATGGCCACGGTGGCGAACCGGGCGGTGCGCTCCGCGGGCGGCACGCCGCGCAGCGCCCGGAGCAGCGCGACCACGTTGTCGGCGTAGGTGGCGTCGTCGCCCGCGAAGCGCGCCGACCGGACGCCCGGGGCGCCCCCCAGCGCGTCGACCTCGAGGCCGGTGTCGTCGGCGAGCGCCGGGCGCCCGGTGGCGGCGCAGAGGGCCACCGCCTTGAGCCGGGCGTTGTCCTCGAGGGAGTCGCCGGTCTCGTCGACCTCGGGCACGCCGGCGGGACGCGCCAGCAGCTCGACCGCCGACCCTGCGTTCCGGAGCACCTCGGTGATCTCGCGTGCCTTGTCGGGGTTCGCGGTGGCGAGGACCAGCTTCAAGACGGGCGGCGCGCCGGTGCCTCGGCGAGCACCTCGCGTTGCCGCGAGAAGATCTGGGTGATGCCGTGGTCGGCGAGGCCGAGGAGGTCGTCGAGCTCCCCACGGGAGAAAGCGGCACCTTCGGCGGTGCCCTGCACCTCCACGAAGCGACCCTCGCCGGTCATCACGACGTTCATGTCGACCTCGGCGCGGACGTCCTCGGAGTAGTCGAGGTCGAGCAGGGGCAGCGCGTCGACGATGCCCACCGAGATCGCGCCGCACTGCCCGGTGAGCGGGTGACTCGCCATCTTCTTGGCCGCGACGAGCCGGCTGCACGCGTCGTGCAGCGCGACGTACCCGCCGCAGATCGACGCGGTGCGGGTGCCGCCGTCGGCCTGCAGCACGTCGCAGTCGACGGTGATCTGCACCTCGCCCATCGCGGTGAGGTCGGTGATGGCGCGCAGCGATCGGCCGATCAGCCGTTGGATCTCCTGCGTGCGGCCGGACTGCTTGCCGCGTGCCGCTTCACGGTCGTTGCGCTCGGTCGTGGCCCCCGGCAGCATCGAGTACTCGGCGGTCACCCACCCCCGGCCCTTGCCCCGCAGCCACGGCGGCACGCGCTCCTCGACCGATGCGGTGCACAGCACCCGGGTCATGCCGAACTCGACGAGCACCGAACCGGCCGCGAACTGGGTGAAGTCGCGGGTGAACGCGAGGGTGCGCAGGTCGTCAGGCTCGCGCCCGTCACGTCGGATGCCCACGGAGTCTCCTCGGCCGTCTGGATCGATGGTTCGGACGCCGGCGCGGCGGTGCCGGCGTGGATGGGGGTCAGATGGTAGTGACCAGGCCCTGGGATGCCAGGGTGACCCCGCAGCCGAACGCCTCCGATCCCTCTTCCGCCGCCGCCATCCGGTCGATGAACGGCCAGAGGTGGGTGAGGATCAGCCGTTGGGCGTGCGCCTCCCGTGCCGCCCTGCCCGCCTGCCGGGCCGAGAGGTGGATCGGCGCGGGGATGTCGGCGTCGAGGTAGGTCGCCTCGGACAGCACGACGTCGGCCCCGGGCGCGAACGCACCCACCGTCCAGTCGGGCCCGGTGTCGGCGGTGTAGATCATGCGCCGGCCCTCGCAGGTGGCTTCCACCGCGAAGGTGGGCGGGGGATGGTCGGTCCGCGAGAAGCGGAGGTCGATGTCGCCGACCGCGGCGGTGTCGCCGTCGCCCACGCTGCGCCAGTCGAAGGTGTCGCCCCAGTCCGACACCAGCGAGAGCAGGAACTTCTCCAGGCCCTCGGGCGCGTACACCGGCAGGTTCCCGATCCCGAGGCCGTACCGGAGCAGCACGTGCAGGCCGTAGATGTCGACGCAGTGGTCGGGGTGCCCGTGGGTCAGCACGACCGCGGTGAGCTCCTCGACCGCCAGGTGCTCCTGCAGATGGCCGAACGTACCGTTGCCGCAGTCCACCCAGATCGACGACGCGCCGGAGCGCAGGAGGTAGCCGCTGCAGGCGGCGCCACCGGGGCCGCCGAACGAGCCGGAACACCCCAAGACCGTCAGTTCCACGAGATCAGCCCCACTGCCATGCTTTGACGGCCTCGACCTCGGGACCGAGGAAGCGCACACCAAGCGTCCGGAAAGTATCGACCGGTCCGGAGGTGAAGAAAACGTGCCGCGGGTCACTCGGTGGCCCCGCGGCGAGCATCCCGCGTGCCGTCAGCATGCTGCGGACGGCGAACGCCGTCTCGTCGGCGCTGGAGACGAGCACCACCTCTCGCCCCATCACGTCGCCGATGGTACGCGCGAGGAGGGGATAGTGGGTGCAACCGAGCACCAACGTGTCGACATCGGCCTCCCGCACGGGAGCGAGGAGGCGCTCCGCGAGCACGTGCACCTGGTCGGAGTCGACGTCACCCGCCTCGACGAACTCGACGAACCCCGGGCAGGCGGCGCAGGTGAGCTCGACGCCCGGCCCCGTGGCCGCGCCCGTGGCGGCTGCCCGCTGGTAGGCGCCCGAGGCGATGGTGCCGACGGTCCCGATCACCCCGATCCGCCCGCTGCGCGTCACCCGCATCGCGGCGCGCAGTCCCGGCTCGATCACCCCGACCACGGGGATCTCGAGCTGCTCGTCGAGGGTGTCGAGGGCGGCGGCGGCGGCGCTGTTGCACGCGACGACCAGCGTCTTGACCTGGTGCCCGAGCAACACCTCGGTGATCTCCCGCGCGTGCGCCAACACCTCGTCACGATGCTTCGGACCGTAGGGGAACCTCCCGGTGTCGCCGAAGTACACGATGCGCTCGTCGGGCAGGAGGTCGATGAGCGCGCGCAGCACCGTGAGCCCGCCCAACCCGGAGTCGAACACGCCGATCGGCCGGTCGCCCATCTCACCGGCCTCCCGCGGCGCGCCGCAGCCGGTCCGCCACCGCCGCGCCGAGCCCGGCGGCGACGGGCGGGACCGCGAGCACGACGTCGACGCCGCGGGCGTCGGCCTCGCGCAACGAGCGGTAGAGCGAGCGCGCGTAGGCCTCCGAGTCGGCGGGGACGTCGAGCACGTCGACGCGCCCGTCGAGCCCTCCGGGGAGGTGCTGCGAGATCACGGCCACGTGCGCGCCGGCGGCGAGCTCGGCCGCGGCCCGCGCCACGAGCGTCGCGTCGTCGGCGAGCACGACGCGCGGCGGGGCGCGTAGTGCGCGCTCAGGGTGCCCGGGGCGCGCACCTCCCCGCGGTCGAGCACCGGCACCCGTTCGCCGACCAGCTCGTCGATCCGCTCGCGCGGCACCCCGCCGAGGCGCAGGATCGCCGGCGCGGGCCGCGAGCAGTCCACGATCGTCGATTCCAGGCCGACCCGGCACGGACCGTCGTCGAGCACGATGTCGACCTCGGTGCCCAGGTCGGCGCGGACGTCCGCCGCGGTCGTGGGGCTCACCCGGCCGAAGCGGTTGGCCGACGGCGCCGCCACTCCCCCACCGAACTCGCGGAGGAGCGCGAGCGCGACGCGCTGGTCGGGCACGCGCAGGCCGACGGTGTCGAGCCCGCCGGTCACGGCATCGGGCACGCGCGCGGTCCGTGCCAGCACGAGGGTCAGGGGCCCCGGCCAACACGCCGCGGCCAGGGCGACGGCGACGTCGGGCACTTCCCGGGCCCAGCCGGTGAGCCGGTCGGCGTCGCCGAGGTGGACGATCACCGGGTGGTCGGCCGGGCGGCCCTTCACCGCGAACAGGCGGTGCACCGCGTCGGGCGACGACGCGTCGGCACCGAGGCCGTAGACCGTCTCGGTCGGGAACGCGACGAGTCGACCGGCGCGCAGCGCGTCCGCCGCGCGCGTGATCTCGCCCGCGCTCACCAAGAGCTGCTCACCAATAGTTGATGCGGGTGGCCCGTTCGACGACCTCGTCGAGATCGTCGGTCCACGCGCCCGACGACAGGTACTTCCAACCCGCGTCGGGCAGCAGCGTGACGACGGTGCCCGACTCCATCTGCTCGGCCATCTTGGCGGCACCGGCCACCGCCGCGCCCGACGACACTCCGGCGAACACCCCGCAGTCGTCGAGCAGGCGGCGTAGCCACTCGATCGACTCTCGCGGCCGGACGATGAACTTGCGGTCGAGGATGGCGGGATCGAAGATCGGCGGGACGAAGCCGTCGTCGAGCGAGCGCAGGCCCTGCACCAGCTCCCCCGCTGGCGGCTCGACCGCGACGACCTGCACCTGCGGCTTCTGCTCCTTCAGGTAGCGGCCGACGCCCATGAGCGTGCCGCTGGTGCCGAGGCCGGCGACGAACACGTCGACCTCGGGGCAGTCGCGCCAGATCTCGGGACCGGTGCGCTCGTAGTGCGCGAGCGGGTTGGCCGGGTTGCCGTACTGGAAGAGGCGTACGAGCGACGGGTCGTCGGCACCGAGCTTCTCCGACATGCGGATGGCACCGTTGCTGCCCTCCTCGCCGGGCGAGAGCACGATCTCGGCACCGAAGATCTCGAGCAGCTGGCGCCGCTCGACCGACACGTTCTCGGGCATCACGACCCGCAGCCGGTAGCCCCGCAGGCGCGCGACCATGGCGAGGCCGATGCCGGTGTTGCCCGACGACGGCTCCAGGATCGTGTCGCCGGGTCGCAGCTCACCCGCCTCCTCGGCCAGCTCGATCATCTTGAGCGCGATGCGGTCCTTCGACGAGCCACCCGGGTTCTGGCCCTCGAGCTTGGCGAAGATCCGCACGTCGGGATTGGGCGACAGCGCGTGCACCCCGACGAGGGGCGTGTCGCCGATCACCCCGAGGATGTTCTCGTATCGCATGGTGGCCCCCGGTCGCGAGACCGGGCTCAGCCTCCCGCTACCGCGGGCAGGATCGAGATGACGTCGCCGTCGGTGACCTTGGTGTCGAGCTGCTCGAGGTACCGGATGTCGTCGTCGTTGCAGTACACGTTCACGAACTTGTGCAGCCCGCCCTCGCCGTCGACCAGCTGGCCGGACAGGCCCGGGTACCTCGTGGTGAGCTCGGTGAACACCTCGCCCACGGTCGCCCCGTCGGCGGACACCGACGATGCCCCGTCGGCGTGGGGGCGCAGCAGGGTGGGCAGGCGGACTTCGACGGCCATGGCGCCATCCTATTGGTCCGGCCTCCAAGTCCGACCACTCCGCTCAGGATTGGCCGCTCGTCGTCGGCGGCCGCGACGCCGGGCGGTGAGCGTGCCGTCGGGGTGGCCGGTGAGCACCCAGCCGCCTTCGTGGGTGTCGACGTGGTGACGGCGACAGAGGAGGACGAGGTTGGCTTCGTCGGTGCGGCCGCCGTCGAGCCAGGGCACGACGTGATGCACGTCGCACCACTTCGCGGGCACCCGGCAGCGGCCGTGGCGGCAGTGCTCGTCGCGCGCCATCACCGCAGTGTGCAGGGCCGGGCTCACGACGCGGGTGGCGCGGCCGGGGTCCAGCACCCGGCTCTTGCCCGCCATCACGATCCGCGCCACGCGGGCGTCGCAGGCGAGCCGTTCGGCGACGGCGCGACCGACCGGACCGAAGCCGGCGAGGTCGCAACGGGCACGGCACGGATCGGTACCGGCCCCGCCGAGCAGGGTGTCGACGTCGACGAGCATGTTGATCGTCGCCCGCGCTCCTCCCCTGCCGTCCGGGTCGGTCGACCGTTCGGCCAGCATCACGAGGGCGTCGGCGCGGCGAACCGACAGTGAGCGCGGCTCCAGGGCATCGGCCGGGTCGAGCGGCTGGAGCGCGTCGAGCGCGGCGATCAACGACGCGGTCGCGACCGGGTCGAGGAACCCGTCGATCCGGCCACCGCCCGACGTGGGCGACACCTGCAGGTACCGGCGTTCGTCGTCGGCCAGCGAACGCCAGCGGCGGGCCACCGTCACCAGATCGTCGGGCGACGACGCGCCCGCCGCGCTCAGCAACGTGTCCTCGTGTTCGGGATACAACTGCTCACGGCGGCGCACCGCCGTGGCGAGGACCTCCACGTGCGCGACCGAGACGTCGCCCGCGCCCAACGCGGTCGCGGTCTGCTCGTTCTCGTGCACGAGCCGCGCGGTCGCGCACATCCGCACGGCGGTCGCGCGGGTCATCGGGGTGTTCGCGGTCAACCATGCCGCCGCCGAGAGCGAACCGTCGTCCGACCACGAGGCACCGTCAAGCATCGGCGGCGCTCCGGCCCGACTCGCGCAACGACCACCATCGCTCCCCGCGCAACACGATGCAGTCCAGCACCAGCACCCCGGCCCGCTCGGAACGCTCGCTCAGCGCCGCGAAGGCAGCGATCTCGTGGACCGACGGGGCGCGTCCGGGACCCCTCGGGAAGGCACCCACGAGGAGCGCGTGCGCCTCGAGCTGCCTCGCCAGCTCGGCGAGCTCCCACACCTTCACCCAGGACAACGAACGGTGTCGGTCGTTCGTCCCCACACCGGTGACTCGACCGTCGGCGTCGACGCCGACGACGAGGAGACCGTCGACCGGCTGACCGGCCGCGATCAGTCGCAGCAACGCGGCTGCATCAGCGCGAGTCGAGACCCGAAGTTGCACCGTTGACACCGCACACCTCCCACGCATCAGACCGAGCGGGGAAGCTCCTCCGACCCTACGCCGGGGGTGTGACACTCATCGGGCCGCTACCCGACCGCGACGGGCACCTCGGTGATCGTCCCGGCGCGGATCTGGAACGCGCGCAGCACCGGCTCGCCGTGCTTGAGGCTCACGATCACGTACCACCATGCGGGGTCGACGGCCTGACGCACGTCGGTCGGTGACGGGTACGCGTCGGTGTGGGTGTGCGAGTGCCAGACCCCGACGATCTCGTCGCCGCGGGACTCGGCGTCGCGCATCGATGCCAGGTAGTCGCGCGAGTCGACCGTGTAGGTACGCGCCGACTGGTCGGCGTTCTTGCACGGGTAGGCGGCGGTCACCTCGCCCGTGCCGGCCGGGGTGCCCGCCGCGAGCGGCCCGGCGAGCAGTCCGCACGCCTCGTCGGGGAAGCCGTCGAAACAGTGGGAGATCACGGTCTCGTAGTCCGCGTGCGTGAGGCGCAGCGTCGGTGAGGCCGCCGGCTCGACGTTCGCGGCGGATGCCATCACGGCAATCTAACGGAACGAGCTGATGATCCACGTCCGTGAGCCGAAGACGACACCGGCGCCGGTGTCGTGTGCGGCGATCGTGGCGCGCAGCGCATCCGACGCGCGCTGCGTGTCGTCGGCATCGAGATCGGCGAGCAGGTGACGCACGATCCCCACGCCCTGGGCGAAGGTGAACGCATCCTCCTGGCCGTCGCCGAAGCGGACCGGCACCTCGGCGCCCTCGATCGCGACCCGCTCGAAGCCCGCGGCCTCGAGGATCGACCGCGCCCGATCGGGGTCGGCGAGACCGAACGGCCCGGGCATCCCCACGGGCGGCTCCGGCAGGTCGCGCCCGATCGCCATCGCGTCGCGCGTGGCCGCCAGCCACTCGTTGCGGCGGAGCTCCTGCCAGACCACCAGCGCCAGGCGACCGCCCCCGGTCATGGCGCTCCCGATGTTCGCGAACGCGGCGACCGGATCCGCGAAGAACATGCTCCCGAAGCGGCTCACCACGACGTCGAACGCAGCCACCGGGAACGGGTGCACCTGGGCATCACCCCGCTCGAAGCGCACATTGGTCAGGCCGTCCTCGGAGGTGCGCCGGCGAGCCCGCTCGAGCATCGCGCTCGACAGGTCGACGCCGAGCGCTTCACCGGCGACGGCGCGACGCCCACCTTCGCGGGTGGTCCACCCGCACCCGCAGCCGACGTCGAGGATCCGATCGTCGCGCCCGACGCCGGCCGCCGCGAACATCCCTCGGCTGTGCTCGACCAGCGCCCCGTTCATGCGTTCCTCACGCTCGACCCAGGACTGGCCGTCGGGTCCGTCCCATGCCGCCGCCTGCTCGACGTTCGCGATCTCCGACACCGCACTCCCCATCTCTCGGATCGGTCTCGACCCCGGACGGTACCGTGCTTGCGGTGAGCAGGCGCGGCGACCAGGTCGTCATCACCAACCGGAAGGCCCGGCACGATTACCTCGTCATGGATTCGTGGGAGTGCGGGATCATGCTCGCGGGTCCCGAGGTGAAGTCGGTCCGGGAGGGGCGCGCCAACCTCCTGGACTCCTACGCCCGGGTCGAGGATGGCGAGGTCTGGCTCTACGGCATGCACGTGTCGCCCTACTCCTACTCCCGGGTCGACCTCGACCCGGTCCGCCGGCGCAAGCTCCTGCTGCATCGGAAGGAGATCGTCCAGCTCGAGCGGGGCACCGCCGAGCAGGGCCTCACGCTGGTGCCGCTGCGGGTCTACTTCAAGGACGGGCGGGCCAAGGTCGAGCTCGCGCTCGCACGCGGCAAGCGCGCCTACGACAAGCGCCAGGCCCTCGCCGAACGCGACGCCAAGCGCGAGACCGAGCGGGCCATGAAGGGCATCCGCGAGTAGCGATTCACGACACCTTGACGACGCCCATCATGCCGAGGTCCTCGTGGTCGAGGATGTGGCAGTGGTAAACGGTGCGCCCGGCGATGTCGGTGATGGGGACGCGCACCGTGACCGACTGCCCGGCGGGCACGTTCACGGTGTCCTTCCATCCCGGCGTGATCGGGACCGCGTCGGTCCGGGCGACGATCTGGAAGGGCCACACGTGCAGGTGGAACGGGTGGTCCATCGTCGACGAGTTGGTGATCGTCCAGTCCTCGACCCGCCCGAGGCGGGTCGTGATGTCCGTGCGTGCGGGGTCGAACGTTTCCCCGTCGATGGTGAAGCTGCGGCCGCCGCTCCCGCCACCGCCGCCCCCGCCCCCGCCCATCCCGCCACCCATGCCGCCGCCCATCCCCATGGCGAGCACCAGCTCGCGGCGACCGGTCGGCGCGGGGAGCGCGAGCGAGGTCGCGGGCGCCAGGGCGGAGGGGACCGCCGCCGGCGGCGCGGTCCCGCCGGTGACCATGGTGGCGACGGTCGTGCGGGTCGACGACCCGCTGCGGCCACCCGGGCCCATCCCCGCGCTGCCGCGGTCGTAGGGAAGGGACCGCAGCCGGTACGTGCCGGCCGCGCTCGGCGTCACGAGCACCTCGGCGCGCTCGCCGGGCGCGAGCAGCACCTCGCTCACGTTGCGGGGAGCCGCCAGGCGTCCGCCGTCCGTCGCGATCAGGGCGAACGGGTGCCCGTCGAGCGCCAGGCGGTAGTAGCGCGACGCGCTCGCGTTGATCATCCGCCAGTGCTCGAGGGTGCCTGCCGGCGCGGCGATCGTCGGCGCGAGCACGCCGTTGACGACGACGACGTCGCCCTCGCGACCGCGCATCTGCTCCATCATCGACGCGTCGAGCACACTCGCCGAGCTCCCGATCGCGGGATCGCTCACCACGAAGATCCGCTCGGTCGCCGCCGCGAGCTCGGGGAGCTCGTCGATCGCGTCCTCGACGACGATGGCGCCGGCCAGGCCGCCGAACACCTGGGGCGCGACCATCTCGTGCATGTGGGGGTGGTACCAGAAGGTTCCGCTGCGGTGGTCGGGCGGGATCTCGTAGACGTAGGTGCGCCGACCGCCGTCCGGGATCGAGACGAACACGTTGTCCGCGCGCCCGGAGGGCGAGACGTGCAGGCCGTGGGTGTGGAGGTTGGTGGTCTCACCGAGGCGGTTCTCGAGCGTGAGCGAGACGACGTCGCCGGGTCGTACCCGCAGCGTGGGTCCGGGCGTCGTGCCGTTGTACGTGTACGCGAACCGCTTCCCGCTGCCGAACGCGACCTTCGACGGCGCCGCCACGAGCTTCACGTCGAGGCGCCCGCCGGTGCTCGAGAGCAGCTCGGGCTGTGCGAACGCCGCGCCACCACCACCGGAGATCGCGGCCGCCGGGAGGGCGAAGAGGTCGTCCAGCGAGGCGAAGGCACCGACGGCCAGCGCACCGCCGGCGATCCCCAGGAACTGTCGTCGTGACGGTGCGCGTGTCATGGCTCCATCATACCCCCTGGGGTATTACGGACGCCCACCGGGCCGGGCCCTCGACCAGGCGGGCGAACCCCTGTTCCCGCGGCCTCCCCGGCCGGTACGATGGGTGGGCCGCGCCAACCGACACGCACCGGTGCGGCACTTGACATGGGGGTGCGTGGCTTCGATTTCGGACGATCGAGGTGGGGGAAGCGAGCCGACGTCGCCGGATCGTCGTGAAAGAGCCGGTACCAACAAGAAATGCCAACACTGACGAGGGCAACCTCGCACTCGCGGCCTAGTACCAACTAGACGCGCGTCCCTCCCGGCCCAGCCGCTCGGCCGGAACCGGGGCGCCATCAAGAGCGGCTCACCACCGGGAATCGCCTCAGGGCCCGGTGGGACACTCCACTGAGGCTGGGGTCGCCGTCCACCGCCGGTGAGTGACGGCGACCCGAGATCTTCTCCCGGATGCGCTCGGAGAAGCCCCACCGACATCCCGGAAGACGCGGGTTCGACTCCCGCCACCTCCACCCACTCCTCAGGCATGTTTTCGCAGGTCAGAGCATATGTGGCCATGGACCCTCAGAGCTCCATGACACAGATTTGACACAACGCGACACGTGAACTTCAGGAAGGGCCCCCGGAATTCTCGACCCGGTCCCTTTCACGAGCGCTCAGTTGGGGACCCTGCCTCCGCAGGTTCGCGAGTCCCGCCGGGGCGCCCACCGAGCTTGGCCCGATCAGGCAGTTATGGCGTTGCTGGACGCCAGCGCACCGGGTCGGCGAATCCGACATTGCAGTAGGCGGTAGTGACGGCTGCGCCGCCCGGCTCGCAGGCACCGTCGACGAGCTGTCGTTGGCCGATTGGGTTCTTGAGTCTCACGATGGTCGGGACCGGCGGTCCGCCAATGCAGGTGCTTCCGCCGCCAGAAGGCAGAGGTTCCACAGTGAAAGTGATGACCACCCGCTCCGCCTCCTCGCGGATGGTCGGCTGGAGGACGGAGCCGGTCACACCGCTGCTGCATGCGAGGCGTGTCACGTCAGCGGTGAACTCGCGAGAGTCCGGTGTTACCGCGCTGGCGTCGGGAAGGACCCACACCGCAGGCTCGCCTTGCACCGGCGTCGTCTCGGGTTCAGTGAGCGTGGTCGGTGGTTGGTCCGCGGGCCTGACGGAGCCCTTGTCGTTGTCGTTCACACGTACCGCCAGGACCGACGCGACAATCGCGATAACGACAGCAGCAGCGATTCCCACAGAGACGAATGCACGCTTCGAGCGGCGATGCGGCGCGGCGTGCGAACGTAGAGCGTCGACCTCTTCAAGCGTGATCGACGGCGCACCGCTGTCGACAAGCGCACGGATCTGATCGTCGATCTGACTAGGCATGGTCGTGAACCTCCAACGCCCGGCGCAGTCGCGCAAGGCCACGCTGGGCGTGGGTCTGCACTGTGGGCACACGGATTCCGGTCACCTCAGCGACCTCGGCGAGCTGCCAGCCGAAGCCGTATACCAACACGACGGCAAGACGTTGCCGCTCAGACAGGTCGCGCAACGCGCCAGCCAGCCCAGGTTCGACCCAGATGTCACCGGCTTGGGATGGCACGTCGAAGACGGCCGGGCGCTTCCGGGGTCGAGTCCGACTCTGCCCGACGCGGTACAGGTAGCCGACCGGGTTTCCCAGGACACGAACCTCGTCCCAGTGCTCCCACCCGTACAGCGAGCGCTTCCGCCGCCGCTTCGCGACCTCGTTCCAGCCCGTAGGCCGCGACCAGCGCACGACGAAGGCGCGGCTCAGCCGTTTCGAAGAACGACTCGAAGGTCTCCGCTCGGTCGGTGCCCACTACCTGAGAAGAGCCACAAGCCGCCCGCCGTTATGACACGTGACCGGCGTCAACCGCCGGTGACACCGGAACTGCCGCGCTAGTTACCGAGGAGCTTCGCCTTCTGCGCCTCGAACTCCTCGGGGCTGATGACACCTGATTCGCGCAATTCCGCGAGTTGCTTCAGTTCTGCAGCCACCCTGTCGGAGCCGCGGCGGCGGGCGCGATTGGAGCATGTCGCTGCACGATCGCGGCCTGTACGGCGTCACGCAACTGTTCGAACGCGGCCTTCTGCGTGACGCCGAATAGCACCGAGTTCTCGTCCTTGGCCGCTGTCGATGCTCTGCTTGCCGAACCGTGAACGGTTTTCATTGCCACCCGGCACGGTGAACTGAATGAAGCCGCGGACCATGCCCGCTGGCTTGAACTGCACCGCAGTAACGGAGGCAACCGGGATCATCTTGTCGCCCTTCCCGACAGTCGCTCGCGCCATCATTCCCTTGCGTCGGATCGCGATCGCCTGCCCATCGAAGATCACTGTGCCGTTGACGCCCTTCGCTTCGATCGGCAACGCGCTACCCGCGGACACGCGCTCTCCGGCTGCAATGGGCCTGGCAGGGATTCCGGGGGATACCACCAGCCGCCTGACGCCAGCCACCAGCCTGCTTCGTCCGAGGGCTGCTCCTTACGGCCAAGCCTGGGTGCCATGAACCGAAACGGTAACGCTCCGAATCGCTATGCGCCTACGGGTGGGTGAACGCTTCGGTCCGGTTGTTGGTGAGATGACAACACCCCGCCTCGCCTGCCGACGAACCCCGACCCAGCACGACACTGCTTGGTGCCTGGCAGCACGTACCGCCAGCGTGCCAGATTGCCCGCGATGCGCTCGCATGGCCACCGCGTTCACCGCGCCAGAACGTCGGCCGCGACCGAGCGGCAGTTCGGCGCTACTGCTCCAACTCATGCGAGTAGGAGCGCACCGTCTCGCCGACCTGACCAAGGACTCTCGCGATCTGCTCGTCTGCCGCCGTCGGAAGTGGTTCCCCTTCCGCGACAGCGCGGGAATAGCGATCTTCCAGTTCCGTGAAAGCTGCTCCGAACTCACCGTGCCAGGGCTCAACAACGAATAGGGAACTCAGCCGCTCCATGGTGAGCAGCAGTGAGCCAATCGCCACGTCGCCCGCGGCGAACCGATCAACTGATCGAAGGATCGCAGCCAGCTGTGTCCTCTTCATCAACGCCTCGTCCTGACCCACGCACGCATAATGCCCGGTGGACTCACGTCGGCCGGGAAGTTCATCGAAGCCCTGACCGTGGCGCTTCGCGACGCCGATCAAACGTGGCGACGGATCGGCGAACCCACCGCCGAACTGCTCCGCGGAGAGATCGCCGCGACCCGCGGAGAAGTCGACACCCTGCACGTCAACAGCATCCGCCAACGCCTCGACAAGTACCTCGCGAAACCGACGCCCGCACGAGCCAACAGCATTGAACTCGACCACGGCGTGGGACTTTGAACCGTTGTTGGACACCCCCGCGCAGCCGATCCCGAGGACGCGGCTCCACTCGTGCCGCATCCCGGCGATGGGGCCGAGTTGCTGGTCAGGGCGAAGATGCGTGCAACCCCTGGAGGGCCGAGCATGGTCGGGAACATTCCGCTAGCACGCCATCATTCACGTCCCAATGCTCAAGGAGTATTCTTTACTCATGGAACAGAACGTCAAGAACACTCGCCGGCGGGGAACGACAGCGATCAGTTCCAAGCATCAGGTGACGATCCCGGTCGACGCGATGCACGAGGCAGGATTTCGTCCCGGCGATCGTCTTCGCGCCACGCAGAGGGGTCCGGCAAGGTCGTGCTCGAACGTGAGACTGAGCCGCTCGATGAGTTTCTCGGCACCCTGACCGGGGTGTACGAAGGCTTCGACCTCGACGCGCTCCGCGACGAATGGGCGTGACCGTCCTCGACGCTGGCGTCGTGATTGCCGGCCTCGACGCGGACGACGCTCATCACACCGCAGCTGCAGGTGCGCTCACGGCGGCGCGCGACCGTGGCGACTCGTTCGTCGTCCCCGCGTCGGCGTACGCCGAGGTCCTGGTACGCCCGGCCGCACGAGGGAACGCAACGGTCGCACGAGTCGATGCCGCGCTTGACGCCATGGCGATCACGATTGCCGACGCCGATCGTGAGATCGCAGTCGCCGCGCCGCATCGCTGCGAGCCCGTCATTCGAGCCTTCGCCTACCCGACGCGCTCGTCATCGCCACGGCGATCGAGCTCGCTGCCGACCACCTGCTCACGACCGACCGACGCTGGAAAACCCTACGACGCCTCGGCCTCGGCGATCGTCTCACCGTCGTCGGATAGTCACGAGGTCAGTCGGGTCACCATCCCCCGCCCGGAAGGAGCGGCCGATGTCATCGGTAGAAGCAACGAAGCGCGACACTCTCGGCCGACCTCACGGGGAGCGGAGGCCCCGCTCCTTCATCGCATCAGACGGCATGCTGCTCGTGGCGCCAAGGGCGCCGGCGTCACCGAGCTCTCCGGCGCCATCTCGCTCGAGGTGCGCCAGGGCGAGCTCGCGTTCTCCCGGCGCCGAGCAACCGGCGAGGAGCGCATAGTGGTCCTCGTAGAGGTCAATGAGGCGACATCGGGGATCGTCCTGACGGTCCGGCAACAGCGGTCGGTGGACCCCGACGAACTAGCACCCACTCATGCTCACTGGGCATCAACTGTGGGCCGTGCGTGCAACTCGGGGGGTTGGCTATGGGGTGTGCAGAGAATCAGGTGTCGGGTCCATCCGCTGGAAGATAGCGTTGCGGATTTCGTAGATGGCGGTGTCGAGGTCGGCGATGACTTCGTGCAGTCGTCCGCTCATGCTCTCGTCGAGTTGCTTGCTGCTGAGTACCGCGGCGAGGTTCAACCCTGACCCGAAGAGATGACCGATCACGCGATCGTGCATCACCGCGCCGATGCGGTCTTCCTCATCAGAAGCCAATGTCTCCCGCGCGTTGCGTTCGCGGGCGCGTTGTTCGCTCACGTCTCTGATCACGACGACGATCGCGACACTGTGGCCCGTGTTCACGGGGCTGAGACTGATCTCGATGGGGAACTCGGTGCCGTCGGCATGACAGCCGAGGAGGTCGAGCCCGGCACCCATCGGGCGTGTCGTGGGAGTGGCGACATATCCGTCGCGGTGCGCTTGATGTGCGAGTCGCACTCCGTTCGGTAACAGGCGCTCCACCTTGGCGCCGACAAGTGCGTCGCGGTCGTACCCAAAGAGTGCTTCGACGTGACGGTTGGCCATCAAGATCACGCCGTCCTCGTCGCTGACCAGAATCCCGTCGGGTGCGAGTTCCACGATTGTCCACGCGAACCCGAGACCCAACGATTCCCGATTCTCCGGGGGCGCAGACAGGGATTCGGTCCCGCTGCCCGGCTTCGTGCTGGTCATGCCACCCCATTCCTGCCAGCCCGCGTGTCTCGCGGTGGCCACGGATCCTGGACCGGCAACCGGTGCAGTCGGAGGAGAACCAAAAACACCCTATCGCCACCCCGTCACTCGACACACTCGACCACACCGAGACTGCACAGAGCCGACCGGCGGCCAACGCCTAGAAGGGCCCGACACTGAATGCTGACCGAACCGGGCTGCCATTTCGGTTCGTCTCCACGATCATTCGCCGCGTAGTCGGTCCGAGCGCAGTGAGCGCATCGGCGACCCCTCGGACACGCTGAGGGACCTTCGGCACTTACGTCGACCGCCAAGAGCGCCCAACATGGTCGCCATGGCCCTCACCCCGAATGAGAACATCCCCGAGCATGAATGCTGGGATCTCCTCAAAGGCCAATCGGTGGGTCGCGTCGCTCTATCCGTCGCGGCGTTGCCCGCCATCGTTCCTGTCGGCTACTCCGTCGATGGTGCCGAGTTGACGATCAGCATCGACGCACACGACACGATTCCCGCGAAGGCGTTCCAAGATGCGGTCGTCGCGTTCGAGGTCGACAGTATGAACTCGGGGACCCACACCGGCTGGATCGTTCACATTGTCGGCTCCGCACATATGACGACGGACGGCGGCGACGGCGCACAACGAAAGGTGCATCTCATACCCGCCGTCATCAGCGGTCAGCGCATCCACGTCGACGGGCATCACCAGTAGCGCGCGGAACCGCCACCCGCGACAGAACTTCGATCGGGTCCGGTAGCGAGCGCACCTCGACGGTTGCCCTCGACCGTGCGACTCCGCGGCGGACGCTGGACTTCGATCGCTTCGGCTACGAGTCTGTCGGGATCGCACCGGCCTCGACCGGCGGCCGAGACGCACGCATCGGCGTTCGTCCGGTAGCTGACGTCGGAAGGCGCGCGCGACGTGCCCCGGTGGGTGAGGAGAAAGGGTGGGCCACCTCGCGATGCTCGGGCCTACAGGGTTGTGCGCTTCGAAGACGGCCACCCCACCAACGCCTGGGCGGCTCCTGTCGATGGGCTACCTCCTGCGATACGACCCCACCGACATCGCCGCATGGATCGACAGGCTCGGGTTCAGAGGTTCTGACCTGCCGGCGTGGCAGCGCCGGCGAGTCCGACAATGGGCCGTCGCCTCGACTGCCTTCTGCGCCGCTTGGCCTACACATGCCTCTGCCCACATCGGCACCCTCAGCCGTCCGGGCACCTGATCAGGACGTCAACGGCCGGCCCCGTGCCGCAGATTTGACATCGCGCACGGCGTTCGGGTACCTCTGACCGCGTGGCGGGGAGCAGGGCAACGGTGGGTGTCGTGTGCACAGCGGTCGAAGGAGACGCCGCGGTCCTGCGATCGTCGCCCTGCTGCTGCTCACCGCGCTCTTCGTGGCCGCGGCACCCACCTCCGCGGGGGCCGGCGTCGCCACGGGCTCGTCACCGAGCAGCTCCCAGGTCACCAAGTCGTTCGCGGCCCTCGACAAGCTCGTCGAGGCCGACATGAAGAAGACCGGCGTGCCGGGCGTCGCGGTCGCGGTCGTCTCCGGCGATCGCGTGGTGTACACGAAGGGCTACGGCGTCCGGTCGACCAAGACCGACAAGCCCGTGACCGCACAGACCGTCTTCCAGATCGCGTCGCTGTCGAAGCCGATCTCGTCGACGATCATGGCGGGACTCGTGGGCGCAGGCACGTTCGCCTGGACCGATCCCGTCAAGCAGTACGTGCCGAACGACCCCCTGAGCGATCCCTGGGTCACCGACCACGTGACGTTCGCCGACCTCTTCGCGCACCGCAGCGGGCTACCGGGCGCCGCCGGGAACGACCTCGAAGGAATCGGCTTCGACCGAACCACGATCCTCGAGCGACTGCGCTACGTCCCGCTCGACCCGTTCCGGATCACCTACAGCTACTCGAACTTCGCGATGACCCTCGGAGGCGAGGCGGCGGCCGTCGCGGCCGGCTCGTCGTGGTCGGACATCTCCGACAAGGTGCTGTTCGGCCCGGCGGGCATGACGTCGACCAGCATGGACAACGCCGACTTCCTCGCCCGGAAGAACCGGGCCGACCTGCACGTCGAGGTCGACGGCAAGTGGACGCCCGACTTCACCAGGGACCCGGATGCGCAGGCACCGGCGGGCGGGGTCAGCTCCAACGTCGTCGACCTCGGCCGATGGATGCGGATCCAGCTCAACGAGGGCAAGCTGGGCAAGAAGCAGCTCATCGACCAACAGGCGCTCGATGCCACGCACACGCCGCAGGTCATGAATCGCCCCCTCGACCCGGTCACCAGCCCGGCGTCGTTCTACGGCCTCGGATGGTCGATCACGACCGGAGCGGACGGGTCGGTGAGCTGGGACCACTCGGGCGCGTTCTCCAACGGCGCGGCGACGGCGGTGAAGCTGATCCCGGCCAAGAAGATCGGGATCGTCGTGCTCACGAACGGCAGCCCCATCGGCCTGCCCGAAGCCATCGCCGCCGACTACCTCACCGACGTGACGACGGGCTCGTCCAACACCAACACGCTCGCGACGTGGACGAAGCGCTTCGCCGGCGTCTACGGCCCCAAGCCGGATCTGACCAAGCCGGCGAACCCGACGCCGGCGCGCGACGCGTCCGCCTACGTCGGCACCTACCACAACGACTACGTCGGCGACATGCAGATCGTGTCCGCCAACGGGAAGCTGCAACTCGTCGTCGGGCCCGAGAACATGACGTACGACCTCGAACACTTCGACGGCGACACCTTCCTCTACGCGAGCGTGCCCGAACTGCCCGACTACCCGTCCAAGGTCACCTTCGAGATCGACGCGGGAGGTTCCGCGACCGCGCTCACCGACTCGACGTTCGAGGGCGCAGGCCAGGCCACGCTCACGCGCGGGTAGCGACCGGTCCCAGGCGGGATGCCCGGCCACACGTAGGCTCCGCGCCTGCCGGGAGCCAGCCGAAGGGAAGGCCGTCCCCATGGCGAATCGAGCAGGCCCGAAGCGTCGAGATCGATCGCGGACGTGGTCGCCGAGCACATCCAGGCCGAGATCGACCTCGGCCTCGACCGGACGATGGCCACGATGGCGGCGCGGCGAAGATCCTCGACCCGAGCCTGTCGAACCTGGAGTATCCGTCGGATCGGTCCCGACCGCGCCCACCCACCGGAGGGAGACCCGATGGCGTTCCTGATGACGCACTTCTACGAGGGCGGAACCGCCGCGCAGTACGCGGTGGTGCTCGGGGCGGTGCATCCCGACGGTGCGCTCCAGTGCGCCCCGGTCGAACGCCCGGCGGAGCTGACCCTCTACCAGATCGCGTAGTCCCGCACCCGGCCCGACACGCCGGTCGGCCGGTCGGCCGGTCGCCCCTCAGGAGAGACGGTAGAGGCGGAACTGCGGGTGGTCGACGTCGAGCGTCTCGACGGTGGGAAAGCCCGCCTCGGCCGCGTACCTGCGCACCGTGTCGGAGCGGATGACCGTGCCCGTACCCGCACCGTCGCCCTGCAGGCTGACCGCGAGGCAGTGCAGCGTGCTGAAGGAGTAGAAGAGCCGCTCCATCTCGGTCGTGGGGACGTTGAACGTGTCCTCGGTCCGTTCGTCGACCACGAGCACCACGCCGTCGGCGCCGGCCAGGTGCTTCATGGTACGCAGGATGCCGACAGGATCGGGCATGTCGTGCAGCATCTCGATCGCCATCACCAGGTCGTAGCCGCTGCCGTCCATCGGGTCGGCGGCGTCGCGGACCTCGAAGCGTACGCGGTCGGCGACCCCGGCCCTCGCGGCATCGGCGCGGGCACTGACGATCGACGCCTCGTCGAGGTCGTACCCGTCGACGACCGCATTCGGATACGCCCGCGCGATCGTGATCGCGGCGACCCCCTCGCCGCATCCGACCTCCGCGATGCGGACGGGTGCGCCGCTCGCGAGCTTCTCCTGGACATCCGCCAGGCCGGGAATCCAGTGCTGGGTGAGGTGGTTCACGAACACCGGCCTCGTGAAGGCCGCTTGGACGTCGTGGAGATCGAACAGTCCGAACGCGGCACCCGTACCGCGCCGGAACTCCTCGACCATGATGTCGAGCGCCTTGCTCAACCAGGGCACGACCGCCGCGCAGGGCTTCATGCATGCTTCGCTGTCGTCGTCGGTCAACACGTGCGCGTGCGCGTTGGGCAACGTGAAGCGACGATCGTCGGGAGCCGCGTCGACGTCGTCGACCTCGACGACGCCCGCAACCGCTTGCTGCTCCAGCCATTCGCGTGCGTACCGCGGTCGGATGCCGGCCGACGACGCGAGCTCGGCCGGCGTCACCGGTCCGGCACCGGCGAGTGCCTCGTAGAGCCCGAGCCGGACGCCCAGCTCGACGTTGGCCAGCTCCAACGATGCCAGACATCCTGCGAACAGGTCACCGGCGAATTGCTCGACCCGAGCCTCGTCCGCCGCGGTCAGTGCGATGGTGCTCATCGTGCCCTCCCCAGAGTCGTGAGTCTCCGGCCAGTCAAGCACGCGGGCGCGCGGACATTCGCCGACGATGCTGTCATGCTCACGTCCGTGCGCTGCGACGCGCGGGAGGGCGCGGCAACCCCGGTCGATCCGGTCGACGCCGCGCCCGAGCGTGGGATGTTCGAGACCCTCGTGCGGACCGCGCTCGCGCTGGGGATCGTGTTCCAGATCGTCCAGCGGTTCACCATCACCGGCTTCGGACTGAGCGAGTACGGCCGATCGCTCTGGTACGTGACCTACCAGCACGGGTTCGTGCGGCGGGGACTCGTGGGCGAGGCGCTCCGTACGATCGTCGGCGGCCGGCCGGCGATCGCGACCGTCGATCTCGTGCAGAACGTGCTCGCGGTCGCGACGCTCACCGCGATGGTCGGGCTCGTCGCCGTGCTCTGCCGGCGGCGCACGGCGATCGCGTACGCGGCCGCGGCGGCGCTGGTGGTCGCGCCGTTCGCGTTCGACTCGGTGGGGGGTCAGCGACGCCCCGACCTGCTCGCGTTCCTGCTCCTGGCGCTCGTCGGGCTCTGGGCCGGCACCCGCCCCGTCGCGCCGACGCGCCTCGCGCTCGTCGTGGGCGCGCTGCTCGCGGTCTGCACGCTGACCAGCGAGGCGGCGCCGCTGATCGTGGCGCCCTGGTTGGTGCTGGTCGTGCTGGCGGCGACCCGGGCCCGCAACGGCCCGGCCGCCCGCCTCGGTCTCCCCACACTCCTCTGCGTCGGACCGACGGTGCTCGTGCTCGGCGCGCTGGTCCTCCACGGCGCGCCGGCAGCCGCCCAGGTGAACGCGCTGGAGCTCGACGCGCCGGGGATCATCGAGGGCCACGGGTCGATCTTCGTGTACCTGGGCGACACGTTCGGTTCGAGCTTCCAGCGGGTGATCGAACGGTCCAACCCGGAACTGTCGATCGTCGTCGGCATGCTCCTCGTCGCACTCCTGCTGTTCTGTGTCCGCGACACGCTCGCCTACGCACGCTCGCGCGGTCACTGGATCCTCCGTACGCACATGCACCGGGTCGTGTGGGCCGGCGCGACGGTCACCGGCATCGTGATCCTGTTCGCGCTGGGATTCGATTGGCTGCGGTGGATCACGACCATCGGCTTCGCCGCGCTGCTGGCCGGCGCGTCGATCGTCGCGATCGACGGTCGAACGGCGCGGCCCGATCGGCACGCCCGACGCTGGCACCGGCCGCTCCCGTCGACCGTGGCGGTGTCGGCCCGCGGTGTCGCGGTGGTCGCCGTCGCGGTCTACCTCCTCGTGCTCCCGCCGCTGCCCAACTTCGTCAGCAACGCGCTCACCGGCGCCCGTCTGCTCCTGGACGTGCCGCAATAGCATCAGCCAAGTGCGCTTCCGCGACCAGGTGCTCGTGTTCGACGCCGACGACACCCTCTGGGAGAACAACCACCTCTTCGAACGCGTGATCGACGACTACCTCGACTGGTTGGCGCACCCGAGCCTCGACGCGGTCGAGATCCGCGCCGTGCTCCTCGACATCGAGGCGGCGAACGCGTCGGCCCACGGCTACGGCAGCCACGTGTTCCTCCGGAGCCTGCGCGACTGCTTCCGCCACCTCAACCAGCGGCCCGCGACCCCGGAGGAGCACGCGGCGATCGACGCGCTGGCCGTCCCGCTCCTCGAGCACCAGTCGAGCCGGGCCCCGGGGTCGTCGAGACGCTGGAGGTGCTCGGGACCCGCCACACGCTCCTGATGCTCACCAAGGGTGCGGTCGACGAGCAGCAGCGCAAGATCGACGCGTCCACGCTCGCGCCCCACTTCGGGCACATCCACATCGTGGCGGAGAAGGACGTCGACACGTACCACCGCCTCGCGCGCGACCACGTGCTCGCGCCCGACTCGACCTGGATGATCGGCAACTCCCCCAAGTCCGACATCGCGCCGGCGCGGGCCGTGGGCATGAACGCGGTCTACATCCCGAACGACAACACGTGGGCCCTCGAGCACACCGAGCTCGACGCCGACGACGACCGGATCCTGTACCTCCGGACGTTCACGGAGCTGCTCGACCACTTCTGACCGTTGCTGCGCCGCCCGCCGCTCCGTGATCCCCGGTCAGCGCGGCCGAGGTGGGCGTCGCTTGCGGGGCGGCCCCGACGGCGGCGGTTTGCGCTCCGGTGCGGGCTCACCGCTCAGCACGCGGACCAGCAGGCGCGCGTTGCGGACCGCGGCGTCCGTCGTGCGACCCGAGAACATCACGTGGACGCTCCTGGCGTTCGCCGCGAGCTTCTCGAGGCGCGGCACCCACGGCTCGAGATCGGCGTCGCGGTACTCGTAGGAGAAGCGGTCGTCTCCGGAGTCGGCGCCGCGCTCCCACGCGTCGGCGTTGCGCCCGTGGAAGCGCACGAACGCGGTGTCGGTGGTCGCGACGGTGAGCGGCGGCAGCGAGCTGTCGAAGCCCGAGGGAACGTCGACGCACACGTAGGCGAGCTGGTGGTCGGTGAGGAACTGCAGCGTCGCGTCGCGCTGCTTGCCCGCGACCCAGTCGCGGTGCCGGAGCTCGACCGCGATCGGCAGATCGCCGCTGCGGCCCCGGACCCACTCCAGATAGTCGAGCGCGCGCGGTCCGGGCGTGAAGTACGAGGGGAACGGGAACACGACCGCGCCGAGCTTGCCCGACTCCCGCAACGAGGCGATCGACGCCACGAACCGGTCCAGGGCGGCATCGAGCGAACGCCCGGGCAGGTCTTCCGCGTACAGCTGGCGTCGGTCGCGCAACGCGGGCGTGAGGGTGTCACGCACCTCGGGCGCGATGGACTCCATGGCGGCGCCGTGATGGGTCAGGAGGCGGTGCACGCGGACGTCGATGACCGCGTTCTCGGGGGTCGCGCTCCCACCACGGGCTGACGATCCGCTCGGTGAGCGGCTCGTTCGACGCGTCGACCTCCACGACTCGCGAGTGCTTGGCCCGCTCGACCACGTCGGCGGGCGCGCACCACGGTGCCGATCTGGATGCTGCGGGTTCGACCGTCTTGCGCGGCCGTCGCCTCTCACCCTTGGCGTGACCGACCGCGCCGACCACCCTGCGCCGCGACGGCGCGCCCCGGCGCCGCCCGCCCCCTCGCCGATCCGGTCCGCGCCCGCCACGCGGCGCCTCTCCTGGACTCCGCTCCGTCTCCCGTGCTCGCCGGGCCGCACGGCTACCTTTCCCCGTGCTCCGGTAGGGTTTCGCCGCTCTTCCCCCCGGTTCGACCGAACCGGGGGTCCGACGCTCGGGAGGTCCCATGGCATTGCGGGTCGTCGGTGCCGGCCTCGGCCGGACCGGCACCCACTCGCTGAAGCTCGCCCTCGAACAGCTGCTCGGGCGGTCCCTGCTACCACATGATGGAGACGTTCGGGCGGCCCGCCGACATCCCGGTCTGGCACGCGGCGATCAACGGCGAGGCGCCGGACTGGTCGGAGTTCCTCTCCGGGTACGTCGCCACGGTGGACTGGCCGGCGGCCGCGTTCTGGCGCGAGCTCAGCGGCACCTCCCCGACGCCGTCGTCCTGCTGTCGTCACGCTCGAGTGCCGACGCGTGGTGGAAGAGCGCCAACGACACCATCTTCCAGATCGCCAAGCGGACGATCCCGCCCGAGCACGAGGCGGTGATGGTCGCGCAGATGGCCATGGCCGACGACATGCTCACCAAGACGTTCACGACCCACTGGGCCGACGAAGCCGAGGCGAAGCGGGCCTACGAGCAGCACAACGCCGACGTGCGCGCCGCCGTCGACCCGGGTCGGCTGGTCGACTGGCACCCCGGCGACGGCTGGGAGCCGATCTGCGCCGAGCTCTCGCTGCCCGTGCCCGACGAGCCCTTCCCGCACGTGAACACCACGTCGGACTTCCGGGCCGATGGCCGGCCTCGACGAGTAGCCCGACCGGTCGGGCCGGACCCGCGGTCGAGACCGGCCGGAGGAGCGCGACCGGCGTCTGCTGCGCGCCCTGGCCGAGCGGGTTGTCCCGCAACAGCGACTCGACCACGGCGGCGTCGACCCCGCTCGACATCCCGAGCATGTTGACCCCGATGTCGTTGGCGTCGATGATCGCGACGCCGGCACCGAGCGCCGCCGGCGAGCTCCCGGGCGACCCCTTCGGGGTCCTCGGGCCCGAGCTTGGCGTGGCCGTCGTAGGGCGGGATGGTGCCGTGGGTCGGGCCGTCGATGGCCCGCACGCCGGGGCCGGCGACGCGGTAGAAGACACCCTTGACGCCGAAGGGCTTGGTGACGGCGGCGGCGGCCGTCGCGGCGAGGATGCGGGGCTCCCCAGCCTCGCGGATCGCCAGCTCCATGGTGGCCGGGATGCCGAGGCCGATCCCCGACGCGGTGCGCCCCACGAACCTCGACAGCGTGCGCGCCAGCGGTCGGGCGTGCACCTCGGCAACCGGGTAGGAGCGGCCCTGGCAGATGGCGACGGCCTTCTCGCTGATCGCGATCACGTCACCGCCCTCGAGCTCGACCTCGCTGCAGCGCGTCGCGCAGCCCCGAGTCGAGTGAATCGCCGGCGACGAACAGCCGGGTGCGGATCGGCGCACGCGCGTACACCTTGCCGTCGACGGACGACCGCGCGAACAGGTGACGCTGGTCGTGGGGCGTGAAGCGGGCCAGCGCGGCGGCCGCGGCGCTCGTTGGTCGCTGGCCACCCACTCGTCACCGATGCGGGTGAAGTGCCGCGGCGGGTGCTTCGCCGTGGCGCGACGCGCCGTCGTGGTCGAAGAAGACCCGCATCCAGATCTCGGCGTTGATCGCCCGCCAGAAGATCTGCGAGGGCTCGACCTCGCCTGCACAGAACCGCTCGAACGCCGCCGCGATCGCGCGGGGCGTCCCAGTACGGCCGGGCGCAGAACTCCGGGGAACGGAACAGCCCCTGGACGACGGCTCGCCGCGCCCGCAGCCAGCGGGTCTCGGGCGTCGTGAAGCCGACCTTCCAGCGACGGGTGCGCACCTTCTCGGTGAGCACGCCCCGGAGCCCCTCGCGCAGGATGGCGCGGCTCCAGCCGCGGTCGACGATGGCCGACGACGGGAGCCGCAGCACCCAGTCGACCAGCTCCTGGTCGAGGAACGGCAGACGTGACTCCATCGAGAACGCCATCGAGTTGCGGTCCTCGTAACGCAGGAGCGACGGCAGCGAGAAGGTCTGGAGGTCCGAGACCAGCCGACGCTTGAGGTCGTCCTGGGACCGCTGGAACTTCGGCGGCTCCAGGCCGTCGTAGAGCTCCGGGCGCAGGAGCGGCTTGATCGGCAGCGAGTGGCGACGGTCGGCGAGGCGCCGCTTCACCAACGGCTTCAGGACGTCGCGCGATTCCCACGCCTCGCGCGCGAACTGCCCGAAGCGGCGGTGCTTCAGCAGCTCGCGGAGGTAGACGTACTGGTACGGCACGTAGCCGCCGAGGAGCTCGTCGCCGCCCTGGCCGTTGAGCAGCACCGTCACCTTCGGCTGCGCCAGGCGCATGACGCACCACTGGGCGTAGGGACCGGTCGACACGATCGGCTCGTCCTGGTGCCAGACCATCTGGTCGAGCTCCTCGACGAAGCGCTCCGACGTCGGCTCGGCGAAGGCGGGCTCGGCGTCGACCTCGACGAGCACCGCGTCCATGTACTCGCGCTCGTCGATGGGGTCGCCGTCGTAGACGATCGAGAAGGTCTTGAGCCGGTCGCCCAGCGACACCGCGTCCGGGACCTGCGCGGTCAGGAGGTGGCTGGCCACCCCCACGATCGACGACGAGTCGATGCCGCCCGAGAGACACGTACCGGCGGGGACGTCGGCCACCAGGCGCCGTTCCACCGAACGCTCGAAGCGGCGGCGGAACTCGGCCGGGTCGGACGGCGCGTCGCTCGACAGACGCGGGCGTCCAGTAGGTCTGCTCGTGGACGCCGTCGGCGTCGACCACCGCCCATGTCGCGGCGGCGAGCGCCCGGATGCCGGCGAAGGCGGTCTGGGGCTTGTGGTCGTGCAGGCCGTGGAGGAGGTAGTCGTAGAGCCACTGGCGGTCGGGGCCGGTCTCGAGCTCCGGGATCGGCGAGCACCGCCTTCGCCTCCGAGGCGAACAGGACCCGGCCGCTCGACGACCGCGCGTAGTAGAGGGGCTTGATGCCGTAGTGGTCACGGGCGAGCACCAGGCGTGGGACGTGGCCGTCGGCCTCGCGCAGGTCGAGCACCGCGAGCGCCCACATCCCGTTGAAGCGGCGGAAGCAGTCGGTGCCCCACTCGAGGTAGGCGTGGAGCACGACCTCGGTGTCGCAGGACGTGTGGAACGTGTGGCCGAGCGGCTCGAGCTCGGCGCGCAGCTCGCGGAAGTTGTAGACCTCGCCGTTGTAGGTGAGCTGCACCGCGCCGTCGTCGGTCCCCACCGGCTGGTGGCCGCCGGCGGGATCGATGATCGCGAGCCGGCGGTGGCCGAGGCTGGCGAGCGGGTGCTCGAAGAAGCCCTCGCCGTCGGGGCCGCGGTGGGCGATGCGGCGGGTCATGGTGGCGAGGAGGGCGGCGTCGGGCGCGCCCCAGAACCCGGCAATGCCACACATGGTCCTCGCAGCCTACAAGGGGTCCCGTGAGATTCGGGAAGTGCCGTAGATTCCCCCCATGGTCACCGTCGCGCGCCGGTACGGCGTCACCGTCCCGTTCCCGGGTGTGGCGCTCCACGAACACCGCGAGTGGTACGAGGAGGTCTCCGCCCTCGGCTTCACCGACGTCTGGTCGGGCGAGGCCGGCAGCCACGACGGGTTCACGCCCCTCGCCCTCGCGACGGCCTGGTCGCCCACCCTCCGCGCCGGGGTCGCGATCGCGCCCGCGTCCACGCGCGGTCCCGCGCTGCTCGCGCAGACCGCAGCGTCGATGAGCGACGCCGCGCCCGGCCGGTTCGCGCTGGGGATCGGCGCGTCGTCACCCGCGATCGTCGAACGGTGGAACGCGGTGCCCTTCGAGCGTCCGTTCGAGCGGACGCGCGACGTGCTGCGGTTCCTCCGGAAGGCGTTGACCGGCGAGAAGGTGAGCGAGCGCTACGAGACCTTCGAGGTGCAGGGGTTCCGGCTCGGCCTGGTGCCCGCGATTCCGCCGCCGATCCTGGTGGCCGCCCTCCGCCCCCGCATGTTGCGGCTCGCGGGCGAGGAGGGCGACGGGGCCATCATCAACTGGCTCTCGGCCGACGACGTCGCGCAGGTGGCCCCCTACGTGGGCGACAAGGAGATCGTGGCCCGCATCTTCGTGGTGCCGTCGGACGACTTCGACGCGGTGCGCGGCGTTCGCGGTCGCGCCAGATCACCAGCTACCTGACCGTCGACGCGTACGCCGCCTTCCACGAGTGGCTGGGACGTGGCCGGGCGCTGCAACCGATGTGGGACGCGTGGGCGGACGGTGATCGGGCCCGCGCCCTCGAGGTGATCCCCGACGAGGTGATCGACGACCTGATCGTCTGGGGCACGCCGGAGGCGATCCGGGCCAAGGTCGAGCGGTACGCGGCCAACGGCGTGACCACGACCGCGCCCGCGATCCTGGCGTCGGGCGACGACCTCCGCGACACCGTGCGCGCGCTGGCGCCCGTCGGGCCCTGACCCGTCGCCCGGCGGCCAGCTACACCCGGGTCGCGTTGCGGAAGCGCTCGAGCGCATCGACGTCGCCGAACACCTCGAGCCGGTCCGCCGGCACCCGGCCCCACAGGTAGAGCAGGAGGTCGGAGGCGCTCCCGCGCGTGGCGACGTCGCCCTTGGCGTGCTCGCGGGTGATGCGCAGCTCGTCGCCCTCGACGCGTCACCAGCCATTCACCGGCGACATCGGTGCAGTGGAAGTGCAGCGTCTCCCCGCCGGTCGCGACGTCCTTCCCGAAGCGCGCCACGAACACGGTGAGGAACTCGTCGATGCCGTCGGCGGCCATCTCGGCGTCGATCGGCGACGCGTCGCCCGCGGCCGACTCGGCGTCGACGCGGTGGATCGCGGTCTCGTGCGCGCGGCGTCGGCGCCAGAACCGGGCGGTGCGGTCGGTCGGCGAGAAGGTCCACACCGACTTGTCGGGATCGGTGACCGTCAGGAGCTCCACCAACGCCCGCGCCCCGTCGCGGAAGTACGGCACGAGCGCGGCGCCGGTGGGGGCGTCGGGGGGCAGGTCGTGGGAGGCGCGGCTCGGGGGTGTCGCTCTCGACGATCCGGCGTGCCCAGAGGTCGCCGGACGCGCAGTGGGCGACGAGATCGGCGACCGTCCACCCCTCGACGGTCGGGACGGGGGCGTCGGGCCCGGCGGCGGCGGCGGCGTCGGCGAGTGCCTCCGACTCGCGCGCCAGGGCTTCGAGGTATCGGTCTGCGTCCATGAGCCGCAGACTACGACGCGCCGGCCGCCCGTCGCCGGAGCCGCGAGCCGTCAGCCGCCAGCCGACGGCCTCAGGGGAGGCGTGTCGGCCTCGACGTGCCGCACGAGGTCGGCGTCGTTGTTGGCGGGGCTGTTGACGCGGGTGCTCACCGGGTACACGTCGAGCCACTCGTCGGGAGCGGGCACGAGCAGCGACTGGAGGTACGCGAAGTCGTCGGTCCCGGGATCGAGCCACGGGTCCCACGACTGCTCGCCGAGCACGACGGGCATCCGGTCGTGCACGGGTTCGAGCACCGCGTCGGCGTGGGTCGTGACGATCACGCACGACCGCACCCACGCGTCGGGCGCGTCGGGGTCGTCGATCGCCGGGTCGCGCCAGATCTCCCACAGCCCGGCGAACGCCAACGGCTCGCCGTCGCGCCGGCGCACGAGATACGGCTGGCGCGGCGGACGCTTGGCCGACGTGCTCGAGCCCGGTCGCCACTCGTAGAACGCGTCGGCGGGCACGATGCACCGGCGACGGTGGAAGGCGCGCTTGTAGGCCGCCTTCTCGGCGATGGTCTCGGCCCGGGCGTTGATGAGCTTGTCGCCGATGGCGGTGCTCTCGGCCCACGACGGCACCAGACCCCAGCGCACCAGGGAGAGCACACGCGGTGACAGGGCCCTCCGTTCCCTTGCGCGGCGGGCGGTCGCGCACCACCGGGACGAGGGCGCGGGGGGTCACGTTGTAGTCCGGGTCGTGCCGGTCGACGGTGCTCTCCTGCACGCCGAAGCGGTCCACCAGGAGCTGGGGCGACGAGACCGAGACGAACCGACCGCACATCCCACCAGTTGTAGCGAACGCTTCCGCCTACCGGCCGGAAACCGGTCGACGGGGACGGTCACCCACCCGGTAGACGAAGCGCAGGCCCGACCACGTGCGGTCGATCGCCGCGACCTTGTTGTCGACGAGCCCGGCACCGAGTCCGACGGTCTGGACGGACTCGAACTTCAGGTCGGTGGCGACGCCCGACGTCTGCTTGGGCCACGCCACCCACAACCCGCCGTCGTCGGCCAGCGCGCGGACGAACGACGGGAACCGCCGCGCCAGTTCCGCCTGCCGGGTCACGAAGAACACGATCACGTCGAGACGGCCGCGGACGTGCGGCCGCAGCTCGACACCGGTCGGCAACGCACCGAGCGTCGCCTCGAACCCCTGCGGGGGTGACACGAGCGCGACGCGCGAGCCCTCCCGGATGCCCAGCTTCTTCGGGAGCGCCGCCCCCGGCGCGCCGCTGGTCGTGGTACTCATCGCCCTCCGCCTCCGCCGCCGCCGCCCCGGACCGGAGGTTCATCGCGACGGGCGCGCGCTCGTCAACCGCTGGCACCGTCAATATTTCTGACCATTCCACTCGCCTTTTCGCGGCGCGGTCGGTAACCTCGGAACCCGGGATCCACCGCTTCGATCAGCACGTCTCAAGGAGGAACGCCATGCCGGTTCGACTGGGCGACGACGCCCCGAACTTCACCGCCGAGACCACCGAAGGCACCGTCACGCTGTACGACTACCTCGGCGACGGCTGGGGTCTGCTCTTCTCGCACCCCAAGGACTTCACCCCCGTCTGCACGACGGAGCTGGGCGCGTTCGCCAAGCGCAAGGCCGAGTTCGACGCGCGCGGGGTCAAGATCCTCGGCGTGAGCGTCGACACGCTCGAGTCGCACCAGGGCTGGATCGGCGACATCGAGGAGACCCAGGGCACCGCCCTCAACTACCCGCTGATCGCCGACCCCGAGCGCAACGTGGCCACGCTCTACGACATGATCCACCCCAACGCCAACGACACGCTCACCGTGCGTTCGGTGTTCGTGATCGGGCCCGACAAGAAGGTCAAGCTGATCATCACCTACCCGGCGAGCACGGGCCGCAACATCGACGAGATCCTCCGGGTCATCGACTCGCTGCAGCTCACCGCCGACTACCAGGTCGCCACGCCGGTCAACTGGACCGACGGTGACGACGTGATCATCGCGCCGGCCGTCAGCGACGAGGACGCCAAGGCGAAGTTCCCCAAGGGCTGGGACACCAAGAAGCCCTACCTGCGGGTCACCCCGCAACCCAACAAGTAGCTACAGGTACCCGGACGGGTCGACCGGGGTGCCGCCGACCCTCACCTCGAAGTGGAGGTGGCACCCTGTCGACTTCCCGGTCGATCCGACGTAGCCGATCACCTGGCCCTGGGTGACCGACTGGCCCTCGGACACGATGATCGACGACTGGTGGCCGTAGAGGGTCGACAGCCCGTTGCCGTGGTTGATCAGGGTCATGTTCCCGTAGCCGCCGCGGTTGAACCCGGCGCTGATGATCACCCCGGTACCGGCCGCCTTGATCGGCGTGCCGCAGGGGGCCCCGAAGTCGAGCCCCGAGTGGAAGGCGGTGGCACCGGTGACCGGATCGGTGCGGTAGCCGAACGGGCTAGTGATCGGACCGGGGACGGGGCGGATGAAGGTGCCGTCGCCGAGCGCAGGACCGTCGCCCGCGGCGAGGGCCAACTGGGCGACGCGATCCGACTCGGCCTGGAGCGCGCTCGCGGCCTCCTCCTGCCGGGCCCGCGCCGTACCCAACGCGACCGACTCGGCCTGTTCGGCACTCGATGCCGCGTCGCGTGCCGCGTTGCTGTTGCGCGGCGAGATCGTCGAGCTTGGCCTTCTCGGCGGCGGCGGCGGTGCGCGCGTCGTCGGCCGTCTTCTTCTGCTGCGCGACCTGTTCCTGCTGCGACGAGAGCTGCGCCTTGAGCCGCGTCACGCGGCCGGCATCGCTCTGGCGCTTGTCCGACACCCGCTTGAGGTAGTGGTTGCCCTCGACGAGCTGCCCGGAGCCGGTGGCACCGAGGAGCCCGATCATCGCCGCGCCGTCGCCGTGCTGGTAGAGGAGCACCGCGCTCCGGCGCACGTCGTCCTTCGCCCGCTCGAGCTTCTTCTGGGTGGCCCGCGCCTTGAGCTCGAGCATGGCGGTGACGAAGCCGAGCCGGTCGACGTCGGCCTGGGCGGCGGTGAGCCGGGCGTTCGCCGCGCTCACCCGGGTCGAGACGTCGGCCAGGGACGCGTCGAGCGCCTGGCGCTGCGCCTGCGCCTGGACCAGCTGGGTACGGGCCGCCTGCTCGGCGGCCCCGGCCTCGTTGACCTGCTGCTGGAGCTCCTGCTGCGTGCTCGACTGCTGGGCGAGGGCGCGACCGGCCAGCGGGACCGTGACCAGGGTCACGAACAGCACTGCCGCGAGGGTGCGGGCCCGACGCATCCGCGGCATGGTAGGCAACACCAGTCACACGAGCAACACTGGCAACTTCAGCGGCTCATCACCTGGCCGAGGTCATGGGCGATGGAGAGGCAGTGGAACCCCGCTCCGGATCCCCGTTCCCGCAGACGCGGAGCGGATTCGACCCGAGATCAGGTCCGGAGGAAGCGGCGGAGGCCGATGCTGGCCCCCACGATCCCGATCCCGACCCCGATGATCAGCACCAGGAAGGCGATCCAGGTGGCGTCGCCGGTGGTCACGAAGAACTCGCCGAAGAAGCTCTTGGGGTCGTTGAAGGCCTGGTCGAAGCCGAAGTGCTTCAGCGAGAGCACCGAGATGACGGCCAGGCCGGCGCCCACGAGCCCCTGCACCATGCCCTCGGCGATGAACGGGATCCGGACGAACCAGTTCGACGCGCCCACCAGCTTCATCACCTCGATCTCGCGGCGGCGCGCGAACGTCGCCAGGCGGATCGTGTTCACGATGAGGAACAACGACGACGCGAGCAGCACGACCGAGATGACGATGAAGATCCAGCGGACCGTGTTGGTGACGTCGATCAACCCCTTGAGCGCCTCACCCGGTGTGGCCACCTCGTCGACGCCCTGCTGGGTGCTGAACTCGGCCTTCACCGTGTCGGTCAACTCGGCCTTCTTGGGGACGACCCGGAACGACTCGGGGAGATCCTTGGCCGTGATGCTGTTCACGAGATCAGGATTGCGACGGAAGATGCGCTTGAACTCGGCGTACGCGTCGTCCTTGGTGAGGTGACGGTACGACTTGACGTTCCCCTTGGGGCCCTTGTCGGCATCGAGCGCGTCCTGTACGCCCTGCACCTGTTGGGGGGTCGCCTTCGCGGTCATGAAGATCTCGAGGGTGACGCCGCCCTTGATGCGCTCGGTGCCGTGGTCGACCCATTTCGACAGCATGAGGATGCCGCCGAAGAGCGACAACGACACCGCGACGGTCGCGATGCCCGCGACGGTCATCAGCACGTTACGGCGCAGCGAGACCATCGTCTCGCGCGAGAAGTAGGAGATGCGGGTCCACATGCGGCGGTGTCAGCTCCCGACGCCGTAGACGCCACGCGCCTGGTCGCGGACGAGCGCGCCCCGGTCGAGCTCGATCACGCGCCGGCGCATCGCGTCGACGATACGTTGGTCGTGGGTGGCCATGACGATCGTCGTCCCGGTGCGGTTGATGCGGTCGAGGATGCGCATGATGCCGACGGTGGTGGCCGGGTCGAGGTTCCCGGTGGGCTCGTCGGCGAGGACGATGAGCGGCCGGTTGACGAACGCCCGCGCGATCGACACCCGCTGCTGCTCACCGCCGGAGAGCTCCAACGGGAACCGGCCGGCCTTCTTGGCGAGACCCACGAGGTCGAGCACCTGGGGCACCTGGGTGCGGACCACGTGGCGGGGGCGACCGATCACCTCCATGGCGAAAGCGACGTTCTCGTAGACGGTCTTGTTCGGCAAGAGCTTGAAGTCCTGGAACACACACCCGATGTTGCGGCGCAGCTGCGGAACCTTCCACTGGCTCAGCTGCGAGATGTCGCGACCGGCCACGACGATCCGCCCCGTGGTGGCCTGCTCCTCACGGAGCAGCAGACGCAAGAAGGTGGACTTCCCCGAACCCGACGGACCCACGAGAAAGATGAATTCACCTTTTTGGACCTCGGCCGACACTTCGCGGAGCGCGACGACATCACCCTTGTAGATCTTGGAGACGTTCTCGAAGCGAATCATTTCAGAGCCGAAAGGGTAGCAGGGAGGGTTTCCGGTTTGGTGGCTCCGGCGCCCGTCCACTCCCGCCGACCGGCCGCCGCTACCCCGGTTGTTGGCGGCGCCACTGCAGGTACGACTCGATGAATCCGTCGAGCTCACCGTCGAGCACCGCCTGCACGTTGCCGGTCTCGTACCGGGTCCGCTCGTCCTTCACCAATTGGTACGGGTGCAGCGTGTAGGTGCGGATCTGGTTGCCGAAGGCAACGTCGCGCTTGTCGCCCGACAGCGCTTCCAACTCGGCGTCGCGCTCCTGACGTTGGCGCTCCGCGAGGCGCGCGGCGAGAATCTGCATCGCGCCGCGCCTTGTTCTGCGTCTGCGAGCGTTCGTTCTGGCACGAGACGACGATCCCGGTGGGCACGTGGGTGATGCGCACCGCGGAGTCGGTCACGTTGACGTGCTGTCCGCCGGCGCCCGACGAGCGGTAGGTGTCGATGCGCAGGTCGGTCGGGTCGATCTCGGGCGCTTCCGTCTCGTCGAGCGTCGGCACCGCGTCGAGCGAGGCGAACGCGGTCTGGCGTCGCGCGTTGGCATCGAACGGGGAGATGCGGATGAGCCGGTGCACGCCGCGCTCGCTCGCGAGGAGTCCGAAGGCGTACCGCCCCTTCACAGTGAACGTCGCCGAGCTCAGGCCCGCTTCGGTGCCGGGCGACACTTCGTCGATCTCCACCGCGAAGCCGCGCCGCTCGGCCCACCGGAGGTACATGCGCAGCAGCATGTTGGTCCAGTCCTGCGCGTCGGTGCCCCCCGCTCCCGAGTTCACGGTGCAGATCGCGTCGCGTTCGTCGTACTCACCGGTGAACAGCGCGCGCAGCTCGAGGCGGTCGAGCTGCGCGGTGAGCGCGCCCATGCCGGTGCCGATCTCGCCCTCGAGCGAGTCGTCGCCCTCCTCGCGGGCGAGCTCGGCGAGGGTCTCGAGGTCGGAGACGGTCCCGTCGAGCTCGTCGACCAGGTTCACGTCGTCGCGCAGCTGTGACAGCTCGGTCGTGACCTTGCGGGCCTGCAGCTGGTCGTCCCAGAGGCCGGGCCGGCTGACCTCCTCCTCGAGCACGGCGATCCGGTCGCGGGCGGCGCCGATCATGAGGTAGGCGCGCGCGCCTTCGACGCGGCGGCGCAGCTCGGCGAGGTCGTCGGAGAAGTCACGCATGAGGACAGGCGACGCCGGGTGTCAACGGCCGTGGCAGAGCTTGTACTTCTTGCCACTGCCACAGAAGCACGGCTCGTTGCGCCCGGGCGTCTTGTCGACCCGTACCGGCATCATCGAGGGGGCGTCGGCGCCCGCACCGTCTCCGGCGCCGGCGGCCACGGCCTCGGACGGGGCGCCGAAATCGCCGGTGAGCTCGTCCGCGGGCATCGACGCCGCGGTCGCCCGCAGCGCGCCGGAGCCCTGGACCGGGTCCTCGGCGGCGCTGTAACGCATCTTCTCGGTGGCCGGGGCCCGGGGCGCCTCCTCCACCGCGGCGACCTGGAGATGCGACACGTAGGCGACGAACTGATCCTGGATCTGGCCCATCATGGCCTCGAACATGTCGAAGCCCTCCCGCTGCCACTCGGCGAGCGGATCGACCTGGCCCATCGCGCGGAGGTTGATGCCCTCGCGGAGGTAGTCCATCTCGTAGAGGTGCTCGCGCCAGTGCTGGTCGATCATCGACAACATCACGCGCCGCTCGATCTCGCGGAGGTTCTCCGCGCCGATCGTCGCTTCCTTCGCAGCGTAGAGCTCCACCGCGTCGTCGGTGAACAGCTCGACGAGCATGTCGCGGTGGGTGCAGTCGTCGAGTTGCGCGCGGGTGATGCGGGTGGGGAAGTTCGCGGCTGAGCTGGAGGTGCAGCTCGTCGAGGTCCCAGTCTTCGGGGAACTCGTCGGGGCAATTGGCGAGCACGGTGCGTTCGATGGTCGCGGTGATCGCGCCGTATGCCTCCTCGCGGAGATCGCCGCCGTCGAGGATCTGCTGGCGGCGGCGGTAGATCACCTTCCGCTGCTCGTTCATCACCTCGTCGTACTTGAGGACGTCCTTGCGGATCTCGAAGTTGCGGTCCTCGACCGTGCGCTGCGCGCTGCTCGATGGCCTTGGTGACCATCTTCGCCTCGAGCGGCATGTCGTCGGGGAAGGCCTTGCCCATCACCCAGTTCATGGCGCCGGTCGCGAACAGGCGCATGAGCTCGTCTTCGAGTGACAGGTAGAAGCGGGTCTCGCCCGGATCACCCTGGCGACCCGAGCGCCCCCGCAACTGGTTGTCGATCCGGCGGCTCTCGTGGCGCTCGGTGCCGAGCACGTAGAGCCCACCGAGCTCGCGCACCTCGGCGCCGTGCTCCGCGCACGTCACCTTGCACTGCTCGATCAGCTCGGCGTACTTCTCGGGCGACTCCTCGACCGTCGTGCCGGAGGCCAGCAGCTCCTGTTGGGCCAGGCCCTCGGGGTTTCCGCCGAGGAGGATGTCGACGCCCCGCCCGGCCATGTTCGTGGCGACGGTGACCGCGCCGGGGCGACCGGCCTGGGTGACGACGTGGGCCTCCCGCTCGTGCTGCTTGGCGTTGAGCACCTCGTGCTGGATGCCCCGCTTCTCGAGGAGACGCGAGAGCTGCTCCGACTTCTCGACCGAGATGGTGCCCACGAGCACGGGCTGGCCGCGAGCAGCACGCTGGGCGATGTCGTCCGCCGCGGCCTCGAACTTCGCCGCCTCGGTCTTGTAGATCAGGTCGGGCTCGTCGGCGCGGACCAGCGGCTTGTTGGTGGGGATCGACACGACATCGAGGCCGTAGGTGTGCGCGAATTCACCGGTCTCGGTCGTGGCCGTGCCGGTCATGCCGGCGAGCTTGTCGTACATGCGGAAGTAGTTCTGGAGCGTGATCGTCGCGAGGGTCTGGTTCTCCTCCTTGATCTTCACCCGCTCCTTGGCCTCGACCGCCTGGTGGAGACCCTCGGACCACCGCCGGCCTTCGAGGATGCGGCCGGTGAACTCGTCGACGATCTTGACCTCGCCGCTCTGCACGACGTAGTCGACGTCGTTCTTGAACAGCTCCTTGGCCCGCAGCGCCGCCTGGAGCTGGTGGACGAAGTTCTGGTTGACGTTCTCGTAGAGGTTGTCGACACCGAGGGCCTTCTCCACCGCGGCGACGCCCGGCTCGGTGGGCACGACCGTGCGCTTCGCCTCGTCGACCTCGTAGTCGTCGTCGCGGCGCAGGCCCTTGACGATGGCCGCGAACTGGACGTAGAGCTCCTGCGCGTCGTCGGCCCGCCCCGAGATGATCAGCGGTGTGCGGGCCTCGTCGATGAGGATGGAGTCGACCTCGTCGACGATGGCGTACGCGTGGCTGCGCTGCACCTGGTCGTCACGTGAGACCGCCATGTTGTCGCGGAGGTAGTCGAAGCCGAACTCGTTGTTGGTGCCGTAGGTGATCCCGGCCGCATAGGCGCGTCGCTTGGCCTCGTGGTCGTCGAGCTCCGGGATCACGGTGCCGACCTCGAGCCCGAGGAAGCGGTAGATCTGACCCATCCATTCGGCGTCGCGCTTGGCCAGGTAGTCGTTGACGGTGACGAGGTGCACGCCTCCGCCCGACAGCGCGTTCAGATAGGCCGGGAGCGTGGCGACGAGCGTCTTGCCCTCGCCGGTCTTCATCTCGGCGACCCAGCCGAAGTGCAGCGCGGCGCCGCCCATGATCTGCACGTCGAAGTGGCGCTGACCGAGGGTGCGGCGCCCGGCTTCGCGGACCGCGGCGAACGCCTCGGGGAGGAGGTCGTCGAGGTGCTCCTGCTGCGCGTCGTGGTCGCCGGCGTTGTCGAGCTGCTCACGCCACATGGCGGTGAGGGCGCGGAGCTCGTCGTCGGAGTGCCGCTGCATCTCGGCTTCGAAGTTGGCGACCACCGGCGCGATCGTCTCCAGCGACTTGAGCTTGCGGCCCTCGCCGGCGTGCAGGATCTTGTTGAAGAGGCCCATGGGAGACCACAGTCTACCGGCGAGGGGGTCTTGACCGTCCCGCTGTCCGCTTCGCCGGGCGGTCCTTGGCAGACTGGAGCGATGACGGAGGACGCACAGGGCGGCGACCCCGTCGGCGGGTCGATCACGCTGATCGATCCGCCCTCCACCGAGGGCGTCCTGGCCGGATGGCTCGCGCGTCGCGACCCCGTGCGTTGGACCCTCGGCGCGATGGTCGTCGCCTGGAGCGCGGTGTTCATCACGTTGGGATGGATCCGACACACCCGGTTCGCGACCTTCTCGTTCGACCTCGGGATCTACGACCAGGCGATCTGGTTGATGTCGCGCTTCCACGACCCGTTCGTCACCGTTCGGGGCCTCGAGTTCTTCGGCCACCACGTGAACCCCGTCCTGATGGCGTTCGTCCCCTTCTACTGGCTCGGCGCCGGCCCGCTGTTCCTGCTCGTCGTGCAGGTCGTGGTCCAGGCGAGCGGCGCGATCGCGGTCTACCTGCTGGCGCGCGATCTGCTCCACGAGCGGTGGCCCGCACTGGCCCTCGCCGCGGTCCTGCTGCTCAACCCCACCTACCAGTTCTTCGCCTGGGAGTTCTTCCACCCCGACGTGCTGGCGATCGCGCCGCTGCTGTTCGCGTACTGGGCGGCGCGGAGTGAACGGTGGCGCTGGTTCGTGGTGTTCGCGGTGATCGCGGCCGCGTGCAAGGAAGACGTGGCCCTGGCGCTCGCCGTGATCGGCATCCTCGTCGCGTTCCGGGGCCGGCGGAAGATCGGGATGATCGTCGTCGGCGCCAGCCTCGCCTGGTACATGATCGCGACGCGCGTGATCATCCCATGGCAGAACGGGATCGGGCCCTTCTACGACAGCTTCTTCGGCGACCTCGGCAAGAGCCCGACCGACATCGCCGTCCACCTCGCGGAACATCCCGGAGAGGGTCTCGACCTGGCCACCCGGAGCGACCGCGTCAGCTACTACCAGATGATGCTGGCGCCGGTGGCGTTCCTGCCCCTGCTCGCGCTCCCCGTCTTCCTCGTCGGGGGTCCGATGCTCGCGGTGAACATCCTGTCGTCGTTCCCGTACACCCGCGACATCCGCTACCACTACTCGTCGCTGGTGCTCGTCGGCGTGATCCTCGGCACGGTCGAGGCCATCGCGTGGATCGGGCGCCGGCGCCCCGGCGCCATGCGGTTCCTCGTCGGTCTGGTGGCGGCGACGTCGTTGGCCGCCACGGTGGCGTGGGGACCGTCGCCCATCAGCACGAAGTACCACTCGGGGTTGTGGCCGCTGCAGGCCGACCGCCAGAGCGCGAAGGTCGCGGCCGTCGACATGATCCCCGACGGCGCGCCGACCAGCGCGATCTACAACCTGCTCCCCCACCTCGCCCACCGTGACCGGATCTACGACTTCCCCGTGCCGTGGAAGAACGTGAACTGGGGCGTGCGAGGCGAGCACCTCGACAGCCCCGCCCCCGTCCAATGGATCGTGGTCGACCTGCGGGAGATGTCCGACGACGACCGGACGTTGCTCGATTCACTCCTCGAGCACCAGTTCCGCGTGCGGTCGTTGCGCGACGACATCCTCGTCGCGCAACGGGTACACGCGGCGCCGGCCGGTCAGCCCGACGTCTCGATCAACCCGAAGTGACCGTCGTGGCGGCGGTAGAGCACCGCCGCGTGCCCGGTCTCGGTGTTGGTGAAGAGGAAGAAGTCGTGGCCGAGCAGGTCCATCTGCAACGCCGCCTCCTCCGGGTCCATCGGCTTGGCGCTGAAGCGCTTCGTCTTCACGATGCGGGCCTCGGCCTCGGCTTCCTCGTCGGAGAGGTCCGCGAAGCCGGCGCCGTTGCCGTCGACGACCTGACGGCGGCGCGGGTGTGACCGGCTGACCCGCTTGTCCTTGATGCGTGAGACCTGGTGCTCGACCTTGTCGATGGCGAGGTCGAGCGCCGCCTCGGGCTCCGTCGCCGATGCGTGCGCCTTCACGAAATGTCGCTTGAGGTGCACCGTGATCTCGCAGAGCTGCGAGTTGGCGACACGCGGGTTCTTCGCCTCCGAGAAGTCGACCTCGACGCGGCCGGCGTCAGGGGTGAATCTCACGATCCGTGCCACCTTGTCCTTCGCGGCGGCTTTCAGGCGGGACGGCACCGGGCGGTTCTTGCCTCGAACCTCGATGTCCATCGGTACCTCACAGTCGAACCGGCGTACGCGACAGGCGCTCTCGTCGAAGTATACGAGTCACCGTGGTGGCGGCGTCCGGGCGGCCGTGAGCGCGGCGACGGAGCCGGCACCCGCCGCGCGCAGCGTGACGGCCGCCGCGGTCAGGGTCGCGCCGGTGGTGGCGACGTCGTCGACGACGAGCACGCGAGCAGGCGCACCGCGACGCGCCACGAACCGCGGCCCCCGCCGGCGCGCGGCCGCGGCCAGGCCCGTCTGCGGTGGGCCCGGGATGCGGTCGAGCAGCCTGGGGCAGCGCACGCGCGATCCGGCGGGCGACGGCACGCGCCAGCAACTCGGCCGGGTCGAACCCCCGCGCCCGCCGACGCGCCGGCGTGGTGGGAGCCCACGTGACGGTGACCCCGTCGGCCAGGCCGTGCTCGCGGGCCTCCGCCACCATGGCCGACGCCAGCCAGGGCACCACCGCGCGGACGTTCCGGTACTTGACCCGGGCCACGAGCTCGCGCGCCGCGCCCTCGTAGGCGAAGGGGGCACACCACGCGTCGAGCCCGGCGGGCGGAGGGGCTGCGGCCGGCGCCCGCAACCGATCCGCGCACCGCGGGCACAGCGGCGCGCCGCGGTCGCCACAGCCGGGGCACACCAGCGGGAACACCAGGTCGAGCACCGGGCGACCGTACGCCGGGGGTACGACGCGGAACGCCCGCGGGGTTCAAGGAATCCGGGCCTCCGGCCGATCACTGTGAGGCGAGGCACGTGCGGGGGCCGTGGACACCCGAGAGCCCCCAGAGAGGACGGCCCCGATGAGTCTCTTCATGAGTTGGGCACGAACGACCGTCGCCAACGTCGAGCACGCCCTCGGCCGCAGCGAGGACTGGTTCGACCGCATCCTGGTCGGCGTGCTCGTCCTGCTCGCCGTGGCGGTCGTGCTGCTCTTCACCCAGTAACGCGCCGTGACGCGCCGCAACGCGCCGGGTGGGGTCAGTAGCGGTAGTGCTCGGGCTTGTAGGGGCCGGCGACGGGGATGCCCAGGTAGGACGCCTGGGCCTCCGTGAGGGTCGTGAGCTTCACCCCGAGCTTGTCGAGGTGCAGGCGGGCCACCTCCTCGTCGAGGTGCTTCGGCAGCGTGTACACCTTGCGCTCGTAGAAGTCGCGGTGGGTGAAGAGCTCCATCTGCGCCATCACCTGGTTGGTGAAGCTGTTGGACATCACGAAGCTCGGGTGGCCGGTCGCGCACCCGAGGTTCAGCAGCCGACCCTCGGCCAGCACGATGATGCTGTGGGCCGCCCGCTCGGACGTGGCGGGAAAGGCCCATTCGTCGACCTGCGGCTTGATGTTGATGCGCTGGATCCCGTCGAACTTCGCCAGACCGGCCATGTCGATCTCGGTGTCGAAGTGACCGATGTTGCCGACGATCGCGTTGTGCTTCATCCGCGCCATGTCGTCGACGGTGATCACGTTCATGTTGCCGGTGGTGGTGACGAACAGGTCGGCGGTGTCGATGACGTCCTCGAGCGTGGTGACCTCGTAGCCCTCCATCGCCGCCTGCAGCGCGCAGATCGGGTCGATCTCGGTGACGACGACGCGCGCGCCCTGGCCCCGCAGCGACTGTGCGCAGCCCTTGCCGACGTCGCCGTAGCCGCAGACCACGGTGACCTTGCCCGCGAGCATCACGTCGGTGGCGCGGCAGATGCCGTCGACCAGCGAGTGCCGGCAGCCGTAGAGGTTGTCGAACTTGCTCTTGGTGACCGAGTCGTTGACGTTGATGGCCGGGAACAGCAGCGATCCGCCCTCCATCATCTGGTAGAGGCGGTGCACGCCGGTGGTGGTCTCCTCGGTCACGCCGAGCAGGCCTTCGGCCATGCGGTGCCAGCGGTGGTCGTCGTCGGCGAGCACGTCACGCAGGAGGGCGAGCACCACCGCGAACTCGTCGTTCTCGGCGGTCGACGGGTCGGGCACCGCGCCCGCGCGCTCGAACTCGACGCCCTTGTGCACGAGGAGGGTCGCGTCGCCACCGTCGTCGAGGATCATGTTGGGCCCGGTGCTCCCCGACGCGTCGGCCGGCCACGACAATGCGCGGTCGGTGCACCACCAGTACTCCTCGAGCGTCTCGCCCTTCCACGCGAACACCGGGATGCCGGCGGCCGCGATCGCGGCGGCGGCGTGGTCCTGGGTCGAGAAGATGTTGCACGACGCCCAGCGGACATCGGCGCCGAGGGCGACGAGCGTCTCGATCAGCACCGCGGTCTGGATGGTCATGTGGAGCGACCCGGTGATGCGGGCGCCGGTGAGCGGCTTCGTGGAGCCGTACCGCTCGCGCAGGGCGATGAGTCCGGGCATCTCGTGCTCGGCGAGCTCGATCTCCTTGCGGCCGAACTCGGCGAGCGAGAGATCGGCGACCTTGAAGTCCGAGGACTCGGTCGCGGCGGAATCGTCGAGCGTGGTCGTCATGGGTGGGACTCCTTCATCATCGGCTTCATCATCGGCGCGCCCGTCATCGCTGCGCACCAGGTGTGCGTGATGTCAGAGTCGGCCCGGATCACCGGATGACAGCCCGAAGGCCCGACCAACGGCCAAGGTTAGCGCAGGCGGTCGGACGAGGGTGCAGGGAACGCCCTGCGCGCGCCGCAGCGATCGTGAGAAGCTCTCGTGATGCAGCTCGATCTCCGTACCGTGCGCGACGACGAGCTGGGCGACTTCCTCCGGGCGACGAGCACCGGCTTCGGGAAGGCGTCGCCCGACGAGGACGACGAGTTCCCCGTGCACCTGCTCCCGGCCGAGCGCTGCCTCGCCGTCCGCGACGACGGCGCCGTGGTCGCCACCGCCGGCTCCTTCCCGTTCCGGATCACGGTGCCCGGAGGAGGGCGGGTCGCGGTCGCCGGGGTGACGGTCGTGACCGTCCACCCGACGCACCGTCGACGTGGCCTCCTGCGACGGATGATGGACGAACAGCTCGACGACGTCGCGCGACGGGGCGAGCCGCTCGCCGCGCTCACGGCGTCAGAGGCGTCGATCTACGAGCGCTTCGGCTACGGCACCGCGACGTTCGGCACCCGGTGGGAGCTCGCGTCGGAGTACGCGTCCACGCGCGAGCCCTCGACCACCGGCGGTTCGGTTCGCCTGCTGGAGGGCGACGCGGCCGCGGCCGCGGCGTGCGCCGTGTACGACGTCGCCGCCGCGGCGCGCGTCGGCGAGATCGAACGAGTGCCCGGCTGGTGGGCACCCGTCTTCGCACGCGGTACCGGTCGCGTCCGGTTCTTCACCGCGGTGCACGCCGGGCGCGACGGGCGCCCCGACGCGTTCGCCCGGTACGCGCTCGACCAGCTCTGGCCCGACGGAGTCCCCGACCACACCCTGCGCGTGATCGAGATGCAGGCCGTCGACGCCGACGCGGAGACCGCGCTGTGGAACTACCTCTTCGGCGTCGACCTGGTCGGGACGGTGCAGGCGGTGGACCGTCCCGTCGACGACCCGCTGCGGTGGCAGCTCCCGGATGCACGCCGGCTGCGCGTCCGCGAGCTGCGCGATCACCTGTGGGTGCGTGTGGTCGACGTCGCCGGCGCACTCACTGCCCGGACCTACGCCACCGAGGACGCGGTGGTGATCGACCTGGTCGACGAGTTCCGTCCGGCGAACTCCGGCCGGTGGCTCGTCGACGGTGGTCCCGACGGCGCGTCGTGCGCGCGCGACCGACCGCACCCCCGACCTGACGCTCGGCGTGGCGGAGCTCGGCGCGATCTACCTCGGCGGTGTGCCGGTGTCGACCCTGGCCGCGGCCGGGCGCGTCCGGGAGCACACCGAAGGAGCGGTGCGACGCGCCGATTCCTTCTTCCTCGTGCACCCCTCGCCGTGGTGCACCACGCACTTCTGAATCAGCCGATGGCCGCCTTGAGCTGCGCGATGGCGTCGATCGGCCCCGGGTCGACGTCGTTCTGGAGCGCGAGGTAGTAGCTCGTCCAGTCGCCGAGGTAGATCAGGTCGAGGAGCTGCGCGAGACGGCCCTCGCCCTCCGCCTCCACGGTGAGCACCTGGTAGAGCGCCTCGTCGATGAGCTCGCGCGTCGCGCGGGCGCGCTGCTCGAGCCGCGGGTGCTCGAGTCCGTGACTCAGCTCGACGAGGGTGAAGACCTGACGGGTCACGTCGCCGTGCTGCCCCCAGCCGCACACCTCGTTGTGATCCAGTTCCGGGTACTCGTTCCAGAACGCCGGTGCCTTGGCGTTCTCGTTCACCGACTGCTTCCAGCGCAGCGCGGCGACGCCCCCGAGCCCGCCGCTGCCGTAGATCAGCGGGATCGTGCGGTCGATCTTGCGGGCGAGCTCGCGCGCGGGGTTGCGGGCGCCCTCGACGTCGGGTTTGCACTGCTCGCGCCGGCGGGCGAGCTGCTGCTGCGCACGGAGGAGACCGGCGTGCGCCTCGGGCATCATCCCCATGCGGAACAGCACGACGACGAGCGGAGCGACCAGCGCACCCAGCGCGAGGCGCGGCATGACGATCCCGTCCGGGCACGGCACGTGCAGCGAACCGGACTCCGCGGCCAGGCGCGCCAGCTCACCGCCGTTCGAGACGGCGACCAACCGGGCCCCCGCGGCCAGCGCGCCGCGCGCCATCTCCAACGTCTCCTCGGTGTTCCCCGAGTACGACAGCGCGAACGCGAGCGTGCGCGGACCCACGAACGCGGGCGTGCGGTAGTGCTTGAGCACGGTGAGCGGCAGCGGGAGCGTCGCGGTGCCGACGGCCTGGATCACGTTCCCGGCGATACCCGAACCGCCCATGCCGAGCGTCACGAGGTGGTCGAAGTCGGCGGGGTCGGGAAGCGCGGCGGAGTCGATCGCGCCGGCGGCTTCGTGGGCGGCGGCGAGCTGCTCGGGCATCGCGCAGAGCCCGTCGCCGAACTGGAGGGAGTCGGTGGCCACGCGGCGCCTACGTCGCGAACGTGGGCTGGATGCCGTCGGCCTCCGCCTTGGCGGCGAGTCGAGCCGCCTCGGTGTCGTCGACCGTCTCCGCTTCGTCGATCAGCATGATGGGGATGTCGTCGCGCACCTCGTACCGACGCTTGAGCCGAGGGTTGTAGAGCGACGACTCGTCCTCGAAGTAGAGCAGCGGCCCCTTGTCCTCGGGGCACGCCAGGATCTCGAGCAGCTTCGGGTCCAACGCCATCGTGACTCCTGTGGTCGGTGTGCTAGTTGCCGCGCACGAGCTCGAGGACCTCGGCCGTGTGCGCGTCGCACGAGGCGCGGTCGGCTGCCTCGAGGTTGAGCCGGAGCAACGGCTCGGTGTTGCTGGGTCGGAGGTTGAACCACCAGTCGCCCAGGTCCACGGTGAGACCGTCGAGGCGATCCTGCTGCGCGTCGGCGTACGCGGTGGCGACCTGCTCGATCACTGCGAGCGGGTCGTCGACCCGGGTGTTGATCTCACCCGACATGGCGTAGCGCTCGTAGGGCTTGCGCAGCTCGGACAGGGCCGCGCCGGTCTTCGAGAGCTGTTCGAGCACGAGCATGGCCGCGATGATGCCCGAGTCGGCCCGGTAGTTGTCGCGGAAGTAGTAGTGCGCCGAGTGCTCGCCACCGAAGATCGCGCCGGTCTCCGCCATCACCTGCTTGATGAACGAGTGGCCGACGCGGGTGCGGATGGGCGTGCCCCCGAGCTCGCGCACGATCTCGGGCACCGCCTTCGAGCAGATGAGGTTGTGCACCACCTTCTCGCCGGGGTTCCGGGCGAGGATCGAGGCCGCGAGCATCGCGGTGGTGGCGGAGCCGGGCACCGGCTGGGCCTGGTCGTCGACCAGCACGACGCGGTCGGCGTCGCCGTCGAACGCCAGCCCGAGGCCGGCGTCGGCGTCGAGCACCGCGCGCTGCAGGTCCTTCAGGTTCTCGACCGCGGTGGGGTCGGCCGGGTGGTTCGGGAAGGTGCCGTCGAGCTCGCCGTAGAGCATGGTGAGCTCCATCGGCAGGCCGGCGAACACCGCGGGGGCGATGAGCCCGCCGACGCCGTTGGCGGTGTCGGCCACCACCCGGATCGGCAGCGAGCGCGTCGAGGTCGACGAACGAGTGGACGTGGGCCACGAACGCGGGCAGGAGATCGCGCCGCTCGGTGCGACCCGGGTCCTCCGCCCGCTCGAGCAGCCCACCCGCGACCATCGCCTTGATCTCGGCGAGCCCGGTGTCCTGGCCGATGGGGAGGGCACCGGCCCGACACATCTTCACGCCGTTGTACTCGGCGGGGTTGTGGCTGGCGGTGAACATGGCGGCGGGGGCGTCGAGGTTCCCGGCGGCGAAGTAGCACAGGTCGGTGGACGCGAGGCCGAGGTCGACGACGTCGGCGCCGGCGACCAGCGCGCCCTCGATGAACGCGGCGACGAGCGGCTCCGAGGACGGTCGGGCGTCACGCCCCACCAGCACCTGCGCCGAGCCCGTGAACGCGACGAAGGCGTTGCCGATGCGCCGGGCGATCGACTCGTCGAGCTCGTCGGGATAGATCCCGCGAACGTCGTAGGCCTTGAAGATGGAATCGAGCGCAGAGTCGGGCACAGGAGCCTCGGGTCCTCACCGCGGGGAGCGGGACGGAAATCGTACCCGCCGACGGCGAGATTCCACACCGGAATCCTGCGTCGGGGCGCCGACGATCCCCCACCACACCAGTCCACCGAGGCCGGCGAGGCCCACGAGGGTGAGCGCCCGCCCCACCCAGTCGGCCGACGAAGTGGCGAAGGTCAGCTTCACGTGCCGGCTCGTGGGCACCACGACCATGAAATTCGGCGTGGCCCGCCAGGGCCCCTCGGCCCCCTCGGCCTGCCAGTTCGGGTAGTAGGAGGTCTTGACCATCACCGGCACCCCGGTGCGCGACACGTCGAATTCGACCGACGATTCGGTGGTCCTGATGTTCGACACGTCGACCGCGGGGAGCGCGCGCTTGGCCACGGATCGGGCGTCGGCGGCGTCGGCCCGCTTCCATGACGCCGGCCCGCCGGCGGCGAGGGGCCGGTCGAGCGCGGCCGGATCGTTGAACCACGGGACCGCGGTGCACTCCCAGGGGCTGTACTCGGCATCGACGGAGGTCGCACCCACCGGCTTCGCCTGGCCGTTGCACTCCCAGGAGGGCGCGGCGTGCAGGTCGTCGACGACGACCGGTTCGTACTGCAGCGCCTGCACGGTCGGCGCGTCGGCCACCTCGTAGATGTTCCACCCGCTCGGCGGCTTCCCGTCGAGATCGGGCACCGTGGCGACCAGCGACAGGGCGGGATTCTCGGCGGCGTCGGCCTTGGCGGTGTCCGTGAACGCCGCGTAGTACCTCACCCCCATGAGCTGCAGGTACCGCACGCCCAGATCGAAGTCGGCGATCGACCGGTACGGGAGGGCGCGCACGGGATTCGACGGCGACTGGGCCAGCGTCGCGATCATCATGAAGTGGTAGGGCGTCGTCGTCGACGCCTCGAAGTAGAGCCCCTCCATCGACTGGATCCGACCGTGGGTCCAGTAGGGCAGCAGCATGAGCGCGAGCGGCGTGCCGTAGGCGCCGATCGCGTCGCCGCCTTCCCACGCCATCCGGCCCGGCGCGAGCAAATTGGCGGTGTCGAGGAACGCCCGGTACTCGGGCCACGACTTGGCGGTGGCGTCGGCGGTGCTGCCGCCCTCGTAGCCGGTGTAGTTGTAGCGGGCCCAGTACGGGAGGAAGTCGCGCGTCTGCTGGAGGCGCACCAGGGCCCCGGTCGTCGCCACCACCGCGAGGACCGCGATGGCCACGACGCGCACGGCGTGGCGCGAGAGCCCGCGCCGGGCCGGGGGCGACGCCGACAGGTCAGGGACCGCGCCCCGGGCCGTGTCGATCGGCGGGTGGTGCGCCATCGGGTCGCCCCCCACCGGGTCGTCCGCGCCGTCGGCGTCGTCCGGGTCGGCGAGGTCGACGACTCGCGCGTCGCGGACGCGGTCGGCCGGACCGCGGATCACCCAGGTGAGGCCCGACGCCACGAGCCGCACCAGTTCGGCCGCGCCGAGCCCCGCGAGCAGGAACAGCATCAGGTACCAGAAGGGCAGGAGCCGCAGGTTCCACGCGGGCGCCTTGCCGAGCAGCGATCGGAGACCCTCCCAGTTGTAGAAGAACAGCCCCGCGGCCACCGTGATCGCGGCGAGGTCGAGCGTCGCCCGCCTCCGGTAGTAGACGCCCGCGCCGAGCGCGACGAGCGCGAGCGGATAGAGGAACCAGTTCTCGGACAGGAACATCCAGTCGAGGTAGTGGCTGATGGGTTCGTAGCGCATGTCGGTCGTGTTGGCGAGGTTGGCCGCGAGCGGGACGAGCCAGAACGCGGTGAGCAGGACGCCGACCGCACCGATCGCCACGGCACGGGTGAAGTTCGCGACGGGCCGGCGGACGAGCCAGATCACGACCGCCGCGAAGACGGCGAAGATGGCGACGACGAGGTGGCTCGTGACCGTGAGCGCCAGGAGCACCGCCGGCAACCACATCGAACCGCGGCGGTCGAGCGCGCGCGCGAGGGTGCCGAGGAAGAACAACGAGAGCGCCAGCGCGATCATGAACGAGTACTCGCCGGCGAAGGTGCTCGCGAGCGTGCCGCCCATGATGTGCAGGTCGAACGTCATGGTCGAGTCGCCGCCGTCCTTGAGGTACATGAAGGCGGTGGCCGCGACGGCGAACAGCGAAGCCGCCGGGCGCGGCGCGTGGATCCCCCTCGCGAACACGTAGGCACCGACGGGCAGCGCGAGCGGGCCGAGCGCGGTGACGAGCTTGAACGCGATGTTGTAGGGAAGGAAGAGGTCGAGGACGACGATCAGGACCGCGGGGAACGGGAAGTAGAACTGACCCGCCGGGAATCCCGCGTAGAAGTCGTTCGACCACCCGGCCACCCGCCACGGGAGCAGGTGCTCGCGCAGGTATTCGGGGAACCACACGTGCGCGCCCGTGTCGCCCCCGGTGATGGTCGTGTTGCGCAGCAGCAGCTTCGGGTCGAGTTGCACGAGCACGAAGATGCAACAGGCGGCGACGATCACCACCCCGACCCAGTACTCCAGGCGGTCGAACCCGTCGCGCCGACGCGACCACGGTGGTACCGCCGAGCCGTCGCCGTCGCCGTCGTCGTCGTCCCGCGCGGGCGCGTCGATCACCCCGTGCGCGGACACCATCCGGCCAGCATGCCAGGCGGCACGCTCACGGAACGCGCAGCGCGCTCATCGAGGCGCGCTCGGGGGTCTCGGTGTCAGCGAGCGCGCGCGAGCTCGAGCACGTGCACGAGCGGCAACGGCCCGTCGGCCGTCTCCCACGACTGCGCCTCGCACTTGGCACAACGCCGGAACGTCAGGTCGCGTTCGGCGACGCGCATCCGGATCTCGATCATTCCTGCTTTGGAGCATCTCGCACAGTGCACCGGAACCTCCCAGTCCTCAGCCCGCCTGTGCATCGGCACCCGCGGGCCCGGACTTGAGCGCCGCGGGCCCACGAGCCCGAAATCGGCCAATTGGCGGGCGGTGGGCCGTCAGGCCGTCAGGTGGTGAACAGGAGCACCGCGCTCAGGGCGTTGAAACCCATGTGGAGCAGGATGGACCGCGACAGGTTGCCCGTCTTCGCCGCCTGGTACCCCGACACGACGCCGAGGAGGACGATCGCCGGGAGCGCCACGAGCGAGCCGACCGAGGGGTCGCCGAGGATGTGGACGAGACCGAAGACGCCGGCCGCCACGAAGACCGCGGCGTCGGGCGAGATCTTGCGCAGGAGCGAGCGCAACAGCGCGCCCCGAAAGAGCAGCTCCTCGGTGACCGGCGCGAGCGCGACGACGGCCAGGGCGATCACCGGGATCTGCCAGCCCCGCGCGAGGTCGGCGGTCTTCACGACGTCCTGTTTCGCGGTGTGCCCGTAGATCGCGTTGAGCAGCCCGATCGGCACCAACGCCGCGATCTGCAGCCCGATCCCCGCGAAGAACCACGGGATGTCGTCGAACCAGGAGCCCCGCGCCGGACGCAGGGTGAGCCCGAAGTCGCGCCGCAGGGATCCGGTGCCCTTGCGCCGGGCGACGAGGGCGAGCCAACCGATGATGGCGCAGTTCTGGGCCACCAGGAGCACGAGCAGGGTGGTCGGGTCGTTGGGGTGGTCGGGGTCGATGACGAACGCCGCGGCGATGAGCGAGACGACCAGCCCGACGACGAACGCGACCACCGCATCGCCGATGCCCCAACGGATCCGGGGCGCGCGCCCGGCGTCGCCGACGGTGGGAGCGGTGGGGGCGGCGGCGGCGGCGGGGACGTCGGCGGCGGCGGAGGCGGAGGCGGTGGCGGGAGGGCGCTCACGGCGGCACGATACCGGCCAGGATCAGGTGGTCGTCACCAGGAATCACCCGCCGCACCCGCGCGTTGTCCCTGGTGACGCTCCCGCTCCGTCGCGACCCTCGCGGGGCCGTAGCATGGACCCATTCACGGACGAGGAGCCGGCCCAAGGATGAGCCGCCGCCAGACCGATCTCGAGCCCGGCGTCGAGCCTGACGCCGGCGAACCCGATTCGTTCGGCGCGCCCAACGGCCGTCCCCCGACTCCTCCACCGGCATGGCGTCCCGGTAACCGCCCGGCCGAGGGGCCTCCTCGCGACGGGTCCTCGGACCAGGGCCCGCCCGGCGAGCGCCGTCCCACCCCGCCCACCGGCGGAGGCGGCGGGGGCGGGTCGCCGTCGTTGCGGTGGATCCCCTGGATCGTGCTGGCTCTGATCGCGGCGGCGTTCGTCGTGAGCAGCCTGGCCGGGAGCGGCTCCTCGAAGACCGACCTCACGTACTCGCAGTTCGTGTCGGCCGTCGACGACGGCAACGTGAAGAGCATCGACTTCAACAAGTCGAGCGGCGCCATCAGCGGCACCTTCGAGACACCGGTCAACGGGAACAAGGAGTTCTCGAGCTCGGGACCCAAGGACAACCTGCCCGACTCGATGCTGGCGACGATCAAGAAGAAGGGCATCGACTTCAACTACGTCGACCAGGGCAGCAACATCCTGGGCGACATCCTGCTGTGGGTGCTACCGCTCGTGCTCATCATCGGACTGTTCGTCTGGATGAGCCGGCGCGCCCAGGGGCAGATGGGCGCGGTCATGAACATCGGCAAGAGCAGGGCGAAGGTCTACAACACCGAGAAGCCCAAGACGACGTTCGCCGACGTCGCCGGCTACGGCCCGGTCAAGCAGGAGATCTCCGAGGTCGTCGACTTCCTGAAGAACCCCGGCAAGTTCAAGGAGATCGGCGCCCGCATCCCCAAGGGGGTGCTGCTCGTCGGGCCCCCGGGCACGGGCAAGACCCTCATCGCGCGGGCCGTCGCCGGTGAGGCGGGGGTGCCGTTCGTTTCCGTCACCGGTTCCGACTTCATGGAGATGTTCGTCGGAGTCGGCGCGGCCCGTGTGCGCGACCTCTTCCAGACCGCCCGCAAGCAGGCGCCGGCGATCATCTTCGTCGACGAGATCGACTCCATCGGTCGCAAGCGCGGCGCCGGCCTCGGCGGCGGGCACGACGAGCGTGAGCAGACGCTCAACCAGATGCTGGCCGAGATGGACGGCTTCGAGGCCACCGAAGGCATCGTGATGATGGCCGCCACCAACCGGCCCGACGTGCTCGACCCCGCGCTCCTGCGTCCCGGTCGCTTCGACCGCCAGATCATGGTGCCGCTGCCGACGCAGGAAGAGCGCCGCGACATCCTCAAGGTCCACTTCAAGGACAAGAAGGTCTCCCCCGACGTCGACGTCGACATCGTGGCGCGGGGCACGCCCGGCATGGCGGGCGCCGACCTCGCCAACCTGGTGAACGAGGCCGCGCTGTTCGCGGTGCGCCGCGGCGACCACGAGATCCACGGCAACGACTTCGACGACGCCCGCGATCGTGTGCTGATGGGGCTGCGTCGTCCGTCGATCGTGATGAACGACCTCGAGAAGGAGCACACCGCCTACCACGAGGCGGGTCACGCGGTGGCGGCCTACGTGTTCGAGCACGCGGACCCCGTGCACAAGGTGACGATCCTCCCGACCGGGATGGCGTTGGGCATGACCCAGCAGATGCCGGTGGAGGAGCGCTACTCGCACGACAAGGACTACCTGCGCGACTCGCTCGGCGTGTTCATGGGTGGCCGCGTCGCCGAGGAGATCATGTTCGGCACCAAATCGACGGGTGCCCAGAACGACCTCGTGCGCGCCACCGAGGTCGCACGCCGCATGGTGCGCGAGTGGGGCATGAGCGACCGCATCGGGCCGATGGCCTGGGGATCCGAGGGCGCCGTCTTCCTCGGCGAGGACCTCGTGCACACCCGTGACTACTCCGACGAGACCGCGCGGGTCATCGACGAAGAGGTCGAGCGCATCCTCCGCGACGAGGAGAACCGCACCCGTCGCACGCTGCAGCGAGCACCGTGCGGGCCTGGTCGCGGTCGCCGAGGCGCTGCTCCAACGGGAGACCGTCGACGGCGACGAGGTCTCCCGGCTCGTCGACGAGGCCATGGGCCAGAAGAGTGGTGGTCCCCGCCTGGCGGTGCGCGCCGACGGCACCGAGGAGATCATCGCGACCAGCGGCGACGGCGACTCCCTCTCCGACTTCGTCGACTAGCACTCCCCACACCAACCGGCGTCACCTCCGGGGTCAGACCCCGGTCGAACGACGCCGGTTCGCGTCTAAAGCCCGCCGAGGTCGGGCTCGGGGGTGGTCCCGGGGTCGCGGAGCTCGGCGACCGCGGCCCAGAGATCGGTGGCGGTGAACGCGCCGACGAAGGCGCGTCGCACCACGCCCTCGGCGTCGACCACGACCGTCGTGGGGATGGCGGCGAGCTCGTAGCGCCGGTGCAGGTCGCCCCGGTCTTCGGCCTCGATCTCGCACACGGCGACGTCCGACGACTCGAGCGGCGCCAGCTTGGCTCCGAGGCCCCGGCACGAATCGCACGCGACCGACGAGAACAGCGCCACCAGCCAGCGCGCGTCGGCGCGGGGGAAATCGGCCCGGTCGAGTTGCTTCGGGACCGGGTAGACGTCGCGCGGTGGCGCGTCGGGAGGCCGACGCTGCAGCCACCAGGCGAGCGCGCCGACCGCGACCAGGATCACCGCGGCGATGACCAGCCGGGAGACCACGCTCAGCCCGCGTACTCGAGGTCGGGGATGGCCGCGCTCAGCGACGCGCCGGCGTTGCCCAGGAGCGTGAGGCCGACGACGATCGGATGGTTGGCCGTGACCACCGGCGCGCCGCCGGCACCGCGACCGAGTTGCACCCGGCGGAACACCCTGGCCCGTCCGGGCGGGATCGCCAGCTCCGGTTCGCTGGTGGGGCCGACGCGGCGGTCGATCGACCCGGCCGGCAGCAGCGTGGCCGTCACCGGGTCGGGGCCCGGGTTGTAGACGGTCAGGAACGCGTCGGCGTCGAGCTCGGGTTGCGGGACCACCCAGCGCCGGGCGGCGACGGTGGAGCCGAGGGTGGTGGCGACGCCGGCGGTGGACGACGCCGGTGGCCACGACGCCAGCAGCTCCGCCACGACCGGCGCCCGGTGGCCGTCGAGCGCGCGCGCGGTCGCGGTGACGGCGAAGTCGGTCCCCAGCGGGACACGGGCGGTGACGTCGACGGTGGTCACACCGTCCGAGGGTACCGAGACCGTCTGCGGCGCGAGGGTCTGGTCGCCGATCAGCACGACGCGGACCGCGACGCTCGCGTCGGTCGCGCCGAAGTTGGCGAGGGAGAGCGAGGCGGTGCCGCCGTTGTCGGTGGTGCCCGCGGGGATCGCGCGACACCTGCGCGGGGGCCCGGGCACCGAGCGACACCGCGATCCCCTGCCGGGTCGGTCCGGCCGCGGGCACGGTGCCGTCGAAGATCTGCGTGCGCTCCACCACCAACCGCCCGACCCGAGCGTGCACGTGGGTCGCGATGCGCTCCTGACGCGGGACGGAGTCCTGGACGGCGACCGTCACCCGCGAGCGTCGCGGGATGACGAGCGCCTGAAGTGCGTCGGGCTGCTGCACCCCGGTGTCGGTGAGGAACTCGACGTCGACGATGGCATCGTCGCCGTAGGGGTTGAAGAGGACGAGGTAGTGCTCCGAGCCCCCGACCGTCGTGCCCGCGGCGAAGTACCAGTCCGGGCCCGCGGTGCGGGTGCACGGGTCGACCGCGAAGTCGTCGCCGTGCACGAGCTCGTGCGACACGACCGCGCGCCCGCCCACGACCTCGACGATCACCCCTGGGTCGGGCGTCGCGAGGATGTCGGCGACACGCACGCGGGCCTCTTCGCCCGGCGCGAGCCCGAGTCGGCGCGAGACCGGCTTCGCGTCGCCGCCCGGCATCACCGTGACAGTCACGTCGACGCGGGTCCGCGCCAGGCTGGCGACGATGACGGTCTCGTCGGCCCGGCCGTCGGGCGTCGACGTGCCCTCGGCGCAGTACCAGGCCGTCGATGCCGCGTCGGATGGCGGCACGCTCACACCGTCGACCGCCGCCGGCGCCGCGACCGACGGCGAGCCCGACGGCTCGCCCTGCTGCACCACCACGGCGGCGACCACCGCCGCCACCACGACCAGGAGGACCGGACCGCGCCGGGACCTTCCGGGCTCGGCGCGTCGCCGGCACCGGCGGGGACGGACGGGGGGACGGGCGCGGGATCGACGTCGCTCGTGCTCACACGCGCTCCCACCAGAAGGCGTCTTCGTCCAGCACCTCGGTGAGCGGGTCGTAGCGCTTCCGCCGCTCGCGCCGGCGTCGCGCCGAGCCCGCGCGCGCCGCGCGGATCCCGTCGCACCCGTGTGCGCCGCCACCGCCACACGACCAGCAGCCAGATCAGCAGCGACCCCGCCAGCATCGCCCAACGCTGCCACTGCGCCCCGTAGTCGATCGACACCGTGCCCGGACGCCCGAGCGCGAAGCCGTTGCCCCACCCGAAGGCCTGCTCGTGGCGCAACGACGACCCGTTCCGGGCCGCGCCCCATTCCGAGTCGTAGGCCTCACCCCACAGCACCGTGCCCGCGGGCACCGGCGCGGACGCGAGCGGGACTGCGCCGGACAGGTCCGCCGTCAGCGCGGCACGGTTGGGCCGGCGCGAGCCGACCGGCACGTCGCCGGGGACGACCGATCGCAGCGGCACGTACGCGAGGTTCTCGTAGAGCACGAGACCGGCGCTCGACCGGAGGCGGGCGAGATCGAGCTGCGCGCTCATGGCCGCACGGACCGCGACCGGGGCCGGAGCCACGGCCCCGCCTCCGGGCCCCTGGCTGGTGGGTACCACGACGTAGCGGACACCCATCGGCGCGAGCATGCGGCCGAGCCGGTTGGTGCGCCCCGCGGTGGCGAGCGTGATGGCCCGGTCGACGACCTGGTCGGCCGAGCGCTCCGGCGCGCGCCACTGCTCGGTGACGTCGCCGGGCCCGTCGCGGGTCAGCGTGTAGCCGGTGCCATCGCGCAGCACGACGGGATCGAGCGGCAGCACCGTCGGGTCACCGACCCACAGCAGGCGGAACTCGCCGCGCGCCGCGACCGACTGGGTGAACGCCAGGGCGCTCGTCCAGTCGCGGTCGGGGGCGTGCCAACGACCGTCGACGGTGTCGCCCACGAACGACAGCGCGGGCAAGAGGATCGCCACGGCACCGAGGATGACCGCCGGTTGGCGCCACCCGAACTTGAACGAGTGGATGCCGTCGACGAACACCGACACCGTGACGCCCAGCGCGAGCGCGAGGCCGAGCGCGGCCAGCGTGAGGCCGGCTTCCGGGGCGAGGACCGAGGTGTGGGGGAAGAAGCGCGCGGGGACCCAGACGACGGCCCAACCGACGAGCGCGAGCATCCAGCCCCGCGCCGTCCAGGCCAACCGATCCCCCGCCGCCACGAACAGGGGCACCGCGGCGGCGACGACCAGGCCCCACATGGCCCATCCGGCGCCCGAGGGGCCGCTGTCGAAACGCATGATCTGCGAGAGGTCGAGGTCGGGACGGAACGAGAACCCGAGCGCGGCCTTGTCGAGCCCGGCGTGCGCGTAGGCCAGGGGCCAGGGGAAGAGCACCACCACCGCGACCACCGCGGCGGCGACCGCGACCCCGAACGCGCGCAGGGCCATCCGCGCGCCGCGGGCGATCGGCACCGCGAGCACCAGCGCCCCCGCGGCGACCACGAACAGCCCGAGCCCGGCGGGATACCACGCGGCGAGGAGCGCGGCGAGCACCGCCAGCCGCAGCACGCGCCCCTTCCGGAGATCGCTGCGCTCGCCGAGTCGGATCACCCGCAGCAGCAGGAACGGCAGCAGCGCGTACAGGACCAGGGGTCCGAGGCGGCCCTGGGCCGAACGCGTTGCGGGCCACGGGGTTGATCCCGTAGGCGAGGCCGGCGGCGAGCGCGGGGCCGCGCAGGTCGATGACCCGGCGCCCCAACCGGAAGGCGCCGAACGCTCCCAGCGGGAGCGCGAGGACCACCACCAGGGTGCGGGCGAGTCCGACGGCGCCCACGAGCACGGTGCCGAGCCCGCCCATGAGCGCCAGGGCGGACGGCGCCGGCGACGCGGACCCGAGCCCGGTGTAGCGCCAGGCGGACCCGAACGTGTCGAAGAGGTCGCGGACGCCGGGCCACTGGGCGAACGTCCCGACGGCCGGCACACCGCCCGTGATGAAGTCGCGAGAACCGACGGCGACGAGCGCGAGGAACCCGAGGAAGGCGATCGCCGCGGGCGTGCGGACACCGTCGGACACCGAGTCGACGGCGCTCCTGCGACGCGTCACCGAGGGTGCGCAGCCGCGTGTCGGTGTGGAGGTGGTGGGCGAGGAACGCGCCGAGCCGCGTGCGGCGCTCGAGACCTGCAGCTCCCGCAGTTCCGAATCGTGCACGCGCCGCAGCCGTTGCGCGCGGCGCCGCGAGGCACGGAGGCGGCGGAAGTGCACCAGGTTGGAGAACCAGCTGCCGATGGCAGCCCGCGCGGCGGCGCGGGCGCCCGGCGATGAGGTCACCGACCGCCTCGATCGACCCGACCACGAACCCCAACGGCACGAGCCACAGGAGGCGGGTCAGGGAGTAGGACGTGAAGAGCACACGGACGCGCGAGCAGGCCGAGCGCGAACTCGTCGGGGCGGTCCGCACTCGCGCGGTCGCCCGCGGCCTCGCGGTGCGCCACGCGCGCGTCCGGCGCCACGAGCACCCGGGCACCGGCGAGCCGGGCACGCCAGCACAGGTCGAGGTCCTCCGCGCCCGGAAAGGTGGCCGGATCGAACCCCTCGAGCTCCTGGAACAGGTCGGCGCGCACCAGCATGGTCGCGGTCGTCACGTAGAAGACGTCGCGCACCCCGTCGTGCTGCTCCTGGTCGACCTCTCCGGGCTCGATCCCGGTGTACGGCGCGCCGAAGCGGTCGATCGACCGTCCGACGTCGAGCAGGATCTCGGGGTTCTCGACGCTGACCGTCTTCGGTCCGAGGATCCCCGCGTTGGAGCGGTAGGCCTCCTCCACCAGCACCCGGACGACCGGAGGGTCGAGCACGACGTCGTCGTGACACAGGAGCAGGAAGGTGGCACCCTCCACGGTGCGCAACGCCTCGTTGGCCGCGCCGGCGAATCCGGCGCTCTCGTCGAGGCGGCGGACGAAGGCCCGGGGCAGCACGTCGGCGACGCGCGGGGTCGGATCCTCGGCGGACCCACAGTCGACGACGAGCACGGTGAGCTCGGGGTAGTCCTGGTCGTGCAGGCTCTCGAGGGTCGCCTCCAGCCAGGGCCCGGGGTTCCGGGTCACGACCACCGCGACGACGGGGGGGTATTGCGCGAGCGCATCGTCGACCGGTGCTCCCGAGGCCTCGTCGACGGTCGCCTCGAGCGGTTCGTCAGCGGGCGCCTGCCCGCCCGCGTCGGCCGACCGCGGATCGGCCGACGGTTCGGCCGGCGGATCGAGCGCGCTCATCAGGGCCGACAGCGTACCGTCACGACGATTGTGAACCGGGGCACGAACGTCCCGGCCGGGGGGCGCAGGGGCGGTGGCCGGTACGCTCGCGCGATGATCACGGCGCTGGCGGGCGGTGTGGGGGCGGCGCGCTTCCTCCGCGGATTGGTCCAGGTGGTGGATCCGGCGGACGTCACCGTCATCGTCAACACCGGCGACGACGACTGGTTCCACGGCCTCCTCGTGTGCCCCGACCTCGATTCGGTGACCTACACCCTGGCGGGGGCGCAGAACCCCGACACCGGGTGGGGGCTGGCCGGCGAGACGTTCGCGGCGGTCGACGCCCTCGGGCGCTACGGCGCGGAGACGTGGTTCCGCCTCGGCGACCGGGACCTCGCCACGCACCTGTACCGCACCCGGCAGCTGGCCGAGGGCCGGACCCTCAGCGAGACCACGGCCCAGATCACCGCGGCCTGGGGCCTCGGACCGCGCCTCCTGCCCATGAGCGACGACCGGGTCGCGACCCGCATCACCGCGCACGGCGACGGCGCGACCACCGAGCTGGCGATGCAGGAGTGGTTCGTCCGTGAGCGGTGCGAACCACCGGTGCTCGGCGTGCGCTTCGCCGGCGCCGAGGAGGCCACGCCGGCGCCGGGCGTGCTCGACGCACTCCGCGACGCGGAGACCATCCTCGTGTGCCCCAGCAACCCGGTGATCTCGATCGGTCCCATCCTCGCCGTCCCCGGTGTGCGCGACGCGCTCGATCGCGAGGCGCGAGCGCGTCGTCGGCGTCAGCCCGATCATCGCGGGCCGGCCGGTCAAGGGACCCGCCGATCGCCTCATGGGACCGCTCGGGATCGACGTCTCGTGCGTCGGTGTGGCCCGCGAGTACCGCGCGTTCTGCAGCACGCTCGTCATCGACGCCGGCGACGCCGCGCGCGCCGGCGAGATCGAGGCGCTCGGTGTCCACGCGGTCGCGGCCGACACGTTGATGACCGACGCCCGTGTCGCCGCCGCCCTCGCGCGCGAGACACTCGCTGCGGTCGCCTGAGCGGGCCCGAGCGTGCAGCCCCTCACCCTGATCCCCGTCCACGGCATCCCCGAGGTCCGGCCCGACGACGCGCTCGCGCCGCTCATCGCCGACGCCGCGGCCGCGCAGCACACTCCCCTGCTCGACGGCGACTGCGTCGTCGTCACCCAGAAGATCGTGTCGAAGGCCGAGGGACGCCTGGTGGAGATCGATCCCGACGACCGCGCCGCCCGGCGGGCCCTGGTCGACTCGGAGTCGGTACGCATCCTGCGGCGGCGGGGCGACCTCGTGATCAGCGAGACGCCTCACGGGTTCGTGTGCGCCAACGCCGGCGTCGACCTGTCCAACGTCGACCACGGGTGGGCGGCGCTCCTCCCCGTCGACTCCGACCGGTCGGCGCGCCGCATCCGCGACGCCCTGCGCGCCACGAGAGGCGTCGACGTCGCCGTGGTGATCTCCGACACCTTCGGACGGCCTTGGCGCAACGGACTCACCGACGTCGCCATCGGCGTGAGCGGCCTCGCCGCGGTCGTCGACCTGCGCGGCACCGAAGACGCGCCGGGCCGCGAGCTGCAGGTCACCGAGGTCGCAGTCGCCGACGAGGTGGCGGCGGCGGCGGAGCTGGTGATGGGCAAGTCGGCGGCGGTACCCGTCGCCATCGTGCGGGGCCTCGATCCGGCCTGGCGGCGGGAGGGCACCGCGCGCGACCTCGTCCGCGCTCCCGCCGACGACCTCTTCCGCTGATGGCCGCTCGCGTCCCCGCCTTCATCGACGCCCGCCGTTCGATCCGCGCGTTCCTCCCCGACCCGGTGCCGCGGGAAGCGCTCGACGGCTTCGTCGAGGCGGCCTGCGCGGCCCCCGCACCCCACCACTCCCGGCCCTGGCGCTGGGTGGTCGTCGACGGGCCCGACGCCAAGCAGCGGCTGGCCGCCGGCATGGGGGCACGGTGGCGGGTCGATCTCGAAGGCGACGGGGTGGCATCCGGCCGCATCGACGAGCTGGTCGCGGCGTCCGCCGCCAAGATCACCGGCGCACCGGCGGTCCTGCTCGGATGCCTCACCTGGGACGGCCTCGACCGGTACCCCGACGAAGGTCGCCGGCGAGCCGAGTGGGGCATGGCGCTGCTGTCGCTCGGTGCCGCGGTGGAGAACCTCATGCTCGCCGCCGCCGATGCCGGGTACGCGTCGTGCTGGGTCGCCGCGCCCATCTTCTGCCCCGAGGCGGCGCGTGACGCCCTCGCGCTCGAGCCCGAGTGGCTCCCCCACGCGATGGTCGTGGTGGGCGTGCCCGACCCGGCGTACGCCGGGCGCCCGCGCCCACCGGTTCCCCTGGATCGCCTCCGCGCCTTCCGGTAGCGGTCCGCTCGGTACGATGCCGGGCCATGTCCAGTCGCCGGGAGGGAGCTCGAGAGGTGTCCGGGGAGCATCGCGTCGGGCGCCGCACGTTCGTGGGTCTGCTCGCGGCCGGCGGCGCGGCCGGGGTCGCGCTCGCCACCGACCTCGTGCGCCCCGGGGCCCTGGCGGCGGCTGCGCCGAGCGCCGCGGCGCCGCGCGACGGCGTCGTGGATCTCGGCAAGGCGTACCTCGAGACCCATCCCCGGGAGTCCGACACCAAGTTCCTCCTCGATCGGCTGCCCGGGATCGACGCGACCCGTGACGTGCGGGCGCAACTGCCCGGACTCTCGGCCACCATCACCGAGGACTTCAACGCCGGGCGGGTCGTCACGGTCCAGGGATGGCAGCTCTCGCGCACCGAAGCGCGCGCCGCCGCAGCCGTCGCACTCGGCGCGTAGGCGATGCTGCTCGACGCCCGCGAGATCCAGGGGGGCACGACGGTTGCCGCCGACGTCTGCGTGATCGGAGCAGGCGCCGCGGGGATCACCCTGGCTCGCGCGCTGGGGAACGCGGGGCACTCCGTGCTGCTGCTCGAGAGCGGCGGCTTCGAGTTCGACGATTCCACCCAGGCGCTCTACCGGGGCAAGACCGTCGGTCTCCCCATCGATCCCACCGTCCACATGGGGCTCGATTCACCCCGGCTGCGCTACTTCGGCGGCACGACCAACCACTGGTCCGGGTTCTGCCGGCCGTTCCCCGAGCTGGATTTCGAGGTTCGCAGCTACGTGCCCCGCTCGGGGTGGCCGATCGCACGGGCCGACCTCGATCCGTACTACGCCGCCGCCCAGGACGTCGTGGGGCTCGGCCCGTACGACTACTCCCTCGGGTACTGGCGCGACCAGGGCCTCATCGAGCAGCCGATGCTCGAGGACGCGACCACGCCGCACACGATCGTGCAGTTGACCAACCGGCCGACGCTCGGGCCCGTGTACCACGACGAGCTCGTCAACTCGGTCAACGTGCAGCTCGTGCTCTGGGCGAACGTCACCCGCATCGCCCTCGCCGACGACGGCAACTCCGTCGCCGGCGTCGACGTGATGACGCTGGGGAAGAACGCGTTCACCGCCACGGCCAGGGCGTACGTCGTCGCGACCGGGGGGCTCGAGGTGCCGCGACTGCTCCTGGCGTCGAACGACCGCCGGCCCGCGGGACTCGGCAACGAGCACGACCTCGTGGGTCGGTGCTTCATGGAGCACGTGAACATCTCGGTGGGCCCGGTCGCATTGCCCGCTCCCGCGGCCGCCCTCGCGCCCTACATCCCGACGTTGCACACGCTCGACGTGAACGGCGAGTCACGTGACGTCTCGCTGCAGGCCGTGCTCCTCCTCGCTCCCGAGATCCTGCAACGGCAGGAGCTCCGGGCGTGTGAGGTCACCCTCGAGTACCCGTTCGCGTCCGACGACCCGCGGGTCCGGTCGATCTATCCGAACGCGGCACGCGGGGTCGACCTGCTCCACGCGGAGGGCATCGACGTGCAGACCATCGCCACCGTGCGGGTGCTCTGCGAGCAGGAGCCCAACCCGGCGAGCCGGGTCACCCTGGTGCCGCGCGAAGGACGCCCTCGGGATGCCCCGGATCGAACTCGACTGGAGGCTCACCACCGACGACCGGACGAGCATGTTGCGGACGTTGCGCCTGCTCGGCCGCCAGATCGGCCGGCGCGGCGTTGGCCGCTTCCAGGTCTACATCAGCGGGTTCACGGACGCCGACGCGAGGCGCGCCGCCGACCTCGACTATGCGGTCAACACCGGGTCGCACCACATCGGGACCGCCCGCATGAGCGCGAGCCCCCGCCAGGGCGTGGTCGACGCCGACTGCAAGGTGCACAGCATCGCCAACCTCTACGTCGCGGGGAGTGCGGTGTTCCCCACCAGCGGCGCCAACCCTCCGACGCTCACCATCGTGACCCTCGCGCTGCGACTCGCGGACCACCTCGGAACCGTCGTGGCGGGCACCCCGGCACCGTCCGCGTAGGGAGTCAGTCGCCCCGGTCGCGGAACCAGTCGATGGTCCGGAGCAAGCCGTCGTCGAGCGAGGTCCAGGGCTTCCAGCCGATATGGATGGCCACGCGGCCCGGGTCCAGCGCCGAGCGCAGCAGCTCACCCGCCCGCTCCGGCACGCGGTTCGCCGCCTCGGCGTACCCCGTGAGGCGGGCCATGGCCTCGTACAGCTGCAGCACGCTGGTCTCCACGCCGGTGCCGATGTTCATCAAGAGGCCGCCGCCCTTCTCGGTGGCGCGCACGAAGGCGTCGACGACGTCGTCGACGAACACGTAGTCGCGCGTCTGGCCCCCGTCGCCGAAGATCGTGGGCTGGCGCCCGCCGAGCATCAGGCCGGCGAAGATCGCCACCACGCCGGCTTCCCCGTTGGGATCCTGCCGCGGACCGTAGACGTTGGCCAGCGCCAGCTCGGTGTACTCCAGGCCGCGCACCTCGCGGTAGTAGTGGAGGTAGTCGCCGGCGGCCTTCTTCGCCACGCCGTAGGGCGAGATCGGGCGTTGCGGGTGGCTCTCGCGCACCGGCAGGCTCTCGGGGACGCCGTAGAGGGTGCCGCCCGAGCCCGCGAACACGACCTTGCGGGTGCCGGCCGCGAGGGCGGATTCGCACACGTTGAGCGAGCCGAGCACGTTGATCTCGGCATCGAAGATCGGCTTCGCGACCGACACGCGCACGTCGAGCTGCGCGGCGAGGTGGAAGATGACCTCCGGCTTGCGGTGGGCGACGATGTCGGCGAGCTGCGGCGACCGCACGTCGAGGCGGTGGAAGCTGAACTTGCGGTTGCGCTGCGCGCGCGCCTCGGTGAGGTTGGCCGAGCGCGCCGGTCGAGAGATCGTCGATGGCATCGACGTCACACCCCTCGGCGAGCAACCGATCCACGAGGGTCGAACCGATGAACCCCGCCCCGCCCGTCACCATCACCCGCATCGTTCAGCCCTCGTCTGGTACTTCCGGCTCGGCCCGGCGGACCCGCGCCCCCGATGCTCGCGCGCCGGCGCCGAGCTCGGCGCCCGCACCCATCACCGTGTGGTCCGATGCGATGGCTCCCGCACCCAGGACCGCGCCGGCTCCCACCACCGAGTCGATGGCCTCGGCATCGCGTTCGAGCCGTCCGCGGGCGTGCACGACCGACCGCAGCACCCGCCGCGCCGTCGGCCACGACGCTCGCTTCGCCGAGGACCGACCCCACGACCCGGGCTCCGATCCCCACCACGGCACCGTCGCCGACCAGCGCGGGGGCCTCGATCCGCGCGTCGGCGTGGATGTCGGGCGAACCCTGCACCCACACGCCGGGCGAGCGCTCGCGCGCCCCGGGGCCGGCGCGCCACCGAGCACGGCCGACAGCACGTCGCGGTGGGCCTGCAGGTACTTCTCGGGCGTGCCGATGTCGATCCAGTAAGCGTCGCTCGACATGGCGTAGAGGCGGCTCGGTTCGTCGAGCATGCGCGGAAAGGTCTCGCGCTCGATGGAGACGGTCAACCGCTCCGGGATGCGGTCCAACACCGAGGGTTCGAGCACGTAGGTCCCGGCGTTGATCCAGTTCGTGGGCGCGACGCCCTTGGGCGGCTTCTCCACGAACGCGACCACTTCGCCGTCGTCACGGGTCGGGACCACACCGAAGGCCGACGGGTCCTCGACGCGGGTGAGGTGGATGGTGGCCTCCGCGCCGCGCTCGTCGTGGAACGCGACCAGCGCGTCGAGATCGAGGGTGGTGAGGACGTCGCCGTTGCAGACGACGATGCGCTCGTCCATGCCCCGGGTGGCGAAGCGGATCGCCCCGGCCGTGCCCAGCGGATGGTCCTCGACCGCATAGCGCAGCTTCACGTCACCGAAGCGGCCCTCGGGGAAGTGCGCCTCGAACGCGTCGGGCAGGTAACCCAGGGAGAGCACCACCTCGTCGACGCCGTGGTGCGCCAGCCACGAGAGCTGGCGCTCGAGGAACGCCTGGTTGGCGATCGGCAGCAGCGGCTTGGGTGTGGAGTACGTGAGCGGCCGCAGCCGCGTGCCCTCTCCGCCGACGAGGACGACCGCTTTCACGGCAGCGGGTTCACGGGCGCGGGCTCACGGCGTCGACGTCGACGGCGCGGTGGTCGACGGCGCCGTGGTCGACGTGGTGGCGCCCGGTGTCGTGGTGGTTGTCGCCAGGGCACGGCACGGCGAGGCCTTGCTGAGCGCCGCGTAGCTCTGGTCGGAGATGTTGTTGAACGCGGTGCACGCCGACTCCGGGAACGGCATCGCGGCGCCCTTCGGCAGCAGGTAGATCGCCACCGTCTGGCCGTCCTGCTGGTGGTAGTCGGCCGGGCTGCCGGTGTGCTGCTTGCCGTCGACCGCCCACGTGAGCTGGACCTTCTGGCCCTTGTACTTCCCGAAGGGGCACACGTCGCCGTTGCTCCACTGCGTCTTCGTCGGCTCCGACTTCGGCCCCGGCCACTGGTTGGGCGTGTCGGTGCCGATGGAACCACCGAGGTCGATGGAATCCGACGAGAGCCTCCAGCCGCCGTAGCTGAAGAACTTGCCGACGGTGGCGTTCCTGCCCTCTTCCGAGACCACGAAGGGGTGGGTGTGGATGAGGCCGTCACCGTGGGAGTGGATCCCCGCGTTGGCGGCCTGGTTGGGGCTGTCGGCGGGCTTCTCGAACGCCGGTGGGTTGTCGAGCCACTCACCGCAGACGTTGATGTCGAGGGCGGTGTGCCAGTGGTCGCCCGCCACGTTGGCCGCCTGGTCGGGCGCGTGCGGCGGCCCGCTGCCCGCGCTGTTGCTGCTCCCCCGGGTGAGCACCACGGCGACGACACCGACGATCACGACGACGGCGATGACGACGTTCCAGGCCATCGATCCGCTCCGGCGCCGCTTCGGCTTGCGGTACTTCGACCGCATGGCGGCGCGTTGGTTGCGGGTCCGGGACTGGGGCATGGCGAGTGGCAGGTTACCCGCTGATCCGCGGAACCTCGGAGCGGGTCCGCAGCACCTGCGCCGCCATCTCCACCGCGACACGGCCGCACAGGAACACCGCCGCGGGAAGCAGCAACAGGCGGCGAACACCACGCCAACGGCGACTGGCGAACCGGTACACGGAGCGGTGGTGCTCGACGATCATCCGGTAGGGGCGCGCCGCCGTGCTCGCACCCTGCACGTGGACCGCCTCCCCCCCGGGCTCGTACGCGATGCGCCAGCCCATGCGGCGCAGCCGCCAGCAGAGGTCGACGTCTTCCATGTACATGAAGTAGCACTCGTCCCACCCGCCGACGGAGTCGACCGCGGCGCGCCGCAGGAACAGCATCGCCCCCGACAGCCAGTCGACGTCGCGGGGGCGGCTCCAGTCCACGTCGAGCTGGCGGTACCGGCGGGTGAAGCGGTTCCGCGGCACCAGGCGCCCGAGCACCGCGTGACCGGCGGCATCGAGCAGTGCGGGATGGGCCCGGCCCGACGGGTACTGGGTACCGTCGGGGTTGCGCAGCTTCGGGCCGACGGCCGCGAGATCGGGCTCGGCGTCGAGACGGGCGAGCATCGCCGCCGCGGTGCCGGGGCGAACCTCGAGATCGGGGTTGCACACCGCCACCACGGGCGCGGCAGTGACCGCGATCCCCCGGTTGGCCGCGGTGGCGTACCCCACGTTGGTGCCGGGGTCGAGCACACGCACGTCGGGCCGCGCCCGCCGGAGCGCGGCAACCGAGCCGTCGCGGGATCCGTTGTCGACCACCACGACTTCAGGCGTGCCCGCGCCGCTGTCGGCGAGGAGTGACTCCACGCAGGCGAGCAGGAGCGGGCCCGCCTCGTAGTTGACCACGATCGCGGACCACCGAGCGCTCAATCGACGAAGCGGTACTTCACGAGGGTCCACAAGGCGATGAAGCCGTCACGCCAGGTGATCTTCTTCCCCTCGTCGAACTCGCGGCCGGTGTAGGAGATGGGCACCTCGTAGATGCGGATGCCCTGACGCAGGATCTTGGCGGTGACCTCGGGCTCGAATTCGAAGCGCACGGCGCGCAGCGTGATGCCGTCGAGCACGGTCCGGTCGAAGAGCTTGTAGCACGTCTCCATGTCGGACAGGGTCGTGTTGTAGAGCACGTTGGTGACGAGCGACAGGAAGCGGTTGCCGATCCAGTGCAGGAACAGCATGTTGCGCCGTTCGCCGGTGAAGCGCGAGCCGTAGACGACCTTGGCCTTCCCCCGGAGCATCGGGTTCAGCAGCTTGGGCCAATCCTCCGGGTCGTACTCGAGGTCGGCGTCCTGCACGAGCACCAGGTCACCGGTGACCTGCTCCAGGCCGCTGCGGATGGCTGCACCCTTGCCCCGGTTGCGCTCGTGGGTGAGCACCCGCACCGTGCTGTCGGCCAGCTGGCGCAGCACGTCACGCGTGCCGTCGGTGCTGCCGTCGTCGACGACGAGGATCTCGAGCTCCACCGGCAGGTCGACCGCGCGCATCCGCCGCACGATCTCCACCACGGTGTTGCGCTCGTCGTAGACGGGGACGATCACGGAGAGCTTCCGGAACCGAACCTGATCGTCAGCTGATGCCACCATGCCTCCGGTACCAGTCGTGCGTGCGCGCGAGCCCCTCGCGGAGTTCGACGGTGGGCGACCAGCCGAGGACCTCCCGAGCCAGTGAGATGTCCGGGCGGCGCTGTCGGGGGTCGTCGGCGGGCAGCGGCTCGAACACGATGTCGACCCGCGCCCCGGTGACCTCGAGGACCAGGTCGGCCAGCTCCAGCATCGTGAACTCGTCGCTGTTGCCGATGTTCATCGGCCCGACGTGCTCGGAGTCGAGGAGCGCGAGCATGCCGCGCACCTCGTCGCTCACGAAGCAGAACGAGCGCGTCTGCTTGCCGTCGCCGTAGATGGTGAGCGGTACACCGCGCATGGCCTGCGCGAGGAAGTTCGACACCACCCGGCCGTCGGCGGCGCCGAGCCGTGGCCCGAAAGTGTTGAAGATGCGCACGATCTTGGTGTCGACCCCGTAGTGCCGCTGGTAGGCCATCGTGATCGCCTCCGCGTAACGCTTCGCCTCGTCGTAGACCGACCGCGGGCCCACGCTGTTCACGTTGCCGAAGTAGCTCTCCGGCTGCGGGTGCACGAGAGGATCGCCGTAGATCTCGCTGGTGGAGGCGAGCAGGAAGCGGGCATCGTTGGCACGCGCGAGATCGAGCGCGTGGCGGGTGCCGACGGATCCCACCTCCAGGGTCTCGATCGGGTGGGCCAGGTACTCGGGCGGGCTCGCGGGACTGGCGAGATGGAGCACGGCGTCGACCGGGCCGTCGACGGGAATCCCCGTGATGACGTCGTGCTGCACGAGGGTGAAGCCGGTGTCGTCGACGAGGTGCGCGACGTTCCCGGGATTGCCGGTGACGAAGTTGTCCACCGCCACGACCTCCCACTCGCGGGCGCGCAGCGCGTCGCAGAGGTGGGAGCCCACGAATCCGGCGCCGCCGGTGACGACCGCACGGGGCATCAGCGGCCGACGCCCTGGTAGGCGAAGCCGCGTCGACGCATCGCGGCCGGATCCAGCAGGTTGCGGGCGTCGACCAGGGCGCGCGGCGGGGCCATCGCGTCGACGACCCGCCCGAACTCGAGCCAGCGGAACTCGTCCCACTCGGTGAGGAGCGCGAGCACCTGCGCGCCGGCGACGGCCTCGTAGGCATCGGTCACCACGTCGAGCCCGGGAGCGTGCGCGGCGGCGGCCTCGCCGACCGCGGGGTCGTAGGCCCGCACCACCGCGCCCTCCTCGAGCAGGGCACGGCTCACGACCAGCGCCGGCGAATCGCGCAGGTCATCGGTGTTGGCCTTGAACGTGAGCCCCCACACGCCGACCCGCACGCCGCGCAGCGAGCCTCCCACCGCGTCCCGGATCTTCTCCATGATGCGCTCGTGCTGACGCCCGTTCACCTCGACCACACCCCGCAGCAGGCTGAAGTCGTAGCCCGCGGTCTCGGCCGTGTACATGAGCGCGGCCGTGTCCTTCGGGAAGCACGAGCCGCCGTAACCAGGCCCCGGGTGCAGGAACTCGAAACCGATCCGCGGGTCGTAGCCCATGCCGAGCGCGACCTCGCGCACGTCGGCGTTGACGGCCTCGCAGAGGTTGGCGACGGCGTTGATGAACGAGATCTTGGTGGCCAGGAACGCGTTCGACGCGTACTTGATCATCTCGGCCGACGCGGGATCCGTGACGAGGATGGGCGCCTGGACGTCGCGGTAGAGGTCCGACACCCGCACGGCGACGGCGGTGTCGTCGCAGCCGATCACGACCCGGCTGGGTTGGAGGAAGTCGCGCACCGCGTTCCCCTCGCGGAGGAACTCCGGGTTCGACGCCACGCCGACGTCGTTGGCCGCCCCGGCCCGGCTCAACTCGCGCGCCACGAGCAGGGTGGAACCCACCGGCATCGTCGACTTGTTCACCACCACCGTGCCCGCCGCGAGCACCGGCGCGATCTCGCGCGCCACGGCCTCGACCGCCGAGAGATCGGCGGCGCCGGTGTCGGACTGTGGCGTCTGCACGCAGAGGAACACGAACTCGGCATGGCGGGCCGCGTCGGCGGCGGCTCCGACGAAGCGCAGCCGGCCGGACGCCAACCCTTCCGCCACCAGGGCCGGCAGACCCTCCTCCAGGATCGGGACCTCGCCCTTCGACAGCGAACGGATCCGCTCGGCGTCGAGGTCGGCGCAGGTGACGCGATGCCCGAGGCTCGCCAGGCACGCCGCGGTCGTGAGACCGACGTACCCCGCGCCGACGACCGCGACCTCGCTCATGCTCCCGCTCCCGCTCCCGGCGGGTCCCAGCCCGTGACGTAGTCCGTGAGCGCGTCGCGCCACGAGCGGAGGCCGGGCAAGCCGAGCAGGCGCAGTGCCCGGTTGTCGAGCGCGCTCATGGGCGGGCGGGCGGCGGGCCGGTCCAGGTCGGCGGCGTCGATCGGGGCGACACCCGACGGATCCGCGCCCCGCGCCCCGAGCGCGGCCACGATCAGCTCGTGGCGGGTCACCGCCTCGCTCCCGCTCGTCACGTGGAAGAGGCCCGTGCGTCGCTCGATCGCGAACCTCCCCAACAGGACCGCGAGGTCGGGCGCGTAGGTGGGGATGCTGACCTGGTCGGCGAGGACGCCGTCGAGCTCGCCCCGGTCGAACGCGCCGAACGCCCAGCTCACGAGGTCGGTGCCCCGGCGGCCGAAGACCCACGACGTGCGGACGACCGCCCACGACGACGAGTGACGAGCGAGCTCGACCTCCCCACCGAGCTTCGAACGGCCGTACTCCGAGATCGGGTGCACCGCGTCCCACTCGTCGTAGGGCCGGCTGCGGGCCCCGTCGAACACGTAGTCGGTGGAGACGTGGACCACGTGCGCGCCGACCCGCTCGGCCGCGACGGCGAGGCTCCGCACGCCGAGGGCGTTGGCGGCGAACGCGCGCTCGGGATCGCATTCGCACGCGTCGACGTTGGTCATGGCTGCGGTGTTGACGACCGCGTCGGGCCCGAACTCCCCCACGACCTGCTCGACCCGGTCGCGGTCGGCGAGATCGAGGACATCACGCGTGGCGGCGAGCACGACGTGACCGTCGAGGGACTCGGCGACACGCGCGCCGACCTGCCCGGCTGCTCCGGTGACAAGGATTCGCACGGCTCGGAAGTGTACGGGCCGACCGCCCCGCTAGTTGCAGTTCTGGACCGCCGGGATCGTCGTCGTCGTGGTGGGCGGCGCAGTGGTGGGCGCGATGGTGGGCGTCCCGGGCAGGGTCGTGGTGGTCGGCGGCACGGTGATCGTCCCGGGGAACGAGGTCCCGAGCACCAGCAGGACCGATCCGGTCGCGGCCGGGTCGGGCACGAGCTTCGCGTCGGGCACGTAGTTGAGCAGCGCCTTCGCCTCTTCGACCTGGTCGGGCGCGTAATGAATCTCGGTGGTCGTCACCGGCGCCACCGTGGTCGTGACCCCGGCATCGCTGGTCGTCGCCCCGGCTGGCGTCGTCTTCGCCACCGAGGCGTGGAACCTCTGGTCCCGAAGCGCCCGGGCCGTGCCGATGGCGAGGTCCTTGCCGCTCCCGTCGACGACCTTCACCGTGACCTGCTGCGGCGCCACGATCGGCGGCGGCGGTGTGTTGTCGCCGAAGGTGCGAAGCTGCGCCACCGTCTGCTCCCAGCCGTCGCCCAGGTGAGGATCGACTGGCCGTCGGGCGCGGTCGCCGCGACCACGGGCACGGTCTCGAACTGCAACGTGCTCTGGTCGTTGACGTTGACCGTGCGGAAGGCGCGGATCAGCTCGTTGACGTCGGCACGGCTGAGCTGGGTGTCGGCCTGCAGATAGTGCAACACGCGGGTCCGCGATGTCGACGGCCAGGAGAGGGTCGCCCAGACTCTTCTCGATCGCCAGGCCGGTGAGCTTGCGGATGAACGCCTGCTGGCGCTGGATGCGGTGCAGGTCCGGCGCGTCCTGGCCGTCGTAGACCCACTGCCCGTCGATGTAGTACTCGAGCGAGCGCGACCGCACGTAGGCCAGTGCGGCCTGCCCGTCGAGCGGAAAGCAGCCGGCGGCCAGCGCGTTGACCCCGGTCTCCTGGTCACGCGCCGGGTAGGGGAAATAGACCTTCACGTAGCCGATCGCCTCGACGATCGCCTGGAAGCTCTTGAAGTCGACCTCCAGGTAGTGGTTGATGTCGATGTCGAAGTTGGCCTTCAGGGTGTCGATCACGAGTTGCGGACCACCGAAGTCGTACGCCGCGTTGATCTTGTACATTCCTTCGTGGCCGGGGATGGTCACCCAGAGGTCGCGGGGAAACGACACGACGACCGTGCGCTGGGATCCCGGCTCCACGTGGGCGACCATCAGCGTGTCGGAGCGTTGACCCTGGACCGACGGATCGTTGGTGGGGTCGCCGAATCCCTGGACGTCGCCGCTCTCCCCGGCGAACTTGCGCGTGTCGGACCCGATGATCAGGTAGTTCGCGCCCTGGGGCGGCGGTGTGGCCAGCACCAGCTTGACGCGCGGGATCTTCTGCACCCGCTCATCGATGCCGCGGTTCACCAGGGCGACGCCGGCGACCACCAGCGAGGTCGCGACCACGAGAGAGATGAGGTAGCGGCCGAAGAAGGCGCGCCATCTCGATCGCGGCGATTCGGACATCCGGGGAAGCATATTGGGGCCCTAGTTGCAGGCGGCTTCGGGCGACAGCGTGGTGGCGGTCGCGGCCGGTGCGGCCGTCGTCGCGGTGCTGCCGAGTCCCTTGAAGCTCTTGCCCAGCGCCAGCACGACGTCGGTGCCCGACAGCGACGGGTCCTCGACCAGTTGCGCGTCGGGCACGTGCTGCGCCACCAGCTCCGCCTTGGCCCGGTCGGCGGAGGCATAGCGGATCTCGGTGTGGTCGATGACGCCCCGGGGATCGTTCTGGGTGCCGCCGGACACGAAGCCGAGCTGGCCGAGCTCCTGCGACGTGGTGCCGGCCGCGCCCTGGACTCCCGAGGCGTTCTGCACCAGGACCCGCACGTCGACGGGCCGCACCGCGGCGGCGGGCGTGGACGCGCCGGTGTCGCCGGTGGCGGCGGGGGTGGTGGTGGGCGTGGGGATCGGCGCCTCGCCGCGGAGGACGGCGAGGACGGCGTCGGCTTCGGGCTCCTTCACCGCGAGCACGTCCTGGCCGCTGCGGGTGACCCGTTCCCAGGGCAGGGTCTCGAACGTCGGGCCGCCACCCGCGCCGTCGGCCAGACCGAGGAACGCCTGGACGAGCTGGTTGAACGAGGTGCGGTCGAAGCCGGGGTCGGCGGTGAGGTTGGGGATCATCTTGTCGGCGAGATCCGGGGCCAGGAACGGGTCGTTCATCGTCCGCTGCACCGCGATGCTGCCGAGCTTCTTGATGAAGTCCTGCTGGCGCTGGATCCGGTCGATGTCGGAGAGCCCGCTGGCGTCCTGCCACTGGCCGTCGATCTGGTACTCGAGGTGGCGTGACCGCACGTAGGCCAACGCCGGTCCGCCGTCGAGGTGGTAGCAGCCCGCGGCCCACACGTTCGTGAGTCCCGAGTACTGGTCACGCGCAGCGTGGGGGAAGTACACCGGCACGCTGCCGACCGCGTTCACGATGTCTTCGAAGGTCTTGAAGTTGACCTCCAGGTAGTGCTGGATGTCGAGGTTGAATTCGGCCTTGAGGGTGTCGATCACCTTCTGCGGGCCGTCGTTGAACGCGGCGTTGATGCGTTCGCTCCCGCGACCGGGGATGTCGACCCAGAGGTCCCTCGGGAACGACACCGCGAAGCTCCGGGCGCCGTCGGCGTGCAGCACCATCATCGTGTCCGAGCGGGCCGGGCCGTCGGTGGTCACCTGGGAGTCGGTGAACGCCTGCTTGTCGGCTTGGCTCTGCACGAAGGACCGGGTGTCGGAACCGATGATGAGGAAGTTCGTGCCGCCGGTGCTCGCCGTCGCCGCGGTCACCAGGTTGACGCGCGGGATCTTCGCCACCTCGTCGTCGATGTAGCGGTTGACCTGGAAGACCGCGACGCCCGTCACGACGGCGCACACCACCAGGGCGATGAGGAGCCGGCCGGAGAGAGCGCGGCAGCGCGCGGAGGGGAGATCTCACGGTGCCGACATGGTACCGACGGCCCGCGCCGGAAAAGTGGCGGGCCCGGATCGGGGCCCGGACTTGTACCGTGGCCCCATGCGCCACTCCGACCGGGTCGCCGCCACGCTCGTCGCGCGGCTCCCCGCCGAGTCGACGGTGGCGTCGGTGCGCCGGGGTGACACCACGGTGGTGGGGGCGGAGGCGGCCGAGCTCCTGGTGGCGAACGGGCCGGGCGCCGCCGCGCGCCTCGACGGGCTCGGACCGGGGTTCTGGGTCGGCTGGTGCTCGTTCGAGCTCGGCCACACGCTCGAACGGGTGCCGCCTCGGGCAGCGTCGCTGGAGCCGGCGACGGTCCCCGACGTCGGCTTCGCGCGCTTCGACGCCGTCGCGGTGGTGGGTGCCGACGGTGCGGTGCGGGTGCACGGCGACGGCGACGGCCGGGCCCGCCTCGAGCACGCGGCACGCGGCCTCGACGATCACGACGACGTCGTGGCGGCGCCCCGCCCCAGCGGGCGCTGGCACTCCAGTCTCGACCGCGACGCCTACCAGGCCCGTGTCGACGTCGTGCTCGATCTGCTCCGCGCGGGCGAGTGCTACCAGGTCAACCTCACGCGCCGGCTCGGGTGCGACCACGCGCTGGATCCCGTCGCGCTCTACGGCGCGCTGGCGAGCCACCATCGGGCACCCCACACTGCCATGCTCCGGATTCCCGACCTCGGTGGTGGGATCGCGGTGGTGTCGGCATCACCGGAGCGCTACCTCCTCCGCCGTGGCGACCACGTCGAGACGCGTCCGATCAAGGGCACCGCCGCGACGCGCGCCGCGCTCACGGCGAGTGCCAAGGACCACGCCGAGAACGTGATGATCGTCGACCTCGCCCGCAACGACCTGGGGCGTGTCTGCGTGCCCGGTTCCATCCACGTGCCGTCGCTGTGCTCCGTCGAGGCGCACCCCGGCCTGCACCACCTCGTGAGCACGGTGCGCGGGCGGGTGCGTCGGGAGATCGGGATGGGCGCGCTCGTCGGCGCGACGTTCCCGCCGGCCTCGGTGACCGGCGCGCCCAAGCCCCGCGTGCTCCGCGTGATCGAGGAGCTCGAGCCGGTGCGCCGCGGCGTCTACTGCGGTGCCATCGGCTGGATCGACACCCGGGCCGACGATCCGGCACGCGTCGAGGCCGACCTCGCGGTCGCGATCCGCACGTTCACGATCCACGGCGCCGGCGCCCACGGCTGCACGCAATTCGGCGTGGGTGGCGGCATCGTCGCCGATTCCCGGCCCGACGCCGAATGGGGAGAGACCGAGCTCAAGGCGGCGCGCCTCCTGGAGCTCGCGGGCGCCGACGCCGGTGCGCTGGTGCGTTCGTCGAGCGCGCGCTGGGTGTGGCTCGACGGTGCGCTGGTCGCCGCGGCCGACGCGCGGATCTCGCCGTTCGACCACGGCCTGCTCGTCGGCGACGGTGTGTTCGAGACCGTGCGCGTCTACGGCGGGCGGCCGTTCGCGTGGACCCGCCACCTCGACCGTCTCGAGCACTCCGCCGAGGGGCTCGGGCTCCCGGTACCCGGCCGCGACGAGCTGCGGGCCGCCGCCGACGCCGTGCTCGGCGCCAACGGTCACGTCGAGGCGAGGCTGCGCATCACCGTCACGGGAGGCGTGGCGCCGCTGGGCTCCGAGCGCGGCGACGCCGGCCCGACCGTCATCGTGGCCACCAGCGAGGTCACGTCGTGGCCGGACTCGGTGCGCGTCGTCGTCGTCCCGTGGGTGCGCAACGACCGCGGTGCGACCGCCGGGCTCAAGACCACTTCCTACGCCGAGAACGTGCGGGCACTCGCCTACGCGCACGAGCGGGACGCCGGGGAGGCGATCTTCGCGAACACACGCGACGAGCTGTGCGAGGCGACCGGTTCCAACGTGTTCGTCGTGCGCGACGGCGTGATCTCGACACCGCCCGCCTCGTCGGGCTGCCTGCTCGGGGTCACACGTGCGCTGCTGTTCGAGCTCGGCACGCCGATCGAGGAGACCGCGCTCCCCTCGAGCGCGCTCCGCGACGCCGACGAGGCGTTCCTCACCTCCACGACCCGCGAGGTGCAGCCCATCAGCGCGGTCGACGGCCGCGAGCTCCCCGGCGCCCCGGGCCCCGTCACCGCGCACCTCGCCGCCGCCTTCACCGCCCTCGTCACCCGCGACCTCGACCCCTGACCCCCACCAACCACGTTTTGGCGTCGATCGCGCGTCACCATGACACGCGAGAGGCGCCAAAAGCATCTGGTCAGGTGACGCGGAGGTGGACGACGTCGGCGGCGGTCACGGTCCGGACGGTTCCGGTGGCGTCGCGCACGACGAGGGCGCCGTCGTCGGTGACCGCGGTCGCCTCCCCCTCGAAGCGGTCACCGGAGAGCTCGACCCGCACCGGCCGCCCCAGGGTCGCCAGCCGGGCCCGGTAGGCGTCGAGGACGGCCTCAGGGGCGTCGAGGGCGTGCGCCAGCGCCGAGAGGTAGGCACCGAGGAGCTCGTCGGCGTCGACGGCCTGCCCGGCCTCGAGGTTGCAGGCGGTCGCCGTGGCCGCCAGCTCCGGGGGGAATGCCTCCCAGTTCACGTTGCAGCCCGTGCCGACGACCAGGGCCGCGCCCTCACGCTCGGCGAGGATCCCGGCCAGCTTGCGGTCGCCGACCACCAGGTCGTTGGGCCACTTGAGCGCGGCGGTCACCCCGGCCACCTCGCCGACGGCCCGGGCGAGCGCCACCCCGGCCGCCATGACCGCACGGGCGGGGTCCGGCACGCGGCGCGCAGGAGGACCGACACGAGCAGCGAAGATCCCGGCGGTGCCTCCCACCGCCGGTCGAGGCGGCCGCGACCCGCGGTCTGCACGTCCGCCACCGCCACCAGGCCGTCGGGCGCCCCGCCCCGCCCTTCCTCGAGCAGGTAGCGGTTGGTGGAGTCGAGCTCGTCGAAACGGTGGATCCGCCAGCGTCCCAGCTGCGAGATGCGGGGAGGTGCGGGCACCGCCGTAGGATACGGCCACTCATCGCCGGATCATCTCGAGGGGCCGTGTTCAGCAAAGTTCTTGTTGCCAACCGGGGCGAAATCGCGGTGCGGGTCATGCGCACCTGCCGTGAGCTCGGCATCGCCACCGTCGCCGTGTACTCCGAGCTCGACCGTGACGCCATGCACGTCCGCTACGCCGACGAGGCGTACGCGCTGGGTGGGCAGACGGCGGCGGAGAGCTACCTCAACACCGAGGCGATCCTCGACGCCGTCGAGCGCAGCGGGGCCGAGGCGGTCCACCCGGGCTACGGGTTCTTCTCCGAGAACGCCGACTTCGCCCGCACGATCACGGAGCGGGGCGTGACGTGGATCGGCCCGCCACCCGAGGCGATCGAGATCATGGGCGACAAGATCTCCTCGCGGAAGGCCGCCGCCGCCGCCGACGTGGCGTCGGTCCCCGGCACGCTCGAAGCCATCCAGGATACGTCGGAGGTCGAGGCGTTCGGCGCCGAGTTCGGATGGCCGGTCGCGATCAAGGCTGCGTACGGCGGCGGCGGTCGCGGGCTCAAGATCGCCCGCAGCGCCGACGAAGCCGCCGCGGCCTTCGAGTCGGCGTCGCGCGAGGCGGTCGCCTACTTCGGGCGGGGCGAGTGCTACATGGAGCGCTATCTCACCCGCCCCCGCCACATCGAGCTGCAGGTGTTCGCCGACACCCACGGCAACGTCGTGTCGCTCGGCGAGCGCGACTGCTCGACCCAGCGCCGCCACCAGAAGCTCATCGAGGAGAGCCCGGCCGCCGGCCTGACCGACGAGGTCCGCGCCGCGATGGGCGAGGCCGCGGTCAAGGTCGCGCGCGCCTGCGGCTACGTGAACGCCGGCACCGTCGAGTGTCTCTACCAGGACGGCGACTTCTGGTTCCTCGAGATGAACACGCGCCTCCAGGTCGAGCATTGCGTCACCGAGGAGGTCACCGGTCTCGACCTCGTGGCCGAGCAGTTGCGGGTCGCGTCGGGCGAGCCGCTGTCGTTCACCACCGCCGACGTCGAGCACTTCGGGCACTCGATCGAGTGCCGGATCAACGCCGAGAACGCGGCCGCCGGCTTCCTCCCGTCCCCCGGCACGATCTCGCACCTCCGCCTCCCCGGCGGTCCCGGCGTCCGCTGGGACGGCGGGTACGCGCAGGGCGACACCGTCTCCCAGCACTACGACAACCTGATCGGCAAGCTGGTCGTGTGGGGCCCCGACCGCGAGGCGGCACGGCATCGCATGCTGCGCGCCCTCGGCGAGTTCGAGATCACCGGCGTCAGCACGACCATCCCCGCGCACCTCGCGCTCCTGGCGCACCCCGGCTTCGCCGCCGTCGGGCACTCGACCAAGTGGGTGGAGGACGAGATCGACCTCGCGACCTTCGCCGACACCACGGCGGTGCCCGCCGCGAGCCCGGTCGAGGGCGCCGAGGAAGCCGAGCCCCTGCTCGAGCGCACCGTCCCGGTCGAGGTCGACGGCAAGCGCTACTCGGTGAAGCTCTGGCTCCCGGAGACGCCCACGGGGGCCGAACCCAGGAAGCGGGCGGCGCGCCCGCGACCGGGCGCCGGCGCCGCGGGTGGCAGCGCCGCCGGCAGCGGCACCATCAGCGCGCCGATGCAGGGAACGATCGTCAAGGTGCTCGTCGCCGCCGGCGATGCGGTGGAACCGGGCCAGGCCGTGCTCGTCCTCGAGGCGATGAAGATGGAGAACCACATCAACGCCGAGACCTCGGGCACCGTGAAGGAGATCCGCGTCGCCGAGGGCGACACCGTCGGCACCGGCGACGTGCTCCTCGTCATCGAGTGACCCGGGCGCTCCACCAGGTCGACGCGTTCACGGATTCGTACCGCGTGTCGGCATCTACGAGGATCCGCTCACGGCAAAGAGCTTCCATGTCCCCGGGACGCCCTTGAGTTCGTGCTCGCCTCGGTCGTCGAAGTCGATACCGGACCCCACGACGAGATCCTTCACCGTGCCGGAGACCACGATCTCCCCCGGAGTCGCCAGAGTTCCGACGCGAGCAGCGATGTGGACCGCGAGTCCCCCGAGGTCATCACCGCGGGTCTCGCACTCGCCCGTGTGCAGCCCGACTCGTAGCTCGATACCGAGCCTGCCAGTCGCTTCGGTGATCGCGTTGGCGCAGCGAATCGCGTGGGCCGGGCCGTCGAACGAGGCGAGGAAGCCGTCCCCAGTGGTGTTGATCTCCCTGCCGCGGAACCGCTGCAGCTGCTCGCGCACCGTTCGGTCGTGCTCGTCGAGGAGCGCGCGCCAGCGCCGGTCGCCGATCGAAGCCGCCCTTTCGGTCGATCCCACGATGTCCGTGAAGAGCACGGTGGTGAGCACGCGTTCGATCTCGACCGGGGGTCGCTCACCGGTCAGGAATTCGGCGGTCTCGTCGATCACTGCGTTCAGGTTCGGGGTCATCGAGAGGCTTCCGCCCGGCAGCTCGACGAAGGTCGAACCGTCGATGTGGTCGGCGAGATAGCGACCATGTTCGATCGGGACGATCGGGCTGTCCCTGACATGAAGGACCCGCGTCGGCACCTGGATGAGTGCCAGCGCCGCGCGCACGTCGAGGCTTCTCAGGATGTAGTCGTACTGAGCGGCGGCCGTCCGAGGCGTCGCTGCGAAGCGGGACCAGCTCGCAACCTCTTGGAGGAAAGCGTCATCGCCGGCCATGCCGGGATTCACCGCACGAGCGAAATCGATGGTTCCCCACGTTCGCGCCGAGCATCTCGACCAGTGCGTCGACCTCCTCGGCGGCTGCCCCGATCGGATAGTCGTCGGCCGACAGGTAACGCGCCGTCGTGTTCAGAAGTACGAGCGCGCTGACCCGCTCGGGGTGCATCGCGGCAAACAGGACCGCGATCGGTCCGGCATCGAGCGCGGCGACGATCGCCGCCCGCTTCGATCCGGCTGCGTCGAGCACCGCTCGGACGTCGTCGGTCCACTCCTCGCACGTCGGGATGGCATTCCGAGGGACGCCGTCCGATGCACCTGTACCCCGGCGATCGAAGAGGATCACGCGACTGAACGACGACAAGCGCTTCAGGAACTCCTCGAACCCCGGCACCTGCCGCAGGACCTCGATATGACTGCCGAGCCCGTAGAAGTAGAGAAGATCGATGGGACCATCACCGACGACCCGGTATGCGACATCGGCGTCACCGACCGCGACGTATCTCGTGCCCGCGGACTCGTCCATCTGAACCCATCATTGCCGATCAGCGCTCGAGCCTTCGGGGCGACGGCATTCGGCGCCCTTACGAGCGGAGCGCGTCGCGCCGGCGCCGGTACTCGTCCTCGTCGATCTCGCCGCGCGCCAGGCGATCCGCGAGGAGGTCTTCGGCGGTGCTCCGCCGCTCGGTCGTGCTGCCAGAGTCGGTGTGGTGGCGCACGAGCAGGTAGACGACGAACCCGATGAACGCGAGGAAGAGCAGCCAACCGATGCCCATCACCCACCACCATCCGCCGTCCATGTGGTTGTCGCCCTCCCACATCTGAGCGAGCAGCTGTGCGGCCATCTGGGGCCTCCCTCGTCGACGTGCCGGACCAGTGGAGAGCCTTTCACGGCCAGAGCCCAAAGATCCATCCCGGCCTCGCAACTCGGGCCTCCGAGCGCGGTGCGTGTCCGCTCAGGTGACGGAGGGTCAGGATTCCGTCGTTCACCGGCTGACGTCTTTGCCGCCGCGCCGGACCATCGGCGAGAATCCGCGCCATGGGTGAGCTGTTGGAGTACGAGGCGAAGCAGGTCGAAGCCGCGAACGCGTCGGGTCGGGCCCCGATCGTGTTCGTGCACGGGTTGTGGCTGCTGCCGAGCAGCTGGGACCGTTGGGCCGAGCTGTTCGAGGCCGCCGGGTTCTCGACCGTCACGGCCGGCTGGCCCGACGATCCCAACGACGTCGACGAGGCGAACCGCCACCCCGAGGTGTTCGCCCACAAGTCGGTGAAGCAGGTCGCCGATCACGTCCAGGACGTCATCGGCGAGCTACAGCATCGCCCGGCCGTCATCGGTCACTCGTTCGGCGGGCTGCTGACCGAGATCCTCGCCGGGCGCGGTTGCAGCGACGCGTCGGTCGCCGTCAGCCCCGCGCCGCACCGTGGCGTGCTCCCGCTCCCGATCTCGGCACTGCGGTCGTCGTCGCCGGTGCTGCGCAATCCCGCCAACCACGGCCGCGCGGTCCCACTCACCTACGAGCAGTTCCGCTACGCCTTCGCCAACGCGGTGACCGAGGACGAGGCGCACGAGCTCTACAACACCTTCGCGGTTCCCGCTGCAGGGCTCCCGTTGTTCCAGGCCGCCACCGCGAACCTCAACCCGTGGACACAGGTGAAGGTCAAGACCAAGAACCCCGACCGCGGCCCATTGCTCATCATCGCGGGCGAGCAGGACCACACCGTCCCCTGGGCGATCTGCAACTCCTCGTTCAAGCGGGAGCGGCGCAACCAGGACGCGGTCACGGAGATCGTCAAGGTGAAGGGCCGCGGTCACGCGCTCATCGTCGACCACGGATGGCGCGAGGTCGCGAACACCGCGCTGGAGTTCGTCCAGCGTTTCGTGAAGCCCTGACGCGTCGCCGCTAGCTGGCGGCGTCGGCGAGCAGCTCCGCCAGCGAGGGGTGCACGAGCAGCGAGTCGACGATGTCGTCGACCCGCAGGCCGTTGGTGACGGCCACCGCGAGCACGCTGATCAGCTCGGCCGCGCTGCGACCGACGATCGACCCGCCGAGCACCACGCCGGTCGCGGGATCCGAGAGGATCTTCACGAACCCGCGTGCGTCACCCTTGATCAGTGCCTTCGCGTTGGCCGTGAACGGCACCTTGGTGACCCGGATCTTGCGGCCCTCGGCGAACGCCTCCGCCTCGGCGAGGCCGACATCGGCGATCTCGGGGTCGGTGAACACCGCCGATGCCGCCTTGTCGTAGTCGAGGTGACGGTGCGGCCGGTTGTGCAGGCCCATCAGGTGCTCGGCGATCTTGCGCCCCTGCATCGCCGCGACCGACGAGAGCGGGAGCTTGCCCGACACGTCGCCGGCGGCGTAGATGTGCCCGACGTTCGACAAGCAGTTGTGGTTGACCGGGATGTAGCCGGCACGGTCCACCTCCACCCCGGCGGCGTCGAGACCGAGGGCCTCGCTGTTCGGGATCGATCCGACAGCGAGGAGGGCGTGCGAGCCCTCCACGACCCGACCGTCCTCACAGTGCACCCGCACGGTGTCGCCATCGCGCTCGACCGCGCTGGCGCGGGCGCCCTTGAGCAACGAGATGCCCCGCTGCAGGAACGCCTCCTCGAGCACGGCCGCGACCTCGGCGTCCTTGATCGGCAGCACCTGTTGGCGCGAGACGAGCAGCGTGACCTTCGAGCCCAACGAGTCGAACATGTGGGTGAACTCGACGCCCGTGACGCCGGAACCGATCACGATCGCGTGCTCGGGGATCTCCGGCGGCGGGTACGCGTCGCGGGTGGTGAGCACGCGTTCGCGGTCGACGGGCACGAAGTCGGGGACCCGCGGGCGCGAGCCGGTGGCGATCACGATGAAGTCGGCCGACAGCTCCTCGATCACGCCGTTGGTGTCGACCACGACCTCGTGCGGGCCCTTGAGCTCCCCGCTGCCGCTGATCACCCGCACCTGCTGCGACGCGAGCTGGGTCGTGATCAGCTCGTGGAGCCGATCCTCGATCGACGCCACCCGCACGCGGAGCGCGTCGATGTCGAGGCGGCCCTCGGCCGACAGACCCATGGTCTGGGCCCGGTCGAGCTCGACCAGCTCACCGCCCGTGGCGATCAACGCCTTCGACGGGATGCAGTCCCAGAGGTGGGCGGCGCCGCCCACGATGTCGCGCTCGACCAGCGTGACCTCGGCACCCAACGTGGCGGCCACCGACGCGCAGGTGTTACCCGCGGGCCCACCACCCAGGATCACGAGACTCGGCATAGGCGTCCGAATTTAGGGGCCAGCCCGGCGGGGGCTCGCACGACCGGTCCCGCGTAACCTGATCGCAATGTCGCAGCTCCGCCACGATCCGTTGAGCGGGCACGACGTCATCGTCGCCGAGGGCCGCTCGGCGCGGCCCACGACCTTCGCCGGGGCGACCGCCGACGCCGCCGGGGTCGAGGGGTGCCCGTTCTGCCCGGGCCACGAGTCGCAGACGCCACCGGAGCTGGCGCGCACCGGCGCCGGCGCCCCGGGCTCGCCCGGCTGGCGGGTCCGGGTCTTCCCCAACCTCTACCCGATCGTGGACGCCCACGAGGTCGTCGTCCTCTCCCCCGACCACTCGCGCTCGTTCGCCGACCTCGATGACGCCGAGGCCGCCGACGTCGTCGGCATGTGGCGCGACCGCGTCCGAGCACACCTCGACGGCGGCGCGGCGTACGCGGTGGCGATCCTCAACCATCTCCGCGGCGCGGGGGCCTCGATCGCCCATCCACACGCGCAGATCTTCGCCCTCGATCTCGTGCCGCCCGGCGTCGCGGCGGAGACCGCTCGTGTACGCCATGCCGCCCGCGATCCCGTCACTGCCGACGCCGCGGACGACGCGCTCGCGATCGAACGCGGTGAGGTGGTCGTGTGGTGCCCGCACGCGTCGAGTGCGCCGTACCTCATGCGCGTCGCGCACACCGCGGCCGGTGCGCGCTTCGACGAGGCCGACGACGAGATGGTCGCGATCACCGCCACGACGTTGCGCGATGCGTTGGCACGGCTCCGCGAGGTGCTGGGCGATCCGCCGTACAACCTCGTCGTGCACACCGCACCGCCCGGCGCCGCACCGTTCCACTGGTACGTGGAGGTGATCCCGCGCATCTCGGTGGTCGCCGGCTTCGAGCAGGCGACGGGCATCCTCGTCAACACCGTTCCACCCGAACGCGCCGCGCCCGAGCTCCGAGCGGCCGCCCCCGGAGGACAGGCTCGATGAGCGTCGCCATCCACATCTGCATCACCATCGCCGCCCCGCCCGACGCGGTGTGGCAGGCGGTCGAGCGTATCGAGACCCACACCGAGTGGATGCTCGACGCCGAGACCATCACCTTCCGCACCGAGCAGCATTCGGGCGTCGGCGCCGAGTTCGACTGCCTGACGCGCGTCGGCCCCCTGCACACGACCGACCACTTCGCGGTCACGAAGTGGGAACCGGGCGTGGTGATGGGCATCGAGCACCGGGGCGCGGTCACCGGCGTGGGTGAGTTCCGGCTCCGCCCGCTCGCCGGCAGCGCCTCCACCGACTTCTGCTGGGAGGAGCGGTTGCGCTTTCCGTGGTGGCTCGGGAGCGTCGCCGGGGAGCAGTTCGGCCGCCCGGTGCTCAAGCGCATCTGGGAGGGCAACCTGCGGCGCCTGAAGGAACGGATCGAGGATGGCCGCGTAGCTTGAGCCGCTACTCCCGGGGGGCAGACACGTGCGTATCCGAACCATCGTCTCGACGCTGGCCACGCTCACCGTGGCATCACTGACCGCGGTCGGGGCCGGCGCCGCGCCGGCAAACGACGCGATCTCGATCGAAGGCCCGGTCGCCGGCGGCAAGGGCGTGCCCCAGCTCGCCGCCACCAACTTCGACCTCGCCTCGGTCGGCTACGAGCAGGCCGAGTACTTCATCTCGGGCACTGCGACGTCGTACACGAGCGCGACCCCGCTCACCAGCGACGGGAAGTGGACGGTCACCCCGGCCGCGACCGCGCCGTACAAGACGCGACTCATCGTGTACCGCCCCACGAACCCGAAGAAGTTCAACGGCACAGTGCTCGTCGAGTGGGACAACGTGAGCGGCGGGCTCGATGCGGCGCCGATCTGGCTCGCGGCCCACGACGAGCTGATCCGTGAGGGATACGCGTGGGTCGGCGTCGCCGCGCAGCGCGTCGGCGTCGAAGGTGGCGGCCGCGCGCTCGTGGCCGACCTCGATCTGAAGCACGCCGATCCCGAGCGCTACGGATCGCTCGTGCACCCCGGTGACTCGTTCTCGTACGACATGTACACGCAGGCGGGGGAAGCCGTGCGCGCCGAGGCCGCCAAGGTTCTCGGCGGCCTGAAACCGGAGCGGGTGATCGGCGCCGGCGAATCGCAGTCGGCGTTCCGCCTCACCACATACATCGACGCCGTGGAACCACTCACCCGGGGGGTCTACGACGGCTACTTCGTCTACAGCCGCGGTGACGACGGCGCGGCGCTCTCGCAGGACCCCCAACCCGTGATCCCCGCGCCGACACCGACCCGGATCCGCACCGACCTCGACGTGCCGGTGATGACCTTCTCGACCGAGACCGATCTCGCCATCCTCGGGTACGGGCCGGCGCGCCAGCCGGACACGTCGCGCTTTCGGGGTTGGGAGGTCGCGGGCACGTCGCACGCCGACACCTACACGTTGGGCGTCTCCGGGCAGGACGTCGGGAAGCGCTCCAGCGACATCGAGCTGTTCGACACCATGCTGCAGCCGTTCAGCTCGCTGTACGGCGGGATCATCAGCTGCGACTCCCCCATCAACGCGGGGCCGATGACGTACACACTCCGCGCCTCGATCCATGCGCTGAACACGTGGATCGCCGACGGCAAGGCACCACCGAGATCTCCCCGGCTGGAGATGACGGGCGACGCCGCCGCACCGTTCGTGCTCGACGCCAACGGCAACGCAAGGGGCGGAATCCGCACCCCGCAGGTCGACGCCCCGGTGGCGACCGTGTCCGGTCTCGGGCAATCCGGGTCGAACTTCTGCGGGATCTTCGGCACGACGAAGCCGTTCGCGACCACCAAGCTGTCGTCGCTCTACCCGTCGCATGCGGCGTTCGTGAAGGCGTGGAACACTGCGACCGACAAGGCCGTGCAGGCGGGCTTCATCCTCGCGACCGACGCGAAGAGCATCAAGGCCGCGGCCGCACAGTCCACCATCGGGAGCTGAGGAGCACGGCATGCCCACGACCGACAACCGCATGGTCGAGCTGACGGGCGGCGGTGCGCCGTTCCTCGGTACCACCCTGTTCGATCTCGCCGCCGTCGGCTACGAGGCTGCCGAGTACTCGATCTCCGGCACGGCACACGCGTTCGTCATGACCGACGACGGCCTGACCGTGGTGGAGGAGGCGCCGTACGCGACGCGCCTGCTCGTGTACCGGCCGGCGGATCCCGCGGCGGGGAACGGGACGCTGTGGATCGAGTGGCTCAACGTGAGCGGCGGGCTCGACGCCGCGCCCGACTGGGTCTTCACGCACACCGAGTTGACCCGGGCCGGGGCGGCATGGGTCGGCGTGTCGGCGCAGCAGATGGGCGTGCAGGGAGGCGTTGGCCTCGTCGGGATGGCGTCACCCGGGTTGGTCGGCGCCGATCCGGTTCGGTACGGGATGCTGTCGCATCCGGGCGACCGGTTCTCCTACGACATCTTCACCCAGGCCGGTGCGGCGGCGCGGCGGGCGACGGGCACCATCCTCGAGGGTCTCGCCGTCGACCGGGTGATCGCCATCGGCGAGTCGCAGTCGGCGTTCCGGCTCACGACCTACGTGAACGACATCGATCCCGTCGACCGAGCGTTCGACGGATACCTCGTGCACGCCCGCGGTGCCACGGCGCCGCCGCTCCATGATCTCGACGATCCCGCTTCCGCGTTGGAGGGCGATCCCGTCCTCTTCCGCGACGACCTGCGCGTGCCGGTGCTGTGCGTGGAGGCCGAGACCGACCTCCTGACCCTCGGCTACCTGGCGGCCCGCCAGGACGACGGCGAGCACCTCGCGGTGTGGGAGATGGCCGGCACCGCCCACGCCGACGTGTACACGTTCGTCGCCGGCATGATCGATACCGGATTCGTGCCGATCGACGAGCTCGCCGCCGCGTGGGCCCCGGTACGCGAGTTCCTCGGGATGGAGGTCGAGCTCCCGGTGAACGCGGGGCCGCAGCACTACGTGATGAACGCGGCGGTGTCACACCTCGACCGCTGGGTGCGTGACGGCACGCGCCCACCCGCCTCACCACGCCTCGACGTGGTCGGCGACGCGTTCGCCACCGACGAGCTCGGCATCGTCACCGGTGGGATCCGCACTCCCCACGTCGACGTACCGACGGCGGTGCTGTCGGGCTTCGGGAACCGCGGCAACCCGGTCGCGTTCCTGACCGGTACCACCACAGCCTTCGACGCCGCCACCGTCGCCGCGCTCTACGCCGACCGTGACGACTACCTCGCCCGCTTCGCCGCCGCCACCGACGCCACCGTCGCCGCCGGGTTCTTCCTCCCCGCCGACGCCGAGGAGATCAAGGCCGTCGCCGCGGTCAACTCCCCCTTCTGACCCGAACCGGCGTCAGCAACCGGGGTCATACCGCAGGCCGGCGACGCCAGTTCGGTGGTGGGGACGGGTCAGCGGCCGCTGAAGGTGGCCTTACCGGGGCCGTCGTCGAGGAAGCTGCGGATGCCGACGCGGGCGTCGTCGGTGCCGAAGACCTCCACGAACCCCTCGCCTTCGAGGTCGAGGCCGGCGGCGAGGGAGCCGTCGAGGCCGTTGTCGACGACCCGCTTGGCGATGCCCATGGCGACGACCGCGCCGGTGGCCAGCGAGGCGGCCCAGTCGAGCGCGGTCTCGAGCACCTCGGCGGCCGGCACGACGCGGTCGACCAGGCCCAGTGCGAGGGCCTCGTCGGCCCGGACGTGACGGCCGCTCCAGATGAGCTCCTTGGCCCGAGCCGGGCCGACCAACCGGGTGACGCGCTGCGTGCCCCCACCGCCGGGGAAGATGCCGAGCTGGATCTCGGGGAAGCCGAGCCGGGCCGAGTCGGCGGCGACCCGCAGGTCGCACGCCAGCGCGAGCTCGAACCCGCCGCCGAGCGCGAACCCGTTGACCGCGGCGATCACCGGGCGAGGGATCGCGGCCAGGGCGTCGAGCCCGGCCCGGATCCCCGCGTTCACGACTGCCGCGGCACCGTCGGCGGTGAACTCCGACACGTCGGCGCCCGCCGCGAACGCCTTCTCGCTGCCCGTCACCACGACGGCCTTCAGGGACGCGTCGGCGGCGAGCGTCGCCGAGATCTCGGCCAGCTCGCCCAGCAGGGCACTCGACAGCGGGTTGAGCGGTGGCCGGTTGAGGCGCAGCAGCGTCACACCGTGTGGACGCGGCTCGACGAGGACCAGCGGTTCGGACATGCGTCGGTGCTCCCGGTTACCTGGAGTAGTTGAAGAACCCGCGCCCGCACTTGCGACCGAGCAGCCCGGCCTCGACCATGCGCGACAGCAGGGGCGGCGGCGCGTAGAGCGGCTCCTTGAACTCGGCGTACATCGAGTCGGCGACCGCCTCGATGGTGTCGAGCCCGATCATGTCGGCGAGGGCGAGCGGGCCCATCGGGTGCGAGCACCCCTCGACCATGCCGGCGTCGATGTCGTCGGCCGACGCGAACCCCGACTCGAGCATGCGGATCGCCGCGAGGACGTACGGGACGAAGAGCGCGTTCACGATGAACCCGGCACGGTCCTGCGAGCGGATGACCCGCTTGCCGAGGGTGTCGGCGATGAAGTCCTCGGCGCGGTCGGCGACGTCGGTGCTCGTGACGATCGACGGGATGAGCTCCACCAGTCGCATCACCGGCACGGGGTTGAAGAAGTGCAGGCCCACCACGTGCTCGGGACGGTTGGTGGCCATCGCCAGTTTCATGATGGGGATCGACGACGTGTTCGACGCCAGGATCGCCTCGTCGTCGATCACGATCTTGCCCAGGTTGGCGAAGACCTCGAGCTTCTCGTCCTCGAACTCCCGCACCGCCTCGACGACCAGCTGGCGGTCGGCGAGCTCGCCGATGTCGGTGACGAAGGTGATCTGGGCGAGCGACGCCATCCGGGCCCCGTCGTCGAGCTTGCCGGAGCTCACCGCCCGATCGAGCGACGTTTCGATGCGGGCGCGCCCGGATGCCACCGCGGTGTCGTTGATGTCGCAGACCGTGACGTCGACCCCCGCCTTGGCGCACACCTCGGCGATCCCCGCACCCATCAGCCCGGCGCCGACCACCCCGACGCGTTCGATGGGTCGATCGCTGCCCAAGCTCATGGTTCTCCTCCGGAGTCGGCGCCCTCGATCAGGAGGGTCGCCGCCGTGTAGGGATCTGACGCACCGTCAGCGACGTGCCGGACCACGGTAGCGAAGCGCTCGCCGCTGCACACATCATCGGCCCGCTTGGCCAATCGATCAAGCACGAGGGCCCGCAATTCGTCCGCTATGCGCTGTTCGCGGCGTCGCGCCAGCTCGCCCGAATCCACGAGGTGCCGGCGGTGGGCGCCGAGCACGTCGAGCAGCTCGGCGACACCCCGATCCTCGGTCGCGACGGTCTCGAGGATCGGCGGGTCCCACGAGCGCGGGCCCGCCAGCTCCAGCATCGAACGGAGGTCGCGGACGGTGGCGTCGACGCCGTCGCGGTCGGCCTTGTTCACGACGAACACGTCGCCGATCTCGAGCAGCCCCGCCTTGGCCGCCTGCACGTCGTCACCCCAGCCGGGGTTCACCACGACGACCGTGGTGTCCGCCGCCCCCGCGATCTCCACCTCGACCTGGCCCACCCCGACCGTCTCCACCACGACCCAGCCGTAGCCCGCGGCCGCGAGCACGCGCACGGCCTGTGGGGTGGCGCGGCTCAGGCCGCCGAGGTGGCCGCGCGTCGCCATCGAGCGGATGAACACGTCGGGATCGGTGTCGTGGCGCTGCATCCGCACGCGGTCGCCGAGGATGGCACCGCCCGTGAAGGGGCTGCTCGGATCGACTGCGAGCACCGCCACCCGCTCCCCTGCATCGCGCAGGTGGCCGACGAGGTGGTTGGTGAGCGTCGACTTGCCCGCGCCGGGTGCCCCGGTGATCCCGACGGTCCACGAGTCGTCGGCGACCGTGACCGGAAGATCGGCCAGCGCGTCGCGGGCATCGTCGCCGCCGGCCTCGATCACCGAGAGCAGGCGCGCCAGCGAGGCACGGTCGCCGCCGCGGGTGGCCGCCAGGAGCGCCGCGGTCGGAGCGGGCACCGCGGCCCGTCAGTCGAAGGCGGGTTCGTCGGCGAGCGAGTCGTCGACGACGGCGGTGACCCCGGGTGCGCGGTCCATGATGATGCGCTCCACGCCGGCCTTGAGGGTCTGCATGGAGATCGGGCAGGTACCGCAGGCGCCCACGAGGGTCACGTGGACGACACCCTCGTCGTCGAGGCGGTCGAACACGATGTCACCGCCGTCGCTCTGGAGCGCGGGGCGGATCAGCTCGATGGCCTCCTGCACCCGGCCTTCCAGTTCGGCGGGCTCCAACTCGGTGTCGATCGGCATGCTCACGTTCCTCTCTCGGACAACCGGTTTCGGGGAGACCGGCGCCCTGGTTGCAACACCACCAGTATCGCAGGCCTTCCCCGTCGGGCCCTCAACCTTCGGCGACCGCCTTGACCCGTTCGAGGGTGGCCTGCATCCCGGCGGCGTTGGTGCGGCCACGGGCCTTGCCGAACAGCTTCCAGTAGAGGCGCAGCGGCGCCGTCTCCTCCAGTTGGTAGAACTCGGTGACGTCGGTGCCGTTGCCGGCGGGCTCGAAGCGATACCCCCAGGTCATCGGGTGCTTGTCGGGGGTGCCGACCACGAAGGTGAACTCGCGGCCGGGCTCGCTGGCGGTGACGGTGCACTTCGTCCAGTAGGTCGGCCCCCAGCCGTTGCGCTTGACGTGGCCGCGGAACCGGGCCCCGACCGCCGGACCCGTCGACCCGTCGATCCATTCGGCCTCGAACGTCTCGGGGCTGAACTTCCCGGTGTTGGTGATGTCGCTCACCAGCGCCCACACCTGCTCGGGCGGGGCGTCGACGTGCACGGTCACGGAATCCTGCATGGGGTCAGGCTAGGGCCCAGCTCAGTCGCCTCCGAAGGGCGCGACCGCCTCGCAGGCGGCGCAGCACTCGGCGTCAGGGGCCCACGGCCAGTCGTCGAAGATCCGCAACGAGTCCCGGGTCCCGCACGCGACCATCCCCGTGTCGGTGTCGACCGCGTGGCGCTTGCCCTTGGGCTCGCGGCCACCGGCGGATTGGCGGCCGAGCCCCTTCGACCGCGACGGGCGGGATCCGAGCGCACCGACGACGAAGGGCATGGCGCCAGGCTACGGCCCCGCCCCGGCAGGCGTCAGCGCCAGTCGCGGACGCGTTCCACGTCGGCGCCGAGGGCACGCAGCGACGCGGCGAGGTCGGAGTACCCGCGGTCGACGTGGAAGGGATCGAGCACGACGGTCTCACCCTCGGCGGCGAGACCGGCGAGCACGAGCGCGGCGCCCGCGCGCACGTCGAGCGCGCGCACCGGCGCCCCGGACAGGCGCGGCACACCCCGGATCACCGCGTGCCGGCCCTCGTGACGGACGTCGGCGCCCATGCGGTTGAGTTCGGCGACGAACCCGAGCCGGTTGTCGAACACGTTCTCGGTGACGATGGCGGTGCCGTCGGCGGTGGCGAGCAGCGCGACCGCCAGCGGCATGAAGTCGGTCGCGAAGCCGGGGAACGGCAAGGTGGCGATGTCGACGGCCCGGAGCCGCTCGTCGGCGCGCACCCACAGACCGTCGGGCGTCTGGGAGACCTGGAGCCCCATCTCGGTGAGCTTCATCACCACGGTCTCGACGTGGTCGAGCCGCGCGCCCACGAGGGTGGCCTCACCACCGGCGATGCCGCACGCCATCAGCAGGGTGCCGGTCTCGATCCGGTCGGCCATGATCTCGCTGTCGACCGGCGACAACGACTCGACCCCCTCGACCACGATGGTCGACGAGCCCGCGCCGTGGACCTCGGCTCCCATCGCGTTGAGCATCCCGGCGAGGTCCGCGATCTCCGGTTCGCGGGCCGCGTTCTCGATCACCGTCTGGCCCTTGGCCAGCACCGCCGCGGTGAGCAGGTTCTCGGTGGCGCCCACGCTCGGGAACTCGAGCACGACCCGCCGCGCCGCACAAGCGGTTGGTGCGCGCTTCGATGAACCCGTGGACGACCTCGAGCTCCACACCCATCGATTCGAGGCCGCGGAAATGCATGTCGAGCTTGCGACTGCCGATGTTGTCGCCGCCGGGCATCGCGACGCGCGCCTCGCCGCAGCGCGCGAGCAGGGGCCCGAGCACGTTGATCGACGCGCGCATGCGCGTGACCAGCTCGTAGGGCGCCTCCACGCGCAGCGCATCGGTCGCGTCGATCTGCAACTCCGCCGGACCGGTCCACTCCACGCCGGCGCCGATCGCGCGCAACACGTCGATCATGACGTCCAGATCGGCGACCGGATCGAGGTTGCGCAGCGTAGTGACACCGGGCGCGAGCAGGGCGGCCGCCATCTGCTTGGTGCCGGCGTTCTTGGTCGCGCCCGACACGCGCACGGTGCCGTGCAGTGGGCGTCCGGAACGTACGACCAACGAGTCGCTCATCGGGTCCTCACTCCGCGAAGCTGAGGGGCAGGTCGTCTTCGACCTCCGGCGTGATCGCGACCCGCCAGACCGACGTCGGGGCGACGATTCCCGGTATCTGCCGTTCCCCGAGCGACACCACCGGGAAGCTGTCACCCAGCGCGGCGACGACCTCGTCGTTGGCGAGGATCTCGCCGGGCCCGGCAGCGTCGCACAGCCGCGACGCGAGGTTGATCGGCATCCCGATGAAGTCGTCGCCCTCGAACACGATGACCTTCCCGGCGGCGATCCCGATGCGGAGCGGGAGCACGATGCTGGCGTTCTCCATCCGCTCGGTCAGGTCGAGCACCGTCTCCACGACCGGGCGCACCTCGGTGCCGACGAACATGCAGCCGTCGCCCAGCCACTTGCCGACCCGGATCCCGTGATCCGGCGAGAGCCCGCGCACAATGGACCGGAACTCGGCCAGCACCGCCAAGGCCTCGTCGTCGCCGAGGGTGTCGTTCATGCGCGTGAAGCCGCACATGTCGACGAAGGAGAAGCACCGGAAGACGCGCACCCCGACAGTTTGGCCGATGACCGGCCCCGGAACCGGGTTGTCGACCGCGATTCTGCGGGGTCAGTCGCCGGCCGACACGTCGACGCTGTAGACCCGGTACAGGAGATCGGCTCCCCGCCGCCGGTGGTGGTCGATCTGTTTGGCGATGCCCGCCAACGACTGGAGCAGCTTGGTGTCGTCGGGGCCGGCCGTGGGCGAGTCGAGCAGCTCGCGGGCCCGGACCATCGCCGCGAGCAGGACCTCGTGGTCGCGGCGCAGGTGGTCGACCTCGGGCGCGACCTCCACGGAGTCGTCGAGCAGCTCGTCGAACAGGCCGTCGGGCGCCTCGGTGAACTCCACGTGCTCACGCCAGGCCTCGCCCAGTCCCGCCAACGTGCGCCGGACGGCCGAGAGCCAGGCGGCGCGGGCCTCGGCCGTCGATCCTCCGGGGGCGGCCGTGGTGGCCTGGAATGCGGTGGCCGCGGCTCGGAGGCGACCGCGCTGCGGTCCGACGCGGGAACGGGGTCCTGAGGCTCGCACTTCGGTACCGGGCAACGAAAGCCTCCTCGGCGGGGGCGCCGTGGGGGGCGCTCCCACCATTTGGCGCACCTGGAGTGCGCTCCGTCAACCCCCACGATCTCAAAATCTGATCAATCCCATCGTCGTGGGTGATCACGACGGCAGCGCGGCCACCCATTCGGTGGCGACCCGGGCGACCTCGCCGAGCACGTCGTCGAGGATGCGCCCGCTGGCCTTGAGCGGCCGGTAGCCGTGGTCGGCGGTGTCGATCCAGTGGAAGGTGACCGGGCCCCTCAGGGCCCGGGACTCGCGCTCGAGGTCGGCCCGACCCGCCAGCGAGTCGCGCGGTGCCGCTCACGAAGAGCACGGGTGCACCGATCGCGGGAAAGTGCTCCGCGCGCGGCTTCTCGGGGCGGCCTGCCGCGTGCAGCGGGTACGAGAGCATCACCAGGCCGAGCGCGGGCAGAGGGTCGTCGGCCGCACCCACCACCATCGAGCAGTAGCGCCCCCCCATCGAGCGGCCACCGAGCACGAGACGCGCCGGCGGCAACTTCGACCGCGCCGCCAGCTCGGCGGCGGCCTCCCGGGTCGCCGCGTCGAGCACCTTCGGGCGGTCCGGTGCCTTCTTGCCCGCGCTGCGGTACGGGTAGTTGAACCGCAGGGACGGGATCTTCGCGGCCGCGAGCGCGTCGGCGACCGCGAGCAACGCGCCGCCGTGCATGTCGGAACCGGCGCCGTGCGCGAGCAGCACGGCGCGGTCGATCCCGGAACGCGGCCCCTGCCACGCGTACTCGGTGACGAGACGATCGGTCATCGTTGCACCACCCAGGTCGTGAGGAACGTGTCGATGCGCCCGAACGAGTCGACGATGGTGTCGACCCCGGAGAAGCCGTGGCCCTCGCCTTGGTAGACGTGGTGCTCGACGGGCGCGCCCGCGGCCCGCAGCGCGTCCACGAGCCGCTCGGCCTGCGCCGGCGGGACCACCTTGTCGTCGGCGCCCTGCAGCACGAGCACGGGGACCGTGATGTCGTGCGCCCGAGTGACCGGCGACCGGTCGCGGTAACGGTCGGCGTGCTCGGGCAGCGTGCCGACCAGACGGTCGAGGTACCGCGACTCGAAGCGGTGCGTGGTCGCGGCCAGGTCGAAGAGATCGGTGACCCCGTAGAGGCTCACCGCGGCGCGCACCACCGCCGGCGCGTGCGCGGCGACCAGGAGCGCGGTGAACCCGCCGGCGCTACCGCCCATGACCGCGACCGCGCGCGGCGTCGGCCCACCCCTCGCGGCCGGCGGCCTCGATGCCGGCCACCGTGTCGGTGACGTCGATCTCGCCCCACCGGGCGTCGAGCGCGCGCTCGTACCGAGCGTCCGTAGCCCGACGACCCGCGTGGGTTGGGCGCGAGCACGGCCCACCCGCGCGACACGAAGTAGCGGATGCGGGGCTTCCAGTCGACGGTGGCCTGGTCGGTCGGCCCTCCGTGGACGTCGACCAGCAGCGGTGGCGCCGTGCCGCCGGGCCGGTCACCCGGCGGGGGCCACAGGAGCCCGTGGACCGTCGCACCGTCGGGCGCCGTCCACGTCACCGGCCGCGGCTCGGGGAGGTCCACCGCGTCGAGCTCGCCGGGCGCGCCCCGGGCCCACGCTTGGCGGTCGCCGGTCGAGGGATCGAGCACGGTGAGCTGCGGTGCGGTACGACCGCCCGACCGGACACACGCGATCCCGCGCGGACTCCAGTCGAGGCCCGCGTGCCATCCGCGCGAGACCCGGGTCACGGCACCGCCGTCGAGGGCCACCACGACCAGCCGACCGAAGCCGGCTTCGTTGCGGTTCACCGCGACCGCGGCGCCGTCGGGCGACCAGCTGAACGACCGCTGGCCCGGGCCCCATGACGGTTCCGCGTGCTCGCACGGCTCCTCGAGCAGCGGGCGCGTCGGCGACCCGTCGGCCGGCGCGAGCCAGACGTTCATCCAACCCCGTTCGTCGGACAGGTAGGCGAGCGAGCCGTCGATCGGCGAGAACCGCGGCTGGCCGACCGCGATCGCGTCGCCACCGGCGACGACGCGGGAGACGCCGTCGGCGCGCTGCACGACGACGCGCGACCCGTCCCAGGGCATGTTCGGCAGGTCCCACTCGTGCCAGGCCAGCGTGCTGCCGTCCGGCGACCACGCGGGATCCCACGCGTAGTCGGCACGCGAGACACGCTGGGGCCACCCGGCACCGTCGAGCCCCACCACCGCGACGTCGCAGGCATCGTCGCGCTCCAGGACGAACGCGATCCGGTCACCGCCCGGGGCGACGGTCGGCGCCGCGGCGCGCCCGTCGTGTGAGAGCACGCGCACCGGTCCGCCCGTCGCCGCGATCGGCGAGGAGCCGACCGTCGGCCGCCGCGTAGACCAGGGTGTCGTCCGACGCCCAGCAGTACCCGCCCCCGCCGTACGCGCCGAGGGTGGTCACCGGGAACTCCGCGCTCAGCAGCGTCGCGGCGCCCGTCGAGCGGTCGGTGGGGGCGACCACGAGGTCGACCCGGCCGCCGAAGGCGTCGAGCCACGCCAACCGGGTCGCGTCCGGCGACCAGCGGGCCTCACCGAGGGCGCGCGACCGGGCGACGGCGGCGGCGGAGATCGGCGTCACGGAGCGCGAGGCTAACGAGCCCGGGAGACGCCCTCTGACGGTGCGTTTCTCCGAGCGCGGGCGGTCCGGCCCGTGGCGTCGCGGGGCCCCGACCGCTCCTCCGGTGCCGCGTCGGGGCGATTCCACTGCCTCTGACCTGGACTTTCGTCCGGATCGGACACCGTCTGCGAGACTGGGCGGCTCATGCCGCCGCAGCCCGAGAGTCTCCGTATCGCCTGGTTGGTCTACCGGGGCAACCCGCACTGTGGTGGGCAGGGGGTGTACACGCGCTACCTCGCCCGCGAGCTGACCGAACTGGGTCACCAGGTGACGGTCCTCTCGGGCCAGCCCTACCCCGAGCTCGACCAGCCCGAGCAGCTGCTCGAGGTGCCCAGCCTCGACCTCTACCGGCCCGAGAACCCCTTCCGCGTCCCGTGGCCGTGGGAGTTCAAGACCACGATCGACCTCCAGGAATTCGCCATCATGTGCTCGGCGGGCTTCCCGGAGCCTTACACCTTCAGCCTGCGGGCCCGCCGGATCCTCGATGCCCGGCGGGCCGAGTTCGACCTCATCCACGACAACCAGTGCCTCGGTTCCGGCCTGCTCGGGATGATGAACGACGGCTGGCCGGTGCTGGCGACGTTGCATCACCCCATCACGGTCGACCGCGACCTGGACCTGGAGCACGCGACCAGCGCGTGGCGGCGCTTCACCCTGCGGCGTTGGTACGGCTTCCTCGGCATGCAGATGGACGTCGCGCGCGCGCATCCCGCGCGTCGTCACCGTGTCGGAATCGAGCAGGCGCGACATCGTCAAGCAGATGGGGGTGCGCGAGGACCGCCTCCACATCGTGCCGGTCGGCGTCGACCCGCTCATCTTCCACCCGATCCCCGAAGTCGCGCGCGTGCCCGGCCGGCTGATGACCACCACCAGCTCCGACGTACCGATGAAGGGGCTCGTCCCGCTCCTCGAGGCGCTGGCCAAGGTCCGCACCGAGCGCGACGACGCCGAGCTGGTGATCATCGGCAAGGCCAAGGGGAAGAGCAAGATCCCCGCGCTCATCGACCGCCTCGGGCTCACCAATTCGGTGCGGTTCGTGTCCGGCGTCACCACCGAACGGATCGTCGAGCTCTACGCCGAAGCCGAGGTCGCGGTGGTGCCGTCGCTCTACGAGGGCTTCTCACTTCCCGCGGTCGAGGCCATGGCGTGTGGCGTCCCTCTCGTGGCCACCACGGGGGGCGCGCTGCCGGAGGTGGTCGGCACGGATGGCGAAACCGGGCTACTCGTCGCGCCCGGCGATCCGGACGCGCTCGCCCACGTGCTGCTACGTGCACTGGGCGACGCCAACCTCCGCGCCCGGATCGGCGCCGCGGGCCGGGCCCGCGCCCTCGACCGCTTCACGTGGCGGGCCACCGCACTCGGCACCGTGGAGAACTACCGCTCGCTCCTGGAGGCGCGCTCGGCCGCCGGAGCCGCCTGATGCTCACCGTCGACTTCGAACGCTTCGGCCTGGTCCCGGGCCACCGGCTGCTCGACATGGGTTGTGGCGGAGGGCGCCACGCGTTCGCAGCGATGCGCCTCGGCGCGACCGTGGTCGCGCTCGATTACGACGCCGCCGAGCTGAAGGACGTGCGCGCGGTGCGCGGCGCCATGATCGAATCAGGGGAGATCGCTGCCGACGCCCCCGGCGGCGAGGTCAACGGTGACGCGCTGCGGCTGCCGTTCCCCGACGCCACGTTCGACCGCGTCATCGCGTCCGAGGTGCTCGAGCACCTGTGGGCGGACGACACAGGCGATCGCCGAGCTCGTGCGCGTGTTGCGCCCGGGCGGGCGTCTGGCGGTCACCGTGCCGACACGCTTCCCCGAGCGTGTGTCGTGGGCCATCAACTATCGCTACCACGACACCCCGGGCGGTCACGTGCGCATCTACCGCCAGCACGAGCTCGAAGGGAAGCTCGAACGCGCCGGGCTGTTGCTGCGCGGCTCGCACCACGCGCACGCGTCTGCACTCGCCCTACTGGTGGCTCAAGTGCACGTTCGGGATCGAGAACACCGAAGCGTGGCCGGTTCGCAGGTACCACGACTTCCTCGTGTACCAGATCGAACGCCAACCGAAGTGGGCGGCGACGCTCGACCGCGCGCTCAACCCCGTCCTCGGCAAGAGCGTGATCATCTACACGGAGAAGGTGAGCGTCCCGCAGGGCGGGGCCGGGCATCCCGGCCCCGAGCGAACCCGACCATCAGCGGCGGAGAAGGTGAGCGTCCCGCAGGGCGGGGCCGGGCATCCCGGCCCCGAGCGAACCCGACCATCAGCGGCAGAGAAGGTGGGTGGATGACGACCTCGCCGCACGAGTTGCCCGACGTCGAGGGGATCGTCACGCGCGCCGAGCTCGAGCAGACCGTCGCCGCCATCGCCGCCGTCCAGCTGCCCGACGGCAACCTTCCCTGGACCCCGGGCGGCCACACCGACCCGTGGAACCTCGTCGAGGCGGCCATGGCCCTCGATCTCGGCGGACGCCACGACGCCGCGGGGCAGCCTACGAATGGTTGGCCGGCAAGCAGCGTGCCGACGGGGGCTGGCACGCGTACTACCTCGGTGACGACGTCGAGGACTCGACGCTCGACACCAACGTCACCTGCTACCTCGCCACCGGCGCGTGGCACCACTATCTCTGCACCGGTGACACCGCCTACCTGCGACGGCAGTGGCCGACGGTCGAGGCCGCCATCGACTTCGCCCTCGACTTCCAGCAGGAGACGGGCGAGATCGTGTGGCGGGGCGACGACCCCGACGACGGCGCGCTCCTCACCGGGTCGTCGAGCATCCACCACAGCCTGAAGTGCGCGATCGCCATCGCCGATCGGCTCGGTCACGAGCGTCCCGACTGGGAGCTGTCACTCGGCGCGCTGGTGATCGCGATCGCGCACCGGCCCGGCCGGTTCCTCGACAAGGACCGGTGGGCGATGGACTGGTACTACCCGATCCTCGGCGGTGTGCTGCGCGGCTATCCGGCCGACGCCCGGGTCGCGTCGCGGTGGGCGACGTTCGTGGTGCCCGGTCGCGGCATCCGCTGCGTGTCCGACCGTCCCTGGGTGACCGCGGCCGAGACGTGCGAGCTGGTGATGGCGCTCGACGCCATCGGCAGTCACGAGCAGGCGCGCCAGCTCTTCGACCGCGTGCACTTCCTGCGCGCCGACGGTGGCGGCTACTGGACCGGCGCCAACTTCGACGACGAGGCGTTCCACCGCGACGGCGAGCTCTATCCCGAGGAGCAGCCGACCTGGAACTCCGCCGCGGTCGTGCTGGCCGCCAACGCGCTGGCCGGCAGCGGCCCGACCGCCGGCCTCTTCCGCGGCGAGCGCCTCCCCGAAGGGCTGAGCGCCGATGAGCTCCTGGCCGCAGGGGTCGAGATCGAACGCGAGCGCGCCGCCCGCGACCGGAGCTCTGACCGTTCTTGACCGTTCTCGCGTCGAAATTGTGCGCTCCGGCGCATGATGTTGACGCCACAACCGTCAGGGACGCCGCAACACCCGCAGGCTGCCGGTGGTGGAGACGGGCACGAAGCCGTCGGCGACGGCGCGCCGCCAGACCTCGTACGGCGCCTGCCCGCCCTCGGTCGGGTCCTCGAACACGTCGTGGAACACGAGGAGCCCGCCGGGCGCGAGATGGCGGGACCAGCCGACGTAGTCGGCGAGCGCGACGTCGAACGCGTGGCCGCCGTCGACGAACACGAGGCCGAGCGGCGTGGCCCAGTGCGCGGCGACGGTCGGCGACGGGCCGATCACCGCAATGACGACGTCCTCCAGCCCGGCGTCCTCGATCGTGCGCCGGAACCACGGGAGCGTGTCCATGCGGCCGGTGCGCGGGTCGACCAGGCGTTCGTCGTGGTGCTCCCAGCCGGCCTGGTTCTCTTCGGAGCCCCGGTGGTGGTCCACCGTGTAGACGACGGTGGCGCCCTCCCGGGCGGCCGCACCGAGGTAGATCGCCGACTTCCCGCAGTACGTGCCGATCTCGAGCAGCGGCCCGGCCCCGGCGGCCTCGACGCCGGCGTCGTGGAGCGCGAGGCCTTCGGCGTCGGGCATGAAGCCCACCGCGGCCCGGGCGGCGCTCAGCAGCGTCTCGTCCATCCCGTGCAAGGTACGCTCCCCGGCATGGAACAGCAGACTCAAGCCCCCGATCGCAACCTGGCCATGGAGCTGGCCCGGGTCACCGAAGCCGCCGCCCTCGCCGCCGGCCGCTGGCTGGGCAAGGGCGACAAGAACGGCGCCGACGGTGCCGCGGTCGACGCCATGCGCATCATCCTCAATTCGGTGTCCATGGAGGGTGTCGTCGTGATCGGCGAGGGCGAGAAGGACGAAGCGCCCATGCTCTTCAACGGCGAGGAGATCGGCGCCGGCGGCCCCGCCTGCGACATCGCGGTCGACCCGATCGACGGCACCACGCTCACGTCGCTCGGTCGCAACAACGCCATCTCCGTCATCGCGATCTCCGAGCGGGGCACGATGTTCGACCCGGGCCCCTGCGTCTACATGGACAAGATCGCGGTGGGCCCCGCGGCGGCCGACGTCATCGACATCGACGCGCCGGTGAAGACCAACCTCGAGGCGGTGGCCAAGGCGCTCGGGGAAGACGTCAACGACATCACCGCAGTCGTGCTCGACCGCCCGCGGCACGAGGACATCATCCGCCAGTGCCGGGAAGCGGGCGCCCGCATCAAGCTGATCCAGGACGGTGACGTCGCCGCCGCCATCACCGTGGCCACCCCGGGGAGCGGCACCGACATCCTCTTCGGCATCGGGGGCACGCCCGAAGGCGTGATCGCCGCCGCCGCGCTCAAGTGCATGGGCGGCGAGATGTTCGGCCGCCTCTACCCGCGCAACGACGACGAGAGACGGGCCGCGCTCGACGCCGGCTACGACCTCGACCGGGTGCTCACCTCCGACGACCTCGTGTCCGGCGAAGACGTGTTCTTCAGCGCCACCGGCATCAGCGACGGCGACCTGCTCAAGGGCGTGCGCTACTGGGGCAACGGCGCGAGCACGCAGTCGATGGTGATGCGCTCGAAGTCGGGCACCATCCGCACCATCGACGCCACCCACAAGTGGCAGAAGCTGATGAAGTACTCGGCGCTCAAGTTCGACTGACATTTGTCGCGAGAGCTGCCTTCCCCTGAAATTGCTCGATCCGGTCGTTGCTGTTGCTGTTGCAGGCGGTCGGAATCCAGGTGTGGGCCTCCGCTCCACGAACGACGCCTGTGATCCCGAGTGTTGACGCGATTGCTCACCGATCCAGCTCGAAGCGGACCAGACAGGCGGTGAGGATGTGGACGCTCCCGGAAGGAGCGGCGTGACGACGGTGATCGTCGTGGCGCTTTTGTACGATGCCGCCCACCCCGCGTGGGCTTCGTCGCCAAGCACGTCGAGGCGCTCACCGAGGCATTCGAGCGAGTCGTCGTCATCACGCCCGAAGCCGCCATCGGCGGCGAGCCGCTGTCTGCCGAATTCCTGACCGCAGGCGGCGCAGCGGGCGGCATCCGCGCCGCGGTGGCGGCTGCGATCTCGCGAGCGCACGACGACACCGTCGTGATCGTGCTCGACGATCCGTCGCTCCTCGCGGAGGTTCGTGCCGAAGCCGGGGACAGACTGCCGATCCTCTGGTGGTGCTCACAGGCGCCGTCCGCGAAGGCCTCGGCGTTCGCGGCGCGCTCGGGCCGACGGCATGCTCGTCGGCGCCATGCCCGAGGACGACACTGCCGGGGTCCCCACGTGGACGGTGGGTGCGGGCATCGATCTCGTCACAACACCGCCACCGCCGGAGCGACCGCCTCTGCAGCTCCTGGCACTCGGTCGCACCGCACCGAGGAAGGGCCTGGCCGTGATGATCCGTGCGGTCGCCATCGCCCGGAGCAACGGCGTCGATACGCGACTGGCGATCGTCGGCCCGTCGACGAACGCCGTCGAGATGCAGCACCGGCAGGAGCTCGAGACGTTGGTGAAGAGCACCGCGCTCGACGTCGCTCGTCACGGTGCGGGAGGCGGTCGCACCGGCCGCGGTGCTCGAGACCATCGCGGAAGCGCACGCGCTCATCGACGCCAGCGACGACGAGGACCTGCACCTGGCGTCGCTCGAAGCGATCGCTGCCGGTCGTCCGGTGCTGACGTCGAACCGGCGCCTGATCCGGATGCTGCCGAGCGACGACCTGTCGCTCGACTTCGAACCCGGGAGCGCGAGCGCACTCGCCCGTCGCATCGTGCTGCTCAGCGAGATGTGGCCGGCCACCCTCGCGACGATCGGCGAGTCCGCTCGAGCATCCGTCGATGCGGCCCACGCACTCCCGCTGCTGGTGTCGCAATGGACGCAAGCGGTCGACGAGGTGCGGGCGCGGCCCAGGCCGGCGGCGGCCGTCCCGCCGAGCGTGCCGTCGACACCCCCGATGGTGAACGGCTCGCTCTCGCCGAGTGCGAACGCGGCCCGAACGGTCAGGCAGTTCCTCGCGGCTTGGGCCGATCTCGACGCCGAGGGCGCGAGCGCGGTCGTTCGCCGCCGGCGCGTTGCGATTCGACGGCTCGACCCAGGCGGCGGACGATGGCACCCTGGCGTCTGACTACCTCGCGTGGGTGGCTCGGACCGTCGAAGGCCTCCAGTCCGACGTCGAAGAGCTCGAGGTGGTGGAAGACACAGTCGTCGCGGTGCGGACGGACCGCTGGACCATGGGCGACGACGAGGTCACCATCTCGGCGCGGAGCCTGTTCGAAATCGTCGACGGCAGGATCACCAGCTGGATCGACACAGAGCTCGTACAGGGAATCGAGGCCATTCCCGCACCCGCGATCACTCTCGCCGAGCCCGCCGAGGTCGCCGACCCCGCTCCGCACACCGTGGCGCACGACCCGACATCGGTTGCTTCGGCCGCGGTCATCGCCGACGATGCGCAGCCCGCCGTCGCCGACACCTCCGATCGTGTGGCCGAGTACGAGGCGCAAGTCCACCACTGGCGTCGACAGGCGATGATCTGGCGGGAGCGAGCGATCGCGGCGAAGGCGTTGAGCGATGCCTACCGGTCGAACATCGAGGATCTGCGCATCCTGGTCGACGTGCTCGAAGAGCCGCCGCCACCGGCGTTGCCGGAATCACCGGCCGAGGAACCCCGACCCCAGGAACCCCGACCCGAGGAACCCCGACCCGACCCGGAACCCCGACCCGAGGAACCCCGACCCGAGGAACCCCGACCCGAGGAAGCCCGACCCGAGGCTTCCGAACCCGGGCAGCCCGTGACCGCGCCTGACGCCGACGACTCCGGAACTGTGGAAGCCGAGCCGGACGAGCCGATCGCGGCGCACGAGGGCCAAGACGACGAGGAGATCCAGGTACCGACCACCACGGACCACCCGGTGGCGATCGCCAACGGGACGGCCGTCACCGTCCCCGCACCCGGGTCGGAGGAGCCGGTCGCCGCGCACGACGCAACGCCACCCGTCGCGCCCCGCCCGCTCGAGGTCGAGCGATACCCGTACTCGTCAGAGCCGAAGCAGGCCGAACGCGGTCGCGTGACGCGATCGACGAGGTTCGCGCGGCTCCTGTCCCGGACCTTCTGGAAGCCCTGATCGAGAGCGACCAGTCTCGCGCAGCTCAGCGAATGCGCCGATCAGCGTCGTCGGGTTCCATCGCAACTCCGAGTGCGAGGTCGAGCAACTCGTTGGTCCGCTGCTGTGTCAGCAGCATCTGCTCGAGCCGGCGGCGGAGATCGAGCGCCACGTCGGTGGTGGACGCGCCCGTCGGGAGGTCGTCGATCGCAGACACCGCGGCGTGCAGGCGCACGGATGACTCGGCCAACGCCGAGAGGACATCGTCCAGTTGCTGCTGGAGCCCGATGACACGTTCGTGCGCGTCACGGCTTCGGGCGTCGAGCACCTCCCACGCCGCCGTCGCTTCGAGCAGCCGCTCGTCAGCCTCCGTGCGAGCCTCTCGGAGGTCGCGGAAGAGGCGTTGCTCCCGCTTCAGGGCTTTCTTCCGTGAGCCCATGCCTCAAAGCCTCTCGACGTTCGGTCCGGTCAGGCGGAATCGGGTGTCGAGCACGTACCGGGCCTCGGTCACGACCAACTCCAGGTCGAGCTCGTCGTGATCGGTCAACAGCACGACGGCGTCGGCCCCGGCGACCACGTCCCGCGTCAGGTCGACCAGGCTGACGCGGGCATCGCGAGTCTCCTGGATCCCACCACAGGCGCGCGCGTCACTCGACGCGGAGTAGCGGTTCGTGGCGAGCACACTACGAAGCGTGTCATTCGAGACGTCTTCCACGTACGACTCGCCAGTCGCGAGGCGCTTGACCCGGTCCGCGTTCGAATCGAAGCCGACCACGCGGTACCCGACTTCGACAGCGCGCATCGCGACGGGAAGGCCGACGTAGCCCTGTCCGGCGACCACGACCTTCTCCCGCATCGGCGGGACAGGAGCACCACCGCCGGTACGGGGGTCCTGGGTGTCGTCTCGGTAGGTCACGCTCGTCCTCGATTCGAAGGTGTGCCGCCGACCCGGACTCCGGGCGCACCCCCCCGTACCCAGATATTCAGGCAATTCAAGCACGTTCCTGCCGCTCCCCGGGCCCGCTCCCGACCCTTCCGCGCCGCAGACGCCGGGGCCCGCTCGGGATCGCGTCGTTGTCCTCACGTTACGATTCGGCCATGAGCTCCTGCGCGGTCGAGCGGTGAATTACGCCGACCCCGTGCGCACGGTCGCCTTCCATCTGCCGCAATTCCATCCCACACCCGAGAACGACGAGTGGTGGGGGCCGGGGTTCACCGATTGGATCAACGTGGCTGGTGCCCGACCGCGGTTCCGGGGTCATCGCCAGCCGCACGAGCCGACCGACCTCGGGTACTACGACCTCCGGGTTCCTGCGGTCCGAGCTGCGCAGGCCGAGCTGGCCGCCGACCACGGCATCGACGCCTTCTGCTACTACCACTACTGGTTCGGGGGCCGGCGCCTGCTCCACCGACCGGTCGACGAGATCCTCCAGCTCGGTGAGCCGGCGTTCCCGTTCCTCCTCTGCTGGGCGAACGAACCATGGACCCGGGCCTGGGACGGGAAGACCAGCTCGGTGCTGCTGCCCCAGACCTACTCCCCCGAAGACGACCTCGAGCACGTCCGCTGGTTGGCCGAGGCCTTCGCCGACCCTCGGTACCTGCGGATCGACGGCAAGCCGGTCTTCTTGGTCTACCGGGCGTTCCACCTGCCCGATCCGGTCGCCACGACGGACCGCTGGCGCGCCGAGGCGTCCCGGCTCGGGCTCGGCGACCTGTACCTGTGCTCGATGCAGACGGGACCCGGCGAGCGCCACCCGCCCGCGACGCTCGGCTTCGACGCCGCGGTGCAGTTCGCTCCGTTCTACGGCATGGCTCCGCCGGGCACGGCCCAGCGCGTCTCGAAGGCTCTCGGACAACGCCTCGGCATGAACACCGCGCCGCACGTTTCCGCACCGTCGACTACGAGGCAGTCGTGGAGCAGCACCTCGCGGCGGAGCCCGTCGACTACACGCGCTTCCCCTGTGTCTCCCCCGGCTTCGACAACTCCCCGCGCCGGCCGGAACGGCGGCGCAACCGTCATCACGGGCGGTACCCCCGAGCGCTACGAGCGCTGGCTGCGAACCGTCGTCGAACGCTTCACCCCACCATCGGCCGACGAGAACCTCGTGTTCGTCAATGCCTGGAACGAATGGGCGGAGGGCAACCACCTCGAGCCGGATCGCCGGTGGGGACGCGCCTACCTGGATGTCCACGCGCGGCTGTCGTCCGTGCCCGAGCGGACTCCATGACGGTGCCGTACGAGGCATCGGGCGCGCGGGTGATCGCGCTCTACCTCCCCCAGTTCCATCCCGTCCCCGAGAACGACGAGTGGTGGGGGCCCGGCTTCACGGAGTGGACCAACGTGGCCCGGGCGCGGCCACTCTTCCCCGGCCACGATCAGCCGAAGCTTCCCGGCGCGCCTGGGTTCTACGACCTCCGTCTCCCGGACACGCGTGCGGCGCAGGCCGAGCTGGCGGCGGAGCACGGGATCGAAGCCTTCTGCTACTGGCACTACTGGTTCGCCGGGCGCGCGGCTGCTCGAGCTGCCGTTCGACGAGGTCCTGGGTTCCGGGAAGCCCGACTTCCCCTTCTGCCTGGGGTGGGCGAACCAGAACTGGTCGACCATCTGGACCGGCGGGAACCGCGTCCTCGTGGCCCAGACCTATCCGGGGCCCGACGACCACCGTCGCCACTTCGAGGCGGTCCTGCCCGCGTTCCGCGGATCCGCGCTACCTGCGCGTCGACGGCCGGCCGCTGTTCTTCGTGTACCGACCGAACGACCTTCCGGAGCCGCGCGGCGTTCGGCGACCAGTGGCGCACGCTCGCCGAACGGGCCGGGCTCCCCGGTCTGTACCTCGTCGGCGAGACCAAAGGAGGATGGAGCGCGGCCGCGAGCGGGTTCGACGCCGAGCTGCAGGTCCCCCTCTACGAAGCCGCCCGCCGCCGGATCAACGGTCCGGTCGGCGCCCGAATCGAACGGCTGCGGCGACGGCCACGGCGCGTCGCCTACGACTCGATTCCCGAGTCGGCACGGGCGTCCCTGCCACACCCGCGCCTGCCCGTCGTGCTCTCCAACTGGGACAACACCCCGCGCTTCGGCGCACGCGGCTTCGTGCTCACCGACGCGACGCCCGAGGCGTTCGGTACCCGGCTGCGGGCGGCGGTCGACGCGGTGGTCGACCTCCCACCGGAGCAGCAGATCGTGTTCCTCAAGTCGTGGAACGAGTGGGCGGAGGGCAACTACGTCGAGCCCGACCGTCGTGACGGAGCGGCCCGCCTGCCGCGAGGTGGCCGCCGCCGTGCGCGGCGAGCCCGTCGTGGGCCCCCTCCCGTGATCTACTTCTGCACGCCGGACACCGCGCGACCGAGCGGTGGCGTGCGCGCCATCTACCGCGCCGTCGACCTCCTCAACGACGCGGGAACGGAGGCGGCGGTGCTCCACACGCGTGCGGGCTTCCGGTGCACGTGGTTCGACAACACGACGCGCGTCGCGTACCCACCGGTCTCCGTCGACGGGCACGACGTGCTCGTGGTGCCGGAGGCGTTCACCCCGTCCGACGTCGCGCGGCTCGCGCCCGGGGTGCCCAAGGTCGTGTTCAACCAGAACGCGTACCGAACGTTCCGGAGCGCGAATCGTCGCGACGGTTGCGCTCCCACGACCACGGCCGACCACCCCGACGTGGCGGCGGTCCTCGTGGTGTCGGAAGAGAACCGAGTGCTCCTCGAGCGTGCGTTGCCTGGACGCGCGCGCGTCTTCCGCATGCACCACTGGATCGACGCCTCGGTCTTCCGTCCCGGTGCGGCGGGACGCGAGCACCGCGTCGTGGTCATGCCGCGGAAACGGCCGACAGATTTCCGCCTGCTGCTCGACGTCCTGCGCGCGCGGGACGCACTCGGCGACTGGGAGGTGGTCGCGCTCGACGGCCGGTCCGAGGCCGAGGTCGCAGCCGAGCTCCGCCGGGCCGCGTTGTTCGTCGCGCTCGGCCGCGAGGAAGGCTTCGGCCTCCCGGTCGCCGAGGCCCTCGCCAGCGGCTGCCCGGTCGTCGGGTTCCACGGCACGGGCGGGCGCGAGCTCTTCGGGTCCGAGTTCGCGGTCGCAGTGGAGGACGGCGACGTCGGGGCGCTGGCGACCTGGATCGAGCAGTTCGTGGCCGGGTACGACGCGAAGCGGAGCGAGTGGGAACGGCTCGGCGCGGCAGCGACCGATTTCGTCCGTTCCGCGTACTCGCGGGATGTGGCCACGTCCGACCTCGTGGCGTGCTTCGGTGCGATCGAGCCGCGTGCCGGCGTCTCGTCGGTGATCACGACCAAGGAACTTCCGCGACGCACCGTGGTCGACCACGCGCGGAGAACGGTCGTCGATCTCGGTCGCCGGGTCGCGTCGCCGCGCCTGCACTGAGGGGCAACCCTGCCACAACAACTGTCTCACGAGTAACATCCGCCGGATGTTCGAGGCGCAGGCGACGGCCCCAATGGAGTTGCGCGACTACCTCGGGATCCTCCGGCGGCGCGCCTGGGTGATCGTGTTGGTGACGGCCGTCGTGGTCGGTGCCGCGGCAGCGTGGTCCTTCACGCGCCCCAACGAGTACGAGGCGTCCGGCACCCTCGTCGTCTCGACGTCGGACACCAACGGCGGTGACGTGGCCAACCAGGCCGACATCATCCAGAGCGAAGCCGTCCACGCACTAGCGGAGCAGGCATCTCCCGGCGTTGGTGGCGTCACCGCAAATCCCGGCACCACCGGCGGCACCATCACCGTCACGTCGACGAGCCGGAACCCGGCCCAGGCCGTGCGGACGGTGAACGCGCACGTCGACGCGTACCTCGCCTACCTCCGCCAGCAGGCCCAGCACCAGTTCGACGTCCTCAACCAGGACCTGCAGCCGAAGGTCGTCCTTCTCCAGCAACAGATCGCTGCGCTCGATCAGCAGATCGACAGTCGGCGCAGCACTCGGGATTCCGACCCCGGTCGCCGCGACCCAACGCAACGATCTCAATGCACAACTGGCACCGTTGCAGTCCCAGCTGCAGGACGCCAGCACTCGTGTTGCGCTCGCCGGGCAGGACGTGAAGGTGGTGACGCGGGCAACGCCCCCCACGCAACGCACGTCGCCCGATCCCAAGAAGGATCTACTGGTCGCGTTGGGAGCGGGTCTACTGCTCGGGGTTGTGGTGGCCTTCCTCCTGGAGTTCCTCGACGACAAGATCCGCAGCCGCCAGGACCTCCTCGCGGCCGGCCGGGAACAGCGTCCCCGTCATGGGAGTGATCCCGGCGAGCCGGTCGTCGCGGGCCGACGTCGTCTCCATCTCGGCGCCCCAGTCACCCGCGGCGGAGGCGTACCGATCACTGCGCACCGCGGTGAACTTCTCGCAGTTGCAGGGCAGCAACTGCATCGAGATCACCTCCACCCGCTCCGCGCCGCGGGCAAGACCGAGACGCTGGCCAACCTGGCCGTGCTCGCGGCACGTGCCGGCCAGCGGGTCGTCGATCGTCGACTGCGACCTGCGGTTCCCCCGGGTCCACGACTACTTCGGCCTGTCCAACGAGGTGGGGTTCACGTCGGTCGTGCACGGGGAGCTGCTCTCCGCCGCGCTCCAGCGCGTGCCGGGCGTCGAGCGCCTCTATGTTCTCCCGTCCGGCCCCATCCCGCCCAACCCCTCCGAGCTGCTGGCCACCGAGCGCTGCCACGAGGTGCTCGCCTCGCTCCAGGCCGACGACACGTTGGTGATCGTCGACACGCCGCCGTTGCTCGTCGGTCACCGACGCCGCCGCCCTCGCGCCGTCGGCCGGGGGCATCCTCATCGTCGCCGCCGCCCGGGTCACCCGCCGGAAGCAGGTGCGCCAGGCGCTCGACGTCCTTCCGTCAGATCTCGGCGCCGATCCTCGGCCTCGTGCTCTACAGCGCCGACAGCGCCGAGACCGCGGGGTACGGGACAGGGCGCCGGCCGCCGTGAGCGGAGGCAGGGCCGGCGGCGCACGGTCGCCCCGTCGGTGACGAGCGACAGGCCGACGTCCCGGCTGATCCCGCGGCCGGCTCAACGGGCCCGCAAGGCCTCGATCACCGCGGCGATGCCGGCGCCCCACTGGTCGAGCGAGTGCTCGTGCTGCGACCCGGTGGCGCAGCCTCGTTCCGAGGTCGGCGAGCTCGTCCTGGCGGGCGTCGGCGACCGCGGCGATGCATGTGGCCAGCGACGCGGCGTCACCGGTGGCGAAGACGAGCGGCAGCGACTCGCTCGGCCAGCGTCGCTGTCGAGCGCGGGACGCGACGAGAGGACGGCGCGGCCGCACGCCATCGCCTCCAGCACGATGTGGTCCAGTTCGGGCCCGGCGCCCGCGTCGATCACGGCGTGCACGCGCGCCGATCACCTCGGGCAGGTAGAGCGGACCGTCAGCGTCGAGCAGCTCCACCGACTGCGTCAGCATGAGGTCGGCGACGAGCGACTCGAGCGTGCTGGCGCGCGGCGCGCGACGACGCGCTGCCGCGAGTCGACGATCAGCAGGTGGGCGTCCACCCCTCGGGCCCGCGCTTCGGCCAGCGCCCGGAGCGGCACCGCGAGCCCGCCTGATCGACCGTCCGCCCGAGCACCAGGATCCGCAGCGGCGGGCGAGGCGGAGCGGGACCGAGGGCAACGCGCGCGTGTCGATGCCGGCGCCGACGGCGAGGAACCGGCCGACGCCGGTCTCGTCGACGGGCGAGAGCACGGCGTCGACGAGTCCGGCGGTGTCACGTTGGATCTCGTCGGCGGGAGGACCGTCGCACCACCACAGCACCGGCACCTCGAACTTGCGCGCGACGCTGCCCGCACGCCGGACGGTACGGATGTCACCGTCGATGATCACGGCCGCGCTCGGCTGGTCGTCGCCCACGGCGTCGAGCACCGACTCGAGCGGGGCGTCGGTCCGGGAGACCGTCGCCGAGGAGAGCGCAGCCGGGCCGCGCCGTCGAGGGCACCCGGTGCCCGGGTCGGTCACCATGACGACCCGGTCGAAGTGACTCGGAGAGCTCCCGGACGTGGCCGGGTGAGAAGCGGTCCTCTGAGCCGTCGAGACGGCTGGCCGGCGTGACCAGCACGACGGTGCTCACGACGCCGCCATCCATTCCGCGAGTCGCAGCGATGCCCCGCTCGTACTCGGCGAGCGGATCGCGGGCGAGCGCGCCCGTCGCCCGGCTTCCCGGCCCATCGCGCGTGCCGCGACCGGGTCGGTCAGCATCTCGACGAGCGCGTCGGCGAGCGCGCGAGCATCCTCCGGAGGAACGAGCACACCGGTGTGGCCGGGATCGACCAGCTCCACGATGCCCCCCACCGCGACGCCACGACCGGGCGCTCGCGGCCCATCGCCTCGAGGATCACCCGCCCGAGACCTTCGGAACGGGACGGCAGCACGAGGCAGGTGGAGGCGTCGAGATGCCGGCGCACGTCGGTCCTCGACATCGGTGCGAGCAGCTCGACCGTGCTCGCCAGCCCTTCGTCGCGCGATCCGCTCGACGAGCTGCTCGTGGAGCGAGCCGCCGCCGATCATGGTGAGCCGGGCCGTCGGGGAGCCGCTCCGGCGACGAGCTCCCACGCATCGAGGAGGACGTCGACCGCCTTGTAGCGCTCGAGCACCCCGACGAAGACCGCGCGCGGCGTTGCCGGCGGCTCCACCGGCGCAACCGCGAGGAACTCGTCGTAGTCGCTGTACGCGATGAACTGGTCCATCGGGCCCTCGTAGCCCGCGTCGCGGACGAGTCTGCGCGAGGAATTCGCTGACGACGCGCACACGATCGGCGCGTCGCAGCGTCCACTCGGCCGACCCGATCGGCGGAGGGCCCGAGCAGGCGGCGACGCGAACCGCCGTACATCCGGGTCGCGGTGCGCCAGTCGCCGTGCACCTCGATCTGCAGCCGCGGCCGTCGAGGTCTCGGCGGCACGCGCCGCGCAGGAGCGCGACGCCGAAGCGCCTCGAACGGGCTCTGGCACACGATCGCCGCCGGTGGCCGGCACGCCGCGGCGCGCAGCGCCGAGCAGGGGCCCGGCCCCGTAGAACACCGCACTGCCCAGCGGCGCGGGGTGCAGCCGCGGGAGCGCGATCGCGCTGTGCGCCCGCCGGGCGGCGCAAGCCCGCCCGGCCGGCCGGTGCAGACGACGTAGGAGCTCACGTGCCGGCCGTTGATCGCGTACTTCTGCTCGTCGTCGCGGTGTCGGTGGCGTGGGCATGTCGGTCTTGCCGAGGAACACCGCGCAGCGGCGGGGGATCGACCAGCTCGTCGAACAACGCTTCGAGCTGGTCGACGCACTGGTCGAGCGTCCACTGCCGACCCGTCGCCTTCGCACCTTCGCGGAGTCGCTGGCGCAGTGCGTCGTCGGCCGCCAGGCGGTCGAAGGCCGCGGTCAGCGCCGTGCGGTTCGTCGTCGACGAGCAGCGAGTCGACGCCGTCGGTGAGCACGTCGCCGAGGCCGTGGCGTGCAGTGGTGATCACGGGGGTCCCGCACGCGAGCGCCTCGAGCACCACGTGCGGGAGACCCTCGTACCCGCTCGCCAGCACCAGCGCGTCGGCATCGGCGATGTGCTCCAAGGTCTGGTCGTGGGTCGAGCGCGCCCTCGAACCGGACGCGTTCGGCCACCCCCAGCCGATCGGCGAGCGCACGCCACGCCTGTTCCTCGGGACCGTCGCCGACGACGTCGAGATGCCGCCGTGTTCGCTCGCCGCGACCGCAGCGATGATCCGGTCGAGATGCTTGTGCACGACCAGCCGTCCGACGAACACCAGTCGGAGGTGACCGCGCACGCTCGGAGGCGTCGTGCGGCGGCGACCGCGCGCGACGCCGTTCGGGACGACCCGCACGTCGTTCCGATGCGCCCAGGCTCCGGCACGTGCCGCGAGGTGCGGGCTCGGGGAGAGCAGCGCCGTGGCGTTCCGGGCCGACCAGTTCCGCAGGGCGCGCATGCCGCGGAGCGCGAGTGGGCCGCCCCGGTCGTCCTGGAAGTCGTCGAACGACCGGGAGGTGAGACCCTGACGGCACGCCACGCTCCCACGCCGGATCGCCGACGACCTTGAGCGCCACCGGGCGGCGGGCGAGGCCGGCGCCCGCGACCGCAGCCAGATCGAGACCGGTGGCGTAGACGACGTCGTGCTGGCGGGCGAGGCGAGCGACCCAGGCCAGCGCGCCGGCGGTGCGCACCGGCCACGGCCACGACCGCGGGAACCGCACGAGTGGAGCGCGCAGCACCGGGTCGTCGCTCGTCGGTCAGGGTGACCACGGTGACGTCGTGACCCCGGTCCGTCAGCGGCGCGCCGGACGTCGTCGGCGTGGGTCGCCGGGCCGCCGATGTCGGGCGGGTAGATGCCCGTGACGATGAGGACTCTCATGCCCGGAGCGTCACCGCTTCCGGGCCGGCATCGTGGTCACGGCGTCTACACCTCGGGGCTTGGCGATCACTCTCACGTCCTGTCGTTGGCCGACGACCCGAACGCATGCGGGTTCCCCTCCGAGTTGCGCTGCACCGTAGCGGGCGCGGCGTCCGCCGCTCCAGCGGCAGTGCGGACCGTGGTCAGCGCGCCCGGACGGATGCGGCGACCGCCAACACCGCGTCAGCCCAGTGCCCGGCCGAGTGCTCGGCGACCACCCGTGCCCGCAGCTCGTGACCGGTTCGGAGTCGGTCGTCGGGCACGAGCGCGGCGAGCCGCGCTGCGAGGGCAGCAGCGTCTTCACGCGGGAAGCGCAACGACGACGGCAGGAAGTCGTCGAACACGGGGTTCGACGCCAGGACCGGGAGGCACGACGCAGCGGCCTCGAAGACCACCTTGTCGGGAGCGCCCGCCCGCATGTTGTTGACGAGCACATCGGCCGCCGCGAAGAGCGACGGCACCTCCGAACGGGGAACGGCGTCGTCGAGCATGACCCGGTCGGCGATACCGAGCTCGTCCACGAGGTGGCCGAGCTCGCGGCGGTGGGCAGCTTCCGCGTCGTTGAGCGCCGGGCCGTGGTGGGTCAGCGTCGCGTGCGGCAGGGACGCCACGGCCCGGATGATCGTGTCGATGCCCTTGGCGCCCGAGTAGCGCCCGAGCGACAGCACTCGGAGTCGGCGAAGGTCGGCGGCGTGGTCGGTGCACGGGAAGTCGTCCAGGTCGATGCCGTGCCCGATCGCCACGACCTTGTCCGAAGGGAGTGGGAACGAGCGGCGGTCCACCGAGACCACCGCGTCGGCGGCGACCAGGCCGGCGCGGAGCATGGTGTTCACGTGCCAGTGCGTGTACCAGAGGAGCAGCGGGATGCGGCGCGGACGGCACCACGGCGCCGCGAGGACCGCGTACACCGGCGCCATGTGTGCGAGCACCGCCGTCGGCCGCGGCCGACACGCCGTGGTCAACACTGAGGTGAATGCGCGACACGTGTGGGCCGCGACGTCGCGCCGAAGGTGAGGAGCCGGCAGTTCGCCGGCAGTGCGTCGGAACCTCCATCCAGGGCGAGCACCACGACCTCGTCGACGCGCGCGGCGATCGCCTTGATCTTGGCCACCGTGGCACCGAGCGCCGGATGATCGGGATCTACGACCTGGGTGATGAAGACGAATCTGCTCATGGGAAGCCGCTGGCGCGTCGCCGAGCGTAGCGGAGGCGGGAGCCGCCCTGCATTGCGCACGATGGTAGGCAGGCTCCTGTACGTCGCCAACGCTCGGCTCCCGACCGAGAAGGCGCACGGTCACTCGCTCGTCAAGCTCTGCGAGTCCTCGCGAAAGCTTGCGTCGACGTCGAGCTGTGGCACCCACGACGACGCCAGGATCGAGCATCGCCGGTCTAGCATCTTCGACTACTACGGAACCGCGCCGATCTTGAGCATCCACACGCTCCCGAGAACGACGACGTGATCGCGGTCGAGTTCGCGCTTCCCGGTGTCGGTGTTCCCGTGGGTCATGGGCGCGCACGATGTGGCCTGGGCAGCGACCGTCGCCGCACGCGGGCCGCGACCCGCGCACGGCGCAGGTCTGCCAGCACATCCGGGAGCCCGCGGTCGCGTGGTGGACGACGGCTGCCCGGATCCCGACCATCCTCGAGGTGCACGATCCGCCGGCCGGTCCTGGTCGCGCCCTCGTCCAGCCAGGTGGCGCGCCGATCGCGCCTCCGGGGCGTGGTGGCGTTGACGAGCCGCGACCCGGACATGCTCGTCGGGGAGGGTGCCGATCCGCAGCGCACCATCGTGCTCGGAAGCGGTGTCGAACTGTCGGGCTTCGCGCACCTCCCCGCCACGGCGGGCGTGCCGGACCGCGCACGACCTCCCGACCGACCGCGCCATCGTGGGCTACGTCGGTCGCTTGCGGACGCTGGGCGCCGAGAAGGGGCTCCTCACCGCGGTCCGGGAGGTCGGCGAGCTCCGCGCACGCGGTAACGCGCCGCACACCTCTACGTGGGGGTCCGATGGACCAGGTCGACGAGTTCGTCGCGGCCGGGATCGCCTCCGGCGGCCATGCCGACGACTTCCGCTTCGTCGACCACGTGCCGAGCACCGAGTCCCGGGATGGATCCACACTGTGACGTCGGCGTGATCCCCTCCCCGCCGAACGACCACTTCACCAGGTTCTCGTCACCCATGAAGTTGTTCGAGTTCATGGCGTGTGGTGTCCCGGTCGTCGCCTCGGATCTCCCGGCGATCCGGGAGACGGTGGTCCACGGGGAGAACGGTTTGCTCGTGGCTCCCGACTCCGTCGACGACCTCGGTCGCGCTCGCCAACTCGCCGGCGATGCTCGCCTTCGTGATCGGCTAGCGGCACACGCTGGGTCGACGTCGAGGCCCACACCTGGTCGCGCCGGGCGGAGACGGTTATAGACCGGTTCGGCGGCGGTCTCGCGCGCGAGGTGAACAAGGCATCGTGATCACGGTCGTGGGCGACGACCGCGCACGACACTGCGGCGGGCTTTGGCTTCTTGCGCCACGCGCACGAAGTTGGGAATCGCTCATTCCGACTTCTTTCGCAAGAACCTGGACAGAGTGCGTCGCGTCGAGTTGCGTAAGCGAGCCGCGCAAGCGATTTGACCGCGATCAGGCCAGAGATGACTGCCAATCCAACCGCCAACTGAGCTGTCGATCCGTTCGAGCGGTTAGCGCCGCGCGCCATCGTTCGGGATGTTTTGAACCCACGAATAGGAGGTAGATCGGTTGGCCGGCGTGGCGGCCCGGCTGCCTCGTGCAGAGCTTTCGAGCGAGTTCTCCGCGTTCATGCAGCGCAGACCCATGGGCGTGAAGCGCGAGTAGTCCCCGTACGACTCCGTCCAATGAGTCGCCTGAGCGAACGGCACTATGACAATGACAAGGTCGCTGGAGAGCTCGCAGATCCGCGAAGCTGTCGAGCTTCGTAGAGGTGCTCGAGCGTCGTGTGGTTGAACACTACGTCGAAGCTCTCGACCAGCGCATTAAGGATCGGCTCCGAGAGATCGAGAGCGAGTTCGCCCCCGTTACCCGTGGCTCCCTTTCGTCCTACATAGTTGGTAATCGTGTAGGTCGATGCGTCTGAGAAGTCGGCGTCACGATAGTGACCCCCTTCCTTGTACGCGATCGTCTGATCCGGACACATTGACGATGGCACCTCGTAGGGCAGACGGCGCCGATTCGCCGGCGAGCTTCCAGAGTTCGACCACTTGCGTGCGCTCAGGCTCGCGGACATGCCTACATCATTGTCGGTGTAGCAGTGCGTTTCGCCTCGATCCGCTCCATTTGGTGAACCCTTCGTGACAGAATCACCGTGCGGTCGAAGTCGGTTCCTCGTTCGCGGCGGAATCGTTGGCGGCGCCCGCTGCGCCCGCTGCAGAGGTCGTAAGGGCTGGGGTCGGGGGCGACGACCTCTTCGTGCTCAACAGGCCCTTCATATCCTCGAAGGTGAGTGTGACCTGCGACCCTGGCGACCGGGACCGCGGCCGACCAGTCCATGCGCCACTGGTACCCGGTCCCGTACGTCCCATTGATGACAGTCCATGTCATTGCCGCAGCGCCCGTTGCGCCCGACGGTCTACGCCAGCGCACCGCTCGCACGGCGAGGTTGTCGGTCGCCGATCCCGAGAAGGACACGGATGTACCCGTCCGGACAGGAGTCCCCAGCGTGGCGGACGGTGGTTCGGTGTCGACGGCGCCCGGCATGGCGGCGGCCTGCATGCCCGCGACGTAAGGCGTGTAGTCGAAGGAGGTTTGTATCCCGCCGTAGGCGAAGTTGACGAAGGCGCCACTCGGTGCCCCACTTGCGGAAGGCGGCCAGCTGGGCGGCGACTTCTTGTGGCGAGCGCGCGGCATCGAACGGCTGCGGACCGGCGTTGATCCATGCGAACGGACCCCAGTCGATGCGGCTAGACGCATAGGCCCAGTTCGATAGCCGACGGCTGAACATCGCCGACATCCGGTTGAGGTCGTACGTGAACGCGGTGTCCCACGTTGCCTGGAAGAGGTGCGAGGTCTTGTTGTACGTCTGGTCCATGAAGCGGATCGGGCCGTAGCCGGGAACGCTGGTCATGCCGTCCCAGAAATTGATGCCGACCATGTTCTGGTACGCGTTCGGAACGCCGTTGATCACCTGCTGGACGAGCTCCGCCCAACCTTCGGGAAGCAACGGATGGATGGTGACGATGTCGATCCCCGGAAAGGCGCCGACCAGTGCATTCATGAGCTGCGCACCGCGCAACTTCACCTGGGCCCGGACGGCCGACTCAGAGTGTGTGTTCCCCGGGTAGTTCCAGTCCCAGGTGCCCGCCGTGCCGGACTTGCCCGGGTAGAGTTCCCCATCGAATGCAACGCCGGCGAAGCCCAGGAGCCTCGCCGCCCCAGCAAGATTTGCCGCTTGTGGCAGCACGGTGTTCGACCAGGTGGCGTCGTCGAACCAGTCCCCGAAGGCTGCGGTACCGTTCCAGTAGTTGCTCATCCCGACACCGAGCCAGAGATTGATACCGCGTGCTGCCGCCCGGCTGACGATCTTCTTGTACCGTGGATGTCGCGTTGGAGGTCGAATTCCGAGCCCGACAGCGGTGACGAAGGATCTCCAGTGAACTTCTGTGCGCCGCCGATGCCGTAGAGGTACAGGTTGGCGCAAACGAATCCACCGACACCCCGGCTACGCCAACTGTCGAGCTGCGCGTCGCTCAGCTCGACGACATCCCAACAGTTCGTCCAGAAGATGATCCGGTTCGCGGCCGAACCCGCGCTGGCCGCCGGCTGGATGACCGGCGGCAGCGTTGTGGGTCTGGTCGTGGTCGTGTGTGGTCGTGGACGGCGGCGCATGCCGCGAGCACCAGTGCCGATATCGTCAATGCCGCGAGTGCGTACCCGGATGCTCGGCGGGACGGACGCGGCCGAGTCTGCGCATCCCTGTGTATCGACACGTGCTTGACCCGTCTTGACGGGCGAACGCTCGAGATTCATGCCTCGACCTCCGTCGCTTCGCCCCGCTGCCGGGCCTGCGCGACCGCGGGCACCGCGGCCAGGATCCCGAGGAATGTCGCCGCGAGGACGCTCTCCGGTTGAGCCCCGTACAACGTGTTGTCGTTCCACCACACCATGATGACGACGAGAAGGACGACCGCCGCTCGTGCTGCAACGTAGAGGCGGTGATTCGATCGCACGCTCCGGAGCACTTTGGCAATGCCTCGGCCCAGAGCGATCAGCACGGCGAGCAATAGGAGAAAACCGACGATGCCGGCTTCCGCAAGCACCTGGATGTACGAATTGTGGAGCTCGGTGGTTCGGCCCGTTTCGGGAATGAACTGCTGATTGATTCCCGCACCGAAACGCTTGTGCAACGCGGCGCTGACTGCTGGCGAACCGACCTCCACCGGCGCCTGCTGCCACCCGATGCCGAACAATGGATGCCGCTGGAAGAGCTCAAGGCCCGCGTCGGCAAGCACCACACGGTGCACGGTGGTGCTGCCGCCGAACCCGGCCGAGGTTGGCAAGTTACTGGGCCTAAGCGCCATGGCGGCACCCAGGCCGACGATCACCATCGCGAGCAACCGGGTCGGCACGACCAACTCCTGGCGCGAATCTCTGCGAGCGTCGGGCACTGACTGTCTGAACGCCGTAGACGCCTAGTGCCAGGACTGCCGCCGCCGTCGCGCCCAATGACCGCGTCATTAGAAGCCCGACGATCCCGATCGCAAACATCGAAGCCTTGAGGGACGGACGAACCCTCACCGGGCCGTGGAGCGCAAGTACAACGACGATCGCAGCCAGCAAGCCCGTCGTGTTGGGATCGTTTGCGCCGGTCAGCCGCGCTCCGACGTTGCCTGCGGCGACAGCGCCAACTACCGCTATGGCGATCTCAGCCGTCGCGACGACGGCGATGACACCGAGCACGAACTCGATGTCGCGGACGCGGTAGAGCGCGTAGGGCACGAACCAGGCGAGCGAGAAAGTCGCCACAAGACGCATCCACCCGACGAGCGCGCCGACGTCCACCGTGCCATGCACGAGCAGTGGATAGAGCGAAAACCCCAGCACCGCGAGCCACACCGCCAGAAGGCGCCGCCCCGGAATCCATCCTCGCTGGCCATCGTCGAGCTCGGAGCACCACAACCCACCCAGCGAGCGCGACGAGAAAGAGATCGGGAACGCGGAGATCGACTGAACCGAGCGAGATCGAGTCGTGGGCGTAGCCGAGCACCACCGCGGCGATGAGACCGGCGAGACACCATTTCGGTCCCTGCGCCACCAGGAATCCGAACGCGACGAGGGCGGGCGCAGCCAGTAGCGCGGCGCCAACTGGTATCCCGTTGGACGACACTGCGGCCACGCCGACGCCGACCGCGACCATGGCGACGCAGAGACCCAGCATGAATCCACTCCGCGAGTCGAATCGCCCTTCCCGATCCCCCGATCCGGGTACCGGCCGGTAGCGTCAATGGGCCGATGCCGCGCGACGACAGGGTCGAGGCTGTGACGATGATCACCAAGCCCGTGAGTTTAGGACGAGTCCGCTGCGCGGTAGTCGTGCCGTGTCTCGCCGTTGCGTGCTCCCTGTCGGCCTTGGCCGAGGTTCAACGGCTGGCGCAAGCGCTGCTGGCGCAACGCAGAAACCCAACAGCGCCAACCAGATGGTCGTCTGGACGGCGTGCCATCAGGTGTACCAACTCACGAACACGCAACTCGATGCCTGGCACGATCGTGGCGTGCGGGGGTTTGCGTGCGACCTCCAACGGCTTTGGGGTATGGGCGCGACCACCCGGTTCACGGGTAACCTAGGCAAACTCAGCGGGTCCGACTACGTGCTCGAGCGCACGCTCCGCGACTCCACGATCGTCTCGCGGGCTCACAAGCACGGCATCAAGATGTACTTGGGTTCGAATTCGCGAACACCAACAATCCGGCCACGCCGCTGGTCGATTGGTTCGACGATGCGGGGTGGACCAAAACGGTCATGCCGGCAGTCGACGACGCAGCGGCGGCTGCCCGGTCCCTCGGGTTCGACGGGCTCGCATTCGACCAGGAGCTCTACCCGCAGAATGATGGGCGCACGACGGCCTCCTGGCAGTGGGACTATCCGGGCAACCAGCATTCGGAAGCCGAAACCCGGGCCAAGGTCCGCGAGCGCGGCGAGGAGCTCATGCGCTCGATACTCAGCGCGTATCCCAGCGTGGACATTCTCGCTTACTTCACGATGTTCCCTGGCACCTGGGATGAGGTCGTGCAGGAGGAGATAAACCACATCGAGCGCGGCCTTCGACAACTGGGTGCAGGTCGATCTGTGGAACGGACTCACGGAGGTCGAGGGGTATCAGAGCATCACGTTCCTCAACGCGACCTTCTACAAGACACCGCATGTCGGGGACCTGGGATAGCGCATACACCTACGAGTACAACACCCTCTTCGCACTCCTCTCCCGGCGATTCGCGAACTGGCCATATGCGGCGACCGTGTGCAGGAGACGCCGTTCGTCTGGATCAGCTCCGGCACGAACAGCTTCGAGAACGCGCGCCCGCCGGTCGTACGTTGCCGAGCAACTCGACGTGGCGCGGCGCTGGGGCATGGGCCGGATGTTTGCCGACTTCGCTTTTAGCAAGCTCCAGGGTTTCGACTACGGGCCGTACGGGGACGCGATGCAGAAGCAGCTCGGCCCGGCGTGGTGGACCACAACCCGCCGACTCGCTCGAGTCAACCCTCCGGGCACGGCGACGAGGACACCATCGAGATCACCGGCTCCGCCCAGGACGACTACGCGGTCCGATTCGTCCGCTGGAGGACCGCCGACGTACCGTCCGGCACCGGCGAGATGACCTGGAACCGGGCCCGGGGACTACCAGAACGGATGGAGCGACTGGAAGATGCAATGGACGACAAAGGGACGTCCCGCTGCACACCGGTTCCAACACCGTGACCATCACCGTCGAGGACACCCACGGACTACGGACGGTAAAGACGGTGAAGGTGGTCCGTTGACGATGCGGGTGCTCCACGTGCAGCGGGCGAAGGGGGTGTCGGGCTCGGAGCGGCACCTGCTGTCGCTGCTCCCGGCCCTGGAGTCGGTGGGGGTGAAGAGCCGGATGTGCGTGCTGTCGACCGGCGACGGACCGCGGTTCGTCGCCGAGCTCGCCGACGCCGGTATCGACGTCACCGTGCGCGCCGCCGGTGGCGACCTGAACGCCAAGCTGGTTCCGGAGCTGGTGTCGGAGATCCGCGCGTTCCGTCCCGACGTCGTGCACACCCACCTCTTCCACGCCGACGTCGTCGGGCAGGTTGCGGCGCAGGTCGCACGCGTGCGCGGTGTCTCCTCGGTGCACTCGACCGACGACTTCTACCGGCGCGAGCCGTACCGGAGCGTCGGTCGCGCGGTGAGCCGGCTGGCGCGGCGGCGCATCGCGATCTCCGAACACGTCGCCCGCTTCCTGCGGGAAGAGCGCCTCGCGCCCCGGAACGGATCCGGGTCGTCCGCTACGGCATCGACGTCGATCGGTGGGAGCGGGACGCGCCGACGTGGAAAGACGCCCGGGCGCGGTTCGACCTCGACGAGGACTCGTTCGTGATCGGCATCGCCGCCCGCCTGATCGCGGGCAAGGGTCACCCGACGTTGATGGAAGCGGTCGGGCGCGCGATCCGCGACGACGGGATCCCCGCGGTGCTCGTCGTCGCCGGCGAAGGAGAGGAGCGCGACGCGCTCTGAACGACTGGCGGCGACCGAATGCCCACCCGAGCGCGTCCGCTTCCTCGGGTTCGTGCGCGACGTGGAGGCGCTGCTCACCGCGTGCGACGTCGTGGTGTTCCCCACCGACAACTACGCGGAAGGGTTCGGCCTCACCGCGCTCGAGGCGATGGCGGCCGGCCGCACGGTCGTCGCCACGCGCTACGCATCGCTCCCCGAGGTGGTGGACGACGGGGTGTCCGGCGTGCTGGTGCCGCCGAGGTCGGTCGACGAGATGCCGCCGCGCTCGTCGAGCTCGCCGGTGACGCATCACGCCGGACCGCCATGGGTGCGGCCGGTGCGCAGCGAGCACGTGAGGTCTTCGGTCTCGACCGGATGGCCGTCGCCACTCGCGCCGTCTACGACGAGGTCGTGTGACCGGGCGCGGAGATTGCCGGGGTTTCGGACTGCTTGTCACCTCTCCGCCGGCGGCCCTGACCGCTGGCTGACACGTCGGTGGGGACCTCGTCGACCGGGCGGGAAGTGCGCTCCGACCATTCCAGTCGCGGGTGCCCACCACTAGATTGAGCACGATCATGGGGCTTGACGAGGAACTCGCCCAGGAGACCCGCGCCGTCGTACCCACGCGGCTGCGCCCGGAGGACGTCACCCACGACCCCACCAGCGTCCCGACGTCCGACATGCGATACCGGCGCAGCGCCAACGTGTTCACGTCGATCCGGCAGCAGTGGTCGTACCGTGAGCTGCTGCGCAGCCTCTGCGAGCGTCAGCTCCGGAGCCGCTACAAGCAGGCCCTGCTCGGGTTCCTGTGGGCGCTGGCGGCGCCGGTCTCGCTGATGCTCGTGTTCGTCCTCATCAACAGCAAGGCCGACATCGCAGACCGGCGGCGTGCCCTACTCGCTGTTCGCGTTCACCGGGCTGCTGGCGTGGACGTTCTTCTCGTCGGGGGTCAACGGCGCCGCCATGAGCCTGCTCGGCAACACCGCCCTGCTGACGAAGACCGCGTGCCCCCGCGAGCTGTTCCCGTTCTCGAGTCTCGTGGTTGCCGGGGTCGACACGCTGGTCGCCAGCATCGTCCTCGTCGTCCTCTTCGCCGTGACCGGTGATTGGCCCCAGCCCGCGAGCGTCTACATCCCGATCCTCTTCCTCGTGCAGCTCGCGTTCACGGCCGGGCTCAGCCTCCTGCTCGCGGTCGCAGTGGTGTACCTGCGCGATCTGCGCCACGCGCTCGCGCTGTTCCTCCAGGTCGGTCTCCTCGCCACGCCGGTGGCCTACGGGCTCGACGTCATCCCGGCCGACATCGCGGGATCTACTGCCTGATCAACCCGCTCGGACCGGTGATCGACGGCTACCGCCGCACGATGCTCCAGAACGAGACGCCGCAGTGGGGCTACGTGGGCCTCGGAGCGATCACGTCGGTGCTGCTGCTCGCGCTGGGGTACTGGGCGTTCAAACGCTTCGAGGGAGGTGTCGTTGACTACGCCTAGCGGCACCATCCACGCCGAGCACGTGTGGAAGCGGTTCCGTCCCGACATCAAGCAGAACCAGTTCCGCGACAGCCTGCGGCGCGGCATCATCCGCGTCGCGGCGAGTCCCCGACTGGAGCTGGGCCGTCCGCGACATGGACCTCGTCAGCGAGCCCGGCGATGCCACCGGCATCGTCGGCAACAACGGCTCCGGCAAGTCGACGTTCCTCAAGATCCTCGCCGGCGTGATGGACCAGTACGCCGGACGGGTCGAGGTCGCAGGGCGGATCGGCGCGCTCATCGAGGTGCGCGGCGGCATTCACCCGGAGCTCACCGGGCGGGAGAACGTCTACCTCTACGGCACGCTGCTCGGGCTCAAGCGGGCCGACATCGTGCGGCAGTTCGACGAGATCGTCGCCTTCGGCGAGCTCGAGGGTGCCATCGACCGTCAGGTGAAGTTCTACTCGAGCGGCATGGGCATGCGGCTCGGGTTCAGCGTCGCTGCGTTCCTCGAACCCGACGTGCTCCTGGTCGACGAGGTGCTCGCCGTCGGCGACGCGTCGTTCCAGCAACGATGCCTGGCGAAGATGCGTGACGTGCTCAACAACGGGACGTCGCTGGTGTTCGTCTCCCACGACCTGGCGTCGGTCGAGGCGATCTGCAACCGCGGGATCTGGATGCAGAACGGCGTGGTGCAGGCCGACGCGCCAGTTGCGGAGACGCTCTCCTACTACCGGCAGGCCATCGAGCAGGTGGCTGCCGCCGAGAAGCGCGGGCGACGGGCGGGTGCGGCTACGCGACGCAACCGTCTCGACTGGTGACGATGCGTTCGCCCGGACGTTCGAGCCGCTCGATGTCGTGCTGACTTTCGACTCGGGCACGCATTACCACACGGAGGTCGTGCTCGGCATCAGCGAGGGGACGGCGAACCCCATGCTCGTGTCGCGTGAGCCGGTCGAGCTCCGGGAGGGGTCGAACTCGGTGAGCTGCCGGGTCGACCGGCTGCCGCTGCCTCGCGGCCGATTCTTTGTCTGGGTGGCCGTGTACCTCGACGGTCAGCCGCTCCTGCGCTGGCATCCCGCCACGGGGGTCGACGTCATCGGTCCCGACCTACCACGGCTCCCACCCGGTATCATGCGGCAGGGTCGACTGATCGCCGACACGGCCTGGGGTCACGACGCCGACGAAGCTCCGACCCTGACCGCCGAACGCAACTTCCCTGCTGGTCCTCGCGTCTGACAGCAGGATGGGAACGACCTGGTGACGCTCCGAGCCTTCGAGATGTCGATGGGTTCCACCCCTGTCGTGGTGCACACAGACACGTTCGTGTCGGAGCGGCTCGGGTTCGTCTACTACTCGCGTGCCCAAGGCGATGAGTCGATCCACCCTCCAGTACCTCTCGGCGGTTGATCCGGGCGGTACGAACTCGCCGACGGAAGTGCCGACGTCATCGGCTCGGAACGGATCGCGCCTTCGAAGAGCTTCACGTTCGTGAGGAACCCGTACTCGAGAGCGGTTGCCTTCTATCACGATAAGTTCGTCAACTATCGCGGATCCGCTGCGCAGCGAGCGATGTTCGGACGGTACGAGGCACTCCATCCGAAAATGAGCTTCACCGAGTTCGTCGGGTGGCTCGTGAGCCCGGAGGGCAACGATGACGGGGCCGACCCACATTTCCTCTCGCAGCACTACTTCCTCCTCGACTACAAAGGCGATCCCGCCGTCGACTTCGTGGGGAAGGTGGAGACCATCGGCGAGGATCTCCCCGAGCTCCAGGCGATCCTCGGTCTCGACATCGAGGCGATGCCACATCTCAATGCGAACCGGACGCAGGAGCGCGAGCCGTTCGACACCTCTCGCCGCTGGCTCGAGATTCTCGACGATCACTCCAAGCGACTCCTCGCTGCCCGCTACGACGCCGACTTCGAGCTACTCGGATACCCGCGCCTGCCGTACAAGGCAGTTCCTCAGTTCGTGCGCAAGCCGGACACGACGCACCTTGCTGCCGCCAGGGGTCGCCGCTGGAAACGAGAGCTACGCGAGCCGCTGCGACGCTGCCGCGTGCTGGTGAACCGAGCGCTGGCGCCGCTGGGCATCGAGGTCCGCAGGAAGCCGCGCCCCGTCAACGCCCCCCGATGAACCGGGCTGGCCCCGCGCTCGGGGGCGCCGCCGAGACGGCTCCGCGCGCGATCCGCACGAAGGTCTCCGCGTACTCACACGTGCGCCGCGGTAGGCGTCCGCTGCGGCTTCCTCGAGCGCGTGGTCGGGACCGGGTGAGCAGGTCTCGTACCGCGGCGACCAGCGCTCGGCTAGGGCGGCCGCGTCGGTGGGGTCGAAGTAGCGCACCGCCGGCGGGCGCCTGCTCCCGGTGCACCGGGATGTCCGACAGGATCATCGACTTCCCGACCGACTTCGTCTCCTCGACCGTCGTGCTCCACCCCTCGAATCGCGACGGCTGCAACACGGCGACGGCCTGGCGCATGAGGTGGAAGATGTGGGCCTGCGGCACCCAGCCGAGCACGACGAAGTTGTCGCGGACGCCGCGGCGTGACACTTCGGCGAGCAACTCGCCGAAGTACATCGGATCGCGGTGGTCAGCGGTGTTGCCGGTGCACACGACCCTCACGTCCGGCTGGCTCGCTCGGAGCTGTGCGAGCGCCTCGATCACGAGGCGGTGCCCCTTGTGCACCCAGAACTGGTTGGGCAGGTACACGAATCGCTCGGGGAGATAGTACTCGTCGCAGATCCACGCCGGGTCGTCGTCGTAGACGTCGGGCGGCACCTGGGCGACGAATCGGAGGACGCGTGCCTTCTCGGCGTACGAGGCAGGAACCGCTCGAAGTCGCGGCGCGCGTCCTCGGAGCTCAGGACCACGCGCGAGCTAGTCGCCGACAGCCGCTCGAACAGGTCGTCCCGCTGGGCCTTCTCCTTGGACGGGAAGAGCTCGGGGAGGTGTGTGTGCTGGAAGTCATGGATCCAGCCCAGGAGCGGCACGGCGACGGGTGTGTCGAACTCTCCCCAGGACACGAACAGGGCGTCGATGTCCTGGTCGGTCAGCGCCCGATCGAGTCGGCGTGACGACTTCGGGTCCTTGCCGAGCCGGCGAGTCACCCGCCGGACGTAGCGGTCCACGGTGGTCGGGCCGGGGCAGCTCCACGACCTCGTCGGCCAGGTCGCGGTACGTGTGGTAGCCGCCGGTGCGTTTCGCCGGGGAGACGAGCACGACGATCCGCGGTCGGCTGCCGTCATCGAGCTGGCGCAGAGCGATGAAGAGGTTCTTGTAGTAGTGGGCGCCGGCGGTCCAGCCGGCATTCACGATGTCGTGGAACGCGACCCGCATCGGCGTCTCAGCCCGCGCTCGGCACGGTACCAATCCCACGTCGCCCGGAGTCCCTCGACGAGGGACGTGCCGGCTGTGAAGCCGAGCGCGGTCGAGCGCGGTCGTGTCGACGGACCAGCGCTCGGCGTCGCCCGGACGGACGCTCCCGGTGTACGCGATCTCGGGATCGAGCCCCATCGCCGCACATATAGCAGTGACGAGCTGCGCGATGGAGTGGCTGGTGCCCGACGCCACGTTGAAGACCTCGCCCGATCCCGGGCGCCTGTGCCGACGTGCACCATCGCCGCGGCGACGTCCTCGACGAACGCGAAGTCGCGCTCCTGGGTCCCGTCGCCGATCACCTCGAGTCGGGACGGATCGCCGGCGAGCCGGTCGATCAGGTCGTAGACCACTTGCTTGCGCTGCCGGGGGCCGTACACCGAGAAGAGGCGCACCGACGAGGCGGTGATCCCGTAGAGCTGGCTGAAGACGGCGACGTACCGCTCGGCCGCCAGCTTGCCCACCCCGTAGGGAGAGATCGGCACGGTCGGGTCCGACTCGCGGATGGGGAGCCGCTGCGGGTCCCCGTACACCGCCGCCGACGACGTGTTCACCAGTCGCGGTCGCCGTTCGGCGCGCCGCAGCACCTCGAGGAGCCGGAAGGTCGTCTCGAGGTTGAGCGGAAGTCGAACGCGGGATCCTCCACTGATGGAGGAATGTACGCATTCGCCGCCAGGTGGAAGATGACGTCGTGGTCGAGGAGAAGCGTCGGGCTCGTCCAGGAGCGCCCCAGGGGACGATCGTCGAGGTCGATCCGGGCCCGGACACGCCGAGGTTCTCGAGGCGGCCGGTCGAGAGGTCGTCGACCACGGTGACCTGGGCGCCATGGTCGACGAGGCGTTCCACGACGTGGGAGCCGATGAAGCCGGCCCCCCCGGTCACCAGCGCCCGAAAGGCAGCAGCTTGCACCGGACAAGACTTGCCGACGGTTCGCCCCGGTTCCAATCGTGCCTACCGGGCGAGCTGCATGCCTTCCAAGGTCGCCCCGAGCTTCTCGAGTGACACCGAGGTGTCGTTCTGGTAGCCCGCGACGCGGCACCGAGTCGGTGATGAAGTACCAGTACTCGTGGTCGAGCTCGTCGGCCATCGCCCAGTAGATGTAGGCCACGCTCAGCATGCTCGGTTCGATCATGTCGACGACCTTGAGCCCGGGCGCCGAGAAGAGCATGTTCGTCAGCCCGGCCCCGTGCGTCGAGACCAGGGCCTCCGCCTGCGCGAACAGCGCAGCCTGCTCGTGCAACGAGAGGTTCTCCGTCATGACCGTCTCGAATCCGTAGCCCGCGAGCAGCTCGGCTCGACCGCGTCGTCGTTGACGAGCCGGCGTTTGGTCGCGTTCCGACGGCTGATGTGAGATGCGCCGGCCGCCGTGTCGGGGCGACACGTCGGCCCCTCCGAGGATCTGGTCACGGAGCCACTGGTCGGCGACGCCCCGGTCACTGCCCACGTTGCTGACCCGAGGAGCGAAGTACAGCATCTCGAGCTCCCAGACCTCCTCGCCGTCGTAGGGGGCGAGGAGGTCGTTGGGGATGCCCAGGTAGCGGAGCGAGTCCTGCTGGAAGGGCCGCAGGCGCGCCGGCACGACGAAGGTGGTGTCCGGAGGCAGGTGCAGCCGCACTCCGTGCAGCCGTGTCAGGACGTCGTGGAACCAGTGGTAGTAGTTGCGTGTCCCGGACCAGTGCACCACGAGGGAGAAGTGGTTCCCCGGCTTCGACACGACTTTGCGGCGGCGGGGCGCAGATGGTCGGGATCCCGCGCGAGCTCGGGTTCTCCCCAGACGGACTCGGACGCGACGCTGCCCGTCCGGGAGCACCACGGAGTCCGCGGGCACCCACGAGGCGCGCACCCTCGACCGGGACGAGGTACCGGCCGGCCTGGTCGGCGACGTGCCGCTGCGCGTACACCTCGTGCACCGTGGGTTCGACGGTGTGAGGCGGCCGGCGCTCGAGCCGCCGGGGCTCGAGGAGGACCTCGGCGCGCGTGCCCTGGTGACGCGCCGCCCATTCGCCCACGTCGGTACAGATCGGACGTCCTTGTCCGCGGGCCGCGAGCAGCATCCGGCCCCGGCGCAGCGCCAGCGCGGCGGAGCGCTGTGCATCGCGGGCGCGATCGCGGCCGCTCATAGTGCCCTCGACCATCCCGCGTCGCGTGGCCACCCAGGTTTCCGGCCGCGAAGTCCCCTGTTTCACGGCAGCACATCTGGATTAGCTTGGTGGACGCTTCGACCCCCTGCCAACCAGCCGGCCCGACATCGGGCGCTCTCGACTCAGCCTGCGTGCACGAACACGAGACCGACACGAATCGGAGGATGCATGGGACGAACCGTCCGCATCGGCGAACGCCTCGTCGGCGACGGGCAGCCCACGTACCTCGCGGCCGAGATCGGGATCAACCACAACGGCGAGCTCGACATCGCCCGCCAGCTGATCGACGCGTCGGTCCGTGCCGGCTGCGACGCGGTGAAGTTCCAGAAGCGCACGCCCGAGATCTGCGTCCCGCCCGAGCGAGCGCGACACGATCCGGCAGACGCCCTGGGGCGAGATGACGTACCTCGAGTACCGGGAGCGGGTCGAGTTCGGGGCGGCCGAGTATCGGGGCGATCGACGAGTACTGCCGGCACGAGGGGATCGCATGGTTCGCGTCGCCCTGGGACGAACCCTCGGTCGAGTTCCTCGAGCAGTTCGATCCCGTCGCCTACAAGGTCGCGTCGGCGACGTTGACCGATCTGTCGCTGCTCAAGGCCGTCCGGGAGACCAGCCGCACCGTCGTGCTTTCGACGGGCATGTCGTCCCTCGAGCAGATCGACCAGGCCGTCGAGCTCCTCGGCACCGACAACCTGCTGATCACCCACTGCACCAGCAGCTATCCATGCCCTCCCGGAGAGCTCAACCTGCGCATGATCGAGACGCTTCGCAACCGCTACCAGTGCCCCATCGGGTATTCGGGCCACGAGGTCGGGCTCCCGACGACAGTGGCCGCAGTAGCGCTTGGTGCGTGCTACGTCGAACGCCACATCACCCTCGATCGCGCCATGTGGGGCAGCGACCACGCCGCTTCGGTAGAGCCCGAGGGCTTCGCGCGGCTCGCCGAAGTACATGCGGGTCACCGAGGCTGCGCTCGGTGACGGAGAGAAGCAGGTGTACGACAGCGAGCGTCCGCTCATGCAGCGCCTTCGCCGAGCGGACCGCGCCGAGCTGAGGCCGACCACGACAAGGAGATTGGGAGTGGAGCACCAGTGATCGAGACCGTGGACATCGCCAGGGCGGCCCGTGGGCTCCGATCAGCCGACGTACGTCGTCGCCGAGATCGGCATCAACCACAACGGCGACGTCGACCTCGCCCGCAAGCTCATCGCCGCGGCGTCGGGCGCCGGCTGCGACGCGGTGAAGTTCCAGAAGCGCACGGTCGACGTCGTGTACAGCGACGGAGGAGCTCGGCGCGCCCACGCGAGTCGCCCATTCGGCGACACCAACGGCGACCTCAAGCGCGGGCTCGAGTTCGACGAGGAGGCGTACCACGCGATCGACGAGTACTGCCGCGGTCGCGGCATCCAGTGGTTCGCGTCGTGCTGGGACGAGGAGTCGGTCGACTTCATCGAGCAGTTCGACCCGCCGTGCTACAAGATCGCGTCGGCGTCGCTCACCGACGACGCCCTGCTGCGCGCACCACCGCAAGCTACGGGCGGCCGATCATCCTGTCGACGGGCATGAGCGACGCTCGACGAGATCGACCACGCGGTCGAGGTGCTCGGCACCGACGACCTCGTCCTGCTGCACGCGACCAGCACCTACCCGTCGCAGCCGACGAGCTCAACCTGCGCGTGATCGCCACGCTCCGCGAGCGCTACGGCGTGCCCGTCGGCTACTCCGGCCACGAGGTCGGGCTGCCGACGACGCTGGCGGCGCGTCGCGCTTGGCGCCTGCATCGATCGAGCGCCACATCACGCTCGACCGGGCCATGTGGGGCATCCGACCAGGCCGCGTCGGTCGAGCCGCTCGGGTTCCAGCGCCTCGTTCGCGACGTCCGCGCCGTCGAGTCGGCGCTGGGCGACGGCAAGAAGGTGGTCTACGACAGCGAGATCTCCCGGTGCGCGACAAGCTCCGCCGCGTCGGCGGGCGATGAGTCTCCTGGACTCGCGCGCCGCCGACCTCCAGGCCGCGCTCGGTCGGATCGGCGAACTCGACGGCGTATGGCGCTGGCCGCCGCCGCCGTGGCCGGCTCGTTCCGCGCCGGCGGGAAGCTCCTCGCCGCCGGGAACGGCGGGCTCGGCGGCCGAGGCCCAGCACCTCACGGGTGAGCTCGTCGGGTCGCCTCGTACCTTCACGCGAGCACGCGCCGCGTTGCCGGCGATCGCTCTCCACGCCGACACGTCGGCGCTCACCGCGCTCGGGAACGACTACGGCTACGACCAGGTCTTCGCCCGGCAGGTGGAAGCGCTCGGACGCCCAGGTGACGTGCTGCTGGTCCTCTCGACCAGTGGTGCGTTCCGCGAACCTCGTCGTCGCGGTCGAGGTGGCCAACCGCCGCGGCCTCGTGACCATCGGTCTGCTGGGGCCCGGCGTGCGGCCGCTGCACGGGCGGTCCGCGCACGTGCTGGCGGTCGAATCGCCGAGCATGCAGGTGGTCCAAGAGTGCCACCTGCTCCTCCTCCACGTCCTTGCTGAGCGGGTGGAAGACCTCGTGGGCGACCGGGACCTGACGGCCGAGCTGCGGTAGTTCGGATTGGCGACGAACAGGCCTTCGACCCTACGCGGCGAGCGGTGATTCGGTGCTACCGACGAGTCCGCCGCGCTTGCCCAGGAACTATCGCTCGGTACCGCGGCCAACAAGCGGCGGCACCTGGAGCTCCTACCGCGCCCAGACACGGCTGCGGTCCGCGATCCCGAGCTGCTCCGCGCCATTGACCGAAGACGGTGATCGCGATCGTCCGCGGAGTTCCTGCCGAGGGATGTCGCGCGAGCGGATCGCCCGCGAGGTGTGCCCGAGCGATCGAGGCGGTTGCCGACGACCGCTACGAAGGGCCGCTGAGGGCACGTGCGTGACGACCGAAGAAGGCGTGTTCCGGCTGTACGGGGCGGAGGAGGCGCTCTCACCTTCCAGCCGTGAATTCTTCCAGAGCGCCTTCATCGCCGCGGTCGGCCGACACTCGCTGACCGTGCCCGGCACCCACGTGGCGGACGGGTACGTCAACTACAAGGCCAAGGTCGGTGGCCATGACGTGAGTGTCAGTCTACCACATCGACCATTGGAAGCTGCGGTTCAAGGCCTTTCTCCTCCGCCGACGTCTCGAGGACCAGGCGCCCTTCGTCTACGTCGTCGGCTCGCACCGTGAGGAACGGTGGCGCCGTCGTCCGGGATGGGCCTACCAACAGCGAGAGGCTGGCGGGTTCGGTGCTCGGCCCCAAGGTGCGCGCGCCTTCGCAGGCATTACGGCTACGACGGACGCGTGGTCACCGGCCGGGCCGGTGACCTGATCCTGGCCGACACACGCGGCATCCACCGCGGGACGGACTTGCAGCACGGGGACGCGCCTGCAGCTCGTCAGCCTGTACGCGGTGGACGGTCCCCCGAGTACGCATGCTGAGCTCGCGCGCAGCCGCCGGTGGCGGAGGATCGGGACCGGCACGTCGTCCTCGATCGCCGTCAGCAGGTCGGCGACCTCGGGCTCGTCGAACAGCTCGTGGGGCTCGTGGCCGACCCAACGCCAGTAGTCGGCCGGCTGGCGCGTGAAGTCGGTCCATACACGCTGGCAGACCGCGTTCAGGTAGTAGCAGCGCCAGGCGAGGTCGCGCTGGTCGGGTAGCTCGGGCAGCTCGCCACACGCGCCGCGCACCAGGACAGGTCGGTGTACTCGTCGATCGTCGACGCCGACCAGACGAACCCGAGGTTCGCGTAGTACACCGCACCGCCCACCACCACCGGCTTTCCGAGGCGGCGGCCTCGATACCGATGGTCGAGACGAACGGCAGGACGAGGCGTGACTCTTCGAGAAGGTCGTAGGTGTTGACCGGGTCCTCGCGGCGACGAACTGGACCTGTGGGTTCGACGCCGAAAGCCTCGCGCCACGATCGCGCCCGCGTCGAAGCGGCTGCGCTCGTGCGGTCGCGCCGCTCTGACGGGTGCTGTCGCACGATCACGGGATCGTCGGTGGCGCGCAGCACCGTGGCGACGGTCTCGACCAGCCACTCCCTCGAGTCGGTGAAGATGTGGTGACGCCCGAGCGCGGCGGTGTCGAACACCACGCTCAGCGGGACGAGGATGCTCTTCGGCCTCGCCGCCGGTGACGACGTGCGCGCTAGCGCGTGCTGGTAGCTCGTCGCGTCGGTCCCCATGCGGCGTCGCTCGAACTCCTCTCGCGCCACATTGATGATGTCGGCGTCGCGGCCCCCGGGCTCGTCGGGCAGCATCGCGAACGCGCGTGCGAGATCGGTCTGCTGGGCCGCGACACCTGAGGTGCAGACGACCGTCCAGCCCAGACCGGCGTCGAACGTCGCCGCCCGCACGCTGTGTTTCGCGCGCGGTCTGCAGGTACAGGCCGCTCGCGAGCAGCGACGCCGCCGGGCGACGACGAGCACGTCGAAGGGTCGTGCGCAGCAGCGAGCGCACGCGGGGAAGCGCTTCGGCGAGACCCCCGCGCATCTCGTCGGCGAGACGCTGCTCGCGTGGCTCGAGGGCGACCGCGCCCGCGTCTACCCAGGTGAGGTTCTGGGCCACGAGCTCGTCGATCACCGCGGCGTCGCCGGCGTCGCCGCCGGCGCGCCCGCGGGCACTCGCTACGCGCAGCACGGGAAACCGATGTCGGAGCCCACGTAGCACGCGTCCGATCTCCTCGTTCTGCTGATCGAGGTCGCGGAACCGGCGCGCGTGAACGGGAGGTCGTGCCACACGAACGTCACCCGAGCGGCCCCGCCGGGCGAGGCCGAGCCCGAGCGCGACGGCGTACCAGGGCGACGGGCGTGCCGAACCAGGGCATGACCACGATCGCGACGTGCTCTCCCTCGTTCCCGCAGCGGAGGTCGCGGCACGCGCGGAGGAACACGTCGAAGAGGCGTGCCGAATCCACGAAGTGCTCGCGGTAGTCCTCGAGCGCGTCCGGATCGGCTGGGAAGATACCGGGAGCGGCCGGGATCGAACAGGTCGCGGACCGGATCCGCCACCCGTCGCAGACGATCGCGCCGAGCCGCCGGGCGCGGTGCACGGCGGACGCCCGGACGCTGCGGGACCGTGATCTGCTTCACGAACGACGTTCCTCGGGCGGGAGCATGCCGCTCGAGCAGATCGACGACCGCGCCGCGTGCCCTGCGCCGTCGAACCAGAACCGGTCGCGGCGTGAACGCCGCTCGCCGCGTCGCCCACTGCTCGCGGTACGCGGGATCGCGCGAGGTTGCGGCGCACCGCCTCGGTCGAGCGACGCCGCCGTCGGTCGCACGGTCGACACCGGACCAGTCGGTGGCTCGGTCACCAGTAGTCGAGATCCGGCCAGAGCGCGGCACCCACGGCAGGACGGTCGAGCGCGACGGCTTGCAGCAGTGTCGTCGAGAAGGTGCCCACGACCAGATCGCTGGCGGCGATGAGCTCGTTGGCGTCGACCTCGGTGCCCGCGACGACGACATCGGCGTCGATCGAGTGCACGAGCTCCCGCTCGGCGTCGGGCTCCTTCGGGTGGAGCTTCACCACGACTATGGCGCCGGGCGCACCGTCTCGCGAGGGCGCGGATCACCGTCGCCTGCGCCTCGTGGCGGGTCCGCCGGTCGATCTTGGGGAAGCGGTCCTCGTGGCTGCGGAAGTGCGTGACCACGGTCGCGGTCGGCGGGAGTCGCGAGCTGCGCCCGGATCCGTGCGCGCGCGGCGTCGGGCGCTCGCGCCCAGCTCGTAGAGGTCGTCGAGCACGGGGTTGCCGGTGACCGACCACGCGCTCGGCGGGGACGCCGTCGTCCACCAGCTGGCGGCGCAGTCGCTGGCCCTTCGACGGCGACGGTCGCGTGGCGGACTTTCCACTCGAGCGGGTCGCCGACGCCGAGCGCCGTTCCGCGCCGCGCTCGAGCTTGGCGGCGTACGCGCTTCCTCCAGTCGCCGCCGGCTTCTCGAAGCGGCGGTCGTCGGCCCGCCACGCGCGTCGGAACGGTTCGGTCGCCCCAGAACCACAGCTGGAGCGAGCACCGAGGGCACGCCCCGCTGCGCCAGACCGTCGAGGAGGAGGCAGGGAGGTGGGTTCACGGTTGCCAGCAGCGCCGAGGGCTGCAGGTCGGTGACCACCTGCTCCACGACGGCGAGGTTGTCGTCGCGCCACCGACGGGCACGCACGATGGGGTTCCGCTCGTTCCGCGAGGCGGCGACCACGACCGGCTGTTCGTGCATCCGGAACCCGCCGCTTCTGACCTGGTCGTGCACCTGCGCGGCGACGTCGGGCGGCGCCACGGTGGCGAACACCGCATCGACCCCGGTCCGCTCCTGCAGGAGTCGTGCGACCGTGAGGAGCTGCGCGATGTCGTTCGGGTGGGAGCCGACGCACAGGAGCGGATTCACCCACGGCAGGCTAGTGAGGACCGGGACGACCGCCTCAGTCCGCGGCTTCAGTCCGCGTGTCCGCGCCGCCACGATCCAGTCGCACACCTCGCGGGCCGCGCCCGCGGCCACCCTCGCAGCTCGTGATCGCGACCGCGGCCGCGAGCACCTCCGGGCGGGCGTCGCGCACCGCGATCGGCACGCCCACGAGCCGCATCGCGGGCAGGTCGTTCACGTCGTTGCCGACGAACGCGACGTCGTCGAGCGCGACGCCGTGGCGCTCGGCGATGTCGCGGGTGGCCGAGGCCTTGTCGCCGCTCCCGTGCACGCACTCCACACCGAGCTTGCGGGCGCGGGCGGGCACGACGTCGTTGCGCTCGGTCGAGAGGATGACGACCGGGATTCCGAGCTCGCGGACCCGGGCGATGCCCCAGCCGTCGCCGCGGTCGCAGAAGACGGCCTCAGTGCCGTGCTCGTCGACAAGTACCCGGTTGTCGGTGAGCACCCCGTCGAAGTCGAAGCACACCAGCCGCACGCGATCGATCGCGGGCGGCACCGAGGTGGCGCCACGGAGCGCGAGGAGCGTCGTGAGCAGCTCGAGGTCACCCGGCTCGTCGACCTGGAACGAGTCGAGCGGGTGCATGGGCCAGACGGTGACCTCGCCGCCGAGCCGATTGTCCAGCTCGTCGAGCACCCAGGGACGGAACACGTAGAACGAGCCGTTCTCCTCCCAGTGCTCGCCGCCGAGGTCCTGACGGCGGCGGCGTTCGCGGAAGTCGTAGGTGAGCGAGCGGAGCCCGTTCTCGGACTCGCCCCATACGAACCCGCGCTGCAGGCATCCCGCGAACAGTGAATCCGCGCCCTCGGACCGAAGCCGCTCGATCGCGCCGTCGAGGTCACCGGGTTGGCGGACGGGCGACGTCGCCTGCAGGAACACGACCAGCTCGACCTCGCTGTCGTCGAGCCGGCTGCGGACCTCGTCGAGGGCGTGCCGCACCGCGGACTCCGACGAGGCCTCGTCGGTGGCGAGCGCGGCGGGCCGGCGCACGATGTCGGCGCCATACGCCGCCGCGACGGCAGCGATCTCGTCGTCGTCGGTCGTCACGACCACGAGGTCGACGTGACGACTGCGACGGGCGTGCAGGATCGAATGGGCGAGGAGGGGCACGCCGCCGACGGGAGCGAGGTTCTTGCGCGGGATGCCCTTGGAGCCGCCGCGCGCCGGGATCACCGCCACGATCATCGCTGCACGCTCTCGTCCTCTCCGGCGGCTCGGTCTCGATACCCTAGAGCCTCGGATCGGGCCTTTCGATCGTCAGGCGTCCACCTCAGGGGAGATCATGACCGAGCGCGACGCGATGATCGCACGCCTGCCCGAGCTCATGCGGTCGCTCTACGAGACCGGTTCGTACTTCGCGTCGATCCCCACGGGGCCCGAGCCCGGGTTCGAGGAGAGCTACTGGCACGAGGTGGTGGACCCTGACGGCCGACATCGTGACCGCCTGGCCGAGCGCGAGCTCGTAGTCGCCGACCTCGGTGCAGAGCTCGAGTACGTCGCTTCGCTCGTACCCGGCACCATCCTCGACGCCGGGTGCGGTTTGGGCTGGTTCCTCTCCGCACTCGATCCGGCGTGGCAGCGGTACGGCCTCGAGCTGTCGGCGTACGCGGCCGAACACGCGCGCGCGTATGGCGAAGTGCGCGAGGCGCGCCTCGAAGAGTGCTCCTTCGCCGACGGCTTCTTCGACGTCGTCTTCTGCCATCACGTCATCGAGCACATCCCCGAACCCGTCCGTGCCGTGGAGCAGTTGCGCCGCGTGCTCAAGCCGGGCGGCAAGCTCCTGCTCGGAACGCCCGACTTCGACTCCGGCGCAGCCCGCCGCTACGGCGCGCGAGTACCGCCTCCTGCACGACCCGACGCACGTGTCGCTCTTCTCCAACGACTCGATGCACCGCTTCCTGCTGCGATCACGGGTTCCACATCGATCGCGTCGACTACCCGTTCTTCAACACGCGGCACTTCACCGACGAGATGCTGCTGCGACTGCTGGACGCGTCGACTACCTCGCCCGCGTTCTACGGCAACTTCATGACCTTCTACTGCACTCGGAACTGAGTCACCCAAGGAGTCGTGCTAGGCGTGGCGGGCGACTTCGAGCCGGTGCTCGGTTCCCTCACCGACCACGCTCTTCAACGACAAGCTCCAAGAATGGGAAGACTCCTACGATCAACCGGCCGCACGCGAGCCTCGATGGACAGACTTCCTACAAACGGCCACGACAAAAGCCACTACCTCAGCGTGAACGGCCTCCGTCACCTGCACAACTCGCCGCCGGTGCTGCGGTCCCACGCCGGCGGCAGCTCGCGGCCGAGGACCACGGCGAGTTGTTCGTTGTGGGACTCGTATACACGCCGAAGGAAGCGGCGCGTCGTCCGGTCGATCGGCGGTGTCCACGGCGCCTTTCGCGCTGCCGACGCTGCCAAGTTCCGCACGCCCACGGGCGTGAACCGACGCGGCTAGGGACCTGGCCGGACCGGCCCACGGCGGCGTTGGAGCCACGGGCGCCCGACGCGCCACATTCTCGACTGGAGTGTCTTCGATGGCGTCGCCGGGGGGCACGCCCAGGAAGTCGCAGAGCCGCCGGAGTGTGGCCTCCTGGTCGTGCTGGAGCTCGTCAGTGAACAAGACGAAGACGCGGTCGCGGCCGAACCGCGCCAGATAGCGCTCGAGCTGCTTGAACTCGTCGATGTTCGGCGTTCGCGGTCGCGACCAATTCGGGCGTGATTACTCCTTCCACGACCGCGAAGCCTTCGTCGTGCAATGCCTCGAGCCGTGCCGGGTTCAGTGCCCCACCGCCATGTGAACGAGCTTTGCCCGGTGGCTCCAGTAACACTGGGCGACGGCGCTCTCTGCGTCAAGCGGGGCGCCGTCGGGCCTGCGAGCGCAGCCGATGCCATTCGACGCTCAACAGCCGCCGTCGGGATGCCGATCTCACGAAGTGCACGCACGGCGGCAGTGGCGTACGCTCCCATGGGGATAATGTCTGGTATGGGACGTTGTGGGGCGAGATGTCAACATCACCCATCGCAGAGATCTTCAGCGTGTCGAAGGATGTTGAGAGTCGCGGCTGCGATCGCGCCGGCGACCAGCCCTTCCGGGCGGTATCGGCCCGGCTGCTCCACCGGCCGGGGCGAGCCGGGCCGGGGCGCTCGAAGAGCTCTTGCGGTCGGGACTCCTGGTCATCGAGGACTTCCTTCCCCACGACGAGTTCGCCGAGCTGCGCGAGCAGGCGTGGTCGTTCTCCCGGTCGCGCCCAGCCACCAGCGTCGTCACGAGCGGCGGCACGCACACCGACGTCTGGGGCCTGCCGCCCAAGGACGCCGATCGGTTTCCCGTCGCTCACGCGGTGGTGTGGTGATCCGCGCGTGCTCGGTTTGGTGAGCGTGGCGGGGCAGCAGGTCCTGCAACCTCACGATGGCACGCGCACGCTCGAGCACCTGAGCGTCGACAATCAGGAATGGCACGACGACGAGACCGACTTCCACATGGACGCGCTGTTCAATACCCACAAGCTGTGGCTGTACCTCGACGACGTGACCCCCGACCACGCGCAGTTCGTCTACGTGCCGGGGTCGCACAAACTTGACTGGGTGCGCCTCCGCGGCGACTACCTCGAGTCGATCGGCGAGAACCGCGGCTCGCGACGGATCGCCGACGACGAGATCCGTCGCCGTGGGCTCGCCACCCGGGTCGTGACGTGTCCACGAAACACGCTGGTGCTCGCGAACACCTGCGGGTACCACCGCCGCTCGACCGGCGCGCCCGGTGCGACGCGCCGCGTGCTTCACATGATGTTCCGCTCGAACCCGTTCGGGCTCCGGCGCCGGTTCGCGGGCCGGCCACAGCACGTCGAGGTCTGAGTATTCCTGCTCCGAGGTCGATCATGGTCGTCGAAGGTCAGACCCAGCCGAGGTGCGTGGGATGCGGAGCGCAGGCTTCGCGAGCCCTCGGCACGAATCCCGACTATCCCGACGCCGAGATCCTCCGGTGCGGCGCGTGCGGCCTGATGTGGACGTTCCCGGTACCACCGACGGAGGGCCTCGCCGACGACTACAAGACGTCCTACGTGCTCCATCACCATGAGCAGCTGCCGCCGCACTACGTGCCACACAAGGGACGCGCGCGCCGATGCACAACGAGCGTTCGTGCTCGAACACTCGGAGCTGCGTCGTGTCCCGGGGATGTCGATGCTGGAGATCGGGTGTGGCATCGGATCGTTGCTCGCGGCCTTTACCGAGCTGCCCAACGCGGGGACGCTCGTCGGGATCGAGCCGTCGCCGATCATGCGTGCGCGCGCGAGCGCGGCTGTCGCCCTCGACGCAGTTGCTCGGGGGCCTGTTCCTGCCCAAACGCTTCGATCCCGCCTCGTTCGACCTGGTCGCGGGCTCGCACCTCCTCGAGCATGTCGGCGAGCCCGTGCAGTTCCTCGAGGGCGTCCGGTCGATCACGCGGCCGGGCGGCTGGGTGTTCCTCGAGGTACCCCGCGAGACCGAGGCGGAGGTGGCTCGGATAGTCAGTGCACGTCACGAAGGTCTCATGCACCTACTGTTCTTCGAGCGCGAACCACTCCTGGCGACGCTGCGAGCCGCTGGATGGCAGCCGCTGGCAATCGCCGCCTTCGGACCGTCCCGCGATTCCTTCTCGGTGGTCCCTCCACCACCGCCCGAACCGCCGCGCCGATCGTGGCTCCGACGACGCGCCGGATGCGTCGCCCGCCGGTTCGGGGTCACGCCCCCACGCCGTTCGCGGCCGGCGACATCGTCGAACCGCGTCTCGGTCGAAGCATTCTCGACCTCGCTCGATCCCGACGGGATCTGGCTCCGGGTGCTCGCCCAGAACCCCGACCGGTGACATGCCGGGTCGCCTGATCAACGCCGCTTCTTCGAGATGCCTGCGTTGAGCACCCTCAGGGGTTTCGTGATCCGGAAGCTCGTCGACCTCAGGAGCGTCGCGGTGCGCTCCTCGAGCCGGGTGCGCCCTTCTTCGAGCGCCTCCACCTCGTAGCCCAGCTGCACCGCGTCATCGGGCTCTCCGTGGTTGCTGCACGCGATCATCGGCGCGAGGTCGAAGAATGCGATGGGCTGTTTCTCGTACGTCACGATCAGGACCCGGCCGAGGTTGTCGATGCCGATCCCTTTCGGTCCGCGGCTCTCAGCGTCGCGTCCTCGCGCGTAGACGTCGTCGCTCATGACCCGCACCGACGACTGGGGATAGCGCACGCCACGCCATGCGTCGCCGTCACATCCGTAGATGTTGATGTGCGGCCGGCCGGCGTCGGCGACGATCAGGTGACCGCCGTCGGAGCTGAACCGCAGGCCGTGCGGGTACATCGTGCCGCGCAGGATGCAGTCGGGATCCGAGGTCTCGCACAGAGACGGCGTCCACCGGTACAGCAGCACCACGTGCGCGTCGTGGTTGCTGATCGCGATCCACCGCCGGTCGTCGGTCACCGCGACGCTGTCGGGGAAGTCGAGGAGTCGCCGTAACAGGATCTCGTTGCTCTCGACGCACAGTGGATCGGTGAGGAGCTCGTGTCTCGTGACGGTGGATCGACGGTTGTCGCAGACGAGCGCTTCGAAGGGGCCAGTTGCGTTCCGCACGATCCGGACCGAGCCCGGTCCGCCGAGCTGCCCGAACCGGCGCTGTACCGGTGGTTCGATCGGGGTGAACTCGGCGCCGGCACCCAGGCCATTCGGCGGCACTCGGAACGCCAGCATCCTCCCGTAGCGGTTGGCGACGAGGATGGTCTCGTCGTCGACGAAGTCGACCCCGTGGGGTGTCTTCAGGGACGGGGACGATTGCTCGGCGACGGCCGTCACCGTGACGTGCGGTGCGTCCGGGGGCGCCGTGATCTCGACGTCCGCGATGGCGATGGAGTTGCGGTCGGGGCAGACGAGCGCCAGCCGTCGGTTGTCGGGCGAGAAGCTGGCGTCCTCGGTACGCCCGATGCGCCGCAACGTGTCCCGGACCGCGTCGGAGGCGTCGAACGCGATCGTGAATTCCGCCCTCATCAGGTAATCCTGACACAGGAACGTCGATACTCCGTCCTGAGCCCGGTCGCTACCCGGACGGGCGGGACCCCGCGCCGCGGACTGCGATCACGACCACGGCGAACGATCGGGATCGTTCACGAGCGCCCGACGGACCTGCTTGAGCTGCCGAACGGCCCGGGTCATCAGCGGTCGTGGTGCCGGGCACCACCCCGCCCACGGTGTGCGCTCGAGCGCCGCGAACCACTGGTCGCGGTAAGGATGGTCGCACTCGATCAGCCACGGGCGATTCCAGCGCGGATTGCAGAAGTGCATGACGGCCGGCCGTTCCTGCGCGGCCGTCATCGCGTCGACACCCTCCAGGCTCCACGGAGAACCGTCGCGCCTGAAGTGCCCCCGTTGGACGTTCCACCGGGGAGGAAGTCGGTGCCACGCGTCGATGCACGCGGCGTTGAGGGCGCACTGGTCGCGGAGCTTGAACGTGTGCTGCGCGCCGAGCTCGAGCGCCCGCCCACCGAGATCGGTCTCGCGCCACCGGTCCAGTGCGACCACCAGGACGCCGGAGTTGAAGTACGGCGCATCGGGCGGCAGGTCGAGATCGCGCCACGGGATGATCCCGGCGAACGAAGGGAAGCCGATGTCGCACACCGCGGCCAACAGGTTGTCGTCGAGCGGCGTTTCCCACAGCTCCCGGAGGGACGACAGCACGATGATGTCAGCATCCAGGTAGATCACCCGATCGAGGTCGTCGAGGAGCTCGGCCATGCGCAACCGGAACAGCGTCGCCGGCGGGACCGGCGAGCGGCCCTTGAACATCGCAAACAGGTTGGAACGAGCGTCGACGTAGTCGATCTCCAGCGAGTCGCCGCGACTCGTGCCGATCCGTTCCCGGAGCTCGGGGTCCAGACCGTCGTGGAGCACGTGCACCACGTAATCGTCGTCGGTGTCCGCCCGGATGCTCGAGATCAGCGCGGCAGCCTGCATCGCGAAGCCCTCGTCGGTCGCGATCCGCGACGTGTATCGCCTCCGGCAACGCAGCCTCCGGTCCTGAGCACTTCACGACAGTCGCCTCAGCTTCGCACGTCGCCTTCCGATTCTCCAAAGAGTTCGCCGGGATAGTCGGTCGAAGCCGCACGCGCGGTCGCAGGCCCGTTGCTATCGTGCGGTCCACCCACGTCGCCGAGTCCGGAGGCCCGCGCCGGTGAGCGACACCACGTCCGCAACTGATGTTCTGGCCGTGGTCCCGGCCCGGGGTGGTTCGAAGGGACTGCCGCGGAAGAACATCCGCGAGTTCCTCGGCCGACCGCTGCTGCACTGGTCGATCGACGCCGCGCTCGACGCCAGGCTCGTCGACCGGGTCGTCGTGTCGACCGACGATCCCGAGATCGCCGAGGTTGCTCGCGCGGGCGGCGCGGACGTGCCCTTCCTGCGGCCGGCCGAGCTCGCGGGCGACGACGTCACGGATCTGCCCGTGTTCCAGCACGCGCTCCGGTGGCTCCGTGACGCCGAGGGCTATGAGCCGGAGCTCGTCGTCCACCTGAGGCCGACCTCACCGCTGCGCCCGCAGGGGCTGGTCGACGACGGCGTCCGGCAGCTGCTCGCCGACCCCGCCGCAACCTCATTGCGAGTCGTGACCGAACCTGCGAACAACCCCTTCAAGATGTGGCGCCTCGACGACGGTGTGCTCGTGCCGCTGGTCGACAGCGGCATCCCCGAGCAGTACAACCAGCCGCGCCAGAAGCTGCCGCCCGCCTACTGGCAGATCGGGACCCTCGACGTGATCCGCACCCCGACCATCACGGAGCGCGACTCGATGTCCGGGGACCGGATCCTCGCCATGGTCGTCGGACGCGAGCTCGCCGCTGACATCGACGACGCCGAGTCGTTCCGAGCGGCGGAAGACGGCGCCCGCCGCCTTGGCCTCGGGCAGCGGCGGTGAGGGTCGCGGTGGTCGGCACCGGTGCGGCCGGGCGCAGGCACCTCGCCACGCTCGCGGCGCTCGACATCACCGACCTCGTCGCGGTCAACGAGCACCGCCCCGGTCCGCCGGTCGAGGTGGGCGGTGCCTCCGTCACGACGGTCCACACCCTCGACGACGCGCTGGCGGCGCGGCTCGACGCGATCGTGGTCGCCAACCCGACATCGCTGCACACGTCGTACACGGAGCGTGCGATCCTCGCAGGAGTTCCGGTGCTGTGCGAGAAGCCACTGGCGACCAACGCGGCCGGAGCCGCTCGGGTGCGCGCGCTGGCTGCCGAGCGCGGCGTGCCCGTCGGCGTGTGCTGCCAGTTCCGCTTCCACGAGCAGCTCATGGAGCTGCGCGAACAGCTCCAGACGGGCGCGCTGGGTCGCGTGGTCGACGTGGCCGCGACTCAGGGCGAGCACCTTGCCGACTACCACCCCGACGAGGACTACCGGATCTCGTACGCGGCGCGCGCCGAGCTCGGTGGCGGTGTGATGCTCACGCAGGTGCACCTGTTCGACCTCGTGCATTGGCTCGTCGGGCCCTTCGTGCGCGCCTTCGCGGTGGGAGGCCGTCGTACTGACCTCGAACTCGACGTGGACGACAGCATGAGCTTCGTGCTCGAAGCGAGGTCAGGGATCGCGGTGCGCGGTCACCTCGACTACTTCCGGCGCCCCCGTCGCTTCACCATCGACGTGACCGGCACCCAGGGCAACGCCTCGTGGGACTACTACGAGGGCGTGCTCGCGTTCACGGGCAACCGCACCGCCTCGGACGTCCGCGCGTTGGACCGCCCAGCCCTGTTCCGCGCGACCGTGGCCGACTTCCTCGCCGCCGTGCGCGACGGTCGGCCCGCCCGCGCATCCGCCGCCGACGCGGTCGCCGTGCTCGAGATCGTCGACGCGGTCCGTCGATCGGCCGCGTCGGGTGCTGCCGAGCCGATCCCGCTGCCGCAGGAGGCGCCATGACCGACTCGTCACTCTTCGACCTCGATGGCCGGCGAGCCGTCGTCACCGGTGCGGCGGGGCTGCTCGGTCGCGAATTCTGCCGCGCCCTCGCCGGCGCAGGCGCGACCGTCTACGCGCTCGATCTCGACGACTCCGGTCTGGCCCGGGTCGCCGGCGAGTGCGGTGCGACACCCGTGCGCTGCGACGTGACCAACGAAGCCGCGGTCGACCGTGTGATCGGCGACCTCGCAGCTGGTGGCGCGATCGACGCGTTGGTCACGAGCGCCGCGATCGATCCGAAGGTCGACGAGGACGGCGGGTTCACGTCGGGCAGCGACGGCGATCCTGCGACCCACGCGCTGGCGGCGTGGAGCGGACGTTCCGGGTCAACGTCACCGGGACCTTCCTTGCCGCTCGCGCCGTTGTGCGGGTGATGGCGACTCAGGACGACGGGCGTGGGCGCGGTTCGATCGTCACCATCGCGTCCACCTACGGCCTCGCGGCGCCGGATCCGGGGTATCTACGGCTGGCCCGAGGCCGAGGGGAGCGTGAGGAAGCCCGTCGACTACGCGGCGTCGAAGGGGGCGATCCTGTCGTTCACCCGAGCGCTCGCGGCCGCGTACGTGAACACCGGCGTGCGAGTGAACTCCCTGACGCCCGGGGGCGCATTCGCCGGGCAGGACGAGGGATTCGTCGCGTGCGTACTCCGCCCGGACGATCCTCGGCCGCATGGCCCGACCGGAGGAGTATCGGGGTCCGGTCGTCTTCCTCTGTTCTGACGCTGTCCTCCTACATGACCGGCGCGAACCTCGTCGTCGACGGGGGCTGGACCGCGCTCTGAGCCGATTCGAGCCATCTCGCGCTCGAGCTCGATCGCTGCGCCGGCCCCGGGTGTCACGAGGGCCGGCGAAACGCTACGGTGGCGGACCCCCGCACCGCCAGGAGCAGGAACGATGCTCTTCTCACGTCGCAAGCGAGCGACCGCAGTCGAGCCCGTGGCACCCGACGCGAGCGCCAATTCCAACGGTGCCGCTGCGGACAACGGGCGTAGCGACACGCCGACCGTCCAGGTGCCGGACGCGATCGTGGCGACGAGCGATGCGCCCGCGACCGCCGTGCCATTCGCGCCGGGCGAGGAGACCGGTGACGCCGATCTCGACCGGTTCTTCGCCGTGCTCCGTCAGGTGGTGCACGACGCCCGCGAACAGGTCCCGCTCGAATCCGACCCGCTCGATACCGCCGAGCCGGCGACCCTCGACGTGCCCGGCTCACGGCAGGTGCACCAGGACGACGAGCGCCCGATGACGGCGGCGGTGGCCGTGCCGACACAACCGGAGCACGCGTCGACGACCGAGCTCGCACCCTCCAACGCCGAGCTCGTCTCGTTACTCGAGGACGACCGCGACCGCTGGCGCGAGCGGGCGGTCGTCTGGCGGGAACGCGCCATGGGATCCGACCAGATGGTCAAGGCGCTGAACGCACACATGTCGGACCTCCAGCTCATCGTCGAGGATCTCCGCATGGTGCTGCGGGCGAAGACCGGGAACGGATCCGTCGGGCCGGCGCCGCGTCCCCAGTTGTCCGCGGAGACACCGCAGCGGGACGCGCTCGGCCCCGGGACCTGACGAGCGCGCCGCCCGCCCCGGTCTCGCGGGCGGTCAGACGAGTTCGCCGACGATCCCGGCGAGATCGCTCGCCAGCGCATCGAGGCTCGCGGCCTCGAGGAAGCGGGCGTGGCCGCGTGCGGCGATCGAACGGCGCAGGTCGTCGTCGCGCCGGAGCGTGACGATCGCGTCGGCGAGCGCCACGGGATCGCCGGGCGGGCACACCCAGACATCGGTACCCGGCCGCAACAGCTCTCGGACCGCGGGGGAATCAGCGGTCACGACCGCCCGCGCACACGCGAGCGCGTCGAAGACCTTGTTCGGGATGACACGCCGTGCCTTGGGTGACGTACCGAAGATGCCGAGGCACAGATCGCTGCGCGCCATCCACTCCGGCAGCTCGTCGTAGGGGCGGCGGCCGACGAACGTGATGTTGCGCACGTCGAGGCGCTCCGCCAACGCCCGGATGGCGAGCTCGGTGTCTCCCGCTCCCACCACGTCGAACGTCATGGGCTCGCCCCGCCCTTCGAGGATGGAGGCCGCTCGCACGACGTGCTCGAGCCCGTGCAACGGGATGAAGCTCGCGTACACGAACACCCGGAATCCGTCGTGCGCGACTTCCGGTCGGGGTCGCATCAGATCGTCGTCGGCGCCGACCCAGAGCCGTCGCAGCTTGGCGCGTGATGTGCCGAGCTCGGTCACGAAGTGCTCTCCGTGGGTGTCGGTGTCGACGAGCACGCGGTCGGCCCAGCGGCACGCCAGCCGGTCCTCCAGCGCCAGCCGGCGCCGCCCGAGCATGCCCTGTGGTTGCCGGCCTCGGTCGTCGGCGGTCTCCTGCAACGACACGAACGCGTCGAAGAGCACCGGAGCGCCTCGCAGCCGGCCCAACGCCTTTGCGGCGGCGACGTCGGCGTGGCCAGGGAACCCCACCACGAACAGGTCGGTCGGCTCGGCCAGCGCCCGGCGCACGAGCACGGGCGTGCGCCGGGCGTACGACCTCGGGTCGGCGACGTCGAGCACCTCGGCGCCCGCGCGACGGAGCGCCTTGGCCAGGATCCGGTTCCTCGAGTACGCGGGATCGAAGTGCCCGAAGTGGGTCACCCGGAGCCCGGCGAGCGGCGCGTGCATCACAGCATCACGCGGCACGGGAGCGGAGGACGGGGTGCAACCACGAACAGCGTAGGCGGCCGAAGGCGGTGGGTTGACGAAGAGTTGCTCGGGTGTTGACGCGGTGCCCCTTTGGCGGCGGGAGCGGCCGACCCTAACCTCACGCGGTGCAACCCATCCGTGTGCTCCAGGTCATCGACCGGCTCAACGTCGGCGGGCCCGCGCTGCTCGTGACGGTGGTCAGCAGAGGTCTCGACCCCGACCGCTTCGACCAGCGCGTCCTCGCGGGCACCGTCGGGCCCGAGGAGGGCGACTACGCCGCGCTGCGGGCGCCCGACCTCCACGCCGAGCACATCGCGGGCCTCGGGCGCGAACCGCACGCCGGGCGCGACGTCCAGGCGCTCTACGAGATCAGCCGCGTCGTCCGGCAGTTCCGGCCCCACATCGTGCACACGCACAAGGCCAAGGCCGGCGTCCTCGGGCGCGCCGCGGCGTGGGCCCACCGGGTGCCGGCGACCGTCCACACCTTCCACGGGCACCTGCTCACCGGCTACTTCTCCCCCGCGAAGACGCGTGCGGTGGTGGGAGTGGAGAGAACGTTCGCCGCGCCGCACCACCCGCCTGGTCGCGGTCGGTGCCCAGGTGCGCGACGAGCTGCTCGAGGCCGGGGTCGGACGCCGCTCCCAGTACGTCGTCGTGCCGCCGGGTACCGGCTTCCCGTCGGTGCCCGACCGCGACGATGCCCGGCGCCGCCTCTCGCTGCCGCTCGACGCCCCGGTGGTGACGTTCGTGGGCCGCCTCACCGCCGTCAAGCGGCCCGAGCGCTTCGTGGACGTGGCCATCCGCCTGGCCGCGGCCCGGCCGAGGGTGTGCTTCCTCGTGGCCGGCGAAGGGGAGCTGCTCGACTCGCTGCGGGAGCGGGCCCGGCCGCTCGGAGATCGCATCCGGTTCCTCGGTTGGTGCGGTGACGTCGAGCACCGTCTACGCCGCCAGCGACATCGTGATGCTCACGTCCGACAACGAGGGCATGCCCGTGTCGCTGATCGAAGCGGCCGCGGTCGGCATTCCCGCCGTCACCACCCGGGTGGGGAGCGCGCCCGAGGTCGTGCTCGACGGCGTGACCGGTCTCGTCACCGGGACCGACACCGCGGAGCTGGCCGACGCGGCCGGTCGCCTGCTCGACGACGACGGGCTGAGGCAACGCCTCGGCGACGCGGCACGCGTCCGGGCGTCGGAGGCGTTCGGCGCGACCCGGCTCGTCGACGACATCGCGCGGCTCTACGAGCAGATCGTGGCCCGGTGACGCCGGGCCCGGGGCGCGCCCTTCGCGTGCTTGTGACCCATTGTCGTGCGAACACTGGGTTTCCTCGCGGTTACGCCGGGAAACTCCTCTGGAAACCGACCCCCGATCCTGGCTAGGGTCTCGGACATCCCCGCTCTCGGTGGTTCCCCACGCTCTCCGTGGTTTTTTCCCCAGAAGCAGAGGACAGGTAACAATGGCCGACGGTATGCGCATCGTGATCGCCGGAGGCATCACCTTCGTGGTCGTCGCCCTGCTCGTACCCCTCGCCCGCCACATCGCGCTGCGGCAGGGGATCACCGACAACCCCGCGCCCGGGAAGTCCCACCGCTCCCCCACTCCCTACTTGGGCGGCGTCGCCATCGCGCTCGGCGCCATGACCTGCTCGGTGGTGCTGCCAGGCTGGGAGTCGCAGGCAGCGGTCATCCTCGCCGCGGCAGCACTGGTCGCGGTGATTGGGCTCTTCGACGACATACGGACCGTCCGTCCGAGCTTGCGGCTCCTGGTGGAGGCGTCCGCCGCCGGCGCGGCGGCGGCTGCCGGTGCCCACATCCAGCTCTTCGACAACCCACTCGACTACGTGATCACCGTGGTCTGGATCGTCGTGATCACGAACTCCTTCAACCTGCTCGACAACATGGATGCCGCCGCCGGATCCATCGCCACCGTGATCGCGGGAGCACTGGCGATCACTGCGCTGGCCGAGGGTCAAGTGCTCGTCGGCGGAATGGCGGTCGTGGTGGCGGCCGCGTGCATGGCGTTCCTGCTCTACAACTGGCACCCGGCGCGGATCTTCATGGGCGACGCCGGTTCCCTGTTCCTCGGATTCCTCCTCGCGGTCATCGCCCTGAAGCTGCGGACACCGGTGCCCCACGGGGCCAGCATCATCGCCGTGATCCTGCTCGTGGGGCCGGCCGTCTTCGACACGACGCTGGTCGTGATCTCCCGGGTGTCGCACGGGCGCCCCATCTACGTCGGCGGCACCGACCACACCTCGCACCGCCTGGTGCTCCTGGGTGTCCCCCGGATCGGTGTGACCGCGGTGCTCGTCGGGGGTACCGCCGCTTCGTGCGCCCTCGGCATCCTCGTCGCCGAGGGCGTCGTGTCGCCGTGGATCGCGCTGCCCGTCGCGCTCGTGCCTGCGCTGGCTGCGCTCGTCTACCTGCTCCGTATGGGCGTCTACAGCAACGACGGAGGCGGCCGGGGCCAGCTCACGGTCCGAGCAGCTCAGGGACCCCGCTACGGGCCGCCGGTGCCGCGCCCCACGGCGGTGGGTCACGCCGTGCCGGCTCGAATCCACCTCAATGCCCGCAGCTCGTCGCAACACGAGTCGCGACGGCCCTGAGCGAGGACGCGAGCAGCACCGGGTCGGGCGGCCTACTTCCTGGTCTTCTCCCACCATTCGATCGTGCGCGCCAGGCCCACTTCGAGGGAGATCTCCGGCGTCCAGTCGAGGATCTCTGCGGCTCGGGTGATGTCGGGCACCCGCCGCCGGGTGTCCTCGAACCCCAGGCCGTAATAGCTCTCGTAGTCGGTGGTCTTGATGGCCGACCGCGAACCCACCGCGTCACGGATCATCTCCGCGAGCTCGAGGATCGTCGTCTCGTGCGGGTTCCCCAGGTTGATGACCTTGCCCTCCGCCTCCGGCGTGAACCCTGCCCGGAACGTCCCTCGCACGGTGTCGGAGACGTACGTGAAGCAGCGGCTCTGGCGGCCGTCGCCGTGCACCGTCAACGGCTCGTCGCGGAGCGCCTGGCGCAGGAAGTTTGCGACGACCGATCCGTACCCCCGCTCGTCGAGCCGAGGTCCGTAGGAGTTGAAGTAGCGGACGATCACCACCGGGAGCTCGTTGGCCGCGTACGCGAACGCGAGGTGCTCGTCGATCGCCTTGGCGGTCGAGTAGGACCAACGGTGCACGGTCGTCGGCCCGAGGACGCGGTCGTCGTCCTCGCACATCGGGACCTTGGCCGTCTTCCCGTATACCTCGGACGTCGACGCGACCACGACCTTGCGCCAGTGCTTGTAACAGTTGCTCAAGACGTTCTCGGTGCCACGGGTGTTCACCAGCAACGCTTCGAGCGGCGAGTCGACGATGTGGCGCACACCGACCGCGGCCGCCAGGTGGAACACCATCTGGACCCGTTCGACCTCTCGTTCCACCAATCCGGCATCGAGGATCGAGCCGTTCACCAGCCGGATGCCGTCCAGGCGTCGGGCGAGGTTCGCGACCCGGCCGGTCGACAGGTTGTCGAGCACGCTGACCTCATGGCCCTCGTCGCACAGCGTGTCCACGAGATGGGATCCGATGTACCCGGCACCGCCGGTGACGAGAACACGCATCGGGGCAGTGTATGGCCGCACGACCGACGCCGGATGGGTCGTAGGGATCGCGATCGCGTGGCGTCGTGTTTCCGCAATGTCCCTCTCGCGTCGATTGACCACGAAAGGTCGTGCGTCGTTCGCCGGGCGGCGACGGTACGGTGTGCCACTCGCAGAGCAGGAGAACGACCGTGCGCGCACTGGTGACCGGCGGAGCAGGATTCATCGGATCGAGCATCGTGGCCTCGCTCATCGAAGCCGGCCACGAGGTGGTGGTCCTCGATGACCTCTCCACCGGGTACGGCGAGAACGTGGACCCCTCGGCGCGGCTGGTCGAGGGCGACATCGCCGATCCCGAGGCCGCCGCAGTGGCAGTCGAGGGATGCGAAGTGGTGTTCCACCAGGCCGCCCACCGAGCCGTGTTCCGATCCGTCGAGCACCCCCTCGCGACCAACCGGGCGAATGTCGACGGCACGCTCACTCTCCTGGTCGCAGCGCGCGACGCGGGCACGAAGCGGCTCGTCTACGCGTCCTCGTCGTCCGTGTACGGCGGTGCGGAGGTTCTCCCCACACCGGAGTCGGCTCCGCTGATGCCACGTTCGCCCTACGCGGTCTCGAAGCTCGCGGGCGAGCACTACGCGCGCGTCTTCTGGGAGTTGTTCGGTCTCGAAACGGTCGCCCTCCGCTACTTCAACGTGTTCGGTCCCCGTCAGCGTCCGGACAGCCAGTACGCGGCAGTCGTCCCGTTGTTCATCGACGCGTTCCGCACCGGCACCGCACCGGAGGTACACGGCGACGGTCGTCAGAGCCGGCACTTCGCGTACATCGACGACGTGGTGGCTGCGAACCTGCTCGCGGCATCCGCCCCTCCCGAGCGGGTTGCGGGCAAGGCGTACAACATCGGCGGCGGAGAACCCTGCGATCTCCTCGACCTCCTCGCCGAGCTCGAACGGATCATGGGCCCCACGCAGGCGGCCCGGCACACTGACGCCCGTGCGGGCGACGTGAAGCACACCTTCGCGGACCTCTCCGCCGCCCGCGCCGACCTCGACTACCAGCCGAAGGTCAGCGTCGGTGAGGGTCTCGAGCGAACGGTCGAGTGGTTCGGGAGCCGTGCGACCTGACCCGTTCGCTCGGAGCCGGCCCGCAGGTACGGCCACGCAGCCGACGACGTGGTGACGTAGTCGTAGAGCGACCATCCGATGGCGTCGGTCGCGCGCACCGCCTTCCGGAGGTCGACGAGGTCGGCGGTCGTCGTCAGGTCGGCGATACCGCCGATGAGGTGCACCACGGCGTTCGGGTCGCCGAGGCGCATCCGCAGCACCTCGACGCTGTCGACGCTGTACGTGACCGCGCTGCGCAACTCCTCCGAGCGGTACGTGTAATAGACCATCGGCATCCACGCGTCGATCGCCGGTGCGAGCCGGCGGTACGGGAAGTCGGGCCAGAGCGTGGTGTTCAACGTCTCCAGCTGCACCGCCGGGTAGACGATGGCGGCGATCGGCATGTCGTCACCGACGAGCTGCGCACGCGCTCGGTGAGCGCGACCACGCGGTCGTTGCGCGTCGGGATGTCGGTGACGTCGATGCCTTCGATGTCGAGGCCGATGACGTCGACCGGGAGCGCGGCGATGCGCTGCAGCAACGCGTAGTCACGCGCCACGTCAACCAGCGCGGGCAGGTACCACGCCACCACCTCCAGATCGCGACGGTGGGCGCGAGCGTGCGGACGCCGACGTCGGCCATGTCGTCGACCGAGCTGTCGCCGATCTGCTGCGCGACCTCGGCGGTGATCGTGATGGTTTCGCCCTCGAGCTCCGCGTCCATCTCGAGCGCGAAGTTGATCTCGGGCAGGGCGTCGGGCGGGAACTCGACGTCGACCACCGGACCGGCGATCGCGACGACGCGGCCGTCCTTGAGGGTCGTGCCGGGGGTGTCGGCGGTCATCGTCATGACGGTGCTCCTGGAGCTCAGCGGTCGGTGCCGCGCGCGGCGAAGAACTCCGCGTCGCGACCTTCGATGGTGTCGGAGAGATAGTCGGGTTCGCCGGACGCGCCCGCACGGAGCGCTTCCGAACCGGAGACGATCTCCATGATCTCGGTGGTGATGGAATCCTGGCGGGCCCGGTTCATGACCCGGCTCAGGCTGGTGATGAGGTCGTCGGCGTTGTCGGTCGCGGCCTTCATCGCCGCCGCCGCGCTCAAGTGCATGGGCGGCGAGATGTTCGGCCGCCTCTACCCGCGCAACGACGACGAGAGACGGGCCGCGCTCGACGCCGGCTACGACCTCGACCGGGTGCTCACCTCCGACGACCTCGTGTCCGGCGAAGACGTGTTCTTCAGCGCCACCGGCATCAGCGACGGCGACCTGCTCAAGGGCGTGCGCTACTGGGGCAACGGCGCGAGCACGCAGTCGATGGTGATGCGCTCGAAGTCGGGCACCATCCGCACCATCGACGCCACCCACAAGTGGCAGAAGCTGATGAAGTACTCGGCGCTCAAGTTCGACTGAGCGGTCCGGTCACGGCGCGACCGTGGTGCTCGGCAACGGGGTGACCGGCGTCCCCGCAGTCACGTCCGGAGGCGCGACCGTGGTCGACGTGGTGGTCGACGTCGTGGTCGTGGTCGACGTGGTCGACGTGGTGGGCGGGACCGGGACGTCGCCGCGCAGGTACGGCCACGCCCACGAGCCGGTGCTCACGTAGTCGTAGACCGACCACCCCACCGCGCCGGTCGCCTTCGCCGCCCGCATCATGTCGAAATAGTCGGCCGGCGTGCTCTCCTCGGCGAGACCGCCGAGCAGGTGCACCGGCGCCTTCGCGTCGCCGAGGTGCTTGCGCAGCAGCTGCACGCTACCCATGTTGTAGACGTACGCGCTGCGGTAGCCCGACTCGGTCGAACGGTACGTGTAGTACGTCATCGGCATCCACACGTCGACGTACTTCCCGAGCTTGCGGTACGGGAAGTCCGGCCAGAGCGTCGTGTTGAGCACCTCGAGCTGGAGGGCCGGGTACACGATCGCGGCGACGGGCGTCGACGTTCCGACGACCGTCCGCACCCGCTTGGCGAAATCGACGGTGCGCCGGTTCCGTACCGCGACATCGGCGACGTCGGTCGACTCGAGGTCGAGCCCGAGGCCGTCGATCCCCTCGCCCCCGACCCGCAGCGCCTCGATCTGCTTGACGAACGTCACGGCGTCGGTGACGTTCGTCAACGACGGCAGGAACCAGGGGACGACGGCGATGCCGTGGTCATGGGCCCGCCCCAGCAGCGCGCGCAGTTCGGTGCGGTCGGTCAGCTGGGCCGACGGCGCGCCGTCGGGGTTCGCGACCTGCACGTAGAGCGTGCGCACACCGAGCGCCGCCATGTCGTCGACGGAGTCCGGCGTGATCCGGGGTGTGGCGCCCGCGGCCTGGAGGCGGGGCGCGTAGTCGAACACGTCGATCCACGCCGCGAGGTGCCGGTACGGGGAGATCGACGGGGACCCGGCGGCGGCGGGAACCGCCGACACGACCGACAGGCCGAGCACGAGCGCGACGACCGGGACGAGCACGAGACGTCGCATCGCCTCAGACTACGCCGAGCCCGGAAGACGACGAGGTCGCCGCCTGGCGGTTGCTGGAGAGGATCGGGGTCAGAACGTCTTGCCGTAGCCGACGGCCACCTGCCCGCGCCGGAACGTCACCACGAACTTGCCCGGAACGTAGCCCTCGAGCAGCTTCTCGACCGGTACGCCCAGCTCGACCGACAGCTCCTGGGCCCGCGCCCGCGCCGCCTCGGGCTCCATGAACTCGAGGCCGAACTTGTGCCGCGCCACCGCGCCCCCGCCGGTCCCCGAGCCGGCCCAGTCGAAGCCGTTGAGCGTCGCGCCGTGGTCGCCGAACGCGATCCCGGTCTCCTTCCAGCGACGTTGGAGGAAGAGCTCGATCTGCCCGCGGTTGGCCGCGTCGAGGGGTTCACCGCTCGTCTTGAAGTATCCGTGGAAGTCGATGTCGCTCACGATCGGCTTCCCCGTCGTCTTCTCGAACAGGCTCACCGTGCCGTTGCGGCCGGGTTCGGTTGCGCCCACCTCGATCTGGTACAGCCGCGGCGCGTTCGGCCGGGCGTCACCGGCCGCGGTCGGCACCTCGAACTCGAAAGTCCCACCCCCCGGCTGCGACGCCTTCTTGTAGTTCTTGGCGAACTTCGAGGACGCGTCGTTCCAGTCGTTCCACACGCCCTGCTGCGTCTTGAAGCGGAGCTTCACCTCGTTGGCGAGCTCCGGAGACATCTTCGCCAGCACGCCGTCGGGCGGGAGCTTCGGCTCGAACACACCGAGCTTGCCGAGCGCGGAGGGATCGGCCCCGAGGATCACGTCGACGTCGGAGATGTTCTTGGCCTTGAAGATCTCCGGTTTGCCGACCGCGCCGAGCTCCGACTTGAGGTACTGCACGGAGTTGGCGTTCGACGGCCGCGCCTGGATCTCGAGATCCACGCCGAACTTCGCCTTCACCTCGCCGATCACGCCCTGGATCTTCTGCTGGTCCGCCTCGGTGATCCCGCCGAGGCGTTCGGCGTTTGCGCTCGTGGTCGGTCCCGCCCCGAGGGACTCCAGTGTCTCGCCCTCGGAGAGCCGCGTGATCGCCGCGCCGGACTGGCCGTACCGGGAGTACTCGTACGACGTGATCGCGGATTCCGCGAGCTTCGCCCCCCCGCGCACGACAGCCTCGCCCGCGAGCGTCTCGCCCTCGATCTCGCCGACGTACCCCGTGACCTTGTCGGCCCAGCCGTACGGGTCGCGCAGGATCTCGTCCTCCGTGCGGTCGAGGTAGGCGTCGAACTGCCGCCGCTGCTCGTCGAGCGCGGGCGCGATCTCCGTGTACCTGAGCATCTGGCCTTTGTACTCGTCGTTCAGGGCCTCGGTGAGGTCGGTGTACTGCTGCTGGTTGTAGGCGCCCTCGCCGGCATTGATGAACGCGTCGTACGCCTGGAACGCCTTCGTGAACGCCCCGTAGGCGACGTCGTCGACGGTCTGGTGCGCGGCCACGCCGGCGTCGGCGTAATCCTGCGCGGCCTGGCCGAAGTCGCCGGCGGTGACGATCGACGCGTAGTACGACGCCGGCGTCCCCACCGCGAAGTCCGCCACGTTCGCGACACCCCTCCCCAGTCCCTTGGCCATTCCCCAGACTGCAGCGGCAGTGAGCTGGACGTTGTCGATCTCGGGATACGGGATCGGAGGCCCGGTCAGGTCTGCGACGACGTCAGCCGGGAAGCCGACGAGCGCGCCGCGGGCGCGCGCCGCGACGAGCCGGGCATTGATCGACTCGGTCATGAAGTGCTGCAACGCGACCGCTCGGGCCCGCAGCAAGATCAGCTCGCTCTCGGCCAGCTCGGCGAGGACGTTCTTGAGCTGAGCCGCGTTCAGCGCGCGCTTCTGCACGCCGATGAACCCGGCGTCGTTGGCCGACACGACGCCGCCGCTGCCGGGCGCGCTCACCTCGGACACGACCGCGACGTCGCCCGGAGCCTCGGCGTGGAACCGGAACGTCGCCTCGCGGGTCTCGCCGGGGTCCAGGCGATCGGGCAGCGGTGGGGTCGGACCCACGACCAGCGTCACCTCGCCGCGCAACGCGTCGGGCACGTACTCGGGGTGCACGACGACGCCGTTGCCCGGGTACTGCAGTCCCTCGATCGGCGTGCCGCCCTGGTTGCTCACGGACACGACGACGTCGATGGTGTCCTGGCCGGTGCCGCTGCTGCGCAACTCCACCCGGAGCCCGGAGAGCGAGCCGTCGACCCGACCGGTCACCGGTCCGACCGCCCGGCCGGCCGCGTCGACGGCGCGCGCGGTCGAGGTCAGCGCGAAGGAGCCGGACTCGTCACCATGCACCAGCACGTCGAAGCTCTGCGCCGTGCCCGGTTCGAGCGTCAAGGCCGCGGGCGGCGCGGGCACCGGGCCGGTGTCCGGCGTGACCGCTCCCGCCGGGTTCGATTGGAGGACGTCACCGACGAACGTGACGGACGACAACGGGCCGAGGCCGTCCGCACCGGCGCTCACCGTGACGTCCGCGCGAGCCGGGACACCGGGCGACAGACGATTCGAGACCACGTCGGGAAGCGACACGTCGACGTGCAGCGACGGCGCGGGGACGTGCACACGCTGGGTACTGGTTGCGGCGAGCCCGTGGCTGTCGACGACCCGGTGCGTCACGGTGTAGTCACCCGGCTTCGCATAGTCGTGGATCACGGTCGCGCCGACGTTGGTGGCGCCGTCGCCGAACTCCCACGTCTGGCTGGTGATCGAATCGCCGGGATCGGGATCGGTCGCCTGCGACGAGAACCGCCACAGGCCCCAGTCGTTCGGGTTCACCCGCTCGAAGGAGAACGCCGGGATCGGCGCCTGGTTCGGCTGCGGGGTCGAGACGCGGGTGTCGAGGACACCGAACGACTGCGACGTCACAGTGTCGAACGAGTACGGGAAGTGGATGACGACGTCGTTCTCGATCAGGAACAGCCCCGTGTAACCCTCCTGGACCCGGAGGTTTCCGACCGGACCGTTGGCCGCTTCCGGGAAGTTGCTCGGACCGAAGTCACCGACGAGCGACACGATGAATTCGGAGGCACCGTTCCACTTGGTCGCGAAATACGAGTTGTAGTAGCAGGGCGCGTTGACGATGCCGCCGCCGAGCCCGGTGAAGCACACCGGCAGGCCGGGCACCGACAGCGTCAACGGGTAGACCGAGGCGCCGGTGACGGGATCCGTCGTCGGGTCGCCGGTGAAGGTGACCGGGTCGGGCGTGAACGTCGAGGGGTCGCTCGTCGTGTTGGAAGGGATGCACGTGCTGCTGTTCGCGCCCGGCGGGCAGGCGACGGGGTCGCCGTCGGCCGCGTGCGCCCGAACGGTCGGCACCATCGGGAGGGCGAGCGCCAACACGAGCACGAGCAGGCCGAAGACCGCGACGATCCCACGCTTGTGCACCGATGCCCCCGCCCGTCGTTCGCCCGTCCGGCGATTCTTCGCGAAACGAGCGGCGAGCTCAATCCGCCGAACGGCGGATTTCCGGAGCCAGCAGCTCGAGCGCCATCGCCACCGCGGCCACCCGCCCCCGCACGCCGAGCTTGCGGTAGATGTTCTCGAGGTGGGACTTCACCGTCGCCGGGGAGACGTGCAGGGTCGCAGCCAGGGTCGCATTGGTGGCCCCCGATCCCAGCAACTCCAACACCTCGGCCTCCCGGGTGGTCAGGCCCAGGCGCTCGAGCTCGCCCACCGGCGGCGCGAGCCGCTCGTCGAGGAGCAACGCCTCGTGCGACATCGGCGTCGCAGGGAGGTAGCGCACCACGAGCTTCGTGCCTGCACGTTCCGCCGCGATCGAGGTCAAGGGCTTCGGCACCGAACCGGTCGCCGTGTGCACCGCGGCCCGCTGGCTCTCGAGCCACCGGGTGAGCCGCGCGGGGAACGGTGCACGCGTTCCGGGCCGGCCGAAGTAGCGGTACAGGAGCACCAGTGCTCCCGGCGTGACCTCGGTGGGCGCGGGATCGAGCGCGACCACCCGTGTCCCGCCCTCCTCGAGCACGCCCGTGAGGGTGCCGAGGCGCCGATGCATGCGCTCTCGCTCGCGGGCCTGCTCGTAGGACTGCGCGAGGTGCGGACGGAGCAGGTTGAGCAGGAGGCGGTCGCGCTCGTCGAAGTCGTCACCGAGCTCGTTGCGGTTCAGGGCGATGGCGGTGATGCGCGGCAGCACTGAAGGGAGCCCGATCGACATCTGGTGCTCCATACCGAGATCGACGAAGAGCTCGCGGTAGAGCCGCAGCGCGTGGAACTCCTCCGTCGTGACGAAGTCGCTGAGCCTGACCGCCGAACCGTCGCCGGTCTCGGCCACGTACATGATGAGCGGGTGCTCCTCCATGAGCTCGGCCAGGGTCGCCTGCTGGCGGTCGGACACCGTGACATCCGGGCGCACGACCGCGTTCGCCCGCTGGTGCACCGGATCGATCTCGTTCCAACCGGCCAGGTCGTTGCGGACGACCAGCGTGGTGACGTCGAGGGCCAGGCGCGGGAACGCGTCGGCCGTGTCCACCTCACGGGAGAGGTGGATCGCCTCACTCAGGAGTTTGACGTCACGTTCATCGACGGCGACCACGGGCGGCGCGGATCAGGACGTCGCCACCTTGATGCGGGTCTGGGCCCGCGCCAGCGCGGCCGCGGCCTCGGCGTTCTCCGGATCGCGGGCCAGGGCTTCCTCGGCGCGCCGTTGGGCGTTCTCCGCCGCGCGTCACGTCGATGTCGGCCTTCAACTCCGCGAGGTCGGAGAGCACCACCAGGTGGTCACCGGTCATCTGCACGAATCCGCCGTGCACCGCGGCGACCGCCTCACCGTCGCCGGGAAGGATCATGCGCACCTCGTCGTCGGCGAGTGCGCCGAGGTACGGCACGTGGCCGTTCAGGAACGCGATCGCGCCCTCGACCGGACGGCACACCACCATCTCCGCTTCGCCGTCGAACAGGACGTGCTCGGGCGAGACCAACTGCACGGGGTAGGCGTCGGGCATCAGGATTCCTGGAGGGACTTGGCCTTGGCCAGCACGCTCTCGGCCCCACCCACGTTGAAGAAGGCCTGCTCGGGCACTTCGTCGAGCTCGCCGTCGACCAGCGCCTCGAACGACTCGACCGTCTCCTCGACGGAGACGAAGATGCCGGGCAGACCGGTGAAGACCTCACCCACGAAGAACGGCTGGGAAAGGAACCGCTGGATCTTGCGGGCCCGCGACACGGTGACCTTGTCCTCCTCGGAGAGCTCGTCGAGCCCGAGGATGGCGATGATGTCCTGGAGCTCCTGGTAGCGCTGGAGCACCTCCTGGACGCGGCGGGCGCAGTTGTAGTGGCGGTCGCCCACGATCTCGGGCGCCAGGATGTTCGACGTCGACGCCAGCGGGTCCACCGCCGGGTAGATGCCGAGTGCGGCGATCTGGCGGGAGAGCTCGGTGGTGGCGTCGAGGTGGGTGAACGTGGTGAACGGCGCCGGGTCGGTGTAGTCGTCGGCGGGCACGTAGACGGCCTGCAGCGACGTGATCGAGTGACCCTTCGTCGAGGTGATGCGCTCCTGGAGCTCGCCCATCTCGTCGGCCAGCGTGGGCTGGTAGCCCACCGCGGAAGGCATGCGGCCGAGCAGGGTCGACACCTCGGAACCCGCCTGCACGAAGCGGAAGATGTTGTCGACGAAGAGGAGCACGTCCTGGTTCTTCACGTCACGGAAGTACTCGGCGACGGTGAGGGCCGACAGCGCGACGCGGAGACGCACCCCCGGCGGCTCGTCCATCTGGCCGTAGATCAGCGCCGTCTTCTCGATGACGCCCGACTCCTGCATCTCCAGCCAGAGGTCGGTGCCCTCACGGGTGCGCTCGCCGACTCCGGCGAACACCGACACACCACCGTGGTGGGTGGCGACCCGCTGGATCATCTCCTGGATCAGCACGGTCTTGCCGACACCGGCGCCGCCGAAGAGGCCGATCTTGCCGCCCTGCACGTACGGCTCGAGCAGGTCGACGACCTTGATACCGGTCTCGAACATCTGCGCCTTGGGCTCGAGCTGGTCGAACGGCGGCGGCTCCCGGTGGATCTCCCAGCGGTCCTCGATGTTGCTGAGCTGGCTCTCGGCGATGTCGAGGGGTTCGCCGATCACGTTGAACACGTGGCCGAGCACACCGTCGCCGACCGGCATGGTGATGCCGTGGCCGGTGTTGCGCACGACGGTGCCGCGCCGGAGGCCGTCGGTGGGCTTCAGGCAGATGGCCCGCACCCGGCTGTCGCCGATCTGCTGCGCGACCTCGGCGGTGATCGTGATGGTTTCGCCCTCGAGCTCCGCATCCATCTCGAGCGCGAAGTTGATCTCGGGCAGGGCGTCGGGCGGGAACTCGACGTCGACCACCGGACCGGCGATCGCGACGACGCGGCCGTCCTTGAGGGTCGTGCCGGGGGTGTCGGCGGTCATCGTCATGACGGTGCTCCTGGAGCTCAGCGGTCGGTGCCGCGCGCGGCGAAGAACTCCGCGTCGCGACCTTCGATGGTGTCGGAGAGATAGTCGGGTTCGCCGGACGCGCCCGCACGGAGCGCTTCCGAACCGGAGACGATCTCCATGATCTCGGTGGTGATGGAATCCTGGCGGGCCCGGTTCATGACCCGGCTCAGGCTGGTGATGAGGTCGTCGGCGTTGTCGGTCGCGGCCTTCATCGCCCGCTGGCGCGCGGTGTGCTCGGACGCCGCCGCGTTGAGCAGGGCGGCGTAGACCCGCGAGTCGACGTAGCGCGGGAGCAGGAGGTCGAGGATCCCCTCGGGATCGGGCTCGAACTCGTAGCTCGCGGCGACCATGCCCTCGCCGCCCGCGGTGTCGGTGATCGCGTCACGGGCGAGCGGCATCAGCGCCTGGCGGACGACCTCCTGGACACCGGCCGAGCGGTACGCCGTGAACACGATCTCCACCACGTCGGTGTCGCCGGCGAGGAACGCGCTCGTCGCCGCCGCGCCGATCTGGCGGGCATCCTCGTAGCTCGGCTGGTCGGTGAACCCGGTGAACGCGGCGTCGACCCGAAACTCGCGGTAGCGGAAGTAGCTCTCGGCCTTGCGGCCGACCACGATCAACGAGTAGTCACGGCCCTGGGCCTGCTGCCGCGAGCAACGCACGCTCCGCCTCGCGGATCACCGACGAGTTGTAGGCGCCGCAGAGCCCGCGGTCGGCTGCCACCACGATGAACGCGACCCGCCGGACCTCGGCGCGCGCGTTCAGCAACGGGCTGTCGCCGCCCCCGCCGCCCTTCGCGAGATCGCGCACGACCTGCGTGATCGACTCGCTGTAGGGCTGGGCCGCGGTCACCGCGGCCTGCGCCTTCACGATGCGGCTCGCCGCGATCAGCTCCTGGGCGCGCGTGATCTTCTGCGTCGACTGGATGCTCTTGATCCGTCGGCGAAGGAGCCGCTCCTGACCGCCAGCCACGAGGAACTACTCGCCCACTTCCGCGGCGACCGCCGAGGCGGCGGACACGGTGGCTTCGCCGGATGCGGCGAGGCCGGCGACGAACTCATCGTGGAAGCTCGCCACCGCGACGCCGAGGGCGTCGTCGTCGGGGAGCGCGCCCGTGTCGCGGATGCCTTGGAGCATCCCGGCGTGGCGGGTCGAGACGAACTCGTGGAGCTCCCGCTCGAAGCGCCGCACCTCGGTCACGGGCAGATCGTCGAGTGAACCCGACGTGCCGGCGAACACCGACACCACCTGCAGCTCGACGGGCATCGGCGAGTTCAGCGGCTGCTTCAGCAGCTCGACGAGCCGGTAGCCGCGTTCGAGCTGCGCCTTCGACACCGCGTCGAGGTCGGACGCGAACGTCGCGAACGCCTCCAGGTCACGGAACTGCGCGAGGTCGACCTTGAGCGTTCCCGCGACCGAGCGCATCGCCTTGATCTGCGCGGCGCCGCCCACGCGTGACACCGAGATGCCGACGTCGACCGCCGGGCGCACACCGGAACGGAACAGGTTCTCCTGCAGGTAGATCTGGCCGTCGGTGATCGAGATCACGTTGGTCGGGATGTACGCCGAGACGTCACCCGCCTTCGTCTCGATGACCGGCAGCGCGGTGAGCGAACCGGCGCCGAGCGCGTCGCTCAGCTTCGCGGCGCGCTCCAGCAGGCGGCTGTGGAGGTAGAACACGTCGCCGGGGTAGGCCTCACGTCCCGGCGGGCGGCGCAGCAACAGCGAGAGCTGGCGGTACGACTCGGCCTGCTTCGAGAGGTCGTCGTAGACGACGAGCGCGTGCTCGCCGTTGTCCATCCAGTGCTGGCCGATCGCGCACCCGGCGTACGGGGCGAGGTACTTGAACACCGCGCTGTCGGCGGCGGGCGCGTTCACGACCACCGTGTACTCCATCGCCCCGTGCTCCTCGAGGGTGGCGACGGTCTGCGCGACGGTCGAGCCCTTCTGGCCGATGGCGACGTAGATGCACTTCACGCCCTGGCCCTTCTGGGCGAGGATCGTGTCGACGGCGACGGTCGTCTTGCCCGTCTTGCGGTCGCCGATGATCAGCTCCCGCTGACCGCGCCCGATGGGCGTCATGGCGTCGATGGCCTTGATGCCGGTCTGCAGCGGCTCGTGCACCGGCTGGCGGCCGACGATGCCGGGGGCCTGCACCTCGAGGCGACGTTCCTCGGTGGAGCTCAACGGGCCCTTGCCGTCGATGGCCTGGCCGAGGCCGTTGACGACGCGCCCGATCAGGGCGTCACCCACCGGCACCGAGAGGATCCGGCCGGTCGCCTTGACCGAGCCGCCCTCCTCCACGTGGCTGGCCTCGCCGAGCACCACGGCGCCGATCGACTCCTCGTCGAGGTTCAGCGCCAGGCCGAGCGTGCCCCCCTCGAACTCGAGCACCTCGTTCACCGAGGTCTCGGGGAGCCCGGCGACGCGGGCGATGCCGTCACCGACCTCGAGCACCCGGCCGACGTGGGCCGACTCCAGGGACGGTGAGAACGTCGCGACGTGCGTGCGCAGCGCGGCTGCGATCTCGTCGGCGTTGATGGTCAGCTCTGGCATCAGATCTGCTCCCGCAGTTGTTCCAGCCGGTGACGGACGGAGCCGTCGATCACGAGGTCGCCCACCCGGGCGACGATCCCACCGAGCACCGACGGGTCGACGACGACCTTCACTTCGACGTCCTTGCCGGTCGCTCGGTTCAACGCTTCGCGCAGGCGAGCGGTCTGCTCGGGGTCGAGCTCGATCGCGCTGCGCACCTCGGCGACCGCCCGCCGCTGTTCGGCGACGGCCAGCTCGACGAACCGGTCGATGATAGCCGGCAGGTCACCGGCGCGACCCGACGGCCACGAGGAACGAGGCGAGCGCAGCGCTCGCCTGGAGCGCCTTGCCTCCGAGGAGCTCCTCGACGACAGCCACCCGACGCCCCGGGGGGAGCGCCGGATCCGTCGAGCGCGGTCCGCAGCTCGTCGGACCCTTCGAAGGTCCGCGGCGAAGCGGAACAGCTCGTCTTCGATCTCGGCCAGGCGTCCCTCGGCGCGGCTCACCTCGAGCAGCGCGTTGGCGTAGGCCTCGACGCGCGGGGTCGACGGCACGGCTAGTTGCTCCCTACCTGGTTGATGTAGCTCTCGATCAGCGCGGTCTGGGTCTGGCGGTCGAGGTTGTGCTCGACGACCTTCTCGGCCAGCTCGATCGACAGCTCGGACACCCGGCTCTGGAGGTCACCCATGGCCCGCTGGGTCGCGAGCCGGATGTCCTCCGCGGCGCGGGCGCGGAGCTCCGCGATCTCGCCTTCGACCGCGCCGATGCGCTCCTGGCGCACACCCTCGGCCTGGAGGCGAGCTTCCTCGATGATGCGGCTGGCGTCGTTACGCGCCTCGGCGAGCTGACGCTTGTAGTCCTCGAGCGAAGTCTCGGCTTCCACGCGTGCGGCCTCCGCCTTCTCCAGGTCGTCGCTGATCTTGTCCTGACGGGCCTGCAACCCGGCCTTGATGGCCGGCCACGCCTTCCAGGCCAGCAGGCCGAAGACGAGGAGGAACGCGATCGCGGCCCAGAGGATCTCCTTGCCCTCGGGGAGGATCGGGTTCTTCGCCTTGACGCTGACCTCGGAGGCCGCGAGCAACAGGGATGCGAACATCGTCGCCGCCTAGCTCTTGGCGAGGAAGAAGAGCACGAACCCGAACAGGGCGAGCGCCTCGGTGAACGCGATACCGAGGAACATCGTCGTGCGGATCGTGCCCTGCATCTCGGGCTGGCGGGCCATGCCCTGGATCGCGCTGGCGACCACGAGGCCGATACCGATGCCGGGGCCGATGGCCGCGGCGCCGTAGACGATACCGGCACCGATGGACTGCAGACCGGCCTTGAGCTCACCGGCCTGCTGGGCGGCGAGGAGGAGTTGGGACATGATGGTTTCTCTCCTGGTTGGGTGTGAAGGTTGCGTCGGTGTTCTGGGCCTGATGGTCAGGGACCTAATGGTCAGGGGCCTAATGGTCAGGGGCCTATGGTCAGGTCGAGCGTCGCCGAGGTAGACGGCCGTCAGCAGGGTGAAGATGTACGCCTGCAGGAACGCAACGAGGATCTCGAAGCCGGTCACCGCCACGTTGAGGGCGAAGGGACCGATGGCGATGATGGGGGCGTTCGTCAGCGAGTACGCGGTGAGGAGGGCGAGCGCGGTGAGCAGGATGTGGCCCGCCATCATGTTGGCGAGGAGTCGGACGGCCAGCGAGAACGGCCGGACGAGGAACAGCTGCACGAACTCGATCGGCGTCACCAGGAGGTAGAGGAACTTCGGGACGCCGGGCGGGAAGAGGTGCCCGGTGAGGTACTTGATCCCCTGGTTCTTGAACCCGGTGAACAGATACACGAAGTACACCATGATCGCCAGGAAGCCCGGGATGCCCATGCGCGACGTCGGCGGGAACTGCAGGAAGGGGATGACCTCCCAGAAGTTCAGGAACAAGATGAACAGGAAGAGTGCCCCGAGGAACGGCGTGAAGCGTCCGGCGTCGTGTCCGACGACGTCCTTGGTGATGCCGTTGTCGATGAACTCGTAGGTCATCTCGACGACGTTCTGCACGCCGCCGGGGCGCAGCGCCTTGCGCCGGCTCCCGCCGATGAAGATCACGAGGATCAGCAGCGACGAGATGAGGACGAGCAGGACGGTCTTGTTGATCGCCAGCGGCGAGCCTTCGAACCAGATGTCCTTCCACCGGAAGAGCTCGTCGATGGGGGGAAAACGAATGCGCCGAGCAGGGGCACTGCTGACCTTCCTACTGCCGGCCCGGCTTCAAGCCGGGGAAGCCAAGGGTGAGGCTCACGTGGCGCATCTCCCACGTGAGCAGAGCCAGGTGGACGATGGCGATCGTGAGCACGAGCACGGGGATGTCGATCCAGGACACGTTCTCGAGCGCGAGCGCGATCCCGAACAGGATCCCGAGCCGCACGATGTAGCCACCGAGCACGACGCCCATCACCGCACCGGGCGACCGGCGCGGCGGTGTAGCTGATCAGGCGGGCGGCGACCAGGAAGTTGATCCCCACGAGCACCAACCCGATGGCCGCGCTGAGCAGGCCGTCGACGCCGCGGCACGACGCCGGCGACCAGCAGCACCAGCGGCGACACCATGAGCAGGCGGCGGACGAGGTCGCCGGCGATCTGGCCCTCGTAGGCCACGTCGCGCGGCTCGCCGGAGGCCGCCGCGTCGGTACCCGTACGCGCTACTGCATGCGTCGTGCCCACGGCTTCCCCTCATCATGGCGTTCCATACGACCTCGGTACTCGTAGAACGCAGTCACACAGGACGCGAGGACACCGAAGAGACCGAGCACGAGCAGGAACAGCGGCGCCGTCCCGAGCAAACTGTCGACGAATGCACCGAAGAGTCCGAAGAGCAGGGGCCCGATGACCAGGGTCAGCGCCTGGGTCAGACCGTCGCCGTAGCCCTTCTTCTCCCGTGCCGACTGGTCGGCTGCGTCCACCCGGGAATTCCCTCCATCGCCTGGGCGCGTCACAAGCCGTCCGCGCTTGTGAATGTATTCGCAAGCTACCGGACACGCCTTCGAAACGTCAACTCGGAGGCGGGTCCCGGGCGAATTTTCTCGCCGGGCCAGGACCCTACTTGGCGCGGCGGGCCGCGCGCCGGGGTTCGAGCTCCACCACCTCGCCCGTGCCGTCCCCGCCGGTGGGCTCGCTCTCGGCCCGGACGCTGCGGACCCCGGGATGGAAGTAGACGTAGAGGAGCAGTCCCAGCGCGATGACGGCCAGGGGCACGAGCGAGTTGCCGCGGTTGGTGAACGTCGGGAGGAGCACGACCGCCGAGAGCAACGCGGTCCACAACCACAGGATCACGACGGCGCGCCGCGGGCCGTGGCCCATGCGCATCAGCCGGTGGTGGAGGTGCTCGTGATCGGCCTGCGCGAAGGACTGGCGACGAACCACCCTCCGCAGGAACGAGAAGACGGTGTCGAAGATCGGCACGCCGAGGATCACCAGGGGGATCGCGAGCGGCGCGAAGTAGAAGTAGGTCTGGCCGCTGAACGGGTCGGCGGTGCGCCCCCCCACCGTGATGGTCATGGTGGCCAGCAACAGACCGAGGAACATGGCACCCGCATCGCCCATGAAGATGCGCGCGGGGTTGAAGTTGTGGGGGAGGAACCCGACACAGATGCCCACGGTGATCGCCGCCACCAGCGGGCCGATGTTGGACCCCTCGAGCAGGCCGGCCTTGAAGAGCCGGTCGGCGTAGAGGAACATCGCCGCGCCCGCGATCAGCACGATGCCGGCGGCCAGGCCGTCGAGACCGTCGATCAGGTTGATGGCATTGGCCAAGACCACCACGGTGAGCACCGTCACCAACGGCGCGAGATCGGGCGACAGCACGACGTACTCGTAGCTGGCGAAGGGCACGCGGAAGTAGAGCATCGTCACGCCGAGGAGCGACAGGATGCTCCCGCTCAACACCTGACCGGCGATCTTGGCCGGCGGCGAGACCTCGCGCAGGTCGTCGATCGCGCCCACGACGAACATCACCGCGGCGGCGAGCAACAGACCGAGGGGCTCGGAGTCGTCGGCGAAGATCTCGTGGAATTGACCCAGGCGAGAGGCCACCCCCATCGCCACGAGGAAGCCGACGAACATCGCCGCGCCGCCGAGCGACGGCGTGGGCTTCGTGTGGACGCTGCGCGGGCCGGGCATCGCGACCGCGCCGATGCGCGGCGCCACCCGCCGCATCACGAACGTGAGCAGGAACGTGACGACCGCGGCGACCCCGGCGACGGTCAGGTATCCCGGCAAGTGCGCGTCAGCCGATCATGCGGGCAGGTCCGGGTACGGGACGAAGCCGCGACAGAGGTCGGCGGCCTGGGCCCGGACCTCCTCGGCGATGTGGTCGTCGTCGACCTTGCGCAACACCTGCGCGATGAGCGACGAGATCGCCCGCATCTCCGGCTCGCGCATCCCGGCGGTGGTGACCGCGGCCGTGCCGAGGCGCAGACCGCTGGTGACGAAGGGCTTCTCGGGGTCGTTGGGGATCGCGTTCTTGTTGCAGGTGATCCCGGCACGGTCGAGGGCCTCCTGCGCGGCCTTGCCGGTCACGCCGAAGGGCCGGAGGTCGACGAGCATCAGGTGGTTGTCGGTACCCCCCGACACGATGCGGAACCCCTCGGCGGCGAGCGCGTCGGCCAGGGCGGCGGCGTTGCGCACGATGGCCGCGGCGTAGTCGCGGAACTCGGGGCGCAGCGCTTCTCGGAACGCCACCGCCTTGGCCGCCACCACGTGCATGAGCGGCCCGCCCTGGAGTCCGGGGAACACCGCCTTGTCGATGGCGGCGGCGTACTGCTCGCGGCACATGATGACCCCGGCCCGGGGCCCGCGGAGGGTCTTGTGCGTGGTGGTGGTCACGACGTCGGCGTAGGGGATCGGCGACGGGTGCGCGGCCCCGGCGATGAGCCCGGCGATGTGCGCGGCGTCGACCATGAGCAACGCGCCGCACGCGTCGGCGATCTCGCGGAACGCAGCGAAGTCGATCGTGCGCGGGTACGCGGTGGCCCCGGCGATGATGAGCTTGGGGCGCTCGGCGACGGCCACCGCGCGGAGCTCGTCGTGGTCGATCCGCTCGGAGTCACGGTCGACGCCGTAGGAGACGAAGTCGTAGATGCGGCCGCTGAAGTTCACCGGGGACCCGTGGGTGAGGTGACCGCCCTGGTCGAGGCGCATCCCCATCACCTTGTCGCCCGGATCGAGCAGCGCGAGGAAGGCCGCCATGTTGGCGTTGGCCCCCGAGTGGGGTTGCACGTTGGCGTGCTCGGCGCCGAAGAGCTCGCACAGCCGGTCCCGGGCCAGCACCTCGGCTTCGTCGACCACGAGGTTGCCGCCGTAGTAGCGCTTGGCGGGATACCCCTCGGAGTACTTGTTGGTGAGGACCGAGCCCTGGGCCGCCAGCACCGCGGGCGACGTGAAGTTCTCGGAGGCGATCAGCTGGATCGTGGTGTTCTGGCGCTCGGTCTCGCGCCGGATGATGTCGGCGATCTCGGGGTCGGTGGCCGACCAGCGCGTCGAATTCGGTGCTCACGATGGGATCTCCCCGTTCTCGATGGCGGTGATCTCGTCGATGCGACGCTGGTGACGGCCACCCTCGAAGTCGGTGGCGAGCCAGACGCGCAGGATCTCGTCGGCCAGGCCCTCGCCGACGACCCGGGCCCCGATCGACAGCACGTTGGCGTCGTTGTGGAGGCGCGAGTACTCGGCGGTGTAGAGGTCGTTGCAGAGCGCGGCGCGCACGCCTTTGACCTTGTTGGCCGACAGCTGCTCCCCCTGCCCGCTCCCGCCGAGCACGATGCCGCGCTCGGCTCGCCCGGCGGCGACCTCGCGGCCCACGGCCGAGCAGTAGATGGGGTAGTCGACGGCCGCCTCGGAGTCGGTGCCGAGGTCGGTCACGTCGTGGCCACCCTCCTGCAGGACGGCGACGAAGTGCTCCTTCAGGCGGTAGCCCGCGTGGTCGGAGCCGATGGCGATTCTCATGGGCGCTCCCGGATGGCGACCGGCTCAGTCTAGGTACGCCGACCTCCCGCGGCCGGGGCTTACCGTGGGCGCCGTGGCCGAACCGCAGGCGCTCCCCAAGGTCACCCCGTACCTGCTCCAGCGGGCGGATTCGATGTGCGCGCGTCGCCTCGCCCGGGAGTACGAGGCCTCGACCCGCTCCCACGAACCGGTCCATCGCAGCCGGATGCGGGAGGTCCTGGTCGCCCGCCTCCGCGACCTCCACGCCGAGCTCCGGGCGCCCGGGGCCGCCGACTTCACCGGCCTCGGCGCCGAGCTCGAACCCGAGGAGCAGGCCGTGCTGGCGCAGGCCGTGCACTGGTACGTGCAGGTGTTCGGTGACCGTCCCGCGGTCTGGGAGGATGCCCACGTCGACGAGCCGACCCTTCGCCGCGGACTCCGGGTCGGCGGGTGGGTCGACCTGACCGTCCGCACCGCCGACGGCGGTCACGAGCTGCGGCAGTTCTCCCTCTGGGGCGGGCGGGTTCCCCACGCGGACCCGCTCGAGCTGCCGGCCATGAGCGTCGCGTTCCTCCGGCTGACCCCGTGGCTCGACGGGGAACCGTTGCGGGTGGCATGGGTCGACCTGGTGCGGGGCCTGGCGCGCGAGCGCGTCGTGGAGCCGGCGGAGCGCCCCGCGGTCACCCGGTGGTTCGAGACCCAGGTCGAATCGGTGCGCCGGCGCATCGACTCGCCCGCAGCGACGCCCGGCGCCGACTGCGGCGGGTGTGGGTTCGTCGCCGCGTGCCCGGAGCATCACAAGGGCGCCCACTACGGCCGGCGGCGAGACCTCCTGCCCGGCATCCTCCACGTGACCCCCACGAACCTCGACGCGTGGCGCCGGTGCCCGCGCGAGTGGCGCAATCGGTACCTGTTCGAGATCCCGGCCAGCGACACCGATCCGGGGCCCGTCCACGGCCAGCAGATGCACGACGTGCTCCGGCTCGTCCACGAGCACGGCTCGTGCCGTGATCCGGCACACGTCGCCGACGTGTTGGAGGGCCACGGCTTCGAGACCAACGACCGCATGCGCGGCGAGTTGGCCCGTCACGCCGATCGCTGCCCGGCGCCGGCCGAGACGCTCGGTCACGAGATCACCCGCGCCCGCTTCTCGCACCACCCCACGACGCCGTTCATGGCCACCGCACGGTTCGACGCGCTCTGGGTGCACGACGGCCTGCTCGACGCCCGCGACTACAAGACCGGTCAGGTGTGGAGCGACCGCGTCGCCGACGACGCGCAGGCCCGGTTGCAGGCCTGGGTGCTCGCGCCGCTGGCCGAGCAGCTCGGGCTCCGGTTGCGGATCGTGTTCGAGCACCTCGCGGCGGAGGTCGTCGACGACCCCGAGCCGTTCGAGCCCGACGCCGAGGATCTCGCCGCGATCGGCGAGGAGCTCCGCCACGAGGTCGCGGCGATCCGTTCCGAAGCGACGTTCGCGGGGGTGGCCGACGCAGAGGTGTGCCACCGTTGCCGCTACCGGTCGATCTGTCCGGACTCGGCGGTGGCGGGTGTGCCGATGTGGCCGGTCGTCGAACCCGAGCCCGGTGCCGACGATCCCGGAGGACCGTCGCTAGGTTGACACCATGTCGCCGCCCCCACCGCCGTCGAAGGCCCGCATGTTCGCGCGGGGCGCCACCCGCCGCTGTGCGCGCTGCGGGAGCGGGCACCTGTTCCACCGATACTTCACGATGGTCGACGACTGCCCGCGCTGTGGGCTCCACTTCGAGCGCGAAGAGGGGTACTGGGCGGGCGCGCTCGCCATCAACATCGGGGTCGCCGGCGCCGTGTTCATCGTCACCTTCGGCGTCGCGCTCGCGCTCACCATCCCCGACGTCCCGGTCGCGCCGTTGCTGGCGATCCTGATCCCGTTGATGGTGCTGGTGCCGCTGTTGGGCTACCCGTTCTCGAAGACGGTGTGGGTCGCGGTCGACCGCGCCTTTCTCCAGCACCTCGACCACAACGAGCAGCTGGACGAGCAGTTCACACCCACGCGGCGCCCGTAGCTCCCCCGGTGCCGGTCCCGCGGGGGATCAGCCCGAGAGGTCGACCCGGAGGGTGAGCACCCCGTCGACGAACTCCCAGCTCGCGTCGCCGATGATGGCGAAGTCCTGGAAGTCGCGTTGCGCCTGCTCGACGAACCGCTGGCGCTCCGCACCGGCGACGGGCGGGAGCGGCCGGTCGCGCACCGCCGCGGCGCGGCTCGCGGAACCGGGCGATCATCGCGTCGACGTCGAGCTCGTCTGCCATCTCTCGAACCTACCCCTGCCCGACGGCCGACCGCGCGGCACCGACGCGGGCCACGAGCACCCGCTCGCGCTCGGCGAGGTCGCGCTGCACCTCCACCTCCGCGAATCCGGCGGCGCGCGCCAGCGCCGCGGCCGATACCGCCTGGTGCGGCGCCAGCTCGACGACGAGTGCCGCGCCGTGCGGGTCCAGCCAGGCCGGCGCCTCGCGCACGATCGCGTCGATGGCCTCGAGACCCGTCGGTCCGCTCACCAACGCCAAGTGCGGCTCCCACTCGCCCACGATCGTGGGGAGGTCGGGCACCTCGTGCTCCGCGACGTAGGGGGGATTCGACACCACGAGCTTCAACCGGCCGCGCAACTCGCGCGGGAGCGCGTCGAACCACGAACCGCGTTCGATCCGTACCGCGTGTGGCCGACGACCCGATCCCCGCCAGGTTGGCCCGGGCGACCGCGAGCGCGTCGGCACTCACGTCGGTGGCCCACACCTCGGCCTCCGGCAGCTCGCGGGCGAGGGTGAGCGCGATGGCCCCCGAGCCGGTGCCGAGATCGGCGACCGCGTAGCCGGTCGCGCCGCCACCCCACGGGTCGTGGCCGCCGCGGCGCGCACCCAGCCGGAGCGCTTCGTCGAGCGCGACCTGGGCGACCCGCTCGGTCTCCGGGCGCGGGACGAGGACGCGCCGGTCGACGAGCAGGTCGAGGCCGAGGAAGTCCCACCGCCCGAGCACGTACTGCAGCGGCTCGCCTCCGGCGCGGCGCTCGAGCATGTCGTCGAGATGCTCGACCGCGGGCGCGGTCGCGGCCTCCTGCTCCCCCATCACGAGCTCGACGCCGTCGTAGCCCGAGACCCGCTCGACCATCCACCGCGCCTCGTTCGCGGGTGACGGCACCGCGGTCCGTTGCAGGCGGGCCTCGGCGCGCACCCGGAGGTCGGCCCACGTGGTCACGGTGCCCGCCACCCTCAGCCCTCGGGCTCCTCGCCACCGAGCTGACGGCCGCGCTCGTCGGCGATGAGCGCGTCGGTCAGGTCGTCGAGCTGGCCGGCGAGGACCTGGTCGAGGGAGTGCACCGTCATGCCGATGCGGTGATCGGTGACGCGGTTCTCCTTGTAGTTGTAAGTGCGGATCTTGTCGGAGCGTCCACCGCTCTTCACCTGGCTCCGGCGGGCCGACGAGAGCTCCTGCTCCTGGCGCTCGCGTTCGATCTCGAACAGGCGGCTGCGGAGGATGCGCATCGCCTTGTCCTTGTTCTGCAGCTGGCTCTTCTCGTCCTGGCAGGTGACCACGAGGCCCGAGGGCTTGTGCGTGATCCGGACCGCGGAGTCGGTCGTGTTGACCGACTGACCGCCCGGACCACTCGACCGGTAGACGTCGATCTCGAGGTCGTTGGGGTCGACGGCCACGTCGATCTCCTCGGCCTCGGGGAGCACCGTGACGGTGGCCGCGCTGGTGTGGACACGGCCCTGGCTCTCGGTCGAGGGGACCCGTTGCACGCGGTGGGGCCCGGCCTCGTGCTTGAGGCGTGACCACGCGTCGGCGCCCTTCACCACGAACGTGACCTCGCGCATGCCACCCATGTCGGACAGCTGGCTGCTGAGCACCTCGACCTTCCAGCGGTGGAGATCGGCGTACCGCTCGTACATGTGGAACAGGTCGGCGGCCCAGAGGTTGCCCTCCTCACCGCCCTCACCGCCGCGGATCTCCACGATCACGTTCTTGCCGTCGCTCGGGTCCTTGGGCACGAGGAGCTCGCGCAGCCTGGCGTCGAGCGCGGTGAGCTGCGCGTCCTTCGCTTCGACCTCGCTGTCGAGGTAGTCGCGCATGTCGGTGTCGGTCTCGCCGGCGAGCATCCCCCGCGCCTCGGCCAGCTCGCCCTCGGTGGTGCGGTAGGCCCGATATGCGTCGACGACGGGCTTCAGCTCGGCCAGGCGGCGCCCGGCCGCCGCGGCCGCGCTCTGGTCGCCGGACGCGTAGAGCTCCGACAATTGCGACTCGAGCTTCTCCAGCTCGGTCTCGAGATCGGCCAACCGTTCGAACACGGGGCCCAGGGTACCGGGGGGGTCAGGTCAGGATGCCGGGCAAGGAAGCGAAGCCGCGGCCGATGACGGCTTCGGCGTCGACTCCCAACCAGCCCTCCAGCGCGGTGGCGTACAGCGAACGGAAGTCGGTGGTGAAGGCGAGGTTGCCGTGCTGATCGAGGTCGGTGAGTGACGGCGGCGCGCCGTACCGGCCGCCCTTGACCGTCGAGCCGATCAGGAACTGCGCCGCCGCGGTCCCGTGGTCGGTGCCACTCCCGTTCTCGGCCGGACGCCGCCCGAACTCCGACACCGTCATCACGAGGGCGCGCGCCGCGGCACCGGCGCCGTCGAGAGTCGTGAAGAACCCCTCGAGCCCCGCGTCGAGGTCCTGCATCAGCGCGGGGTGCCGTTGCGCCTCGCCCTCGTGCGTGTCGTAGTCGCCGAGACCGTTGACGTAGATCACGCGTGGCGCGCGGTCGCCGATCACGAGCTGGGCGGCCAGCGCCAGCGACGCCGACGCGGTGGCTTCCGTGGCGTACGCCGCCGAGCTCGACGCGGCCGGGTCCGTCGTCGCGGTCGTGGCCGACAACGCACCCGCCAGCTCGTCACGCGCCTCGACGGTGAGCTTGATCGCCTGCTGCACACCACCCATCAGGGTCGTCGGGTCGGGCGACGCCGGGGCGAAGCGGGCCCACGCGGCGAGGAGATCGTCGGGCGTGTCGATCCAGGCGGGCAGGCGCGGCTGCAACCCGGTGGCGTCGCTGATCGAGGTCGCGAACGATCGGTTGCCGAGCAGAGCGGGCGACGGCACCGGGCCGATGCCCACGGCGGCCAGCGGATCGTCGAAGCCGACGGTGCCATCGAGGTAGCGCCCGAGCCACCCGGCGTTGCCGCTCTCCCCCGGTACCCCGGACCACCAGTAGCCGAGAGACGCGAAATGGGAGAGGTTCGGGTCGGGGTAGCCGAGCCCCTCCACGATCGCCACCTGGCCGGCGCGGTACCGGGCGGCCAGCTTGGCCAGGCCCGGGTGGAGGCCGATGGTGTCGTCGAGGGCGACGGCGTCGGTCACCGCGAGAGTGGGGCGCAACGACCGGTACGCCGGATCCGCCATGGGCACGACCGTGTTCAGCCCGTCGTTCCCGCCGCCGAGCTCCACGACGACGAGGGTGCGGTCGGGACGCCCGCCGCCGAGACGCGGGACCGTCGACGCCGGCGCCGCTCCCGGCGCGGACGAGCCGCCGTCGCGCCAGACCGACAGTCCGTAGCCGGCGGCGACCGCGGCGGTACCGGCGACGCCGAGGCCGCTCAGGAAGCGACGGCGCGAGATCCCGGCCTCGTCGTGCACGTTCACGTCAACGCGAACTCGGGTGACGTGACCGCCAGCACGAAGCGACGGTCGGGATCGCGCTCGTCGGCCACCACCGCCCGCGTCGAGTCGCTCACGTCGTAGATGCCCAACCGGGCAAAGAGGTCGTCGACCGACTTCGAGCGCGGGATCTCGCCCGCCGCCTGCACGAGGTCGAACGAGTGCACGAGGTTGCTCGGTCCGAGCAGTCGCGCTCCCTTCGGGAACCCGCCCACGTTCGGGGGCACGAAGGGCAGATAGCTCATCGTGCGCAGCGCCTGGGCGACACCACCGGCTCTCCCGCCGGCGGCCGGGCGGCGACCGGCCCGTGGGGCGACGGTCCCTCCCCCGCTCGCCTGGATGACGCCGACCAGCTTCTCGACCGGGGTCCGGTACTTCGACCGCACGGCGGCGTCCGAGGTGAACGCGTCGGACCGCACGATCGCGGTGACCAGCGGCAGGATCTCGTAGTCGCGCCGGAAGCCCTCGGCCAGCGACGCGACGGTCGCGTCGTCGGGTTCGAGGCCGACGAGCTCGCGGTAGAGCTTGGTGACCACGAACGCGCCGGTCGCGGGGTGGCCGAGGACCACGTCGAGGGCCGCGTCCATGTCGAGCGCGCCGGTGGTGCCGAGCAGGGTCTTGGTCCCGGGGTCGTGGCGACGGGGGACGAACACCGCGCTCCACGGGCTCCCCAGGCGCGCCAACACGGGCCGTCCCGGGATGGCGATCACCCAGCCCGTGAACGCGCGCGACGCGGCCACGACGTCATCCTGCGTGTACCCGCCGTCGCGGCCCATCGTGAACAGCTCGAGGCACTCGCGCCCGAAGTTCTCGTTGCGCTCGGCGGCCGCGTTGGTGATGCCGTCGAGGTAGAGCAGCATCGCCGGGTCCTTGGCCACGGCCTTCAGCAGCTCGGCGAAGTTGCCGGTGGCGTGCCGGCGCAGCGTCAGGTGCTGGTGGTACATGAGGTAGGGCTGGCGGACCTTGGCGACGCTGGTGGCGAAGTGGTCGTGCCAGAACCACGTGAGCCGCTCCTCCACCAGCCGGTCCGGGCTCTGCATGCGCTCGACCCACCAGGTGATCGGCGCGACGATCTCGCGCACCTGCGCCCCGGCCTTGAAGTCGGCGGGCGGGTCCAGGGTGAGCGGGGTGGCGGCCGGGCCGCTCAGATCCAGGGTGCGGCCGACCGCGGCGTCGGCGTCGGCGAGGCCGGCGACGAGGTCCGGGTGCGGACCCATCGACAACCGGCGCACCACGTGCGCCACGCGTTCGCGTTCGGAGACTGCCACGACGCCAGCATGCTGCGGCCACGTCAGGGAAATGTGAGGTGCCGCTCAGCGCCGGATGAGAATGTGCGGCCCGGTCAGCCGATGAGGTCGTTGAACTCGGCGCCCCCGCCGAGCGCGGTCTTGCCCGCGAAGTCGTCGAGCCACTGGTGGAAGGCGTCGCCGCCGGCGCGGTCGGCGAGGCCGCGCGGGATGGCGGGGAATTCGTAGTCGGGCGACGCGAGCGGTGGGTGGTCGGCGGCGGGTTTGCGAGCCAACGCGCCTTCGATCACCGGCTCGAGCTTCTGTGCCTTGTCACGCTGCTGCTTCGCGTCGCGCTCCATGAACTCGGGGAGCACCCGGGTGCCGAAGAGCTCCAGGCTCTCCATGATGTGCTCGTGACGGTTCTTGCCCGCCTGGCTGCAGAAGATCACCTGGTCGACGCCACACTCCTCGTAGCGCCGCAGGTAGTCGCGGACCTGGTCGGGCGTGCCGATCGCGCCGCGCAGCCCGAAGAACCCACCGTCCTGGACGATCTGCGCGCCGAGGCGATCGCCTTGGCGCGCGGCCGCTTCGACAACCTCGGGCGCGTACCCGCGCTCGCCGCGCTGGGCGCGGTACTCGGCCCAGACGTCGGTGACGCCGGGACGGTGCCGGCCGAACACGTAGTAGTGCGCGAGCGAGTAGCCGAAGAAGTTGGCGCCTTCGAGCCCTCGGCGCAGGGCCTCCTGCTCGTCGTCGTGACACATGAAGGTGGTGACGCACGCCACGTTCGGGTTCACCGCGTCACCGACGGGGACGCACTCGCTCGCCAGGGTGTCGTGGTAGTCGGTCATCCAGTGCCGCGCTTCTTCGGGATCGATGAACGCGAACGCGAGCGCGCCGATCCCCTTCTGCGCGGCGAGGTGGATGGTGTCGCGCCGGCTGGCCGCGACCCACACGGGCGGGTGCGGCTCCTGCACGGGCTTGGGAACGACGTTGCGCGGCGGCATGGTGACGTACTTTCCGGCGTGGCCGGTGAAGGGCGTCTCGGTGAGGCACCGCAGCGCGACCCGTAGGCCCTCCTCCCACATCTCCCGCTTCTCGAGCGGATCGATGAGGAAGCCGCCCAGCTCGGCTTCGGACGACGACTCCCCGGTGCCGAAGTCGGCCCGGCCACCCGACACGAGATCGAGCATGGCCACCCGTTCGGCGACCCGCGCCGGGTGGTTGAACGGCGGTGGGGTCTGCACGATGCCGTGACCGAGGCGGATGCGCTCGGTGCGCTGCGACGCCGCCGCCAGGAACACCTCGGGGGCGCTGGAGTGGCTGTACTCCTCGAGGAAGTGGTGCTCGACCTCCCACACGTAGTCGATGCCGAGCCGGTCGGCGAGCTCGCACTGCTCGAGCGCGTGCTGGATCAGGGTCAGCTCGGAGTCCTCCTCCCACGGCCGTGGGAGTTGGTGCTCGTAGAAGATCCCGAACTTCACGCAGTGCCGAGCGCCGGCCGCCGGGCCATGGCGGCCTGGGGACGGCGACCGCGCGCTTCGACCTCGGCGAGCTGCTCGGCGGTGAGCACCGCCCGCAGCGACGCGATCGCCACCTCGACCTGGTCGAGCATGGGCTCACGGGTGGTGAGCTTCTGCAGCAACAGCCCGGGCTTCATCAGCACGCGCACCCAGCGCCGGTCCATGTGCTTGGCGGCGAAGCGGATCACCTCGTAGCTCACGCCGGCGATGACCGGCAGCAGCACGATGCGCGACAGGATGAGCAGCAGCCAGCCCGGTCGGCCGACGAACGAGTACACGAAGATGGTGATGACCATCACCGTGAGCAGGAAGTTGGTGCCGCAGCGCACGTGCGACGTGTCGAACTGCTGCGCCGATTCGGCGGTGAGCTCGACGTCGTTCTCGTACGCGGCGATGGCCTTGTGCTCGGCGCCGTGGTACTGGAAGACGCGCTTGATGTCCTTGAGCTGGCCGATGAGCAGGAGGTAGCCGAGGAAGATCCCGAGGCGCAACGCGCCTTCGGCGATGTGGAACCAGAACCCGTCGAGACCAAGGACGTTGCCGAGTCCGTTGGCCGCCACCGCGGGCAGCACGATGAAGATGGCGGTGAAGAAGGCGAGCGCGACGCCGATGGTCCAGCCCATGGCCTTGGGCGAGATCTGCTCTTCCTCGGGGATCTGGCGGTTCGCCGACCACGTCAGCGCCTTCATGCCGAGCGCCATCGACTCGGCCAGCGCCATCACGCCGCGCACGAGCGGGATCTTCGACCACTTCTGCGCCCACGTGGGCGCCTCGTGGGTCTCGATCTCGATGTCGCCCTCGGTGGTGCGGACGGCGACCGCCCACGAGCGCTCACCCCGCATCATGACGCCCTCGACGACGGCCTGACCGCCCATGTAGCGGGGGCTCGTGGAGGGCGTCTCCGCGCTCATGACGCTACGCCGACTGCTCGGCCTCGGACGCGGCCTCGGTCGTGGCCGCCTTGGCCTTCGATCCCTTGGAAGAGGCCTTCGCGGCCGCCGACTTCTCGAGCCGGCGTTGGAAGCGCTCGACCCGACCACCGGTGTCGACCAGCTTCTGCTTGCCCGTGTAGAAGGGGTGGCACTCCGAGCAGAGCTCGACGCGGAGTTGGGGGACCGTGGAGCGGGTGGTGAACTCGTTCCCGCAGGAACAGTGCACCTTGCACTCGACGTAGTTGGGGTGGATGTCGGTCTTCATGATCGGGCCAGTCTAGGGGACCGGCCACCGGGCCCGAAACGCGAGAGCGGGTCGGCCTGGAGAGAGTCCAGCTCCGAATCGTCAACCGCCGGGCGCGGGAGCCTTGGCGATCTCGGAGAGGAACTGGTCGTTGCTCGTGGTCGTGCGGATCTTGTCGATCAGCAGCTCGAGGCCCTTGCCCTCCTCGAGCGCGTTCAGCACCCGGCGCAGCTTCCACACCTGTTGGAGCTGCTGGCGGTCGAAGAGCAGCTCCTCGTGGCGCGTGCTCGACGCCTCGACGTCGATCGACGGGTAGATGCGTCGCTCGGCGAGACGGCGGTCGAGGCGCAGCTCCATGTTCCCGGTGCCCTTGAACTCCTCGAAGATGACCTCGTCCATGCGGCTGCCGGTCTCGATCAGCGCGGTGGCGATGATGGTCAACGATCCACCTTCTTCGATGTTGCGCGCCGCGCCGAAGAACTTCTTCGGCGGGTAGAGCGCGGTGGAGTCGACACCGCCCGACATGATCCGGCCCGAGGTCGGCGCCGACAGGTTGTAGGCGCGCGCGAGGCGCGTGATGCCGTCGAGCACGATGACGACGTCGGTGCCCATCTCCACCAGCCGCTTGGCCCGCTCGATCGCGAGCTCGGCCACCTGCGTGTGCTCGTCAGCCGGTCGGTCGAATGTGCTCGCGACGACCTCGCCGCGCAACACGTGGCGCTTCATGTCCGTGACCTCTTCGGGGCGCTCGTCGACGAGCAGCACCATCAGGTGCACCTCGGGGTTGTTGCGCTCGATCGCGTAGACCAGCTGCTTGAGGATGGTCGTTTTGCCCGCCTTCGGCGGCGACACGATGAGGCCGCGCTGACCCTTGCCGATCGGTGCGATGAGATCGACGATCCGTCCGGTGATCTCGTGGGGGTCGGCCGACATCTCCAGGTGGAGCTTGGAATCGGGGAACAGGGGGGTGAGATCCTCGAACTTGGCGCGACTGCGGGCGTCGTCGGGCGTCATCCCGTTGATGTCGTCGACCCGCAGGAGGGCAGGGTACTTCTCGTTGCTCGCCTGCGGCCGCGAGGTGCCGCGGACGAAATCCCCCTTGCGTAGCGCGAAGCGCCGGACCTGCGAGGCAGAGACGTAGACGTCCTTCTGCGCGGGGAGGTAGCCGCCGCCGCGGAGGAAGCCGTAGCCCTCCGGCCGGAGATCGAGCAGCCCTTCCACCGGGATGGGCTCGCCCTGGTACTCGGCGGGACGCGACTCCCCACCCTGCTGTTCCTGCCCGCCACGACCGCGACGGCGCCGCCGCCCGCGACGGTTGCCGTCGAAGCCCTGACGGTCGTCGTCGGTGTCGGGGCCGTCGCCCGGCTGGTTTGCGTCGTCGTCGGCGTGCTCGCCGGTCGACGGCGCGCTCGCCGGCTCCCGAACCTCGGCCTCGTCGGTGCGCGACTCCGCGCGCGACTCGTCGGCGGCGCTCGTGGCCTCGGGAGGCGAGGCGTCGCCGGATCGGGTCGGGGCGGCACCGCGACGCGGCGCGGCCGCGGCATCGCGTCGGCCTCGGGCGCGTCGGCGGCGAGCGTTTCCTCCTCGGCCGCGAGCGCCGCGATCGGGTCGTCGTCGGCGAGCTGTGACGCCCGGGCCGACCGGACCCGCCGGGGCTTCGGGGTCTCCTTCGCGCCGTTGTCGTCGGACGCCAACGTATCGCCTCCGCCGTTCGCGGCGTTGAGGATGGCCTCGATCAGGTCCGCCTTGCGCATTCGGGTCGCGGCCTTGACCCCGATGGCACCGGCGATCGTGTGGAGCTCTTCGCGGTCCTTGCCGGCGAGCACCGAACGGTCGATCTGCTGTTCCGGGCTCATCTGCTCTCCCTCGGCCCGCCGGGGCACCGCGCGACGCCACGCGGCGCGGAGTCGAGGGGCACGGTTGTCAGACCTCGACAGTCCGGGGGACCTGCCGGGGCAACGGAAACACCTGAAACCGGGATCGTCACCCAGGCTGTCCCAGAAGGGTCTCGGACGACTGGACGACGAATCGACCGGCGGCAGACCGAACTGTACCGCCCACGTGATGCCGGAGCAACACACGGGCGGTGGCGCGTCAACCGACCAGGCGCGCCATCAACTCGTGGGCCGGCACCGGCGCGCGACCGGCGACACCCCGTTCGGAGTACTCGCCGCCGTCACCGTCGACCCCGCGGTCGAACAGCAGGTACGGCACCGGCGCCGACGTGTGCGTGCGCGCCGCGCAGGGAGTCGCGTGATCGGGGAGCAGGAGGATCCGGTACGGCGTGTCGCCGAGCGCTTCGACCATCGGGCCGATGATGTCGGCGTCCCATCGTTCGAGCGAGGCCACCTTCTCGTCGATCGCGCCCTGGTGACCGGCCTCGTCGGTCGCTTCGACGTGGAGGAGGAAGAAGTCACGATCGCGGAGCGACGCGAGCGCGGCGTCACGTTGCGCGGCGTAGTCGTTGTCGAATCCCGCCGTGGCACCGGGTACGTCGAGGACCTCGATGCCGGAGAGCACACCCAGCCCGCGTACGAGGTCCACCGCCGAGGACAACCGGCCCTGAACTCCGTAGCGCGTGCAGAAGTCGGGCAGTTGCGGCCGGGTGCCCTGGCCCCACAGCCAGATCTGGGTGGCGACCGACCCCACCTCGGCGGCGGCGGCGCGCACCACCGGCTTCGACGCGTCCATCGAGCGCGACGAGCTTGGCCGCCGCCGGGCCCGTCGGCGCCACCACGGGTCGGCCGGTGAGGTCGTGGGGTGGCACGCACTCGGCGTCGCCGAGATCGCGCGGCACCACGCAAAGATGGCGGTACTCGACGCCGGGGTGGAAGCGCACGCCGTCGCGCCCGTTGCCCAACGCGGCATCGAGCGCCGCGACGATCGGGTGGCTCTGCTCGCTCGTGACGTGCCCGGCGGCGAAGTCGACCATCGTCCCGTCGGTGTCGACGGTGACGAGGTTGCACCGGAACGCCACCTCGTCGGGCGCGAGGTCGACGCCCATCGCCGCGGCCTCGATCGGCGCGCGACCGGTGTGGTACCGGGCGGGGTCGTACCCGAGGATGGCGAGATTGCCGACGTCACTGCCGGGCGGCAGACCAGCGGGGATGACCTCGGCGAGGCCGACCTCGCCGTGCGCCGCGAGCCGGGCGAGATGCGGCATGCGCGCGGCCTCGAGCGGCGTGCGCCCGCCGAGCTCCGCGAGGGGCTCGTCGGCGCAACCGTCCGGGACCAGCACGAGGTACTTCATCGGCCCAGCGTACGCGAGGTTACGGCCGGGACCTCAGCCGGTACGGTGCCGGAGTCATGCGCAGGCCCGCGATCACATCCGCGCTCGCCCTCGCCGTCAGCCTCGGCAGCCTCACCGGCGCGATCGCCGCGGCGGCACCGGCGGGCGCCGCGACACCCGCGTTGCGACTCACACGCGTCGCCGCCCTCGAGGGCACGACCGCCATGGCCGCACGCAACGGCACCCGCACCCTCTACGTCACCCAGCAACCGGGCACCGTGCGCGCGATCCGGAACGGGAGGCTGCTGGCGGCGCCGGTCGTCGACCTCACCGCTCGGGTGAGCCAGGACGGCGGCGAGCGCGGGCTGCTCGGGCTCGCGTTCTCCCCCGACGGCGCCCACCTCTACGTCGACTACACCGGCAACGACGGCAACACCCGGATCGATCAGTTCACGATGAACGGTCGCAACGCCGACGCGTCGTCGCGCCGGAACATCCTCACGGTCCACCAGCCCCAGGCGAACCACAACGGTGGTCAGCTCGCGTTCGGGCCCGACGGCTACCTGTACGTCGGCCTCGGCGACGGCGGCGCCCAAGGCGACAGCGGCCCGGGGCACGTCACCGGCGGCAACGCGCAGTCGCTCGACACCCTGCTCGGCAAGATCCTGCGCATCGCGCCGGACCCGTCGCCCGCGGACGCCGGCTACTCGGTGCCGCCCGACAACCCGTTCGTCGGCCGCCCCGACGCCCGGCCCGAGATCTGGGCCTACGGGTTGCGCAACCCGTGGCGCTTCTCCTTCGACCGCGCGAACGGCGACCTGTGGATCGGCGACGTCGGCCAGAACGCGTGGGAGGAGATCGACCACGTGCCCGCCACCAACGGGCGCGACGCGGGCCGGGGCGACAACTTCGGGTGGAACCGGCTCGAGGGCACGCACGCGTACCGGGGCGCAGCTCCCGCGGACGCGGTCGCGCCGGTCTTCGACGTCTCCCACGACACCGGCGCGTGCGCGATCGTGGGCGGGTACGTGTACCGCGGCACGAAGATCGACGCGCTGAGGGGCGCCTACCTGTTCAGCGACAACTGCGACGGCACCATCCGCCTGCGGGAACCCGGCTCCGGAGGCGGCGTGACGATGCACGAGTCGGGTCTCCACGCCCGGGCGGTGTCGAGCTTCGGGCAGGGCAACGGTGGCGCCCTCTACGTGCTGTCGCTCGCCGACGGGGTCTTCCGGATCGACCCGGCACGCGGCTGACGGCCCGCCGAGCGCGGCGCGTCAGTCGAACACGACGGTCCGGCGGCCGTGGACGAGCACGCGGTGCTCCACGTGCGCGCGCACGGCACGGGCCAGCACCGCGACCTCCAGGTCGCGACCGCGCCGTTGGAGGTCTTCGACCGCATCGCGGTGGCTCACCCGCACGACGTCCTGGTCGATGATCGGGCCGCCGTCGAGCTCGGCGGTCGCGTAGTGGGCGGTGACCCCCACGATCTTCACCCCGCGCTCGTGCGCCTGGTGGTAGGGGCGCCCGCCCATGAACGCGGGCAGGAACGAGTGGTGGATGTTGATGATCGCCGACGGCCACCGCTCGACGAACTCGGCGCTCAGGATCTGCATGTAGCGCGCCAGGACGACGAGGGTGACCTGGTGGGCATCCAGCGCGGCCTGCACGGCCTGCTCCTGTGCCCGCCGGGTGTCAGCCGTGATCGGCAGGTGCACGAACTCCACCCCGAACCACTGCGCCACCTCGGCGTGGTCGGCGTGGTTCGAGACGACGACGGGGATCTCGCTCGCCAACTCACCCCGTCGCGAACGGGCCAGCAGGTCAACGAGGCAGTGCGCCTCGCGCGACACCATCACGCCGACACGCGGGACGTCGTCCGAGAAGCGCACCGCGCACTGCATCGCGAACCGGTCGACGAGCGGCCGCAACGCGGGCTCGATCTCGTCGCGGCCGAGGTCACACCCGTCGAGGAGGAACTCGACGCGCTGGAAGAACACTCCGTCGGTGCGGTCGGTGTGTTGTTGGGCGTCGATGATGTTGCCGCCGTGGCGGAACACGAAGTCGGCGACCGCGGCGACGATCCCGGGCTGGTCGGGGCAGGAGAGGAGGAGCACGGCGCTCGTGCCCATCGGGCGGTTCACCCGGAGCGCTTGATCACCACGCCCGCGACGCGGCGGGTGATGCCGGCGGGGGCCACGCTCGAGAGTGCGGCGGCGGCCTGGTTGAGCACCCCGGGGATCGACACCGACCGGCCGCGGTCGAGATCGCGCAGCGCCACCTCGACGACGGCGGCGGCCGACTGCCACGCGAACTCGGGCACGCCGGTGGGCCCGAGCCCGGCCCGGTCGTGGAACTCGGTGTGCGTGTACCCGGGGCAGACGAGCAGCACCTGCACGCCACTCCCCCGCGCCTCCTCGCGGATCGCGTGGGTGAAGCTGTGCACGAATGCCTTGGTCGCGCCGTACGTCGCGCTCATCGGCGCCGGCTGGTAGGCCGCGAGCGACGAGACGTTGACGATCCCGCCCCGGCCGCGTGGCTCCATCGTCGCCAGTGCCGCGCTCGTGAGCCGCACGAGCGCCACGACGTTGAGCTCGATCTCCTGCACCTCGGCGTCGACGTCGAGCTCGGCGAACCGCCCGAACGTGCCGAACCCCGCGTTGTTGACGAGGAGGTCCACCGGCCCCCCGACGTCGCGCAAGCGGTTCTCCACCACGGCGACGCCGCCGTCGGTCGACAGGTCGGCGGCGAGCGGCTCGGCCGTGACCGCGTGCTCGCGCTCGAGCTCGGCGCCGAGCTCCGCGAGCCGGGTGCCGTCGCGCGCGACGAGCACGAGGTCGTGGCCCCGGGCAGCGAGTCCGTGCGCGAAGGCACGCCCGATCCCGGCCGACGCGCCGGTGACGAGGGCGGCGCCGGTGCTCACGACAGGTCGAGGGCGGCGGCGACGGTCGCCGGCGTGGCGTCGACCGGATCGCCGACCTCCACCTCGGCGATGGCACGCTGGGGATCCTTGAGCCCGTGACCGGTGACGGTGCACACGACGACGTCGTCGGCGGCGAGCAGGCCGTCGCTCGACGCCTGGAGCAGGCCCGCGACCGACGCCGCCGACGCCGGCTCGACGAAGCACCCTTCGTCCGACGCCAGCATCCGGTAGGCCTCGACGATCTGCGCGTCCGTGACCTCGCCGATGTGGCCGCCGGACTGGTCGCGGGCGTCGACTGCGCCCTGCCACGACGCCGGATTGCCGATCTGGATGGCGGTGGCCAGCGTCTCGGGGTGGAGCACCGGTTCGCCCCGCACGATGGGGGCCGCGCCCGCAGCCTGCCAGCCGAGCATGCGCGGCCGCCGGGTCGCCCGGCCGAGCGCGGCGTACTCCGAGTAGCCCCGCCAGTAGGCGGTGATGTTGCCGGCGTTGCCGACCGGGATCGAATGGACGGTGGGCGCGTCGCCCAGCACGTCGACGATCTCGAACGCCGCGGTCTTCTGGCCCTCGATGCGCACCGGGTTCACCGAGTTCACGACCTCGATCCCCGGGCGCTCCCCCAGCTCGCGCACGATCTCGAGCGCGTGGTCGAACGTGCCGAGCACCGGCACCACCCGCGCGCCGTGGATGAGCGCCTGGGCGAGCTTGCCCAGCGCGATCTGGCCCTGGGGGATCACCACCGCGCACAGCAGGCCCGCACGCGCCGCGTACGCGGCGGCCGACGCCGAGGTGTTGCCGGTCGACGCGCAGATCACGACCTTGGCGTCACGTTCCACGGCGGTGGAGATCGCCAGCGTCATGCCGCGGTCCTTGAAGGAACCGGTCGGGTTCAAACCCTCGACCTTGAGGTACACGCGCGCCACGCCGGTTCGTTGCGCGATCCGCGGCGCGTCGAGCAACGGCGTGTTGCCCTCCAGCAGGGTGATGACCGGGGTCGACGGCGTGACCGGAAGGTGCTCGCGGTACGCCTCGATGAGCCCGGGCCAGCGCCGGGCGACCGGTGCCGCGGTCATTCTTCCTCGCCCATCACCCGGAGGACCGCGCCGACGCGGTGTACCTGTTCCACGTCGCGCAGGGCACGGACGGTGTCGCGGAGATCGGACTCGCGCGCCTTGTGGGTGACGAAGATCAGGCGCGCCTCCTCGCCCTTGTCGCGTTGCTGCATCGAACGGATGGACACCCCGTGCTCGGCGAAGGTGGTGGCGATGGCGGCCAGGACGCCGGGCCGGTCGGGCACCTCCATCAGGAGGTAGAACTGCGACTCGACGTCGTCGATGGCGCGGATCGGCTTGGGCGCGAGCGTGCCGATGGTCGCGCCCTTGCGCCCCTCCACCAGGTTCTTGGCCGCGTCGACGAGATCGCCGAGCACCGCCGACGCGGTCGGCGCCCCACCGGCGCCGCGGCCGTAGAGCATCAGCTCGCCCACCGCGTCGCCCTCGATGAACACCGCGTTGAACGAGTCCCGCACCGAGGCGAGCGGGTGACGGGCCGGCACCATCGCCGGGTGCACCCGCACCGCGACCTCACCGTCGAACTCCTCGGCGACCGCCAGCAGCTTCACGACGTAGCCGAGGTCGCGCGCCGACGCGATGTCGTCGAGAGTGAGGTCGGCGATGCCTTCGCGGTAGACGTCGCTCGCCACCACGCGCGCCCCGAATGCGATCGACGCGATGATGGCGGCCTTGGCCGCGGCGTCGAAGCCCTCGACGTCGGCGGTCGGGTCGGCTTCGGCGAACCCGAGGCGCTGCGCCTCCGCCAGGGCGTCGGCGAACGAGGCCCCCGCGTCGGTCATCCGGGTGAGGATGTAATTGGTGGTGCCGTTGACGATCCCCATCACCCGGCGGATGCGGTCGCCAGCGAGGGACTCCCGCAGCGGGCGGATGAGAGGGATGCCGCCCCCGACCGACGCCTCGAACAGGATGTCGACGCCGGCCCCCTCGGCGGTCTCGAACAGCTCCCGCCCGTGGGTGGCGATGAGCTCCTTGTTGGCCGTGACCACGGGCTTGCCGCCCATGAGCGCCTCGACGATGAGGCGGCGGGCGGGCTCGATGCCGCCGATCACCTCGACCACGATGTCGACGTCGGGGTCGCCGACGACCGCGGTGGCGTCGTCGGTGAAGCAGCGCGCCGGCAGCGGGAGCTCGCGGTCCTTGGTGAGGTCGGCGACCGCGACGCGCGCGATCTCGAGCGGTACCCCGGCGCGCGCCTCGATCACGTCCGCATGGTCGTGGATCAGCCGCACCAGCGCGCCACCGACGTGACCGCAGCCGAGGATGCCGACCCTCACCCGTTCTTCCATGGAGTCAGTCTCCCTCAGACTCGAACTGGTCGCGGCCGACGAGGTCGTCGAGCGATTCGCGGCGCACCACGACCCGGGAGCGACCGTCGCACACGAAGACGACCGCGGGCCGGGGCACCAGGTTGTAGTTCGAGGCCATCGAGTAGCCGTAGGCCCCGGTCACGGGCGTCGCGAGCACGTCGCCCACCGCGGTGTCGGCGGGGAGGTGCGCGGCGCGGACCAGGACGTCGCCCTGCTCGCAGTGCTTGCCCGCGACCGTGGCCGTGAACGGGCGCGGTGCGGCCACGCGAGCCGGGAGGAACGCCTCGTAGTCCGCGCCGTAGGTGGCGGGGCGGGGGTTGTCGCTCATCCCGCCGTCGACCGCGACGTAGGTGCGGACGCCGGGGATCTCCTTGACGGTGCCGACGGTGTAGAGGGTGATCCCCGACGGCGCCGCGATCGAGCGACCCGCTTCCACGGTGAGCCGGGGGGCGGGGTCGAGCCCGGTGTTCCGACAGGCCGCGGCGTAGGCCTCGCGTACGGTCACGGCGAACGCGGCGATCGACGGCGCGTCGAGCTCGTCGGCGGTGTAGGGGACGCCGAGGCCCCCGCCCAGGTTGATCTCGTCGACCGGCGCGCCGGTCTGGCGCGCGACCTCGGCGGCAAGGTCGGCGACGACCGCGGCGGCGAGCGCGAACGACTCGAGCACGAGGATCTGGGACCCGATGTGGCAGTGGAACCCCGTCAGCTCCATGGCATCGGACTTGGCGACCCGCAGCGCAGCCTCCCGGGCCGCGCCGTTCGACACGGTGAACCCGAACTTCGAGTCGTCGGCGCCGGTCGCGATGTACTCGTGGGTGTGCGCCTCGACGCCGGGGGTGACCCGGACCAGCACGCGCGGCGCCGGGAGGCCGCCGGCGACGAGTCGCTCGATGCGGCCGAGCTCGTCGAACGAGTCGACGACGATGCGGCCGACGCCCTGTTCGAGCCCGGCCTGCAGCTCGGCATCGGACTTGTTGTTGCCGTGGTAGACGATCCGGGCGGCCGGGAACCCGGCGCGCCGCGCGACGTGGAGCTCGCCGCCGGTGGCGACGTCGAGGTGCATCCCCTCCTCGTCGACGAGCCGGGCCATCGCGCCACACAGGAAGGCCTTGCCCGCGTACGAGACGGCGTCGGCACCGAACGCCTCGCGGTACTCGCGGCACCGGGCGCGCAGCTCGGCCTCGCAGTAGACGTAGAGCGGCGTGCCGAAGACGTCGGCCAGCTCCTCGACGTCGCAGCCGCCGATGAGCAGGCGCCCGCGATCGTCGACGCGCGCGCTGCGGGGCAGCAGACCCAACGCGACCGGGGCCTCGACCGGGATGGCCATCACTCGCCCTCGTCGTCGATACGCGACATCTCGTCGGGCGCGCGCACGCCGAGGATGGCCAGCGCGCTCGCCAGGCCGAGTCGGCTCGCCTCGGCCAACCAGAGGCGAGCCTGCGTGAGCCCCGCGTCGTCGGAGATGACACGACAGTCGCGGTAGAAGCCGTGGAACGACTTGGCGAAGTCGCGCACCCAGGTGGTGACCCGGTGCGGCGCCCGCAGCTCGGCGGCCTCGGCGAGCACCCCCGGGTACGCCTCGAGCGCGCGCAGGAGGTCGAGCTCGCGTTCGTGCACGAGCGGCGCGAGCGACGTGTCGAGGACGGGGAGCCGCACGATGCCGCGCTCGGCGGCCTTGCGCCCGATCGACGCGATCCGGGCGTGCGCGTACTGCACGTAGTACACGGGGTTCTCCATCGACTGCGACGTGACCACGTCGAGGTCGAAGGTCTGGGTGGTGTCGATGCCCTGGAGGAGGAAGGTGAGCCGGGCGACGTCGGGGTCGACCTCGTCGAGGATGTCGGCGAGGGTGATCACGTTCCCCGCCCGCCGGGACAACCGGACCAGCTCGCCCCGCGCACCAACTTCACCAGCTGGCCCAGGAGCACCTCGGGCTCGCCCTCCGGGTAGCCCAGCGCCTCCATCCCGGCCTGGAGCGACCGGACCTGGCCGTGGTGGTCGGCGCCCCAGATGTCGATCAGGTGCTCCCAGCCGCGCTCGAACTTGTCACGGTGGTAGGCGATGTCGTTGCAGAGATAGGTGGTGGAGCCGTCGGATTTCACCAACACCCGGTCGCGCTGGTCGCCGAAGTCGGTCGCCCGGAGCCAGGTGGCGCCGTCGCGCTCCTCGACGACGCCACGGGCGCGCAGGTCGTCCAGCACCCGGGCGACATCCCCCCGGTCGTGCAGGGCTCGTTCCGAGAACCAGGTGTCGAAGTGCACCCCGATCCGGCCGAGGTCGTCCTGGAGCCCGCGTACGGCGTCGCGGTACCCCCAGTCGCGCGCCTGGCCCTCGGTGACCGCGTCGCCCAGCTCCGCCCGCATCCGGGCGGCCATGTCGATCACGTACTCGCCCTGGTAGCCGTCGCTCGGGCGGCTGCTCGCCCCGGTACCGCGCCATGAGCGACGCCGCGAACGTGTCGAGCTGGTTGCCGGCGTCGTTGAGGTAGTACTCGCGGTGCACCTCGGCGCCCGCGGCGGCCAGGAGGTTGGCGAGGGCGTCACCCACGGCCACCCAACGACCGCCGCCCGCGTGGAGCGGGCCGGTGGGGTTGGCGGAGACGAACTCGAGGTTCACCCGCCGGCCGGCGAGCGCGTGGCCGTGGCCGTAGTCCTCGCCCTTCGCCACCACCGCCAGCAGCACCTCGTGGAGCCAGGAGGGCGCGAGGTACAGGTTCAGGAAGCCCGGGCCCGCGACCTCGACCCGTTCGAGGTGCGGCGGGCGGGCGCGTTCGAGCTCGACCACGAGCTTGGCCGCGACGTCGCGCGGCGCCATGCCGACGGTCTTGGCCAGCTGGAGCGCGACGTTCGTGGTGAAGTCGCCGTGGCCGGTGTCCTTCGGCGCGGTGAGCTCGACACCGTCGGGCGGTGCGGGGAAGCCGGCGGCGTCGAGCGCGGCGTGGAGTGCTGCGAGAAGCTGGTCACGGATCACGGGGGTCGACGGCGTCCGGCGCCCTTCGCCGCTCGCCGTGTCAGCGCATGGTAGTGGGGCGTTCCGCGCCCCCTCGGGGCGATTCGGCCACCGATTCGCCGTCTCGTCCGGCGGACCCGCGGTCTCGGGGTATCGTCGCCCGAACACGGCGGAGGGGTAGTGGTCGAAACCAACGAATCGCTCGTCGAATCGGCCCGGGTGGGCTCGGGAATCGGCACCGTGTACCGAGCGCTGGACGAGCTCGTCGACCTCTACGCGCTCGAAGACGCCGCGGTGGTCGTCGACGTCCCCGGCTTCGGCCGTCAGGTGCTCCACGCCGGGCGCCGGCCGCTCCACGACGACGAACACGGCCTCCACGCCGCGGCGCCGGGCCTCTACCTCCAGCCGCCGCTCGAGGACCCGGTCCTCACCGACCTCATGCTCGCACTCGGCACGCTGGCCTTCCGCCACGACGACCGCGACCGGACCGGGACCCCCGCCTCGTGACGCTCGACGAGCTCGAACTGCAGCTGCGGCGTCTGCCCGGCGTCGTCGCCGTCGCCCTGGTGGAGGCCGACGGCCTGCTCCTCGTCGAGCTCCAGGCCGGGCCCGAGGCCTACGACGACCTCGCCCGCGACGCCACCGTGCTGGCGAGCGAGCACGCGGACCACGCCGATCCCAGGCGCGCGGTCGCCGTCGAGGTCGTGCGCTGGGGCGACGGCGGTCCCCACGAGCACGAGGCGCGACTGCGCCTGGTCGAGATCACCACCGATCCGGCGGTCGGCGAGCTGACCGTGCGTCTCGCGCGCGACGACCAGGAGGCCGTCGGGCGCGCGTCCACCGCCGGCGGCCTGCCGGCCGCGGTGGAGGCGACCGTCTACGCCATCCGCACCTTCCTCCCCGATCTCGGGTACCTCCCGGGCTGGGCCCGAACGGTGGAGACCACCCCCGACCGGCGCTTCCTCGTCGTGGCGTCGGTGACCGACCCGCTCGAGCGCACCCACCGGCGGGGCGCCGCCGAGGGGGCGACGCCCATCGAGGGCGCGGCCCGCGCCACCCTCGCCGCCCTCAACCGGACCATCAGCCGCGACCTCTAGCAACAGCAACCGGCGTCAAAGTCTGCGAATAATCGTCGCACTTTGACGCCGGTTCGTCAGTGGGCGGGGTCGAGGAGCTCGGTGAAGCCGTAGCGGGCGTGGGGGCCGAAGGCGATCTGCTCGAGCACGCCGATCCCCACCTGGTCACCGCACGTCGCGCGCACGACCTGCTGGAGGTGCTGGTTCTCGAACGCCATGGGGTCGAGGTCGTCGACTTTCCACGACTCCCCCGCGAAGGCGAGCTCGCCCTTCCACATGCCGTGCCCCCACTCCGGGTGCATGTAGCCGATGCCCTTCATGCGGAAGCAGATCAGCGGCTCGAGGTCGATGTCGTCGCGGGCGCCGTCGGCGTGCACGAGCGCGATCCGGGCGTGGCCGGCGCGCCGGGTGCCGGGGATGTAGTCGAGGTCGTGCTCGACCGCGGCGAGCATCTCGATGCCGGGATCCTCCGCGCCGGGGATGTCGGCCGGTGACGTGTACACCGGCAGTACCGCACCGTCCGAATGCCACCGGTTGGCCGCGCGCGTCCTCGAACACGCCGAAGTGCGTGCAGCGGTCGTCCCAGTGCAGGGGCGCCCACAGGAAGAAGGCCTGGGTCGAGCCCGGCGGTGTCGGGGCGAGACCCGGGTCGGGGATGCCGACCCCCCGCACCCCCCAACTGCGGTCCTTGGTCCCGAAGACCCGCGTGGCGTCGATCGGCACGGTCTTGCCGTCGTAGCGGATCTCGCCCTCCCACTTGCCGAACTGCGCGAAGCGGGTCACGTCCATGATCAGGCGACGGCCCTGGGAGCGGATCTGGCGACCCTCCTCCACACACGCGGTGCGCGCGGTGAAGGTGAGATCGGCCGCGATGCCGGTGTCGTTGTCGTCGATGGACACGCGGATCCGGCGCATCGGCTCGAGCACGTCGATCGCGAAGGGTCCGATCCGGAGGTCGGTGGGTTCGAGCGGCGCGCGGCGCGACGCGTGGAACGCGTGCTGCTCGCCGTCGCGCACGATGCTCAGGCCGCAGTCGAGGATGCCGAGGTTCGGGTACAGCGCCGCGCCGATGCCGAAGTAGAACTCGCCGTCGTCCTGGTAGCCGTTGAACCAGTAGCGGTCATAGGCGTTGCGGTCGCCGGTCGCGGGCTGCGCGATCGGCAGCGACGTCTGGTGGATCGGGTAGTCGTCGAACTTGCTCAGCACGAGGCCTCCCTGGCGCACTCGACCGGTTCCCGGGCAGCGTACGGCACCCGGGTTCTCGGCGAACTCCCAGGGATGCCGGAGGTCCGCCCAACCTGGTTCGCCGACGATGGTCGCCGTGAACGAGACGCGAGCAGCAGTCCCCGTGGATCCGACCGTACCCGACCCCCGTGCCGCCACCGCGGTCGAGGTCGTGGTCCCCGTGTACAACGAGGCGGCCGACCTCGCAGCATCCGTCCGCACGCTGCATCGCTATCTGTCGGGACGGTTCGCGCCGTCGTGGGCGATCACCATCGTCGACAACGCCAGCACCGACGACACCTGGGCCATCGCGTGCGATCTCGCCGCGAGCTCGACGGCGTCGACGCCCGGCACCTCGACCAGAAGGGCCGAGGACGCGCGCTGCGCGCGGCGTGGTCGGCCAGCACCTCGCGCGTCGTCGCCTACATGGACGTCGACCTGTCGACGGATCTCGACGCGCTGCTCCCCCTCGTCGCGCCCCTCCTCAGCGGCCACAGCGACGTCGCCATCGGGACCCGGCTGGCGTCGGGCGCCCGCGTCGTGCGGGGCCCGAAGCGCGAGCTGATCTCGCGCGGCTACAACCTCATCCTCAAGACCACGCTGCGCGCCGGCTTCTCCGACGCCCAGTGCGGGTTCAAGGCCGTGCGCGCCGACGTCGCGCGCTCGCTGCTGCCGCTGGTCGAGGATCAGGGCTGGTTCTTCGACACCGAGCTGCTGGTCCTGGCCGAACACAACGGGTTGCGCATCCACGAGGTGCCGGTCGACTGGGTCGACGACCCGGTGTCACGCGTCGATATCGTCAGCACCGCCACCGCCGACCTCAAGGGCGTATGGCGCATGGTGCGCCGGTTCGCCCGCGGCGACGGCGAGATCGAACCGCCGCCCGGCACCCCGGCCGTCGATCCCGGCCTCGGGCACCAGGCTCGTGCGGTTCGCGTCGATCGGCGTGGTCAGCACCGTGGTGTTCGCGGCCTTGTTCGCCCTGCTCGACGGTCCACTCGGCCCCCTCGGCGCGAACGTGGTGGCACTGCTCGTGTGCGCGTTCGCCAACACCGCCGCGAACCGCCGCCTCACGTTCGCGCTCCGCGGTCGCCGCGGACGTGCGCGCCATTACGCCGCGGGACCACGCTCGGCATGCTGCCGCTCGCGTTGACCCTCACAGTGCTCGCGATGTTGTCGGTGCTCGGGGTGACATCGCTCTCCGTGATGCTCGTGGCCCTCACGCTGGCGAACCTCACGGCGACGGGGGCGAAGTTCCTGCTGTTGCGCAACTGGGTGTTCCGCCCGTGAACCGCCTACGCCAATGGCTGCGCTACGGCACGGTCTCGATCATCGCCACGCTCACCAGCATGACCGTGCTCGGCGTGCTGGTGAACGTCACCGCGATGCCGGCCGGATGGGCGAACGTGATCGCCACCGCCGTCGGCACGGTGCCCTCGTTCGAGCTGAACCGGCGGTGGGTCTGGCAGAAGACGGGCAAGCGCTCACTCCGCGGTGAGGTCGGGCCCTTCTGGATCCTCTCGTTCGCGGGGCTGGCGCTGTCCACGCTCGCGGTCAGCGCCGCCGCCGCGTGGGCCGCCCGCGCCGGCGTCGACGCGACCACGCGCACCATCGTCATCGAAGCGGCCAACGTCGCCACGTTCGCCTCCCTGTGGATCGCGCAGTTCCTGATCCTCGACCGGATCCTGTTCCGCGCCGGTCCGACCGCTCCCGGCCCGACCGCTCCCGGTCCGACCGCACCCGGCCCGACGACTGCTTCGCGTTCTCAGGGAGCTCTGAGGTGATCCCCAGAACCGGGCAAGGTTGCCGGACGACGCTGCAGGCATGAGCACCACGATCCTCGCCGAACCCGACCTCGACCCGGCCGCGTCCACGGACGCGCCGGGAGCCAGGACCCCCGAGCGCCCGCGCCCGTCGATGCCGCGCTTCCTCAGGGGGCGTCCCCAGGACGCGCCGTGGGTGCGTCCGTGCCTCCTCCTGCTCCTGGTCGCGACCGGCGTGCTCTACCTGTGGGGCCTCGGCGCGTCGGGCTGGGCGAACACCTACTACTCGGCGGCGGTGCAGGCCGGGACCAAGAGCTGGAAGGCGTTCCTGTTCGGCTCGTTCGACGCCGCCAACTTCGTGACCGTCGACAAGGCGCCCGCGTCGCTGTGGGTCATGGAGCTCTCGGCGCGGGTGTTCGGGCTGAGCTCGTGGAGCATCCTCGTGCCCCAGGCGCTCGAGGGCGTCGCCACCGTCGGCGTGCTCTACCTGGCGGTGCGGCGGTGGTTCTCGGCCGGGTCGGCCCTGCTCGCCGGCGCCGTCCTCGCGCTGACGCCGGTGGCGGCGCTCATGTTCCGCTTCAACAACCCCGACGCACTGCTCGTGCTGCTGCTCGTCGTCGGGGCCTACGCCATGATCCGTGCCCTCGAGCGCGGGAGCACCTGGTGGCTCGTCGCCGCGTTCTCGCTGGTCGGGTTCGGGTTCCTCGCCAAGATGCTCCAAGCCCTGCTCGTCGTCCCGGCGTTCGGCCTCGTGTACCTGATCGCCGCACCGGTGACCCTCTGGCGGCGGGTCTGGCAGCTCACGCTCTCCTGCGGCGCGCTGCTCGTGGCCGCCGGCTGGTGGGTGGCACTGGTCGAGCTGTGGCCGGCCGCGTCGCGCGCCCTACGTGGGAGGTTCGGAGGACAACAGCCTGCTGAACCTCATCTTCGGCTACAACGGATTCGGTCGCCTCACCGGCAACGAGAGCGGCAGCGTGGGCGGTGGCGGCCAGGCCGGCAGCCGGTGGGGCGCCACCGGCATCACGCGGATGTTCGGCTCGGAGTTCGGCGGCCAGATCTCGTGGTTGCTGCCCGCCGCGCTCGTCCTGCTCGTCGCCGGCATCGCCTGGCGCGGGCGCAGGCCGCGTACCGACCGCGTGCGCGCCGCGTTCGTGCTCTGGGGCGGTTGGCTCGCTCGTCACCGGACTCGTCTTCAGCCTCGGCAAGGGGATCATCCACCAGTACTACGCGGTGGCGCTCGCGCCCGCGATCGGCGCGCTCGTCGGCATGGGCGCGGGCATGTTGTGGAAGCGACGTCACGACGTCGCGGCTCGCGCGGTGCTCGCGGGCGCGCTGGTGGCGACCTCGATCTGGACGTTCGTCCTCCTCGACCGCACGCCCGACTGGAGCCCGTGGCTGCGCGGACCCCTGTTGCTGGCGGGCGTGCTCGTCGCCGGAGGGTTGCTCGCCGCCCACCTCGCGCGCGGCCGCACCGCCGTCGTCCTGGCCGTCGGCGCGGTCGTGCTCGCGCTCGCGGCACCCGCCGGCTACGCGCTCTCGACCGTCCGCGCCAGCCACGGTGGCGCGATCCCGGTGGCGGGCCCCAGCGGTGCCGGCGCCCTCGGACGCCCGGGCGGCGGCTTCCCGGGTGGAGGCGGAGTCCCGGGTGGAGGCGGCTTCGGCGGCCCCGGCGTGCCGACCGCCAACGCGCTCCCGAACCTCCCCGGCGGGACCGGCGGAACGGCCGCCGGCGGACCGGGCGGTGCGGGCGGCCCGGGCGGCCTCCTGAACGGCAGCACCCCCAGCGCCGCGCTCACCGAGCTGCTCCGCGCCGACGCCGGTTCGTACACCTGGGTGGCGGCGACCGTCGGCGCCAACCAGGCCGCCGGGTACCAGCTCGCCGCCGACGATCCGATCATGGCCATCGGTGGCTTCAACGGCACCGATCCGACCCCGACCCTCGCTCAGTTCCAGCAGTACGTGCGCGACGGCAGGATCCACTACTTCATCAGCGGTGGTGTCGGTGCTCGGGGTGGCTTCGGCGGCGGCGCGGCGGGCACGTCGTCGGCGATCAGCTCGTGGGTCACCAGCACGTTCAGCAGCCAGACGGTCGGCGGGATCACGGTCTACGACCTCACCCGCGGAGCCGCGTGACGCGGGCAGGTACAGTTCGCCAAATCATGGCAATGAACAGCGCGAATGACGCCGTGAGCGCGGACCAGCAGATCCGGATGCCCAAGACCGGCGAGGTCGTGGCCGAGCGTCTGCGGCGCCAGATCGCGCGCGGGGAGCTGGCCATCGGCCAGCGCCTGCCGCCCGAGGACGAGCTCACCGCGGTGTTCGGCATCGCCCGCACGACCCTGCGGGAGGCCCTGCGCATCCTCGAATCGCAGGGCCTGCTCGAGATCCGGCGCGGACGCACCGGCGGGCCGGTCGTCACCATGCCGAAGATCGACTCCCTCGCCGAGGGCCTCGCGGTCACGCTGCAGCTCCAGGGCACGACCGCCGGTGACCTCGACGTCGCCCGCCAGCTCATCGAACCGCGGCTCGCGGCCCGCCTCGCCGAGACGCACACGGCCGAGGACCTCGCCGTGCTGCGGGTCGCCACCGACCGAGCGGCGCGTGCAGCCGAGGCGTTCGACCGGGTCGCGTTCGGCGCCGCGGCCGCCGGGATGCACGAAGCGGTCATCGAGCGAGCGGGCAACACGACGCTCGCCACGTTCTCCCGGCTGCTGCACACGATCGTCGCGCAGTACTACGTGGTGTCCGCCGCCCTGTCCGACCAGGAACGCATGCACCGAGCGGTCCGTTCGTACCGCAAGCTCGTGCGCCTCATCGCCGCCGGGGACGCCGCGGCCGCCGAGGAGCACTGGCGCAAGCAGATGACGTTCACCATCGAGGGATGGCGCCAGCACCAGCGCGTCGACCTGTTCGACCCGTCACGTCTCGACGCGTAGCTCGCGATACTCGCGCAGCGCGGGGAGCGACCAGACCTCCTGGTCCTCACCCCAGCCGGTCACCCCACCGTCGAGATCCCAGCGCAGCATCGAGTTGATCGTGAGCCCCGCGCTGCCGGCGCTCAGGGCCATGTGACCCACCGTCGCCGCGCCGGCGCGCAGCTCACGCCCGTCGGTGTCCACCGCCTCGAGCTCGAGACGGGCCACCCCGCCCGTCGCCGGGTCGCGCACGTTGACCCGAGTCGCGCGCGCCGAAGCGCCGGAGCCGACCGTCACGGATGAGGTAGCCACTCGAGAGCTCCTCCGAGTCGTCGAGGTGGGTCGCCGGACGGCAGAACGCGAGGAAGGCTTCGTCGGGTGACGCCGCGCCGAAGCAGTAGCTGAACCGCGTGCGCCGGCCGAGCAGCTCCGGGCGGCGACCCCACGACCGGTCGCGGCACGGAGATGCAGTCGACCGCGATGCGCTCGCCGGCCAGCTGCAGCTCGCCGGTGACGCGACCGTGCTGGTCGTAGTGCGACGATCCGGTGAACGGCGGCGCGCCCGCGAGGTGCGGAACCGGCGGCGAGATGCCCGCGAAGTGGAGGTCGGCGACGAACTCGTCGTGATCGCGGAACCGGTACCCGAGGTCGTAGCCCATGGTCGGCTCGACGACACGGACCGACACGCCGTTCGAGAACGTGACGTCACGCAGGTCGAGTGGATCGGGCAACGGCTGGTGGGAGAGGAAGCCGTAGTACGGCAGCTCCCACGCGAGGAACCCCGCCGGGCCGTAGACGAACGCGCCCCCGCTCGACGATCCCGCGTTCGGGCGGGTCTGCACGTAGAGCCACCCGGCGAGCGCGCGGGCGGGCACCGCGAACGAGAACCAGACCGTCTCGGTCCAGTCGCGGTGAGGGCCCGGCGCGTGCAGCTCGTCGTCGGCCGCGGTGAAGCGCAGCTGCTCGTCGAACGGGAAGTCGGTGGCCACGCTCGTCCCCCTCGGGTCGCCGAGGAAGCGACAGTACTGTTCTGGCGCGTGACCAACGCCGAGCTGCCGAGCGACGACCTGACGGCGTGGATCGCCGACGCCGTGGGCAGCGACCGGGTCGAGGTCCACCGGCGCCCGGGGGGCGGGCGCCACCAGGCGTGGGACGTGACGTTCACCGGGCCGACGGGCGTCACCGAGCGGCGGTTCCTCCGTGCCGACGCCGCGGCGCCCGGACCCCACGAGCGCTACACGCTGTGGCGCGAGGCCGAGATCTACGCCGCGCTGGCCGCGGCCGGTCTCCCGGTGCCCCCGATCGTCGCGGTGCACCCGTCACATCCCGCGGTGCTCATGGGCTACGCCCACGGCACCGCCCGCTTCGGCGGTCTCGATCCCGACGCGCAGCGCGCCATCCTCGACGACCTCGTTGCCGCGCTGGTGCACATGCACTCGCTCGACGTGAACACCATGGCGCTCCCTGCGCTGCTGCCCGCGCGCACCGTCGCCGACCATGTGCGCGACGAGCTCGACACCTGGGAGGGTCGGCTCGACCAGAGCGGCGCCGCCGAGCCGTTCCTGCGCGCCTGCTTCGCGTGGTTGCGTGCGAACATCCCGGAGGTCGCCGGGCCGCCGTCGCTCGTGCAGGGAGACACGGGGCCGGGCAATTTCCTCCACGACGGCGAGCGGCTCACCGCGCTCCTCGACTTCGAGCTCGCCCATCTCGGCGACCCGATGGAGGACCTCGCGTGGATCGGCACCCGCAACGCGCAGGACCCGGTGCCCGACTTCGGCGCGTTGCTCGCCGCGTACGCGCGCGCGCCGGCGGAGCGGTGGACGTCGAGCGCATCCGCTACCACTTCGTGCTCGCCGAGCTGCGCATCGCAGTGCTCGCCATCGAGCGCGCCGGCCACGACCCGGCGCCCGACGCCGACGTGGGGAGCGGCCTGATCTACGGCACGTTGCACACGCGGCTGACCGCCGAGGCCCTCGCCGCGGCCACCGGCACCGAACTGCCCCCTCCCCCGCCCGACGACACCACCGACACCGCCGCCACGCCCTACTTCGACGCAGTGCTCCACCAGATGCGGGCGGTCGTGGTGCCCGCGATCGGCGACCCGTTCGCGGCGCAACGTGCCAAGAGCGTGGCGCGGGTGCTCAAGTACCTGCGCGAGGTCGAGCGCGCCGGTGACGCCCCGGTGGTCGCCGAGCTCGACGCGTTGACGCGGATGCTCGGTTCGCCGCCGGAGAGCATCGAGGCCGGGCGCCGCGCGCTCGAGGCCGCGGTGGTCGCGGGCCGCTTCGACGCCGTCGACCTCCTCCCCTACGCCTGGACCCGCGTGCAGTGGGAGCAACGGCTCCGGGCCGGGGCCATGGGGGTGCTCGCGACCCGCCACCTCCCTGCGCTCGACGCGAGCCTGACGACTCTCCCCGCCGATGCGACCGAACGAAGAGCTGCGCGCCGTGCTGGCCGAGATCGTGCCCCGCCACCGCGAACGTTGGGGTGACGCCGACGACTGGGAGGGCCTGGTCGAGTTCCAGCGCGAGCTGGGCGCCCGCGGCTGGAGCGCGCCGGCCTGGCCGGTCGAGATCGGCGGCCGCGGGCTGGGCGTGGAAGACCAGATCGAGTGCGACAAGGAATTCCGCCGGGCCCGTGCGCCGCGGCGGGTCGCGGTGTTCGGCACCAACAACGTGGGGCCGACCATCGCCGCCGCCGGCACGCCCGAGCAGCAGGTGCACCTCGCTCGCATCCTCAGCGTGGACGAGGTGTGGTGCCAGGGCTTCAGCGAGCCCGACGCGGGCAGCGACCTCGCCGGGCTGCGGTGCCGCGCCGAGCTCGACGGTGACGACTTCGTGATCAACGGCACCAAGGTGTGGACGTCGATCGGGCTCTGGGCGAGTCACTGCATGCTGCTGGTGCGCACCGACCCCGACGCGCCGTCGCACCGCGGCATCTCGGCCCTGCTCGTGCCGCTCGACCTCCCCGGGATCACCCGCCGCCCGATCGTGCAGGCCAACCGCCAGGCCGACTTCGCGGAGATGCACTTCGACGACGTCCGGGTGCCGGTGTCGTCGTTGCTCGGCCCGATGAACGAGGGATGGCGGGTGACGATGACGACGCTCGGCTACGAGCGCGCCGGGGTGATCGGCATGGCCGGCGACCTCGTCGACCAGGTCGACGAGTTCCTCCGCCGGCAGGGGGCACGGGGAACGCTCACCGCCACCGGGCGCGACCGGGGCGTCGCGCTCTACAGCCGGGCGCGCATCCTCGCGTGGCTGGGCGAGCGCGGCGTTGGTGGAAGACGGCCGCGGCCCGAACGGCGGGGTGTCGTCGTTGATCAAGCTCGCGTGGTCGTCGCTCGGGCAGTCGTTCGCCGAGTACGCGGCCGACGTCGACGGGCTCGGGGCCATCGCCGGCGAGACCGAGGACGCGCTGGTGACCGGCGACCGCCTGGTGAGCAGCCGTTCCAACACCATCGCGGGCGGCACCACCGAGGTGATGAAGAACATCATCGGCGAGCGCTCCCTCGGCCTGCCCCGCGAACCCAAGCCCTGATCGGGGCGGATCAGGTGGCGGCGTACTCGTCGCGGAGTTGGCGCTTGTAGAGCTTGCCGGCGTCGGTGCGCGGCAACGCGTCCCGGAACTCGACCCGCTTGGGGCACTTGTACTTGGCGAGCCGGTCGCGGCAGAGCGCGAGCAGGTCGTCGGCCAGCGCGGCGTCCGCCACGTGACCGGCCGCGGGCTCGACGACGGCGACGATCGACTCGCCCCATTCGTCGTCGGGGAGCCCGATCACTGCGACGTCGGCGACGGCCGGGTGCTCGACCAGGACCGCCTCGATCTCCTGCGGGTACACGTTCACGCCGCCGGTGATGATCATGTCCTTGGCGCGGTCGCGGATGAAGAGGTACCCGTCGGCGTCGAGGTAGCCGAGGTCGCCGATGGTGAAGAGCCGGCCGCGGTACGCCGGCGCGCGTCGTCTCCTCGTCGCCGACGTACTCGAACGAGGGGGCGTCGGACCCGTAGTAGATGGCCCCGATCTCACCGGGGCCGAGCTCCTCGCCGTCCGTGTCGAGGATGCGCACGCGGGTGCCGCGGATGGCGCGCCCGACCGTGCCCGGCTTCTCGAGCCAGCGATGCGGCTTGGCGATGGTCGCGGGGCCCTCCATCCCGCCGTAGGTCTCCCAGATCACCGGGCCCCACCACTCCATCATCCGGCGCTTCACGTCGAGCGGGCACGGTGCCGCCGAGTGCACGACCGAGTGCAGGCTCGACACGTCGTAGCGGGCGCGCACCTCCTCGGGGAGGCGCAGCAGCCGGTGGAATTGCGTCGGCACCATGTACGCGGAGAACACGCGGTGCTCCTCGATCAGGCGCAGCGCCTCCTCGGGATCGAAACGGGGCATGATCACGAGGGGATGGCCGACGTTGAGCGCGCCCACGTAATAGGAGTGGCTACCGCCGTGGTACATCGCGGTCGACACCAGGTGCGGCCCGCCGAAGGGCACGAAATCGAACGCCCGGCCGAACACCGCGGCGTCGTTGGCGACCTGCCCGGGATCGCCCGGGGGCTGCGGACGCCGAATCCCCTTGGGCCGGCCGGTGGTGCCCGACGTGTAGACGAACAGCGAGCCCGGCGTACGGTCGTCGGGGATGGTCGCGGGCTGCCCGGCCCGGGCCTCGGCGAGCGACTCGAACCCGTCGACCACCCCGACCGCGAACGCGGCCGCCAGCCCTCGGCGATCCAACGGCGCAACCTGCCCCGCGAACTGCTCGTGGGTGATCAGCGCGCGCGCGCCCGAATGCTCGAGGATGGTGGCCAGCTCGTGTTCGGTGAGGAACGTGTTGAGCGGGATGAAGTACCAACCCGCCTCGTTGCAGGCGAGCGAGCACACGACCAGGTCGACGCCGTTGGGCAGCAGGGCGGCGACGGCGTCGCCCGGTTGCACCCCGCGCGCCCGGAGCAGGTGGACGAGCTGGTCCGCGCGACCGGCGAGCTCGCCGTAGGTGAGCGCACCGTCGGGCGACGCGACCACCGCGGGAAGGTCGGGATGGTCTTCGGCGATCCACCAGAAGCCGAGGCGCTGGTCCCACACCGTGGCCATCAGCGGAACCGGGGCGTGATCTTCGGCGCGACTCCCGGCTTCTCGTCCGGTGAGGGGTTCCCGACGTGCGTGTAGAGGATCCCGTGCTGGAGCGCGGCGCTGCGGGTCATGTCGAGTGACTCCCAGATGGCCCGCACCGTCCCCTGGATCGCCTCGGGACGCCGGGCCGCGATCTCGGCGGCGAGCGCGTGGGCCCGCGCCCAGAGGTCGTCGCGCGGGACGATCTCGGTGACCATCCCGAGGCGCAGCGCGGTCTCGGCGGTGAGCCGCTCGTCGTTCCCGAGCAGCGCCCAGCGCAGCACGTCGCCGAGGGGGACGTTCCGGGCCAGGAGGCCGATGGGCTCGAGCACCGACGTGACCCACGCGCGACGCGTGCGGGTCGAAGAAGGTCGCGTCCTCGGAGCAGATGACGATGTCGGACTCGTTGACGAAGTAGAAGCCGCCACCGGCGCACATCCCCTGCACCGCGGTGACCACCGGCTTCCAGCACCGGTGCGACTTCGGGCCGAGCCAGAACCCCGGGTCGATCTGGTTCCAGATGTTGAGGTGGTACCACCACACGCCGTCGGTCACGTCGATGCCCGTGCAGAAGGCCCGGTCGCCCGCCGACCGCAGCACCACCGCGTGGATCTCGTCGGTGTCGCGCACGATGCCCCACACGTCGACGACCTCGGCCGCCATGGTCTCCGAGAAGGAGTTGAGGCGCTCCGGACGGTTCAGCGTGATGGTGGCGACGTGGTCGTCACCGATCTCGAACTCGATCGTCGAGTAGTCCCCCACGTGCCGTCCTCCGCGCCGGTGGCCTCGTACCGAAAAAGAGGTTACCGATTTCTCGGTGACGGTGCCACCGCCCGGTCAGTCCGGACGCGGGTGGAAGTCGGGGGGCCGCTTCTCGACCCAGGCCCGCCGGGCCTCGCGGTGCTCGCGGGTGGCGGCGGACGCGCTCATGCGGGTGGTCTCACGGGGCAGGGCCTCGGCGAGCGGGAGCCGGAGCGCGTCGTGCACGTTCGCCTTCATCCCGGCGATGGCGCCCGTCGGTCCCGCGGCCAGCTCCCGCGCCCATCGCGTCGACGCGTCGGCGAACTCGGCGTCGGGCACGACGCGGTTCACCAGCCCGAGCACGAGGGCGTCGTCGGCCGAGATCGGCGCGTTCGTGACCAGCAGCTCCAGCGCGCGCGACGGCCCGACGAGGTGGGTGAGGAACCACGCGCCTCCGAAGTCGCCCGAGAAACCGAGCCGCGCCCAGCCTGCGATCAACGTGGCCGACGCGGTCGCGATCCGGAGGTCGCACGCGAGCGCGAGCGACATGCCCGCGCCCACCGCGGCACCGTTGAGCGCGGCCACCGTGAGCTTGGGATGTTCGTGCAACCGCCGCGCGAGCTGGGCGTCGGCGAGCAGGTTCGCGGCGTGCGCGTCCGCATCGCGCCGGTCGACGCCGGGCCGCGCGCCTTCGCCACTCACGTCGCCGCCGGCGCAGAACGCGGAACCGCTCCCGGTGAGGACGATGCAGCCGACGTCGTCGCGTCCGGCGAACTCCGCCAGCGCGCGCGTGATCGGGTCGAACATCTCGTGGTGCAGCGCGTTCCGGCGCTCCGGGCGGCGCAGCATGATCGTCGCGACGCGTTCGTGCACGTCGATACGCACGACGTCGGTCCCAGTCGGCCACTCGACCCTCACGGTCAGCTCCCCGCGGCGGACGTAGCGGAGGAAGAGGAACCCCTCGTCGTCGACGAACCCGTGGTGCAGGTGCCAGAGCCCGGGCCCGGCGTCGGGCCCGTGCGCCACGCGCGCCGAGCTGCCCGCGATCACGCGGGGAGCGATGGTGACGAAGAACTCGTCGACCAGGCCGTTGGCCACCAGCACCCCGGCGAGGGTCGGCCCGCCCTCGGCGACCAGCACCTTCCCCGGGAGGGCGCCGACCACCTCGGCGAGGTCGACCCGGCCGTCGCGACCCGCCCGCAGCTCCGGGACCCCGTCGGGCACGGGCCCGGCGTCGTGGGGCACGACGAGCGTGGCCCCGCCCGTCCGGAACAGCCCGGGATCACCGGTCACGTCGGGCCGGTCGGCGACGACGTAGAGCTGCAGGCCCGGCCGCGCCGGTGCCTGGTACTGCTCGGCGACGACCGTGGCCAGTCCCACGAGCACGCCGTCGGCGTGGGCACGCAGCGCGGCGAAGACGGCATGGTCGTCGCGGTTGCCGAGCGCGCCCGACACGCCCGCGACCGCGGTGCCGCCGTCGGCCGACGCGATCATGTTGAGGCGCACGAAGGCCCGGTCGGCGGGCCGCTCGCCGGGCAGGGCCACGTGCTCGTCGACCACGCCGGCGGGGGTCGGTCCGCGTTCGTCGAGGATGCGCACGACCGCACCCTAAACGCGGCGCTCGGGGAGGTGCAGGCTCAGCGCGCCGCCCGGGTGAACGGGTAGGCGAGGTGTCGCAGGTAGCCGTCGGCGGGCACCGGGGCGTCGGTACCGAACCCCGACGGGCGCCTGCCCTTCGGGAGGTACGCCGTGCCGAACACCTTGTCGACGGCGGGGAGCCCGAAGTTCTTGTCGCGGGCCTCGGGGTCGATCGAGTGGTGCCAGTGGTGCCACTCGGGGGTGTTGATCACCCACCGGAGGCCGGGGAAGCGCAGGCGCACGTTGGCGTGCTGGAACAGCGCCAGCAGCGCGACGAACACCGTCACCCCCGCGAACACCCCGCCCCCGTAGCCGAGGAGGAACAGCGGGAACACCGTGAACGCCTGGGTGAACGCGGAGTCGAACGGGTGCAGCCGGCCCGACGCCACCCAGTCCATCTGTTCGATGCTGTGGTGCACCGAGTGGAAGCGCCAGAGGAACGGCACCTGGTGGGTGAGCCGGTGGCCCCAGTAGCTGCCGACGAACACCAGCACGACCGCCAGCGCGATCGCCGCCCCGACCGGCAGGTACCCGACGAGGTCGAATCGCCGGACCCAGAACAGCGGGATCGCCGCGATCACCACGAGCACGATCACCCCGCCCGCGATCAGCACGTTGTTCACCAAGAGGTGGGTCAGGTCGGTGACCAGCCCGGCGCGGAACACGCGCTGGCGGCGGAGCGCGAACAGCTTCTCCAGCGGCACGAAGAGGAGGAAGAGGAGGGCGATCCCGATCACCGCGCCGCCCCGGACCGCGAACGCGAACACCAGCGCCGCCACGAAGGTGAGCCCGACCACCAACCCCGACGTGGTCGGGCGATCCGCGACCGCGGCGGCCGAGGTCTCGACGTCGGTCATGGGTCCACTCCACTCCCCGGGTGTGAGGTGCACGCAGTCCAATTGTGATGGTTTCGCGAACCGGCCTGGGCACTGCCGGGCGCCGCCGACCTAATCTCCCCTCATCAATTGCGCGAGGCCTCCGGGGGAGACGAAGTGGTCCAGACAGTCCAGAGCACCATCCAGTTCCCGTACAAGCGGTCGCTCGGGCCGGTGGTCGGGGCGTTCATGACCGGGTTGACCGAGCGGCGGATCATCGGCATCCGCAGCGGCGCCCGGGTCGTCGTCCCGCCGCTCGAGTGGGATCCCGACACCGGCGACGAGCTGGCGCACGACTTCGTCGACGTCGGGCCCGCCGGCACCGTCGTCTCGTGGTCGTGGGTGGCCAGCCCGACGGTCCAGCACCCGCTCGAACATCCCTTCGCCTTCGCGCTCGTGCAGCTCGACGGCGCCGACACGTCGTTCCTCCACGCCGTCGACGCCGGCTCGATCGGCGCCATGAGCACCGGCATGCGGGTGGCCCCGCGGTGGCGGGCGGCGCGCATCGGCCACATCACCGACATCGAGGCGTTCGTCCCCGGCGAGGAGCCGGTGGTGCCCGCCGACGACGGCGGCCCCGCCGAGGAGCCGGTCACGATGATGGACTACAACGCGTCCATCACCTACTCCCTCCCGGTCACGCCCAACGCGATGCGCGCCGCGCGGGCGAACGAAGAAGGCCGCTTCCTCGGTCTGCGCTGTCCCGAGTGCGGGCGCACCTACACCGGCGGCAAGGGCTACTGCCCGGTCGACGCGCTCGAGCTCACCCGCGAGCACGAGCTCGACCTCCCGCAGCGAGGCACCGTCACCAACTACACGATCATCACGCCGGTGCAGTACCCGGGCCAGACCGAGACCGAGCCCTTCGCCCGGGTGCACGTGTGGCTCGACGACACCGACGTGATCCTCGGCTACCAGCCGCTGCTCGACACCCCCAACGACGACGTGCGCATCGGCATGCGCGTCGCGGCGGTGTGGGCCTCGGAAGCGGAGAAGGCCGACCTCGCGTCGACTGCCGAAGGCAGCCTCCTCGGTTGGATGCCCACCGGCGAGCCCGACGTGGAAGACCCGACCCTCGTGAACAGGATCCAGTGATGCCCAACTCCGACGACATCGCGCTCATCGGCTGGTCCGCGTCGCCGATGGTGCGGACCACCGACAAGACCGAAGCCCAGATGCTGCTCGAGGTGATCACCGGCGCGGTCAACGACGCCGGCATCACCCGGCACGAGGTCGACTTCACCTGCGCGGGCAGTTGCGACTACGTGGCGGGACAGGCGTTCTCGTTCGTGCAGAACATCGACGCCATCGGCGCGTGGCCGCCCAAACGCGACTCGCACGTGGAGATGGACGGCGCGTGGGCGCTCTACGAGGCGTGGATCCGCCTGCAACTGGGCGACATCGACGTCGCGGTGGCGATGGGCTCCGGCCGCTCGTCGACCGCCGACCCGTCGCTCATCTACCCGATGGAGATGGACCCGTACTATCTCGCACCGCTGGGCACCGACGCCGCGTCGTTCGCCGCGTTGCAGGCACGGGCGCTCGTCGACGCCGGCAAGGTGACCGAGCGCCAGATGGCCGAGATCGCCGCCCGCTGCCGCCGCGACGCGCAGGGCAACCCGAACGCGCAGGTGACCGGCGACTTCGACGTCGACACCCTGCTCGCCGAGGACTACGTGCGCTCGCCGCTGCGGCGTCACGACCTGCCGCCGATCACCGACGGCGCGTGCGCGGTCGTGATCGCCCGCGCCGACAAGGCCCGCGAGCTGTGCGACAACCCGGTGTGGATCACCGGGTTCGCGCACTCCAGCGAGCTGCACTACCCGGGCATGCGCGACCTCACCTCGTCGCCGTCGACCACGTCGGCCGGGAAGGCCGCCGGGTTGGAGGAGGCGCCGGTCGAGGTGGCCGAGCTGCAGAGCGCGTTCACGCACGAGGAACCGGTGCTCGTCGAGGCGCTCGGCCTCGGCGCCGACGTGGCCGTGAACCCGTCGGGCGGCCCGCTCGCCGCCAACCCGATCATGGCCACCGGCCTCGTACGCATCACCGAAGCCGCGAACCAGATCCGCGACCACGGCAAGCACCGCACGCTCGCGCACTCGACGTCAGGTCCGTGCCTGCAACAGAACCTGGTCTGCATCCTCGAGGGGGACACCAAGTGAGCCACCAACCGTGCGCCATCGTGGGCATCGGCCAGACCCACCACAAGCGTGCCCGCCGCGACGTGTCCTACGCGGGCCTGGCGCGTGAAGCCGCCCGGCGCGCGCTCGACGACGCGCAGATGACGTGGAGCGACATCGACGCGGTGGTGGTCGGCAAGGCCCCCGACCTGTTCGAGGGCGTCATGAAGCCCGAGCTCTACCTCACCGACGCGCTAGGCGCGACGGGCAAGCCGATGTTCCGCGTGCACACCGCCGGTTCGGTCGGCGGTACCACCGGCATCGTCGCCGCCCACCTCGTCGAGACGGGCCGTCACACGCGCGTGCTCGCGGTGGCGCTCGAGAAGCAGTCGGAAGGCAACGCCCAGTTCGCGCTGGGCTCCGGCCGGGGCGCGTCGATCGGTGCCGGCGGCGCGTTCGCGCCGTACATGCGGTCCTACATGTACCGCACGGGCGCGCCGGCCGACATCGGGCCGATGGTCGCGGTGAAGGACCGGCAGAACGCGATGAAGAACGAGTACGCCCATCTCAAGCTGGCCGACATCTCGCTCGAGTCGGTGAAGGCATCCCCGATGATGTGGGACCCGGTGCGCTTCCTCGAGTCGTGCCCGTCGTCCGACGGCGCGTGCGCGGTGGTGTTCACCGACCAGGCCGGCGGCGAGGCCGCGGCGGCGGACGGGCGCCCGCCGGCGTGGATCCTCGGCTCGGCGGTGCGCTCGGAGCCCGCGTCGTTCCCCGGCCGTGACCCGGTCCGCCCCCAGGGCGCAGTCGACTGCGCGGCCGACGTGTTCGCACAGGCGGGCATCACCGACCCGCTCGGCCAGCTCGACTGCGCCGAGCTCTACGTGCCGTTCAGCTGGTACGAACCCATGTGGCTCGAAGCCCACGACATCGCCGCGCCCAGCGAGGGGTGGAAGATGGTCGAGCGGGGCGACACCGCGCTCGACGGCTCGTTCCCGGTGAACATGTCGGGCGGCGTGCTGTCGTCGAACCCGATCGGCGCGTCGGGTCTCCTGCGCTTCGCCGAAGCCGCGCTCCAGGTGCGGGGGATGGCCGGCGAGCACCAGGTCGACGGGGCCAAGGTCGCGCTGGCCCAGGCCTACGGCGCGTCGGCCCAGTACTTCTCGATGTGGGTGGTGGCGAGCTCCCTCGACCCGTTCGGCGGGTAGCGCCGCGGCGCCCACCCGCCGGTCGCCGCGCGCGGGGTGGTACTCCACCTCATCAACGAGACGGCTCGGCACGCGGGTCACGCCGACAGCGCGCGCGAACTTCTCGACCGCACGACCGGAGAATGATGGGCAAGCCGGCGATCGGGGACAGTGTCGGCACCAAGGCTCAAGCGTCGTGCTCATGTCGGTCCCGGAACTGGGCACCTGGGAGCCACTTGGGCTGGAGGCCGCGATCGAGATCTTCTCCGCGGCGCCGTTTCGCTGGTGGATCAGCGGCGGGCTCGCGCTCGAGCTCCATCTGGGCCACAGCTGGCGATCACACGAAGACAGCGACGTCGGGGTCCTGCGTCGCGACCTCGATTCCGTTCACCAGCTGCTCTCAAGCTGGGATCTCCACGTCGCCGCTGCCGGGCGTCTCACACCCTGGCGCGGCGAGCCCCTCGACTCCACCCGCCACCAGAACAACATCTGGTGTCGCCGGGCGCGCGACGGACCCTGGGTGCTCGACGTGACTGTCGGTGAAGGATCCGACGACAACTGGATCTACCGCCGAGATCCGTCGGTCAAGATTCCGTGGAACCTCGCAGTGCTCCATACCGCGGACGGAATCCCCTACCTTGCCCCCGAGCTGCAGCTGCTGTTCAAGAGCAAGAAGCCACGCCCCAAAGACGACATCGATGCCACGACTGTCATCCCAGAACTCGACGCACGCCGACGAAACGAACTCTCTCGACTGCTGAAGCCCGACCACCCTTGGCAACACGAACTCAAGTGAGCGATCCACCCGGCGATAGGTGATACCCCAGGCGCGAAATTCGGGGGGCGTGTTCGGGGACACCGGGTGCGTCGCTATTTGGGCTGTCAGCGGCTCGCATAACGCGCCCCTACCGGGCATGCTGCGCGCGTGAAGTCCACTCCGAGGGTCACCTTCGTCGGGAGTGGCAACGCCTTCGGTTCTGGTGGCCGCCTACAGGCTTGCCTTCTCGTCGACGACGGGGGATGGCGTTGCCTGCTCGATTGTGGGGCTACCAGCCTCGTTGGGCTCAAGGCGCGAGCGTCGCACGCGCGGCCTTGTCGCACGTCGCGCTCACGGGGTCGACGCTCACCTCATGGAGTGCGCTGTCAACCACCGAGCTCCGACGCGGTGGTGTCGACCATTCCAACGATGCGAGTCATCCCGTGGGTTTCGGCGAGTACGCGGCTCTGCGCCAACGTCTGACGGGCGTCGGCCATGTCGGTGCGCTTCGCGAGTGCCAGCGCGTATTCGTAGCGCGGCGAGCGCCGACCATTCCTTCACACCGAAACGGTCATTCGCGGCGACGGCTGCCTCGAAGTGCTCCCGGGCGTCGTCCCAGCGGTCGACGGTCGCGGCGAGCATCGCGAGGGGGAGATGCATCGAGCCGAGGACGTCGGCCGGCATTCCTGCCGTGACCATGGAGTCGGCATACGGAAGCAGCCTCGGGTACAGGTCCTCGGCGCGAGGCGCGTCGCCGAGGGTCGCGGCGACGACCGCGATGATCGCCACCCCGACCTTCCAGTTCGCGTCCATCGGTAGGTCGGTGAAGTTGCCAGCCGCGAGGATCTCGAGCTCCCCGCGTGCGTCGTCCAGCCAGCCGAGATCCCGGTAGAGGAGCGCGAGGCCGCAGCGCCAGGCCGGCACGAGGGGATACTCCTCGACCATCGCGCGCACGACCGGCACGACCTCTTCGAGACCTCCCCGCATCCGTCGCAGGCTCAGGTTGTGCACGCCGTACATCTGTACCGACGTGAGAATCGAGAGGGACTGTCCGAGGGTGAGCGCCTCGTCGGCGAGCCGCTCGGCCTCACCCAGGTCGGCGTCGACGAGTGCTTGGCACGCTTCGTGCACGAGTACCGCCCACAGGTCCTCCTTACGACGGAGCTCGTCGACGACTTCTCGTTCAGCGGCGACCGCGCGGTCGAACCCGGGCCGGTCACCGAGTTCGGCGTGGCAGTTGATCGACCACGTGTGGGCAAGGACTTCTAGAGAGCGATCACCCAAGGCGAGCGCGATGTCGAGGATCTCGTCGGCCATAGCGAGTCGCTCGGCAACGTTGCCGGGAACCCAGCTCCCCCAGATCGCGCAACTGAGCACGAGGGCCAGCGTGACGCGATCGTCAAGGCGGCGTGCCATCGCCACCGCGTCCTCGGTGAGCGTGTTACGCCGATCGGCCTCTGCGACGAGGAAGTAGAGCTCGGTGGCCAGCCGAGCCGCCGAGCGGGCGCGCAGCGCCGAATCCTCGGGTGGAAGTACGTCGAGTGCCTCTTCGAGCAATGCGACCAGCTCGTGGTCGACGACACCCGCCTCGGACCAACCGCGGTCGCCTCCGATGACGACTGCCGCGTCGGCGAGCAGATCGGGGCGCGAGCACTCGCGTGCGCCACCAGCAGCCGTCAGCGCGACGACCCTTGACGCCTCGCGCTCCCCAGCGAGGCGCAGTGCCCGGCCGAGCGCGAGCCGGAGCTCGCACGCCGTCTCCCGCTGTGCTGCGACATCGGGATCGAGCGCGGAGACTGCTCGCTCGTAGTAGCGCGCAGCTTCCTCGTAGGCGAGCCGAGCAAGAGCGGCTTCCGCAGCCGCCGTCGACCAGTGGATTGCACGCTCCACGTCGCCGAGCGCGGCGGCTTCGCAGAAGTGCAGGGCCAGCTCGTCGAGCCGCACGTCGCCGGCGGCGGCCTGCCGTTCGAGCGCGCGTGCGACGCTGCGATGCCACCGCAGCCGCCGGGTCGTGGGGATCTCGTCGTACAACGTCGAACGGACCAGCGCGTGGGTGAACGCGGAGCGGCCCGGACGATCGGCCTCCGAAAGGGCGAGATGCCGGTCCTCGGCCTCCTCGATCGCATCGAGCACCTCTTCGAGCGGCCGATCGGCGGCTTCGGCGAGGAGGCGCGCGTCAAACTCGCGGCCGATCACCGCCGCGACAGCCAGGATCTCGTTCGTCTCCGGCCCGAGCTGCGAGAGGCGCTTCCCGATAACCTCACGCACCCCCTCAGGGATGCCGAGAGCGTCGCCAGCGCGGACCCAGCGCCCGTCCTCGTTCACGATGGAACCCGACTCGACGAGGTGGCGGAGCACCTGACCAACGAAGAACGGGTTGCCCTCAGTTTCCTCATGCACGGTCGCCGCGAGCCGCAGCGCCTCGGCGTCGAGATCGTGGCCCGCCGCGCTCCGCAGGAACTCGGCGACGCCGTCGCGGTCGAGACCGTGCAGTGCCACACGATCCACGCCCGACTCGCGGCGCAGGTCGGCGAGCACCTCCGACAACGGGTGACCGCGATCCAGATCGGTGTCTCGGTAGGTCCCGATGAGAAACAACGCGACGGCCGTGCGCTGTTTCACGAGGTGACGCAAGAGCAGGAGCGTCGGCTTCGTTGCCCAGTGGAGGTCATCGAGCACGACGACGAGCGGCGCCGACCTCGCGATGGACGCGAGCAGCGCGCCTACGGCTTCGAAGAGCCGAAAGCGCTCGGTCTCCGGGTCCGCACGGATCGAGTTGGGAACTACACCGAGACGGTCGGTGAGTGCGGGGACGAGGCGAGTGAGTTCGCCCGCATACGAACCGACCTGCTGCACCAACACCTCGGTGGGGCAGCGCGCGGCGTACGTGCTGATCACCTCGAGGAACGGCTGGTATGGAATGCCGAGCTCCTCGTCGCACCTGCCGAACAGCACGATCGCGCCGCGAGCGTGCGCGACCCGCGCTGCCTCGCTCGTTAGTCGCGTCTTGCCCACCCCGGGCTCGCCGGAGACGAGCATCAGTCGCGTCGCTCCCCCGGCCGATTCCTTCCACGCAACTTCGAGCTGTTCGAGCTCGAGCTCACGGCCAACGAGCGCGACCTGCTCCTCCCCCGTGAGTGCGGGCGGGAAGGGGAACGACTGCTTGGCGTCGGGCTCCCAACGAACCGACCACGCGGCGACCGCGCCGAGGCCCTTCAGCTCGAGCTCGCCGACGGGCACCAGTTCGTGACCGCCACGGGATCCCGCGAGAGCACGTACGATGTCGCTCGCCAGGATCTGACCTTCTTGCGCAGCGTCGCAGAGACGACGGGCTTCCACGACCGGCGTGCCGAAGCAGTCGTCGCCCTCCCACGCGACGTCACCCGCACTCAGGCCTACGCGAACACCCATCGGTGGGTCCGACCCGAGATTGAAGCGGTGCACGGCCTTCTGAATGTCGACGCCGCCCCCGACCGCCTCCGCTGCCGCTGGGAACACGACCATCAGCCCGTCGCCGGTGCCCTTCACCTCGAGACCGTGATGATCGGCGATCGCCTGCCGCACGAGATCGTCGTGCTCGCGGCGAAGCTCGTCGGCCTGATCGTCGCCGACGAGGCGGCGCATCTCCGTCGAGCCGACCAGATCGGTGAACAGCACCGTCATGGTGCTCGACGTGCCATCTACCCCCACAATGGGATGCTAGGGCGAACGCGCCCCGGGGCAAAGCCTGGCTGTGCCCGTCGCGTGCGTTCAGAAGGGGACTGTCAGGAACCTCGTATTCGTGGAGCGATCTGAGGGTCCGCGGCTGTGGGCTGAGAACGCGACGTCGACGAGCTTCTAGGACCGATTACTTCGATCCGGCTGCGCTTGGTTCCTAGCCAACACCGAGTCGAGTCGGCGTATCGCGCCCGGCCGCGTCGCGCACGATTGCCCGCGCTGCGCCCGCGCCACCAGCATGGCCGGCGCGACGGAACGACGGAGCGCCGACCGACACATCTGGCGCGGGAACCGGCGGCGCACTGCTGCTCGTAGAGCCGTGGCTAACGTAGCCATCCATGGTCGACCACAGCGACGCGCCGGAGTCTTTCGAGGAACTCGCGGTGCGTCTCGCTACGCGGATCATGGAACTTGCCAACACTGCGGACGACGGCGTGCGTGCCGCGGGGATTCGCGAGGTCTTCGCGCCCGACTACATCCTCCACTCCCGGATGGGCGGCACCATGGTGGGCGTCGAGGAATACATCGAGCGCATCGCTACTGGCTATCGCGGCATTCCTGACCAGGACTTCGTGGCGGATGATGTGGTAGCGCAGCATGATCGGTTCGCGCTGCGATACCACTGGACCGCCCCGCACGGCGACGGAAAGATCGGTAGCGAAGCCCTGGAGATCAACCGCGTCGCGAACGGGCAGGTGGTTGAGACGTGGAACTACCAGGACATGCTGTCGTTGATGGCCCAACTCGGTGTAATCGAGAACCCGTTCGCGCCACCGACCTGACGAGGAAGACCTCCGCGCCAATCGAGCGCCAGGTTGTCCGGTACGCGTTGCGCCCCGTCCCCGCTCGGAACGCACAGATCGGCGAGCACCTGGTCGTCGGCTCGAGTGCACGCGGATGTGCCGATCTGTCGCAGCGCGCGAGCCGTCAGCTACTCGATCGTGGGCGCGCGTTCTGCGCGTCCCTGACCGGCACTTATGTCACGCGCCTGGCTGGGCATTCTCCGCCGTGTTATGTGACGTCGGTCTTGCACGGGTCCGTGAGTCGGCGACGTGCGCGAGGTCTGCAGATGTTGCTCAGTTGCGACTTGCCGACTTCACCGTCCAGCGAGCCGGGGCCGGGGCCGAACTCCTCACCGACTTTCGGCGTTGAGCACCCGGCACTTGGCGACCGTTCTCCGTCAGCGCGGCGCACGCAAGTCCACCGACCTCTATCCCACGCTTGACCTAGCTCGTGACCAGCCCATCGCGCACTCGGCCAACTGATGCTCCGCGATACTCGAAGCTCCCGCCGTCCGCCTTGCGGGTGCCCATCGAGCGCCACTGAACCGCGAATCCCTCACCATCACAGACGACGTTTTCGAGTTCACCGTGTTCGTCCGTCGACCACTCGCTGCTGTCGACACCGAACGTCTTGGCGAGAGCTTCTCGACCGCTCACTCGCAAGTCGAGGCTCGTGACCTCGAAGTAGCCGCCCTCCGCGAAGAAGGCTGCCGCCCGCTCGCCGTCTTTCGCTTCGAACGCGGCGAAGATTTCGTAGATCCATGCGGTGTCCGCCGTCTCGGCCCCCTCCGGTCGTCGAATGCGGCAATAGGCCAATCGCGCGAGCTCCGCGTCGAGCCAGGCGTGAGCGACACCGCGGCAGTCGCTCAGTGGCCGGCGCCAGAGCTGCCGTGACGCGCACCGGAGTTGCCCCGCCGAGTGACGCAGATCGGAACATCTCGCGCACGTCGTTCGCGGCGCGGCAGGCCTTGCGGTCGTACCGATCTGAATCGGTGGTAGAAGTCATGTCACCCGCGCGGTCCTCTCCGCGATCTTGGTCCTTCATGGAGGAGAGCGGCGATGGAGCTCGCAGTCGTTGGTGCCGGTGTGGGTAGGACCGGTACTCATTCACTCAAGCTTGCACTCGAGCAACTCCTCGATGCCCCGTGTCACCACATGCTCGAGATTCTCGGAGATCCGAGCCAGGTTCCAGCCTGGATCGACGCGATCGAAGGACGACCCGTCGACTGGTCTGCGATGTTGGCGCGCTACCGGGCCATCGTCGACTGGCCGGGCGGGGCGTTCTGGCCGGAGCTGTCCGCCGCCAATCCCGACGCGCTCGTGTTGCTCTCCGTGCGTGATCCCGAATCGTGGTATCGCAGCGCGTCGAACACGATCTTCTTGACCTTCGACAACATGCCCCCCGAGGTCAAGCCGTGGATGGACGAGGTCCGCAAACTCCTCCACGACCGGTTCAGCGACCGTTTCGACGACCCGACGGCGATGATGGACGCCTTCGTGCGCCACAACGACACCGTCCGCGCCGAAGTGCCGGCGGGCCGCCTCCTCGAATGGGCACCTGGTGACGGTTGGGCACCGATCTGCGAACGGCTCGGGCTCCCCGTTCCCGCCGAACCGTTCCCCGTCACCAACACGACGAACGAGTTCCGCGAAACGATCGGAATCCCACCCCTCACCTGAACCGCTACCCGCGCCAAGGGGACGGGTGAGCCCAGACATGCCGATCTCGCGCACCCTGTCAGCGCACAGATCAGCGCACCGAACGTTCACGCGCTCGCCCCGCTGGGACGCCCCGTCGGCACGTCACGCGCCTCGTGCCTGATTGCGCGTGCCTGACTTCAGGAGTTGTCGGGGAGTTCGGTGTGCCTGTGCGGCAGGAGCCCCTCGAGCTGGTCGCGCATGTCGGTGGTGTGGAGATCGAGCATCCAGACGCCGTCTCTCCACGGCGTGAAGCCGACCTTGGCCCAAATTCGCCCCAGAGCTTCGACGGAGCGGTCACGGTCTTCGGCACTCTGGCTCGCCTCGAATGGTGCCGGGAAGCAAGCCGCGAGTCGACAGCCGTGGCCGAGGCGGAGGATCGCGTAGCACGCGGTCACGGGTCCCAGTCCGTTCCCCCGGAAGTCGGGTTCGATCCAGAGCCGTTCCAGGAGCAAGTACCTCTCTCCCGCGGGCTCGGAGTCTTCGCCGCCTGCACCGCCGGCCGCGCGTTCGGTGCGTCCCGCAACGGTGCCGGCGATCTCGGTCCACTCGCCGGTTGCCGTATCGGCGAGATCGGCGAGGGTGACGCCGGCGTCGAGGTTCAGGACGATGACCTGGGCGTGCCCGATGTGTCGCCGGTCGTCTTCGGCGTTCGACTGGTCGACCAGAACCGACACGGTCCACCGTTCGATGCGAGGGAACGCGGGCGCGTCGACGAGCGACACCAGCTCTTCGAGGCGGTACTCGAGCACGATGCCGGTCGGCAGCCCCGCACGGGCCGGCGCGGGTCCGGCGTCCGCTCCCCCTGGAGTGTCAGCGAGCTCGTTCGGCATCGTCGGGGACCTTTGGTCGCGTCAGAGCGCGGCGTAGAGGGCGTCGAAGATGGGGCCCCAGCGGGGATCGGTGCGGTCGGGACCCCACCACAGCCGATTCATCGCGTAGCCGAGCGACACGCCGGAATCGGGGTCGACGATGCCGAGCGACCCGCCACTGCCGTTGTGCCCGTAGGTGTGGGGGCTCGGGCCGAACTGCCACTCGGGAATCGTGTGCTCGAAGCCGAGGCCGAACGCGGTCGGCAGCTCCATCACCAGGTCCTGCCCCTCGACGTGCACCCGCCCGAACTCCTCCACCAGCTCACGCGGCACCAGCTCGTCTCCCCCGGCCCGGCCGTGGCACGCCAGCACCGCGTACACGCGGTCGAGCGCGCGCGCGTTGGCGTGCATGTTCGCCGAGGGGATCTCGGCCCGGCGCCACTCCTCGGTCATGCAGTGGGCGGGATCGTTGGCGTCCGGCGGGTTGCCGAAGGCCTTCGGCCCGAGCGAGGTCTGCGGGTCCCACCGGTCGAAGAAGGTGCCCTCCTCGGCGAGCTCGACGACGAGCTCGGCGGTGCGCTCGTCGCACTCGGCCGGTAACGGCATCCACAGCTCGACGTCGAGCGGCCGGGCCAGCTCGTCGTGGACGAGCTCGCCGCACGTGCGCCCGGTGGCGCGCCGCAACACCTCGCCGACGAGGTGACCGAAGGTCACACCGTGGTAGCCGTGGCCGTGGCCGGGTTCCCACCACGGCCGCTGCGCGGCGAGCGCAGTGGTCATGGCGTCCCAGTCGCTGAGCGAGCCCCGGGGCATGCGGGCCGAGATCGCCGGCAACCCGGCCTCGTGGGTCAGGAGCCACCGCACCAGCAGCTCGTCCTTGCCCTCGGCGGCGAACTCGGGCCAATACGACGCCACCGGCGCGTCGAGGTCGACGAGGCCCCGCGCCACCGCCCACATGGTCGCGATCGCGGCGACGCCCTTCGTGCACGAGAACACGCAGACCAGCGAGTCCTCGACCCATGGCCGCGTGCGGTCGGCGTCGAGGAACCCGCCCCACAGGTCGACGACGTTGCGGCCCTCGATGCTGATCGCCAGTGACGCACCCAGCTCGAGACCGTCGGTGAAGTTCTGCGCGAAGCGCGTCACGCACCTTGGCGAAGGCGGGATCGCAGGAGCCCGCAACCTTCGCCGCCGGTTCAGCGGACACTCGGGGCCTCCGGGACGAGCGGCGAGAGCTTCACTGGCCCGGGTACCCGACGGGCCCGGCGAGGAAGCCGCCGTCGACCGCGAACTCGCCGCCGTGGCAGAACGACGACTCGTCCGACACGAGGAACGCGACCAGCGCCGCGACCTCGCCGGGCTCGCCCACCCGGCCGGCGGGGACCGCGCCCGCCATCGCGGTCACCGGATCGACGCCGGGCGGCAGGCCGGTGCGGAGCATCTCGGTGTCGATCGGGCCGGGATGGATCGAGTTGACCCGGACGCCTTTGCGGGCGAGCTCGATGGCGGCCACCCGGGTGAGCCCGCGCAGCGCGAACTTCGACGACACGTAGCCCGCGATCCCCCACGCCCCGACGAACCCGTTGACCGATGAGACGTTGACGATGCTGCCGCCGCCGGTGTCGACGATGGCGGGCGCGACGACGTGGATGCCGGTGTAGGCGCCGATCTGGTTGACCTCGATCACCCGCCGGTAGTCGTCGACGGGGGTCTTGACGATCGAGCGGGGCGTCGTGCTGATCCCCGCGTTGTTCACCAGCGCGGTGACGCGGCCGAAGGCCTCGAGCGCGGCGGCCAGGGTCGCGCGCCAGTCGGCTTCCGACCGGACGTCGAGGTGGTGGTAGATCGCGGCATCGCCCAGCTCGGCGGCGAGGGCGACGCCCGCGGCGTCGTCGATGTCGGCGATCACCACCCGCGCGCCCTGCGCCGCGAGGAGGCCCACCTCGGCCGCGCCCTGCCCTCCGGCCGAACCGCTGACGATGACGACGCTGCCCTCCAGGCGGTCGCCCATGGCGTCGTCCCTCAGGCCGTCGGGAGCGGGATGTCGTACAGGTGGGCCGCGTTGAGTCCCATGATCCTGGCCGTAGCGTCGGGTTCGACGTCGGCCAGCGCGGCGGCGGCGTACTCGAGGCCGTCGGGGTAGATGCAGGTCGGGTGCGGGAAGTCGGTCTCGAACATGAGGTGGTCCACCCCGACGCTCTCGATCGCCTCGGCGAGGCCGGTCCGCTCGAACCAGAAGCACGAGTGGATCTGGCGGCGGAAGTAGTCCGACGGCGCCATGGAGAGGTTGTCCATGGATCCGGGCGTCATCTCCCCGGCCTGGTAGTCGAGCGCCTTCAGGAGGAACGGGATCCAGCCGACACCGCTCTCGACCGAGACGATCTGCAACCGGGGGAAGCGCTCGAGCACGCCGGAGTAGATGATGTTGCCGATGACGCCGGCGTTGTTCAGGTACATCATCGCCGAGCCGAGACCGAGCTTCTGGTCGCCGTTCAACGAGGGCCACGGCACCGAACCGAACCACGACAGCGACGAGTCGCTCGCGCCGATGTGGAAGTTCACCGGCAGGTCGAGGCCGCTCGCGACCTCCCACATCGGGTTCCAGTGCTCGTCGCCGAGGTCGGGCAGGCCGTGGTCGTGGGGTGCCGTCGTGGTGTTGATGCCGCGCAGGCCGAGGCCGGCGATGCGTTCGATCTCGCGGACCGCGAGGTCGACGTCCCACCAGGGCACGATCCCCATCGGGAAGAGCCGCCGGCCCGACGACTCCTGGATCTCGGCCATGGCGTCGTTGTAGAGCTCGACCGACAGCAGGCGCAGGGTCTCGTCGCCGACCTCGGCGAACTTCTGGCCACCGAAGCCGACCGTGTTCGGGTAGACGATCTGGGCCCAGATGCCCTGGTCGTCCATCATCGCGAGGCGGGGTTCGATCTCGTAGGCGCCCCGGTGGACGTCCTCGATGTTCCACTGGAAGAAGGTGGTGCCGGGCACCTTGACGCCGTCGGCGCCGACGACTCCCGAGGCCCCGGCGCGTGCCAGAGCGCGTGGCCCTCGATGGTCCAGGTGGGCACGCCGTCGACGTCGTGCACCTGGGGCACCCGGTCCTCGTAGCCCTTCGGAGCCCGCGACGTCCAGAGGTCGTGCGGCTCGGTCAGGTGGGTGTCGGCGTCGATGATGCAGAGACCGGGGAACGGGGTGCTCGTCATCCGGCCATCTTGGGCCGGTGGCCGGTGGACCGCAAACGGGGCCGGGTCAGCGACCGGCGCGCTTCTGGGCGCTGAGCTCGTTGTGGCGGGCGAACATCGCCGCGGTCTGGCGCGCCAGGTCGACGGGCACCGGGGGCATCGGGGGCAGGCCCCCGGTCCGTGACGGCAGCGACACGGTGGCGGTCGCGTACGCGGTCTCGACGTCGCGCTCGGCTCACCATCGACAGCTTGAGATCGACGAGGAAGCGACCGTCCTCCTCCCGCTTGCCCACGACCTCGCCCGAGAGGAACTGGGTGTCGCCGTGGTAGTTGAACTTGCGGATCGAGTCGCTCATCTTCTCGATGAACGCGTCGTCGCCCGCCCAGTCGGCGACGTGGTGGTAGAACCACGACTGGCGCAGCACCCCGTAGTCGTAGGCCAACGGGTTGCCGATCGCCTTCGCCCACTCGGAATCCCAGTGCAGGCGTTGGGCGACGTCCCAGACGCCGTGCTCGTTCTTGATGTAGAAGGGCGCGATGCGCTTGCGGTTCTTGTAGCCCACCCGCGACGCGCGCAGGCCGTAAGGCACGAAGCCGTAACCGCCGGCGTGGAACGCGATGATCTCGGTGACGGTCAGCGGTCCCTTCACCATGGGCGGCATCGCGTCGCCGACATTCACGTCTTCCCAGTAGCGCTTCTCGGCACCCCGGGGCTGCTCGGACTCGTAGATCGCGTCGATCCGCTCGTAGTCCTCGTCGGTGTAGTGCGCGGCCTCGATCTCCGCGTACTTCCCGCGCGACCGCGCTTCCTTCCGCTCCGTGAGCACGCGCAGGATCCGGTAGACGCCGAGCACCTCGCCGAACTGGTTGAGCGCGACGTCGCGCCGCACCTGCACCGACGACCGGCCGGCGAACTCCGACTTCTTGGTCTCGAGCGATTCCTCGCCCGCGAACGAGTAGACGCGGTCGCCGGGCCGTAGGGGCCGGAACCAGTCCCACGTGCCACCGGACACGAACACGTGGACGCCGCGGAAGAGGCCCTTGGTCTGCTGCTTGATCTCCGCGGGGATCGGATCGCCGAGCATGGGCGTCTTGACGTGGCCCATCATCGTCCCGTGCCCGATCTGGGTGCCCCACCGCGTCGTCGGGCCGTAGTCCTCCTCGGTGTAGAGGGGGTTGTCGTCGCCCACGCCCAGCGCCCAGTTGCGGATGGCGTCGGGCGTCGCCACGGAGTACAGCTCGCGGTAGCGGCTGGCGGTGTCGATGCCGAGCAGCAGCTTGGCGCGCGCTCGAGGTCCTCGTCGGTGAGGCGGTACTGGAGCGCGGCCTCGAACTCGGCTTCGAGCTCGGCGGACACCTGGAGGGATTCGGCGGGTGCTTGGTCGGCCATGGAAAAAAGGTACCTGATTTCCCGGGCCGGCGTCAGGTCCCGTCCAACCGGCGGCGGAGCTCGACCTTCTGCACCTTCCCGCCGTGGCCCCGCGGAGGTCCGTGACCACCTCGAGCCGCTCGGGCGTCTTCTGGACCGCCAGGCCCGCCGCCCGGAAGGTGCGACGTACCTCCTCGAGGTCGAGCGCCGCCCCCGGGCGCAGCACCACGAACGCGCACACCGTCTCCCCGAGCCGGGCGTCGGGCGCGGCGACCACCGCGGCGTCCGCCACCGCGGGGTGCTCGATCAGGAGGTCCTCGACCTCCTTCGACGAGATGTTCTCGCCGCCGCGGATGATGATGTCCTTCTTGCGGTCGACGATGGTGAGGAAGCCGTCCTCGAACACACCGATGTCGCCGGTGAGGTACCAGCCGCCGGGCAGGAACGCGTCGACGTCGAACGCGGGATCGGAATACCCGAGGAACAGCTCGGGACCGCGCGTGGCGACCTCACCGCGCACACCGGCCGGGACGTCGCGGCCGTCGTCGTCGACGATCCGCAGCTCGTTGCCGGGTGTGACCCGCCCGTCCGTGCCCGCCCGCGCGTCGATCGGGTCGTCGGCGGAACCCGACGTCACCGTCGGGTGCTCGGTCGAACCGTACGCGGTGGTACGCGGCGATGCCGCGCTCGTCGGCGAGCTCGACCACCGAACGCGGCACGTTGGCCGCACCCACCATGAACCGGGTGAGCGACGAGAGGTCGCGGCCGTCGGCGTCGGCGGCCTCGAGCAACGACGTGAGGAAGTATGGCGTCCCGGCGGTGGACTCGACACCGTGCTCCTCGATCAGGCGCGCGGCCAGCTGCGGATCCCAGCTGTCGAGCAGCACACTCGTCGTCCCGATGACGAAGGTGCGCAGGAACGAGAGCACGCCGGCGATGTGACCGGCGGGGAAGCTGCCGAGCGTGGCCTGTTGCCCTCCGCCTTCTGACATCGCCGCCAGCGAACGCACCTCGGCGAGCATCGTGTCGTGGCTGTGTTGCACGCCCTTGGGCTCGCCGGTGGTGCCCGACGTGTAGATCTGGAACGCGACGTCGCCCGACGACCACGTGGGCGCGGGGATCGTGCCCGCGGGGCCACGTTCGAGCTCACGCCACGGCACCGCGCCGGCGGGCACGTCGTCACCGATCACCACGATCGTCTCGAGGTCGGGCGCCCCGCGGAGGTCGGCCAGCCGGGCGGTGAAGTCGATGCGCCGCCACCGGTCGGGCACGATCAGGACGCGGGCCCGAGACTGCCGCAGGATGAACCCCACCTCGGCCGGGCCGTAGATGTGGACGATGGGCACGATGACCGCGCCGAGCAGCATCGCCGCCGCGTAGGCGACCGCGCCCTCCACCCAGTTCGGTACCTGCACCGCGACGACCTCACCGCGGCGCAGCCCGCGCGCGTGCAGCCCCGACGCCACGACCTCACCCCGGGCGAGGACCTCGGCCAGCGAGACCTCGGCCGCGTGGTCGACGCCCACGTAGTGCAGCTTCGTGTCCGGGTGGGTCGCGACCCCGGCTCGGAGGGCGTCGGCGAGCGTGTCACCGGCGTACCAACCCTCGGCGACCCAACGCCGGTGGAGGTCTGCTCGTTCGCGGTCGATGCGCGGGAGCGTACCGGAACCGGAACCGCGTGAGATGGAGCCGAGCCGGCTGCGGCGCGCGGGACGGCGGAGCGGAACCGACCATCCCGGTAAGGTTCCCGCGCCGGCCCACCGGGAGCACGGCGAAAGGATGCCCCATGCCACTCGGCCCCTTCGACGAGTACCTGGCCCACCAGACCGTCCGACACCTTCGACCACGTCGCCACCTCGGACCGCAACTTCTACGACCGGTACTACTTCAACATGCACTCGAGCAGCGACGAGCTGTTCGTGATCACCGGTCTCGGGCAGTACCCGAACCTCGGCGTCACCGACGCGTTCGTCACCGTGTCGATCGGCACCGAGCAGCACACCGTCCGCGCGTCACGCGAGCTCGGCACCGACCGCATGGACACCTCGGTGGGCCCCCTCTCGGTCGAGGTGTTGCAGGGCTCGAACGGTTGCGGATCCGCTGCGACGACAACGAGTGGGGCATCGGCGCCGATCTCGTGTTCAGCGGGTCGGTCGCCGCGCTCGAGGAGCCCCGCACGTTCATCCGCCGCTACGGACGCGTGATCCAGGACGTCAGCCGGTACGCGCAGGTCGGCACCTGGGAGGGCACGATCACCGCCGCGGGCCGGACCTTCGAGGTGACCCCCGACCGCTGGAAGGGCGCGCGCGATCGCTCGTGGGGGGTGCGGCCCGTCGGCGAGCCCGAGCACCCCGGCATCAAGGTCCGGGCGCGCAGGACGGCTACGGCTTCCGCCACGACTGGCTGCCGATGCAGTTCGACGATCACATGCTGAAGGTCCAGATCGACCAGGACGCCGACGGCAACCGCCTGGTCGAGGAATCCATGCGGGTCTGGAACGTCGACCAGGACCGCCCCGCCGAGGAGCTGGGCCGCCCCGAGGTGACGATCGACTACCTCCCCGGCACGCGCGAGATGCGAGGCGCGACGGTGTCGGTCGACGATCCCTCCGGGAAGCCGATCACGGTGACCAACACGCCCCTGCGCACGCTGTACCTCGCCGCCGGCTCCGGCTACGTGAACGACGGCACCTGGGGCCACGGCGTCTACCAGGGTCCGCTGAAGGTCGAAGGCATGGTGCACGACCTCGCCGACCCCGGGGCCCGGCGCAAGGTCGCGATCCTCAACGAGACCTTGTGCCGCTTCGAGCTCGACACCGGTGAGGTCGGATACGGGATGCACGAGAACATGCTCGTCGGCATCTACCGCCCGACCGGTTTCGACACTCCCGAGACCGTCGCCCCCGACTCCCGCCCCTGCCTTCGCGCCCCACGAACCGGCGTCGTTCACCCGGGGTATGACCCCGGCAGCTGACGCCGGTTGGTGAGGACGGTCAGTCGGCGCGCTTCGCCAACCGCGCGAACGGGACGAGCTCGGCGCTGCCCTCGACCGCGACCTCGCCGCGCGCGCGGATGACGAAGCGCGCCCGGAAGTCGTCACCGGCGGGCTCGCAGACCCCCCACAGCTCGACCTCCTCGTCGAGCGGGAGCGGCCGTCGGTAGGTGAGCTGCAACGACTTCGTGATCGTGCGCACGCCGATCGCCATCGGGCTGGCGGCGACGATCTGGTCGCCGAGCAGCGCGCTGATCCCGCCGTGGGCGTAGCCCGGCGGACCGACGAAGCGCTTGGTGAACGTCGCGGTGCCGGAGATCTCGCCGTCGGCGAGGCGCAGGTGCACGTCGGGCCGCACCGGGCTGCACGCGCCGATGATCGGATTGAGGGGCATCGGCCCCTCCGGGACGGAGTAGTCGACCGGCTTGATGACGAGCCCGGAGTACGCGTCGTCGTCGGTCTCGGCGCGCAGCCGCTCGGTCAGCAGCTCCAGGGCCGCGGTCACCTCGTCGAGCGTGCCGGGATCGACCCCGGTCTGCGCCACCGCGTCGGCCAGGTCCCTCGCCGCGGCGGCGAGCCGCTCGACGCCGTCCCGTCGCACCTGCGCCTCATGACCCTCACGGGCCTGGAGTTCCACCATGGCAGTGACCCTAGGAGACCCCGGCCGGCGGCGGCTCGGTCAGTCCCGGTCGTGACGGCAGACCGACGTCGGGCTCAGCGCGTGAGTTGGTGGGAGAACAGCTCGATCCACGTGACGCTCGACGGCGCAGACGTGACCCCACCCTTGGCGAGCGCCTCGCCGAGACGCGATTCCATGAACCGGGCCTGGTGCTCGGGGGTGTCCCACACCTCCAACACGACCAGGTGGCCGTCGTCGTTGAGACCCGCCGCATGGGTCACCATGCCGTCGGGCCAGTCGCCCTCGCCGGTGTCGGCGTCGATGCCCAGGGCCGCGTTGACCGCGTAGTACTGCTCCGTCGTCACGCCCTCGAACTCGAGGATCAGTTCTGACGCCATGGTGCTCGCACCTCCGTCTGACGGGATCGGGCCTAGGCAGCAGCATTGCAGACGAGCCCGGAGCACGCCAGCACCGCCTTCGCCGCGCCGTGGCGGTCAGCCGGGCCGCGGCTCCTTGGGGAGCCCGAGGATGCTCTCGCCCAGGATGTTGCGTTGCACCTGCGACGTGCCCGCGTAGACGGTGCCGCTCGCCGCGTTCAGCATCCAGATGTGCTCCCACGACGCGGTGGAGTTCGGCGCACCCGGATCGTCGGTGCGGTACGCGCGCGGCGGCACGTGACCCTCGGGCACCAGGCCCGCCGGACCCATGATCTGCATCGCCAGGTTGGCCACGACCTTGTGGTACTCGCTCCAGTAGAGCTTGGAGATCGACGCGGCCGGGCCGAGATCACCGTCGCGCAGGTACTGCGTGAGGATCCGCAGGCCGAGGAGGCGCATGATCTCGACGCGTTCGTAGCACCACGCGAGCTGCTCGCGGATCAGCGGCTCGTGGATGCGGCCGTGCTCCCGGGCCAGCGCGACGAGGCGGTCGTACTCGTGGCGGAACATGATCGGGTTGAGCGCAGCTTCCTCGCCCCGCTCGTGGCCGAGCAGTGACATCGCGACCGCCCACCCGCCGTGCACCGGGCCGACGACGTTGCCCGCCGGGATGCGGGCGCCGGTGAAGAACACCTCGTTGAACTCGCTGCCCCCGGTGAGCATGCGGATGGGTCTCACCTCGACGCCGGGCGTCGGGATCGGGCAGAGCAGGAACGTGATCCCACGGTGCTTGGGCACCGTCGGATCGGTACGCGCCAGCACGAAGATCCAGTTCGCTTCGGTCGCGAACGACGTCCAGATCTTCTGGCCGTCGATCACCCACTCGTCACCGTCGAGCGCCGCGCGCGTGCTGAGGCCGGCGAGATCCGAGCCGGCGTTCGGCTCGGAGAAGCCCTGGCACCACGAGTCCTGGCCCGAGAGGATACGGGGCAGGAACGTGCGCTTCTGCTCCTCGGTGCCCCACTTCAGCAGCGTGTTGCCCACCATCTTCACGCTGATCGTGTCCCGCGCCGGCCCGAGCGGCACCATCGCCCGGGCGCACTCCTCCACCAGCACGACCTGCTCGAGCTTGGTCATCCCGCCGCCGCCGTACTCGACCGGCCAGGCCAGCCCGAGCAGCCCGTTCGCGTGGAGCGTCTTGCGCCAGGCGGCCACGAACTCCGCGGCCTCGTCGGCCGGCAGGGCGCCGATCCCGGGCCAGTCCGCGGGGAGGTGCTCGGCGAGGAACGTCCGGACTCGCAGCCGGAACGCCTCGGCCTCGGGAGAGGAACGCAGGTCCACCGGCGTACGGTAGCCGCGAAGTTGACGGGTTCGTCAAGTATCGGTCATGCTCGCGCCGCCCGACCGCACGACGAGAGGACCCCGGTCGATGTACGACGTGCCCGAACAGCTGATCGTCGAGGCCGACGGCCCGATCCGGATCATCACGATGAACAACCCGGAGATGCGCAACGCGTTCATCGACCCGCTGCACGAGGCCATGCGCAACATCTGGCACCAGATCTCGCGCGACCGCGACGCCCGCGCCGTCGTCCTCACCGGCGCCGGCTCCGCGTTCTGCGCGGGGGGCAACGTCCCCGGGTTCATCCGCGACTACGACGACCCCGAGCACCGCCGCCAGTCGCTGCGCGACGCCCAGCGCCTCGTCGACGAGATGCTGCGCTTCCACCTCCCGGTGGTGGCCGCGGTCAACGGACCGGCGGTCGGTCTCGGCGCGAGCGTCGCGGTCAGCTGCGACATCGTCCTCATCGCCGAGAGCACCTATATCGCCGACACGCACGTCAACATCGGTCTCACCGCCGGCGACGGCGGCGCCGCGACGTGGCCGTTGCTCATCGGGATGCTGCGGGCCAAGGAGTACCTGCTCCTCGGCGAGCGGATCCCGGCCAAGCTCGCGGTGGAGATCGGGCTCGCCAACCGCGTGGTCGCCGACGATCAGCTCGTGCCCGAGGCGCTCGCGCTCGCCCACAAGCTGGCCGCGCTCCCCCCGCAGTCGCTCCAGGAGACGAAGCGCGCGCTCAACCTCCACCTCCAGCAGGCGGCCGCTACCGTGCTGCCGTTCGCGTTGTCGGCCGAGGCGGAATCGTTCGCGACCCCCGAGATCAAGGCGACGATCGAGAAGTTCTCCAAGTAGTCCGAGACCGGAGCGGGTGAGAGGTCGATGGCAGCGAGCCGCGACGAGTTCGAGCTGCACGGCGAGTTCCGCAGCCCGGCCAAGACCATGGGCCCGCGCGCGCTCCGCACCTCGGGCCTCATCAAGACGCGGGCCCGCGAGGTGTTCCTCGCCAAGGGCTACTTCGGCACGAGCGTCGAAGAGATCGCGGAGGCCGCCGGGGTCTCGCGCGCGTCCTTCTACACGTACTTCCCCTCGAAGCGCGACCTGCTCTACTCGCTCGGGACCGACACCTACCAGGCCCTGGACCTGGTGCTCGACGAGATGCGCGCCCTCGAGGCCACCTGGACCCCCGACGACGCCTACGAGATCATCCGCATCTACCTGAGGTTCCTCGAGCAGCACGGCGCGTTCATGCTCGTGTGGAGCCAGGCCACCTACGGCGACGAGGCGCTCGCCAAGGCCGGCGTGCGCACCCGCCTCGCGCACGCACGCCGCTTCGGCAAGATCCTCCAGCGCATCTCGGGCACCGCACCCGACCGCGGCGACGACCCGGCGCGCTTCGGCCTCGCCATCCTCGTGATGGTCGACCGCTACTGGTCGTACTGGCGTGTGAACGGCTTCCCGTTCTCCGAGGAGGAAGTGGTCGAGACGCTCGGCGACATCCTCGCCGCGTTCATCGCCTCCCGCTGAGCTCCTCCACGGTGGGCCGGCTCAGGTCCAGGTCCATTGCGGGTCGCGCTTCTCGAGGTAGGCGCGGCGCGCCTCCGCGGAGTCGTTGTAGCGGGTGATGCGACCGGTGTAGTCCTGCTCGAGGCGGTACCCGTCCTTGAGCGGCAGGTCCTCGACCCGGTTGAGGGACTCCTTGGCGAGGCGCAGCCCGATGGGACTCTTCGTCGCTATGACGGTGGCGAGGGCGCGGGCCTCGTCGAGCAGCTGCGCCGGCGGCACGACCTTCTCGATCGCGCCGAGACGGTGGAACTCCTCGGCGCCGACGAACTCACCGGTGAAGAACATCTTGCGGGTCTTGTAGGGGCCGACCATCCGTTGCAGGTGCCGGCCGCCGCCGAGCACGCCCGCGTTGATCTCGGGCAGCGCGAACCGCGCGTGCTCGGACGCGACGATGACGTCGCAGCACGCGACGAGCGCGAGGCCGGCGCCGACCGCGGCACCGTTGATCGCCCCGATCACCGGGAGCGGGCAGTCGCTCAGCGCCCAGAAGCAGTCGCGCACGATGCTGCCGGGATCGAGCAGGTCGACGATGCTGTCGCCCGCGGCCGGCTGCCGGCCGTGACGCCGGGCGGAATCGTTCAGGTCGACTCCGCCGCAGAACACGCGGTCGCCGGCCGCCGTGAAGATCGCGACATGGGCGTCGGTCCCGTGGCGCAGCTCGGTGAAGGCCTGCTCGATCTCCCGGAAGGCCTGCGCGTTGAGCGCGTTCACGGGCGGGCGGTCGAACGTGACCGTGGCCACGCGGTCGACGATCTCGACGTTCACGAACTCCACGTGTCGCTCCTCGCTTCAGCCTTTGTCGACACCCAGGATGGTGACGGCCGCCACCGCGGTGGGGCCGCCGATGTTCTGCGCCAGCGCGAGGCGCGCGCCGTCGACCTGGTTGGTCGACTCGCCCCGGAGTTGCTCGAACAGCTCCACGCACTGCGCGATCCCGGTGGCCCCCGGGGGGTGGCCCTTGGCCTTCAGGCCGCCGCTGGGGTTCACCGGGAGGCGACCGCCCACCGCGGTCTCGCCCGACTCGATGAGCGCGGCCCCGCCGAAGCGCTCGCAGAACCCGAGGTCCTCGTAGTCGATCAGCTCGACGCCGGTGAAGCAGTCGTGCACCTCGGCGACGTCGATGTCGCCGGGGCCGACCCCGGCCATCGCGTACGCCTGGCGGGCCGCCTTCACCGTGGGCGGGAAGGTGGTCATGTCGGCCTTGTGCTGGTGCATCACGCGGTCGAGCCCGAGGCCCACGCCGCGCACCCACACCGGGCGGTCGGTGTAGCCGTCGACGACCTCCTCCCCGACCACCAGCAGCGCGGCCGCGCCGTCGCTCTGGGGGGTGCAGTCGTAGAGGCCGAACGGCTCGACGACCGTGGGCGCGTTCAGCACGTCGTCGATCGTGATCTCGAAGCGCATCTGCGCCTTGGGATTGGTCACGCCGTGGTGGTGGTTCTTCACCGCGACCATGGCGAGGTGCTCACGGGTCGCGGGCGACTCGTGGAGGTACCGGTTGACGTGGAGGGCGAAGTTCGCGGGCGCCACCACGCCGATCGGGTAGTCCCACGCCATGTCGCGGGTGAGGCTCATCCACTCCCAGAAGGTGTTCCGGGCCGACGACTCGCGCACCTTGTCGGCCCCGACGACGAGCGCGACGTCGAGGTACCCGCTCGCGACGCCGTAGACCGCGTTGCGGATCGCGTCGTTCCCGGTCGCGCACGCGTTCTCCACCCGCGTGACGGGGACGTCGAGCAGGCCGCAGGAGTCGGCCAGGATGCCCGACGGGAAGCCGTCGGTGGTGGTGAGCTCGCCGAACCACGCGGCGTCGATGTCGGCCCGGTCGAAGCCCTTGTCGACGCTCTCGACCGCCTCGGTGACCGCCATCGGGACCAGGTCCTTGATCCCGAGCCCGAAGTGCTCGCCGAACGCGGTCATGCCCGCACCGACGACCGCCACCCGCCGGCTCACGCCTCACCTGCCGACCACGACGCGACCGGCGCGAACGAGTACCCGTAGTCGGGGACGCCGGATCGCTCGGCGACTCGGCGGAGCACCATCTCACCCGCGTCGCCGATGGCGACCGAGCCGGGGTCGGTCCCGGTGACCTGCGCGAGGAGGCGCACTCCCGTGTCGCCGAGCTCGGCGATCACGATCGTGTACGGGGTCGCCAGGCCGGGCACCGGGGTGCGGATCGTGGTGGTCGTGTAGACGACCGCGTCGCGCGGCAGCTCGACGAGCACGGCGTCGCCCTCGGCCCCGCAGCCGAGGCAGCGGTGGCGGGGCGGCAGCGCCAGCGTGGCGCAGTGCGGGCAGCGGCCCGCTTCGAGCCGCACCTTGGCGTCGAAGGCCCGTTCGTAGGCGGGCAGCGAGATCTTGATCTCCGGTCCCGGCGTGACCGACTGCTGCGGACGCGGCCGTGGCGGTCGTTCCGCTCGCGTGACCGGCGCGACCCCCGAGCCCACGTCGAGCGCGGTCATCGTGGCCTGCTCGAACGCCAGGAGCAGCCCGGTCGTGCGGGACTCTGCCAGCGCGGCCAGGGCGAAGAGCGGGGCGCTCGCGCCCATGGTGACGACCCGGGGGGCGTCCCCACGGCAGAGCGTCGCGGCCTCCTTCGCCGACAGGCCGACGACCGCGACGGCCTTCGACACGATCTCCGCGTCGGCCAACGCGGCGCGCACGCCGCGCTCGCGGGTGAGACGCGGATCCTCGTAGTCGTGCACCACCCCGTCGCCGCCCCGCGCGCGACGGGCAGGCTGCGCTGCACGCGGCCGACCGGGGCGAGCGTGAGACCCTCGTCGCCGACGAGCGCGGCGGCCGCGCCGCTCGGGCGGGCGACATCGGCCCCGATCACCAGAGTGCCGGCGGGCGCGTCGAGCACGAGGTCGAGCACCGCGGGTCCGCCGCCGACCTGCTCCACCACCGGCGTCGCCGGCGGGAGTCCGAGTCCGGCGACGAGTGCGGCACCGTTGCCGCCCTCGAGGAGCGGAAGGTCGCGCGTCACCAGCACGACGCGGCGCACGTCGACGCCCGGCGCGGTCCCTGGCTTCCCCCGGCCAGCGCGGCCCGGCCCGCGTCGACGGCCATGGTCACGGCATCTTCGTCGCTCCCGGCGGACCGTACGGTCTCGGTACCCCAGACGGGGAGGTACGTGCCGATCGCGGTGATGCTCACCTCGATGCCCCGAGGGTGGTGTCGGCGTCCTTCAGGGCCCGGCGCAGCACCTTGCCCGAGGTGGTGCGGGGGATCTCGTCGAGGAACACGAACTGTTCGACGTGCTTGTAGCGTGCGAGCCGTCCGGCCACGAACGCGCTCAGGTCGTCGGCCGTCGCCGCGCCCGGCGCGGTGAGCACGACGGCGGCCTTGGGCACCTCGCCCTTGGCCTCGTCGGGAACGCCGTAGACGCCGCAGTCGGCCACCGCGGGGTGGGCGTGGAGCGTGGCCTCGATCTCGGCGGGCGCCACCGAGAAGCCCGACACCTTGATCATCTCCTTGGCGCGGTCGGTGATGTGGATCCAGCCCTCGGGCTCGACCCACCCGACGTCGCCGGTGCGGAGCCAGCCGTCGACGAACGCGTCGGCGTCGGCTTCCGCGGGCAGGTACCCGGCCATCATGTGCGGGCCGCGCACGATGATCTCGCCCTCGGCGCCGGGCGCGACGTCCTCGTGGGTCTCGAGGTCGACGATGCGCACCTCGAGGTCTGAGACCGGGAGCCCGGGGGTGTCGAGGCGGCAGCGCTCGGGGTAGTCGACCGGGTTGCAGTGCAGCCCCGGCACCTCGGTCGCGCCGTACGCGTGCAGCCATCGGATCCCCGACCGCTCCGTGACCCGCGTGGCGACGTCTTCGGCGATCGGGGTCGCCGCCCAGAGCATGTACCGCAGCGACGAGAGGTCGTACTGCTCGAGGTTCGGGTGGTTGGCCATCGCCACCGCGATCGGCGCGGCCCCGAACGCGAGCGTCACCCGTTCCCGCTCGATGTGCGAGAGCATCGTGTCGAGATCGAACCGCGGGAAGAGCGTGATGGTGGCGGCCGACACCCAGGTGCACCCGGTGATGGCGATGCCGTAGATGTGGAACAGCGGCAGGAAGAACTGCACGTGGTCCTCTTCGCGCACCGTGCACGCCGAGTTCCAGTTGATCACGGACGCCACCAGCGACCGGTGCGTGTGGCGCACGGCCTTCGGCAGGCCGGTCGTGCCCGAGCTGAACGGAAACGCGAAGTCGGCGTCCAGGGCGGAATCGGGCAGGGCGGGCGGTCGCGTCCCCGGCGAGTCGTAGACCAGGTCCCAGAACGACAGCCAGCCCGGCGGGGGGTCGGCGTCGACGCAGATGCGCGTCGTGGGGCCTCCGACCTCGTCGACCAGGTCGGTGAACGCGGCGTCGGCGACCACCACGTCGGGCTGGGTGAGGCCGAACGCGTGCCGCAGCTCGGACGCCTTCCACGTCGGGTTGGGCAACACGACCGCGGCGCCGGCCAGGCTCGCGCCGTGCTGCGCGATGAGCCACTCGGGCCGGTTGCTCACGACCAGCGCGAGACGCGCACCGGGTCCCGCACCGAGTCGCGCCAACGCGTGGGCGAACGAGTTCCCGGTGCTGTCGAGCTCCCGGTACATGTAGACGTCGTCGTCGAACCGCAGCGCGATCTTCTCCGGGTGCCGGTCGGCGCCGTCCTGGAGGAAGTGGTGCAGCGGACGATCCGGGTAGTGCAGTGGCGGCCGGCGGAACATGGATTCCCCTCGTACTTGACTGAAGTGTCAAGTATCGTCGGCGGCGGCGGGGCGTGCAACACGCTCGAGCACGCGCGACCCTCCCGCGATCAGCGGGTAGAGCTGGTCCGGACCCGCCCCGACCACCAGCTCGCCGAGGGCGCGGCTGGCGGCGCGCTCGTCGCCGTACTCGCTGCGCCACGACCAGAGGCGACGCGAGAGGTGGTGCAACGGGTACTCCCGGGTCATGCCCATGGCCCCGTGCGCCTGGTGCGCGTGGCGGGTCGCCGCGCTCGCGGCCTGGTCGGCCAGCAGCTTGGCGGCGGTGATCTCGAACCGGGCGGCGCCGGCTTCGACCGCGCGCGCGGCGGCGGCCAGTGCCATCGCCGCGAGGAACGCGTCCTGCGCGCCGTGCACGAGGTGCGCCTGGACGGCCTGGAAGCTCCCGACCGCCTTGCCGAACTGTCGCCGCTCGGCGGTGTACTCCATCGTGAGCTCGTGCATGCGACCGAGCGCGCCGGCCATCGAGCGCGACACGCGACAGCGCACCGCGGAGCCGCAGGGCGTCGACATCGACGTTCGGCGCGGCCGGGGCGAGCTCGCGGGGCGTCACGCCTTCGAACACCACGGTGTCGCGCGGTTCACCCGCGAGGTTGACCGCCGGCTCGACCTCGACGTCGGCCCGGTCGACCACCGCGACCACCGGCGTCGTCCCGTCCTGCGTCAACACCACGAGCCGCTCGACGGCACACGCCCACGCGACGCGATGCGCCGACCCCCGCAGCACCCCACCGGCGAAGGTCAGGGCGTCACGCCTCGTCCCGGGCACGACGGTCACCGGACCGTCGGGAACGGGAAGACCCGCGCCCGCGAGGAGCCAACCACCGAGCACGCCGGTCTCGGCCAGCGGTACCGGCACGGCGTGCCGACCGGCGATGCGCAGCACCTCGAGCGCGTCGGCGAGCGTACCGCCCGAGCCTCCGCCCGCCTCGGGGACCGAGACCCAGGCCAGCCCGGTCTCGGCCACGGCCGCCCAGATCTCCGGTGCCCACCCACGCGCTTCGGCGGCTTCGACCGCATCGAAGGTCGCGGTGTCGGCGAACACCCGCGTTCGCGGTCTCGGTCAGCAGCCGGTCGCTCGTCACGCTCTCAGCCCCTTCGCCGCCACCGACCGCAGGATCTCGATGGTGCCGCCGCGGATGGTGAAGGCGGGCGCGGTGAGGATCGCGTTCGCCAGCAGCCGTCCGAAGCGCGACGACGACGCGGGGTCGGGCTCGAGATCGACGAGGCGGCGGAGGCCTTCGAGCAGGTCCTGCTCGAAGCGGGTGGCCATCTCCTTGACCAGCGCGGCCTGGGTGGCCGGCTCTCCGCCGGCGTCGATCGCGCGCGCGACCGACAACGAGAGGTTGCGCAACCCCCAGAAGCGCGCGGTGGCGCCACCCACCAGCTCGACCAGCTCCGGGTCGGCCATGACCCCGTCGGCCTCGCGCAGGAACTGCTCGAGCACCAGGTAGGTGGACAGCCAGCGGTCGGGTCCCCCGCGCTCGAACGACAGCTCGCTGCCGATCTGCGACCACCCGGCCCCCAGGGTCCCGACGACGTCGGCATCGGGCACGACCACGTCGGTGAGCACGACCTCGTTGAAGTCGGCGGTGCCGTCGAGGAACGGGATCGGGTTCACGGTCACGCCCGGCGCGTGCAGGTCGATCAGCAGCTGGCTCAGCCCGGCGTGGCGGTCGTCGGCGTCGCTCGTGCGGACCAGGGCGATCATCCAGTCGTGCTCGTGCGCGCCCGTCGTCCAGACCTTGGTGCCGTTGACCACCCACCCGCCGTCACCGGGCACCGCGCGCGCCTGCACGGAGGCGAGGTCGCTCCCGGAGTCGGGCTCGCTCATCCCGATCGAGAACGAGAGCTCACCGCGACAGATCCGGGGGAGGAACCGCGCCTTCTGCTCGGGGGTACCGACCTTGGCGATCAGCGGGCCGCTCTGGCGGTCGGCCACCCAGTGGTGACCGACGGGGGCGCCCCAGCGCAACAGCTCCTCGGCGACGACGAAGCGCTCCACCGCGGCCCGGTCTCCCCCGCCGTACTCGCGGGGCAGCGACATGCCGACCCAGCCGCGGGCGGCCAGCTTCCGGGAGAAGGCGGGATCCTTGCGCCCCGCCATGCCGAGACCGGGCTCGAACGATCCGTACGGCAGCTCGGCGGCGAGGAACCCGCGCACCTCGGCCTGGAGCGCGAGCTCGGCGTCGCTCAGCTCGGTGAACTCGAATTCCACGACACCGGCCTCTCGTCCATGTCTCCTCGTGGTTCAGGGCGTGCTCGGTCTGGGCATCCGTCCCGCCGCCCGCAACGCGCCGCCGAGCTCGGCCCGCAGCTCGCGCTCCGAGCCGTAGAGCCGGTCGAGCACCTTGCCACGGCGGATGAAGCGATGCAGGTCGTGCTCCAGGGTGAACCCGATCGCCCCGAGCACCTGCAGGCAGTTCTCCGAGGCCACCGCGAAGGCGCGGGCGGCCAGGCTCTTGGCCGCCAGGATCATGAGCTCGGGATCGGGCTGCCAGCTCTCCCCGATCACGACCCCCGCCGCCCGCACCGCGACGTACACGTCGGCCAGCCGGTGCTTCACCGCCTGGAACGCGCCGATCGGCTGCCCGAACTGCATCCGGACCTTGGCGTACTCGGTCGCGCCGGCCAGCATCTGCGTGCTCAACCCGACGAGCTCGTACGCGAGCACGCGCCGGCACGCCGCCGCGACCGCTCCCGGCGCGAGGCGGTCGTCGACGACGACCGCGGAGGCCGGGACAGTGCCACGGACGCGCACGAGGCCCATCGCGGGGTCCATCCCGCCGATCGCCACGGACTCGAGCGCGGCAGACCCGAGCGCGCCGGCAGCCACCGTGACCCGCGCGGCCCGTCACCCGATCGGGCGACGAGCGCGAACGGGACGTCGACGCGCCCACCGAGCACGAGGGCGTCGACGGTGAGCTCCCGGTCGGTGAGCGACCCCCCGGCGTCGCCGGTGCCGCGGATGCGCGAACGCCCTGCCCTCCGTCTCGGCGATCCAGCCCCCGTCACCACCGTGGGCCGCCGCGAACGCGACGTCGTCGAGGGCGGCCGACGGGACGAGCAGCTCTCCCAGCAGTCCGAAGACCATGGGTACCACCGACGGTGCGTCGACGGCGAGGAAGTCACGCCACCCGATCTGCTCGAGCGCGCCGGATGCGTCGTCTGCACCCTGGTCGGCGAACACACCCCGCAGGGTGCGTTCGAAGATGTCGAGCGTCTCGCGGTCGGTCGTCGTCACGTCAACCTCTCGGGAGCCCGAGCACGCGGTCGGCCAGGATCTGGCGCTGGATCTCGTACGAGCCGCCGTAGATCGGCAGCGGCGCGGCTGTAGAGGAACTCGTGGCGCCATTCCTGCGCGGTGGGGTCGTCGTCGAGCTCGAGCGCGGGTGCCAGCACCGCGTCGGCGAGGTCGAACACCTCGAGCTCGGCGAGCGCGAGCAACACCTTGTCGACCGAGACCTCGGGTCCCGGTGTCTCTCCCGCGGCCAACGCGCGGATCGTGTCGCGCGCCGAGAGGCGCACGGGCAACACGGCCAGGTACGCCGAGGCGAGCACGTCGGGATCGATCCGTTCGGCACCGAGCGCCCGCAACCGGTCGAGCGCGCCGAGCATGGCGGCCTGGCGCTGCCAGGGATACATCCCGCGTTCCCACTGGAGCAGGTACATGGCCAGCGCCCAGCCCTGGTCGACGTCACCGATCAGGCGGTCGGCGTCGACGCGCGCGCCGTCGAGGATCACCTCGCCCAGCTCGTCGCGACCCGACATCGTGCGGATCCCGCGGAACTCGACGCCGGGAGTGTCGCGGTCGACGAGGATCATCGACAGCCCTCGGTGGCGCGACTCGGGCGTCCCCGTGCGCAGCAACACCACGCAGCGTTGCGAGATCGACGCGTGCGAGGTCCAGATCTTGTGACCGTCGATCACCCAGTCGTCGCCGTCGCGCACCGCCCGGGTGCGCAGCGACGCGAGATCGCTGCCCGCGTCGGGCTCCGAGAAGCCCTGACACCACCGCTGCGCGCCGCGCAGCAGGTCACCGAGGTGCTCGCGCGCCAGGTCGGGGGCGAACACGGACAACATCGGGACGAGCGTCTCGAGGGTGAGGTAGGGCTCCGGGATCGGGACGAGCCGCCGGCCGAGCTCGTCGTAGAGGGTCGCCCGGTGGCGGGCATCGCCGCCGAGGCCGCCCAACTCCGTCGGCCAGCCGTAGCGGACCCACCCCTCGGCGTAGAGCGCCTCCTGGAGCTCGCGTTGGGTGTCGGCGATCTCGGCCAGCTCGAACGAGAAGCAGCCGCGCTGGCCGGCCAGCAGCTCCTCGTGGTCGTCGAGCCACCGGGTCAGCGCCGCCCGGTACTCGTCGAGATCCACCAGCGGGCCGCCGGTCGTCGTGTGCGTCACCGGCGCAGTCTCACCAATACTTGACAACCTCGTCAACTTGATGGAATCGTCGGCGTACGATGGCACGGCTGCAGCACGTCCGCGGGTGCTTCGGGTGCAGCTCCGCCAACCCCGCGTCGCCCGGCATCGCGCTGACGACCCTGCCCGACGGCGCGGAAGGACGCGTCCGCTTCGGCGCCGGGTGCGAGGGCGCGCCCGGCCTGGTCCACGGTGGGCTCCTCGCCACCTTCGCCGACGAGGTGATGGGCTACGTGGAGCACGGCGGCAACGCGGTGCGGCTCACGGCCGAGATGACCATCCGCTACCGCCGCCCGACCCCGGTGGGCACCGAGCTGCTCTGCCGGGCCCGACCCGGTCCCCTCGACGGTCGCCGGTTCACGGTGCACGCGGTGATCACCGCCGCCGACGACGAGTCGACCGTGCTCGCCGACGCCGACGCGACGTACGTGCTCGTCCCGGATCCCGCGGGTACATCGACCAGCTGAAGGAGCGCACCATGGACGCAGCAGACCTCATCCTGATCAGCGTCGACGACCACGTCGTCGAGCCGCCCACGATGTTCCGCGAGCACTGGCCCGCGAAGTTCGCCGATCGCATCCCCAAGGTCGTGACGTCCGAGGACGGCGGCGACATCTGGGAGTTCGAAGGTGAGCGCGCACCCAACGTCGGCCTCAACGCGGTCGCCGGGTGCCCGCCCGACGAGTACAACCTCGACCCGACCCAGTTCACCCAGATGCGCCCGGGCTGCTTCGACGTCCACGAGCGCGTCCGTGACATGAGCGCCGCCGGCGTGCTCGCGGGCCTGAATTTCCCGACGTTCCCCCACTTCTGCGGCCAGTACTTCGGGCGCATCGAGGACAAGGACCTCGCCCTGGCCGCGGTGCGCGCGTACAACGACTGGCACATCGACGAATGGGCGGGCGCCTACCCGGACCGCTTCATCCCCTTGTCGATCCCGCCGCTGTGGGACCCGCAGCTCATGGCCGACGAGATCCGGCGCGTCGCGGCGAAGGGCTGTCACGCGGTGACGTTCTCCGAGAACCCGTCGAAGCTGGGCCTGCCGAGCTACCACACCGACTTCTGGGACCCGTTCTTCGCCGTGTGCGTCGACGCCGCGGTCACGGTGTGCCTGCACATCGGCTCGTCGTCGGCGATGCTCTCGACCGCACCGGAGGCGCCCCCCGAGGTGATGATCTCCCTCACGCCGATCAACAGCCTCATGGCGATCACCGACATCCTGTTCTCAGGGGTGTTCACCCGCTTCCCGGGCCTGCAGATCGCGATGTCGGAGGGTGGGATCGGGTGGATCCCGTACGCGCTCGAACGGGCGGACTACGTCTACGAGCACCACCACGCGTGGACGAGCACCAACCTCGGGGGCAAGCGGCCGAGCGAGCTGTTCCACGAGCACTTCTGGACGTGCTTCATCGACGACGCCGCCGGCATCGAGGCCCGGGAACGCGTCGGACTCGACCACATCATGTGGGAGATGGACTATCCGCACTCCGACTCGACGTGGCCGCACGCGCCCGAACAGCTCTGGAAGGCCATCGGCGGCCTGGCCGAGGACGACATCGCCAAGATCAGTCACCGGAACGCGATGGCGGCATTCTCGTTCGACCCGTTCGCGCACCGTGGCGCCGAGCGCTGCACGGTCGAGGCGTTGCGGGCCGAAGCGACCGACGTCGACATCGCGGTCAAGAGCATGGGCCGGCGCAAGGCCGACGCCGACGCCGGTGCGCTCGCGGCGCGCCTCGCGGCGGTCGCCTCGAAGGGCGCTGCGCCGAGCGCGGACTGACGCTCAGTCCCAGACGAGCGTGAGGTCCTTCACGTGGCGGAGGCCCGGCGGGTACTCCAGGTGCTCGTGACCGGGCTTGATGCGGTAGGCGGGGATCCGCTGGTGCCACTCGCGCAGCGTGATGCGCAGCTCGCGCCGCGCCAGGTGTGAGCCCAGGCACCGGTGCACGCCACCGCCGAAGGCGATGTGCGGGTTCTTCTCACGGTCGAACCGCACGTCGAACGCGTCCGGGAACTCGACCGGGTCGACGTTGGCGGCGCCGTAGCTCACCATCATCATCGTGCCCTCGGGGACCGTCTGGCCGTTGGGCAGCTCGACGTCGCGCGTCGCGACGCGCGGCACCCCGGTGGGGACCGGCGATTCCCATCGCAACAGCTCCTCGACCGCGGCGGGGATGAGGTCGGGATCGTCGACGATCTGCTGCCGGTGCTCGGGGTGGTTGGCCAGGTAGGCGTAGGAACAGGTGAGGGTGTCGCTGACCGTGTCGAGCCCGGCGATGAGGAAGAGGAAGCACGTGTCGAGGATGTCGTCGCGGGTGAGCCGCTCGCCGTCGATCTCCGCACTGAGGAAGTGCGAGAGGATGTCGTCGGTCGGCCGGCGCTCGCGCTCGTCGAGCTGCTGGTTGAAGTACTCGTAGATCTCGACGCCGTTGGTGTTCATCACCGCGGCGCGCCGCTCGAAGTCGACCGCGGCGTCGGGGTCGATCTTCTCCGGGTGCAGGCTGCCGTCACGGAGGCGGAGCATGGTACGGAGGTCACTCTCCGGGAGCCCCATGAGGCCGAGGAACACCGACGACGGGAAGATCTCGGCGAACTCCTCGGTGAAGTTGCACTCGCCGCGGTCGGCGAAGGCGTCCATGAAGTGGTGCACCCGTCGCGTGATGTCGGCTTCCTGCGCGTCCATCTGGCGGGGAGCGAACAGCGGATCCATGAGCTTGCGGTACTTCGAGTGGTTCGGCGGGTCGACGTTGAGCGGGATCAGCGGTCGGACGTTGCCGAGGTTCATCTCCACCCGCGACGAGAAGAGCTCGTGGTTGCGCAGCACGAACTCGCTGAGCTCGCGGCTGAACGTCATCTGCATGCCCTCGACCGGCTGCATGATCCCGCCCGCGGCAAGGGCCTCCCGGTACATGGGCTGCGGCTCCGCGAGGTTCAGGAGCGACTGCATGTCCATCTGGGCCGTGCCGTCGACGTGGGCGGGACCCGTCCCGCTGGTGGTGTCGGTCATGTCGTGTACCCCCGGGTCGCGGTCGACGGCGCCAACCTTGTCACAGCAGGCGCGATCCGGGAAATTCCCGGCCACCCGCTTCCAGGTCCGCGCGGCCGCCCGCGGATCAGCCGGTCCGGCCCGCCAGCGGCGGGCAGTCGAGCGAGGACGGCGATGGCGTCGAGCTCGGCGATCAACGAGTCGGGCAGCGGTATCCCCTCCCGCAGCCGCTGCTCACGCCGGGCGGCCTCGATCTCGCCCGGCACGTAGATGCGCTCGAAGCCCGGCGCCAACGCCGAGCCGTGCACGTCGGCGATCAGCTGGTCGACATGGGCGCGGAACTCCTCCAGCGGCAGGAACCGGCTCACGTCGAGCACGACGAAGCTCGCGCCCTTGGCGATGCGTTCGAACCCGCCGAGCTCCGACTCGGTGTGCTCCGTCGCCCCGAAGCAGCTGTCGGCGAGGAGCCCCGACATGATCTCGACCAGCAACCCGATGCCGAAGCCCTTGTGACCTCCGAACCACTGCAACTGCAGCATCGACGCCGCGTTCGGATCGGTGGTGGGTACGCCGTGCTCGTCGTTGGCCCAGCCCTCCGGGATCGACGCGTCGCCGCGCTTGCGGGCGAGCAGGATCTTGTTGCCCGCCGCCGCGGTGGTGGCGATGTCGTAGACGATGTCGGGCTCCACGCCGGCCGGCACCGCGTACGAGAAGGGGTTGGTCGAGAACAGACGACGTCGTACCCCCGAACGGCGGAACCACCATGCCGCCGTTCTGGAACGCCATCGCGAAGCAGCCCCGCGCTCGCCGCCCGCATCGTGTAGTAGCCGAGCGCGCCGAGGTGCGTGAGCTCGCGCACCGACACCGTCGCCATCCCGTGTTCGCGGGCCCGTTCGACGGCCAGGTCGACCGCGATCACGCCGGCAACCTGGCCGAAGCCGAGCCCGCCGTCGAGGCGGACGGTGGATCCCCGGTCGTCGAGCGTCGTGACCGTGGTGACCGGCCGGAGATGACCACCGCGCACCCGCCCGTCGTAGAGGGCCATGAGATGCGATCCGTGGGAGTCGACGCCGCGCAGGTCGGCTTCGACCAGGTTGTCGGCAACCGTCACCGCCTGGTCGGCGGGCACGCCGAGCGCGCCGAGCAGGCGCTCGAGCTGGGCCCGGAGGACCGCCTCCCGGACGACGGTGGTCGCGGTAGCGTCGGAGTTCACGGGGGCCCGTCGCCCAGCTCGAGGCCGAGCAACCGGATGGCGTTGCCGCGCACGATCTGGTGCACCGTCGGCGCGTCGAGGTCGCCGAACAGCTCCTTCGCCACCTGGTGCGTGTTCGGCCAGGTGCCGTCCTGGTGCGGGTAGTCGGTCTCGAACGCGATGTTGGCGCGCCCGACGCGGTCGAGGTTCTCGACGCCGACGCCGTCCTTGAAGAAGCAGCTCACGACCTGGCGGTAGTAGTACCGCGACGGCGGTTCCGTCACCTTCGTCTGACTCCCGCTCCAGCCGCGGTGCACGTCCCACACGTCGTCGACACGTTCGAGCACGTACGGGATCCAGCCGATCTGCGCTTCCGCGTACAGCAGCTGCAGCTCCGGGTAGCGCACGAGCACCCCGGAGAACAGGAAGTCGATCAACGACAACGCGCTGTTGGCGAACATGTTGGTGGCCTGCACCGCGTCGGGGGCGTCGTCCGACGAGTTGATCGTCTTCGTGCCCGAGCCGATGTGCATGGCGACCACGGTGCCCGTCTCCGCGCACGCCGCGAAGAAGGGATCCCAGTATCCCGAGTGGATGCTCGCCAGACCGAGCCACGGCGGGAGCTCGGAGAAGCACACCGCGCGAACGCCCCGCGCCGCGTTGCGGCGCACCTCGGCGGCCGCGAGGTCGACGTCCCACAGCGGGACGAGGCACAACGGGATGAGGCGACCGCCGCTCGTGCCGCACCACTCCTCGACCATCCAGTCGTTGTAGGCCTCGACGCAGAGCCGGGCGAGCGCCTTGTCGTGCGCCTTCAGGAAGATCTGCCCACAGAAGCGCGGGTAGTTCGGGAAGCAGAGCGACGCCTCGACGTGGTTGAGCGTCATGTCGTCGATGCGGGCCTGCGGCTGCCAGCACCCCGGGCGCATCTGCTCGAACGTGATGCCGTCGAAGCCGATCTCGTCGGCCGGATACCCGGCCGCGGCGATGAGGCGCTTCACCGAGTACTGCTGGTCCTCGTAGAACCACCACGCCACCGGTTCGCCGTCGGTACCGGGCGCCTCGCGGTAGCCACCGCCGTCGAGGACGGGCGTGCCCGGAGGCGCGCAGCACGATGCGCGGGCCCCACGTCGCGGTAGCTGCGCGGGGAGACGGCTGCTCCAGATGTCGGGTGGCTCCACGACGTGGTCGTCGAGGCTGACGATCCAGGGGATGTCGGTCATCTCGGGGTGTCTCCCGCGATCGTCGTCCGGTGCAGCACGCGCTCCTGCCCGCGGTGTCGCCGACGACGGCGTGCTGCACGCAACGGTTGTCCCAGATGAGGAGGTCGCCTTCCTGCCACCGGTGACGCCACGTGTACTCCAGGCGCGCGAACTGGTCGTAGAGCTGCTCGAGCAGCGGTCGGCTGTCGTCCTCCGACCATCCCTCGAAGTGGCGCGTGTAGTTCCCGTTCACGAACAGCGCGCGCCGGCCCGTCTCCGGGTGCGTGCAGACCACGGGATGCGAGTTGACGATCTCGTCCTCGGGCATGCCGCTGTCGATCGCCAGTTGGGTCGCGTAGTGCACCGCGCGGAGGCCGTCGAGCGTCGCGCGCATCCCGGGCGACAGGTGCTCGTAGGCGAGGTAGCCGTTGGAGAACATCGTGTCACCGCCGTACGGCGGGATCACCCGCGCCAGCAGCAGGCTGATCGCGGGCGGCTGCTTGGCGTAGGTGAAGTCGGCGTGCCAGGTGACCGTGATCGGGTTCGGGTCGTAGACCTTGATGATCTCGGGGTGTCCGTCGATCGGGGGTACGTACGGGTGCGGCTCGATCCGCCCCCAGCGCGCCGAGAACGCGATCTGGTCGTCCGGCGTGATGTGCCCCTGGCCCCGGATGCAGATCACCGAGTGCTCGAGCAGCGCGTCGTGGAGGAGGGCGAACACCGCGTCGTCGACCGGGGTCGACAGGTCGACGCCGGTCACGATCGCCCCGAGCGCGCCGGCCTGTCGGGTCACTTCGATCACGAGGCCTCCTCGTCGACTGGGCTCATCAGAACGGTGACGGCAGCCGGTCCATCGGGACCACGATGACGGTCGGGCGGTCGTTGCCGATCGCCTCGCGCACCGCGGGGCCGACGTCGTCACCGCGCGACAGCTGCACACCGTCGGCGCCGAACGACTCGGCGAACTTCACGAAGTCGGGATTGCGCAGCTCGGTGCCGATCTCGCGACCGCCGAAGCGCTCGCGCTGGTCGCGGTTCGAGTTCCCGTACGCGCCGTCGTCGTAGACGATCGTGACCGTGTTGATGCCGAACTGCATCGCGGTCGCCAACTCGGTCGCCGCGAACAGGAAACCGCCGTCGCCGGTGACGCACACGACGGGTACGTCGGGGCGGGCGACCTTGGCGCCGAGCGCGGCGGGGAAGCCGAAGCCGAGCGTGCCCATGTAGGAGGTGGAGAGGTAGGTGCGCGGGGCATACGCGGGGTAGAGCATGTGGGTCATGTAGCCCATCGTCGTGGTGCACGGCACGAGCACACCGTCGTCGGGCACCGCGGCGCGCAGCTGGTCGACCATCGCCGCCTGAGGTCCGACCGCGCGGAGCTGCTCCTCCACCCGGGCGCGCATCGCGTGGGTCTCGGCGGTGCGACTCGGGTGCGGGTCGCTGCGCTTCTGCAGCTCGTCGAGGAGGAGCTCGAGCGTGGGTGCGGCATCGCCGACCACGGCGATCGGGGCCGCGAAGTGGCGCCCGATCTCGGCGCGGTCGACGTCGACGTGCACGACCACCTTGTCCGGCGCGATGTTGCTCCCGACGAAGCGCGTGCCGACCGCGAGGATCACGTCGGCGTCGTCGAGCAGGGGTTGGAGGCGCCGGTTCACCCACGCGGTGCCGACCGACAGCGGATGGCGGTCGTCGATCGCGCCCTTCCCCTGGCGCGTGGTGACGACCGCGGCCTGGAGGAACTCGGCCACCGCGGTCAGCGACGGCGAGGCGTCGCCGAGCACCGCTCCGCCGCCGGCCCAGATCAACGGTCGTTCGGCCGTGGCGAGCGCGGCGGCGGCGCGCTCGATCTCGGCGGGATCCGCGCCGAGGCGGACGTCGTCGGCCACGTCGAGGAGCTCGACGTCGGCTTCCTCCATGAACGCCTCCGGCGGCATCTCGATCTCCACCGGTTGGCGGCGCCCGCGTCGTACGCCGGCGAACGCCTCGTGCACGGTCCCGGCGATCTCCGACGCGGTGAGCGCGCGCCGCTGCCACGAGGTGATCGGGCGCACGAGATCGAGCTGGTCGTCGATCTCGTGCAGCAGGCCGAGCCCCTTGCCGATCCCGTCGCGGTTGATCTGACCGGCGATCAGCACCACCGGCGACGACGACGCCCACGCGGTCGCGAGACCGGCGCCGGCGTTGTAGATCCCGACGCCGGGGACGACGAACGCCACGCCCGGGCGACCGGACGCGGCGCGCGTACCCGTCGGCCATGTAGGTCGTGGCCTGCTCGTGGCGGGTGGTGACGAACCGGATCGAGGGCACGTCGTAGAGACCGTCGAGGGCGTACATGGTCTGGTCACCGGGCAGGCCGAACACGACGTCGACGCCTTCGCGGGCGAGTTGGCGGGCGAGCGCCTGGCCCCCCGTCATCCGTTCCCCCGGGCTGGTCCCCATAGAACGTATATGTTATCCAGAACGCACCGAGCCGTGCCGGGGCTCAGGCGGTGGCGCGTTCCTGGAGCTCGCCGAGGCTGAGGTGGGACCGCTCGAAGCGCCCGGTGTCGAAGGCGCGGACCGACACGTCATGACCCGCCACCTCGGCTCGGAGCGCGGCGACGGTGCAGCGCTCGCGGGGCCGCACGGCGAACGGTTCGAACCGGTACCAGCGCATCGCGTTCTCGTGGCTGATCAGGTCCATCTCCCGGTCGGTCACGCCGAAGCGCCCGCACATCTCGTGGAATTCCTCGGGCGCCTCCGGCCACGAGGAGTCCGAGTGCGGGTAGTCCATCTCCCAGCAGATGCTCTCGACGCCGATGTCGTCGCGGAGGTGGAGTCCCACCGGGTCGGCGATGAAGCAGGTGAGGAAGTGCCGCCGGAACACGTCGCTCGGCAGCTCGGAGCCGAAGTCCTGACCGGTCCAGCGGTGGTGCATGTCGTAGGTGCGGTCGAGCCGGTCGAGGAAGTACGGGATCCAGCCCGTGCCGCCCTCCGACAGGGCGATGCGCAGGTCGGGAAACTCCTTCAGCACGCGTGACCACAGCAGGTCGGCGGCGGCCATGCAGACGTTCATCGGTTGGAGCGTGATCATCACGTCCATCGGTGCGTCGGGCGCGGTGACCACCAGCTCACCCGACGAACCGAGATGGATGTTGAGGATCGAGCCCGTCTCCACCAACGCCCGCCACACCGGGTCCCAGTGGTCGGAATGGAAGCTCGGCAAGCCGAGCTTCGCCGGATTCTCGGTGAACGTGAGGGAGTGGCAACCCTTCTCGGCGACCCGGCGCACCTCGGCGGCGGTGGCCTCGGGGTCCCAGAGCATCGGCAGCGCCATGGGGATGAACCGGTCGGGGTACGCCCCGCACCAACCGTCGATGTGCCAGTCGTTGTACGCGCGCACGACCGCAGCCGCCAGCTCCCTGTCGGCGGTCGGGAGGAACAACCGGCCGGAGAACGACGGGAACGACGGGAAGTTCATCGACGCGAGGACCCCGCCCGCGCTCATGTCCTTCACCCGCTCGTGCACGTCGAAGCACCCGGGGCGCATCTCCTCGAAGGAGGTCGGGTCGATCCCGTACTCCTCCTTCGGTCGCCCGGCCACCGCGTTGAGCCCCATGTTGGGAACGTCCTGGCCCTCGAACACCCACACGTCGTCGCCGCGTTCGTTGCGCACGACGCGCGGGGCGCGGTCGGCGTACTTCGCCGGCATCCGACCGTCGAAGAGGTCCGGGGGCTCGACCACGTGGTCGTCCACGCTCACGAAGATCATGTCGTCCACCCGCATGCTTGCTCCTCGTTGCCGGGCCGGGCACCATGCACTGCACCCGGACGCGTGCGTCCACCGTATTCCCCGCCCGCCCCCTCACCTGGAGCTCCCCGATGCAGCGCACCCTCGGCCTGGTGGCGGTGGCGTTCGGCCCCCTCGGGGTGCAGGAGGCCTGCGCCCGGGCCGCCGGCCTCGGCTTCGACCACCTCGACGCGAGCGCGGCGGCGGTCGACGAGCTCACTCCGACCGAGTCGGCGGCGCTGCCGATCCCGATCGGCGACCGCATCAACGGGTTCGAGATGCGCGACGGCTGCACCTGCATGGCCCTGACCGAGCGACGCGGCGAGGACCGGTTCGACGAGACCGTCGAGCGGTTCCGCCGGCACCCCGGAGCACGCCTCGAACCGGGGCCGAGGTCCGCGGCCGACAGCGTCGAACGGGTGGAGGCGATGGTCGCGGCCGTCCCCGGGCTGCAGCTCACCCTCGACACCGGCCACGTCGCCACCTGGGGCGAGGATCCGGTGCGACTCCTGCGCCACGCCGGCCACGTGCAGCTGCGCCAGGCCGCCGAGGGCCGGCCCCAACTCCATCCCGACGAAGGCGGCGATGTCGACTTCGCCGCGGTCATCGCCGAGCTGGAGCGGTTGGACTACCGCGGGCTGCTGAGCATCGAGTACTTCGACCTCCCGGACTACGGCTGGCCGCTCGACGACCCCGTCGGGCATGCCGTCGCGCTCGCCGCGCACGTGCGCCCGTTGCTCGGCGTCTCCTGAACGAACGTCGCGGCGAGTTCTCGTCAGGCGGGCATCGGCGCGAAGGCGCGCAGGCGCTCGATGCACTCCACCGTCAGGGCCGGGATCGACGTCTCCCAGTTGCCGCCCGGGTCGTTCCCGGACTTGACGATCCGCTTCATCAGCAGCGCGGTCGCCGCCGCCTCCTTGTAGCGGATCAGGCAGTGGAACCACTCCAGGTTCGTGGGTGCCGTGCCCGACTCCGCGACGTAGGCCTCGAGCAGCGCGTCGGCGGTAGGCATGCCCGTGGGGCCGGGATTGCTCGCCATCGGGTGCTTCGCCTCGTCGGTGAAGAACAGGAACCACGCGAGGTCGAGCCGAGGGTCCGAGAGCGACCAGATCTCCCAGTCGATGAGCGCGCTCACCTCGCCCCCGTCGCAGAGCATGTTGCCGAGGCGGTAGTCACCGTGGCAGATGGCATCCGGCAACGCGGGCGGCATGGTCGCGAACAGCAGCGCCTCCGCCTCCTCGTAGCGCGTGCGTTCATCCGCTCGTCAACGGTCTCGAACGCGCGCGTCCAGCGCTTGATCTCGTCCGCGAGCGACGTGCGCCGCTCGGCACCGAGGCCGACGGCGTCCGGATCGACGCGATGGAGCGCCGCCAGCATCCGCGCCGCCGCGAAGGCGCGGTCGGGCACGAGCGGCATCACCTCGGGCGCCGGAGCCTGTAGCAAGGGCTCCATGCACTCGCCGGCGACGACGTTCATCGCGTGGAACGGCGGGACCTCGGGGGGAGTGCCGTCGTCCTCGAAGTAGACGGACGGCACCCGCACGCCGGGAGCCCCGGCGAGCGCACGCATCAAACGGGCCTGGCGGGCCACGTCACGGTTGCGCACCGGCTCGAGGCCGGGCGGCGCCACCTTGAGCACGATGCGCTCGTGCTCCACCGGGCCCCCGGTGACGAGCGCGGTGAACGTGAGGCTCGAGGCGCCACCCGTGAGGGGTTCGACGTCCGAGACGGTGCATCCCGGCACCCAGCCCTGCGCGGCGGTGGTGGCTCGGGTGGCCAGGTCGTCGAGATCGAGGTCGCCGGGCATCGCGGTGGAGTCCTTCGGTCGGCGGGCGGGCTCAGGCCGGTCATTCTGTCGAGCCCCGCGCGATCGCGCCAACGAACGCCGGCGCGCGCGCTCAGCGCTCGACGGACACGCACGTGCGCGATGTCGGCCGACGACCGGCCGACGTGGAGCGTGTACGACCCGGGGTCGACCCGCCAACCGGGAGTGGCGTCCCCGGCGCGGGGGTCGCCCGGATCCCAGTATGCGAACGCGCGCTCGTCGAGCTCGAGCACGACCTGCGCCTGCTCCCCGGGGTCGAGCGTGACCTTGGCGAAGGCTTTGAGCTCCTTCGGCGGGCGAACCAGGCGTGACGGCCGGGGCGGCCCGACGTAGCACTGGACCACCTCCGAGCCGCGCCGGTCGCCGGTGTTCGTGACCGGTACGGCCACGGTGACCCGGTCACCGTCGACCATGACCTCGGGCGCACCGATCGCGAACGACGAGTACGAGAGCCCGTGGCCGAACGGGAACTGGGTCGGGAGGTGCCGGGCGTCGTACCACCGGTACCCCACGAGCACGCCTTCCCCGTAGCGCAGCTCCCCGTTCTCGCCGGGGAAGTTGCCGAACGACGGGTTGTGCTCCAGGCGCACCGGCAGGGTCGTCGGCAGCCGACCTCCGGGCTCGGCGTCGCCCACCACGACGTCGGCGAGCGCGTTCGCCATCTCCTGACCGCCGAACCACGCCTGGAGGATCGCCGGCGCGTCGTCGGTCCAGGGCATCGTCACCGGCGCGCCGGTGTTGACGACGACGACCGTGTTGGGATTGGCGGCCACGACCCGCGCCACCAGCTCGTCCTGCGCGCCGGGGAGATCCATCGTCTCGCGATCCCGACCCTCCGACTCCCAGTCGTCGTTGGTGCCCACCACGACCACCACCGCATCGGCCGATCGCGCGGGTCGCGACGGCCCGTTCGAGCAGGTCCGGCGGTGACGGTCGCCGCAGCCCGAGCTGCAGGCCGCGCATGAAGAACCCGGCGTGCTCGACGAACTCCACCACGACGTCCACCGCGTCGCCCGCGACCAGATCGACCACGGCCTCGACCTCGGCGCTGCCCATGCCGAAGTACAGCCCGCCCGGGCCGGGCGGGTCGGCGATGCCGTCGAGCACCACCGCGCCGTCGACCAGCACGCGGGCACGGCCACCGATCTGGATCGACGACAGGGTGTGCGGCCCGGTCTCGTCGGGCACGTAGCGGCACGCGGCGCGGAACGAGAAGTCTTCGACGTCGACGCCGGGGGGCGGTGTGTCGACCAGGAGCAACCGGCCGTCGGTGAAGGTCCGGGTCGCGACCGGCGCGCCCGCGTGCTCGCGCCCGGCGAAGAACTCCGCGGCGAACTCCGCCGCGATCGGCGGCGCGGTCATGTCGAAGTCGACACCGCGCGCGAAGCGAACGTCCACCGCGTCACCGAACTTCGCGCGCAGGGCCTCGAGCGGGCTGATCCGGTAGTGCGGGGCCAGGTTCGCGGAGCCACCGCCCATCATCTGCGGACGCTGCGCGTTCGGACCGATCACCGCCAGCGTGCGCACCGACGACCGGTCGAACGGGAGCACGGCTTCGTTCTTCAGCAACACCATCGCCGCCGCCGCCGCCTCGTGGGCGAGCACCCGGTGCTCCGGGCGGTCGATGGAGGTGCTCGTCCGGTGGGGCGGGTCGCCGAGGGCACCGACGCGGTCGAACACGCTCAGGAGGTGCGCGACCTGGGCGTCGACGGCTGCCTCGTCGACGTCGCCGGCGCGCACCGCCTCGGCCAGGCTGGCGCCGTAGAAGCTGCCCGGTCCCGGCATCTCGAGGTCGACGCCCGCCGCCGACGATCCCCGCGTCGAACCCGCGCTCAACCAGTCCGTGAGCACGAATCCTTCGAAGCCCCACTCGCCACGCAGGATCCCCGCGAGCAGCTCGACGTGCTCCGAGCAGAAGGCGCCGTTCAGCCGGTTGTACGCGGTCATCACCCCGAGCGCCCCGCCCTCGCGCACCGCCAATTCGAACGGTACGAGGTAGATCTCCCGGAGCGCACGCGAATCGATCACCGAGTTGATCGTCTGACGCTCGAATTCGGCGTCGTTGCCGGCGAAGTGCTTCACCGTCGTGACGATCCCCTGTGACTGCACGCCGCGCACGAATGCGGCCGCGGTCTTGCCGGAGAGGAACGGATCCTCCGAGTAGCACTCGAAGTTGCGGCCCGCGATCGGAGAGCGGTGGATGTTCACCGTCGGCGCGAGGAGCACTCGACACGCCTTCGTGTGCGTCTCCTCACCGAGCATGACGCCGACGCGCTCCACCAGCGCCGGGTCCCAGGTCGCCCCGAGCGCGGAACCGCACGGGACGCACACCGCGGTCTCGGACCCGAGACCGAACAGCGCGCTCCCCCGCGCACCGTTGGGGCCGTCGGTCACCTGGATCGACGGGATGCCGAGCCGATCGACCGACGCCAGGTTCCAGAAGTCGAGGCCGGCGGTGAGCGCCGCCTTCTCGTCGAGGGTCATCTCGGCGAGCGCCGCCACCCAGTCCACGTGCCCGCCGTCGGCTGCACCCACTGCGCTCCCCCGGCTCCCGTCGCTGCTCGTGCATTGCTAGCAAACGCCCGCCACGGCTCGCCCGACGCGTCAGCTCACCGCGATGGCGCGCTCGGGGCACCGCCCGCTCATCGCGGGACGTCTCCGGCCAGCGTGATGCGGTGCATCACCCGCCGGTACCCGTGGTAGTCGTTGATCGGGTTGTGCATCGCACACCGGTTGTCCCACAGGGCGAGCGAGCCGACCTGCCAGCGGAACCGGCAGGTGTACTCGGGCCGGGTCGAATGGCGGAAGAGGTACTCGAGCAGCGGCCGGCTCTCGTCGACCGTCATGCCGGCGAACGACTCCGAGTGCGCCGGGTTCACATAGAGCGCCCGGCGACCCGTCTCGGGGTGCGTGCGCACCACCGGATGCTCCGCGAGGTACTGCAGATCGTCGTCGGACCCGTGGTCGCGGATGCGGTCCTCGCGCGTCTTCGAGACGTCTGCCAACGCGGAGCTGCTCTCCACCCGCAGGCCGCCGAGCAGGCGTTGCATCCCCGGCGACAACGTCTCGTACGCCGTGTACATGTTCGCGAACATGGTGTCCCCCCCGAAGGGGGGCACCTCGCGCGCGAGCAGCATGGTCGCCATGGGCGGCAGTTCCAGGTAGGTCGTGTCGCTGTGCCAGATCCCACCGAAGTTCACCGTCTCGTGCGGGAGCTTCGTCACCGAGATGATCTCCGGGTAGCCCTCGATGCCCTTGACGAAGGGGTATTCGACCGGGTCGCCGACCCGACGCGCGAAGGCCAGGAACTCGTCGAGGGCCAGGTCCTGGTCCCGGAAGAAGACGACGAGGTGCTCGAGCCACGCCCGCCGGATCTCGGCGACCACGTCGTCGCCGAGCTCGGACGCCAGGTCGACGCCGCCGATCTCGGCACCGAGCGCGCCGGCGATGGGCTCGACGCGGATGGTTCGGTAGGCCGGGGCGCCCGCGCGCGTGCCCGTGGCGGCTTCGGGCGCGGACTCGCGGGCGACGGGTGCCGGGTGGACCATGGCGGAGATCAGACCTGCGCCCGCCGAACCCGCATCGGGACGGACGCGGGACCCGGGTCGGGCTCGTCGTACGGGTCGTCGAGGAGGTCGTTCATCGTGAGCGTCATCGTGATCGCCGGTGCTCCCGTTTCGAGACGACTGCGATATCTTATATCCAGAATCCGGACGAGGCGCATGGAGGCCGAGGATGCCCGCGAGTCGCGACGATGCGGTCCTGATCGCGGTGGACGGTCCGGTGCGGATCGTGACGCTGAACCGGCCCGACACCCTCAACGCCGCCGACGCCGAGCTGCACCGGGCGGTCACCGAGGTGTGGGAGGAGCTCGCCCGCGACCCCGACGCTCGCGCCGTCGTGCTCACGGGTGCCGGCAAGGCCTTCAGCGCGGGCGGCGACTTCGGGCTCCTGCAGGACATGGCCGACGACACCGCGGTGCGCTCGGCCACCATCGACGAGGGCAAGACGCTCGTGCGCTCGATGCTCGCGCTCGAGGTGCCGATCATCGGTGCCGTCAACGGTCCCGCCGTGGGCCTCGGCTGCAGCCTGGTGTCGCTCTGCGACCTCGTCCTGATCGCGAAGGACGCGCACCTCGCCGATCCCCACGTCGTGCTCGGCCTGGTGGCGGCCGACGGCGGGGCCATCGCTTGGCCGTTCCTCACGGGGCTGTTGCGGGCGAAGGAACACCTCATCCTGGGGACCCGCATCGGCGCGGAGGAGGCGGTGGAGGCCGGCCTGGCGACGCGCGTCTCGCCGGACCCGCTCGGCGAGGGGATCGAGCTGGCGCACCGCATCGCCGAGCTCCCGCCGCAGTCGGTGACGGAGACCAAGCGCATCCTCAACGCGGGGTTGCGGGCCGCGGTGGCGACCCTGCTCGACGACGCCATGGACGCAGAGTCGCTCTCGTTCGACACGCCCGAGTTCCGGGCGAACCTGGCGAGGCTCCGACCCACGGAACCCCGTCGGGGCGGCGCCTGACCTCGTCACCCGGTCGCGGCGCCGGCGCGATCCGGTCGGTCGGGCAGGACCCCGAACGAGTTGAGCGCCATCGCCAGCAACGCGTACGAGCCCACCGTGAAGACCAGGTCCATGAGCTGACGTTCGTCGAGAACGGCGGCGAGCGCCGCCCAGGTCGGGTCGGTGATCGTCCAGCCGGTGAGCAGCTCGTCGGTGGCGCGCAGCAGCGCGGCGTCCTCGGCCGACCAGCCCGCCGCGTCGGGTCCCTCGACCGTCCGGGCGATGGCCTCCTCGTCGATGCCTTCGCGACGGGCGATCACCTCGTGCTGCGCGCGCTCGAACGCTCCGCCGCAGCGCACCGCGGTCCGGAGGATGAGGAGCTCGCGGACCCGCGGCGACAGGGTCGACTCGAACAGCAGGTGGCGATTGAAGCCGAGGAACGCCCGCGCCAGGTCCGGGTGGCGCACGAGCGTGTTCAGCGGCGCGGGCACCTCGGTCGCGTCGGGGCGCAGCCACCCCTGCAGCGCGGCGCGCACGTCGTCGGGCAGGGTCCCGGTCGGGAGCGGTTCGATCCGTGCCATCGGTGGCGACCTCCGGGGACCGACGTCCGTCGGCGGCCCGGGGCGAGCCTGCCACACGGTCGTCGCCCCGATGGCTCCGCGGCTGCGCAGGAGCCCGGCGACCGCGTCTTGATATCGTATATCGCAGTTCGTGGGTGAAGACCGTGCTGGGGGCGTGTCGGGTGGAGACTGCGGAGTTCCGGGCCGGCGTGGTCCGCTGGCTCGACGAGCACGCCGCCGAGCTGGCGCCTCCCTTCCGGGGTGCGGGAACCCTCGACGAGGTCATGGCCCAGATCGCCGCGGTGAAGCGAGCGCTGTTCGACGCCGGTTGGATGCGGTGGGGGTGGCCCGAGTCGGTCGGCGGGCTCGGTGGACCGTCGATCCTCCGGGCCGTCCTCGGCGAGGAGATCACCGCCCGCGACCTGGTCGAGCCCGGCATCTTCTCCCTCACCGAGGTGCTCGCACCCACCGTGGCCGAGTTCGCACCGGCGACGCTCGCACGCGTGGAGATCCCCAAGCTCCTCCGGGGTGACGAGATGTGGTGCCAGGGGTTCTCCGAACCCGGGACCGGGAGCGACCTCTCGTCGCTGTCGTGCCGGGCGACCCGGCGCGACGACCACTGGGTCGTCAACGGGCAGAAGGTGTGGACGAGCCTCGCGGAGTACGCGACCCGCTGTGTCCTGCTCACGCGCACCGGGACGCAGGAGTCGGGGCGCCGGGGCATCACCGCGTTCTTCGTCGACATGGACCGCCCCGGCATCACCGTGCGCCCTCTGGAGCTGATCAACGGCGTGCCCGAGTTCGCCGAGGTGTTCTTCGACGACGTGGTGGTACCGGGCGACCGCATCCTCGGCGACGTCGACAGTGGCTGGTCGGTCGCCATGAACATCCTCCCGTTCGAGCGGTCGTCGTGCTTCTGGCACCGCACGGCCTTCCTCGGCAACCGGATGCAGCTGCTGCTGGAACGCGCGCCGGACGACGCCCACAGTGCCGCGGTCCTGGGTGAGGCGTTCCAACAGCTCTACGCGTTGCGGGCGCGGTCACGCCTCACGCAGTACCGGCTGGCCGAGACCGGCGCGCTCGGCGCCGAGACGTCGGTGGACAAGATCCTGGTCGCCACCGCCGAGCAACAGCTCTTCGACGCCGTCCGCGAGCTCGCCCCGGGGCTGGTCGAGTTGGACGACGAGCCCGACGGCGAGCGCTGGCGATCGGAATACCTCTACTCGCGCGCCGCCACCATCTACGGCGGCACCGCGGAGATCCAGCGCAACATCGTCGCCCGCCGATTGCTCGACCTGGGTCCGGAGGCATAGGTGGACGCCGACGAGCGCGCCCTGTTCGAGAAGAGCGTCCGGCAGGCGCTGGACTCGGCGGATCACGCGGACGCGGCGCTCGACGCGCTCGGGTGGTTCGACGTCCTCGTCGCCGAACCCCGAGCCGCGGTCTCGGTGGTGTTCGTGGCGCTCGGCGAGTTGCACGTCGGCGCGTCCGCGCTCGACGACGTGATGATCCACGGATTCGGTGACGACCGACTCCCGCTCGGCGCCGCGGTCGCGCTCCCCGAGTTCGGCGGTTGGGCGCCTCCCGGGGCGGTCGAGCACGGCGTGCTGCACGTCGACGGCATCGCGCTCTCCGGCATCGCCGGCCGCGACGACCTCGTGATCCCGGCGCAGGACGGCACCGACCTGGTGGTGGTCACGGTCCCGAGGGCCGCGGTCCACCGCCGGCCCGTCCACGGCATCGACCCCGGTCTCGGGCTGTGCCGCGTCGCGGCGCGCGGCATCGAGCCCGTGACGGCGCGACGACTCGACCCGGCGGCCTGGGACACCGCGCTGGCCGCCGGCCGACGTGCGCTGGCGACCGAGCAGGTCGCCGCCGGCCGCACGATGCTGCGGCTGGCCCGGGAACATGCACTCGAGCGGGAGCAGTTCGGTCGCCCGATCGCGATGTTCCAGGCTGTCCGCCACCGGCTCGCCGACGCCTACGTCGCGCTGGAAGCCGCCGATGCCGCCGTCGTCTCCGCATGGGACGTGCCCGGCCCGCTCACCGCGCTCCTGGCCAAATCGCTCGCCGGACGAGCGGCCCGCGTCGCCGCGACCAACGCGCAGCAGGTGCTCGCCGGTGTCGGGTTCACGACCGACCATCCGCTGCACCGCTACGTCAAGCGGTCGGCGGTGCTCGACGGGATGCTGGGGTCGTCGACCGGCCTGCCCCGGGAGCTCGGTGCGATGCTGCTGGCGACGCGACACGTGCCGCGCTTGCTGGACCTGTGACCGAGGAGCACCGATGCGAACGTTGACCGAGGTGTTGCGGAGCCGGGCGGCGAGCGACCGGGATCGGGTCGCGCTCGACTTCGAGGACCGCAGCTTCACCTTCGGCGAGATGCAGACCCGCGCCGACGAGTTCGCGTCGGCGTTGGCCGCGGCCGGCGCCACCCGCGGGACCCGCATCGCGCTCATGTCGGCCAACCGGCCCGAGTTCGTGTTCGGCGTGTACGGCGCGCTGCAACTCGGCGCGGCAGTGGTGATGTTCAGCCCGGCGTGGAAGGCAACCGAGGTGCGCCACGCCTGCTCCGTCGTCTCGCCTCAGCTCGCGCTCGGTGATCAGGGCGGTTGCAGTGCGCTGGCCGAGGCGATGCCGTCGGCGCCGGTCCTCGCACTCGACGACGCGCCGTCGCCGCGAGCCGCGGATCGCGGTCCGGTCGTCGACGACCCGGACACCGACGCGGTCCTGGTCTTCAGCTCCGGGACCACCGGCATGCCGAAGGGCGTGCGCCACACGCACCGGACGCTGGGCCATGCGGTCGAGCACTGGATCGCGGCGCTGGGGCTCACCGACCGCGACCGCTTCCAGATCGCGACGCCGCCCGTGCACATCCTCGGGCTGCTCAACATCGTGACCGCGGTCGCCGCGGGCGCGCGGGTCCGGCTCCACCCCCGTTTCGACCTCGACGCCTCGCTGCGCGCCATCGCCGAGGAGCATCTGACGCTCGAGATGGCGGTGGCGCCGATTGCGCTCGGGATGGCCAACCATCCGGACCTGGAGCAGTTCGATCTGAGCTCCCTGCGCTACATCATGTGGGGCGCGACCCCAGTCGCCGAGGAGGTGGCCCGCACCGTCACCCGGCGCTCGGGCGCGCGGTGGCTCCCCGCCTACGGCACGAGCGAGGTCCCGGTCATCGCGGCCAACCCGGTGCAGGCGCCCGACGAGTGGCGGCTCGACAGCGCGGGGCTCGCCGCCCCCGGCGTGCGACTCCGCATCGCCGACCCGGAGACCGGCGCGGTGCTCGACGCGGGCGCGACCGGCGAGATCGAGGTCTGGAGTCCGTCCGCCATGGCGGGATACGTCCCCGACTCCGAGACCGCGGCCGCGTTCCACGACGGCTGGTACCGCACCGGTGACATCGGGTGGCTCGAACCCGCCGGATGGCTGCACATCACCGACCGGCTCAAGGAGATGGTGAAGGTGCGGGGATTCCAGGTCGCCCCCGCCGAGATCGAGGCGGTGCTCCACGCCGACCCGCGGGTGCGCGACTGCGCGGTGTTCGGCGTCGACGATCCGCAACTCGGCGAGGCCATCGTGGCCGCGGTGGCACCGGTCGAGGGCGCGACGGTGACCGCGGAGGAGTTGCAGGCGGCGGTCGTCGACCAGCTGGCCGGTTACAAACGGATCCGCCACGTCGTGTTCGTGGACGAGATCCCCCGGCTGCCGTCGGGGAAGTCCCTGCGCCGCCAGCTCAAGGAGCGATGGGACCCCGGGCTCAAGACGGTGACAGACCCAGGATCCGCGTCCGCGATGATGTTCTTCTGGATCTGTGAGGTGCCGCCCATGACGCTCTGGGCGCGGCTGTAGAGGTACACCTTCAGCCAGGTGTCGTCACCGTCGAGGACCGGGGAAGGTTCGCCGACCGCGAGCGCGGCGTGGCCGACGGCCTGCTCGACGGTCGTCATGAGCAACTTGTCGATCGAACCGTCGGGCCCGTGGGTGACGCCGTCGAGCCGCTCCGAGAGTCGGCGCCGCACGTGGAGGCGCAGCATCTCCGACTCGACGTACGCGCGACCGAGCGCTTCGACCTGGTCGGACCGGAAGCGATCCGGCTGCGCGCGCACCTTCGCCTCCAGCTCCTTGACGAGCTTGGTGTAACGGGCGACGTAGCCGAGCTCGGTGGGTTCGCGTTCGTGGCTGACGACGGTCATCGCCAGCGCCCACCCCTCTCCCGGCGCGCCGATCATGTTGGCGGCGGGCACCCGCACGCCGTCGAAGAGCACCTGACCGAACTCGCTGGTGATCCCGTTGATCATCTTGAGCGGCCGCTGCTCGATCCCCGGCTGGTGCATCGGCACCGCGAACGCGGAGATGCCCTTGTGCTTCGCCACGTCGGGATCGGTGCGGGCCAGCAGCAGGCACCAGTCGGCCACGTCGGAGTAGCTCGTCCAGATCTTGTGCCCTTCGACGACGTACTCGTCACCGTCGGGCACCGCGCGCGTCCGCAACGACGCCAGGTCGGAACCGGCGTCCGGCTCGCTGAAACCCTGGCACCAACGGTCACGGCCACTGATCAGCGCGGGCAGGAACCGGTCGCACACCTCGGCACTGCCGTGGCGGGTGATGCCCTGGATCAGGTACCCGAGACTCGGCTTCGGTGGCGCGCCCGCCGCGGCGAGCTCCTCGTCGACGATGACCTCGTAGACCGGTGACAGCTCGTGACCGCCAAAGCGCTTCGGCCACGTCAAGGCGAAGAAGCCGGCGTCGAACAATGCGCAGTGCCACTCCGCCTGACGCGCCCAGTACTCGTCGTCGGTCGACGACGCCGGCAGACCAGGATTGTTCGCCGCCAACCACACGCGGATGCGCTCCCGGAACGCGGCTTCCTCGGGCGCGTCGTCAAAGTCCACAGTCGTACCCCAGTCGTCTTCGAGCCAGCGCACGCAGGTGGTACCCCTCGTCGCCGAGCAACGCGCTCGACAGCAACGCCCGGCGCAGGAACACGTGCACGAAGCACTCCCAGGTGTTGCCGATCCCGCCGTGCACCTGGATCGCGGTCTCGCACACCGTACGGGCGGCACGCGCGCAGTACACCTTCGCGACCGACCCCGCTTCCAGCGCGTCGTCCGGCGACAACGCGTCGACCGCCCACGCCGCATACTCGGCAACACTGATCGCGCCTTCGACGAGCACGCGGGCCTCGGCCAGCAGGTGCTGCACCGCCTGGAACGACCCGATGGCGACCCCGTACTGCTCCCGTTCCCGCGCGTACTCCGTCGTCGTCACCAGCGCACCCTCCATCGTCCCGACCAGATCCGCGACGGTGATGACGAGGGCGAGGGCCCGGCTGCGCTCGATCGCCGCGGCCCCGAGGGTGGCGCCCTCGGGGCCGCCGGTCGATCCCGTCCCGTCGAAGATCACCCGGGCGAGCGCGCGCGTGAGGTCGGTCGCCGGTGCCGGCTCACCGAGCGCGACCTCGACGATCCTCGACTCACCGTGCACGTCGCCTTCCGGGGACAGCACGATCCCGCGTTCGCATCCTGCGCAATCGACCGCGACGCCCTCGGTCGCGCCAGACGTCGTCACCGTCGCGAAATCGACGAGCGAGACGTCGAGCACCGCGCTCGCCCACGCGCGTCCTCGAGCTCGAGCCCGGCCTGGCGCGCCAGGTCGACCGCGACGACGGGGCCGAGGAAGGGCGTGTCGGCCGCGACCCGTCCCAGCTCGCGCGCCACGATCGCCACCTCGACGCCCGACGCCAGCGGCCCGTCACCGTCGCCCGCGCCACGCAGGTCGAGCCAACCGGCCCGACGGGCGGCGTCGGCCAGTCGAGCCTGCCGGCTCGGGTCGGCGAGGTCGTCGACGGTCCGCGGGCCGAGGTCGGCGACCAGCGCGGCCGCGCTGCGCCGTAGCTCGAGTTGCTCGGGCGAGTAGCGGGTGTCCATGGCTAGGCCTGGCGCGCGGCGGCGCGGGCGCGGAGGGCGTCCTTCTCGACCTTGCCCGCCGCGTTCACGGGGAGCTCGTCGACGATCTCCACCACCCGCGGCGCCTTGTAGTTGGCCATGGTGCGCCGCGCCCACTCGATGAGGTCTTCCGGGCTCGCGTCGGCACCCGGTGCCAGGACCACGAACGCCATGCCCACCTCACCGAGGCGCGCGTCGGGCATGCCCACCACCGCGACCCGCCCGATCGCCGGGTGTCCGAGGAGCAGGTTCTCGATCTCCGCCGGGTAGGCGTTGAAGCCACCGACGATGAACATGTCCTTCTTGCGTCCGACGATGCGCAGGGAGCCGCGCTCGTCGAGCGTCCCGAGGTCGCCGGTGTGCAACCAGCCGTCGGGATCGACCGCACGTGCGGTCTCCTCCGGGTCGTCGAGGTAGCCGCGCATCACGCTGTAGCCGCGCACCAGCACCTCCCCGGGGTCCCCGAGCGGCTGCTCGACCCCATCGTCGGCGGCGATGCGGACCTCGAGGCCGGGCCGGGCCCGGCCCACCGTGGTGGCGATCGTCTCGAAGTCGTCGTCGGGTCCGGTGCCGGTCACCGTCCCGGCTTCGGTCAGGCCGTAGCCGGTGATGATGAGCCGGAACGGCAGTTCTTCGTGCATCCGACGGATCAACTCGACCGGGATGTCCGCCGCCCCGGTGACCGCCAACCGCAACGACGACAGGTCGAACTTCTCGCGTTCGGGGTGGTCGAGGATCGACTGGTAGACGGTCGGCGGACCGGGCAGCACGGTCACCGATTCGGCGGCGACGGTGCGCAACAGGTCGTCGACGTCGAGGACGGGCTTGGGGATGATCGTGGCGCCCCCCATCAGCGACGCGAGACAACCGGCCTTGTAGCCGAACATGTGGAAGAACGGGTTCACCACGAGATACCGGTCGCCCTCGACGAGGCCCGCCATGTCGCACCAGTCCGAGAACTGCCGCAACGTCTGGGCATGGGTCATGAGCACACCCTTCGGCGCACCCGTCGTCCCCGACGTGAACAACACGTCGCTGACGTCGTCGCCCTTCACCGCGCGCCAGCGCGCGTCGACGGCCACGGGGTCGGCGCGATCGCCGACTCGTCCGAAGGCGTCGAACGAGGAGTCGGCGCTCGCCGCATCGTCGAAGCCGACGACCAGGCCGAGGCGGGGAAGGTCGGCCCGGAGCCCCGCCAGTGTCCCGGCGTAGTCCATGCCGAGGAACTCGCCCACGGTGAACACCACGCGCGCGCCGCTGCGTTCGAGGATGTAGCGCACCTCTTCACCCTTGAAGCGCGTGTTCACGGGCACGAGGGCAGCGCCAGCGCCGAGGATGCCGAGCGCGCTGACCAGCCACTCGTAACGGTTCGGCCCCCACACCGCGACCCGCTCGCCCGCATCGATCCCCGACGCCACCAGCGCAGCCGTCACCCGCCGGGCGTCGGCGACCAGCTCGGTGAAGCTCACCCGCCGGTCGCCGTCGACGACCCCCTCGGCATCACCGAAGCGCGCGGCGGCGTCGGCGGCCATCTCGGGGATGGAACGCCAGAGGAGGTCGCCTCTCATGCCGCGCCGATCACGTGATCTCGGGGGCGAGCGACGCCAGGAACTCCCGCGTCCGCCGGCCCGACTCGAGGAGCTCGTCGCGCCCGTGACCGACCGGCAGGACCCGCACCGAGAGATCGGTGGTCCCGGCGTCGGCGTACGACCGGAGCCGCCGCTCCACGTCGGCCTCCGAGCCCAGCGCCGCGAGGTCACCGACGTCGGTGGCGTCGCCCTGCTCGAGCAGCCGCTGGTAGTTCGGCGAGAACTCGGCGTGGCCGAGGATGCGGTTCGCCCGCTCCCGGGCCGCGTCCACCTCAGCGGGCGGGCACAGGGCGACGGGGACGCCCGCGACCACGCGCGGCGACGGCCGGCCCACGCTGCTCGCGGCCTTGGTGATGCGCGGGACCACGTGCTCGGCGATCGCACGCTCGTCCGCCATCCACAGCACCGTGCCGTCGGTGCGCTCCCCCGCGATCCGGAGCATCACCGGACCGAGCGCGGCCAGGAGCACCGGGGTGGGCGCGACGTCGGTGACGTCGAGCGGGTTGTGGATGCGGAAGCGCTCGTTCTCGACGTCGACGGGCCCGGGTCCGGAGAACATCGCGTCGAACACGTCGAGATAGTCCTCCACGAGCCGCGCCGGGTGCTCGTAGGGCAGCCCGAGCATGGTGTCGATGATCCAGTGGTGCGACGGTCCCACGCCGAGGCTGAACCGGCCGCCGCACACCGCCTGCACCGACAGCGCCTGTTGGCCGAGCGCGATCGGGTGACGCGACTGCAGCGGGACGACCGCGGTGGCGAGCTCGATCCGGCTCGTCTCCCGCCCCATCAACGCGACCGCGGTCATGGCGTCGAAGTCCTGCGGCAGTTGCGGGATCCACGCGGTGGCGAACCCCGCGGCGTCGGCGTCGCGGGCGTCCTCGCAGAGCCGGTCGACCTTGCCCGCGTAGTTGCGGGTCTCCGGCCCGATCATGAGTCCGAGGCGCATGCCCACGACCTATTCGATCTCACGACCGGCGACGAAGCGCGCCGGGTCGTGTGCGTTCCCGGAGTCGTACGCACCGTTGCGACGCATGAACGTCGTGGAGCGCCGGCGGATCCGCCAGCCGTCAGCCGTGCGCACGTACTCGTCGTTGTACCAGGCGAGGCGCATCTCGTGGGTCTCCTGGTCGACGAAGACGAAGTGCTGGATCCCCGTCGCGGTGTCGCCGTCGAACTCGACGATCGGAACGTTCCCGATGTACTGCCCGGGCGGCGCGCTCTTCAGCAACGAGGGGAAGTCGGCGAGCGTGTACGGGGTCCCGAACGCGTTGTAGATCCCGTCGGCCGTGAACACCTCCAACCAGCGATCCTCCTCCTTGCGAGTGGTGAACGACATGTATCGCGACGCGACCTGCTGGATCTCGAGCAGATCGGCCATCTCCTGCTGGTTCATCTCTGTCTCCTCGATCGATGGGTCACGTGACCCGGCCGCCGTTGACGCCGATGATCTGTCCGGTGACATAGCCGGCCTCGTCGGACACGAGGTACGCGGCACGCGGCGGCGATGTCCTCGGGAACGCCGATCCGACGCACCGGCAGGTGGCGGCCGACGTCGTCCAGGGTGCCGCCGCCGAACCGGCCGGCCTCGGCGGCGCGCCGGCTCATCGGTGTGTCGATGGCGCCGGGCGGGATGGTGTTGACGGTGATCCCGAGCGGTCCGAGCTCGAGCGCCAGGGTCTTGGTCAGAGCGATCATCCCACCCTTGGAAGCCGAGTAGTGCGCCATGAGCGCGGCTCCGGTCTGCGCGCTCGACGACGAGATGTTGACGATGCGACCCCACTTCGCCTCGAGCATGTCGGGCAGCGCGGCCTGGGTGCAGTGGAAGGTCCCCGTGAGGTTCACGGCGAGGATCCGCTCCCACTGCTCGGTGGTGATGTCCATGAAGCGGTCGAAGCCGTCCTTGCCCGCCCCGTTCACGAGGACCAGCACCGGGCCCAGAGCGTCACGCGTCCGCGCGACGGCGTCATCGACCTCGTGCCGGTCCGAGATGTCGACCTGGCACGCGATCGCGTCACCGCCCGCGTCGCGGATGCCCTGCGCGGCGCGCTCGGCCTGCTCGAGGTCGAGATCGAACACCGACACCTTGGCGCCGTCCCGGGCCAGCCGTTCGCTGATCGCGAGACCGATGCCCGACGCGCCACCGGTCACGATCGCGGTGGATCCTGCAAACGACATGCGTGCTCCTCTTCCGTTCGATCTTCACGCCAGGGCGATGTCGAGCTCGCCGGTCTCCCGGTCCCAGTACCCCATCTCCTGGAGGATCTCGACCGCGAGGTCACCGCTCTCGGCCACGTGGTGCTCCAGCATCCGCTGCGCCTCGTGCGCGTCGTGCGCCTCGAGCGCGCTCAGGATCCGCGCGTGGTGGCCCGCGGAGATGTCCGCCCAGTTCGGCACGAACTCGAAGTAGCGGACCGGCAGGCTCCGCGACAGCAGCGCGAGCACGGAGACCAGGCGGCGAGACCCGCCGGCCTGGTTGATGATCTTGTGGAACTCGTGGTTCCAGTACGCCTTGCCCTCCGGATCCGTGGCGGCCAGGAACGACTCGTGGATGCCCCGCAGCGTGGCCAGCTGCTCGTCGCTCAGCGAGGTCGCGGCCCGGCTCGCGGCGAGCCCGGCGATGAGACCGAAGATCCGGTAGTGGTCGATGATGTCGGCCCGCTCGAGCCGGGCGACGAACGCGCCGCGCCGGGGGACCGCGTCGATGAGGCTCTCCTGGGCCAGCTCGATCAACGCTTCGCGCACGGGGAGCCGGCTCATCCCGAGCGCCTCGCTGATCTCGTCCTGGTCGACCTTGGTCCCCGGGGTCAGCTTGCCGGTCAGGATCTGCTCTCTGATGTAGGCGGCGGCGGCGTCCTTGAGGCTCGGATGGTTCACGCCTCCGGCGCGCAGTGCGGTGGCTTCGGTGACCCCGGTCTCAGCCATCTCTCGGTCTCCCATTCTCGGTGCAGGATATTCACGCGGTGATGACCACCACGCGACGGTCACGACTCGTAGACGACCGTGACCTCCGTCGACGCGGGAAAGCCCTGACAGGTCAGCACCCAGCCCTCCGCGACCTCTTCCGGGGTCAGCGCGTTGTTCACCCGCATGGTGGCCTCACCCTCCTGCAGCCGCGCCATGCACGTCGCGCAACTCCCCGCCTCGCAGGAGAACGGTGCGCGCAGTCCGGCGCGGCGGGCCGTCTCGAGGAACGTCTCACCGGGTTGGTAGTGCACGAGATGCTTGCGGCCCTCGAGCACGATCACGACGGTCTCGGTCGCGGTGCCGTCGCCGGACGCGCTCGTCGGCGTAGCGGGTGGCTCGTCGAGGCGCGCGGCCGACGCGAAGGCGAACCGCTCGACGAGCACGTGGTCCGACGGCACACCGACCTGAGCGAGGGCATCCTCCACGACGTCCATGAACGGGCCCGGTCCACACACGTAGTGGTCGGCGTGGGCGTCGGCACCGACGAACTCGGCCGCGCGGTTGGAGTGCACGAAGCCGTGCTCGCTGTCGAGGTGGTACACGACCTCCAGCCGCTCGGGCTCGGCCCGGCTCAGCGCGTCGAGCTCGGCTCGGAAGATGATCGAATCGGCATTGCGGTTGGCGTAGAGGAGTCGCACCGAACGGTCGGTGGTCGCCAGCGCGCTCTTGATCACGGAGAAGACGGGGGTGATCCCACTCCCACCCGCGAACGCCACGATCGGCGCGCGCCGCGGGCGCAGCGTGAAGACGCCGGCCGGCGCGGTCACCGTGAGCACGTCGCCCTCGGCGACCTCGTCGAGCAACCAATTCGAGACCCGCCCACCGGCCACGCGCTTGACCGTCGTGGTGAGCTCGGCGTCGGTGTGCGGCGAGCTCGACATCGAGTAGCAGCGCAACAGGTCCTCGTCACCCACGCGGACTCGGAACGTGCAGAACTGACCCGCTTCGTAGGCGAACGTGTCTCGAAGGTCGTCGGGAACGTCGAAGACGAACGAGCTGGCGTCGTGGGTCTCCGGCACGATCCGCCCGACCCGCAAGGGATGGAAGCCATGGTCGGGGCTCACCGATCCACCGGTCCGCGGGACGGGCCCATCAGGTCGCGGGCGACTTGTAGACCACGCCACCCTTCATGACGAACTGCACGTCCTCGATGACGGTGATGTCCTCCGTCGGGTCACCCGCCACCGCGATGACGTCGGCGAGAAGCCCGGGAGCCAGCCGTCCGCGGTCGTCGACCTGGACGAGCTCGGCGCTGGTCACCGTCGACGCGACGATCGCGTCGACGGGCCGCATGCCCCGCTGCACCAGCGCCCACAGCTCCTTCCAGTTCTGCCCGTGCGGGATCGCCGGCGCGTCGGTGCCGGTGGCGATCTTCGCCCCGGCGTCGATCAGGCGGGCGATCGTCTTCTTCGCGATCGGGAAGACCTCCGCCGCCTTGGCCTGCAGTTCGGGCGCCGCGTGCGACACGTCCATGCCTTCGGACAGGTACGCGGTGGGCACGATGAACGTGCCGCGTTCGAGCACCAGCTTCTGCGTCTCCTCGCTCATGAGGGAGGCGTGCTCGATGCAGTCGATCCCCGCTTCCACCGCGGCGCGGATTCCCTGGTCACCGTGCGCGTGGGCCGCGACCCGCATCCCGCGGCGGTGCGCTTCGTCGACGATCGCCCGCAGCTCCTCATCGGAGTAGTGCTCCGCGCCCGCGGTGCCGGTGAGCGACATGACACCGCCGGAAGCGCACACCTTGATCTGCTTGGCACCGTGCTTGATCTGGTAGCGGACGGCCCTGCGCACCTGGCTCACACCGTCGGCGATCCCCTCCTCGACGGTCAGCGGCAGCACGCCGGGGGCGAGGCCCTGGAACATCGTCGGATCGAGGTGCCCGCCGCTCGGGGTGATCGCGTGCCCGGAGGGAAAGATCCGGGGACCGGGGATCCACCCGGCGTCGATCGCGTTCATGAGGGAGACGTCGAGGAGCAGGCCGCCCGTCTGCACGAAGAGGCCGAGGTTGCGCACGGTGGTGAAGCCGGCCAGCAGCGTCTTGCGACAGCTCGGGATCGCCCGCATGATCTTCATCGCGGGATCGTCCTGGACGGAGCTCATCATGGTGCTGCCCTGGCCGCCCATCAGGAAGTTGAGCTCCATGTCCATGAGCCCCGGCAGCAGGGTCACGTCACCGAGCTCGATCACCTCGGCGTCGTCGGGGATGCGCTCGGGCGACACGTCGCGGATGCGCTCGCGCTCGACGACCACGACGCCGGGTTCGACGATCGCGCGCGTGTCGACGTCGACCATGCGGTCGGCCTTGACGACGACCGGATGGTCGGGCGGCTTCGGGCGGGCGCCGGCCACCATCGTCGCGGTCATGAGGTGCGCTCCCCGGTCTCCGGCGACGCCGCCCGGCGGCTGCCGGCCGTGAGCTTCTCGAACTTCATGACCATGTGGGTTCCCCCGATCGCCGCCCGGCGCAAAATATTGTATTTCCGCGACGCGGGCAAGCCGGTCCGCCCGGCCGTCGAGCACCCCGGACATGGCGATATATCGTATCCGGATCGCACTCCATCGCTGAGGAGCATGCCCGTGGTCACGATCGACCGACGCACCGGCCACGTGGGCGACACCACGACCGTGGAGCCGGGATGGCTCCTCGACGGCTTCCCGAAGGTGTTGCGCGACACCGGGACGCTGGGCGCACGGGGCGTCGACACGCTCGGCCTGACGACCCTCGGCTTCGACGTGGCCGGCTCGGTGGCCCACCTGGTGGTCGCCGACGGTCGGCTCGTCGTCCGCGACGGGTCGGCCGACGACGGGCCGCTGGTCGCGCTCGACGAGGCCGCGTTCTCCGATCTCGTCCAGGACGTCGTCTCGACGTTCGGCCTGCTCATGGCCGGACGCGTCGAGATACGTCGGGGCACGAGCGACCAATTCGTCGCGTGGGAACCGGTGCTGCGGGCGGCGCTCGACGCTCGCCCCGTGTACGAATCCGGATCGATCGACTGCCGCGCCCTCGACGGCGGCGCGCTCGACCTGCATCGGTCGTTCCGGGCGGACGATCCGCCCGACGAGATCGGGCACTTCCTCGCCGAGGCCGGGTACCTGCACCTCGAAGGAGTGTTCACCGAGGCCGAGATGTCGGCGGTGTCGGCGGAGCTCGACGACGCCATCGCGACCGCCACCCGCGACGACGGCGCCTCCTGGTGGGCGCGCACCGACGACGGCTGGTACCCGTCGCGGATTCTCGGCTTCAACCTCCGCTCCCCGACGTTGCAGGACCTGCTCGTCTCCGACCGGTTCGGAGCCATCGGTGGGTTCACCGACGACGATCTCGTGCAACGCGCGCCGCGAGCGGGCGACAGCGCCGAGGGGCTCTGGAAGAAGGTCGGCGTCGTGGAAGGCATCTCCGACGTCTCGTGGCACAAGGACTGCACCATGGGTGGTCACTCCCGCCGCTGCTGCGGGTTGGTCGTGGGCATCTCCGTGACCGGTGCCGATGCCCGGACCGGCGAGCTCGGCGTGATCGCCGGTTCGCATCGCGCCAACGTGCAGGGGACCGGTGTCCGCGCCGACCTCGACCTACCCCGAGTCGCGCTCCCGACCCGCACCGGCGACGTCACCGTGCACTGCTCGTGCACCTTGCACATGAGCCGCCCGCCCGTCTCCCGCGCGCGCCGCGTCGTCTACACCGGCTTCGACCTCGCCCCGCGCGTCGGCGACGTCGTCGAAGCGGCCGACGCGGCCGAGGTACGGCAGGGACGAGCCGCGCTCAACGACCAGGTCCTGAACCTCCAAGATCGGGACGACTTCGGGCGCGAGCACCAGACGTTCACGCTCCAATCCCAGGAGTGAGCGCCCGGGTCACGCGCCCGTGCCGATGCCGCAGAGCAGCAGATCCCACAGCGTCTCCGGCCCCGGGTCCCCCACCGGCTGTGGCGACGACCCGCTGATGGTCGCCGCGAACGCGTTGAACATGACGGCCTGCAGGACCACGCCGGCGATCCGCCGGTGGTCGAGTCCGGCGCGGATCGCGCCCCGGAAGACGCGGCGGCGAGCAGCGCCTCGAGCATCACGACGAGCGGCGCGAACGCTTCCGCGGCTTCTCGCGGGTGCGACGTCAGCAGCTGTTGCGCGAACTCCACCATCGCCGGCGCCGGCGTCGTGATCGCGCCGTCCTTCGGGGTGGGACTGCACATCCGGAAGTACTCGAGCGTGAAGCGGCGGAGGCGATCGAGGGGGGCGTCGTGCTCCTCGATCACCTGCTCCAGGTGCGCGGCGGCGGAGCGGATCGACTCCTCGAACAGCGCGAGGAGGAGCTCGTGCTTCCCGGCGAAGTACTGGTAGAAGGTCCGCAACGACTGCCCGGACCGCTCGACCACCTCCTGGACGGTGAACTCCCCCGAGTTCGTGCTCATGAGCTCCCGGGCCGCGTCGAGGAAGAGCTCGACCCGGTTCTCGGCACGGGAGCGCGCCTGATCGAGCGCCCGCGCCATCGCGAGCTCCCGGCGGGGCACCGTGCCCGTGGGGACGTCCGCCGCGGCTTCGTCCGCGCTCATGTCACGACCCGCCGAGGTCGGCGTCGAGCTCGATCCCGAAGGATCGGAAGGCCATCGCCAGCAGGTCGTACGCGCCGACCGTGAAGACCAGATCCATCAGCTGCTGGTCGCCCATCGAGTCCGCCAGCAGGGCCCACGTCGCGTCGCTCACGAGCGCGTCGGTGACCAGCTCGTCCACCGCGCGCAGCATCGCCGCCTCGAGGGCCGACCATCCGGGAGCGTCGGCGCCGACGCGGATCCGCGCGATCTCCTCCTCGGCGATCCCCGCGTCGGCCGCGAGGATCGCGTGCTGTTCCCACTCGTACGTGGCGTCGCGCATCGACGCGACCCGGAGGATGAGGATCTCGCGCTGCCGCGGCGTGAGCGTCGAGGAAGAGAGGATGTGACCGTTGAACGAGTGGAACGCCTGCATCAGCGACGGGTGGCGTGCCAGCGTGCCGAGGACGTTGAGTCCTTTCGGGCCACCCTTCCGGCGACGCAGCTCGTGCTTGGCGTCGGGTGGTCGGAGCGATGTGATCGCCTGCATCACCTGCTCCGACCACTGATCCGGCGGCAACGGCGTGATGCGCGGACCGTTCGGCTCGGTCATCGGATGGGCTCGTCCCCGGCGATGGTCGTGCGGTGCATGTCGCGCGGCGAGGCCGCGTCGTAGCGGCAGGCCCGGTGCAGCACCCCTCGGTTGTCCCAGATCACCATGTCGCCGACCGCCCACTCGTGTCGGTACACCCGATCGGGTGTCGTCGACCACGCCAGCAGCTCGTCCAACAACGCGCGGCCCTCCTCGAGGTCCATCCCCTCGACGTGCGACGTGGTCGCGCCCAGCACGAGCGAACGTCGCCCCGACTGGTGTTGCCACACCAACGGGTGCGTCTTCGCCGGCCGCTGCCGCCACATCGCCAGCTCCTCCGGCGACGGATCGGGGTTCGTGAGTCGCTGTGCGGCCTCGAAGCTGTGGACCACCCGCACCGTCCGGTACCGTTCCTGCAGATCCTCGGGCAGGTCCTCGTACGCCGCGTACGTGCTGGAGAACTCCGTCTCGCCCCCGGAGTCGGCGACCGCGTGCGCACTCAGGACGGTGGCCATGATCGGGATGTCGTCGGTGGCGCCGTCGAGGTGCCAGTCGAACGTGCCCCGCAGGTACGCCGCCGCGGGGTTCTTGGCCGGGTCCAGCGTCACCCGGAAGATCTCCGGGAGCTCGCCGCGCCCGAAGACCTCGACGTGGCCGAGCTTCCGGCTGAACGCCACCTGCGCGGCGTCGTCGACGTGCAGCCCGCGGAAGACGAGGACCCCGTGCTCCTCGAGCGCTTCGAGGCACTCGGCCGGAAGGTCGGCGTCGGCCAGCAGGCGCTCGCGGTCCACGGCCAGTACCTGCGCGCCCACTGTCGGGCCCAGTCTCTCGGTTGCCAACGCACTCATGGCCGTTCCTCCTGGATCGTCACGTCCCGGCGACGAAGGGGTAGATGCGGGTGAAGTCTGCGCCCGGTTCGACGGCTGCGAACCGTTCCCACACCGCGACGGTCACCGCCGCGACCGACGCGGCGCCGCCACCGTCGTCGACCGCGCGCAGGTACAGGTCGACGTCCTTGGCCATGAGGGAGTTGGTGAAGCCGGACGCGAAGCAGCCGGTCAGCACCTGGTTGGGGAACTTGTCGCTGGTCGCCGCGCTACGACCGCTGGCACCGTTCAGGACCTCGAGCATGGTGGCCATGTCGAGGCCTTCCGACACGCCGAAGGCGACGGCCTCGCTGGTCGCGGCGAGCGCGGTCGCGGAAAGGAAATTGTTGGCCAGCTTCATCGCCTGGGCCAGCCCGGGCCGGTCGCCGACCCGGTGGCGGCGGTCGCTCAGCCCGGCGAGCACCGGCTCGACCCGCGCGCACGCGTCGGCGGGGCCGGAGTACATCACCGCCAACGTGCGTGCCCGCGCGCCGGCAACGCCGCCGGACACCGGTGCGTCGACGTAGGCGACGCGGCCGGCCGCGAGCACCTCACCCAACCGGCGCGCCGTCGACACGCCGATCGTCGAGGTGTCGACGACGTGGGTCGTGCGTCGATCGACGGCGTCGACGATCTCGCCGACGACCTGCGCGGACGCCCGCCCGTCGGGCAGGCTGAGCACGACCACGTCGGCGCGCCGCGCGACGTCGGCGACCGAAGGCGTGTGCATCGTGCCCTCGGGCGCGCGTGCAGGCCCGAGAACGTCATGGGCCACGACCTCGTGGCCCGCCTGCACCAGGTTCGACGCGAGGACGCTACCCATGTTCCCGAGGCCCACGAAGCCGACGGTTCCCATCGTCAATCTCCGGCTCGCTCGGCGCGCACGGCCAGGACCGCGCGCCGGGCCGCGACTCCCGCGGGCGCGCCGCAATACGCGGCGATCTGGAACAGAAGCTCGTCGACCTCCGCGTCGCTGACCCCGGTCTGCGCAATGCTGGCCGCGTGCAGGCGGAATTCCTCCATCCGGCCGAGCGCGGCCGTCATCGCCATCACCAGCAGGCTGCGGTCGCGTGTCGTGAACGGGCCGCCGCGCGTCCACACGCCCCACGCCATCGAGGTGAGGTAGTCCTGGAACTCGCCCGCGACGGGGTCCGGGTCCGCGGTCGCGCGGTCGACGTACGCGTCGCCGAGCATCGCCCGCCGCATCGCGCGTGCCGACCGCAGGTCGTCGGTCTCTTCCACGGCCCGCCTCCGGGTCAGACCGCGGGTTCGACGACGAGGTCGATGCGGGCGGCACCGCTGTCGGGCACGCGAGGTTGGCGCCACACCTCGACCGGGAACGACACGTTCACCAGCGAGTAGCAGAGCCACAGCAGGTGCCGGGCGTCGTCCGCCAAGGCGTCGAACTCGTACCGGTCCAGGTACTCCATGGCCGCTTCGAGGCGGGGAAACGCGGCGTCGTAGAACGCCTGGAGCTCGGCCATGGTGCTGGCGAGCCGCTTGGCGTACCGCTCACGCTCGAACTCGAGGCACCATTCGGACCACGGTTCGAGGTCGGAGAACTCGGCGGGCAGGGTGGACATGCGATGGCTCCTCGTTCAGGACGCGGCCGGGACCGGCCGGGGCTGGTCGGGCTGGCCCGCGAGGTAGTCGGTGACGTAGCCCCGCGCCGTGGTGTGCAGCAGCCGCAGCAGGATCTCCTGGTCGTTGAGCGGAAACTGCTGCACCGCCCGAGACTCGAGCATCGACTGCGTCGCCTCGAGGGTGTTGCCGTCCTGCAGCGCGTACTCCTTGAACGTCACCGCGGCGAGCTCCTGCTGGAGACGTTCACGCGCGTTCTTCGGCGGGACGAAGTAGAGCGTGCCCTCGAAGATGTGGGTGTTGTACGACGTCGGCCAGTAGTGGTACGTGAGGTACCAGTTCGGCGCCCAGACGAGCAGCATGAAGTTGGGGAAGAAGAGGAACGAGTCGATGCCCCAGGCGGGCGAGCGCGCCGGGTTCACCGCCGGGGGCAGGTCGATCTCGATGGGGCGTTCCCAGGGACCGAACAGACCGCTGTGCAGGACGCGCTCGATCGGCTTCACCATGTCGAGGTCCTTCGGCGGTGACATGCCGCCCCACGACGACACCATCCCGTGCGGGCCGTCGATCTCGTAGGCGAGCGCCTCGTAGCCGTACCCCGCCAGCTTCTGCGACTCCTCGGAGACGGACTGTCGCGCGTGCAGGATGGGCGCGTGGTAGAACTCGGTGAAGGCGTCGACGAAGAGCTTCCAGTTGCTCCCGACGTCGGCGCGGTACTGGTAGACCTGGGTCATCTCGCCGAACGGGTAACCCTCCAGGCCCCGACCGAGCTCCCCGAGGTAGTCGCGCAGCGGTGTGGTGTCGTTCGCGTCGAGGTTCACGAAGATGAACCCCTCCCACGTCTCCACCCGCACCGGGGCGAGGCCGTAGTCGTCCTTGTCGAGCTCGAAGAACTCCGACTCCTGCTGCACGAACGTCAGGTCGCCTTCGAGCGAGTACCGCCAGCCGTGGTACTTGCAGGTGAACTGGCGACAGGTTCCCGCGGTCTCCTCGGCCGGGTAGTCCTGCCACACGAGCTTGTTCCCCCGGTGGCGGCACATGTTGTGGAACGCGCGCACCTCATCGGCGGACGAACGCACCACGACGATCGACGTCCGCGCCGCGTCGAGCTCCTTGGTGAAGTAGCTGCCGACGCGCGGAAGCTGCTCGAACCGCCCGACGTTGAGCCACGTCTTGGCGAAGATCGCGTTGCGCTCGAGCTCGTAGTACTCGGGTGAGATCGAATCGTCGTACGACACCGGGCCGGTGCTCAACTGCGGGTAGTGCTCGGTCCAGGAGCCCTCGGCGGGCTTGGCGAAGTGCGGCATCAGGGGTTCCTCCGGTCGGCCGACGGGAGTGACCGTATCATGCATCTCCTGGAAAGAGAAGTAGCTTCTCCATCCTTCGCACGCCCGTGCGCGTGCGGGTGCGGGGTGGAGTGGCAGGTGGAGTGGCAGGTGGAGTGGCGGCTGGAGGCGGCGGGATCGCCGACGAGAGGCGGGGATAGTCTCGCCGCACTTCGTTCGGGGAGCAGCGCACGATGCCAGGGGCGATCGAGAGGTTCGCCGTCCACGTCGACGACTCGACGCTGGACGACCTCGCGCTCCGTCTGGCCCGGACCCGCTTCCCTGACCGGATCGAAGACACGGCCTGGGAGTACGGCACACCGATCGACTACGTGCGCGACCTGGTCGTGTACTGGCGCGAGGGGTACGACTGGCGGGCGCAGGAGGCGCGGCTCAACGAGCTCGAGCAGTTCCGCACCCGGATCGACGGGCAGTCGATCCACTTCGTCCACGCGCGCTCCGAGCACGCGGACGCGCTCCCGCTGCTCCTCGTCCACGGCTGGCCGGGCTCGATCGTCGAGTTCCTGGACGTCATCCCGCGGCTGACCGACCCGCAAGCCCACGGCGGCCACGCCTCGGACGCGTTCCACGTGATCGCGCCGTCGCTCCCCGGCTACGGCTTCTCCGATCCACCGCGCACCCCGGGGTGGGACGTGCGGCGCGTCGCGGTCGCCTTCGTCGCGCTGATGGATCGCCTCGGCTACGCGCGCTACGGCGCGCAAGGTGGCGACTGGGGCGCGCAGATCACGACCAGGGTCGCGACCCTCGATCCGGCACACTGCGCAGGACTTCACCTCAACATGCCGATCGCCGGCCCCCCCGAAGACCCCGTTCCGCTCACCGACGAGGAACGCGCCGACCTCGCGACGATGGCGCGCTTCCAGCGCGAAGAAGCCGGCTACGCGCAGGTGCAGGGCACGAAGCCCCAGACCCTGGGCATGGCGCTCAACGACTCACCGGCCGGATTGCTCTCCTGGATCGTCGAGAAGTTCCGCACCTGGAGCGATTGCGGCGGCGACCCGGAGAGCATCTTCACCCGCGACCAGCTCATCACCAACGTGATGCTCTACTGGGTCACGCAGACGATCACGTCGTCGGCGCGGTTGTACTGGGAGACGATGCACAGCGGCGTGCTGCAGGAGCCACCGGAGTACGTCGGCGTGCCCACGGGTGTGGCGCGGTACCCGAAGGAGGAGATCCTCCGACCCCCCGCGCGTGGGTCGAGCGCCGTTACAACCTCACGCACTGGGCCGTCATGCCGCGCGGCGGCCACTTCGCCGCCATGGAGCAGCCCGAGCTGTTCGTCGACGACCTCCGCGACTTCTTCCGGACCGTGCGCTGAAACCCGCCCTCGGTCCGGGGCGTCAGGCGATCTGCGGCTGCGTACCCGGACGGAGCTCGAGCCGCGTCCAGCTGCTCGCCGTCGCGGCGGATGGGTGTGCCGTTGACCAGCACGTGGCGCACACCCGTCGGTTCCTCCGCGGTCAGCCGCTCCCCGTCCGCGGGGAAGTCGCGCACGCGCCGCAACGGACCCGTGCCCACCGTTTCGGGATCGAACACGCACACGTCGGCCCAGGCGCCTTCGCGCAGGTAGCCGCGTCCCACGAACCCGAACATGTCGGCGGGCTCACCGCTCAATTTGCGCACCGCGCGCTCGATCGGCATCACGGCGCGCGCCGCGAACCCAGTTGCCGAGCAGATCGGTGGCCAGCGGTGCGTCGCACAGCTGCCCGACGTGCGCGCCGGCGTCCGAGAGTCCCAGGGCCACCTGCTCGTGGGTGAGCAGGTGGCCGACGCGGCCCGGCTCGTCGTTGGCGATGTAGATGCGAAAGCGCGTCGCGAGGTCGTCGGCCAGCGCGACCTCGCAGATCACGTCGAGCGGCGCACAGCCGCGCTCGCGCGCGAGCTCGTCGATCCGCCGGCCCTCCAACTCCGGGAACCGCGCCGATTCGGACACCTCGCAGGTCTCCCACCGTGGCCGCATCGGGACCTGCTCGAGGTCGGCGGCGGCCCGGGCCCGCCAGGCGGGATCGCGGTACGCGGCCGAACGGGCCTCGCGATCCTGGTCCATCAGGTCGCCGAAGACCTTGCTCACGTTGAGGCTGAAGGGGCTGTCCATCGTGAACTGCATCGTGAGGGGTCGGGGGGTCACCTGCGGCCAGACCTGCGTACCCCGGGCCAGGGCCGCCTCGTGCAGCTCGAGCTGCGGCTGGTGCCGCCCGTCGGCCAGGGCGAACAGCGGGTAGGTGAACGGCCGCCCGATACGCGGTTGCAGCTCGTACATGTCGGCGTAGGTGCACTGCTCGCCGGCGGTGGCGAGCACGACACCCTTGCCCGTGCGGCCCGCGGCGAGGAAGAGCGCCTCGACCTCGTCGCGCGCGGCGAAGCGGCTGGGGACGGGCTTCCCGTCCATGCCGCGGTGGGTGTAGGCGAAGCTGGTCGAGAACCCTGCCGCCCCCGCGTCGATGGCCTCGGTCACGAGTCGGCACATCCGGTCGATCTCGTCCGGCGTGGCCGCGCGCTCGTAGGCGGCATCGCCCATCACGAACAGGCGGAGTGCGCTGTGCCCGACGTACGCGGTGAAGTTGAGCACGGTGCCGCGTCGGCGGACGAGCTCCATGTACTCGGGGTGGGTCTGGAACTCCCACACGATGCCGGCCGTCAGCGACGCGCCGTCCATGTCCTCCACGTTCTCGAGCGTGCGCACGATCACGTCGTGGTGCTCGGGCCGGGTGGGCGCGATGGTGAAGCCACAATTGCCCGCCACCACGGTGGTCACCCCGTGGTACGACGACGGTCGCAGGGCGGGATCCCAGAAGACCTGCGCGTCGTAATGCGTGTGGATGTCGATGAAGCCCGGTGCGACCGAGCAACCCGACGCGTCGAGCTCGGTGTCGCCCCGCAGGTTCGGTCCGATCTCCCGGATCACACCTCCCGCGATCGCGACGTCGGCGACCCGGCCCGGTGCGCCGGTCCCGTCGACCACCGTTCCGCCCCGGATCACGAGGTCAGCCGGCATCCCGACCTCCCTTCGGCCGGGCCAGCAGATCCCGCAGCTGGCTGACCGGTGGCCCGGCGGTGGTCCCGCCGTCGACCGGCACCACGATCCCGGTGACCTGCGCCGACCGGTCGCCGGCCAGGAACAGCACCGCGTTGGCGACGTCCTCGGGCCCGCCATGGCGTTGGAGCGGCTGGGTGAGCCGGATGATCGGTCCCATGTCGTAGTTCGTGATCCCGGTCGCGATGTGGCCCGGCGCGATGCAGTTCACCCGGATCCCGTAGTCGGCCAGGTCGATCGCGGCGCACCGGCTGAACTGGATGACCGCCGCCTTCGAGACCCGATACGCGATCGGTCCGGCGCCCCCGGTGAGCCCGGCGATCGACGACGTGTTGATGATCGAACCGCCGCCGTGGTCCGCCATGTGCCGCGCCGCACGCTGCGTGCCGACCATCACACCGAAGAGGTTCACCCCCATCACCCGCTCGTAGTCGGTCAGATCGTTGTCGAGCAGGCGGGCGAACGAGCTCGGGATGCCGGCGTTGTTGAACATCACGTGGAGCCCGCCGAAGTGCCCGACCGCGAAGTCGACGAGCGACTGCACGTCGTCGGCGTCGGCGACGTCGGTGCGCTGGAACGCGGCGGCCGCGCCGAGGGCCGCCGCCGCCGCTTCACCCTCCGCGCTGTCGACGTCGGCGATGACCACCTGCGCGCCCTCCGCCACGAACAGCTCCGCGGCGGCCCGACCGATGCCGCTGGCACCACCCGTGACGATCGCAACTTTCCCCGAGAGCTCCTGGCCCATCGTTCAGCTCGTCCTTTCGACCGGGATCCGGTTCCGCGTGGTCAGAGTTCTTCGATCCAACGGCCCGGGGCGGTGTCCACACCGTGGCGGGCGAAGATCGCATCGATGTCCGCGAGGTCGGCGTCGTCGAGCGTCCATCCCAGGGCGCCGATGTCGTCCTCCACCTCAGCGACGTTACGGCAACCGACGAACCGACGTGCTGACCGCGGGATTCGAGGTCGTCATCGCAACGCGACCTGGGCCAGGCTCCGGCCGTGTCGCGCCGCGAGCCGTTGCCTGAAGCGTTGCTCCAGTGCGGCAGACGCCGCGAACCCCGAGGTGCCGTGCCGCCACCGATCTCTGGCACCCGGAGTGAACCTCGAGTCCCGTCCGCCCGAACGGGCGATACTCCATCGCGCTTACGCGAGACGGCAGCGGAGCGGGAGGTGCTTGATGCCGCCGTTGACCGCGGAGTTGAGGCGCTCCACCGGGCCGGAGATCTCGAACCACTCGAGGCGCGTGAGCAGGTGCCGGAAGATCGTCTCCATCTCGAGGCGCGCGAGGTGCGCGCCCATGCAGAAGTGCTCGCCGATGCCGAACGCGAGGTGGGGGTTCGGGTGGCGATCCACGCGGAAACGCGAACGGGTCCTCGAACACCTCCTCGTCGCGGTTCGCCGACGCGAAGAAGATCGCGACCCGCTCCCCTTCGGCGATCTTCACGCCGCGCACCTCGGCGTCCTCGGTGGCCATCCGGGTGAAGTGGATGATCGGGCTGACCCAGCGCAGCATCTCCTCCACCGCGTCGGGCATCAGCGCAGGGTCGTCTCGCAGCTTCTCCCACTCGCCCCGGTGCTCGGAGAACGCGAGCAGGCCTCCGCTGATCGCGTTGCGGGTGGTCTCGTTGCCCGCCTCGACGATCAGCTCGCAGTACATGAGGAGCTGCTCCTCGGTGAGGGGCCGGCCGTCGATCTCCGCGCCGATCAGGTGGCTGACGATGTCATCGCTCGGCTGCCGCCGCCGCTCCTCGATGAGGGCCCCCAGGTAGGCGTGCATCTCGCCGCGCGCACGCTTGATGGTCTGGCCGGCCGTCTCGCCGGGGCGACGGAACTCGGGATCGTCCTTGCCGATCACCTCGTTCGTCCACTGGAACAGGAGCCCCCAGTCGGAACGGGGCACCCCGAGGATCCACGAGATCACCGCGATGGGGAGCGGCGCGGCGAGGCGCTCGACGAAGTCGAACTCGTCGGCGTCGTGCGCGGCTGCGGCGGCGTCGAGCAGTTCGACCGCGATGCGCTCGATCTCCTCGTGTCGCGACCGGATGGCGCGCGGGGTGAAGCGCGGCATGGCGACGCGGCGCAGCGGTCCGTGGCGGGGCGGATCGAGCGTCACGACCATCTCGGTGGGCTGCACCGGCGCGCCGATCGGGCCCAGGATCAGCCCGTGCGCATTCGAGAAGCGCACCGGCTGGGACGCCACGTCCACGATGTCGGCGTGCTTCGTGACCGCCCAGAACGGCTCGTAGCCCGGCGGCTCGAAGTACGCCACCGGCGTCTCGGCCCGCAGCTGCGTCCACACCGCGTCCGGATAGCCCCTACGGGCGAAGCGCGCCGGATCGACGAGATCCAGCGGGTCGATGTCGGCGGGAGGATGGATGTGGACGCTCACTGGGTGCCGACACTCTCCGGGTCGATAGGACCGTTCATCCCTCGGGGGCGACCCCCGCGCGGGGCCGACCGGGCTACGTTACCCGGGAACAGGGGGAGGACGTGTCCGTCGACCCCCAAGACCCGACCCGCCCGACCGGGCAGATCGCGGTAGCCGGGAAGTACTGGAACACACGAACAGGGGGATCTTGTGAGGGGTTCACGTAAACGGACGATCGGCGCCTTCGTCGCCGCCGTCACCGGAGTACTCACGCTCGCGGTGGTGGCGCCGCCGGCCGGCGCGGCCAACGATCCGGGGGTGACCAACAAGAAGATCACCGTCGGGTACATCTTCTCCGAGACGGGCCAGGCGGGCTCCACGTTCAAGAACGCGGGGACGGCGTGCCAGGCGCGGGTCGACCGCCAGAACGCCAACGGCGGGGTGAACGGTCGCAAGATCGACCTGATCGCCATCGACGACAAGTCGGCGGGCGACAACCTCACCGCGACCAAGGATCTCATCCAGAACCGCAACGCGTTCGTGATCGTGAACAACTCGTCGTTCGCGTTCCTCTCCTACCGCACGATGCTGGAGAACAAGGTCCCGATGATCGGCGGCGGGTACGACGGCAACTACTACGGCAAGCCCGGCAACGAGAGCATCTTCTCCGCGTTGAACGCGCCGTTCGGCGATCTGACCACCGACAGCACCGCGGTCCTGCTCAAGCAGCTCGGCGCCAAGAAGGTCGGCGTGGTCGCCTACGGCGCGTCGGCATCTTCGACCGCGTCGGCGAAGCTCACCCAGGACCTGGCGGTGCCGAAGGAGGGCCTGGAGGCGGTGTACACCAACACCGCGGTCGACTTCGGGTCCACCGACGTGGGGCCGATCGTCCTCGGCTTCAAGAACGCGGGTGCCGACGGCGCGTACCTGCCCTTGGTGGCGGCCAGCAACTTCGCCATCCTCCAGGGACTCGAGCAGAACGGCGTGAAGATGAAGGGCGTCGTGATGCCCACGGGCTACGGGCAGGACCTGCTCGACTCGCCCACCGCACAGATCCTCGGGCCGCAAGACGTGTTCACCACGCAGTGGCAGCCGGTCGAGCTCAAGACCAAGGCCACGAAGCGGTTCCAGGCCGACCTGAAGAAGTACGCGGGCTACACCGGTGTTCCCGACTTCGGCCAGTACACCGGCTACACGACCTGTGAGCTGATGATCCTCGGCCTCCAGAACGCGGGCAAGACGCCGACGCGCGACGGCTTCGTCACCGGGCTGCGCAAGCTCGGCTCCTACGACGCCGCGGGCCTCAACTGCGGTCCGATCGACATCAGCGCCGAGCACTACGGCAAGTTCCCGCTGCACGGCTGCACCTACGCGGTGAAGGTCAAGAACGGGAAGTTCGTCGTGTTGAACAAGGGCAAGCCGATCCCGAGTGACCTGGTCGGTGACGCGGCGACGATCGCGTCGGAGACCTACGACAACTCGACGTCGGGTTCCTCGAGCGCGACCACGACGACGAAGTAGCGACACCGAGGGGCCGGGGCGACGGACGAGCCGTCGTCCCCGGTCCTTCGTCGCGTCGGAAGAGCCCGGCGAGCCCCGCGGGTCAGTCCGCTGCCACCTGCAGCAGTGCGTCGGCGACCAACTCGGGCTCGGTGATCATGAGGTCGAGATCCTCGTAGTGGAGCACCGCCGTGATGTCACGGATGTGCAGATCGAGGTCGACCGTGGGGCTCAGCAGGTGCGACCGCTCCCCGAGCCCGGTCATCGTGGGCGTGTACACCTCGTGCCCGCGGACCGCAGGAGGCGAGCCACCCGCTGGCAGCACCACCCGCCGTGCCCACCGTCGTGGGCGAGTACGTAGGTCGCCATCCCGGTGCTCCGTTCAGAGGTTGTAGAACGTTCTCGCGGTCCCGCCGAGGATCAAGCGTCGGGACTCGTCCGGCAAGGGCTTCACCGCGTCGAGGAGCTCCTCCACGACGCCGGGGATCTTGGCGTCCGGGTGCGGGTAGTCGGAGGCCCAGAGGATCTTGCCCGCGCCGAGGTGCTCGGCGGTGAACGCGAGCGCGACCTCGTCGGGGTCGAAGCTCACCATGCACTGACGCGCGAACACCTCGCTCGGTCGCGTCGCCTGGTCCTGGCTGCCGAAGATCTCGAACTGGTGGTCGAAGCGTTGCAGCATCGGCACGATCCAGCCGCCCGTCCCTTCGAGGAACGCGACGCGCAGATCGGGATGACGTTCGCAGATCCCGCCGAGGGTGAAGTAGCCGACCGCCAGTTGGAGGTCGACCGCGTTCGTGAGTCCCTGGCGCAACGCCAACCCCTCGGTCGGATTCGTCACGCCGTCCGCGAGTCCGAGGAGGCGGCACGCGTTCGGCATGTCGCCGTGGGGCGACGGGTGCACCCCGATCGGGCACCCCAGCGCTGCGGCCGCGGCCCAGAAGGAGTCGTAGGCGGGATGGTTGAGCTTCAGCGCTCCGATGTAGGGCGCGGGGCGGATCATCACCGCCTTGGCCCCGAGATGCTCCACCGCGCGTTTCATCTCGACCACGGCCGCCTGCGGATCCTGGAGCGGTACGAGTGCCACCGGGTACAGGCGACTCGGCGCGACCGCGCGAGTAGTCGTGCAACCAGTTGTTGTACGCGCGGCACGCGGCACCGAACACGTCGGCTTCTTCGATCCACGTGAGCATCGCGGTGGGGTACAGGACCGCGACATCGATCCCTTCCTCGTCCATGTCGACGATGCGCGCCGCGGGGTCGTGGCCACCCGGTCGGCTCATCTTGTACTTGGAGTCCTCGTCCCAGTCGGCGTCGCCCGCGGTGGCCGACTCCCACGCGGCCTCACCGTCGTCGCCATCGCCCCCGAGGAACTCCGGCGGCATGTCGGGGTACGCGTGCCGGATGCCGGTGGCCTGCACGTAGCCACCGCCCGGATGATCGAGCAGGTCACGAAACGCCGGTTCGGCATATTCCTTCCAGACGACGTCGGGCTCGATGACGTGCCCGTCGGAGTCGATGATCTCGGGTCGCACCGGCTGCTCGGACATGGTCACCCCAGGGCCTCGACGTCGTGGTCGAACTGCTCTGTCGTAGCACGGCGCGCTCGGGTGGGCACGCGGACCGCGCGCCCGGGCGTTGACGATCCGCCCCTTTTCATGACATTCTGCTGTCACCAATATCGAGGGGGGAACGAATGGCGATCGACCTGACCGGTGGCCTGAGCGACGACCGCGAGTACGTGTTCGCGTCGCAACCCGACGACCCGGAGATGCGGGAGTCGGTCAACACCTGGGTCTGGGACAACGGCACCGAGTTCGGCATGCCGCGGATCGGCGTGGAAGCCGTCGCCGACCAGTGGGAGACCCACGACGTGCAGGTGAACCTCGCGTTCGCCGACGGGCGGGTGTTCAACATCTTCGGCCCCGGCAAGGTGCACGACGCGCGGGGCGCGGACGGCAAGCCGCGGATCCTCGGGGCCGGCCCACTCTCGTTCGAGCTGATCGAGCCGTTCCGTCACTGGCGCGGTCGCGTCGACGGCATGGCGGTGCAGACGTCGACCGAAGCGCAGCTGGGAGGTTGGCAAGCCGGGCGCAGCAAAGGTGAGCGCGTGCCGGTGGAGATCGATTGGGACATCCGGTCGGCCGCGCCACCGTGGGAGAGCGGCACCCTGCTCGAGGAGGCGCGCTACGTGCTCGAGCACCAGGAAGAGGGCGCGCTGATGGGCGGTCCCCGGTTCGAGCAGCTCTTCCGCACGACCGGGAGGGTGCGGGTCGGTGACGAGGAGTACCCGCTCGACGGCGCAGGCCTGCGGATCCGTCGCCAAGGCGTACGACGGCTCGCCACCTTCCGCGGTCACGTCTGGCAGTCGACGGTCTTCCCGAGCGGTCGCGGGTTCGGACTCTGTGTCTATCCCCCGCGCTGACGACGGCAAGGCGACGTTCAACGAAGGGTTCCTCTTCGAGGGCGACGGCGACCTGATCCCCGCGCGTGTGATCGACGTGCCCTGGTTGCAGACCCTCGCGCCCAGAGGTCAGGACGTGTCGGTCACCCTCGAGACCGAGGGTGGGAGGACCGAGACCATCCGCGGGGAGACGGTGCTGTCGACGTTCCACGTGATGAACGCCGCCGCCGGCGCGACCGGCATGGTCGGCGACTTCCGGCTGCAGCAGGCCGTCGTCCAGTACCACTGGGACGGCGAGTCCGCGACCGGCATGTTGGAGCGCTCGTCGGCGAGCAGCGACGTCGTCTGAGCGGAACCCCAGGGGCGATGAACCCCTTCGGGCGCGACACGACTGCCGAGGAGGTCGCGCGATCCGCCGACCTGCGCGGACGGCTCGCGGTGCTGACCGGCGCGTCGTCGGGGCTCGGCGTGGAGACCGCGCTGCGGCCTCGCCCTCGCGGGCGCGGACGTCGTGCTCGGTGTGCGCGACGTGGCCGTGGGCGAGGCGGTGGCGAGCCACCTCGCGCCCGGGGCGACCGGTGAGATCCGGGTGGTGGCGCTCGACCTGCGCGAGCTCGCGTCGGTCGCGGCGTTCGCGGACGCGATCACCGGGCACGTCGACCTGTTGATCGCGAATGCCGGGGTGTCCAAGACCCCCGATGCGCGCCTCCGGAACGGGCTCGACGTGCGCTTCGCGACCAACCACCTCGGGCATTTCGCGCTCGCGCTGCGGCTCCATCAGCAGATGGCCGAGCGCGGCGCGTGGATCGTGGTGGTGAGCTCCGCCGCGGACAAGGGCGCGCCGGTGCACCTCGACGATCTCCAGTGGGAGTCCCGCGACCACATCGACGGTCTGGCCTACGCAGAATCGAAGAGCGCCAACATCCTGTTCGCGGAGGAGGCCACCCGTCGGTGGAGCGGCGTGGGGATCTTCGCCAACGCGGTGCTGCCCGGCTCCGCGCTGACCGGGTTGCAGCGGTTCCACGGCGAGGCGCTGAAGCGTCAGATCGGCTTCATCCTGCCCGACGGCTCACTCAATCCCGTCCTCAAGACGGTCTCGCAAGCCGCCGCCACGACGCTGTGGGCGGCGACCGCGCCCGAGCTGGAGGGACGTGGCGGCCTCGTGCTCGAGGACTGCGCCGAGGCCCTGCCGGTCGGGCCGGAGACGCACCCGTGGTCGGGCTTCGACGCCGGGGTTGCCGATCCCGAGACCGTGCGCCGGCTCTGGGACCACTCCCTCGACCTGCTCGCCCGGCTCGGCACCGACGGATGACCTCGGCGGAAGGCGGTTCAGTGCGCCGTCCACCGCGCCATGTGCGGGTGTAGTCGGCGAACAGCGGGCGGACGTCGTCGAGCACGATCCCGAAGGTCGCGGGATCCGGGCGCACGTTCGGCGCGCGGGTGGCGGCGTGCTCCTGCCACCATCGCGCCATCCCCGCCTCGAACTCCGGCGTGACCGGCTCGCCCAGCCAAGCGTACAGCCGGGCGACCTCGCCGATCGGGTCGTCCTGCATGGCGCGGAAGTCGATGTCGTAGAAGCGGTGGTCGTTGCCTGCGTCACGGAACGCCAACACTCGTTCCATCCCCACGGACCAGTGCTCGACGTTGAGCTCGCCCAGGTAATGGAGATCGAGATCCTCGCTGAACATGCCCGCCACCTCGAGGTAGACGTCGGCGACCGAGACGATGACGTCGGCCGGGTCACGGTGGGTCATCACGAACCGAGCGTCCGGAAAGGACCGGTCGAGGTGGTCGAGGAACAACATGTGCGTCGGGCACTTCAGCCGCCACGGTCGGGCCGGTGTACCCCACTGCAGCAGTTGCAGCGCGCGTCGCTCGTACCGGTACGTCGGGGTGAGGTCGGCGTCGTACAGGAACCACTTCGAGTACGACGGGATGTACGCATACGCCTGGAAGATCTGCGACTTGAAGTCGAGCGCCATCAGCTCCTGACACTCCATCGGGCCGGTCGCGGTCGACGGCACCAACGCGGCGCTGCGCGGCGAGAACGTCGCCTGCTGCTCGACCTGCATCCTGGCGACCTCGATGCGCGGATCGGGTGCCTCGACGGTCGACGGCGGTGGCGCCGGTGCCGCGGACTCCCACAGCCGCAACGATCGGGTCCCGGGATCTTCGGCCAGGAGGAACGACAGCGCGGTGGAACCGGTGCGCGGCAGACCCAGGCCGATGAGTGGCGACTCGATCGGCTCGTCCGCCATCGCCGGGTGCCGGTGGAACCAGTCCTCGATCTGGAGGCGCTGGACGAGGAGACCGACGACGCGCTCCGCATCGCCACCTGGCCCTCGTTGAGCTTCGCCTCGTGCCGCAGGCTCCGGACCAGGCGAACGAGTCCTTCCGGAAGGATTCGTCGCCGAAGTCGTCGAGGCCGGTCCGGCGGCGGGCGTCGTCGATCAGGTCGTCGTGCTCCGCCATGTCCCCCCTCCGCCAAAACTGTGGCAGTAGCCTGACATCAATATGGACGACCTGTCAACGACCCCGACCCCCACCGCCTCGCGCGAACGTCGGCGCTACGACAGCCCCGTGCGCCGCCGGCAGGTGGCCGCCACCCGCGAGCGCATCCTCGAAGGCGCCTCCGCGCTCGTGCACGGCTTCCCGACGTGGGACTGGCGCGCGCTCACGTTCCGGGCGGTCGCTGCACGCGCCGGCGTCAGCGAACGGACGGTCTACCGTCACTTCACCACGGAGCGGGAGCTGCGCGACGCGGTCATGCGCCGCCTCGAAGAGGAAGCCGGCGTCTCCTACGACGGTCTCGGCCTCGACGATCTCGCCGGGGTCACCGCGCAGGTGTTCTCGTCGCTCGCCTCGTTCGCGGTGGCGCCGACGGTTGCCGACGATCCGACGTTCGCCGCCGAAGACGAGCTGCGTCGGGACGCGCTCCGCGACGCGGTCGCCGCGGCGGCGAACGACTGGTCCGAAGTCGAGCGCGACATGGCCGCCGGGCTCCTCGACGTGCTCTGGCACGTACCCTCGTTCGAGCGCCTGGTCGTCCAGTGGGGGCTCACCGCGGACGACGCAACGAGCGCGATCACCTGGGCGATCGGTCTGCTCGTGGGAGCGATCCGCGCAGGAGCGCCGCCCCGACCGACGTCACGGGGAACGGCTCGGCCCCGCACGCAGCCGCGTCGGTAGGACGGCATCCGTGCCCGAAGTCGCGTCGACATCGACGGCGTCCACGCTCGTGCTCGTGCACGGCGCGGGGCACACGTCGCTCGTCTGGCGATCGGTGCAGGATCACCTACGCCACCGCTCGGTCGCGGTCGATCTCCCCGGCCGCCGCGATCGCCCCGGCGACCTCACCGCGGTCACGATCGGCGCCGCCGTCGAGAGCGTGGCCGCCGACGTGGTCGGGGCGGTGGACGGCCGGGTGGTCCTCGTCGGCCACTCCGCCGGGGGCATCATCCTCCCCGCGCTGACGGCCCGACTCGGCGAGCGCGTCGAGCACCTCGTTTTCGTCGCCGGCCTCAGCGCGCCGCACGGCGACGTCCCGGTCGAGACGTTCCTGCCCGGGGAAGGCGATCGCGTGCAGGCCCGTCTCGACGAGATGCGCGACCGCTACGCCGGGCGCAGGCTACGCGCCGACGGAGACGGACCACACGAGACTGCCGCCCTGGACGCCAAGCTCGCAACGAACATCGACTCCCTCAACTACATCACCCAGACCGTCTTCTGGGACGGCGTCCCACCGGACCTCCCGCGGACCTTCGTCCGCTGCCTCCGCGATCCGATCCAGTCGCGCGAGGTCCAAGCCCGCCTCGCGGCCAACTGCGGCGCATCGACGATCATCGACCTCGACACCGGCCACACCCCCGCCCTCGAGGCCCCGCTCGAGCTCGCCGACGTCCTCGACCGCATCGCGGGCGACGTCGACGGTCCCGCGATCACGCTCCCGACCCACCACTGACCCACGAGGTGCAGACCATGGAACCACTCTTCGACCTCACCGGGCGTCGCGCGCTCGTGACCGGCGCCGGCCAGAACCTCGGACAGGGCATCGCCCGAACCCTGGGCCGTCTCGGCGCCGAGGTCGTGATCAACGACCTCGTCGAGGAGCGCGCCCGATCCGTCGCCGACGAGATCGTCGCCGACGGTGGCCGAGCATCCACGGCGCTGTTCGACGTCACGAGCTTCGATGCCGTGATGGACGGGGTCGCGTCGATCGGCGCGGTCGACATCCTGGTGAACAACGCGGGCAACGCTGGCGCGATCGGGTGGGCGGGCGACGGCCCCTTCGTCGAGACCACGCCCGCCGACTGGGATCCGTTCTTCCTCGTCAACCTCTTCGGTGTCATGCACTGTGCGCGCGCGGTGACGCCTTCGATGATCGAGCGGAACTGGGGTCGGGTGGTCACGATCATCTCCGACGCTGCCCGCACCGGCGAGAGCAACATGGCCGCCTACGCCGCCGCGAAGGCGGGCGCCGCCGGGTTCACCCGTGCGTACGCCCGTGAGGTCGGCCGCTACGACATCACCGCGAACAACATCGCCATCGGCACCATGCACCGGCCCACCAGCGACGTCGCCGAGACCACCGAGGAACAGGCGGAGCGGATGCGCGCGCTGTTCCGCCGCTACATCGTCCGTCGCCGAGGAGAACCCGAAGAGGTCGCCGGCCTCGTCGCGTATCTCGCGAGCCCGCTCGGCGCGTGGGTCTCGGGTCAGACCTACCCGGTGAACGGCGGGTACTCGGTTGCGCTCTGAGCGACGGCAACCGGCGCGGTGCCGATCCCGTCGTCAGCCGTTCGACGGAAAGCTGAGGTCGACCGCGCTGGTGACCGGGTCCGGCCACCGGGTCGTGACGACCTTGGGTCGCGTGTAGAAGTGGATGCCTTCGGGTCCGTACATGGTGGTGTCGCCGAACAGCGACGCCTTCCAGCCGCCGAAGGAGTGCGAGGCGACCGGCACCGGGATCGGCACGTTGATGCCGACCATCCCGACCTGCACCTCGCGCTGGAACCGTCGCGCCGCGCCGCCGTCGCGCGTGAAGAGCGCGACGCCGTTGCCGTACGGATTGGCGTTCACCAGGGCCAACGCGTCGTCGAGGGTGGCGACGCGCACCACGCCCAATACCGGTCCGAAGACCTCGTCGTCGTAGATCCGCATCCCCGGTTCGACACCGTCGACCAGCGAGCACCCGACGAAGAAGCCCTCCGGCCGCGTGGCCGCGCTGCCGTCGACCACGACCATGGCACCCTCGCCGGGCGCACCGTCGACGTAGGCGCGAACGCGGTCGCGGTGCGTCTCGGTGATGAGCGGCCCCATCATCGAGGTCGGCTCGGTTCCGGGGCCGACGACGACGTCGGGGATCCGTGCGGCGATGGCCTCGACGAGCGGGTCGGCGACCGGTCCGACGGCGACGACGACCGAGATCGCCATGCAGCGCTCCCCGGCCGAACCGTACGCGGCGGAGATGGCGGCGTCGGCCGCCGCGTCGAGGTCGGCATCCGCCAGCACGACCATGTGGTTCTTCGCTCCCCCGAGCGCCTGTACCCGCTTGCCGTGGGTCGTGCCGGTCTCGTACACGTGTCGCGCGCACGGCCGTGCTGCCCACGAACGACACCGCGTCGACATCGGGATGGGTCAACAGGGCGTCCACGGCCTCGGCGTCACCCTGCACGACGTTGAAGACGCCCTCGGGGAACCCCGCCTCGCGCACCAACTCGGCCAGGACCAGCGCCGCCGACGGGTCCTTCTCGGAGGGCTTCAGCACGAACGCGTTGCCGCACGCGAGCGCGTTGGCCAGCATCCACAACGGCACCATCACGGGAAAGTTGAACGGCGTGATGCCGACCGCGACGCCGACCGGTTGCAGCATGGTGTGGACGTCGATGCCGGTGGAGACCTCCGAGCTGTGCGCACCCTTGAGGAGGTGGGGCACACCACAGGCGAACTCGACGCACTCGAGACCCCGGGCGACCTCGCCGCGGGCGTCTTCGAGCACCTTGCCGTGCTCGCTCGTGACCACCGCCGCCAACTCGTCGCGATGGGCGTCGAGCAACTCGCGGAGTCGGAACAGCATCCCGGCGCGGCGGCTCAACGGTGACGCGCCCCAACCGACCGAGGCGTCCACGGCGACCTTGACCATGTCGCCGACCTCTGCGGCCGAGGCGAGCGCGACCTCCCCGGTCTGCACTCCACGCGCCGGGTCGAAGACCGGCCCGGTCCGACCCGATGTGCCGGCGACGGCTCGACCGCCGATCCAGTGCCCGATCGCGTCCATGGTCGCTTCCCCACTCGGCGTTGGCGGTGCTCCTGTTCGTTCGCGGAGGAGGACCGTCAGAGTACTTCCGCGGCCGTTCGTGGGCGCGACCGGTTCCGCGCCGGGCGGCGGGACCTGGACCGTCGTCAGAGCGTCCGGAAGAGGCCGCCGTCGACGAGGACCTGTGCCCCGTTCACGTAGCTCGCCGCATCGCTGGCCAGGAACACACACACCCCGACCATGTCTTCGGGCTGGCCGATGCGCCCCATCGGGTTGATCTCCCCGGCCCGGAGCTTCGCGTCCGGTGTCCACGCGTTCGTGATGTCGGTGTCGAACGCGCCGGGCAACACGAGGTTCGCTCGCACCTTGGGCGACCACGTGCCCGCGAGCCCCAGCGTCAGCGCGTTCAGAGCCGCCTTGGCCATTGCGTACGGCAGGTCGTGCTCGTCGGGGCGCAGCGACCCGGCGGTGGTGACGTTGATGATCGATCCGCCGTCGCCCTCGGCCATTCGGGCGCCGAAGCGCGCGCCGAGGCGGAAGGGGCCACGGGCATTCACCGCGTGAACCTTGTCGTAGAGATCCTGGCTCACCGAGACGAGATCGTCGTAGAGCGGCGACATCCCGGCGTTGTTGACGAGCACGTCGCAGCGTCCGAACTCGTCGTAGACGGTGTCGACGAGCCGGTCGCAGTCCTCCCACCGGCCCACGTGGCAGCCGACCGGCAGGGCGCGGCGCCCGGTGGCCGCCGCGATCTCCTCGGCCGCGGTCACGCAATTGTCGACCTTGCGGCTCGCGACCACGACGTCGGCACCCGCGGCGGCGAAGCCCTCGGCCACCGCGCGGCCGATCCCGCGGCTGCCGCCGGTGACGACCGCGACCTTGCCGGAGAGGTCGAAGAGCTGCTCGGGGGTCTTCATCCTCGGGCTTCGGCCATCGTCATCGTCTTCCGCTGTTGTCGCCGGCTCGCCGCCTCGGGCATCGTCCCACGTACCGCCGCGTGGTGGACCATCGGCCAGCCTCCGGCGTCGTCACTCCTGGGGGACATCACCGGGCGCGACGACGCGGTCAGCGGTCGTACGCAGCCTGGCGGCGGGCGTGGAGAAGAACACCGAATCGTCGACGGGACGAGCAGTGGCGCCCCGGCGGCCTCAACGGTTCGTGCCCAGGTAGGCGCGGGCGAGCAGATCCATGTCCGCCTCTTCGCGGGGTCCGGTCCACACGATGTTGCCGAGCTCCATGAAGGCGAGGGTGTCGGCGGCCTTGAGCGCGTTCTGCGCGTGCTCCTCGACCAGGAGGACGGCGCACCCCCGGTCGCGCAGCTCGAGAATGGCGTCCATGACCGCGTCCGCCCCCAACGGCGCGAGGCCGAGCGTGGGCTCGTCGGCGATGAGCACCGCTGGCGGGTCGGCGAGGGCAGGCGCCAGGCTCAACATCTGCTGTTCACCACCGGAGAGGAGGCCGGCCACCTGTTTGCGCCGCTCCGAGAGGATCGGGAAGCGCTCGTAGGCCTTCGTGCGGAGGTGCTCGTCGCGCAGCAGCACCATGAGGTTCTCCTCCACCGTGAGCCCGGGGAAGATGCCCCGGGCTTCGGGGACGAGCAGCACCCCGCTGCGAGCCCGCCGGAACGATTCGGTGTCGGTGATCTCCCTGCCCTCGAGGAACACCTTGCCGAGCGACGCGTCGACCATGCCCGCAGCCACCGAGCAGAGCGTGGACTTGCCGGCGCCGTTGGCACCGAGCAGCGCCGTGACCTTGCCCCGGTCGATGCGGAGGTCGACGCCGTGGAGCACTTCGACGTCGCCGTAGCCCGCGACGATTCCTTGCACCGCGAACGTGGCCTCGGCGACGGCTCCGAGCGAGAGGGGTCGACCCATGGTCGCGGCGAGCTCGGAGCGCTCCGCGGCCTCTCCGGTGCGGTGCTGGCGCTCGTGCTCCGGCACCGCGCCGCCGTGGACGTCCGACTCCATCGCGGCGATGCGGGCCAGGCGCGCCTTCTCGCGCTTCCGGCGCAGCTTCTGCTGGCCGGCGAGGGAGAGGATGCCGTCGGGCTCCTGCGCGAGCTGGATGGCACCGAGACCCGAGAGGATCGGCACGAAGTACACCGACGTGATGAGCGCCTGCACGTCGCCGCCGCTCAGGAACGACCACGACGAGATCCAGTGGAAGACCGCGGTGCCGGCAGCGAACGCGAAGCCGGCGAGCAGCGCGCCTCCCGGGCGGCGGATCCCGAACGTCACCGCGAGCGCGAGCCAGATGAGGCCGGGCAGCACGGGTGCGCTGGCGTTGGTGAACTGGAACGAGAACATGCCGAGCATCACGCCACCGATGCCGGCGATCCCGGCGGACAGGGCGAAGACCATGATCTTCGACCGGTTCACCGCGATCCCCGACGCCTCGGCCGCGACTTCCGAGCTCCGGACTGCGAGGGTGGCGCGACCCGACGACGAGCGCATCAGCGAATGCACCACGAGGGTCAGGAGCCCGAACACCGCGAGGAACAGCAGGATCTGCTCCTGGAGCAGACTGAAGTCGATCTTCGTGAGCTTCGCGAGATCGGCGTTCGACGACATCTTCCGGACCACGGTGTCGTTGACCCAGTTGAGTCCGGGGATGTCGAGCGTCGGGGCGCGGACCGTCCAGCCGCTCTCACCGTTGCGGACGGAGTCGGTCGCGAACGGCACCAGGGCGAGGAAGAACGCCCACGCCAGCGTGCCCAGCGCGAAGTTCACGCCGCCGAGCCTCGTGAGCGGCAAGGCGAGCACTGCGCCGAGCGCGGCGGCGGCGAGCGCGGCGATCACCACCGCCCAGAAGAAGTTGATCTGGCCGTGGGCGAGCACGCCGGGGATGTTCGACCCCGAAGTCGTGGGTGAGTGCCCACCCGCCCGCGAAGCCACCCGCGGTCACGAAGCTCGCCTGCATGAGGCTCACCTGGCCGCTCATGCCGGTCACGACCACGAACGACAGGAAGATGATCGCCATCGCGAGGCTCTGCGCGATGACGGTCTGGTCGTAGGCGTCGGCCTGCATCCATGACGCGCCGAACCACTGCATCGAGAACGCGATGAGGACCACGGTCCAGATCGCCCACGGGAGTCGGCGGCGCAGCTTCGACATGCCCTCGCGGTGATCCGGTGGAGGTACGTCGTCGGCCACCGAGCCCGCCCGGCGCGACTTGTCGCGGCCGATGAACATCAGCAGCACGATGACGAGCAGGAACGGCACCGACGACTTGAGGCCGCTCAGGTTGCTCAGCCACTTCGGCAGGAAGTCGTCGCTGTAGCCGGCTACGAGGTTCTGGATCACCCCGAGGAGCAGACCACCGGCGAACGCGATGGGAATCGATCGCAGGCCGCCGAGCACCACCGCGGCGAGCGAGCCGAGCACCACCAGCGTGAACACGAAGTCCTGCAACTGGAACAGCGGCGCGATGAGCACGCCGCCGAGACCGGCGAGGATCATGGTCATGATCCACGCCGCCGCCGACGTGCGGGCCGCGTTCACGCCACGGATGTCGGCGAGCGACTCGCGGTCGACGACCGCGCGCATCTCGAGGCCGACGCGCGTGCGGCGGATGACGAACCACAGCACGATCGCGGCGATCGCGGCGACGACGAACACCGCGATCTGGTCGGAGTTCAACACGACGCCACCGATCCGGTAGCTGTCGTGCGGCGTCGGGCCCACGCCGGGAACGGGTACGCCCTGGGTGATCGCGTCGTTGCCCTTCAGCCCGAGATCGAGCACGTCGTTGCCGACCGCCACGACGAGCCACTGCATCAGCGCGGGCAGCGCCACGAGGAGACCGATCGTGCCCACGATGCGCGCGTACACCGGGGCCTTCGCCAACCGGCGCAGGAGGATCCGGTCGAGCAACAACCCGAGCAACGGAGCGAAGACCAACGCCGAGATGATCAGCGCGGGCACGATCGGCACCCCGAGACCCGTGTTCAACTGGTAGTAGAGGTAGGCCGTCGCGAACGCCACCGCACCGTGGGCGAAGTTGAAGATGCCCGACGTCGTGTAGGTGAGGACGAGACCCGAAGCCATGATCCCGTAGATCGCGCCGGTGACCAGACCGGAGAACGCGAGGTTCCAGAACTGGCTCATCGCCCGCGCTCCTCGCGGTCGGGGTCGTGCTCGGCGACCGGCGGGGGTGACGTCGAGGTGCCCGCGCCACCGGAGTGGTCCGTCTCGCCGAGATAGGCGTCGCGCACGGCCTGGTTGCGCTGCACCTCGGCCGGCAGGCCCTGTGCGAGCACGGTACCGAGGTTGAGGACCACGACGCGATCGCTCTGTTGCATCACGAACCCCGCGTTGTGCTCCACGAGCAGCACCGCGCAGCCGGTGTCGCGCGCGCACGGTCTGGATCTGCTCGCCGAGGCGGGCGATCTCGGTCTCGTCGAGACCGGAGGCGGGTTCGTCGAGGAGCAGGACCTTCGGCTCACCGACGATCGCGCGGGCGAGCTCCACCATGCGGGCCACGCCGATGGGGAGCGATCCGGCGAGCTCGTTGCGCACCGAGAGGAGACCGCAGCGCTCGAGGACCGCTTCGACGCGGCGGCGCCGTTCCTTCTCACGCCGACGACGGGTGGGAAGGTACGCGAGATCGGCGACGAACCCACCGCCCCCGCCGCGCCACTCGAGCGCGGCGAGCACGTTGTCCTCCACGCTCAGCCACCCGAACGCCTGCACGCGCTGGAACGTGCGGCGCAGACCCTGGCGCGCCCGCTGCGTGCTCGACATCGATGTGACGTCGTTGCCATCGAGGAGCACCGAGCCCTCGTTCGGTGCCCGCACACCGGAGATCACGTCGAAGAGCGTCGTCTTGCCCGCGCCGTTCGGGCCGATGATCCCGAGGACCTCGCCTCTCCTGGCGTCGAAGCTGACCCCACCCAGCGCCATGATCCCGCCGAAGCGCACGGTGATGTCGGCGATGCTCAGCATCAACTCGCCACCTGACCCGGGGACGTGCCGATTCGCCTCAGGAGTGACCGTCACCGGTACCCCCCCCAACCCGTCGCGACCCGTCACCAGATCCGCCGCAGCTGCGCGCCGGTTCGCCGGATGCGCAGTTGGTCCGCGCGTTCGGCCGGGGTGACGACGGGCGTGTCTGACGGCAGGTGCTTGCGCACGTCGGCGAAGGGCACCTTCTTGATCGTCGGGTCGGGGTAATCGCTCGCCCGGTTCCAACGCATCTGGATGACGCCCCACGGGTAGTCGGCCTTGTCCAACCAGTTCGGCACGGCGGGGTCGAGGCGGGAGATGACGGCACGGAACTTGCCGTCGCTGTCGATGCGTGCCTGCGAGTCGTTCAGGCTCGACTGCCGGTTGACCCAGTCCACCGTGCAGAAGCGGTCGTCGGCGACGAGCGCCTGCCAGTACCGGACCTTCCCCGGCAGCACCGTCTCGATGATCAACGCCTCGGTGTCGTCGATCTCGTGGATCCCGTCGTAATACGCCTGCTTGGGCAGCCCCCCCATGGAATCGATCTTGGTGGAGCGCAGGAACGTGTTGACTCCGTGGTGCTCGCGGTAATAGCGGACCAGGTTCATGTCGAACTCGATCATGCCTTCGATCCAGGCCGCCATGTCGGAGAAGCGCCGCGCGATCTCCTCCGGCGTCATGTCGGCACCGGGGTCGTCGAGACGTTCGATCGCGACCCGCGCGTCGATCTCGCGATTCCAGTCACACGAGCACTTCCGCATCAGCAGCCGGCGCGCTCTCGGGTTCAGCTCCCACCAGTCGCCCTCGTGGCCCGCCGGTCGTTCCGCGCTGAGCACCACGCTGAACGCGCCGTCGTCGTCGAGATCGAGGTCGTCGAGCTCGTTGGTGATCTGGAGGGGCGCGCTGGTGCCGTCCATCATCGACGGGCCCAGCATGTCGTAGGCCTGCTGCGTGATCTCGACGAAGCGCGTCGTGCCGCGGTATCCGGAGATCCGGTAGACGCCGGCCGGATCGATCTCCGTGTTCGAGTAGACGTAGTCGGGATCGGGCCCGCCCTGGTTGAACGCGTAGTTCCACAGCGGCACGAAGACCGGGCGGTTCGCATCCGTGTAGACGCGACCGAGGTACCCGCACGCGAGGATCGACAGCGCGAGCTTGTTCATGTCCTGGATCTCTGCCTCCGTCGCGCCGTCCGGGCGCCACTTGGCGATCAGGTTGTCGCCGACCCCCGCGAGTGCCTGCATCTGCTCGGCCCAGGTCGGCAGGGCCGTGGGTGTGCCGGATTCGTTCATCGTGGATTCGCTCATCGTCTCGGTCTCCTCGTTCGAGTGCGTTCAGTCTTCGAGCGCCACGCCGAAGCGGCGGATGTAGAAGTCGTAGTCGGCGCGCAACTGCACCGCGCTCAGGCCGAACTGCTCCGCGGTGTAGTGATGCGGCCCGTGCGCGCCGGAACGGTTGGCGTCCTGCCACTCGTGCAAAGCCTGCTCGACGGGCGCGCGCGAGCTGCAGGCCGAGGAATTCGTAGACCCGGTGCACCGTGCCCATCGGGTCCGCGATCAGGTCGCGATGATGCACGTCGAAGAACCGCTCTTCCCCGAGGCGCGCCCGCGCCGCGACGGCCTGCTCCACACCGGCGCGGAGGTGCTCGGACACCTCCGCGCCGATCTGGTGCAGGTCACGTTCGCCGTTGCCGGGAGGAAAGATGGTCGACACGATGCTCGCCCACGACGGCACCGACTTGGCCGGGTCGCGGTGCGTCATCACGAAGCGCACCTCCGGGTAGGCCGCAACGATCGCTTCCAGGTGGAAGTTGTGGTGAGGGGCCTTGAACAGCCACCGGTCCGGGGGGCGTCGCGACTCGAGCAGCTGCACGACCCGCCGGTGGTAGTCGTAGGTCGACGTCATCTCGGCGGTGCGCCACCACGCGTGGTAGCCGTACACGGGCAGCGTGTACTGCTGGCCGTGGAACGCCATCCCGAGCACTTCGCTGTCCTCGACCGTCGCGTCGACCTCGTAGAGGTGCATCGCCTTGAGCTCGGCCGACACCTGCTCGTTCTCCCGCGCGAGCTGCAGCCGCCGCGGATCGGCGGCCTCACCGTCGGTCGTCGGCGGCGGGATCGGCCTCGATTGCTCCCACTGGCGGAGGCACCGGAACTGCGGATCCAGCGACATCATGTTGGCGAGAGCGGTGGTACCGGTGCGCGGCAATCCGTTGATGTCGACCGGTCCCTGCACCGCCAGCTGCGCGATCTCCGGATGTTCGCGGTACCACGCCTCGACCTCGAGGCGGTTGACGAGACGCCGCCGGAAGTCGCCGATCACGCCGACGGCGGACTCCGGGCTGAGATCGGCATCCCGCGCGACGCTGTCGAGCAACACGTCGAGTCCCTCCCGGAAGTCGCCCGGGCCGAACTCGTCGAGCCCGGTGCCCTCGGTCGCTTCGGCCATCAGCGCGTCGCCGCTCGGATACCCCACCATCACCGGCCTTCGCTCAGCTCGTCGGTGCGCCGGGACGGACGCGATCCGGGTACCGCTGCTCGGCCAGGCGGCGGAACCCCTCCCGCCAGCCCACCCGGCACGGGCCCGTGATCGACGCGCGCTTCGTGTGGTCACCCACGGAGCCGACGGACGCGCCGGGGATCTCCTGGACCACCACCCGCGCGTCGACGTCCAGCAGCTCACCGAAGTGGGCGGAGTACTCCTGGACGCTCACCGGCTCGTCACCACCCCAGTTCACGATCGTCGCCGGCACGCTCGCGGCGTCGAGCAGCGGCTCGAGCTGCGCGCAGATGTCGTCGTCGTGGATCGGGCTGTAGGGCATGGGATCCCACCGGGTCAGCACCGGCTCACCGGCCGCGACCGCATCCAGGTGCCACGCGGCGAGCCCACCCTGGTCGCTGTAGGCAGCACACATGCGTGCGATCGTGACCGGCAGGTCGAACGATCGTGCGCAATAGCGTGCCACCCCTTCCTGCGCGATCTTCGACACCGAGTACGGCGCCGACGGCGGCACCATCGCGTCGCCGAGCGGATCGTCCTCCCGGAAGGCATGCCAGGGATCCGGGTGCGGCTTGTAGGTCGTCACCGTCGACATCACCAACGCGGCCTTCGCCGTGCGGCAGTGCTCGAGCAGGAAGCCGGTGGCCTCGGCGTTCACCCTGAGGGCGCGGTCGTAGTCGTCCGGGCTGAAGTCGGCCGCGAGGTGCAACAGATAGGTGAAGTCGTTCGGCAGGTCGCTGAGCTGCCCGTCCGCGATGTCGAGTGTGCGCGTGGTCACGCCGAGCGCCTCGACCTTCTCGCGCGTCGCAGGATCGCCGAAGCGGGCGATGCCCCAGACCTCGTTGCCCGCCGCGAGGGATCGGGCGAGGCCGAACGCGATCCTCCCTGCGGGCCCGGTGATCAGGATCTTCTCGCCACTCAACATCCCTGTCACCCCCTCGATCCCGGCCGACACTACTCAGAACGTGCCGCTCGAACCCGCGTGCTAGCCATGTCGCCGTGAGCCCCGAGCCGACCGATTCCATCCCGCCGCGGCGCGGATCCGACGCACCGCTCGAAGCGAGGCTCGTCGCCTCGCTCGACGGGCTGTTGGACGCCCTGGAGCTCGAGCCACTGGCCGTCGACCACTTCCGGGTGGTCGGCGAACCCGGCCGCTTCGACCGCGTCTTCGGCGGGCAGACGGTCGCCCAGGCGCTGCTCGCGGCGAGCGCGACCGTGACCGGTAAGGAACCGCACTCCCTGCACGCGTACTTCGTCCAGGCCGGTGCTCCCGAGGAGCCCCTCGACCTGACGGTCGACCGGGTTCGTGACGGCCGCTCGATGTCGACGCGACGCGTGACCGTCACGCAGCACGAACGCCCGCTCCTGATCGCGATGGCCTCCTTCCACGCGAACCCCTCCAGTCCCGAAGTCGCAGATCCGCCTCCCGCGGTGCCCGAGCCCGACGACCTCCCGCTGCTCCAGGACCTCGTCGGCGAGCTCCCGCCCGAGTTGCGTCGGCACGCCTACAGCTGGATCGACCACCCACCCCCGCTCGAGCTCCGCATGGGCGAGGCGCCGACCTTCCTGGGTGGATCCCCGGCCCAGGGGACGCGCTCGCACTGGATGCGTCTCCCGCGCGGCGTCGGCGACGAGCCCCTGCTGCACACGGCGCTGCTGGCGTACGCCAGCGACTACTTCCTGCTCGACATGGCCTTCCGCGCGTACCCGGCGGAGCGCGTCGAGGTCGCGGCGCTCACGGCGGTCAGCCTGGATCACACCCTCTGGTTCCACCGCCCGGTCCGCTTCGACCGCTGGCACCTGCACACCCAACAGACCCTGGTCGTCTCGGGTCACCGCGCGCTGGTGCGGGGCTCGATCCACGATACTGAAGGACACCTCGTGGCCAGCGCCATGCAGGAAGTGCTCGTCCGGCCCGCAGTACGGTGACGCGCCGATGACGCCGATCGCCCACCGCTTGTTCCAACAGCCGTGGCCCGAGGGCGAATACCGGCTGTTCCAGCTCGGGTTCGTCGTGGACGACCTGCTGGGCGACGCCGCGCGCTGGGCGCACGTCTTCGGCGTCGGGCCCTTCCACGTGCTGCCTCGGGTCGAGACGCCGTGCACGTACCACGGCACGACGTCGGCGGTCGAAGTCCGGATCGCCGTCGCGCAGGCGGGTCCGGTACAGATCGAACTGATCCAGCAGCTCTGCGATCGGCCGAGCGTGTACCGCGACCTGGTCGGCAAGGGCGAGTCCGGCTTCCACCAGCTCTGCACGGTGACGGCCGACTACGACGGGAAGATCGCGCACTACCAGCGGTTCGGCTACGAGCTCGTGACGGAGATGGTCGTGCAGGGCCAGCATCTCGCCTACTTCGACACCGTCGACGACTTCGGCTTCTACACCGAGGTCGTCGAGGACACACCGGGATTCGTCGCGAGCCTGGACACGATTGCACGGACCTGCGCGGCGTGGGACGGTCGCGACCCCGTCCGCATCCTCACCCGCGACGGCTACCGCACGCCCGAGCCTTCACCCACTCCGCCTCGGAGCTGAACCGACGGCGGTACCCTTCGAGCTGACGCCGACGACACGGACGCGGCACTGCGTCCGGGGAGGAGGGCTCGTGAACGCTGACGACCACTACGTCGTGATCACCGCCGACAGCCACGCGGGCGGGAGCCACGCGCAATACCGCGAATACCTGGACCCGAAGTACCGCGACGACTTCGATGCGTGGCGGGGAAAGTACAAGAACCCGTTCAAGGATCTGAAGGACACCGACCTGCGGGTGCGCAACTGGGACGGTGAGCTGCGCGACCGGCAGCAGAACGACGACGGCGTCGTCGGCGAGGTGATCTTCCCGAACACGGTGCCGCCGTTCTTCCCGAACTTCGTGTTGTTCGCGCCACCACCGACCGCGGAGGAGTACGAGCACCGCCACGCCGGCGTCCAGGCCCACAACCGGTGGCTGGCCGACTACTGCGCGGAGAAGCCCGAGGCCCGGGCCGGGATCGGGCAGATCTTCCTGAACGACCTCGACGACGCCATCGCCGACGTGGAGTGGTGCACGGAGCACGGCCTCCGCGGCGGTGTGCTCGTCGGCTCACCGCCGGTGACGTGCGACTGGCTCAAGCCGCTGTACGACCCGCACTATGACCCGCTCTGGGCCGCGTGCGAGCAGCTCGGCGTCCCGGTGAACGCGCACTCGGGCACCGGGGGCCCGCGGTACCAGATGGCGCCCGCGATGCCGATCGTCCACATCGCGGAGATGGTCTTCTATTCGCAGCGCCCGTTCGTGTACCTGATCGTCGGCGGCGTCTTCGAGCGGTTCCCGAACCTGAAGTTCGTGCTCACCGAGGCCGGCTGCGCGTGGGTCCCGTCGGTCCTCGACCAGCTCGACGGTCTCATGGCCGCGCTGCGCAAGGGCGGCACCGGTGAGATGCGGTTCGAGGGTGAGACCGTGCCACCGCGCCGCGCGTCGGAGTACTTCCAGCAGAACTGCCACATCGGGATGAGCCAGCCCCGGCCGGCCGACATCCGGGCCGCGCTCGGTCCGGTCGGCATCGACCGCGTGATGTGGGGCAGCGACTATCCCCACGAGGAGGGCACGCAACCGTTCACCCGGGAACACCTCCGGCAGGTCATGAGCCACCTCCCACCCGAGCAGATCCAGCAGATCGTCGGCGGCAACGCCGCCGCGCTCTACGGCTTCGACCTCGAGGCGCTGCGCCCCGCCGCCGACCGGTTCGGGCCCACCGTCGCCGAGATCGCCGCACCCCTCGCCGACCTTCCCGACAACCCCAACGAGGCCCTCCTGCGCTCGGCCGGCGAGCTCGCGAAGGCGCGCTGACCCCGCCGGCGGCCGCCGACTTCGACGCGCCCGGAGCAGCACCGAGGATCCTCTCGGGCGCTCCGCTCGCCCGAGCCAACCTCAGAACTCCGCCGCGCCGGACGAGCGCCCGGCATCGGCGCGACTCCCCGGTTTTCTGCCGGGTATTCTCCAACCCCCGCCCT